>CAVUJB010000004.1:0-2241742 GCA_963741735.1 uncultured Alphaproteobacteria bacterium
TCGCGCTATCCACAAGCTGGGCCCGCATGCGCGCTGCTCATGTGCGCGTCGTTCGTTCGTGTGCAGGGCACCATTCCCGTAAGGCAGATCAGTTTTACGCGAAAGACCTGGCTGCTCCCCACGCTGACGATTCCGACCGGTATTCTGTCGATTGGACTTACGATTGCGCTCGGATCGAAGCTCGGAATACTGAGTGCCGCGTATGCCGTATTGGCGGCCGAGATTGTGTTGATGGTCAGCATGGCCGGATCAATCCGATACTTCGATCGGCTCGATTATCCGTTCGGACTTGTGATTGTCTTTACAATCCTCCTGAGTGTGTTCGCGACTTGGGAGAGGTTGGAGCATCCGTTCCTGGGTGGCCTTCCGCTGATCGCGGCGAAGGTCTCAATTGTCGCGGTGAGCGCGGTGAGCGTATTTCTGATCTGGGGGTTGCCGCACCGGCAATTCATTCGCCAACTCGTTCGAGGTTAGCGTGCGTCGGCCCTAAGACCTTGAAATTGTGGCCTTCCTGCCCGTGGGGAACTGCGCTACAAGACGACTACTGAGTTGGAAATCGGCATGAAGAAAAAGACCGCTCTGATCACCGGCGTCACCGGCCAGGACGGCGCCTATCTCGCCGAGTTGCTGCTTGCAAAAGGGCTATCGTCGTCCACGGCATCAAGCGCCGCTCGTCGTCCTTCAACACCGGCCGCATCGACCATCTCTACCAGGATCCGCACGAGAAGGATCAGCGGTTCATTCTGCATTACGGCGACCTGACCGATGCCACCAATCTGATCCGCATCGTCCAGGAGACCCAGCCCGACGAGATCTACAATCTTGCCGCCCAGAGCCATGTCCAGGTGAGCTTCGAGACGCCGGAATATACCGCCAATGCCGACGCGCTTGGCACGCTGCGCCTGCTGGAGGCGATCCGCATCCTGGGGCTGGCAAAGAAGACGCGCTTCTATCAGGCCTCGACCTCCGAGCTTTACGGCAAGGTGCAGGAAGTGCCGCAGAGCGAGACGACGCCGTTCTATCCGCGCAGTCCCTATGCCGCGGCCAAGCTCTATGCCTATTGGATCACGGTCAATTATCGCGAGGCCTATGGCATGCACGCCTCCAACGGCATCCTGTTCAACCACGAAAGCCCGATCCGCGGCGAAACCTTCGTCACCCGCAAGATCACCCGCGCCGTCGCCGCCATCCATCTCGGCTGCAGGACAAGCTCTATCTCGGCAATCTCGACGCCAAGCGCGACTGGGGCCACGCGCGCGAATATGTCGCGGCATGTGGCTGATGCTGCAGCAGGACGAGCCGGACGATTATGTGCTCGCGACCGGCGAGACCCACTCGGTGCGCGAGTTCGTCGAGACGGGCGTTCGCCGAGGTCGGCGATAACGATCGACTGGCGGGGCGATGGGCGTCGACGAAAAGGGCTGTCGACGCACAAGACCGGGCGAGTTCTGGTCGAAGTCGATCCGCGCTATTTCCGCCCGACCGAGGTCGATCTGCTGATCGGCGATCCCGCCAAGGCGCAGAGCAGAGCTCGGCTGGAAGCACGAGACACGTTTCGACGAACTTGGTGACGGAGATGGTGCGTCGACGATCTGAAGCTGCCGACGAGGGCGACGCCACAATGCATGACGTTGACGCGTTTTCGCTGGCAGGCAAGCGCGTCTGGGTCGCCGGCCATCGCGGCATGGTCGGCTCCGCGCTATCGTGCGCCGGCTTGCGAGCGAGGACTGCGAGATCCTGACCGTCGGCACGCGACGAAGTCGATCTGCAGCGATCAGGCGCGAGGTCGAGACCTGGATGCACGAGCCAACAAGCCGGACGCGGTGTTCCTCGCCGCGGCAAAGGTCGGCGGCATCCTCGCCAACGACACCTATCCGGCCGATTTCCTCTACGACAACCTGATGATCGAGGCCAACGTCATCGAGGCGGCGCATCGCGACCGGCGTCGAGAAGCTGCTGTTTCTCGGCTCGTCCTGCATCTATCCGAAGTTCGCGCCGCAGCCGATCCCCGAGGAGGCGCTGCTGACCGGGCCGCTCGAGCCGACCAACGAATGGTACGCCATCGCCAAGATCGCCGGCATCAAGCTGTGCCAGGCCTATCGCCGGCAGTACGGCTGCGATTTCATTTCGGCCATGCCGACCAATCTCTACGGGCCGGGCGACAATTTCGACCTGGCCACCAGCCACGTGATCCCGGCGCTGATCCGCAAGGCGCACGAGGCGAAGATCCGCAGGCGCCGAAGATCGAGATCTGGGGCACGGGCACGCCGCGCCGCGAGTTCCTGCATGTCGACGATTGCGCCGACGCGCTGGTCCACCTCATGAAGTCTTATTCGGATGACCGTCATGTCAATGTCGGGTCGGGCTCGGACCTGACCATTCAGGACTTGGCCGAACTAATTCGCGACATCGTAGGATTCGGTGGCCGGATCGTTCACGACGCATCGAGGCCCGATGGCGTTCCGCGAAAACTGTTGAGTTCGGACCGCCTGACGGCGCTGGGCTGGTTGCCGCGAATCGATCTGCGCGAAGGACTGCGCCAGACATATGCTTGGTTCGTCGCAAACACTGAAGAGCAGAAACGAAGAACCTCGAGTTCAGTGATCTTGCACGAACAATAGGTCGGCCTGCACGACCGCCCCGTTCGCGGGATCTCGGCTCTCATTGTAGGAGCCCGCCTCGCGAAATCCCTGCGATCGAAGATAGCCAATCACTTCGGGCGCCAATGCCTGTGCCTCATAGAACGGCACATATGAGACCTCGACATAAATTCTTTTGAACAGCGGCAGCAGCGCACCGGCCGATTTCAGAACCTCCAATTCGAATCCCTGAACGTCGATTTTCAGGAAGGACTCGCTGACCAGATCTTCAGATTTGAGAAAGTCGGTCAGCGGCGCGACTGATACTTCATCAACGCCCACCTCATCGGTGCCCGGAAAGGTCGACGTCAGAGTGCCGGTAATCGGCAGGAGTGAAGAGGAGTCCATATGCCGTGAGAGATGTATTGTGGCGGGACCCCTTCGTGTTCCGATCGCAACCCGGTGCAGCGTGACACTTTTGTCGTCCGCGAATATCCGGGCAAATTTCGCGGCGGGCCCGGGGAGCGGTTCGAACGCAACAATGCGCGCCATAGGATGAAGATGCCGGGCCGCCAGGGAGAATTGACCGCGGTTGGCGCCAACATCCACAATGACGCCTAAGCTGGGTCCGGACAGGATGCCAAAATGTTCGGTCGTCGCGGCGACGCCGTATTTCAGCATGGCGGCCCGTGGCCCGGGCAGCGGCAGAAGCCGAAGAGCCTTGAACAGCTTTCGTAGGAGGTTTCTCACGCGCCGATCTTCGCCGGGCGGACGGGTGCAGCTGTGGGCTGTCGCAGTTGGTGCACCATGTCTGTTTCGAGTTCGACGAAGAACTTTTCCCATGTCCACTCGCGTTCGACAAAAACGCGTGCCGCACGGCCGAGCGCGTCCCGTCTTGCAGGATCGAGCAGCAGGTCAATCGTTGCCCTGGAGAATGCCTCCGGCGAGTCGGCCTCGACCAAATGAATATCCGGGATCGCGCGCACGCCTTCGTTGGCGATGGTCGTGGCCACCACCGCCTTCCCCGATGCGAGATATTCGATAAGCTTGTTCTGCATTCCGGCACCTGCTTGCATCGGATTGATACAAACGGTCGCTCGCGCAATATACTCCGCCGGGTCTCGTACTTCGCCGGTCACGGTGATGGCTGAATCTCTTGATCCCAGCGCTGTGACTTCGGGAGCCGGCGATCGGCCTACAATAATGAGCTTGGCATCTGGAACGGCGGCCTTCACGGTGGACCAGCAATTCTGCACGAACCAGGTGATCGCCTCGACATTGGTATTTGTGCCCATCACGCCCGAGAAAACGAGCGTCGCAGGCTCAGCGCGCCCCTGCCGCGGTGCAAACCGCTCAATGTCGACACCATGCGCGCAAAGCAGATAGTTATCGATCTCCGGCAGTCCGCGCTCGCGCGATGCCGCACGAATTTCGTCGACGTCCTGCTGTCCGATGAGCACCGTCCGCGAAAAGTCGCGCCAGATCCGCGCCTCATAGTCGCGCAGGAGAACGCGCTCGATCGAATAGATCAGTCTGTCCTTCAGCCGGGTGGCGCGCTCGAAAATGCGTTTAGCATTGAGCGCCTGGGAAAGCTGAAGCGCGAGATAGGTTACGGGTTGGCTATCGCCATGGGCCGGCGCGATGCCGCGAACCGCTTCTGCGCTGCGGACATAATAAGTGTACACGACGTCGTATTTTTCGGTCCGGATTGCCTCGCGCACGCGTTCGCGCTGTCTGCGGTTCGTGAACCAGCCGATCTGAAGCGGCTTTCCCTGCAGGAGCGCGAGCGCCGATCCTGCGAGGCTGCGCAATATGCCTTGCGGCGCCACGTCGATCCTGCGGCAGTTGCTCTCGAGCCAGTTGCGTTGGCCTTGCGTGAGCGACTCGCCCGTATCAAGCGTGAACAGGTCGACGGCGTGGCCGCGCGCCGAGAAATAAGAGATCAGGTGCGCCACCGTCATCTGATCGGCGCGGGTCATTGGAAGCGGCATACGGCCATAGACAATGGCGATGCGCAGAGACTGCTGTGCCGCGCTGACCGACATGCGCGATGGTAGGTCGCCTTTCATCGTACCGACTCCAGCGCCTCGCTCAGAGATTTCGCAATAGCGGCAGCCGATGGCCGCGCGGCCTCCGGCTCTTCGCCCCATAGCCAGAGCGTGGCGGCCGTCGCGTTGCCTTCGGTACCGAGCGGCGCGACCGATATGGCGTGAGCGTCATTGGCTTCGCCGAAGCGCGGCCACCATGTTCCCGGCGAGCCGACTGCGGCGCCGCCGTTCAGCACGTCAAGACGAACCAGCGATCCCGCATTTTCGAACGTCAATCCATTGCGCTTCCATTCTGCGGGAATCAGAAATCGCAGCCCTGCCTGTGCCAAAGATATTCCCTGCCAGACGTCGACCATCAGAAACGCACGGCCGGGCCAAAGGCCGATCCACCTCGCGACGTTCACGCCATACGGCTTGTAGCCGTCTTGCCGACCAGCGGCCCAAAGCGGTGCAATGGTACCAAGTCCCGTGCCGTCGAGCGGATAAGCGTAGCCTCGGCGACCGACTCGGAATGACTGCCAGAACTCGATCGGCTCCCGCCCGCGCAGGTGCGGGCCATTGTGTCGGCTGGCCGACCGGCACTCATCGCGCAGCGTGCCAGCGGAATAGGTTGGAACACCGGGATCGACCAAGAGGCGCTTGCCCTCTACCGAAAGTTCTACGCTCAGGAAATCGGCGTGCGCGTGTCCCGGATTGTTGTCGGGGCCGCATGGTCCACGATCCAGGATCGCGGCATCGCCGCCTCTGCCAAGACGCACATATCCGGTCTGCGGAAGATCCGCGATGCCGTCGGGCGGCGCCGGCGCCAGCATTTTTGCGGGAGGTACTTCTCCGAGCCAAGAGTCGTTGAATAGTGCGATGTCGCCATCCGGGTGCATCATGGCTGCAAGGGCCAGCTTCATTGCAGAGATTTCATGTTCGACTGGCTCGCCGGTAGCCTTGAGAATTTCGAGATCGAGCAAGCACAACGCGTGATACATCGGTGCGCGTTCGGCGTGACCGCCATCCGGCAGGACTTGCTGTTGGAGCGACCGTCGGATTGCATTCCGCAAAAAGTTCAGTCTCGGCAGCGGCCGGGACAGGGCGGCACTATAGACCGAGAGCGCGACGAAATTCTTCAGCAGGTGATTATATTGGAGATCGCGCTCGAGATTGTGAAGCAGAAACGCCGCGCACAGCCTGACGTGTGCGGCAATTGCGGACTCAAAATTCGGAGAGGGCGCGCCGCCCGCTGCGCGGTAGAGCGCGAGTCCCGTTAGTAAATTGATCAGCCGATGACTGACCGAATAGGGATGCCAGACATCTCGGAACACACCCGGCTCCGACCACGGATTTTGATTTTCAAGGCTTTCCAATATGGCTCCGGTTAGCGCGAGACTGTCCGGCCGACCATCGGCCAGAAGCGGCACCAGCCAGCCCAAATAGGAGAGGTTCATCCGCCACAGCGGATTGTTTCGCTCGCCGAGGTCGCGACGCCATTCGATTCCAGCAATCGAACCGAAGTCGACCGTGCGCCCGAGAAAGCGAAAACAACCTCGCGTCATGCCATCAAGGTGAGCGCCATGAACCGATTGCTGGAGCAACAGGACCAACTTCGCAGCGTCGGTCAGTCCTGCAGTGGATGCGATGGGTAGAGGCAAAGCGCGTTCGGTACGTTCGATATGCGCACGAAAAAGCCCGGGCAGCCTCCGAGCCGCAACCCAGCGGCCCCGGCACACGAAGCGAAAGTACCACTGTTCGGCAGAGAGATGTCGAATGGTGCGAAGCGTACGGCCGAGGCTCATAAGCTGATGCTTGTACCGTCTCGCAGAGATTCCAGCACTGCAATCGTTGCGAGGCTGGTTTCGATCAATTCATCCTCTGAAACGGGTGCCTGGCCGCCGCCGGCAACGGCGAGTGCGAAGGCTGCCATCTCGGCCTTGTGTCCTTTGTCCTGCTCCAGCCGAGCCTTTTCCCGTTTGATCTTACCGCCGACCGCGATCTCCAAAGTGCGAAAATTGTCGATCGCGACGACCGTGCCGCCGGCGTAACACTCGAAGCGCTCCTTGCTGAAGGTGGTGTCACCGAGCGCTGTGTACAGGATCGTCGCGAGACTGCCATCGGCGAAATGGAGCATGACTGTCAGATCTTCGGCAGGGCCGCGGCTCGGGCGCGCGGCTTCAGCATGCACAGTGACGATGGGCGATCCGACGAGGAAACGCGCCAGGTCGACGAAGTGGCAGACCTCGCCCAGAATCCGGCCACCGCCCTCGTCAGCTTCCTTCTGCCAGCTCTCCGGCGGCAACTGGCCGGCGTTTACGCGGAGCAGCACGCTTTTTGCGCCGGTGATATTGGCGAGGTGCGTGCGCGCCTTGATGACCATCGGTGCGAAGCGGCGATTGAACCCAATCTGGAAGAAAGCCGATGATGAGTTGCGTGCTTCGACCACGTGCGCGAGCTCTTCGCGCGTCAGCGCCAACGGCTTCTCGACCATCACGGATTTGCCGGCGAGCAAGGCGCGTGCGGTCAACGCAGCGTGGCTGCTGTGCGGCGTCGCGATGAGGACTGCGTTGATTTCAGGGTTCTTGAACACCTCGTCTTCATTGGAAGAGCAGTTGACGAACCCGTATTTGTCCATCGAGTTGGTAGCTGAGATGCCGCGACGCGTGACAATCGTGTGAAGCACAACTTTGCTGTCGCCCTTGAGCGCCGGCAGCAACTTGGTTCGGGCGAAGCTGCCGGCTCCGATGACGCCGAGCACGCACTTGCCTGACGCGGCTCCGATCTTCTTGACGACGGGAAGCCGGGTAGGAGCATTTTTATCGGTATCCGGATAGCGCAGCACGACTCCGAGGTGAGGCTCCGTACCTTCGGTGACGAGATCGTACGCGCTTTTCACGTCGCTGAAGTCATACCGGTGCGTGATGAGCGGCGCGATATCGAGCCTGGCTTTTCCGCCTGGGCGCATGAGGCGCACGCACTCGGCGAGGTTCTCTGTTTCGGTCCAGCGCACCCAGCCGACGGGATACTTGGTATTACGCTTCTCGTAGTCGTCGTCGTAGCGCCCTGGGCCGTAGGAGCGCGACACGACGATGGACAATTCCTTCTTCATGAACTCGCGGTAAGGAAATTCCGTACCCGTAATGCCAACAAGGCAGACAGTTGCACGGTCGCGGGCTACAACCGACGCCGTGGCGAAGGGCTCACTTGAATTCGTCGCCGCCGCGATAAGCACCCCGTCGCAGCCGATACCATCCGAAAAGCCCAGGACGGCCTCTGCAGGGTCGCCGTCGGCGAGGTTCCAGATCATGCCCGCGCCACTGCTTTGCGCCAGAGCGAGCTTGCGCGCGTCGTAGTCGAAACACACCACGCGGCAGCCATGCAAGGTTAGGAGCTGGGCTGCAATCTGTCCCACGAGTCCAACTCCGATTACGCCGACAACATCCCCAAGCTTGGGCTGGAGCAGGCGCACGCTATTGAGGGCGATCGAGGCGACGGTGCCGAAGCAGGCCTCTTCGTCCGGCACGTCTTTCGGGATAGGGACGGCGAGATTGGCGGGAACCAGATTCTCGTCCGAATGGTTCGCCACACCTGCCCCGGCAATCGCCACGCGGTCGCCGATCCGGAAGCGCCCTTCAAGTCCGGCACCGACGGCTGCGACCACACCGGCGGCCGAATAGCCGAGCGGCAGCGGCTCATCCAGACGAGCACGGACCGATTCCAAGGTGGCCATCACGCCGTCGCGTTGAACCTTGGACAGCACCTTTCGCACGAGGTCCGGACGGCTGCGCGCTTTGGACGCGAGGTTCATGCGCGCAAATTCGACCACCATGCGTTCGGTGCCGGCCGAAATGAGGCTGGCGGTCGTCCTGACCAACAGGTGTCCGCCGCGTACACGATGCGGAGGAACGTCGCGAATTGAAAGCACTCCCGAACGCGCGCTTTGCACAAGTTGCTTCATGCCTGGGGTGCCGATTCCTGCTGTGCGGTTACGCTGCGGCGCGCGCCTGATCCAAGCTGAGCGTTGGGTGAGAATCCAGGCTACGGCACCATAGCTCCACCGCCACGACGGTGAAAAGGGTGAAGGCGACGTCGCCACGATGGGCATCAAAATCTCTTCGCAATTGCGCGACGGCTGCCGGGTCGAACAGGCCGCGCTGCTCCAGCACTTGTGGCGCGGTCGTCTGGTTCAGGACGTCCTGCGCCGGCCCTGCAAGCCACGCCCGTACCGGCGTGCCGAAGCCTTGTTTGGGCCGCGTCAGGATTTCCGGCGGCAGACGGTCTCTCAGCGCCTCGCGGAAGATGCGCTTAGTCTGGCGCAAGGCAATCTTTTGCGATGTCGGAATGGTCATTGCGAATGCCACGAGCCTCGGATCAAGGATGGGTACGCGCAATTCGATGCTCTCGCGCATCGCCATCTTGTCGGCGTAGTTCAGGTTGAGGTCCGGCAGGAATCCGTCGAGATCGAGCTGCAACATGCGCTCGGACGGCTCCAGGCCGCTCGTACGCGCCAGAATGGCCGGCAGCGCGCCGCGCACCGCGTCAGGATTCAGAGTTTGCCGTGCCTCAGGCGACAAAAGCGCCAATCGCGACAAGGGAGCCGTCGAGGAGAAGCTCATGGCTTCGATCAGCATGTCATCTTCACTAAGCGGCAGCAGCGTCCCAAGACGCGCGAGACGCCTGCCGAGTACGGAGGTGGAAGGAAAGCCGCTGATCGCCGCCCCCACCAGCGCGCGCGCGCCGGGCACCTTGTCGAGCAGGGTCCAGACATGTGCGAGGGTGTGGCGGCCATAGCCGGTAAAGAGATCGTCGCCGCCCGTCCCCGAGAGTAGAACCTTGAGGCCGTTTCGACGGGCGACCGCAGCGATCTTGCGCGTTTGAAGGGCCGCGAAGTCCGCGGTCGGTTCGTCGAGATCCCAGAGCATGTCCTGAAGTTCATCGACCAGGTTGGATTCGGTCGGGACTTCGACAAGCTGCACGCCGAGCTTGCCGGCCATCAGGCGGGCATAGGTGATATCATCGCCGAAGTTGTCGGCGCGAGACCTCTCCTTGGTTACGCTCGCGCAAAAGGTGACGATGCGGGCCGGATCTGTCGCACGGCACATCGATGCAACGATGGCGCTGGAGTCGACACCACCCGAAAGGAAGGCGCCGACCGGAACGTCAGCGACCATTTGATCGGCCACGACGCGATCGAAAAGCTCGAGTAACGCCTCTGGCTTCACGGGAGTGCGGTCGCGCCTGGGCACAGGGATTGTGTAGTAGCGCTCGATCTTTGCCTTGCCGTTGGCGTCCACCCAAGCGAAATGGCCGGGTCGAAGCTTACGCCCGGCCTTCAGCATGGTCGCATTCGAAGACGACCAGACGAAGCCCAGATGGTTGAGAACGGTGGATGGATCGAGATCGCGTGGCAGATCGGGACACTGAACTAGCGCCTTTAGCTCGGACGCGAAGATGAAACCGTCGGGCAATTGCGCAAAATAGAGAGGCTTGATGCCGAGCTGGTCGCGCGCGATCAACATGCGCCTGTCGACGCGGTCCCACAAAGCGAAGGCGAAGATTCCATTCAGGCGATTGAGACAGCGCTCGCCATCGAGCGCCAAGAGCTCGAGCAGCACCTCTGTGTCGCTTGCGGTCCGGAAGCGAACGCCCCGGGTTTCGAGTTCCCTTCGTAGCTCTCGGTAATTGTAGAGCTCTCCATTATAGGAAATGACATAGCGCCCATCGGCCGATTGCATCGGCTGATTTGCGTTCTCGCTCAAATCGATTATGGAAAGCCGCAAATGGCCGAGCGCTACGCTCGACGCGTGATCGTACCAAACGGCGCGCCCGTCGGGTCCGCGGTGGGCCATCGAATTGAGCATTTGGGAAAGGAGGCGCCCACCCCAGGGTCCGATAAAACCGGCAATTCCACACATTTGGGAGTTCAATTTCCCGCTGGAGCAGGGCCCCATTGGCCCCAACCCCTCGAACATAGCAAAGAATGCGACACATAGCGCGGATAGCCATGGCCGACAAATTGACTTTGGCTTGGAAAGTCAAAGTAAACGACGGCGCCGAGAATTGCCGCTATGCGGGGTTTATGATTTATACGATATCGTAATCGCCGGACGGTCGCCGATTGAATTCCTGGGTGATGTTTCAATCGATGTTGAGGCTTTTTCGATGACCGGCGTCGCAGCCAGCCTGAAACAATCGGTCCAGGATCATTGGGCAAATGAGGTGTGCGGCACCCGCGAGGGCGACCTCGACCAAGTCACGCAGCACCGCCAGCGAACGCACCCCTATCTCGACAGGTGGGCCAACTACGGGTTCGGCAAAGATCGCGACGTGCTGGAAATCGGTCTTGGAACCGGCGTCGATCTTTGCCAGTGGGCATCGGCAGGCGCCCGGGTTACCGGCGTGGATCTCACCCAGCAGGCGGTCGATACGAGTTTGGCGCGCGCAAACAGAATGGGACTCAGTGTGCACGCGGCGACGGGTGACGCGGAGGCCCTTGCCTTTGCCGACGCCACTTTCGACATCGTCTATTCCTTCGGCGTTCTGCATCACACGCCCAATACGCCAAAAGCCTTTTCGGAGGCATTTCGCGTTCTGCGGCCCGGGGGCTTGCTGAAGGCGATGATCTATCGCGTACCCAGTTGGACCGGATTTCTGCTCGCGGCAATCCATCGGACGTCGCCGCGCAAGGCAATCTACGATCACCTCGAGAGCCCCGGCACGAAGGCCTACACGCTTGCGGAGGCAAGCGCCTTGCTGGGCGGTTGCGGGTTCACGAATCTCGAATTCCAGATAGAACTCGCACCGGGCGACACGCTCGACATGACTCTTGGCCCCAAATATCAGAGGCCGCTATTCAAATTGCTCAAGGCGCTATACCCGGGCACTCTGATCAAGCTTATTGGCCGGCGGCTGGGCTTGTTTCTGCTAATCACCGCGCGTAAGCCGCAAGGGCGCTGATCGCGACAAAAGATAGAAGCCAGATGAAGGTCCAATCCGAAATCACCGCAGAGCGTCCAGCGTATGTACGTCCGCATACGGTTGCGATTTATGGCATGGGATATGTCGGGCTTACCTTGGCCTATGCCTTTGCGGACGCCGGTATTCCCGTGGTGGGGATCGACAGCAACGAGTCGATCCTCGACAAGCTCAGGCGAGGCGAGGCCCCCTTCTTTGAAAAAGGGTTGGATGCGCTCGTTCACTCCGTCGCACGATCGAATCCGCTGCGCTTTGCCACTGGCGCGGGCCAGATCGATGCAGATATTCATGTCGTCTCGGTCGGTACACCGGTCAGGAACAAGACGCCCGATCTCACCGCGCTTCGGACGGTATCGGCCGAGCTTGCCGGGATTCTCAAGCCCGGCGACACAGTGATATTGCGCTCCACGGTACAGGTCGGAACAACTCGCGGCATCGTGCTGCCTATCCTCGAATTGAGCGGATTGAAGGGGGGCAGGGACTTTCACCTGGCCTTCGCGCCCGAGCGTACTGCGGAGGGCAAGGCGATCGAGGAGCTCGGCGTCCTGCCGCAGGTCGTGGGCGGAATTGACCAGGCGAGCGTCGATGTTGTCGCGCGCCTCTTCTCGCGCATCACCAAGACGATCGTCGAGCAGCCGTCGCTTGAGGCTGCCGAACTGATAAAGCTGATGAACAACACGTTCCGCGACCTCGTTTTTTCGTTCGCGAACGAGACCGCACTCATCTGCGATGCGTTGAATATCGACGCGTTTTCGCTCATCGAAGCGGCAAATCGCGGTTATCCCCGCAATCCCATTCCGCTTCCCAGTCCCGGCGTCGCCGGCAGCTGTCTGACGAAGGATCCCTACCTTTATTCGCACCCGCTCGCGAACGGCCAATATGAACCGGTGTTGGGACACGCTAGCCGCAGTATCAACGAGCGTGGGCCCGAATATGTGATCCGCAAGCTCGAGCAGTTTTGTGCGATCACAGGTCGCAGTCTCGCGGATCTCAAAATCATGCTTGTCGGATTGGCCTTCAAAGGCGTGCCCGAAACGTCCGACTTTCGCGATTCCGCTGCACTGGAAGTATTGAAACGGCTGCCGAAGCCGGAAAATTTGCGCGTCAAGGACTTTGTCGTCAAGGACGCGGCGATCCTGGGCCATGGCTACGCGCCGGTTGCCGACGTCGAAAAGGAGATGGCTGAAGTGGACGCCGTTCTTGTGATGAACAATCACGCCGGCCATCGGACCATCGATGTGTTACGCGGTTTGACGGCTGCCCGAAAGCCCGTGCTGTTCTTCGACGGCTGGCATCAGTTCCACCAGCATCGCGAAACGATGGAGGGCATCGCAGGCGTCTACTATGCGACGATGGGTTACATGACCGCGCGCTGAGGCAGATCCGAGTTTAGAGTTCGAGCCCGGTGAGCCTGGCAAGCTCTGCCTTCATTGCGGCCGGATCACGGATGCCTTTAAGCGCGCGCTCCAATTCATAGACTTTGGAGCCCATCAGGAACTGGTGCCAGAAACCTTGAAGGAAGTGATAGATCAATCCCGGCTTTCCATCGAGAAATCCAAACAGCAAGAAATATCGGTAAATGAAATAGAGCATCGGCCCGGCCCAAAGCGGTAGATGATCGTAGACGTTCTCTTTGATGTATCGCTTGGACGCTCGCTTGCCACGAGCTGCTTTCTGCCGAGAGCGCTTCGTCGTCGCCGAGACGATAGCGCCGCTTTAGCACCTCAATCGCGCCGCGCGTGGAGTATCGATTATGCTTGTCTGTGAAAAACGCCAGGTCGTTGAGGTTGTGGTCTGCGAAGCCGCCGTTGAAAGTAATCGTGCGCCCGCCCCAAACGACAATGTGTTCGTCGAGCCAGCGATCCTCTGGTGCCCCATTACCGCGCCGCCAGATTCGCAATTTCATGAGCGGATATCGCCCGCCAAATCTAATCCAGCGATCCATGAATATGTGTTTGCCTTTGAGATTCACGCCGACGATATCGGCAGGCAGCTTTGGCAGTTTTTCTTCGATCTCGGCCGCGAGACTTGCTTCGACGACTTCGTCTGCATCAAGTCGAAATATCCAGTCGGACGTGATCGGGGCCGCGTTGAGGGCCCATTGAAATTGCTTGGCGTGATTAACGAATTTGTTTTGCAACACTTCGCGCCAAGGCCTCCGCCAGATCAACGGTTCGATCCGAAAAAGCTATCGATGACAAATATTTCCTTTGCGAACGCGGCAACAGACTTGATGGCCCGCTCG
The DNA here is from genome assembly GCA_963741735.1 of uncultured Alphaproteobacteria bacterium. Lineage (GTDB taxonomy): Bacteria > Pseudomonadota > Alphaproteobacteria > Micropepsales > Micropepsaceae > Rhizomicrobium. The sequence goes on from CAVUJB010000004.1 coordinate 13,830, forward strand.
ATGTGGCATTTTCATTGTAAGTGAGAATGAGAACGGCGACATTTGCCATGGTGAGCGGGCGTGCTGTAGTTGGCGAAGATTGTGAGGCAGTTTGCGAGTAACATGGCGAACTTAGACTGAGCGCCTCAATTAAACGGAGTTGCGTTCCGGGCTGTGGTAATGGGTGTGTTGGGGAATAGGATTTGAAAGAGTATATTGAAGAGTTGATTGATATCTAAAAAATGGATAGTCTTTGGTTAGAGTTTTAAGCTGGATTAAGAGGCTGGGGAGGAGAGGAAGGCGATGAAGGCTGAGCTGTCAAAGGTTAGGATGACACTCGGTTAATAATCTATCTTGAGCTCGAATACAGATCGGTTGGTGCTAAGAAGCATAGTGCCCGTGACGTTGCCCCCAACTCTTATCCAGTAGCGACTAGAGTCTGGCGGTTGTCATCATGCACAGTCGGAGCAGCGGGCCAAGGCGCGGAGCCGTTGCGGAGCGCAGCGCCTTGGTCCCGTTGCGGTAAGAATTGGGCGGCATAGACGGCTGGCGTCAGCCAGCCGATGCGAGAATGCGGCCGAACAGTGTTGTAGTCGCGGCGCCAGTCTTCGAGCGCCAGCCGCGCCTGCATCGAGCGAGGGGAACAAGGTCTCGTTCAGAAACTCGTCGCGCAGCCGGCCGTTGAAGCTCTCGACGAAGGCGTTCTGCGTCGGCTTGCCCGGCGCGATGTAATGCCAGCCGACCTGGCGTTTGGTCGGCCCAGGTGAGGATCGCGTTGGAGGTCAGCTCGGTGCCGTTATCGCTGACGATCGTCCTGGGCTTGCCGCGCAGGCGATGACGGCGGTCGAGCTCGCGGGCGACGCGCCGGCCGCGGACAGCGAGGTGTCGGCGACCGGCGTCAGGCACTCTCGGGTGCAATCGTCGACGATCACCAGGATGCGGAAGCGCCGGCCGTCGGGGAGCTGATCAGAGACGAAGTCGAGCGACCAGCGGTCGTTCGGCACGCGGGCACCGGCATCGGCGCCCGCGTCCCCATCGCCCGCTTGCGGCCGCCACGTTTGCGCACCGTCAGCCGTTCCTCGCGATAAGATGCGGAACAGCCGCTTGTGGTTCACCACATAGCCCTCCCGGCGCAGGAAGGATGTGCAGCCGGCGATAGCCGAAGCGTCGGCGCTCCTGCGCCAGCGCCTTCAGCCGCTCGCGCAAGGCCGCAGTCGTCCGGCCGGCGCGACCGGTAGCGCACCGTCATCCGCATCGCAGCCGATCACCCGGCACGCCCGCCGCTCGCTCATCTCATAGGTCTGCTGCGAGATGAGCGACAGCCTCTCGCTTCGCGGCGGGCGTCACCATTTTTTTGACGAGCAGATCCTTCAGGCCGACGTTGTCGAGCATGGCATCGGCCAGCAGCCGCTTCAGCTTGGCGTTCTCATCTTCCAGCGCCTTCAGCCGCTTGCGCCTCCGACACGTCCATGCCCGCCATACTTGGCCTTCCACTTGTAGAACGTCGGCGTCGCTGATCCCGTGCTTGCGGCACAGACTCGGCCGTCGACGCCCCCGCCTCCTGCTCGCTGCAGGATCGCAATGATCTGCTCTTCCGTAAACCGCTTGCGCTTCATCGTCTGGTCCTTCCTAAGGGGCCAGACTCCACTTCAAACTGGATTAAACCTAGGGGGCAACGTCACCGGGATGATGCCGGGAAAAGAGTTGGAGGATTGGCGCAAGTACGACAACGAGGTTGCAGACGCATGGGGTAATAGAGCAGAATACCGCGATACATGGCTAAATCAAGACGGCGTAGCTAAGCTGGCGATCATGACAAAGATGGAAAGCTCAGCGCTCCGGTGATACAGGGAGTGGGCTCAGAACACGGTCTATTCAGAGCCTGGTTGCTTTGTGGCCGCAATTTAGAGATAGAACGCCCGCTAAAGACAATAGAAAGAGCGGTGCGCAATCATATTCCAATCGTCCACTTTCACTGGTTCGGATCCTTATAAATATCATCCGATCGGATAAGGCGGAAGCACTTATGTCCAATTCGGCCCTTGATACCGGCAGACGGGTCGGGATCAAGAGATTTGTGCAATCTGTTTAAGTCCAGGTTGCTGTACTGTCTATAAAACGCGTAAATGGTCTGTATTGGGAACCAGCTCTAAAAGTCTTCGTCACAATAGACGCGCGCGTTTCTCTCAATATGAAGTACCTTTCCCGCTTCAAGAAAGGTGAAGATTGTTGATTCCGCCGCTCTCCAACAGATACGTGAGAACGACATCGTGGTTGAACACGATGACGCGGCCACAGTTTGATCGCATGCCTTTATACTGGTACATCGCTTGCAGGAAATGCGTATTGTAAAGATTTTGATGGTATTTTGATGCACGATGACATTAACGACCCCCTGCAGACTGAAAAATAGCAACTACACAGCCGACAATGAATGCCGAAATCTTCGGCAGCGACACGATCGCTGAACTAAGAATGAGGGCAACCAGCGGCAGAAGGAAAATGCTATTGCGCGGCTTAACGCCGATCCCTGTTAGACACATGCCGATGACGCCGAGAGCGAGTGCGGCCGTGGCCAGATAATCGAGACGTGATGCCTTTCTCGACAGCGCGAGATAGCCGATCGCTCTGGCGGCGACAGTTCGGTAGAAGCCGGCAGGCGCGCTCTCGGAAAAACCGCATTTCACGAACAAGGGTCATCGCGGTCGCAGCAGAAGGCGTCGCCGGCCCCGAAGTGGTGAGAAGCCGACGCGGGACTATGCCAATGGAAGTGGAAGAAAACCCAGAGTTGCGGCAGGCAGACGCAGCGCTACACATCCAAACATCGCCAGGGCGAGGAGATTAGGGGCGTTGAGATTGCGAAAATCTCATCCAGAACGGACCAGCACCTGAACGGGCACGGGAACGAAGGCGAGATAGCTGATATGGAAAAACAAGACCGCCGAAATCGCCAACACAACGGTTCTGGCGAGCGAGGACGCGTTCGAGAAGATCAGCACACCAACGTCATTGCGAAAATCGGGTCGAAGTAGGCGTACCAACGATTGGATGCCCCACATCACAACCGAAGCCGAAGTAGCCAGAAGCCCGGCAAGAACCAAACGTTTTCGGGTATCGAGCGCATCAAAAGCCTGGTATTGGAATACGGCCAATCCGAAGGCACAGAAAATACCACCCGCAATTTTCACCCAAAACCAAGAGCCGAAAGCGTCGAGCAGAAGTTTATTGATCACGTAGGATCCGGGCGGATGCACATCTATGGAGTTCATGTGACGAATGATCTGAAGGATATTGAGACCCGCAATTACCCGAATGTTGAAAATTTCGTCGTCGAAATAGGTGCCATTGAGCACCGCGAGTATGGAGATGATACTCAGGCCCGAGAAAACGACTAATGGCAGAAAAATGCGGTGTAATGAAAGTGCCGACAAACTTGTTCTAATATCGCTGGTCCAGCCTAGCCTCGAACCGCCCCGCGTGTGCAATCTCAATTCCCCCGAAACTAGAATCCGTAGGCGCCTTCACGCCTCCTCGCGTATTTAGGCAATTCCTAAAGTGATGACAATCTATCCAAGCTTGGTTGGTCTGAGTTCACTTCGTCGGCTGGGTGGCTGGCCGGTGATGCCGCTATCCGATGAAGCTCTATCGGCTTTTTGTTGCCGATTGCACTGTGTGGACGCACCTCGTTGTAGTCTCTACGCCAAGCCTCGCATTTTGCTCGCGCTTCGTCGAGGCTCAGGAACCAGTTGGCGTTCAGGCACTCGGCTCTGAACTTGCCGTTGAACGATTCGATGAACGCGTTGTCGGTCGGTTTGCCTGGCCGACTGAAGTCGAGCGTCAACGCCCTTATGTATGCCCAGAGATCAAGTTCTTTGCTGAATCACGACGGCGTAGCCAGCCCGCCATCATGACAAAGCTAGAAAACTCTACCCTCCGGCGATCCAGAAGGTGGGCTCAGACCACCAGCCGAAAAACTTTAACCGAAAAAGATCCAGGTTTCGGGGGCAGATCAGATTATCCGGCCTGATTTCGCGGGTTTGCTGCGGGAACGACGCAGAGACGCAAGTTTCAATGCGTCGAAAGAACGCCGGCCGAGAATGGACAACAAAAGTTTTCTTCTGAACAGAGAAGCCAACATTTTGAGTTTTTCCGTGCGCGTCATCTCAGTGACCTCCACGGACTCTCGATAGTGTCGAAATACCGACGCCCAGGTTCCCGAGATGGTCGAACATCCGCCATGCGCAAAGACGACAAGCGCTCGATTTAAGTGGAGGTGAGGTAGTGATCGAAACGCTTCTTTCATCAACTTGGCATCGGCGGAAACGTGCATGCTCTCGTCATATTTGTGCGTGGCGTAGAACGACATAGGGATGAAGGTGGCCTGATGATTGGGAAATCTGCCGACGCGGATGTCCTCGCTTGTCATTTCTGGAGTCGGCATTGCAAATTGTTCGCCGGCGAGTTCAATTAGTGCGTCACAGTAGACGATGCTGTTTTCAAGCTCCGATTTGTGTCTTGTTGCAATTTCATTGAGTACGTCTGGCGACAAAAGTTGATCGCCCGAATTGATGAAGATCGCCGTCACCCCGCGCGCTCGAGCGAGGCCTTTGTTCATCGCATCGTATTTGCCTCGGTCGCGCTCGTGGACGTAGACGTCTGCGATGCTTTTCGCTTCGACAACGCAACTATCATCTGGAGACCCGTCAACCATGATGAACTCGATGAGAGACCGGTCGACCCCGCGGACACCATGCACTGTCCTTCGCAGTTCATCAGGATTGCGGAAGCAAATGGTTATGATCGAAACTACGGGCGCCGACCGAGTTATGGAGTTCACGCTCCTTGTTTCCCCTCGATTTTCTGCACGCCGCTCGACCTTATAGCGTGAACCCCGCCCCAACGGCATCGGTACGAAACATCTTCACGGTCTCCAGCGAATACTCGCCAAGATCCTTTCCGACCAGCGACAGCTTTTTCAACACGTCCGGCGTGACCGTAATGATCTGACAACCGATCTGATCGGCCTGAAAGATGTTCAGAAGCTCGCGCGGGCTCGCCCAAATGATTTCCTGCTTGTCGAATGCCGAGCACAACGCCACGGCCGCGGACATCATCGGCACGGGGTCGCGGCCGGTGTCGGCAATCCGGCCGGCGAACACCGAGACGTTCGACGGCGCATGGTTCTCCAACGCTCCGCTGACATCGCGCACCTGCTCCATCGTCAATATCGCGGTCACGTTGAGCTGCACCTTGCGATTGGCAAGGCGGCTGATGAGGTCGTAGCTGGGGATGCCCAGGCTGTTCGTGACGGGAATCTTCACATAAACGTTCGAGCCCCAGTCGGCGATCTTGAGTGCCTGACGCTCCATCTCATCGAACTCGTCGGAAAAGACTTCAAACGAAATGGGCCTGTCCTTGATGTGCGCGAGAATATCCTTCGCAAAGGCCTCATAATCCGAAATCCCGGCCTTGCGCATAAGCGTCGGATTGGTCGTGAAACCCTGGATACGCTTGTCTTCATAGAGGCGAAGGATGTCGCTCTTGTCGGCGCCATCGGCGAAGATCTTGACCTTCAATTTCTGGGACATGAGCAAAACCTTCTTGTTTCAGACTTGTGCGCTGATCCACGGGAGCGCGGCGGACAAGGATGACGCCACGTGATCGGGAGTTTCAATCATTGACTCATCATAACCATAGTCGACGAAGACCGTTTTGCAGCCCGCGCTGCGGCCGGCCGCAATATCGCGCCAGCGGTCGCCGACCACAACGCTGGCAGGAAGGTCGATCCCCAGCTTCGCCGCCGCCTGCAGAATCATGCCAGGCTTGGGCTTGCGGCATTGGCAATTGCTGTCGTTGTCGTGCGGGCAGGCCTCAACATCGTCGAGGCCGAGCGTTCGCGCCAGCGCTTCATTGGTCTGTTCAACGAATTCACGGCTGATCCGGCCACGGGCAATCTCGGGTTGGTTGGTAACCATGACAAGCAAAAAGCCAAGACGCGAAAGCTCGCGGCACGCTTCGGGTACGCCCGGGATGATGCGAACGTCCTGCGGTGTCATGGCGGAGTGGGGCTTGCCGTCGCGCATAATGGATTCGATGAGAACGCCGTCCCGATCAAGGAAAATCGCGCGGCGCATGGAACTCACGGCTTGGCGGCCACGACCGATTCCCATTTGGTCTGGACGGACTTGAGCGCCGGATGCGAAACGAGCAGGTGCCAAACCACTGCCTGGAAGCCCTCCGTATGTGGAGTGACGAGATCGGCGTCCACGGTCGGAATGACGGAACAGGCATCGGCCATCTTCTTCGTATAGCCGCCCTGGCGGCCGACGATGCCGTACACCGAGGCGCCGACGTCCTTGGCGAGCTGGATGCAGCGCACCAGGTTCACGCTCACGGAGTTTTCGAGATCGCCGCCGCCGACCGAGAATACGAGCAGGCCGTCACTCTTGTTCATCCGGCTGGCTTTGAGCCAGTTCGAATAGGACGTGTCCCAGCCGTCGTCATTGATGCGGGCGGTGAGTTCCGAGACGTTGTCGGTCGGCGTGTAGGATTCGATGCCGACGATCTTCCGGAAATCGTTGACGGCGTGCGAGGCGTGCCCGGCGCCGCCGCCCGAGCCGACGATGAACAGACGGCCGCCGCGCGCCCGAACGGCCGCGATACCCTTGGCGATAGCGTCGATGGCTTGCCGGTCGAGGCCGTTGATGAGTTCGATGCTCTGCCGGAGATATTTCTCGACAAAATCCGTCATGACTTCCTTGCGATGCCGAGGGCCGATGAGTCAACTAATTACAATTTCGCGAACCACCATGCCAGTGGAATTTCGTCAATCATGGTCGCGCGCGCCATTCCTTCATTTCGACCCATTGCGAGCAGTGTTAAGCCGCAGCTATATTGCGCGCGATCAATTGTGCTCGATTCCGCCAGTTCAGGCAGATTGATCAACGTCTGCGGAATCTCGAAGAGCGGATCGTTTCGATTGGCAAGCAACGGCCCCACTGCCGCCACAACGAACGCTGTGACGCCAAAGCCACCCCTCATTTTTGGCGTGGGCAGTCTCCACCATTTGGCGAGCCCGGCTCAGCGCCAACGAATACTTCACGCGGCATTCGATCTGGGATTTCGTTCGTTCGACGTAGCGCCATGTTATGGGGATGGACTAAATGAGCTGGAACTCGGCCGGGCTTTCGCGCGACGGGAAAGCGAAATTCGCATCACGACGAAGTTCGGAATTCCGACAAATCCCTATGGCGAACGCCATCGCATCCTTTTTCCAGCGATTCGCGCAGCCCGGAAGATTTTTGCCCAAAGTTACGGTGAGGAATATGAGCGCCGGAACTTTTCGCCCCGAGAAATGGTTGAGAGCCTCAATGGCTCTCTCCGACGCTTGCGGACGAGTGCCGTCGATTGTCTTTTGATTCATGAGCCTCTGACGGCGATGGGAACCGAATTGTCCGCGGCACTATTTGAGCAAGCCGACAAGCTGAAAGCAGAAGGGAAAATCCGGTCATTTGGAATTTGCGGCCCGGCCGGTTCCGTCGGCCTGCTGAAAGGCCAGCAAAAAATCGACATAATACAGATGCCGCTTTGTGATGTCCTTTCCACTCCGCCGTCGGGCAAGCGTTCAGCAGCTTATGGCTTGTACACTGAGTTTAAGCGCACTGGCCGTGGCGCAACCTTCAAATCGTTTGTGAACTCGCTGGCGCGGCAACACACCACCCTCGAACTGATTTTGTCTACGACGTCGGTGATGACGCTCTCGCAGTTTGCCCAATTCTTCCATGAGTGAGATACGAGCCCAATTCGCAATAGTTGGCGGCGGGATCGTTGGAACGTTTCTCGCGGATCATCTAACGCGGCGCGGCGCAACCGTTGCACTGATCGAACGCGGTTCGACCGCATTTTCAACCCGCGGCGCAGCCGCGCCGGCAGTCGAGTGTGCAAAGCGGCAGCACATCGGGGCCTACAAGGCCAGAAATCATGTCCTAGGCGGCAACGGTTTTTTCTGGGGTGGCGGACTTGTGAGGCCGCCAAGCACGCGCCTCTGTGATCTGCTCGGCGCGAGTGCTGACTCTGGCGATTTTGATACGGATCTGATCGAGCACTTTGTCGCCGTTGAGGCCGAGTTGGCACCCAACTATCAGGCGGTTCGCGTGCGATGTAGTCCTGAGGACTGCGGTATCGGCCCCCTCTATCTCTCTGAGACCATGGTTCTCGCCGGAAGAGCGCGGAACATCTCCTTGAGAGCACTCAGCAAGCTTAGGGCGAACAAGAGATGTCAGATTATAGCGGAAGCTGAACTCATCCACTTCAGCCGCAGTGGGATGAAGATCGCAAGCGTCGAGATTGTTACCGGCGGCCAGCGTGTCGTAGTAAGGGCCGACACCATCGTTATATCGGCAGGAACGATCAATTCAAATTTGATCTTGCTCCGTCACGCCAACGAGCTGGGCGTCACTGCCGACATTGGAAGAGGGCTCCACGAGCATCTGTCTGTGCCGATGTATGCTGTGACGGGCTTCGTATCTCCCAAGTTGCGCAAACTCGTCGCGCCGAGCATTCGAAATGGGGCTGTTGTGGGTAGGCGATTCGAGATTCCGAAATCACCCGCGTTCGGTCATGGGGGTTTTATTCATTTTCAGTTCCCATTCGACGACGTTTCACCCTATCGCGAGATCAAGGATGTAATGGCCCTTCGCCAGCAGCGCGCCGGATTTCAGGCGAATCGGCCAAGCGGGGCTAATGGCGCTGTCTCATCTGCCATCACTTGCGATGATTGGCTTTGAACGCTATTTCCTGGACAGGTTGCGAATAGACCGGTCGATGAGCGCCACGGCTACACTCGACTTCGAGTCCCATCCCAGCCTCGCCAATCGGATTGAACTGTCGCCGTCTGGATCTGCAATTCTCAACTGGGACGTACAAATTGAAGATGAGACGACCTTCAGCGAGCTTGTCATCAGCGTTGCCAATTTGATGAGTCGAGCTGGCCGCGTCCGTCGGAGCCGAAACCCGACCGCTTGCCGACTTTGCGTCCGCCAATAGCTGTGCCAATTACCTGCGCGAACATGCTGTCGACGCCTACCATCTAGGAGGCGGTATTCCGATCGGAACGGCAATCGATACAGATTTGCGCCTGAAGGCCGTCGACAACTTGTTTGTGATCTCAGGGGCAGTTATGCAAAGAGCAGGAATTGTGAACCCGGTCTTGACGCTTTTAGCGCTTGCGCACCGATTTGTGTGTGATCGCCTCACTCAACGGACCGCATGAGTCGAACTATGTCGATCGGGAATAAAGCCGGTATATTCGATTATGTAGATCTTCTTCTGTTACACATTGCAAAGATGCAGCGAACAAAAATTCATGCATCCAGTGGAACGGAAGAATTCTACGAGGAATTTTTTACCGACGTTGATGAGCATTCGTTCAGCAGCGATGGCGACCCGCGTAGGCGCAATCGTGCCGTCGTTCTGAAGCAGGCCGTTTCCGATTGCACACCAGCAATAGGTGGACGACTTCTGGACGTTGGGTGCGGCGCTGGCGACAATTTGCGTTACGTCATGGATCCGAGGCTTGAACTTCATGGCATTGAATACGCCGAGAAGACCTCGCAAATGGCGCACCGACTACTCGGCGACAAGGCCAAGATACAACGCGGGTCTGCAATTGCGATTCCGTATCCCGACCAATATTTTGATCTGATCATGTGCATCGAAGTGCTCGAGCACATCGAAGACGATCGTGCCGCAATGGCGGAAATAGCGCGCGTCCTACGGCCCGGTGGAAAGTTAGTGCTGAGCCTTCCCTACCGGCACTGGTTTCGGTCGTACTTCAAGTTGATTGGCCACTTTCGACACTACACGCGGCAAGACGTTGAAGTGCTACTCAGTGGCCACGGGTTGAAAGTCACACGCTATCTCGAGAATTTTCCGCGTTGGTCCATATGGGCAAATTATTGCTATATGATCGCGCGTGCCTACTCGATCGCACTCGGCATGGTTGGTAAGAGCGTGGCGGCCACGGACGTCCGCGCGCCATTCTCCGATCGGAAGTTGCTCGATGTACTCTTCGAGCGAATTGAACGGATGCGCGGACGTGAATCCGCCATCGACTATTCCAAGCTGGATACTTCCACTTTCATTCTTGCGGAAAAGCCCGGCCTTCCTGCCTGAGGTGTCGAATCCGTCATTTGTCGGACGAAACCAACCGATCGATCAGCGTCTCAACCTGTCCCGCCGCTTGCGAATAGATCAACTCGTAGTGCGCCCTGACCCGCCTCCGGCGCTCGAGTCGGTCGCTGGTTGGGAGGGCCGTGGAGATCCAATCGCTCGCCGCGGCGGCGAAGTTCTCGCTTGTTGGAACGACGAGGCCACCCTCAGTTCCGACCAGTTCGCCGACGAAGCGATGGTCATAGCAAATCACGGGCACGCCGGCCGACATCGCCTCCGGTGCGACACTTGACTGCGTCTCGTGCGGGTACAGACTGGGGAACAGAAAATAGTCGAGAGTGGCGAACATCTGCCACTTCTCCTCGTCGGACAGATGACCGCGAAAGGAGACGTCGTCGCCAAATTTTGCGCAGGCTGACTTGATCGCGGACTGCACCTGATCCGAAGAGATAGCTCCCGCAATCGTAATTCTGGCGTCGACACCGCGGGTTCTCAGCGTTGTAAAGACTTCCAACGCCCGCAAGACGCCTTTGGACTCCGACAGCATGCCCAGATAGCCAAGGTGCAACTTCGATGGATTAGGCGGCGCCTGTGCGACAGGAGAGGCGGCAATCCAGGCCGCATTGCTTATATGCAAGAACCTGTCCGGGACGTGGTAACGCACGCGGAACATCTCGAACATGCGCGGGCTACATGCAATGTGTGTCGCGTTCTTGCCTGCTGCAAGCACAAGAAGCTTCATCAGCATGTTGTCACTTAGAATGTAGCTCGTACTGTGATGGTAGAGAAATGTCGGCGCACCGCGCAGCCGCGCGGCAAGCGCGACAAAGGTGTTGTAGATCGTCCCTTTGCCTCCATCGAGCGAGACTTCATATCGTCGTTCGTTACGGGACGATGCAAACGTTATTCTGCCGAACGCGGCTGCCGAGCGCGCAAGCCTCTTGAGATGATGGAATGGGGTCCTTTTGATGTTCCCGGCCGTGTCGATGCGCTCATAGACGAGCCCGCGAGCCTCGAGCATCGTAGCCAGCTTGGCATTGGTAGCGGATACGCCGCCGACGCCCCCGGGCACCGGCAGGGGAAACGGCCCGACCAGGACGGGAATGACGGGTTCTCCGGCTCGCGACTTCGGCATCACGATCAACGAGGCTGTCCAGATGATGATATGCGAGCGATGTTCCAGCCTCTAGTGGCCAATTCCAATGCATGACCTACGAGGTGAGCGCCACGTTCGGTGAGGTGGACTCCATCTCGATAGAGCAAGTGTCCTTCGGAAATGGGTTCGCACCTGACGTGACTGCAAAGAACATCTCGTGGAAAGAAGATGCGCACATTCGGATAGCGCGCCGCAACGTCCTCGATGACGCGGTCCGTAAAGCGTGTGCGCTCGAGTTCGCTGGCCCGCGTTCGGGTCAGGCAGGCCGGACTTTTGCGTCCGAACAGGAGACTTCTACCCGCGCAATCCACAGGCGACACATCAAACGGCGGAATGGCGCCCACGATCAGAATGTGAATTCCCTTTGCCGAAAGCTCGCGAACCAGAGAATTGAGCGATTGCACGAACCACTGTCGTGCGCCGTCGAGAGTTCAATCGGTCGCCCTCGGGGTCCGCGACGTTGGCGATCGTGCCCGATCGGTAATAGTCCCAGTCGGCATGCAATATGACCATGTCGATTTTATTGGCGCCGAGGAGTGCCCGTTCGATGAACCGGTTGCGCGCCTGACACGCGCGGTCGACGATATTGTTCTTTCCGTAGGTTAAGAGGTCGGGAAGGGGAATGCAGAGACCCTGTGCGACAACTCGGATGGACATGTCATGGCTCGCTGCCATGTGGGCGAGTCCGGGTGCGAGTGCATCGGAAAGCGAATCGCCCCAAATAAGCGCATGGTAGCGCGCGGTCCTGGCGCCGATGAGACAATTGTCGCTCGCGAGATCGGCTGTCGTGAGCCCGTCCGAAAGGCATACATGACTCGGAGGCACGCCTGCGGCGCCGGCGTCCACCAGCACGGATCTGACGTTCGACGGCATGCGCCAGAGAAGGCCGTTACCCAACCATGCCGACAAGGCAACGCCTCCCAGCAGGATGATTGATGCCGCGGCTCCCAAGAAACTCGCCGGAATTGAACCGACATTTGCTCTCCGGCGCCGGAACGGCTGCTCGACGAAGGCCCAGGACAGAACGGACAAGCCGAACGCGCCGGCGAGCAAAAGTAGCCGTTCGTCGAGCGCAAGTTCGCGGTTGAGGAATAGACGCGGGAAGACGAGCATCGGCCAGTGCCAAAGGTAGAGCGAGTAGGAGATCTTTCCGACGAAGACTGGGGCGCGCGTGCTCAGAATCAGCCCTGCCGGGTTGCTTCCCAATTCACCGGCCTGCAGGACGAGCACCGTTCCAAGCGTGGCGATGACAGCATTCCAACCCGGGAACGGAACCGCGTCGCCGAACGCAGTGAGGCTGATGACAAGCAAGGCAAGGCCGACGATCGATGACACTTTGGTAATGTCTGAGGATCTGACGAAGCGTAATCCGCCCGCCGCGAGAAATGCTCCCGCGAGGAGTTCCCATGCGCGGGTGTGCAGCATGAAGAAGGCGGCATTTGGATCGCGGTGCGACGTAACAATCGCCGCTCCGAATGAACCCGCAAGCAGCGTTGCGATGGCGAGAGGCAAATGACGACGCAGGCGCGTTCGATAAGACCAGACGAGCAGCAAGGGCCACAGGACGTAGAATTGTTCTTCGACAGAGAGTGACCAGACATGCAGCAGCGGGTTTTGATCGGGCCCGGCGCCAAAATATCCCCTTGCCTGATGCCAAAAGGTGATGTTCGAAGCAAAGAGCAATGACGAGAGGAGCGTCTTGCCGAAGAGAACCAGCTCGTCCGGAAGAAGAATCAGCATCGCAGCGACGCTAGCCGCGGTAAGCATTGCGACGAGGGCGGGCAGAATTCCGCCGGATCCGGCGATCGTAAAATGCGACTATGGAGAAGCCGCGGCCGGTGGCCTCACGAAGGATGAGGCCGGTGATAAGGTATCCGGAGATCACGAAAAAAATGTCGACGCCGATGTAGCCGCTTCGGAAAGGCCAAATATGCGCATGATAGAATAGCACGGGAAGGACGGCGACCGCGCGCAACCCGTCAATGTCCGGCCGATGTCCACGGTCCACAACGGCCGGTTCGGAAGGTCGTGGATTGTTCATGCCAACTCGTCGGATAGTCGATATCAGTGCTACTTGCGCGCGGCGGCGAGGGCTTGCGGCCACCGCATTGGATTGAGCCCCAGTCTAAGATCGCGCAACCCGATCGCGTTCAAAATCGCATGAATCGCGAGACCGGCTACAAGGCCGCCGATGAGAGAGACGATGACGACGACGGATATTTTGGGCGAAACCGGGCTGGGAGAAATGCTCGGTGGATCTACAATGTCGGCGGAGTAGTTCGGGTCGCTCTCGATCATCATGCTCGTCTGCGTTTCCTGATTGAGCAGATCGATGAGCGCCTGGCGCTGCTCAACGGCCGTGACGGAACGCAATGTCGCCTGCAGGTACTCGATTCGCCTTTGTGAGCGTCGGCGGGCAGCATCGCGCAGAATATTGTCGGCTTCGCGGTGAATGCGCGCGAGAGCTTCCTTTGCGAAATCTTGATCAGGGCTCGTGACAGACAAGGTGAGAAGCGAAGTTTGCAGCGACAGATCCTGGTTCAAATTTCCTCTCAGGAACTGAAGAACGTCCTGTTCGTTGGGATCGTGTCCCTGTGGCGAGCCGATCAAGGACTTGATGCCGCTCTTGATGTCGGCAAAGAAGCCGGACGGCGATTTCCAGCTATGCGAGGCCGCGTCCCATCTCTCGGGATACATCAACTGGAGCACTCCGGTGTTGGTGAGTCGTTCCGCCAAAGCTGAGGACGTCAGCAATGACTGGAACTTGGTATACTCAACACCGGCAGTTCCGCTCGGCCCGCCCAGGCCGATCAATCGCGCGGCACCGGACAATGTGCCCCCGCCGGGCGACGGGTTCGTCATGCTGCCTGGAGCCGAAGACAGGACCATGGTCGCCTCATAGACCTTTGGCGACACGCGATAGTCGATCAATCCTATCGCAAAGAATATTGCGATTGTGATGAGGATGACGCGTCGTCCGCTCCAGATGTATGCGAACAGCGCGCGCAATTCGAGCCGCGCCGCCGCATCGGAGTTGAGTTCATCGGTGTTCGTCATACTGCGCGCCAATTCCCGAAAACCCGTCTTAGCGTTCTTGAATTTCGGTATGCAGAGCGGTCCCGGCGGCTCACGGATTTGGCTGAAAGCGCCTTCATAAGCGATACTGTTTCAACAAAGAAAATCTAGCGAGCCCGACGAGTTGGGTCAACCAACGCTCTCCGCTACCTGGCTCCAGGACCCTTGCCGACCATGGCGCGAAATTTGAGTCGCGGTCTGTCGTTGCTTTGACGACGCCCTAAGGCCGATCAGCACAATGGCGAGTTCGGCCATGTTGGTCACGCGCAGCGCGCCCGCAAATGGCGAGAATAGTGAGTCCCAGATTAGCCAACAGGCCGCCAGATAGAGCAGGGGCGAGATCACGGTCGGCCGCTGGATCGATCGCAGTATTGCCGCCACGCAGACACCAATCACCCAGGCCCAAAATAATGCGCCGAGCACGCCTGTCTCGACCCATGCCTGAAGTATCGCGCTATGCCCGGTTGCTTGATTGCCTGAGCTGACAGCTTGATACAAACCGGCCGCGTTACCCATCGTCTGGTAGTTGTTGGTGAAGAACAATTCCGCCGCGGCGATCCTCGGATCGCGATACCACGAACCGTGGCCGAGCAACGGACTGTCCTCGATGACGTCGATTGCCACGCGAAGCTCGGCACGGGCGTTCCAAATCGTCTCGAGCGTGCCGCCTTTAGATTGGAGCAGGTATTTCTCCTGCGCGTGCCGGCCGAGCATGCCGCTGTCCGCCAGGTAGCTATAGCCGGACACGAGAGCGCCGGTGACGATGCCGCCGCCAATCGCCAACGTGACTATCATCACAGGCATGCTCATTCGCCGAAAAACCGAGCTGAAGTTGGCGGACGCGAACATTAATATCGTTGTGACGAATACTATCACCATGACCGAACGTGTATTCGCGGCGATCGCCATGCCGACGAGAACGACGAGAACCGGCAGCAGCACATTCGGCCTGCGGCTCTGCCATGTCTTCATGGCCAGGGCACAAGTAGCCCATGCGAGTGCTGCTCCTCCATAGAATTTCATGAAGAAGGCGAAGTCGACATGCGGAAATCGGCTGGCTGCCGCAAGGAGCGCGATCACGACACCGGATGCGAGCAGACCGAGGGACCGCGGTGTGGGCCTTGCAGCACAGGAGAAGAAGATCAAGTACATGCACGCCAAGCCGTTTCGCGCCCAACCTCTCAGATAGTCCGACGGAGCTGTCTCCCTTATGATGTCCGATACAATCAGTGCCGCGAACCACATGATGGCCGCAAAAATCGTGAAATAGGCGACCTTACTTGGAGTCGGACCGCGCACGATCAATGCGGCGATCATGAAGAAGGGGACGACAAGGTCGCTGACGAGCAGCTGGCCCATCAAGTTGATTTCAAAGCTCGCGAGGACCGGAATTACGAAGAGACCAATGTCCAGAACGGTCTGGTCCGAGAGCTTGACGCGCGGCACCGCTCGCTCCGCTTCGGTGCGAGGCAAATGTTGCGGTGAAATTGTCGCGGTGGCATCAGTCACGGCGTTGCCCGCCCGATGTTGCCCACGCGTGTCGCCCGGATCCGCATCGGGCTTGGTATCGCGACTACGTGAAACATGTGCAATGTCCAACACTCCGCGGCGCGCGACAGCTAGGCCGCCATGCGAACTCGACACATGGAATTTGCAAATTTGTGGTCATCCAAGTCCGAATCTCGCCAGTCGAAAAGTGCGGTGCAACCCTTCGCGCGCCGTCCGGATTGCCTTATAAGGGCGCCGAACCCGACGCACAAACACCGACCCGAAGCGCTCCGCCCGCATGCCCAAGACAGCAGCGCCCCTATCGCTCAAGAAGCGACTGGCAAGCGCCATCTATCCGTTCAGCCTACCGTTCGTCGACCGGCTCAATCGGATACCGACATTTGCGAGCTTTGTGGGGCGCCACAGAAGCCAACCGATATTTGCAACGCGCGGAGAGCTCTATCGTCACATTGCCGATCTGATCGGACAGGTTCCGATCGACTATCTCGAGTTCGGCGTTCATCAGGGCGACAGCATACGAGATTGGTCTCAGCTCAATACGCATCCCGATAGCAGATTTGTGGGCTTTGACTTTTTTGAGGGCCTGCCGGAAGGATGGAGCGGATTGCAGGCTGGGCACTTTTCGACTGGGGGCATGGCTCCGGCAATCGACGATCCGCGGGTTCATTTTGTCCAAGGCTGGTTTCAGGACACGCTGGACGATTTCCTTCGGGACTTCGCACCGCGAAATCGCCTGCTTATAAACAACGATTCCGATCTCTACTCGTCAACTTTGTACACCTTGACGAAACTGGATCACCTTCTCGTTTCCGGCTCGATCATCTTCTTTGACGAATTCGACGACGTACAGCACGAGTTCAGAGCCTTCGAAGATTATTGCGCCGCTTACCGAAAGGACTTTCGAGTACTCGCGGGTATCGATCGGTTCCGCACTGCCGCGCTCGAAGTGGTCTAGCACGGCATGAAGGTCAGCATCGTAACGATCTCATACAATCAGGCCACGTTTCTCGAGCGAACCATCAGGTCCGTCCTGAATCAGAAGGACGTCGATCTCGAATACATCATTGTCGATCCAGGATCGACCGACGGCAGCCGGAACATCATTGAGAAGTATCGCACGTCGCTTGCGGCTACTGTCTTCGAGCGCGATGCTGGGCCGGCCGATGGTCTGAACAAGGGATTTGCCCGGGCGAGCGGCGAGATCTTCTGCTATCTGAACTCGGACGACACGCTCGAACCTGGAGCTCTCGCAACGGCGGTCGGAGAATTCGAGCGCGACCCAGAGCTTGACGTCCTGTGCGCCCATGCCTGGGTCATCGATGAGGAGGACCTGCGTCTCCGTAAGGTGTGGTCGGACACCTACAACCCGCGGGCGCTTGCATATGGCGCAGCCATCTTGATTCAGCCATCGACCTTTTTTCGAGCCGGACGATTTCGGCTCGTAGGAGGGTTCAACATCAAGAATTGCTCCAATTGGGACGGCGAACTTGTCATCGACATGTGCAAGTCCGGTGCGAAGATTAAGACTATCGACGCATTTCTGAGTAACTATCGCGTTCATGGAGAGAGCATCACGGGTAGCGGCGGCGACGTTTCGCTCCTGAACGCGTGGCGGCATCGGCAATTCGAGAAGCTCATTGGACGCGAGATGCAGCCGCGCGACCGATATATTGGTTACGGCTGGTGGGTCTACCGTCAACTCAAAAATCCGGCCGCGTTCTTCGAGCGTCTGTTGCGCGGATCCGTATATGGGCGAAAGAGCGTGAAGTGAAATCCTTACCGACAACAGGCTCGGCGGCGAGCTGTTTGTGCGGAGAGGTTCTCCAAATTGCCATCATTCAACATCGGCGATAGACCAGGGCAAACAGCAAACCGCGCGGTTGGGGCGACTTAGGTTGTAAGATGGAAAGAATTCGAGACGTCGCACACCTCGCCGGAAAGCGGCTGCTCGAACGCTTTGGCCTGAATGTTTCGCGCGCACGACCGATACGCGATCCCATAAAGCTCCTGCTGAGGAAAGCCGAGGCCTTGGGTGCGGCAACGATGCTCGACGTCGGTGCGAACATCGGCCAGTTCGCCAAGGAAATTAGAAAGGCTGGCTACAAGGGCTCGATTGTATCCTTCGAGCCACTATCTGCGGCACATGAACGGCTCAGACGGGCAGCAAGTGGCGTGCCGGGCTGGAGCGTTGCGCCGCGCATGGCGCTCGGTGATTCCCGCGGAATTGCGAAGATCAATATCTCGCACAATCTCGTAAGCTCCTCTCTACTTAATATTGCGGACAGGTCAGTCGAAACGGCTCCAGCCTCCGGCTACACCGGTCAGGAAGAGGTCGAGGTCAGTCGATTAGATGACGTCGTTGATCCGGCCTGGAAAATTCCGTTTGCCTTGAAGCTAGACACGCAGGGCTTCGAGTTGCGCGTTCTGCGGGGCGCGCCGGAGACTCTGACGAAAACAGCCGTCGCTATGGTGGAAATGTCATTGTCGCCGCTCTACGAAGGCGGTGCCTCATTTGTCGACATGTTTCGTTTCTTCGAAGAGAGCGGGTTTCGCTGCATCACGCTGACTTAGGGTTTCGCGGATCACATCCGCGATGAATTGCTCCAGGTGGATGCCGTCTTCGTGCGAAATGGGATTTAGCCAGTTGTTTCGTGTGCAGGTTGTAGACTGCGCTCAAAAATATCCTGTGGTCTTAAGAAACGTCTTGTGTTGATGAACCCCGGGCAAAGCTGAGGAGCCATTTGGCATCCGGGTAAGACATCAGCCCCAGGATTGTGACGGCGGCCATGGCGAGAATGGTGAAGCCCGCTGCGACTGGCAACCCGAATAAAGCTGCACCGGCTGGAAACAGTCCAAGCGAGAGCGCGCAAGCAGCGACGGTCAGGAACGAAAGGATTACCGCAGGTCGATTTAAGACCTGGCTAGCACGGCCGTCGAATTGGCGGTGATTGCCGACAAGGGTTACTACACTTCCTATGCTGAGGGCGATTGCGGTCGCCGCAACTGTCCCTGTACCACCAAACAGCATTCCCAATATCAACCCGCCGACGAGATTCAGCGATGACAACACCAGCCAGCCAAGCCGATTCCACCTCAGCCTGCCCGTACCGAGTGCCATGAAATAGGAAGGCGCGGACAGAAGATTGACCGTCCATCCGCCGATGAGAA
Source organism: uncultured Alphaproteobacteria bacterium (assembly GCA_963741735.1). GTDB lineage: Bacteria > Pseudomonadota > Alphaproteobacteria > Micropepsales > Micropepsaceae > Rhizomicrobium. The sequence continues at coordinate 32,887 of CAVUJB010000004.1, forward strand.
TGAGAGCCGTGGTTACGAACCGGGGGTCATCGTGACCAAGCCAGACGTATCCGATCGCCGGCGTCAGCGCGGCCAGCGTTGCCATCACGGGCCAGGCCAGCATCCAGGTCAGGCTGCTTGCCCGGCGATAGATTGAGAACGCCTCTTGGCGACTGCTCTCGTGAACGTGCGCCAAGGTCGGCACGGTGACCTGGCTCGCGCTCGCCAGGAGGTTGCGCACCTGACGCGCCATCCGCGAGCCCAATTCGAAGTAGCCGACCCAGACCAGGCCGAACATGTTGGAAAGGATGAACTTCGTCGTAGGCTCGAACAGGAAATTGGCTACGAAGAAGAGCTGAAGGTTCACGCCATAGCGGATCATTTCCTTGAAGTGCTGCAGGGAGAACCGATACGGCAACCAGGTCAGATCGGGCATCTTGCGTTTCAATGTGATGAAGCCGCCGGCCAGCAGAAACAGATTCTGCAGGATTTGCGCCCAGACCAGACCCACCAGTCCCATTCTGGGGATCAGAAGGACGGCCGCGACAAGCTGGACCACCATGCCGCCGATCGAGGTCATGCTGCGCAAGTCATATCGCTGCACGCTCGCAAGACCGATCAGAAAGACCGAAGCGACGTTCGCAAGCCAGAACGAGACGAGGGAATAGGGCAAGATGGTGAGCACAAGCGCCTGGTCCGCGCCCTTGACAGACGATGCCAGCAAGAACCCAAAGAGCGGCCATCCCAAGACCGATATCGCCGCATAGAGCGCCGAAACGGTGACCAGCGACGTCTCGACGTACCGAACCGCCTCTGTTGGCTGTCCTCGCGACAGTGCCGCCGGAACGAAGCGCTGAAGCGAACCGCCTACACCGATATCCGCGATGGTCGAGAGCGACAGCGTCGCCGCGACCAATGACCAAGCCCCTACCGCGGCCACGCCAAGATCCAGGATCACGAGCCGGAACAGAATGAAGAGCGACGCCGCGGCACAAAGTGCCTCGACGACCGAGAGAAAGGCATTGCGGAACAGGAGACGGTTCACATGACTTCCATTCTGTCGCCCTGTTCGGTGACAAGGTCGGGGCAATTGGGGGCATTCAAGATGCGCGACGTAGCACAAATTTGACGGCGTCGAGCTACCCCCTCGTTAAAGGCGCCGCTGTAGATGCATTGCACGGTTCCTGTCCATCATGCAGTATACTTATCGAGGTGCAGCTCCTGCAAAGCCAGTTTGCAAGTTGATGGGCGGTTCGTCGCACGCAGGTCGATAGAAATTAGTCGATGACGTCAATGACGCTGCGCGCGGAGCGACCTTTCAAAATGACCAGCGCCAATTCCCTTCCGCCGCTCGCGCTGATTGCCGGCGGACTTGCGACCCGGCTCAGGCCGATCACGACGACAATCCCGAAATCGCTTGTTGAGGTCGCTGGCGAGCCGTTCATCGCACACCAATTGCGCCTGCTGGCACGCCAGGGAATTTGCGACATCGTGATCTGTGCTGGCCATCTCGGCGAAATGATCGAGTCTTTTGTTGGCGACGGTTCGAGGTTTGGCTGCCGGGTTAGTTATTCCTTCGACGGAGAGAAGCTTCTCGGTACCGGCGGCGCTCTTCGGCGCGCATTGCCAATTCTCGGCAAGAATTTCTGGGTCATGTATGGCGACAGTTATCTCGATATCGACTATCCGCCCGTCTATGATGCCTTTCTGCGTTCCGGATTGCCCGCGCTGATGACGGTATTCCGCAACGAGGGCCGCTGGGACACAAGCAATGTCGAATTCCGTGACGGATGTGTCGTTCGTTTCGACAAGCAGCGTCGTACACGCGAAATGACCTGCATCGACTTCGGGCTCAGCATCCTCTCCGCAGACCTCATCGGCTCCCTGCCGCAAGATGTGCCGGTCGACCTTGCCGACATCTATCGAGACCTTGCCAGTCGTGGCCAACTCGCGGGCTACGAAGTCCACAAGCGCTTCTACGAAATAGGGTCCCCGTCGGGACTGTCTGAAACAGACCAATATCTGAGGTCCCGATGATCGTCACGCGGACACCTTTGCGAATCTCGATCGGCGGCGGTGGGACCGACCTTCCATCCTATTATCGCGAGTTCGGCGGCTTCGTGATTTCGGCCGCGATCCGCAAGTATGTCTATATCAGTATCAATCGTGCCTTCTTCCCCGGCTATAACCTCAAATATTCTGTGATCGAGACGGCGCAGTCGATAGAGGAGATTCGACATCCGTTGATCCGGGAGGCGCTCCAGATGCACCGCGTGCCCGATCACCTTGATATCGTCAGTCTGGCGGACGTTCCCGCCGGCACCGGTCTTGGATCTTCGGGGAGCTTTCTCGTCGGCTTGCTTCATGCATTGCACGCCTACAAGCGCAGTCCGGTCTCGCGCGAACAGCTCGCGCGCGAAGCGGTGGAAATCGAAATGGAGCGGCTAAAGGAGCCGGTCGGTAAGCAAGATCAATACATTGCGTCGTACGGCGGGCTGCTGTGCCAAACCTATCATCCCGACGAGTCGGTTGAAGTGCGGCCACTGCAGCTAAGCGATGATGCCGCGCTCGCGCTTCGCGATTCGCTTATGCTGTTCTTCGTCGGGTCGACGCGAGCAGCCTCCGAACTTCTGAAGGATCAGAAGGAGAAGTCCGAGAAGCGCGACCAGGACATGATCGACAGTCTGCACTTCACCAAGCAGCTGGGCCAGGAAATCGGCAAAGCGCTCGAAGCAGGTGACGTCGACCGCTATGGCCCGATGATGCATGAGCACTGGATGCGCAAGCGCTCCCGGTCGTCAGGCATGTCGAGCGGCCGAATCGATGAACTCTACGACCTTGCGCGGAACAAGGGCGGAGCAAGTGGCGGCAAGCTCGTAGGCGCCGGTGGTGCCGGTTTTCTGTTGTTCCAGACAAACGACCGGCGACGCTTGCGAAATGCCATGACCGCGGCTGGCTTGCGCGAGACCGCTATCGACTTCGACTTAGACGGATCGACGGTGCTGTTCAGAGATGCGTAGTGGGTAGCGCATAATCTCGGCAAATCGGTCCGCGGTGGGCCGTCAGAGCACTCCCCCTCAATAGTGCGCCATTTAGTGCACCGCGCAGCCAAGTTTTGGCCCAAAAGAGGGCCGGTCATGTTGCAGCATTGCCACAGTAGAATCCGGCTGCGTTCGTTGACAAAATCCGTGCCCCGGAGCTACCTAAACACGCGCGTGAGGAGAACAGTTTATGTCTCAGAAATTGGGCAGTGTCGCATTGGCTTCGGCGCTTCTATTGGCGGCCACGGCGCCATCGTTCGCGGCCGATCAGGCCGCTCTTGCTCCTGGCAAGCCCGCGGGCGTCAAGCAGGCTGCGTTGCGCGCGCCGTTGTGGGTCTGGATCGCCGGCATTGGCTTCGTTGCGCTCGGCGTCGGCCTGATTGCGAGCGGCAACGGAAACGGATCGTCGGGCGGCTCGAGCACGTCGACGCATCTGTAATACGCCGAACAAGAGAGTCAGATTTCATGTGCCGGTCCGGAACGGGCCGGCACATTTGTTTTTGGCTGGATGTCGAAATCAATTCGGCGATTCGGGCGGCCGGAGCAACTCGATTTCCAGCGGGTCGAGCTTGGGGTGAAGGTGTTGGATCGATTTCCACACGCGGTTCGAACTCAGGCTGACCCAGTACACATTGGAAAACTGCCAGCCCAATTGGCTGCTGCTGCAGGATTTATTCACCCGTAGCGTGTCGATTTCCTTGCCCAGGATGACAATCTTTTCCGGGCCCGAGGGGAGGTCTTCGCAGTCGACGCGCACGGAATAAAGGCCGATGTCGGGGTAATCGGCGAGCCACGAATAGCGGCCGGGCTCCCTCCAATTCGGAATTCCAGGATCGACGGCATTGTAGCCGGCAAGATTTCTGTCGAATCCAGCGGTCGAGACTATTCTGCCATGACGCTCTCTGATCGCAATTCTGGCTGCGGACGTCCAAAGGCGTTCATTGCCATCGTCGGTCGCGAGAATGAGCATCTGCTCCGAACTGCCAGAGAAGCGATAGCCGAGCGTTGCATAAGGTATGCTCGCAGCCTGCTTCAACTGCACGTCGCCGTCGCTCTGTTCCCAGGCTTGCCTTGCCACGTCGATCATGGCGCCCCAGTTGTTGTTTCCATCGGAACTGCAGCTGCAGAGCATCGCCGTCGAAGCGATGGCGGAGGCGACCACGGCCAAGCGCCGGAAACGTCGCGGATTATGGCTCATTGATCTCATCGGCGTGCCGCACGATCTCTCCGTAGCTCGTCGAAAGCGTTTCGCGATAAAGGGAATCGTCATCGTCGAGACGTTGTCCGCCGTCGCGCGTGAGCGATCGCAGGGTCAAGTCATAACTGCCTTGACTGAAGATCGGCAGCGCCCATTCGAAGGGAATGTGAATGATGATGCCTTTGTCAAAGCTGCCTTCGCCGAACTTGGAGAACGGCACATTCGTGAATGTGGCGAAGGCGCCGATTTCGACGCCTGAATCGAAACGCCGCGTGAGCTCGAAGGTTGCCCCGTAGTCACCCGCCAGATAGCGGCCAGCATGGATGTTGAAGTTCAGTCCATACCAGGGTGAGGCGTAATAGACCGACACATGGCCTGTGAAGACCTTGTAGTCGCGAAATCCGAACAATCGGTCGAAGTTGCGTTGCCAGACTTCGTAGCCATCGGCGCCGAAAGCAAACCTGGAGCCCTCGGGTCGCCAGAGGATTTGGGCACCCGCTCCACCGAACATGTTCTCGAGATAGCCCGCCTTGGCCTCGACATATACGTCCCGCGCCAGACGGTCCCGATACGTCAGCATGAGATTGGCGACTCCGTCTCGACCTTTGGTGAGATATTCGACGACGTCGCTGCGAACATGGGGCAAGACGCTGTCGGACTTTCGCGCCGTCGAGTAATTGTTGAAGACGGAGGCTTCCAGGCGGCCCGATGCCGCCAAGTTTGGAGTCAGCTCGATCTCGCCGTCTGCCGATGCAAACAACTCCACCTGAAATGCCCGGTCTGGGTCAAATAGCCCTTGCCGAAAGCCTGGTCCGATCGCCCAATGCAGTCTCGGGTAGGTGTCGTCCTGACCCTGCTCCAAAATGGCGCTGTTCAACGGAGGAGGCTGCAGCGAAAATGCATCGCCGAGGCTGGGCGTCGGGTTGCTGACCGTTGCAGCTCGCTCCAATCCAGAACGCGAAATGACGAAGTCTTGTATCGGTTGACCGTGCTTCACATCCACAAGGTGGAAGACTTCCACGAAGGGCGGTGCGTCTGCCATGAGAAGGCGCGCTATTCGGCCCGCGGCCTCGCTCTCGGAATCGTATGTGCCGTTGCCGAAGTACAGCCAGAGCTGGCCGTCTTCGATCGACAGTGCTTCTGTCGTGAGGCCCTGCTTTGCAACATCCGACCGAATGGTCTGTTCCGCCGATGGCGGCCTTGGTGCGGCCGGCTCGGCGCCCGCGGGCGTCGCTGCGTCGTCCGATGCCGTGACGTAGGCAGCGCGATGGACGATCCCGCAAAGCACGACATCGCCTCCGGGGTCCTGGAAATCCGAAACCGCGACGGTGTCCAAATTCGCGTTGAAGCTGGCGGCGATCTTTGCATAGCGGCTGCATTGATCGCTTGCTGGATGCGACAGTGAAGCCTCGACCAGCAGCGTATGCCCGACTTTCTCCGAATGCCGGACGCCTCCACCCTCGCTAGAGAGGGCCCTCGCCAGGTCCGGCGCTACTCCGTCCCTTGCTTCGGAGACGGTGACCCACGGCCGTGTGCCGGCAGCTGCTTGCCGAGGCGGAAATTTGGGAGCGAACAAAACCGAAATTGCCTGCGCTTGTTCGGTTGGCGATCGGACGGTGGGCTGGGGAACATCGGCGGCCAGGCGCACAGGTGTAAGGGCGGTGAGCGGATTCGCGCTGAACGTCAAAGTGGCGCCGTAGCTGGTGCCATAGAGCCAGCCTGCAGAAAGCGTAACAGAATCAAATAGCTTGTAGGAAAGGCCGATATTTATCGGGATGCGTTCACGCACCACATTCGTGTGTTTTTTCGAAGTCGTAGCGGTCCGAACTGTATTCGACGATCATGTACAAATTGTCGATCGGCGTGTGCCAAATCGCGCCACCAAAAATGCCTAGGCTAGGGCCGTGGAAAAACTCACCGAAATTGACTGTGCCGGTGAGGCTGTTGATCTCTGTTCTTTTCTTGAACGATGGAAACAATTGTCCTAGTGGATTTGGAAATGCATTGCTTTGTGCAAATCGTCCCCAACCCAAGCCGAGTGTGACGTCAAAATCATCGATCTGTTTCGACGCGACAAGATATTCGCCAGCGTAAACGCCGGTCCCAGCATGTCGCGAAATCCGAGCGACAAGTCGGGTCGAATATCATCGATTCCTGCAGAAGGCGGATCTTCATGCCGAAGCTTCTGTCGTAGAGATAGCGTTGGCAAGCTCAGGGTCATGGGGTTGTGTGGGCGCCGTATTGCTAGAGAAGTGGCTGTATCGAAAAGAGGCCTCGAGCCATGGCACAAGTTGAAAGCTCGCATTGTACCTCTGCGTCCCACTCATCGCGGCGATGGTGAGCGCCAATTCGACCGTCAGGATCCATTCGAGCGCTCGGCATGTCGAGAAGCCCGACTTCGCCATAAGTTGTTCTGGGATTATAGAACTCCTCATCGCCGGCAGCTGGCACAGCGGCAATCGACAATCCGCCACTAACGAGTGCGATGAGTAGGCTAGCTTTGGCAATGGCATATCGCATTCGCGTCCGGGCAGCTCATAAGATCGCGTCTTCGCCTACCCGGTTGCACTGCCAAGAATGTCCAGCTCCACTGCATTTTTGGCTTCAGGGTCGATGTTGGCAAGCGGGCTTGCGGTAAATCATGTTCATGCCACAGCGGGCGCTGGAGACAATTCGTTTGTAGGTCGTCGAGTCCGCTATGCGCCGGGTTCGGTCCGCCGCACCAAGACCGCAACGCGACGAACTCGGAATTGCGGTCGCAAGCCAGCAATTTCGGGCTCGATGGCATCTTACATTTTCCTCATGGCTCATGCATCTGCGGCCAAGCTAGTGGCCTGAGATACAGAGCTATTTTGCTTGCGCGGCTTGTTGCCGGAAGCTACGAATGATGGCAACGTTGGTCGTGGCGCGAACCACGACAAATTAGGGTTTTCGGGCACTCCGTCATGTGGCGAAAGGTTCAACAGGGGCGCCGCGTCATTGTGCTCGGCTTCTTGGCGCTGACAATCGCTGTGGCAGCGGCTGCGGTGTTGTTCGGCCAACAGGCAGCAAGTGCTCAGAACATCACGCCCGACATGCTGCGGGCCTTGCAGCAGCGCGGTGGCGACGGCACTGAAGGCGAGCCCGAAACCAAGCCCTCAATTCAGACCTATCGTCCCGTCACGCCACAGGGGATGGCTCCGCCCTCGCATCTTGAGGAAGTCTATTCGCTGAAAGCGGGCCGGCTGCTTTCGCAGGTCGGCTACGATGCGCTGGGAACGCCCGCGACGATTTCGATCGCGCAGGCGGGAGCCGTGCAGGACAGCTATGTGCTTGGCGTCGGCGATGAGCTGGTGTTCGAGCTGCGCGGTCAGGAGAATTCTTCATACCGGCAGCGAATCGATCGCGACGGCCGGGTCACTTTGCCAAAGCTCAATCCAATTCCTGCGGCCGGCCGGACGCTTGGAGACTTCCGCGCGGCGCTGGAGGATGAGGTCGGTCGCGCTTACATCTCGACAAAGGCCTATGTGTCGCTTGGAGAGACGCACCAGGTCTCGGTGCTCGTCACAGGATATGTCCGCACGCCCGGAATGCGGATCGTCAGTGCGATGGCGAGTCCGCTGGATGCGATCCTGCTGTCAGGCGGCATCAGCAAGATCGGCAGCCTCCGCAATGTTCAGTTGATCCGCAACGGAACCGCTCACGTCATCGATTTGTACTCGGTCGTCATGCGCGGCTCGCCCGTACGGTTGGGCATGCTGCAGGACGGCGACCGTATTTTCGTTGCGCCGCTGGGTGCGACGGTTGCAGTCGCCGGAAGCGTGCGCCAACCGGGCATCTACGAATTACCTCCGGGCGCTTCCGGCACCAGCGCAGCCGCACTCATCGGCCTGGCGGGCGGAACGCTGATTGCCAACGCCTACGACATCTCCAAAGCGATGCTCGATCGCGATGGAACGACGCGGCTAATTCCGATTTCAAAAGGGGCCGCCGTTCGAAGCGGTGAAATCGTGTTCGTGGACCCAAGCCGAAGCGCGGATCTGGATCGCATCTCGGTATCCGGCGCCGTTCAACTCGAAGGTACGCGTCCATTATCGACGACGCGGACAGTCAATGAACTCTTTCATTCCAACAGCGAACTTCTTCCGTCCGCTTACACCCTGTTCGCTGTTGTCGTACGGCGCGATACCTCGACGAACGCGATGACGTTGGTGCCGTTCTCGGCTGTGCGGGCTTTGACACACACCGGCAATCTCCCACTCCAGTCGAACGACTCTGTCTATGTGTTTACAGGTCTGGAGATCGACGCTCTGACACGGACCGTCACGAAGCGATTCAACGAGGCGTACACACCGCAGCCGACCAATGGCGCGAATGCACCTAGCACCCCCGAAGGTGGTAGCGCTAGGAAGGTCGAAGCGCTCCAACCGGGCCCATTGGCGCGGTTGGCGCCGGCGTGCCGTCAACAAGCTATGAACCAAGGACGCCGGCTCCATTTCTGTCTCAAGACAACACCACCAATGTGCCGGCTGTGATCGGTGGAACCTCGTCTCCCGGAAGCGTGCCGCCCGAAGCTGGCTCGACCGTGGACCCACGGCTTCGGGCCTTGCAGGGCCCGATGTCGTCGGAGAGTACAGCGCTAGCTGAGGCGCAAGCGCTCGCCCGCATGGAGGCCGGCGGCATCGCGCCCACCGCGGCAATACCGACGGAGACCGACGACCAGATCATAGCTCGAATCACCAATAAGCTTGGGGTCTCGCGCCAGATACTTTTGCACGTGGTGTCCGACCATCTCGTTTGGGTCTTGGATCAGGTTCATGCGCCAGGCGTCTATGTTGCAGCGGATGGCACGACGCTGCCAGAACTGATCGAAGCCGCAGGAGGCGCCTCGAACCAAGCCGACCTTTCATCCGTCGAAGTGACGTCGACGAATTTCGATAGAACGGCAGGCGTGTCGCAAACTACCCGCAATTCCTATGCTGCCGACGCCGACAGCTTTCGAATGGCGCGTGTGATGCCGCTGGACGTCATTCGGTTACGCAAGGTTTATGTCGATCGTACAGGCGAGACCGTCACTGTCACTGGGGAGGTGCGCTATCCCGGGGTGTTCGACATAACAAGAGACGAGCGACTCTCGTCCGTTTTGCAGCGCGCGGGCGGCATGACCGATGTCGCATATCCCTATGGTGCGATTTTCACACGCCGCTCTGCCGCGATCCACGAGCGCGAAGGTAACGAACGCTCCGCTCGCGAACTGCAAAGTCAACTCGCACTCTTGGCCACATCGACAACCCAAAATGCGGTCCAGACTCAGACCAATACGTCTTTCTTGACAGCATTGATTTCAGATGTGCGCGATGCGCCGACGCTTGGCCGCGTTATGGTGACGGCCGATCCGGTCATTCTTGCATCGAGGCCGGACCTGGACGTGATCCTGGAGCCGGGCGACTCGCTCTACATTCCAAAGCGTCCATCCAGCGTGACGGTTTCTGGAGAGGTGCTCAACCCGGGCTCTTTCCAGTTCCGTTCCAACCTCGGTTATGAAGACTACATCCGCATGGCAGGCGGCCCGACGCAGATCGCCAATGACGACGATACGTTTGTCGTGTTGCCGGACGGCAGCGCGAATCCAACCGAGCAGAACTGGCTCAGTTATGGAAACGGCGGCCATATCCCGCCGGGGTCGACGATTGTGGTGCCGCGCGACTTGCGACCCTTTGACTGGGGACAGTTCCTGAAGGACGCGACGCAAATCATAAGCCAGCTCGCCGTCTCGGCCGCTTCGCTTGCGGTGCTGAGAAACAACTGAGTTCGGTTTCGTCGAGAGCAGACCCGGTCGGCCAGAGTCGGCGTCAGCGATACTATTTTTCAATGGTTCTGAGGAACGCCCGCAGATGCGGCGCGATATCGGGCCGCTTCAGTCCGACGGCAATGCTGGCCTGCAGGAAGCCGACCTTGTCGCCGCAATCAAACCGTTCGCATTCGGTCTTGACGGCATGAAAAGGAGTGCGACCGATGAGGCGCGCCATGGCATCGGTGAGTTGTATCTCGCCACCGGCACCTGCTTCGCGGCGCTCAAGTTCCGCGAAAATCTGCGGTTCGAGAATGTAGCGTCCGACGACGCAGAGCGTCGACGGCGCGTCGGCCGGCCTCGGCTTCTCGATCACGCCCTTTACCTCAATGATATTGCCCTTTGTGGCGCCCGGCGCAATGACGCCATAGCGTTGCGTCTCTTCGAGCGGCTTATCCTCGGCGGCGACGACGATGCCGCCACCGACCGCGTTGTAGGCGGAGATCATCTGTTTCAGAGCCCCGACCTTTCCGATCATGAGATCGTCGGGCAGCAGAACGGCGAACGGCTCATCACCCACCAGATGGCGCGCGCACCACACGGCGTGTCCAAGGCCCAAGGGCTTTTGCTGACGGGTGAACGATACCGAGCCGCTAATCGGCAAGCCCTCCAGCAGGCTGTCGAGCTCCTTGGTCTTCTCGCGGGCCTCCAGGAGCGCCTCGAGTTCATAGGCATGATCGAAATGGTCCTCGATGATGTGCTTGCCGCGGCCGGTCACGAAGATGAACTGTTCGATGCCGGCCTCTTTTGCCTCCTCGACGGCGTACTGAACGACCGGCTTGTCGACAACCGGCAGCATTTCCTTGGGTACCGCCTTCGTGGCGGGCAAGAAACGGGTCCCCATTCCCGCGACTGGAAATACAGCTTTGCGAACGGGCTGGGCCTTGGCCATGTGTCACCGGATCTGAAACGTTGTCTTCTTGGCACAGAGATCGGGGGAGCGTCTATATTCGGACGGTCCTGCGAACGAGGTAGCGATGCGAATCCTGCTTACGGGTGGCGCCGGTTTTATTGGCTTCCACGCAACGAAAGCGCTGCTTGGCCGGGGCCACGCTGTCGCGGCGATCGACATCGTCAACGACTACTATGATCCGTCTCTCAAGCGTGCTCGCCTGGCAGAGATTGGCGAGCACCCCGCATACCGGTTCGTAAAGGCCGATATCGCCGATCCGGGCGCGATGGAATCGGCGGCAGGCGGCCAGGAGTTCGATATCGTTCTGCACCTCGCTGCGCAGGCCGGCGTCCGCTACGCGGTTACCAATCCGCATGCCTATACGAGATCCAACTTGGTCGGCCACGCCAACGTGATGGAGTTTGCGCGGCATCACAGCAGCCTGAAGCACTTCGTCTATGCCTCTTCGAGTTCGGTCTACGGCAATGACACCAAACCGCCTTTCTCCGAAGAAGCGCGGGCCGACAAGCCCGTCTCCTTCTATGGCGCGACCAAGCGCTCGTGCGAACTGCTGTCCTACTCCTATGCGAGCCTCTATGGGCTCAAGCAGACGGGCTTGCGCTTCTTCACGGTCTACGGCCCCTGGGGCAGGCCGGACATGGCCTACTGGTCCTTCACCGACGCCATTCTCGAGGGCCGGCCGATTCCGGTCTTCGGGCAAGGTAAGCTGATGCGCGATTTCACCTACGTTGACGACATCGTCGAGGCCCTGGTTGGAATCGTCGAGACGCCCTTTGCGGCGACAGGAGGGGCGCCGCATCGGATCTACAACCTCGGAAACAGCCATCCCGAGAGCGTGCTCGACTTGATAGGACACATCGAGCGCAGGACCAATCGCAAAGCTGTTCTCGAATTCCGCGACGGCCCCCCGGGTGATGTGAACGAAACCTATGCCGACATTTCACGTGCCGCGCGCGACTTCGGATTTGCGCCTAAGCTTTCCCTCGATGAGGGAATTTCCCGTTTCGTGGACTGGTTCCGGCGCTATCATCGCCGCTGAGCGACCGGCAAGAGGGTGATGATGGGGATGCGTCCCGGCCGTTGGGCCGCAGGTCTTTTGTCGGCGTCGGTCGGGCTGGCGGTTTGCGGACCGGCTCTGGCCGCGAGTGCCTCGGTCGACGCCGCGGCCGCGGCCTTGCATGCCGGCAACGCATCGAACGCGGTCGTTCTCGCGACACAAGCCCTGCAAGATGGCAGCCTCTCGCCTCGTGATCGGGCTCGCGTCTTCGTCGATCGCGGCCTGGCGCATGAAGCGCTGGGCGAGCGTGATGGTGCGCTGGTCGACTTCACCGAAGCCATCAATTTGGCCGCGCTCCCGCCCGCAGAGCAGGCCAGCGCGCTGTACGATCGCGGGGTCACGCTCGATGAACTCGATCGCAAGGACGATGCCCTGGGTGACTATGCCGCCGCGATTCGTCTCGCGCCGAAATTTGCCGCCGCCCTGAACAACCGGGGAAACGTGCTGCGGCGTCTGGGACGGCTGCCGGAGGCACGCGCGGACTATCTGGCATCGCTTGCCGCCGACAATCCGCATCCGGAATATCCGAACTTTGGCCTTGGCCAGATTGCCGAAGCGACGGGACAACCCGACGCTGCCCGCGGCTACTATCAGGCTGCGCTCGCTGCCAACTCGCAATTTACGCTGGCTTCGGAACGCTTGGCCGTGCTGGGCACTGCGGCACCCGATGCGGCAGCCGCGGCACCTGATCAGGACAAGGTCCACCTGCATCCTCCCGGGGAAGGCGTCATTCATCTCCATCCGCCGCCGCAAGATGTCGTTCACCTCAGGCAGCCTTGGCATCGCGTGCCGCCGTCCACGCCAACCGCACCGGCTCCCGGTCTCGATTTGAAGCCTGCGTTCAGTGAAGGCGGTGGCACAACCGTGAGCCAGACCATTCAGCTAGGCGCCTGGCGCAGCGAGGCCGCTGCAAGGGCGGCCTGGTCCAGTATCGTCCGAGCGACGGGGAATCTGTTGGGTGGCTTGTCACCCCAGATTTCGCCCGTCGACTTGACCGGCAAGGGCCGCTATTACCGCCTGCGCGCCGGCCCGGTGTACCCGGGAAACGCGCCTGGCCTGTGCGCTGGACTTGCCGCCAAACGGCTCGCCTGCTTTGTCGTACGCGATGGCAGCTGACGGTTCGGCAAATTAAGGATGGGGAGACATGGCCGGCATCACCGCATTTGGCGCCTATATTCCGCGCCGTCGCCTGCAGCGTAAGGCGATCGCCGAGGCTAACGCCTGGTTTGCTCCTGGACTTGTCGGCGGCGCCCGCGGTGAGCGCGCCATGGCCAATTGGGACGAAGACGCGGTCACGATGGCCTTCGAGGCGGCACGCGATTGCCTGCCCGCAGCCGATCCAGTGAAGGACCGCGCCTTCGTGGACGCGATCTATCTTGCTTCCACCACTCTGCCGTTTGCAGACCGGCAAAATGCCGGCATCGTCGCGGCCGCCCTCGGTCTTCAGCGCGACATTTCTTCTGTCGATCTGTCGTCTTCGCTGCGCGCGGGAACATCGGCGCTGATCGCGGCGCTTGATTCCGTCAAAGCCGGTCGTGCCAGGACGCCGCTTCTGGTCGTGGCCGACAAGCGCAAGGCTCGCGCGGCTTCAGCGCAAGAGCTGGCCTATGGCGACGCGGCGGCGGCCTTCACGCTCGGTACGGAGAATGTCATCGCGGAATATCTCGGCTCGCACTCGGTGACGCTCGATTTCGTAGATCACTTCCGCGGCGAGGGCGATGATTTCGACTATGGCTGGGAAGAACGTTGGATCCGCGACGAGGGCTACACGAAGATCGTACCGTCGGTCGATCAATGCTCTGCTCGAGAAGGTCAGGGGTGTCGCCGAGCGCGATCGCCCATCTCATTCTGCCTTGCCCCTTTGCGAAACTCGATCAGACCTTGGCCAAGGCGTGCGGCATCGATCCGACGAAGGTCCGCGACAACCTGGCGGCCAATGTGGGCGACGCGGGTACTGCGCAAGCCTTGCTGATGCTTGTCCATGCACTGGAACAGGCCAAGCCGGGCGACAAGATTCTCATCGTCCAGTTTGCGCAAGGAGCCGACGCGATCCTGTTCGAAGCAACGCCGCGCCTGAAGGAGTTGCCACGGCGTAATGGCGTCACCGGCGCGCTGGCACGGCGCAAGGAAGAGACCAACTATCTCAAATATCTTGGCTTCAACGGGCTCGTTGAACTCGAGAAGGGCATGCGCGCCGAAATCGACAAGCGCACAGCGCTAACCGTCCTCTACCGCAAGAGCGATATGCTGCTGAGCCTGATTGGCGGCAAGTGCCGGGTCTGTGGCACCGCGCAATATCCAAAGTCTCGGATCTGCGTCAATCCAAATTGCAAAGCCGTGGACAGCCAGGACGATTACGGTTTCTCCGAGCGGCAAGGCACGGTGCTGTCCTGGTCTGCGGATTTTCTGACCTATTCCATCGATCCGCCGAACCATTACGGCATGATCACCTTTGCAGACGGCGGCCGGCTCATGGCTGACATTACCGACGTGGAGCAGGGCCAGATTGATACCGGCACAAAGGTTCGCATGGCCTTTCGAATCAAGGATTTTGATCCAAAGCGGGGCTTCATCCGATACTTCTGGAAGGCCGTGCCGGAATAAGCGGTGCAGAACTCGCCTCAATCATGCGGCCAGCACGGCGGTGGCGCCGGCTCCCGCAGCGCGGGCCGTCACGGCGCCAGCTTGGACAGCGAACGCAGAGCGATCCAGGCGCCGCCACGGAGCAGAACCGCTGCCCGGTATGACGGGCTGTCCGCAACCGCGTAGTACACATCCAGCGAATCGAGTTGCGCGCCTTCGCGGGCCGGAAAGCTGGCGTCGAGGCGATCGATCGCATGCAGAAAAATCTCGGCTCTCGCATCGATGCGGCTTTTGCCAGGCCTCTCGTTCAACCACGGCGCGACGGGCCCCAAGGCCTCCTCACCGAATACCCAGGCAAAGAGCTGCAGCCCGGCCTTGACCGAGACAGCCGCGTTTAACTGATCGGCTGCGCCGGCGATTGCGTGCACGTCGGTGCGATCGATCTTTGAGATGAGCGGAAGAAGGTCGACCAGCCACTTCAGTCGGAACCAGCGGCTACTTGCACCATGGAGCAGCAGATAGAGAGCGAGTGCGGCACCGGCGGCCGGACTTGGGATATCGGTTTTCGCCGGACCAAGTCGCGGCGCGAAGCCGTCCCGCAGGAGAGGCGCATTCTTCTCTTCGGCTCGGGCAAAAAAGAGTCGACGATGGAGTTCGATATTGAGCCCCGATTTCTTGTCGCGAAGCATCACGTCCTTGGCGAGCCGTGCCATGCACCGCTCGGTCCAGTGGTCCGGATCGCGGCGGGTATGGACAATCGGAAACCCAATTTGCCTCAAAAGGCGCAGCGCTTCCCCAAACCGCTTCGGCGGGACCAGCACATCGACGTCATTCACGTGCCGCCAATCCGGCTTTGGATAGAGCTGTCGTGCAAGGGTTACGCCCTTGAAGGCCAGCCAGGATCTTCGCATCATGAAATCTGGCGGCGATGTCGGTCAGGAAGACTTCGGAAGAAGCAAAGCGTCGCGCATTTTCGAGATACCGCAGGGCCAGGAACTTGGCGTCGTCACTATCAAGCTCTCGCGCCGATTGCGTCTGCGCAATATAAAGAAGCGGGCCGACCCGGTGGCGATGAATCGCAAAGTCCATGAAGTCCCGCCCGACGATGGCGGCGGGCGGCGCCTCACCCACAAGCGGCGCACGGACCAGTGCGGCAAGCCGGCGCAATGGTTCCGAAATTTGCGGGCGCATGACGGCCGTCATAGGCCGGAAGCGGGGCTGGCCGCAACGCCGAGGACTGCACCTTTCCGGTCCATTATGTTAGTCTGCGGCCAACGATATTGGGGAGGAATTTCGTGGCTTATGTCGAAGACCGGATCGTGCACGACGCCGACTCTCATCTGATGGAGTTGCCGGACAGCCTGGATTCCTACATCGATCCAAAATTCCGCGCTGCTTACGATGCCCTGCCGAAACTCAGAAAGAACCCACGTGACGCCAGCTGGGTGAACAAGGCCCGCGCTCTGCATGAGAGTTCGGATTTCCGCTCGGGTGCGGATGCCAATGTCCTGCTGCGGAAGAATTACGAGGCGCACGGTTCATTCCGTCGCGAAGATCGCCCGCGCACCCTCGACAATCTCGGTTTTGCGAGCCAGCTCATTTTCACGACCTGGTGTCTTGGAAATTTCGGTCTGGACGAGAGTGGTCCTGTCGATCTCGCCTACGCCACGGCGCAGGCGCACAATCGGATGATGGTCGATTTCTGCTCGGTCGATCGTCGCTTCCTCGGAACCGGTTATGTGCCGCTCGTCGATTTCGAAATGGCGACGTCCTGCGCCCGCGAGGCCATCGACCTGGGATGCAAGGCTCTTCTCATTCCGTCCAAGCCGCCCAAGGGCCATTCGGCGAGCCACATCGCGCATGACGCGATCTGGTCGATGGCACAGGAGGCCGGCCTTCCCATCGTGTTTCATGTCGGGGGCGAGGAAAAGCTGAACCCCGACTATTTCGAAAACGGTCTGCCGCGGGTGAAGGATTTCCACGGTGGCGAGGAGAATTTCACCTCCGTCAGCTACATGCCGATACCACACTCGGTGGAACTCACGCTCGCCGCCCTGATCTTCGATGGCGTGCTGGATCGCTTCCCGAAGCTGAAATTCGGGGCCATCGAGCTCGGCGCATCCTGGGTTCCCGGCTGGATGCGGAATATGGACTCCGCCGCGATGGCATTCGTGAAGAACGAAGAACGGCTGCAAAAGCTGTCGATGAAGCCGTCGGAATTCGTCAGGCGACAGGTTCGCGTGACACCGTATCCCCACGAAGACGCGGGCTGGATCATCCGCAACAGCGGCGAAGAGGTCTGCCTTTTCTCCTCCGACTTCCCGCATGTCGAAGGTGGCCGCAATCCTCTCAAGCGTTTTGGCGAATTGCTGCAAGGTTGCACTCAAAGGGAGATCGACCGCTTTTATTGCGAAAATTTTATCGATCTGATGGGAGAGGGCCTCGCGCCCGATCTGCGTAGGCCGAAGACTCTGGCGGCCGCTTAGTGGTTTGAAGTCGGATCGCGCGGTCTCGCGAAGGAGCCCGCGCACCTGTTGCACCCGGGGCAAAAAGCGGCGATACCAAGTCGACGGCTCGGCAACCGGAATTGCACAGATCGGTCATGAATCGCGCACTTGTTCGAACGCTCGCCGCCGCTTTGCTCCTGCCGCTTCTGTGGGTTCCCGTCCATGCTTCGCCATGGGCGGAGGTCGGAGATGCGCAGCTGCGATCCGACATCGAAGTTCTCGCCGCAGCCGGCGTAATTGACGGAATCACGACGCACTGGCCGCTGCCCTGGGCGAGCATCGTCACCAGCCTCAGAAATCACGGTGCGATGTCGGACCAGCCCGGCTTTGTACGAGACGCGGCGCAACGTGTGTTGAGCGAGGCTCGCGCGCAGATGCAATTCGGCTCGCTTCACGTCAGCGCGACGGTGGATGCAACCAACGAGCCGAGCGTCGTGCGTTCCTTTGACGGCCTGGGGCGAGAAACCGCGCAGGGGCAGGTGTCGGCGGAATATATGGGATCGACGACCGCCATTCGTCTGGCGGCCGGCGCGGAAGTGCATGATCGCACAGGACGGACTGCGTTCGTGCCCGATGGAAGCTATGTCGCGCAGAAGATCGGCGGCGCGGTGATCTATGGCGGTTATCTGACGCATTGGTGGGGCCCGGGCTGGATATCAGCGCTCTCGCTGTCCAACAATGCACGTCCGATGCCGCAAATCGGGATTGAGCGCGACGAGACCAGCGCCTTCCAGACACCTTGGCTCTCCTGGATTGGTCCGTGGCAGATGGAGTTTCTGGTCGGCTGGCTCGATGACAGCCGCATCGCGACCAATACGCTCTACAACGGTCTTCGTTTCACCTTCAATCCGCTGCCGGGTCTCGAGATTGGGCTGGCTCGAACCGAACAATTTTGCGGCAAAGGGCATCCTTGCGTGCCCTCAAATATTATTTCGAGCTCGCCAATAACAATAACGCATGTGCAACCACACCAACGATGAGGGTCTGATCGATATTAAGTACAGCACCATTTGGGGTCGGACACCGTTCGAACTGTACATGAGCTTAATGAACGAGGACTCCAGTCCGATCACCCACTCGGTAACCAGTCATCTTGTTCGGCGCCAGCGTTTGGCTGCCAAGCGAGTGGCAATCCACTTGAGATTGACGGCGGAGTACACTGACAGCGTGCCCACGCTCGATATCTTCAGTTTTGGAAATGTCATTCACGGATTTGCCTACAATAATGGCGGCTATCCGGACGGCATGCGCTACCGCGGCCGCACGATCGGTTTCAGCCTCGACAGCGATTTAACATTGCTGACCCTTCAGGGAAGCCTTCGTGACGCCAACGGCTGGACCTACGAATTGACCTTCCATCATGCCGCCGTTTCCAATCCCAATAACGGAGCAGGGAAATGTCGTTACGACGGCCCCCGTCCATATCAACATGGGCGAGGGCCGGGTCTCGTTTCCCCTGGGTGATGCAAGCATCGCTCTGGCGGGCCGTCTTCAGGACGACCAGCCCCGGCCCGATCGTGGCTTTCAGGCATCCGTCGAACTGGCAATAACCTATAATCTCTAGGTCCCCCCGCTTATCCAACGGCCGGCAAAGCGGATATACTGCGTTCCAGACAAGGACGTATGTGAGGAAGCGAGAAGCGAAACATGGCAACCGGCATCAAGGACAAAGTCGCAATACTCGGCATGGGCTGCTCGAAGTTCGGCGAGCGCTGGGAGTCCGGCGCCGAAGAGCTGATGGTCGAGGCCTATCTGGAGGCGCTTCAGGACTCCGGTATCGAGACCAGCCAGGTCCAGGCCGCGTGGCTTTCCACCGCCATGGATGAGGTCAATGTCGGCAAGGGCGGGACGCCGCTTTCCGTGGCATTGAGACTTCCCAACATTCCCGTCACGCATGTCGAGAACTTTTGCGCTTCGGGGTCAGAAGCCTTCCGCGGTGCAGTCTATGCGGTTGCAGCCGGCGCCTGTGACATCGCGCTGGCGCTGGGCGTGGAGAAACTGAAGGACACCGGTTATGGCGGCCTGCCGCAGCGCGAGCAGGGAACGCTCAATCCGCTTTGGTCCGCCAATGGCTCGGCGCCGGGTAACTTCGCCCAGCTCGCGTCCGCCTACCGGGCCAAGCATGGCGTGTCGAAGGACGATTTGAAGCGCGCGATTGCTCATGTCTCGGTGAAGAGCCACGCCAACGGCGCAAAGAACCCGAAGGCCCATCTGCAGAAGCCGATCACGGAAGAACAGTGCCTGAAGGCACCGATGATCGCCGAGCCGCTCGGCCTGTTCGACTGCTGCGGCGTTTCGGATGGTGCGTCTTGTGCCATCGTTACCACGCCCGAGATTGCGCGCGCCATGGGCAAGAAGAATGCCGTCACCGTGAAGGCGCTACAGCTCTCGCTGTCGAACGGCCTTGAGAGCCAGCACAATTCCTGGGACGGAAGCTACTTTCATACGGCGCGCATCGCGTCGAAGCGCGCTTATGACGAGGCCGGCATCAGGGACCCGCGTAGCGAGATTTCCATGATGGAGGTGCACGACTGCTTCTCGGTCACAGAGCTTGTCACGATGGAGGACCTGCACATCAGCCGCGAAGGCGAGGCATGGAAGGACGTAATGAACGGCTTCTACGACGCCGACGGACAAGTTCCTTGCCAGATCGATGGCGGATTGAAGTGCTTCGGACATCCGATCGGCGCATCGGGCTTGCGAATGCTCTACGAGATGTACCTGCAGCTGCAGGGTCGGGCAGGGGCACGCCAGCTCAAGAACCCCAAGATCGGCCTGACCCACAATCTGGGCGGTTCGCCCTCGATGAATGTGTGTTCGGTCGCAATCATCGGCGCCCAGGGGGTCTGACATCTTTCGGTCGAGTCCGCGCGAAATTGACGACTTCAGGCTCGTAATGCTTTCGGCCCGGCCAACGTCGGGTGGAACGCTGTGACCGAGCGCATCCATCCCGTGATCCTGTCGGGCGGCAGCGGCACGCGGCTGTGGCCGTTGTCGCGCGCTGCCCTGCCCAAACAGCTGCTGGCGCTGAACGGCGCACGCACCATGATCCAGGATACGGTGCTGCGTGCAGGCGTTCCCGGTGCCGAGGCGCCGATACTTCTGTGCAGCGAGGGACACCGGTTTCTGGTTGCGGAGCAGATGCAGGCGATCGGAATAACACCCGCGGCGATCGTTCTGGAACCGGTCGCGAGGAACACGGCACCGGCTGCGGCCATTGCGGCGCTGATGGTCGCCGAGGTCGATCCCGAGGGCATCGTGCTTTTGAAGCCCTCCGATCACGTCGTGACGGACGAGACAGCCTTCCGCTCGGCCGTTGCCCGTGCGGCGCAGGCCGCGCGGTTGGGGCACATCGTGACGTTCGGAATTGCGCCTGGCGGACCGGAGACAGGTTACGGCTACATCCAGCGCATGGCTCCGATAAGAGAGGTCGCTGGCGTCGATTCCGTCAAGCGATTTGCAGAGAAGCCCGACCGGGACACTGCTGAGTCCTATCTGGCATCCGGCGACTATCTGTGGAACAGCGGCATGTTCGTGTTTCGCGCGGACGTGTTTCTGGCGGAGCTGCAGCGGTTCGAGCCAGGCATTGTTGCCGCCTGCAAGTCTTCATTGGCGGCTGCTTCTCGCGACCTCGATTTCATACGGCTTGAGGCCGACAGCTTCGCGCAGGCCAGCAATATCTCCATCGACTATGCGGTCATGGAACGGACGGACAAGGCGGCCGTCGTGCCCTGCGATTTGGGCTGGAGCGACGTGGGTGCCTGGTCGTCGCTATGGTCGCTGCAGACCCGCGATTCCAACGGCAATGTGATCCAGGGCGATGTTCTGATCCATGAGTTGCGCGACTCCTTCGTTCGAAATGAAAAGGGACTGACTGCGCTCGTTGGCGTCAACGATCTGGTCGTGGTCGTCACGGAAGACGCCGTACTCGTCGCCGACAAACATCGCGCCCAGGACGTCAAGGCGATCGTCGACCAGATGAAGCTGGCCGAACGGCCCGAGCTCCTGGAACACAAGATCGTCTTCCGGCCCTGGGGCAGCTATCAGGGCATCGACTCCGGCGACGGCTATCAGGTCAAGCAGATGCTGGTAAAACCCGGCGGACGGCTGTCGCTGCAGAGTCACACCAGACGGGCCGAGCATTGGGTGGTGGTGCAGGGCGTGGCCCAGGTGACCTGCGACGACAAGGTTTTCCTGCTCCACGAGAACCAGTCGACCTTCATTCCCCTTGGCGCCCGTCACCGGCTGGAAAATCCCGGCACACAGCCGCTGCGCCTGATCGAAGTACAGTCGGGATCCTATCTCGGCGAGGACGACATCGTCCGCTACGACGACGCCTATGGGCGCGCGGCTGCGAAGTAGGAACTTATTAAGCGAAATTGGACAGATTGCCGATCCTGGAGGATGCCGACATGACGGTCCTGGTCACGGGCGGCGCCGGATATATCGGCAGCCACACGGCCTATGCGCTGCTCGATCGCGGCGACGATGTCGTCGTGCTCGACAACCTCTCGACGGGAATGCGCTCGCAGGTCGGCCAAGCCGCGGCCTTTGTGCAGGGTGAGGTCTCCGATCAGGAGCTCGTTCGAGAAATCATCTTCGAGCATGACGTCGATTTGGTGATTCACTTTGCCGGTTCGATCGTCGTGCCCGAGTCCGTCGCAGAGCCGCTACGCTACTACGAGAACAATGTCGTAGCGACGCGCGCGTTGATGGAAACCTGTATCGATTGCGGCGTGACGCGGTTTATCTTCTCTTCGACCGCGACCGTGTTTGCCGAGGACGCGAAGCAGCCGCTCAGCGAGGATGAGCGAAAGGCACCCATCAGTCCTTACGCCAAATCCAAGCTGATGACCGAGTGGATGCTCGAGGACGCCGCGCGCGCTCACGATTTTCGTTACGCCATCATGCGCTATTTCAATGTCTGCGGTGCCGATCCGCAAGGCCGCGCCGGCCAAGTCTCGCGTGTGCCGACTCACCTCATCAAGCGGGCACTGATGGTGGCACTGGAGCGCATTCCATATCTCGACATCTTCGGTACCGATTACCCGACGCCCGACGGCACGGGCGTGCGCGATTACATCCATGTGACCGATTTGGCGAATGCCCACTTGCTGGCCCTCGACGCACTGCGCGGCGGGGCGGCATCGACGTCGTACAACTGCGGATACGGCAGGGGACTCAGCGTGCGCCAAGTCGTCGCGGCGATTGAGGCAGTGACTGGCCGGCGCTTGCCCGTGCGCGAAGGCGCGCGCCGTCCCGGCGATCCGCCGATCCTGGTCGCCGACCCGTCGCGCATCAAGGCGATGCTGGGCTGGAAGCCGCAGCATGACGACATTGCTGAGATCGTCCATTCCGCGCTGGAATGGGAACGCCGCTTCAACGCCTAGGCATATCCGTGGCCGCCGTCCTGCAGCCAATCAAATCCGTTGTCGCGCTCGCTCAGCAATATGAACGCCATCTGTCGGTGGTATCGCTCGCGGGCGGCTATCTGTTCGACAATTACTCTTTCGGCCGCATCGACCACGCTTCCACGCACATCGTTTTCCTCGCCTATCTCTTCGTCGCGGGTGGCGCGATCGCGCTATCGCACCGGCTGCAGTCGCGTCCGCCGGAGCGCCAGCCGTCCGAACGCACGCGCACCATTCTTACGGCCATCACACAGTTCGCGCTCGGATGCCTTCTGAGCGGATTCTGCGTGTTCTATCTGCGCAGCGCATCGCTGTGGACCTCATGGCCCTATTTGCTGATCCTGGCGGCGATCTTCATCGGCAACGAGGTCCTCAAGGAATACACCGCGCGCTTCACGCTTTCGGTGCTGTTGTACTTCTTTGTATTGTTGTCCTACGCGATCTTGGTGGTACCCGTTTTGATCGCGATGATCGGTGTCGTACCGTTTCTTGCGAGCAGCGTTCTGGCCCTGGCGGTGTTCTGGTTCTACGCCGACCTCCTTAACTGGCTCGGGCGCGAGCGCTTTCGAGAAGCGCGCGTTGCAATTCTTGCCGGCGTGGTCGCGATCACCGCGGCGGTGAACATCTTCTACTTCCTGAAAATCCTGCCACCACTGCCGCTCGCGCTCGCCGATGCCGGCGTCTATCATTCGGTCAAGAAGGTGGGCGCCGTCTATCAGGCGGTGGACGAGCCCCAGCCATGGACGACCCTGTTCGGCGTGCCACCCTTGCTCCATCTCCAGCCGACCGAACGGCTCTTTCTGTACAGTTCGGTCTTCGCGCCGGTCCGGTTATCGACGGTCATCGTCCATCGCTGGGAATGGTTCGATCCGAAGAGCCGCAAATGGGTGCCCCAGTCCCGGGTATCGTTCGCCATCCATGGCGGGCGCGACGCCGGCTACAGGGGCTATTCGATCAAGACCAAGCCCAGAGCCGGGGACTGGCGGGTAAATATCACCACTGGCGACGGGCGGCCCCTAGGTCGTATCCGGTTCGCGGTGGCGCTGGGAGCGCCTCTGCAGGCCCTGCAGCCGAAGGTTTTGCACTAGGCCAACTCTTGCATCGGGCGAGCGGGCAGCCTATTTCACACTAGCTCCTTGGGGTCCAGTTTTTTGTCCACTAATCCAGTTGTTATTTCCCACCTAAAGCGCCTCGAAGCCGAGAGCATCCACATCATGCGCGAGGTGGCGGCGGAGTTCGCCAACCCGGTGATGCTTTATTCGATCGGCAAAGACTCCTCTGTGATGCTGCATCTGGCGATGAAGGCGTTCTATCCCGCCAAGCCGCCGTTCCCGCTGCTGCACGTCGATACGACGTGGAAGTTCCGCGAGATGATCAAATTCCGCGACGAAACGGTGAAGCGCCTCGGCCTCAAGCTGCTCGTTCATGTCAATGAGGAAGGCATCAAGCGCGGCATCAATCCGTTCAACTCCGGTTCGTCTCTGCACACCCAGGTGATGAAGACCGAAGCCTTGAAGCAGGCGCTCGACAAGTATGGCTTCGATGCGGCCTTCGGCGGCGCACGCCGCGACGAAGAAAAATCGCGCGCCAAGGAACGGGTCTTCTCCTTCCGCAGCGCGAACCATGCCTGGGATCCGAAGAACCAGCGTCCCGAGCTCTGGCGCCTGTACAACACGCGAATCAACAAGGGCGAGTCGATCCGCGTTTTTCCGCTGTCGAACTGGACCGAGCTCGACATCTGGCAATACATCATGGCCGAGAACATTCCGATCGTGCCGCTCTATTTCGCCAAGAAGCGGCCGGTCGTGGAACGCGACGGCGCGCTCATCATGGTCGACGACGACCGCATGAAACTGCGGCAGGGCGAGAAAATCCAAGACCGCGTGGTGCGTTTCCGAACCTTGGGCTGTTATCCGCTGACAGGCGCGATCGATTCCGAAGCTGGCAATCTCGAAGGCATTGTCACGGAAATGTTCACTGCGCGAACCTCCGAGCGCCAGGGCCGCCTCATCGACAGCGACGAGAAGGCTTCGATGGAGAAAAAGAAGAAGGAGGGCTATTTCTGATGGTTCGTGAGCGACAGCGAGCGGACGCCTCCGAGCTTCGTGAGTTTCTCGCCGCTCAGGAAAAGAAGTCGCTGCTGCGATTCTTGACCTGCGGCAGCGTCGACGATGGCAAGTCGACCTTGATTGGCCGGCTACTCTACGATTCCAAGTTGCTGTTTGAAGACCATCTCGCAACGCTCGAGAAGGACTCCAAGAAGCACGGCACGACCGGCGACGACATCGACTTCGCGCTTCTGGTCGATGGCCTCGAAGCCGAGCGAGAGCAGGGCATCACGATCGACGTCGCCTATCGCTTCTTCGCGACCGACAAGCGCAGATTCATCGTCGCCGACACGCCCGGTCACGAGCAATATAC
Organism: uncultured Alphaproteobacteria bacterium; assembly: GCA_963741735.1. Taxonomy (GTDB): domain Bacteria; phylum Pseudomonadota; class Alphaproteobacteria; order Micropepsales; family Micropepsaceae; genus Rhizomicrobium. The sequence goes on from CAVUJB010000004.1 coordinate 57,827, forward strand.
ACGCAATATGGCTACCGGGGCGTCGAACTCCGAGCTTGCGATCATTCTCGTCGATGCACGCAAGGGCGTGCTGGTGCAGACGCGGCGACACGCCTATATCGCTTCGCTGCTCGGCATCCGCCACGTGGTGCTCGCTGTCAACAAGATCGATCTCGTCGGCTATTCGCAGGATGTCTACGACGCCATCGTCAGGCAGTTCGCCGCCTTTGCCGAACAGCTCGGATTTTTGGGTATCGCCGCAATTCCGATGTCGGCGCGCTTTGGCGATAACGTCATTGCAAAGAGTGCGAACACGCCCTGGTACGGCGGGCCGGCGCTGCTCGCACATCTCGAAGCGGTGGATGTCGAAACCTCGCTTGCCCGCAAGCCGTTCCGCTTTCCTGTTCAATGGGTGAATCGTCCCAATCTCGATTTTCGCGGCTTTTCCGGTACCGTCGTCGGAGGCCGCATAAGACCCGGCGATGCGATCGCGGTCGCCAAGTCGGGACGCACCAGCACGGTCAAGCGGATCGTCACAATGGACGGCGATCTACCCGAGGCCATGTCGGGCTCCGCCGTCACATTGGTGCTGAGCGACGAGATCGACATTTCGCGCGGCGACGTCCTTTGTGCTCCTGGAACGCGGCCCGACGTCTCCGAACAGTTTGCCGCGCATTTGCTGTGGATGGCGGAAGACGAACTTCTCCCCGGCCGCCAATATCTTCTCAAGCTCGCAACCACGTCGGTGCCGGTGCAGATCACGGCGCTAAAGCACAAGATCGACGTCAACACGCTAAGCCAGCATGCGGCGAAGACGTTGCAACTTAACGAAGTCGGTTACGCCAATTTCTCGACGTCGCAACCAATAGCCTTCGATTCCTATCATGATAACCGCGACACCGGCGGCTTCATCCTGATCGACCGCTTTAGCAATGCGACGGTCGGCGCCGGAATGATCGACTTCGGTCTGCGTCGCGCGACCAACGTGCATTGGCAGGCGCTCGACGTCGACAAGCAGGCCCGCGCCGAACAAAAGGGACAGAAGCCTGCGGTCCTTTGGTTCACCGGCCTTTCCGGCTCCGGCAAGTCGACAATCGCCAATTTGGTCGAGCGTGCGCTCTTTGCCGAGGGCCGTCACACCTACCTGCTGGACGGCGACAATGTCCGGCACGGTCTGACGCGCGACCTCGGATTCACGGACGCCGACCGGGTCGAGAATATCCGGCGTGTCGGCGAAGCCGCGAAACTGTTCGTCGATGCCGGCTTGATCGTGCTCACTGCGTTCATATCGCCATTCCGCTCCGAACGGCGAATGGCGCGCGAGTTGCTGCGCGACGGCGAATTCATCGAAATCTTCGTCGACACGCCAATCGACGTATGCATGCAGCGCGATCCGAAGGGCCTCTATCAGAAGGCCAAGTCCGGCGAGATCAAGAATTTCACCGGCATTTCGAGCCCCTACGAGACGCCGGAGAATCCCGAACTCGTCATCCGCACGATCGACGCCGATGCGACGACGCACGCGGCCAACATCGTCGCCTACCTCCGCGAGCGCGGCTACGTCTCCTAATAGATGCCGGGCAGAAGTCTCTCTGTCGACTGCGCATACTCGGCATATTCCGGAAACGCCCGGCGGAGAACGTCTTCCTCCAGGCCCATGCGGCGCAGCTGGATCGCAATCGAGACGATGGCGACGAGCGCCGACCAGGGCTGGCGGAAGCCGAGCATGATGCCGAGCGTCGAGATCATCTCCGCCAGGTAGAGTGGATGACGGATGATCCTGTAAGGACCATTCGCGACAAGTTTGCGCGCCTCCGGCAGGATGCTGAACGAACGGCCCAGATAGGCGAGCACGGCAATGGCGCAGATCGTCCCCCCGATTGTCATGGTCGACGAGACGAACAGCCACGGTCCATGCAAGGTGACGCGGGGAAGAAACAGCAGCGCGAGGTTGAAATTCGACGCGAGCAACGCGGTTGCGCGCGGAGCGAGGCCTTCCGACTTCATGACTGGAAGATGGCGGATGAAACACAACGCGATCTGAAGGCCAAAGAAGGGCACTGACGCTGCTTCGGTGACAATGATGGCGAGCGCGGCGGCGTCGTGAGCATCCGGCCATTGCCGTGCGATCAGGATGGCGGTGCCGAAGCTGGCCAATCCGTAAAGCAGGATCAGAGGAGACGCCGCGGCAAGGTCGTAGAGCCGCGAATGCGCGAGGGTTGGCTGGGATGCAGTCGGGTTCAAGGGCTGGCGGTCGCCCGTCCCAGGCTGACATAGGTGAATCCAGCATCCGCCATCTGCGACGGCCGATATATGTTGCGCAGATCAACCATCAAGGGCCGTTTGAGCAGTGCTTTGCTGCGGCCGAGATCGAGCGCCCGAAACTCGTTCCATTCGGTCAGAATCACCACGCCGTCCGCACCATCGAGGGCATCGTACGCGTCCTTGCATAGTTCGATGTTGAGAAGCTTGTGCGCTTCCCTGGAGCCCTTCGGATCGAAGGCGCGGATCGTTGCGCCTTTCGCCTGCAGATGCGGGACAATCACGAGGCTCGGTGCGTCGCGCATGTCGTCGGTGTTGGGCTTGAAGGTCAAACCAAGGATGGCGACGGTCTTCTTTTCCACACCGCCGAACGCCTTCACGATCCTTTCCGCCATCGAGACTTTGCGCGCCTCGTTCACGCTGACTACCGCCTCGACGATCCTGGATGGCGCACCGGCGTCCTGCGCGGTCTTGAGCAGCGCGACCGTATCCTTTGGAAAGCAGGAGCCGCCAAAGCCGGGGCCGGGGTGCAGGAACTTCGATCCAATGCGGCCGTCCAGACCGATGCCGCGCGCAACGTCCTGCACGTCCGCGCCGACCTTTTCGCACAGATCGGCCATCTCGTTGATGAAGGTGATCTTGGTGGCGAGAAACGCGTTCGAGGCATACTTTATGAGTTCGGAGGTTTCGCGGCTGGTGAACAGTATCGGGGTCTCGTTGAGATAGAGCGGCCGGTAAACTTCGCGCATTACATCGCGCGCTTGTTCTGTGTCACAACCGACCACGACACGATCGGGTCTGCGAAAGTCGTCGATCGCCGAGCCTTCGCGCAGGAATTCCGGATTGGACGCCATGTCGAATTCCGCATCCGGCCGGACTCTGCGAATGATCTTCTCGACTTCGCGGCTGGTGCCGACCGGAACGGTCGACTTGGTGACGATGACCGCATAGTTGGAAAGCGCCGCCGCGATCTCTTCCGCGGCGGTGTAGACGTAGGACAGGTCGGCATATCCGTCGCCGCGGCGACTTGGCGTTCCCACGGCAATGAAGATGGCGTCGGCGTTTCGAACCGCTGCGGCGACGTCGGTCTCGAAGATCAGCCGGCCGGCCTTTGCGTTGGCGGCAACGACCTCGTCCAGGCGCGGTTCGAAGATCGGAATTCGTCCGGCGCGAAGGGCCGCTACCTTTTCCTCTTCCTTGTCGACGCACACCACGGTGTGGCCGAACTCGGAGAGGCACGCTCCGGACACGAGGCCGACATAGCCTGTACCGATCATTGCGATGCGCATCGTTTACCCTTTGCTAACCAACCGGAGCCTGCCTCAGTTCGGTTACAGATTCCTTGACGTTAGAACGACAGCTGTTGCGTGGTTCTACAGGCTTGGTTAACCAAACTTGGGCGAGACTGCAAAGGTCGAAAAGGACCCTTGGCTCATGAGCAAGCCTGCAGTCGCCCTGGCGCGCACGCAGATTCCGGCGGAAACACCCGCTCCGGCCGCCGCCCCGTTCCGCGATTTCTCGCAGCCCTGGCTCGATTTGAACGACAAGTCGGTGCTGGTCACGGGCGGCACGGGCTCGTTCGGAAAGCACTTCCTGAAAACCGTCGTCGAGCGCTACAAGCCGCGCCGCGTCATCATCTTCTCGCGCGACGAACTCAAGCAGTCCGACATGCAGCTCGAGTTCCCGATGACCCAGTATCCCTACATTCGCTACTTCATCGGGGATGTGCGCGACCGCGACCGGCTCGACCTGGCGCTGCGCGACGTAGACTATGTAATCCATGCCGCTGCCCTGAAGCAGGTGCCGACCGCGGAATACAATCCGTTCGAATGCATTCGCACCAACGTATTCGGCGCGGAGAACATCGTCTATGCCGCGCTTCGCCGCAATGTTCGAAAGGTGATTGCGCTGTCGACCGACAAGGCCGCCAATCCGGTCAACCTCTACGGCGCCTCCAAACTTGCTTCCGACAAGATCTTCGTCGCAGCCAACAATCTGGCCGGCGCGGACGGCACGAAGTTCTCGGTTGTTCGCTACGGCAACGTGTTCGGTTCGCGCGGATCGGTCGTACCCTTCTTCCGCAAACTCGCCGCCGATGGTGCCGAGAGCCTTCCGATCACCGATCCGCGCATGACGCGGTTCTGGATCACGCTGACGCAGGGCGTGAATTTCGTTCTCTCGAGCATGGAAATGATGCGTGGCGGCGAAATCTACGTGCCCAAGATCGCATCGACCACAATCACCGATCTGGCGACACTGATAAGCCCCAAGCTCAAGCAGCACATTGTCGGCATCCGTCCCGGCGAGAAGCTGCATGAGACCATGATTCCGGCCGACGATTCCCACTGGACCGTCGACATGAAGGATCGTTACGTCATCCTGGCGAGTTTCGCGACGGCTGCACGCGAGGCCTATCTTGCCCGCGGCGCCGTTCCCGTGCCCGAAGGTTTCTCCTATTCGAGCGACAGCAATCCGGAGGCGCTGGACGCCCGCGGCCTGCAAGCGCTGTTGCAGATGGCCTATGCCTGATCGCGACGGCGCACTCCAGGCGCTGAACTTTCTGCCCTACGGCCGCCAGGAGATCGGCGACGCCGACATCAAAGCGGTCGTCGAGGCCCTTTGTTCGGACTGGCTCACCACCGGCCCGCGCGTCGGCCAGTTCGAGAAGGCTTTCGCGAGCTATTGCGGTGCAGCTCACGGCGTCGCAGTCAACAGCGGCACGGCTGCGCTGCACGCGGCGATGCGAGCACTCGGCGTGGGCGAGGGCGATGAGGTCATCGTCCCCGCCATCACGTTTGCGGCCTCGGCCAATGCAGCCGTCTATGAAGGTGCGACGCCCGTTTTCGCCGACGTCGATCCCGATACGCTGCTCATCGATACGGACTCGGTGGCGGGGCTCATCACGGCGCGCACGAAGGCGATCGTCGCCGTCGACTATGCCGGCCAGCCCGCCGACTACGACGCTCTTCGCGCGCTGGCCAAGGGCAAGAACATCGCGCTCGTGGCCGATGCCTGTCACGCACCCGGCGCGACCTATCGCGGGCGCATGGTGGGCACACTCGCCGATATCAGCTGTTTCTCCTTCCATCCCGTGAAGCATCTCACCACCTGCGAAGGCGGCATGGCGCTGACGGACGATGCGGAGTTCGCGCTGCATATGCGCCGTTTCCGCAATCACGGCATCGACAGCGATCATCGCCAGCGCGACAGCGAAGGTACCTTCGCCTACGATATGGTCGAGCTGGGCTACAATTACCGCCTGCCGGACGTGCAGTGCGCGCTTGGCCTGGCGCAGCTCGACCGTCTGCCGCAGTGGATTGCCAAGCGCCGCGCGGTTGCGGCCTGGTACGAGCAGGCATTCGCCGGCATGGACCATGTGCGACCGCTGCGCACCCACGCGGACCGCACGCATGGCTATCATCTCTATGTCGTTCGCCTGGATCTGACGAAACTCGCGATCGACCGGGCGCGGGCGTTCAAGCACCTGCGCAGCCGCGGAATCGGCGCGAATGTGCACTATGCGCCGGTCTATCTGCACAGCTTCTACCGGCATCGCGGCTATGCACCCGGTATTTGCCCGGTCGCAGAAGCCGCGAGCAAAGATATCCTCACACTGCCGATGTTCCCGGCGATGAGCCGGTCCGACGTCGAGCGCGTTGCCAACGTTATGGCCGAACTCGTCACGCTGCGCTGATCACCACAAGGACGGCGTCAACACCAACTCGTCGAGAAGCGCGCAGGCCGGCCAGTCGATCGCGGGCAACGGCGTCGATGCAGCTGCAATGATTTCTTCGAGTTCCTGCAACGCCGTAACACCGACAATCGCAACGTCGACCTCGGGTCGCTTCAGCGCGAAGGTGAGAGCGGCTTGGAGCGGCGAGACGTTCGCCTCGTGCAGTCGCTCTCGGATTGCTTTCAGATGCGGTGCGGCTGTGGCGAGCTTGGGCGGCAGCTTGTCAGGCTCCAAGAACAGCAGGCCCTGCAGAAAGAGTGAGCGAGCGTGGATCTCGACGCCCAGTTCCTTGATCGCTGGCCAGCGCGCCATTCTTGATCAGCCGCTGGTCGAGGATGCTAAGCGGCACCTGCATCGCCTCGGGCCGGAAGCGTCGGGCCAACGCCAGCGGATCGTCAGCGACATAAGCCGAGATGCCGATCTTGCTGAACAACCCCTCGTCGCGCAGCGCAAGCAATGCGCGCCACAACGCGTCGCCTCCCGGACCGGTCAAGTCGCTTGCCGCGTGCACCAGGAGAACGTCTACCGATTTGCGCTTGAGCGTCTCGACAGACTGCCGCGCGCGCTGCACCACGGCTTCGAGGCCGTTGTTGAGCGGGATCGTCTTGGTGACGATGCGAAAGGACTTCGCCTGTTCCGCCAAGCCGCCCAGCACCTGTTCCGCGTCGCCATAGCCGGCCGCTGTGTCGAGTGTGCGCATGCCGGATTCGGCAGAGCGTCTCAGGATCTGCGCAACATCGCTCACCGGCACACGGCCGCGGGTGTTGGAAATGCCATATGCCTGGCCGAATTGAACGGTTCCAAGGCCAAGTCGTGACTGGCGGTTGTCCAACGACTATTCGCCCTTGATCCGGACGTCCGCTTTCTTGGCGTCTTCGAGAAAGATCGCAAGCCCCTTGTCGGTCAAGGGATGCGAGATCAGCGCCTTGAACACGTTTGGCGGAATGGTCGCGACGTCGGCGCCCGCCAAGGCCGCTTCGCGCACATGCGGCACGCCGCGCACCGAGGCGGCAAGAATCTGCGTGGTGTAGCCGTAATTGTCGTAAATCAGCCGAATCTCGCGGACGAGATCCATGCCGTTCTGGCCCGCGTCGTCGAGGCGGCCGATGAAGGGCGAAATGAACGTTGCGCCCGCCTTGGCCGCCAGCATGGCCTGCACGGGCGAGAAGCACAGCGTGACATTCACCATCAATCCGCCGCCGCTGAGTTCGCGGCAAGCCTTGAGCCCGTCCCAGGTCAGCGGCACCTTGATCGCGATGTTCTTGGCGATCTTCGCCAGCCGCATGCCTTCGGCGATCATGCCCTTGGTGTCGGTCGCCAGCACTTCGGCGCTGACCGGGCCCGCCACGACGGCACAGATTTCCTTCAACGATTCGACATAGTCGAGGCCCGTCTTGGCAGCGAGCGAGGGATTGGTCGTGATGCCATCGACGAGGCCCGTCTGGGCCAGCTCGCCGATTTCCTTGGGGTCCGCGGTATCGAGAAACAGCTTCATGCTTCTGGTGGTCTTCGGGATCGCAGAGCAAATTGTATCGCAGCAAACGCAAAAATGCGAACAATGGCGCGCCTGCCGGCAGCGTCGATTCGGGCAGCCGCCAAATCGCCTCTATTGATCGCAACAGTCGCTTCAGGAAAAGTGCCTCGGTCTGAACAGGGCGCCATGATCGAAGTCCAGGATCTCGTCTACGAATATCCGACGGCGCGAGCGCTGAAGGGCGTTTCGCTGCGCGTCGCCGATCAGACGATCACCGCGCTGGTCGGCCCCAACGGCGCAGGCAAGACGACGCTGCTGCGCTGCCTCGCGGCACTCGAAGACCCCTATTCCGGCCGCATCGTGATCGATGGGCTCGACACCACCGTCAGTCCCCGCGAAATCCATGCGAAGATGGGCTATCTGCCCGACTTCTACGGTCTCTACGATGACCTGACCGTGCGCCGCTGCCTGACATACGCGGCGCGCTCGCACGGCATCTCGGCCGCGTCGGCGAAGGCTGCCGTAGAGAAAGCGGCAACGCGCGTCGGCCTTGCCGATCGGCTCGATTCGAAGGCGGGCGAGCTTTCGCGCGGCCTCCGGCAGCGCTTGGCTATCGGCCAGTCCATCGTGCACGAGCCGCGCGTGCTCCTGCTCGACGAACCGGCGGCCGGGCTCGATCCGCAGGCGCGCCGCGATCTGTCCGCGCTCCTGATCGCATTGCGCGACGGCGGCATGACGCTGGTCGTTTCCTCCCACATTCTCGCCGAGCTCGAGGATTACTGCTCGGAGATGATCATCATCGAGAACGGCCTGATCGCTGGCGGCAAGGCGATCAAGGTGCGCGACGATGATCGCCCGCGCTACATGATCGAGTTGGCCACGGCCCGCAGCGATCTCAAGGAATTCCTAGTCACCAAGGGTGCCGACGTCGTCGAAGCCGATCAAGTCCATGCGCTCATAGTCTTCACGCGAAACGCCGGGGCGCGCGCCAAGCTGCTGCGCGAACTGGTGAGTGCCGGCTTCGATGTCGCCAGCTTCAGCGAATCCAGCAAGGCATTGGAAGATGCCTATTTCGCGCAAGTGGGGCGCAAGACATGAACCCCGAATTCGAGCGCAACGTCTGGCTGGAACTGACGCCACGCCGCATCCTGCTGATGGTCGTTCTGCTGGCCTTGATCTTCTTCGCTTCGGCCCTCGTGGACGGCGTGGGAGGACCATCGGCGGTCGCGTCATGGCTGTACTACGTCATCGTCGTCATCTGGGGCTCGCGCAGCGCGGCGTTGAGCGTCGTCGGCGAAATTCGCGATCGCACCTGGGACATCCAACGGCTATCTTCGCTCGGCGCCGGCACGATGACCTGGGGCAAGCTGTTCGGTTCGACGATTTACAATTGGCTTGGCGGTGCGATCTGCCTTGCGCTGATCCTGGTCAACGTCTTTACGCATCTCGGCCCCACGACGGGTCTTATCGAGCTGATCTACTATGTCGGTATCGGCGTGATCGCCCAGTCCACCGCGCTGCTCGCGAGCCTCATCGCCATCGGGCGACGCCAATCGCATTCGCGCTTCGAGATCTTCATTTATCAGATGATTGGCCTGATTGCGGCTCTGGCGGTCTACTATGTGTGGAGCACCGCCGATCCCGTCGCCTCGATGATGAGTCATAAGCCGGCGACCGAGTTCATTCCCTGGTGGGGCGTGCAAATCGACGCGCGGGTGTTCCTGCTCGCATCGGTCGCGATCTTCGCGGGTTGGACCTTGCTCGGTTGCTATCGCGAAATGCGGCTTGAGCTGAAAATGCGCAACGGACCGCTGGTCTGGCTGGCTTTCCTCCTGTTCATGGGCGTCTATGTGGCTGGCTTCGATGCGTGGTTGTCGCCGGATATGAAGGCGTGGGACGCCGTCTCGCTCCGCCTGCTGTTGGCCGTCACGGCCTATGCCGGCCTGACCTATGTGATGGTGCTGCTGGAGCCCAAGGACCGCGTCCATTACCGCTGGATGCTGGGCGAAGTCCGCCACGGTCACATCGGCAATGCGCTGTCCGGGCTTCAGGCCTGGATGATGAGTTACGCGGCGGCGTTCGCCATAGCCGTGGCCCTTTCGCTCTGGCTGCTGCGAGACATCGAAGCGGCCAAAGTCGGCCAGCCGCTTGTCCTGTCGACGCTCGGCTTCATCACGCGCGACGTCTCGCTGTTCGTCCTGATGCAGACTTTGCCCGGCAAGCGGCGCGGCGATTTCGCGGCGCTTGCGATCCTGTTCGCGCTGTATGTGCTGGCGCCCGCCGATCCTCAACGGATTGCACGCCTATGGCGCGCTGTTTCTATTCTACCCGCAATTGCCGCAGCCGACGCTGGCGGGTGTCGTCGCCGCCTGGATCGAGGGCCTTGCGATTGCAGGATTGGCGCTGACCCGCCTGGCGCTCACCGAGCGCGAAGCGATGGCCGCCGCCTAAGCGCCATTTGCGAGCAGGCGCTTCAAGCCGGAATAGTTCGGCTGGTCGATGCCGACCTTGTCGCGTGTCGTGAGCGTCATATGCTCGGCGAGGCCCGGCGTGTCGAGGTCGATCCTGCCGGTGCGGATCGCCGTGCAAAGCTCGCGGTTGAGGTCGATCAGCGCGCCGTCATGGCCGAGCAACTTCGCAAGGCGGCCGCGCTCGGCTTCGCCCGATTCCGCACCGTGTTCGAGCTCGCGCGCGACGATACCGAGCGCGTTGGCGGCGACGCGGGCGTGGAAAGCGGTGTGGCCCTTGAGTTCGGGCATGGCGCGTTGCTCGAGGAAGTCGCGTACCGCTGCGACGAGTTCGTGCATCGAAGGCTGGTCCATCATGGTCAGATCTTCCCGCGGATGATGAGATTGATGAGGTCGACTTCGGTTTCCGACGAGCGACGCCCGATCGCCGCCCGCTCGACCGAGTGATCGCGCAGGAAGCCCTGATACATGCTCATGCACATCACGCCCCATTTGAGCGAGCCATAGACGATCCAGGTGCGGGCCTCTTCCTCGCTGACCTTGCCGCCACCGGCCGCTTCATAGCCTTTGAGCAGGTCGGCGAGATCGCCGAATCCTCCGACGACCTTCTCCTGCACGCCGAAGCGCCATGTGTTGGTGCAGATCCAGCCGATGTCTTCCAAGGGATCGCCGATGTGCGTCAGCTCCCAGTCGAGCGCCGCTTCGACGCCATTCGGCGATATCAGAAGGTTTCCATGCCGGAAATCGCCGTGCACCAATGTCTGGCGCTTGGCGCTTGCCATGCGCGGTTCGAGCCAGCGAAAGGCGATCTCGAACATCGGGTGCGGGTAGTTGTAGAGATCGTACATGTCGCGATAACGGCGCAGCTGGGTCGGGCCGTCGACCACGGGCAGGACCTTGCGCAGCGCCGGCGTCAGTTCGACGGCATGAATGCGCGCCAGGACTTCGCCGCATTGCCGCGCGAGATCGCCGCGAACCGCGTCGAATTCCTTGTCGCGCAGGATCTTGCGCGCGATCGTTTCGCCGGGAAGCCGGCTCATGACATAGCCTTCGCCGATCCCGTCGGACGGCTTGAGCACGTAGCGCACCTGGGGCGCACGCACCCCGGCAGAGCGCGAGGCCTCGATGGCGACCGCTTCGGTTTCCAGCGGCACGGCGGTGGAAGTCTCGGTGACCAGCCTCGGGGCGCCGCCCGGGGCCCGACGCAGGATCAGCGGGACGACGCTGCCGTCGCAAATCGCGTCAAACGACCAGGTCTCCTGGCTTGCGCCGCCCGAAAGACGGCTGAGGCCGGTTAGCTGGTGCAGGCCAGGCAGCGCCGGCTTGAGGGCGCGCTCCAGGGCGGGGGCGAAATCACTCATGAGACGGTCCTACACCGTAACCCAGCGGAAGTTGCAAATCCGTCGTTCTCGATCCGCCTGGGGCGGGCAACAAATATCTAACTCGATCGTTCATCCAATAAGGCTATCGCATATGTTGTAAAGTCCTGGTGCTCGCCAAGATCCGGATGATGCAGCAAATTGCGTCGGGTGACGAATGTCGCGAATGGAGGTCACTGCGCGGGAGCTGAGCCGGCTGTTGTCCGCCGGCGGCGTTGCGCTCGTCCTCTTGTCCATTCTGGCTCTTCCTGTCTCGGCACACGACAAACCTTGGTCCGTCACAGTCTATTTTGGCCCCTCGTCGACGAAATATTTCGGAGCGGTATTCACCTCGGGGCGCCTCCAACCGAGCGCGGCGATGCTCGGAATCGCGGCTGATCGCCGGCTCCTGTACCTGGGAGAAGGCATATCTGTGGGCTCCGAGGTCGAGATCGGCCAATACGGGTTCGGCCACAGCAACACCGTCTTCTCCGCGGGCATAGGCTTTCAGGCGAGCGAACCATTTGGCCTGGCGCATACCCGCTTCTCCGTTTACGACGGGCCTTCCTACGCGTTGGATCCGCCGCTGACGTCGATCGGCTATCACGGCATGAGCTATCCGGCTCTTCGCAGGAAGCTGCTCAACTACGTGACGCTCGAATACGCGGTTGCGCTCTCGAGCAATTCTCGATGGGATGGCGTGATCCGGATGTTTCATCGTTCCGGCGCATGGGGTTGGTACAGTATCGGCGACGACGACGGATTGACGTTCGGTCTGGGCCTCAAATACCGCTTCTAGCCGGCGCGCAAGTACCGGACGGCCTCGTCGCGGCCGAACAGATAGAGCAGCGTGCGCAGCGCCTCGCCGCGGGGGCTCTGCAGGTCCGGGTCGCGCGTCAGCATGAGCTGGGCGTCGTCGCGGGCGACCGCCAGCAGCTCGGCATGCGCCGTAAGGTCCGCGAGTCGGAATTCGGGCATGCCGCTCTGGCGCGTTCCCAAGAGCTCGCCCGCGCCGCGCAGGCGCAAATCCTCCTCCGCGATAACGAAGCCGTCGTCGGTCTCGCGCATGGTCTTGAGCCTTGCCTTGGCGGTCTCGCCCAAGGGACCGTGATAGATGAGGAGGCAGCTCGACTTCGCCGCGCCCCGGCCGACGCGGCCGCGCAATTGATGAAGCTGTGCCAGCCCGAAGCGCTCGGCGTGCTCGACGACCATGATGGTGGCTTCGGGCACATCGACACCGACCTCGATGACGGTGGTGGCGACGAGAATCTGTGTATCGCCGGCCTTGAACTTCGCCATTTCGGCATCCCGGTCAGGCCCTTTCATCTGGCCATGCACGAGCCCCACTTTCGATCCCAGCACGCGTTTCAGCATGGCGGCGCGTTCTTCGGCCGCGGCGAGGTCGATCTTTTCCGACTCCTCGACCAGTGGGCAGACCCAATAGGCGCGGGCGCCCTTGGCGATGGCGCGCCGCAGATGTTCGACCACTTCGTCCAGCCGCTCGTCCGACAACAGCCGCGTTTCGACCGGCTTGCGGCCCGGCGGACGGCCGGTGAGCCGCGACACGTCCATGTCGCCATAGGCGGTGAGCGCCAGGGTGCGCGGGATGGGTGTCGCCGTCATCACCAGCACATCGGCGGGCCGCCCGCCCTTGCCCTGGAGCAGCATCCGCTGATGCACGCCGAAGCGATGCTGTTCGTCGATCACCGCGACGCCCAGATCGGCAAACGCGACATCCTCCGAGAACAGCGCATGCGTGCCGACCAGGATGTCGATCTCGCCGGCGGCAAGCGCCTTGAGCGTCTGATCGCGCGTGGCGCGCTCGCGTCCCGTGAGCAAGGCAAGCCGGACGCCGGTTGCCTTGGCATAGGGTTCGAGCGAGGCCATGTGCTGGCGCGCCAGTATCTCCGTCGGCGCCATGAGGGCGCCTTGCGCTCCGGCCTCTACCGCACTGAGGAGCGCGAGGAAGGCCACGATGGTCTTTCCCGAACCGACGTCGCCCTGCAGCAGCCGCAGCATGCGCGACGGTGCGGCGATGTCGGCCTCGATCTCCGCGATGGCTTGCACCTGCGGCTCGGTCAACTTGAACGGCAGGGCGGCGACTCGCCTTGGCCTTCAGACTGCCGTCTCCCTTCAGCGCTCGGCCCTTCTTGGCGGCACGCATCTGGCGGCGGATCAATAGCAGCGCAAGCTGGTTTGCGAGCAACTCATCATAGGCGAGCCGCATCCGCACCGGCGTGTCGTGGCTCAGATCGGACTCGCTCAGCGGCGCATGCGCGGCGAGCAGGCTTTCGTGAAACGGCATCCAGTGTCGTGTCTTCACGAAGGCCGGATCGTCCCACTCCGGAAATTCCGGCACCTTGTCGAGCGCCGCGCGGATCGCCTTGACCAGCGGTTTCAAGGTCAACCCCTCGGTCAGCGGATAGACCGGTTCGTGCAGCGGCAGCCCGCCTTCCTCCTCGGGCGCGACCACGTGATCGGGATGGGTCATCTGCAACTTTTCTTTGTAGCGCTCGATCTTGCCGCTCACGATGCGTTTGGATCCGGCTGGCAGAAGCCGGCCCAGATAGTCGGCGTGGGCATGAAAGAAGACCAGTTCGAGCGCCGCCGTGTCGTCGGAGCAGCGGATCTTGTAGGGCTGCCGGCGGTCGCGCGGCGGCAGATGGTCGAGCACATTGACGGTCACGGTTGCGATGCGGCCGGCCTCCGCCTCGATCAGCTTCGGACGGTAGGAACGGTCGATCAGCCCGGTGGGAAGATCGAAGACGAGGTCAACGAGCCGGGGTCCCACCAGCCGCGCAATCAGCTTTTCCAGCTTGGGGCCGACGCCGCCAAGCGTGCGAATTTCGGCGAAAAGCGGGAACAAAATCGCGGGCCGCATGAGGCAAAAAGAATATGGTGCGGGCCGATTGTTCTCAACGCAGTGCGTGGTATATCCGCCCTATGATGAGCGATGAAAACGGTGGGTCTTTCGAGGCCCGCCGCAAAAGGCTTTTGTTCCGGGCGCAGCGGCGCGGGTTCAAGGAGGTCGATCTGATCTTCGGGACGTTCGCGACGGCCGAACTCGACGCCATGTCGGAAGCCGAACTCGATCAGTTCGAGGCGCTGCTGACCGCGCCGGATCAGGACGTGTATGCCTGGCTGCGCGGCCACACGGCGCCGCCCGACGAATTCGACACGCCGCTGTTCGCGCGTATGAAAGCCCTGTGCACGCGCAAAGATCCCAAATGGAACGCCTAGACTATATCGCGCGACAGCCCGGCCGCTTTGCGGTGACCGGCGCGCCTTCAGGTTATGACGCCTATCTCGCCGTGGAGGCGGTGACGCGTTCCAAGGGCCTCGTCGTCTTCGTCGCGTCCGACGACGTGCACGCCGCAGCCGTGATCGAGGCGGCGAAATTCTTTGCACCATCGCTTTCCTTGCTCTCCTTTCCCGCCTGGGACTGCCTTCCCTACGATCGCGTTTCGCCCAAGCCCGATATCGAGAGCACGAGGCTCGCAACACTGGCGGCGCTCGCGCGCAGCGACGGACCGGCCGAAGCACTGGTCGTCACCACCATCAACGCCATCCTCCAGCGCGTGCCGCCGCGCGCGTGGGTCGCCGAAGCGAGTTTCTTCGCGCGCTCGGGGCACGCGGTCGACCGCGAGCGCATGATCGCCTTCCTCGCCGGCAACGGCTATGTGCGCGCCGGCACAGTGCGCGAGCCCGGCGATTTCGCACTGCGCGGCGGGATCGTCGATCTGTGGCCACCCGGGATCGCACAGCCCCTGCGCCTCGACTTCTTCGGCGAGGAACTGGAAGCGATCCGCCGCTTCGATGCCGAGACGCAGCTTTCCTCCGACACGATCGGCGAGATCGAGCTGCTGCCGGCGAGCGAAGTGCCGCTCGGCAAGGACGAGATCAGCCGCTTCCGGACCGGTTACGTCGCGGCGTTCGGGCCGGCGACCTCGGACGATCCGCTGTATGAGTCCGTCAGCACCGGCCGCAAGCATCCCGGCATGGAACATTGGCTGCCGCTGTTCTATCCGAGGCTCGACACACTGTTCGACTTCGTGCCGCGCGCGCTCGTGCTCCTCGGTCATCAGAGCGATGAGGCGAAGGCCGCGCGGCTCGAGCTGGTGACGGATTATTTCGAGACGCGCGAACAATTCCGCCGCCCGAAGCCGGACGAGGAAAAGCAATCCATCAAGGCGCCACCTTACAAGCCGTTGAAGCCTGCGCTGCTCTATCTGACCGACGCCGATTGGACCGCGGCACTGGCGAAGCATCACGTGCGCGACCTGTCGCCATTCCAGGCGCCGGAATCGATGAAATCCGTCGATGCTGGCGGCAAGCAGGGCCGCGATTTCCAGCCCGAGCGCGCGGCCGGCAAGGTCAACGTCTTCGAAGCCGCAGTCGATCACATCGCAGCCCTGCATGCATCGAACAGGCGTGTGATCATGGCATCATGGAGCGCCGGCTCGTCGGAGCGCATGGGTGGCGTCCTGTCCGATCATGGTCTGCCCGCAATTCGTACCGTCGCCAATTGGCCCGATGCGCTGAAACTTCACGGCGAGGCTGTCGGCCTCGCAGTCCTCGGTCTCGAGCGCGGCTTCGAAGCGCCGGATCTCGCCATCGTCTCCGAGCAGGATATTCTGGGCGACCGCATGGTGCGGGCGCAGACCCGCGCGCGGCGTGCGCAGAATTTCCTGTCCGAGGCGTCCGGTCTCGCGCCAGGCGACCTCGTCACGCATATAGAGCATGGCGTCGGCCGCTATATGGGGCTTCAGACCATCGATGCGCTAGGCGCCCCCCACGATTGTCTCGAAATCCAGTATGAAGGCGGCAAGCTGTTCCTGCCTGTCGAGAACATCGAACTCCTGACGCGCTATGGCGCCGACGAGAGCGGCGCGCAGCTCGACCGGCTCGGCGGCGCCGGCTGGCAGCAGCGCAAGGCGCGCGCGAAAGAGCGCGTGCGCGAGATCGCCGCCGAACTGATCCGCATTGCCGCCGCGCGCGAATTGAAATCGCTGACACCGATCGATCCGCCGTCGGGCCTGTACGACGAATTTTGCGCCCGCTTTCCCTGGCAGGAAACCGACGACCAGGAGAAGGCCATCGCCGACACGATGGAGGACCTCGCCAAGGGCCGCCCGATGGACCGGCTGGTCTGCGGCGATGTCGGCTTCGGCAAGACGGAGGTGGCGCTCAGGGCTGCCTTCGTCATGGCGATGAGCGGTCAGCAGGTCGCGATCGTCGTGCCGACGACGCTTCTGGCGCGCCAGCACTTTCGCAATTTCGCCGAGCGTTTCCAGGGCTTTCCCGTCACGGTGCGCCAGCTCTCCCGCTTCGTCGACGCGAAGGAGGCGAAGGAGACGCGCTCCGGCCTCGCCGAGGGCAAGGTCGATATCGTGGTTGGAACCCATGCATTGCTCGCCAAATCGATCGCGTTCGCCGATCTCGGCCTCGTCATCGTCGACGAGGAGCAGCATTTCGGCGTAACGCACAAGGAACAGCTCAAGTCGCTGAAGGCCGATGTCCATGTTCTCACCCTGACGGCGACGCCGATCCCGCGTACCTTGCAGCTGGCGCTGTCCGGCGTGCGCGACTTGTCGCTCATCACCACGCCGCCGATCGACCGGCTGGCAGTCAGGACCTTCGTCACGCCATTCGACCCGCTCATCGTGCGCGAGGCCCTGTTGCGTGAGCATTATCGCGGCGGCCAGAGTTTCTATGTCGCGCCGCGCATCGCCGATCTGCGCGAAGCGGAGGAATTTCTCAAACTCACAGTTCCCGAAGTGAAGGCCGCGGTGGCGCATGGCCAGATGTCGGCGACCGTTCTGGAAGAGGTCATGACCGCCTTCTACGAGCGCAAGATCGACGTGCTTGTTTCCACCAACATCGTGGAGAGCGGTCTCGACATCCCGACCGCCAACACGATGATCGTGCACCGCGCCGACATGTTCGGCCTGTCGCAGCTTTACCAGCTGCGCGGGCGCATCGGCCGCGCCAAGCAGCGCGCCTATGCCTATCTGACGACGCCGGCCGACCGGAAGCTCACCGACACGGCGGCCCGGAGGCTTGAGGTTCTCCAGTCACTCGACCAGCTCGGCGCCGGATTCTCGGTGGCGAGCCACGACATGGACATTCGCGGTGCCGGTAATTTGCTCGGCGAGGAGCAGTCCGGTCACGTCCGCGAGGTTGGCATCGAACTCTATCAGGAGATGCTCGAGGACGCCGTCGCGCAGATGCGCACCGGCGACACGGCGGCGGAAGTGGCCGACCAATGGTCGCCGGCGATCAATATCGGCGCTGCGGTGTTGATCCCGGACTCCTATGTTTCCGACCTCAATGTCCGCATGGCGCTTTACCGCCGGCTCGCCACTATCGAAACGCGCGAAGACATCGACCGTTTCGCCGCCGAACTGATCGACCGGTTCGGGCCGCTGCCGGACGAGGTCAAGCATCTGTTCGAGATCGTCGCCATCAAGCAGCTCTGCCGCGTGGCGCTGGTCGAGAAGATCGACGCCGGACCTAAGGGCGGCACCATAAGCTTCCGCAACAGCCAATTCCCCAATCCGCTCGCGCTGGTGAAGCTGATCAGCGAACATTCCGGCACCATGAAAGTTCGGCCCGACCAGAAGGTGGTCGTGACGCGCGACTGGCCGTCGCCGGAAGCGCGACTCAACGGGGTCAAGAACCTGATGGGCCAGCTCGCGAAGCTTGCGGTCGCGGCCTGAGCCGTCAGAACAGGGCGCCGCCGGCCGAATAGGGCCTGATGCTCTCGGCCACGGAGTCGGCCACATGCTCCTTGGTGATGAGGCCCATCACACTGGCAGCGCGCGGCACGCCGTCGCTGCGAACCACCACGGTCATGACCGCGTTCTTGCGCCACATCCGGCCGATGACGTTGAACATGATGTCCTCGGCGCGCGCGATCGCGAAGCTCGCGCTTGCGACGTCGCCCAGGGTGACGCCGGTATAGGACCCTTCGAGGCCGCGCCTCAGCGCCGTGTTGACCCGAAGCACGCCGACGATACGCTCGCCATTCGTCACCACGACATGGCGCAGACGGCTGCCAAGTTCGGGCAGGCGCAGGAACGCGTCGAATGCCAGATCCTGCGGAAGCAGCAGAAGATCCTTGTCCATCACATCGCCGGCGCGGCGCACCAGGAACATGTTGGCGTGCAGCGCCTTGGGGATGAAATGGCGCCGCGCCTGCAGTTTGATCGTATAGATATTCTCGCGCGACAGGACACGCCTGACGCCGATCGCGATCGCCACCGCGATGATCATCGGAACGACGATGGCGTAGTCGAGCGTCATCTCGAAGATCATGGTGACGGCCGTCATGGCCGCCCCGGTGCCGCCGCCCACCATGGCCGCCATGCCGACCATGGCGAAGGCGGGCACGCTGATATTCGCCCAGGGCAGCAGCATCTGTGCCACGGCACCAAGCGCGCCGCCGAGCGTCGCGCCCATGAACAGCGACGGCGAGAAGATGCCGCCGGACGATCCCGACCCGAGACTGAGCGAGGTCGCCAATAGCTTTGCGACGAACAGAACGGCGAGAAAGGGTGCCGCCGAAAGGGCGCTCAGCAGGACGTCCTGGATCGTCGAATAGCCGACACCCTCGACATAGTAATGGCCCGAATAGCGCAAGAATGCGTACATCAGCGCGCCGACCAACGTCATGCCGATCGCATGGCGAAGATAGGGATTCTCGATCCGCTCGAACTGTTCGTCGGCCAGATGCAGACCGCGGATGAATCCGGTCGCGCCGACGCCGGCCGCCACGCCCAGAAGGCCATAGAGCAGCAGCAGGAATACGCCCGAGGGATGCTCCGGCAGGCTGCCGACGGCCGGAACGTTGAATGCGGCGTGCGGTCCGAAATAGAGGCGGCCGATGAACGTGGCGGTACCCGTCGCCAGCGCCACCGGAAGAAATGTTCGCGTGCTGACTTCGGGCATCATCAACTCGATGGCGAAGATGACGCCCCCGATCGGCGTATTGAACGTCGCCGCGATACCGGCGCCGGCACCGGCCGCGACGAGGGTGATGCGCTGCCACGCCTCGAGCCGCATCAGGGTGCCGAGGCTCGATCCCAGCGAGGCGCCGATCTGGATGATCGGGCCCTCGCGGCCCACCGCCGAGCCGCTTCCGATGGCAAGCGCCGAGGCCAGCGACTTCACGGCGGCGACGACCGGCCGGATGCGGCCCTCCTTGTAGAAGATGGCGTCCATGACCTCCGGCACGCCGTGGCCGCGCGCTTCGGGTGCGAACGTCTTGACGAGAAAGACGACGCCCATGCCGCCGATGACGGGAACCAGGATGACCCAGGGTCCCAGCGGCGATGCCGGCGAATGAAGGTTGGCGTCGTAGATGGCCGAGAAGTGGCCGTAGAACAGAAGATTGTGCAGGACCGAAATCAGCCCGCGAAACAGGATCGCGCCGGTGCCGGTGATTACGCCGACGAAGATCGCGATCAGGGAGAAGACGAACAGATTGACCGAACGCGCGCGCGCATCGGCCGATTTTTCGGACGCGTGAGTTGCTTCTCCCTCCGCGGGGTCGGCCGGAGAGGTTTGAACGGCAGCCATCACACAATGCAGTGCCATACATCTTCTGCAGCGACAACCGTTGGGGTGTGCGGTGGCGTTGGCGGTGGCAACACACATAAAGTGGCCGAGACGGTCACGACGGACGATTCGCATGCCGACACCATCGCCAGTGATGAAATGGCCGGCGATCTTCCGCGAGGAGGGACCGCCCACCGATCCTTCCATTCTGCTTTCGGGCGATGCCGAAGTGGGCGGCGTCGCTTTCCGGGTGTCGGCAATGCGCATGCGCACCGGTCTGCGCGTGCCCGATTATCGCGACGACGTGTCGGCGAGCGCCTATCGGGCGGCGATGGACAGCACGCTTGACGACGTCGAGGATCTGGTGGACTCCATCGATCCGGAGCTCGTGATCATCGACGGCGCCGAATACCTCCTGTGGATGGTACCGGCCGCGCGCGATTGAAGTCGGACGGCAGGAACGTGATCGCACAACTTGCCACGCGCTGGGTCGCCGGATGAGCGCGTTCACCGACGCGCTGGAGGCCGGCGACATCGCGGCGATCCGCGCCTGTCCGAAGGCGGACCTGCACGCGCACACCGCGGCCAGCGGCAATCGCGGCTTCATCCGCGAGCGGACCGGCAAGGATATCGCGCCGGTCGCAGTGCCGCTGACATCCATGGACGACATGCATGCGTGGTTCGCCGAGCATATCGGCGACATCTTCAAGGGCGTCGAAGGCCATGCACTGGCGTGGGAGGCGGCGTTCGTGCAGGCAAAAGCCGACGGCGTGACGCGGATCGAACTCGGTGACGATTGCTGGATGATCACACAGGGTTATGCGTCGGCGCAGGACATAGCGCGGACGCGGATGGCGGTGCACAGGGCGACAGCGCCGGACATCGAATGGGTGCGGCAGGTGTCGATGTCGCGGCATTGTTCTCACCGCGCGCTCGACCTTTGGCTCTCGCCGTTCCTCGAGCTCGGCTTCTACCAGACCTTCGACCTGTCGGGTGACGAGTTGATTCAACCGATCGAGACTTTCGTGCCGCTGTACCGCAAGGCGAAGGCGGCGGGACTTCGAACTCAAGGCACATGTGGGCGAGTGGGGAACGGCGGACGACGTGTACAAGGCGGTCGAGCTGCTGGAGCTGGATGAGGTACAACACGGCATCGCGGCGGCGGACGATCCGACGGTGATGCGTTTCCTCGCCGACAATGATATCCGGCTGAACATCTGCCCAACCTCCAACCTGATGCTCGGGCGCATCGAAAGCATCGCCAAGCATCCCATCCGCAAACTGTTCGACGCCGGCGTGACGGTGACGGTCAACACCGACGATGTTTTGTTCTTCGGCAATGGCGTGTCGGAGGAATTCCTCGCGCTTTATCGCGCCGGCCTATTCACGGCGGATGAGCTGGACCAGATCCGGCTGAACGGGCTGCGCGATTAGGCCTGTTCCGTTTCGGGACAGTGCATCCAATTGCGAAACAATTTTCCATGCTGCAGCGCGAAATCGGCCGAAAATAGCACCCACCCATTTTCTGTTCATACATTTGCGGTATGTGAAATGTCAGTTTTTCCGGTCCGCCATGCTCATGCCGCCACAAGACCAGTTCTCATCGGCCCCGGCCGAGATACCGGAGACGTCGGCATCCGTGCCTCTTGCGCTGGACGAGCTGTCGGCGCCCGAACTTCAAGCCGTGCTCGCCGTGTGGCAGGCGCGCCGCGGGGAGCGCGCGATGCCGTCGCGCGATGATATTCTACCAAGACCGGTCGGCCCCTATCTGCGCTACATCACGCTGTTGCGCGTTCTGGCCGACGAGGACGACTGGGAATTCCGCATCGTCGGCGACGTCAACGTCCAGGCCTATGGCACCAACCCACAGGGCCAGCGCATGAGCCACATCATCGCCGACTCGCCCGATTTCGGCCGCTTCCTGAAGCGCGCCTATGACGGCGTGCGCAGGGCCGGCACGCCACGCGCTTTCCGCGGCCTTGCCGGGCGCGACATGAAGGATGCGCGCTTCGTGTGGTACGAGTTGCTCTATCTGCCGCTCGCGAATGCCGACGGTACGATCGATCACGTGATGAACGTATCGGTTTACGCGCCGCGCGGCGGTTCGTGGGACGAATAGCGAAAATACGAATTTGAGGCTCGCCGCGGACGGAGTCCGGGTGCGGATCGCGATGCGGTTTTTTCCGAATGTGGTTTCGTTCGTGACTGTTTTCCGAGAGTTCCTTTCTCCGCGATACTTTCTTTCAACGCGAAAATAATTTTCTGTCGCCGAACGCGCGCGAAATCGCGCCGGCGCCCGCGCCCGAAACGCGAGGATGCTGGCGGCTTTTCGCAAAGCCGCCGGGTTCTGCTCGCACCTGTGGGGATTTGGCTGATTTGGTGGTTCGACCGACTCGGTTCAAGGGGCGCGCGAAAATAAATGCCGTACAAAGACTATCAACGGCATTCGCGTGCGGAGCCGCGGAAAACGCGGAAATTTTACGCGAAGCAGTGGGTTGGGTAGCGCTCAGCGCCAGGTGAAGATGAAGCCTGTGGAATCCTTGAATTCGAACGACTTCATCCGGCCGAGGAACTGCAGCCAAGGAGCGAGCCGGCCATCGGCGCCTGGTTCACCGAAACGTCGATATGCTCCAGACGGATCGGGCCGAGCGTCAGGCTCGCAAGCGTGACGGTTGCGCGCGCGGCACGATGCCGTATTCGCCGTGCCGGTTTGGCGGCTGTAGTCCAGCCTGCGACATCGATACCGGCGCGTTCGGCGTCGGCGGGACTGAGCACGATGTCGCTCGCGCCGGTGTCGACCGTAAAGCGCACCGGCGTAACGTTGACCGCGCCGGACGGCACTCTCAATGCGACGCCACGCGGTTTCGGTCGCTTGAGAAGGCGACCTTCGACGTGAGGTTACAAGCCCGAGGGTGCGCGGTCGGCGGGTGACAGGCTCGGACGGCAGGAGTTCGCCGCGCGGCCGCGTAGCTGCGCCGGCGAAATGATCGCGATAGGCGTAGCCGGGAGACGTCAAAACGGCGGCGGTGCCGCCCCAGATCGCGACATTGCGCAGGATCTCGCCGACCGCGGAACTGGCGGCCGAACAGGAAGCTGCTGGAGATGAGTGCGAGCACGGCGACGAGATAGACGAACCAGGCCGTGGGCGGAGCCGGAAGAGCCGGACCTCCGGAAACAGTCGGAACAGCGCCCACGCAGCCGATAGGCCTGGATCGCGAATCAGCAGGGCGAGCGCCGGAGAGACTGCATGCCGAGGCGCGCGCCGGCTTGGGCCCGCGCTGCCAGGGATCGGTCACGGCGCGGCCGCCGCCAGCCGCGCTTCCGCCGCGGCGATCATCGCAACGAAGCGAGGATGGTCGCGGATCAGATCGAAGTCGGGGTCGCTCCTGGCGTGATCGAGGCGGTCGCGGCCGAATTTGGCGATCGCGGGCTCCAAAAGGTCGAGCGCGGCGTCGAACGCCTTGAGGTCGACGATGAAGGCGCAGGCGATGTTGTAGCGCATGTTGAGATTGTCGGGATCGAGCAGCAGCGCCTGCCGCGTCCATTCCTGGGCACGCTCGGCATGGCCCAGATGGGTCAGCGCGCCGATGCCCATGCTCAGGGCAGAGCCGTTGTCCGGTTCGCGCGCAATGACTTTCTCGGTGCACGCCAGGGTGCGCTCGGCGGCGTTGCGGGCGCCGGCGGCGTCGCCGGTCACGGCGTAGCAGGTCATCAGCATGCCAACGGTGGCGAAATCGTTTTCCATCACCGCCGACGCCTTCTCATAGTACCGGATGGCGTCGGGGTAGCGGTGCTCGAGATAGGCGAGGCGGGCCGCCTCCTTGTTCACTTCGTAAGAGTCGGGATCGAGGTCGAGTGCGATGTCGATGGCGGCGCGGGCGCCGTCATAGTCGTGCCGCGAGATCAGGACGCCGATGCGTGCGGCGTGCGCCTCGGCCACCTTGGGATCGAGCGCCAGCGCCCGCTCGGCAGCGGCGAGGCCATTCTCGGTGCCGCCGGAATAGGCCTGCATGCGCTGGGCCAGCGCGAGCAGGCCCCAGGCGCGGGCATAGCCCGGGTCGAGCTCGATGGCGCGGCGCGCAAGACGCTCGACCCGCTGCGCCTGGCGCGCGTCGGTCATGTTGCCGGTGATGTAGGACTGGCGCGCGAGCAGATAGGTTTCATAAGCCTCGATGTTCTCGGTGTCGCGCCGCGCGATCTCCTTCTTTTCCTCGGGCAGCAGCCTGACTTTCAGCGCGGCGACGATGGCATGGGTGATCTCGTCCTGGAGCGCGAAGATATCGTCGAGGTCGCGGTCCCAGCGCTCGGCCCAGATGTGCTCGTCGCTGTTGCCGTCGATCAGCTGAGCGGTGATACGCACGCGGTTGCCGGACTTGCGCACGCTGCCTTCGAGGATGTGGCTGACCTTGAGCTGGCGGGCCACCTGCGCCAGATCGACATGCTTGCCCTTGAAGGTGAAGGCGGTGTTGCGCGAGACGACCGACAAGGCAGAGACCTTGCTGAGATCGGTGATGATGTCTTCGGAGATGCCGTCGGAGAAATATTCCTGTTCGGCGTCGGCGCTCATGTTGGCGAAGGGCAGGACGCAGATATAGGGCTTGGCCGCGGCGCGCGACGGATGTGCGGCCGGCGCTCCGGCGGGGCGCATCGCGAAGACGTGCACCGGGCGTTTGATGTTCTTGACGTTGTGCAGGCCGAGGTCCTCGAATTCGCCGGCGATCTTGCCCGCGATCTGCTCGCTGACATTGCGCGACAGCGCGATGCCGCCGACCGGCGCGAGGCTCTGGAGGCGCGCGGCGACGTTGACGCCCTCGCCATAGATGTCGTCGCCCTCGACGATCACGTCGCCCAGATTGATGCCGATGCGGTAGCGCAGGCGTTCGTCGTCGAGCGCAGATCGGGCTCGGCCGCGGCCATCGCCTCCTGGATTTCCAAGGGCGCAGGTGACGGCGGCAGCGGCGCTGGTAAATTCGATCAGCACGCCGTCGCCCATCAGCTTGAAGATGCGCCCGCCATGCGCGGCGACGCGCGGATCGAACAGGCCGGAACGGTTCTCCTTGAGCCGCGCCAGCGTGCCGGCCTCGTCGCGCTCCATCAGGCCGCTATAGCCGACGACGTCCGCGGAGAAGATGACGGTGAGCTTGCGTTGCATGAAGCACGGGGCCTGTTTGCCCGACACAGTCTAGTGAGTTCTCCGGCATGGTGCCAAAGATTGCGGCGGCAGGGATGTCCCGGACGGAGACATCGGGCAGGCGGCGCGGCGTCAAGCCGAGAGGCGGCAGAGCGTCCTTCGCCATCGCGTCGTCAGTTGTTCGGCTCGCGGGCTCCCGAAGGTGATCGTCTTGGGAAGCTTGCAGATCTTGTTGCCGTGCGCGTCGGTTGAGACGGTCCCGCCGGCGTTGGTGCAGTCCGCTTCGGTGGTCCCGGGGGCCGTGCCGATCATGTAGGTGTTGCCCATGGCCGCCGCGCCTGCGCCGCTCGCCAATGTCAGCGCCACGACGAACGATGCGCACAGGATCGATATTGTCTTCATGACATTCCCCCTCGATTTCTGTCTGGGCGCGACCCTACTCCTCTGTGCCCAGAACCCCAAGGGTGGGGCGCGCGGGAGAGCGCGGTTCGACGGCTTGTGTTTCCGCTTGTAGGCTGACGACACATTGGGACGCGGGGGCGGCATGACCAATCATCGGGACATCGTGGCGTGGGGCTTTGTCATCGGCGGATGGGTGCTGGGCGTGCCGTCGGCGCTCGGATTGCTGGCGGCGGCCGCGGGGCTTGTGTTCCTGCGCGGGCCTGAGAACAAGTCGAGCTATCTCGACGTCGGCAAATACGGCATCGCGGGAATGATCAACAACGGCGCCAAGGGCGTGGGCGACGTCCTGGGATTCTTGGGCGGGATCGGAACATGGCTGGAGGGCGTGCTGGCAGTCGCGTTCGCCGTGGCGCTGGGCCTGGCGGTGCTGCTGGTCTTCACCGGCCGCGGCATCGCGCGGCACGCGGCGGTCGCAGGCGTGACCGGGATCGTGATCGCGTCGGTCTTCCTTTTGTTCTGGGCGGTGATGTTCCTCTCGAGCGCGCGCAGCGCCATGGCGGTGCCGGTCGCCGGCATGGGCACGGCGATCTACGCGATCTGGGTGCTGGGGTGGCGGTAGCCTGCCCGGACATGCCTCGATTGCATGTGTTGCTCAATTGAGCTACAATGCGCGAAATGGAGAATGGCTATGGCTTCCACTTTTGTGCGCGCCCGCGTTGACGAGAAGGTTCGGGATGACGCGGCGGAGGTTCTGGCCGAGTTCGGGCTGACCGTTTCCGATGTCGTGCGCATGACGCTCACGCGCGTGGCGAAGGACCGGGCGGTTCCCCTGGAGCTCAAGCTGCCGAATGTGCAGACGCAGGCGGCCATGCGCGAGTCCCGCGCAATGATGAAGAAGCGCGCCGCGCGATTCCGCCACGCGGCGGACGTCTTCAAGGCGCTCAATGGCACCCGCAAAAGATAAGCGGGCCGCATTCCCGCGTGCCGCGGCGTATACCAAGCAGTTTGCAAAGGATTGGGAGCGGCTGTCGCGCAGCGGCCGCTATGACATGCGCCAGCTCAAGGAGGCGATGCTGCTCCTGATCGCCAATGACGCGCCGCTCGGTGCTGAATGGCTCGATCATCCGCTGAAGGGCGACTGGGCGGATCATCGCGAGTGCCACATCGGCGGCGATTTCCTGCTGATCTACCAGGTCGACGGAAACCTGATCAATTTCGTCCGCACTGGCACGCATGCGGAGTTGTTTGAATAGCCGCCTCGGCTACGCCGCAAGCACAGCTTGCAGGGTGGGCGAGGAAATCCGCCCCGCGCTTGTTCGATAACAGCCATAATCGACTCCGGGGCCATCTTAGGCAGCTCAGACAGACCAATCGGCCAAGCTCTCGGTCTGCAGCCAACCAGGAACAGGTCGATCTTGACGCCGTCGACGGGCACGATCCGAATCAACGTGCGTCTTATGGCGTAGTCTTGCTCATTCCGAGCACTGCCAACGTGAAGCACATTCAGGCGCTCCCAGTAATTTGGGAAAACAATGCGGGCCAAGGGCATCGAGGCCTTATAGAGCGCGACATTCTGGTGAACTTCCACCTGATCAATAGCGGGCACGAGAATATCGTCATGCTCTCGTATTGAGCGACCCTAGTTCCAAGATTCGCTTGAGCTTGGCGCGCGTTCTAAATGGCTGATGGCGACGACGATAAGAAGCCATGTGTCGCTGGCGTCGTTATCGCCATTTTGGAGCAACTCCCCAGCCCAAGTGATGGCTGCGAGCCCGGAGTCAAACTACGATCTCTGTGTCGGGTCAGCATGAAGTGGCTCCAAAGTAGTGGATTTGACCAGCTTCGCACGTGAAACAGAGTAAAGCGTAACAACTCGCGATTTGCCGTTTCCAATTGCGAAGCGCGATTAGAAACGTTTTGTCATCGTGCGTCAGCACCCGCTCGACGGGTCGTGAGAATGATTCCAAGCTTCAAACTTCGCTTCAATCGTCTCCGCTACAGTGCTTGAGAAATGGTAGAGCCCGAAATGTTGAATAAGGGACCGCAGCGGACTTACCGGCGCCAAAGTTTATCAAGCCTTCCGCGGCAGTATTCTTCTCGCTCAGGCATCAGGTTGTCCATGCAAATTCACTCAAACTCCATCACCGTCTCGCTGCCGACCTGGATGCGTTCCAGAAGCATCGGGCATTCGGGGATCAGGCGCTCCATCCAGTATTTCGCGCTCGTGAGCTTGCCCTTGTAGAAGTCGGCATCGCCCTGCTTGGCGGCGAGCTTGGCGTTGGCGACCTTCGCCATCTTGCCCCACATCCAGCCGACCACCACGATGCCCATCATGCGCAGATAGTCGTAGGCGCCGGCGCCGGCATTGTTGGGATTGGCGAGGCCGTTCTGCGCCAGCCACATGGTGGCGTTCTGCAGGTTCTCGAGCCCGCGCTTGACGCCCTTCACATAGAGGGCCATCGCCGCGTCGCTCTCGTTCTCGGCGAGCCACTTGTTGATCTCGCCGAACAGCGCGAAGGGCGCGGCGCCGCCCTTGCGGCCGAGCTTGCGGCCGACAAGGTCCATCGCCTGCACGCCGTTGGCGCCTTCATAGGTCTGGTTGATGCGGCCGTCGCGCACGAACTGCTCCACGCCATTGTCGCGGATATAGCCGTGGCCGCCATAGCACTGCATGGCGAGGTTCGCCGCCTCGAAGCCCATGTCGGTGAAGAACGCCTTGATCACCGGCGTCATCAGGTCGGCGAGCAGGCCGGCGGCTTCGGCCTCGGGGCGCGACGAACGCGCGATCGCCATGTTGAGCGTCGTCCACATCGCCATGGCGCGCGCGCCTTCGACGAAGGAGCGGCTGTGCAGCAGCATGCGCTTGACGTCGGGATGCACGATCTCCAGATCGGCGGGTTTGTCGGGCTCCTTCGGGCCGGTCAGCGCGTGGCCGACGCGGCGCTCATGGACATAGTGCGTAGCCGTTCTGGTAGGCGACCTCGCCGATCGAGATGCCCTGGATGCCGACGCCCAGACGCGCGCCGTTCATCATGCCGAACATGCCGGCCATGCCGGCCGCGCCCGAACGCTTCTCGCCGGGCTTGAGCGGCACGGGCTTGGGCCCGAGGCGCCAGGCGATGGCGTCGTCGAAATTGAGCACGCAGGTCGCCTGCGCCTTGATGCCCATTTTCTTTTCGATTCCCCCGGTGCGTCACGCCGTTGCGCGCGCCCATCTTGCCGTCTTCGCCGACGAGGAATTTGGGCACCATGAAGAAGTTCACGGTGGAGAGGTCGTCGTGGATCTGGCCGTTCTCGTCGGGGATCTTGGCGATCACCATGTGGATGATGTTGTCGGTGAGGTCGTGGTCGCCGCCGGAGATGAAGATCTTGGTGCCGGTCATCTTGTAGGTGCCGTCGGGCTGCTCGACCGCGCGCGTCTTCATCAGGCGCAGATCGGTGCCGCAGCCGGGCTCGGTGAGGCACATGGTGCCGCACCATTCGCCGCTGATCATGCGCTTGGCGATATGCTCGATCATCCAGGGCGCGCCGGTCGCGGCGAGGGCGGAATAGGCGGCGCTGGTGAGGCCCGGATACATCGCGAAGGACTGGTTGGCGCTCATCGCCATCTCGCCGACCGCCATGCTGATCGTCATCGGCAGGCCGGCGCCGCCGAGCGCCTCCGGCGCGCCGAGCGCGCCCCAGCCGGCTTCGGAATAGGCCTTGTAGGCTTCCTTGAAGCCCTTGGGCGTGCGCACCACGCCGTTCTCGAAATGCGCGCCTTCCTCGTCGCCCGACTGGTTGATCGGCTGCAGCACTTCCTCGCAGAACTTGCCGGCATTGGTGAGGATGTCTTCCACCAGATCGGGCGTCAGGTCGGCGAAGCCGGGCAGATCCTTCTGCTTGTCGATCTCCAGGAGCTCGTTGAGGACGAAGCGGTAGTCGTCGAGCGGTGCGCGGTAGATGGGCATGGTGTGTCCTTGCAGCGAGTCCAGGACGGTGTTTTACGCCGCCCGCCCCGCAAGGGCAAAAGCCGTGATCGCCTCTCCCGCAAGCGGGAGAGGTTGCCGGTCAGATCTGGTCCTTCAGCACGACCTTGATGTCCTTGCCGCTCGCGAGGTGGAACGTCACCGCCGTGCCGGGCGGATCGTTGCGCAGGCGCTGGCGCAGGTCGGGCAGCGCGTCGCCGGCGACGGGCTTGCCGTCGACTTGCGTGATGACGTCGCCTTCCCTGAGACCCGGCCGCGTCCGCCGGTCCGCCCTTGGTAACGGCGACGACTTTGAAGCCGTCGGCCGCGATGTTGAACCACATGCCGGCGCGGTCGTAGGTGTCGAGATCGGCGACGGGACCGGTCACCGGCTTCAGGTACATCGTGCTGCCGCCATAGTCGAAGGTCACGACGAAGCGCTTGAGGATGCCGCCGCCGATGTTGCCGGAAATCGTCGGATCGGCGAACGAGCCCGCCGTGTCGGTCGCAAAACCGGTGACAGGATGGGCGATGGCGATCGCCGCGCCGATCTTCAATTCGCCGCCGCGGACCATGTAGCTGTTCGTCGGGCCGCCAACGCCCCAGCCGTCGACTGCGTCGACTCCCTTTGGACTCTTGTCGCGCAGATGGTTGGAGTCGGCGAAGGGCGCGTCGAGCGTCAGCGCCGAGCGGGCGCCGGTGTCGATCTGGAATTTCCCGGGAATGCCGTCATAGCTGCCGTCCACGATCGCGGCGTTGCCGTTGAACGCGATCTTGACCGGCGTGCCGGCGTCCTTGGGATCGAAATATTTCGGGTCGATCAGCGTGATCGTGTGGGCGCCATAGTCGATGCGCGTGACGAAGCGGCGGAAGGTCTCGTAGCCGACCATGCCCGCCATGTGCACGCCGCCGGTCGGGTAGAGCGAGTTGAGATCCAGCGCCATGAAGAGCTGGTTGGAGATCGTCGCGTCGCCGAGGCGGATCTGATCGACATGTGCGTAGCCGAAATCCATCGTGGCCGATCCGGCGCCGCGGCCGGCCTGCTTGCCCTCGATCTTCAGGCCGAGCTGCTTGGCGAGCTCCGGCGTCAGGAGATTGACGCCGCCGGTATCGAAGATGACGTAGAACGGCCCCTTGCCGTCGATCATCACATTGGCGTGGATATGGTTGTTGATCAGGTCGAAGGGGAAGGTGGCCTGGTGCGCGCCGCCCGCGATCGAGAAATCGGCGACGTCCGACTTGGGCGGGGCATAGGCCGCGGGATCGGATTTGGCGAGGAATGTCGCCTTGGTCAGTGTCAGATGCGTGTCGTATTTCGGATCGCCCTGATTGATCACCGTATCGACCGGCTGAAGCGTGCCGTCGAAGCTGCGGTAGTTGGTGGTGTATGTCTTGAACATCACCTGACCCTGCATCTCGTCGATGCGGTAGAGCAGGTGGGTCTTGACGTCGAACCAGGCGTCGAACGTTTTGCCGCCCTTGGGCACGATCGTCAGCACGTCATACGCCGCGCCATTGTCGGTCTTCTCGCCGTCTTCCGTGATCGCCGCGCCGCCATGATCGGTGCGCCACCACAGATTGGCGCCGCGATAGGCGTTGTTTATCGCGAGCGGCACCGAATCGCCGCCTTCCTGCAGCGTCACGATGCCCGAATTGTCCTTGGCCCAGACATGGCTGCCGTCATAGCCGTTGGCGCCCTTGCTCGGGCCGATGACAAAGTGCTGCTCGAAGCTTCCGTTCGTCAGGTCGTTCGTGCCAGATGCCTTGCCGGTGAGCCCGCTGCCCGCATAATCGTACTCGACCGCGAGCGCGGCTTTGCCGTTCCAGGCTGCGCCGCCGCTGGCGGCGCGATTGGCGGCAAGGATTTCGTCCGGCGACATGGCGAGCGCGGATGTGGTGGAAAGAAGGCCGAGCGTGAGCGCGGCAAGAGCGGTGCGCATGGATGATCCCTCGAAATTCTTGCGGCAGATAGGAAAGCTCGCATGCAGTGGCAAGAGGCGACAGGGCTTGTGGCGGGCTCTCACGACCTTGTGCGCGCTAATATTTATTTCCACTAGCCAAACTGTTGCAGCGCCGCCGCAGCGGATCGTCTCCACTTTTCTCTGCACGGACGAATATGTCTTCCGCCTCGTGCCGCGCGGACATATTGCTGCGCTGTCGTTCGAGGCCGGCGACCGCCATCCGGTGGTCTCCACGATCGCCGATCAGGTCGGCGGCATCACCCAGATCAGGCCCTCCGTCGAAACCGTGCTGAACCTCAAGCCCGACCTGGTGGTGATGTATTCGGGCACGATGGAGCGGCTGCACACAACGCTCGCCGCGCTCGGCGTGCCGATCCTGGAAGTGCGGTGGGACGGTTCGCTGTCGCAGATTCGCGAGACGACGCGCACGCTCGGCAAGGCGCTCGGCGCGCCGGACAAGGCACGCGCCATGCTGGCCGAGATGGACGGCAAGCTCGCGGCCGCGCGCCGCGGCGCGCCCTTTCCACCCGTCCGTACACTGATCTATGAGCCGAACGGCTATGCCACGACGGGCGACGTGACGCGCGAACTGATGCAGGCCGCGGGCCTCGCCGACGCCGCTCCCGGCTTCGCGGCGACCCGCACGGGCCGCATTCCGGTGGAGGCGGTGGTCGCGGCGGCGCCGGAGCTTTTGATCTTCAGCGGCGCGAAGCACGCAGTCGACGCGCGGGCCAATCTGGTGCTGCACCATCCCGCGCTGGCTTCGCTCGCGGGACGGACCTATTCGGCGTGGGCGGAGCTGCGGCCGCTGCTCTGTCCCGGGCCCTGGTCGGCCGACGCGGCGCTCACCTTCGCCGCCTTGGGCCGCAAAGCCCGCCTGCTTGCGAAGCATCCTGCCGGGAACTAGAACTTTCGCCGACGTGAAGGCCAAGGGAACGCGGCAGATGCCGCGGCTGCCCCCGCAACTGTAGGCGGCTTCAACGCGCATCCACGATGCCACTGGGAAACCGGGAAGGCGGATGCGTCTGCCGCGAGCCAGGAAACCTTGCTTTGCGTGTCGTCCATCCGGACGCCGGGGTTGGCGGACGGAATGCGGTCTTCCGCTAGCGGCGACTCCAAGGAGTGCGCCGGATGGATACAACGATTGCCGCTGGAGCAGAGGCGAGAACGGTCGGCGCCGCGACGGCGGCGCTGTTCGTGCTGCTCGTCTTCTTCTTCGCGCTGTCGTTCCTGCTGGGGCCGTCCGATCTTGGTGCGCGGGAGCTGTTCGCAGGTCTGCTGGGAGGCCAAGGCGCGGCCGGCGTCATCGCGCGCGAGATCCGATTGCCGCGCGCGCTGCTGGCGCTGGTGGTCGGCGCGGCGCTCGGCGCGAGCGGCGCGGCGCTTCAGGGTCTGTTCCGCAATCCGCTTGCCGAGCCCGGAGTCACGGGCGTGACGTCGTCGGCCGGCCTGGGCGCGGTGCTGGCGCTCTATTTCGGACTCGCGGCATCAAGCCCGCTCCTGCTTCCGGCCTTCGCAGTCGTGGGCGCGTTGGTCTCGGCCGGCATCCTTTACGCGCTGTCGCGCGGCGGTGCCGGTGCCATGGCGCTGGTGCTGGCGGGCGTGGCGATCGCGAGTCTCGCGACGGCGCTTACCGCGCTGGCGCTGTCCTTCGCCAGAAATCCCTACGCGATGAGCGAAATGGTGCTGTGGATGATGGGCTCACTCAAGGACCGCACGCAGAACGACGTCGCGTTCTCCTTGCCGCTGACGATTGCCGGCGTGGCGTTGTTGATCAGCGCCGGTCGCGGCCTCGATGCGCTGACCTTGGGCGAGGAAGCGGCACAGAGCCTCGGCATCAATGTCGCCTCCGTGCGCGGCCGCGTGGTGATCGGTGTCGCGCTGGCGACGGGAGCGGCCACCGCGGCCGCGGGTGCCGTCAGCTTCGTCGGCCTGGTGGTGCCGCATGTGCTTCGCCGGTTCTATGGCTATGAGCCGTCGCGGCTGATCCTGCCATCGGCGCTGGGCGGAGCCGTCTTGGTGACCGCAGCCGACGTCGCCATCCGCCTGATCGCGCCGGACGGCCAGCTTCTGCTCGGCGTCATCACCGCGATGCTCGGCGCGCCGTTCTTCCTCTGGCTCATCCTCCGTCTACGGAGGAATGCGTGAACGCGGCCGTCGCCTTCGAGAGCGTCTCGGCGTCGTACGGCGCGCGCAAGGTGCTCGACCGCGTCGATGCCGGCTTCGCGCGCGGCGCGGTGACGGCGATCGTCGGACCGAATGGGGCGGGCAAGACCACGCTGCTGCGCACCGCGCTTGGCCTCATGCCGGCGCAAGGCACGGTGCGGATTCTCGGCCGGCCGCTTGTGCAATGGTCGCGCGAAGGACTTTCAAGGACGCTCGCCTATCTGCCGCAGAGCGCCGATGCGCACTGGCCTGTGACCGCGCGCCAGCTCGCGTCGCTGGGACGGTTGCCGCATCGCGCCGCCTTTGCCGCGCTCTCGCAGGCCGACGGCGCAGCCATCGATGCGGCGCTGGAACGCTGCGATGCCCTTCAGTTCGGGCCGCGCCGGATGAACGAGCTGTCGGCCGGCGAACGCGCGCGCGTGCTGTTCGCGCGGGCGCTGGCGACGGCGGCGCCGGTGCTGCTGGCGGACGAGCCGGCGGCGTATCTGGATCCGGCGCATCAGCTTCGCCTGATGGAACTGTTGCGCGAGGAGGCGGGGCGGGGAACGGCGGTGGCCGTCACCCTGCACGATCTGGCGCTGGCCTCGCGGCACTGCGACGAGGTCGTCGTGCTGCACCAGGGGCGACTGGCCGCCGACGGCACGCCGGACATCGCCCTTTCGGATGAGACGCTGGCGCATGTGTTCGGCATCGCGGCGCAGCGCACCGCCGACGGGACGGTCGTCGCTAGCTCCCGGCTCTAAACTGCTTCACACTGCGCGTTCAGGGAGCCTGGCATGTCAAAATATGTCGACGACGGCGATCATCACTATGAGAGGGCGCTGCGCAAGCTTCAGATCGAACTGGTCAAGCTTCAGCGCAATCTGATCGAGGCCAATGAGCGGGTCCTTGTCATCCTCGAGGGCCGCGACGGCGCCGGCAAGGACGGCACCATCAAGCGGCTGACCGAGCATATGAGTCCGCGCGAGACGCGCGTGCACGCGCCGGGCAAGCCGTCGGACCGGGAAGAGACCCAGTGGTACTTTCAGCGCTTCGTGCCGTACCTGCCGAGCGGCGACGAGTTCGTGATCTTCAACCGCTCCTGGTACAACCGCGCCGGAGTCGAGCGCGTGATGGGCTTCGCGACGAAGGCGCAGGTCGAAGCCTTCCTGGAAAATGTCGTGCCGTTCGAGGAGATGCTGGTGCGCGACGGCGTTCACCTGCGCAAATACTATCTCGACATCTCCAAGAAAGAGCAGAAGAAGCGGCTGGCCGACCGCGAAAAGGATCCGCTCAAGCAGTGGAAATCGTCGCCGGTCGACGCGGCGGCGACGAAGCGATGGAACGACTATTCCAAGGCGCGCGATCTGATGTTCGAGCGCACCAGTCACGCGCAGGGGCCGTGGCGCGTCGTGCACAGCGACGTCAAGAAAGTCGCGCGGCTGGAACTGATCCGCGACTTGCTGGACAGCTTCTCCTATTCCGGCAAGCACAAGAAGCTGCTGCACACCAATCCCGACGTGGTGTTCAGCTGGAACAGTGAAGCGCTGCGCGACGGCAAGATCGCGAAGTAGGCGGCCGGCCGTCAGTGCGCCTGCGTTTCCATGTGCGAGCTGCTCGAGCCGCTTGCGCTCTGTTGCGCCTTGCCCTCCGGCGCCTTCGTGCGGTCGGCCGGTGCGCCATTCACGGTATTGCCGCTCACGCTCGCCGAGAGGCCGGTGTCGATCGCGCCGTTCGCGGTGTTTGCCGCCGTTCCGGACGCACCCATGTTAGCGCCGCCATCTGCCGAAATGCCGGCTTGAGGCATGGTGGCGCCGGTATGAATCGCCTGGCCGCCGCCATGAGACAGACCGAGATTGCCGCCAAGGCCACCCGACGCGCTGCCGCCCAGACCGATACCGCCGCCGAGCACGCCGGCGAAAGCGGGGGTCGCGAGCGCCACCGCTCCACCGAGCAGGGCCGAACACAAAATGACGCGAATATGCATGGCTGGTTCCTCTTTTTTTTCGGCGGGCGCGAATGCGCTCCATTCCGGAAACGGCCAAGCGCGCATTCGGTGCCCGACTGCGTTCCGGCAAAATGCGGCGGGAACCTCGCAATGTTCTGTACACGGATTGAGTCGGCCGAGGCACAGGCCGATTCGGACGCGGCGGAACTCTTGTGATACAGAGTCGGGGGGATCGGCAACCGAGCGGTCATGCGCAAAGGAACATTGGCGCGTCTGGAAATCTATCTGGGACTGGCCGTCCTTGCCGGCATCATCGTGCTTGCCGGGTATGGATTGGTGTCCGCGCTCGCCGACCGGCTCGATCCGAATGTGCGCGCCTGCGTCGAACGCATCCAGGCGAAGGCCGCCGAGAGCGGGCGGCCGGTGACGCGCGACTATGCGGTTCAGTGGTGCAAGCACGCCCAGGCGATCGGCGCGTTGCCGTAAGCCTGGCGACCCCGGCCCAATTCGAACGGGCGGCCTACGGTTTAGGAAACCGTTGCTCTATCCTGCTGAGCTACGGGGTCGCGCATGCGCATAAATGCCCTTAATCGGCCAAGGCGGCAAGCGCGCAGCCTGCACGTTGGTCCATGGCCAGCGCGACCGCCCGAAGTCGTCCACGTTTGGCGTCCAGTCTATCGTGTGCGACCCGACGATGCCGCGTCGATCACAGGACGGACAAGAGTGACGCCATCGCGACATTGTGAGCCGGACGTTCCGGCGCGACATCGGCTTTCATTTGCCGGACGGCAATGCAAGGTTCGCCAAAAGGACGCGCCATGAACGAACCGCCACGCGACAAGGACATTTCCCGCCGATGAGCGCGAAGGAGCCGTCGCTGCCGCTTTCGAACGCTGCGTCGCGGCGCGCGACCATGGCGCATCCGTCGAAGAAGCGCTGCGCATCCTGGATTACATCGAAAGGAACCTCGGCGCCGTCGACGGAATTGAAAAGTCGCCGGTCCCGAACAGGCTGGACGCCGCCGAGCAACTCGGGCTCTTCGCGACACGCTTTGTCTCGGCGTTCGGCCAGCTGATCTGCGATCCCGCGTTCGAGCTGTCGCTTAGAACCTTCGAAACGCTGGTCTCCTACAACCGGTGGCTGGGTCAGCTGTTCCGGATCAGCAGCTTCGGCAATTCGGCGCATCTGCTGCCGCTGATCGCCGAAACCACGGCCAAGGGCGAGCTGAAGTTTCGGGACGGCGGATTGCAGAAGTTTTTCGTTCTTTACAGCCCCAGCACCGGACTCAATTTCGATTTCGCGCAATGCATGCAGAACGGCGCGGCGGCGAGCACGGTGGCGTTCCTGAACTATATCGGCACGCGCTATTGCTACTCCGAAGAGGCGTTCGCCTTGCGCGAAGGCCTGCTCGACTGGCTGCCGGGCAAATTCGATCACGTGAAGCTGGGCACCGTTGCTCTGTCCAAGTCCGCCGCGCCCTATATGTATTGCAGCTACGCCATGACGCCCAGAAAACACAACATCAAGGCGGACATCATTCGGCAGTTGCGCAGATTTTGCCTCGATTTCGGGTGCGCGGAAATGGCCATGCCGCCGCGCCGCATTCCCGGCCGCAAACCCACCATCGTCGTGGTCACCGACAATTTTTATGAGGGACACTCGGTATTTCGCACGCACTCGCGGTGCATCAAGGGATTGCGCGAGGCCTTTCACGTGGTCGGTGTCGCTTATGCGCACAGTGTTCAACCGGCCGTCGAGGCCTGCTTCGACGAGATCATCCTCATTCCGCGCGAAGACTATGCGACGGACGTGAAAACGGTCTGCAATGCGATTTTGGCACGCGAGCCGCAGATCGTATTTCACCTGGGCGTGGGCATGTCGGCACACACGATCGCCGTGGCCGCGCTGAGATTGGCACCGGTCCAATGCGTATCCTTCGGCCATACCGCGACGACCATGAGCCCGGCGATCGACTACATGATTCTGCCGGAGGATTTCGTGAAGTCGCGAACCTGCTATTCGGAACAGCTCGTGCTCGTGAAGCCCGAGGCCATGCCCTATGCACCGTGTTCCGGCGTCGACGAAGTCATCGGGCGCGTGGGCCGGACCGGAAGCGCGGGCATGCGCGACCCGATCGTACGCATCGCGGTACCTGCCTCGACCATGAAGTTAAATCCGCGCCTCTTCGATGCCCTCTCCCGCATCGCGAACGCCGCGAAAGCGCGGACGGAATTTCACTTCTTCTCGCTGACCGCAATCGGAATTGCGCATCTGGCGCTGAGGCGACATGTCCGAGAGGTGCTGCCCAATTCGGTCGTGCACGAACGAATGGAACACTTGCCGTATCTGGAGCAGCTGGGTGAATGCGATCTGTTTCTGTGCCCGTTTCCCTATGGCAACATGAACAGCATCATCGATGCGGCACAGTTCGGCATGCCGGGCGTCTGTCTCGACGGCGAGGAAGCGCATGCGCATGCGGATGCGGCCTATTTCCGCCGCATCGGCCTGCCGGACGAACTGATCGCAGACAGTGTGGAGCAATATGTGGCAGCGGCGGTGCGGCTGATCGACGACACCGAATGGCGCAACCAATGTCGCGCGCTGGTGCAGTCGGGAGATTTCGACAAGCGGCTCTATGCCGGCGACGAGCGTCTGTTCTGCGAAGCGATGTTGGGCCTGATTTCGAGCGACCCATCGGGTGATCGAGGGCCGTGATCGCGGAACGAAGGACCCGTAAAAAGGCGCTTCAATCGCCGCGTTCCGGCTTGATGTGGGGATCGATCCAGAGCCAGCGCGATCGGTTGAAGTCTCGCACATTGGGGATCCAGCCCTTCACATAGGGCTCGACGATGTCCTGGGTGACCAGGAAGCGGACGGGAATGACAGCATAGTCGTCGAGCGCCGTCTGCTCGGCCCGCTCGAGCAGGACGCCGCGCGCCTTGAGGTCGAGGGTCTGGTTCGCCTGGTTGAGCAGGGCGTCGAATTTCGGATTTTTATAGGCGCCGTAATTGTTGCCGCTGTCGGAGCGCAGAAGATCGAGGAAGGTCGTCGCGTCGTTGAAGTCGCCGACCCAGGCGCCGGGCGCCATGTCGAACTGACCTTCCTGCAATTTCTTGTAGTAGATCTGCAGGTCGCTGTTGGTGATATCGACGTCGATGTAGATACGCCGCAGCATCGCCTGCGCGATCGCCGCGGACCGCTTCGCGTCCGGCGTCGTGGATGTGTCGAATGTGGTGTGGAAATGGTTGTCCGGACCATAGCCCATCTCCGCCATCAGGCGGCGCGCCTTTGCGAGGCGCTGGTCGTAGGGCATCGATTTGAAGTCGAACGAGGCGCCGCCGGGATAGTTCGCGACATGCGGCGGAACGAAGGAATAGGCCGGCGGCTCGCCGAGCTTCAGGATCCTCTGCGTCATCGTCTCGCGGTCATAGACGAGCGCGATCGCCTCGCGCAGCCGGACGTCCTGGAACGGCTTGTGCCGGAAGTTGACCGCCAGATAGCTCACGCTCAAAAATGTGTTGAGCTGCAGCGTGTGCGGGATGTGCGCCCGCATCCAGTTGATCTCGGCGGTCGGCACCAGGTTCTGGGTATCGAGTTCGCCGGCGCGGATCGCTTTCAGCGCCGCCAGCGTGTCGCCCGTGGGCTTGTAGATGATCGTCTGTAGACGGACGTTCTGCGCGTCGTAGAATTTCGGATTCTTGACAAGGGTGAGGTGGTCGTTCGGCACCCATTCCTTCGGCAGATAGGGGCCGTTGCCGACATAGTTCTCCGGCTTGGCCCAGGCGTCGCCCTTGGCCAGAACGACGTGGCGCGGCACGGGAAACACGGCCTGGTGCAGCAGATATTCGAGCATGTAGGGCGCCGGATGCTCGAGCTGGACGATGAGGGTCGCGTCGTCTTTCGCGCTGACGCCCAGCGCCGTCGTCGGCAGCTTGCCGTCGCTGATCGTATGCGCGTTCTTGATGAGCCACAGATAATAGGCATATGGCGCGCCGCGCGCCGGTTCCAGGATGCGCCGCCAGGCGAACACGAAATCCTGCGCCGTCACCGGCTGACCGTCGGACCACAACGCGCCCTTGCGCATGTGGAAGGTCCAGGTCTTGCCGTCGGGCGAGGTCTCCCAGCTCGTGGCCGCACCCGGCATCGGGCTGCCGTCCGCCGCATCGGTCGTGAGCCCCACCAGCACGTCGCCGACGACATTGGCTTCCCATTGCGCGTCGATGTAGTGCGGATCGAGGCTCTTGATCTCCGCGCCGTTGCCGCGGACGAGATAGTCCGGCTTGTGGACCGTCTGGTTGCCGCCGCCCGACATCGAACAGGCGCTGAGAAGGGCAAGCGCGGTCACGGCGAGCATCCGCAGGGCGATCATGGGAAAGGACTCGACAGGGGCCAGACC
Source organism: uncultured Alphaproteobacteria bacterium (assembly GCA_963741735.1). Lineage (GTDB taxonomy): Bacteria > Pseudomonadota > Alphaproteobacteria > Micropepsales > Micropepsaceae > Rhizomicrobium. The sequence continues at coordinate 97,590 of CAVUJB010000004.1, forward strand.
TGTATAGCGCAAGGACGGCGTCGAAGGTCCACGATCACTGTGCCGCAGGGCGGCCCGCGATCCACAGCCAGCGGGTGCGGTTGAGGTCGCGGACATTGTCCACCCAGCCTTTGACGTAGGGCTGCACCAGGTCCTGGGTGACGCGGTAGCGCATCGGGATCCAGGGATAGTCCTCGAGCGCCATGCGCTCGGCCGCAGCCAGCAGCTGCCCGCGGCGCTTGGCGTCCGGTTCCTGCTGGGCGGTGTCGAGCATGCGGTCGAACGCCGGATTTCTGTATTTGCCGTAATTGTTGCCGGCATCCGAACGCAGCAGGTCGAGGAAATTCGAGGCGTCGTTGAAATCGGCGAACCAGGACGCGGCACCGAGGTCGAAACTGCCCTGGCGCATGTTGCGGCCATGGGTGGCGCCGTCGATCACTGTGATGTCGATGTCGACCCAGATCGCGCGCATCATCGCCTGCATGACGGCGGCGATGCGCTTGTTGTTGGGTTCGTCGAACGTCTCGAAGTTCAAGCGCAGGTGATTGTCGGGCCCAAAGCCCGCCTGGCGCATCAGCCACTGGGCCTTGGCGAGGCGCTCGGCCTGCGCAAGGCCGCGAAAGTCGAGCGAGACGCCGCCCGGATAATTCGCGATGCCGGGCGGGACGATGCCGTAGGCGGGCGGCTCGCCAAGTCTGAGCACCTTGGCGGTGATGATCTCGCGGTCGAAGGCGAGGTTGAGGGCGCGGCGCACGCGGCGGTCGTCGAGCGGCGGGCGATGCATGTTGATGGAGATGTAGGAGAGGCCGAGCATCGGCTTGGTGTGCAGCGCCGCCGGCATGGTGCGGCGCAGCCATTCGATCTCCGTCAACGGTATGGGCGTCTGGGTGTCGAGCTCGCCGGCGCGAAAGCGCCTGAGCGCGGCGTCGCTGTCCGGCGTCGGGTAGTAGTTCACCACATCGATCCGCACATGCGCCGCGTCGTAGAACAGCGGATTCTTGACGAGCGTGACGTGGTCGTTCGCGATCCACTCGCGCGGCACATAGGGACCGTTGCCGGCGAAGTTGCCCGGTTTCGACCAGGCATTGCCCTTCGCGAGCACGATGTGGCGCGGCAGCGGATAGGCGGTGTCGTGGGTCAACAGCTCGGGCAGATAGGCGGCGGGATGTTCGAGCGTGACGACCAAGGTCTTGTCGTCGACCGCGCGCACGCCGAGTGCCGTCGGCGGCATCTTTCCGTCGCTGATCGCATGCGCGTTCCTCACGACCCAGAGATTGTAGGCATAGGCCGCGCCGGTCGCGGGATCGAGCAGGCGCCGCCAGGCGAAGACGAAGTCCTCAGCCGTCACCGGCCTCCCATCCGACCAGAGATGATCGCGCAGGTGGAACGTCCAGGTCTTTCCGTCGCCCGACGTGGACCAGCTGGTTGCGGCGCCGGGAATCGCGCGGCCGCCGGCATCCAGCGTCAGAAGGCCGATCAGCAAATCGCCTTCGATGTTGGACTCGTTGAGTCCGTCGACGAATTGCGGGTCCAGGCTCTTGATCTCGCCGCCATTGCCGCGATTGAGCACCGTGAGCGCCGACGCGGCCGGGCAGGCGAGAAGCAGCAAGATGATCGCAAGGGCGCCGCGCACCACGCGCATCAAACCATCCTGATGTTGCGGTCGAGCGAGACGTAGCGGGTGCGGTGCACGTTGACATTGTTGTCGACAATCCCCCGAACCTGCGACGAGACGAGGTTGCGCGTCACGCCGAAGAAGCCCGGCACGATGGCGACATCGTCGAGAATTACCTGCTCGGCCTGACGCAAAATCAGCGCGCGGGCGGTGGGATCGCGTTCGCGGTCGGAGCGGTCGACCAGTGCGTCGAAGACCGGATTGGAATAGCCGCCATAATTGAGATCGGTGGTCGCCGACTGGAACAGCATCAGATAGTTCTTGGGATCGCGATAGTCGGCGATCCAGCCTGCCCATGTCACGTCGAAGTCGCGGCGGCGCAGCATGTTGTAGTGGATCTGGCTGTCATAGGGCGTGAGGCGGGCCTTGACGCCGACATCGTTCCACATGCCCTGGAGCGCGACCGTTGCCTGGTGCGTCTCCGTTGCATTGGATACGTTGAAATCGAAGCGCAACGGATTGTCGGGGCCAAAGCCGGCCTCTGCGAGCAGCGCGCGGGCACGCGCGACGCGGTGCGCCATCGCTTCGTGGCGGAATGCGAGCTCTGCACTGCGATAGCCCGGCATGCCTGGCGGAACGAAGGCGTAGGCGGGCTGCTCGCCGGCGCGCATGACCTTCGCCGCCAGAATTTCGCGATCGATTGCGAGCGACAGGGCGAGGCGCACGCGACGGTCGTTGAACGGCTTTCGATGCAGGTTGAACTGGGCGTATTGCGCCAGGATGTAGGGCGTGAGCCGCAATTCGTGCGGCAGGTATTTGCGGAGCCAGTTGATCTGTTGCGGCGGCACCGAATCCTGGACGAAATCGAACTCGCCGCCGCGAAAGCGCTTGAGCGCCGCGGACGCATCCTGGGTCGGATAGAAATAGACCGTCTCGATCTTCACGGCGTCGCGATCGAAATAGCGCGGGTTCCTGGCGAGCCGGATGTGATCGTTCGGCAGCCACTCCTTGAGCACATATGGTCCGTTGCTGACGATGTGTTCGGCGCGCGTCCAGGCCTCGCCATGTTTCTCGACGACATGCTGCGGCACCGCGAAGGTGGTGTAGTGAGTGAGGAGTTCGCGGATATAGGGCACCTGGTAGCGGAATGTCAGTTCGAGCGTGCGATCGTCGATCGCGCGTGCGCCGACGGCCTCTGGCGGCACGCGACCGGCCGCGGCCTCTTCCATGTTCGCCATGGGATAGAGGATCGAGACATATTGCGCGGCGGTCTTGGGATTCGCGATGCGGCGGAACGAATAGACGAAGTCGTTGGCGGTGACGGGCACGCCGTCCGACCAGGAATGGTCGCGCAGCTTGAAGGTGTATACGAGCCCGTCGGCGCTGGCGGTGAAGCTCTCGGCTGCGCCGAACACGGCGCGGCCATCCGGCGCGTCCGTCATCAAGCCCAGGAACATGTCGCCGATGATGTTGTTTTCCCAATTGCCCGATGCCTTGTGGGGATCGAGCGTGTCGGGTTCGGCGCCGTTGCCGCGATGGAAGGTGCGCGCGTCGGCGGTCGAGAAGGTCATGCCCGGACCGCTCTTGCCGCGCAGTGCCGAGGCGATGCCGCCGATCGCGACGATAGTGCCGCCGGCCATCAGGGCGCGCCGTGTCCAGCTGCTCTTTTCCATGCGCGCCAAAATCCTCGCGGGCCGACCGGCGATACCATATCATCCGCGCGGCCTTCGGAAGCATATGGGTGAGTTCCTAATGAAATTCGTTCGATTCGTCGCGCTCGCCGCGATTGTGATGGCGCCTGTGGCGGCCGGCGCCGGTCCGCGCGAGGACCTGATCGAGGGGATGGCGAAGTGCGCCGCCGTTGCCGACAATGCGGCGCGGCTCGCCTGTTACGATGCCCTCAATCCGACGTTGAAGGCGGCCCAGTCGACACCCGTGCCGCCGCCTCCACCGGCCGCGGCGCCGCCCGCGGACAATCGCGCCTGGTACGATCCCGGCCGCATCTTCGGCACCAGTCCCAGCCAGCAGGTCCGGCCCGAACAGTTCGGCGCCGAGGCGCTGACCGCACCCACGCCGCCACCGCCCAAACCAGGCGAGCCTGCGCCGCCCTCGCCGCCGGCGCCGATCGACAGCATCACCGCCGTCGTCACCGACTACTCGTTCAATCCGTTCGGCAAGTTCGTGGTGTTCCTGGACAATGGGCAGATCTGGCAGCAGCTGCAGGGCGAGTCGGATCTGGCGAAATTTCCGAAGCACGACAAGATCACCGTGGTGATCTCGCGCGGCGGCCTGGGGTCCTACGATCTGACCATCAACGACCAGTCGAAATTCTTCAAAGTGCGCCGGATCAAATAGCCGAAGACTCAGGCGGGGTCGTGCTCGGCTACGAGATGGCCGGGTCCGACCTCGATCAGACGCGGCCGGTACTGGTCGGCATCGGGATCGTCGATCAGCCGGGATTTGAGGAAGCTCAGCTGCGCGCGCGTGTCGAGCGGCGAGGGCAGATCGCCGGAGAGCCTTATGCGCGTCTTGGTCCGCTCGATCTTCGGATCGGGAATGGGCACAGCCGCGATCAACGCCTTGGTGTAGGGATGGCGCGCATCGCGGTAGATCGTCTCGCGGTCGGCGAATTCCACGACACGACCGAGATAGAGCACCATCACGCGATGGGAGATCTGGCGCACGACCGACAGATCGTGGCTGATGAAGATGAGCGACATGCCGAGATCGGTCTGCAGCTTGACGATCAGATCGATGATCTGGGCCTGGATCGAGACGTCGAGCGCGCTCACCGCCTCGTCGCAGATGACGAGCTTGGGCTCGACGATCATGGCGCGCGCGATGCCGACGCGCTGGTTCTGGCCGCCGGAGAATTCATGCGGGTAGCGGTTGATCCAGGCCGGGTCCAGCCCGACCTGCTCCATCGCCTTGCGCACGCGGGACTTTATTTCGTCGCGCGAGAGGCCGCGCTGCAGCGTCTTGAGCGGCTCTGCGATCGATTCGCCGATCGTCATGCGCGGGTCGAGGCTGGCCAGCGGGTCCTGGAAGACGATCTGCAGCTCCTTGCGCAGCGCCCGTTGGTCGCTTTCCGATATCTGCGACAGATCGCGCGTCATCCACACCACCGTGCCGGCCGTCTTGGGAAGAAGCTTGAGCACGGCGCGCGCGAGCGTCGACTTCCCGCAGCCGGATTCGCCGACGATGCCGAGCGTCTCGCCCTGGCGCAGCGTGAAGCTCACGCCGTCGACGGCGCGCAGCGGCTTGGAGCGCGCGAACAATCCCGTGCCGCGCACCGGAAAATAGACTTTCAGATCTTCGACATCGAGCAGCGGCTTGTCGTTCGTCAGCGCCGGCGCGTGGGCATGGCCCTCGCGGTCGGGCTTGTCGAGGCGCGGCATCGAGTCGAGCAGCATCTTGGTATAGTCGTTGCGCGGCTTGTAGAAGATGTCGTCCACGGCGCCGCTTTCGACGATATCGCCGTTGCGCATGACCTGGACGCGGTCCGCGACGCCGGCGATGACGCCCATGTCGTGGCTGATCATGACGATGGCGGTCTTCAGCTCGGTCTTGAGGTCGCGCATGATTTCCAGGATTTGCGCCTGCACGGTGACGTCGAGCGCGGTGGTCGGCTCGTCGGCGATCAGCAGGTCCGGGCCGCAAGCCGTGGCCATGGCGATCATCACGCGCTGGCGCATGCCGCCGCTGAGTTCGTGCGGATATTGCTTCATGCGGCGGCGCGCTTCGGGAATGCGTACCAGCTCGAGAACCTCGATCGCGCGCTTCTCGGCTTCGCCGTAAGGCAGGCCGGAGTGGACGCGCAGCGCTTCGATGATCTGCGCGCCCGCCGTCATGTGCGGCGTCAGCGAGGTGAGCGGATCCTGGAAGATCATGGTGATCTTGGAGCCGCGCAGCTTGTTCAGCTGGCGCTGGCCGGCGTTGAGAATTTCCAGGCCGCGATATTTGACGCTGCCGGTCGCCCGTCCGTTGCCGGAGAGCAGTCCGATGGTCGCCATGAAGAGCTGGCTCTTGCCTGAGCCGGATTCGCCCACCACGCCAAGGCATTCGCTTTCGGAGATCTTGAAGTTTGCATTGTTGACGGCGTGCACCTCGCCGTCGGGCGTCGAGAAACGGACATCGAGATTGGCGACTTCGAGAATGGGCGTGGACATCCAGTCACCGGTCCTTGGGATCGAGAGCGTCGCGCAATCCGTCGCCGATGAAGTTGAAGCAGAACAGCGTGATCGCCATGAGGGCCGCCGGGAAGATCAGCATCCAGGGCGCGGTCTCCATCTGGTTGGCGCCTTCGGAGATCAACACGCCCCAGGAGGTCAGCGGCTCCTGGATGCCGAGGCCGAGGAAGGACAGAAAGCTCTCCGCCAGGATCGCGGCAGGCACGGTCAAGGTCACATAGACGACCACCGGCCCGAACACGTTGGGGATGATGTGGCGCGTGATGATGCCGAAGGCGCCGACGCCGCCGGCGCGCGCCGCCTCGATGAACTCCTTCTGCTTGATCGACAAAGTCTGTCCACGGACGATCCGCGCCATGGTCAGCCATTCGACCGCGCCGATGGCGACGAACAGGAGGAAGAAATTGCGGTTGAAGATCACCATCAGGATGATGACGAGGAAGATGTAGGGAATGGAATAGAGCACGTCGACGAAGCGCATCATCATTTCGTCGACGCGGCCGCCGAGATAGCCGGCGGTCGCGCCATAGGCCACGCCGATCACCAGGCTGACGAGCGTCGCGATGAGGCCCACGGCAAGCGAAACGCGCGCGCCATACAATGTGCGCACCAGGAGGTCGCGGCCGACCGAGTCGGTGCCGAACCAGTGCGTGCCGCCGGCGTTGCACAACACTGTCGTGTCGGGCCACCAGTCCGGTGCGCAGGAAACGACCGAATAGTCCTGGTAGGTGTAGTCGTAAGCGAGGAGGTCGGGACCGATCACCGCCGCCAGGGCAATGACGCAGAGCGTGACGATGCTTACCAGAGCGGCGCGATTGCGGAACAGGCGGCGGCGCGCGTCCTGCCACAGGCTCCGCCCCTTCACCTCGACGGCGCGGCCCATGATCTCTTCGGTGCGGCTCGCGGTCAGGCTCATTTGGCGTATCTCACGCGCGGGTCGAGCACGGCATAGAGCAGATCGGCAAGAAGGTTCAGCAGGATGACGAAGGTCGCGTAGTAGATGAGGACGCCCATCACCAGCGTGTAGTCGCGATTGAGCGCGCCGTTGACGAAGTAGCGGCCGATGCCGGGAATGCCGAAAATCTGCTCGACGATCAGCGAGCCCGTCAGGATGCCGGCGATGGCCGGTCCGAGATAGGAGACGAGCGGCAGGATCGCGGCGCGCATGGCGTGGCGCATGACGATCATGAAGCTCGAAAGCCCCTTGGCGCGCGCAGTGCGTACATAGTTGGAGCGCAGCACCTCCACCATGCTGCCGCGCGTCAGCCGCGCGATCACGGCGATCTGCGGCAGGGCGAGGACGATCACCGGAAGGATCATGTTGCGCAGCGCGCCACCGTTCCAGCCGCCGACCGGAAGCGAAATGTCGTAGCCGAGCAGGCTGACGCCATAGACGCCGAACACGAGCGTCAGGATCGGGGCCATGACGAAGGTCGGAATCGTGATGCCGATCATCGCGACCGACATCACGCCATAGTCGAGCGCGCGGTTCTGCCGGAGCGCGGCGGCGGTGCCGAGCGTCATGCCGACCATGATGGCGAGGATGATGGCCGAGAGGCCGAGCCTGGCGCTCACCGGCAAGCCGTCGGCGATCAGCTCGGTGACGGTGAAATCCTTGTTCTTGAAGGACGGGCCGAGATCGCCGTGCGCGAGCCTGCCCAGGTAGATGAAATATTGCTGATAAACCGGCTTATCCAGGTCATACGCCGCCTCGATATTGTGCTCGATCTCGGGCGGCAGGCGGCGCTGGCTGTCGAACGGGCCGCCGGGGGCGATCCGCATCATGAAGAAAGCAAGCGTCACGATGATAAAGAGGGTCGGTATGGCGCCCAACAGCCGCCGGATGGCGTAGGAAAGCATCGGGGGGTATCTGCGGGTCGCGTCTCGCAGCCAAACTCAGCGACCCTGTCCGTCATGTCAATGCGATCAAATGCGCGCTGCCGAATCGGCCGCGTAAGATTTCAGGATATTGTCCGCCCACGAAATAATCGCAAAAGCCGCAATTCAATGCGACGCCAGCCAGACCTGCCAGCGCGGTTCGATGTCGGCGCCGTGGAGCTGCCACCAGGCATCGTCGACCGCGAACGCAGTGGCGAAATGGCCGGCGGCGGTCGGCAGATAGGGCGTCATGTCGGTCCCAAGCTCGGGGTTCTGCCCGACCAGCGGCAGCGACGAGCGGCGGGCCGGCCCGTAGGGCAGCCAACTCGCCACGCCGGCAAGCGGCACCGAGCCGGTGGCGAAGCGGATGAAATCCATCGCCGCGTCTTTCTTCGGATCCCCCTTGGGCACGCCGAAAACATCGAGCTCGTAGAGCTGGCGGTCCCAGATCACGCCGACGCCGCGATGATGCTGGGCCGCATCGTAGACATCGCCGTTGAGAACGGTGGCGAAGGCCGCGCGGCCGTCGTTCAGCATGGCGATGGCCTCGCTGGAATTGTTCCACCAGACGAGCGAGCCCTTCAGCGTATCGAGCTTGGCAAGCGCGCGGTCGATGCCGACCGGCGTCAGCAGCGCGTCATAGACATCGCGCGGATTCATGCCGTCGGCGAGGAGGGCGAACTCCAGATTGAACTTGGCGCTGCTGCGTTTGAGCGCGCGCGGTCCCGGAAATCGCGCCAGATCGAAGAAGTCCGCGATCGTCTGCGGCCGCGCGGCGCCGAAGCGCCGCGGCGCATAGGCGACGACCTGGCTGTAGACCACGCTTCCGACCCAGCAGCGGCCGAGCGCGTTGGGCACGAAGTCTTCGCGCGCCGGCTTGCCGTCGGCGCCCGGCGGCAGGGTGGCTGGATCGATATGTTCGAGCAGGCCGAGACGGCAGGCGGCGATGGCGTCGGGCAATTCGAAGTCCATCACGTTCCAGTCGTGACGGCCGGTACCGACCATCTGCTGCAACTCGTCGAGGCCGCCATCATAAAGTGCGATGCGCACGTCATAACGGTTGGCTTCGCGATAGGGCCGGAACATCGCATTCGCCTGGGCCCGGCTGTAAGGGCCGGCCCAGGTCGCCACCGTCAGCACCGGAAGCGGCCGCGTGTACCAGTACAGAGCGCCCGCCAGTGCGGCCACAAGCAGAGCGCCCCCGGCCAGGATGATCGTCAACCGTCTCGACATGCCGCCCTCGATGGAATCGCCGGAACGCCGCGCACCGTAGCCAAGAAACGCTTACTTTTCTTCTTCTTGTGCGGCGGCCTGGTCAATCCATGGATCGGGCCTGTGCAGCACCGCTGTGGCGAGGGATCGACGGCGGTAAAGCCTTGCTTTTGCAGGGGCCGGGACATAATTTCCGCCCCTTCGCCGACATGCAGTTGTAGCTCAGTTGGTTAGAGCGCCGGATTGTGGATCCGGAGGTCGGTGGTTCGAGCCCACCCAACTGTACCAGTCGCACACGCTGACAATCCGCCCCTCACAAGTCTCGGCCGATTTCCGCGCTACGCGCCGCAATTGCGCTCCTGCGCGGAATCTCCGGAGACCGTCGTGCGCTCGGAACAGGGAAAATCCGCGCACCGTTCCCCGCGGTCTCTGCGGAGTCGTCGGAGACCTCCACTTCGGCGCGGATGTGAGGGGCGTCAGGTTCGAAAGACGGAGCGGCCGGCGAGCGTTATGGGCTCGAACTTTCGGTCGTGCCGCGCAAATAACAGGGAAATTTACAGGGAATTTTTTGCCGCGTGACACTGAAATGGGCGCACAACGTCCGAATGGGCCGTTGATTTAGCGGGTTAGAGCGCATTCGGCGATTTTCGAACGTGCAAAATAACAGGGAATTTTTTGCGCCATAACAGGGAATTCAAATCGCGATAACAGGGAATTTCGGCCCACCGAAAACGCCTGTTATTTGACGGCGCGCTGACGCGCGCAATTGGACAGTCGGATTGGTTCGTTTAGGCGGGTTCAGACGCGCGCCGTGAGGTGCCGAATGGCCTCGTTCTGGTCGCTCCAGGAAAGCGGCAACTCGGCATTGAGCAGGTCGGAGAGGCCAAGGCCCGGCGGTTGCTCGCCATGCACGATCGCCCGGGTCAGCGCAGGGCTGAGGAAGGCGAGCTTCAGGGTCAACCCGACATGGCCCCGATCGAGATTGAAGCGCTTCGCCAGCGCGTCGATGGAAGCGAACTCGCCGCTCTCAAGCAACCGACGAAAGCGGTAGGCGCGCGCGACCGCCTTGACGAGGCCGACATCGAGATAGGCTTGCGGCGGTTGCGCGTTGGGCACAGCGATGAGCGCTGCGCGGCCGCCCCGAAACTTCGCCCGAACCGGCAGAGTCAGAGCGAGCCGGTCACGATCGTCATCGAGGGACTCACCCTCCTTGAGCCGTCCGCGCATGGCGGCGATGAGGTCCCGGTCGCGTGTCGCTCTGTCCGGCGCCGCCTTGCGCCGGTGGTCCAGCACAGCGCCGCGCTTGAACTCGATGACGGTGCGCTGGGACTTGATGACCACGCGGCTGATCAGGGCCTGGATGTCGAGCGGCTGGTCTGACCTTGAGCGAGAGCCGGTCGAACACGCCCGCGCAGGAATGCCTCGAAGGGCGGCGCGGGGATGCGGTGGATGGCGGCGTCGGAGCGCTCGCCCTTGAGGGTGGGGCGGCTGGCGTAATAGCGATAGCGGATGCCGCCCTGCTTGACAGAGTAGGTGGGCAGCATCGGCGTGCCGGTCTCATCGAACAGGAGACCGGCATAGGGCGCATCCTGTTGCGCCCGCGCCGTGGCCGTCACGTTGGGGGCAAGTTCGGCCAGGCGGCTCTGCACCGCCTCGAACAGCTTGCGAGGCACAATGGGATGATGTTCGCCCCGGAAGGACTTCCCCTTGTGGGTGGTCTCGCCGATATAGGTCCGGTTGTTGAGAATGAGGTAGAGCGCGCTGCGCTCGATGGGCTTGCCGCCCTTGGTCTTGCCGTTCTGGAATATGCGGCGCTTTGAGACAATGCCGCGCTCCTTCAGATCGGCGCAGAGGAGCCGGACGCAGCCTAGATCCAGATAGCGCTGGAATATCAGATTGACGGTCTCGGCCTCGGCCTTGTTCACCACCAGCTTGCGGTTGGCGACGTCGTAGCCCAGGGGCGGATTGCCGCCCATCCAGATGCCCTTCCTCTTGGAGGCGGCGATCTTGTCGCGGATGCGCTCGCCGGTGACTTCGCGCTCGAACTGGGCAAAGGACAAAAGGACATTGAGGGTGAGCCGGCCCATGGAGGTCGTGGTGTTGAAGGACTGCGTGACCGAGACGAACGTGACGGACCGTGCGGTCGAACGCCTCCACCAGCTTGGCGAAGTCCATCAGCGACCGGCTGAGCCGGTCGATCTTGTAGACGACCACAACGTCGACCCGGCCCGCTTCGATGTCCTGAAGGAGCCTTTGCAGGGCAGGGCGCTCCAGCGTCCCACCGGAATAGCCGCCATCGTCGTAATGGTCACGGATGGCTACCCAGCCCTCGGCCTTCTGGCTGGCGATATAGGCTTCGCAGGCCTCGCGTTGGGCATGCAGGCTGTTGAAGTCCTGCTCCAATCCTTCTTCGCTCGATTTGCGGGTGTAGATGGCGCAGCGGATCTGGCGCTTGGTGGTCATGATGCGGTCTTCTTGCTCTTCCGTGCCGCCTTCGGCTCCAGACCAAAGAACGTGGTCCCGACCACCGCGTTCCGGTAATGGCGCGGGCAATCTCGGAGAGGCTCTTGTACCGCCTGCCGCCATAGTCGAAGCCACCGCTGGCAATCGACACCTTATGAATCACGCCCTTCCACTCGCGGGTCACGACGACGCCTATAGAGAGGCTGCGGCGCATCTTGGGTACATAGGCTCCGCCCCGCTCGAGGGCGTCGGCAATGTCCCGCAGCTTGCGCTCGGTGGCGGCGTCGAGTCCGCCGAGCGCCTTGGCTTGTATCTTCCAGGCCAGCAGACGGCGTAGGAGTTCTGGAGATCGTAGGGACGGCGGCTCGGAGCCAAGTCGTTCGCGCCAGATTGATCGCAACGCGTCGATCGGTCGTTCGGTGAGAGCGCCAACCTCGACGTCGAGTGGATCGGCGCCGACCGAGCCGGCAGGGCTTGCCTGCCGGCGTCGCATCTTGGTGACCATCGCGATCGGCTCAGGATTTGACGCGGTAGATCCGCACGCCATCGACCTTGGCAGAGATCACCGCCAGCCCGAGCTTCTTCTTCACGATTGCTGAGATCGCACTGCGCACCGAGTGCGCCTGCCAACCCGTGGCCTCGCAGAGAGCGGCGATGCTCGCGCCCTTGGGCTTGCGCAGCATCGCCACAATCGAGGGTGATTTGTTGCCGGCGGTCGGACTTTGGCTTGTCGTTTTTTTTGTTGCTTCGGGTCGAATGGCTCGCCCTGCGTTCGGCCTTTGCCGTGCTCTTCGCCTTTTGCGCGCCTCGCTTTATGTTCGCCCGGCGCGGGTGCTTCCTGCTCGACTTGATCACAATGTTCTCCATCCGAATCCGACGGCAACGGCGCCGTCAGGTCAGGATGCACGCTCCGGTGCCCAACGAAGTCGAGCAGAACCAGAGCAATCTTCTTGCGAAGATCGGCTGGTCTTGAGCATCAGATGGCTCGCGAGATTGCGGCCAGAAGTGACTGCTTTTGACGTAAGGAGGACATCTGGGCGAATATGTACTGCAGAGACTCAAACCAAGATTGATGCAGTTTTATCTGCTTCACGGGCATCTGTCTCGTCGCATCTGTAGTCTGGTGGATCTCTAGTGTGGACTCTAGCTGATGCTCGTCGTAGTCAATCAGTGATCTCCATGTTTTTCTACGAAGTTGTGCACAATCGGGTTACATATAGAGACGCCTGTATCGCGGTCGAGGCGCTCTCTGCCTTCGAGGGCTAAATCGGAAGCGAGGGGCTGATGGACCAAATCTGTCTGGTCAATGTTTTCGTGATCTCTGCTTTTGAGAGCAGGTAATGTTTCAACCGCCATTTGCGCTGAGCGCGCTGTTCATAGTACTTGCGCGACGTGATGTCAGGCGTTCGCCTAATCGATTTGCTAAGAAGTTGCACCAAATGTTGCTGATCTCAGAGAAACGCCCGGTTCGGGATCGAGATTTTACGAAGATACGACGGCGCAGCTTGATCGGGTATTACCGATGCGCGTACCAGTCCTGCCGAAAGGTCAGCGGCCTGTAGCTGCGGCACCGTTTTGTCGTCCTCGCAGTGCGGCCTCTTGTGTGAGTTCGCGCCTTAACTTCGGCGTTTGGGCGCGTCTCTCTAAAAAGCACAAACGCTATTGCAGGTCAGCAATTCGAACTTTTCCATGCTGTCCTACACAAAAGAGATGCGCCCACCTTTCCGGACAATGAAGAGCGCATTGTTGAAGCGTCTGAACATACCCGAAATGGGATGGTTTATTGTAACCGGCGCCAAGCAGGTTTCCGATGTAGAGTATTTGTATTCTGCAGCTTCCACGATTCCGGCGTCGGCGCGCATCACGTGTTGATTGATAATTGCAATTAGCGTCTCGATCTTTGCGCCGTGGTCGGCGGCAGATAACTTATGATAATTATTGAACTTGAAGAAAGGTATCGGGGGCGATGTGGACAGCGCGATAGCCCAAGCGTGCGCTAGTGCATCTAAGTGTACGGCGGTGGAAGTAAGCCCGCCCACCACGAAGTATGCGTCGTCGGCGCTCTCTCGAAATAGCTGATGCAATCGGACATGTGGGGGAGACTGCAGGCGCATTGTTGGGAAGGTAAGCGGTGTGAGACTTGCTAGGATTTTCTGCAGCTCTTTTGTCGGTGGTAATTTAAATTGCATGTGACACGAATTTCGAAGTCCTCGGGAAAGGGAGGACCATGAATGTCCACAATTGGTGCAAAGCGGCCAATTGCGCGAAAAATCTGCTGTATCTAGTTCACTGCAACCTGCACCGGCGAATACCCAAATTATGACTCGAAATCTACCCAATAGTTCATCCAATCGGTTTTTCTCGCCCCTGGCTCGTCTCAACTCGTCGTCGAGGCGCCAGACCGACGCCGCGAGATTGATCACGCTGCGACGATGAACGTGTTGGTCCGCGGGGGGCGCGTCCTCCCGGATTGTAAAGATCGAAATCCGTATCGGTGTCGAAGTTGAACTTCAGGTCGACGCTCACGAAGAACCCTTTTCCCTTTTGTCGGGCCGCGTCAGCTGCTCTTTTGCGAGTTCACTCGAGTGCTGCCTCGAAAATCCGGCCGCGAGCTGAGGCGGTAACCCCAAGAGTTCCACCTCGAGTGCGATCATCAGCTGAATGACGTCGGAGCGCGTGTAGCGCACCCGTTGTCCGCTTCCCAGCTTGGAAATCGGAGGGACGCCAAGATTGCGCAAGTGTCTGATGCGGGCCCGAAAGGCTGGCAGGTCTCTCTTCGGCACGCCGAAGACATTCGCAAGCGCCAACTCGAGGTGCTTGTACTGGTAGGTCTGTTCCCGGGCGCGTGCCATGGCTTCTCGCAACAAATGTCATATTGACATACTAGTATCAAACTCTATTTTGTGAGTAAATGCCGTCTCGGGTTTCGACAGAAGGCGAGTTGTCATGCGTAGACCCAGGGCCAAGCTGCCCCAACTGCTGTCCGGCAGCCGTTGAATGGCGGTCTGTGCGGGACCTGAAGCCATTCCCCAACAATCCCCGGAAGCACTCCGACGATCAGATCAGGGCGCTCGCCCGAAGTATTTCCAAGTTCGGTTGGACCAGACCGATCGGCATCGATCCGGACGGCACTGCGCTTTACGGGAACGGGTGCCTCGCAGCGGCAAAATATCTCGGGCACGAAAAAGTTCCGGTCATCGTCCTGAAGGGACTGACCGAAGCCTCAAAAACGGGCATTGGTCATAGCGGACAACCGGCTTGCCGAGCGGTCGAGCTGGGATGGCGACCTGCTCAAGCTACATTTTCAGGAGCTGATCAATCTGGATTTCGAGGTCGAGCTGACCGGCTTCACGATGGGAGAGATCGATCTCCAGCTTGGCGAAGGGACTGAAGTCCACCCGGTCGAAAGATGCCGCGCCCGAAGAAGAGCTTGTCCGCGATGGCCCGGCGGTGACCAGTCCAGGCGATGTGTGGTGCTTGGGGCGCCACTGACTCGTGTGCGGTGATTCGCGCGACGCAAGAGTTTATGGGCCGCTACTCGGAAACGAACTGGCTCAGATGGTGATCACAGATCCACCGTATAATGTTCAGGTTGAAGGCCACGCCCGCGGGCGCTCGCGTAAGAAGCATCGCGAGTTCGCCATGGCGAGCGGCGAGATGTCGCCTGCTGCGTTCACGGGGTTTCTGGAAACCGTGATGCAGCGCGCGGTCACGTTCAGCATCGACGGCTCGATCCATTATTGGTTCATCGACTGGCGCCATCTCCCCGAAATGCTGAGAGCGTCTAAGGCCTTCTACGGCGACTGGAAGAATTCTGCTGGTGTGGCGCAAGTCGCAGCCGGGGCAGGGGTCCTTCTACCGCTCGCAACACGAGCTGATCTGCGTCTTCAAGGCAGGTACGGCGCCTCATATCAACAATTTCAAACTCGGATCGGAGGGGCGGAACCGCAGCAATGTCCTCGACTACGCTTCCGGCTCGGGTCCCGAGGGCAGCCGCAAACAGGAGCTCGACATGCATCCGACGGTGAAGCCCGTCGCGCTGATCGCGGATCTCATGCTCGACTGCAGCAAGCGCAATGGGATTGTGCTCGACCTGTTCGGCGGCAGCGGCACAACGATCCTTGCGGCCGAGAACAGCGGTCGACGCGCGCGCGTGATTGAGATTGATCCCCTGTACGTCGATCTTTCCATCCGACGCTGGCAGAAGCTGACAGGGGACAAGGCGGTGCTTGCCAGCAGCGGCAAGACCTTCAATGAGCTTGCCGGCAGGGTCTGGATCGCAATGCCGAAACATAGTGTCGGCGAGCCCGTCGGCTATCAAAAGCCGCCGAAGAAGAGCCGGTTCCCGCGAGGCAGATCGGGCAACCCCAAAGGCCGTCCGATGGGTTCGAAGAACTTCTGACAGGATTCTCATGGATGCGCTCCATGAGCGCGTCAAGGTCACGATGAACGGCCGCCGTCAAACGATTTCCAAGTTTGAGGCGGCCATGATGCAGCTATCCAACCAAGCAGCCGGCGGCGACCAGAAGGCCATCCAGACAATTCTGCGGCAGGTGCTCCAAAGCACACAAGGTGATGCGCCGGGTGACTCGCTTGAGTTGTTCGATAGGCCTGAGCACCGATTCGTTATGGACGAGATCGTTCGGAGGATACGGCTTCAGGACGCACCTGGTTCAGGGACGAAGTAGTCGGTGAGCAGAAGAATTAAGCAACCACCAACGACTGGGAGATACGAGATGACCGATACCAGTTGTCCTTTGAGCCTCGCAGAATATCGCTACGTCCTCAGAAACGATTTCGCGAGCTTCATCCATGCCTCATTCTACGAGCTGAACCCTCTCACGGCGTTTTGCCCCGGTGACCACATCGACCTGATCGCCGCCAAACTCGAGGCGTGCCGGCGCGGCGAGATCAACCGTCTGATCATCAACATCCCGCCGCGTAATCTCAAATCGCATTGCGCTTCGATCGCCTTTCCGGCGTGGCTGCTCGGCCACAAGCCCGGCGCACATATCATCTGTGCGAGCTATGGCCAGGAATTGTCGGAAAAGCTCGCGCGCGACACCCGCCAGCTGATGTCGAGCCCGCTCTATCACGCGCTCTTCGCGACGCGCCTGGCCGATCGGCAAGCCGTTCACGATTTCGAGACGATCGAAGGTGGCGGGCGGATGGCGACCTCGGTGGGCGGCCCGCTCACGGGGCGTGGCGCGGACTTCCTGATCCTCGATGATCTTCAGAAGCCGGACGAGGCGCTGTCCGAGACGCAGCGCAACGCCGTCCAATCCTGGTTCCAGAACACGCTGCTGAGCCGTCTCAACGACAAGGCCAAGGGTTGCATCATCATCGTCATGCAGCGGCTGCATCAGGACGACCTGGTGGGCCATCTGCTCGAACAGGAGCAATGGGACGTTCTGTCCTTGCCCGCGATTGCGGAAACGGACATCTGCCATGCCATCGACAGCCCCTTCGGGCGGCGGCATTTCAGGCGGAAGGCTGGGGAGGCGCTGCACCCCGAACGTGAGCCGATCGAGGTCTTGAACGCGATCAAGCGGCAGGTTGGCGAATACAATTTCGCGAGCCAATATCAGCAGAGCCCCGTTCCGCTCGAAGGCGGACTGGTCAAGAGGGACTGGCTGAAATATTACGAGCCCGGTTCCGAGCCTGCGCACTTCCACCTCAAAGTGCAAAGTTGGGACACGGCGAACAAAGCCGGCGAACTGAACGACTACTCTGTGTGCACGACGTGGGGCGTGTTCAAGAAGGAGTACTATCTCCTTCACGTGTGGCGTCGAAAGGTGAACTTCCCGGCATTGAAGCAGGCCGTTATCGACCTGAAGAGCCGCTTCAAACCCCACAGGATCCTGATCGAGGACAAGGCGTCGGGCACGCAGCTGATCCAAGAGCTCAAAAACTCCGGCATCGGCGTAACGCCCTACACACTTCCCTCCGGTCTCGAGAAGGTTATGCGTTTGGACGCGCAGACCACGTTCTTTGAGAGCGGAATGGTCATCTTGCCCAAGGAGGCACCGTGGCTCGACGACTACGTCGAGGAAATCACGGGCTTTCCCGGGACCACGTACGCCGATCAGGTCAACTCAACGACACAATTCCTGGACCACATGCGCAACAGAGGCGGCGGGTTCCATATCACGGATGAAATTCTGAGATGGGCCTCCATTCCGGACCCGCGCTACAGCTGGAGGTCGCAGAGTCTCTATCCGCCTTACTACGCGCCGGGATTCAATATGTTCGGCGGCTAGCGCCACAGAATGTGTGCGGCGCTACCAGCAACAACTAACAATTATGGTGGGTGCGGACGCGACGGCGGCGAGCCACGAATGATTACATAAATTCGCGCGCGAATTTGGCGTTTTAGGCGTCGACCCTCGCGCCGACGATCTTGGCGGACGCGAGCGCGGCATTGAACGCGGTTATTTGTGGCGTGGCGATTTTGGCGCTGAGAGACGCCTCATCCTTCGGGTGCTCGATGAGCCGAATCACATCGGGATCGCCAAGGTCTAGCGGGCGAAACCAGCAGCCTTCGCGGCGTGTCGATGCTTTTTCAAACACAACTCGCGGAATCCGGCTGCCACGAAAGGCGCAAGCCTGTTGCGCACAGCCTCGTAGTCCGACGACTTGCACGCACCGGATGACAACCTGTCGATTCTGCCGGTCTCTGCGAATGTCAGTGTCAGCGCGCCGGAAAGGAAGTGGTAGCTCCAGTAAAGATCGTCGTCGTGCGCGCCGGGCATGATGCCTCGCAGCGCGTCCACTAGACGGTGAATGACGGGATCGAAATAGCGGCCCATAGTCTCGCCACCCCATTTCGGCGTATTGTTCACCTGCGCGACGATGGCGAGATAGTTCTTCCATCCCTGCCCGCCGTTGGCCCAACGCTCCATCACCGGATCGAGAAACGCCTGGATGAATCCCTCGATCGTCGCGCCTTCCGGACCCGGATCGATCTGGTAGGCATCGATCGCTTTCAGCCGCTCCTCGTTGAGGATGGCAGCGCGTCGTAGGAATACCGCGTCAAACAGACCGCGCATCGTTCCGAAATAGTAGTGCGCCAGGGCGACGTCGACCTTGGCCTTGCGCGTAATGTCGCGAACCGTGACGCCATCGAACCCGTGTTCGGCGAAGAGTTCCTCTCCGGCGTCTAGGATACGCTCCCGAGTTGCGCTCGCCCGGCCCCTCTTTCGGGGGCGGCCGGGGCTGCGTTTGACTGCCCGAGACCGAGGATGTCGCCTCCGGTGCGCGGCTTGAGTCTCTCTCTTGTTTGACGTCATGCCCCGGTCTCCCCAGGCATCTTCGCCGCCCGAGGCAGGTGGCGCAATACGCAACAAATCGGGCGGCAGGTCAGGCATCGAATGTTTTGCGTAATTCCCGTTTGAGGACCTTGCCGTTCGGGTTGCGCGGCAATTGTTCGACCAGCACGATGCTGTTGACGCGCTGCTGCCGGCCAACGCGGGCATTTACCCAGTCTTTCAATTCTTTGAGATTGAGATCGCCCGTGCTCGGCACGACAACGGCCAAAGGCGTCTCGCCCCATTCAGGGTGTGGAACCCCGACAACGGCGCACTCGACGACGTCGGGATGCGCAAGTAGTACGGATTCGATATCGACGGGATAGATGTTCTGCCCTCCGGAGAGGATCATGTCTTTCTTGCGGTCGATGATATAGAGGAAGCCGTCGGCGTCGAGTCGTCCGATATCGCCGGTGCGAAGCCAAGTGCGACCGGATTCATCCAGCCAGCTTGTTTCGGCGGTTGCGATAGGACGATTCCAGTATCCCTGCATCGTGAAGCGGCACAGGCCGACGATTTCGCCTGGCTCGCCTTGCGCGACCTCGTGGCCATCCTCGTCGATCAGACGGATGTCCGTTCCTTGGACGGGCTTGCCCACCGAGGAGAGGTGATCGATAGCGTCTTCCGGATCGAGCGTGGTGATAACTCCTTCGGTGAGGCCGTAGAGTTCGATGACGCTGCCGCGGAATGTTTCCAAGAGGTCGGCCTTCAGATCCGCAGGGAGCGCAGAGCCGCAAGACATGAGCGATTGCACGCTGGAAAGGTCGAGCACTCCAAGGTCGGGACAGGCGAGCAGCCGCCGGTATTGAACCGGCACCATAGCTGTGTGGGTCACGCCGTATTTCGCAATTGCGCGAAGCGCGGAACTTGGCGTCAATTTCGGCTCGAGGATCAGCGTGCCTCCGGACAGCAGCGTGCAAAGCATCATCACCCAGCTGATGTTCGAGTAGAGGCCAAGTGTCAGCAGCGTGCGAGCGCCGCTGTGATAGCGCAATGCCAAGGCCAGATCATACGCCCAATCAAGTCGGCCCAATTGCGTGTGTGCTATGCCTTTCGGAGTTCCCGTCGTCCCCGACGAATAGATGATGTTGGCCACGGCATTCGGATCGATTGCTGCTGCCGGATCGGCCGTCGACTGACGGGCGAGCCAGGTGCTATAGGATTTCCATTCCGGGTGCAGGAGCGAAAGGTGTGCATCGGCCACGAAGAGCATGTCTGCGCTCAGGCCCGATACGTCCCGCCGGATGCCGTCCGCCCGAATCGGCCTGGTCGCCGGTCAAAAAAAGGCCGACCACACTTGCGTCGTTGAGCATTGCAATTATCGCAGCGTCCGACACCGAAATATTGATCGGCACCGCGACCATGCCGGCCCGCATCAGACCGAAGATGACCTCAATAGTCGCGATCTCATTGCCCATCATGAGACCTACGCGGTCGCCGAAGCGCAGCCCCAGCGCTAGCAGGCCGTTTCGCCGACTCGGTGCGTCGCCTCCACGAATACATGCCACGATGCGACGCCGTGCGGGTGAATGATCGCCGCCTTGTTCGATCTCCACTTGCCATGAAGCGCGAGAATGTCCGGCAAGAAAGGTCGGCTAGGTTCCAGATCGTCCCCGTTCCCTTTCCCGTGCGGCAGTTCTGCCACACCAATCAAGATTAATTCAGCAATCGCTGATTTCATATTCCACAGTCGCTGAATTATTCTTGCCGGCATTGAGACCTCCCTCTAGGCTTCGGTCAAGCAAAGATAGAGCGCTGACGTCATGCGCGGCGCGCGAAGGGGAGCGATATGACAAACAGAATTCGCAAGGCTCGGCTTGCGTTGCTACTTGCAGGCACAGCACTTTTAGCATCTAGCAATGCATATGCGGCGCAACCAGCGGCAACGGACTTGAATGCGCCGCCGGCCTCGCCCATACCAGCGCAGGCCACAGACCCGGCGCCGACGACCGTGGAAACAGTCGTCGTCAGCGCCCGCCGCCGTAATGAAGAGCTCAAGGACGTGCCCACCGCCGTCACCGTCTTCACGGCGGACAAGCTGGACGATATTGGTGCGAAGGACATCACCGAACTGACGCGGAGCACGCCCAACCTGATCTTCAGGTCGCGCGCGGTTCTAACTCGACTATTAACGTGTTCATGCGCGGTGTCGGTCAAGGCGATCCGCTATGGGGCTTCGAACCCGGCGTCGGCATCTACGTCGACGACGTCTACTACGCCCGCGCCGCAAGGCGCGATCCTGGATGTCTACAATGTCGACCGCATCGAGGTTCTGCGCGGCCCACAAGGCACGCTTTATGGCCGCAACACGGAGGGCGGCGCGGTCAAATTCGTGACGGCGGCTCTGCCGGATCAGCTAGCCTTTTGGCAAAGGGCACGGCTGGAACTTACGGCGAAATTGACGAGAATCTGACCGCGTCCGTGCCAGTGACCGATACACTGCGCATCGGTGGCGGCTTCGAGCACCTGCAGCACGCCGGGTTCGGTCACAATCTTCTGACCGGCGCCGCCAATGACGAACAGGACGTGACAGCGGGTCGCCTAACGGCGGAATACCGTCCGACCGACGACCTGTTCTTTCGCCTTTCTGGCGACGCTTACATCGACCATTCGAATCAGCGTGTCGGTCATCGGCTGACACCAGGCATTCATGGCAACGCGCCCATTACGAGCAATGTGTGGAACAATTACTCGGGCATGTCACCCAACAACTATGTGGAGATCTTTGGCTATTCGGGGCTGGCCGAATCGGACACGTCCAGCGAATGGACGGTAAAGTCAATTAGCGCGTATCGCGGCGGTTCAACGGACACCAATATCGATTTCGCCGCAACGCCCGGACCCGAGCTGCAAGTGCCGGGCCGCTATCGTGACCACCAGTTTAGTGAGGAACTTCAGGCCGTCTATTCCGGTGGGCGATTGAACGGTGTGGCTGGTCTCTATTACCTCGATAGTTTCTCGGGTGGTGCAGCCGACACCATCCTCGGCAATGCTGGCCTGACGCTCTACTTCGCCGGCAACGCACGCACGCATTCTCTCGCGGCCTACACCGACATCAGCTACGACATCACCGATCAGTTGCAGCTGTCGGCGGGTGTTCGCTACAACGACGACATCCGTGCGGGCACGGTGTTTCGCGCGTTCTATGTCGGCCTGGGCAGCCCGTTCTTCGGTCACGCCAATGACTGCTCCAAGTCCGCACCAATTACTCCAACAAGAAGAACTTCCATAACACGAGCCCTCATCTGAGTATGACCTACAAGATCACGGATGATGTCTCGGCTTATGCGACCTACAGCGAGGGCTACAAATCGGGCGGCTTCGACATGCGCGGCGACGCCTTCCTGACGCCATCGACCGCAAACGGCTACGGACCGGAGAACATCCGCTCCTACGAAGTCGGCTTGAAGGGTTCGTTCTTCGATCAACGACTGGCGCTGAACCTTGCGGCGTTCCTCGAGCCATATAAGAACGTGCAGGTTACTGTCCAAACAGCGGCCACGCCGCCTGCAGTGGGCATCGCCAGCGTGGTCGCAAATGCCGGCAGCGCGCAGATCGAGGGCTTCGAGGCCGAAGGCCATGCCGCGATCTGGGGTCCGCTCTCAGCGAATTTCTCCGTCGGCCTCGCCGATGCAAACTTCAAGCACACGGCGCTTCTGACTGCGAGCGGCATCGTGGACTTCGCGCTAGTGCCGAAATGGACCGGCAACTTCCAGCTTGACTATGTTGTTCCGCAGTCGGTCTTCGGCGGCGCGCTGGACGTGAACGCTCAGGCGTCGTACCGCAGCAAAACCTACGTTTATTCGGCGCCAATTCCGCTGCTTGACCAGCCGGCATATACGCTGTTCGACGCCAATGTGAACTGGACCTCCAGCGCCTCGGATTGGGTTATCGGCTTGCATGCCAAGAACCTGACCGACGAGCGTTATCGGATCGCCGCTTACTATCTCCCGGGCGCGCTCTATGGCGACACCCAGACCGGCTTCTATGGCGACCCGCGTACCGTTCTATTCTCCGTGCAGTACCGGTACTGAGGTAAGCTAGCCGGGCGGGTCTACCCGGGGCCCGCCCGGAGGTTTCACATGGCGGCTGGCTACGCAGAGCGGTTCGTTTTTGCGCCCGACGGGCTGCAATTCTACGTGCGGGACTACACTGGGGACAAAGCGGCGATCCCTGTCTTCTGCCTGCACGGCCTGACCCGCAACTCGGCAGACTTCGAAGGCGTGGCCACGTATCTCGCCCAACTGGGCCGTCGTGTCCTCGCGATGGATGTTCGGGGACGTGGGCGTTCGGATCGCGATCCGGATTTCTCACACTATCGTCCCGATGTCTATGCCCGCGACGTTTTGTGCGTATTCGACGCGCTCAGTGTTAAACAAGCTATCTTCATCGGCACTTCGATGGGCGGCCTGATCACAATGCTGTTGGCATCACTGGCCCCCGAGCGAATTCATGCCGTCGTGCTGAATGACGTCGGTCCCGTCGTAAATCCGGCCGGTCTCGCGCGGATCGCCGGCTATGTCGGAAACATCGGCCCCTTCGAAATCGTGGAGCGCGTTTGCCAACTCTATCAACGCAACGCAAGGCGCCATCTTTCCCGATACGGACGACACGTTCTGGACAACCTTTGCGCATCGCGTGGGCCGCGAATTGTCCGACGGTCGAGTAATCTTCGACTACGACCCGGCGATCAAACTTGCTTTTGCGCAACCTGCCGGAGCTGTCCCATCGGATCCCCTAACAATGTTCGCCGGCCTGGCACCAAGGCCGACGCTTGTCCTACGCGGCGCTCTCAGCGACATCCTGGTCCCGGAAGGTATCGACGTGATGCGCAACCTCAACCCGCGCCTCCTGATCGTCGAAGTCCCAAATGTCGGCCATGCGCCAACCCTAGATGAACCGACGGCCCGACGCGCCCTTCAGGAGTTTCTGCGCGACATCTCCTAGAACGTGCGAGGTGGTTCTTGACGGACGACGATCGCCCTCCCATTGCTAACATCTATCCGATCACCGGGCAGCGCCTCGCTATTGCCTTCGACGAATTGGTTTCGCCATTGCACCCCTCTGCGCAAGAACTGCTGGCACCTTGGAAGGCCTGTAAGACGAACGGGGACTTTGTCATGGGCCGTGACGTCCCCGCGAAATCCATTGCATCGCTGACCAAGAATCTTGTCGTGCTGGAGCCCGTCGATGGGGCGGCAGAATTCCGGTTTCGCCTTGTCGGATCTGTGCTGCGCAACCGCTTTGGGCGGGAGGTGTCCGGATTGACAATTTCAGAGGTGTACGATGCGCCGACGACGCAGAGCTTTCAGACGTCCTTGAGAAAGGTATTGCAAACGCAATTGCCGGTTTTTCAGACGGTTCATGTCACGGCGCCCTTGGCGACGTGCGCAAGCCGGAAACTGCGCTATTGCCGATGATGGCAACGAATGAAGTGACGCCTTGGATCCTATGCGGGATTTTCTACCACGATTGAGCAGAGCCAGTGGGGCTAGGCGTTAATGCCCTTCGATTGGGTTAGAGGACACGTCGTGGCAGTCATTCTTACATTGGGATCATCGCCGGACCCGACAACTCGCTCCAAGCCCACTAACAACGGTTGTACCACTGCGTTCGTACCGCATTTGGCGAGCAAGTGCAGACAACTTGCAATTTTCATTGGTACGGCAGAGCCATAGCTTTTAAGCGCTGATAATTGGGAATTATCGGGAGGCCGCCGTTGAAGGGTTGGTGCCTGGGTCAGGCATATTGTCGGCAACAGCGTGGCCCTCTCTTTTTCAAGTCAACAGCGTGATATTCCTATTCGAGGCAAAATAGACGTACACTGGCTGGTATGCTGGTCTCTCCCAAGAAGAGAACGGTAAGCAAAAAAAGCCGAATGTCTTGCAGTCGACACCATCGCGTCGTGTTGCGGATTGGAGAATGGCTTGAAGCGACATCGACGAAGCGTCTGCTCTCTTTCAATGGAGCTTGCATGACTGAAAGTGCCGCGAACGGCCCGCCCCCGAACGGTCCATTGCGCTTGGACCTAGACAAAAAGGTCGAGGATTTCCGGGCGTACGAACCCGCTCCTGCACGAGTTCACGCGTTCTACCGGCTCAACCACGCACACCAGACGCGCGCTTTTGTGCAGGCGAAAAAGCAACAATATCTCGGGCTTGACCATCGGCGCATGGGCATTTGGACGGCACTTGAGTATTTGAACACATTGGTCGACGACAGCGATCCAGACACCGACCTCAGCCAAATTGACCACAGCCTTCAGGCCGCGGAAGCAATTCGGCGTGACGGACACCCGGATTGGTTTCAGCTAGCCGGTCTCGTGCACGATCTCGGCAAAATCTTATGCCTTTGGGGCGAGCCGCAGTGGGCGGTGGTGGGCGACACATTTCCCACCGGGTGCGCGTATTCGCCGAAGATCGTTCTATCTGAGCATTTTAATGACAACCCCGATAGCGGCGATCTTCGGTACCAGACAAAACTGGGGGTCTATGAGGAGAATTGCGGCCTCGACAAAGTCGACCTCTCGTGGGGACATGATGAGTATATCTACCATGTAGCCCGGCCCTATCTTCCCGAACCCGCGCTCTACATGTTGCGATACCATTCATTTTACGCAGCCCACCGAGAGGACGAATATCCCTATCTGATGGATGATCGCGATCGCGAGATGTTCCACTGGGTGAAACTCTTCAACCAGTACGATCTCTATTCCAAAGATCATGCAAAACCCGATGCGACGGTACTTAGGCCATACTACGAAGCTTTGATCGAAAAATATTTTCCCGCTGAAGTGCGGTTCTAGAAGGGGATATTCGGGATCGATCTCACTAAGCAGCTGGAGTCCGGATGAGAAGCATCATCACGGCGCTTGGTGGCGTCACCCTCGTCAAGAAGGCCGATCATTCGATTGCTCAATTCCTGTATGCGGCGGCACGATGTCCTCGCGGGATAGTAGCGGCCGCAGGGGATACCAATTCGAGATCAATGTGAATTCGCCGCAGTACGATTGGCGACGGCCACATCAATAACTAGGAATTATCGGCGTTACTCATCAACGCGAGAGAGGGAAGCCCTTGGCGACCGAAGGGCTCACCAGCCGCGATGATGATCGCCGATTGCCGGATTGACGCCGGCACCGACGCTGCCGATATGGACGCGAATGCTCACTTCGGCGTTCTCGGCCGTTGCGCCCAACAGACTCAGTGCGAGCACTGAAGCAGCGGGCAATTCCATGTTTGTCTATTTCATCGACAGGATATCTCACAGGCGCCAACGGCAGACATTGGTTGGACGTAAACGATGAACTCCTTGAAATAGGACGTAGCGGTCGACAGCTTGGGACTGCTCTAAACCGGTTCCCAGAGGGTCTCAGGGTGCCCGGCCGCCCTCTAGGTGAAACGTCCAGCCTGCTTCGACAATCGCTCGATGCACGGCTTCGCGCACTTGGGAGAAATCCACCTTGCCCCCACCGCTCGGCGAGCGCTCCACATGCGTGCCGGATTTTTCCCAACCGCGCACCGAAGTTGTCTCGAAAGTGATCGTCGGCGGCAAAAGCCCCCAACTACTCTCCTTCACCATCTCGCGAAAATTGACGACATGATCGGGGTCTGAAACGCGCAAAGCCATGCGATAAAGCACCTTGCGCTGACCCAAGAACCATTTGACCAGGATGTTCTCCTGTTCCGCCCGGAAGCCTTCGGCGCTTTCCTCGATCAGAAGTCAGTCCCAGAGACACTGCCTGTGCCTTGAGTTTGAGAAGCAGGTCGGATGCGCTCGTGGTGGCTGGCATTTCGTGAACTCCCTGCGGCCAGAGGCAGGTTAAACGGGCGAGTCACGCAAAAGTTGATCAGCATCAAAGCCGCCGGCCTAGCGCTCCCTGCTCTGAAGGCCTACGATTTTTGAGATGACCTTGGGCAAGTCGCTCAGATAGGAGGCCTGGCGGCTGCCCACCGACGCGCGGCGCTATGTATTTCCAGATCATGCCAAGGGATCAACAAACTATTGGGCGGCTTGCGGCCCGACGTGATAGTTCAGGATTTTCCACTGATCGTTCTCTTTGATAAGGTGGACCGTGATCGGCAGCTTGCCGCCACCTTCCAGTGACAGCTCGCCGACTAGTTCGCGTTGATCGCCACTAAAAGAGCGGCTGCTGAAGCTGTCTCCGACGACACGGGTCAACATCGAATTGTTGTCGATCATCGCCTTGAATTCGGCGGGCGAGTTCTGACTCCGCGTAGTGACCGCGAGTTCCGCATAGGCTGCATTGAAATTGCCGGCCCTAAGCGCCGCGAAATGACGGTCGACCGAGTCGGTCAATCCTCCAGTCAGCCACAATGCGAGTGTGATCGTGACAGTGACGAGAAGAACGACGCCCACGACTGCGCCCAGGACGACTTTTTTTCCAGGTCTTCACTGCTCCAATTCTGTCGCTAAGGGCGGACCTGATTGTGCGCGGCTCTGCCGTCTGGGCGCGCGGTGGTGCTGTGTTCTAGGCTGCGGCGCTCGACGATGCTCCACACGAGGAGCAATATAGCGCATTGGACGCTAGCGGTTTGCCGCATCGTGGGCAGAACATCAAAAGGGTTCCTTGTCGGACGAACATGAATGACCGCAACTCGGCGCTTCATTGCTCGTCGGTGCGCCGATGGTGACTAGTGGTGGGCGACGCACATCCGATAGGCAGCTTCGCAGTCACGCACGACATCGGGCGGAACATAGCGGACGCCATTGCTGTCGGTTTCGGTCTTGCTGGCGTAGCAAACTTTGCGCTGGGCATTGCAGTCCGGGTTGGCAGCGATATGCGTGACCCCTGGCGCAGATAGGGCCGGTGTAATCGTGGCGGCTGTGAGCACTAAGACAGCGGCAAGACGTGCGATGCGCATTGGGACCTCCGGTTGGGATCGAAAGACGCACTGGGCACGCCTGCGGCCGCTGGCACATTGATGCAGATCAACGACGCGTATGACCCGTGTCCTCGCCTGGTGTCCGGCAGAAAACAGAAGGAATTGCCTCCGGGCAAAATAGAAAACGAAGTTCAGTGACATCGCCATGAACGGTGTCAGCCACAATCGCACTCGTCGATCAAGCGGATGTGAGCGGGTCTTGATAGCGCCGTGCCGGACCACCGTCCTTCTCTAAGCACCGTCATGGACGGATCCGCGACAGCGACCACGCATGACGGAAAGGCCTTCCGAACACTTTGCATCAACGACGAGCTCACGCGCGAATCGATCGCCATCCGCGTGGCCAGGTAGCTCTAGGAGACAGACGTCATCGAGGCGCTGGGCGATCTGTTCGTCGAGCGCGGCGTGCCGGCCCATATGGAAGCCTACGCGCACAGATAGCCAATGTCTGCTGTCAGACACAGTTGATCCTGATCAAGACGCTCGATTGGTCTTCGGGTGACACTCGTGCGTCGCCTCGTTTTGCCACTCCGGCAACCCCGGGTGACGCCAATATCGGCCTGAAGGCCGAAGGGAAGTGTCAAATGAACAAAATTATCAATGGACTATTGGCTGGAGTTGCTCTGTGCGCTTTCGGCATGATTGCAACGACCGAGCCCGCAGCCGCGCGATCGACCGGGGGAATCACATTCTCCATCCAACTCGGCAATGCGGTGTTCGGATATTCCGATGGCTACTATGACCAAAACCGCCGCTGGCACCGCTGGCGGAATTCGCAAGAGCGCAGATGGTATCAATCCAACCATCGCGACGCCTTTTACAATATGCGCCATGACCGCGACAACGACCGCAATCGTCGCGACTGGCGCAGCGGCAAGCGTCAGGACTGGCGCGGTGGCGACAACCACTGATCCAACTCTGGCTTGCTAAGAAGAAGAGCCGCGGCGGCCCCGAACTGCCGCGGCTCGTTCGTGTGTCGCCGTTCAGTCCCACTCTCGACGGTGATGATCGGCGTCTGGTAGCGGGCGCGTAGGCGTTCAGGCCGACCAACCAGCGTATCGACTTCAGCGCTTCTGAAGGAGGCCGGCTCCGATCAATATGACGCCGAGCGCCAGTACGCCGCCGCTCAGGAGCGGCGGAATGCTGTGTGAAGTGTCCTCGGTGGCCTGAATCTTCAAGCCGCCGATTTTCGCGACGTCCTCTGTTTTGTGAGTTGTGAACACCGGTATCGCAAAGCCCACCAGACCGGCGACCAGCAATAGCACTCCGACAATCATCAGTCCGTTCGTCCGACCCATTGGTGTTGTCCCTTTCATGTGTGCTCCGGGGGCCTTCGGGCGCACCCGGTACTTTCAAGACGTTCGAACGAGCCTGCTGGAAGAAAGAACTGTCTCGTTCGCGACGGGAAGAAGAGTCTGTTGCCAATATTGCCCGTCAAGGATCAGAGGCGATAGCGCGGGTATCGCCTGCGACTCATTGGAATTCAGATGTGCAGGCCACCAAGCGCGCCGATAAACCAGAGCACCAGAATTATGATCAACAACGTGCCGAGCACGCCGCCCAGTCCTGCTCCGCCATAGCGGTTGTAGCCATAGTAGCCGCCACCGCCGAACAGCAGCACGAGAATTACGACAATCAGCAATAGGCTCACTACATTACCCTCACATGTCAGGGCCAAGGGCCGCGAGAGAATCTCTCGCGGCTCACTGGACCGGTGTCATCACCAAAACGGTTGGCCGGCTATTTCCCTTTGAGCGCGTCCTTGAGGCCGCCGATTGCGTTCTGAACCTTGCCTTCGATCTTGTCGGCCTGGCCTTCCGACTGCAGCTTGGCGTCGCCGACGACCTTGCCGATGACTTCCTTGATTGTGCCCTTGACCTGCTTGGCCGATCCTTCGATCCGATCCTTGTTTGCCATCTTGCCCTCCAAGTGGGCTTCGAAGCCCATGAGAGACAGAACGCCGACCTGCCGTGCAGGTCAGGTTCCAACACTCAAGAAACAAGGTATTCACGCGGTCCGCCAACTCGGTTGATTTGTATCAACGTGACTTGGTTATATCCGGACAATTTCCGTGAACCATCCGCCACAGTTTGCGACAACTTTCGCGGTTTTAGAGACACCCTCGGGACGTAGTCCTGAGATTGTATGAGTGGGGGGACACATCAATGAAGGTCACCCTATGCCCAATTACAAGTTGATCGTCCCGGCTGTTGCCGTCGTAGTTCTGGGAACCACGATCGCAGTCGCCGAGATCGTTCGCGATCGACACGATCATGGCGGTCGGTTCGACGACGCCGACTCCGGCGCGTGGCGCCAGGAAATGTGCGCCGACCGATACGCGCACGATGTCGGCAGGATCGCCTACCTTGAGTCCCGCCTTGCACTGTCGGACGCTCAGCGTCCTGCGTTTGAAACCTGGAAGTCGGCGGTCCTTGCGGCAGCAAACTCCCAGAAGGACAATTGTGCGGCCCATACTGCGGACGCCGGGCACCGGCCGACAATTCTGGACCGCGAAGCGAGACAAGAGCTGGTGCTCAAGGCGCGGCTGGCCGCGCTCGACGCGGAGCTACCCAGCCTGAAATCGCTCTATCAAGTTCTGACTCCCGACCAGAAGGCCGTGTTCGACCGACCGAGACACGGACACGAAGGACATGACCGCCGTGGCGGAGACGGTTGGGGTCACCATGACCACAATTCACCAGATGATGGGTCAAGGGCCGATCACGACGACTAGCCTCGCAGCGGCGCCCGCAGGTGCCGCGGATCGATCCGCCCATAGGCACCATCGACTTCGCTACTTCAACGACACCGTCTGAGCAAACTCGGGCAGAGTTCTCGATTGCCGTAGCCGATAGAATTTGGTCAACCACATTGCCCGCCTTTGATAGCGGAAGCCAAATGGACTCTGCAAAGTGAAAGCGTGTGCCGGGCGCGGCCCCTCTGCGCGTAAACGTCAAGACCGGAGCTTGCGAGATGAGCACTCGGTTCAGCGCTCTCGCCGCGCGGTGTTTCAATATGTTTGGGTCGTCGAATGTCAATTCCGACCCGGTCGTGTCTTTACCTAAAGCCCGAGAGATCGCGGTTCCGCAAAGCCTCACCTGGAAGCGACCAACGCCTTTCACATCGTACAACAGTAAGTGCGGCAGATATTTCACAAGCGACCGTGGGTCGAGTTCTTCACGCAACGGCATCATCCGAGTGCCGCGCTTTTCTTCCCAGACGCCAAGATGCGCCTCGAACAATGGCAGAGCGCATGTCGGCAAGAGGATGTTCGATGTCGTCTCCTACCTCGATTTGGTGTTCCACGGCACGGCCAGTCGTCTCAAGACCTAATGAGCAACCACCATGGCGCGACGTCGCTTAATAGCGAGATAACGAGTGAATTGGCACCCGCCACGGGTTGACGCAGAAGTGTCGACCCACTTGTCGCCTCCAATCCATGTGCATTCCCGTCACTACCCGCTATGGGTAGGAAGCGAGCAGACTGGGAATTCAAACGCCGCTGTCGCCAATGCCTTAGCGGCAAGGCTGCCCCACTTGGACCGATTGAGGGCTGGTCTCGCTACTGGCGGCGCGCAACGGCACCCACAAGAGCGTAACGTCGCCTGCGCGGATTCCGCATTGTCAGGTGTTTCATGAATCTCCGAAGCATCGATCTCAATCTCCTGGTTGTCTTCGAAGCAATCGTTACCGAGCGTAGCATCAGTCGAGCTGCGCAGAAGGTCGGTCTCAGTCAATCTGCAATGAGTCATGCATTGAGCCGCTTACGCGTGACGTTTAACGACGACCTGGTTCGCCGGACCGCGCGAGGCATGGTACCCACGCCTCGCGCCCTCAAGTTGGTCGAGCCTGTGCGGAACGCGTTGGCCCAAATTGCACATGCAGTAGATGAGCAGGTGCTCTTTGATCCTAAAACATCGAAACGGCGCTTCAACATTCGAATGTCCGACTATCTTGCTGTTCACCTGATGGCGGGCGTTTGCGCGCGCGTACGAGCTGAGGCTCCCCAAGTCACGCTTGCCATGAGTTATCCCTCATCGCCGAGCGGCCTCGACTCAGATGCCGACCTTACCCTCTTGATATGCAGCAAGGACGGACCAAGGCACGGATTTAAAACGGACCGGTTGTATCAAGGCCGTTTCGTAGCAGCGCTGCGACGCGGCCATCCCGCTGCCAAGAAAAAGATGACGCTAAACCGATTGCTAGGACTTTCACATTTGCGCGCAGACACCTCTGCAACCAGCTCGACGATTGTTGACGATGCGCTGGCGCGGCGCGGCTTGTCTCGCAACATCGCCATCACCATACCGTGCCTGTCGGGCCTAATCGTGACGCTTCAGCGGACTGATCTCTGTGCAGTTTTGCCCGATGCTTGGCTCATTCTGCATGACGCGAATAGCAACCTTGTGACTTCGTCGGTGCCATTGTCAGGGCTCGATTTCACCGTCGATCTGGTCGGCAGCGAGTTGATCGATCAGGACCCTGGTCTGCGTTGGCTAGCGAAGATAATCAAAGAAGAAGTGAAGCTGCTGAGTTTCCTGGTCCGAAAAGCGAACCACGGGTCGTAAGCAGTCGCGTCACTGAATATCGACGCTTGGCGACTTTCTCAGAGCAAGATGCAAACGCTGCATATCCGTGTGACTACTATGGCTTTGCGATCGACGCGCTCCCAAATGTAAGTCTTACTTGGGGGCATAGATGTGCGTTAAGCGGAGGTGACAGAGGAACAGATCTCGTCGACGGCGGCCAGCGGGCTTTTCGAAGTCGTTCTCGATCATCTCTCCATTCCCATCGTGGTCGTCAAGGCGAACGGCACGCTCGTTTACGCAAATAGGTCTGCGCGTATCGTGATTGGCGACCATCTGCTGCCGATGGCCGTCGACGGGATACAGTTCTCCACGCATGAGCAAGCCGACCGCCGGATCAAGGCGGCAATCGCCGACGCCTGCGCCAGCCAGATTGGACAAGCTGTGGAACTGGGCCAGAGCAAAAGGTGTTCCACTGCTGCGTTCGTGGTGCCGTTTGGCGGCGATCAGCCAGCGGAGACGAACCACGCGATGGTCTTGCTGAGCGTTGCCTCCGACACGAACGTCAGGCTTTTGGATCTCCTGCGCCACCGGTTCAAGTTGTCGTTGACGGAGGCGAAGGTCGCTGTCGCCCTGAGCACTGGTGCCAACCTGAAGCAAATCGCCCACGAACGCGACGTGAAGCTCAGCACGCTTCGCACCCAGCTCGCCTCGATCATGGAGAAAATGGAAATCCACCGGCAGTCGGCGCTTGTCGCGTTCGTCACGCAAATCAAATGCCTGTTTTAGGTGGCGAACGATTCGGGAGAATTAGAGAAGTCGGCTACCGAATTGATCCAGCGATAGGGTGGCGTCGCTCCGCAGTCGTACACACTCGCGAGCGAACTCCCGAAGCACATCGATCTCTCAGGGCAGCATTGCGCCCCGATTCTCATCCCCTCGGCGCTACCGGATTCTGGGCACAGAGCGTGCCTACCCCATTTGCATCAAGAGCTTCGCACTCATTCGTGCCATGGGTTGCAATTGATGGCGGCAGGCGTGGATCAATTTCGCCCTTTCACCATGGGTTGGCGACATTCGGTTGCGCCAGGCGCTCGATGATCCCACGTCGGAGAGGCTTTGGGTTAGAATAGTGGAATTGCGAAATGGTCATGCAGATCGGGGCAGGTTTCCGCTGTGGCGATTCATAGCAGCGACCACGATCAGCCTGTTGGTCGTCGCAGAAGGCTTTTGGCAAATACGGCAAATCGACGTTCGATACGAACAGTCGATGTCTAGGCGACTTCAGCTCAGCGAATATGCCGGCCATGTCATGCTGTTTGACGAGATACTGACCATGTCTGCACGCATGGCCGCCGCAACAGGCGACCTCACTTACAAGACGAGATATGACAAGTACGATGCTCAGCTTGATGCCCTGCTCATGGAAACCGAGACGTTGCGCCAAGAGCGGCAGGTGCGAATATTTGTGATACAGACCGACAGGGCAAATCGAAAGCTCGTAGCAATGGAAAGGCGCGCCTTCGCCTTGGTTAGTGGGGGTAGGCGCTCCGAGGCGTCCGCACTGCTGGTGAGTGCGGACTACATGAAGTGGAAGCGCCAATACGCAGATGGTGTGGAAGCGACCTCAGCTTGGCACGAAGGCGCGGTCAAACGCGACGATGACGACCTTCGTGAGTTGGTATTGGCAGCAGCAGCTCTAAATGTCGTATTTGCCAATATCATCGTGTTTGCTTGGTACTTTGTAATCCGGGCGGTGCGTCGTTGGCGCGAGGGACGAAGCGAAGCCAATAGCGCCCATCTGTAATATCTCCTATGTCGCCGTGGTCGAGCAGCGTAGTGGTTCGCAGCGCATAAGCGCCTCTGAAGGTGGGGATAGAGTTGCACGCCATTTTGCAATCAGTCAGTCGGTCAGTCCGCGCGAGCAGGAGCGTCCACGCCGGATGCAGGTGCCGAGGATCGCACATCCGGAAATTTACCTACCGCATTTGAGTGAATTGATTCGGACACAAGTCTCGAGATTCCGCCGCCTTCTCGCGCGCCATTGACTTCGTGCAGGAGATTGCGGCGACGAGCGCATACACTGCTCAGCGTGCCTCGGCGCTATTCGCATGCGGCCGTGGGAGGTTGAACGGCCATGGATCATGCGAGCGCCTCTAGAGGTCTCTTCACGTGATGCGGGTCCGGTCCGTCATCCTGATGGTTGGGGTGTCAATCGGCGCGCTGACGCTGCCGGCTAATGCGCAAATCACTCAGACCGATCTGCTCATTGCGGGTCGGGTGCTAGGGTTCATTGACACGCTGAAGCACAACAGCGCGGTGCGCGTCGGCATCGTCTATGACCCGGCGCTCGCAAAGTCGGCGCAACAGGCGGCTGAACTCAAGGCGCTAATGGCCGGTGGCCTGCGCATCGGCGGTCTGGATTTGAGGCCGGTGATGGTCCCGATCGGCAATGTCGAAGGTACCGGGGTCGATGCATTCCTCCTGACGGAGGGGCTGGGCGCGGAAGCTGCCAGGGTCGGTCGGGTCAATCGTGAGCGTAAAATTCCCTGCATCACTTTCGATCTCTCTCAGGTCAGCAATGGCAATTGCGCCATGGGCGTGAGTTCCTGGCCGAAGATCCAGGTCTTCGTCAATCGCGAGGCCGCCGATGCGTGCGGCATGGAACTGGCTGCCGTCTTCCGCATGATGATTAAGGAGATTTAAGGCAATGCAGCGCGACAGAAGCCGCCGATTGATCCCCCCGATAAGGCACGCGCCGCGCGGACATTTGCCTGTTCTCGCAACCGTGATGCTGCTCATGGCAGGAGGCGCTGCCCGTGCGCAGTCGATAGATTACGGCGCGCTGGAAGCACTCTTTGGCGAGCCGGTCACAACATCCGTCACCGGCTCCCCGCAACGCGCCAGCGATGTACCCGCCAGCATGACGATCATCACGGCCGATGACATCAGACGCTCCGGCGCGCGCGACATTCCGGGCGTTCTGCGTCATTTGCCCGGCGTCGATGTCCTGCAATGGACCAACGATCAGGCTGACGTTGCGGTGCGCGGCTACAACCAGTCCTATTCACCGCGGCTTCTGGTCTTGGTCGATGGTCGGCAGGTTTATGCCGACGATTATGGATACACTCCATGGAGCGCTTTGCCGGTCGAACTCGCGGACATCCGGCAAATCGAGATCGTCTTGGGGCCAAACAGCGCGTTGTTCGGTTTCAACGCGGTGGCCGGTGTCATCAACATCATCACCTATGATCCACTCTACGACGACGTGAACTCCGCCTCGATCACGGGTGGCACGCAGGGCCTCGTGCAGGGATCCGGCATTGCAACATTCAGGTTCGGCAATACGGCAGGCCTGCGCGTCTCTGTGGGCGGGGATCAGGACGACGATTTTTCGACGCCCCAACGCGCCCTCGACATTGGTACGCGGCGCGGCAATGACCGCAAGTCCATCGACGCCGAAGGTCACGCGCAACTGGCCGACGACATCGATGCCGGACTTGAGGTTTCGCACACGGAAGCGAACGCCCCGGAAATGACGCCGCTTTACACGACATTTTACACGCAATATCGAACGAACTCGCTCAAGGGAACCGTCACGGCGGATACCGGCATCGGCATTCTTCAGGCAACGGCGTATGGCAATTGGTTCAAGGTCCGCTCAACCGCCCCAGATCCCTTCGCCTCTGCCTTTCAGCTCAGCAACAGTGTCTACGTCGCGAAATTGCGGGACATTTTCAAAATTGGAAGCGACCACACATTCCGCCTCTCCGCCGAATACCGCTACAACGAATTGGGAACGGTGCCGCTAAGGGGCGGAAACGTGCACTATGCTGTGCTGTCCGGTGGCGCGATGTGGAGTTGGGCCATCGAGCCCGATCTGAATTTGACCAACGCTTTTCGTGTCGATGCGCTGTCACTGGGTCGCTCCGGCCTCATCCCCTCCGGCTTCGGCCTGACGAATGCGGACTGGAACAACCGCTCAATGACGGAAGTCAGCTTCAACAGCGGCCTCGTCTGGCAGATTGATCGCGGCGATACGCTCATATTCACGGCGGCGCGCGGCGTTCAACTCCCCAACTTGCTTGATCTTGGAGGCCTGCTTATTGCTACGCCCTTCGGCTATGTCGGAGGAAATCCAACGCTGAAGTCTTCAATCGTGATGAACTATGGACTGGACTGGAGCCATGACCTTCCAGCTTGGGCTGCGCAGTTGCACGTTCGCGCCTTCCACGAGACAACACGCGACCTGCTGGCCAATTCCGGCCCGATACAATTTCCTCCGCCCCCTTCGGGCCTGATCGAGACTTCGGCCAATATCGGCCGTTCTGAAGCCACGGGCGCCGAGATTTCGCTAACGGGGACTTTCTCAGGCGATTGGCGATGGGGCCTCAGCTATACGCCCGAGACCATCACGGATCATATCAACCCCGGATTTCCGCTGCTGGTGACCCTCGTCGATTTCCAGCATACCCATCCAATGCACGTCGTGAACGCCAATCTGGGTTGGGCGAAGGGGCCATGGGAGATCGACGGTTATCTCCGCTACGAGTTGCTGTTTGACGGCATTCAGGGTGCCAGCGCCGCTCAACCGGCCGGAACGCTGGTGCGCATTCCCGACTACGTCTCGGTCGATGCGCGCATTGCCTACCGCGTGACGGACAATCTGACGCTGGCGCTCTCCGGGCAAAACCTTCTGGAGTTGCCGCAGCGGCAAACATCCGCGGCCATGGTCGAGCGCCGTATCCTGATGACAGCGAGCGTCGGCCTCTGATCGTGGCGCGCCAGACGATAGGGGAGGACATCGTCATGTCCCAGCGTGGGGAGCCGATGCGCCAAGATCGCTCGCATGCACCAGAATTTTCACTCCGCTCCAGTCGTGACGACGTTCTCAGACCTCAGATCGACGAACATTGGCACCTAGCACAGCGATCCAAGCCCTGCCTGGTGCTGCTTCAATATCCCGATGATCTGTTCTTCGCTTTACCGGCTGCGTCTCATCGTCCGTCTCCTTCAATGGAACGGACTCTAACCTCTAAACGGGGACATTTCCGGGGAGCACGTCAGGTTGTCGAAAAGCCGAAGGCCAAATAAAGCCCGTAGTACGAGCGCCCCGTTGCATCGGTCCATCAGGGGAGCGCCACGGGACCGTACAAAAGAAGGGCAGCCACGAGGCTTATGGACAGCACAAGAGCATGCCACCAAGCGGCTCGGAAGTAGATGAGTGAGGTGCTGGCCAGCACACCAACCGCGTTGCTGAGAAGGAACACTAGACCCTTGGCTGTCACTCCACCGAGAACCATTCCGGCCGCGTTCTGGAGGCAGTTGCACAGATAGAACACAGCGGCGAATCCGAAGAAGCGGCGGCGGTTCCCAAAGTAGAAGTCGCGGAGATTGATTCCTTCATGCGGCACCTCATCTGGAAGGCTAGCGGCGCAGATGAAAAAGAGCAGCGCTAGGTTAGTCGCCCAAACTAGCAAGAAGCCAATGAACAGAGGGTGCGCCGGCTGCGAAGCCCGGTTCGCGAGCAGCACCCAAAGAAAACCGAGAGAAACAATTGCGGCAAAGAGCGTGGTCATAACCGCGCCCCAATGCCAACGCACTCGCGGACCGGCTTCGACGAGTTTGTGAACGCTAGTCATGATGTTGGTGAGCGCCAACCCGACGATGATGATCGACAGGGTTTCAAGATATTCAAACTCACTCATGCGTTCTCGTTTGAATCGACATTCCCCGGATCACCCTCTGCCTAGTGGTCGCAGGCAGCTTCGACTAGGCGCGTCATTATTTGCGCCACCCTACCACAAGCCCTAGTGGATAGATTCTGACACTTGGTACCCATCGACACGCGCCCGTGGCGAGCGGCGCTAGGCTCCGGACCCAGAAGCCATCTCAACGAGTCGAAGCTGAGACGGGCGAGCTTGATCATTCAAATCGGAAGCCAGTCCGCTCACCCGTCTTCGAGGACGATGTCGAAGCCCATCCGGCGGGCCCCGGGCTCGGCAGCTGCACCCAAATCTGTCCCGAAGATATCGCCCGGGTAGCCGGCGGCCTTGCCGAGATCGGCGTGGAGCGTGCGGTCCTGGTCGAGCCAATGGTCGGCCCGGAAATACATCTGGGTGATCAGCCGACTGTAACGGCCTTCGACATCGAAGTGGATGTGCGCGGCGCGCATGTAGCTCCCCGCCGGATAGGGCGCGGGGCGGACGGTCAGAAAGCGGTAGCGGCCGTCCTTATCGGTGGTTTGCACACCGTAGCCCTGGAAGTCGGGATCGAGCGGGGCGGGATTCGTGTCCCCGTGGTGAGAATAGCGGCCGGCCGCATTGGCCTGCCAGAGTTCGACCCGGGCGCGCGGCACGGGCCGGCCTTCGTGATCGAGCACGCGGCCAACCAGTTCGAGAATCTGGCCCTTGGCGCGCGCCTTGTGCCCTGCCAGGTGAGTGAGGTCGGCGTCCTGCTCCAACGGTTTGACGACAGGATAGAAGGGACCCAGCGCCATGGGGCGCGTAGGCTCGGATTCGGCGAGCGCGCGGACCGGGGCGGCCAGGGCAAGCGCGCCGAGCGAAGCGAGGGCGAAGGTGCGGCGGTTGAGGCTCCTGGCGGAGGGGGGCCCAGACGACATGTCGTGTCCTTTCGTCGTTAACCATTTAGGACGCGCGCGTTCCGACGTGCAACCCGCTCGTCGGCGCTGCGCAGTCCGTCCGGACCTGACGGTTTTTCTGTACCAGCGGAACTGAGGTTACTGCATAGCCGATGTCCCATCTAGTGGATCGAATTTAACAGACGGTGCCCCTGATGGGCGGCATAGTAATTGCCCATCGGTTCTCTGGCTCTCCGAAAGATTGCGGAGTGGGCTGCGGGTGAGCCCTCGAAATCTGACTCCCTACCAAGCGCATATACCAAGGTCTAATGAGCAGATTGCAACACTTGATGCCCACGTTTGACGGCGGCGATGATTTTGTCGGGGTCTGCAGTCCATGTGAAGGGCTTTGGCATCTGGTTTGTCTCGGTGACGAAGCGGTTGATGGCGGCTTGGAGATCGACGACGGATCGAAAGACCCCGCGCTTTAATCGTCGCTTGGACAGTTTGGCGAAGAAGCTGTTCAAGCACATGACGGTTGCCAAGAACATCTCGTTCGGTCTCGACGTGCGGTCGGTGCGGCAACGCCCGCCACGTGCCGAGATTGGTCGCCGCGTTGACGAGCTTCTTGCTCTTGTTCAGTTGGACGGCCTTGGCGGTCGTTACCCAAGTCAGTTGTCCGGCGGACAGCGGCAACGCGTCGCGCTTGCCCGCGCGCTCGCCATAGAACCGCGTATGCTCCTGTTGGACGAACCGTTCGGCGCCCTTGACGCGAAGGTGCGCAAGGATTTGCGTGGCTGGTTGCGCGGACTTCACCAGCGGCTGGGACTCACGACGGTGTTCGTGACTCACGATCAGGAAGAAGCGCTCGCGCTCGCCGATCTTGTTGCAGTTGTAAACGAAGGTCGCATCGAACAGTGGCGGCGCCCGACAAATTAATGCGTGAGCCCGCGACTCCGTTTGTGGCGGATTTCCTGAGCGGTTCCGCACCAAGCGATACGCTTCACCTGAAGCTCTTGTCTCGCTTATGACAGAACGCGCCCCAATCGGAATAAGATATAGTGGGACCCTCGGCGCGGTTTGACGGCACGCATCAGCGGCCTGATCGCCGGGCCGATGAAAACCAAGATACAGGTGAGACCTTGGTACAATAGATGCCTGCGGAACGGTCATGATACCGTTTTCTTATCGGCCGAAGGCTTTATCGCCATGGGAACGGCAGCGTGTCCCTCCCTGCAACAAGGCGCTTCCGCTCGCCGCAACGTTCGTGGCGGCCGGTGTCGCATCGGCGCCAAAGTCCTACAGCTCCGAAGCGGCCGTTTTCGGCTTGTACGATGCCATCGCCCCCGGCTCGGCTCCTCAAAATGTGGCCACCGGAATCTTCGAAGAGTCCGCGCTTCATCCTTCGATGCAGATGAGTTCTACTTCGGGCGCGGTCGGGCCATCTCGGGGCCGGAACGCGTCTTGAGGACTGTCGTTAGATTTCAGATGAACAGCGGAGGGGAGGATCGAACATGGTCCATCTAATGATCAACGGTCAAAGTCGCGACGTCGATGCACCGAACGACATGCCTCTTCTCTGGTTTCTGCGCGACATCCTCGGAATGACCGGTACAAAGTTCGGCTGCGGCATCGCGCAATGCGGCGCGTGCACGGTTCATATCGACGGAAAGGCCGTCCGCTCCTGCCTTTTGCCCATCGGTTCGATCGGAAGCCGGACGATCACCACCATTGAAGCGGTCGGCGAGACGCCTGCCGGCGCGCGGGTGCAGAAGGCCTGGCTCGATTTGGAAGTCCCGCAATGCGGCTATTGCCAATCGGGGCAGATCATGTCGGCCGCCGCTTTGCTGGCGTCGACGCCGCGTCCCGACGATTCCGATATCGATGCGGCCATGGCCGGAAACATCTGCCGGTGCGGGACCTATGTGCGCATTCGCGCCGCGATCAAGAAAGCGGCGGCGTCGCAGCAGGACTGACGGAGATTGGAGGAGTTCGGCCATGCCAGTTCAAGCTGATCCCAAATCGATCCACGCGCTCTCGCGCAGGACAGTGCTCTATGCGGGCGCTGCGGCCGGCGGTGGATTGCTGATCAGTTTCAAGACACCGTTCGCGCATGCGGCTGCCGTCAACACGCAAAGTGCCGGGCCAGGCGACGGCGGCCCGTTCGCACCGAACGCTTTCATCCGAATCGATCGCGCGGGCAAGGTCACGCTGATCATACCGCAGGCCGAGATGGGACAGGGCGTCTACACCTCGCTCGCCATGATCCTGGCGGAAGAACTCGATGTCGCGTTCAAATCTGTGTCGGTGGAGGCGGCGCCACCGAGCGATGCGCTTTACGGAAATCCCATTTTCGGGATCCAGGCGACCGGAAATTCGAATTCCGTGCGCGCCTTCTGGAAGAAGCTGCGGCAGGCCGGCGCCGGAGCGCGCGCCATCCTGATCGATGCGGCGGCCGCGCAGTGGACGGTCGATCCGGCGAGCTGCACCGCGAGCAACGGCGAGGTCATCCACGCGCCGAGCGGCCGCAAGCTCGCCTATGGCGCCCTTGTCGATGCCGCGGCGCGACTGACGCCGCCGGCCAATCCACCGCTCAAGAGCCCGAAGGACTTCAAGCTGATCGGAAGGCCTCTCAAGCGGCTCGACACGCCCGACAAGGTCAACGGCAAGGCGCTTTATGGGATCGACATGCTGCCGGCGGGTGTGAAATTCGCGACTCTCGCCGCATGTCCCGTGTTCGGCGGCAAGGTCGGCCATGTTGATGACAAAGCCGCCAAGGCGATTCCCGGCGTGCGCCAAGTGGTCGTGCTGGACGATCTGGTGGCGGTCGTCGGCGATCATTTCTGGGCCGCGAAGAAGGGGTTGGAAGCGCTCACTATCACCTGGAGCGAGGGACCGAACGCCCATGTCGATTCCGCGCTCATTCGCAACGACATCAAAGCCGCGAGCGAGCATGCGGGCACCATCGCGAAATCGCTAGGCGATGCCGACAAGGCGCTGAAGGACGGCGATGCGTTCGAGGCGCAGTACGAACTTCCCTTGCTCTCGCATGCGCCGATGGAGCCGATGAACTGCACTGTGCATGTGCGGCCCGATGGCTGCGAGGTATGGGTGGGCACGCAGGTCTGCGCGCGCACGCAGGCCATCGCTGCCAAGGTGACAGGTCTGCCGCTCGAGAAGGTCACAGTGCACAATCAGCTTCTCGGCGGCGGGTTCGGTCGCCGGCTCGATGTGGACGGAACCGAGAAGTCCGTGCGCATAGCGCAGAAGTTCGATGGCCCGGTCAAGGTCGTGTGGACGCGCGAAGAAGACATCCGGCACGATTTCTATCGCCCCGTCTACTACGACCGCCTGGCCGCGACGCTGAAGGATGGCCGGATCCATGGCTGGACGCATCGCATCACGGGGTCGTCGGTCATGGCGCGCTGGTTCCCCCTGGGATTCCAACATGGCGTCGACATCGACGGCGTCGATAGCGCAATCGACGAGCCTTACGGCATCCCCAATATGCGCGTCGAATTCGTGCGCCGTGAGCCGCCCGCCGTGCCGACCGGCTTTTGGCGCGGCGTCGGGCCGAACAACAATGTTTTCGCCATCGAAAGTTTCATCGACGAACTGGCGGCAAAGGCCGGCAAGGACCCTGTCGAATTCCGCCTTTCGATGCTGCGCGCAAGTCGCCGCGTCTGAAAGCGGCGCTCGAACTGGCTGCCAAGAAGGCCGGCTGGGGCGATCCGCTGCCGCCGCGCACGGGCCGGGGCGTCGCGGTACAGGTGTCCTTCGCGAGCTTCATCGCCACCATCGCCGAGGTCGAAGTCGATCACGACGGCGAGATACGGGTGCGTCGCATCACCAGCGCGGTCGATACCGGAATTGCCGTCAATCCCGACACGATCATCGCGCAATTGCAGGGCGGGCTGATCTTCGGCGTGACCGCGGCGCTCTATGGCGAGATCACGATCGACGAGGGCCGCGTCCAGCAAGGCAATTTCAACGACTATCGCATGCTGCGGATCGACCAGGCGCCCGATATCGACATTTACCTGATCAAGAGCGGCGAGGCGCCGGGCGGCATCGGCGAAACCGGGACGACGGCGGCGCCGCCGGCATTGCGCAACGCGATCTTCGCGGCGACCGGAATACCCCTTCGGCGTTTGCCGTTCGATCGCGATGTTCTGGCGGGGAGGAAATCGGCATGACCGCCTTTTCCAGACTGAACGCCGGCTGGCGCTACGCGATCATCGCGGTCGCCGCTGTCGCCGCTATTGTGCTGATCGGATTCTTCTGGATCGTATCGGGCCCGGGCCCGACGGATTTTGCCGAACGGCAGCCGCGTCGCGCTTGCCGACTATCGCGGCGCCGATCCCACGGGTGTTCCGCCCGACCTTCGCGGTGCCGGTCTCGTCGAGCGCGGCGAATATCTGACGCGCGCTGGGGACTGCGCATCGTGCCATACGGCCCAGGGGGGCGCTCCGTTTGCAGGCGGTCTCGCCTTGGTCTTGCCCTTCGGCACGATCTATTCCGCCAACATCACACCGGACAAGGAGACGGGCATCGGCGGGTGGAGCGATCAGGCGTTCCTGAACGCTGTCCACCGAGGC
Organism: uncultured Alphaproteobacteria bacterium; assembly: GCA_963741735.1. Classification (GTDB taxonomy): domain Bacteria; phylum Pseudomonadota; class Alphaproteobacteria; order Micropepsales; family Micropepsaceae; genus Rhizomicrobium. The sequence goes on from CAVUJB010000004.1 coordinate 140,844, forward strand.
ATCGACGACAAGGGCGAGCAGCTCTACCCGGCGATGCCTTATGCATCGTACACGGGCATGACCGATGCCGACGCGCTGGCCATCAAGGCGTACTTGTTCAGCCTCAAACCGATTCACGCGCGAGGTGCCCGCCAATACGCTCGCGTTTCCGTTCAATCAGCGCTGGCTGATGGGCGTGTGGTCGTTCCTGTTCAATCCGGACAAGCGGTTCGAGCCGAACAGCGGGCAAAGACCGCAATGGAATCGCGGCGCCTATCTCGCCGAGAGATCTGGAGCATTGCGGCGAATGCCACACGCCGCGCACGCTCTTGCAGTCGCTGAACAACCGGCAGAAGTTCTCCGGCGCCACACAGGCGGGATGGCGCGCATACAACATAACGTCAGACGCGGAGAGCGGCGTCGGCGACTGGAGCGCTCAGGCGCTCGAACACTATCTCTCGACCGGCCATGCCGATGGACATGGCACGGCGGCGGGTCCGATGGGTGAAGCGGTGGACGAGAGCCTTAGCCGCCTGACACAGAACGACATCGCGGCCATCGCGACGTATCTGCGCAGCGTGCCGGCGCTCTCGACGTCCGATTTGCCGGCGCCTAAAGCCTCGCCTGCGCCGGTTTCTCACAAGGAAGGCGTGGTCGCGGATTACGATCCGCGCGGCAAGCAGATCTTCGAAGGCTCCTGCGCGAGCTGTCACGCCTGGACCGGCGTCAGTCCATTGACGCGCACGGCGACGCTGACCGGCGCGCGCGCCGTGAACGATCCGACGGCGATCAATGTGGCTCAGATCGTCCTGAACGGCACGCGGAGAACGGCGCCGGGCGGCGCAGCGTTCATGCCATCTTTCGGAGCGGCCTTCTCGGATGTCGAAATCGCGGCCGTGGCCAACTATGTGACGGCGCGCTTCGGCGCGAAGCCGTCGCGGATTAAAGCGGAGGACATCGCCCTATTGCGCCACGAGAATTGATCGCAGGCAGATCGGATCGACATGTTGCGCTCGTCCAGTGAGACGAAGCTGGAGAGCCAAAAGACGGAGGCAGCCATGACCCAGACGACCGAGACCTCGCCGACCGGCGCCCACCAGCCGGACGAGGGTTGGTTCCACGCCATCCATTCCGAAGACATCCAGTGGAAGGCGTTCCCGGCCTTTCCACCTGAAGCGCGACTTGCCGTTCTGGTCGGAAATCCCGCCGAGGCCGGACCCTATGTCATCCGCGTCAAACTGCCGGGGGGCACGAAATTAATGCCGCACAAGCATCCGGAGGACCGCGTCTACACCGTCATGTCCGGCGTGTTCTATATCGGGCTCGGCGAGGTGTTCGATGAGAGTAAGCTCACCGCCTTTGGGGCGGGCAGTGTCATCGTACTTCCCGGCGGCCAGCCGCACTTTCATTGGGCCAAGTCCGGCGAGTACATCACCCAGGTGACGGCCATCGGCCCGCTCGGCCTCAGCTACCTCGATCCGGCCAATGACCCGCGCGCGCGAGCGACGAACTCGAAACGCGCCGATCGAACCTGACGACACCGGGGTGAAAAAAACTATGGATGCGTCCGTAGCGCACGGCGTTGACGCTTCGTGCCTATTCGGGTCGAGCGAGCAAGTGCCGATAATTAGGAATTATCAGCATTCCTCATCTCCAGGCGTCGCCGGCCTAACGATACCCGATGGCGACCGGCGCTCAGCGTTCCCCCGAAGGAGCCCCGAACGGAGCGAGAGGGGGTAGCGGACGCGAGGGTGCGCGTCGTCCGCGTGTGAGCACCTGACCGATCTGTGCCTTCGGCATGAGGTTCGGTCCGGCGTGCTCGTGGCTCGACGTTCGTCGAGCGGCGGGCTTTACGCGTTCTTCGTGACGAGCGCCGCCGCGGCTTGTCCGGCAGCGAGCGCATAGGCGGGATCGCGGTGGATCAGCACCTGGGCTGCAGCGCCATCAAGGAGAATCATCACCTGGCGAGCGCGGAGCGCAGGTTCGCTCAAGCCCGTCGTGGCGATGCGGCCTTCGAGCCAAGCTTCGACCCTTTTCTTGTGTGCGGATCCAATCTTCAGGGCGGGGTGGCCCGGCGTACCCGCCAGCTCGGCCGCCGCCCGGATAAATCCGCATCCCTTCCAGCGCGGGGTGTTCATCGCCCGAGCCAGATTTTCGAACAGTCCGAGGACTTGCTCGGGCAAATCACCCTTGGTCTCGTCCAGCCACGCGGCCTGGCGCGCGAACGTCGGCTCGTCGCGTGCAGTGAGATAAGCCGCAATGAGGTCGTCCTTGCTGGGGAAATGATAGTAGATCGTGCGCTTGGTAACGCTGGCCTTCGCCGCGATCGCGTCCATGCTCGCGCTGCGGATTCCCTCTCCATAGAAGAGGGCGTCGGCCGCTTGAATGATCTGCTCTCGGGTCGTACGCGCGTCTCGTGCCATGGCCTCATGGTATACCGACTAGTGAATATACATAATGGGTCGGTTCGCCAATACTCCCGCCTTTTCGCGAGGGAGAAGCGGGATGACGATGAAGCTCTATTCCTGGGATGTCAGTCCTTACGCGGCGCGGGTGCGGATGCAGATCTACGCCAAGGGTCTCACCGATATCGCCACCGAGCAGACGCCATTTTTCCTGACGCAGAAGTTCTATGAAGACCGTCCGCTCAGCCGCATCCCGTCGCTCCAGATCGACGGCGACGCGATACCGGAGTCCGCGGTGATCGCCGAGTATCTCGAGGAGATCTATCCCGAGCCTTCCCTGCTGGGCTCGACGCCGCGCGAGAACGCCCACATCCGCACGCTGGCGCGTATCGGCGACGTCTATCTGATGAGCACCGCGTTCACGCTCGGGTCTCAGACCCGAATCCTCGCCGCCCAGACGCCCGTCCCCACCGGCATCGAGAGCATCGTCGCGCTGCTCAGCGGCCAGCTGGCGAGCAGCATCAGGACGTTGGACCGGATGATCGGCCGCGACGGCTTCGCCTGCCTCGGCCGCCTCACCCTGGCCGATTGCGCGCTCGTGCCGGCGCTCTCCTATGTGCAGCACATGCTGTTGAACAGGGGGCTCGCCGACCCGATCGCCGCGAACGTCAACGTGGCCGCCTACCAGGCTGCAATCCAAGGACAGGAGCCTGCGGCGCGCGTCCTAGCCGAGTTCCACCGAGGGCGGGAGGAACGCCGCGAACAGATCAGCACCGGCGAGCTCGAGAAGATGAGGGCGGCAAACCAGGCGGCAAGGGAAGCGGCGGAGCGAGCGCCGAGTGCGTGACGTCTGAGCATCCGCGACAAGTTTGCCGCCTCCAAGCGCGATGGCGCACCGCCCGCGCTCTGGGTCTTCCAAGCTCGGCGTAGTTCAGAAATCGGCAACTCAGCGAGCGCCAAGATCTTGGTGTCAAGTTAGTCGGAACCGTTGTGATATATCGCCCTCGATCGACGTCTTGTGCGGATTCGCATGTGGGTCGATGAGGCCGATGACGCTTCAGATCTCCAGAACAACAAAGCAGATCATACCGACGCATCAGCAGATATCCGACAGGAGTCAGTCGAAAGTTAGCGAGACATGGGCAACGCAGCCGTCATTTAAGTTTGACCGTAGTCAAAGACCGAGCGGGACATCTGCCCTATTAGGGGGCAAGCTATTTGAAAACCCTTTACGGAGGATCCCATGAGAGCGACCCAGGCACTGACCGGATTGATGCTCACCGCCGCGCTTGCTTTGGGCGGGCCTGCATGGTCGGCAGACGCGGTGGACCATGCGGCGCATCATCCTGCGCCTGCCGCCGCCACTCCCGCGCCCACGAACAATTCGGGGGCGATGCGCGGCGGCATGATGTCCGGCATGGGCCAGAACAACGGCATGATGAGCGGCAACATGATGGCGATGATGGGCAACATGATGCCGATGATGTCCGGCATGATGTCATCTCATGTCGAGGGCAGGCTCGCCTTCCTTAAGACCGAACTCAAAATTACGTCCGACCAATCCGCTGCCTGGGACAGCTATGCCGACGCCTACCGCGCGGCGGCAACCTCCATGCACTCGATGATGGGATCGATGATGGGAATGACTCAAGGTGACCTGCCCTCGCGCTTGGCGACGCACGAGAGGATGATGCAAGCTCATCTCGATGCGTTGAAATCTATCGATGGCCCGCTCACCGCGCTTTATGCCGTGCTCACGCCCGACCAGAAGAAGGCGGCAGACGATTTGATCGGCATGGGGATGTAATAAATCGGGCGATTGACGCGTAAGACCAGGCTTTCCGGATGGGCGCTTGTCAGGCGCCCAAAGCCCGGCTACGCCATTTTGGCCTATGGATGTTTCTGATCTCATCGCCCGGACGCGCGGGTGGGTTGCCTGGCCGGGCGCACCGTTCGCGCTCGTATCGGCAATCTTGTTCGGGGCAAGCACGCCTCTTTCCAAGCTGCTTCTCGGCAATGGTCTGAGTCCATGGCTGCTCGCCGGTCTCCTTTATCTCGGCTCAGGCGTCGGTCTTAGCGTCACTCATCTGGGCCGCCGCGCGTTTGGCATAGCCCCGAGTGAAGCGCCGCTGCGCCGTGGCGACCTGCCCTGGCTGGCACTGGTCGTGTTGTCCGGCGGGATGATCGGACCGTTGCTGCTGATGATCGGTCTTTCCACGACCTCCGCGTCTTCGGCTTCGCTGCTGCTCAATCTTGAAGGTGTAGCGACGATGGCGATCGCTTGGGTGGTGTTCCGCGAGAATGTGGACCGCCGTCTTCTGATCGGTGCGGCGGCGATACTCGGAGGCGCGGTCCTGCTTTCATGGCAGGGAACCGCAACAGGCCTCGGTGTGGGGTCGCTCGCGATTGCCGGAGCCTGTCTGGCGTGGGGTATCGACAACAACCTGACGCGAAAACTGAGTTCTGCCGACCCGCTGCAAATCTCACTCATCAAGGGATTGGTGGCTGGAAGTGTCAATCTTGTGCTGGCGCTGTCGACCGGCGCGCCTCTTCCCAGTCTCCACACATTATTTTATGCGGGGGTAATTGGTTTTCTTGGCTATGGCGTGAGCCTTGTGCTGTTCGTGCTTGCTCTGCGGTCTCTCGGTGCGGCGCGCACTGGCGCGTATTTCTCGACGGCCCCCTTTGTCGGGGCATTGCTGGCGATCCTCATATTCGGCGAATCCGTCACGCTGCGACTTGTCTCGGCGGGCCTATTGATGGCAGTCGGCCTTTATTTTCATCTCGCGGAAGTTCACGAGCATGAACATATGCATGAATTCGTCGAACACGAGCATCGCCATGCGCACGATGAACATCATCATCATGAGCATACGGCCGACGATCCGCCGGGCGCGCCGCATTCGCATCGGCACCGTCATGAGCCGTTGCGGCACAAGCACGCCCACTATCCCGATCTTCATCATCGGCACGGGCACTCGTAAGGCCTAATTTCTCCATCTCGGAGGATACGAAAAGAGTCTTCAAATCGGGGCACTAAGCGCGGAGCGAACAGAATTCGGCACATTGCTCGCGCTCTGCTTAGGGTATGGTCTACTTTCTGTTTAGTGACCTGATCGAAAAACACCGGCCGGAGGAGAAAGCCATGAACTCTTCAATAAACCGCCGCAAGCTCGTTGAAGCGGTCGCAGGCATCGCCACAGTCGCGTCAATGACATTGCATTCTGAAGCGCAGGCGGCGTCGGATGCGCCTAATGCGGTACCTCCCGCGACTTACGAGGTAAAACCGCTGCCCTTTGATCCGACCAAGCTGACCGGAATATCGGAAAAGCTGATCGTCAGCCATCATGACAACAACTATGCAGGTGCGGTGAAGCGCCTGAACGCCATCACGGCGCAGCTCGCGAATCTGGATTGGGCCACGGCTCCCACTTTTCTGATCAACGGTCTCAAGCGAGAGGAACTGATCGCCGCAAATTCCATGATCTTGCATGAGCACTATTTCAATGCCCTTGGCGGCGGTGGAGAGCCCACCGATGCGCTTGCGCAGTCAATCGCACGCGACTTCGGCAGCATCGCGCGGTGGCGCGCGGAGTTTGCGGCGATGGGCAAAGCTGAAGGCGGCGGCTCTGGCTGGGTTATCCTGGCGTATTCGCCGCGCGATAGGCGGCTAATCAATACTTGGGCCGCTGATCATACGACCACGCTGGCGGGAGGACGCCCGGTTCTGGTGCTCGACATGTATGAACACGCCTATCATATGGACTATGGCGCCAAGGCTGCTGCTTATGTGGACGCGTTTATGCAGGGCATTCGCTGGGATTCGCCGACAAGGCTCTACGAACAGTATCGCCGCGAGGCGTAGGGCTTGAGCGCATCAGCCTGATGATTTCCATACCTATCATACTCTCGACGTTTGGAATTATTTTCGTCGCCGAGCTTCCGGACAAGACCGCGCTCGCCGCATTGATCCTTGCTGCCAAATACCGGGCCCAAGACGTTATTGCCGGTGCCTGGTTGGCATTTCTCGTACAAACGCTGATCGCGGTCGCCGCGGGGAGTTTGCTCACGCTGCTTCCCGAGACGCCCATCAAAATTGCATCTGGTCTTGGTTTTCTTGTGTTCGCCGTTCTCGCCTACCGTCGCGATGAAGACAAGGAGGAAGAAAAGGAACGCGAACGCATCGCGCAAGGCAAGCCTCAGCGGCCGATCTGGTTGCTCAGCTTCCTGGTGATATTCGCAGCCGAGTGGGGCGACCTCACGCAGTTGGCGACTGCGGCGCTGGTCGCGCATAGCAGGAGCCCGATATCCGTCGGACTTGGTGCTGTACTGGGATTATGGGCGGTTACGGTGGTGGCTGCGTTTGCTGGAAGCAGTGTCGCGAAGTTTCTCACTCCACAACTATTGCAGCGCATCAGCGTTTTGCTTTTCACGGCAATCGGACTGTTCATACTCTATTCGAGTTTGCGATAGCCAGTCGATAATGCACGAATGACTGCCTTCCACCCAAAGCGAACAATCACAGGGTCCATTTGGTGGACGGTCCGCCGTCGGAAATTGCTAAATTCTCATCACGTCTTACTTAAGCCAGCGACGGAGCTTGGGCTTGGCGCGAGAGGAGTGAAGCGCGCTGGGACATGCTCCCATAAAGGAAGAACCCCGCGATGTGGGTCGCGGGGTCCCGGAGGTAGCACTTCCTAGCAGGTTGTTGAAAAACCAAGGCGGACGAGTTTGTGAAGTCTGCCCCGGTTTTTTGACCGCCTTCGACCCAAAGCGGACCTGGGCGTGGTCGCGTTTGAAAGTGTTCAGGCGTACGCAGCCCTGCTATTGTGCAACTTACTCGGTAACTGAATGGGGGGGCCAATCTGTGTCGAGCGAATCAAGCGTATCCGCCGATGTGGGGCGGCCAGGTAAGGCGGCGCTCTTTGTTTTGTGTCTCTGCGCTGGGGCCGCGCCCCTAGCTGCTCGGTGGATACCAGACGATCTCGCGCGATCCTGGTCTCATCTGGGTATCACGCTGATATTTCTCGCGAGCGCGCTTTTACTGCGTACTAGACCGGTTGGGAAACTCAATTGGGAATTGGCGTTCGGCTTTTTCGTCTTTTCCCTGGTGCAACTGCTGAACGATTTCGTCCCGATGTTCCGCACGCATGTCCTCAACGAGGTTCCGGTGGCCGGAAATCCGCTTGCCGCGACAGTCTTCGGCACCGTTATTGTTCAGCTGATTGAAACCCTGATTGCCGTGGGGTCCGTTCTCATTCTCACGCGACTTTCAGGAAAGGCGCTGAATACGGTCTATGCACAGAGGGGAAAGTTTGGAGGCCTGTTTGTACTCTCGATTGTTGTGTTCGTCGTTGTAGCAGTTGTGAGTATCAGGCATGGAAGCCGTTTCATGCCCGTGCACGCCGTCGTCACGCCAGATCGGCTTCTTGTCTTGGTCCCCGCATTGCTGGTTCTGGTAGTTTCCAACGGACTCCAGGAGGAATTTCTTTTCCGAGGCCTCTTCCTTCAGAAATACGAAGCCGTATTCGGGGCGAAGCTGGCTATCATACTTCAAGCGATTGTTTTTACGATTGCGCATCTGGGAATAACCTACACACCGTCTCTGGCACTTTTCCTAGTACTGTTCGTCTTACCTCTGGGTCTGATCGCGGGCTATTTCATGGTTGCCACGAAGGGGATCGTCACGCCAACCACATTTCACGCTGCGTTGGATATTCCGATCTACCTGGCGTTTCTCTCCTACGTTAAGTGAGGAGCCACGCCACGTATAAATAGTTGCTGGCTAACTGGCACTCATGACGACAACGAAACAGGTGCGTAACATCTGATGGATGCCTTCTCCTATCTTTTGGTTTTGATTTCGATAGTGCTGGGGCTCGGCCTCATCCGACGCGCCTGGTCGAGATCGAGTTCGCCGTCTTCCTTGCGCCAGCGGTAGTAACTTTGATCCGAGATCCCAGCGTCCCGGCACGCGATCGATACGGACTTATCCTGCGCCATCGCTACTTCGATCTGGCGCAGCACAGTCACAATCTGCTCCGCGCTAAACCTCTTCTTTGGCATGACAAGGCTCCTTTCCAAGCTAGTTTCTATCAAACCGCTTGGTTCAAAAAGAGCCGGTCAGGTCAAGGCTTCATATTTTTCGGCGGACTGACGTCCTGCAGCATGGCCTTGTCGCAGCGACAGATCGGCCACCAGCTTCTTCAGCTTGCCGTTCTCTTCCTCGAGCTGCCGCAGCCGCTTCATCTCGGACGGCGTCAGCCCGCCGTACTTGGCACGCCAGTTGTAGAAACGTCGCTTCGCTGATCCCGGCCTTGCGGCACACCTCCGTGATCGGTGTGCCTTCGTCAGCCTGGCGCAAAATGAACGCGATCTGGCTCTCTGTGAACTTCGACTTCCGCATGGAAAATCCTCCGTCCGGCCATCGAACGGTAAAGTAGAATTTTCCAGCTTCAAACGGTCTAGGTTCTTGGAAGCAGGTCAAAAAGTTCTGCGTTTGCGTATAGCCCCAATAAGATGTGATTATGCGGATCCCGCGCAAATGGAAAAGTCGGAAGCTGCGGGCCGAAGTCCTAGAGGCCGCAAGAAACGCTAATTGTCGTCGTGCGTGGGGAATAAGCTGACAAGAATGGACTGCGCGCGCGTCGGCAAAATGTCGATCCCCGATTTGCGCTGTCCTAGGTCGATGACGTTGCAAAGAGTCAGCATGGCGAGTCCGTGCTCCACCGCCCATACCGCAAGTCCGAGTACCGAATCGTCCAACGCCTCGCCGATCGCGGCGGCCACGCTGTCGGCGGCGGAAAGGAGCTGCGGAAATAAATCGCGACTTGGAATCTGCTGGCCGAACATCAGGCTCGCCACGGCGGGCTTTTTTGCAACAAAGCGCAGGTAGGCAGCACCAATGCGCGCGATCTTGTCGGATTTATCGCCGGGACCGTTCGCAGCCATCGTCAAGTCGCTTTTGAGTTCCTCGAAGCCCTCGATTGCGAGTTCGACGAGGAGCGTCTCGCGATTGGGAAAATGTCGATAGGGCGCCGCGTGGCTGACGCCGGTCCTTCGCGCGATCTCGCGCATACTGAGCTCGCCGGGCGGACATTCGTCAAGAATCTGGCGGGCCGCGTCGAGTAGCGCTTCTCTCAGATCGCCATGGTGATACGGACGGGTTCCAGGAAAAGCGCCATCATCATGCATCCTATCCATTGGGCGACCTCCCTTGCGCTCACTTTAAGGTCAAACTTGCGCGTTTTGACTCGACGTTTGGCGTTATGCACTCAGCCCTTGCGTGGAATTGATCGATTAGGCTCGTGATCGGCAACCACGATCTCATCCGCATGCTGCATGATGTCAAACGCTGTTCCGCGCCGACGGCAGTCGCGACGAGCCGCGACCGACTGGCGAAGGACATCAGAGAACAGAGACTATCCATGGTGATTACCGCCTGGTCGCGATTTTGACGCGACCGCCACATTGACCAAAATACTACGTCACCGGCGGCGAGGGGAGCCCACTTTTATGCAGGTCTATCTCAGATGTGACCAATCGCCTCAAAAACTACGCGCGCCTGCACACTATAACGCTGCGGATGGGGGGATCGTTATCAGTTCGCAATGAGTGGAACCTTTACGGCGGGTTGCTCGCTATAGGGGCAGTTATCGATGTCCTCTGCCGCGTCTATCCGGCTGAACTGCCCGTGTGGATGCCTTGGGAATTCTCCTGGATGGAGTTTCTGGCCACGACACTGACGCTCGACTGGTTCTGGCGCGGCTGGAAGCGCGTCGCCGCCGAAAATCGCCCGCCGCTATGGCGCGGCTTGTGTTTCGTCGCTGGCGTGCTGTCGATCTACATAGTCCTTCAAACCCATATCGACTATCTCGCGCAACATATGTTCTTCGTGCATCGCTGGGCGCACTTCGTATTGCATCACGCTGGCGCGTTCCTCGTCGCGCTCGGCATGTCCGGCCCGGTGCTGCGTGCGGGCATGCCGGCATTTCTTAGGCCGGTCATTGATGCCGGGCCAGTTCGTTGGACCATCGATATCCTTCAGCACCCTGCCGTGGCGCCGATGTTGTTCGTCGGCCTTCTTTACTTCTGGCTCTTGCCGGCAATCCACACACGCGTGATGCTCGACGCAAATCTCTACGACCTGATGAACGGGACCATGGCAATCAACGGCATTATGTTCTGGTCGCTGGTTCTCGATGCACGTCCCAAGCCACCAGCCCGACTGTCGCATCTCATGCGTGCCGCAATGATCCTGATCATCGAGCTGCCACAGATGGTGCTGGGCGCGATCTTGTCGTTTTCGACGTCGGACTACTATCCGGTCTACACGATTTGCGGTCGTATCCTGCCGATGACCGCATTGAACGATCAGCACTATGGCGGACTTATCATCTGGCTGCCCGGCACACTCACGAGCTTCACGGCGATGATCGTGGTTCTCTGGACGATGCGAGTACATGAAGAGGGGAGTACTCGGGGCCCCCTAAGTCAGCCGTAACTGGTGGACGGCTGACTGCTTCCGTCCCTGCTACGCGGACACCCGGCCAGCCCCGCGTCGAGCACCAGGTCGCGGAACTCATGGCAATGCGGGAGAATTTTATTCCGTACCCGATCGCAAACTCATGGGTCCGCGAATTCGCCCGTCGGCACATCCGACCGCGTGTTGATTAAGGCCCGGCGAAAATATAAATCTAGCGCGGTGCAGCCATCAAAATCATCGTCGGAAGGAAGCCCGTGGCAAGACCGTGACCGGTCAGGACCCGCCGATTGATGGAGAACCGAGATATGGATGGCAAACGTGCTCGAATAGCATCGTTGAATTCTCCCCGCGCTGGAGGAGGGGGGTATAGGGATAGGGCCTCAACTTGACGTTTTTGGCAACGTCGATCATCTGGCTCCATGCTCAATTTGCAGCAAATGCGACAGCAACAATGCCAAGAGAAAAAACATCCCCGCCTCATCCCAATAGCTAAGCGCGCGAAATTTGAACCGCTGCTTCAACAACAGTGCGAGCCCAACATCAATCAGCGCTGCAAAGCCAAAAAGAACAACAAGGGCGCGGACGAAGCCCCACGGAGCGAAGCTCTGAGCCAAAGCAAAGACTGAGATGATAACCAACTTTATCGCAAATCGTCTGACCACGTAAATGTTGTCTGCACGCGCGCCAGAACCTGGGCTGTCGGTTGGCATGGTGATGTCAGCCCCAGGACCGACCCTAATCTCGACATCAACGGCGCCATCCAACTTCCGAACATAGAGCGTTCCCGACTTGCAGCCGATTGTAAGTTGCCGCCCCGACCCGTCGCAGACGAATGCGGGCTTTGCATCTGTCGGGCCAAATAGATCGCCATCGAGCCGGACCTGGGATTGATCCGAATGGTGAGAGTCACTGTCTGTGCCGAAGCGGTATAGCCGCTAAGCGTAACTTCGGTCATGCCTTACGGGAGAGGTTCGGCCATATCCAGTCTACCCTCAGAATTCGGCGTGCAGGCGCGCGCCAAGGATCGAGACAGGGCCCCGGTCGCGGTTGTAGGCAGGATTGGCGATGAACTGATAGTCGGCTCCGGCTGCGAGCCAGTCCGTCAATTGTGCGTTGTAGTAGGCTCCAAAATATCTTCGGTACCGTAATGCGGAAGCTGGCCGTCACCGATGAGAATGCCCATTCCGCCAGCCGCGAAATAGGAACGGGCCGAAGCGGACATTGCGTTCACGACGCCAGCGACGCCAACTGTATCGTTCGGACGATCCCAGCTGCCGCCGCTCAATGAAAGACCAACGGCAATCGAACTGTTTATCTCCGTGAATTCGTCCGCTTCCTTGCTTCCATCATTGAGGCTGGCGCGCGCGAACAGGCCAAGGCCGGGCTCGATTTGCTGTTCGAGATTCAGCGTCGCGCCAGGGCGCGAGGTATAGCGGCGAACGAGCGCCATGTCCGGCGTCGAGGCGGTCAGCTGCGCCAAATGCACAGCGTCATTGTACGAGCCGAAGCGGCCACGATTGACGAAACCGAGAACCTTCAGTTTGCCCGGCTGGCCCCACCACTCATGGCGTTCTTCCGCCTCCGCGACGAATTCAAATTGATCGAAAGTCGGTCTCAAGCTCCGTCGTGTTGGGAACGCGCGACAGGTCAAAGAGGCCCACGCGCAAGGTCCACCACGCCTGAGTCCATTCGGCGGCGATCCCGTAGCTATAGCCCCAGGCATCCGCCGCATAGTCATAGGCGCCGGCATCGATAATCGCCCAATTGAGGAAATCCTTTTTGGGGTCGTGGGCGTATGTGTTGGTGTCGAAGATATCGGTCGCAGAAATCTTGCCGCCGGTAATGACGACATTGTCGGCTGTCCGCGTTCCGCCAAGTTGATTGGCATCCGGATCCAGCGTTTCAACCGCACCGCCCAGATCGAATGTCTGGCGAAAGAACAGCCGCTGCAGCCGGAAATACGGCGACGATTTTCCGACCTTGTAGGCTTCGCCGCTCGGGTAGCCCGCTACGCCGAGCGTATTGCTCAGCCCGAAGCCCTGGTCGATTTCCGGATTGATCCAAATTTCTCCCCCGGACCATGGCCTGAAACCCAAATAGAGCGTTGCATCAAATGTCTCGTTCCCGCGGCTGCCCGGATCGAGACTGTTGGGGCCGCTATAAGGTGCTTTGAACGCCGGATGATATTGCCAGACGTGCGTGACCTGGCCATGCACAGCCCAATCTCGGGCGGGGCAACTGTCTCGGCCGCAAATGCCGGGCTGCCAAGAAGCGCAGCGTCAATGCGTGCCAACCAAGCCAATCGGCGCGCAATTGTCCGCCGACGCCGTATTCGTCCGACATGGCAGTGTCGAGCGCCAGCCAGTCTGCGAACGCGCACAAATTCAATACATGATCCTCTCCCCATCAATCGAAATCGAAACAGCAACGTCGCAGTCTTGAACAAGAGACGTACGGTCAGCATGACGGCGTGAATTCGTCGCCGAAGCAGCCAGCCTTCCTATTTCTCCGCGCGCCACGACTCAGCTGCCTCCCGCGCGAGCCTCTCTCACAGCCACTGATGGAACCGGCGGATGTAGAAGCGCTTCACGAGCTGCGTCAGCGTGCAGTAGCTGAGCAGGATTCCCACGAGCCAAGGGAAATACGACCAGCGGCAGCGGCACCATGCCCAGATGCACGCCGAGCGGAGAGAACGGCAGATAGATCCCAATCGCCATGATCGTGGCGGTCAGCAGGATCACCGGCATGGCCGCGCGGCTCTGAATGAACGGAATGTATTGCGTGCGGATCATGTGCACGATCAGAGTCTGCGTCAGCAGCCCTACGACGAACCAGCCCGACTGGAACAGCGCTTGCTTCGCGACAGTGTTCGCGCCGAAGACGTGCCACATGACCAGGAACGTCACGACGTCGAAGATCGAGCTGATCGGGCCGATGAACACCATGAAGCGCGCAAGGCCGCCCGCATCCCATTTGCGCGGGAGTTTGAGATAGTCCTTGTCGACGTCGTCCCACGGAATCGAGATTTGCGAGATGTCGTAGAGCAGGTTCTGCGTCAGCAACTGGATCGGCAGCATCGGCAGGAACGGCAGGAAGATGCTGGCGACCAGCACGCTGAACACGTTGCCGAAATTCGAGCTGGCCGTCATCTTGATGTACTTGATGATGTTGGCGAAGGTCTTGCGGCCTTCGATGACCGCTTCTTCCAGCACCATCAGGCTCTTTTCGAGCAGGATGATGTCGGCGGATTCCTTGGCGATATCGACGGCGGTATCGACGGAGATGCCAACATCGGCATCCTTGAGCGCGGCGGCATCGTTGATGCCGTCGCCCATATAGCCGACCGTGTGGCCGTGGCTTGCAGCGCGCGGATGACGCGCGATTTCTGCAGCGGCGACATTTTGGCGAAGATGGTCGTGTGTTCGGCCTTGTCCGCGAGTTCCGCGTCCGACAGGGCCTCAACATCGCTTGCCGAGCAACGTGTGTTCGATCGCGAGGCCGACCTCCTTGCAGATCTTGCGCGTGACGATTTCGTTGTCGCCGGTGATGATCTTGACGTCGACGCCGTATTCCTTGAGCGCGGCGATGGCCTGCCGCGCGGTCTCTTTCGGCGGGTCGAGGAAGGCGACATAGCCGGCAAGCATGAGCTCCTTTTCGTCGGCGACGGTGTAGGTGCGGTCTTCTGGCGGCAGCCATTTGTAGGCCACGGCCAGCGCGCGAAGCCCGTCCTCGTTGATGTCGCGCGTGAGTCTGCGCACCTCGCTTGCGCTTCTCGTCCGTGAAAGGGACTTCGCCGTCCGCGCAATGCGCCGTTGTCGTCCGCGAATGGGCAAAGCGGCAGCAATTCTTCGATCGCGCCTTTGCAGATCAGCAGATTGCGATTGCCGCCGTTGCGCACGACAACGGACATGCGCCGGCGCATGAAGTCGAAGGGAATTTCATCGATCTTTGCGATAGTGCTTGAGGTTATCGACCAAATCCGGCGCTTGCGCATATTCCAGCACGGCCACGTCAAGCAGATTTCGCAGGCCGGTTTGGTGAAAGCTGTTGAGCCAAGCGAACTCCAGACCTGGCTGTCTTCGTGGCCGTGGATGTCGAGATGCTGCTCCAGGATCACCTTGTTCTGGGTCAGCGTGCCGGTCTTGTCGGTGCAAAGAATGTCCATCGCGCCGAAGTTCTGGATGGCGTTGAGCCGCTTCACGATGGTCTTGCGCCGCGCCATCGCGACGGCACCCTTGGCAAGGTTGGCCGTCACGACCATCGGCAGCATTTCCGGGGTGAGGCCGACCGCCACCGACGCTGCAAACAGCAGCGACTCCAGCCAGTTGCCCTTGGTGAACCCGTTGATGAGAAACACAAGCGGCGTCATCGCCATGAGAAAGCGGATCAGCATCCAGCTCACGCGATTGATGCCCTTGTCGAAGCTGGTCAGCGGGCGCGCGCCCGCGATATCCTTCGCTATCGCGCCGAAATAGGTCGCGTCGCCGGTCACGGCGACGACGGCGGTGGCCGTGCCGCTCACGACGTTGGAGCCCATGAAGCAGGCCGTTTCCAGATCAAGCAGGCTGCCCGTGCTTGAAGTCGGCGCTTTGCGCCGGTGGGAGGCGGATGCTTTTCAACCGGGATGGCTTCGCCCGTCAGCATCGCCTGGCTGACGAAAGGTCCTTGGCGGTCAGCACGCGCACGTCCGCGGGGATCATGTCGCCGGCCGAGAGATAGACGATGTCGCCGGGCACAAGCTCGGCGATTGGCAATTCCTGCGGTCGTTCCATGCCCGCGCGCAAGACGGCCGTGGTGGAGCGCACCATGGCCTTCAATTCTTCGGCGGCCTTGTTGGAGCGGAATTCCTGCCAGAAGCGCAGCAGCGTGCTGAGCAGCACCATCGTGATCAGCACGATGATGGTGCGGAACGAACGATCCTCGGGCGCGGCAAAGATCACGTCGGTGAAGAGCGAGACGATGCTGACCGCGAACAGACGCCATTGAACGGCGTCAGGAACGCGTGGAAGAGCTGCGCGTACCAAGTCGGCGGCTTTTCGTGGCTGATCTCGTTGGCGCCGTAGAGCGCGCGTTGCCTCTCGACCTGTTCTTCGGTCAGGCCACTGGCGGTTGCTTCCAGCCGCGCAAGAGCCTCGTCCGGCAGACAATCGGACACTTTGCTTAGCGGGGAAACTGATTGTTGTTTGCTGCCGCCGCGTTGGATGCCGAGGCCGGGTTGCACTTCTTTGTTCATGACGATTGGCCTTTGCCTCTCACCGCTCAAGCAATTTGCTCAAGCCCAGGAGGCAAGCGGTCGTCAGATCAACGCCGCCGCGCCAATCTGTACGGTCGAATGCGCATCCTGAGCAGTAAACGAACCCAACGAAGCGGCGTTAGACGCAGAGCGTCTACTGTCGCATTCGATAGGCTGGCTGCTAGGTCGCGGTTTCATGCGAGTCCCATGCGGGGTTGATACAGACCAAACCCAATTTGGAGTTGGCCAAGCGCGGTCGGATTCAAACGAAATCATTCCACCGCCCTCGACGCCCATATATACTCCTGGGGGTATCTGACAACTATACCTTCGTATAAAACGCGCGGGATCAAATGCCACACACCGTCAAAGAGAAACAGAAGCTTCTCAATCGTGTCCGCCGCCTTCGCGGTCAGGTCGATGCGTTGGAACGGTCGCTCGACGCAGAGGCAAGCTGCGGGGAGATTATGCGCCTGATAACGGCGAGCCGAGGTGCCATAAACGGCATCATGGCCGAAGTGATCGACGGCCATATCCGCACGCACATGATCGATCCTGGCCGAAAGGCATCGCGCAGTGAGCGCGAGGCTGCCAGCGAATTGGTGGATGTTCTGAGGACTTACATAACGTGACGGCAGAAGTGCCAAGGCCGTTGCTGCTTCGAGGCGACATGACCGGCTGGGGAGAGCGAATTGAGTCTCGCATCGCGCGCTATCCTGGCGGCGCGGTCATTCCTCTCTTCGATTCTGCCCGGCCTGACGGCTGCGCTCGCCATCGCGATATTCATTGCCGATACGATTACCAATTTGGAGATTGCGGTCGCCGTATTTTATGTGGCGGTCGTGCTGTTGTCCGTGAGTTTCAGCGGACGGCGCGGGGTCTTGCTCATTGCGGCGGCTTGCGTGGGGCTCACGCTTCTTAGCTATGCGCTGACACCGACGGGCGACCGCGAGTTGGGGCTGATTAACAGCCTTATTAGCATTTCGGCGATAGGGGCGACGGCCTATCTCGTCTTACGGATTAAGTCCGCCCAGGTCGCGGCGCAGGAGGCCCGCGCGCAACTCGCACATATCGCGCGCGTTACGACCCTGGGAGAACTGGCGGCGTCGATTGCCCATGAGGTGAATCAACCGTTGGCCGGGTGTTGTGACAAACGGGAACGCCTTTTCGCGCTGGCTGGCCGCTCAGCCTCCAAATCTGAGCGAGGCGACGAAGTCCATCGCGCTAATCGTGGCGGACGCCAATCGGGCCAGCGAGATCGTCGCGCGGGTCCGCTCCCTCGCCAAGCGAACACCGCCACAAAAGGACCGGTTGAACATCAACGAAGCCGTTCAGGAGATTGTCGCCTTGACGCGCAATGAGTTTCAGCAAAACAGGATTTCCCTTCGGACGCGGCTGGCCGACGACCCGCCGCCGGTCCTGGGGGATGAAATCCAATTGCAGCAGGTGATGCTCAATCTGTTGGTCAATGCCATCGATGCCATCAATGCCGCCGAAAGCGGCCCCCGCGAGGTCCAGATCAGCACGGCGAAGGACGGTGCGACTAGCATAAGGGTCGCGGTCATCGACTTCGGTGTCGGGCTCGATGCCGCGAAACTTGATCACGTCTTCGATGCATTTCACTCCACTAAGACAGAGGGCATGGGAATGGGATTGACGATCAGCCGGTCCATCATTGAAGCC
Organism: uncultured Alphaproteobacteria bacterium; assembly: GCA_963741735.1. Classification (GTDB taxonomy): domain Bacteria; phylum Pseudomonadota; class Alphaproteobacteria; order Micropepsales; family Micropepsaceae; genus Rhizomicrobium. The sequence continues at coordinate 158,629 of CAVUJB010000004.1, forward strand.
CTTGGCGGACGCATTTGGGCGACACCCAACACGCCGCGCGGCGCTATCGTGCAGTTCACCGTGCCAACAATCCCGGAGGGAAGATCATGACGAGCCCGGCAGTCCTGGCACGCGCGGAAAAGCCCATCATCTTCGTAATCGATGACGACGCATCCATTAGGACGGCTCTCGACAACCTACTTCGCTCGGTGGGGCTTGGAAGTGCAGACCTTTCCCTCCGCCGAAGCGTTTCAGCTAAGTGAGCGGCCCGATGCTCCGGCGTGCTTGGTACTGGATGTTCGGATGCCTGGACTGAGCGGCTTGGAATTCCAACGCGAACTGGCGCACGCAAACAGCCTACTCCCAATTATCTTTATCACCGGCCATGGCGATATTCCGATGTCCGTCCAGGCCATGAAGGGCGGAGCCATCGAGTTCCTAACCAAGCCGTTCCGTGACCAGGATTTGCTTGAAGCCATTCAAGCGGGCGTCGAGAAAGACCGGCTCCGGCGACAGCAAGCAGCCGCACTCGCCGGGCTACAGGAGCGATTCAATTCTTGACTTCGCGCGAACGAGAGGTTCTGGCGCTTGTTATTAGCGGACGCTTGAACAAACAGATCGCGGCGAAACTCGACGTGAGCGAGATAACCGTAAAAGTCTGCCGGGGTCAGCTCATGCGAAAAATGCAGGCGGACTCGCTCGCGGAATTGGTGAGGATGGCTGGGAGACTTCGGCATAGCTTCCGAGAAGGAATGAGCTACCCGGAACATGGAAACGATGAAGCGGTTGAAACTAATAAATGCCCCGACAAACGCCCGCACAATCTCATCGGCCTTGATGCCGGCGGCAGTTTCGTCACCAATTTAGCCAGTTGGGGGTTTAGTCGGCATCCCCCTGCTTGATTGATTGACCTGCACCCGAAATCCTGAACCGTCTGAAGCTGGAAAATTCTACTTTACCGTTCGATGGCCGGACGGAGAATTTTCAATGCGGAAGTCGAAGTTCACAGGGGGCCAGGTCGCGTTCATTTTGCGCCAGGCTGACGAGGGCACGTCAATGACTATCAATCGCGTGGCGTTTCGGAAACGTGACGGACTGAGGTTGTTTTGACGCCGGACCCTATGCGATCGATGACTCGGTACGGGTTCGCATTCATTTGTTAAACGATCATCAGCATCGCGTCGGAGGTCAGGAGCGCTTGCACGTGAGGTCCGAGCAGGGGCGGGCGGTGAACAGGCGACATTGCTGTTCGGCTCACCAATTCCCGGGACCATCACCAATGTGCCCTGTACCGGCGGTGCGCCGGACTGCGGCCCGGTCAGCCGCAGCGGACATGAGGAAGATTCCAAGCTCACCGGCAAGGTCTCGCTGAACTACAAGCCGGACGACAACAACTTCCTCTATGCGTTCTTCGCCACCGGCCACAAGGACGGCGGCCAGAACACAACAGCGAACCAGCCGGCCTTCATCCTGCCGGAAGAGGTGCGCAACTTCGAAGTCGGCTGGAAATGGAGCGGCTTCGATGGCCACGTCCACACCCAGCTCGATGGCTACTGGAACGACTACAAGAACTTCCAGGTCTCGCTGTTCGATCCGACGACGCAGACTTCGCCGATCCGCAATGCGCCCAGCGCAAAGATTTACGGCATTGAAGCGCAGGCGCAGGCAGCCTGGGAGCATCTCTCCTTCGACGTCGGCGCCTCGTGGCTCAACAGCCGATTCGGCAGCTTTTTCGCCGTGAATGGCGCAGGCACGCCGGGCGACACCTGCAATCTGCACAGCGGCGGCAACGACCCGAACTGCACCAACCTGTCGGGCGAGCAGAACGTCTACGCGCCGCAATGGACGCTGAACGGCGGCGTGCAATATGTCTTCAACTTCGACGATGGCGACACGCTGACGCCGCGCATCGACTACGCCCATGTCGGGCCGCAATGGACGTCGGTGTTCCATTCGCCGCTGGTGCGTTTGGGTACCCGCGATCTGTTCAATGCGCAGCTCAGCTACGATATCGGCGATGCCTGGGACATCACGGCCTACTCCACGAATCTTTTCGACTTGCGCTACATTGCAGCTGAGAATGTCTCGCTTCGCTATGCCGCTCCCCCGAGACAGTTCGGCATTCGCGTGACGAGAACCTTCTGAGGGGTATGTATCGCAGGGGACGCCCGCTAAATGGCGGGCCGGGGGGCGTCCGCCGCGAGGCGGGCGCCTGCTTGCTTTGGAGGTGACGATGGAGATCGGTGGTATGGTCGCGCCTGGCTACCAGCGCATCAAGGAAGCCTTCGCAGAAGCGCAGGAGAAGGACGAGGGCGGTGCGCAGCTCTGCGTCTACCGCTACGGCAAGAAAGTCGTCGATATGTGGGGTGGGCGCACCAACAATCGGCCCTACGGCGAGGACACGCTCGCCATGATCATGTCTTGCACCAAGGGCGCGGTCGCCGTTTGCGCCAACATGCTCGCCGAGCGCGGCCTGCTCGACGTCGAGGCGCCGGTGGCGCGCTATTGGCCGGAGTTCGCAGCCGGCGGCAAGGATAAGATCACAGTCGCGCATCTTCTGTCGCATAGCGCGGGCCTGCCGGGCTTCGATCCCGACATCGGCTTTTGTTACACCGATCTCTTCGACAGCGAACTGTGCACGCGGCGGCTGGGCGAGATGACGCCATTGTGGGAGCCGGGGACGGCTTATGCCTATCACTTTGTGACCTATGGCTTCCTGGTCGGCGAGGTGATCCGCCGCATCACCGGAAAGTCGGTGGGCCGTTTCTTCGCGGACGAGGTTGCCGACCCCTTGAAGCTCGACTTCTGGATTGGATTGCCAGAACGCGAGGAGGATCGCGTCGCGCCGCACTTCCGCCACGCGCCGGACCTGACGGAGGCGCAATGGCTCGCCCTGTTCCAGAGCTTCGGCGACACCACGTCGCGGCTTGCACGCTGTCTGGTGCAAACTTTCACGACGACCGACGCGCTGATCCCGAAGATGAATTCGCGCCAGGGCCACGCGATGGAGTTGCCGGCCGGAAACGGCATCACCAATGCGCGCTCGCTGGCGCGGATGTACGCCGCCTGCATCGGCGAGGTCGACGGCGTGCGCCTCTTCAAACGGGAGATGATGGAGCGCGTCCGCACGCCGCGCACTGCCGGTCTGCCGCTGCCCGGCGTGTTTGCGCGCCTTGCCGGCGACCGCGCACCGCAACGGTTCGGTCTCGGCTTCGAATTGCCCAGGCCCGTTGAGCCGATGCTTGGGCCGGGGTCGTTCGGCCATGCCGGCGCCGGCGGCCGCATGGGCTTCGCCCATCCGGAGGGCGGCTTCGCGGTGGGTTATGTCTGCAACAACATGCTGTGGGACGGCGCCATCGGTCCCAATTCGCGCTGGTCAGGCTGGACAAGAGAGTTGCTGGCGCTGATCTAAGAGAGGGGCCTGATCCCGCCGTTGGTCAAGCTGGGATAGTCCTGGCATCGGGCGCCGTGGTTTTGATCTCAGTTCGCGCTTTTAGATCCAGCATGCGTTCATATCGAGATCTGTTGCCTAACCGTGCAGTTTCCCGCCATGCGACGCTTTAAGAAGCCGGCCCTCACCGTTTGGGGTGAGGAGGGCACGAATTCTGGCTCAGTGGTTGTTGAGCGGCTCGTGCGCGACATTTCAGGAACAAATTCGCTCGGATGGATCACCGGCCTCGAGCTAGTGCGATAGGAACACTGGAATGGGCGGACGATTGACGATGCTGCGCGTGGCGCCACCCAGTACGAATTCTATCAGGCGCGAATGACCGAATGCACCCATGACAAGCATGTCTACATCGTGTGCAGTCACATATTCTGCCATGACGTTGCCGATCTTATGACCTCCAGCGTCGATCAGCTCCAGTTTCGCCCCGATACCATGCGATTTCAGATGCTCCTCCAGTTCCGCAGTTTGCAAATCGCCTTCGATGTCCTTCTCGTTTGTAACCGTGAAGACGCGAACTTCCTTCGCGCTTTTCAATATCGGCATGGCGTCGGCCATGGCCCGCGCAGCTGCTCGGCTGAAGTCCCACGCTACGGCGACTGTTTTGATCGAGGGCGGTCTTTTTCTTCGGTCGGAATAGGCCGGCAACAGGATCGTCGGACGACCCGATCCGAAGATAATCGACTCGGCATATAATTCATCCAAGCCAATTGGGTCAGGCACAGGCACGAATGTGATATCGCGCAGCCGCGCATGCCTCACAACCGCGTCACCCGACGGGAACACCGTCGAATGTTCCAATAGTCGGCTCTGAAAGATGCCGGCCGCCTTGGCATCGCGCTCGAACCGGTCCAACGACTCGTTGGCTTTCCTAACGCTGTCCGAGATGGCCTGATCGATCAACTTGGGAACGTCAATCAGCCATTCCGCCGGGGAATACTTTCGCGCCACCCGGCTTCGTGTCAGGACAAACATGAGCGCTGAGAGTTTGGTCCCCAGAATACCCGCTAGTGCAGTTGCCTCATCGACTACGTCGCCAGGCGTAGGCTCAGGATAGCTCGTTAGAGCCAGAAGGGCGTCTTGGAATTCCATGATGCATCACTCCAACAAACCCTGCCTGCGCCATGCACCCTTCCCGAGGAGGTCATGGTGGACACATCCGGCGGCCACCAGATTCTGTCGAGGGGCTCAGTGAACCAGGAAAACCGGCAGTGGCGCCTGACGAAGGACGTCACGCGTAAAGCCTCCAAGAATGAGCTCGCGTGTACGACCATGGCCATAACCACCCATGACAAGTAGGTCGGCCCCCAAGTCATGTGCCTCGCCGACTAACCTGCTCGACGAACCAGACGATTGCATGAAACAGCGGACTTTGGGCGCTATCCCGTGCCAGCGAAGTTCGTTGGCCAACTTTTCTGCTAGCTCCGCCGCCTTTTCATAGGACTGGCCTTCTTCCTGCGCCGACAGGATAACAACCCTTTCAGCACGGACCAGAAGGGGCATCGCTGCCGTAATTGCGCGGGCCGCCTCTACAGTGGTCTTCCAGGCAATCGCTATGTGCTGGGCCCATGTTAAGCGCACATCGTCGCTTACCAATACAAGCGGTCGACCGCCGCCAACCAGAATTTCGCCGAGGGAATACTCGCTAAAGCCGAAAAATTTTTGACTGCGGGCAACGACGACAAGCTCATGAACTCTCGCTTCAAGAACAATTTCTTGGATGATATCGCCTTCAATCTCGCGGTAATTTGCCGAGACACCTGTCGATGGCAATGGTTGATCCGAGCGAGCTATTCGCGTTTCCGCGCAGAATGACTCGAATGCATTGCGCGCCGACGCTGCTGAATGGCCAGCGGCGCTCTCAAAGGACTTCATCATCTCAGGGGTCCAGAACGTCAGACCGGCCAGATAGGCTGTCATCGGCAGGACGTTCGCGGTAGCGTCTGGCCGCACATGCAGGCAATCCAAGTGGGCGCTACAGCAGCGCGCGAACTGATATGCGGCGTCGAGCGACTGCTTATCGGCCTCCGTACCCACCAGCGGCACAAGAATCGATTTGATCAAGATTCGCTCCCAAACAGAAACCCGGACAATTCTGTTAGAGGCAAAGACCCAGAACTTTGATATGGATCATGAATGATCGCCAATGAAAGCAAGCACGATTGATCATTGGTAATCGCGCATTTCTTGAGGTTTGGCGGCCGGCCAATTGACTCTTGAGGCAGAGATGACCGCCGATCCGTCTTATCATTTTCTTGGACTTTCGCAGCAGGAGGCTGCGGCTCGGCTCGCCGCCGATGGCGCGAACGAACTTCCGCAACAACGGCGCCGAACAGTTCTTCGGATTGTTGTCGAGGTGTTTCGAGAGCCAATGTTTCAGCTGCTCATCGTCGCAGGCACGGTCTATCTCGTGATTGGTGATCTGGGCGAAGCGTTGATGTTGCTAAGTTTTGCCGGCGTAAACGTGCTCATCGCGACGTATCAAGAAAGCAAGACCGAAGGCGCGCTGGAAGCCCTCAGGGACCTGGCCAGTCCGAAGGCGTTCGTAATACGGGACGGTCAACGCCGCCGCGTTGCCAGCCGGGAACTTGTCCGAGGCGACATCATCATTGTGAATGAGGGCGACCGAGTGCCAGCGGATGCCGTCATAGTGTCCGGGGTCGGCATCGAAGTCGATGAGTCCCTCCTTACAGGCGAAGCCGTTCCCGTCCGCAAAGTCGAATGGTCCAAAGGGGAGATCCAAACACGGCCTGGCGGCGACGATCACTCCGCAATCTATTCCGGCACCATGATCGTGAAGGGGCGCGGCATAGGGGAAGTACGCTCGACCGGCACAGCGACCGAGATTGGAAAAATCGGGAAAGCTCTGACCGACATTCGTGTCGAACCAACGCTCTTACATGTTCAAGTGCGGAAGCTGGTGAAGGCGATTGCAATAGTCGCCGTGGTACTGAGCGCAGGCGTCTTTGTTTTATATTGGGTTTACAGAGGCGCTTGGCTTCAGGGCATACTCGCTGCGATCACTCTCGCGATGTCGCTCCTACCTCAAGAACTCCCGCTGGTACTGACCGTATTCTTGGTGATGGGTGCCCGCAGAATTGCCCAGCAGGGCGTCCTGACCCGACGTTCGACAGCGATCGAGGCGCTTGGCGCAGCGACGGTCCTCTGCAGCGATAAGACCGGAACGCTCACCGTCAATCGGATGACCGTGACATCGCTACTCGTCGAGGACCATTTGCATGCAGTCGACTATAATGAAGATGGCGAACTGCCCGAGGAATTTCACACACTTGTAGAATATGCGGTTTTGGCCAGCCCACGCGCACCGTTCGATCCTATGGAGAAGGCCTTCCTCGAGTTGGGTCAACGCTACTTATCGAAGACTGAGCATATTCACGAGGAGTGGATCCTGGCCCGCGAATACGCGTTGGCTCCGGACATGCTGGCAATGTCACAGGTATGGAAAGCCTCGGACCGGGACGAATTTGTCGTCGCCGCCAAAGGCGCGCCGGAAGCGATTGCGGACTTATGTCATTTTGATTCAGCCCGGCAAGCCGATCTTTCCGGCCGCGCCGCACAAATGGCAACACGCGGCTTGAGGGTTCTGGCGGTGGCCAAGGCGAGCCATCGTGGTCCCGGGTGGCCAAGAGCACAGCACGACTTCGTTTTCGATTTCGTTGGGTTGATAGGCCTTGCCGATCCGCTGCGGCCCGGCGTGCGCGAAGCAGTCGCACAGGCCCTATCGGCCGGAATCAGGATTATCATGGTCACGGGGGACCATCCAGTAACCGCGCGCGCTATCGCGCAGCAAGCCGGTCTCCAGGGCGACGGTTCAGTCATCACCGGAAATGAACTTACGACCATGGATGACGCTGACTTGATGCGCCGTCTGCGGACTACGAGAGTTTTTGCTCGAATAATGCCGGAGCAAAAGCTCCGGCTCGTCCAGGCGCTCAAACAGAGCGGTGAAGTTGTCGCTATGACAGGAGATGGAGTGAATGACGCTCCGGCGCTCAAGGCAGCGCAAATTGGAATTGCGATGGGCGGTCGCGGGACGGACGTCGCGAGAGAGGCCGCCACCTTGGTGCTGATTGAAGATAATTTTGAGGCAATCATTGCCGCAGTGCGATTGGGACGGCGTATCTACGAAAACATTCGCAAGGCTACATCCTACATTTTGTCGGTCCATGTCCCAATTGCCGGTCTTTCCCTACTTCCCCTCGCTTTCGGTTGGCCTGTCATATTTACGCCGGTTCACATCGTTTTTCTCGAGATGGTCATCGATCCGGTCTCATCCTTAGTTTTCGAGGCTGAGCCGTCCGAAGAACGTGCCATGCTGCGCCCGCCACGGCGGCCTGAGAGCTCTTTGGTTTCGGGCCGTTTCATCATGGAGTCGCTGTTGCAAGGTGGTCTGATGCTCCTGGTGGTCGGCCTGATCTACGCGATTGCGCTGCGCTTGGAGACACCTGTAGATGAGGCCCGCGCGCTTGCGTTTGTCACGCTCGTTATTACGAACTTCGTGCTGATCTTCACGAGCCGAGCGACCGGCTTCGCGATCGTTGATCTCGCGCGGCGCCCTAATTGGATTCTTTGGAGTGTCGTGGGAGTGACGTCGGCCATCCTTCTGTCGATCCTGACGATCCCCGCAATTAGAGCACTCTTCTTTTTCGGCGAACTGCATGGGAACGATCTGTTGCTCTGTGTGGCAGCTGGAATTGGGTCGTTCGCTTTTCTCGAACTGACGAAGTGGGCTATCCGTGCGCTAGGATCGCACGAATAACGCGAATTGGTCTTGGGTTACTCCAATTTTTTCGACTAATGAGGCGCGAATGCGACAATTGCCTGGGCCAGCCGTCGATAAAGATTTCGATGTCCGGCGACAGGCCACCAGTCGTAGAGAAATATCTCGAGCGGCTTCCAGTTCGCCACCCATCCGAGAATGATGAGACCTTCGTTGAGGAATGCGAAGATTCCATCATGGCCAAACGAAGCGAGGGAAAATTCCCTTAGGCCAACGCACAAGAGTAAGACAGTAAGCCCGATGGCGAGTGAACGGCGGCCAACCCGAAATAGTTCACTCAGGTCGCGTCCTGTCATATCGGCCCGATAGGCGAAATACCGATGAAACGCTTCGGTGACCTCGCTTTCTCCCAACACTTTCGATTGCACCATGGGAAGATGGATGACGATATTGATGTCGCTGGCGGAGGGCAGCTCACGCGCCCAACCGACGATGAATTCCTCCGCGGACTTGTCGAGGTCTCGTTCGAGAAATGGGAACGGATCGAGGCTATTGAACAATTGATCCAACGATGTAATGCGCACCTCGATCGATGTTGCAGACAGAGCGTTCGGCATGGACAGTGTCCCCAGAATTTGGAGGTAGAAGCGCGTTTCCCGTGGGGTGAAGGGTTCCGATCCGGTTGGACCCCGGTACCGCGTCGGCGCCATTGCGCGCATATTTGTAGCAGAGAGTCGACTGCGCGTGTTCATTAAGGTGCGAGTGTGCAGCCTAGCTTTCAAGTTGCGGTCTGGGATCATTTCGCTATGAGCAATTCTTCGACTACGGACGTTCAATTCAGGCGGCCGAAAATCAAGGCGCGCCGCCTCGGTATTGACACGCACTCAGAAGCGATAGTGTTCCTTCACCGTGAGAGTGACATCTGCCGGTCCGAAGGGCTCGCAGGCCATAATCGAGTTCAACTTCATGTTCGTGATCGGTCGATTGTCGCAACACTCTTTCAGGTTACCGACGACTTGATTGCAGATGACGAGGCGGGCCTCACCGATGCTGCTTGGACTCACCTGGATCTACGTGACGGTGACGAAATTTCCATCGCGCATGCCGCCCCGATCGAGTCGATGAGCCTTGTGCGCAGCCGAATTTATGGGCGTGAACTTGAAGCGGTGGATTTCGGCGCAATCATTCGGGACATTGTGGACGGGCAATACTCCAATCTCGACATTGGCGCTTTCCTGACAGCATGTGCCAGCCGGCCGCTGGTCGAACAGGAAGTGCTGGCACTGACACGTTCGATGGTGGATGCGGGCGAACGTCTGGTTTGGCGGGAACCTGTTATTGCCGACAAACACTCGGTCGGCGGTCTGCCCGGCAACAGGACCACGCCGATCATTGTTTCGATCGCTGCGGCCCTTGGGCTGAAGATGCCAAAGACTTCGTCTCGTGCCATTACCTCGCCTTCCGGTACGGCCGACACGATGGAGACCTTGGCACCAATCGATTTAAGCAAGTCAGATATTCATCGCGTCGTTGAGCGCGAGAACGGCTGTATTGTCTGGGGAGGCGCGGTCCGCCTCAGTCCGGCGGACGATGTCTTGATACGAGTTGAGCGCGCGCTCGATCTGGATACCGAGGGTCAGATGATCGCTTCGGTGCTGTCGAAGAAGATTGCCGCCGGCGCGACACATCTGATTTTGGACATTCCTGTCGGCGCAACCGCGAAGGTGCGATCGCCCGTGGCCGCAGACGCAATGACATCGGGATTGCTGGCTGTATGTGGCGTCTTTGGCATCCATACGAAAGTGACAATCGGAGATGGCCGCCAGCCAATAGGACGTGGAATAGGTCCGGCCTTGGAAGCGCGCGATGTCTTGGCAGTACTCCAATGCCGGCCCGATGCCCCGGTGGACCTGCGAAGCCGCTCCTTGCAATTGGCCGGTGCACTTATTGAATTGGTAGGATTGGCCGCCGCCGGAACTGGCGCTGCGCTGGCCGAGAAGGTCATAGAGGACGGACGCGCCTGGAAGAAGTTTCAGGGCATCTGTGAAGCGCAAGGTGGTATGCGTGTACCACCTTCATCCACAGACAGAAGACCCCTTGTCGCCGACAAGTCCGGCTACCTTGTTGCCGTCGACAATCGCAAGGTCGCCCGTTTGGCCAAACTAGCCGGCGCGCCGGAAGACAAGGCGGCCGGTGTCGAACTTCACGTTCGATTGGGTGCGCCAATTGCTGTTGGTCAACCGCTTTGTACTATTCATGCCGAGTCGCCCGGCGAGCTCGACTATGCGCTCGCTTATGCGGCGGCGAACCAAGATATTTTTCTGATTGACGACTGATTGCCTACCTCGGTCGCGCACTCTTTTTTCGCCTCGTTGCTCGGCCCAATGCAGTGTTAGGAATGCGTTTGTCGAGCAAATCGAGAACGGCTCGAAGTCTCGGTAGTGTCCAAATTTGACGGAGCTGGTCAGTCCGTCACGACGATGAAGGCACAATCTTTGTAGCCGTTGGGCCGAGTGCCGTTTCTAGCAACATTGATTGCCGGTCCGTTGCCGTTTTCAGCACCTTGCCAAACTCGCCAGTGATCACCCTCCAACACCGCCTTCCAGTCCGAAGTCGGCATATCTTTGTCCTCTTCGGCGCAGGCGCGCATACCTATCTCGATTGCCTGCGCCGAAGTGGTTACCGGCGATGCGCAGCCGCACAGAAGGAGACGGGGTGCGATGGCCACGATCCTCACTTGGAAGTCCTCGACTCCGCCACAATAGCCGCCCGTACGGCGTCGCGTGGCGACGTGATCGGCGGCAGGTGCAGCAGGGCGAAGAAACTGCGTTTGCCGTCTGGGCGCTCATAATACCACGCGTAGGCGCACGTTGTGCCGCTCGGACTGCCCTTCAGATCGAACACATGCACCGTGCCGTTCCAGACGATCTCGCCAGCATGCGTCTCAAGGACGGGAGCTGATTGGACGAACGTCGCCGTGCCGCCGTGCTGGGACTCGACGGCCTTCTGGAGTTCGGAGGCGGCGACTTCGGTCATAACTTCCAAATGTCTAGGGCAATATCTGATAGGCTGTGGACGCTAACAGAGTTGGTGGAACAGACCTCGAAGTGAACCTCTTCCTGAGTGCTCGTCAAATTTGGCTGATCTCACTTATTGCATGCTTTGCCGTTGCGGCATTGTCATTCACATTTTTCGACATGCCGATCGCGCGGTGGTTCTCCCAATTCCTTGGAAGGTTAAGTCCGCTAGGCACTGGTCTTGGGAGCGCTGTCCTTCTGTCGGCTGAAGCAGCGATCACTCTGACGCTGGTCGCTGTGCGACTATTGCGCGGGCATCTGTCGCCTTTTTGCGAAGCACTCGGACTCGCAAGCCTGACATCCATGTGTGCCTACGCAGTCAACGACGGTGTTCTGAAACTATTCTTTGGGGTGCCAAACCCCGCGAGCGTCCTGTTGGAGGGTGCGCATCACGCATTTCATCTTCTGGCTGGCGCCAGTAATAGCAGTTTCCCATCTGGCCATATGGTTCTCGCAGCCTCATTCGGCGGCGTATTCATGAGGCTATATCCGTCCAGCACTTGGCCTCTTTCAGCCTTGCTCGTATTCGGGGCAGCATTGCTGATTTTCGGCGATTGGCATTTTGCTAGCGACGTGATCGTTGGGGCCTTTGCTGGCGCTTCTGCTGGGCTGCTGGCAGGCGAGTTGTGGCTGGTCCATTCAAATTAGGACACTACCCGAGTCTCGCTGGATCGGGATTGGAGGTATCTAATGTCACCATTAACGCGCGGAAGTATTTGGAGCGATACAGCTCTTCTTTGCCATCCAATCCGAGACAGCAATGCATGCGCACCATCGTCACTAGCCCCCTTTTAACCGGCTCCTTTCGGAGCCTAGGTGTCGCCGGTAGTGCTCATGCACTGACGCTCGGCGAAGCATCACTCCACTATGGCTCGAAGCGGGTCTAGCGCGTATTCCAGTTGCCGCTGTAGTCGCGGCATGCCGTTCCGGTCCTTTCGGAGCGCTGGCCGTTGCGGTAGGTAACCATCCGGAAGTCACGGCAGACCTGATCGCCGTCGTGGTATTCGCGGGTCGAGGTGAAGGTGCCGTAGTTGCTGCCGCGCTGCCAGCTGTAATCGCGACCAACGTCGCCGTTTAGGCTGTGCCCGTAGGCGTCGAAGGCGTAGCGCTGATCGTCGCAATCGATGTCATGCGACAAGGCGTTGCCGAGAAGACCACCCAGAATGACGCCGCCTGCGACAGCGCCCCCATTTCCATGGCTGGCAGCGCCACCAATGAGGCCGCCGGCGATTGCTCCGAAGATCGTACCGGCCGCGGCATTGCCCTGATGGCACGACCTTTCATAGTCGCCTTCTCGATAATAATTGCCCGGCGGTGAGGAATCGCCGTTGTTCCAACTCGGACCCCGATCTGAGCGCGGTCCTCGGTCATCGTACCAACCATCACCATAAACGTTGCGCGAACCCCAGTCGGCTTCGCCAACTTGTGTGCCGACGTCGCGGAGCTGTACCGCATAGGTTCGGAAAGTGGCCGGATCGATGCCCTCATTGCTCTCGTAGTAGCTTTGCAGGACGTGGGCCTCGATGGAATCGAGGCTCTTCTGGATCATCCACGCACGTCGCGGACTTAGTGTGTTGCGGCGAACTCCATCAGCGATGGCATCGTCGAGATGCTGTTCCCAGCGCGCGAGCCGAGAATACCCTTCGTCGCTGTCATTGATCGCGACAGGGTCGGCCGTCGCCGTGCCCGCGAACATCAGAGTTGCCGCCGAGAGCATCAGGGGTATGAGCTTACGCATGTGGGTCTCCTGTTTGCCGTAACTTGAAGCCTGGTTGCGTGGATCGTCTTCTTATGCGCTCCCCAAGCGGTGAAGTCACCCCGATCCAATAGAGCGCTCCGCGACTCACTCGCATTTAGTAATCGAACAGCGCTTTGCCACGCCGCGATCGCGCACCGAAAGCACCAGCGCAAATTGCCTGTCCCTGACTGAACTCGTTATGAACCAATTCTGGTGCCTTTGTGGCGGACAATCGCAAGCGAGACTTTGTCCAGAGCCCGCCTCCTACTGTCGCCGCGCACACAAGTCGCGTCCGATGAGCCTCTCGGTGGCGGCGATATCGTCCTCGGAGAACTCTAAGAGTTCGGCCCGCATAAACCTCTCTGGCCAAGCGCTAGGGACTGCGGGAATTAAGTTGCTGACCCAAGCAGATAATCGACGCATCGCGTGCGCGCGTGAATTGGGAAGCGCTCCACTTGAAGATTGTTCTAAATCAAAATGGAAGTGCCGAAGCCGCCTAAAGTTGTTTCAGATTCTAGAAAGTGGAAGTCGAACATGAGACGGAAACTACTTGTATCGGCAGCTGTGTTGGTGTTGGCCTTCACGATGCCTGCAATGGCGGCCCGCGATAAATCGGGTCAGGGTGGAGGTGCCCATGGCCAAGGCACTGGATCGCATAGCCCTGGAACAGGGCCGCACGGTCGAGGCACCGGCTCAGGCGGTCACCAGGGCGGCGGAACCGGTGGCGGTACTGGCGTCATCAATCCTTTCGGCGGACGCGCAGTCGGTGGCAGCGGACAGCACGATGGGCGCGGTACGGGTGGCACGCGGCGTGACCATCGCGACTCTCGCAATCCGTTCGATATTTTCGGTCCGTCAGGCCATGGCTTTCGCCCCGGCGCACATCAGGGCCGCCATAATAACGCCTTCGACGCACTACGCCGTATGTTCAATGCGCCGAGACGTTTCCATCACGGAACGTACCGGCGGCCCCACGGTTGGTACGCCCACCGTTGGACGTTCGGCGAATTCTTGCCGGGGTTGTTCTTCGCTCAACAGTACTGGATCTCGGATTACTACGGATACGGCCTGTCTGACCCGCCGCCCGGAACAGTGTGGGTTCGTTACGGCGACGATGCTTTGCTCATCGATCAGGACACTGGTGAAGTCATCCAGGTGATATACGGCATATTCTACTGAGGCTGGGAAGCTCGATGGTCGGACTATCAAGTTGTCCTGACCGTCGGGCTTGCGAGGTGCTACTCGAGCTTTGAAATCTGCGCATTGAATTCGAGAAGGTGTTGCGCTTCGCCACGTAATCCGCATTAAGTGAAATTATGTTCCAATCGACCCGCTGAGCGGCACGAGGAACCTTGTCCCCGCCGTAAGCAACTCTGAGTCTTCACTTTCTGCGGCGCAAACATGACGCTTGTCGGGCTACGCCGCTTTGGCGTCAGCAGCTGTCCACGGCACCATCAAACCGACCGATCGTCATAAGGATTTTCCACATTTCAGTTGATATCGGTCAACCACTCGAACCTTCGCGATCGTACTTTTTGACCTTTAAAGAGGAGTTCTGTCATGAAGTTTCTATTGGGAGCAACGCTCGCTGCGGGCCTCCTATTCGTCGGTACCTCGCCTTCATTGGCAATGATTGTATCGGCACCTCCTGCACCCCATGCTCAGGCCTCAGGCGTTATTGAAGTCAGAGACGGTTGTGGGCGTGGCTGGTATCGCCATCACGGACGTTGCCGCCCTGAACGTGGTTGGGGTTGGGGCGGTCACCACGGAGGCCGTGGCGGCTGGGGTGGTCGTGACCACCGTGGCGACCACGGTGGACGGGATGGTCGCGGCGATAACGGTCGCGATGGAGGACGTCACGGCCATTAGTGACAACGCGGCTTGCTGAAGCGGTAGCCAAAGAGGCCCGAGCGATCGGGCCTCTCCTTTCGCTTCAACTTACGACAATCGTCTCCACGTCGCCGAAACCTAGCAATAACGGCAATTCATTGTCGCGAGCGCCCCTCACTTCCCGCCCACTGCGAAGTGTACGGGGGAAATTCCCCAATCAGAAGTGCTGAGTTTCCCTTCGAGTAGCCGGCCGGCACGCGCGATTGGGCTATGGCGTGCGCGTTGTTACGCGAGCGTTATTGGCTATGCGATCGCTTGGATGCGCAATCACGTGGTCGCCGTCTCGGAGTCCGCCGAGGACCTCTGCTACCTCGTCATTGCTTCTTCCAATGCGTATGGGAGTTAGAAGCGCTCGACCATCGCGCGCGGCGAAGACGGCCCAACCGTCTCCATGACGAAACATCGCGGAAGAGGGCACCCGAAGGACGCTCGCCCTTTGCCAGACCGTGATGTGGGCGACAACACGAAAGCTATCAGCAATTGTGATCCATTTCTCCGGCGCATCTGTAAAATCTAAAAGAACGTTGACGCGTTGCTCCTCGACACCCAGGGCGGAAATCTTTGCAAATCCGGATGGCTCGACGCGGCGCACGCGCGCATTCAATATACCGGTGCCGCCCCAATCTGTGATCGTTGCAGAATCTCCCACACGCACCTTGACGGCGTCCTCGGATATCAACTCGGCCACAATCTCGAGCTTTTGTGGGTCGCCAATTTCCAGTATTGGCGTTCCCGTCGCGAGTGCGGATTCGCTCTCGTGCAAGACGCGAAGCACGCGACCCGATACGGGCGCAATGATCGGAATACCGGCTTGTAGGTTTCGACCGGCCGTCCCTGTCGGATCGATCAACAATGCTCTTGCGGTCTGGAGGTCGTGGTCCTTCACCTTGAGCGCCGCTTGCGCAGTCGCAAGCTGTGCAGCAGCAGTTTTGTAGGCTAACTGCGCGCGCTCGAGATTGGCGCGCGAAATCGCGTCGGACTGGACGAGGATCGTCGCCCGTTTGAGATCGGAGGCGGCGAAGGCGAGCTCGGCCTGTGCCCGCGCGACCTCCGCCGCCGCCAGATTGCGCGCGTCCTCGGCGGACTTGATTGCGGACTCGGCTTGCGCCCGGGTGCGAATGTCCAAAAAGCTTGGGGCGATGGGGAGCAGTTCCGCAACCTTTGTCTTGCCACCGTCCACCATATCGCCGGGGTGAACCTCCACCCGCAATAGACGCCCGTTAACCGGTGCCGAAAGTTGATAGATTTCGCGCACGCGGGTGCGCCCTTCGTCCGACACATCAACACGCATCGGACCGCGCGTGACCGCGACGATTTCGACCGCAATCGCTCTCGGCCAGAAGCTCCAGACCAGCCCCGCCAAGATGACGAGTCCGAGGACGGTCGCAGCAAGAGTACGGCGCACAGTTGGTGTCATCTGCTATTCCCGGGTCTTGAGGACGGCAATCAGATCGAGTCGATTGATGCGCCATGCCACCGCTAGCGCCGAGGCGCCGGCCGACAACAATGTGATCGATATGGCTATACCGTATGTGGCAGGCATCAATACGAACGGCACGCGAAACAACTTGGTCTCCATAGCCTGGCTCATCAGCCAGCCCAGCCAATAGCCCAACACGCAGCCCACCGGGAGCGCAGCCGCAACGAGGAGCGCGAGCTCACCTAGCAGAATGTAACTCACCTCGCCCTTTGTGAATCCCAATACCCTGAGGCTCGCAAGTTCGCGCCCGCGCTCGGACAGTGATATCCGCGCGGCATTGTAAACAACGCCGAATGCGATGATCGCGCCGAGCCCAATGTAGAAATTGATGACAATCGTCATGCTCTTGGCCATGATTTCGCGTAGCGACGTGACCGCCTGTTCTCGGGTCGAAATCGTTGCCACTGCGGGGATCTCCTTAAGGCGCCGCATGAGTTCAGCCTGCTCGGCGCGATCGACCATGGCCTGGACCGCCGTAAGCGCGCCTGATTGGCCGGTCAGCGTGGCCAGGGCGCCTTGATCCATATAGGCCGAAAGTCCGACATGCTCGGAAGTGACGCCCGCAACGTTGACCATTGCGCTTTCCCTCGCACCTTCGAGAATATCGACCCTGGCGCGGTCGCCGATGTGAAGGTCCAGCAGGCTCGCAAGCTTGTTGGAGAGAACGATGCCCCGTTCGGGAATGGTGAAGCTTCTGCCGGAAGAATCGTAAAAGATCCGAAAGTGCGTACCATGTCGGAGGCCGGAGATTCCAAGCCGCTGGGTGAGGTGGCCATTGGAGAGCCGAGCGGCCACTTCCAGCACCGGCTCTGCTGCGCGTACACCCGGCAAACGAGCGATGTCGAAACGTGAGCGGTCGCCGCGTTGATCCACCAGTCCAATGACGATGTCCTGCCGGTTCGCCTTGAAATAGAAGCTGTCCACCAACTCATCGATCGCGTCAAAAAAGAAGAAGAGACTAACGAGCAACATCACTGCCATGGCAGTGCCGGCGGTTGTGAGCAGCGCGCGCAGCGGCCATCGTTCGATGTGCCGAAGAATCATCTGCGTCGGCATCGAAATTCGACAGTCGAGACCCAGGCGATCGACGATCGTGCGCCGGTAGATCGATGGCGCGGGCGGCAACATTGCCGCAGCTGGCGCAAGGCGGACGGCGCGAATGACGGCGCTCCAGGTTCCCGCTATGGCTGCACCGAAGGAAACGAATATCGCCGCTGAAAAGACTGCGCGATCCATCTGATACTCCAGGAATGGGAAGTGAAAATATCTCTGGTACATGCCCGTCATCCACTGTCCCAGCCACAGCCCTCCGATGCAGCCGGCCGCGACGCCGACGGCGGTTAGAAGCAGAGAGAACTTCAGATAGTGACGGCCGACTTCCCAGTTCGAATAGCCGAACGATTTTAGTAGCCCAATCGACTCGCGTTCGGTGTCGATAAGTCGCGAAAGCACCATGTGAAGCAGAAATGCCGCGACAGCCAGGAAGATCGGCGGTATCACGACGGCCATGGTTTTCAGCTGATCGAGTTCCTGATCGATGAAGGCGTTGCTCATTTGATCGGCACGTCCATAGGCCGCCGTGCCGCCATAGCGTGTCAGGATGTGATCGAGCCGCTGAATGACGTCGGGCTCGGAAGCGCCGGGCGCCAGGAGCACGCTCACGTCGTTGAAAGCGCCGTCCAGATCGTAACCGGCCGCCATGATCGAATGACCGATCCATAGGATGCCGAAGGCCTTGTCGTCCGGCATCAATTGACCGGGAGCGAGCACATAGACAAATTCCGGTGACAGCGCGATACCGACGATCGTAAAGCCGCGCTTGCGTCCGTTGAGGACCACCACAATTTTTTGTCCGGGGCTATACCCAAGTGCCTGAGCCATGCTCTCGCTCATGACCAATTCGTCGCGACCCCGGATAGGCAAGCGACCTTCTCGCAGGGCAATCCTATTGAGCTTTGCCTCGCCGGAGTCGGGCAGCGAGACGAGCAAAGCCGCCGCAGGACGCTGCAGCCCGGGAATATCCAAGGCAGCATAGTGCGTAATGCGGGTCTCCAAAGCGGCGACCCCCGGTATCTCTCCGATTTGGCTTGCAACTCGTAGCGGCGCCCGCCGCAACTGTGAAAACACGTCCGCGAAGCGATAACGCTCGTAATAGGCATCCCGCGTCTCGCGCAGCGATGTCATGGCGCCAAAGGTCATGACGACAATAGCGACACCACAAGCGATCACAGCTGCAATCGCAAGCGCTTGGCCCTTTACGTGCCAGAGATCGCGCAGCAGCTTGCGGTCTAGCGCGCGCATGGTCACCACCGCAGAGACTGCGCCGGCTGCCGCGCGGCATTCGTTACAACCCGCACGACGCGACCATTAGCAAAGGACGCGACGCGATTTCCCATTTCCGCGATCGCCACATTATGCGTGATGATGACGGAAGTCGTGCCAAGCTCGGCATTGATCCGTTCGATCGCCTGCAGAACGATGATGCCTGTCGGAGAGTCGAGTGCGCCCGTGGGCTCATCGCACAGCAGGATTTCGGGTCGCTTTGCGATCGCGCGCGCGATGGCGACGCGCTGCTGTTCGCCGCCCGACAGTTGGGCCGGAAAGTGATCGAGGCGTTCCTGCAATCCGACGATGGCGAGTGCGTCCTCCGGCTTCATGGGCTTGGCCGCGATCTCGGTCACCAGCGCGACATTTTCGCGTGCCGTCAAACTCGGAATGAGGTTGTAGAATTGGAATACGAAGCCGACATGATCGCGCCGATAGAGCGTCAATTCACGGTCGCTCATCAACGTCAGATTGTGATCGCGGAAGAGGGCTTCTCCCCTGGTCGGCCGGTCCAATCCACCTAGAATATTTAGAAACGTAGACTTGCCCGAGCCGGATGGTCCGAGCAGCACAAGAACTTCCGACTCGAAAATGTCGAGGTCAAGCCCGCGAAGCGCCTGCACATCGACTTCGCCCGAGCGATAGGTTTTGGTCAGACCGTGGACGTGAAACACCACGGGCGCTGGGGGGCGTTCCGGTGACTCTTTCATGTTGGAAGTTGTTGCAATCCGGACCTGCCTTGTCCTTGACCAATTGGGCGATACGTCGGGGATTTTCGGACCGCAACAAACCCCCGCGGTGACGAAAAGTTTTCACTCGCGAGCCCATTTCTACTAACTTGACCCCACAAAAGCACCAAGGCATCGTCAAAAGTTGATCCGCGTCAAAGAAAACCGCTGTATGCGTGGCCAGATTGTACGCATTATAGGCAACGATCGTCCTCGCGAATGATAGCGGTACGAGGATTGCCTTGATCACTGTCGGCTCCGGCACAAGCAATGTCACTATTCTGAGAGTAAGTAACCGTGACATTGAAATGGATCATCAACCGTCTTGAGTGCATTTGCAGAGGTTTTGTCATTGTGAGGGTGAGAGCCGAGCCACGCGCGGTGCCAAATTCGACTATCGAGCAAGAGAGATGACAATCGGACCGCCGTCGCCAGCCCAAAGGCACTCGTAGTTCTAATCGGTCGGCGACGCCGAATCGCCCACGAGAGATCAATGGCGGCCGCCTTGTGGTAGTCAGCGAAGGTGACCGAGTGCCTGTTGACGGAATAGTGGTTGAGAGCAACGCATCTGGGTATCCGCGCCAACTCAAGATTTGGGCCGAAGCGGTGAATGACTTGATTCAGATCAATTCGCTCGTGTGGCAATCTGGTTGCATGCTCAGTTAAATTCGAAGCCGGGTTGGTCTGGCGCGCGGATTTTTGCAACAGAACGGGGCCGTCATGGTCAGGAACTTCTCCATCCTAATGAAAGGCGCAATCCTCGTTCTGGCCTGTACGCCCTGCCTGGCCGCGCCGCCCTCACAAGACAGTCTGATGGCTGCCGCACGGCAACAGTTCTCGCCAATTCCATCAAAGCCGCCTGTACTGAAAAACAACCCAGCCACTCAGGCGAAGATCACGCTTGGAAAGATGCTTTACTTTGACCCACGTCTTTCAGCCAGCCACGCGATAAGTTGCAATTCCTGCCACATCGTCGGCTTCGGCGGAGCCGACGGACAATCGACGTCGCTTGGGCATCGCTGGCAGCATG
This sequence comes from uncultured Alphaproteobacteria bacterium, assembly GCA_963741735.1. Classification (GTDB taxonomy): domain Bacteria; phylum Pseudomonadota; class Alphaproteobacteria; order Micropepsales; family Micropepsaceae; genus Rhizomicrobium. The sequence continues at coordinate 179,065 of CAVUJB010000004.1, forward strand.
GTGGTCGGAACGCTCCGACCGTATTCAATTCCGTATTCAACATTGCGCAATTCTGGGATGGACGTGCCAAGGATCTGGAAGTGCAGGCCGGCGGTCCGATGATCAATCCGGTCGAGATGGCCTCACCTCAGCCGCATGTGGCCGAACAGCTTAAGGCCATTCCCGGTTATCGTGCACCTTTTGCATTGGCCTTTCCCGGTGAAAAGGACCCGATCACGCTAGCGAATGTGCAAAAGGCAATTGCGGTCTTCGAAGCTACGTTGATCACACCAAACGCGCCTTTTGATCGTTTTCTCAAGGGTCAGGTTAACGCCCTCTCGCCCTCACAGAAGGAAGGCCTGTCGTTGTTTATGAACAAGGGGTGCTCCAGCTGTCACAACGGCATCAACGTTGGCGGTGGCATGTACGCGCCGTTCGGTGTGGCTGCAAAGCCCGGTGCCAATCTTCTTCCCCCCGGCGACCTGGGACGGTTCACCGTGACCAACACGACGAGTGATAAGTATGTGTACAAGGTGCCGACGCTCCGGAACATCGCACTGACCGCTCCGTACTTCCACACGGGCAGTGTTTGGGATCTTCGCCAGGCCGTCGCGGTGATGGGCACAAGCCAACTTGGGGCTCAGTTGACAAGTGTGGAGGTCGACAGGATTACCGACTTTCTCAATAGCCTAACCGGCGAGCAGCCGCAGATTGTCTATCCGATCCTTCCGCCGAACGTGGCCACGACGTCGCGCCCTCAGCCGTGAATGCGCCGCAACGTCCCTCAAGGTACTCTCGTTCCTAGTACATAGGGGACTTGTGATCGGTCAGGCTGCGACGGAATCGCTACCCGAGGAGTGCAATGTTCGAGTACGAGCTGCCGCGCCCAGCGCGACGTGATAGCGATCTAACTCAACAACCCATCGAATAAGGTAGATGAGTGACCAGCCTACATTCAGTGGTCCGTATACAAAGTTTGTTCAGAGACGGCGCTTGTGAGGTAGCCCCCACCTCTTATGACGCTGGTACAAAGGAGCCGTCAGGCCAGCCCTAGTAGCGGTCCTGCTTGGGTGGATATGCCGGCGGGACATACGTCTCTGGCACCACGGGCGGCGCCGGCGGCGGCGGCATTCGAACGCCTCCAGCGACCACGTTGACGTTCGGGATTTCCGGGCTTGGTACATATATCGGCGGAATCTCTGAAGTCTGAGGTGGCGTCGGTGTGGGTGTCGGCGTTGGCGTCGGTGTCGGCGTCGGCAGGAGTCGGCGTGGGCGTCGGTGTGGGTGTCGGCGTCGGTGTAGGGGTCGGCGTTGGTGTTGGTGTTGGTGTGGGCGTCGGGGTTGGCGTCGGCGTCGGCGTTGGTGTTGGCGTCGGGGTCGGCGTTGGTGTGGGCGTCGGGGTTGGCGACGGCGTCGGTGTTGGTGTCGGTGTGGGTGTTGGCGTTGGCGTCGGGGTTGGTGTTGGTGTTGGTGTTGGTGTCGGTGTCGGTGTCGGTGTTGGTGTCGGTGTTGGTGTCGGTGTCGGTGTTGGCGTCGGTGTGGGTGTCGGCGTCGGTGTCGGCGCAGGAGTCGGCGTGGGCGTCGGTGTTGGTGTTGGTCCAGCGCCGGTTGGCCTTCGGCCCATCGCCGGCATGAGTTCTTCCGACGATTACGCGAATTCGATGCTTCAAAAATTCGTCGATCTGACCATGGTAGGACGTCGGGCATCTGCCTCAGTGGTACCGCGCAGAGGAATACTCAGTTCCTAGAGGCTGACGACTTAGGCTTGTTCTCCCCGAGAAATTGTAGCGCGGCTTCGACTATCGCCTACTGCGCTCAAGCCAAATTCGGGTGAGATATTCGAGATCTTTCGAAGGCAGCTTCGCCAGGTCGAAGACCGAAACGAACTTGAGCCCGACTGAACCCGGCTTTCGCCACGCGACAATCGCGGCGTAGGCCCGTTTGTCGGTCATGGAAATCAGATGCAGCGTGTCAGGAAGTGCGGCAGAGGCGGCCACCTGCACACCTGCGCCCGTCGTCGAGATATCGGATATCGTGCACTTGAGTTGTCGCTGGCCACTTTCGAAAACGACAACACCATCACGTGCCACGCCCTTGCGCAGGGCGCGGCGATTTTCACTGGATGGAGCCATAACCTGATTTTGCCTTACGCTACGTCAAAATCAATCTGGGATACGCCACTTTATAGCAGCACTGCTGCCAGCCTTGGTAACTTTCTTGCAACCTTCCAAATAGGCCGGATTCCCGCGCACTCTTGGTGTCAGGGAAGCCGTGCAGACTCGCCATAACCGATTTCGCCAGGCGCCCACCTAAAGGTGAATGGCTGTTTTGGGTCGCAAGCAGTCATTCAGATAGCCGGTCCCGGCCACTCGGCGCGAACGACCGCAATGGGTGGAAAGCGGACAACCAAAATTGGTCATGCGATCTTGGCGAGGTTCGCCTGAAGCCTGGTCGACGGAGAAGTGCCTTGGGCAATCGGCGTAGTGCGAATTATGTCGTCGATCTGCGCTCGAAAGCCCGGTGAGGACTGGCTCCGAACCATGGGCCATAGGGCACGGGGCACCTTCCCGCTAAAGAGCTCCACCATTAAATCGTGAGCCGCATTGGCTGTGCCGACGTCCACAAGGGACAGCTCGCGCTCGATGTGTACCGCCTCCATAGTATTGAGAACCACCGAAAGCATGTTCATCAATTGAATAACTTCAGTGTCGGTGAAGGCTGTGTCACCAGCAATCATGCGGCGCTGCAGGTCGGCGTATTGCGGTTCGATTAACTTCAAAAACCAGTCATTGATGAGATTGCTCGTCTCGCAGACCAACAAAGCCTTCTGGCTCTTGTCAGCCTGTCTGATCTGCAATCCGAGGAAGAGGAAGGAGAAAACGACGGCAATTCCACCTATAAAGCTGCCGAGCGATGCAAGATCGGAGAGTGACATGAGTGCCCCTGAATGAGTTCACGGCGAACGATAACCAATTTCGCCCAGCAGCCCAGTCAAGAGTGGGAGTCCGTTTCGGGTCGAAAGCAGTCAGTCGAATCTCAAGACATCCTGCATCCGCACTCGCACGACGTGTCCAAGTTTTGTCTAATGGAGTGGAATATCATGGGCTTCCACCCGCAACGTGGCTTTGATCAGACAAGCTATCGAAGCACGCGATCCCGATCTGCAGCTTGAAAATCGGCTGCCGGCACGTACTGCGGCTTGCTTGTACGTCGCCGATCGGTCCCTGTTCGCCCGACCGGGATCGCTGTTAAGCGAACGAAAATCCCTGATGCCGCGAAGAAATTCCTGATCCGGAGCAAGCCAATAGGCGAGGGCGGAGCAGGAAAGCACAGGTACTAAGCGATTTTCGAGCTGCTATCGGTGAGTGAGCGCCAATCTGGGCATCCGCTTTTCCCTGGTGATCCCTGTATTGGGCAACTCGCTGGCTGAAGACGCTGCCCAATTCTTCATGGCCCGTGGAAGCGGAGCGTCGTCCGACGGTTTCTCTGACGCCCCGTCAGAAAGAGAATATCCCTCAAACCTCATCCTGGGGCCGAGCGACGTACGGGGGCATGGAGAATGACTGGGGATTAGAACCCGGGGTTATGCGGGCCGGAACCCAACCGCCCCCGTCATTTTCGTCGGCGCCACAACTACAATTTTGATCAGTTTTTGGTCGGATGCCGACGATCGCGATTATCGAGCACGCGCGAAAGGTTTGCGACCGTTGTGCTCAAAGAAGTCTGGTCCCAGCCGGCATAACCCAGGAGGAATCCGCTTCGGCGCGGCGCGCGGAGATAATGCGCGGACAGAGCGTGCACATTGATGGCATTCTCAGCGGCACGTCTTGCCAATGCGGAATCGCTTCGACCGCAATCGTTTAGCGCGACGGTAAGATGCATTCCCACTTCTTGCGGCAGGATAGCAAGGTGGTCGATCATTTTTTCCTGGAGCGCCACTATCAATGAGGCGCGCCGGGTCCCGAGTTGGCGCCGAAGCGTACGCAGGTGCTTTGCAAACATACCGCATTCGATGAACTCGGCTAGCGCTGGTTGCGCGGTAGTGGCCACCGGAACACCCGTGAGAGCCCGCGCCGCCGCAAGGCGCGCAATTAAGTGATGCGAGCCGACGATGTAGCCAAGCCTCAGTCCGGAAAATGTGAGCTTTGAGAAACTTCCTAGGGACAGAGCGTCGACATCAGGATCCAAGCTGACTATCGACGCGATGGGGCGACCGGTAAAACGCACCTCGGTGTCGTAGTCATCCTCAACAATGATTGCGCCCTTTTCCCGCGCCCACTTCGCCAACATAATTCGCCTCGGTAGCGACAGAGGCATGCCGAGCGGAAATTGCCTGGAAGGTGTCACCAGTGCCATGCGAGCATTTGGAGCGATTCGCCACCCGGCCTCGACATCCATTCCGAATTCGTCAACCGAAACGGGCACGAGGCGAACGCCTCTCTGTGAGAGCACCTGGCGGGCGCCGATATGACCCGGATTTTCCACCCACGCGCCCGCCTTCCTGTCGGCCGCGGCAGGAAGTAATGCATCGGCGATGAGTTGCAAGGCGTCTGTGTTGCCAGACGTAATCAGGACTTGATCTGGTGCGCACTCGATACCGCGCAGCGAAAAGACATACCGCGCGATCGCGGCGCGCAAGCTTGATAAGCCTGACCAATTCGCTGACGATACCGCTGCTCGTCCGTCCCTGCGCCAACTGCGACCCAGCAAGGTGGTCCAGGAAGCCTGGGGGAAGAGATGTTCAAATTGGGACCATGGATCGAATGGCCTTCCATCGAGAGCTGTCGTGACATTGCCGCTCGAATTGTCGGTGCGGCGGCGAACGGTCCGCCTGGCGGAGGTTTCGGTGCCGAGCATCAGTCGGACGTATTGGCCGGAGCCTCTCCGCGATTCGATGTATCCTTCGCTGGACAGCTGACCATAAGCGGTTAGCGTTATGGTCCGTGAGACGTTCAGTTCGTCCGCCAGTGCGCGCGTCGAAGGTAGGCGAGCGCCGGAAGTCAGCCGACCGCTTCGAATGTGCTCGCTGATCTCCAAGTAGAGCTGCCGGACGAGCGGCAGTCGAGAATTGCGATCGAGCGTGAGAGTCAACAACGCCGCGTCGTTGGACCTCGGGGACATTCGGGCTCTCAAAGTGGCCATCAAATTTCTTTCAGAAGTGGGTATATGATCATACCACTTTTCCGGCGAAACTGAGCAGCAAGTTCGAGGATGACGGTGATCGCGCGCGTCAGCCATATTCCATCGCAACGCGTACGCGTGCAGCGCCAGCGAGCGCGCGGCTCCTACGACCGGACCGTCATCGACTCGATCCTGGACGAAGGACTGCTTTGCCATCTCGGTTTCGTCTTCGAGGGCTACCCTGTCGTGTTGCCGACGCTCTATTGGAGGGATCGCGATCGGCTTTATTGGCACGGCTCGACGACAAGCCGAATGATGCGCGCGGTTGATGGCCGGCAGGTTTGTATTTCTGTTACTCATTTCGATGGCCTCGTCCTGGCACGCTCGGCCTTCAATCATTCCGCCAACTACCGCTCCGTGACCGTTTTTGGTTTCGCGAAGGCGGTCGAGAGTGTCGACGAGAAGATCGCGCAGCTCGAGAACATGTCGGAGTCCATCTTTCCAGGCCGATGGAAATCTTTGCGGCCCCTCAAGAACGCAGAACTCAACTCGACACAACTGCTGTGGATCGGCATCGATGAGGCTTCAGCCAAGATCCGCCAAGGACCGCCGAACGACATCAAAGATTTCGGTTGGCCGGTTTGGGCGGGGGTCATTCCGCTTTCGTTGATGACGGCGCAACCCGTGTGCGACGGCAAAGGTAAAAGCGCCAGCTTTGCCGCACCATCTGCTCTGCGGCCACATCTATCTTCACTTGCGGGAACGGACCTGTTCAGACCGCGAGATGAGGCGAAGTTACACGTGCAAAAAAGAAACTCGACCGACGACTTTTGAGGTGACAACCATGTCGATACGTCCGCTTGTTGTTCTGGGCTCGCTAATTGCGCTGTGCAGTTCGGCAATCGCCCAGACCGTTCCCATCATTGGCGATCATCAGCCAGATGCCGCCCTTACGATTAAGCTTGGGGACGGAGCGATTAGCGGCAAGCGTATTGAACCGAGCCAGATGGCTTGGAGCGGCACCTTCTATCCAGACAACGGGCCATCCTACACGGCGGGAATATGGACAACAGAGATACGCCTGATGGAACTAGATGGCCGCAAGGTGCTCGTGCGCACGGCCGGCGCGGTCGTCTTCAGCCACGCCACAGCCAAGATTCTTGGCTACAACGGTGTCACTACCGTGGTCGATGCAGAGACGCTCGCACCAATCTGGAGCGAGAATCGCAATTTCGATGGAACCAGCGAGAAATGGATCGTCGATGGCGTACACGTCGAGCAACATGAAACCGGCGCCGGGCCTGGGGCCAAGGATGTGGTGCAAAAATTCGACACGCCCGTGCCCGCCTACAATTTTGAAGGGCCGCTGTTCCCCTTCTATTTGAAGGCCTTGCCGCTGAAGGTCGGGTATTCAGGCGTAATTCCGGCTATCGGCGATGTCGGCCATCCGCTACGCGGTGTGAAGTTCAGAGTTGTGCGGCGCGAAAAAATCCAGTCCGGAGCCAGGGGGGTGCTGGACACCTGGGTCGTCGAATGTCCGGACCCGACGACAGGATTACTGACTTTCTGGTTCAGCGACAAGTACTCGTTTCCTATCCGCATGGAACTTCCCGCCATGCCCGGTACTCCTAAAGTCGTCTTCAACATGATCGGGTAAATCATGGCGCGTTTTCGGGCACGTTGGAGCCGACTCGCCATTGTCGTCTTGAAATACGCCGGTCCCGTTTGGTTTGTTGCGCTCGCTGCCTCGATCGCGCAAACGAACGAAGTGGTGCCAAGCGAACATGTCGTGCGAGTAGGGGACGGCACGATCAACGGCGCTCGCTTGCTGCCCTACGACAATGCCTTCGTCATCACGCGAATATTCAAAGATGGCCATGTTGATCAGCCCGGCATTTGGACCGATCACCTACGCTTGAGGGAAGTCGACGGTCGCAAAGCATTCGTCCGCTCCCAGAGCCTCACCTATGAGGACGGCACTTCATTGGTGAGCATCAATGTCTTCGATCCAATCACGCTGGCCCCAATAAGTGATTTTCAACGCACGTCGACTGGACGCGTCGAAAAGTGGACCGTGAACGGTAGACATGTCGAGGGTGACTTGGCGTCCGGCAAACCCGGTGACGTGCAAGAGGTCAAGATATTCGATACCGAGGTCGCGGCCTACGATCTTAATTGTTGCATGCGCAGTCTGATTCCTGCGGCGCTACCGCTGCGGAACGATTATTCTGCGACGCTTCCGGCAATTCCGATGACTTCGGATGATCCCGCGACGGCAATTACCTACAAAGTCGTCGGCCGCGACCGGATCAAAGTCAGGACCCAGGGCTTCGTCGATGCGTGGATTGTCGAAACCCTACAACACTCCGTACAGTTTGGAGATGTAGACATCCGTTTCTGGCTCTCAGAAAAACCGCCCTTCGTCCTTCGCATGACGCTTTCGGACGGGACAACGGGAAAGCTGGGCTATTCACGGTCGTTCGATCTGCTCAATTAAGCGCTGCGGCGAACGCATCTGTCGTGAGCGCCTTCCGAGCGTGCTACTCGGCAAACCGAGCTGCGGCGATTTCTTGTTCTGTTGTAGTCGTAAAAGCGCCTGGGGTGTGTTCGCGGCATAGGCCTTCGAGCCATGTGCCGCGTTGCGAGTCGGGTTTGCGCAAGCAGTGATCGATTGCAAGCTGGGTGAAGCGCTTCTTGAATTGCAGGCGCGGAAACGCCATGACGATCTCGGAAATTTGTTCCCTCGTAATGTCGTCACCCGGACCGTCCACGTCGGCGCCGGCCCCGGCTGAGACAAGCATGGCATCGGGACCCTGCCTCTGTGTGATCGCCCAGCGTCCGTCGTGGAATACTATTGCGTGCCAGATTTGGTCCGCGTCCGTCACGGTCACCCCCTGTTCCAGCGCAAATGTTTCGGCCGCGTTGGCGCCGTCGATCTCAAATGAGGCGCGGGGACTCTCGAACGCCGCGAGCAGTCCCAGATCGTGCAACGCCGCCGCCGTGAAGGCGCGATCGGCGTTGTAGGTCAGGCCGAGCTTTTTCATCGATAGTGCGCCGAAAAGGAATGTACGGATGCAATGATTGAACAGATAGTCGGGACAGGCCTTGCGCGCATAGGCCACGGCCTTCAGCGCGAGTGAGGAGCAAGGTATGGCGACACCTGCAATTTCGCTCGGCAGTGCGGCACCGGCGTATGCAGGCAAACCGGGCAGGAGCGCCAGCGCTGCGCCGCTTCGCAGGACGCGCCTCCGTGTCTGGAGCTGTGGGCAGGCCATCGTCGTCACCTCCAAAATGAAGCCGGAATCGGTCAGGCCGGTTCGCTCGCACGCTTGATGCTAAATCATCTCCCATGTGAGCACCCGCTTGTGCGTCTCATCGGTCATGACGAGCCTGATTATGTAAGGCGGCTTCTTCTGGAGCCAAAAGCGCATTGTGTAATTTCCGGGCTTGGCACTGTCGACGACCCACGCCTTCACTACTCCTCGGGCGCCGGCAGACACCATTTCCCGCCTAAGCACCTCAAAAGGCTCTCTGGTTAGCGTGCCGTCGTCTTCGGCAACCGCCGGCAATGTGCCTCTCAGCCCTACCTTGAGAGGAAGGGAAGCAAGCAGGATTCCATACATGCCCCCATTGAAATCGTACACCGCCTGCGGAAGATCGACCGCGTCCGGCGTCTTGTCGTCCTTGGCGTTCGCGAGCGTGACCGAGGTCACATGCGTACCGTCGAAAGTACGCTTGAAAATTGTTCCGTCTATGCGATGTGCCTCGGATTTGACGGGAGCCAGAGTCTTCGGATCGAAAATGTTGATGAGAACATCTGACACGCCAGAAATGTAGCTTGTTCCCTGGACCCGCAGCATCTCCTGCTTGCCGTCAACGACGGTCCATTGCATATGGTCGCTCCAGATCCCCTGGGGGGAGACGCGGCCATCGCTCAGTTTGGCGCTGTAGAACCAAGCATTATCGTACGGCTTCAAGAAGGACCCATCGAGCGTTCCATCTCCGACGCGAACTGTCAAAGTTGGCGCTCGGCCGGTACCGGCGGCGCAAGGCGTCTGCAATGCGCAAAAAAATATGATCGCGGTCGTGAGTTGGATTCGCACCTCGCTCCCCCTGCGCGTTAGCTCACCTGCAAGAAACCCGACACCGATTGTCGAGCTATGCATTTCCCGCGATGGGATGCCAGCAGACCGACGTCGTACTCGCGCGGAAGTGAACGCTCTCCTGCGATGGAGGCGACAAAGTGGTCATTCCCGACGTCGAAAAAATGGATATCCATTCGGACCCGGCGGCTACTTTGCCGCCTGCGTTCTAGGGCCGGGTTGCTCGAAATTCTGGGTCATTCATATGCCGCTTACAGAGGTTCGGCATCATCAGCTTGCGAGCGTGTATTCGGGTCAAGGGAGCGCACGCCCAAAGGCGTGCAAATGCGTCCACAAGCGATTGCTGGTCTGCATTCAGGCGCGACGAATAACTCTCGCGGAACCGCTTCGCCTGCTTCGTGAGCCGATGCAAACTGCGACGGCTTCGATTGTTTCGCATCATGACAGTCTCGACGGCGATATCGAGCACATACAAAAGGGACCAGCGACTTGCGCCGATGAAATTCCCTTCGTGTTCTGGTTCATGTTTCCAGCGAATTATTCCCGAAAAGGAATGTTCGAACCTCGAAGAACAGAGAAAGCCCAGAAGCCGCGCGGCCGGTAGCAGCGGACGAGCCGCGCGGGCGCAAATGCATGGCTACAGTCAGCCTGTTCTAATGCTGTGCTGTAACCATGCAGATCCATGCAATGCACGATCTCAGCGTCCGATTGGGCGTGAACCGAGCACGCAGCGAGTTGCTGACTTTTGTGCGACGCGCATGCCATTAAAGGCAGACACAGTGCAGCAACGACAACTCCGCCATGCAAACTCATTGTCGCGCACGTTGCTCCGTTGTCGATCTGCTCGTTTTACTCAAGGGTAAGGCCCATCGAACTCGATGCCTCCGTGCTCAATCGCCAAGTGAACCTCATTTCGGCGACATGATGAGCCACTCAACCAATGAAGTCCGGATCAATAAAGCCAACAACGACAACGAACAATAGCACCAACACAATCAGCCAGAAAACCAACGATGCAAGCCAACGTTGCGGCGTCGGCTCGAGTTCAGGAAGCCGGTTCCGCCGCGTTCTCCCGGTCACCCGACTGCTCTTGGTCCTGGACGCGCGTCATGCGCTAACAAGCGATCGATAGACTGCACGACGCCACCACATAAGTGCCAACAAGTTCGAAGCCGATCAGTATCGCAAGCCAAAAGAAGATCATCGGGGAGCGTCGCTGAAGCGGCTGCGGTTGCTCCATTTTGAGTTTGTCGGTGCCTGCTAACTTGCTGCCTCCGTGGAGATGTCTTCGCGAATGATCTTGATGGCCATCGGTCAGACACCGCCTTCTAGAGCCCGGAACGAAGATGGACGACAATTTCGCTCGATCCGGATGCGACGCTGAACTTTGCTGCATCGAAGTTCGGTTGATCGAGCAGGGGGAGAGCATCGTTGGAAAAGCCGAAGGGCTCCTCGGGCAAGCCGAGCTTGCTGGTCAGGAATGTGCCCGTCCGATGGACATCTTGAAACATCTTGACCGCATAGATGCCAAACGGGACACCCGACAATTTGACGATTGTCTCCGGGGATCGCGCCTCGACTTCGGTGGCGAGTACTGGTTTCTGGCCGTGGCCGGCATAGGTTGCGCGATCATAAAGCGCGACGCGGACCAGACCTCCGTTGCTCGAGACGTTCTCAATCCTAATTATCAACGTTGACGCTTCCCGCTCGGCTGCTTTGACGGGAAGCGAACCGCAGACAAGCGAGCAGCAAAGCAGGATCGCTGCTTTAGCGTTCAAAAGTGGCTTCGGCATTTTCTATTGCTCTTGATCTGGCGTCCCACTGCGCGGCCAGCGGCACGTCATCGGCATTTGCCAGACGAATTGTATCGAATTGTCGTCAGCGATCTGGTAACGTCAAATTAAAATCTCCCAACAACGGCGTGCGCATTTAGGAATTGGGAGAAAGAACCAGTTATCGCGAGAATGGCCAGGTAAAATGCGGACTAAACGCTCTTCGAAGCTGAGGATCCCGGAAGTTCGAACGGTCGAAAAGATCGCCGCACGCTGGCGCGTCGAGTACGGCGAAAATGTCGGATGGTACCTTTCGGCCAAGATTAGACAGCTTGAGTATTGGGGCGACGCGGACGGGGCCCTCAGATATGAGCGCGTGCTCACGCTCGTTCATGCAACGTCTGTCAAACCGTCTCGGAATCCGAATCCGGCGTAGACTAGGGTTCTGTCGTCGCTCTCAGAATGCCAACACCCCGAGGCGCCCGTAATCGTTGAGCATGCGATAGGGCCGCCAGTCACCTGTCATCACTCAGTGGAGAACACCGCGATTCTGGGAGCGACAAATAGGCTCGCATAGCCGACGAAGATTTGGTGCGAGGCCGGATCAACCGCTAGCGTATGGGCTCCAAAATGGGTCGATATGCGATCGATGACCCGGTAGGAATTCTCATTTTCTTGTTGAACTATCGTTAGCGCTCCATCCAAGCCGGTTGAATATATTCGATGGAGAACCGGATCAAGCGCCACCGAGTCGGCGCCCGAACCGATCTCCAGCGATGCAATGATCTTCTGATCATCCAGGTCGAAAACGATCATCATCGAATTTCGCGAGCAGACCGAGAAAAGGCGACGAGACTGGCCGTCGATCGCGACGCCGGTTGGTCCCTGACACGGAAAGATCGACCACCGACCGACAACTGTCCGCTTCACAAGATCAATTGCGACCAGCGCGTTTGTATCTTCGATGTTCTGGTACAGCAGACCAGATTTTGGGTCCATCGCGGCAAATTCTGGCTTTCCCTCCAACTTGATTGTCGCAACCACCGCTCCCCTTTCCGGATCAATCAGCGTGGCGGTACGTGCGTCCCCGCTCGCCACATAGACAATGCTGCTCCGTCGGTCATAGAGGATCGCGTCGGGATCTTCTGCGACGCGAATACGACCAAGCGGCTTCAGATTGGACGGGTCGAATATGTCCACGCTGTCTTCACCGCTTCTCGTCACAAACGCGACCTTAAGAGACGGCACCAATGCAACGCCATGAACACGAGGCTCGCCTCGCCATTCAGAGACCTTGCTGTTGCTCAGCGGCCGACTGGGATCGAGTGCGATTTTGAACACGCTGCCCGACGAAGCACCCGTTACGAACAACGTTCGATCAACGAGCGTCAAATAGTCGAGAACATTGAGCGCCCCATGCCGAGGTAGCAAAATGTAGCCATCAAAACGGGCGTACCGCGATGAGGAGGGTTCGCCAGGATAGGCCAGATACCCCAGTGCGATTGCGAGCAACGTCGCAAGCGCGAGTCCAACTGCGAAAAGTACTCGCATAACGACGCGGAACGCCGATGACGGCTTCAAGTGTGGCTTGTTGGGTGACATTTCGCTCAAACCCGTGAAGCGTTGAAATTGGAGGTCATGTTCCTAGTTTGTCGAGTGGGAAGCTCGATGACCACCTTCAGGCCCGGGCCATTGTCTTCGAGCGTGAGAGAGGCATTGTGATAGGCTGCGATTGCAGCGGTGAGCGACAGGCCCAAGCCGGCTCCAGGCCGCGAACGGGCGCTCTCTAGCCGATAGAACCGACGCAATACCTTCTCGCGCTCGCCGACCGGCACTCCCGGTCCCGTGTCACTCACAATTGCTACCGGATTACCTGCCAACGTCTTCAGTTCAACCAAAATCAATGTTCCCTTTGGTGTGTGCGCCATGGCGTTTTCGATCAGGTTCGCGAGCATTTGCATCAGAAGCTCGCGATCTCCTTGCACCACAATCGATGGGTCGACCGAAGCTTTCAAAATGTATCCCGTATCTTCGGCAGCCGGTTGGTACACCTCCACAAGCTGTTCGAGAAGGGCAGATAGGCTAAGGTCCGATAAGGCTGGATGATCGGATCGACCCTCGATTTGTCCAATGCGAAGAAGTGCAGAAAAGACAGACAGGATATTGTCACTGTCGGAAATCGCGCGATCAACGGCGCTGGCATAGGTGCTCGCAAGAACGTGTCCTTGCTCTCCGCTCCGCGCGCGTTCGACCGAATGTCCCTCCTTGCGCAGGGAGCGGGCTACGTAGTTGGCCGTTTCATCGTCGTCTTCAATCAGCAAGATCTTCAAGACCGTTGAACCTCGGGTCTATCCGATGACCAGTTTATAGTAGCGCCATCATCCCATTCGGCGAATACATTGGCAAAAGACAATCGATGCGGCCACGTGCTTCGAAGCCAACGCGTGCTATGCGTTCGCCTGAGCCGGGGATAATCAACTCAGAGGCTGAAATGCGAAAGATAATTTATACTTTAGCGGCGATGGGCTTTGCGGGCGCTGTCATTTATCCGGGTGCAGCACTTGCCTGGACGGGAGAGAAATACGCTCCGCAGGCAACAATCACCATGGAGCAGGCTACCGCTATTGCTCTCAAGGAACGCCCGGGAACTGTCACTGACCGCGAACTTGAACGCGAACACGGCGGCAGCGGCCTTCGCTATTCCTTCGACATCAAAGGTACTGACGGCGTCGTCTATGAAGTCGGCGTCGACGCCAAAACTGGCAAAGTGCTTGAAGATTCGAAGGAAGGCCCGAATCCCGACTAATGAAGTACTGCCGCCCTCTGAGCCGCTGAGTCGGCCCGGAGGGCGGCATGGCCTTCGCGGGGTCGAGTCACCGCTGCGTTCACGAGTCTGTGAATTTGGTGGAACGATTCGGCGCCGAACCGCTGAGTCATCTTCTGAGCCCATGACTCCGCTTCTTTTAACTTATGACCTAGTCCGAAGCATGCCAGCAGCTATTGATCGATCGCACCACTCGGGGTCAAGGAACCAGCGAAGGCGATCTCATGAACCATGAAGGAACGACCGCGTCATCGGCCTCAGCGTCGGCAGTCTTGAGCAAGGTCCCAGCAGTCACACTGGGATTTTGGATCATCAAGATACTTGCCACTACGCTGGGCGAGACCGGCGGCGACGCCGTGTCAATGACGATGAATTTGGGATATCTGACGAGCACGGCAATTTTTTTGTCGCTGCTGGCAGCGTTGGTGGTTCTGCAGATCGTGGCCAAGAAGTTTCACCCATTCCTGTACTGGGCAACGATCATTGCCTCGACGACCGCCGGCACGACGATGGCTGACTTCGCCGACCGTTCCCTCGGGATCGGATACACGGGCGGTTCGTCGGTGTTGTTTCATCTGCGTGATGGCTGTTCTCGGCCTGTGGTATTGGTCGCAGGGAACCATCGCCGTCGAAACGGTCAGCAAGCCCAAGGTCGAAGCCTTCTACTGGGCAACGATCACATTCTCCCAAACCCTCGGAACGGCGTTGGGCGACTGGATGGCGGACACATCGGGACTCGGGTTTTTCGGGGCTGCGCTTGTTTTCACGGCGGCATTGGCAGTCGTTGCTGCGCTCTACTATCGGACCGGTGTATCTCGCGTACTGCTGTTCTGGGCGGCGTTCATCTTGACCCGACCACTCGGAGCTACGGTCGGAGACTTCCTGGATAAACCGCTGGACCATGGCGGGCTCAACTTCAGTCGCCCGCTGGCGACGGCCATCATCGCGGTCTTGATCGTCGCCGGCATCGTTTTCATTCCGCAGCGTCCAGGGCTGCATCCGGAGGCGGCGAGGGCAGCGTGAGCCCGTCCCCGCGCGTCAATCTCGGAGAACCATCCGCCACAGTTTGCGACAACTTTCGCGGTTATAGCGACACTCTCGGGACGTAGCCCTGAGATCGTATGAGTGGGGGGCCACATCAATGAAGGTCACCCTATGCCCAATTACAAGTTGATCGTCCCGGCTGTTGCCGTTGTAGTTCTGGGAGCAACGATTGCAGTGGCCGAGGTCGTCCGTGACCGACACGATCATGGCGGTCGGTTCGACGACGCGGACTCCGGGGCGTGGCGCCAGGAAATGTGCGCAGACCGATATGCGCACGATGTCGGCAGGATCGCCTATCTGGAGTCCCGCCTCGCACTGTCGGACGCCCAGCGTCCTGCGTTTGAAACCTGGAAGTCGGCGGTCCTAGCGGCAGCAAATTCCCAGAAGGACAACTGTGCGGCGCATACTGCGGACGCCGGGCATCCGCCGACAATTCTGGACCGCGAAGCGAGACAAGAGCTGATGCTCAAGGCGCGGCTGGCCGCACTCGACGCGGAGCTACCAAGCCTGAAATCGCTCTATCAAGTTCTGACGCCGGAACAGAAGGCCGTGTTCGACCGACCGAGACACGGACACGAAGGACATGACCGCCGTGGCGAAGACGGCTGGGGTCACCATGACCACAATTCACCGGACGACGGTTCAAGGGCCGATCACGACGACTAGGCGCGGGGGCGGCCTCTCGGACGTGACCGGATGGCCGCCGCCGATACACATCGTCTAGAGACGATAGCGGCCATCGCGCCGAACGAGTTCGCATGTCAGATTCGCAAAATCCGGCCGCCGGTCCCACCGGTCGGGTGGCCGAGTGAAATCCCCGAGCCGTTGACGTTCAGGATGCCCATGCGGCTGGGATCGGAGCCGCCCAGGAATGACACCAGGCGATGGGCTCCAACCCGAGCTCTTCCCGCTTGTGCTCGGCAACGACGTGACAGGCGGCGCCATCGTTCTGCTGGCGCGCGTTGCCCGCAGTGACGACGGCGCCCATCACACGTCTCGCCAGCATTCCGCGCCGTGCGCCGTATTTGCGGTCGCGCGCGGAATCTCCAGAGACGGTCGCGCGTTCAGAACAGGGAAAATCCGCGCCCTATTCGCCGCGATCTCCACGGAGTGGTTGCGCGGAAACCTCACTCATTTGAAGAAGGCAAAAGAAGATCACCAAGACGAAAATTGCACAAAGGCCGTGTGGAATATATCGGGTCGATCACAAATCGATTGTTACTGATCCTGATCAATCGGCCGCTCGGTGCGCGGCTTAGCCTCTTTTCGCATGAGGGATTATCGGGCGCGCTTTTTGAACCACAACGGCGACGTGTTTAACGCCGCCATTTTAGGGCCGAGCATGACGACGCGGCCATTTCACATGCGCGAAGAGTGTTCCGCTCCGGTATCGGCAAGGGATTTGAGATTTGGCATGATGATCGGCTCTTGCATTCAGAGGCACTCAATTATCCGAATGTGGAAGTTGAACGCCATGGTGGGGAAGACTGAGAATTGGGGGCGTTAGTCCGGAGGCTGAAGTGGAAGCATTATTCGGGTTTTTGTTCGCAGGGATAATCGTTGTCTGCACTTGGGCGTGGCTAAGAACCTCTAAAGTCTACAAGAGCGACGTGACCGCCGCGTACAACGCTTATGAGGCGACATCGGACCAAGGCGTGGCCGGCCTTAACGAGCTGCGAGATCGCGAGGTCTCACGCCTCTTGTGGAGCAGGATAGGAACCTGCGTTCTTTACGCCCCACTAGGAGCCATCGGGGGGTTCTTTGCATGGGCGATCTGGCGGTTCATTTGAGGCGCTCAAAAATCCACTGCCGGCGAAACCAAAGAAAGGACGTCACGCGGTCCTCGACCATTCGAAGGTAGAGCGCAAAGTTGCGCTCGACGGAATGAGCCGTCTCCTATTGAAATTGTCGACCTGCGCCATGCGCGGCTGTTGACATACGTCAAAGTCGAAGAGCCCAGCTCCACGAAATTAGTCGCGATATTGCTGGGGAGTTTCACAGTGAATCCGATTTCGCTCACGCTTGCTTCGCTCGTCGTTCTGGCAGCAGCATCGCCTGCCGCCGCTGAGGGATACTGGAAGCTCGACCGTAAAGAGTTCTCCACCGATACCGGGACGCTGGAATGGCTTGGCCAGGGAGGCGAGACGAAATTAGGGGCGCCTATGGCGAAAGCCGTCGATATCTGGCCGACGATCACGATGACGATTGGTCAGCCGAACTGCAATCCCGTCATGTCGCCTTGCGCGCGCCATTTGCGCACCAGGTCAAAGAATGCAATTGAGCCGCCGCCGAATTGCTCATCTGCCAGTCCGTTACCGTCGCCCGGACGGCCCTCGTTGTTGTAGTAGCCGGGTGTGCAGGCTTCCAGGAATTCGCGATTTGGAAGGGCCTTGTTTCGAATGGTCGATACCCATTCGGCCTCCGCTTCCGCGGTCGGCTCGAGACAGTGCGCCTGGCGGGCCTTGGTGCGTTGAATGAGTTCAGCCACATGCACGGCCTGCTCGTCCAACATGTGCGGGAAATTTGGCGTGATCGTGCCTTGGGTGATGCCGAGGTGAAAGCAGTTCGGAAAATTGTGACTGTAGAAGCCGTGAAGCGTCTTTAGCCCATGGTTCCAATGTTCGGACAGCGAGATACCGCCACGACCAAATATCTCAAACCCGGCCCGCCGCGTATACGCCGTTCCGACTTCAAATCCTGTCGCGAAGATGATGCAATCGACCGGGTATTCGACGCCGTCGAAGACCAATCCTCTTTCCGTGATGCGATCTACGCCGCGCCCCATCGTGTCTACGAGGGTCACGTTCGAACGGTTGAACGTCGGCAGATAGTCGTCATTGAATGTCGGCCGCTTGCAGAATTGCCTGTACCAGGGCTTTAAGGCTTCCGCCGTCTTCTTGTCCCGCACCGTCGAGTCAACGCGCGCCCGGATCTGATTCATCTTCTTGAAGTCGGCAAGCTCCATCACCTTTGCGACGTCTTCCAGCGACACATTTGCGTCTGTTTGTCTTGGCATAAAAGCAGCCAGATTGCGGATGATGTCGGTCCACCCGTCGCTGACCAAGTCCTCCTGTTGGGGTACGCCCGAGACGAGGGCATTGAAGTTTTCCATCCGCTCCTTGTGCCAGCCAGGCTTCAGGGATTTCGTCCACTCGGGATCGGTTGGTCGATTGCCGCGCATGTCGACAGACGAGGGCGTGCGTTGGAAAACATAGAGGTGCGCCGCGTGCTTCCCGAGATGCGGAACGCATTGAATTGCGGTCGCGCCGGTTCCAATGATGGCCACACGCTTGTCGCCGAGCTTGTCGAGGTTTCCAGTCGTATTTCCACCGGTGTAATCATAGTCCCAGCGGCTGGTGTGGAAGGTGTGGCCCTCAAAGCTGTCGATCCCCGGAATAGCAGGCAGCTTTGGTCTGTTTAGCGGTCCATTCGACATAATGACAAACCGCGCGCGCATGCGATCGTCGCGGTTTGTCGTGATGAGCCACTTCTTCTCGTCCTCGAGCCAGCGCAGCTCGTTGATTTCCGTCTGGAAGCAAGCATCCCGGTACAGGTCGTAATGCTCGCCAATCCGCCTTGCGTGCGCGCGAATCTCAGGCCCGAACGAATATTTCTCCTTGGGAATGTAATTCGTTTCTTCCAGCAACGGCAGGTAGATGTAGGACTCGATATCGCATTGCGCGCCGGGATATCGATTCCAATACCAAGTTCCGCCGAAGTCGCCGCCCTTTTCGATGATCCGAATATCTTGAAATCCTGCCTCTCTGAGACGCGCGCCTGCAATGAGCCCGCCGAAGCCACCGCCGATGACGACGACTTCGACCTCATCGCGCTTGGGGTCGCGACTGAAGTCTGGCGCAACATAGGGATCGTCGACGTACCGGCTGAAGTCGCCCTTTACTTCCACATATTGCTTGTTGCCGTCCGACCGAAGTCTCTTGTCACGCTCTTGGCGGTACTTGTCGCGCAATGCATCGGGATCGAATCCCAGGTCGAGACGCTGTTCGTTGGCCGATAGGGGTTCATTCGCGAGACTCATGGCGCTTACCTCTTCCTCTGTTCCGGATTTCGCTTAATCCATGTCTTTAACTTGTTCGTTCTCCTGGTGGCGCAGAACGCGTCCCTTTGCGGTATCAGACACGCAAGCCATAGATCGCGAGTGTAGCCAGCTCATCCGCGACCCGCGCGCGTTCCTCCAGCGACATGACTTTCAGGTTCGACACCCAAGAAAATACTCCCGGCAAACCGGACAAGATCTGATCGTGAGGCAGACGTCGAATGCTGCGCTCGGCCTCGCCCGCGATCAGTATCCGCTCGTAACCGTTGAATAGGCGCCGGGCGTAAGCGGTCGCCTTCT
Organism: uncultured Alphaproteobacteria bacterium; assembly: GCA_963741735.1. Lineage (GTDB taxonomy): Bacteria > Pseudomonadota > Alphaproteobacteria > Micropepsales > Micropepsaceae > Rhizomicrobium. The sequence continues at coordinate 198,265 of CAVUJB010000004.1, forward strand.
TGCGCCCGGCGGGGCCAAGCTGCCCAAAGCCGACATACGGCACGAGCACGGCACTCTTGGGATCATTGGTGATTTCAATCACGTCTCGGAGCGCGCCATACATCGCGTCCAGCCGCGAGCAGCTCGAATGCTCCGCAACATCCATAACGTTCAGGTAGAACCCATAGGCACGATCGACGCTGGCCTCGACCACGGCGTGCTTTTGGCCAATGAGGTGATAGATGGCGCGCTTATTGAGATCGAGAACCGCGGCAATATCCTCGACGCGAGTCGCACCAACGCCCTTTCTGTTGAACAGGCCGGAGGCAGCTACAAGAATTGCCTCGCGCTTGGCGCTCTCCAGCGAGCGGCGATCAAAGGGGTCGATGTTCGAGGCTCTCGGCCGAGCGAAGCATTCTGGCTTTTTCAGTGGGATGTTGTGGTTGAACGCGATACCGCGGAAGAGGATTTCCTCCATCCCGGCTGTACTCAGGACGAGGTTTGCCTTGGCGCCCCAGCGGCGTTCCAGCACAGTCCAATTGGCCATTCCAACGATTGCATTTGACACGATGATCGGGTCGACGCGTCTAAACTTGCCGCTATCAATTCCGCGTTTTACGATTGTTGAGATCCTCGACACGATCTGATCGCGCCGATCGCGAATGACATTCTGCTTTTCCAGCGCCAGCGCATCGATCTCGCAAAGAACGGCGGCTTCTGGACCTGCGCCGGAATTGGTCAGACTGAGAAACGTGCTGATCGTGGCTTCGGGGCCGCGCGAACGCGTCGCGCGGTCCAACGCTGTTTCAAGCATTTCGCAGGTGCGAATGTAACACTTGTATTGGAGTTCTCCGCGCTCGCGGACGTAGTTGTAGAGCGCGGGCCTGGTGATTCCGAGGTCGGCTGCAATTTCGCCAAACCACTCCATCGAGACGCCCATCGTATTCAAATGGGCGGACGCGACGGTGATCAGGTCTTCGGTGCGCTTTCGCGCCTCCACATTGGCTTGAACCAGGCCCAAGAAACTTGCCCTTCGAATTCGACCGATGGCTCTCCAGCCATCGATACACCATTACGCTTGACAAGCATATAACGTTTGGATGAACTTCTGCACCAAAACGTCAGACGCGGGCCGCACGATCTTCGGCGACGCTATCGGGGGGAAACATGGCATTGGTTCGAAGCGCACTGCTGTCGGTGTCGACGCTCGCCGCATTTGCGGTGGGAGCGCCGGCTCTAGCTCAGGGCCAAACACCTGCCTCGCAGATCGAGACGGTCGTCGTCACCGCCGAGAAGCGCTTGGAAACGGTTCAGAGCGTGCCGGCGGCGATATCGGCAGTATCGGGGGACCAGCTCCGAGCGCGAGGCATCGATACCGTCAACGAATTGCAATTCGCCGTGCCCAGTCTCCACGCCGGCACGTTAACCGGGTCCACGGGCCTGACCATTCGCGGCGTTGGTGCGACCAGCGTAGGCTCGTCGGGAACTGCCGGCGTCGCCGTGAACATCGATGGCGTATATCAACCGGAAACAAGCACCGTTGATCTTGCCCAAGTAGATCTTGAGCGGGTCGAAGTGCTCAGGGGTCCCCAGGGTACGCTCTACGGCCGCAACGCAACCGGCGGCGCAGTCAATTTCATTACAAAGGCGCCAACCGATAGCTTTGAGGCCGTCGCATTGGCGGGCTTCGCGACTTACAACGAATATCACCTCCAGGGAATCGTGAACGAACCGCTGTTCGACGACCATGTTCGTACGCGGCTGGTAGTCGACTACCGGGACCGTGAAGACGGCTTCGTGAAGAACATCGTTCCTGGAGGAAAGGATCTCGCGAAGGGCCAAGATCTGTCGGGGAGATTCCGACTGGCTGCCGATATCGCGGACAATCTGACCTTCGATCTTGGGGTGACGGCGTTCCACAGCACCGGACCTTGGCAATATTTGACCAACTACGGTCCGCCCGTGCCGCTGGCCTTTGTCATCAATCCATTTCTCGCCGGTGCAACCTTCGTTGCTGCTCCGCGCAAGACCAATGACAATGATCCGGTTGGCGGAAGCCGCGACTATCAGAGCATCAGCGGCACCTTCACCTGGCAGCTTCCGTTTGCGACGTTGAAATCGATCAGCGCCTACCAGAGCTATCTCTACACCTACGCAAACGACGGCGATGGTACAAACCTGAGCGTAGCGCCTTACACGGGCAAGAACTCGAATCGTACCTTCACGCAGGAGTTCGATCTGTCTGGTCAGACCGATCGGCTGGATTGGGTCTTGGGGGCCTTCTATCTCACCGAGCAGGATTCCAATCGGCTGGGCTATATCTTCGATTACGGACTTTCGGGGCTTCCGCCAAGCAGCTACCTCGACTTCCTGGAGCCGGGATACGGCACGAACTCCTACGCAGGTTTCGCCGACGTCACGTACCACATTACCGACGACCTAAAATTGATCGGCGGTCTGCGTTATTCCGAAGACTATCAGACTGCCACCTACGGTAACTTCTTTGGCGTGATCGTCGGCGGTACGAAGATCCCGATCGCACCGTTCTGTCCCACCGAAACGGACAACATCAAATCGAGCTCGTTCACTCCGCGCGTCGGCTTTCAGTACAATATCGATCCCTCGATGATGATCTACTTCACCTACTCGAAAGGATACAAAGCGGGCGGCGCGAACATCTATTCCTGCCACGACGACTACACACCAGAGAAGATCACGTCTTACGAGGTTGGCTACAAGAGCCAGTGGTTGGACAACACCCTGACGCTCAACGCATCAGCCTTCCACTATGATTACTCGGATTTCCAGGTCAGCCAGATCGTGGGCTTATCGCTCGACGTCACGAATGCTGCTGGCGCACAGGTTGATGGACTGGAGCTCGAAAGTGCGTGGTCACCAGACAACCATTGGTCCCTCAACGCCAATCTTTCCTACATCAACGCCTACTACACGAACTTCTTCAATACGGACGGACTGAACTCTGCGGCCGGCTTGCAGAATCTTCAGGGCAATCTGCTCAACGACTCGCCGCGAGTGTCTGCCAATGCCGGTATCGCATATAGCACCGACCCCTTCACCTGGGGCCATCTCACAGCGATCGTGAACGCAAGCTACCGCTCACGGACCTATTTCCGTGAATTCAATGCGCTGCGGGACTTCTCAAGAGCCGTACGGACTGCTCAATCTGAATCTGCTCTGGGACAGTCCCGACGGCAAGTACAGCGGCCGTATCTATGCGAACAACCTGCTCAACCAATCGTACATTCAGGCGATGGGAGACTCGACGAGCATCGGCACGCGATACGTTACATGGGGCACGCCTCAGCAGATCGGCTTCGAACTAAGAGTTCAGTTCGAGTAAGGACATGCTGAGGGCGATAGTCGACTCAGACCCGCGGCGTAGTCTCCAAGTAGGATCGGGAGCTCCACTTTCGAACGCGCTTGAGGCATCCCAATGTCGGTGAGCAATTCAGAAATTAGCACATTCCAGCGCGTTCTTTCGCACGAGCATCGCGCCAACCCCTATCCGCTATATGAGTTGCTACGCGCCGAGCCAATTCGGCAGGAATCAGACGGAAGCTTCGTCGTCAGCACTTACGATACGGTTTCGACGCTTCTTAAGGAGCCGCGACTGAGTTCGGATCCCGAACATTCCAACCGGGGTGGCACTAAGCTCAGCATCCTCAATATGGATCCACCCGAGCATGATCGCATTCGTCGGATCGTGATGCGGTGCCTTCTGCCGCCAGGAAGTCACGGGGGCTTTGGCGCCTTGGCGCCGAATCTGCGCGCGATCGTGACGGACTTAATCGACGGTCTGGCAGGACGAAGCGAGATCGATGTCGTCGCCGATATCGCCTATCCATTTCCCGTCACCGTCGTCACTGACCTCCTGGGAGTTCCCAGATCCGACGAGCCAAAGTTCAGAATTTGGGCCGACGCGATCGTTCAAGCAACAGATCGTGATCCTCGCGAGGTTGGCGTTACCTCGCCCGGCGCCCAACGCGCAGTGGCCGAGCTTGGCGGTTACCTCTTTGGCCTGATCGAAGCGCGCCGCGCCGCGCCAAAAAACGATTTGATATCTCGTCTCGTCCACTATTCGGGGGACGAAGGCACGATCGCTGCTCCCGACATGACGGCCCTCGCAATTTTGCTGCTTCTGGCTGGCCACGAAACGACCGTGAATCTCATTTCCAACGGCATGCTAACGCTGTTGCGGAACCCCGACCTGTTCACGCTTCTTGAGACGAAACCGGAATTGGCACCGATGTTCGTCGAAGAAGTCCTGCGATATGAACCGCCGGTTCACTTCACATTTCGGACGGCGACTGACGACATACAGATCAATGAGACCCATATCCCGAAGGGCTCGACTGTGTACCTTCTTCTGGCGGCCGCAAATCGCGACGGGCAGCGGTTTAGCGATCCCGATTCCTTTGTCGTGAAGCGCCCCGACAACAGGCATCTCGCGTTCGGGGCGGGCATCCACAACTGTCTTGGTGCACCGCTTGCACGCCTGGAGGGTCAAATCGCGCTGCAAGAGCTGGCGCGACGACTGCGAGAGCCTCGATCGCTTCAAGATCCGCCACCCTATCGTGTCAATCCCTCGCTGCGCGGTCCAAAGCAGCTCTTGGTCGCAATCAATGGAATTGGTCGGTGATCTTACGATTTGGTCCGCACCGACGGCTGCGGGCGGGAAGCGGTGCCGCCCGCGCGGCACGAACACGCGTCCCTGTCATTGCGAAGCGGATTGGATTGTGCGCATAGCATTTGGGAGCAGAATTCTAAGCCTCCGCACGGCGACGAACGGTGACGATCTCTACACTGTCGTTCCGAATTCGCGCGTAAGCTAATTTGTCCTTGAGCATTCCCCTGGCTTGCGCCTTGGCGTCGGAATTACCGACTGCTTTCGCAGAGGAGCGCGCAAAGCACGGGAGTGAGACCGGCGCGTCAGACTGTGGCAAGACTTTCAGCTGCCAGCGCCATGCGCCCCCGCACGAAGCGGATCGTCCAGACCAGCAAGATCAAATTGACCGCCGTATTCACGATGTTGTTGACGAGAAGATAGGTGGCCGGGGGCAGGGTGAATGCGAGACCCAACGACATGGAACCGAGCAGAGCAATCGCGCACGCCCAGACCATCGTCGCTATGAAGAAAGTGCGCCCTCGATCCGCTTGATCGACGGCGGCGAATCGCGTCCGTCGTGCCAAGTCGTTGCCGGCCACGAATTGCCGTACCATGAAGAACATAATCGGCCGACGAATGAGCGCCGACGCAAGAAACACTCCCGCGATCAGAAATCCCTGCGTGGAGCCGAGGATCAGGGCGAGTTTGACTTCGCCGGCCAGGAGAGTCGTGGCTACGCTATAGACAATTCCGAACAGAGCGAAGATCGCGATCGCGTCGACAACGCGCGTGCGGACCAATCCGACGATCAGCCCGATGACTGGAAATGCGCTGGCGTAGAGAAGCGGCATCACGCTGCCGGACGGAAAGTAGGGCACAAGGATCTTGTAGAGCGCGAACGGGAGAACGCCGTTTACAAGGATGCTGATGCCGACCGACCGCATCGCGGATTTGGGGTCGAACGCCTGGTCATGGCTGACAATCGCTTCTTCCGCGGCCGGCAGCAAAACTTCACTCATGCCGAACTCTCCTCCCGCAGCCATCGAGATATCAGGATTGCGCCGGCCGATATCAAGGCCCGTGGCAGTTCGGGGACCGCACAATGGCTCTGCAAGGTTCTTCTTGACTTGCCGGATCGGTCGAGTCAGTAATGACCGACCAGTCGGTCACTAGATATGGCACGATCATTCGACCCAATGCCGCCAAGCGCGTCCAGATTGTGGAGGCCGCGGCGGCCCAGTTTGCCCGAGCGGGGTACGAAGCGACTCTCATGGACGATGTCGCGGCGGCGGCTGGCGTCAGCAAGGGATCGCTCTACGACTATTTCAAGAACAAGGAAGATCTCTTCTACGCGGTCTTCGAATGGTTCCAGGGACAACTGCTTCAAGCCAGCGTCGCCGAAGTGGCTCAGAGCGCGAACGCCCAGGACCGGATCATCGCCTTTACGCAGGCCGCGATCGGCGCGTTCGTGGGGCACATCGAATTCTATCCCGTCACATTGGAAGTTTGGGCGGCGGCCGCCAAGAAGGGAACTCGCAAGCGCTTCGCGGGCGCTATGCGATCGCTGTACGCCGATTATCGGCGCGAGGTTTCCGCACTGATCCGCGCGGCGCAAACGAGCGGCGAGATAAGGTCCGACGCCGACGCGGATATTCTGGCGTCGGTCCTGATCGGTGCGGTGGACGGCGTTCTTCTCCAGTACTGGCTCGATCCTTCGTTCGACGCCAAGGCCTGGGTGCGCGAATTCCTGTTGAATTTGTTCGAAGGGATCAGGACCCGCAAGGCGGGAAAGGCGGCCAAATGAGCATGAGATACTCCGCTATCGCGATCGGCCTTTTCTGCCTTGGTTTATCGCCGGCGCTGGCGGCACCCTCTGCGGATGCTCTACTCAGAGCAGCCTTCGACAATTGGCGTGCGAAGACATCCAACACCGAAGTGACCATGACGGTACACCGCTCCGATTGGGAGCGTTCGCTTCGCATGAAAGCGTGGACGCAAGGTGACGATGACGCGCTCGTGCGTTTCGTCGCGCCCGCGCAGGATGCCGGCAACGCCACACTGAAGCTGGGCGATGACACCTGGGTGTTCAATCCGAAGCTCAATCAGGTGATCCGGCTGCCTGCCAGTATGATGGCGCAATCCTGGATGGGCTCCGATTTTTCCTACGACGATCTTTCGAAGGCCAACGACGTTCTGACCAAATACACGCATCGGCTTGTCGGGACCGCGCAGGACGGCGGCCACGCGATCTACACGATCGAGGCAATTCCCAAGCCGGCGGCGCCTGTCGTGTGGGGGAAGCAGGTGATCAAGGTCCGCGACGATGGAGTCATGGTCGCGGAGACATTCTACGACCAGGACATGAAGCCCGTCCGTTCCATGACGACCGATGTGATCGCAATATTGGGCGGACGGCCCTATCCGAAAGTCATGACCATGCGGCCGTCCGACGATCCCGGCAAATGGACCCGCATCGAAACGCTGTCGGGCGAATTTGACTCTTCCATACCAGGCTATCTCTTCACGCTTTCCAATCTGCAGAATCCCAGGAACTGATCGATGCTGCTCGGGCTTGCCTGGCGAAACATCTGGCGGCAACCGCATCGCACCGTGCTGAGCCTGACCTCGATCGCGCTGGCGGCGGCGATCACGGTGTTCCTGCTGTCCTTGCAGCGCGGCGCTTATGGCACGATGAAAGAGAGTGTCCTGCGATTGATGGACGGTTTCGCGCAGGCCCAGCCCGTGGGCTACAGCGACGATCCGGATCTGCGCAAATCGATCGCCGATCCCGATGCGCTGGTGGCGCGCCTCGCCGGTTTAGCGTCCGTCACCGCGGCGGCGCCGCGTGCGGAGACCTATGTGATCCTTTCCGACGGCGCGCGCAGCTACGGCGCAGCCTTGCTCGGCATCGATCCGTTACGGGAACAGGAGGTGACGACTCTCGGCACGACAATCATTGAGGGCCGTTACCTGAGCGCAACCGATCGGGCAGCCGTCGTCGTGGGCGCGGGGCTTGCGCGAAATCTCAAGCTGTCCGTCGGGAGCAAGCTGACGATGCTCGGCGCGGCGCGGGATGGCACCGTGGCCGCCGACGTCCTGACCGTCCGGGGAATTTTCGCCACGGGCTCGCCGGAGATCGACCGTGAGATCGTCGAACTTCCTCTCGCGCAGTTCCAAGCGGACTTCGAAATGGGAAGCCGCGTCAACGTCATTGCGATCGGTGGACGGCACCTGGGTGACATCGGTTCGGCGCTGCCGGAGATGCGCGCCGTCGCGCGGCGTAGCGGCCTTGTCGTTCGCGATTGGGCCCAATTGGAGCCCGCGCTGAACGACATCATTCTGCTCGATGCGAGCTTTTCGCTTCTCATCTATGTCAGCCTGGTCGTCATCGCCGTATTCATCATCCTGAACACGCTGCTGATGTCCGTCCTGGAGCGCACGCACGAGTTCGGCATGCTGATGGCGATCGGCATGCGTCCGAGCCAGATCGGCCGGATGATCTGGATCGAGCTGTTGCTTTTGGCGATCATCGGCGCGGCGCTGGGTATCGCCGTTGGCGGAGCCGCGACCGCCTGGACCGCGGTGCACGGAATTCCGTTTCCCAGCGCCGAAGCCCTCTTTTCGCAATGGCACATGCCGTCCACGCTCTACCCGCAACTAGACGCGATCGGCGTGTTCAGTGGACCGCTCTCCATTGTGCTTGCCATCCTCGTTGCCGGGATCGTGCCCTATGCGCGGGTGCGGCGCCTCAAGCCGGTGCCGGCCATGAGGGCCGAGTGATGGCGTCCTTCTGGCTTCTCCTGCCCCTTGCCTGGCGCAACCTGTGGCGCAATCCGCGGCGTACGGTCATCACACTATTGGTCGTAAGCGTCGGACTATGGTCCATCCTGACGTTTTCGGTGCTGTTGAAGGCCTGGTCGCAGAGCAGCCGCGACACGACGCTCAAACTGGTCACCGGACAGGCCGAGATTCATGCGAAAGGGTATCTCGACGATCCTTCGGCCGACCATCGCATGCCGCCGCCTCACGGCGGGCTGGCTGGCCTCCTGGACAGCCGTACCGTCATCGCTCATGCCGCTCGCGTCCGCATAAGTGCCATTGTCCAAAGCGAATACAAGACGTTGCCGATCACGCTGATGGGCGTGTCCCCGGATCAGGAACGGGCGATGTCGGTGATCCCGTCTCAGATCGCGCGGGGTCGATATCTTGCGGCGCCCGACGATGCCGGCATCGTGCTGGGACGCAATCTCTCCGTGCGATTGAAAACCAGAATCGGCAAACGCGTGGTCGTCATGGCGCAGGACGCGAGCGGCCATCTGGCGGAGCGTGCATTTCCCATCGTCGGAATTTACGCGGCCCCCGAACAGACGGAGGACGAATTCGCGTTCACCGGGATCAAGACCGCGCAGGCGCTGACCGGAGTTGGGAACGACATCACCGAAATCGCCTTCATCGCCGAAAGCGATGCGGTGCTTCCCGGTCTGATCGCGGACATGCGCAAGGCAGCGCCGGATTTGGACATCCAGACCTGGGCAACGCTGGCGCCGTTGGCCTATGCCGTCAGTTCGTTCTTCAACGATTTCGTCCTCATGTGGCTGTGGACGATGTTTGCGCTGATGGCGATCGGCATCGTGAACACCCAGCTCATGGCGGTGTTCGAACGCACGCGGGAGTTCGGGCTCCTGCAGGCATTGGGCATGCGGCCCCGACTCGTAATGTACGAAGTCGCGTTGGAATCGGTGTTGCTGATCGGCGCGGGTGTGGCGATCGGGATCGCCTTGTCGGTGGCGAGCGTACAGGCGTTTCCGCGCGGGCTGGATCTCGGGTTTCTGGCACGCGGCGCCGAATTGGTGGGTGCGGGACGCGTACTCTATCTGCGCGTCGATGCGGGCGACTTCGCGCTCTACAGCCTGATCGTGTGGACATTTGGCGTACTGGCGACGCTGTGGCCGGCGCGGCGCGCCTCCAAGGTCAGCCCGGTCGAGGCGATGATCCGGGGCACAATGTGAGAAGAGAAGCATGACTGCAATCGTCGAATGCCGAGGCGTAACAAAGCACTATCGACAAGGCGCGATTGACGTGCCGGCTCTGCGCGGGATCGATCTTGCGATCGAGAAGGGCGACTTCGCTTCGCTGGCTGGTCCCTCCGGTTCCGGCAAGACGACTTTGCTTAACGTCATCGGCGGGCTCGACCAGCCGTCTAAGGGAAGTATCAAGATCGATGGGGAGGAGATCACGGCGCTCAGCGGCAATGCGCTCGCGGACCTGCGCCTGCGCAAGATCGGGTTCGTCTTCCAAGCCTACAATCTCATTCCCGTTCTGTCGGCGATTGAGAATGTCGAATTCATCCTGCAACTGTCCGGCGTGGACCGCGCGGAGCGCCGCGCGCGCGCCAGGGAAGTTCTGCACGAAGTGGCACTGGATGGACTGGAGAACCGCCGTCCCGCGCGACTTTCCGGCGGGCAGCAGCAGCGCGTGGCGGTGGCGCGCGCCCTGTCGAGCCGGCCGGCCATCGTGCTCGCGGATGAGCCCACGGCCAATCTCGATACCAAAACGGCCGAAGATCTGATCACGCTGATGTCGCATCTCAACGAGCGACTTGGCATAACTTTCCTGATGGCGACGCACGATGCGCGCGTCATCGAGCGAACGCGCCGCCACATGGTCATCACGGATGGACGGATCACGGCGGACGAACGGCGCAACCAGGCCCAAGCCGGGTGAGCCATGAAATGGTCGGGCACCTCTGCGGCGTTCTCGATTGCAGTGTTGCTTGCATCGCCAGGGTTGGCCGCGGGACTTCATGGGCGTGTCGAGTTGGGAGATCAGGCCGCGTTCGAAGATACCCGGAGCATTTCGGCAGCGGTTGGCGAGCAATCCCGCAACGATATTGTCGGCGACCTGCGTTTGATATGGGAGCCCCGCTCGGGCTCCTGGGATTTCGCATTCGCCTATGAATTGACAGCCGATGCGGGTGGTACGCCGGCTCTCACCGTGCGGCGCGATGCGCTCGGAATTTTTCCGCCGCCGCCGCCGGCAACGTGGTGGAACCTCAGCAACAATTTTCTCGACGGCGAACATCTCTCCGCGACACAGCGCATCGATCGGCTGTCGGTGGGCTACTCCAGCGCAAACCTCGTGTTGCGCGCCGGCCGCCAGGCGCTGACCTGGGGGAGCGGCTTGGTGTTTCATCCGATGGATCTGTTCGATCCTTTCGCGCCGAGCGCCGTGGACACCGAATACAAGCCGGGAACCGACATGATTTACGGGCAATGGCTGTTCGCTGACGGCGCGGACCTGCAATTCGTGGCCGTTCCGCGCCCTCAAAAAAAGGGAGGCGAGCCGACATCGAACGCCAGCTCCTATGCACTCCATTTTCACACCGCAATCGGACCGCTTCAGACAACCTGGCTCGTCGCACGCGACCACCGCGACTGGGTGGCTGCCGTTGGCGTCAATGGACCGCTTGGCGGTGCCACCTGGAACGCCGAAGTCGTTCCCACTTTTGTGCACGACGGGCCTGTTCTGACGTCGGCACTCGTGAACATCTCAGACGCGACCACGCTGCTCGACCGCGACGCCACACTGTTCGCGGAGTATTACCGAAACGGCTTCGGCCTTTCGGCAAGACATTACGCCGTTGATGCGTTGCCTTCGCCTTTGGTCGACCGGCTCCTGCGCGGACAAGTGTTCAACACCGGCCGCGACTATCTGGCCGCAGGGGCGACGCTGCAGTGGACGCCGTTGTTGCAGATCAGTCCGACTCTGATCGCCAATCTCGACGACGGAAGCGTTTATGCCATCGCGCAGGCGACCTATTCCCTGCAGCAGGACTTGAATCTCGTCGCCGGCGTCCAGACTCCCTTTGGGCCTTCGCGATCGGAGTTCGGCGGCATTCCGCTCACAGGCGCGAGCCCGCCGCTATTCGAGCAGCCGAGTGTCATCTACGTGCAGCTTCGGCAATATTACTGATTTCGGAAACGGAAGCCGGATGACCACTGCCGCGATAGAGTACCAATCGCTCTAGTGCAGCGTGGGCCGGACGCGATTTAATTCCAGATGAACGTGCCGATCTTCCTGCCAAATGTCGTAGCCACCTTCGTTGCCGAGAAATATCCGGGCTCGGCAAATGGCGGCTCGATCGTCGGGGGCGCGAAACTCATCGAGGCCGAAAATGTGGCCGCCACTGTCGATAAAGAATATCCTGAACACTTCCATGCCAGCAGAGTGCCGGAAGTCCTGGCTGGCGACTTTGATTTGGCGCAATCCATTACCGTCCGCGTGTTCCCGCCCATCTTGGGTGTCGGGCGCGCCGGGCCCACAAGTGGGGTCGGCTCGCCTGCCGCAGACGCGTTCGCTGCTGTTCAACGCTTTCTGTTTCGCTCGATCATGCTCGCTGTTTTGCGCAGAAATTTCCCTGATAGTCCCTGTAAAGCGCCAGCTCCGGACCGCGATGGTGCCCGGCGCGGCATTCGAACCGCTAAGGGCGGAATTGCAGAGCGCGCGAACCGAGGAAGCTTGGTTGCGACACGATGCGGTGGGCGTTTTCCACCCACTCGCATACATAGCGACGCGTGTCGCGAGGATCGATCATCTCCTCCATCTGGAATTTGTTGAGCGGACCGATCGGGCCGCGCGCGCTTTCGATGCGTGCGTTGATCTCGGCACGCAGGGCGACGGGATCGGCGGCTTCCGCAAGCTGGCGCTTGTAGGCCGCTTCGATGCCGCCCTCCGGCGGGATGCCGCCGACGTCGGCCGCCGGCCACACGACACGTGCGCTCGCGTGCCCTTTGGGCGTCGCATAGTTATTGCCGGCGACGCCAAAGCTGCGACGCAAGATGACGGTAAAGACCGGCACCTTCACCTGCGCGAAGGCGATCATCCACTCGCCCCCCTTGCGAATGGTGCCTGCGATCTCGTGTTCGAGGCCGACGGCGAAGCCGGGATTGTCGTTGAGGTTTAACAGGGGAATGTGGAACAGGTCGCAGAGATCGAGATGGCGGCGCAGCTTGTCACAGCCATCCGCCGTCAGGGCACCACCGTTGACGTGACGGCTGTCGGAGGCGATGACGCCGACGGGATAGCCGCCGAAGCGCGCGAAGCCCGTGACCTGATCGGTGCCCCAGAGCGGGCCGATCTCGAAGAAGGAGCCCTTGTCCGCCATCAGGCGGATGGCGCGGCGTACGTCGAAGGTGGTGGTGCGCTTTCTCGGGATAATGGTGAATAGCTCTTCCTCGCGCCGATCGGTGGGGTCGTTGCTTGTGATAACCGGCATCGGTTCGAAGACGCTCGACGGCAGATAGGAGAGGAAGCGACGCGTCTGCTCCATCGCGTCCTCTTCGGTTTCGGCGAGATTGTCGACCGAACCGTTACGGCAATGGATGTGCCAGCCGCCGAGATCTTCCTTGGTGATGTCGTAACCCATGGCGTGACTGACGACTGGCGGCCCCGCGACGAAAAGCTGCGCGATGTCGCGCACCATCACCGAGAAGTGGCCGAGGACCGCCTTGGCGGCGCCAATGCCGACGACGCTACCGAGCAACACGTTGACCACCGGCACTTCGGAGAGCTGCCGCGCGTACATTGCGCTGCCGAGATGGCCGGGCAGCATCGAACCTCCGCTGCCCGAGACGCGCGGGCGGCCGGCAGTGATCGCACCAGAGCTTTCTTTCGCCGCGCTTTCGCCCTCGTGCTGCTGTTTTGGCACCATCGCCGCAACGCTCCCACCGCCGGACGAACCGTCGAGCAAACGGATCGACGGGCAGCGCAAATCGAGCGACAGCTCGTCGAGATAGCGGCTCTTCTGGCCGATCGCGCCATCGGCATGCCCCCCACGGGACGTGAAGTCGTCGGCGCAGACGATGGCGGTGCGGCCTTTGATCTTGCCCCATCCGCCGACGTGATTGGCGGGCGTGAAGTCCGAGATGACGCCATCGGCATCGTAGCTTGCGAAGCCTGCGAGACTACCGACCTCGCGAAAGCTGTCCTCGTCGAGCAGAAGATCGATGCGCTCGCGGCAGGTCAGCTTGCCGCGATTGCGCTGGCGCACGACACCAGGGTCTTTGGAGTCCGGCGCGAACCGGCGGTGTGCGAGGTCCTGGAGCGTGTGAACTTCCTTTAGGACCGGCGCCCAACTCTCGGGGCCGTATTCGCGTGATTTGGCATCTGCGGTACGGGCGCTCGGAGTGATGGTGGCCACAATCTGACCTGCGGCGACCGTGTCGCCCTTGGCGAGCGGTTGAAGCTCACGGATCGTCCCAGCGCAGGGTGCAGTGACGGTTGTCTCCATTTTCATGGCACTTATGACCATCAGTGTGTCGCCGGCGTTCACGGTCTCGCCAGCTTTGACCGGCACCTCAACGATCGAGCCGCCCATAGGTGACTCGGCGGCTTCGTCGCCTTCACGCACGGCGAGCGATGGCGCCGATAACACAGGAAGCGCCATCGGCGCGGCAGCGCGGCTGAGCGCGCGCGCCTGTTGCTCGAACAGCGACAGCGAGTTCGATGCCTTGCTCGCGGTCGAAGCGAGATCGGGATGTTCGCTGAGTAGACTTGTCCGCGCGTCGCCGGCGCGGACCTCCGGTCGCGAGAGAATGGCTCGCAGCTGATGAAGATTCGTCGAGAGACCTGAGATGTGAAATTCGTCCAGTGCACGCAGTGACCGGCCGATTGCTGAGGCATAGCTCTGTGTCGAGTTTGACCAGCATATGAGTTTGCCGAACATCGGATCGAACTGCGGCGGCGGCGCGTAGCCGAGATAGCCGCAGGAATCGACACGGATGCCGGGCCCCGCCGGTTCCTTGTACGCCGTGAACGCGCCAACTCCCTTAGCGATGATGCGGCACTGGATGGCGAAGCCGCGGGGCTCGCGAACTGCGGACTGTTCGCCCAACCCGAGCGATTTGAGCGTCGCGCCCGCTGCGATCGCGAATTGCGCTTCGACGAGATCGACGTCAGTGACCTGTTCGGTGACGGTGTGCTCGACTTGAATGCGCGGGTTGCACTCGATGAAGTAGTAGGTGCCGCGATCGGGATCGACGAGGAATTCGACCGTTCCGACATTCACATACTTCGATGCGTGTGCGAGCTTAACTGCGTCGGCTAGAATGCGCTCGCGCAAGCTTGCCTCAAGGTTCGGCGCGGGCGCGATCTCGATCATTTTTTGGTTGTGCAGCTGCACCGAACAGTCACGTTCGTAGAGATGAACGACATGGCCGTGTATATCCGCCAGGATTTGCACTTCGATGTGACGCGGGCGCGCGATCAATTTTTCGACGAACACCGCGCCGTTGCCGAACGCGGCTTCGGCTTCGCTTTGGCAGCGGGCGAATGCTGCTGGGAGCTCGTCGGCGGATGACACCGCGCGCATGCCGCGTCCGCCACCACCTGCTGCGGCTTTCAGCATGACGGGATAGCCGATGTCCTTAGCTGTCGCGGCGGCATCTTCGGCGGTCTTCAATATGTTCTGGCTGCCGGGGACAATCGGGATCCCGAGGGACTTCGCCAGCTCTCGCGCTTTTGTCTTGTCGCCGAACAACGCCAACGTCTCGGGGCGCGGGCCGATGAAGACAATGTTCTCCTCGGCGCAGCGCCGGGCGAAGGTCGCGTTCTCCGCCAGGAAGCCATAGCCGGGATGGATGCAATCGCAGGCGGTAGCCTTCGCGGCCGCGATCAGACCTTCGATGTCGAGATAGGCGCGCACCGGATCACTCGTCGCGGCTAGGGCATGCGCATGGGACGTGACGCGGGTGTGGAGGGATAGAGCGTCCGCTGGGGCGTAGACGCCAACCTGCTCGATGCCGAGGGCGGCCGCGGCGCGCGCGATGCGGATGGCGATCTCGCCGCGATTGGCAATCAGGACACGTTTGAACAAGAGGCTCTCCGGCGTTGCTGGCCGGCGCCGATTGTGCCGGGGCTTACCGGGCAAGTGCAAATTGGACGGCAAGGCGCCCGATCCGGCTCGGGCGCCACCTATCGCTGCGACACGCGAGGCAATCGGACCAGCTTCTCATCGGCCGCCGCGCCTGCAAACGACGCCAGAACCGGCTGATGAGCGACAGCGCCGTGTCGGCAAGCTACTCGTGCGATTCCAATGGCCGGCGCGCCGCCAAGAGGGTGCTGGGCGCACCAACCAACTTCCCGCACGACGGCGACAGCAAGATCGCCGAATATGGTGCCGGTCGCGACCTGGTCCGGTCCGCGCGTCACTGAGTCCGCACAATCCCTATCGAAGACCTTGCCCGCCTGAATTTCTCGGTCACACGAGCCCAGCGTGCGATGGACGCTTCGAAGGCGCTCTTCGTCGATGCCCTATGTGCACGCAGAAGGCCCAGCAGAATGTCGATGATCGGGTAGACCACCGGGGCCATGGCTGCAGTTCTCACGGGTGGACGGTCTCGAAAAAGGGATCTGCCCGCGAAATTGGCGACTGAGAGGCTCCATTATGTTGAATTTGCCCGTGTTAGGTATTTGAAAACGCAGAATAAAACGCGAGATGTCGCTGCGTCGCCGCGTCTGCGAAGGAACCGTGGCGGCCATTTCGCAACTGCGGCAAAGTGCATGGAATGAGCATCCAAGTCGCCCTCCGGCATTCCACCCGCTACCGCTATGACCGCCCAATAAATCTTGGCCCCCAGATCGTGCGGCTGCGGCCGGCACCGCATTGCCGGACACCGATTCTTTCGTACGGGCTGGCGATCAGCCCCGGTGAACACTTCCTCAACTGGCAGCAGGACCCACAGTCCAACTGGCTAGGGCGCGTGGTGGTGCCAGAGAAGACGGAATATCTCACCGTGACGGTCGATTTGACGGCCGAGCTTAACGTCATCAATCCGTTCGACTTTTTTCTTGAGCCCGAAGCGGAGGTCTTTCCATTCAAATACCCCGCCGAGCTGCTCGAAGATCTCAGCCCATTTTTCCAGAAGGCGAAAGCCGGTGAGCGCTTCGATGCTTATCTCGCCTCGGTGCCGAGGATCGAAAAGCCGACCACCGGATTCTTGTTCGATCTGAACGCGAAGCTTCAAGACGACATCAGCTATCTCATCCGCATGGAGCCCGGCATCCAGACGCCGGACGAGACTTTGGAGAGCCGCGCCGGTTCGTGCCGCGACTCTGCGTGGCTGCTGGTGCAGTTGCTGCGGCATCTGGGATTGGCCGCGCGATTTGCCTCCGGCTATCTCGTTCAGTTGAAGCCGGATCAGAAATCGCTCGATGGTCCGTCGGGTGCGGAGCAGGATTTCACCGATTTGCACGCATGGTGCGAAGTCTATCTGCCGGGCGCAGGCTGGGTCGGTCTCGATCCGACCTCTGGCCTGTTCGCGGGCGAGGGGCATATTCCACTTGCCTGTACCGCGAACCCGACGAACGCCGCACCTATCACCGGCTCGCTGGATGAGTGCGAGGTGTCGTTCGAATTCGAGATGTCGATCACCCGCGTGGCCGAACCTCCGCGCGTCACCAAACCCTATAGCGACGAACAATGGCGCGCGATCGACAAGCTCGGCGACCATATCGATAGGTTGCTGCACGAAGGCGATGTGCGGCTCACTATGGGCGGCGAGCCGACTTTCGTTTCGATCAGCGACATGGATGGCGCGGAGTGGACCACCGCGGCAGTCGGCCCTGACAAGCGCGGTCTCGCCGATACGCTCATCCGCCGTTTGCAGAAGCGCTTCGCGCCTGGTGGCTTGCTGCATTACGGCCAGGGCAAATGGTATCCGGGCGAGAGCCTGCCGCGCTGGGCGTTCGGACTCTATTGGCGCGGCGATGGCCTGCCGCTGTGGCGCGATGTGGACCGCATCGCGCGCGAGCGCGACGACCACAAGCCGACAACGGAAGACGCAAGCAATCTGGTGCGCGGTATCGCGCGGCGGCTCGACATCCATCCCGACTACGCGATGCCGGCCTATGAAGACGTGTGGCACTATCTCGCCCAGGAGCGAGGGCTGCCCATCAATGTCGATCCGCTGAACTCCAAGCTCGATGATCCCGAGATACGGTCTCGTATCGCGCGTGTGTTCGAGCGTGGCTTGAACAAGGTCGTCGGTTATGTGCTGCCCGTGCAGCGTTGGAACGCGCCGGACAGGCGGCGCTGGCGCTCCGACCGCTGGGTGACACGCGCGGAACGCCTGCAGTTGATCCCCGGCGATTTACCGGTTGGATTTCGTTTGCCGATGGGTGCATTGCCTTGGCTCCCCGAAACGGCGCGGCCATATATTCCGCCACCTGATCCATTCGACAAATTTCCACCGCTGCCCGAGCGCGATTCCTATCGCCAGCCCTATCTTTCGGGACATATCCGCGACGCGGCATGGGAAGCGCGCAAGGCGCGCGTCGAACAGGAACAGCCAGTCGAGAACGCGCCGGTGCGCACGGCGCTCACGGTCGAACCGCGTGCTGGGCGTCTCAGCGTGTTCATGCCACCGACGGAAAATGCGGCCGACTATCTCGATCTGTTGGCCGCGATAGAAGATGCGTCGGCGGAAATCGGGGTCGCGGTTCATATCGAAGGCTATCCGCCGCCCTACGATCCGCACATCAACGTCATCAAGGTCACACCCGATCCCGGCGTAATCGAAGTGAACATCCATCCCGCGCGCAATTGGCGCGAGCAGGTGGCGATCACCGAAGCGATCTACGAGGAAGCGCGGCAATCACGGCTTGGCACCGAGAAGTTCATGCTCGACGGCCGCCACACCGGAACCGGCGGCGGTAATCACATCGTGCTGGGCGCGGCGACGCCGGCGGATAGTCCATTCCTGCGACGTCCCGATTTGCTGCGCAGCCTTGTCGCCTTTTGGCAGAACCATCCGTCGCTGTCCTATCTGTTCTCCGGCATGTTTATCGGACCGACGAGCCAAGCGCCGCGTATCGATGAGGCGCGCCTGGATTCTCTGTACGAAATGGAGATCGCGTTTGACGAGGTACCCGATCCGGCGAATGGCAACATTCCGCCGTGGCTGGTGGACCGTATCTTCCGCAATCTTCTGATCGACGTCAGCGGCAACACGCATCGCACCGAAATCTGCATCGACAAACTCTATTCGCCGGACGGTCCAACCGGGCGGCTTGGTCTTGTCGAATTTCGCGGATTCGAAATGCCGCCGCATCCGGAGATGAGTCTCGCGCAGGGACTTTTGCTGCGCGCGCTGGTCGCGCGATTCTGGCGCGAGCCTTACAAGCCAAAATTGGTACGCTGGGGAACGGCGTTGCACGACATGTTCATGCTACCGCATTTCGTGTGGGCGGATTTCCTCGACGTCATTTCGGATCTCAACGCACACGGCTTCGCTTTCGATGTCGAGTGGTTTCGGCCTCATTGGGCGTTCCGTTTTCCGCTCGCAGGGAAGGTTCAATATGGCGGCGTCGCTCTTGAACTGCGCCAGGCGCTCGAACCTTGGAACGTTATGGGCGAGGAGGGCGCAGTCGGTGGCACCGTGCGCTTCGTCGATAGTTCGGTCGAACGACTGGAAGTGAAGGCTTCGGGTCTCGTCGCCGGTCGGCACAAGATACTGGTAAACGGCCGTAATGTGCCGTTGAAACCCATCTCGCTTGGCGATGCGGTCGGCGGCGTGCGCTTTCGCACATGGCTGCCCGCGAGTACGCTGCATCCGACGATTCCATCGCATGCGCCGCTCATCTGCGAAGTGTGGGACGGTTGGCGCAAGCGGTCGCTGGGAGGCTGCACCTATCATGTCGCGCATCCGGGGGGCCGCAACTACGTGACGTTTCCCGTCAACGCCTACGAGGCTGAGGGCCGGCGTCTCGCGCGGTTCGAGCCATTCGGGTTCACCGGCGGTGTCTTCGAGCCACCGGCGGAAGACGCGCATCCCGATTTTCCGCATACGCTCGATCTTCGGCGCGCGCCCAACAAATGAGCCAGTCGGACATCACATCCGAACCTGCATGGCGCGACATGCTGCGGCTGGCGCGCTACGACGAATTGCGCGACGCAAAGGGCCATGTTCGCGCCGCATGGAAGCCGTTGGCCGACGTCGTCACTTCCATGCCGGTCGAGGAATATGCCCGCCGCGCCGCGGCCGCACAGGCGGCGATCAGCGAGAACGGCGTTACGTACAATGTGTATGACGATGCCGAAGGGCAGGCGCGGCTCTGGCAGCTCGATATCCTGCCGTTTGTGATCGGCGCCTCCGATTGGGCGGCGATTGAAGCGGGTATCGTTCAGCGCGCACATCTTTCCAATGCCGTGCTGCAGGACATATACGGTCCGCAACGCCTGATAGCCGATCGATTGTTACCGCCGCATCTGGTGCTCGGCCATCCGCAGTTTCTCAGGCCGCTGGTTGGCATCACGCCACCGCAGGGCGTGCACATCCACCTCTATTCCGCCGACTTGGCGCGGATGCCGGATGGCTCATGGAAGGTCCTGGCGAGCCGCGCCGACGCACCCAGCGGCATTGGATATGCGCTCGAAAACCGGATCGTGACAGGCGGCACGTTCCCCGATCTCTTCAACGATATGCGTGTGCGGCGGCTTGCATCGTTCTTCAGCACGCTGCGCGAGAGCGTGTTGTCCCTGGCCCACAAACGCAACGGCCGCATGGTTCTGCTGACCTCGGGCCCGCACAACGAGACCTATTTCGAGCACGCTTACCTCGCACACTATCTGGGTCTTACGCTGGTCGAAGGTGACGATCTGACCGTGCGCGATGGGCAGGTGTTTCTCAAGACGCTGCTGGGTCTGGAGCGCATTGCGGTCATATTCCGCCGCGTCGACTCCGACTACTGCGATCCATTGGAATTTCGTGGCGATTCCGCGCTCGGTGTCCCGGGCCTCACGGACGCGGCGCGCGCCGGCGGCGTTGTCCTCGCCAATGCACTTGGCGGTGGCGTGATGGAGTCGCCCGCCATGGACGCGTTCCTGCCTGGCTTGTGCCGTGCCCTGCTCGGGGAAGAATTGAAAATTCCCGACATTCCCACCGTGTGGTGCGGAACGGAGTGGGGCCGCAAGGAAGCTTTCGCACGGCTGGATCGCGTTGTGGTACGCGACGCATTCGATGCGCGGCCTCTGTTTTCGCGGCAGTCCTCCGCGCGTCTCGGAAGCGAGCTTTCGATGAGCCAGATCGAAGTGCTAAAGGAACGCATCGCGCGCCGAGGCGCCACCGTGGTGACGCAGGATGCGGTGCCGCTCGGCCTGGCGCCGATCTATCAGAGTGGAAGATTCGGGACGAAGCCCGTCAACCTTCGCGTGTTCGCCGCTTGGACGTCGCAAGGCTATATCGTCATGCCAGGCGGCTTGGTGCGCGTCGCACCTGACGATCACGCACGCACGCTATCGATTCAATCGGGCGCGACCAGCAAGGACGCATGGGTTCGCGGCGAGGGGCCGGCCGACACGTTCAGCCTCCTGCGGCCCAGCGCACGCGAGCCGGAAATCCGCCGCACTGGCGAAGCGCCGCCGAGCCGGGCGATGGATAATCTATTTTGGCTCGGTCGCTATATCGAGCGTGCCGAGAATCTCGTCCGCGTGTTGCGTGCCGTGACGGAGCGGCTAGGCGAAGACCCAGCCTTCGTAAGCGACATCGCCGACCGATTTCTGTTCCGCAATGCCAAAGTGCAATCGCAGATGAACCGTGAGGTCGCGGCCGGAGATGATGCCACGCTTCTGTCTGGGTTGCGCGCGCTTATCTATGACCGCAAACAGCCGCAAGGCCTTCAGCAACTCCTCACCCGGGCGCGCCAAACAGGATGGTCCGCGCGCGACCGGCTATCGCTGGACACGTGGCGCGTGATCCAACTCATGACGGAGCGCGCCCAGGCACCGGAATCTGTAACGCTGCTCGACACCAGTCAGGCGCAGGCCTACCTCGACCAGCTCGTACGGCGCGCGGCCGCCTTTTCCGGCTTGTGCGCCGAGAATATGACGCGAGGTCCGAACTGGCTGTTCGTCGATCTGGGCCGGCGTATTGAGCGCGCCGCGCATTTAAGTTGGCTCGTCGGCGAGGCGGTGGGAACTGTTTCGGAAGTCGAGGTTCAGCACATTCGCGCCATACTCGAAATCGCCGACAGCGCGATGACCTATCGCTCGCGAAACCTGAACCTGTTCGATGTCCCGCCGCTCATCGATCTTCTGCTTCTCGATGAAAGCAATCCGCGCAGCACGGCGTTTCAGCTTGCGGCGATCGAGCGCAATCTCAAGGAATTGCCGCGCATCACGCCGGCACAGCGGCACGGAGGTGCCTTCAATATCGCGAGCGATGCACGCTTCGCCGCAATGCGCGCCAATTCCCTGAGTTTGGCCGAGGCCTCCGAAAGCGGTAAGCGGACCGAGCTGGTGCAATTCACCGACAGGATCGCAGACGCGATGTCGCATGTCTCGGATGCGATAACCGATGCCTATTTTCAGCATTCCATCCGCTTGCGCACCGGCGCAGCGCCGGCGCGTGAGGTGCAGTGATGGAATACGGAGTCCGTCACCGCACGTTGTATCGCTATGCGCAGAATGTCTCATATTCCTGCCATTTGGCCCATCTGACGCCGCGCGACACGCCGGTGCAGCGCGTCGAGGAAGCAGGCATCCGTATCTCGGTGCCCGTCGCCCAGCGGCATGCGATCACGGACTTTTTCGGCAACGCAGCGGAATGGTTTGCGATCGAACAGCAGCACACCGTGCTGGAGATCGTTTCCTATAGCCGCGTGCATGTAGCGCCGCCTTGGACGCTCGCCGCCGAACAATCGCTGTCGTGGGAGCAGGTTCACGCCCAGATGGAACAGGATCACGACCCTGAGGCGCGAGATGTCGTTCAATATCTATTTGACTCGCCGCTTGGTACGCCGACAGCGGCCATGACGGCCTATGCCGTGAAAAGCTTTCCGCCCAGGTGCCCTGTCCTCGTCGGTGCGCTTGATCTGATGCATCGTATCCATAAGGACTTTCGCTACGACACAACAGTGACCGACGCGACGACACCGGTCGATCGCGTGTTTGAGATGCGCTCGGGCGTGTGTCAGGATCTCGCGCATATGGGGATCGCGAGCCTGCGCGCGCTGGGCCTGCCGGGACGTTATGTCAGCGGATATCTTCTGACCGAACCGCCGCCCGGCAAACCGCGCCTGCTCGGTGCCGATGCCAGTCATGCGTGGTTCTCGGTGTGGGCGCCGCCCTTCGGCTGGGTCGATCTCGATGCGACGAACGACATGCGTCCGGGCGACGGCCATGTAACTTTGGCATGGGGCCGCGATTACAGCGACGTAGCGCCGATCAATGGCGTCATCACCGGCGGCGGCGATCACGTCGTGGAAGTCGGCGTTGATGTTGTGCCGGTGGAAATGGGATGATGAAGGCGAATTTTCGCCGTCCTCCGCGCGCACAATTGGTGCATTCGCTGCTCCATTCCCGCTGCAGCTATTAAGCAGAGATCGGACCGACGACACGCGGTACCAGTTCGATAGATGGAGCTCGTCGCGCGGCGGATAGCAGTTCTTCTTCGTCCGCGCCGTCTGTCCGTCGAACATTCGGCTTGCCGCGAAGGCAGCGAACGGGGAGGCCGATATTCCTTAGAGTCCTATCTAGTCCGCCGACAGGCGCGGTGGTATGGTGTCTTGGGAACTATTGGAGGAGCGTCACCATGTCCGCCACGACGAACAGGGTTTTCGATTTCAAGGGGCTGAACCATCTGGCTCTGGTCTGCAAGGACATGGCCCGGACGGTCGACTTTTACAGCAACGTCCTTGGCATGCCGTTGATCAAGACGATCGATCTTCCCAATGGCATGGGCCAGCACTTCTTTTTCGACATCGGCAACGGCGATTCTTTGGCCTTCTTCTGGTTCCCCAATGCACCTGAAGCGACCCCAGGCGTCGCCGCAGCGGGCAACCTTCCTGGTAGCGGCAAGTCCATCGCGTCGGGCCATGGCTCCATGAACCATGTTGCCTTCAACGTCCCTGCCGAGAAGATCGACGAATATCATGAAAAGCTGGTCGCCCGCGGCGTCGAATGCACGAAGGTGGTCAATCACGACGACTCGCCGCGACAGATCAGCGAGGACGTCTCGTCCAGTACCTTTGTGCGGTCGATCTATTTCTTCGATCCCGACGGGATCTGCCTGGAGATTGCGACCTGGACGCGCGTTCTCGACCCGAAAGTCGAAGTTCGTCATGAGCCGGTTGACGCCCTCGGGCACAAGAAGGCGGTGGCCCTGGAGCCTGCGGAATAACGCAAGCGAGCTATCGGCAAAGCTTGCCCGCGATACATTCGCGGTGGCAAGAGTGTCGTGCTTCACGCCGCTGCGCCTCACAGTGCATGAGTTCACCTCGACCGTGAAGACCCACAACGACGGCGCATTCGCGACACCCGTGGACCAGATGACGGCAGCGCTTCGCGAAGCCGGCATTTTGGCGAACGGCAGCATTGCCAGGCTTGTGCCGCTGACGGGCGGTGTGTCGTCGGCAATCTTTCGCGTCGATCTGCCGGGTGGTCCGATCTGCATCAAGCAGGCGTTGGAAACGCTCAGGGTGGCGGCCGAGTGGCATGCGCCCGTGGAGCGATCGGCCAGCGAAGTCGCGTGGATTCGTGAGGTTGCGAGCATCGATGACTCGCTCGTGCCCCACATCTTGTTCGCGGACGATCGGCGCCATCTCTTCGCGATGGCGTATCTCGAACCCGACACGCATCCCTGTTGGAAGCCGCTTCTTGCGGGCGGCACTGCGAACTCCGGGTTCGCCGGCAAGGTCGGAGATGCGCTCGGTCGCATTCATGCCAGCACCGCCTCATCCGCCGCATTGGCAAGGCAATTCGCGCATGCCGCGCTGTTTGAAGCCCTGCGCATCGACCCCTATCTCGTGCATGCGGCCAAGCTGCATCAGGATCTCGCGCCGCAACTGCATATGATCGCCGACGGCCTCCGCGCCTCTCGCCGCGCGCTCGTGCATGGAGATGTCAGTCCGAAGAACATCCTGTGTGGACCGCGCGGACCGGTTTTCCTCGACGCCGAATGCGCCTGTTTCGGCGAGCCGGCATTCGATCTGTCCTTCTGCCTTTGTCATCTTCTTCTGAAGGGGGTCTGGCATCCCGAGCACGGCGCCGGGTACGCGCGCTGTGCCGACGCGCTCATTGCGCGCTATCGTCCGCATGTCGACTGGGAGGACTGGACGGATTTCGAGCCGCGCGGTTCGCGTCTTCTGGCAGCTCTGCTTCTGGCGCGTGTGGACGGCAAGTCGCCGGTCGAATATCTGACGGACGACGGACGAAAGTCATTCGTGCGCGACTTTGCGCGAAGCAGGCTCGCGGGCCAGACTCTCAGCCTCGACGATCTGCGGAAGCAGTGGTGGGAAGGGACCAGCCTGTTGTGAGAACTCGCATTGCTCGCATCAAGGGGCGTCAGATCTGGGATTCGCGCGGCCGGCCGACGGTCGAGGTCGATGTCACGCTCGCCTGCGGCGCTCTGGGCCGGGCCGCTGCGCCCGCCGGTGCGTCGCGCGGCCGCTTCGAGGCCATCGACCTGCGCGACGGTGGCACGCGATTTGGCGGGTTCGGCGTCGAGAATGCGGTCGCCCATGTGAGGGGCGACATTGCAGCCGCTTTGACGGGAATGGATGCAGCCGATCAGACGGCGATCGACGCGCAGCTTGCGGCGCTGGACGGTACCGCGAATTTCTCCCGGCTTGGCGGCAACGCTTGCGTCGCGGTTTCGCTGGCGGTGCTGCACGCCGCGGCGGCGGCCGAATCCCTGCCGTTATGGCGCTACCTCGCCGGCAACACCAAACCGCGCATCCCTCTTCCGGAAATCCAGATCTTCGGCGGTGGGGCGCATGCGGGGCGGCGCATCGACATTCAGGACCTGATGATCATGGTACCTGGCGTCGACAGCGCGCGGGAGGCTTTGGAAGTCACCGGCGATGTATATCGCGCAGCCGGCCGGTTGATGGAAGAAAGCG
Organism: uncultured Alphaproteobacteria bacterium; assembly: GCA_963741735.1. GTDB lineage: Bacteria > Pseudomonadota > Alphaproteobacteria > Micropepsales > Micropepsaceae > Rhizomicrobium. Next base: position 223,766 of record CAVUJB010000004.1, read on the forward strand.
GCAATCTGGCGGGTACGGCGGATGAAGGCGGCTGGTGGCCGGTCTTCGGAACCAATGAAGAGGCGCTGGAAACCCTCGTTCGCGCGATCGAGGCGGGGGGGCATCGCCCGGGCGAGGACGTGTTCATTTCGCTCGACATCGCGGCCAGCGAGTTTCACAAGGACGGCCGATATCACCTGGCGCTGGACCGGTCCGAGCTCACGTCCGACGAGCTGGCGGCGCTGGTCGAAGGCTGGTCGCGGCGCTTTCCGATCCTGTCGATCGAGGATCCGGCAGGTCAGGATGACGCGGCAACCATGCAAAAGATCACGGCCGAACTCGCCTCGCGATGCCAGATCATTGGCGACGATTTTCTGGTGACCGATGCCTCACGCGTCGACGCCGCGGCTGCAAATGGCGCCTGCACTGCCGTGCTGGTGAAGGTCAATCAGGCCGGCACCGTCACGCGGGCGTGCGCTGCCTTGCAGGCGGCGCGGCGCTACGGTTGGGCATCGATCGTCTCCGCCCGATCGGGAGAGACGGAAGATACCTCGATCGTCGATCTCGCGGTGGGATGGGACGCCGGCCAGCTCAAGGTCGGATCCTTCGCCCGTTCCGAGCGCATGGCGAAGTGGAATGCATTGCTGCGCATCGAGGAAGAAATGGGCGCAGACGCCCGGTTTGCGGGCTGGGACGCATTCCCCGACACGCTGCAACGGCCAACAGCTCGCACCTCATGAACGTCGTCCTGCATTACCGCGCCAGCGATGGTTTTCGGCGCCAGATCGAAGCCGTGCGCGGCCCGGACATCGACGTCATCATCGTCGACGAGGCCGACGATGACGCGTTCCGGGCGGCGATGCGCGACGCCGAAGTCCTGTTGCACGTCCTGCGGCCCGTCCGTGCGGAAGATATTGCGGGGGCGCCTCGTCTGAAGCTGATCCAGAAGATCGGTGTCGGCGTGAACACGATCGATCTCGAGGCTGCGAAGGCGCGCGGCATTGCGGTCTGCAACATGCCGGGCAGCAACAGCCAGGCGGTAGCCGAGATGGCCCTGATGCTCATGCTCGCTGCTTTGCGCCGCACGAATGTCTTCGACCCGGCGACGCGCCAGGGCAGGGGTTGGCGGCCGGATCTCGCGGAACTCGATAAAACCGGTGAGATCGGCGGCCGCACGGTGGGCCTCGTTGGATACGGTGCTGTCGCGGCGAGGCTTGCCGTCGTCTTGCGCGCACTGGGGGCGACCGTAATCTACACCGCGCGTACGCCGCGACAGGATGCGGCCGGCGACTTCGTGGTGCTGGACGAGTTGCTGGCGCGATCGGACATCGTATCGCTCCATGTTCCTTTGACGCCCGAGACGCGCGGACTGATCGGCCGCGCCGCCATCGGCCGGATGAAGTCAGGCGCGATTATCGTCAATACCGCGCGCGGCGACCTGGTCGACGAAGCCGCGCTCGTGGACGCCTTGCGGTCTGGTCATATTGCAGCGGCCGGTCTGGACGTCTTCGCACGCGAGCCCGCCAATTCAGCCAATCCGCTGTTCGGTATTTCCGAGTGTTATCGCGATGCCGCACATTGCGTGGCTGACACCCGAGACGTTGATGCGCAGTCTTGCGATCGCGATGGAGAACTGCCGCCGCGTGGCTCGGGGCGAAGCCCTCTTGCACAGGGTGATTTGAAATGTCCGGTGCACGCCCGCCTGTCGTTTTGATCGGCGGCCAGCTCTGTACGGAACGGCTGTGGCAGGGTCAGCTGCCGGCCCTGCGCGCCCTCGGAGATGTGATCGTCGCCGTCCTGGGGGACGACGACACGATCACAGCGATGGCCCAGCGGCTTCTGCATCAGCTGCCGCCGCGATTTTCGGTGATCGCCCACGCCATGGGCGGGTTCGTTGCATTCGAAATGCTGCGGCAGGCGCCGGAACGAATGCATTGCCTTGCACTGCTCAGCACACTCGCACCGGCGGACACCGCTGTTCAGACTGCACGGCGCGAAGGGTATCTACGTCTTGTCGAGGCAGGGAATTTCGCCGGCGTGGTCGAGGAGCGTATCCCGATCCTGCTTCACCCCGACCGGCGCGGCGATAGTGCTCTTGTGGACGTTGTTCGCTCCATGGCCGCCAGCACGGGAGCCGACGCGTTTTTGCACCAACAGCGTGCGATCATGACGCGCCCGGATAGCAGGCCCGGTCTTCCTGCGATTGCCTGTCCGACGCTCATCGTGTTTGCGCGCCAGGATGGCATCGTGACGCGCGAGCACCAGGAGGAAATGCTTTGCGCTATCCCCGGTGCGCGGCTCGAGATCGTCGAGGATTGCGGCCACATGATGACCTTGGAACAGCCGGAGCGCGTTGCGAACCTGCTTGCCGGCTGGATTGCCGCCAACTAGCCGATCTCGGCTCGCACGATGCGCGCGCCGTCGGCCATGGCCTTGAGCTTGGCGAATGCCGTTTCGCGCGAAAGATATTTCATGCCGCAATCGGGTGCGACCATCAGCCGGTCTGCGCTCACATAGGGTAGGGCGGCGCGAATGCGCGCGGCGACGGTCTCCGCCGTTTCGACGCTCGGATCGTTCAGATCGAGAACACCCAGCATGATTGTCTTCGTGCGCAGGTCGCGCAGAACGGAAGGATCGAGTCTGGGTTGCGCCGCTTCCAGTGAGATGATGTCGATCGCGGAATCCTCCAGCGCCGAAAGATACGAGTAGCCGCTCGGTTTGGCCGCGCCCTTGTGGACATGGGCGTACCCGAAGCAGATGTGAAGGGCCGTCTTTCCCTTGACGCCGTCAACGGCGCGATTCAAGGCCTTGATGGCATATTTGCTGGCCTGTTCGGCCCGCGCCTGAAGATAAGGCTCGTCCAGCTGCACGATGTCCACGCCGGCGGCGAACAGGTCATTGATCTCGGCGTTCACGGCATCGGCATAGTCGAGCGCCAGCGCTTCGTCCGTCGGGTAATGGTCGTTCTGCGCCTGCTGGGTCATCGTGAACGGACCAGGGATCGTGATCTTGATCGGAAGGTTGGTGTAGCGCTTCACAAGAGCGACATCCTGTGCCTCGATCGACTCTCTTCGGCGAATGGGCCCGGCGACCCGCGGAACGGGGTTCGATGCGCCGGTGCGGTCCATCGCGGTACCTGGCCGGTCGATGTCGATGCCGCTAAGCGCGTTGGCAAGGCGGTTGGAGTAGCTTTCGCGCCGCATCTCGCCATCGCCGATGATATCGATTCCGGCGAGCATCTGGTCGGTCACAGCGACGATGGTGGCGTCGTCCTGCGCCTGTTGCAGTTGGGCCGGAGGCACGCGCCACAGCTCCTGGGCGCGTACCCGCGGCGGGAGTCGGCTCTTCAACCGCTCGCGATCGATCAACCATTCCGGCTGCGGGTAGCTGCCCACAATCGCAGTCGGGAGAAGCGGAAGCTGCATGAGGATGTCCAAGGGGCGGTGGCAATTGCACTTTTTTGGTTTTTCCGGGATTTGTCAATTTGGTTAGATATCTATGGATTTATCGGGTTTCGTGGGCGTGGCGTTTGAAGTTTTCGGTGCATCGGGTCATATGGCTGTGCCACACCCCACCTTGAAGCCCATGGCTCAACGCAAGCCGCTATCCACTGCGAAGCAATATGAGGATCCACTTAACAGCTTCGGTTATCTGTTCCGGATCGCATTTCGTTCATTCTCCAGAGCGCTCGAGCGTCGCACGCTGCCCTTCGGGGTCAGCAGCGGGCAATGGCGCTTCCTCCGCGTGCTTTGGAATGAAGACGGCTTGACTCAAATCGAGCTGAGCCGACGCGTGGGCATGCGCGAACCCACCACCGTAGCCGCCGTGAACGGATTGGAGCGTGCCGGATATGTGGAACGACGCAAAAGCGCGACGGACCGCAGGAAGATTCATATTCATCTGACCGCCCGCGCCCGCCGCCTCAAGGACAAACTCATGCCCTACGTGGCGGAGGTGAACGAAATCGGGATGAAGGGGCTGACGCCGCAGGAAACGGCGCTCATCCGCCAGGCTCTCCTGAAGGTGATCGACAATCTCGGCCTCGACGACGGAGATTCTTATCAGGATGCGCGTGTGCGCAGCGGCTATGCCGAAGAGTGACGATCAGCTCTTGGCCGAAATCCAGGCTGCCATCAAATCCACCGCCCCTTCGCGGTTCCGTTCGGAGTCTTCGAAATAGTGTGCTCCGGGCACGAGCTCGAGTTTCTTGTCCTTCGCTCCGATGAAATCGAAGATCTTGCGAGCGTCGGACGGGAAGACGCCCTGATCGGCGGTACCCTGGACGACGAGAGCGGGCGCCGTGAACTTCGCCAGATGGCTCTGGCCCTGGCACTTTGAGGTCTCCAGACTCCACATCGAGAGCCACGTCTTCAACGTGTTCATTCTTCCAATGCCGGGGAAGCGGTTTGCCTGGGCAGGGTGACCCCGGTAGCAGCCGGGACAAATTCGGTCCGAAGGATCGATTGCCGGATCCATGCATCGCAAGTCGCCCCATGTGCGATAGAGCGGAAAGAGGATATCCGGGACGCCGGCCGCATTGACCCGGGCGAGCTCGTTCTTCGCCCAGTCCGTGATGCGCTGATTGCGGGCGCGCTGTGCCGCCCGGTAGCGCTCGGTAAACGCGGCGGAGTAGGGCGGGCCGTTGTCGGGATTGAACGGGTTGAGGGATTCGTCTGTTTTGGTCGGGTCGAACTCGTCGACCACCGAGGCATCCATCCAGTCCGTAAGCACTTCAGGGCGCCCTTGATGCGCGTTGAGCGAGATATAGAAATCGGCGCGAACAAGCGCGCCGAGAGCGTCCCGCGCTGCCCCGCTTGTGTCATTTGTGAGCGTGGGAGCGATGGCTTCCGCCTGGTACGCGCCCATCAGCGAGCCGCCTCCCGAATTTCCCAGAATGACAATGGTATCGACCCCGGCTTCGTCCTTCAGCCAGCGCATGCCGACGCCGATGTCGATCAACGCATGCTCGAGGAGGAATTGGTCCTCGGCACCGCGGTAACGCGTGTTCCATCCGAGAAAGCCGAGACCGCGCGCCGCAAAATATGGCGCAATATAATGCTCCGCGAAGTCCACGTTGTAATGGGTCGCGATCAACGCGACGCGCGGGCGCTTGCCCTTGGGCGTCCAGTAGATGCCTTGGCAGGGATGGCCGCCGGCCTGGATGCGCGGCGCCGTTGGCGAAACCTTGCCGATGAAAACGCGATCGACGGCCGACAGCAAATCCGATTGCGCCATGGTTTTCGTTCCGGTCTTGGCGGGCGGTTAGGCCCGCAGAGAAAGTTAGATATCGAAGAAATACTATTCTCGCCGTTCGCACGGAGTCCAGCCGAACGGCGAGGAACAAAGGACACGGACGCCGGCACGCGAAGTTCAGTCGTCGCAGGCGCCCGCCATTTCCTCAGCGGCTGGAGGTGTCCAGGAAGTCATTGCCGCCGAAATTCTCGGGTGCCCTGACTTCGACGATCGGATCGTCACGGTCGTCGAACTCAAGCCGCAATGCCTTCGTCATGACCGCATGCATGTCGTAAAGGCAGGTGATGTATGTCAGTTCGAGGATCTCCTCGTCGGACAGAAATGACTTTAACACCGTCATCACTTCTTCCGGCACCCGTCCCCCGGCAAGAACCAGGCAGTCGGTATAGGCCAGAACCGCGCGCTCCTGCTCGTTGAACAGCTTCGAGACGGCCCAATGTGGAATCGCGGCAATTCGCTCTTCCGATACTTTAAGTCCGCGCAGGGATTTGCAGTGTTGCGAGAAAACGAACTGGCAGCCTCGTGCCCAACCGGCCCGAGTTTGACCGAGCTCGCGTAGAACCGGATCGAGTTTGCGCACCGGCGCGCGGTACAACGCAAAACCAGAAACCGCATGCTCGAAGATGTCCGGGACGAGCGCAAAAACGGTCCACCAATCGCCCCGTGTGCCCGTCGCCGTGCCGGGTTGCGTGACCGGATCGCGCGAGCCGAACAGGCGGTCATAGTAGGTGAGGATCGTCTTGTTCGTCGCCTGGCTGCGCGTCACTTGTTTCAGTCTCGGCATTTTCTTCCTCCGTTGTTGGCTGTCTTGCGCCGTGCGCCCGCGCAAATCTGATTGTTAGGTAAGCTCGAATATCCAGTGACGGATGCCCCAGCTCATTCTCTGACCGCAGCCGACCGCAAGCACTCCGTTCAGCCACTCGTAACGCGGGTCGCTGGTTTCAAACACGAGGGCAATGCGGATGTAATATTGGGAGGGATGCACATCCCGTCCTGACGGATCGCGAAATTGCGCCGCCACAGCGTCGCTGATGACGCTTCGGCCGGTGTAAGTCAGATAGACAGATGCTCCATCATGCGTTCTCCAGACCGCGCGCGCATCGAATGTCCCATAAGTCTTGTTGCCTTCGCCCCGGCCGTTGGTTGGCCAGTTGCCGCCGCCGGGCAGGATTTCTCCCGACAGTCTCTCCCCGCGAAATTCGCCGCCGGTGACGTAGCCGACGCGGCGCTCGGTGAAGGGTGACCGGCCCAGCGACATGATCGCACCCTCGACCCTGAAGTCGGCAACGCAAAGCGGCTGCGAGCCCAATTGCGTCCACGTAAATTCCGCTTCGCTCATCCGGATTCCCAGTTGCCACGAACCTGCGTCGAAGGGTCGGGATCGTGCCGGCGCGAACCTTAGAATTCAAAGTTCAGCGAAAGCAATCGATTTGCCTCGCCACCACGCTCAGCAGGTGTTTTCGCCGCGACCGCCGATGCAAGGGTGCGTCGACACGATGAGGCTCAGGCGGTGACCTCGGCATCTGCGGCCGGTAAACCCAGCTCGCGGCGTATCCAGCAGCGGAACGTTCGGACCAGCGGTGCGTCCGGCTGGCCCGATCGCGTCACCAGCCAGTACGACGATTTGCTCGGAATGCGGAGATTGAAGGGCTCAACCAGCAGACCCGCGTTGAGATAGAGGTCGATGAGCGGCCTTCGACCGATGACGACGCCCATGCCCTCGATGGCCGCAGTCGTGGCCATCTGGATCGTGTCGAACTTGCGGCCATGGTGCGGATCGACGTCGGCCGCAAGCTCGCCATTCGGGCTCGCAGCATCGAGCCATTCCGGCCAGCCTTCCGGCCGCCGCGACACGATCAGTAGCGTATGCGCCGCCAAATCCCGGGGTCCGCGCAGCGGAGACGGGCCGGTCAGAAGCGACGGTGCACACACGGGGAACATCTCCTCATGCACCAGCTCCTCGCATGTGAGTCCGGGCCACTGGGGCGCGCTGAGCCCGACGCGGATTGCCACCGAATTGGCGGTTCGCGCCACCGTTGCCGGATATCCGAGATCCCCGACTGTGTTGATCTCAACTTCGACGTCCGGGTTCTCCGCATAAAAGCTGGAGAGGCGCGGAACGAGCCAGCAGCTCGCGAAGCTGGGGAGGCTGTCGATCGACAACACCCTTTTTCCCGCGCCTTCCTTGATGCGCCGGGTGGTCGTATCGATCGCGGCGAAGGCGGCGGCAACCGTTTCGAGAAGCTCTTCGCCTGCTTTGGTGAGCGTCAGGGCTTTTGCTGCCCGATTGATGAGATCGGTCCGCAGCTCCTCCTCAAGAAGGCGCAGTTGGTGCGACACCGCGGCGGGTGTGACCCCAAGTTCCTGCGCGGCGGCCTTGATGCTTCCAAGACGCCCGACGGATTCAAACGTGCGCAGCGCCGTAAGGGAAGGTATGCGGTACATCAGCCAAGTCTCCCGCAGCGGTTGCGAGCGTACACCAGACTGCTGTCCTCAAAAACCGGAGCTTATACCTACAGATCGCCGTGGTTCCCGAAAGCGACTGCAGGGCGTTCCGATCATCTCGCAGCGCAGCAGACCAATTCGATTTGCTTGGCGGCAAAAATCTTTTCCGTTGCAGTGTAACACTTAGGACCCTTAGGATTCTTGGCAACAGGCGGATAACGCCAAAAAAGCGAGTGATTCCGGGCGTGATGCCGGAATCGAGGAAACAACGAGGGGCCCACAAAATGCATATTCGTTCCGCGCTGATGATGACGGTCGTTTTCTGCGCCGCGTCCCTGGCACCCATTGCTGCGTTTGCTGCCGACGATACCAGCGGCATCGAGACGGTCATTGTCACGGCGCGCCAATATTCCGAATCAAGCCAGACCGCACCGGTCTCGGTCACCGCACTCAACGCGGACATGATTGCACAGCTGTTTGTGCACAATCTCTCGGACATCGACCACGCCGCCCCGAACTTCACGATCGAGGGCGTCGGCGCAATCCATCGCAATGCGGCGGTCATCTACTCTCGCGGCGTCGGCTACTCGGGTGTCGACATGGGCCAGGACCCGGCTGTCGGCGTTTCAATCAACGGCATCTACGAGCCGAGCAACATCGGCATGCTCTCCAACACCTTCGATATCGACAACATCCAAATTCTGCGGGGCCCGCAAGGAACGCTGTTTGGCAAGAACACCGTCGGCGGCGTTATCAACATCACCACCACGAAACCCGGCGATGTCCTTGCATTCAACGCCATGGCGCGCGTCGGCAGCTTTGGACGCATCGACTACGCCCTTGGCGTCGATGTTCCGATCACCGACACGCTTGCGGCGCGCATCACCTACCAGAGCCAGTATTCCTACGGCGCCTTCAAGAATGCCTACACCGGTCCCATGAACCTGACCCTCGCCCTGCCGGGCAATGCGCCGCCGGTTCGCAAACATGAGGGCGGCGACAACCTCAAGACGATCCGCGGGACATTGGTGTGGACGCCTACGGCCGACTTCGAAGCAACGCTCGTGATGGACTACACCAAGGACAGGAGCTCGGCGGTCGGCGGCCAGAACGGCTCGATCCCGCTGTCCCACATTACGTCCAACGGATACTGGGATTACCTGGCGACCTTCTACGGTCATCCCGGGTTCGACTATCGCACACCGGGCAATCCTTACCCGATCGGGCCGAATTCGGCCTACACCGTGTACCGCAACTTCCCGAGCGGCGATTTTCAGGACACGACGAACGTATCGCTCAACATGCGTTATCACGAAGGGAGCTTCGACGTCGTTTCCGTCTCCGGCTTCGTACGCAACGGCAATCTCAGCTACAGCGACTACGACGATACAGAGCTGAACTTCTTCCAGTCGATCTTCGGCCTCGATAATACGCAGTGGAGCCAGGAGGTTCGCTTCGAGTCGGCCGAGTCCGACTCGCCTCTGAAGTGGGTCGTGGGCGCGATGTACATCGGAAAGCAATGGAGCGGCCAGCAGCTCTTCTACTCCGCCTTTCCCACGCTCAACAATTTCGTCGATTTCGCCAAGCAGAACGATGACTCGTGGGCGGTCTTCGGGCAGTTGGACTACGACATCACCAAGGACCTCCAGGCGACAGCCGGTATTCGTTACACCGATGAGCGCAAGGACGTCACGCGCGTAAACTCGCACTTCGCGACCGGCGTGACGCCCTGCGATCCGGCAGCCGTGCCGAATTTCGCGAACGTGAACCCGGCAAGCGTCGTGCCGACCATGGCGTGCACCTATAAGTTCTCCAAGTCCTGGTCGAACGCCACATACCATCTGGGCCTGAACTACAAGATCGACGACGACAAGATGGTGTATGCCAGTTGGTCGACGGGCTTCGTTGCAGGCGGCTTCAATACCCGCGTCGATTCGCAGTACCTGACAGGTCTCGCGTACCAGCCCGAAACGGCTGCAGCGTGGGAAATCGGCCTCAAGTCGGACTGGTTCGATCACCATCTGCGCGTCAACGCGGCCGCGTTCTCGAACAAATATGCCAACCTGCAGGTCGGCGCCTTCATTCCGGGCGGCGGCTTGCAGCAGGCGATCGTGAACAACGCCTTTGAGCGCGCCCAGGGCATCGAACTCGAAGTGACGGCGGTGCCGGTCGATCATCTGAACCTGACGGCGTCGATCGGCCTTCTGGATGCCAACTACACCCAGTTCATGTCCAACGTCTTCGGAAGCGGGGTCGCCGATTACTCGTCCCTGCGTCCGACGCGCACGCCGAAATGGACGATGCGCTTCGGCGGTTCCTACGACTTCACTCTTGGCGAAGACGGAATGCTCACGCCGGCTGCGTCGGTTGAGTTCGAGTCGTCCCACTACACCGATCTCACGAACAATCCGATCGGCTTCCAGAAGGCATATGCGATGGTCGATGCCAGCCTGACCTACAACGATCCCACCGACCGTTGGAGCGTCGCGATCTGGGGCAAGAACCTCAACAACGCGAAGGTCAGACTGTCTGCGGTTCCGAGCTCGGGTTACTTCACGCAGCTCTATTTCGCCAACCCCGCAACCTTCGGACTGGATTTGAACTTGAAGCTCTGACGGACGGCTTCTATCGGGTCACCGGGCGGCCACCAAAGGCGCCGCACGGTGATTCCGATGTCATCGGCAAAACAGGGAGATAGCTGCAGCTCCGTCACAACGAGAGAGGTGACAATGCCGGACAGCACAAGTAGGCCATCGGACGACCATTTCGAATATCTCGGTGTGAATCACGTGGCATTGGTCTGCCGCGACATGTCCGAGACCGTCGCGTTCTATGACGGCGTTCTCGGCATGAAGCTGGTCAAGACGCTCGATCTCCCCAACGGCCGCGGACAGCATTTCTTTTTCGATTGCGGCAGAGGCGGCACGATCGCCTTCTTCTGGTTTCCCAATGCACCGAAGGCCGCGCCCGGCATTGCATCCATGCATCCGGATTACCTGACGAAGGGAACGCAGACGGCGCATGCTTCGATGAACCATCTCGCCATCAGCGTGCCGCTGGAGAAATTCGACGAATATGCCGAACGTCTGCGGGCACGCGGCGTTTCCCTGCGCGTGATCAACCACGAGGATTCCGAACAACACGCCTCGCCGGTCGTGACGGACGCGACCTGGATTCGTTCGATGTATTTCACCGATCCGAACGGAATCCATATGGAACTTGCCGCGCTCACGCGGCCTTACGACCAGCGCGACGTCCGGCACGATCCGGTGAACGCTGAGGGAAAACGCGTGCACGCCGAGAAGTCGAGCGCGGCCGGCGAAGCAACACGGCGCGCGGTCAACGTCAAATCATGACATCGGTCGCCGAGACCCAGCCGGTCGTCTTACCCCTAGCGCCGGAGAGCGCGGCCGACACGGGCGAAGGTGAATCCTACCCCGCCAGCGGGCAAGCATGGTTCGCGGTTGGCGCGCTGGCATTCGCCAACATGATGTCTTATGTCGAGCGCCAGCTGCCGACCTTGATGTTCGCGCCGATCAAGCATGACTTTCATCTGAGCGATACGCAGGTCAGCCTGCTGGCGGGATTCGCCTTCGTCCTCTTTTACGTGGGTTGCGGCCTGTTCGTCGGGCGCCTGGCCGATCGCGCCGATCGTAAACGCATCATCGCGATCGGGATCGTGCTTTGGAGCATGGCGACCGTGTCCTGCGGTTTGGCGCAAAGCTTCATTCGCCTGTTTCTCAGCAGGGTGATGGTCGGCGTAGGCGAGGCGACGCTGGGACCGTCAGCCATATCGCTGTTGAGCGACTGCTTTCCCCGCAACAAGCTGGCGGGCGCTCTGAGCGTCTATACCGGCGCCCAGTATCTCGGCGCCGGCTTTGCGCTGGTGCTTGGTGGGCTGGCGATCCAGCTTGTCAGCTCCCTGCCGCAGCCTATTCTGCCGCTGCTGGGCGCGCTCCACCCCTGGCAGACTACCTTCCTCCTGGTTGGCGGCGTCGGATTGGCCGTGATCGTACCGGTGCTCTTCATCAGGGAGCCGGCTCGCCGCGGCAGGCTTGAGGCCGGCAATGCCGCACTGCCGCTCTCTCATACACTCGCCTTCATGCGGCAGAACTGGAAGACGCTCGCGGCAATCTACGCCGCCTTCTCGATCAGCTCCGCAGCCGGCTTTGGCACGGCGGCGTGGATTCCGACCTATTTCGTGCGCGTCCATCACTGGGAAATGCACGATATCGGCTATGTCTACGGACTGATGCTGGCGCTCCTCGGCGGTGCCGGGGTCCTCGCCGGAGCGCGCTTCGCGCATTGGCTTGCGGCACGCGGCTATACTGACGCCTATCTGCGCGCTCCGCTCATTTCTCTCATTGTTGCGGGCATTCCCGCCGCACTAGCCACGCTCATGCCGACAGCGAAGGCATCGCTGTTTCTTCTCTTCTTCTCGACATTCCTGAGCAGCTTCCCTGTCGCCGTCGTGATCGCGGCACTGCAAGTGATCACGCCGAACCAGATGCGGGCGCAGGTTATCGCGATTTACTTTTTTCTCGCCAACATCCTGGGCGTCGGGCTCGGACCGACGATCGTCGCTGCGATCACCGACTACGTCTATCACGACGAATTGGCCATCGGCTATTCGCTCGCAACAACCATTGCCGTCATCACGCCGCTGGTCGCGCTTCTCACCTGGCTTGCGCTCGCGCCCTATCGCGAGAGCCTTGTACGTGCTTCGGCCTGGACAGCGGCCCAGGGTCAGCCCGGAATTCCCCATGCGCGCACTTGAAGGCATCACGATCCTGGACCTGACACACATGCTGTCGGGTCCCTACGGCACGATGCTGCTCGCCGATCTGGGTGCTCGTACGATCAAGGTCGAGCCGCCCGGTCGGGGCGAAGGCACGCGGCGCTTGCTGGAGGGCTCGCAGCTCTATTCGAAGTCGGGCATGGGTGCTTATTTCCTCACGCTCTGTCGCAACAAGGAAAGCGTTGCGATCGATCTCAAGTCCGAGCAAGGCCGCAAGCTGTTCCTGGGCCTTGTGGAAAAAGCCGACGTGGTGGTCAGCAATTTCGGCGCCGGCGTGCTGGAGCGGCTCGGGATCGACTACGCGAATCTCAGCAAGGTCAACCCGCGCATCGTCACCTGCGCCATCTCCGGTTTCGGCGAGACCGGCCCGATGCCGCATCGTCCCGCCTTCGATCTTGTTGCACAGGGGATGGGCGGCGGCATGTCGCTGACCGGCTACCCGGACGGCGAACCGTTGCGTGCCGGCATTCCGATCGGCGATCTCGCAGGCGGAATGTTCGGCGCCATCGGGATATTGTCGGCGCTGCAGGCGCGTACCAGAACCGGCCGCGGCCAGCACATCGACATATCGATGTTCGACTGCCAGCTGTCTCTGCTCAATTACATGGGCACGATGTTCCTGATGTCCGGTGTTCAGCCGGGGCGGTCCGGCAACGGCCACTTCGTGCATGTTCCCTACAACACCTTCCGCACGAAAACGCGCCATCTCATCATCGCGGTCATCACGGACAATTTCTGGGCCAATCTGGTCGACCTGCTGGGAGACGACGAGCTGCGCCGGCCCGAATTTGCGACCCAGCCCGGGCGCCACGCGCAAAAAGAGTTCATCGAGCAGCGCGTGCAGAACGCCTTCGAGACACAGAGCTGCGAATATTGGCTGGAAGCGCTTGCAAAATATCGCATTCCCGCCGCGCCGGTGAACGATCTGGAGCACGCCTTCGCAGACCCGCAGGCTCGGGCGCGCAATATGACGATCACGGTCCCGCTGCCCGACGGCAGCGTTGTCACGGAACCCGGCAACCCCGTGAAGCTGTCCGGAACTGACGAGGACGTCTTCACGGCACCACCGTCGCTCGGGCAGCATACGCGCGGCGTGCTCGCCGAATTTCTCGGCATCGACAATGGCGAGGTCGAACGCCTTGCCGAGTGCGGCACAATTGGGATCTGACCATGCCGTCGGCGATTGAAATCATCGAAGTCGGTCCGCGCGACGGTCTGCAGAATCAGGACGTGCCGCTCTCGACGGCCGACAAGACAAGCATGATCGCCCGGTTGATCGGCGCAGGCGCTCGCCGCATCGAAGTGGCAAGCTTCGTGAATGCGGCGCGCGTTCCACAAATGGCCGATGCGGAAGCCGTCATCGCTTCGCTGCCGGAGCGGAAGGACGTGACCACCATCGGACTCGTTCTCAATGAGCGCGGGCTTGATCGCGCCCTTGCGACCACGATCAAGGAAGTCGGTGTCGTCGTCGTCGCCTCGGACACCTTCGGCGTTCGCAATCAAAAGCAGACATCGGCCGAATCCGTGGAAATGGCGGTCCGGGTGCTGAAGCGTGCGCATACGGCCGGGCGGCGGGCGCAGGTGACGATCGCCGTATCGTTTGGTTGCCCTTTCGAAGGAGAGGTGCCGCAGTCGCGCGTGGTCGCGATGGCCGAAAAGCTTGCGGCAGCGGCGCCGCTCGAAATCGCGCTTGCCGATACCGTCGGCGTCGGTGTTCCTGCGCAGGTGCAGTCCCTGATCAGGGCGATCGGAAAGGCCGTTCCGCACCTTCCGCTCCGATGTCACTTTCACAACACGCGCAATGTGGGCTTGGCCAATGCCTTCGTGGCGGTAGAGTCGGGCGTACGGCGCCTGGATGCCAGCGTCGGCGGCATCGGGGGATGCCCTTTCGCGCCGGCAGCGACCGGCAACATTGCCACGGAAGACCTGGTCTACATGCTGGAGAGATCCGGCTATCCGACCGGCTACGACCTGAAGAAGCTCAATGCGATTGCGCCCTGGCTGTCGCAGCGGCTTCGGCTCGCGCAATTGCCCGCAATGGTCAGCCGGGCCGCGCTGTTTCCGCCTGAACGAACTGAACCGAACTAGTCAGACCAAGCAACGGAGGAAGCCAATGGACGACATAGCAGCGCTTGCCAAGGAGTTCTTCGACTCGGTCGAGCGAGGAGACGTCGCAAAGCTCCAGGCGATCTATGCGCCCGAGGCGAAGATCTGGCACAACACCGATGAGCTTGAGCAGACGGTCGCGGAAAATCTCGATACGCTCCGGGGTTTCGTCGCGCGCATCGCCGATCGCCGCTATGAGAACCGCCGCCTCTCAGCTTTTCCCGGCGGATTTGTCCAGCAGCACCGGCTTACGGGAAAGCGAGTTCACGACGGTAAGCCTGTCTCGCTGACGGCCTGCATCGTTTGCAAGGTCGAGCACGGCCGCATCACGCGGCTCGACGAATATTTCAACTCCGCGGCGGTTGCCCGGTTTCGGGAGGCGTAAGAATCCCGATGGATAGGGGCTGGCCTTGCGATACCGGTCGCATAGCCGCCGCTCGGTGCTGTAGGAGCGGCGGCTGACGCGGCATCGTGGCTGCCGGTCGGTGATGCAATGCAGCCTTCTCTGTGTTCGCCATCCGATATTCGGAACGACGCTTCGCGGCCGCGACAGCTGTACCAGTCCATTTCCAGTCCATCTCCGTCAAGCGCCAACTCTCAACGAATTGAAGGTGCGCTTCAGCCGCGCGGCCGTGTTCACGGTACTAACCCACCGATGTGCCGGCTCGGCGGTTGGCGTGGAGAGGCAATAGATATTCGCCCGCGAGTCGCGTGCTGCGCAGCACCGCTTCATGCGGGATGCGGCCGAACTGGAACATGCACAGTAGCCGGTCGGCGCCGATATTCGCGTATTGCGCCGCCTTCTTCGCGCAATGGTCGGGGTCGCCGATGATGACCGAGTCGAGTCCTTCCAGCACTTCGTGCGCCTCTTCGTTCGCGATGTCGTCGCCGCGCGCCATGCGTTTGAGAATGGCGATAACCGGAATCTCATCGGGGGCGATCTCAAGGCTGGTCGGATCGTCTCCCGGAAGCGCCGCGATCTCCTGGGCCGACTTGCGCGCCAGATGCGGGTTGAGTCCGGCGCGGATTGTGTCCCACCAGATGGAGCGCGGAACCTTGAACGCGATCGGCGCGGCATGGACGTACCAGAGTGCCGCTTTGGCGGCGCCGTTGGCGATTGCTTCCTTGCGAGATTCGGCAATATGAACGAACGTGAAAACGCCCTTCTGGTGGTTGCGGAGGCGGCCGACGGGATTTTGCGACGACGCATAGCCGCGCTCGTACTCGTCGAACATCGCTTTCATGAAGGAAACCGGGCTCAACAAAGTCGTTCCGAGCACGCCGACACCGAGCTCGCCGGCCATGCGGAACGAGTCCGGGCTGCTCGCTGTCTGCCAAAGACGGGGGTGCGGTTTCTGAACGGGACGTGGCACGACCTCGCGCTCCGGCATTTGGAATAGCTTGCTGTTCCAGCTGAATGTCTCGTCGGTCCACATCTTTGGAATCATCGTCAACGCCTCGCGCAGCTCGTCGCGCGCGGTCTCGGGATCGACGCCGAAAGTCTCCCACTCCTTGCCGCCGGACTTGGCAAGGCCGAGTTCGAAGCGGCCGCCGCTCAGAATGTCGAGCGTCGCACCGCGTTCGGCTACGCGCAGCGGCCCGTTGATGCGGAACGGCGCCAGCACGCCGGCATGACCGACATGCATGCGCTGGGTGTTCAACGCGATGGCGGTAAGAATGAGCTCCGGCGCCGAGCTGTAGCTGAACTCCGGTGCGCCGTGGTGTTCGACCTGCCACCAGATCTCGAAGCCCGCCTTGTCGGCAGCGCGTGCCTGCTCGATCGTGTCGAAGATCAGGCGCCGCTCGTGATCGGGCGGAAACGGTTTGGCCTGCTGGATTTCGCAAAACACATCGAACTTCACGCGAACGCACTCCTTGAACAGGGATGTCGGGACTAGAGAACTGCGATGGGGTTGACCGGCGAACCCGTTCCCCGCTCGACGCGCAACGGCGCGACGGTGAACAGAAATTCCCAGCGCTTTTCCGCTGCGCAAGCGGCGGCCAATTCGACGAAGCGCAGATTGTCGAGCAGATGCAGTCCCATCGAAACCAGTCCGCACATGTGGACCGGGATGGGAAAATCCTCGATCGGCGCAGGGGAGGGTGTCGGATCGTGCACCGCGTCGGAGCCAAGCACGGCGATGCGCCGGTCGAACAACCACGGTATGCAGTCCTCGGAAAGTCCCGCGAGCGGCGGACCTTCGCCGGGATTGGGCGTGTTCGCCTCGCGCCATGCGTCACGGCCGACGGCGACGAGCAGGATGTCACCTTCGCCGGCGTGTACCCCTTGCGCCTTTTCCGCGGCGCTCAATTCGTCCGGCGTCACCGGCACTTTGGGATCGACATAAGCCTTGCCGCGCAGCCGCGGAATGTCGAGCAGCACGCCGCGGCCGCATAGACCGTCGCGCGCCGCCATGATGCTGTTGCGCCGCGCGCCGGTGGAACGCACGTCGGTCGCGGGAAAGCCGTTATACATCTTGCCGTCCACGAAGACGTGGCAGAGCGCGTCGATGTGACTGGAGGCGAGGCCGTGATAGGCGATGCCGATGAAGTCGAGCGATACCTCCATTCCGGGAATGCCGTGAGCGCAGGGATCGTCGCCGCCGACGACGATGTGATGCAGCGCCGGCGTCGGATTCTCCGGACCCGGTTGGACCGGAAAATTTCGCGCACAGCTGATCGAACGGCCGCTCTTCACGAGCCTCGCCCCGGCGGCAGTGCGCTCCGGCGTCAGATAGTTGAGCGTGCCGCGCTCATCCTCGGTGCCCCAGCGTCCCCAATTGGAGACCTGGCGGAAGATTGCCTGCATTTCGGCTTTGGTTTTCGCCATGACCTTCTTCCCGCACTAGTTCTTCTTGAGCAGTGCTTCATTCGCCTTGCTGTGGCGCTGGCCGGGGGGTAGTTCGATGAGTTCGATAAGATTGCCGTTGGGATCGTAACAGCAGCAACTTCCGATGATGCCCAGTTCGTGATGCTGGAACAGGTCGCGGGTGAAGCGCACGCCTTTGGCGCTGAGATCGTCATAGGCCTGTCGCACGTTCTTCACGCGGAACGCGATAATGCGCGGCACCTCGCCGTCGGCCACGGGAATGGCTGCAAGTTTTGCCTGCGGTTCCTTCCAGCGGATCAGGTCGATCATCGGGCCGCCGGGGTCGTTGGGCAGCACCATCAGTACGCCGCTACCCTTGGCACGCCGCATGCCGAAGATCGTCGCGACGAAGTCCGGCCATTCGACATCGCGCCGGTCGTTCAGCACCTCGAATCCCAGAAGCTTGTAGAACGCAACGGATTCGTCGAGATCGCGTACATTGACGACCGTGTGATAGAGCCGCTCAAGCGTCCACGCCTGTGCCATATTCCGTTTCCCCATCTAACGCGTGTCTCGCTTGGGCGAGTACGATCCACGGCCTTAAATATAACAAGCGTTACAAAAAGAGCAACGGCAACGTTTTGCTGCGCCGCGACAATTCACGAGTTGAACCGGCTCTCCCATCTGGGCACTGTCGGCGCGACCGATTTGCAGGGTGGGGAATGCCGAAGAAAGTCGATCCCAGCGTGCGCCGAGAAGCGTTTCTCGCCGCCGCCTATCGGATGATCAAGAAGCACGGAATCTCGGGCGTGACGGCGCGCGGCGTGGCGGCCGAGGCCGGCTTCACCACCGGGGCGCTGGTGCATTACGTGAAATCGATGGACGATCTTCTGGTCGAGACGTCGGAATATTCCGCCCGCGACGTGCGGGCGAAGATGCTGGAAGTCGAGGCGCTGACCGACCCGCTCGCGGCATTGCGCAGCGTGCTCTACCTGGCGCTGCCCAGCGATCCGGACAAGCGGGGCAACTGGAACTTCTTTCTGGGTTTCTGGGAGCGCTCGGTGCACAACGCGGCGGTGCGCAAAGTCACGCATCTGCGCTATGAAGAATGGCTGAAGCGATGCACGCGGCTCATTCAGCGCGCCAAGCAGGCAGGCTGCCTGGCGGAGGATCTGGACGTGCCAACGGCCGCTCGCGCGTTGGTCGCTCTCACCGACGGCATCGCCATCCAGGTATTGCGCTCGGGCAAGCCGCCGACAACGCAGCAGCAGCGCCTCATCATCGATCGGTTCATCGAGCTCTGGCTGCGACCGACGGGGCGCTAATTTCCGAGTTTGCGCGCGTCCTGACGCGAGTTCAGCGAAACGACATTGTCGCGCCTGCCGCGCTCGGGCCCCTCCGAGCGCAGCGTTCCGTCGATCCATGCATCGATCTGTTGCTTCAGCTTGCGCGCCGAGGGCGGCCGGCCGCTGATCAGGACGTGCACGCCGATCCCGTCCATTTGGCAGATCAGCGCAGCCGTCGCGTCCGCGATGTTGATGTCGGAGCGAATTTCGCGGGCCTTTTGCGCCGCCTTCATCAGTCGGCCGTAGCGGCGGTAGGACTCGTTGTAGCGATCGTGCGTCGCGGCTCGGATCAACTCGCTCGTCTCGGACAAGTGCCAAAAGCCGAACCACACTTTCCAGTGGCCGAGCATGTCGTCATTGATCGGCAGCCCTTCGTACAGAACATGGCGCAAAGCCTCGAGGCCGGAATGCTCCTGCTCGGCGCGTTCCATTCGGCCGCGGATGACCAGGGTCGAATATTCGGCGGCCTGCAGGAAGATGTGATCCTTCGACGGGATGTAGTGGACCACGGCACCGACCGAGGAACCCGATTCCCGTGCGATGTCGCGAATTGTGGCCCTCGCGACGCCCTTCTTCCGGATGACGCGGAAGGCGGCACGCGCGATGTCGTCGCGGCGGACATCATGATCGACGATCTTGGGCATGGGACCTCAGAGAATACGCAACGCCGTTGTAACGTCTTGGCGCGGGGCGGCCAACCGCGCAGCGTTAGCCGGCCATGACGCCTCCATCGATGATGAGCTCGCTGCCGGTGATGAACCGCGACTCGTCGCTGGCAAGGAACACCACGCCCGAAGCGATGTCGGCGGGCATGCCCGAATGGCCGACCGGCGTTACGCTGGCTCCGGCCGCCCGTATCTCGGCCATGGTGTCGGAATTCCGCCGTGCATCGGCGCTTGGCATTTTGCCGTCATTGCCGAGCTTCAGCCAGATCGGCGTCTCGATCGAGCCGGGATGCACCGAGTTGACGCGGATGTGGTTGCGCGCCTGTGCGCATTCGAGCGCAACAGCCTTGGTGAAAAGGCGCACGCCGCCCTTGCTGGCGCAATAGCCCGACATCCCCGCAACGCCGCGCAGCCCGGCGACGGACGACATGTTAACGATCGAGCCGCCGCCGGACTTCTCCATCAATGGAAGGGCGGCCTTGGTGCCCAGAAACAACCCATCGAGATTGATCGACATCTGACGCCGCCAGCTCTCGAAGCTCATCTCGAGCAGCGGCCGGGAAATGCAGATCGCCGCATTGTTGACGAGGATGTGCAGCGCGCCGAATTTCTGCGCCGTCATCGCGATCATGGTCTGCCAGTCGTTCTCCCGCGCCACGTCCAGCGGAGAAAAGTGCGCCGCGCCGCCAGCCGCTCCTATCGCTTCGCAGGTTTCGATGCCGCCCTTCTCGTCGATGTCGCCGATCATCACCACGGAGCCCTCGGCCGCGAGTGCAAGGGCGCAGGAGCGGCCAATGCCGCTGGCGCCACCCGTCACGATGGAGACCTTCTTTTCCAGCCGTCCCATTCTAATTCTCCGGATGATGTGATGTCGCTAGGGGATCAAGACTTGCCGCTGTCCCAGTGGGTGCAGACGAATGCCGACAGATCTCGCATCGCCGCCGCACCCTCGGGCAGCATGGGATGGAACATGTGCCAGACATGAATCATTCCCAGCCAAATCTCGAGCCTCGTCTCTATGCCGCTCGCCTTTGCCGCTGCCGCCAGCGCTGTTGCGTCGTCGAGCAACACCTCATCGCTGCCGGCCTGGATCAGAAGAGGCGGCAGACCTGTGAGGTCGGCCAGTAGAGGAGAGGCGAGGGAACTGCGAGGATCTGCCGTATGCAGATAGGCCGCCGCCATCTCCTTGAGGCTGTGGCGCGTCAGCAGCGGATCGACCGCGGCCTTGCTGTCGAAACTCTTGGCTTCGCAGCGCATGTCCGTCCAGGGGCTGACGACTGCCACCGAGGCCGGCATCGGCAGACTTTCTTCGCGCGCCGCGACCAGCGTGGCGACGGCGAGCCCGCCGCCGGCCAATTCTCCTCCAACGGCGATGCTGCCAGGCGCACAACCTCTCGTGAGCAGTCCGCGATAGGCGGCAACCGCGTCATCCACCGCAGCTGGAAAGGGGTATTCCGGCGCCAACCGGTAATCCACGCTGACGACGCGGCAGCGGGCCAGGCGGGCGATTTCTGTTGTGAAAGGGCGCGATCCTGCAGGGTTGCCAAGCACATAGCCGCCGCCATGCAGATGAAAGAAGACACGGTCCGGATGAAGTTCGGCCGGCGTTATCCACTCGACCGCGACGCCGTCAAGCTCGCCGGCGGTGATCTCGATGTCGTCTGGCTTGACGAAGGCGGCGGCAAACTGCGCGGCCTGTGTGCGGCGCGCCATGAACGGTGTGTCCGGACCGCCGATCAACTCCTGGAGCATGGTACGCACCGCATCGATGGGCTGCATTGCGTCTCTCACCCCAGGACTGCTTGCACTTCTAGCCGCCCGCCGCCGCGGCGGCAATCTTTTGTCGAACGGCCGTTCTACAAAAAGCGCTTCGCACTTGCGAAGCCGATGTTGCGCCGCGTTTTAGAATGCGCGTTCAAAAAGCGTTTGTCAGGTATTGTAACAACTGTTATATAACCCGCAAAGCGCACGCTCGCGGGAGACTGTTTGGGGGCATGCGGAAAAGAAAATTTGCAGGGGAGTGAAGCGTATGCGTGTGGACCTTTCGGCTGCGCTCAGATGCAGCGCCGCGGCCTTTTGCCTATCTATTGCGGCGCAGTCCGCTCAAGCAGCCGGCAGCGACACCGCCGCGAACGGCAGTGCGGCGACCGTGGAAACCGTGGTCGTGACGGCAGAACGGCGCTCCGAGGACGCCCAGAAGGTCCCAATCGCCTTGACGGCGCTCGACGGCAGCTCGCTCGATAGCCAGGGCATCACCGGCTTCAATGAGTTGGGCCAGCGCGTGCCGGGCCTGCGATTCGGCGCCGGTGTTACCGGCGGAGAGAATGTCATCACCATGCGCGGGTTGGGCAGCCAGAATACGACGCCGGGCGGCGATTCGCCGGTCGCCTACAGCGTCGACGGCGTGACGCTGCAGCGTTCGACCTCTGTCGATCCGGAATTCTACGACATCGACCGCATCGAGGTACTGCGTGGCCCGCAAGGCACGTTGTATGGCCGCAACTCCGTCGGCGGTTCGATCAACGTCATCACCAACAAGCCGACCGATACGCTCGGGGGCGGGCTGGATGTCCTGCTTGGCGACTATGCGCAGCGTACCTTCCGCGGCTGGGTCAACGCGCCGCTCATCGACAATGAGGGTGGCTTCAAGCTCTACGCGCGCGTCACCGGCGTGTCCGCGCAGCACAATCCCTATGCCACGAATCTGTCGACCGCTCCGGGCGCCCTGCACAGCCAGGACGGACAGGACTTCCAGATGGTGCGCGGCCAGCTCTACCTGGAGTTCTCGCCCGACTTGAACCTGCTCCTTTCGGCCAGCGCCAACAGCAACAATACGGCCGCCGCCACCAACACCGCATGGTGGGAGACGCCAACTCGCTACATGACCGGCGCCAATCCCATTCCGGCTGGCTCGGTGTGCGACTTCAGCACCCAGGCGAAGTTCAATCCGCGCAAGTTCTGTCAAGACTACCCGGCGAACGCCTATAGCCGATTGTATCTCTATAGTGCCACATTGAACTGGGACCTCGGGTGGGCGGCGCTGACGTCGGTCACCGGCTATTCCGAAAGCAATGTCAGCCAGACCAGCGACGGCGACGGATCCAATCTGCCGATGGCGGCCGGCACGAGCTGGCTTCTGAGGCAGCACCAGATCTCGCAGGAAGTCCGGCTGGCCTCGACCGACGATCAATCCCCACTCAAGTGGATAGCCGGCCTCTATTACTTCTGGTCCAACAATTTCGAGGACTTCGGCTATTCCGACTACGGCCTGAACGACACGTTCCCCATCCCGGGCGGCTTCGACGAGTTTACCTTCCTGAGCCATGGCAACTCGAAGTCGCAGTCCTTCGCGCCCTTCGGTCAGGTGGATTACGATCTCGGCAAAACCTCGCTCGACATTCCGCTGACCATTACGGCGGGCATTCGCTACAGCTATGACCGCAAATACGGCTTCAACTATCTCGACTACCAGCTGCCGATTTTCTGCGGCGGTTCCTGCGGACCTATCCAGGGCCCCTTCAGCAAGACGTGGGGGCAGTGGACCGGCAAGGGGGGCCTGACCTATCGGTTCAACGATCGTGTGATGGTTTATGCTTCGGCGTCGCGCGGCTATCTCTCGGGCGGCAACATCATCGGTCTTGCCCACATCTACGGTCCGGAGAGCATGTGGTCCTATGACGCCGGCGTGAAGTCGCGCTTCTGGGACGACCGCATTCAGCTGAACCTTGCCGGCTATCACGAGGAGATTTCCAATCTCCAGGTGTTCATCCAGAGCTCGACGCAGTCCGGTATCAACAACGTCAACGGCATCACGCAGGTGAACGGTCTGGAGCTGGAAGCGGTCGCGCTGCCGGTCGACAATCTGCGCCTCAACGCCACGGTCACGGTGAATCGCGCGACCTATGGCAACTACTTCACGACGGACACGCGCTTCGGCGGGCCGGGGCCGGGTTGCAACGCGATCACGCTGCAGTGCAATTTCCGCGGCAACACGCTGAACGAGACGCCGCCCTATACGATCGATCTCGGCGCCGAATACACGTTCGATACCTCGATCGGCTCGATCACGCCGCGCGTCGATGCGTTCTTCTCCGGCAGGGTGCAGTTCCTTCCCGACAACTACATCACCTCGCAGCAGAAGCCGTACCACCTGACCAACCTTCACCTCACCTGGCTGTCGACCAACGGCCACTACAAGTTGGAAGCCTTCGTCAACAACATCGAGAACGCCGACGTCATCTCCAATGACGGATTGCAGTCGATTTCACTTGGGCAGCAGGTGCAGGAGCCGGACAACTTCGTCTATTACCCGCCCAGGACCTTCGGCATCCGCTTCGGGGTCAATCTCTGAGGGGAGACAGGGCGGGTGGCTGTGCGTTCGACAGTCGCCCGCCCACATTTCATTGAGGCAGACGTGCCTTCCACGATCCAAGTCGAGCATCGCGGCGAGGTCGACTGGCTGACCTTGAACCGGCCCGACCGGCTCAACACCATCACCGGCACGATGGTCCGCGAACTGTGCGAATATTTCGAAGCGCTGCGCAATGATTTCAGCGTACGTATCGTAGTGATGCGCGGCGCCGGGCGCGCCTTCTGTGCCGGCCTCGACATCAAGGAACATATGGGCGGCGACCGCGTGCCGGACGGCGCGGGCCGCGTGCGCCCCGGCCATCACCTGTTCGACATCGTCAAGCTGATGCGCGCCTGTCCCCAGCCGATCGTTGCGCTGCTGCACGGTCCGGCCTGCGGTGGGGGCTTTGCCTTCGCGCTCGCCGCCGATATCCGCGTCGCGGGCGAAACGGCGAGAATGAACGATGCGTTCGTCGCGCTTGGCCGTTCGGGATGCGAGTTGGGGCTCAGCTATTTCCTGCCGCGCATCGTGGGGCTCGGCATTGCGACGGAGCTCATGTACACCGGCGCATTCATCGATGCGGCGCGTGCATTGCAGGTCGGTCTCGTCTCCCGGGTCGTACCCGACCGGGATCTGGAGGCCGCGGCGGCGGAATTCGTCGAACCGATGCTTCGGACCGCTCCGCTGGGCCTGAGGATGACCAAGGAGACGCTCAATACCGTCCTCAAGATCAGCGACCTCAATGCGGTGATCGATCTGGAAGAGCGCGCCCAGTCGATCTGCGGCCGAGGTCCGGATTTCGAAGAGGCAATGAATGCGTTTCTCGAAAAGCGCGCTCCGCGCTACTCCGCACCCGCACAGAAGAGCTAGACGGCGCCCGCTTTGCCTTCCGGCGTGAAGACTTCCTTGATCTTCGAATGGCGCAATCCAGGCTCGAGCTCGATCATCTCGATCAGCGTGCCGTTCGGATCATAGGCGACGATGCAGCCTGTAATTCCGGCCGCCGGGATCGAGGTCGGTTCCTCTGTGGTGAAGCGCACGCCCTTGGCCTTCAGCGCCGCATGCGCGGCACGAACGTTTTCTGCGCGGAATGCCAGCACGCGCGGGACGGTGGTGGGGGATGTCGCCGGGAACGCCGCCTTCGGTTCCTGCCATTCGATGATGTCCAGCATCGGTCCCAGCGGATCGCTCGGCAGGATCATCAGCACACCACGGCCTTTGGGGTTGGGGATCATCGCGAATGATGCGCCACTGCCGTCGGGCCACACCGCGTCGCGGCGGTCCGAGACGATCTCGAATCCCAGCATTTCGTAGAATTGGACGCTCTCATCGATGTTCTTGGCATTGATGATCGTGTGATAGAAATGCTTGAGCTGCCACGCCGCCGCCATTTTCCCGCCCCTTGGACCTTGTCGCCGCCCGCGCGGCTTGCCGCTATTGTATAACAGATGTTATAGAATAGTCGTTCTAAAACCAACGGAATTGCGCAAAGGGAGCAGGCCGATGGACACGCCAACGCCGTCCGGACGGGCGCCGGACTATGACGTCGCGGTAATCGGCGCGGGCTTCGCCGGTCTCTACGCCGTTCACAAGCTTACATCTCTGGGCTTCAACGTGATCGGCTTCGAGAAGGGCAGCGACGTTGGCGGCGTATGGTACTGGAACCGATATCCTGGCGCGCGCTGCGACTGCGAAAGTTACTATTACAGCTACTCCTTCTCCGAAGAGCTGGAGCAGGAATGGGCCTGGAGCCTGCGCTACTCCGAACAGCCGGAAATCCTGCGCTATCTCAATCATGTGGCCGACCGTTTCGACCTGCGTCGCCATTTCCGTTTCTCGCGCGCGGTAACGGCCGCGCGGTTCGACGATGACAGCGGCTTGTGGAGGGTGGAGGACAGCGCAGGCGAGAGTGTCACGGCGCGCTTCGTGATCTCGGCCGCCGGTTGCCTGTCGGAGATCCAGCGCCCCGCGATCCCCGGTCTCGACAAATTCACCGGCGAGGTTCTCTACACTGCCTCCTGGCCCCATGAGTCCGTCGATTTTACCGGCAAACGCGTCGGTGTCATCGGCACCGGGGCGTCGGGCGTGCAGGCGATCTCGCGGATCGCAAAGCAGGCGCTCGAGCTTGTCGTGTTCCAGCGCACCGCGAACTGGGTGATCCCGGTGTGGAATGCGCCGACGGGCGCTGCCTTCGATGGTTGGGTGAAGGAACACTATCGCGAGATACGCGCGCGGTGTTTTGCGTCCTCCGGCGGCACACCGTTCGACCCGCCTGAAGCGGCGGCGCTCGCGGTCAGCGAAGAGGTCCGCCGCGCCACGCTGGAGAAGTTCTGGAAGATGGGCGGCATCAAATTCTTCAGCGCTTTCTCCGATGTGTTCAGCAGCGTCGAGGCGAACGAGATCATGTGCGCCTTCGTCCGCGACTATATCGGGCGGACGGTGAAGGATCGAAAGACTGCGAAACTCTTGACGCCTACCGATCATCCGATCGGCACCAAGCGGCCGCCGATGGACGATGATTACTACGCGACATTCAATCGGGAGAACGTAAAGCTTGTCGACCTTCGTACGACGCCCATCGTGGACATGGGCGCCCACGACGTCCGCACGACGGACGGGCTATTTGATCTCGATGTGCTGGTTCTCGCCACCGGCTTCGATGCGATCACCGGAGCGCTGCTCGCAATCGATATCAGGGGCCGCGGGGGGCGCAGCCTGCGCCAGGAATGGTCGCAGGGCGCCAAATCCTATCTCGGGCTCGGTATTGCCGGATTTCCAAATCTTTTCACCGTGACCGGACCGCTCAGTCCATCGGTCTTGGCCAATATGCCGGTTGCGGTGGAGCAGCATGTCAATTGGATTGCCGACTGCCTCGTACATATGCGCGAGCAAGGCCTGGCCTCGATAGAACCTGGCGAAGATGCGCAGGCACAGTGGACAGAGCATGTGGCCGATGTTGCCAATCACACGCTCTATCCGCGCTCGAACTCCTGGTATTTCGGCTCCAACATCCCCGGAAAGCCGCGCCAGTTTGGTGTCTATGTCGGTGGGTTTTCGGCTTACGCCCAGCGCTGTGAAGCGTCGGCGAAGTCGAATTACGAGGGCTTCCGGTTGCTCGGCGCTGCGCAGGCGGCAAAAGCCTGACTTCTAGAGCCACCATTGCCCGCCGACAGCAGCGGCCGCCGCCCCGAGACCGACTACAGCTATGGCACCTTCGGCGCCGGCTTCAAGCTGCTGACAGGCAAGACCGAAAAGATCGATGCGACGCACAGCCTGACCACGGCCTATGCCTATAATGCGTCGAATTTCTTCGTGCCGCAGACCACGGCGGTCGATCCCACCGGGCTCAATCTCGTCACCACCTATACCTACGACGTTTTCGGAAACCCTACCCAGGCGGACGGCCCGCGCACCGACGTCGCCGACATCGCGAACTTCACCTGGGACGCCGACCGCCGCTCGATCTTCGTCATTCAGGCCGATCCCGACGGCGCGGGGCCCCATCCGCGCCCGGCGGTCAAGACCACTTACGACGCGGTCGGCCGCACGATCGAAGTCGACACCGGCACGACGACCAGCGCCGCCGGCGGCGACTTCGCCGCCACCTTGAGCGTGACCACGGCCTACGATCCGGCCGGCAACAAGATCAAGGAGACGACCCCGACGAAGGTGACGCAATTCGCCTATGACGGCGCCAACCGCGTGCTGTGCACCGCGCTCAGGATGAACCCGGCCGTGTACGGCTCGCTCCCCTCCGACGCCTGCGCGCTGTACACCGCGGGCAGCTACGGTGCGGACCGCATCACGAAGAACGTCTACGATGCGGCCGGCGAGGTGCTTCAGGAGATCCGCGCCTTCGGCACCCCGGTGCAGCAGACCTATGCCACCAACACCTGGCAGCCGGACGGCAAGCTCGCCTCGGTCACCGACGCCGACGGCGCCGCGCATATCACGACCTACAGCTATGACGGCTTCGACCGGCCCTACACCTCAACCTTCGCCGACGGCACTTTCGAACGCGTCACGTCCTACGACAACGACAACAACATCCTGACGCGGCGCAACCGCTCCGGTCAGAACTTCACCTTCACCTACGACGCGCTCGACCGCGTCCGGACCAAGGCGGTGCCGGCGTCGGGCACCATCGCGGCCAACACGATCACCACGACCTACGATCTGCTGAACAAGGTCACCGCCGTCACCGACACCTATGGCAACACGCTCGCCAATGTCTACGATCTGCCCGGCCGGCAGACCTCGGCGACGCGCACGACGCCGGGTCTTTCGGCCAAGACGGTTAGCTACCAGTATGACGCGGCCTCCAACCGCACGCGGCTGACCTGGCCGGACGGGTATTACGCCAATTACAGCTACGACGCGCTGAACAACCCCGCGACGGTGGTCGATTCCAACGCGACGACGCTGGCGACCTACAGCTATGACGATCTGGGCCGGCGCAGCCAGCTGCAATATAACGGCATTACCGGCGCGAAGATGACCTACAGCTGGTCGGCGGAGAACGACCTGCTCGCGTTGGCGAGCGATTTCTCCGGCACCGCGAACGACGTCTCCTTCACCAATAGCTTCAATCCGGCGCATCAGTGGATCACGGCGACCGTGTCCAACGCCGCCTTCCTCTACGTGCCGCCGGCGACCGCCACCGACACCTACACCGCGGTCAACGCGCTCAACCAGTATCCGTCGGTCTCCGGCGCGGTCTGGACCTACGACACGCGCGGCAACCAGACCGGCTTCTCGGCGGGTGCGTCCACCGCGCTTGCTTACGATGCCGAGAACCGGCTGATGAGCGACAGCGCCGCGTCGGTCACCTTCACCTATGATCCCAATGGCCGGCGCACCGCCAAGACGACCGGGTTCATCACCACGACCAACTTCTTGCACGACGGCGACAGCGAGATCGCCGAGTATGACCGGTTTGGCTCGCTGATCCGCTACTTCGTGCCGGGTCCGGCGATCGACGAATATATCGCGGTGGTCACCCCGGGCGGGAACGGCACCACCTCTTACTTCCATACCGACAAGATGGGCAGCGTCATCGCGATGAGCAGCGCGAGCGGCACGCTCGTCGAGGGGCCCTATGTCTACGATCCCTACGGCAACTGCCGCACCAGCGCGGGCGCCGCGTGCAGCGCCGGCGTACCGTTCCGCTTCACCGGCCAGCGCCTCGATCCGGAGACCGGCTTCCACTTCTACCGCGCCCGCTATTACGACTCCGCCCACGGCCGCTTCATCCAGACCGACCCCGTCGCCTACAAGGACGATCTCAACCTCTACGCCTATGTCGGAAATGATCCGACGGATAGGATGGATCCAACGGGGTTAGTGACAGTCTATATAGAATTGGGGGGCGTACTTATCGGAGGATTGGGATCGAAAACAGGTGGTGGGATTTATATCACCACAGAAAATTCCTACGGGACACCTGACGTTGGTGTATTCCGAAGCGGCCCTGGCGTGGGAGTCGGCGCGAATATCGGCATCGGGGGTGTTGTCGGCTACGTGAACGGCAGTACGTCGAATTTCAGAGGCAATTTTATCAATGTTGACGTTGGCGCAGGCCGGGTTCAGGGAAGTGTGTCCTTTACTCCCGCAGGATCGAAAACATTTAGTCACATTGTTGGCGCGTCGGTAGGTGCAAGCTATTCGCCTACAGCGGGTGGAGTCGATTTGTCGGTGACAAACACCAAAACAGTTGGGCTCCTAGAAGACTTAGTAGTTCCCAGTTTTCCCTTCGCGCCGCATCCCACCGACAATCAGGCGAATCCAACGTCTGTTTCGCCTACCACATCCCAACTGGTGACTCCTCTCTATCATGGTCGGCGGCATGGACAGGGTTCCCCGCTAATCGACGACGAGACGACAAAGCCACACAAGTGTTTAGGCTCGCTGATTCCCAAGACACATTGCTTCTAGTCGGGCGAATCTGGAAGTGATTTGGTGGGTTGCTCTCGAATTGGTGAATTTCGATGATCCCAGTTTCCCTGTCCGGCCACGTCACCGTGCAACAGTCAAGGATCGACTCTCCTTCATCGATTGCTTCGCGCCTTATGGATGAGCTAAGCCGAAACCGTGTGCACCCGTTTGTCAGTGGAAACGTCATTTCCTTCCGTAGCGCGGAGTTTCAGTGGTCCTTTTCTCTTTTTGCTCTTGTGAGTGGTGGAAAGTACTCTGTGCTATCTACGAAGCGCGGGTATCGTGTTGAATATTCTTTGTCGACGACAAGAATGCTTGTTCTATCGTCCGCCGTAACAATTATCCTTGGGATTTTTACTATGGGCGTGAAAGATTTTTCGCTATTTGAGAAGATCATATTTGTATTGCTTGTGTTCTCTTATTTTTTTGGATTCAACTATGCGATTTTGTGGCTCCGAAATCGTGCGTTGCTTCGGCGGGTTATGCAGACGTGAACCAAGAGTATATTGAGGGGTAGTGTCAGGTGTAACTCGCTAGGGTTCGTGCGACTCAAGAGCAATACGCTGTAGCTGGTAGGCACTTCGACCCATCGCATTCGCGACTGCGCGGGTTCTCGATGCACCGGAGGCGTGCGGTCTGGAACTTTCTTCTTCGCGGCAGTCCGTGATCCCGGCTCCAATCGCACTTGGCTGACCTGGCCGGGCAGTCACCAAGCCAATTACAGCTACAACACGCGCGGCAACCAGACCGGCTTCTCGGCGGGTGCGTCCACCGCGCTCGCCTACGATGCCGAGAACCGGCTGATGAGCGACAGCGCGGCGTCGGTGACCTACGCCTATGACCCCAACGGCCGGCGCACCACGAAGACGACCTCGTTCACCACCACGACCAACTTCATCCACGACGGCGACAGCGAGATCGCCGAGTACGACTCGACTGGCACCCTGGTGCGCCGCTTCGTGCCCGGTTCCGCGATCGACGAATATGTCGCGATGATCGGTTACACATACGGAAAGCAGACCAGCCTGTCCTACTTCCACACCGACAAGATGGGCAGCGTGATCGCGATGAGCGATGCGAACGGCAATCTCGTCGAGGGGCCCTATGTCTACGATGCCTTCGGCAATTGCCGCACCAGCGCGGGCGCGGTGTGCAGCGCCGGCGTGCCGTTCCGCTTCACCGGCCAGCGGCTCGATCCGGAGACCGGCTTTTACTATTACCGCGCCCGCTATTACGACGCCGTCCACGGACGGTTCCTGCAAACCGACCCCGTCGGCTACAAGGACGATCTCAATCTCTACACCTACGTTGGAAATGATCCTACGGATAAGACCGATCCGACGGGGTTGGAGTCCGGCAGTGTTTCGTACGAATCCTCAGTTCTACTTGCGAAGGGGATGGAAAGTGACCCACCTTCTCCAGACGATGTCTTAACCATGTCCTTGCTCGTCATACCGGGTGGATGGGAGGTTCGAGGCGCGAGTGTCGCTGGTAGGGTATTCTGGTCCGGCGGTAGGGAAGCGATGGAAGCGGCAGCAGCATTTGCGCGCGCAAATGGTGGACGCACGATTGAAATGACGCTCAGGGGACGACTTTTGACATGGCTAACTAACAGAATTGGGTTCGAAAAAACGGAATCGCTTTGGAAGTGGCTGTCACGGTCTTGGGCAAATGGCGCGGAGGATGAAGTCGATGTATTTCTTGGCGAAAAGGTCAGGCCCAATAGCATTTGGAAGAAGATCGAGGAACCGACACTCCAGAAAAATGGAGTCAAAATAAATGAGCACCCCATCTCGGGATCGCGCCCGCCATCAAGCGGTGGACGGGGTGCATCACAGGGAGGAGGACCACCAGATTTCCTTCGAAGCGGGGACAGCCCAGGGCAACCACATATTTGCACCGGATCACGCATCGGCACGACAAAGGGGTGTATCAGTTTCTAAATGCGGCACAAGGTGCCCCAATATTGGACGTGAAGAACAATGACGCTTAAAAGGAAATGGTTCTCGAATGTCGTTGTTAGCTCGGAGGGATTTTCCGTAAAAATTCTTGATCGAGTGACAATCCTATATCAGGAGAGGAACCGTCGAGTTTATGTGAGCGCGGAGATGCTGGCCCCGAAGCACACTTGGGCGCTTTATCCCGATGACATGCGGGTTGGGTCCCTCCACGGCAAGAAGCTTCAGGATGAAGAGAGCCGTTCTCTAATCATTGGACGCATACGAGAAGTCTTCAGATTTCTGGGATGGTCATTGGAGGTTGGCTGAAGCTTCGGGGCCGTTGTCGGATCGATAATCGAGATCCTTGCTCTCGCAACTGCCTTACTCTTGCGCCGCCCGCTCGCTCGGCAGCAATCTCGCGCCGGCGCAGCCAGCTGCAATATAACGGCACGACCGGCGCGAAGATGACCTATAGCTGGTCGGCGGAGAACGACCTGCTCACGCTGGCGAGCGATTTCTCCGGCACCGCGAACGACGTCTCCTTCACCAACAGCTTCAATCCGGCGCATCAGTGGATCACGGCGACCGTGTCCAACGCCGCCTTCCTCTACGTGCCGCCGGCGACCGCCAGCGACGCCTACACCGCGGTCAATGCGCTGAACCAGTATCCGTCCGTCTCCGGCGCCGCCCGACCTACGACACGAGCGGCAACCAGACCGGCTTCTCGGCGGGTGCGTCCACCGCGCTCGCCTACGATGCCGAGAACCGGCTGATGAGCGACAGCGCGGCGTCGGTGACCTACGCCTACGATCCGAGCGGCCGGCGCACCCTGAAGTCGACGTCGTTCACTGCTACCGCATTCGCCGGGCGACCGCATTGTCGTGCGCTCGCCGACCTGGCTCACTCCTGCAAGTCAGCGCGCCGCTAAATCGTGCAGCCTTCGACAAGCCAGCGCTGATACACGCGAAGGTCGGACTCGCTGTCGCATTCGCCCCACACACCGATACAGGGCACGGCACCGACGGAAACACCGCGAGCGATGAGGAGCGACAGCAATCCCGTCACGTCGAGCTTGTCTCGCCGTGCTTGGTCGAGGCTCGCGACGGTCTTGGCAATCTCGTTCCACGCGTCCGGCGTGATCTTGATGAGCCCCATATACTGGCCCTGGATGTCGCCATAGCCGACATTCTTCCTGCCGATCTCGATCAGGCAGGACTCGCCGTTCAGGCGGAAGCTCTCCGCGTCAGACAGAGGATCGCCGAAACGTTCCTCCCACAAGGCACGCCATTGGGGATCGTAGGTGATGGCGATCGCGCGCGCGTCGCCTGCCAGAGCCGCGACGGTCTCGCGCGTATAGAAGATGTCCGAATAGCTGACGATGACCGGCGCCTCGCGCAGCCAGACGTCGGCGGCGGCCAGGCTCGCCACCATGTTGGTCTGCTCCCAGCGCGCATTGTGGAAGCTCCGGTCGCCCAGCGGGGAGACGAGTTCGGCGCGATATCCGGTCGCGATGCCGATCTCGCCGCAACCACCGCCGCGCAGGCTCTCGATGGCGCGGCTGATGAGCGAACGTCCGCCGATTTCGGTGAGGCCTTTCGGCCGGTCGCGCGTGAGCGCGCCCATGCGGCTGCCGCGCCCGGCCGCGAGAATGAGGCCCCTCACGCCGCCGCTCCGAAGAATTCGCGGAACAGGGTGAGGTCTTCGGTTCGCGCCGGCTCGATCCGTTCGGGATGCCACATGATAGCGAGGATGCGGTCGCCACGAACCGCCTTCACCACGCCGTCGCCCGACTGGCCGCAAACCTTGAGGCCGGGAACGGTCTCGCGGCTCCCGAAGCCGTGATAGCTGTTGACGGCGATCTCGCGTCCGTCGAACTGGATGCGCTGTGCCGGGCTGACATGTCCTTCGACGCGCGCGAGCGTCACGCCGAAATGGTGCTGGATCAGCTGCATGCCGCGGCAGACGCCGAGCAGCGGAAGCCGGTTCGTCTTCGCATGGACGATCAGCGCCAATTCGGTTTTGTCCCGCTCCGGCGCGTCGCCGCCGAGCGAGGCAAGGTCGTTGCCGCCGGTCAGGAGAATTCCGGACGGCCGGATCCGTTCGAGGAAATCGGGCAGAAGATCGCTGCAGTTCGCCACGGGCAGGCCGAACAGCCCCGCCCGGCTTAGAAAGCGCGGCCAGCGCTGGTCCAGCGCATCGCGGCGCTCGCCCGACCTGGAATCGATCACGACGCGCTGACTGACCGCGATGGTCACCGGACGATCTCGACCTTTTTGTTGGCGCAGTCGATGTGCAGCGACCGGCAGCGCGACCAGCGCTCGAACAGCGCTTCGCCGACGCCGATCACCGCCGGGATTCTGAGCTCGCCGGCCCGGATCGCCATGTGCGAATTCGCGCCGCCATACGCCGTCACCAGACCGCCGATGCCGTGCGAGAACAGCCAGTCGAAGCCGGGATCCGCGCTCGGGATCATGACGATGGCGCCGCGCAGCGCGTCGCGATCCTCGTGACGCACCACGGCGGCGCGAACGGCCTGCTGGGTGATGAAGTTCGGCTCGACGGATTCGGCCTGCACGAACCAGGCATCCCGCGGAGACGAGATGAGCTGCGGCAGCGCAATCGCGCAGGTCACGCTGTGCCGCTTGCGGCCGTCCTCGATCGCGCGCAGCAGCGTCGCTTGCGGGTCCTCGCTCGTGGCGTACAGGCTCCGAACCGCGCCGATGTTCACATAGGACAGGTCTTCGCGGCTCAGCCCATAGCGCGCGCCGAGCGCGACGAGACATTCGAGCACATCCGAAAGATTGCGCGTGAAGAGGAACTTCGCGCGCTCGCGTCCCTCGATCGCCGCCTTGAGAAAGTTGAACAGTCCGACGACATCGTGCTTGAGGCCATGCTCTTCCAAAAGGACGTTGATCCGGTTCATCTGCGGCAAGGTCAGGGCAAACGGCGCGTGCGTCGTATCGCTCGCGGACCGCGTTGCGCTCGACCAGTCGAAGTACAGATCGGGATCGGCATCATAGCGTGGCGAGCGGATGTCATAGGTGCCCGGCCTGAGATGGCCGTAACGGCCGAGAAAGGCATCGCGGCCATAGGTCGCGAAGTCCCGGGCCATCTGGCTCGACACCGTTTCCAGGCTACCGAGAAAGCCGTGATAATCCGCTTCGCTCAGGGCGCCGACCGCGACCAGCGAGCGCAGAGTCTGGACGGCGATGAAGCCGGCGCGCGCCAGGCCGGCGAATGGCAAAGTGCCATAGCGCTTGCCGTCCTCGAGCAGCCAGTGGATGCGCGAGACGGGGTCGTTCAATTCCTTACAGACGGTCGCATAGCGTTCGCTGAGCACGTCCAGCTTGGCGGCGTCCTTGAGCCAGAGCCCGTCGCTGTTGATGATGCCGTTGGTCAGTCGCCGCAGACTATCGGCGAGTGTTGCTATCTCGTCCGCGCTGAAGCCCGCGTCGCCGAGCACGCTCAGCCGCTGCGGCAGATCGAGCGTGTAACAGGAGAAGATGATCTCGAACTCGACTTTGTCGTGCAGCGCCGGCCGGCCGGCCAATGCGTCGAGATAGTGGTTGGCAAGTTTCTCCGCGAGCGCGTCGGGAATGTCCGCGGGGATGAACGAGTTGAAGCTGACACGCACGTCGATGAACGGGACGCCGAAGAAATCGTGCAGAAGCGGAAAGCTGCGTAGATTGCGATAGCCGTAATTGTGCCGCTGGTAGGCCCAGATCTCGTCGGTGATGAGTTCGCGGTAGAGCGACAGCGCCAGGGGCCGCGGCCTCAGGCCGATCATTTCCGCCGGATTCCAGTCCGGCATGACGCCGAACAGAGTGCGGCGGCCGCGCAGAAAAGGATGCGGCGCGCATTTCCGCTCGATCTGGTCGGCGATGCGCGTGAGAGTCGCCTTGTGCTCGCTGTCGGTCAGGGCGGACGGCTTGCCGACGACCAGCGGACGCGCCTGGAACAGATAGAGCGTGCCGTCGCGATCGAAGGCGAATTCGACGTCGACCGCGGGCGTTGCCGTGAGCTTCTCGACTTCCGTGAGGAGCGCGACGATGCGCGCGATCCGCGTGTCGGCAATGTTGGGCGCGTGGCGGCTGACGAGAACGGTTTGGAGATCGTCGGAATGCCCGCCGGTCACGATCCGCGTGTCGGCGTTGTCGGCGATCGAGACGACGGCGTAAGGGCTCGCCGTGTTCGGATCGACGGAGAACGCGACGCCGCTGGCCACGACGTTCTTCAGCATCGGCTGGATCAGGACTTCATGCGCGGGATGATCGCCGCCATAGGATGCGATCACCGTTTCGATCGCCACCTTCAGCGCGGCGGGGCCTTCGACGCCCAATACGCTCTCGTAGCGGCCGGCTTGCGAGCTCTCGGCGCTGTCCTCGCCGGCGGCGCTCGACCTCACGGCCATCGTGTCGTTGGCCCATGGCTCGCGCATCAGCAATGCGATGGCAGCGCGCGGATTTCTGCGATAGACGCCCACGGGGAGCCGCGCAAGCGGCAATACCGTGGCCGAACGGACCTTTCGCCTCAGGATATCGAGCGTCGCCGCCTTGGAGGAGAACAACTCCTCCCCGGCACCCGTCCGGGTGTCCAGTTGCGCGCGCGCCGGCTCGCTCATTTGACGACGGGGGCCGCCCATATTCTGGTGACGTAAGGCACCATGATCGTGTCGGTGCCCAGGCCGTTGAGATAGGCCGCAATATCGTCGACGATCTTGGTAAAGCGCGCGCCGGCTTGGCGCTCGAGCGTGCCATGCGAACGCCAGGCCTCGACGCAATCCGCCACGGACTGTTCGTGCAGAACACGGCCCTCAAGCGCGACGACGTCGCCAAAATATTCGCTGTCCTCGAGGACTTGGCGCTGATCTTCGCGGCGCGTGCCGTAGTCGTAGCCGGGGAGCGCGTCCTTGATCACGCTTTCGATGCGTTCCTGAATCGGATCGTCGAGCACGCGGTGATTCCACATGCAGGCGAACCAACCGCCCGGCTTCAGAATACGCCAGGATTCCTTGAGCGCCTTGGGACGATCGGTGACGTTGAAGGAGGAGCCGAAGGTGACGGCGTCGAACGTGGTGTCGGGCTGGCCGGTGGCCTCGCCGACGCCCTCGTACCAGG
Source organism: uncultured Alphaproteobacteria bacterium (assembly GCA_963741735.1). Classification (GTDB taxonomy): domain Bacteria; phylum Pseudomonadota; class Alphaproteobacteria; order Micropepsales; family Micropepsaceae; genus Rhizomicrobium. Next base: position 260,509 of record CAVUJB010000004.1, read on the forward strand.
AAACGGTGCCGCAATTCTTGGTGCGCATCTTGCCGAACTTGCGCATTTCGTCGTTCGGCTCGACGGAAGTGACGTCCATGCCGCGTTTGGCGAGCATCAAGGTGAGATGGGCGACACCGGCGCCGACGTCGCAGGCCCGGCTGGCCTTGGAGAGACCGCAGATGCGCACCAGCGCATCGATCGCGGACTCCGCATAATCCGGGCGCTTGAGATAAGCGGCGGCCAGATTGGTGTAATCCCATTCGGTCTTCATGCTCTTCACATCCCGGATTGATAGCGGCGAGTGCCCGGATCATAGGAAAACGTCGTTAACAACCTTCTAAGCATATCTTGCGATAAGCGGGCATGGACCGCTGCGGACAGGGACGCGTCGTCTGGATCACCGGCCTTTCCGGCTCGGGCAAGACGACCGTGGCCCGCCTGCTCAAGGCGGCGCTCGAGATGCGCGGCCGCGCGGTCGTGCTGCTCGACGGCGACGAACTGCGCGCCTTCATGCCGCTCGGCGACCGCTTCGACCGCGATAGCCGGCTTTCTCTCGCGCTTTCCTATGGCGGACTGTGCCGGCTGATCGCCGAGCAGGGCTTTACCGTCATCTGCGCGACCATCTCGATGCGCAGGGAAGTTCATGAGTGGAACCGGTTGAACATCCCCAATTATGTCGAAGTGTTTCTCGACGTCGCTCCGGAGGTCCGCGCGGCGCGGGACCCGAAGCGCTACTATGCGCGCATCCAGGGCGGCGGGCTGACCGAGTTCGCCGGTCACGATCTGGGCGTGGACTTTCCTGCCGCGCCCGATCTCCATCTGACACCGTCACCCGAAGAGGAGCCGGAACAGACGATGGAAAGAATTCTTGCGCTTTTGGGTTAGCCGAAATCAGGCGGCTTTTGAGAGCGAGACGCTGGACCACTTCTTCTCCAGCGAGGGGTGGACGCGCAGGAACCGCTCAACGCTCGGCAGATAAGAATCCTCGAACTTCTCGATCAAGATGTCCTGCAACTCTTCGAGCTCGCTTTGCACGAGCTTCGTCACGACCTCATAGTCCCGCACGATCACCTCGGCCATTGCGCGGCCGAACTGCGCATCGCAGAGGATGACGGATAGCATCTCAAGCTCGCGCTCCCGGCCGCCCGGAGACAGAAGCTGATCGGCCTTGGCATGTACATTCAGGCCGATGCCGGGCCCAAGCAGCGCATCGAGCGCCGGCGTGCGCAAGGTGCCGAGCGTCACGAGGCCGGGCTCGCTCCAAAGGCCGCCCCAGCGTGAAAAGCGAAGCTGGAGTTTACGGCCGAGGATCGAGAATTCCCGCATATAGCCGACGAAGAAGGTATCGCTTTCGGTATTGCCGACCCCGGACCATGTGATCGGCTTGGTGCGTTCGAAACCGTAGAGATCGCAGATCTCGTTCATCGTTTCGACGAACCGCGCTTCGGTGACGTCGTTGAAGTCGACGATCTTGTGCGGCGAATCCTTCATCGAATTCCAGTGCCGCCAATAGTCCATCATCGGCATGACCCATTGATCGAAGGCGAGCGGATTGATCGTCCCGACAATCGAATTTCCTGCAGCCACATGCGCGACTATGTCGTCGATGCGACGGCTGACGAAGGAGTTCAGGAATACGCGCGCATAGCTTTTCAGGTTCGGGACCGGATCGCGCACGGTGAAGACGACCGGAACATCTCGGTTCTTCCGCAACAGGTCTTCGTAGCTCGCGGTGTGCTGCGGGAAGTGGAACGTCAGGGCAAAGGGCCACGGATAGAGCGGCAGGAAGTAATCCGGCAAATCGACGAAGCGCTGCGTGTCGACCCAATCCTGCGCTTCCGCATGCGTGCAGTCGTTAATCGTCTCGATGATCGCTTTGGTTCCGCACCGGCACATCGACCAGAGAAATCCGTGGAGATTGCTCATGCTGGCTCCTTGGCGTCAGACCATTCGCTTGTAGATGACTGGAATTCTGTGCGGGGCGAGCGCGGTCTGGGCCGCCGCTTCGGGCACAAAGGGCGCGATATCGGCGAGTACCGGCGAAACCCTGTCGGCGACCGCATAGGTCTCGGCCCACGCCTTTTCGGGCCGGAGCGACCAGTCGCCTGGGATTCTGAATTCGAAACCGATGGCCGCGGCGGTGCCGCGTTGTGCAAAGGGATCTTCGAACCTGGCCGAAGTCTCGATGCGGGTGGCACCGGCTCCATGGCGTCCGTCGCCGGTGCCGCACTCAAGGCGCGCGATGGGACTTCCTTGGTGAGACGATATGGCGAGCCTCGCGGGTGCGCCGGAGGCCCGCGGGATCGATACCGTCCACAGCTTGCCGGATCGCTCGAGGTCGCCCTTCCGCAGAGACTCAAGCCGGATTTCGCCCCTGAGCGTCGTGCCGTCTGCCACCAGCGAAATGGGGTGATCCGAATCGAGAATGAGGCCACGTTGCCGCCCCAGCGATCCTGCGTATAGCTTCGCCGCCGCAGTGTGTTCGTCGATGATCATGCCCATCAGGAAGGGCACACGTCCGCTGCGGGTGCGCGCGGCCGAGATCAATCCGCCGGTGCCATAGCCGGTTCTTCCGAACAGGCCGGAGATCGTGTTCGCGGGCAGGCCATCGACATGGCGCGGCTCGCTCCATCCATGCTCGGTCGACCATGAAGCCGTCCAGACGACGCCCTCATAGTCGCAGGTGAGGAACGCCAGTCGTCCGGTCTCGTCCAAGCAGATTTGCGGTGCATAGGCGGGGAAGGGCACCACGTTGCGGTGTACGCGCCATTCGCTCTTTTCGTAGACGGCATGGGAGACCGACAGGCCGTCGTCGAGATAGACAATGTGCGCCCGCCCGCGCGCGGCATCGCCGACCGCCTGGAAGTGAAACGTGAACTGATCGTTGACGTTGCAGGGCGCGAGCGTCAGCGAAGGGCCGAGTTCGAGGCCGCGCGACACGGTCTTGAAGACGAGCTCGGTCTTGCTCGGGAACTGGCCGCGGAAGCCGACAGCGACCGCCTCGTCCACGCCAAACGGCAGGACCTGGACGCAGGAGTGATACCAGGGCTCCTCGCCGGGGGCGAAGAGCGGCGCCACGGATGACTTTCCCTGGGAATCGACAATCGCGAGGCGAAAGTCGCCGTCGCGCGACAAAACGGAACACCAGGCCGAACCATCCGGCCCGACCTCGACCCAAGGTGCGGCCTGAGGTCCGCTCGTCGCCGCAACGACCGACCAATTTTCCCACTGGATCTTGTCGCCCGAAGCAACGCCGCGGACAAAACAGAATTCGTGACGATTGCGATGCACGAAGCCGAGTGAGATTCGGCCCTTATCGTCGTTGTCGACGCAAAAGGCGCCTCCGCCCCATGCGACAGGGAGCTGGTCCAACGCGGACAATTCGCGCAGCTCCAATGTTTCGGCGTCCAGCCGCGCATGCCCGATGCGGTAGCCTTCGCTGTAGAAGGCCTCGACGAGATTTCCCTGCTCGAACAGTTTGCGCGTTTTGCCGATGGCAAGATGGTGCGGACCGATGTTCGGGCGCTCGTCGATGCAGGTCCAGGCAGTTCCAAACTGCCTCTGAAACGACGCCATTCGATCCTCTCCGCTGGCAGCTGGCAGAGGTGACCGATGTCGGCCTTCTGCCCATTTTGGGACGCTATCGTCGATATGGTTAATCAATGCTTAGGCATTGCGGTTTCGCTCGTCCTCGTGAGCTGACGCCGACGCCCGAAATTCCTTCAGAGTCCGGGACAAATTATCTGAATTGCCCTTGTTGCGATCTGCGCCAGCAGATCGAATCGAGCCTATGAATGTGAGTCGGGCGAGGCGGCGGACCGCCATAGAGGGTCTGGTGCGGCTGGCCCGCACCGAATGGCTCCTCGCCGTCTCGGTCCTGACCGTCGGGGTCTTTCTCGGCCTCGGCGATCGGCTCGATTACCTCCTGCACATTCCGCTGTTTCTGGCGGTCGCATTCGCGTGGCTATTTGCGGCGGCGCTTTCGGCATCGCTTCGCGTCGTGCGCCATGCGGACTGCGTCGCGGAGGTGACCGGACAGCCCTACGGGACGTTGATCCTCACCTTGTCGATAACGGCTGTCGAGGTCGCGAGCATCTCGGCCATCATGCTGCACGGCGAGAACAACCCGACGCTCGTACGCGATACCCTGTTTTCTGTCGTCATGATCTTCCTGGGCGGGATGGCTGGGCTGTCACTTCTGCTCGGCGGCTGGCGCCACAAGGAGCAGGTCTACAATTTCTACGGCGCCAATGCCTATCTGGGCGTGCTCCTCCCTCTTGCCGTCTTGACCCTGACGCTTCCCAATTTCACGCACGCGACCGCCGGGCCGACTCTGTCGGCCTCCCAGCAGACGTTTCTCATCCTGGTCTCGGCCGGGCTTTACTGCGCCTTCCTTGCGATTCAGACCGGCCGGCATCGCGGCTATTTCGCCACGGCCGAGCATCCGGAGGCTGTCGCCGGACCAAAGCCGTCTCTCTCCTGGCACGGCGTTCTGCTCGTCGGATATGTGGTGGTCGTCGTTCTGCTGGCCGAAGAGCTGGCGCATCCGATCGACTATCTGATCGAGACTCTGCACATGCCTGCGGAGCTCGGAGGGGTGATCATCGCGGCCATCGTGGCGACGCCCGAGGCGGTCAGCGCGATACGCTCGTCGCTGGCAAATCAGGTGCAGCAGGCTGTGAACGCCTTTCTCGGCTCTGCCTTGTCTACGATCGGGCTTACGGTTCCCGCAATGCTGATTCTCAGCGGTCTCACGGGGCGGGTCGTCTATCTTGGATTGTCGGACGCCAATGACGTGCTGCTCCTTCTGACCCTGGCGGTCAGCGTTGTTACGTTCTCCAGCGGACGGACGAATGTCCTTCAGGGCGCCGTGCACGTCGTGCTGTTCGGAGCGTTTCTGCTGCTGATCTTCGAAAGCTGATATCTCGCCGCTTCGGCCATCTCACGCCGATGACCGCGTGCGATAATGGGCAAGCATCGCGCCGATGAAGATCGCACTGCTGGCCATCATCAACCCGGCTGCTATCCAGAAGGCTCCGCGGACATCGCCTGGCGCGACGCCCAGCGAACTCAGCAGCGGACCGGCGCTCAACCCGAACAGCGTGATCGCCGTGCCGACCATGACCGCCTGGCGTGACGGCTCCATGTCGATCAGGAGGCGCACCTGGAACGGGTTCAGCGCCAGCCAGAACAATCCGAACGCCGCTGTTGCACCGAAATACAAGGAAGACGAACTCGCAGATGCGATGAGCAGGATGACCACGCCCTGGCATAGCGGTCCCAACACAGTCACGATGCGGAACGGCAGCCGCCAGGCGAACCACGCGACGGCAAAAGCGCCTGCGACCTGAAACATGAGGCTGGCAGACAGCGCGGCGCCGACCAGGCCTGGTGCGATATGGAATTGCGCGGCGATGCGCTCGGCATAGTCCCAGGCGCCGCCGATCGCGGCGTTCTGCAAGGTGATCGCGACGAGCACGCCAAGAACCGGCAGCGTCCAGACACGGCGCGTCGCGACCACGGCTTCGGGCAGTGGCGGTCGCCGCTCGGTCAGCGCGAAAGCCGCGACGGCGCACACCGCGGCGAGTCCCGCGAGGATCGCGAAACCGCCGTCGGCTCCGAACTTCGGCACAAGCCAGATGGGAAGGGCATAGGCGAGAACCGCTTGCGGGATGGTCTGCAGCGCGAGGAACAACCCGTTCAGCCGGTCTGGGGCCTTCGAGTGCGTGATGACGACGATCGCCGCACCCAGAATATAACCCTCGAGCAATCCGGCGACACCGCGCGTGGCGAACAGCATCGCGGGCGTGTGCGACCAGTAGATGGCGCCGTTGACGATCGCCAGAAGCGCGCACCCCAGGGCGACCTTCAGTGCGATCGGGCCGCTTCTCAGATTCCTTGCGCCCAGCGCCGAGCCGATGGCCAGCGCAAGCACCTCGATCGTCGCAAGTTGTCCCAGCGAGACCTCGCTCAGCCGGCCTTCCTGCGTCAGCGCGCCAAGCAGCACCGGCTGGATGCCGAGGATCATCAGCGACGCGGTGCCGATCAGCATGCTGGCGCCAATCACGGCCCAGGAGTCGGAGGCTGGTGCGGCGAATCCGGATTCGATTTCCAGACCCACCACTCCAATGGGCGAGGGCGCGGTCTCGATCGTCCCGGAACTGTCGTTCGAACTCGGTGTCACGCCTTCAAGCCCTTTCAGAGCACCGTCCGGGCGGCAGAAGCTTCCCATCCGACGGTTCGCGAACTATAGTAGCGAAGACTATCGTTTTTCCAAGGAGCCCGTCATGTCTCGCACCAATTCCCGCGACCGCGAGCTTCGCGACCGCGCCGCCGCCGTCATCCCCAACGGCATGTACGGCCATGAATCGGTCAGGCTGCTGCCGGAAAATTATCCGCAGTTCTTCGCCAAGGCGGACGGCGCGCGGCTCTGGGACGTCGACGGCAACGAATATCTCGACTTCATGTGCGGCTATGGCCCGAACCTGTTGGGCTATCGAAATCCGAAAGTCGACGCGGCGGCCAGGGCGCAGGCCGAACGCGGCGATGCGATGACCGGCCCTGGCCCTGCTCTGGTCGAATTCGCCGAGAAGCTGGTCGCGACCATCTCGCACGCCGATTGGGCGATGTTCTGCAAGAACGGCACGGACGCCACCACCATGGCGATGATGACGGCCCGCGCCCATACCAAAAAGCGCAAGATCCTCGTGGCGAAAGGCGCCTATCACGGCGCGGCGCCCTGGTGCACCCCCAATCCAGCGGGTGTGCTGCCGGAAGACCGCGCGCATCTGCTCACCTACGTCTACAACGACGTCGAGAGCCTCGAAGCCGCGGCGATTGCAGCCGGAAGCGACCTGGCCGGCATCATTGCCTCGCCGTTCAAGCATGATGCGTTCGTCGACCAGCAGATGCCGGTCGCCGACTATGCGCGGCGCGCCCGGGAAATATGCGACGAACGCGGCGCCCTTCTGATCGTCGACGACGTGCGCGCCGGCTTTCGCATGGCCCGCGATTGCAGCTGGTCGCTTGTCGGCGTGAAGCCGGATCTATCCTGCTGGGGTAAGGCGATCGCGAACGGCTATCCGATCTCGGCGCTGGCCGGAAGCGACAAGGCCCGCGCGGCCGCCGGTTCGCTCTATGTGACGGGATCGTTCTGGTTCGCGGCCGTGCCGATGGCCGCGGGCGTCGCGACGCTCGACGTCATCGCCGACAGCAACTATCTGGAAGAGACGCAGCGGCTTTCCGGACTATTCCGCGAAGGCCTGGCGCGGATCGCTGCGGCTCATGGGTTCGCGATACGCCAGACCGGGCCGTCACAAATGCCGCTGATCATGTTCGAGGACGATCCCGATCTGCGGACCGGATATGGATGGTGTGCCGAGATGCTGAACAACGGCATCTATGTGCATCCCTGGCACAACATGTTTTTCTGCGCAGCGATGACCGATGCCGACATCACGCTGGCATTGAACGCTGCCGATCGCGCGTTCGAGGCCCTGAAGAAGAAGCGCGCTACACTCGCGCCGCACAGCGGCTTGCTCGCGATGCTCGAGGGCCGGCGCTAGAGCGGAGAAGAGCACCGCGACGGCGTCGCGGTGCGTTCCCCGGCTAGAACCGATAGTTCACCTCGCCGCCGAAAGTCCGCGGCTGGCCCATGATTCCCTGATAGAAACCGATGAAGCTCAGATCGAACACGTCGAGGAAGTATTTCTGCCCCGAGAGGTTGCGCACATATCCGGCGACTTCCCAGTTGCTGTCGTCGAAGTCGTAGGCGACGCGGAAATTCTCGAGCCAATAGGGACGTTGGGTGAGGAAGGGGCTGTTTGCGACGTCGAACAGCTGGCGGCTCTTGAACGAAGCATTCAGCTGGAAATCCAGCTGACCGGAGTCCATGGGCACCTTGTAGTCCGCAAACATCGAGAGCGTCACATGCGGCGAGAGGGGCAGCTGGTGCCCGTGCGCGGTCACCGGATTGCCGAGGGCGTCGACATTGATCTGCTCGCTCGAATCGATCTTTGCCTGCAGCAGGCCGATCTGCGCGGACAGGGAGAGATTGTCGATCGGTTTCGCCTCGACCTGGATGTCGGCACCCATCATGTGCGCGCGCCGGGCGTTGGCGAGAAGGTTGGTGGCCAGCAGGGTGCCCGGTATCGGCGCCAGCACGAAGATCTGCAGGTTCTTGTAGTCGTTGTAGAACAGCGCGGCATCGAATTGCAGCCGGTCGTCGAACAGGTTCGACTTGACGCCCGTCTCGTACGCAGTGACCTGCTCGGGCTTTATGGGAGCAAGCTGCGCCGAAATTTGCACCGGATCGGCGGACAGGAAGCTGCCGTTGAACCCGCCGCTCTTGAAGCCGGTTGCGATGCTGGCATAGGCCATCACGTTCTCGTCGATATGGTAATCGGCCGCGGCGCGCCAATTGAACGACGAATTGGACAGCGAACGGTTGAAGCTGTCGCCGGGCGGCGGGAGGATCGGCATGAGCGGGCCGAAATTGCCCAGGCCGCCGGACTGGAACTGCGTCGCGGCGGAGTAGGCAAAGCTCTTGTGTTCCGTCGTGCCGCGCACGCCGAGCGTCAGGTCGAATGCATCGGTGAACTTGTAGGTTCCCTGCGCATAGGCGGCATAGGATGCCGTGCCCTGCCGCGCATGGTCGTAGGCGATCTCCGCGACGCCGTCGCCGCTGCCAGGACCGCCGAAGAAATTGTCGGCATCGAGCAGAATGTATAGCGGCTGGTTCTGCACGAGCGTCTCGTCGAGATAATAGAGGCCCGCAACCCAGTTGTATTTGTCTTCGGTCTGGGAAGCGCGAAGCTCCTGCGTGAAGGTGGCGGAGCGCACGCCGAAGTCGATCTCCAGCAATCGATTGGGCGACGCATCGCTGTCTTCGGGATGCAGCTTGTCGCTGTGCTCGAAGGCCGTGATCGATGTGAGTGTGATGTCGTTGCCGACGTCCAGGTCGCCGCGCAGCGACGTGCCCCAGCTGTGCACATCGAGATGCTGCTGCCGGTTATAGGCGCCGCCGTAGAAATTCGTCGGTGTTCCGTACCCGAAAAGGTCGACGCAACTCGTATTCTTCGCAAAAACCTGCGCCGGCGAGCAGAGATCGCCGGTCGCGGGATCGAGGCCGCCAAGGTGGCGGTATTCCGCGGGCCTGTTGGCGACGATGCCGCCATGGACATTCAGCAGCAATGTCAGTGTTTCGGTCGGCTTCCATTGGAGCAGGGCACGGCCGGCGATATTGTTGGTGCCGTTCTCCCGTCCGCCGGTCAGCGCGTTGGGCGTATAACCGCCCGATCCGTTCTTGACGATTGCGATGCGGCCGTCCAGCCCGTCGGCGAGCTGTCCGCCGACCGCACCCTCCAGCTGATAGGTGCCGAAAGCGCCATATTCGGCGTGGATGTTTCCGGTGAATTCGTCGGTCGGCTTGGCGGAAATGAAGTTGATCGCGCCGCCGCTCGTGTTGCGGCCGTACAGCGTGCCTTGCGGCCCTTTCAGGATCTCGATTCGCTCGAGGTCGAACGCCTGGAAGGTCTGCGAAGCCGGCGAACTCAGATAGACTTCATCGAGGTAGAGACCGTTGGGCCCGGCGTTGTTGGTATCGTAGTCGTTCAGGCCGACGCCGCGAATCGAGATGATGGGCTGATTGCCCGCGCCCGCCGGTAGCGCGATATCGACGTTGGGCGTGAACTGGCTCAAATCGGTCGACGACTTGATCCCAAGGTCCGTGATCGTCTTTGCCGTGAACGCCTGCACCGTGACGGGAATCGACTGGACGTCTTCGCTGCGTTTTTGCGCGGTAACGACGACGGTCTCGATTCCGCCCGTGTCCGCCGCCCAGGCTTCGGCACCACCAAGCAGGGCAATCGCACTGCAGCCAGCCAGCAAGATACGCAACATCGTCATCGCCCCGCTCCTTTTACAGAATTAAGACAGAATGATAGCTATCGCTACCGATCTAGCAAGGGCTTTCGCGCTGCGTCCGCTCGTCGGCCATGGCTGTGGACTCTGCGAGACACTTTTCGAGCGATGTGCCGCCGTTAACAGCAGTTCGTCCTGGCATGCAATCCATTCGGACATCGAAGTCTGCCGCCATGGTGTATATAATGAGCAATCGCTGCTCCCTTGCCAAACTGTCCAAGATGGGATTTCAAGGCCGCGCATGAATTCCGCGCACAAGAGACGAATGCCGCTGAAGCTTGTCGTGCCGGCGCGCCCGGCGCCGCGCCAACTGCGTTCGCAAGAAACCTATGAACGGTTGCTGGACGTCGCCGGCGAATTGCTCGGAGAGGTCGGCATCGAGCGCATTTCGACCAATCTGATTTGCGCGCGCGCCGGCGTAACGCCGCCGGCGCTCTATCGCTATTTCAAGGACAAATATGCCGTGTTGGGGGCACTGGGCAGCCGCCTGATGGACCGCCAGAATGCCGTCCTGTTCGAGTGGCTCGACCGGTACGGGCCCAAGGGCCTGGACGCTCTGTCCGGCGCGACCGAGGAGTTGTTGCGGGCGACGGCCGCGGTGACGGCCAGGGAGCCCGGCGCGGTTTGGACGTTGCGGGCGCTTCGTGCGGTGCCGCAACTCGCCCATATCCGCCTGGACTCCCATCGCCTGGTCACCGACAGGATGGTCGAAATCTATGCACCTCTGCTGCCGCATGTGAGCCGGAAGTTTCTCTGGCGGCGGCTGCGGCTGTCGGTCGATATGGGATATGCGGTTGACGAGATGCTGACAGAAGAGCACCGCATCAGGCGCGACGACCTTTTCGCGGATGCCGCCCAGCTATTGCGCCATGCGCTGACGGTGTGACGCGCATTCCATCGGCGATGGTCGCGCGAAATCGCCGGCCGCAGCGCCGCTCCTGCCCTTGCCTTCAAGCTCCGACTTTCACGCCCTCCAGCCAGTGGCGCATGGCGGCTATGGTGGCGCCTGCCTGCTCCATCGCAATCATGTGTCCGCAATGCTCCAGCACCACGAGCCGGCTGTGAGGGATCCGGGACGCCATCTCGCGATGAACCTCCACCGGGCGAAGCGCGTCGTCCGTCCCGGCAAGCAGAAGTGTCGGGCACGACACGCGGGCGAGGAGGTCGGCGAAGTCGGGGCGTGTAAGTCCGGCGAGGGTCTGGGCCGCAAGCTGTGCGGGTGTGTGGCGCGACATCATCTTTACGATGGCGGACAGAAGCGCGGCGTCGGCGAGGCGCGTGGGCGAGACGACCTGCCTTGCCCATTCTTGTGCGAATTCCTCAAGGCCGACGGTTGCAACGCGCGCGAGCATGGCATCGCGCCGCGCCGCTTCTCCGACACGCTCCGAATCATCGCGATGGCCGCGAAAATCGGTGGCGACAAGCGCCAGACCGGTGACGCGCGCGGGTGCCAGGCGATAGACCGCCTGCGCCACGCGGCCGCCCATCGAATGGCCGGCGAGCGCAAATCTCTCCGGCGCCGCCGCGAGCACGATTTTCGCCATTGCCTCGATGCCGTCGGCATTGCCGAAGTCGATGACGCGCGGCGTGCAGAGATCGGAAAGACCGTCGATCTGCGCCGCCCATGCCGCTTCATCGCACAGCATGCCTGGCAGCAGGAGCAATATGGGTTCGGCCACAGCGATCAGGCCGCGACCCTTTGCCGGACGATCCGTGCGCCGTCGGCCATCGCCTTCATCTTCCCGAACGCGACGGCCCGCGGCAGATATTTGAGGCCGCAGTCGGGCGCAATGACGAGGCGTTTGGCATCGACATAGGGCAGGGCGCGTTCGATGCGCGCGGCGACGATCTCGCGGCGTTTCGACCTCGTGCGTCGACAGATCGAGCACGCCGAGAATGATGGTCTTGTCCGGCAGCGTCTTCAGGATCGATGTGTCGAGATTGGACTGCGCGGTCTCGATCGAAACCTGCTTGACCGGCGTCTGCTCGAACTCGGGCAGGAAGGAATAGCCGCTCGGCCGTTCGTGGATGATCGCGGCATAGCCGAAGCAGATGTGGACCGCGGTCGTGCCGGTCACGCCTTCCAGCGCGCGGTTGAGTGCCGCCACGCCGTGCTTGCGCGCCTTCTCGGGCCGCGCCTGCATGTAGGGCTCGTCGATCTGGACGACGTCGGCACCCGCGGCGAAGAGATCCTTGATCTCGGCGTTGACGGCGGCCGCGTAGTCGAGCGCCATCTCTCCCTCGTCCTTGTAGAAATCGTTCTGTGCCTGCTGCGACATGGTGAAGGGACCCGGAACGGTCATCTTCACAGGCTTGCTGGTCTGGCTTTTGAGGAATTTGAGGTCGCGCACCTCAACCGGACCGCGGCGATGAATCTTTCCGACGATGCGCGGAACGGGATTGGGATGTCCGCTGCGGTCGAGCGCCGTGCCGGGATTGTCGAGATCGACGCCGTCGAGTTCGGTGGCAAAGCGGTTGGAGTAGCTTTCCCGGCGGATTTCGCCGTCGGTGATGATGTCCAGACCGGCACGCTCCTGATCGAGAATGGCGAGGCGCGTTGCATCGTCCTGTGCCTCCTCGAGCCACTGGGGATCGATCCGCCACAGTTCGCCGGCCCGCACCCGCGGCGGAAACCGCTTGGCCAGCTTGCTGCGATCGAGCAGCCAGTCGGGCTGGGCGTAGGAGCCGACGAGGCTGGTGGGGAAAAGCGGGAGCATGCCGGTGGTCCTCAGAGAGCTTCGAACAGACAGCTTACACATTTTTCTATATGCGGTAATATTTTCGATAATCGAAGATTGTGGAGAAACGGAGCTGATCGCGATGGACAAAGCCAGCGCCGGCGCCTCTATTGCGGCTCCTGCCGCCGGGCGCAACCGGAAAGCGAAGATGGTATCCGAGCCAGACAGCCAAGCCGACAGCGAATATTTGTCGACGCTGGAGCGGGGATTGTCCGTCCTGCGCGCCTTCGGGCGGGAAAATCCGCAGATGACGCTGAGCGAGGTGGCGGAGATTACGAAGCTTTCTCCGGCCGCGGCGCGGCGTTGCCTGAATACGCTGGTTAAGCTCGGCTATGTCGCCAAGCACCACCGTCACTTCCTGCTGCGGCCCGAGGTCATCAGTTTCGCGTCCGCCTATCTGGACTCGATGAGCGTGAGCGAGCTGGTGCGGCCGCATCTTCAGGCCGTGCGGGACGAGACGGGTGACAGCTCTTCGCTGGCGGTCTTGAGCGGATTCGATATCCTCTATCTCGTGCATGTATCGACCAACCGCATGGTGCGTCTCGCGGCGGGTGTCGGCACGCGCTATCCGGCCTATGCGACGTCGCTCGGCCGCGCGATGCTCGCCTTCGAGCATGACGATGTGCGCAATCACTATCTCGACACGGGCAATTTCACGCCATTCACCGAGCATACGATCACCTCGCGCGCCGATCTGCGCAAACTGTTCCATGACGTGCGCAAGTCCGGTTATGCGGCGACGCAGGACGAATTCGACTATGGCCTGATCTCGCTCGCCGTTCCGATCCTGGACGACAGCGGGCGGTCGCTTGCGGCGATCAACTGCTCCACTTCGACTTCGCGGGTCGGCAAGGAAGAACTCATCCGCACGCGGCTGCCGATCCTGCAGAACGCGGCGCGCATCATCGGAGAGGCGCTGCGGAGGCAGCCCTATCTGCTGCGCTCCGTACACCCCGGCTGAACACAGTCTAGAAATTCTTCGTCAGGTCGATGCCCCAGCTCAGGGGTTCGCCTTTGAAGAGGAAGCCGCCGGTCGAGTACTCGGTGTTGTATTTCTTGTCGAACAGATTCTTCGACCAGGCCGTGACGCGCCAGTCGGCGCCCTCGATCCCGATGCGCAGGTTGGCCAGATTGACCGGATCGCGCGCGACCGGCACAGGCTCGCCGGCCGCCGGTACCGGGATGACGAATATGGTCGGTCCGATCAGATTGTCGTCGAAGCGGATCACACCCTTCACGCCTTCCCACAGCGGATGTTCGTATTGCAGGCCGACATTGAGCGTGTAGTCGGAGACCAGCGGCGCCTTGGAGCCGACGACCAGTCCGCTGGATGCGCCGGGGAATTTCGTGATCTTGCTGTCGGTATAGCCGAAGCCGACATTGGCCGAGAGTTCTTCGGTGATGAGGGCGGTCGCGTCGAAGTCGAAGCCCGTGAAACGCACGCCCTGGATGTTGCCGAGGTTCTGCGTCGAGTTCGAAGCCAGGAACACGAAGTAGTAGTCGTTGTGGTCCTGGGTCGTGTATGCGCTGCCGTTGATCTCGAGCCGATCGTCGAACCAGCGGGTCTTGGCGCCGATTTCGAAGGTGGTGGCCGTCTCGGCGTTGAACTGGTCGCCGACATTGTCGAAGCCGGCCGCCGCCGCCGCCGTCGCCACGCCCGTCTGGTTGAAACCGCCGCTGCGGAAGCCGCGGCTATAGCTGCCATAGACATTCACATTGTCGTTGACTGTGTAGCGCAGGATCGCCTGCGGCTGGAAAGCGTCCCAGGTGTGGGAGCGCTTGTCGCCCGTATTGCCCGGGATGCCCGCTGCTGCCAGGAAGGCCTGGGGCGTATCGGTCGTGTTGGTGCGATGGTCGCTGTCGTAGCGGGCGTTCAGCGACAGTTCGAGGTCCTTGGTGATGTCGAAGGACGCATCGAGATAGAACGCCCAGGCGAACTGCTTCTGACCATCCGCCAGGAATGAGATTTGGCCCTGCGGCTGGAAAGCAAATGGGGCGGAGGTCGGGGTGCGATAGACCGGCACCACGCCCTCGTCGGCGACGTCGAACATGTTGCCGGTGGAGATGAAACGGTCGGTGACGAACATCTGGCCGCCAGCGATCCAGCGGAACCGCTCGTCCGACGGCGAGGTGAAGCGCAATTCCTGCGAGAACGTCTTCACGGTCAGGAACTGGCTCTGGTCGAAGTCGAAGAAAATCTTCGAGTGGCCGAACGGATCGAAAGTATAGCCGTCGCCGGTGAGAATTTCGCGCACCGTGTTGTAGCCGGTGATCGACGCGAATGTGCCGGCTTCGGTGTCGTAGGTCATCTTCAGGGCCGCATCGTAGATCTGGCGGTCGTCCATGCCGGAATTGTTGAGATTGATCGGCTGGTTGACGAAGTTCGGATCGTTGAAGTTCGGCGAGCCGAATGGCTGCACGATGTAGTAGAGGCCGCGCGTGTTGAGGATGTCGGTCGAGAGCCGCAGATCGGCGGTGAAGTCCGGCGTGGGCTCATACAGGAAGGTGACGCGCGCGTTCAGATCCTTGACCGGATCGGCAAGCCGTCCGGCGGAATTGTCCACGGTATCGTGGTTGCGCAGATGGCCGTCGCTGTCGGAATAGGAGATTGCGGCGCGCATCTTCAGCGTGTCCGTCAGCGGGCCGCTGACGACGCCTTGAATTTTGCCGCCCGGGCCGCTCTCGTAGCCGGCGGTGAAGCGGGCTTCCCAATCGTCCGTGGGCTGCGCGGTATTGATGATGATCGCGCCACCGATCGCATTGCGGCCGTATAATGCGCCCTGCGGGCCCTTGAGCACTTCGATCTGCTGGATGTCGAACAGTTCCTGGTTGAACTGCGGCGGGCTGGGTCATCTCCACGCCGTCGACGACGATTGCGGCGGACGGTTCGCTGTTGCGGGCCTGGCTGATGCCGCGCATCACGATGAAGCTTGTGCCGGCGTTCTGCGTCGGGATGAACGTCACATTCGGCACGGCACTCAGGAAATCCGCCGGGCTCTCGATGCCTTTGGCGAGAATGGTGTCCGCCGTGAAGGCGGTGTCCTGCGCCGGCAGGGCGTGAATGTCTTCCGAGCGCTGGCGCGCGGTGACGACCACCGTTTCGATCTGATCGTCCGCGAGGGCCGGCGCAACGCCGACGATGATCGCCGCCAGGGCGGTGCTGCAGGCAAGTGCTTGCGCAAGCGTGCTCTTACGGTCGTGAATCTGGCGCATGTGCTCTTCCCCGCTGTTTGGCGGCATCGCTGCCGGCCAATCCGATCCGTACCTGTCCGCCGCGGCCGTCCTTTGGACTGACCGCAAGCCCGTCGAAACGGGCCCGAACCCGGCGCGGATTCCTCCTGTTCGCAAAGGCTAAGGTATTTCGTTTTTCGAAGTCAATTTCGGTATTCGAATTTGTGACAGATTACAGCGCAGTGAGACTATTCGGCTGCATCTGTGGCCCGGCGGCGCCACATATCGTCTGCCCTGGCACGGATGGTCCCATCGTGCTCGCCCAGGGTCGGCGGCGGGACCACGGTTGTTTCATGCGCGCCGTCGAAATTCACCGGGAAGCGGACGGTGCGGAAGCGGCCCATCGTGGGATGTCGGCCTTCGACCTGGATTGCCGAGGTGGCGCGCCTGGCGGTCCTGAAGAGCTTCGCTCGAATCATAGATCGGCGAGAACGGCACACCTTCGCTAATCGAGCCGCGCGCACCATTCGGCGCGGGGTCTCGTCTTGAAGATCGGCGTCATCAGGGTGATGAGGTCGTCCTGATGCTTGATGCGCGCCGGACGATCGGCAAATCGCGGATCTTCGAACAGCGTCGGGCCGCTCGATCGCGCGCGCCAGCCCCTGCCAGAACTTCTCCGGCGACGACATGTGCATGGCGATCCATTTGCCGTCGGCGCATTCGAAGACATAGGACTGCGACACGGACGGACGGCTGAACGGCCCCATGATCTCGTTCTGCGAGAAATAGTGCGTGAAATCGTCAAGATTGAAGTGGCACATCGCTTCGAGCATGGAAACGTCTATGCGGCGGCCCTTGCCGGTGCTCTCGCGTTCATGCAGGGCGCCCAGGATGCCGAAGGCGGCGTAATAGCCCGTCACCGCATCGGCGATCGCGGGGCCAACGACGCGCGGGTTTTTCGGATTGATCAGGAGGCGCAGCCAGCCGCTCGCCGCCTGCGCCACAGTGTCGTAGGCCGGCCGCTCGCAATCCGGACCGTCATGGCCGAATCCGGAAATGCCGCAATAGATAAGTGCAGGATTGATGGTCTGCAGCCGCTCGCAGCCGACATTCAGTTCCTCGGCGACGCCTGGGCGAAAATTCTGGATGAACACGTCGGCACTCGGCGACGAGTTCGTCGAGAAGCTTCAGATCGGCGCCGTTGCGCGTGTCGACCGTCAGGCTCCGCTTGTTGCGGTTGTAGGTCTGGAAGTGCGGGCTATAGAGGCCGCCATTGAATGCGCGGAATGGGTCGCCGGTCTTGGGCCGCTCGAGCTTGATGACGTCGGCACCCATATCCGCGAGGATCATGCCCGCCGCGGGACCGGTGATGAACGTGCCCATTTCCAGGACGCGCACATCTTCCAAGACCTTGGTCATTCTTGCTCCGGGCGCCGCCGGCGCCGTACCGTGCTTTCCAACGTGGCCCAAGCAGACTAAAGAGAGCCGCATATCGAAGTCAATTTCGATATTTGGTAAGTTTCGACAATCGGTGAGACGTCAGCGGAGATCCTCGATGCGCATCGGCAAGCAAGACGATCCCCACACCGCCATCTCCACCGCCGATGCGGCCTCGATCACGATCCGGGGCCGCGATCTCTGCAACGAGTTGATCGGGAAGATCGACTTCACCGACTACTTCTTTCTCCTTCTGATGGGCAAGGAACCTACGCCCGACCAGCGCTTCTTCGTCAACGCGCTTCTGGTTGCGATCGCGGAACACGGGCTGGTGCCGAGCGTGCAGGCCGCGCGCATGACCTTCGTCGCGGCGCCCGAGGCGATACAGGGCGCCGTTGCCGCCGGCCTGCTCGGTTCCGGATCGGTCGTATTGGGCAGCGCCGAGACGGCCGGTTACTTTCTGCACGACCTGGTCGAAGCCTCGAAGGGCAAGAAAGCCGCAGAAGTCGCGGCGGAACGCATTCGCGAGATGCGCAAGGTGAAGTCCGCCATCCCGGGTTTCGGCCATCCGCAGCATGCCGGCGGCGATCCGCGTGCCAACGTGCTTCTGGCGCTCGCCAAGCAGCGCGGTCTGAAGGGACCATATCTCGACATGCTGCAAACCGTCCACGATGTGCTGCCCGAAGCGCTCGGCCGCGCGCTCCCGATCAACATCAATGGCGCGATCCCCGCGATCCTGCTGGAGATCGGATTTCCGTTGACTGCGCTCAAGAGCATTTCGATTCTGGCGCGCACCGCAGGGCTCCTCGCGCATCTGCAGGAGGAGGCGCAGCGTCCGATCGGCTTCATCATGTCGAATGCGGCCGCCGATGCCATTTCCTATGACGGGCAACCTTCGGCGAAACGCTAGCGTCCATTTTGCAATTTCGCCGTCAGCGCGATAACCTGATATCGAAGATTATTTCGATAATCGAAAACTGAAATGCTTCGCAGCACGAGCCGCTTTCTCACCACGCACACCGGCAGTCTGCCGCGGCCGGACGACCTCATCCGCATCATGGTGGCGAAGGAGGAGGGCGTGCCGGTCGACGCTTCGGCACTGGAAAGCCGCGTGCGCAGCGCGATCGGCGAGATGGTGCGCCGGCAGAGCGAAGCCGGCATCGACATCATCAATGACGGCGAGATGTCGAAACCGAGCTACGCCACCTATGTGAAGGACCGGCTCAACGGCTTCGGCGGCACGTCGAACAGTTTCGTCTTCCAGGATCTTGTCGGCTTTCCCAAGAGTCAGGAGCGCGTGTTTGGCGATCCGGGACGAAAGACGCGCAAGACGCCGGGTTGCAACGGGCCGATCTCTGTGCGCGATCACAAATCGCCCAAGGACGATGTCGTCCACCTCACCGCCGCTGCCGCCGGCGCGAAGGTGTCGGGCCTGTTTTCCAGCGCCGCGTCGCCGGGCGTCATCTCGCTCTTTTTCCGAAACGATCACTACAAGACGCACGAGGAATATCTCTACGCAATCGCCGAGGCGATGCGCTACGAATATGAAACCATCGCGAACGCAGGCATCACGCTTCAACTCGACTGCCCGGATCTCGCGATGGGCCGGCATGTCCAATATGCCGATCTCTCCCTCGAGGAGTTCCGCAAACGCATGCGGATGCACATCGAGGCGCTCAATCACGCGGTGCGCAACATCCCGGCCGACAAGCTGCGCATGCATATGTGCTGGGGCAACTATCCGGGCCCGCACCATTGCGATGTGCCGTTCCGCGACATTATAGACGTGCTCAACCACGCAAAGCCGACCGCGATCCTGTTCGAAGCGGCGAACCCGCGCCACGCGCACGAATGGCGCATGTTCGAAGAGATCAAGGCGCCGGAGGGCAAGGTGCTGGTGCCCGGCGTGATCGAATGCCAGTCGAACTACATCGAACATCCCGAGCTCGTCGCCCAGCGTATCGAGCGCTATGCGAAGCTCGTCGGGCCCGAGAACGTGATGGCCGGCGTGGACTGCGGATTCTCCATCCATGTCGGCCAAGGCGGTGTCGATCCGGACGTTGTGTGGAAGAAGCTCGCGGCGCTGGCCGAGGGCGCGCGCATCGCCTCGAAACGCTTTTGGTGAGCCTCGAAGAAGGAACGGAAACCATGACCAAGCAAGCGACACTCCCCAGTCGGCTCCATCACACGGCCTATGTGACTAAGGACATGGAGGCCACCCGCAAATTCTACGAGGAAGTCATCGGCCTGCCGCTGGTGGCAACCTGGAGCGAATCCGACGAGCTGTTCGGAGCGGTGCGCACCTATTGCCACTGTTTCTTCGGCCTGGGCGATGGCGGTGCGCTGGCCTTCTTCCAGTTCGAGAAGCCCGAAGACCAGGAGCAGTTCGGCCCCAAGATGCCGTTCACGCCCTTCCACCACATTGCGCTGAACGTCGACGGCGAAACGCAGAAAGCGATCGAAGGCCGCATCAAGGCAGCCGGCTACAAGGAAC
The DNA here is from genome assembly GCA_963741735.1 of uncultured Alphaproteobacteria bacterium. GTDB lineage: Bacteria > Pseudomonadota > Alphaproteobacteria > Micropepsales > Micropepsaceae > Rhizomicrobium. Next base: position 280,252 of record CAVUJB010000004.1, read on the forward strand.
CCGAGTCCTTCGTGCTGGAGCACGGCTATTGCCGCTCGGTCTATGTGACCGATCCCAATGGCTTGATCATCGAATTCACGCTGGATGCGCCGAATGCGGCGATGATCAACGACGTGCGGCGCAAGAAGGCGCACGAGGAGTTGTGGAACTGGCTCAAGGGCGACCACACCTCCAACAACACCTATCGTTGAGCACCCGCCGATGGGTACGATTCCCAAGAAGATCCACCCGCTGATCGACGGTGCATTCCCCACGCATACCTGCCTGATCGGCACTGTCCTGGCGGACGGTTTCGCGCAGATCACGCCGCGCGGCAGCACGCAGGTCTATGATGGCGACCACATCTCGATCTGGGAGCGCGGCCGCGGCACGACGACCGGCCAGATGGCCGACGGGACCAAGACGACGGTGTTTTTCTTCGACCTCGGCAAGCGCGACGTCCTGCCGATCGGCGGCATCGCCCGCCTGTACGGCACGGCGGCGGTGCACAAATCCGGGCCGGTCTACGACAAGGTTTGGGAACGTCTCATCGAGCCGGAAAAGAAATCCGATCCGGAGAAGAAGGGTTGGGCGGTGCTGATCAAGATCGACCGCGCCGAAGACCTGCTCGGCCAACCTATCAAGGGCGATTGAAGGGAGCCGTCATGACCTATGCGCGATTTGCCGCCGCGGCCTCGGCGGTGCTGCTTGCCACGACGCCGGCGCTCGCAGCGGATACCTGGTCCGGCGCCTATGGCAACACGATCACTTCGACCTACGCCGACGGCCGCGTGGTGAAGGTCTATGTCGAGCCGGATCACACCTACTCGATCCTGTTGCCGAACGGACAGAAGCTGAAAGGCACCTGGGCGGACGCTGCCGAAGGGAGTTGCTTCACGCTGACCGATCCGCCGCCCGCGCCGGGCGCCAAGCCGAGCTGCTTTCCGATCCGCGACTATAATGTCGGCGACACGTTCAGCGGCGAAGATGCCACCGGCAAGTATACCGGCGTGATCACCGCGGGCCGTTGATATCTTGAACGCATCCAGCCGTTACATCCTGGTGGTCAAATGCCCCGACCGGAAGGGCATCGTTGCGGCCATCGCGGGTTACCTTGCGGAGCATGAGGCGTCGATCACCGAATCGCATCACTTCGACGACGCGATCGCCAGGCGGTTTTACATGCGGCTGGTCTTTCGCCCCGACAGTGAGCGGATGTCGCCGATCGAGACGATAAGGTCGGGACTCGAGCAGATCGCCGCGCGCTTCGACCTGGAATGGTCGTTGCACGACTCGTCGCACAAGCTTCGCATCCTGATCGCGGTATCGAAGTTCGGTCATTGTCTCTACGATCTTCTGCATCGCTGGCGTTCCGGCGCACTGACTGTCGAAATTCCCGCGGTCATTTCGAACCACGAGGACATGCGATCGTTCGTCGAATGGAACGGCATTCCTTTCATCCATGTGCCCGGCAACCTCGGCAAGGCCGCGCAGGAAGCCAGGATCCTCGAACTCGCCGAGACCCACCGCGTCGATCTCGTCGTTCTGGCGCGCTACATGCAGATATTGTCGCCCGAGCTGTGCCACGCGCTGGCAGGACGCTGCATCAACATCCATCACTCGTTTCTGCCGAGCTTCAAGGGTGCCAGGCCGTATCATCAAGCTTATGAGCGCGGCGTGAAGATTATCGGCGCGACCGCTCACTATGTCACAACGGATCTGGATGAGGGCCCGATCATCGAACAGGACGTCCAGCGCGTGCATCACGAGCACACGCCCGACCAGCTCGTCGAATTGGGCCGCGACGTCGAATGCCGGGTGCTGTCTCGCGCGGTCCGCTGGCATGCGGAACACCGCGTACTCATTGAAGGCTCGAAGACGGTCGTCTTTTCCTAGATTGTTTGCTTGCCCTGCGGGCCTCCTGCCCAGGTCTCCCCGATGTCGCGGCCTTCGGGCAATGAATCCGTTTTGTCGTCCAGGACGGATAATGCTGTCATCTTCCAGGGCTCGGGCCCGATGTCCGTGTATCCCGCACCAAGGGGCTTTCACGCCATTTCCATGGCCGCATTATAATGTCTTCTCAGGTGTTCGACCTGGCGGGTAGCGCCATGGCCTTGCGGATTTCAAACGGCAGCGCGGCGGCAGCCTGGCCGGCCGTCCTTTGCTTGAAGACGATTCCGCGATCGTTGGGCGCCGTAATGTTCCTTTCCTCAACTCGCGGTCGGGAATTGATTGCAGCGCGATCGCGACGGAGCTGTCACACCTCAGGCCTTCAGCGTGGCCAGCAGAAGCGAAGTCTCCGTAGAGGCGATACCTTCGATCATTCGGATCTGATCCAGCGTCCGGCTGAAGCTCGCAAGCGTGTCGGTGTCGAGCTCGGCCACCAGGTCCCAGCGGCCATTCGTCGTGTGGATCTTGTCGACGTCCGGAAAGCCGCGCAGCGCACGCGTCACCTTTGCGGTGCGTTCGCCTTCGATTGCGATGCACATGACGGCGCGAACGCGGTTGGCCTCCAGTTCGGGACGCGTCCGCACCGTAAAACCCTGGATGATGCCGCGGTCGCGCATCCGGGCAATGCGATTTTGTACCGTGCCGCGCGAAGTCCTGAGCTTCTTGGCAAGCGACGCGGCCAATTCGCGCGCATCGGCTCGAAGTAGCGCGAGAAGTTTGCGGTCGAGCTCATCCATGACGAAAGGATAGCAACTTCTGACAGAACGGCAATAAGTTGGCTATTACTGGCTAATCGCGGACTTTTCGCTAACGCCGGCCTGCGCGACGCTAGGCGGCGCCATGGAGGATTCGAATGCTGCCGCCCACTTTTCTCATGACGGATCCGACCCATTTCGACGTCTGCTACCAGATCAATCCCTGGATGCGGCCGGATGCGTGGAGCGCAAATCGCAAGTCCTCCCAGGCTGCGGCGATCGCCGCGTCAGCCAAACTTGCCGAGGCTCTCCGGGATGCAGGGGCGGCAATCGAGACCGTGGGTGCCGTCGAAGGGCTGCCGGATCTTGTGTTTCCCGCCAATGCCGCGATCGTCCTTGACCGGCGCGCACTCCTGGCTCGCTTTCGTTTTCCCGAGCGGCAGGGCGAGGAGAGCGTATTCCGCGCCGCGTTCGAGGCGTTGAGGCAGCGCGGTTACGTCGATGATGTGCTCGAATTGCCGCCCGGCATATTCCAGGAAGGCGCGGGAGATTGCATTTGGGATGCCGACCGCGGCCACTTCTGGGCCGGCTACGGACCGCGCTCCAGCCCGCAATCCATTGCGGCGATCGAAGACGCATTCGGCCAGCAGGTCGTATCGCTCGAGCTTGCTTCGGAACGCTTCTATCATCTCGACACCTGCTTCTGCCCGTTGCGCGGGGGCAATGTTCTCTACTATCCCGATGCCTTCACGCCCGCGTCGCTCGCCACGATCCGCGCACGCATATCCGAAGCGCATCGCCTTGAAGCCACTGCCGAGGACGCCGCCGCGTTCTGCGTCAATGCCATCAATCTCAACTCCATAGTCATCATGGCGAAGGCACCGAAGCCGCTGAGGGCCAGGCTCGCGGCGCGGGGTTATGACGTCGTCGAGGTCGACCTTGCGCCGTTCATGCTTTCGGGCGGCGCGGCTTATTGCATGACGCTTCGGCTGGACCGCGCCAGCCGATCGGAACCGGCGCGCAGCGCCGCCGAATAGAAAGGCATCGCGATGAACCATATGACTCCACGGCGAACGTCGGACTTCATCGCAGGCGAGGCGATCTACGGCGCGAAGAACTACAAGCCGCTGGACGTCGTGCTGACGCGCGGTCAAGGCGTCTATGTGTGGGACGTCGACGGCAAGCGCTATCTCGATTGCCTGGCGGCCTATTCCGCGGTGAACCAGGGCCACTGTCATCCGAAGATCCTGGAGGCGATGGTCGCGCAGGCGTCGCGCCTCACGCTCACCTCGCGCGCCTTCCGCAATGATCAGCTGGTCGCGTTCTACGAAGAGCTTTGCGCTCTGACGCGTTCGCACAAGGTGCTGCCGATGAATTCCGGCGCCGAAGCGGTTGAGAGCGCTTTGAAGCTCGCGCGCAAGTGGGGCTATGAGGTCAAGGGCGTTCCGGACGGCCAGGCGGAGATCATTGTCTGTGCCGACAATTTCCATGGCCGGACGATTGCCATCGTCGGATTCTCGACCGATGAGCGCGCCCGGCACGATTTCGGTCCGTTTGCGCCGGGATTCCGCATTGTTCCGTTCGGAGACGCAGCGGCGCTCGAAGCGGCGATCACGCCCAACACCGTCGCCTTCCTCGTCGAACCGATCCAGGGCGAGGCTGGCGTGATCATCCCGCCCGCCGGCTATCTCAAGAAGGCCCGCGAACTCTGCACGCGGCACAATGTTCAACTCATCCTCGACGAGATCCAGACCGGGCTTGGCCGGACCGGCAGGCTTCTTGCCGAGGAGCACGAAGGCATCGAGGCCGATGTCACGCTGATCGGGAAGGCGCTGTCGGGCGGGTTCTATCCCGTCTCGGCCGTGCTTTCGAACTCGGAGGTGATGAACGTCCTGCATCCGGGCGAGCACGGTTCGACGTTCGGCGGCAATCCGCTGGCCTGTGCCGTCGCGCGCGCCGCGCTCAAGGTCATCTCGGAGGAAAGACTTGTCGAGAATTCCGCTCTGATCGGCGCGCATCTGCTGGCAGCACTCAGGGCCATCGGCTCACCGCGCGTGAAGGAGGTTCGCGGCCGAGGCCTCATGATTGCCGTCGAGCTTCACCGCGATGGCGGCGGCGCGCGCAGCATCTGCGAGGACCTTCAGGAGCGCGGCCTGCTCGCCAAGGAGACGCACGAACATACGATCCGCATCGCGCCGCCGCTGACCCTCACGGCCGCACAGGCGGACTGGATCGCCGAACAGTTCGCAGCCGTCCTTGTCTAGTGCCGGGCCATTTCGCCTGACATGAGCGGATCAGATATGAAGCTTGGCGTTTCGCTTGCACACGCTGAGAAGCGCGGCACGATCGCGGATGTGCAGTCCGGTGCGGGAAAGCTCCACCCATCCTTGCCGGCGCCAGCTCTCCAGCTTGCGGTTGACCGCTTCGCGCGACGCGCCAATGTGGTGGGCGATCTCCGATTGATTGTGAAGGATCCGGTTGTTGACCGCTTCGATCAGAAGGAAGCGCGCCAGACGCTTGCCAAGCTCCATCGACGAGGTGCGTTCGACCAGCGCATCGGTTTCGCGCAATCGGCGGATCAGGACGCGCAGCAGGGCCAATGTCCCCTTCGGCTCGGCGAGCATGGCATCGAGGATGAGTTGGCGCTCGATGCGAAATAATTCGCAGCGGCGCGTCGCGGTCGCGTGGGTCACGCGCGGTGCGCCGTCGATGGCGCCCATTTCGCCGATCATCGAGCCCGAGCCGATGCGCGCCAGCCACACCGGACGGCCGTCGATGCCAGGTATCGTGACTTCGATCTCGCCGACAAGAACTGCATAGGCGGCATCGGAACGGTCGCCGTGGCCGAAAAGCCGCTGGCCCTTTTCCAATTCCAGGAAGGAGCCCGAGTCCGCGAGCGTCCGCAGTCGCGCCGGCGACAGCGCGGCGAATACGGCATCGCGCGCCAGCGCATCGGCGATCTTTGCCGAACGCTTTATATCTGTCCCGGGAATCGTCCCAACCACCCCATCCATATTTGCGACGTTAACAACCGCACGCCCGGCTGCAAGACGGCGAAACCATGTCGATCACAACGCAATATGCCCTTCTGCCGCGAGGTTAGCCGGGAGGTTTGGATGCAACTGATGGGCGAAGTATCAACATAAGCCATTGGATTGCATACGCTATTTCCCCCAATTGCACGTTTTCTGTTGCCACTCGTCCGCTTTGCCTCGCGGGGCCCAGATCATCGGCTGTGACTGACTTTGCTTGACGGTTCCGGGCGGCGGGACCAAATGTTGCCGCAAGTGAACCGCAAGGGGGATTTTCGCATATGAGTACGTCTCGTCTGAGCAAGGGTAAGTTGCTGATCGGCGCCGCCGCTCTCGCCGTCATTACGGCCGGGGTGGTGATCGGCACCCAGTACTACCCGCCAAAGTTGGGCCATACCGCCGGTACTGTCGCCCCGATGACCCGCTATCAGGCGAATCAGGTGAGCGGCGGCGACGTCAAAACCGGTGACACGACCGTCCCCAATATGATGCAGACCGACGCGTTCCAGTCCGCCTCGCACGACACGCAGCTCGCGGCGCATGCCGCGGCACAGGCAGCCGCGGGCGCCGCCTCTCTCGCTTCGCATCTCTCCGCGTCGCAAGCCGCTTCGCAGGCTGCATCACAGGCTGCAACGCAGGCCGCGCATCAGGCGGCAACGCAGGCTGCATCGCAGGCCGCATTCCAGGCGGCCTCGCAAGCTGCATCGCAGGCGGCTTCCATGGCGGCGCATCTGGCTGCCGTTTCCAACAACGCATCGGCGCAAGCCGCTGCTCAGGCCGCTTCCCAGGCGGCGGCGCAGGCCGCAAGGCAGGCCGCGACTGCAGCGGCATCGCTCGCGGCGTCGCAGGCTGCTTCGCAGCATGCCGCGCAAGCCGCGTCACAGGCCGCGACCCAGGCAGCCGCGCAGGCAGCCGCTCAAGCGGCTGCTCAAGCAGCGACACAAGCCGCGGCCCAGGCTTCGGCTGCTCAGGCGGCGCTAGCTGCTTCGCAGGCCGCATCGCAGCACGCGTCGCAATCTGCAACGCAGGCGGCCGCTCAGGCCGCGGCGCAGGCTGCGTCGCTCGCCGCTTCGCAGGCGGCATCTCAGGCCGCATCGCAAGCGGCCTCGCAGGCCGCTTCGCTTGCCGCAGCACAGGCAGCGTCGCAAGCCGCTTCGCAGGCAGCATCGCAGGCCGCCGCGCAGGCGGCGAGCCAGGCTGCCACCGCTGCGGCTTCGCTTGCCGCCGCTCAGGCCGCTTCTCAGGCTGCCTCGCAGGCAGCGTCGCAAGCCGCGGCTCAGGCGGCCTCGCAGGCCGCAACCTCGTTTGCCGCGTCTCTCGCCGCGATGCAGTCCGCATCGCAGGCAGCGACGCAAGCCGCCACCCAGGCCGCGTCGCAGGCTGCAGCGCAAGCTGCGGTTCAGGCCGCCGCCCAGGCGGCGTCGCAGGCCGCGACCCAAGCTGCATCTCAGGCGGCAACGCAAGCCGCTGCGCAGGCAGCTGCCCAGGCCGCGGTTCAGGCCGCGTCGCAAGCCGCAGCACAGGCTGCTTCGCAGGCCGCATCGCAAGCGGCTTCCCAGGCAGCTTCGCAGGCGGCATCCCAGGCCGCTTCGCAGGCAGCCGCACAGCACTAAATTTTTCGGATTGCAGAGCAGCCACCGCCCCTCGGGCGGTGGCTGTTTCTTTTGTTATCTAACTGTCAAACTGCGTGTGGCTGCGTTTTAGGGGGGCAATTGTGGGGGTGAGGGGGCTGCGCCGTTCGGCGCTTTGCCTGGTTTTGCTTGCGTTGGCTCCAGCTCAGGCGGGCGCGCCATCCGTGGGACTTACCAAGCTCGAAACCAAGGACGTCGAGCTACTCTATTACGATCCGCTCCAGACCTATCTCGTGCCCTATGTGGCGCGGGCTTATGAGAACTCGTTCGCCTTCCAGCGCAAGATATTCGATTGGACGCCGTGGGACCGGCCGGCGCTGCAGCTTCGCGATCTGGACGACTACGGCAATGCCACCGTTCGCGAGACGCCCACGAACGTCATCATTATCGATGTCGCGCCCTTTCCGATCACGTTCGAGACGTTCAGTCCCGGCGAGCGCTTCTTTACGGTGATGAACCATGAACTGGTTCATGTCGCCACCACGGATGTCTGGAACGAGAAGGATGCGTGGTGGCGTGACTTCCTGCATGGAAAGCCGGCCCCGATCTCCGATCATCCCGAGTCCATCGTCTACAACTATCTGTCGGCGCCGCGCACGAATGCGCCGCGCTGGTATTTCGAGGGCAGCGCCGTCTTCCTCGAGACCTGGATGGGCGGGGGACGCGGCCGCGCCCAGGGTGGCTACGACGAAATGGTATTCCGCGCCAAGGTGCGCGACAACGCGCCGTTCTACACGCCGCTCGGTCTCGAGGCCGAGGGCAACTCGGTCGACTTCCAGGTCGGCGTCAACGACTATCTCTACGGCACGCGCTTCGACAGCTACCTCGCCTATGTCTACGGACCGGAAAAGGTCATCGAATGGCTGAAGCGCGGCAAGGACAGCGATCGCTACTATGAGACGGATTTCGAGCGCGTCTTCGGAAAGCCGCTGGACGACGCATGGCAGGACTGGATCAAGTGGGAGCACGACTTCCAGGACAAGAACCTGAAATCCGTCCGGCAATATCCGGTGACGCCCACGAAGCCGCTGACCGATCATGCGCTGGGCTCGGTCTCGCGCTCCTTCTACGACCCCAAGACCGACAGCCTGATCGCCGGGTTCCGCGCACCCGGCGTCCTCGCGAACATCGGCATGATTTCGCTGAAGGACGGCAGCATCCGCAAGCTGGCGAACCTGAAGGGCCCGTCTCTCTACCGCGTCACATCGATCGCCTACGACGCCGACGAAAACAAGATCTACTACACCACCGACAACAACGCCTTCCGCGATCTGATGGAGATCGATCTTCCGGACGGCTCGGCCAAAATGCTGATCCGCGACGGACGTACCGGCGATCTTGCGCTCAACCCCAAGGATCACTCGCTTTGGGGCATTCGCTCGATCAACGGCCTGCATTCGCTGGTTCGCGTCGGGCCCGAGCATGACAGCTGGAAGCTCGTCCATACCTTTCCGTACGGCCGCAATTTGTTCGACCTCGATATCTCGCCGGACGGGCAGTATCTCTCAGCCTCTATCGGCGAGATCGACGGCGAACAGCGCATCGGCGTGTTCAAAATCGCCGATCTGCAAGCCGGCATCGTGAACGAGATCGCGACGATGAAGCGCGACCCGGCGGTACCGGAGGGGGGCGTATTCTCGCCGGACGGCAAATATTTGTACGCGACGGCGTTCTATACCGGCGTCTCGAATATCTACCGGCTCGAGCTTGCGACCGGAAAGATCGAAGCCGTGAGCAATGCAGTGACAGGTTTCTTCCGCCCGTTGCCGCTCGCGGACGGCTCGATGATCGCCTACGAATATACCGGCGAGGGCTTTCGGCCCGTAAAGATCGATCCCAAGCCGCTCGACGATCTCGGCAATGTGAGCTTTCTCGGCACGCAGATCGCCGACAAATATCCGGTGGTGAAGACCTGGGCGGTGGGACCGCCGTCCAAGATCCCGCTCGAGTCCATGATAACGGAGCAGGGCGAATATCTGCCGCGCGACGAGCTCCACCTGACATCGCTGTATCCGATGGCCGAAGGCTACAAGGGGCACGCGGCGCTCGGCGTGTATGTCGAGTTCGACGATCCCATGAGCTACAATCAGCTCATCGCGAACGTCTCGATCTCTCCGGCCAGCAATATCTCCTTCGGAGAGCAGTTTCACGGCGACATCACCTATCGCACGCTGTTCTGGCACGTCACCTACTGGCACAATAGCGCCAACTTCTACGATCTGTTCGGACCGACGGATCGCAGCCGCAAGGGCGATGCCTTGCTGGGCGGCTATAACGAGGCGCTGATCTTCGATCCGCCGCGCCGGCTCGACTTCACCGCGGACCTCGAACTTTATTCCGGCCTCGATACGCTGCCCGGCGCACAGAATGTGACGGCAGTCGATCCGAGCCTTGCGAGAGTGCGCCTGGCACTCAACTACGACAATATCGACAAGTCTCTGGGCGCGGTAGACTACGAAGAAGGCTATCACCTGCGGGGTGAAGTCAGTTCGGACTATGCCCATGGCACCTTCTTTCCGAAGGCGCGCATGGAAGCGAATGCAGGCTTCGCGCTACCGTGGCAGCATTCTTCGCTTTGGGCCTACACATCGGCCGGCTACGGCTCGGGCAATCCGAGCGACGGTCTGGACTATTTCTATTTCGGTTCCTTCGGCAACAACTATGTCGATGACGGCGAGGTGAAGCGGTACCGCAATTACGACAGTTTCCCCGGCTTCGACATCGATGCGATCAGCGCCCAAAGTTTCGTGAAGGCCGTGGGAGAGTGGAATCTGCCGCCTGTCCGCTTTAGCGATGTGGGAACGGCAGGCTTCTTCTTGAGCTCGGTTCGACCGGCTCTGTTCGCCGGCGTGCTGCTGGGCGATCCCGGCCGCACCGCATCGCACACCTATGAGAGCGTCGGTTTCCAGCTCGACTGGAACTTCACGATCGCGGTCCGGCTGCCCATGACGTTCTCGATCGGCTATGCCAGAGGGTTCAGTGACAGCAGCATCACCAGCCGCCATGATGAGATCCTGGCCTCACTGAAGATTCTCTAGCAACGCACGGCTTGGCATGACGACGCAATTTTTCATCGAGGCACCCGTCGCCCTGGTGCCCGTGCTCGCCTTTCTGGGAGCGCTGCTTTACTTCGACAGCTATCGGCTCATCAATCTGGCCGAAATGATCCAGACCATCGTCGCGGGCATCGCGCTGGCCGTCGCCGCCTATTTCATCAACGGATATCTGCTCAGAACGCTCGCCGTCGACTACGCGACCTACAGCCATTTCGGCGGACCGCTCATTGAGGAGACGCTCAAGGCCGCGGCGCTGGTGGTCCTGTTTACGCGCAATCGCATCGGCTTCATGATCGACGCGACGATCATGGGCTTCGGCGTCGGCACGGGCTTCGCCCTGTTCGAGAATGTTCTCTTTCTGCAAACGCTTCAGGATGCCGATTTCGGAGTCTGGGTCATCCGCGGCTTCGGCACGGCGATCATGCATGGCGGCGCGACGGCGGTGTTCGCTGCCCTCACGGAATCTTTGATCGAGCGGCGCGGCGCGCCAAGGCCGGTGTACTTTCTGCTCGCGCTTCTCGCCGCGATCGCGGTGCACGTTGCCTACAACGCGCTGACAGGCATGCCGATCCTGTCGACGGTCGCGATCCTTCTGGGGTTGCCTCCGATCTTCCTGCTCATCTTCACGAAGTCGGAACACGCAGTCCATCAGTGGCTGGTAGACGACTACAAATCGCATCAGCAATTGCTGGAGGAGATCGATTCAGGCCAGTTCACCCACAGCGAGGCCGGCAGGTTCATGCTCAATCTGTCCCGGAAATTCGACAAAGCCGTCGTCGACGATATGTTCGAATATCTCAAGCTCCATACGCAGATCGTGCTTCGTGCGGAAAAAAGGACTTTGGCGCGCGAGAAAAACGAAAAGCTGGAGGTCAGGCCCGCCGACCGGGACGACTTGCACAGGCTCGATCTGTTGGAAAAGAGGATCGGTCAGATCGCCTTGATGGCGCTGTGGCCGCACCTGCATTTCAGCCGGCGAGAGCTTTGGGAGCTGCACGAATTGCACCACGGCTGATCGCGAGCCGTGATGTCCCGCGCCAGGTTTGTTCGAACGACCCGAAGCGTCTTAAAAAAGTCGCCCCGTCGCAAAAGATGTGGACGTGCACACCTTTGCAACGGGACGACATCGCCAAGTCTTCGAACCTCGCGCCTCAGGCCGGCACGATGTTCTGGTTCAGGTGGAACAGGTTGGCCGGATCGTATTTCGCCTTCACCTGCTGCAGTCGCTTGTAGTTGGCGCCGTAATTGGCCTGGACGCGGTTCTCGCCTTCATCATCCATCATGAAGTTCAGATAGCCGCTCGACGGATTGACGGCCTGCAGGGACTGCCAATATTCGCGGCCCCAGCGCTTCAATGCGCCGGCCTTTGCAGGATCCGGGTCGATACCGGCAATCACCATCGACCATGTGGCGTCGCGGCAGCTCCAGGCCGTCGCATCGGGCCGCACGCGATGGGCGGCGCCGTCGATCGGATAGAGATGGGTGAGCGACAGGCCGACCGGCGATTGGCCGGCATGCCCGATGATGACGTCGAGCGTGGCATCCGTCAGTTCACGGATGAAACTGCCCTTCCAGTACCACTGCATGCCCTTGGGCAGCAGCGGGTCGAACAGGCTTTGCAGCGCCGGGAACGGCACTTCGCCCATTCCATCCAGCAGGGGCTTCGGCAGCGCGTCGCGCAAAGGCTTCATCGCCTTCTCGCCGTCGCCCACACTGCCGTTATAGCAGCCGAAGAGGCCGCAGATGCGCATGCCCCAGAGCGCCTGCGGGAATGCCGGCACGGACGGGACGATCTTGAGTCCGACAAAGATGCTCAGCTTCTCCGGCGCCTTGGGCATGAATTCGCGATAGAAGCGGATGACCTCTTTCGCTTGCTTCAGGTCCCAGAAGATCGGGCCGCCATAGACGTTCTTCACCGGATGGGCGCGGAACAGGAAGCTGGTGACGACACCGAAGTTGCCGCCGCCGCCGCGGATCGCCCAGAAGAGATCGGCGTTCTCGCGCTCGCTCGCGACGACGCGAGAGCCGTTTGCCAGAACAATGTCGGCCTCCAGGAGATTGTCGATCGTCAGGCCGAACTGGCGTGTGAGATAGCCGTGTCCGCCGCCCAAGGTCAGTCCGGCAATGCCGGTGGATGCGACAATACCCGCCGGGACCGCGAGGCCGAAAGCATGCGTCGCATGGTCGACCTCACCTTGCGTACAGCCGGCTTCGACCCGGACCAGACCGCGCTGCTGATCGACCTGCACGCCCTTCATGCGGCCCAGATCGATGACGAGACCGCCGTCGCAGGTGCCGAAGCCGGGACCGTTATGACCGCCGCCGCGAATGGCGACGAGCAGATCATTGTCGCGCCCGAAGTTCACAGCCGCAACCACGTCCGCTGCGTCGGCGCATTGCGCAATCGCACGCGGACGCTTGTCGATCATGGCGTTATAGACTTTGCGTGCCTCGTCGTATTGCGCGTCACCAGGTTCGATGACGGCGCCGCGGAATTTGGCCTTGAAGGCTGCCAGTGCTTTTTCGTTCAACATGATTTGGTTCCTTGCTGATGCGATGGATTGATGTCTAATAGGCGAACTTGGCTTTGATCGCGGCGAGACCCGGTTCGTAGACGCTGGCGAATGCGTCGCTCGCTTCGGCCTCTTTGCCGGGAAGCGGCGTGTAGACGCCGTGCCAGACGACGGTCGACATCGAAGCACCGTGCGACATGACGCTGATCGTCCCGACGTAACGGGAGACCGGGAACGGGCTCGACACGAATTCGTAGGAATAGGTGTGTTGGGCGTCGTCGCGTGCGACCTGCATTTCGACGAACGTCACCTTGCCGTCCTTGGTCACGAGCGTGCGGACCGGCGGTGCGCCGCCGTCCTCGGTGCATGTGCCGATGGCCGGGTGCCAGTCCTTGATGGCGCAGAACGAGCCGATCATCGACCATATGTCCGCCGGCTTGGCGGCGACGTCGATGCTGCGCGTGAGCTCGGCGGCGGCGGCCGGCGAGTCGACGCTGTTCAGCGCAGCGATCGAACCGGCGCACAGAACGCCGATCATGACTTCGAGGATCACCGATTTCTTTGTCTTGCGATGTGCATTCGTATCGAAGTGGAACACTGTAAACTCCTTGTTTTTTCGGCTGCTGCCGTTGTGGAGGGAAGGTGGCCATCGCGGCCCCGTCCCGCCAGTTCAGGAACTGAATCTGTCCGATACAGAATCTGAACTAGTCCGCTGTTCGGCGCGGACCTATGATGCAAATCGTGAGAAGGAGAGGCGCATGACCCAAGGCAGCTACAAGCAATTTTGTCCCGTCGCGATGGCGGCCGAGGTGCTGTGCACCCGATGGACCATCGTGGTGCTGCGCGAGATGATGGCGGGATCGACGCGGTTCAACGATCTGCGGCGCGGCGTGCCGCGCATGTCGCCGGCGCTGCTGTCGCAGCGCCTGAAGGAGCTTGAGGATGCCGGCATCATCGAGCGCAAGCGGGGCGGTGAAGGCAGCCTTTACGAATATCGCCTGACGCATTCGGGCCGCGAACTCGAACCGATCGTCACGGCATTCGGCACATGGGGCCAGCGCTGGGTGACGACGAAGGTCACGATGGAGAATCTGGACGTGCAGCTTCTGATGTGGGACATGCGGCGCGGTCTCAATACGGCGCCGATGCCCGAGCGGCGTGTCACGATTCAGTTTCTATACAGCGGCGTACCGGCGAAGCATCGCCAATGGTGGCTGATCGTCACCCCTGGCGAGGGAACCGATCTTTGTTGGGTCGATCCGGGATATGAGATCGATCTCTATGTGGCGAGCGATCTGAAGTCGATGACGGCAATCTGGATGGGCCTCGATTCCGTGCGGGCCGCTGTTCGCGACGAACGCATGAAACTGACCGGTGACCGCAAACTGGCCGCCGATATGCAGACCTGGCTGGGGCTCAGTCCATTCGCCAAAGAGAAGAAGCTGGTGGCGTAGCATCCGCTGCAAGTCCGCCGGCCGGCAGTGCGCGGCAAAGTCCTTGCTCCGCGTCACGCGCCTCCCTAGCATCGTAAGGGATCGATTGAGGCGCCGGTGCCAGGATGCAGGCGGTGAAAAGCAAGCGCCGGGTGCGCGGTTCGATCGACCGCGACGCCATCGTGCGCGCGGCGCTCAAGCTCCTGGAGCGCGACGGGATCGCCGGGGTCAGCACGCGTCTTGTTGCCGATGCGCTCGGGATCGCCGGGCCTTCGCTATATTGGCACTTCAAAGACAAGCGCCAATTGCTCGATCATATGGCCGAAGCAATGCTCGCTGAGGCCCAGGCATCCCCCGACCCCTTGCTCCACGAACCGGACTGGCGGGTCTGGCTCAAAAGTGCGGCGCGCGCCTATCGCCGGGCGGCACTCTCGCGGCGCGACGCGGCGCAGGTGCTTGCCGGCGCGAGGCCGACCGGCACACATCCGACGCTCAACTATCCTGAGATGATCGCGCGATTGACACGCGAGGGATTTTCGCAGGAACACGCGCCATATGTCGTCTGGTCGCTCGGCCGGTTCGCGCTCGGTTGGGCGGTGTCCGAACAGGCAGCGTCACTCGGCGGTATGCGGCGCACAGGTGAAGGGTTTGAATATGGGGTGGCCGCCCTGGTCGCGGGCTTCGAGAAGCTCAGAGGGACGCCGGCAAACGCCGTCTCTCACCGCTCGTCGAAATCGCGCAACCCGACCTGAAGCGCAATCGGGTGAACCGAGCTTCGGTTCACCCGCAAATCGCGCTCCAAATCGAGAATCTACCCGAACGGTCCGCGCGGCGGCGGAGGCGGTGGCGGCGGCTCCCATGTTCCGTTCGCGATCTTTCCGCCCTTCGCAGACACCGCCAATCCGATGATCCGGTCGGTTATGTTCGGCTCATAGCCTTCGGTGTGGCCCTTCTGCAGCCGAACGATGTCGGCAATCACGCGCCCATCCTTGCAATGCGGAAATTGATAGACCAGCGCGCGGCCGGACTTCGGATAATGGCCCCAGCCGTCGGTGCCCGGATCCTGCCGCGTCGCATCCCACACATAGCCCGGCTTGGGATCGATGACGTCCTCGAGCTGCACGCGCGGGCCGCAGGCGAACTTGTCGGCGAGCGGCGACGTGGCGGCCGGAATTGTTTCGTACTCGCCGTTGGAGAATATGAAGGAGTAGTCGCAGGCACCGCCCGGCGGTCCCGGCGGCTCCGGCGGCAGGTGGAACGCCGGAGGCGGCGGTGGCGGCGAACCCGATTGATAGACCGGTGGGAAGCCTGCGC
This sequence comes from uncultured Alphaproteobacteria bacterium, assembly GCA_963741735.1. Taxonomy (GTDB): domain Bacteria; phylum Pseudomonadota; class Alphaproteobacteria; order Micropepsales; family Micropepsaceae; genus Rhizomicrobium. Next base: position 295,855 of record CAVUJB010000004.1, read on the forward strand.
CGAAGCCGCGGTTCGCCCATGTCACAGGCCCGACGCGGCCCCCCGACAGGCTGATGCGCACGTCGACCTTGTCCTTGAAATAGTCGGTGCAGATGATGCGATTGGACGTCAGGCCGCCCTGGCTGTGACCGGCCAGGATGAAGTGCAGCACGTTCTTCTTGCCGACGGTCCCCACGACCAGATCGACGAGATTGTGCAGATATTCGTCATCGGCCTCGGTCCAGAACCGGGTGGGCGCGTTGGGCGTGATGATGACGAGCTTGTACTTGTCCTTCACGTCCATCGCGGGGAAATAGTTGCGCTGCCAATTTCCGTAGGACCCGGCGCCGTGAAGGCTGAGCACGACATTCACCTTGTCGCCCGGCTTGTAGCCGGACGGGCAATCCAGGAAGAACGGACGGCGCGTCTTCATTTCGACGACCGTTCCTTCCTGGGTAACGACCGCTCCCAGGCATTCACTGTCGGGGCAATGCCATACCGGCGGCGCATCGCAGTTCACGCCGAGCAGCGTGTGCGCATCCTCGGCCATCGCCGGACCGGCGCTCAAGGCGCCGACGCCGACCGCTGCCCAGATCAGTCTGCGAATTATTGTCGTGAAATCCCTCATGGCTGTGTCTCCCCTACTGCCGGATCTGCGTCTCGGCTCGTGCGGCGCCAGCGGATCGAATCCAAGACGTCCCTAGCATCGCTAGGGAAGTTTAGCGTGCGCTGCCGCGCTGTAAAGAGCACGCGGCATGACGGCCGGCGCCCGGCTGCTTGTCCTTCTTCACCTAAGGCCGACGAATCACTTCTTCCGGATCGCCGGCGGCTCGAGGCATCTGTATTTCCAGCCTCGGCTCGGACGCGCGGGAATGAACCATGGGGTGTCGCGTCTGGCGTATCGCCGGCCCGACTGCCGCAGCGTCACCTGCCCGAAATCTTACGCGGCGGCGACCTGTGAGCGCCGTCTTTGCGTACCCGCAAACGCCATTTGCCGATTGGCGAATTCGTGCCTAACATTTGGACAAAACAAGCCCTTGTTGTCGGGGCAAGGGGGGCACATGCATACACATATCCTTCGCTATCTGAATGTCGCAGCGCTGACGGGGTTGCTGATCGCAACACCTGGCTCGATGGCAGCGCTTCGTGCAGATGCCGCGCCGCCGACAAGTCCGGCGGCCGTCGGCGCCGGTGTGGACGGCAAGAAAATCGCCGCCGCCGACGCCGATCCCGGCGAGTGGCTGAGCCATGGCCGGACCTACTCCGAGCAGCGCTTTTCGCCGCTCGCCGCCATCAACACGACGAACGTCAAGTCGCTCGGCGTCGCCTGGGAATATCGCACCTATTCGGTACGCGGGCTGGAAGCGACGCCGATCGTCGCCGACGGCGTGATGTTCATCACGCTGGCCTGGAGCAAGGTCATCGCGCTCGATGCCAAATCCGGCAAGGAACTGTGGACGTACGATCCGAAGGTCCCGGGCGGAACGGGTCGCTATGCCTGCTGCGATGTCGTCAACCGCGGCGTCGCGCTCTGGAAGGGCGCGGTCTATGTCGGCACGCTCGACGGCCGCCTCATCAAGCTGGACGCGAAGTCCGGAAAAGTGCTGTGGAGCATCGACACCGTCGAGAACCACAAGCACACCTACACGATCACCGGCGCGCCGCGCGCCATGGACGGCCTGATCCTGATCGGCAATGGCGGCGCGGAATACGACTCGCGAGGCTATGTCAGCGCGTTCGACGCCGGCACGGGCAAGCTGGTGTGGCGCTTCCATGTCGTGCCCGGCGACCCGTCGAAGCCGCAGGAAAATCACGCGCTCGAGGTTGCGCTCAAGACCTGGGACACCACCGGCAAGTACAAGTTCTGGGAGATCGGCGGCGGCGGCGCGCCATGGAATTCCATGGCCTACGATCCGCAGCTCGATCTGGTTTACTTCGGAACCGGCAACGGCAATCCGTGGAACCGCGACCTGCGCTCGCCCAAGGGCGGCGACAATCTCTATTTGTCGTCGGTTGTCGCGCTGCACGCCAAGACCGGCGAGTTCGCCTGGGCCTATCAGACGACGCCCGGCGATACGTGGGATTTCGATTCCACCGCCGATGTCGTGCTCGCCGATCTGACGATCGACGGCAAGCTCCGCCACGTGCTGATGCATGCGCCGAAGAACGGCTTCTTCTACGTGATCGACCGCGCCACGGGAAAGCTGATCAGCGCGCAGAAGTTCGGCGTCGTGAACTGGGCCAAGAGCATCGATCTGAAGACCGGCAAGCCGATCGAAAATCCGGATGCGCGTTACAAGGACAAGCTGACCATCGTTTTTCCGTCGGCGACCGGCGCTCATAATTGGCAGCCGATGACGTACGATCCGCAAACGGGCCTGGTCTACATCCCGGCGATGGATGCGGCGCAGCCGTTCATCGGAACCACCACGATCGACTACCATCCGCATGCCTGGAATCTCGGCATCGACTTCGCCGCGATTTCCGAGGCCGTTCAGAAGATGATCGCGTCCGGCAAGCCGCCGCCGCCTGCGGTTGGTTTCATCAAGGCCTGGGATCCCGTCACGCAGAAGGAAGCGTGGCAGGTCTCGATGGGCGGCTCGTGGAACAGCGGCTTGCTGTCTACCGCCGGAGGCCTGCTGTTCGGCGGCGATGCCTATGGCGATTTCAGCGCCTACGACGCCAAGACCGGCAAGAAGCTGTGGTCGATGGACCTGAAGACCGGCATCCTCGCGCCGTCTATGACCTACAGCATCGACGGCCAGCAGTATGTCGCACTGCTAGCCGGTTGGGGTGGTGCCGGCGGATTGGCCGCATTCCGGGATCCGCAAACCGCTCTCGCGCGCTTTCAGACCAATCAGGGCCGTCTGTTCGTCTTCCGGCTTGGCGGCCGGCAGACGGTGCAACCTTTGGCGGCAGAAGGGACGCCGCCGACCGAGCCGCCGGCGCTCAGCCCCGCCGATCTGAAGATCATGGACAAGGGATTCACGCTTTATCATCGCACGTGCCTCGTCTGTCACGGCTTCTTCGCGCAGTCGGAGGGCGAAGTCCCGGATCTCCGTCTGGCCCCGAACGAGATCTGGAGCCAGTACGACAACATCGTCCTCGACGGCGCGTTGCAGGATGGCGGCATGGCCTCTTTCAAGGATGTGCTGTCGAAGGATGACGTCGCGGCGATCCGCGCTTATGTCCTGCAACAGTCGCATCTGGCGTGGGATCAGGCGCACAAGCCGCCGGCGCACGGCGCGGCTCACTAGACCCGAGGCTGCGGCGCCGCGGAAACGGTACGGCGGCGGCTGCGTTAGGCGGCCGGGCGCAGCACCATCGTCGTGCCGCGGCCTTCGGATTGTTCGTAGCTCATCGTGTCCTCGACGATTGCGTTGCGCACGACAATCGCCCATGCGGCGCGGTTACGGGGGTTGTCGACCAGCGAAACGATCATCCGGCCCTTGGGACCGAGCAGCCGCGAATAGTGCGCGATGGCGGCGGCGGGGTCGGGCAGGTAGTTCATCGACTGATTGAAGATGATGACGTCGAATAGCCTGTCCGCGTGGAATTCGTTGGCGTCCGCGATTGCGAACGCCGTGCGATCGTCGCGCAGCGCGTCGGCCTGCGCGATCGCTTCCGCGGAGATGTCGATTCCCAAATAGGATTTGTAGGGCAGGATCTTGAGCTTCGTGGCGAGCAGGCCGGCACCGCAGCCGACGTCCAGGATCGAGTCGGGTGCCAGGAATTGGCAATAGCCCAGGATCGAGACCAGACCGGCAAGGCTGCCGATCGTCTCCAGATATTTCCAGTTCGCCTCGCGATACTCGCGGTCCCACGTATCGACCGAAACCCTTTGCGGCCGATAACCCAGCAGTTTGAAGGCGGGGGTGCTGACGAACTCCTTCAGGCGCCTCATTAAGACCTCGCGATCCGACCCCTGGCCGGCTGCAAATTTTTTGCCAAAAACGGCTGCCGATTATGGTGCCAAAAGGGGCCGCTGCAGCGGCTGCAGGCGATTACAGCGGTGCGGGACATGCACGGACGTGCCAATTTGGATCACGGGCGCCGACGGAATTCGCGCCATCAATTCTTCCGCGCGGCGCGAACTCTTCGAGAACGAAGCGGAGTTGCCACGGCGGGGCGCCCACATCATTGTGCGGCCCGCATCGGGGGGCGAGCATGCGGCGCATCAACTGGCGATTTGTCATCACAGGTATTGTGCTCGCGATCCTCGCGGCTGGATTTTTCCTATTCATGCTGTCCATGGCGCCGAAATCCAACGATCCCGCGACCATGATGCGCACGGTGGGACAGGTGTCGGGCGTCGCCGGAGCCATAGGGGTGCTGCTCGTCGTCCTCGGCCTGGTCGGCAAGAAGTTTCCATCCTGACGGGTCGCCGCAGCGCCTGCCAAAGGGCGTGGCGTCCGTTTCGGATCGGCCTATCCTCATCGCCATAAGCGGCCGGCCACGACGTCGGCCCGACAGGGGGAGGGGCGCATGTGCAGCATCACGGCGGTAGACGAGAAGACGGGCCGCAAATTCTTTCTCGACGATCCCGACGATCTAAAGCCGGGCGAGAAGCTCACCTTCCTCTTGAGCTTGCACGGTGGCGGCTCGGTCGGCGCCTGGCAGCGCGCGTACTTCCCTGCGGTGGACTACAAGGAAAAGTACAGGCTGGTGATCGCCACACCGTCCGCTGCCACAAAGGAGCCGTCGCGTCGCTGGGTAGGCGCGGCGGACGACGCGCATCTGCACAACATCGTCGACGACGTGTTCGAAAAATACGGCATGCAGAATATCGCGCGCTTCTGGCTCGTGGGACACAGCCAGGGCGGCATGACTTCACGCCGTCTGTTGGGCGAGGACACGTTCTTCCAGGCCCGGGTCGACGGCTTCCTCAGTCTGTCGGGCGGACGCATCGGGGCCGCGGAGCGGGCGCCAGGCTTCTCCGTGCCGGTGCCGCCCGGCGTGAAATTCAATCCTCCAGCGTTTCCGCCGCTGCCGGACATCACCTGCGATCTCTCCCACATCTTCACGACCGGCGAACATGAGATCGCCAGCCTGCCGTCGACATCGCCTTTGGCTGAGAAGTACGGCGCCAGTCCGCGCGAACGAAAGCCGGACATCGTCGATACCGAGGGCGGCAAAATCCACGACACGACGCGCGAGAGCTACTCGACGAAGGCTTGGGGCCTGAAGCCGGGGCCGGGCAGGGCGGAAATCTTCGTCTACCCTAACGCGAGAGACGGCCGCGTGATCGCGGACGTTGTACGCATGGACAAGGGGCACACCGAGGGGTTGGAGCCGAGAGTCACCGAAGAGCTGTTGAAGCTCATCGTTGCTTCGCCGGGCGGCAAGGCCAAGTCGGCGTAAGGCTCGGCCGTCCTGCGGCCGGGAGCCGTCCTGAAATAGTCCACTTCTTACGCAAACGTTTATATTGCCAGCATTGCGATTTGCTGTGTCTTAAGGGGCAGCGATTAGCTTTGTCGGACGATGTGCGGCTCACGGCCGCCGCAGCCTGAGGGATGAAGCATGATCAAGTCGGGGCTATTGGCTTCAGCGGCCATCGTGATCGCGTCGGCGACGAATGCGTTCGCGACATCGCCGGTCATTTCGGCCGATACCTTCGTCTCTTCGGCGTTACCAACGGGAATTTCTGGGTCTCCGAAGCCTCCACCTCAGAAGCCACCAGCTCCGAAGCCTCCAGCTCAGCCGCCTTCGCCTCCACCGCCGGCACCGCCGCCGCCGCCCGCGCCGCCGCCGCCCGCGCCGCCACCACCGCCGCCGCCGCCCCCGCCGCCCCCGCCACCGCCGCCACCACCGCCGGCGCCGCTCTCTTTCGTACCCGGCTACTCATCCGGCTGGTTCACACAGATCGGGCTCACTTCGACGATCGAGACGCAGGCGAACGGCGCCAAGGGATTCGTCATCGGCTTCGTCGACACCGGCATTGTCTCGACCCAGGCCGACGTCACCGGCCGCGTTTCGTCGCTGTCGAGCTGCGCGGCGGTGACGTTCCAATGCTCCAATGGCGTGTATGACGACAACGGCCACGGCACCGCGACGGCGGCGATCGCCGCTGGCGCGAATGTGGCGAACGGCTCGAGCATGATGGGCGTCGCGCCTTCCGCGACGATCGTCGCGGAAAAGGTCCTGAACGCGAGCGGCTCGGGCACCGATCTCGATGTCGCGAACGGCATCACCAAGGCGGTCAATGCCGGCGCGCAGGTCATCAATCTCAGCCTGACCTATTTACCGACCAACTCCGTCATCAATGCGATCAACTATGCAGCCTCCAAGGGCGTCATCATCGTCTTTGCTGGCGGCAATTCGTCGGCTCCGCTCAACAACAATCTGAACTCGACGGGCCTCACCGCGGCGGCGCTCAGCCACCTCGCCTTTGCCGGATCGGTCAGTTCCAGCAACCAGCTGTCCAGCTTCAGCAACACCCCCGGCACCGGCTCGGCCGTCGCCACCACGACCCAAGCGTCCTACGCCTCGCTGTGGCTGATGGCGCCGGGCGAGAACATCGTGGCGCCTGGCATCCAGTTCGGGCCCAACGCGCTTGCCTACTGGACGGGCACGTCGATGGCCGCACCCATCGTCACCGGCGCGCTGGCGCTCCTGGAAACCACATGGCCGATCCTCCAGCACAACGGCACCGCGACCGCTGTCCTGTTCGCCACGGCAACCGACCTGGGCACCGTGGGTGTCGACACCAAATTCGGTAACGGCCTCATCGATCTCACGCGGGCGTTCCAGCCGGTCGGCACGCTAAAAGTCACCGAGGCCAATGGCCAGTCCATCGCGGTGACGTCGCTGACAGGGACAATGGTAACGGCCGGCGCGCTCGGCTCGCTGACGAAGGTTTCCACCTCGCTTTCGAACTACACCGCGTTCGACACTTTCGCGCGCAATTACTACGTCAATCTTTCGCCGCTGCTCACCATCAAGACCTCGATCGCGCTGTCGAACCTTCAGGTGTTCGGCCCTGTCGTGACGGGCGGCGAAGTCGCGCTGCCCAATGGCGGACATCTGTTCTTTGCGCACTCCGACGCCATCGCGGCGCCCGGTTCCGGCTGGACCGACCGCTTCGCGAGCGTGGATTACGGCACGGTGGGTGCTCCACCCGCCAAGGTTGGCGCGTGGCTCATGTCGTACGCTAGCGTCGACGGTGCGGCGATTTCCGTCGGCCGCGGCTTTTCGGCGGCGCCGCTCTTCTCGGCAGCGCTGTGGGGCGACAACACCGCCCATGCCGCCTGGGCCCAGACCTCAGGCCAACCCAACGACTTCCTGAGCCTGGCGAGCGGCGGCACGGTTCTGGCCGTCGGCAACCAGCTCGGCAGCGATACGCGCATTGCGTTCGGCGTCGCGAGTTCGTCCGTGCCGGAGGGCTTCGGCGCCTCCTTCGAGCTCGCGCCGCGTGCGACGGCGGAGAGCGTGGGCATCACGACCGGACTTGCGAGAGGCTGGACGATTGGCGCCGACTTCCAGTTTCTGCGCGAGGATCACGGCCTGCTTGGGACGAACTATAGCGACGGTACCCTGTCGTTTGGGCGCACGCACAGCAGCATGCTGGTTGGTTTGAGCACGACGCTGGAACTGGCACGCGACACCGATCTCGTCGCCGATGCATCGATTGCGCGGGTAAGCCGCTTCGGCGGCGGTTCGGGTATCGTCACCGGATCGAGCCCCCTTCTGGCCCGTTCGGCCGAACTGGGTCTGATCGAGCGGAACGTGTTCGACGATCTCAATTCGGTCAGCCTCACCGTGGCCAAGCCGCTGCGGGTGATCGCCGGCTATCTCGACGTCTTCAGCACGACGGTCGATGCGCAAGGTCTTCCGGTCTACACGACCAAGAAGGTCGGCCTCACGCCGGATGGCGACGAAACGGACGTGTCGATCGGCTACGAACGCCGCATCGCGGGCAGCCTGTATCTGAACGCCGTCGTCGGCGTGCAGAAGGATGCCGGCAACATCTCCGGCAACCTCGGCGGCCTGATGCGCCTGCGCCTCAACATCGCGCTCTAGTTCACGCCGTGCGAGTGCAGTCCATCACCCAGTTCGTCTCCCAGCTCGCGCCATCGTCCGGAGAGAATGATTGTTCCCACCGGCACGACCGCGGCGTGATACCCGACCAGAGGAAACGGACCTTGATCGGCGCGCCATTGAAGGTCTCGTCCGCGTAGAACGTGCCGACGCCGCCGGAAAAGCTGCCCTTCATTGGCGCATCCAGCGCGTGTGGATTGCGTCCGTCGAGCCACCAGATCGCCCAGCACCCGCTCTTCTGATCGAAGGTGCGCAGCGAGACCGCACGATAGGAACCGCCGGGAAGTTCGAGCACGTTATCGTCGACATTACCGGCGCCGCCGAGCAAGGGCTGCGCCTTGCAGCTGCCGGCAAACTCCTCCCACTGCGTGCAGTTCGCCAGCCGTTCCTTCAGCCGTCGGTGTCGTATCGCCCATGAACCGAAAAAGAAGTCGAAGTCGTGGGCGTGATCGATCTCTTGCATCGAATATCTCTGCCTGGGGTCCCGCTTCTCCCTAACAAGTCTAGCTGTCACGGGATGTCAGCAGTGCCTGTCAGGTCCGAATCCGGCCAGCGGAAGCGGTGCGCTCATGGCATCTCTCGATCGAACGCGATTGGAGAGACGTCATGGCAACTGTCTTCAAGGAAATTGAACTCAATGTCCCGGCCGAGACGGTGTGGGCGGCATTGGCCGACTACCAGAATGTTCACACACGGATCGCCCCGGGGTTTGTGACCAACTCCAGACCGGATGGCGACAACATCCGCATCGTCACCTTCTCCAATGGATCGGTGGCGCGCGAGACGCTCGTGACGATGGATTCGGCGCGCCGGCGGCTTGTCTATTTCATCGCGAGCGAACGGCTTTCCCATCACAACGCGTCCGCGCAAGTCGTCGCCGAGGGCCCGAACCGCTGCCGCTTCCTGTGGACGACCGACCTGCTGCCGGACGCGATCGCGCCGTATGTCGACGCCCAGATGAGCGAGGGCGGCGCGGCAATAAAGGCCCATCTCGAGCGGAGCTAGCGGCAGCGGTCCTGGCGGCGCGGCGGCATGTTCTAATGACCCAGGGCAGGTCAATATATCCCCTCGCTGCCTCGATTGTGGCCGTGTAGCCTCCCCCCGACTCGCGTCGCGTGAGAAGCGCGGGCTGAAGGGGTTTTTCATGGCTTCGCGTGCGTATGCCGGGATCGCGGCGCTCGTTCTTCTGTCGCTGGCCGCCTGCGGACCGCGCGACCGTGGGGCGCAAAACCCGCCCATACACAAGCACGCAGCGGCGCCGGCACAAACCAGCGGCGAAGACGATCCCACCGCGCGTCTCGGCGATGCGGCGGACATCGACGGCGACCGCATCATCCATGCCGATGACACGCCGGGCGACTGGCTGGCGCATGGCCGCACCTATTCGGAGCAGCGTTTCTCGCCGCTCAAGGACATCGACGCCGACACCGTGAAGAATCTCGGCGTCGCTTGGGAATTCCGCACCAACACGGTGCGCGGACTGGAAGCGACCCCGATCGTCTCCGACGGCATCATGTTCGTCACCGGCTCGTGGAGCAAAGTGTGGGCGCTCGACGCCAGGACCGGCCGTCAGCTGTGGTTCTACGACCCCGAAGTGCCGGGACAATGGGGCCGCTATGCCTGTTGCGACGTCGTCAATCGCGGTGTCGCGGTGTGGAAGGGCGCGGTCTATGTCGGCACGCTCGACGGACGGCTGATCAAGCTCGATGCGAAGACGGGCAAGCCGGTCTGGGACATCAACACGATCGACCGAAACCGCCCCTACACGATCACCGGCGCGCCGCGCATCGTCAAAGGCATGGTGCTGATCGGAAATGGCGGCGGCGAATATGGCACGCGCGGCTATCTGACGGCCTACGATGCCGATACCGGCCGTCAGCTCTGGCGGTTTTATGTGGTGCCGGGAAATCCGAAATTCCCGCCGGAAGACAAGGCGATGGCCGACGCGATGAAAACTTGGTCGACCGGCGGCACGCAGCACAAATGGTGGGAGCAGGGCGGCGGCGGCAATGTGTGGGATTCGATGGCGTACGATCCCGACCTCGATCTTCTCTATGTGGGGACGGGCAACGGGTCGTCGTGGAACCGCAATCTGCGTTCGCCCGGCGGCGGCGACAATCTCTACCTGTCCTCGATCGTCGCGCTGAAGCCTGAGACCGGCGAGCTTGTTTGGTACTACCAGACGACGCCGGGCGACGACTGGGACTACACCGCCACCCAGCACATCATCCTCGCCGACATCATGATCGACGGCGTGCTCCGCAAGGTTCTGCTGCAGGCGCCGAAGAACGGCTTTTTCTATGTCATCGATCGCACCAACGGAAAGCTCATCTCGGCCGAGCCCTACACGACGATCACCTGGGCCAAGGGCGTCGACAGGACGACGGGCCGGCCGATCGAGAATCCGGGCGTCCGCTACGCGAGAAATCCGTCGGTTCAGATTCCGGGGCCCGTCGGCGCGCACAATTGGCAGCCGATGGCGTTCAATCCTTCGACAGGGCTCGTCTACATTCCTGTGATCGACGGCAGCTTCATTTACGCGCAACACCACACGCTCGGCTACAAGCCCGGCGCGTGGAACACTTCCGACTTCGCGCAGCTCGGTCAGCTCGTTCTGGCCGGCATTGCCAAGGGACAGATGCCGGCGCCGGCCAAGGGTTACATCCGTGCCTGGGATCCGGTCGCGCAGAAGATGGTCTGGCAGGTCGAGATGACGGGCGGCTGGAACAGCGGATTGCTGACGACGGCGGGCGGCCTCGTCTTCGGCGGCGGCTCCGACGGTATTTTCGCGGCGTATGATGCGAAGACGGGCGCGAAACTGTGGTCGATCGATCTCAAGACGGCGATGAGCGCGCCGCCGGTCACCTACACGGTCGATGGCGATCAGTACGTCGCCATCGCGGCGGCGTTCGGCGGTTCGGGGGGCCTCGGCGCAACCAGCGATCCCGACACGGCGCTGCAGAAATATCGCAACAACCAGGGGCGCATTTTCGCATTCAGGCTTGGCGGCATGCAGACGGTCCAGCCGATCCCGCCCGACATCAAGGCCGACGTACCGCTGCCGCCGGCGGATAAGGTCGATCCCGCGCTCACACAGAAGGGCTTTGCGCTGTTCCACCAGAACTGCGCGGTGTGTCACGGCGTTCTGATGATGTCGTCGGGCGAGGTGCCGGATTTGCGCATGTCGTCGCCGGAAGTGTGGAGTCAGTACGACGCCATCGTCCTGGACGGGGCGCTGGCCGACGCCGGCATGGGCTCGTTCAAGGACATCCTGTCGGCCGACGATGTGAAGGCGATCCGTGACTATGCCTTGCAGCAGGCGCAGGCACTGTATGCGAGCAAGCATCCGGCGCCGGGCGCGATGCCGGCGCCGCCACATTAGATTTTCGGCCGGACCCCAAAATCGAAGACGCCTTGGCGGTTGAGAACTGACATCTTGTCTTTCCTAGACATTAAATCCTACAACCAGGACTTGAACAGCGGTCGCGCCACCCTACATCTGCCGGGAAACGAAGGAATCACGTCCGCGATGAGGCTGTAACGAAGGCGCGAGCACATACGGGTAAGGGTGTACAGCTGGCGCGCACCCGTTCGCCCGGCGAGGCGGTTTGGCGGGGGCACCTGCAATCGAGCGCCGCGCCGGCGTTAGGACCGAAGGTGGTGGAACGAAGGTGCTTCTCGACCGGTCTTGGACCGCTCGGCCGTGGCCTGTCGTTGTGGCTGGGGCGGGATTGAAGGGGCTGCGCAGCTCCCATTTCCCGCCTTATTTCTTTGCGGCCGCCGTTCCTTGCCGCCTTCCGCCCCAGCCTTTACAAGGCCCGTCCGACCGTTTCCGGCAGGCACATGGCGAGCGACAAACAATCCCGGCCCAAGGCCCGGGCCGTGCGCGGATTTCGCGACCGGTCCGCCGGCGAACTTGCGGCCGAGCGGGCGATGCTCGACACCATCCGCCGGACCTATGAATCCTATGGCTTCGACGCGCTGGAAACCCCGTTCGTCGAGTATACCGACGCGCTCGGCAAGTTCCTGCCCGACGTCGACCGCCCCAATGCGGGCGTGTTTTCGTTCCGCGACGACGACGAGCAATGGGTGTCGCTGCGCTACGACCTGACCGCGCCGCTGGCGCGCTATGTCGCCGAGAACCAGCAGCACCTGCCGCGTCCGTTCCGCCGCTACCAGATCGGCACCGTGTTCCGAAACGACAAGCCGGGCCCTGGACGCTATCGCGAGTTCATCCAGTGCGACGCCGACACGGTCGGCACATCGTCGCCGGCGGCCGACGCCGAGATGGTGATGATGTTCGCTGACACGCTTGAGGCGCTCGGCCTCAAACGCGGCGAGTACGCGATCAAGCTGAACAGCCGCAAGCTGCTCGATGGCGTTCTGGAAGCCGCCGGCCTGCCGATTACCGGTTCGGAGGAAGTTCTCGCGCGGCGCGGCATCGTGCTGCGTGCGATGGACAAGCTCGATCGCGTGGGACCGGAAGGCGTGCGCGATCTGCTCGGCAAGGGCCGCAAGGACGAGTCGGGCGATTTCACAAAGGGTGCCGAACTCACTCTCGGGCAGGTGGAGCGCATCATCAGCTTTATCGCGCCGAACGCGAACGGCAATGACATCGATGGCCAGCTCGGCATCATCGCGCGCGCGGTTGACGGCAGCGAAACCGGCGCCGCCGGCCTCGCCGAAGTGGGCGAGATCATGAAGCTGGTAAGTGCGTCCGGCTATGCGGACGATCGCGTGCAGCTCGACAGCGGCATCGTGCGCGGCCTCGACTATTACACCGGTACGGTGTTCGAGGCGCAGCTGACTTTTCCCGTGCAGAACGAGAAGGGCCAGGACGTGGTGTTCGGCTCGGTCGGCGGCGGCGGGCGCTACGACAATCTCGTCGCGCGTTTCACCGGCCAGAAGACGCCGGCGGTCGGCTTCTCCATCGGGGTCAGCCGCCTTCTCACCGCGCTCCAGATGCGCAAGGCTGCGGTCACCGAGGCCGCGCCGCTCATCGTGGTGACGGTGTTCGACAAGAAAGACGCCGGCCCGGCCTTCGCGATGGTGGCCGAGTTGCGCCGCGCCGGCCTGCGCGCCGAGGCTTACGTCGGCACCGGCAAGATGGGCGACCAGTTCAAATATGCCGACAAGCGCGGCGCGGCGCTCGCGATCATCGAAGGGCCGGACGAGCGCGCCAAGGGCGAGGCGACGATCAAGGACCTGGCGCTCGGCGCCGAACTCGCCAAGTCGGTCGAGAGTCGCGCCGCCTGGGTCGCCACGCGCCAGGCGCAGGTCACGATCCCGCGCGGCGATCTCGTCGACGAGATCCGCCGCACACTGTCGCGCGAGCACTGACCATGCCGGCCTTTCCCTATCTCGACGAAAAGCAGATGGATGCGCTGCACGCGCAGTCCCACGCCATTCTCGGCGTTTTCGCGGCGAGGGGTTACACGCGGCATGAGCCGAGCGTTTTGCAGCCGGCCGACATCTTCCTCGACCGTTCGGGTGAGGAGATCCGCCGCCGCACCTTCACGCTGACCGATCCGTCGGGGCGCGAATTGTGTCTCAGGCCAGATATCACCATCCCGATCTGCAAGATGGCGGTGGAATCCGGCGCGCCGTTTCCGCAGCGAATTTCCTATCATGGCCTCGCCTTCCGCCATCAGCCGAACGAGCCGCATCGCCCGACGCAGTTCTTCCAGGCCGGAACCGAACTGCTCGGACTAGAGGATCGCGCCGCGGCAGAGACCGAGATCCTGTCGCTGGCGGTCGAGGCGCTGCATGCCGCGGGCCTCAAGAAATTCGACATGAAGGTCGGTGATCTGGGCCTGTTCGGCGCGCTGGTCGATGCGCTTGACGTGCCGACGCAGTGGCGGGCGCGGCTGAAACGCCATTTCTGGCGCGCCGGCTATTTCGAGGAACTGCTGCACCGCCTGACCAACGGTGCGGCAACCGACACACAGCGCCTGCTCGGCTCGCTCGGCGGCTTGAGCGCGACGGAATCGCGCGCCGCCATCGAGGGCCTGATGGACATGGTGGCCGATGCGCCGCAGGGCGCGCGCACGCGCGAGGAGATCGTCGAGCGACTGATGGAACAGGCGGCGGACGCCGCGGCGCTCCGGCTCGATCCCAAAATTGCGAACGTGATCACCAGCCTGTTGAACGTCTCCGGCACGGCGCAATCGGCGCTGACGGAAATCCGTACCCTGATGAAATCGGCGAAAATCGCGCTCGACGCGCCGCTGCAGGCGATGGAGGCGCGACTTGCGGCCCTGAAGGCGCTCGGTATCGATCCGGCACGTATCGCATTTGCGGCGCGGTTCGGACGCAACATGGAATATTACACCGGCTTCGTCTTCGAGTTGTGGTCGCGCGATGCCGAAGGCGCCGTGCAGGTCGCCGGCGGCGGCCGCTACGACACGCTGTTGGAAGCGCTCGGCGCCAGGCGGCTCATCCCGGCGATCGGCTGCGCCCTGCGTACCGAGCGCGTGCTGGCGGCACAACGCTTCGCGGGAGGCGCGTGATGGCCGCGCTGACGCTCGCCGTTCCGTCGAAGGGCCGCCTGCAGGAGAAGGTGAACGCCTATTTCGCCGACGCCGGCGCGACTTTGAAGCAGTCGTCCGGCACGCGCGGCTACCGCGCCACGCTCGCCGGCCTTCCCGATATCGAAGTCATGCTGCTGTCGGCGTCGGAGATCGCGTCTTCGCTCATCTCCGGCGACGTTCATCTCGGCGTCACCGGCGAGGACCTGCTACGCGAGCAGGCGCCCGAGCTTGCGGGCCGCATCCACCTCATCAAGCCGCTTGGTTTCGGCGACGCGAACGTCGTCGTCGCTGTGCCGCAATACTGGATCGACGTCTCGACCATGGCCGATCTGGATGACGTCTGCGCTGCCTTCGCGCACAAGCATCGCCGCCGCCTGCGCATCGCGACGAAATATCTGCAGCTGACGCGCGCATTCTTCGCCCATATGGGCATCTCGGACTATCGCATCGTCGAGAGTGCCGGCGCGACCGAGGGTGCGCCCGCCGCCGGCACCGCCGAAGCGATCGTCGACATCACCACGTCCGGTGCGACGCTTGAAGCCAACGGGCTCAAGGTGCTCGAGGACGGCACGATCCTGGTAAGCCAGGCACAGCTCGCCGCCTCGCTGACAGCCGACTGGACGAAGGAGGCACGCGCCGCGGCTGCCGCGCTGCTCGACCGGCTGGGCGCGCGCGAGCGGGCCAAGACCTCGCAGATCCTGCGGGTGCGGCTCGGCAAGAATGCCGACGCGATCCTGGCGGCGCTGGCGAAGGAGGCGGACGCCTCGGTCCTGTCGCGCCCGACCGACGCAGGTGGTGAATTCTCTCTTCTGTGCCCTAGGCCGAAGCTCATGGCGGCCATCGCGTCGTTGCGCGCGCAGGGCTGTGACGCACCGGCGACGACCCAGGATGCGGACTATGTGTTCGACACCGCCAATCCGTTGTTTGCCACCCTGACTGCGGCCCTCGGCTAGGACAGGGACGCCGCCAGACGTTTGGCATCCGCTTCGGTGTGATAGATGCCGAACCCGATGCGCAGCCGATCGCCGCGATGGTCGTCGATGATATTCTTCGCGGCGAGCGCCTCGACGATAGCGCCGGCGTTCGGCGTGCGGAAAGCGAGAAAGCGGCCGCGCGT
Organism: uncultured Alphaproteobacteria bacterium; assembly: GCA_963741735.1. GTDB lineage: Bacteria > Pseudomonadota > Alphaproteobacteria > Micropepsales > Micropepsaceae > Rhizomicrobium. The sequence goes on from CAVUJB010000004.1 coordinate 311,518, forward strand.
CGCCTCGTCGGGAACGACGAGGGCGTCGGCGCACGCATCGTCGGACTTCGTTTCCTTGAGAAACGCGCGCTCCAGGGCGCGGACATAGAGCAGCATCTTCTCGACCGGAATCTCGTTTGTCGCGAGCCAATCCTGCACCGCGTTGAAGCGGTAAAGTCCGCTGACGTCGAATGTCGCGCCCAAAAACCGGCTGCCATCGGCGGCATAGCCGACTTCGCTGCCTCCGCTCTCGAGCGCGGAAAATCCGGCGTACCAGCCCGTGTCGCGCGGCCGCGCGCCATAGCCCGGCGGGCAGTGCAGGAAACACACGCCTTCGCCCGCCATCGCATATTTGTAGCCGCCGGCGAGATAGAACGCTCGGTCCGCGATGGCGCTGAGATCGGTCGGGACGGCCATGAAGCCGTGATAGCCGTCGATCGCGACGAAAGTTTCGAGGTGCCGCACGGCGCGCACGATCTTGGCCAGATCGCGGATCGCGTAGCCGGAGTCGAAGAAGACCTGACTCAGGAATACGAGATTGTGTCCGCCTTTGGCCGCTTCGTTGGCGAAGCGCGCTTCGAAATCGTCGAATGGCTCGACCGGCACGCGCGTGATCTGGACAAGTCCATCCTCCTTCAGCCGCGCGATCTGGCGCGAGAAGCTCATGAACTCCGAACTTGTGGTCAACACGCGAACCGGGCGTTGCGGCAAGCAGGACAGGATGCGCAAGACGAACGAGTGGGTATTTGGCCCGAACACGATGGCCGACGGATCGGGCAGGGCGAGTCGGCGCGCGACATGCGCCTGCGCCTTCGGGATAACGTGCGCGTTGACGTGTTCCCACTTGCGGTCGAGCAGGCGCGCCGCGTCCTCCCAGGCCGCGATCTGCGCGTCGTAGGAAACATCCGGCCAGGGATGATGGCTGTGCGCCGCCACATGCAGCGGCGCGCCGTCGTGCCCGAATGTCCGCGCGAATCCGGTCACTGTGGCGAGACCGGCCCCGCTTTGATGTCGGGATCGTTCAAATGCTCGGCCTTCCAGCGCATCATTTCCCAGATGCGGGTACGGCCCGAGGGATGGTCGTAGAAGATCGTCTCCTCCCAGGGCGAAGGATCGAGCTTGCGATAGGCGCTGAGCTTGAGCACGACCGTCGCGAAGGCATCGGGCTTTCTTACGGCATTGATGCCGAACATGTCGGCCTGGATCTCGGCGGTACGGATGATGGTGTTGGTCGCCGGCGTTGCGACGAGCATGAAGATCGCGGCAAGCGCCGCCAGCAGAGGCAAGCCGGCGGGATCGTCGATCGTTCGCACGTCCCAGCTTCCGCCGAACAGGCTCGCTGCAAGTCCGAAGCTCCAGGCCACAAACCCGAAACCGATGAATGCGACCAGACCGAACAGCATCAGAAACCAGACTGCGTGATCGAGCACATAGTGTCCCATCTCATGCCCGAGCACGGCGAGGATCTCGTCGTGAGTCCCCTTGTGCAACAGATTGTCGTTGAGCGCGATGCGCGTCGTACCCAAAAGGCCCGAAACGTTCGCCGATATCCGATCCGACTGCCGCGAGGCGTCGACCAGATAGACGTTCGACGCCGGAATGCCGTTGGCCCGCGCCAGTGATTGAATGTCGTGCTTTAGCGGACCATCGGGCAGCGGCGAGTAGTGATTGAACAAGGGATCGATGAAAACCGGCTGGATCATGATCTGGATGGCGGTGAAAAAGATGTAAAGAGCGGTGCCCCACATCCACCAGCTCCGGCCGGTGCGCCGGATCGCCCAATAGAGCGCGGCCAATGCGATCGTGGTCTCGATCAGCGACACGCCGGTTTCCGTCAGGAAATCGCCGAGCCAGGCGCCGAAAGTCTGGTTCATCAGGCCGTAGGACTTTTCTCGAAAGAAGCTCTCATAGAGCGTAAGCGGAAGGCTCAGCACGGTCGTGACGATGACGTATATGCCCGCGTAGATCGGCACTTGCCAGAAACGCGAACGCGTCTGGCGCGCTGCGAAGTCGCGAATGGAGGCAGAAAGTTTGGTCCACAACAGCACTGCCGCGACGCCGAGCGCATAGATCGTGTCGACGAACAGCAGCACGTAACCGCCTTCGAAATAGGAATCCGAACGCGCTCGCGCCGGGCCGCTGACGCGCGCCAGATAGGCGTTGGTTGCCTTGACGGGATCGAACGCGATCGTCTTGACGCCGATGGGTGGCAAAGTGCGCGTATCGATGATGGTCGTCGGGGCCGCGGAAGGGCCGGCTTGGGCCACCGCGGCATCGGCCGTCCACAAAACGAAAATGAGCGCCGCGAGCAGCGAATTCAGTCTGGCCATGAATTCCTCCTCGGACAGGCTAAACCAGACTTCGGTGCATTTGAAACCGAAAGCTGCCCCCGATCGTGTCGCGAGCCCGTAATGAAGGTTTGTCGGCCACCGGCTGTTCGGCTATGCGGGAGCCATGACGGTATTGCAACAGTACCTCATACGAGATGACGGTTCGCGGATTGCATATCTGCGATCCGTGGGTCGGGAGCCGGGCATTGTCTGGCTCGGCGGATTTAATTCGGAAATGGCCGGGACAAAGGCGACGGCGCTCCATGCATGGGCGGAAAGTAACGCACGCGCGTTCGTGCGCTTCGATTATTTCGGCCACGGGGCGTCGACCGGTCATTTTCGCGAAGGCACAGTCTCGCGCTGGCTTTCGGACACGCTCGTGGTGCTCGAGCGTCTGACGCAAGGGCGGCAAGTCCTCGTCGGCTCGAGCATGGGCGCTTGGCTGGCGCTGCTCGCAGCCCTGGCTCGGCCCGAGCGGATTGCGGGACTATTGCTTGTCGCACCCGCGCCGGACTTCACGGAAGCAATGTTATGGAACGGTCTCGATATAGCGGCGCAACGCGACGTCCTGGAAAAGGGCGAATGGCTGCGGCCATCGCAATATGGGCCGGAGCCCTATCCGATCACGCGCGCACTCATCGAAGACGGGCGCCGCCATCTTCTGCTCGGCCGGCCGATCGCGCTGGCGTGCCCAATCCGCATCATTCACGGCATGCAAGACCTCGATGTTCCGTGGGCGCATGCCCTTCGGCTCGTGGAGACGCTTGGGCCCGACACCGAGCTCACGCTCGTCAAGTCCGGCGACCATCGCCTATCCAAGCCGCACGAGCTTGCGCTCATGCTGCGGCTGCTGACCGCGCTGATCGAAGAATGCTCTTGAGAGGAAGAACCCCGCCGAAGCGGGGTTCCAGTCGATCTCATCCGTTACCAGTTGCGGACGCAATGACCCCAGCGATTGAGATGCCAGCCGCGTGCGCAGGGATGCGCCCATGGACGCACCCAGTTGCGGATGCAATGTCCATAAGGTCCGCGATGCCAACCCGGACCGCAACCGCCGGCAACTTGCACAATGTCGCCCGAACGCGATTGTGGCGCAGGCGGTACGGTCATCGCCGTCGCCGAGCTAATACCGGCTAGCGTCAGGCCCACCGCAAAGGAAAGCGACAAAACTCTCTTCATGAAGAATCCCTCCATAACTGCTCCAGCGGAAAACATGCTAACCCAAACCGGGCTTCTGTGAAGGCGGTCGGCCGGATGCGTCGCATTAAATTCACCGCACTGGCATTCGCTCTCGTGATGCTGCGCGTTGCGCCGGTGGCCGCAGCATCGCCGAAAGACCAATACGATCTATGCCTTGCGCGTACGGCGAGCGACCCGGCAGCGGCATTGCTATTGGCGACATCGTGGCTGAAGGCCGGGGGCGGAGCGGCGGCGGATCATTGTGCGGCCCTCGCTCTGGTCGGATTGCGCCGCTTCGGCGAGGCGGCGGCCAAGCTTGATTCGCTGGCGCGCAGCAGCTTTGCCTCTAATGCCGCGACCCGGACGGCGCTATTCGACCAGGCCGGCAATGCTTGGCTGCTCGCCGCCGACGCGGACAGGGCGGTCGCCTCGTTCACGGCGGCGCTGTCCGGCGATCCCGCCGATCCTGATCTGCTGGCGGACCGCGCCCGCGCCGATGCCTTCAAGAAGGAATGGGCCAAGGCGGAGTCGGACCTCACCGCGGCGCTTCTGGTCGCGCCGGACCGCGCCGATCTCTACGTGCTGCGCGGCAGCGCGCGCCACGCGATGGGGCGCAAGGCCGACGCCAGGGCCGACTTCGACCGGGCCCTCAAGCTGCAGCCGAACAATCCGGACGCGCTTGTCGAGCGCGGTACGATGAAATTCGAGACGGGTGACATCGCTGGCGCGCGCTCCGACTGGAAGCAGGTCGTCGCTGCAGCGCCCACCAGCCTTGCCGCCGAAAGCGCGCGTCGGCATCTCGCCGAATTCAGCGCCTCACTAGGCTCGACTGTTCTCCGACGCCGCAAGCGCAAGGCGCCACTCTTCACGAACGGCGAGATCGCTTTCATTGCCGGCCAGTGCTGCGGACCGCTGCGCAAGGCCGAGCCGGCCGAGCGCCCACACTGCCATGGCCCGCACGAGCGGTGAGGGATCGTTGAGCGGCCCAACGATCTCGGCCGCGAGCGATGCATCACCAGAATTTCCGATCGCGATCAGCACATTGCGGACGAAGCGGTCGCGCCCGATGCGCTTGACCGGCGATTTTCGGAACAGCGCGCGAAAGCCTGCATCGTCCAGGTGCATGAGGTCGCGCAGGAGTGGCGCCGTCAGCTCTCCGCGCGGGTGAAAGCGGTTCTCGCGCGCGATTTGAGCGAATTTGTTCCACGGACACACGGCCAGGCAGTCGTCGCAGCCGTAGATCCGGTTGCCGATGGCCGCGCGAAATTCGCGCGGAATGTGACCTTTGTGCTCAATCGTCAAATAGGAGATGCAGCGTCGCGCGTCGAGCTGATAGGGCGCCGGGAATGCGCTCGTGGGGCATATGTCGAGACAGCGCGTGCACTGTCCGCAATGGTCGGTTTCGGCCGCGTCCGGTTCGAGGTCGAGCGTGGTGAAGATCGATGCGAGAAACAGCCAAGAGCCAAAGTCGCGGCTGACAAGATTGCTGTGCTTGCCTTGCCAGCCCATGCCCGCAGATTCCGCGATCGGCTTTTCCATTACCGGCGCCGTGTCGACGAACACCTTCACCGAACAATTGAAATCGGTCGCTAGCCTGGACGCGAGGCGCTTCAGCTTTGCCTTGATGACGTCGTGGTAGTCGTCGCCTTGCGCGTAGACCGAGATCGCACCGGTTTCGCGCCGCTCCAGACCGGCGAGCGCATCGCCGGCAGGTCCATAGTTCATGCCGAGCATGATCACGCTTTTGGCCTGTGGCCACAGCCGCTGCGGATCGGCGCGCCGCTCGGCATGGCGCGCAAGCCAGTCCATCGTTCCCTGCCGGCCGTCGGCGAGATAGGCCTGAAGCCGTTCGCCGGAGTGTGCCGGACTGGCCGCGCGGGCGAATCGGGCCGTGTCGAAGCCTTCGGCGAGCGCGCGCTCGCGGATTGCGGCCTTCGGATCGGGTTTAGAAATCGAGCTCGGCATAACTTGTCGTCGGCGGCTGGCCGGGCACCCGGTCGGCCAGGAGGGTGCGGAAGGAGGGCCGCGATTTGATCCGCACATACCATTCCGCCGTGTACGCATAATCTGTCCACGGAACTTCGCCGAAATAGTCGAGCGCCGACAGGTGCGCCGCGACCGCCAGATCGGCGATGGTGCATTCGCGCGCCGCCAGGTTGCCGCGCGACTCTGCGGCATCGCCGAGTGCCTTGAGGGCGGCCCGCAGCGCCTCGCGGCCCTGGCGGATGACGTTCATGTCGGGTGCCGAACGCTGCGCCGCGCCGGTAAAGCGCTGGCCGCCCTTCTCGAACACGATGCGCCGTGTCACCTGGTCGTGAAACGGACCCATCGCCCAGTCGAGCCACCGCAAGGCTTCGCCGCGCGCCGCCGGGTCCTCAGGCATCACGGGATGCTCGGGATAGGTGCCCTCCAGATGGTCGACGATGGCCCAAAGCCCGGTCGCGGCAGTGCCGTCGAGATCGACGAACACCGGCAGATGAGCATGCGCGTCGTCCGACAAAACCGGATCGCAGGTCAGCCGCTTTTCGCCGACCAGAAGGCGAACGAGCCGTGAAGCCGGAGACAGGGTCAAATGAATCAGCTTGCGCATGTCCGGCGCAATGTAGAGCAAATCTGGCCGGGGAAGGAATTAGCGCACGCACCAGTCGAGATCGTCACGTGCCACCTGGTGCTGTCGCGTCACCAGCGTCCCCGTCCGCCGCCGGACGTAGCGGCCCGGCCGGTCTGCCTTCCAACGGTCGGGGCTGGGCAAGACTGCCGCGAGGCGGGCAGCTTGGGCTTGGGTCAGCGCCGCGGCGGAGACATGGAAATAGCGCTGGGCCGCAGCCTCGGCGCCGAAATTGCCATTTCCCCAGTCAACGACGTTGAGATAGGCCGTCATGATCCGCTTCTTGGGCCACAGCGCCTCGATCAGCACAGTCAGCCAGGCCTCGACGCCCTTGCGCACGAAGCTGCGCACGGGCGTCAGGAACAGCTCCCGCGCCGTTTGCTGGCTTAGCGTGCTGGCGCCGCGCAGCGGCTTGTGATGCTTGGTGTAGTCGCGCCATGCGTCATTGATCTGCTTCCAGTCAAAGCCGTTATGCGTGCAGAAATTCTGATCCTCCGAGCCGATCACGGCGCGGGCAAGATGGGGCGAAATCTCGTTCGCCTCCCGCCAGGAATAGCGCACGGGATTGAGGGTGATCAGATCGATTGCCATTTGCGGCGTGAACGGGATCGGCAGAAACCGGAAAACCAGCAGGAGAAAGGCTGGCGCCGGAAGCGCGAAAAAGAAGAGCACGGCGAGAATACGCCGCGCCCAAGGCGCCTTATGCCCCTCTCGGCGGTACCACAGCCAACGGAAAAGGCGCCTCAGGCGGCCTTCCGCTGATGATTCCGCAGATTCGTGCCCGCCCATTCCGCCAGCATAGCAAATTGCCGGCAGATTGGAGCGAGACGCCCTCGCGCCGGCCCACGCTTGCGCGGGCCGGCAACGAAGGGCGGCGGGCTTACTTGATGTTGGTCGCGACCGTGTTGAACGTCGTCGACAGGTTTGTGCCGACGAGCTGAACGGCGCCGATGATGACGACGGCGATGAGAGCAGCGATCAGGCCGTATTCGATGGCCGTTGCGCCGGATTCGTCGCGCAGGAAACTCTGGATCAGGTTTGTCATTTTGGGCCTCTAGTTCGACAGTGTCTTACGCGCGCCCCTAGCGGCGCACGCATAGACTGCCAGCAGGTCCTTGCAGCAAATTTACATTTGCACCCCCAAATCGAATTGAATTTACTGACAATGCAGGGCATTTCTGGGCCCCCGCCGCGCCGAAAGCGGTTCGTTCCAGCTCCAGGGCTCTCACCGCATGCATGACATCCTGATCGCCGTGATACTCGGCGTGGTTGAGGGGCTGACCGAATTCCTGCCGGTTTCTTCTACAGCCCATCTTCTGATCGTGCAGGACATGCTCGGGTTTCAACCTCCGGGCGAAGTGTTTCCGATCGTTATCCAATTCGGTGCGATCCTCGCGGTCGTGGCGGTGTACTGGCGGCGCTTCTGGGACGTGCTGATCACGCTGCCCTCGTCGAAGGAATCGCGCAGCTTCGCTTTGGGCATAATTGTCGCATTCCTGCCGGCGGCCGTGTTTGGCGCGGCGTTGCACGGCTTCATCAAGGAGGTCCTGTTCGCCCCGGCGATCGCGCCGAAGGTGATCGCCACGACGCTGATCCTTGGCGGCATTCTGATCCTTGTTTTCGAGCGTCTCGCCCCGCCGCCGCGCTGTCTGGACGGCGATCGCCTTCCGCTCTCCAAGGCGCTTCAGATCGGCTTCTTCCAGGTTCTGGCGATCGTGCCCGGCGTATCGCGCTCGGGCGCCACGATATTGGGCGGAGAACTCGTCGGCGTCGACCGCAGGGCAGGTGCACTCTTTACGTTCTATCTGGCCGTTCCGACCATGTTCGGCGCGACGGTGTTTGATCTTTGGAAGAACCGCCATGTGCTGAGCTTTGACGCGGGCCTCGACATCGCGGTGGGTTTCGTCGTGTCGTTCGTCGTCGCGCTGTTCGTCGTGCGCAGCTTCATCGCCTTCATCGGCCGTTATGGCCTCAAGCCCTTCGGCTGGTACCGCATCGCTGCCGGTTTGGGGATTGTCGCCGTTCTTATGCTTCGCTGAGGCGCTCGCGCACGATTTCGTCGTACTGCCCTTTGGCGCGGAAGCGCCAGAGATAGGCGCCGACCTCCGCCTCGACCGAGGTCGGCACGATGCCGAGCGTGGCCAGCGTATTGGCGCCCTCTACGACATTGTCGGACTTGAGCAAGGTCACCTGATCGGGCGTCAAGAGCGGCCTAGGCAGGAATTGCAGGAACATCGCCTTCAACGTCGCGAGCGCGAACGGCACCGGCACCAGAAGGCGCTTGCGGCCGGTCTCGCGCAGGACGATCTCCATCAGTTCCTTGAACGTGTAGATCGTGGGTCCGCCGAGTTCGTAGGTCTTTCCGCCGAGCTCCGGCTCATCCGCGCAGCGCAGGATGGCCGCCGCCACATCGCCGACGAAGACGGGCTGGAATTTGGTGTGGCCCCCGCCGATCAACGGCAGAGCAGGCAGCACGCGCGCCAGCGCGGCAAAGCGGTTGAAGAAATCGTCCTCCGGTCCAAACACCAGGGAGGGGCGTAGAATGGCGGCGGAGGGAAATGCCTCGCGCACGCGCAATTCGCCTTCCCCCTTGCTGGCGGCATAATCGCTGTCGGCATGCTTGTCGGCGCCGACCGCCGAGACATGGACCAATGTTCGTGCGCCGGCTGCCGTCGCCGCCTTGGCGATCGTTTCGGCCGCCAGGACGTGCAGCGCCTCGAACGTCTGCTCGCCGCGCTGATACAGGATACCCGTCAGGTTGATCACCGCATCGGCGCCGTGCACCGCGGCTTCGACCTGCTCGGGTTCGCAGACATTGCATTTCACGAGCGCGATCTGCCCGACGACGCCCATGGGTGGCAGGAAGAAGCCCATATTGGGATGCCGCACCGCGACGCGGATGCGCTTGCCGGCCTTGGCGAGGGCGCGGATCGTGTGGCGGCCAAGGAAGCCGGTGCCGCCGAAAACCGTGACGAGGGAGGTGCTCATGGCTGGCTACATAGCGGGCGCGGGGCAGAAGGAAAAGAGCACTGCGATTCTACTCCTCGATATAGGCGCGCTCCCCGGTCGCAGGCTCGATATAGACGGTCACCGGCTTGCCGCTGCGATCGTCGATGAAGCGCTCGGTCGTGCGTTGCCAGCCCGGTCCGGGCCTGCTTTTGCCTACCGGTTTGTAGATCGCCCGCTCGAACACGATGCCGATGATGAATAGGGCGCCCAGGACAGCGAAAATGAACCCGCCGGGAAAGAGATTGAGCATGAGGGTGGCGCAACCGCCGAGGAACAGGACGGCGCCGATCACAAGGACGAGCCCGCGCAGCAAGGCGTCAGCCCGTCGGCTCGAGAATCACGGCGGTGCCATAGGCGACGATTTCGCTCATCGTCTGGCCCATCTCCGAGGAATCGAAGCGCATCATCACCACGGCGTTGGCGCCCATCGTCGTCGCATTGGCGACCATGCGGTCGATCGCCTGGCGCCGGGTCTGCTCCAACAGCTGGGTGTATTCGTGGATTTCACCGCCCACGATGGAGCGCAAGCCCGCCATAATATTGCCGCCCAGGCCGCGGGAGCGGACGACCACGCCGAACACCTGGCCAAGCGATTGCTTCGCGCGCTGGCCGGCGACATTTTCGGTGGTGGTGACGATCATGGAAGCCTCCACGGGGAGCATTGAACGAAATGCGCTGCTCCGGGAAGCAATTCTATCATTCTCGACGGGATTTGGCCCGAACCGATCGTTGGCATTCCAGCATTTTCGGGTGATTGCGGCAGCGGCGCCGTTCCTGGCCGGCTCGGCGCCGGCGGCCAGCACAGCTCCTGCCGCCCCCGAAGCCATCGTGTTTGACAGGCCCCACCCCCCGCCACTAAACATCGCGGCCTTCCATCGCCCAGATGGCGGAATTGGTAGACGCACTAGTTTCAGGTACTAGCGCCGCAAGGCGTGGAGGTTCGAGTCCTCTTCTGGGCACCATTCAAGCCGCAGCCGCGCGACCACCCGGCGGAAGGGCTATTCTCCCGCACGCAATCTGTAGCCGACGCCTTGCTCGGTCAGGATGAGTTTGGGCTGCTGAGGATCCGCCTCCAGTTTTTGGCGGAGCGTCCGGACATAGATGCGCAGATACTGCACATCGGTCTCTGTGCCCCACACCTCGCGCAGGATGAACTTGTGAGTCAGCACCTTGCCCGCATGCGCTATGAGCAGCCGCAGCAGCTCATATTCGCGCGGCGTGAGCTTCACCTCCTGGCCGCGCACGGTGACGATGCGGCGGACGAGATCGACGGCGAGATCGCCGGATTTGAAAATCGGCTTCTCGCCCTCCTGTTGCAGCCGGTGGCGGACCGCGGCACGAATGCGGGCGAGCAGCTCGTCCATTCCGAAGGGCTTGGTGACGTAATCGTCGGCGCCCAGATCGAGCGCCTTGACCTTGCCGGCTTCGTCGGTGCGGCTGGACAACACGATGATCGGAACGGCGGATCCCTGCTCACGAAGCTGCCGGATGACGTCGAGGCCGTCCATTCCCGGAAGACCAAGATCGAGCACGACGATGTCGACCGCATTGCGCCTCAGCATGCCGAGCGCCGCCGGGCCGTCCTCTGCCTCCAGGACCGCATAGCCCTGGGCGGACAGGCTGGTGCGCAGAAAGCGGCGAATGGCGGGTTCGTCGTCGACGGCAAGAATGCGAAGCGGGTTGGAGGCTGCGCTCATGCGGCTTGCACCCGGGAGCGATCTTCCGCCGGCACGGGCAGAGTGATCGTGAAGATCGCGCCGGAACGGTCGGTGCGATTTCCGGCCGCGATCGTGCCGCCCATCGCCTCGGTAAAGCCACGGCAGATGGCGAGGCCGAGGCCGGTGCCAGCTCTCTTACGATCCGCCGCTTGCGCGCGATAGAACTTGTCGAAAATGCGATCCAGATCTGCCGCGGGAATTCCGTCGCCCTCATCGAGCACGTCGAGGCGGACGATCTGATCCTCCCGGCTCGCCCGCACGGCAATGGCGGTCGCCGGCGCTGCGTACTTTGCGGCATTGTCGAGAAGATTGAACAGGACTTGTTCGAACAGAACCGGGTCCAGCTTCACCATCGGCAGGTCGGGTGCGACCGAAACGTCGACCTTGTGGCGGGCGAGCACCGGACCTGCCCGGCGCAGCGCGCTGCCGACAATATCGGCAAGGTCGACCAGCTCGGAACGCGGTTCGATCGCACCGGACTCGAGCCGTGTCATGTCGAGCAGGTTCGCGATGAAGCGGTTGAGGCGCTCGGCTTCCTCCTGGATCGTGCTGACGAGGTCTTCCTGCGCGCTCGGCGCCAGGGTTTTGCCATAGCTCTTTAGGCTCGTCGCGGAACCTAGGATGGAGGCGAGCGGCGTGCGCAGGTCATGGCTGATGGAGGTCAGGAGCGCCGAGCGGAGCCGCTCGGTCTCGGCCGCCAGGCGCGTCTGGCCGATCTCGCGCGCCAGATCGATGCGTTCGACGGCGAGCGCTGCCTGGTCGGCCAGCGCGTCGAACAGCCGCCGCTGATCGGGAGACAACAGTGAGCCGGGCTTGTCGCTGTCGAGGCCCACCACGCCGACGATACCGCGGCCGGTCCGCATCGGCAGGAACAGGCGCTTGGCGCCGGGGAGCGTATCGGCGCCGCGTCCCGCCGGTGAACCGTGCTCCCACACCCATTTCGCCGCCGCGATGTCGGCGCTGTCGAGCATGTCTTCGGGCGGATAGCCGGCGCGCACGGCGACGCTTTCGCCTTCGGGCAACAAAATCACCACCCGCACCTTGAGCATCTGGGCGAACTGGAACGCTGCGGCCCACAGAAGATCGTCGAGCGTGAACACGCCGGCAAGCTTGCGGCTGAAGAGATATAGGTTCTCCGTGGTGGCGGCCCGTTCGCGAGACGTGACAGCCTGGTCGCGGACGCGCGAGGCGAGATTGCTCGCGATCACCGCGACGACCGCGAAGAAGAAGAGCGCGACGACATTCTCGCGGTCGGCGATCGTGAAGGTGTAGAGCGGTGGCAGGAAGAAAAAATTGTAGGCCAGCGCACTTGCCAGGCAGGCGAACAGCGACGGCCACAAACCGTAGACGATCGCACTCGCTAAGACAGATGTCAGAAAGACGAGCGCGACGTTGGATATGCCCAGCTGCTGCAGCACCAGGCCGAGCGCCAGCGCCACGATCACCATGGCGAGGCTGCCGAGATAGGTCTTCACATCGAGTGCGCGTTCGAGTTCGGGCGAGGTGGTCTTCTGCGGCGGTGCGCCTTTGAGCGCACGCGTCAATTGCTCGGGCACGACGTGAACGGAGATGTCGTCCGCCCGGCGGATGATCTCGTGCGCGGCGGAGTGGCGGAACATCTCCTGCCACCAGCTGCGCTGCGAGGTCGATGTCACGATGTGCGTGAAATTGTTGGCGTGCGCGTAGTCGATGATGCCGTCTGCCACCGATGCGGCCGGAACAGTCACGGCCTGACCGCCTAGCCGTTCCGCCACGCGCAGCGCCTCGGCCACGCGATCGCGCTCAACCTCGCTGAGTTGCCGCGCATGGGAGGTCTCGACATAGACCGCCGCCCAGGACGCGCGCAGCCTGTCCGACAGCCGGCGCGCATAGCGCACCAGCGCCGCCGAGCCGGGGCGTTCGTTGACGCAGACGAGCACGCGCTCGCCGGCCTCCCATGGCCCCTGGATGGCATGGGCGCGCATATAGTTGACCATCTGCTCGTCGACGCGCTGGGCCGTGCGGCGCAGCGCCAGCTCGCGCAAGGCCGTCAGGTTGCCCGGCACGAAATAGTGCTGGGCGGCGCGCTCCGCGGTCTCCGGGATGTAAACCTTTCCCTCCTTCAGGCGCTGCAGCAGGTCCTCGGGCGTGGTGTCGACGAGTTCGATATCGTCGGCCCGGTCGAAAATGGAGTCCGGCACGGTCTCGCGGATGCGGACTCGCGTGATCTGGGCAACCACATCGTTGAGGCTTTCCAGATGCTGGACGTTAACGGTTGTGTAGACGTCGATGCCCGCAGCCAGCAACTCCTCGACGTCCATGTAGCGCTTGGGATGCCGTCCGCCCTCGACATTGGTGTGGGCGAGTTCGTCGACCAGCACGAGCTTTGGGCGGCGCTGGAGGATCGCGTCGATGTCCATTTCCGCCAGCACGTGCCCCTTATAGGCGATGCGCTTCTTGGGGATCTTCTCGAGACCCTTGGTGAGCAGGTCGGTCTCGACGCGCCCATGGGTCTCCACCACACCGATCACGACGTCCACGCCCTCGAGCTTGCGCTGGCGGGCCTGTGTGAGCATCTCATAGGTTTTGCCGACGCCGGGCGCCGCACCCAGAAAGACCTTCAGTCGGCCGCGCCCTTCCTTCGCCGCCTCCTGAAGCAGCGCTTCTGGCGAAGGACGTGTGTCCCGGTCGGGGCGGTCGTCGGTCATGCGGCCGGAGTTTATGCCTTTCCCGATCGAAGGTCAGCGCATGGCATCCAGCGCCATATTCAATTTCAGGACGTTAACGTGGGGTTCGCCGATCACGCCCAGCAAGCGGCCCTCGACATGGTCGGCAACTAGTTGCCGCACCTTGTCCTCCGGCAGGCCACGCGCTTGGGCGACTCGCGGCACCTGGAAGAGGGCGCCGGCCGGCGTGATGTCCGGGTCGAGGCCGCTTGCCGATGTTGTAACCAGGTCAATGGGCACGGGCGTGCCGGGATTTTCCTTCTGGAGTGTCGCCGTGTCGGCCTTGATCCGGTCAATCAGTTTCCTGGACGTCGGGCCGAGGTTGGAGCCTCCCGAATTGGCTGCGTCATATCCATTGCCGGCTGCGGAGGGTCGTCCGTGAAAGTACTTGGCGCTGGTGAACGCCTGCCCGATCAAATCCGAGCCGATCACCTTGCCGTTCTTCTCGATCAGGCTGCCATTGGCCTGGTGCGGGAAGAGGATCTGGGCGAGCCCGGTCATGCCGAGCGGGTAGGCAAGACCGGTGATGACGGTCATCACCAGGATCATCGCAATAGCGGGCCAGACTTGTTTCAGCATTTTGTCCTCACGCAAGGCCGACGGCGGTGACGAACATGTCGATCAGCTTGATGCCGACGAACGGCACGATGATTCCGCCTAGGCCGTAGATAAGAAGATTGCGGCGCAACAGGCTCGCGGCGCCGACCGCGCGGTAGCCGACCCCCCTCAAGGAAAGCGGGATCAGCGCAATGATGATCAGGGCGTTGAAGATGATCGCCGACAAGATGGCGCTCTGCGAGGAATGCAGGCCCATAATGTTCAGGGCTTGCAGCGGCGCGTAGAACGTCACGAACATCGCCGGGATGATGGCGAAATACTTCGCCACGTCGTTGGCGATCGAGAAGGTCGTCAGCGCCCCGCGCGTCATCAGCAATTGCTTGCCGATCTCCACGATCTCGATGAGCTTGGTCGGATCGCTGTCGAGATCGACCATGTTGCCGGCCTCCCGGGCCGCCATGGTGCCAGTGTTCATGGCCACGCCGACATCGGCCTGCGCGAGCGCCGGCGCGTCATTGGTCCCGTCACCGCACATCGCCACCAGCTTTCCCTGCGCCTGCTCGTCGCGGATCAGCTTGAGCTTGGTCTCGGGTGTTGCCTGGGCGAGGAAGTCGTCTACGCCGGACTCGGCCGCAATCGCAGCGGCGGTCAGCGGATTGTCGCCGGTAATCATCACGGTGCGGATGCCCATCTTGCGCAGTGCCGCGAAGCGCTCGCGGATGCCGCCCTTGACGATATCCTTGAGATGGATGACGCCGAGCAGCTTGCCGTCCTTGGCGACCGCGAGCGGCGTTCCGCCGGATTTTGCGATGCGCTCGGCATAGGTCATGAGCTGTTGCGCCTGATCCGCGCCGACGGCGCGAATGGCGGCTGCCGCCGCACCGTCGCTGTTCGAGGCCGCCGGAATTCCGGCCTTGGCACGGACATGGTCCAACACGGCATCGACCGCGCCCTTGCGGATGGACGATCCTTCCACGTCGATGCCGCTGATGCGGGTCTGCGCCGAGAAGGGAATGAAGTTGGCGCGCATCGGTCCCATCTCGCGGCCGCGGATGCCGTACTTCTCTTTCGCCAGCACGACGATGGAGCGGCCTTCCGGCGTCTCGTCGGATAGCGAGGAAAGCTGTGCCGCATCGGCGAGGTCGCGCGGGTTGACGCCGGTGAGCGGAAGGAACTCCGTCGCCTGGCGATTGCCGAGCGTGATGGTGCCCGTCTTGTCCAGCAGCAAGGTGTCGACGTCGCCGGCGGCTTCGACCGCGCGGCCCGACATGGCGAGAACGTTGAAGCGCACCAGCCGGTCCATGCCGGCGATGCCGATGGCGGAGAGAAGCGCGCCGATGGTCGTGGGGATCAGCGTCACGAACAGGGCGACGAGGATGAGCACGGATACACGTCCACCGGCATAAGCGGCGAAGCTCGGAATCGTGGCCACCGCGATGATGAAGATCAGCGTCATGCCCGCCAGCAGAATGTTGAGCGCGATCTCGTTCGGCGTCTTCTGCCGTTCGGCGCCTTCGACGAGTGAGATCATGCGGTCGAGGAATGTGTGGCCCTGCGCCGCCGTGATGCGCACCTTGATCTGGTCCGAGATGACTTGGGTGCCGCCGGTCACGGCCGAACGGTCGCCGCCGGATTCGCGGATGACAGGCGCCGACTCGCCGGTTATCGCGGCTTCGTTGACCGACGCCACGCCTTCGATCACATCGCCATCGCTGGGGATCAGGTCGCCGGCTTCGACCAACACGACGTCGCCGACCTTTAGCGCGGTAGCAGCAACGGAGCGCCACTTGGCGGAACCTGCCTCGAGCAGTTTCGCAAAAGCTTCCGTCTTCGTTTTGCGCAACGACGCGGCCTGTGCCTTGCCGCGGCCTTCGGCGACGGCTTCCGCGAAATTCGCGAACACGATGGTGAACCAGAGCCATAGGTTTATCTGGAATGCGAACAGCAAGTTCGCGCCGTGCGTGAACAGATCCCGCACGAAGAGGATCGTCGTCAGCGCGGCGACAACCTCCACGCAGAACATGACCGGATTGGCGATCATGTGCCGCGGATGGAGCTTCTTGAAGGCGCCGCCGATCGCCGGGAACAAAATCTTGGTGTCGGTCAGGGTCGAGACCGGCATCCGCTTGCGGACCTTCTCGATACCCAGAGGAGTGGTCGAGTCCATAGTCATGACCTCAATAAAGCTTGCCGGCATGCATCGCGAAGTGTTCCACGATGGGGCCGAGCGCGAGGGCGGGGAAGAAAGTCAGGCCGCCGATAATCAGGATCACGCCGACGACCAGGCCGACGAACAATCCGCCATGGGTCGGAAATGTGCCCGCCGAGGCCGGCACGATCTTCTTCGCGGCCAGCGAGCCGGCGACGGCGAGCATCGGAACGATCATCAGGAAGCGTCCGATGAACATCGCCGCGCCAAGCGTCACGTTGTAGAGCGGCACGTTCGCCGAGATTCCGGCAAAGGCGCTGCCATTGTTGCCGGTGGCGGAGGTGTATGCGTAGAGCATCTCGCTGAAGCCATGCGGGCCGGCATTGTTCAGCGCTGCCACGCCGTCCGGCAGCACGCAAACCAGCGCCGTAAAGCCCAGGATCGACAGCGGCAGGATGAGGATGGCCAGCATCGCCATCTTCACTTCCCGCGCCTCCAGCTTTTTTCCCAGATACTCCGGCGTGCGCCCCACCATCAGGCCGGCGACAAACATCGCGATGACGACGAACAGCAGCATTCCGTATAGGCCGGAGCCGACGCCGCCGAAGATGATTTCGCCGAGCTGGATGTTGACCAGCGGAATCAACCCGCCGAGCGGCATGAAGCTGTCATGCATTGCGTTGACGGCGCCACAAGAGGCATCCGTCGTAATGGTCGCGAACAGCGCCGAATTGGCGATGCCGAAACGGACCTCCTTGCCTTCCATGTTGCCGCCGGCCTGAAGCGCGTTTGCGGTCTGGTCGATATGGAGGCCTGCGAGAGCGGGATTTGCGCCCGATTCTGCCCAATAGGCGACCGTGACGCCGGCGAGAAACAGCACGCCCATCACCGCGAAGATCGCCCAGCCCTGGCGCTGATCGCCGACCATGCGCCCGAACATGTTCGTCAGCGCCGCGCCCAGCGAAAAGATCAGGACGATCTGGATGAGATTCGTCAACGCATTCGGATTCTCGAAGGGATGCGAGGAGTTGGCATTGAAGAAGCCGCCGCCGTTTGTGCCCAGCATCTTGATGACTTCCTGCGAAGCCACCGGCCCTTGCGCGATAGTCTGCTTCACGCCGTCGAGCGTCGTCGCGTCGGTGTAAGCCAGCAGGTTCTGCGGCATGCCCTGGAAGACGAAGAACAGGCCGACGACAATCGAGACCGGCAGCAGGATGTAGAGCGTGCAACGCGTTAGATCGACCCAAAAGTTGCCGATGCTTTGAACCGAACGGCGCGCGAAGCCGCGAACCAGGGCCACGGCGAGCGCGATGCCGGTCGCGGCCGACACGAAGTTATGGACCGTAAGCCCCGCCATCTGGACGAGGTAGCTCATGGTCGACTCCGGCCCATAGGATTGCCAGTTCGTGTTGGTCACGAAACTGATCGCGGTATTGAAGGCGAGATGCTCGCCGACCGCGGGCAGGTGCTGCGGATTGAATGGGAGGACGCCCTGTAGCCGTTCGAGCAGATACAGCGACAGGAATCCGGCAAGGCTGAACGCCAACATGGCCACGCCATAGATGGTCCAGTGCTGCTCTTCTTTTTCGTCAACACCGCAGATGACGTAGACCAGCCGTTCCAACGGGCGCAGGAGCAGCGAGAGAAAGGTGCGCTCTCCGTTGAACACTTTGGTCATGTAGCCGCCGAGCGGCGCCGTGATCGCGATGATGATCGCGACATAGATCGCGATCTGGATCCAACCATTGGCAGTCATCGTTCGAATTCCTTAGAAGCGCTCTGGGCGGATGAGCGCGTAGACGAGATAGCCGAACAGGCCGACCGTCACGATTGCGGCAAGCACATAATCCAAGGCCATCTCATGATCCCTCAGAGCTTTTCGCAGGCATAAGTGTAGGCAATCGCCGCCAGGAACAGCACGCTGCCGCCGGCCACCAGGAGGACATCCATCATCGATTCAACTCCAATCTCGAGATAGGGAAATCTGGGGCGCCGGACGTATATTTTCGAGGAACTGCACTGCGCCGCATCAATATAAAAATCATATAAGCAAAGCGCATTCTTCCCTTGTGAAGAAGGCTAGGGAGGAGTGGAGGATCGATCTTGATCTGGATCAAGCGCCGACATTATTTGAGCCCGGGAACGAGAGAGACGAGTGCGAGAACCAATCCCGCCATCACAGCGATTTGGGCCGTGAACAGAAGTGCCGCCGCCGGCGCTTCGGGGATTGTGGCAAGCACTCTGTCCAGACGCCGCGCCTTGACGGCAGCAGATCTAAAGTTTCGATAACTACCCACGGCCCGATACCTCGCTTGCTGGTCAGACAATGTGGAAAAGAATGAGCGCCAGATTGATCGCCAACGCTGCGGAGAGCGCGCCGATCAGGACCAGTCCCATCTCCCACAACACACGGCTTGGCGAGTTGTCTGTCTTGTCGCGCAGCACTGACCGATCTTTACGTGCGCCGCTGCGCAGCTCTTCCAGGTGCATAAAGTCGAGTTCGTTGCGAAACATGAATCATCTCCGGCCCGGCGGCCAAAACAGCGTCGCTGGCCAACCGTTCGCAGATAGAGTTGGAGATGAGCGCATATAGAATCGATGTGGGACGGAAGGCTTGCGCGTATATGTTTGGGATGACTGAACATTTGGCCGCCGAACAGTTGTGTTGAGCCGCCAAACGACTTCGGCCGGCTCAGGGCGCGCGCAAATGTGGCGGGTGTTTGAACGCACGAACGGCCGTTGACCATATCGTGCGCCGCGCGGCGTTGACGTCGCACGCGCAGCTTTGTGCGCCGCACAACCGCTTCTCACGCTGCGTTTCGAGGCTCATACTTCAACAAAACAATGGGAGGATCGCCATGGGAGTGTTGGATGGGCGCGTCGTCATGGTCACGGGCGGCGGACGCGGCATAGGCCGCGAGGTTTCGCTGATCGCCGCGCGCGAAGGCGCGAAGGTGCTGGTGAACGATCTGGGCGGCAGTCTCTCCGGCGACGATGCAGGCAACGCCGGCCCGGCGGAGGAAGTCGCCGGCGAGATTCGCAAGAACGGCGGCCAGGCGATAGCCAACTCGCACTCCATCACCGATCTCGCTTCCGTGGAGGATATGCGCGACCAATGCCTTAAGGAATTCGGCGCACTGCACGCGGTGATCGACCCTGCCGGCATCTTGCGCGACGGTATGTTCCACAAGATGTCCGAATCCGATTGGGATGCGGTGATCGCGGTGCATCTCAAGGGTAGCTTCAATGTTTGCCGCGCCACGATCGAGCATTTCCGCGAGCAGGGCGACGGCGCCTATGTGCTCTTCAGTTCGACGTCTGGCCTGATCGGCAATGTGGGTCAGACGAATTATGGTGCCGCCAAGATGGGAATCGCCGGGCTGTCGCGCATCATCGCGCTCGAAGGCGCGCAGAAGGGCGTGCGTTCGAACACGCTGGCGCCGGGCGCGCAGACCCGCATGACGGATTCCGTTCCGATCAAGACGCCGGAGCAGGCGGCGCGGCGCCAGGCGATGCGCGACGTCAGCACGCCAGCCCGGCCTGCCGCGATGGCGGTCGCGCTCGCCTCGCCGCTGGCCAAGAACATCACGGGCCAGATCTTCGGCGCCTCGGGCGACAGCATTTCGATCTATTCGCAGCCTCGCCCGATCGCGACGTTGAAGAAGGACGGCGGCTGGAGTCCGCGCGCGATCATCGATGAAGCGTTTGCCGCCTGGAACGACAAGCTGACCCCGCTCGCGCGACCGGCACCGCCGCAACCGGCCGCGCAAGCGTAGCGCTAGTCGGCCGCAATTCCGGGATAGTGGGTCGTCACCGCTCGACCCACATGCCGTCGCTCTTCACATAGCCGCGCTTGACCGCCGCCCAGGCGATACGGAAAGCGCGCGCCTCGCCGTCCGTCTCATCGCGGTGTGCGGCGAACGCATGATTGAAGGCCTCGCGAAAGATGTCTTGGGCCGCCGGCGGCAAGTGATTGCGGACCGGAGGAGGCAGATCGGCATTGCTATCGTAGGGCATCGTCTCGCCGCCTAGTTTATCCGGTGAGAAAATCGCACCTCTCGGCCCCGCCGATGGCTGATTTCGATCAAGAAGCGCGCCCAATTTCGCGTCAGGCTGCATATGAGAGGTGCTGTTATGCGCGAAAAGCCGGAAAGCGAAGATCCGCCGATCGAGAGCTACGAGGTCCGCGTCCCGCCCAACGATCTTCCCGGAACACTGCGCATTCCGCACCATGCCTTCGCGCTGGTCATCTTCGCGCATGGTAGCGGCTCCAGCCGGCTCAGTCCGCGCAACGCTATGGTCGCAGAGGCGCTCAACCGGCATGGAATCGCCACACTACTCTTCGATCTCCTGAAGCCTGAAGAGGAGGCCGCCGATAACCGCGCGAAAGTGTTTGCCATTTCATTTCTTGCGAACAGGCTGATCGATGCCATCCGCTGGGCGGAGGACGAGGCGCTGGTGCGCGGCCTGCCGATCGGTCTGTTCGGCGCCAGTACCGGCGCTGCGGCCGCGCTGGTCGCGGCTGCGCGACTGCAGCACATCGGCGCTGTGGTCTCGCGCGGTGGCCGTCCCGATCTGGCCGGGGAGGCGCTGTTGTCCGTTCGCGCACCGGCGCTGTTGATCGTCGGCGGCGCCGATCACGGCGTGATCGAATTGAACGAAGAGGCCTATGCCCGCCTCGGCGGTCCCAAGGAATTGGTCATCGTTCCCGGTGCCACGCATCTTTTCCCGGAACGCGGTGCGCTGGAGCAGGTTATCGCCCAGGCCGCGCGCTGGTTCGAGCAGCATTTGCGCGACCATCATAGCTAGGAAGCCGTCATGCCCTTCGCCGACCGCACCGAAGCCGGACGAAAACTCGCCCAAGCGCTGATGAAGTACAAAGGGCGGCCGGTTGCCGTGTACGCCCTGCCGCGCGGCGGCGTTCCGGTCGCAGCCGAAATCGCCCAAGCGCTCGGCGCGCCGCTCGATCTGTTGTTGGTGCGCAAGATCGGTGCACCGATGCATGAGGAACTCGCGGTCGGCGCCGTCGTCGATGGTGGCGCGCCCATCGTCGTACGCAATGAGGACATCATCCGTCTGACGGGGACGAGCGAAGAGGCATTCGCGCGGATCGAGCGACGCGAACTCGCCGAGATCGAGAGCCGCCGCAAGCGCTTCGTCCCGGACCGGCCGCCGCTCGATCCGGAAGGGCGGATCGCGATCGTGGTAGACGACGGCATCGCGACGGGCGCCACGATGCGCGCGGCCTTGCGGGCGACGCGCATGCGCAATCCCAAGAAGCTCATTCTCGCCGTACCCGTGGGCGCGCCGGACTCGATCGAATCTTTGAGGCCGGAGGTCGACGAAGTGGTTTGCCTGGAAACGCCGCAGGACTTCGGCGCGCTCGGCTACTTCTATGCCGACTTCCACCAGCTATCGGATCGCGACGTGATCGAAACGCTGAAGCGCTTTCCGGCAGGGTCCGTGCCCTGACTATGGCGCCAGGCGGCATGCAACTGTGCTGCTCGTTGCGTATTCTTCACAATCGGGCGTACGCCGCCCGGTAAGATGATGTTTGTGACGTCCTCTGAATTGGACGGCCGCTGACGAACGGCGGAGAGGAGCAACAGATGGCAAGCGCGACAGACACTCAACGAGACTCGGCACTGCTGAGAACGGCCCTGCACGACCATTGGCGGCTGTTCCTGGTCGAAGGCATCGTCCTTTTCATTCTGGGGGGCGCGGCAATTCTTGTGCCCGCCGTCGCGAGCCTGGCCGTCGCGATCTTTCTCGGCTGGCTATTCCTGCTGGGCGGCAGTGTCGGCTTGGTGGCGACCATTATGGGCCGGCACGCGCCCGGTTTCTGGTGGTCACTTGTGTCGGCGATCGTGACGATCGTTGCCGGTGGCTTTCTCGTCTTCTGGCCGCTCGGCGGCACGATTTCGCTCACCTTCGTCCTGACGGCCTTCCTGCTTGCGGACGGACTCCTGATGATCTTCTTCGCGATCGATCATCGCCGCCAGCTGTCGCAGCGCTGGGGCTTCCTGCTGGCGAACGGGATACTCGATATCCTGCTGGCTGCCGTCATCGTCCTGGCGTTGCCGTCGTCGGCGGTCTGGGCGCTCGGCCTGATCGTCGGAATAGACCTGGTGTTCGGAGGAAGCTCTCTGATCTCCATGGCGATGGCGGCCAGGAAGAGCAGCCCGGCCTAGGATCGATCGTCGCCGACGCCCCTTCGGTTCAGGGGGCCGGGTTCAGCGCTGCGGCGACGGCGTCCTCGACGCGTTCGAGCCAGATGAATTCCAACTTCTTCCGCGCCTCTTCTGGAATCTCGTCATAGTCACGCCGGTTGCGGGCCGGCAGCATGACGCGCGTCAGCCCCGCGCCGGCCGCCGCGACCACCTTCTCCTTGATGCCGCCGACCGGCAGCACCAGGCCGCGCAGGCTGATCTCGCCCGTCATCGCGGTATCGCTGCGTATCGTTCGCCCCGTCAGGAGGGAGGTCAGCGCCATGAACATCGCGACACCGGCACTCGGCCCGTCCTTCGGCGTGGCGCCTGCCGGAACGTGGACGTGGATGTCGTGCTTCTCGAACAGGGTTGGATCGATCTTGAGCGCGACGGCATCGGACTTCACCAGGCTCAGCGCCGCCTGGACGCTCTCGCGCATCACCTCGCCCAATTGGCCCGTCAGGATCAGCTTGCCGGTGCCCGGCGTGCGCGCAGCCTCGATGAAGAGAATGTCGCCGCCGACCGGCGTCCAGGCGAGACCGGTTGCAACACCTGGCACGCTGGTGCGCATCGCGACTTCGTTCTCGAAGCGCACGCCGCCGAGAATCTTCTCCACATCGTCGACGCCGATATGGACCTTGGTCGCCGTGCCGTCCGCGATCTGGACGACCGCATGACGCAGCAGTCGCCCGATCTCGCGCTCCAGATTGCGCACGCCGGCCTCGCGCGTATAGCCGTCAATGATCGCGCTGATGACGCCATCGTCGAGCTCGATCTGTTCCGGCTTCAAGCCGTTGGCTTCGAGTTCGCGCTTGACAAGATAGCGCTTGGCGATTTCGAGCTTCTCGCCGGCGGTGTAGCCGCTGAGCGCGATGATCTCCATGCGATCGCGCAGCGGACCCGGAATCGTTTCCAGCATGTTGGCGGTTGCGATGAAGGTCACCGCACTCAGGTCGAATGGAACGCCCAGATAATTGTCGCGGAAGGTGTTGTTCTGTTCCGGATCGAGCACTTCGAGAAGCGCGGCGGACGGATCGCCGTGCACGCCGGAGCCCATCTTGTCGATTTCGTCCAGCATCATCACGCAGTCGCGCGCGCCCGCGCGGCGGATGGCCTGGATGATGTTGCCGGGCAGGGCGCCGATATAGGTGCGGCGATGGCCGCGAATCTCCAACTCGTCGTGAAGCCCGCCGAGGCTGACGCGCACGAACTTGCGCACCATGGCGCGCGCAATCGACTGGCCGAGCGAAGTCTTGCCGACGCCGGGCGGCCCCACCAGGCACAGGATCGGCGCCTTGCCCGCCGGCGCCAACTTCTTGACCGCGAGATATTCGATGATGCGCTGCTTGATCTTGCCAAGACCATAGTGATCGTCCTCGAGCACCTTGCGCGCCGCGGCGATGTCGATCGGCGTACCGGGCGCGAGATTCCACGGCAGCTCGACCAGCCAGTCCAGATAGGAACGCACCATGCCGTATTCGGCCGACGCTTCCGGCATACGCTGGAGCCGGCGTAATTCCTTGCGGGCCGCGGAGGCGGCTTCTTCGGGCATCTTTGCGTCGTCGATGGTCTTGTCGAGCTCGGCGAGCTCGCGGCTTTCGCCTTCGCCCTCGCCGAGTTCGCGCTGGATGGTCGCCAGCTGCTCACGCAGCACCGCCTCACGCTGGCGCTTGTCGAAGGTCGCACGCGTCTGCTGCGCGATGTCGGCCGACAGCCGCATGACTTCGATGGAGCGTGCCAGCTTGCGCGACACGCGCTCGAGCCGCTCATTGAGATCGACGGCTTCCAGGATCTCCTGTTTCTCCGCCGCTGGAATGTCGATGTAGAACGCCACCAGATCGGCAAGCGCACCGGGCGTCGCCGCGCCCTCGACGGTGGCGCGCAGTTCAGGCGGCGCCTGCGGGATCAGATCGAGTGCCTGCGCCGCTTGGCTCTTAAGCAGGCGAAAGCGCGCTTCGATGTCGGTTTCGGTCGCCGCGACGGTCGGCTCGGGCAGATGCAGGCCCTTGGCAACGAGATAGGGCCAACCGGACAGATATTCGCTGACCCGGAAGCGCTGCACGCCCTGGCACACGAGATGATTGGAGCCGTCCGGGCCGGTGATGTAGCGCAGCACGTTGGCCAGCGTACCGACCTCGTACAGATCGGCGGGCGTCGGATTGTCCGCTTCGGGGTTGCGCTGCAGGAGCACCACTATCTGGCGCTGCTCACGCACGGCTTGTTGTGCTGCAGCCACCGAGACGGGGCGCCCGATCGTGATCGGGAACACGAGTCCCGGAAACAGCACCATGTTGCGCACCGGCACGATGATTTGCGCATCGCTCGGCGGTGACGGGATCTGAGGCGTCTCCGCGCCGCGGTCTTCGGGCTTGTCCATCACGGTGTGCTCCCGTCGATCTTTCGCAGGCTGACGACCAGGCACCCGTTCACATGCGTACGCCTCACAAGATCATACCGACCGGCCGGCAGCGGCACGCGCCGCTCGAAGCGGCCTTGCGGCAGTTCAAGACGGTGGATCGCGGCGGTCCGCAGCTCCGCGGGAAACGTCCTGACACCGGCGATGACAAGCACGCCGGCATCGATCACGGCACTGATATCGTCAGGCGCGACACCGGGGAGTGCAGTCAGGATCAGAACTTCGCGCGCGGTCTCGAACACATCGACCGGCGGTTCCCAGCCGGGCTGGGGCCGGCCCGAGGCGGGTCGGAAGAACTGACGATGCAGCCGCTCGGCCTGACCGAGCATGTCGAGAGCGTCGCTCCACATCCAGTCCTTGGGATAGTTCATGGACCTGTCCTCTTTTCGGGCGGGACGATCTTATCAAGCTTCAGCCCGATCGATCACCTCTTCAGATGGTGCTCGATCTCGTGCAAAGGCAGCTTGACGTAATCGCGGTCCAGCTCGGCGGCCAGCACTTTCTTCGTGGCCGTGGATAGCGCGGGCCGGATCATACCCAACGCGCGGGCCGGTGCGACCAGAATAAGCGAATGGATGGCGTGCTCGTGGACTGAACGGTCGAGGGAACCCGCGAACGTATGAAGAAAGGTCCGCTCCGCCTCATTGTGGAGATCGGTGCCCTCCATGGATGCACGCCGGCCTCCGGAGCCTGTGAAGGCACGGCCGGGCGGTGACGAGCCCTGGACGTGGGTCGGTGGATTCTCCTGTTCGAACACGGCGCGCGTTTCGAGCTTGGGGTATTCGCGGGTGCCCTTGTTCTCGAGCAGAAGCGCCTTGCGGCCGTCGCACACCGCGACCCACGTACCCTGGCGCAACAGATATTCCGGCATGGCAGAATTCCTCGGCTATTGGCGGATAGCGTGCTGCTTGACGTCGCCC
Source organism: uncultured Alphaproteobacteria bacterium (assembly GCA_963741735.1). GTDB lineage: Bacteria > Pseudomonadota > Alphaproteobacteria > Micropepsales > Micropepsaceae > Rhizomicrobium. The sequence goes on from CAVUJB010000004.1 coordinate 337,298, forward strand.
TGCAGCTTGCGCGTCTGCTCGCGCAGCTGGCGTGCCGCGCGGCGGAAAGCTTCATTGATGGCGTAATTGACGTCGGCAAAGCGGGGATCGAGGTCGTTCGACTTCCGGCTCACGGTCACCGGCTTTCCGCCAGGCAACGCAATAGCGATGCTCACGGCATAAGGCTCACCCGTCTTGTGGTGAGCACCGGGTTGGCGGACGACCATGCGGCAACTCGTAATCCGTCCGTAGCGATCCTCGAATTTGGCGATGTGGGCATCGATCAGGTCCCGAACGTGAGAGGAGGGCTCGAAGTCGTGAAATTCAAGCTGAAGGGGAATTTCCATGGCGCACCGTTCTAACGTTAAAAAGACTATGAGGCGGCAACCCGACGGGGAGTTTGATCGAACGCAACAATCCTTCGCCCACGGCGGCGCAGTCTGTTGCTTGTTTGGGCCGCGCGCGTCGAGGATGATCGGTCCTGTTCGTAGTCGGAGCCCAAGTGCTGAACCCCAAGCGCGACGAGAACGACGACCTGCGCGCGCTCGAGCGTCGGCTTGGCCGCGTCTATTCGCGCCAGAGGCTCGGCATCGAGCGCGAACATGAATCGCAGTTGTTCGGATACGGGATAAACTTCTTCCATCCGGAAAACTGGCGCACGGCGCGCGCACTGATTGCGACGGCGCTCAAGCTCGGTGGTCTCTATCGGCGCGGACAACGGAACGCGCGCAATGTGCGGCTCCTCGACAACAGGATCGTTAGTGCGAAGTTACCGGCGGCGTTCGACGGCTACCGCATCCTTCATCTGAGCGATATGCATGCCGACACCAACGAAGAGGCCATGGCAAGCGTCGCCAGGCTGATAACGCCTCTCGAATACGATCTGTGTGTGTGGACAGGGGACTATCGTGGCGGCACCTCGGGTCCCTATGACGCTGCGCTCAAGGGCCTGGCGCTGCTTCGTGAGCATCTGCGCGGCGACATCTATGCTGTGCTTGGCAATCACGACAGTATTCTGATGGTCCCGGGCATGGAGGCGCTCGGCATTCGCGTGCTCCTCAACGAGGCGGTGCAGCTTGTTCGCGACCGTGCCCATATTCATCTGGCCGGCGTCGACGACGCCCACTTCTTCCGGGTCGACAATATCGAGAAGGCGGCAAACGATGTGCCGCACGACGAATTTTCGATCCTGCTGTCGCATACACCGGAGATCTACCGTCAGGCGGCGCACGCGGATTTCGACGTGATTCTGAGCGGCCATACGCATGGCGGCCAGATCTGCTTGCCTGGTTCGATCCCGATCACCCTCGATTCTGTTCTTCCGCGCCATATGGGCTCGGGCGCCTGGTCCTATGGCAGGATGCAGGGCTATACGTCACGCGGCGCCGGCACGAGCATCGTGCCCGTGCGCTTCAATTGCCCGCCGGAGATCACGCTGCACGAGCTGCGACGCCCCTAATAGGGACGGTCGCGGACGCGGAGCTTGAACAGCAGCCGCGACAGCAGCAGCTCAGCCGCGAGAAAGAACAGAACGACGCCGGTGATGTCGAGCCACGACAGCGCCAGCGGCCGCCAGCACAGTAGCGCCGGCAACAACGCCTCGGGCAACTGATCGATCCCGATTGCCATGCTGCTGACTGGAAGTTTCATGCGCCGTTTCGCGAAGCTGGACAGCAGGTCGCCCGCCATGGCGGCCGCGCCAATTCCGAAGCCCAGCATCCAGTCGAAGCCAAGCAGCGGTGCCGCGGCGGCGGTCGCGAGCAACGACAAGACAAGTCCGCGAATTGTCTTGGAGTGGCCGAAAATCGGCTGGCCGTCGCCCAGATGCCGCCCGCCGTCGAGCGCAAGATCGAGAAAGCCGCCGAAGAACCGCTTGGCGAGGACCGGCATGCCATTCGCAACGACGAGCAAGGCCATCAGTTTCGCATCGACGATCAGGTTCTCCACGGCTCAGCTCATCAGAGCGGTCGTTGCATAGATCAATGCGGCGCCGAGCAGCGTCATGATCGTGGTCAGAAACTTCGGATGGGCGTGATGGCTTTCCGGGACGAGATCGCTGGCGCCGAGATAGAGAAACGAGCCGGATAGTACCGCCAATACGATGGCGAAGATGCCGGCAGGCAGATGGAACGCGTAGGTCAGTGCAATGCCGACCGCTGGCGCCAGGGCGTCCGCGAGCAGCCAGCGCAATCCTTCGCTTCGCGTGCCACCGTTCTTGAGCACCACATTCATCGTGTTGATGCCGTCGGAGAAATCATGGGTGAGCACCGCGATCGCGATCGCCGTGCCGACTGCCACCGAGACTTGAAAGCCGAAGCCGATTGCCATGCCGTCGAACACGCTATGCGCCACCAGCGTGAAGGCGCCAAGACCGCCACGTGGCGAGCCGTGCGCATGACCGTGGTCATCGTCCTCGCCCGCGGCATGCAGAAGCGCGAGCCGATCGAGCAGCAGATAGAAGAGAAATCCACCCGCGACGAAAAGCATCGTCGTCGCCGGCGCGCGGCCTGTCTCGCGCATCGCTTCGGGCAGCAGATCGAAGAATGCGACGCCGACCACCGCGCCGGCGCTGAACCCGAGGATGAGGTGCAGGCGGTCCCTGAGGCGCAATGCCACCAGCCCGCCAAGCATTGTCGCACCAAATGCGGCGGGTGCCAGGAACAAGGAGATCATGGGGATCAAGTGCCGTTGCGTGTCCGTCGCCTCATACCATAGCATCCGCGGGCCGCTCGCATGGGACAGGCCATGGCCACCAGAAAGACCCGCAAGGCGCCAAAGAGGGCCAAGAAGACTCGTGCCAAGCCTGCGCCGCGAAAGAAGAAGGCGGCGCGCAAGCCGGCCAGACCGGCACTTCGGCGGAAGAAGGCGGTACGCAAGCCCGCAAATCGGAAGCCCGTCGCCAAGAGGCAATTGGATCGGATCGACGAATCGTCGCTCGAGAGCTTTCCCGCCAGCGATCCGCCGAGCTGGACGCCGGTGACCGGCGAGGACCGCTAATGCCGTTCGGTTTCGAAGTTCGCCGCGAACCGCATATCGAAAAATGGGCGAACGTCGAAACCGCAACACCAGCGTTGCCGGAATAGCACGGCGGGCAGCAAATTATGCGGATCACAGCGGCAGCGCCGCGTTCGAATCGCGTAAGCGGTTGACCAATGCTTTGTCGCGCTTCACCAGTGGCCCATGCCGCTTGCCGCCCAGCCATCCATCTTGGCCGATATCGACTCCTGGCTCGAAATCGCCCGCGAGGTCGAACCGCTTTTCGGCCCAATGCCGAAGTTCGACATCACGCTGAAGAATAATATTGCGCGCGGCTCGGCGCTCGTCATCCGCGGTGCAACCGGTGACGTATTGGGTGGAGCTCTCGTTGGCGGACAGTCGCCCGATAACTGGTTGCGCTGGCTGGCGGTACGCGCGTCGGCTCGCGGCCGCGGCGTCGGCGCCGCTCTGCTCACGGAAATCCTGCGGCGTTGTCTGGCGCCCTGCACGATTTCGCTCGCGACTTTTGGGCCCGAGATTGCGGCTGGACAGCCCGCTCGCCGTCTCTATGAACGCTTCGGCTTCCGCGCTGGCGAGATGCTGCCGCGCGGACCCGAAGGCGGCTCGCGTCAACTCTTCACCCTCGTGCGAACATGACACCGCTCGCGCGGCGCAACATTCGCTTGCTCGGCGCTTTCAATTTTTGCAATGACTTTCGCGTCTATGCGCCGATCATGGTCGTCTATTTCGCGCAGGTAACCGGTTCATTCGCGTTGGGCACACTTCTGTTTTCGATAGCGAAGATCGCCTCGTCGGCGTTCGAAGTGCCGACCGGCGTATACTCGGACTTCATCGGGCGCCGTTTCACATTGCTGCTCGGTCAGCTCGCTTCTGTCCTGTCGATCGCGCTTTATGCCTTGGGGCACGGCTTCGCGGTTCTGGCAGCCGGCGCGGTGCTGGAGGGTCTGGCTTTTTCCTTCTTCAGTGGCAACAACGAAGCACTGCTCTTCGACACGCTGAAGGGTGATGGCCTCGAGCGCTCTTATCCCGAATGGCAGGGGCGCCTGAGCGCGCTGTTCCAGCTCTCGCTGGCGATTTCCGCCGCGGTCGCCTTCGCCGCCCTGTGGATGGGCGTATCGTTCCGCGCCGTGTTCACGCTGTCGCTGGCACCGCAGGCTGCTGGCCTCTTCTTCGCCGCTCTGATCGTCGAGCCCGAGCGACACGGCGACGAATTCCCGACCAATGTATTTTCCCACTTGCGCGAAGCGTTCGCCGGCTTCGCACGCGACGTGCGGCTTCGCGACCTGAGCCTGACATCCATGCTCGGATTCGCCGTCGGCGAGTCCAAACACATGTTCCATCCTGCCTTCTTCGCGCTGCTATGGCCGGCCTGGGCGCTCGGGCTGGCGGGCGTACTGGTTCATGGCCTTGCCGCGCTCGGCTTCCGCATCGGCGGCGGCGCCGTGCGCCGCTTCGGAGAGCTCCGCGTGCTGGTCGGCGCCAGTCTCGGCAGCATCATTGCCGGCGTCAGCGCCGTTGCGATCCCGACCGTGGCGAGTCCTGCCATCATTTCTATGGCCTCCCTCTTCTTCGGCCCTGCCATGGTCAGTCAGGGCAGCTTGATGCAGAAGGGCTTCACGGACGCGCAGCGCGCCACCATGGCCTCTCTGATTTCGCTTGGCGGCAATTTGCTTTTCGCCGTTGCGGTGTTTGCCATCGGCTGGCTCGCCGACCGCTTGGGTGCGCGAATCGCCTTGCTTACCGCGGAGATTCTCTCCATACCGGTCACACTTCTGTATTGGAGGCTCTACCGTTCGGTAGGCGCGAAGAACGGCGTTCGGACATGAAGATCAAACTCCATCAGGGCGATTTGCCCGCCAATCTCGATCTTGGGTCACTCGTCGCGATCGACAGCGAGACACTGGGACTGAACCCTTTCCGCGACCGGCTCTGCCTCGTGCAATTGTCGTCGGGCGACGGCGTCTGCCACGCCGTGCAGTTCGCGCCGCAGTCCTACGACGCGCCGCACCTCAAGGCGTTGCTCATCGATCCGAAGGTCGTCAAGCTTTTCCACTATGCCCGCTTCGACGTGGCGATGTTCCGCCGCTATCTCGGCGTGGTCACCGCGCCGATCTATTGCACCAAGATCGCGTCGAAGCTCGTGCGTACTTACACCGACAAGCATGGGCTCAAGGATCTGGTGAAGGAACTGCTCAGCGTCGATTTGTCGAAGGAACAGCAAAGTTCCGACTGGGGCGCGCCGACCCTAACCGAGAAGCAGCTGGCGTATGCCGCCAACGACGTCGCCTATCTGCACAAGCTCAAGGACGTGCTCGACACGATGCTGGCGCGCGAGCACCGTACGGCGCTCTCCAAGGCCTGCTTCGAGTTTCTCCCCTTCCGCGCCGAACTCGATCTGGCCGGCTGGGAAGACATCGACATCTTCGCGCACTGATCGTTCGCCGCAGGCGGCGAAGGTGCGTGGAGGATCAGGTAAAGAGACCATTTACCGCGACGCAACAATATAACTTGAACCCGAAGCGCCGCTGGGCCACACTTGGCACGATTTTCGCGTTAACGTTTGGATCGCGCCGCAAACCTAACAAAAACAAGGGGCTGCATGGCATCCGCCAGGATCAAGGCCGTCAAGTCGGCGTCGGCGCGCAATCGCGATCTGGCGGCCGCACGACGCGTTTTGCGCCATGCGACGGACGCGATCACGGCGATTGGCGAGAGCCTGAACGGCGAGTTCTCGCGCGCCATCGACGCCATCCTCACCGTCGAGGGCCGCGTCATTGTCAGCGGCATGGGCAAGTCCGGGCACATCGCGCGCAAGATCTCCGCCACGCTTGCATCTACCGGCACGCCGGCGCTGTTCCTCCACCCGGCGGAGGCGAGCCATGGCGATCTAGGCATGGTGACGCGCGCCGACGCGCTCCTGCTTCTGTCCAATTCCGGCGAGACGAGCGAGCTCACCGATCTCATAAATTACGGCAAGCGGCTCGCCATTCCGATGATCGGCATGGCCAACAATGCCGAGTCCCGTCTGCTCCAGGCGTCTGACGTCGCGCTGCTGCTGCCCAAGGCGCAGGAAGCCTGTCCGATGGGCCTAGCGCCGACAACATCGACCACCATGATGTTGGCGCTCGGCGATGCTCTCGCCGTTGCGCTGATGGAACGGCGCGGCTTCTCTGCCGATCAGTACCGTGACTTCCATCCCGGCGGCGCGCTCGGCAAGAAGCTGATCCGCGTTTGCGACATCATGCACAAGGAAATGCCTCTCGTGGCGCCGCAAACCCCGATGCGCGAGGTGCTCATCGTGATGACCTCGGGCAAATTTGGCGGTCTGGCGGGCTATGCCGGCATCGTCGACGGAAAAGGTTCGCTCATCGGAATCATCACCGACGGCGATCTGCGCCGTCACATGGAACCCGGCCTGCTCGATCGCAAGGCAAATGACGTGATGACGCGAAATCCGAAAACCGTCCCGCCTCAGATGCTGGCTTCGGAAGCGACGACCTTTATGAACGCCAAGCCGCCAAAGGTGACTCATCTTTTCGTGGTCGATCCTGAGGACGAGCTTCACCGCCCGCTTGGCTTCATCAGCGTTCATGACATCCTTCGTGCAGGCGTTTCCTGAATGGCACGGCGTACCGGCGTAAGTGAAGCGGTGGCACAGCCCATGTCCGGCACGCGTACGCGGCGTGACTGGACGGCGCGTACCCGCGACACCGCGCTCGACGCCTTGCGTTACACCCGCTTCGTCACCGTGATGAAGCGCGCGCTGCCGCTCGCGGCCGGGGCGCTCATCGCCATCGTTATCGTCTATGCGATGCTGCCGCGGCAGTCCGACAAGCTTTCCTTCGCCTATGAGCGCATGGGCAAGATCGACAACGATCTCGCGATGTTGAAGCCCAGGCTCACCGGCGCCGACCGCAAGGGCCACCCTTTCGTCATCACCGCCGACGCCGCAATCCAACAGGCGGCAAACGTCAAGCGCGCGACGTTGAAGAATGTCGAAGCCGATCTCACGCTGGACGAAGGGCGCTGGCTCAATGCGACGGCCGGCACGGGGTTCATCGACATGGACAAGGGCTCGCTGGCGCTTTCGGGCGGCATCGCTGTCTTCTCCGATGACGGCTACGAGCTCCATACCGAGACTGCCGACGTCGATCTTAAGAAAGGCCTGTTCAGGGGCTCAGCCGAAGTCACCGGTCAGGGGCCGGCCGGAACGCTTCGCGCCGACTCGTTCGAGATCGATCGCAAGAGCAACCAGATCGTACTGACCGGTCATGTGCGTATGACGATACTTCCCGGTGAGGTACGTCAGAAATGACGCGCGCCCTGTTCCTTGCTTCATTGTTGATCGCCGGCTCTGCCGTGGCCGCTCCAGCGCCCGGCCACCACGATGCCAGCCAGCCGATCGCCGTGTCCTCCGACCGTTTCGTCGTGGAGAAGAGTCCCGCGGCAAGCGGCAGCGGTACGATCGCCGGAACCTATGTCGGCAATGTCATCATCACGCAGGGCGACGTGCGCTTGCGGGCGGACACGGTGCGCATTCTGCTGGTTGAAGGCCACGCACAGAAAGTTTTCGCGAACGGTCACATCGTCGTGGATTCGCCGAACACGGGAACCGCGACCGGCGACGCCGGCGTCTACGATGTCGTGCCGCGCCTCGTCACGCTGACCGGACATGTCGTTCTGACCAAGGACAAGAACGTGATGCGCGGTGCCCAGTTGACCGTCAATCTTGTCTCCGGTGTTGCGCAGCTCGGCGGCGGCGTCACCGGCACGCATGGGACGAGCGGCGGCGGCCGCGTTCAGGGATTATTTACCCCACCGCCACAAACCGGCGGAAAATGACGCGGTTCATCCTTCCTTAAATACGAAAAGGCATGGTTCTTGCCGGGATGCAGAGACAGATATGAGCACCACCACTGACGACCAGACGGAACTCTCCAACCGCCCCCGCGTGATCGAGGGCGGCAAGGGTCTCGTCGTCACCCGCATCGCCAAGAGCTACAATCGGCGTCCCGTCGTACGTTCGGTCAGCATGACGCTGAAGCGCGGCGAAGTCGTCGGCCTTCTGGGACCCAACGGAGCCGGCAAGACCACCTGCTTCTACATGATCTCCGGCCTGATCGCGGCCGATGCTGGAACGATCGAGGTCGACGGCGCCGACGTCACGCGCCTTCCCATGTATCGCCGCGCGAGGCTTGGCATCGGTTATCTGCCGCAGGAAGCCTCGATCTTCAGGGGTCTCACTGCCGAGCAGAATATCCGCGCCGCCGCCGAACTGATCGAACCCGACACCAATCGGTTGAATGCGATGGTAGAGGAATTGCTCGCCGAGTTCGGCATCACCCATGTGCGTCATACGCCGGCCATCGCGCTTTCGGGCGGCGAGCGCCGTCGCGTCGAGATCGCACGCGCTCTTGCGACTCATCCGTCCTACATCCTGCTCGACGAGCCTCTGGCCGGCATCGATCCGATCGCGGTCGGCGAGATCCGCGATCTTGTCGTGCATCTGAAGGACCGCGGCATCGGCGTGCTCATTACCGACCACAATGTCCGCGACGCCCTCGAGATCATCGACCGCGCCTACATACTTCGCGATGGCGTCGTGATGAAGGAGGGTACGCCCTCCGAAGTCGTCGCCGACAGGGACGTGCGCCGTTACTATCTCGGCGAGAGGTTCTCGCTATAGCCATGGTTCAGGGGCGCACATGGCTGGCGTAGGACAAAGGCTCGAGATACGGCAGGGCCAAGGCCTTGTCATGACACCGCAGCTGCAGCAGGCGATCAAGCTGCTGCAGCTGTCAAATGTCGAGCTCGCCGAATATTGCGAACAGGAACTCGAGCGCAATCCGCTTCTCGAGCGCGACGAGCGCGAGCCTGCCGGCGAAGCCGAGCGCGACAATGTCGAGAAGGCCGCGAAATCCGAAACGCTCGAGAGTGAGCTGGCGCGTGAGGATTTCTCGAAGGTCGCCGATCTCAATTCCGCATCGCACGACAATCTCTATGACGGCGACCCCGCGCCTGCGGCCGCGTCGCCGCAGTCCGCGCCGCTGACAGACTGGTCGACCGTCAAATCGGGTAACAATTTTGAGGGCGACGAAGACCTTCTCGAGTCCACGCTTGCCGATGGCGGAACGCTCAAGGATCACCTGGTCGATCAGGTTTCGATCGCGGGGCTCGCCCCCGACATGCGCCTCATCTGCCTGGCGCTGATCGATTCTGTCGACGAGGCGGGCTATCTGCGCGCCGATATCGCGGAAGTCGCGGAGCGCCTCGGCGTTGAGCTCTCCGTCGTCGACGATGTGCTGAAAGTGCTCCAGGGCTTCGATCCGGTCGGCGTCGGTGCACGCGACCTGGCCGAATGCCTGGCGCTGCAGCTCAAGGCGCAGAACCGTTACGATCCTGCGATCGCTGCTCTTCTGACTCGCCTTGATCTGGTGGCGCGCCGCGATCTTTCGGCACTGTCCGCGATCTGCGGCGTCGACACCGACGACGTCGCCGACATGATCACCGAAATTCGCGGGCTCACGCCCAAGCCCGGCCTCGCCTTCGGCAGCGAGCCGGTTCAGCCGGTGGTTCCTGACGTTTTCGTGCGGGTCGGTCCGGACGGCGGCTGGGCGATCGAACTCAATTCCGACACTCTGCCCCGGCTCCTGGTGAACTCGCGCTACCATGCGCAGGTCTCGAAGGGCGCGCGCGACAAGGACTCGAAGAACTACCTCACCGAGTGTTTGAACAACGCCAACTGGCTGGTGAAAAGTCTCGACCAGCGCGCGCGCACGATCTTGAAGGTCGCAAGCGAAATCGTGCGCCAGCAGGACGGCTTCCTGACCTACGGCGTGCGCCATCTTAGGCCGCTCAATCTGCGCACCATCGCGGATGCGATTTCGATGCACGAGTCGACCGTCAGCCGGGTCACGTCGAACAAGTATATCGCGACGCCGCGCGGCCTGTTCGAACTCAAATATTTCTTCACGGCCTCGATCCAGTCGGTCAACGGTGCCGAGGCGCACTCTGCGGAGGCGGTACGCGACCGCATTCGCGAAATGATCCAGAACGAGGAGCCGATCGAGGTTTTGTCCGATGACCGCATCGTCTCGCTGCTCACTGCCGACGGCGTAAACATCGCGCGGCGCACTGTCGCCAAATATCGCGAAGCCATGCGGATTCCGTCGTCCGTGGAACGCCGCCGGCTGAAGTCAAGCCAGGAATCTGCTTCTCCGGCCTTTCGATAATTGCAACAATTGACTTTCTGTAAGGGTGGGCCTACACACCCGCGCCTTCGAACGAGGCGTGTCAAAAAAGCGTAACCTACGTGACGCAAAGCACGTTCAGGCCAGCACAGAAGAAGGCCATGCGGGTTCGGGTTTCCGGTAAACAGATCCAGATTGGCGAAACGCTTCCGGCGGGCGTTCGCGTGCGTCTCGAGGACGTGGTGGCGAAGCATTTCGACGGCGGTGCCAGCGCCAATGTCGTATTTTCCCGTAGCGGTCCGTTCTATCGCGCGGACTGCGCACTACATCTCAATTCCAAGACTGTGATTACTTCGCAAGGCGAGGGCCCGGACGCCCACCGGGCGTTCGACGCCGCCTTCTTCCACGTCGAGGCCCAGCTTCGAAAGTACAAACGCAGGCTCAAGAACCATCACGCCAAGGCTCGCGTGCGCGCAAGCGCCGAAACCTGACGTCAGCCCATAGGTCGCTCATGAATATCACCGATCTTCTCCAGCCTGCGGCCGTCATCGCTTCGCTGAAGGTCCAGGGCAAGAAGCAGCTCTTGCAGGAGCTGGCGGCGCGCGCGGCACAGCTCGTGCGCCAGTCCGATCGCAAGATTTTCGAGACGCTCATGGAGCGCGAGCGGCTCGGCACGACCGGCGTGGGGCAGGGGATTGCGATCCCGCATGGCCGGCTCGCCGATCTCACGAACATCGTCGGCGTCTTTGCGCGCCTTGAGACTCCCATCGACTACGATGCCGTCGACCATCAACCCGTCGACCTGGTGTTCATGCTGCTCGCGCCCGAAGGCGCGGGCGCCGACCATCTGAAGGCGCTGGCGCGCGTGTCGCGCTTGCTGCGCAATCAGACGGCCACCGAAAAGCTGCGCGCCGCGAAGACGCAGGAAGCGCTCTACGCCATTCTCACCGACACGACCGGCGGCGCCGGCGCCCAGGCGGCCTAACTCTCAGGCGTTGCGCGCCATCAGTCCGCCATCCACGGGGATGATCGCGCCCGTAAGAAACGACGCGGCCGGAAGGCACAGGCTGAGCGTCATATGTGCCACTTCCTCTGGATCGCCATAGCGGCGCAGCGCGGTGCGGCGGCGTGCATAGGTCGCCTTGTCTTCCTCGGGGATTGGCGCAGTCATGCCGGTGCGCACCGGACCGGGACAGATGCAGTTGACCGTGATGCCTTCCGGACCAAGATCGACAGCCATCGCGCGCGTAAGTCCCACCACGCCGGCCTTTGCCGCCGAATAGGGACTGTCGCGACCCGTCGCTCCAAGCGCTTCGGTCGAGGCGATGTTGACGATGCGCGGACTCTTCGATTTGCGAAGATGGGGCAGGGCGGCGCGCACGGTGCGCTGATGCGCAGTCAGCAATATCGACAGGGCGCGATCCCACACCGCGTCATAGCGCTCATGCTCAAGCGGCAGGCCCGCCGGAATGCCCGCATTGTTGATCAGTGCGTCGAGGCCGCCGAATTCTCTTGCGACTTCGCCAACGACCCGTTTTATCGCGTCGCCGTCGCCGACATCGAGTGTCCACGCCTTGGCCGTTCCGCCCCCCTCGCGGATTTCCTTTGCGACGGCCTCGGCGTCTTCACCTTTGACGTCGGTGACGGCGACCTTCGCACCTTCATCGGCGAAGGCGTGTGCCGTCGCCCGGCCCATGCCGCTGGCCGCGCCCGTGACAAGTACGGACAGCCCGCGCACCGAGCGGCTAAGTTTTTTGACTGGCTCCATGATCGTCTCCCGCGTTGAGCCAAGCTTCGGCTTGCCTACCGTCCTTGTCCAGATTTACGCCGGGCAAAGAAAAGGCCGCCGGTCATTTCCGACCGCCGGCCTCTTCCGTTGAACTTTTTCGAACTTAGTGCACCGATACCGGCGTCAGCTCGTTCTGCAGCGCCGCGCCGTAGGCGCTGTCATAGGCGTCGGTATAGCCGAGCACGCTGCCGTCCACGGCATGCAGCACATAGAGCTTGGTGCCGGGCGGCAAGGTGATGCCGGGCGGAATGAGCCCGAGGCGATGGGCTTCGTCATTATCGGTCGGCTTGATGTAGGTGAGACGGCCGCCGCCAAATGCGGGCGCATCGTTATCGATCTTCAATTCACTCTTCATGACAGATCTCCTTCGCCCTTCCCATTCGATTTGCCATTGTTGATGGCAATCGTGCGCACGATGCTTTCCGCTTTCGGGCGGGCGAGCTCGATCGTGAGCAAACCATTTTCGAGATCGGCACCGGTGACCTCGATTCCTTCCGCAAGCACGAAGGCCCGCTGAAACTGGCGCGCCGCGATCCCGCGGTGCAGAAACTGTTTGTCCGCCGCCTCCGACTGCTTGCCGCGGATGACGAGCTGGCGGCCTTCGATCGTGACGCCGAGTTCGTCGCGCCCGAACCCGGCGACGGCCAGCGTGATGCGCAGCCTGTCTTCGTTCGACTGCTCGATGTTGTAGGGCGGATAGCCATCTCCGGCGCTTTTGGCGGTTCGCTCGAGCAACCGTTCCAGATGCTCGAAGCCCAGGAGAAACGGGCTGTTGAAGTACACGGTTCTGTTCACTTTCAAAGCCCTCCTTCAAGCGGCCTTGGCAAGGCGGCCCTCGAAAGCGAGCGGCCGATATGCGTCCGGCGACCCCGCTTAGGGCGTCACCTTCTGGTAACAATGTGGGGTCGGTTCCCGGCAAATCAAGGCATTGCCGGCCAGGAACCTCAACGATGGGTTGCACGGTGGCGCATCCACAGACGGTCATTCTGGACGACGCTTCGCCTGGAGCCGAGCGGTTGCTGCGCTTTGCCGGGCCGGAGGCCATCATTGAGGCGCAGGGACCGGAGCAGATCTCCCCAGCCCTGTTGGCCATTGAGGCGGCGTTGGCCCGAGGCCGCCACGTCGCGGGCTGGTTCGGCTACGAGCTTGGCTATGCCCTGGAGCCGCGACTCGCCCGGCTCGGCTGGCCCGGAGGCCGTCTGCCCCTATTGTGGTTCGGCGTCTTCGGTGCGCCCGAAGCCATTGCCAGCGTTGCCCTTGTCCCGGGCGGCAAGGCCTACGCCGGCCCCTTGCGGCACGAATGGGACGCCGCAGCCTATGGCGAACGCTTTACCCGCGTGCACGACTACATCGAGGCCGGCGACATCTACCAGGCAAATCTCAGCTTCCGTTCGCGCTTCGCTTTTGCCGGCGATCCGCTCGCGCTCTATCTGCGCCTTCGCGAACGATCCCGTGCGCCGCACGGTGCCTTCATCGACGACGGCACGCGGCAGATTCTTTCCCTTTCGCCGGAGCAGTTCTTCGAGATCTCGGCGCAGGGCCGGATCACGGCCCGGCCGATGAAGGGGACGGCGCCGCGCGGCTCCGACGAGAGCGCCGATGCGCGCGCCAAGGCCGCGCTTGCCGCCTCGCCCAAGGACCGCGCCGAGAACCTCATGATCGTCGACTTGGTGCGCAACGATGTCGGCCGGCTCGCTCTGATCGGCAGCGTGGCGGTGAAGGACCTCTTCGCGGTCGAAACCTATCCGACGCTGCACACGATGGTGTCCACCGTCACGGCGGAGCTCAAGCCCGCGACACGGGCGGAAGCGATCGTGCGCGCGCTCTTTCCCTGCGGCTCTGTCACCGGCGCGCCCAAGATCCGCGCCATGGAGATCATTCGCGAACTGGAAGCGAGTCCGCGCGAGGTCTATTGCGGAGCGATCGGCCATTTCGCGCCTGACGGTTCGGCGAAATTCAACGTTGCCATCCGAACGATCACGATTCAGGACGGGCAGGGCACACTGGGGGTCGGCGGCGCTGTGGTCCAGGATTCGAGGGCCGCGTCGGAATACGATGAGTGTCTCCTCAAGGCGCGCTACTTCGAAAGCGCGCGGCTGCCGATCGGCCTGATCGAAACGCTGCGGCACGAGAACGGCTTTGTGCGGTTGGAGCGGCATCTCGATCGCATGCAGAACTCGGCGCAGTTCTTTTCGCTGCCATTCGATCGTTCGGCGGCGCGCGCCATGCTCGATCGAGCGGTGGCATGCGCGCGCGAGCCGTTGCGCGTCCGTTTGGCCCTGGACGAGGCGGGCATGTTCGATTGCACGACCGCGCCCATCGGCCCGGCGCCGCAAAGCTGGACCTATGCCGTGTCGTCAAATCCGGTCCACAGCGCCGACGTCCTGCTGCGGCACAAAACCAACTGGCGCGACTTCTTCGACCGCGAGCTGGGGCTGCTCGTAAAGTCCAGGAGCTGCGACGAAGTGCTGTTCTGCAATGAACGCGGAGAGCTGACCGAGGGCAGCCGCACCAACATCTTCGTGCGCCACGCCGGGCGGTTGCTGACGCCTCCTCTGTCGTCTGGACTGCTCGATGGCGTGCTGCGGCGCGAGTTGGTGGAAAGCGGCGCCTGCGATGAGGCTATCCTGATGCCAGTCGATCTTCGCGGCGCCGACGAAGTGCTGCTGGGGAATTCGCTCCGCGGCCTGATCCGCGCCCATGAGGTGACGGGCGCGCGCGCCGCAGGATAGGCTCCCGGCATGGACAAGGTTGCGCTCGCCGCCACGATCCACGATCCCGACGCCCGGTTGGTTCCGGCGATCACTCGCGCCGCGGCACTGCTGCGTAATGCTTTCGCCGGCATCGCACTCAACGTCACCGATGCAACGCCGGCCGGTGTGATCGATGCGGCGGCCGAACTCCTCGACGCCAGGGTCATCACCCATCCGCAAGGCGAAGCGACGATCGGCCGATCACGCCGCGACGCGGTCGGCTTGGCGCTACAGTTTCCCGTGCCCGCCATTCTCTATTGCGACTTCGATCATGTCATCCGCTGGGCCGAAGGAAGCTTCGCCGAAATGCGCGCCGCCCTCGTTGCGCAACCCGGCGTGGATTGCCTCGTCATCGGCCGCGCGGGCAGCGCTTTCGAAAGCGAGCCCGAGCGGCTGCGGGAGACCGAACGGCTGATCAACCGCGCCTATACCTTGATGACCGGACGCGACTGGGATCTGATGTTCGCCATCCGGCGATTGTCGCGTCCGGCGGCGCAGGCCATCGTGCGCGAAAGCCGCGAAGACTCCATCGCAAACGATGTCGAGTGGCCGCTCTTGGCCGAGCGCCTGGGCCTGTCGCTCGGCTATGTCGCGGCTGACGGGCTGTATTACCGGACGATGGATGGGTTCGATGCACCGACGGATACCGAAGACGGCGATGCGTTGCAGTGGATCCGCCGCATCGAGATCGCCGCGGTACAGGCATCCGCGATGCGCCCCTTCCTGAGGCGTAGCTAATTCTCTTCCGCTGCCAGCGCGCACAACAGGGCGAGCGACTCAGGCAGGACCCAGCCCTGCGCTTCCATCAGCTTGCCCTGCGCCAGATCGGAATCGGTCACTTCGTCGAGATTGCGGCGCTCGAAACGTTGCCGAAGGTCGCGTCCCACCACCCTGGCGTCGACGTGCAACCCGCCGTCCATCAGGGCATGACCGACCTTCACCGCCGCGTCGCGGTCGACCAGTTGCGCGAAGAGATCGTCATACGGACTTTGCCGATACCTCCGGCCCAATAGCCGAGGCACGCTCACGCCCAGTGCCGCGATGCCAAGCGCCGCCGCGATGCTGCCGCCGATCGCTACCGCGCGGCGGCTGAAGCCCTTGGAGCTCATCGCAGCAATCCTTTGAGGTGCTGTGCCAGGCGCAGGGTCAGCGCCACGAGGTTCATCGTCGGGTTCGATGCGCTATAGGTCGGGAACACACCGCTTCCCGCAACGAACAGGTTCGAGATACCATGCACGCGCGAATTGGCATCGACCACGCCTTGCTTCGGATCGTCATGCATGCGCGTCGTGCCGAGGTGATGATCGCCCCAGTCGAGCGCCGCCTCCCACTCGCCGCGCGTCTTGTAGTTCAGGCGGATCATGCCGGTGCCCGCGACCAGCAGCTGCCGCCCCAGCTCTTTCATGGTATTCCGGTAGCGATTGAAGTCGGAATCGGACACGCGATTTGTGAGCTTGAGCCGCGGCATGCCGAGCGCATCGCGTTGCGATGTCAGCGTCAGGCGGCGTTCCGGATCGGGCTCGAGTTCGAGGCCGCAACCGACCGAAAACGCCTTGGCGTTGCTCGCATCAGCGCCAACGGCTAGCGCCGCGGTCACCACGGCCGCCTTGTCGAGATCGTTCAGTTCGACCGGGTTTTCCACCGTCGTCAACGATCCCATCACATGCATGCTGCGCTTGAAGTCTTCGCTCGGTGCCAATGTCGCCCGGATTTGCGCGCCGCCCGCGGTGGCCGCATTGAAGTAATAGCCCGCGAGATCGCCCGAGAACGAGACCAGCGTCGCGGTATCGCGGGGGATGGGATGATCGGCGAAGTAGCGACCGACGAGATCGTTTTGGTTTCCAACGCCGGCCGCCGCCACGGAATTGGACGCGAGCAGCAGCCGTGCATTCTCGACCGCGCCCATCGCAAGCACGGTCATTCGGGACGTCACGGTGAATCGCTGCTTGTTCAATGTCGCGAACTGGATTGCGTTCAGCCGCGCCGCGTCGCTGGAAAGGTTCAATTCGGTCGCGTTGGCATGCAGGAAGAGCTTCAGATTCGCGATGCGCTTCAGATCGGCGCCATAGCGCTCGCCGAAATGGGTCGGCAAGACGCTGTCGCGCTGCTTGGAAAACTGGAACCAGCTCGTATAGACGCCGCCGTCGCCGAGTTTCAGAAGTGGCGCAAGCGCCGCCATCATCGCCGTCGCGCCGTCATAGTGCCATGGGCCGGCCTCGACCAGTGATTGGGCGCGCGGGAAGTAGGGTTCGAGTTCCTTTATTCCGAACGGCCAGCCGGAATGCTCCACCCAATCGCGCTGCTCGAAATCGATGGCATCGAGCGGTCTGCACCATCCGCCCCAATGATTTGTGCTGCCGCCGAGATAGCGCATGCGCGATGCATCCAGCGGCAGGTAGCGCACACCGGTGTCCGTGCCGGCGTAGAGCGCCTGTGTCGCGGGATCGAAGTCGAGGCCGCCACTCTCGAACAGCATGACCCGGATCGGCAAATGGGCGAGCGCCATCGCCAGCGTGATTCCGGCCGGTCCACCGCCGACAATCGCGAGATCGGTTTCAAGCGTGGTGCCCGCTGGAAGGGTTCGGGCGTCGATGAAAGCGCTCAAGGCAGGCAATCCGTCCGGGCTTTGCCGCTTCCAGGAGCGACGCAAGTCGATCTATGGCATCTCGCACCTGCACTTGTCTTGTCGCAATTGTCGCCTTGCTGCAAGCGCCGGCGGCGAATCGATACGGCGGGACCACAGCCTCGACCGCCGCGAATGTCGAATGTTAGCAGTGGCCATTACGACGGACGACAGCCTGCTCACCACAAATCGCGCCGTTCCATGGCGCACGTGATTGCGTTTCCGGCGCGAATCTCGGCACTTTTTAGGTGCGCAACGTTGGGGGCTGTAAGTGATGCGCATCGTTGTCTTATTGGTCGCGGCGCTTCTGCTTCCGGGCTGCACCTTCGCCGACCGGTCTCAAGCGGAGTTGGGTAGCCTCGGCACGCCGAGCGGCTTTCCGGCCGACGATCGTCCCGATCTCACCTTGATATCGGCGCATCCGGGATTGCAGAGTCTTCCGCCAAAGCAGAGATGCGAATTTGCTTCGCGCAGCCGCAGCAACGATGCCCTGCTTCAGGGCTTCGACGAAGGGCTCCAGCAACGAGTCCGTGAGACGGTCTACGCCCATTGCATGCAGTGGATGATGCGGGCCGCGAGCCGCTAGGTCTCGCCGCAAGCCGCGGCGGCGGGCTTTTATCAGTCTATCGCGATATCTGTTGGAGGGTTGGTGGAGCCAAGCGGGATCGAACCGCTGACCTCCTGCATGCCATGCAGGCGCTCTCCCAGCTGAGCTATGGCCCCGTTCCAGAAAACAGGTACTGCGTCAGGTATCAGAAGAAGCTGGGTCGCTCGATCGGGCAGTCAATGCCCGATCCTGATACCTGAGCTTATCTCTCGTCCTTCTCGATGTCGGCGTCGATGATGCCGCTGACATCGTCATTCTCGTCTTCGTCCTCTTCGAGGAGGCTGTTGTCTTCCTCCTCCTCTTCGTCTTCGTCCTCGACGACGATATCTTCGATGTCGTCCTCGTCGACGACCGACATGCCTGCGCCTTCGGTCTCGGTCTCCTCGGCGGCTTCTTCTTCATCCTCGTCTTCGCCGGTCGCTGCGACCTGGATCGGCGCCTCGTCGGGGACAGGTTCGACGACCTCTTCGGATTCGGCCTCTTCGCTTTCCTCGTCCTCGTTCTCGGCATCCTCGTCCTCGGCATCGGCCGGAACGGGTTGAGCGGCGACGGCTTCGGGTTGCCGCGGGCGACGCTGCTTGTACATGGCTTCCGGCTCGAAACTGAATGCGCATTTCGGGCATTCGATCGGCCGCTTCTGAAGGTCGTAAAAACGCGCGGCGCAACTGGGGCACACGCGCTTCGTTCCGAGATCCGCCTTGACCAAGCTGTTGCTTCCCGTGAAAGAAGGGTTTCTTTGGAAGGCGGGTCGTTTGCCACGCCTGACACCCGCTGTCAAAGACGATTTGAGATCGAAAATGCACGGTTCCGGCGCCGCCAGGCCCTTGAAATCACGCAAGTCAGCGGGCCTGCGCGGCACGGCGGCCATTCCGGGCGACAAGTCGATCTCCCACCGGGCCCTGATCCTCGGCAGCCTGGCGGTCGGCGAAAGCCGCATAACCGGTCTTCTGGAGGCCGATGACGTGCTCAACACGGCTGCCGCCATGCGGGCCTTCGGCGCCTCGGTGACAAGAACCGGGCAGGGCGAATGGAGCGTTTCGGGCACCGGCGTGGGCGGCTGGCGGGAACCTGAGAACGTCCTCGACTTCGGCAATTCGGGCACCGGTTCGCGCCTTGTCATGGGGGCCATGGCCACCACGCCCATCACGGCCGTGTTCACCGGAGACATCTCATTGCGCGGCCGGCCGATGGCCCGCGTGCTCGATCCGCTGCGCCGTTTCGGCGCCAGCTACGTGTCCCGCGCCGGCGGATTGATGCCGGTGACGCTTATCGGTGCCGAACGTCCGATCGCGGTCGACCATTTGGTGGCGGTCGCCTCCGCGCAGGTGAAGTCCGCCATGCTGCTGGCCGCGCTCGGCGCGCCGGGCCGCTCGCGTATCGCGCAGGCTACGCTGACCCGCGACCATACCGAGAAGATGCTCTCCGCCTTCGGCGCCGAGATCGCCGTCGAGAAGCTACCAGAGGGCGAGGCAGTATATGTGGCGGGAGAGACAGAGCTGAAGCCTTGCGCGGTGGACGTGCCGCGCGATCCATCCTCGGCGGCTTTCGCGCTGGTCGCGGCTCTGATTGTGCCCAATTCCGACGTTCGCATTCCTCAGGTCCTGCTCAATCCGCGCCGCGTCGGCCTGATCGAGACCTTGCGTGAGATGGGCGCCTATATCGCCATCGAGAACGAGCGCGAAAGCGGCGGCGAGGCGATCGCCGATCTGATCGTGCGCTCGTCCGAGCTCAAGGGCGTCGAGGTGCCGCCAGATCGCGCGCCTTCCATGATCGATGAATATCCGATCCTCGCCATTGCAGCATCGTTCGCCGAAGGCCGCACAGTTATGCGCGGCCTCGACGAGCTGATCGTCAAGGAGAGCGACCGCTTTACGGCGATCGCCGACGGCCTGAGGGCCTGCGGCCTTGCCATCGATGTCGTGAACGACGGCAAGGATGCGATCCTGTCGGTCGAAGGACGCGGCATGCAGGGGGCACCGGGCGGCGCGCGGATCGCCACGCACATGGATCACCGCATCGCCATGGCGTTTCTCTGCATGGGGCTCGCGTCGAAGAATCCGGTCACCGTCGACGACACGACGATGATCGCCACCAGCTTCCCCGAGTTCGAGAAATTGATGCGCGGGCTGGGTGCCGATTTTCAGGCGGTGAATTCGTGACGATCGTCATCGCCGTCGACGGCACCGCGGCTTCAGGCAAAGGCACACTCGCCAAGCGGTTGGCGCGGCACTTCAACTTTGCGCACATGGATAGCGGCGCGCTCTATCGTCTGACGGCACTCGCGGTACTCGAGCGCCACGGCGATCCGGCGAACGAGGCGGACGCGCTCAAGGGCGCGCGCGGCATCGATCTCGCGCGAGCCGGCGATCCGGCGATCCGCAGCGACGTGGTCGGCAAAGCCGCCTCGCAGGTCGCTGCCATGCCTGCCGTCCGGATCGCGCTGCACGACTTCCAGAAGTCTTTCCTCGATCATCCGCCGGGCCACAGCACAGGGGCCGTCATGGACGGGCGCGACATTGGAACCGTCATCGCCCCCGGTGCCACTGCGAAACTCTTCGTCGACGCCAAACCGGAGGTGCGCGCCCGCCGCCGCTGGTTGGAACTCAGGGGCATGGGCATTTCGCGCAATGAGGCGGAATTGCTTGCCGAAATCGTCGCCCGCGACCATGCCGACCGGACCCGCACCGTCTCGCCCCTGAAGCAAGCCGTCGATGCGAGCTTGCTCGATACCTCATCTTTGGATATAGACGCCGCGTTCGCGGCTGCTCTTGCCCTGGTCAAGCCCAAGGTGGAGAGCGCGCTCAAGGCCAGCCACAGGGGTTAGGAGACCCGGCGGCCTCACCGAGCCACCCGAACTTGACCGACAAACCAACCGCCCTTGCGGATTCATATCCGCTCGGGAAGTCCATCCTCCGAAGCCCATAGGGCCCTGGCGGATCGGCACGAACGACCGAATTGGAACAGACTGAATGGCTCGCCAGGCGACCGCAACCAAGGTTCACGAACACTCGATTTCCACTCCGAGCCGCGACGATTTCGCGGCCATGCTCGAAGCCAGCTTCGAGACCCAGAGCCCGCAAGAGGGCGCCGTCATTACCGGAACCGTCGTCGCCGTCGAGAACGACTTCGCGATCGTCGATGTCGGCCTGAAGACCGAGGGGCGCGTCAGCCTCAAGGAATTTGCGATGCCCGGCATGCCGGTCAGCGTGAAGGTCGGTGACCAGGTCGAGGTCTATCTCGAGCGCGTCGAGAATGCGCTGGGCGAAGCCGTCCTGTCGCGCGACAAGGCGCGGCGCGAAGAGAGCTGGATCAAGCTCGAGCGCGCCTTCAACGAACAGACCCGTGTCACCGGCGTGATCTTCGGCCGCGTCAAGGGCGGCTTCACCGTCGATCTCGACGGCGCCGTGGCGTTCCTGCCGGGTTCGCAGGTCGATGTCCGTCCGATGCGCGACGTCGGACCGCTGATGAACCAGCCGCAGCCCTTCCAAATCCTGAAAATGGATCGCCGCCGGGGCAATATCGTCGTCTCCCGTCGCGCCGTGCTCGAAGAGCGCCGCGCCGAGGAGCGCACCAGCCTCGTCGCCTCGCTCCAGGAAAAGCAGGTGGTCGAAGGCGTGGTCAAGAACATCACCGACTACGGCGCATTCGTCGATCTCGGCGGCGTCGATGGCCTCTTGCATGTCACCGACATCGCGTGGCGCCGCGTCAGCCATCCGACGGAAGTGCTCTCCGTCGGCCAGACCGTCACCGTTCAGATCATCAAGATCAATCACGAGACGCAGCGCATTTCGCTCGGCATGAAGCAGCTGCAGACCGATCCGTGGGAAGGCGTGGCCGCCAAGTATCCGCCGGGCGCCAAGTTCACCGGCAAGGTCACCAACGTCACCGACTACGGCGCCTTCGTGGAGTTGGAACCGGGGGTCGAAGGTCTTGTCCATGTCAGCGAAATGTCGTGGGTCAAGAAGAACGTTGCGCCCTCCAAGATCGTCGTACCGGGTACCGAAGTCGAAGTGCAGGTGCTGGAAGTCGATTCCAACAAGCGCCGCATCAGCCTCGGCCTCAAGCAGACCCAGGACAATCCGTGGGAAGCCTTCATGCGCGATCATCCCGTCGGCTCGACCATCGAAGGCGAGATCAAGTCGATCACCGAGTTCGGCCTGTTCGTCGGCCTCGACAACGACATCGACGGTATGGTGCATCTGTCCGATCTGTCTTGGTCGAAATCGGGCGACGAAGCGGTCAAGGACTATGAGAAGGGCCAGCTGGTCTCGGCCAAGGTGCTCGACGTGGACGCCGAGAAGGAACGCGTCAGCCTCGGCATCAAACAGCTTGGCGAGGATCCGATCGAGAAAGCGGGCGCCGGCGGCGGAGCGCTGCGCAAGAATCAGGTCGTCACCGTCACGGTCACCCAGGTCAATGATGGAGGCGTCGAAGTGGAACTCGCCGATGGCGTGAAGTCGTTCATTCGCCGTTCCGACCTCGCCCGCGACCGCAACGACCAGCGCCCCGAGCGCTTCCAGGTCGGCAACAAGATCGACGTGCTCGTCACCCAGGTCGACAAGTCGAGCCGCAAGGTCTCGGTCTCGATCAAGGCGCGCGAGATCTCCGAGGAGAAGGAAGCCGTGGCGCAATACGGTTCGTCCGATTCGGGCGCCTCGCTCGGCGATATCCTTGGCGCCGCTCTCAAGAAGCGTGGCGGCAAGAAGGGCGAGGAAGAGTAACTCTCGGCCCTGGCATTTCGGGAAAAGGCGCACTGCGAAGTGCGCCTTTTTTCTTTGCGGATATTCCTGCCAAGTTGCTGACACTCCCTGTCAGGAGCCCTGATTTATTCTCTCCGTCCATGATGGAGAGGGACATGAATATTCGATCGATGGCCGCAGGCTTCCTGCTGGCCACGCTCACCACGATCGGCGCCCATGGCGACGGCCTCGGCGGACTGGTGCGCTATGCCGTGCAATGCGCCGCAGCGTCAGCCGCGCCGCAGGCGATTTCGAAACCGGCCCGGGGCGAATAGGCGTGCCCGACGATCTCAGCCAGCCGCCTGCCCAAGCGTGTCGGGAACCGACGCGTCCAGCCGTCTGTGCCGCATCGAAATTTCCGCTGAAAGCCTGGTGAATGCGGGCTGCTTAACCGCGCATTATCTCTGCCGAGGCTAGTCTTGATCCGTTGCGCTAGGGCTGGAAATAGTTGGACGGATCGGTTCATCACACGGCACCTGCCGTGCGTCTTATACCCAGCTCGCCGGTCGCGCTTGCGGCCATGGCGGCGCTCGTCTTTCTGTCGTCCTGGGGCTGCATCAGCCTCGTGCACCACAGCGGCCGCATTTCGACCATCTGGATCAGCAACGCCATCGTTCTGGGCGGCCTTCTGAAAAACCCGCGCCGCGTCTGGTTCGAGATTACCGGCGTGGCGCTGCTGGCGAACTTCGCCGCCGATCTCGTGTCGGGCGACATGGCCTTCAATGCGCTCGGCCTGTCGGTCGCCAATAGCATCGAAGTCTTGATCGTCGCCTTTCCCTTGCGCTGGCTCGGCTTCGACCGCGCGTTCAGCCGCAGCGAGGTCCTGCTCACCTTCTACGGTCTCGTCGTGGCCGCCTGCGGCGTCTCATCGCTCGTCGCGGTCGAGACGCTCCACATCGCGATGGGAATGCCGCTCTGGCCATCGGCCGTCACATGGTTCGGCGCCGACGCACTTGGGTTGAGCCTCTTGGTGCCGTTCTTCATGTGCGTGCGGCCTTCGGCGTTCCTCGACATGTTCGGTGCGGACCAAAGGGCTCTCACCATCGTGCTGCTCGGCGGCGTCGTTGCCATCGGCGGCCTCTGTTTCGCGTTCCCATCTTGGACGCCGAGCTTTCTGTATATCCCGGTCCTGATCCTGCTCACCTTTCGCCGCGGCTTTGCCGGCGGCGCGCTGGGCCTGTTTCTCGCTGTCGCATTCTCGTTCGGCACGGCGCTGGGGAGCCACGTCTCCGCCTCGCTGGCCAGTCACGACTTTTCGGTTCGCATCGCGATAATCCAGCTGTACTACGCGGTCATCGGCTTTACGATCATCCTTGCCGGTGCGGCCCTCGACGAACGGCGCAAGCTCGAGCGGGGCCTTGCGCTTGCGGTCAGCCGCGCCGAATCCTCGCGCGAGGAAGCCCTGCTCGCCAAGGAAGTTGCGGAGAAGGCGAGTCACGCCAAGTCGGCCTTCCTCGCCAATATGAGTCACGAATTGCGCACGCCGCTGAATGCGGTGCTCGGCTTCTCCGAGATCATCGGCGGCGAAATGTACGGGCCGGTCGGCGATGTCCGCTATCGTGATTATGCCGGACTCATCAATCAGGCCGGAAGCCATCTGCTCGATCTCATCGGGGACATCCTCGACATGTCGAAGATCGAGGCCGGCAAGCTCGAGCTCAACCGCGAACGGTTGAATGTGTCCCAGCTGGTGCGCGAGTGCATGGATCTGATCTCGGAACGAGCCACTGCCGGCGACGTCATGCTCGATGCCGATCTGGTGCGCGCCCCGCCGCTCATCGCCGCCGACCGCCGCGCCCTCAAGCAGATTCTGCTAAACCTGCTGTCCAATGCGGTGAAGTTCACGCCCATGGGCGGCTTGGTCAGTATCCGGGTCAGCGACGAAGGCGCCATGTGCCGCATCTCGGTGGCCGACACCGGAATCGGCATTCCGGCCGCCGAGATCGGCCGAATTGGAAATCCGTTCGTCCAGCTCTCCAACAACTCCGGGCAGCATCCGGGTACCGGCCTCGGTCTGGCGCTTGTTCGGGCGCTTGCCGAGCTGCATGGCGGCAAGTTCGCCATCGCCAGCACCGAGGGTCAGGGCACGACAGCGACGATTCTGCTGCCGATCCGGGCACCCATCGAGGCCGTGGCCGCCGCCTAGAAGTTCCGTGCCACCCGCCCGACCCGCGGCCCGCGAGCAGTCCCCAAAAAAGTGCTGCCGTTTCAGGGACTTCGATTGACGGCTCGTCACAGACTTGCCACAGTTAATGCAACCGAGGCGGGGGATTCTGCTTCTCGGCGTTTCCCTTAGGGGCAGGGGATGATCAAGTCCGAACTGGTTGCAAGGCTTACGGCGCGCTATCCGCATCTGTATCACCGCGATATCGAGCGCATCGTCTCGACGATGCTGGATGAGATCACCAAAGCGCTGGCGGAAGGCCACCGCGTTGAATTGCGCGGTTTCGGCGCTTTTTCGGTGAAGGTTCGTCCGGCCCGTCAGGGGCGCAATCCGCGTACCGGTGAACCGGTCTCCGTCGACCAGAAGCGGGCACCTTTCTTTCGCACCGGCAAGGAGTTGCGGGAACGCTTGAATGGGGGACCGGCGAAAGAGCCGGCGAAGGATCAGTAGTATAGATTGGCCCCGGCGGCGCCTGGAGTGTCGGTGGTATGCGGCTCGTCACATGGATCGTCGGCCTGCCGGTCGCCCTGGCGGCAATCTGGATCGCGCTCGCCAATCGCAATCCGGTCGTTCTCAGTTTCGACCCGTTCTCTCAGGAATCGCCGGCGCTGACCGTTCAGATGCCGCTCTTTTTGCTGCTGTTCGCCGCCGTGCTGCTGGGCGTGCTGCTGGGCGGCCTCGCGATCGGATTGCGCCGCATTGCGCAGCGCACCGCCGAGATCGCCGGAACCGCCTCCGGCAAGGCCGTCGCGCTCTTGCCCACCGGCCTGCGCAAGTCTAAGAGCGAGCCTTGATGTCGCCTTTGCGATTCCCGAACCCCGTTTTCGTCGCTCTCGACACGCCCGATGTGAACCGTGCGCTATCGATCGCGCGCGCGGTCCGGCCGCATGTCGGCGGTCTCAAGATCGGCCTTGAATTCTACACGGCCTGCGGTCCGGAGGGTGTGAAGCGGATCGTCGAAGTCGGCTTGCCGTTGTTCGCCGACCTGAAATTCCACGACATCCCCAACACGGTCGCCGCCGCGTCGCGCGAACTCGCAAGGCTGGGTGTGACCATGTTCAATATCCACGCCTCGGGCGGAGAGGTGATGATGCGCGAAGCGGCGGCTGCCGCGCGCGCCATCGATCCGAAGACCAAGGTGCTGGGCGTCACGGTGCTGACCAGCATCGACGACGTCGTGCTCGAATCGGTCGGCCAGCGCGGTCCGGCCGCCGACCAGGTCGTGCGCCTGGCGCGGCTCGCCAAACAGGCAAGCTTGGACGGCGTAGTCTGTTCGGCGCACGAGATTGGCCCGTTGCGAAAAGCGCTGGGCCCGGAATTTATGCTCGTGGTCCCCGGCATCCGCCCGTCCGGCGCCGATCTCGCGGACCAGAAGAGGGTCATGACGCCGGCCGAGGCGCATCGCGCCGGCGCCGATATCCTGGTGGTCGGCAGACCCATCACGGGCGCCGCCGATCCTGCCGCCGCGGCGCGCGCCATCGCCGCGGAGCTTGCCGGAACAACGGCTTAAGCAACGATCCTGCCATTGCTTGATTGCCGGAGCCGGGCGGTCCATAAGGCCCGCCCCATGGTTATCCAGGTCAAAATCTGCGGGATCAATTCGGCTGACGCCGCCGACGCGGCCGTTCGCGCGGGTGCCGACATGGCCGGGCTCGCCTTCCATCCGGCCTCGCCGCGCTATGTGGAACCGGCTCGTGCCGAAGCGATCGCCCAGCGGCTGCGCGACCGTCTCCGGCTGGCCGTGCTTCTGTCCAATCCGTCCGACGACGCCCTCGCATCCGCTGTCGCAGCCGTTCGGCCGGACTTCATCCAGCTGCATGGCTCCGAAACGCCGGAGCGCGTCGGCGCGGTCCGCGCCCGCTTCGGCATCCCGGTCATCAAGGCCATTGCGATTTCCGACGCCGCCGATCTCGCATCGGCGGCGCGCTACGAGGATGCCGCCGACATGCTGATGTTCGACGCCAAGCCACCCGCCGGTGCGGTGCGCGAGGGCGGGCACGGCGCGGCGTTCGACTGGCAGATCCTCCGTGGGCGGAAGTTTTCGCGTCCGTGGCTCCTTGCCGGCGGCCTGACGCCGGAGAATGTCGCGCGCGCGATCGCGGTCAGCGCGGCGCCGTGGGTCGACGTTTCGTCCGGCGTCGAAACCGCGCCGGGCCAAAAGAGCCCCGAGATCATCGCAAAATTCGTCGCGGCCGCGAAAGCCGCAAAGGTCGGAGCCGCGGCATGAGCCAGCCCAACTCCTACCGCACCGGCCCAGATATGAAGGGTCATTTCGGTGCCTATGGCGGCCGCTTCGTCGCCGAAACCTTGATGCCGAACGTTGTGGCGCTCGAAAAGGCTTACGAAGAGGCCAAGCGCGATCCGGCGTTTCATGCAGAACTCGACGGACTTTTGAAGCACTATGTCGGCCGAGAAAGCCCGCTCTATTTCGCCGAGCGACTGACCGAGCATCTTGGCGGCGCGAAGATCTATCTGAAGCGCGAGGACCTCAACCACACCGGCGCACACAAGATCAACAATTGCCTGGGTCAGATTCTGCTCGCCCGCCGCATGGGCAAGACGCGCATCATCGCCGAGACCGGCGCCGGCCAGCACGGCGTCGCCACCGCGACGGTCGCCGCGCGCTTCGGATTGCCCTGCATCGTTTATATGGGCGAGGTCGATATCGAGCGGCAGAAGCCCAACGTCTTCCGCATGCGCCTGCTCGGCGCCGAGGTACGTCCGGTCAGTTCGGGGTCGCGCACCTTGAAGGACGCGATGAACGAGGCACTGCGCGATTGGGTCGCAAATCCCTACGACACGTTCTACATCATCGGCTCTGCCGCCGGTCCGCATCCCTATCCGGCGTTGGTGCGCGACTTCCAAACCGTCATCGGCCATGAAACGCGCACCCAGATGCGCGAAGCCGAAGGACGCTTGCCTGATCTCGTCACGGCCTGCGTCGGCGGCGGCTCCAACGCGATCGGCATGTTCCATCCCTTCCTCGATGATCCCGAAGTCGAAATCCACGGTGTCGAAGCGGCCGGCGAGGGCACCGATACCGAGCATCATGCCGCGACCCTGACCAAAGGCACGCCCGGCGTGCTGCACGGCGCGCGCTCCTATCTCCTGCAGGATCGCGACGGCCAGATCCTCGAAGCGCATTCTATTTCCGCTGGCCTTGATTATCCGGGTGTCGGTCCCGAACATGCCTGGCTCAAGGATCAGGGCCGCGTGAAGTATTTCTCGGCGACCGATAAGCAGGCTCTGGAGGCGTTCGTTCTCCTATCTCGGCTCGAAGGCATCATCCCCGCGCTCGAATCGGCACACGCCATCGCCCATGTGATGCGCATCGCGCCGCAGATGGGCAAGGACAAGGTCATCGCGGTCTGCCTCTCTGGGCGCGGCGACAAGGACGTCTTCTCCGCCGCCGCGGCGCTTGGAGAAGAGATATGAGCCGTATCGCCGCCAGGTTTGCCGAGCTCAAAAAGTTGGGCCGCGCCGCTTTCGTGCCATTTGTCACCGGCGGCGACCCGGATTTCGAAACCTCGCTGGACATCATCAGCCGGCTTCCCGCTGCCGGCGCCGACATCATCGAGCTCGGCATTCCCTTCTCCGATCCGATGGCCGACGGCCCGATCAACCAGGCTTCCTATTTGCGCGCGCTCAAGTCCGGCATGACGCTGATCAGGCTGCTCGATCTGGTGCGCCGCTTCCGCAAGGAGGACGGCAAGACACCGATCGTGCTGATGGGCGCGTTCAACCCAATCCACGCCTACGGCACGGCACGCTTCATGAAGGACGCGGGCGAGGCCGGTGTCGACGGCCTTTTGATCGTCGACGTCCCGGCCGAGGAAGACGAAGTGTTGCGCACCCCGGCCGGCGCGCATGGCATCGATATTGTGCGCTTTCTCGCGCCCACAACCGACGACAAGCGTCTTCCAGTCGTGCTCGAGGGTGCCTCCGGCTATCTCTACTATGCCTCCATCGCCGGCATCACCGGCACCAAGAGCTTTGCACAGGACGATGTCCGCGCCGCGCTGGCGCGCATCCGCAAGGCGACTTCGCTTCCCGTCGCGGTTGGCTTCGGAATCAAGACGCCGGAACAGGCCGGTGGAATCGCGCGCATCGCCGACGGCGCCGTGGTCGGCTCCGCGATTGTGGCGAAAATTGCTGCGCATGCCGCAAATGGAACGAAACGTGCAGAATTCGTAAGCGATGTACTCGATTTCTGCGCCTCTCTGGCGAAATCCGTGCATGCGGCGAGAGCCGCTTCCGTGCTAGAGTAACGTCATGAACTGGATCGCCAATTTCGTTCGTCCCCGGATCAAGAGTCTGATGGGCGGCGCTGCGCGCGGTGCCGAGACGCCGGAGAATCTCTGGCGCAAATGCCCTGCCTGCGGTGAGATGATTTTCCATCGCGATCTCGCGGCGGCCCAGCATGTTTGCCCGCAATGCGGCCATCATCTGCGCATCGGCCCCGTCGACCGATTCACCGCGATATTCGACGCCGGCGCTTTCGAGGAATTGCCGTCGCCCGACGTGCCGCTCGATCCGCTGAAGTTCCGCGGCGAGAAGCGCTATGTCGACGAATTGAAAGCGGCGCGAACCAAAACCTCGCGCAGCGAAGCCTTTAGTGCCGCCCGCGGCACCATCGAAGGCATGCCTGTGATCGTCGCCGTGCAGCCGTTCGACTTTCTCGGCGGCTCGCTGTCGATGGGCGTGGGCGAAGGACTTGTACGCGCGATCGAGGCCGCGGTGGCCGAGAGGCGTCCGTTCATTCTCTTCGTCTCCTCCGGCGGCGCACGCATGCAGGAGGGCATCATGTCCCTCATGCAGTTGCCGCGCGCCACGATCGCCGTCGACATGCTGCACGAGGCGGGATTGCCCTACATCGTCGTGCTGACAGATCCGACCTATGGCGGCGTCAGCGCTTCCTACGCGATGCTCGGTGACATCCAGATCGCCGAACCAGGCGCACAGATAGGCTTCGCTGGCCCGCGCGTTATCGCCAACACCATCCGCGAACGGCTGCCGGAAGGCTTCCAGCGCGCCGAATATCTGCTTGAGCACGGCATGATCGACATGGTCGTGCACCGCCACGAACTGCGTGGCACTTTGGCCAAGCTCACGCACCTGGTGATGAAGCGCTCACGGCCGCGGGCGCGCCCCGTCGCCGTTCCGCCCGTCGTCACCGCGACCGCGACTCGGGTCGTGCCGTCCACCGCGGCCGCGACCGGTTCCACGGCCGCGGAATGAGCGTCCAGAACGATCAGACCGCCTTTCGTAGCACCGCGGTTCTCGAACGGCTTCTGTCGCTGCACCCCAAGAAGATCGACCTCGCGCTCGACCGGATCTTGCGGCTGCTGCACGAGTTAGGCGATCCGCATCTCAGGATGCCGCCCACCATCCATGTGGCGGGAACCAACGGCAAGGGATCCGTGTGCGCCTTCAGCCGCGCCATGCTGGAGGCGCAGGGCCTCAAGGTCCACATGCACATCTCGCCCCATCTCGTGCGCTTTCACGAGCGCATCCGCATCGCGGGCAAGGAGATTTCCGAGGACGAGCTGGTCGCGACGCTCCAGGAAGTCGAGCGCGTCAATGCGGGCAAGCCCATCACCTATTTCGAAATCACCGACGCGGCAATGTTCCTGGCCTTCTCGCGCCATCCCGCCGATGCGCTGGTGCTTGAGGTAGGGCTCGGCGGCAAGTTCGACGCGACCAACGTGATCGACAAGCCCGCGATGACGGTGATCCAGCCGATCGGTCTCGACCATGCCGAGTTCTTCGGTACCGACATCCGCAACATCGCTGCCGAAAAGGCCGGCATTATCAAGCCGAACGTGCCCGTCGTCGTGGGTCCGCAGGAGGACGCGCCGCGCGATGTCATTCTCGCGCGCGCCGAAGAGATGAACGCACCCGCTATCGTGTTCGGTCAGGATTTCTCCGCGCATCAGGAGCATGGCCGCATGGTTTATCAGGACGTTGAGGGCCTGCTCGACCTGCCGCTGCCCAAGCTGATCGGCCGCCATCAGATAGAGAACGCCGCTGTCGCTATCGCGGCCCTGCGTCATGCGCATCGCGGCTGGGGTAAGGACAGCGCGATCGAAACCGGTCTTCGCACCGTCGAGTGGCCGGCGCGCCTGCAACGACTGACGCGCGGACCGCTGATCGACGCGGCGCCGAAGGGCGCGGAGGTTTGGCTCGACGGCGGTCACAATCCACACTGCGCCGCGGCGGTATCGCGCGCAGTGGCCGATCTGGAGGAAGTCGCCGACCGTCCGCTCTATCTCATCTGCGCCATGCTGCGGACAAAGGACGCCGTCGGATTCCTCTCCGCTTTCCGCGGCCTCGCACGCCATGTGGTGACGGTGTCAATTCCCGGCGAGGCCGCCGGCCTTGGCGCTGGCGCACTCTACGACATGGCGCGTGCCGCAGGTCTGGACGCGGCGCCCGCCGAGGACATGGAGGACGCTATGCTGCAGCTCTCCGCCTGGGCGCGCGCGCATCCGAAGGAACCGCCACCGCGAATTCTCATCTGCGGCTCGCTCTATCTGGCCGGCCAGGTGCTTACCGAAAACGGCTAGTCCTGCTTGGCCGGCGGCGCCATGCAATTGCGGAACGTATCGCTCAATATCTGGGTCTGATCGGCCTGGCTCGCACCAAGCTGCTTGGCGTCGTCCGCGCGGTGCTGGGCAAGCTCGCGGCAGCGCGCCGTATTATCGGCTGGCGGTGGCGCGACCGTCTGCATCGGCGCCGATTGCTGGACCTGCTCGGCCGGCTTTTCGGGTCTCGGCGGCGGGGGCGGCGGCGGCCTGCGCGGAACCACGATCTCGGGCTTTGGCGTCGGCAGGGGTGGCACCGGTTCGAGTTCCTGCCGGATCCAGGTGCAACCGGAAAGAAGCAGAGCGATGGCCACGAAGGCGAAAACGCGCATTGTCGATTCCGGCTGGACTTGCGGCATCGACAATACAGAATTTTGCGGTTGTCGCGCGCCTACTGGTCGAGCGGTTCGTGGTCGAACTCGATGCAATCATACTCGACGGCGCCATGGTCCGCCGGCTTTTCGGCCATGCAGTCGTCCTTGGTCTTGTAGGCGCCTCGATAAATCGCGCTCTGCTTCACGGGGGTGTTCATCACAACGTACCAGCCCGGACCATGCCAGCCGGCGCCGACGGCGAGCGCCGTCGTCACCATGGCAACGCTGAAAAGAACGGAAAGACAGATCGTCCGCATGTGCGTTTCCCTCGCTTTGCGCCCGGAGATTAACGCAAGTTCCCGCCGGTTTCCGTCTCGAAGGAAAACATTTCGCAAATAGGACGCGAACCCTCTGCGGCGCAGGGTGAACGGCCGCAGCGGCAGGCAGTGTCTGAATGCGAATTCCCGTTCGCGGCGGATCAGACCGAGGACTCGATCCATTCCTTGATCTTGGACTTGGGTAGCGCGCCGACTTTGGTTGCTGCGACCTGTCCCTGGCTGAAGATCATCATGGTGGGAATGCCGCGCACGCCATATTTCTGCGGCACGTGCGGGTTCTCGTCGATGTTGATTTTCGCGATCGTCACCTTGCCGCTCATCTCGCCCGCGAGTTCCTCCAGTGCCGGCGCGATCATCCGGCATGGGCCGCACCACTCCGCCCAGAAATCCACCACCACCGGCGTCTTCGAATTGAGGACATCTGTCTGGAACGAGGCGTCGGAGACTTTGATGGGGGATGCCATGGTGCTTCCTTCGAGTTGAGCTGACTTGAATTTAGGAACCGTGCCCCTGGGGGTCAAGGCGGGCGCGAATGCGGCCCATTTCGCGGTCCATGAAGGCATCCGACAGTTCCATGAGCGTCGGGCCGTCGGTCCAGACCAAGCCGCACACGATTCGGCGGCCCGGGAAGATCTTTCGCGCTGCGGCACGATACAGCGCCATCTGTGTGACGTAGAGCGGCGCCACCTCGGCCTCGGTCGCCGGCGGCGGACGATTGGTCTTGAAGTCCACGATCAGCACATGGTCGTCGGCCACGGCCAGCCGGTCGACGCGGCCGTTGACGCGTGCGCCTTCGCCCAGTTCGGGCAGATCGGCGACGATGGCGATCTCGGCGCGGCTGTCCGGCGTGAAGGCGGCGGCAAACACCGGGTCTTCGATAACCTTGAGCGTCTCGCCGATTAGTGCTTCGGCTTCGGTGTTCGGTATGCTCTGTGCACGGAGGAATTCTCGCGCCAGCGCGGCGCGCATGTCCGGCGCGGCCTCCGGCAGATGCGCCAGCAAGGCATGCACCAGGAGCCCGCGGCGAAAGCGCCGGTTCCCGGCGAGGGGCGAGAACGTCGCCGGTTCGTCGATGCCGGCCGCATCGAACGGACGGACCTGTCGCGGTGCCGGCGCATCGCGCGGTGCCGGCGCCGAGAGCCAGGCCGGCCGGGAGGCGTCCACTGCCTGAGCAGTGGGTTCCGCGGACCGCACTTTGTCGGCGACATGTTCTCCGACCACGCGGATCATCTCGCCGCCGCGCACGACCTCGACGCCCAGCTTCTCCGCGGCGGCGCGCGCCAGGGCATACCAGGACTCATCATGTACGCCCATGGAATTCTCGAAGCCGCAAACGATCAGCCGATCCTTGGCGCGCGTCAGCGCGACATAGAGCAGGCGGCGATACTCCTCCAGCATCCGCGTCTTCTGCGCATCCTTGGCCGCCTTGACCGCTGCGGGCGCCTCTTCGTTGCGCACGGGGAACAGCGGCTTTCCATCCGTGTACAGAAGATGGCCGGTCTCCGTTCCCTTTGGCAGGGTCGTCGTGTCGGGAAGGATGACGATGTCGGCCTCCAGCCCCTTGGCGCCGTGTACCGTCATCACGCGCACCTCGTCGCGGCCGCGCTCCATGTCGCGCTTCACCTCGGCGGCGCCACGCTCGACCCAATGGAGGAATCCTTCCAGCGACGGCGTGTTGGCAGCCTCATAGGCGAAGGAGAGCGCCAGGAATTCGTCAATCGCGTCGTTCGCTTCATGTCCCAGCCGTTTGAGCAGCTTGAGCCGCATGCCGCGCACGCCGAGCGCATGGGCATAGAATTCGTAAGGTGGCGCGTAGTCCGCCATCGCGCGCATCGCGGTGAGAAACGCATGCGCCTCCGCGTATCGTGGCTCGCCGCGGCGTGACTGGAATTCGGCCCACAGCGTGCCTCCGCGGGCATGGGCGAGGTCGAACAGATCCTCCTCGCTCAGGGCGCAGAGCGGTGAACGCAGCAGCGCCGCCAGATTGTAGTCGTCTTCCGGCAGAAGCACGAAGCGGCCGAGCGCGATCAGGTCCATTACCGCAATCTGTTCGGTCAGCTGCATGCGGTCGGCGCCCGCGACCGGCACGCCGCGATCCTTGAGCCTACGGATGATCTCGGTGCCGAACGGTTCACGTCGGCGCAGCAGGATCATGATGTCGCCGGCGCCGATCGGTCTGTCGTGGCCGGGCAGGGCGACCATTCCGATCCATTGCGCGATCTGGTCGGCGATCTGCCTGGCGAGGCGCACGACGGGACTGTCCTCGGACTCGACATCGATCGGTTTGAGCGCGCGCCACGCGTTGCGCTCGGGCGCGTCGGCCGGCTTGAGCGCCGGCCAGAACTCGACGCGGCCCTTCGCGCTCTCGCGATGCGCCTTGTGCACGATGCCGGCGCCGTCGGAGGTGAGCCCCCTGCGCGCGGCATCGCTCTGGAACACCGCATCGACGAAGTTGAGCACCTCGGGCACCGAGCGGCGCGAGCGGATGAGCGGTGCCACGACGAAGGTCTGCTGCGCCGCCGCCGCCGCGCGCTGGAAATATTCGCGGTTCTGTTCGAACTGCGCCGGATCGGCGCCCTGGAAGCTGAAGATCGACTGCTTCTCGTCGCCGACCGCGAACAAGGTGCGCACCTTGCCTTCGCCGGCGAAGAATTCGCCGGTTAGCGCTTTGACGATCCGCCATTGTTCCTGGCTGGTGTCCTGCGCCTCGTCGATCAGCACGTGCTCGATGCCGCCGTCGAGCTTGTAAAGCACCCATTGCGCGGCGCTGCCGCGCTCCAGCAGCTCGAGCGTGCGTGCGATGAGGTCGTCATAATCGAGTGCGCCGCGCGCCGCCTTGGCGCTCGCATAGGCGCGGCGCACCGCATCGGCGACCGTGAGCGCCGCTTCCGCGAGTTCGGCTGCATAGGTGGCGCGGCGCACTTCCTCGGCGGCGAGCAAATCGGATTGCAGCCGGTCGACCGCGGTGCGCAGTGCCGGACGCGCGGCCGAATGTTTCTTCGTCACCGGCTCCTTGCGCGGCTCGCCGTCCTTCGTCAGCCAAATCGCGCGATAGGCTTCGAACATCGCCGGCCCGGGTTTCAATTCGAGCGCCGCGACGAGTTCCGCGGCACGGTCTTTGTCGGTCTTCGATCCCGCGGCCATCCACTCCGCGATCGAGCGCAGATCTTCGGCAATTTCGGCGAGCTCGTTGCAGAACGAGACCGCGATCTCGCGTGTACTTCCTGTTTGCGGGGCGCCATGGGCTGCGCGGACCGCGCGAAACAGCGCGCCGTCATCCGCTTCGAGTTCGGCGAAGAAGCGGTCCAGCTTGCGACGGTCGGTGCCAAGCGACGCGTCGAGCAGCGCATTCATCGTCGCTTCGCTTGTCTCGCCGATCAGGAAGGCGAGCGCCGCAGCCAGGTTCGCATCGCCGCTGCCGGCGCGTTCCAGGACGCGCGTGCGCGCCTCGTCCATCAATTCGCGACCCGTCTGGTCGTCGAGCACGGTGAAGGACGGTGGAACGCCGGCCTCCACTGGAAAGCGCGACAGGATGTTCTGGCAAAAGGCGTGAATGGTGAGGATTTTCAGTCCGCCCGGCGTCTCCAGCGCCTGCGCGAACAGCCGCCGCGCCTTGGGCAGATCATCCGGCTCGGCGCCGATATCGCGGATGTTCGCGCGCAACGCCTCGTCCGGCTGCATCGACCATTGGCCCAGCCGCTCGAACAGCCGGTGCTGCATCTCCGCGGCGGCCGCCTTGGTATAGGTGAGACAGAGAATACGCTCGGGCTTGGCATCTGCGAGCAGCAGCCGCGTCACTCGGTTCGCCAGCGTGTGCGTCTTGCCCGCGCCGGCATTGGCGGCGACCCAGGCGGACGCCTGCGGATCGGCGGCGGCGATGGCAGGATCGGTACTCATTCCTCGCCCTCGCTCCAGCCGCTGATCGACCATTCGCGCACGCGGCTCAGATGATCGTAGTCGCCTGAAACATCGGCCCGAAGCGGCGCGACGCGCGGCAGATAGGCAGCATCGGGTTCGCGGAAATCGGCGATGCGCTGCTTCAGGCGCTCGGCGATCTCTGCGACGCGATCGACACCGATGTCGCGCAGCTCGCCCGGGTCGCGCCCGCCGCTCAAGCGGACGTAAAGAAGCTCTTCCGTCTCGATCTCTCCCAGGCCGGCAAAACCGCCGCCGGCGAGGATCGCGGCTTCGAGCGGCAATTGCGGCGCGAGAAACGCCTTGATCTGCTTGGGTGCCGGAATGCTCCCGGTCTTGTAGTCAAGGATCGCGGCCTTGCCGTCGATGAGCAGATCGATGCGGTCGGCGCGTGCTTCGAGCGTGAACCCGGGGACGATTTCCAGCGCGCCTTTGACCTCGACATGCGAAGCGCCGATCTCGGCGCGCCGCTTGCGCTCCGCCTCGACAAACCAAGTTGCGGCACTGTTGAAGCGCGGCCGCCACACGGCCAGCACCGCTCTCGGCGTCGCCTGCTCGGCGAAGACGCGCTCGGCGATAGCGATGAGGTCGAGCGTCGCTGTGGCGCTGAGCGGTCCGGGATAAGTCGCGGTGAACAGTTCCATCGCGCGGTGGATCGCCGTGCCGCGCTCCAGGGGTCCGACCGGCGCATCTAGCGCGTCCAGAACTCGAAGGCGCAGGATGCGTTTGGCGTAGATTGCATAAGGATCGCGCACCCAGGTCTCG
Source organism: uncultured Alphaproteobacteria bacterium (assembly GCA_963741735.1). GTDB lineage: Bacteria > Pseudomonadota > Alphaproteobacteria > Micropepsales > Micropepsaceae > Rhizomicrobium. Next base: position 374,055 of record CAVUJB010000004.1, read on the forward strand.
ATGTCGGTGACGGGTAGCTTCGTGGGTCGCGAATCGACCGGCGGGGAGGGTGCCGGCTTTTGCATACGCTGCGCCGGACCAGCGTCGCGCAGCGTGCGTGCGAGCCCGAGATAGTCTTGTTCGGGCCTCAGAGCTTTGCTGACCCCAAGTCCGCCGACCAATTGCGTCAGTCTCTGGATCCAGCGCGCCGCGACGGCCGGCGCGCCTTCGGACTTCTGCGACCGCGTCAGCACCACGCGCGGCGCCGATGCCAGCATCGCGAAATCGTGCGCCGACTGGCCGATGCTGCGCTCCGGCTGCTCCAAACCGAGCGCCTTGCGCATTGGACGCGAGAACCACGGATCGGCGGCGGTGCTGCGCGGCCAGCTGCCTTCGTTCAGGCTGCCGAGCACGATGAGATCGAAACTCTGCAAACGCGCTTCGAGCGGACCCAGGATCGCAACACGCGGATGGCCGCTTCGCCGCAACCGCACCGCCTTGGCGAGCGCGAGCTTGCGGAAGAGCGCCGCATAGGCACCGGTCTCGGTGGGCACGCCGACAGCAGCATCAATCAGCTCGAAGATAAAATTGGATGCGGTCTCGCCGGCCTCCGCTGCCCAAAGGGAGTCGCCCGCCAGCGAGTCCGCGGCCCTCAAGTGCGCTGCGACGACGTCTGCAAGCTCCATCTCTTTTCTTGCAAGCGCGGCTTCGAGCGGCTGCAGGGACGCGCTCACATCGGCAAACCAGTATTGCAGTTCCGACAATCGTGGCTGCGACAGTGCCGAAGTCTCTGCACGGCGCTTTACGATCGCCTCGCGCACGCCCTTGAGGCCGCGATCGGGCCGCGGCCCGCGCAGCAGCCGGTCGAGATCGCGCGCCTTCTCGCGAAACGCCGCGGCATCGCCGCCGAGCGTGCAGAGCGGATGCTTGAGCAGCGCCAGAAGCGGCACCGGCGCGAAGGCGGCGTCGGCGGCCTCGGCGAGCAGGCAAAGGAACGTGCCCGGCGGCGTGTGGGCGAGCGGCCGGCCAGCGGAGTCATCGACATCGATGTCCCAACGCTTGAGCTCTCCCGCCACGCGCCGCGCCAGCGCACGGTCCGGCGTCACCAGCGCCGCCGTCTTGCCTTTCGTCTCCAGCGCTTCGCGCAGCACGAGCGCGACGGCGCTCGCTTCCTCCATCGGATCGGCAGCCTCGATCAGTGAGAGCCCGCCGGCGCCCTTCTCGATCGCGGGCGCTCCGCCCTCTTCGGCAATGGCGCGCCAGGCGTCGGTTGTGGGAGCTGGGCGCAGAGCCTCGCGCAGCAACCGCTCGCGATGCGTGCCGTGTGCACTGTCCCAGTCCTTCACATCCTTGCGCGCGACACCGAGCCGTTCGAGCAGCTGCTTAAGTCCGAATTGCGGATGACCCGGATCGAGCGCGCTCCAGCTTGCCTCGTCGAGTTCGCGATCCAATCCCGGCAGGACGACGGAGCCGTTCGGCAATTCGGCGATCACCCGCAACAGCGCGGCCGTCGCGGGAATGCTGCCGGTCGACCCTGCCGCGATCACCGGACCTTTCGGCGGATTGCTCGTCAGGCGGGCGGCCAACGCGTTCAGCGCCTGATTGCGGTGGTCTGCCGGACTTATCCGCTTCTCAGCAGCAAGAATATTTGGCCACTGCGTCTCAAGCAGCGCCAGGAACTTGTGAACGCTCTGCCAATGTTCGGCGAGCGTTTTTGGCACGTCGAGATCGGCGATCCGTACGCCTTGAGTCTCGACCTCGTCCATCACCTGCGCCAGGCTGTCTGCGAGAGCGCTGGCCTGTGCGAACCCCATCGGCTCCTTGTGCTGCAGGTTGTGCCAGCGCTGGATCATCGCCGCGAGCTGCAGCGAGCGCCGCATCGGCGCAATCGCCGGCGTCAGTTCGAGCGAACCGGTATCGAACAGAAATTCGTCCTCGTCGACATCACCCAGAGCCTTGAACTGCGGCAACAGTCCCGCGCCACCCAGCACGCGCGCGAAAGCGTCTCCGAAGGTGCGTTGCGCGCGCCGCGTTGGCAGATAGATGACGGCATCGGCGAGCGCCAAGGGCGCCGAACCCAGCCGCTTGATCAGGCCGCGGGCGAGCGTGTCTGCAAAAGGTGCGCTGGAGGAAATCGTGTAGACGTTCGACGGCACGGTCAGATGACCGAAGGAAGGTCGGCCAGGAAGTCTTCGGCCTCGCGCACCGCTTCTGGTGTGCCGACATGGATCCACACGCCATCGAGGCGAACGCCGTAGAGGCGCCCCTTCTCGATCGCAACATCCCACATCAGGTTTGTCGAAAAGGTTCCAGCCGGCGCGCCGTCGAACAGGCGCGGATGGACGATCTGCACACCCGGATAGGCGAACGGTGAAACACGATGCTCGGCGACGCGCGACAGCCGCCCGTCCGAATCCATGTTGAAATCGCCGGCACCCTCGAAGCCGAGCGCGGTGACCATCGAGGCCATCAGCAGCAGCGCATCCATTGCATCGGGATCCCAGCGCGCGACCATCCGGTCCAGCGCATGGCCGATGCCTTCCACCCACACCGTGTCGGAATTCATCACGTAGAATGGCTCGCCGTTGAAATAGGACATTGCCTTCAGCACGCCGCCGCCGGTTCCGAGCAGCGCGTCGGTCTCTTCCGAATAGCGGATCTCGATGTCGTGGCGTTTGGCGAGGTGCGCCTTCACCATGTCGGCCATATAGTGGATGTTGACCACGGCCATCGTCACGCCGGCGGCGACGAGCCTGTCGAGCGCATGATCAATCAACGTCTTGCCGTCCACCATGACCAGCGGCTTCGGCTTGTCGTTGGTAAGCGGCCGCATGCGTGTGCCAAGACCTGCCGCCATGACCATCGCGCGCTCGGGACCTTTCACGTCGCCGCTCCTTCGATCTTCGGTGCACCGCGCCGCTCGCGCGGAATGGTCTTGTCGTACCACGCTTTGAGCGCGCCGAGACTGGGATGTTCGAGATCGCGATTGAGATAGCCCCAGACGCGCGGCAGATAGCCGAGATAGCGCGGTTTGTTATCGCGCTTGTAGAGGCGCGCGAAAATCCCCGCGATCTTGGCGTTGCGTTGCGCCGCCATCACCGCCATTTCGCCGCGAAAGACGTCCTCGTCGAGCGGCGTGCCCTGCGCGCGCATGACGTTCAGATAGTGCTTCGCCGTTGCTTCCGCGATCTTTGGCGCCACATCGCGCCGCGCATCCTCGATCAGCGAGACGAGGTCGTAAGCCCTCGATCCCGCCACTGCGTCCTGGAAGTCGATCAATCCGACCTTCGCGGCACCCGGCCGCTTCGGCAGCCACAACAGATTCTGCGCGTGATAGTCGCGGTGCACGAACACCGGCTCCTTGCCTCGGGCGCCCGCCAGCGCCGCCCGCCACAGCGCGCGATGCTCCTCGGTCTCCTCAGGCTGCGCCTTGCGGCCGAGCGCCGCCGGCAGAAACCACTCGGTCATCAGGTCGACCTCGGCGATCTGCGCGGTCTCGTCGAAGGCATGCAGCGCCTTGTCGGGTGGCATCACGACCGGCGCACGTTCGGCATTGATCACCGCCAGGGTTTCGGCTGCCGCGCGATAGAGTTCGAGCTCGCTCTCCTGCCCGACGACATCCGCATAGAGCGCATCGCCCAAATCCTCGATGATCACGAAGCCCGCCTTTGGATCGGCGGCGAGAATCTCGGGTGTGCTCAGGCCCAGCTTGCGCAAATAGTTGGCGATCGCGATGAACCGCACGCAGTCGGCGCCGGCGAGCCGCGCGATCGCGTTATAGCCGAGCGCACGGCGTTCCTCGGGTGTCGCATCGGCGGGCGCCGCCGGCGTCTCGGCGTGTTGCGGCTGATCCATCAGCATCGCGTTCTTGCCGGCGCGCGACAGACGCACATAACGCCGCGTGGAGGCGTCGCCCGGCAACGGAGCGCGCGCGGCATCGCCCCAGCCGACGCTGGCAAGGAACGTGTTCATTTCGTCGACACGTTCAGCCGGCATGATGGCGCTCCGACAAGGCAAGCTTCCAGCGCGGCGGCCCGGAGATCTTCGCCGAGCGGCTGCCGTTTTCCAGGCGCAACCTGATATGAAGCCGGTCCGCCGGAAGCCAGGACTGCGCCCGTTCGGGCCACTCGATCAGGGCCGCGCCGTCGTCGAGGGCTTCTTCGAGTCCGAGCTCCTCGATCTCCGTTGCCCGCTCGATGCGGTATAGATCGAAATGCCGCACCGCCAGCCTCGCGGTCTCATAGTGCTGCACCAGCGTGAAGGTCGGGCTCGGCACTTCCTCCGTCACGCCCAGAGCCTTAAGGATCGACCGCGCCAGCGCGGTTTTGCCCGCGCCTAGGTCGCCTTCGAGCGCGACGGCATCGCCTGCCCTCAGGGCTGCGGCAATCCGCGCCCCAAGCTTCTCGGTCGCCTTGAGATCGGTCAGCGGCACGGTCAGCTCAAAGGCCTGAGAATCCTCATGCATAGCTTGGTTCTAGCCCGCCCGGCTGTTCCGCTCAACGCAGCCTAAGCGGTTGATTCCAGTGGGGCCGTCGGCCATCTTGGCGCTGCTGTGGCGCACGGGCGTGCCGCGGCTTTCCGTGGAAGCTGGATGTCCGAACATATCGTCATCATCGGCGCCGGTCAGGCCGGCGCACAGGCCGTGGCGACCCTGCGGGCCGAAGGCTTCGCGGGCGGCATCACCATGGTGGGCGACGAGCCGTTCGCGCCCTATCAGCGTCCGCCGCTTTCCAAGGCCTATCTGATGGGCACGATGGACCGCGAGCGTCTCTTCCTGAAGCCCGATGCCTTCTACAAGGAAGCGCGCTGCGAGCTGATCCTCGGCGTTGCCGCGACGAAGATCGATCGCGCCACGAAAACGGTGATGCTCTCCGACGGCCGCTCGCTCGGTTACGACAAGCTGCTCATCGCGACCGGCAGCCGCGTGCGCAAGATCAGATGCCCCGGCGCCGATCTTCCCGGCGTGCACTATCTGCGCGGCATCGCAGACGTCGACGGTTTGCGCGCGGTGTTCGAGCCGGGCCGCAAGCTCGCCATCGTCGGTGGCGGCTATATCGGGCTCGAGGTCGCCGCCGTCGCGGCCAAGCGCGGCATCGATGTCACCGTATTCGAGGCGATGGACCGTGTCATGGCGCGCGCCGTCTCGATTCCCATTTCCGATTTCTACGACAAGGTCCACCGCGCTGCCGGCGTGAAAATCCTGCTCGACACCGGCGTCGAAGCGTTCGAAGGCGACGGCAAGCTCGAGGCCGTCCGCGCCAAGGGCAAGCTCTACCCCGCCGACATCGCGCTCGTCGGCATCGGCATCGTGCCGAACGAGGAACTTGCGCGCGAAGCCGGCCTCGGTTGCGACGACGGCATCGTGGTCGACCAGAACAGCAACGCGACCGGCGATCCGGCGATCTTCGCGGCCGGCGACTGCACGCGTCATATCGGCCGAGAAGGCACCGCATTGCGCCTGGAATGCGTGCAGAACGCCATCGACCAGGCCAAGCATGTGGGGCTCTGCATGGCGGGCAAGGCCAACACTTATCGCGAAGTGCCGTGGTTCTGGTCGGACCAGTACGACCTCAAGCTTCAGATCGCGGGCCTTGCGCAGCCATCCGACCACATTGTCATGCGCGGCAATCCCGAGGCGCGCAAGTTCGCCGTCTTCCACCTGCGCGACGGCAAAGTCGCCGCGGTCGAAGCGGTCAACGCCGCGCCGGAATATCTCGTCGGCAAAAAGCTCATCGCCGACGGCGCGAAGATTGCGCCAGAGCGTCTCGCCGACACCGCAATTCCCATGAAGTCCATCGCCTAGAAACCGGAGCCGCAATGCCCAAGATCAAATACATCGAACACTCCGGCAAGGAGCACGAGGTCGACGTTCCGGCCGGCTGGTCAATCATGGAAGGGGCGGTGAAAAACCTCATTCCCGGCATCGACGCCGATTGCGGTGGCGCATGCGCCTGCGCCACTTGTCACGTTTTCGTCGATCAGGCCTGGCTCGCCAAGCTTCCGCCCAAGGAGGACATGGAAGTCACCATGCTCGACTTCGCGCCCGACGTCGAAGCCAATAGCCGGCTCTCCTGCCAGATCAAGGTGACGCCCGAGCTTGACGGCCTTGTCGTACGCATGCCGAAGAGCCAGCATTAGCGCATCTTAGATTTCGCGCTCGATCTTCCAGTTCTCGGGATCGAGCACGAAAGCCATCGGAAGTCGCAGTCGCTTCCACGTTGCGAACGCGTCGATCCCCGAGCGGCGCGCGAGAAAGATGCAGATCGCCGTGCCGCCAGAAACCGCGATGACGGTATCCTGCGGCCGCGCGGCCAATGTGCCGTCGAGCGCAACGCTAAACCGGTCATACGTCTGATTGGCGCTCTCCTCGCCATAGACCGTTTCGTGCGGCCGCTCGAACAGACTCTTGATCGCCGCCTCGAATGCGTCCTTGTCGGCGAACTTGGCTGTACGACGCGCGTGCTCGGAGAGCCCCGGCAGGGGCTTGACCGGAACACCGATCTGTTCGGACAGGGTAGTTGCGGTGCCGGTCATCTTCGGCTCGGCGCCGCACAGAATGGCGGCAGGGGCAAAGGTCTTCAACGCCTGCGCGAGCGCGACGGTCGCGGCGCGTCCGTCATCGGACAGCTCCCACGTCTCCGAAGGCTTGTCCGGTTCAATGACCGGTTGGGCATGACGTACCAGGATGACGCGGACCATGTGCCCCTCCGGCGTGCCCTAGGCCACCAACTCTGCCAGCGCTTCGTCGACCGGCTCGTCATAGGCCGGCGCGAGAACCTTGCCGAACAGCATCTTCACGAGAAGCAGTATCGCCGCCGAGCCCAGGATCAGCGCGACATGCAGTAGCCAGAACGACGTCGCCGACATCTTCTCCAGCAAGCCGCCGACCCAGCCGACGAAGAAATTTCCGGCGAACAGGTGCAGATAATAGACGCCGATGAACGTGCTGGTGGTGCCCTTGGGCGCGGCGCGCGAATAAAGCGCAAGTCCGACAGGCAGGACGTTCGCGAAACCCAGATCGTTGACGAACTCGAACCCGATCGCCCACAGCAAGCTCACTCTGCCGCCATGCGCGGCGATGATCGTGCACGCCGCGACGAGCAATAGAGGAGCACCGGCGCTGATCGCGACGCCGACCGCGATCTTGGTCAGCTCGTCCGGCTCCGGCCAGCGCGTCGCCCACCAGCGCCAGAAAGCGACGGACAGCGCGATGGTCGCGGCGCTGATGATCGAACCATAGGCCAGAAGATCGGTGATCGGCATCTTCAGCCCGAAGATGGTCAATTGATAGTTCGCTTCGCCCCACACCAGATAGGCGTTGAAGATCTGCTGGTTGCCCACGATGGAGACGGCGAGGACCGGTAGAAGCGCGACCAGCACGATGACCCTGGTCCAGTCGCTGCGGCTGAGCGGAGGACGCGCCGGCGTCTCGCGCTGCTTTCTGGGCGCTTCGGCCGGCAGGGCGCGGCGCCCGGCGCTGTATGTCAGCAATCCGATGAGCATGCCCACGCCCGCGGCGCCGAAACCGTAGTGCCAGCCAAAGTTGGAGGCCAGCCGCCCGCAGACCAATGGAGACGCGATCACTGCGATCTGCACGAAGAACAGGAATACCTGATAGGCGTCGGCACGGCGCGGATCGCCCTCGTTGTAGAGCGCGCCCACCTGGCCCGCGATGTTTCCCTTGAAGCAGCCGACACCCAGCAAGAGGCACAGCAGCGCCATCAGGAACGTCGCATCGAACGCCATGAGAAAATGGCCCGTGGCCATCAGGACGGCGCCGATCGTCACCGCGTTGGTGCGGCCGATGAAACGGTCGGCCAGGTATCCGCCGCCGATCGGAGTCAAATACACGAACGCGGTGTAGAAACCATAGACATGCGAAGCGAGTGCTTGTCCCGCGGCGGGCCCGTACAGCAGCGCGATAAAATTCTGGAACGGAACAAAGCCCCAGATGTGCGTGATGTGGCCCGGCTGCAGCAAGCTGTGCGTCATGTAGAGCACGAGCAGTGCGGTCATGCCGTAATAGGAAAAGCGCTCCCACAGCTCGCTGAAACTTAGCCATCCAAGTCCCGGCGGATGACCGAAGAATGCCCGGTCGCGCCGGTCCAGTGTGTGTTCCGGGACTGTCAAGCAAACCTCCACGCTCGAACGGCACTCCGCCGTCAAGGGGAGCGTTCGACTATTCCGCGATCCCGGATCGTCCGGCAAGCCCCGTCCACTCCTCGAGCCGGGCCGTCCCCTGCCAAGGCTCCTGCGGCACGGGCTCGCCGCTTTGACGAATGAGTTCCCAGCCGCAACCGAACTGGTCCAAGCGCGCGCATGATCAAATCTTTCAACAAAGTTCCTGGCGGTCGGCTCGAGCGCAATGAATCCACTGTTGGCGCAACGCGATATGTTCGAATTTTCGAAGGGAACTCCGAACTTCGCGCAAAAGGCGAAATTCGAGAATTGACCGGTATCGGCTATGCACATAGCCTTTTCGTTGAAAATAAAAGGGCTGATCTCGCCCGCTCCTCGATGGCAGATTTGTTCCGCGAGACCGTTTCCAGTCCGATGTTTGCCGCACCGCGCGTCGGCGAGGGCGCAGGCAAAGATGGGGGAGACGAGCGCCAATTCCGTCGGATTCTCGACACGCTGCCGATCGCCGTCTATGCGACCGATCCGCTGGGCCGGATAACCTATTTCAACGATGCGGCTGTCGCGCTTTGGGGCCATCGTCCTGAAGTCGGCAGGAGCGAATGGTGCGGTTCCTGGAAACTCTTCCGCCCTGATGGCCGCGTGCTGCCGCACGACGAATCTCCCATGGCGCTGGCGATACGCGAGCGGAGAATTGTTCGCGACATGCTGACGGTTGCGGAACGGCCGGACGGCTCGCGCGTGACGTTCACATCCCATCCGACTCCGCTGTTCGACGAACAGGGAAGATTTGTCGGCGCGGCCAATATGCTCGTCGACACGTCCGACCGAAGGCAAGCCGAAGAGCTTGCCCAGCACATGGCCTCTATTGTCGAATCGTCCGACGATGCGATCATTGCCAAGAGTCTCGACGGAACGATAACCAGCTGGAACCGGGGAGCTGAGCGTCTGTTCGGGTACACCGCCGATGAGGTCATCGGCGGGCCGATTGCAATCCTGATTCCTGAGGACCGCCACGACGAGGAGCCGACCATCCTGGCCCGTCTGCGGCGCGGCGAGCGGATCGACCATTACGAAACGGTGCGCCGGCGCAAGGATGGCGGTCTCGTCGACATCTCGCTGACCGTCTCTCCCATTCGCAGCCCGGAAGGTATCGTGATCGGTGCATCGAAGATTGCGCGCGATATCACCGAGCGCCGCCTGGCGTCGGAACGGCAGCAGCTTCTGATCGGAGAAATGAAGCACCGTACGAAGAATCTTTTTGCGGTGATCGACGCGATCGCGCGCCAGTCGCGCCCGCGGCATCAGCCCGAGGTCGAAGCGTTCGTCGACCAATTCATGGGACGGATGCGTGCGCTGCTACTGACCGGCGAGCTGGTGCTCAGCTCCTCGGAGCGTCTCGTCGATCTCGGGCAGTTGTTCAAAAGCGTTCTTGCGCCCTTTCATGATCCCGCCCGGCCTCACCAGGTCGCGCTTGATGGGCCCGCGCAGGCGATCGCGGAGAAAACCGCCGGCATGCTCGCGCTTGCGATCCATGAGCTCGCGACGAATGCGCTCAAATATGGCGCGTTGAGGGTCCGCAATGGACTCGTCTCGCTGGCCTGGTTCGTTCAGCAGCAGGGCAGAGAACGGCGCATCAGGATCGAGTGGCGGGAGTCCGGTGGGGATCCGATCGACGTTGCGCCCGAGCACATCGGCTTTGGCAGCCGTGTGATCCGGTCGGCCGTCGCCGGCGAGCGTGGTGGGCGGACCGAACTGCGCTTCGAGAAGGACGGGCTGCGCTGCGTTTTCAAATTCACCGTCGAGGTCAAGGAGCAGTAGCGGCCGAAGCTAGGCCGTCTTTCGTTCCGTGCTTTGCGGGCCTTCGTCGTGCATGCGCCGCGGCAGGTGGCAGCGAACCAGCGTGCCTCCCTCGTCTCCATGGACGCCGCTTTCGATTTCGACCCAGCCGTCATGCAGCTCGATGAAGCGGTTGACGAGCGCGAGCCCCAGCCCCGCGCCGGCGCGCTGGCCCGAGCGGTTCTTGGAGGCAAAGCGCTCGAAGGCGTTTGCCTTCACCTCCGGCGCGAGGCCGGGTCCGGTGTCGGAAACCGATATCTGCACGTCTTCGCCGGCGATGGCGCCCGACAGCGTGATCGTCCCGCCGCTCGGCGTGTATTTGAAGGCGTTGGAGAGCAGGTTGAAAACCACCTGCTGGATGCGCCGCTCGTCGCCGAGGAATGTGCCGGCGTCCGCCGCGACATCGACCTTGAGTTCGAGATCGACTTTCGCCGCCCAGTCGCGTGCCGTGGCCGCGACACCGGACAACATCGCATGCAGGTCGATCCGCTCCAGCTCGAGCCTGAGTGCACCCGACTCGATCAGCGACAGATCGAGAATATTGTTGATCAGGTCCTTCAACGTGTTCGAGCCCGACACGATGTCCTGCACATAGCCGGCCTGCGCGCGGTTGAGTTCGCCCGGAATGCCGCTCGCCAGATGCTCGGCAAAGCCCAGAATCGTGTTCAGCGGCGTACGCAGTTCGTAGGAGACGTGCTTGATGAAGTCGGACTTCAAATTGTCCGCCGCCTCGAGCGCATCGTTGCGTTCGCGCAGCGCGGTTTCGATGCGGAAGCGGTCGGTGACGTCCGCGAAGGTGACGAGCGTCGCACCGTCGGGCAGCGGCGCCAGCGCCAGCGACAGGATGGTGCGGTCGTTGCGCTCGATTTCGCCCAGATCGCGCCGCGCGGGCGCGCCGGAGACGATCGCCTGGATCAGCCGCTCCCACACAGCCTCGTCGCCGAATTTCTCGGCGCAGGCCGCGGCGATGTTCCTCACATGCGGCTCGCCGGCGAGATCCTTCTCCGTCAGTTCCCAGATGCGCAGGAAGGCCGCATTGTGCAGCTTCACCTTGCCGTCCGGGCCGAACACCGCCACCGCTTCCTGCAGCGTGTCGAGCGTCGCCGACTGAACTTTTATCTGCGTGTTGAAGGCGCTCTCCAGCGCGAGCTTTTCGGTGACATCCTCGTAGAGGAACGTCAGGCCGCCGAACGGATGTGGCTGTGCCACGACGCGCAAGGTCTTGCCGCCCTGCACATGCCACAGCTCCTCGGACGGATAGTCGCGCGGATTGTCGTAGAGCGCGAGCCGCTCGCGTTTCCAAGCCTGGTAATCGCGTTGCTCGGGAAGCCAGCGGCCCTCGCGTAGCCGGTCGAGGATGTCGCCGTCGGACGGATGGCTGTCGAGCCAGCTCTCCGACAGATCCCACAGCCGCGAGAAGGCGCGGTTGTAGAAAGTGAGCTTCTGGTCGCGCCCGAAGATCGCCACCGCGGTTGCGAGCTTGTCGAGCGTGTCGGCATGAGCATCGATGTGCTGTTGCAGCTTTGCTTCGGCGGCGGCGACGTCGGTGACGTCGATCGCGCTGCCCACGACGCCCGTGCCATCGACCGGCGTCTCGGTAAAGGCGAGCGCCCGGCGCTGGCCGCCGACCACGGCGAAGCGCCGCGCCTCGTAGGCCACGCCCTGGTTCCTGGCTGTCGCCGCAAGATCGCGTTCGGTGCGGTCGAGCGCAGCCTGGGCGGTGCGGGCCTGCTCGGCGTCCTGCGTGCCCGTCGCCGTCAGGAATGCGCGGTTGCCCCAGATGAGCGATAGCGTTTTGTCGCGCAGCCACACAGGCACTGGCAGCGCATCGAGGATGGTCTGGAAGTCAAACGCCTCGCGCAGCGCGACGACTTCTTCTTCGATCCACACCGCCGCCATTCCGCCGACCGCGCGGCCGCGCAGCATCAAGGCGCGCGCGTTCTTGTCATGTGCCGTCAGGGTGAAGCCTGCGCCGCGATCGCTGAGATCGTCCAGCGCCTGGCTCACCGTCGTGGCATCTGGGCCCGCGAGGCAGGCATCGAGCAGCGCTTCGGCGCTGCCATAGTTCAGCGGCGTGCCGCCGTCGCGGCCCCATACGATCAGCGCTTCGCGCCCGGCCGCGAGCAGGGCATCGCGCTCGCCCACCGCGGCACGGGTGCGCGCGCTCGAATGGCGCAACGCCCGGCGCAGCTTGCCGGCGCGGCTTTGCTCGGCAAGCGCCCAGAGCCCTGCCGCGATGGCGAGCGCCAGCGCACCCGTCGTGACCGCACCGAGCACGAGAAGCTGCTGCGTCGCCGCGTCGGTCGCGGCGAGGGCTGGCGTTGGCGCCAGCAGGAATCCGGCAAGGGCGGGCACAACGGCCTGCGATCTTGCGAATCCCCACCTGACGCCAGGGCTCTTTTTCTGTCCCATTGTGGGACGCATTCCCGGCTGCCCCCGATTCTGTCCACAGGAACGAATCACTGTGGAATCAATATGATAGGCACGATCGTCGGGGCCGCAAGAGAAAGTAGTTAAGAAAGTGTAAAAAACTAGATGTGGCCAAAACCCCAATATCTGGGGCCAACATCCATTTCACAGAGTCAAATCAGGCGATTAATAAATCAGAGTACGGAGCGTCGGCCTCTACCGGCGAATCGTGCAGAGGCGGTGATAATTTCGGTTCAACGCCGTTGAGGGGCGTCGCATGCAGCAGACACGTCGCCAGTTCGCCGCCACGGCCATTTCGGCGCTGGCGCTCGCGGGCCTTCCGGCTCGCGCCGCGCCGGCAGGTCCGGTCCGCCAGTCCCTCGCTGCGTTTTCTGCCGACCCGGGCAAGGCGGCGGCCCTGCGCCGTGGCGTTGCCGCGATGAAGGCTCTGCCGGGCTCCGATCATCGCAGCTGGTTCTTCCAGGCCGCCGTCCATGCCTACAGCGACGCGCTCTTCGAGGCCGAGCTCAAGCGCGATCCGAAGCTGAAATCCGTCGATGGCGCCAAGTACTGGAACAAATGTCCGCATTTCGGCCAATGCTCCGCAGATTTCGTGATTTGGCACCGGGCCTATCTCCATTTCTTCGAACGCAACCTGCGCGCGGCGGCGGGCGATCCGTCGCTTGCTCTGCCTTACTGGAACTATGGCGACCCGGAACAGCGCACCTTTCCCGCGATCTACGCGCCGGAGTTCGTCGACGCTGAGAAGACAATCGCGAATCCGCTGTTCCATCCCAATCGCGAGATGTCCTTTGCGCGCGGCCTGCTTGAATTGAGCGCCGCGATCGGCGAGGCGCCCAAGACAGTCGGCGCCGATACCTTCTTCCATGTGGCAGGTCGGCCCGGCTTCGGCGGCGACGTTCTCGATTCCAACCACACGCAAATCGGTCTTCTCGAGCAGCGGCCGCACAACGATATCCATCTCGCGGTGGGCGGCGTGATCAACTCGGCGAACGGCGCGATGGCGGAGATCACCACGGCCGCATTCGATCCCGTCTTCTGGGTCCATCACGCCAATATCGACCGCATGTGGGCGGCCTGGGCGAATACGACGGGCAAGAGCTGGGGCCCGGCGCCGTCACCCGACTGGTTCGATGCGAAGCCCTGGGCCTTTGTCGATGCCGACGGCAGCGAGGTGACGCTCAGCCGCCGCGACGCGATCGCTCTGCTGGCTGGCTACGACGTCGACTATCCGAGCCAGCTCGAGGTTCCGTCACCACCGCCGCCTCCACCGCCTCCGTCCGACGAGGCCAAGCCCGGCGGCGGCGCGATCGGCGGAGCCGCACCACCTGCCATGGCTCCGATGGCCACCGCACCGGCGTTCAGAGTCGGGGCTCGCCGCCCGCCCCCGGAGCGCGAACTGTTCGCCGATCGTCATCCGCTCGTCGTAACGCCCAGGAGTGGCGCGCGCCGCGCGTTCGGTGCGACTTCGCCTCGCCATGCGCGCGCGGAGAATGGGGCGTCGCCATCGCTCAGCGCCCCAGAACTGATGAACCCGCAGGCGACGGTATTGCTCGAATTGTCAGGGATCGTCTTCAAGCTCGTCCCGTCATCCGGCTTCGCCGTCTATCTCGACAGCGCAGGCCTGCCGCCGTCGAACGATCCGGTCGGTCTGATCGATATTTTCGGTGCCACGCATCACATGGAGGGAATGCCCGGCATGGCGGCGCAGCGCTTCGATGTGACAACCATCCTGCGGCGCTCGTCCGGCCCGTTCACGTTGCGCGTCGAGCCCTACGATCTCTTCGCAAGCCGCGCCGGAGCCGCTCCGCGCGTTCGCACCGATGCCGTGACGATCGGCGCGGTTCGCTTCGTGGTGACGGGCTAGTGTCCCGATTCCCAAATTCGCATCGTTCCGATATCGGCTTCTGAGCGAATTTCGAAGCCACGACACTAGCCGCGGAACCGCCGGTTGAGCTTGCGCATGCCACCGATCCAGCGGCCATAGTCGTTGGTCTTGTTGCGCATATATTGCAGCACTTCTGGATGCGGCAGGATGAGGAATTCCTCCGCCGCGATCGCCTTCACGCAGGCCTCGGCGACGACTTCGGGCTCCATCATGCCGTCGATGCTGGCCACGCCGTCGGGATTGCCGGCAGTCATCGCGGTGCGCACGGCTTGCGGGCACAGCACGGACACCTTGATCCCCTGATCGCCATGGGTGATGGCGAGCCATTCGGCCAGGCCGACCGCCGCATGCTTGGTGACCGCGTACGGCGCGGAACCGATCTGCGAAAGCAAACCGGCAGCCGATGCGGTGGAACACAGATAGCCGCCGCCGCGCGCGATCATCCTGGGCACGAGATGACGCGCCGCCCAGACATGCGCCATCACGTTGATCTCCCAGATTCGCTGCCAGCGATCGTTCACAACCTCCGCGCCGCCGCCATAACCGATGCCGGCATTGGAGAAGAACAGATCGATCGGCCCTTTCTCCTTCTCGACCGTGTCGATCAGGCGAACGATATCGGCCTCCTTCGACACGTCGGTCGTAAACGCGATGCCACCGATCTCCTTGGCGGTCTTGGCCGCGCCTTCGCCGTTGAGATCCGAACACACCACGAGTTTCGCGCCTTCGCGTGCGAAGCGCTGCGCCAGCGCCCGGCCGATGCCGCTTGCCGCGCCCGTCACCACCACGATCTTGTCCTTGATCTGCATGGACCATTTCCTCCCGATATCTCCACGACAGCATAGGGGACAATTGGTGCCGCGTCAGGCGTTGTTGCGCCGCATCGGCTCGCGGCACTAGGCTCTTCGAAACGACATTCGGGAGAGAACGATGGACGGACTTCAACTGCGCTCGCTGGTCAAGGATACGGGCGAACTCGAGCTTTCGCTTCAGCGCGTTCCGGTGGCGGAGCCGGGGCCGGACGAGGTCCTGGTGCGCGTCGATGCGTCGCCGATCAATCCGTCCGACATCGGCCTGCTGTTCGGCGCTGCCGACATGAAGAACGCGAAATTCTCCGGCTCCGGCGCGGACGTCAAAGTCACCGCGCCGATCCCCGAAGCGTTCCGCCGCGCTATGGCGGCGCGTGCCGGCCAGTCGCTCCCGGCCGGCAACGAAGGCGCCGGCGAGGTGATCAGGACGGGCGCCAATGCGAAGCACCTGATGGGCAAGACCGTCGCGATTCTCGGCGGCGCGATGTATGCGCAGTACCGCACGCTCAAGGCGTCCGACTGCCTGCTTCTGCCCGACGGCACGACGGCTGCCGAGGGCGCATCCTGCTTCGTCAATCCGCTGACCGCTCTCGGCATGACCGAAACGATGCGGCGTGAGGGCCATACTGCGCTCGTTCACACCGCAGCTGCCTCCAATCTCGGCCAGATGCTGAACAAGATCTGCTTCAAGGATGGCATCCAGCTCGTCAACATCGTGCGCAGCGATGCACAGACCAAGATTCTCAAGAGCATCGGAGCGGTTCACGTCGTCGACTCATCCAAGCCGTCCTTCATGGACGATATGATCGCGGCGCTTGTCGACACCGGCGCGACCATCGCGTTCGATGCGATCGGTGGTGGTAAGCTCGCCGGCCAGATCCTGACCGCGATGGAAATCGCCGCGGTGCGCAAAGCACCTGGCTTCAGCCGCTACGGCTCGACGACCTACAAGCAGGTCTACATCTATGGCGGGCTGGACACCGGCCCGACCGAACTCAACCGCGCCTTCGGCATGAGCTGGGGCCTCGGCGGCTGGCTGCTGACGCCGTTCCTGATCAAGATCGGCGCGGCCGAGACGGAGAAGCTTCGCCAGCGCGTGGCGCGCGAGATCAAGACGACGTTCGCGAGCCATTACAGCCACACCATATCGCTCGCCGACGCGCTCAGCGCCGCCGCGATCACCGGTTACAACAAGCGTGCGACGGGCGACAAATATCTCATCGCGCCGAACAAGGGCGCCTAGTCCGCCAGATGACGATCAAGCTCTATCACTGCAAGGGTGCGCGATCGGTGCGCCCGCTCTGGACGCTCGAGGAAATGGGCATTCCCTACGAGCTGGAAACGATGCGATTTCCGCCGCGCCTGTTCCGTGAAGGCTATCTCGACATCAATCCGCTCGGCACGGTGCCGGCCCTTACCGACGGCGATGTGACGATGACGGAGTCGGCGGGCATCTGCCAGTATTTGGTCGACTGCCATGGACCGACGCTTCTCGGCCTGACCCCGAAGGATAAGGACTATGGTTCGTACCTCAATTGGCTTCATCGCAGCGATGCGACGCTGACGTTCCCGCAGACCATCGTGCTGCGCTACACGCGGCTCGAGCCGGAGGAGCGCAGGCTGAAGCAGGCGGTCGACGATTATACCCAATGGTTCTTCTCGCGGCTGCGCAGCGTCGAGCAGGCAACCGGCGACAGGGAGTATCTCTGCGCCGGCCGTTTCACGATCGCCGACATCTGCGTCGGTTTCGCGCTCTATCTGGCCGAGACGCTGGATCTGCGAAGCGGCTTCAAGCCGAACACCGAAGCCTATTACAAGCGCATTGGTGCGCGCCCGGCCTTCCAGCGCGCGATAAGCCTGTAAGCCCTTCGCCTAGCCGGGCGCCGAACGCTTGTGGGTCGCGTCGTTGAGCCAGCGCAGCCGCATGTCGAGCAGCGCTAGGTGAAGCTCCAGGGTGACGGCGTCGCCGGCGTCGGTCGGCTTTGGGCCGCTCGCCAGCGCTCTTCGCTGCCGTGTGATTGTCTCCTTCAGATTCCGCATCAGCTGGCGCCGCGCGCCCGGTGCCAGCTCTGACCACAGGCCGGCGCGTGTGCGGAACGGATCGAGGCCGGGTCCGGCGGCACGCTCCGCGTCGTACAGCCAGCGGTCGAGCGCGGTCTTTCCAGCCCGCGCCACCTCGAGGGTCTTGGTGCCGCGCGAATCTCCGGCCGATCGTGCGGCGATAAATCCCGCGGTCTGCAGGCGCGCAATCGCCGGATAGACCGCGCCGGCACTGCCGCTCCACTCAGCCGAGTTTGAGGACAGGAACACCTGGCGCACGGCATAGGCCGTCATGCCCGGGCTGCGCCACAGGACGCCCAGGATCGCGCCTTCCAGCTCGGTGAGGTTCGCTCGCGATTTCGTCATTTGCTCGACCTCGACAATAGTACGATTAGTACCAAATACGCAATTGTCCGAGTTTGTTCGACCGAAGAAGGAAACCCGCCGCATGGCCTTGCCGAGATTCGATCGTCTCACCTTCATGCGGCTCGTCGAGCTGGCTGTGGTCCTTCTGCTAACGGTCTTCTTCACGAAATGGGTCGAGGCGGCTGCTGGCACGATTCATCTGACGTTGCCGGAAATGCCGCTGTTGCGCCGGACCTACCTGTTCTTCACGCTCATTCTGCTCGTCTTCCTCTGGGTGCGGCTGCGCGGCGAGACGTTTGCCGAGTTTGGGTTGATCGTGCCCAGGCGCTGGCTGATCACAATCGCCCAGGGCTTTGCCATCTTCGTTGTCTGTATGCTCTTCGACATGATGATCAGGCCCGTTCTCGATCCGCTGGTCGCCCATGCCACGGGGACCAGCATGACGCTCGCCGAACAGACCTTCGCCGCGCTCAAGGGAAATCTCGGCCTTCTCCTCATCATGATTTCCTGCGCCTGGCTGTTCGGCGGCTTTGGCGAGGAGATGCTGTATCGCGGCTATGTCATGACGCGCTTCGCCCAATTGCTGGGGGCGAGCCGCCTGGCGTGGATCGCCGCCATCTTCCTTCAGGCCATACCGTTTGCGCTTGGACACGCCTATCAAGGTCCGGTCGGCGTCGTTGCGATCTATTTCTCCGGCCTCATCACCGGCGCGGGAAGCCTCATCTGGGGCCGCAACCTCTGGCCGGTAATCATCGCGCATGGCCTGCAGGACACGCTGGGTTTCTATGCGCTTTACGCCGGCATTGCGCACGCCTGACAAGGTGCCCGACTTAATCGAAGTGCTCGGCGTCCTCCGGTGGGCTCACCCAGGCATGCTTGCGCGATTCATAGACCGAGAATTTCGGCGCGGGAAAATTGGGATCGGCGAAGGCACCAGTCGCCACCGCGACGACATCGGGGATGTGATCGATCCGGTACCACACGGTCGTTCCGCAAGAAGGGCAGAAGTGGAAGCTGATCGTGTTGCCGCTATCGGCCGTGCGCACCCAGGTCGTGCTCTCGCCTTCGAAGGCTACGCGTTCCTTCGGCCAGCGCGCCTGCGCGCCGAAGACGCTGCCGGTGCGCCTCTGGCATTCCAGGCAATGGCACATCGAAACCCGCACCGGCTCGCCCTCGCAGGTAACCCGAAGCTGGCCGCAGGAACAGATGGCAGTACGGGTGGTCATCGACGATGTTCCAATACATCCGGATTGACGATGTTGATCGGGTTGCCTGCCGCATAGGCGACGATCTGGTCGAAGATGTCGGAGAATTGCAGCTCATATTCGTCCTTCGTGACGTAGCCGATATGCGGTGTCGCGACGACATTGGACAATTTGAGCAGGGGATGGTTCGGATCGCGCAGCGGCTCCTCCTCGAACACGTCGACTGCTGCCATGCCCGGCCGGCCTGTCATCAGCGCCGCGACAAGCGCGCCCGGCGCAATCAACGGCGCCCGCGAGGTGTTGACGATCAGCGCCGTCGGCTTCATCCGTGCCAGATCCTGCGCCGTCACGATGCCGCGCGTCGCATCGACCAGACGCATGTGCAGCGATAACACGTCGACACGCTCGAAGAAGGAATCCTTGCTTGCGGCGATCGCATGGCCGTCGGCTTGCGCTTGCTCGCGCGACTTCTCGCGCGCCCAGACGAGCACGTTCATCCCGAACGCCTTGCCGTAGCCCGCCACCGCACCGCCGATGCGGCCATAGCCGAAGATGCCGAGTGTCTTGCCGCGCAACGTGTTGCCCACGCCGGTCTGCCACACGCCGCGCTTCAGGGCCTCGACTTGCTGCGGCAGCTGGCGCATCGCCGCCAGGATCAGCGCCCAGGTCAGCTCGGCTGCGGCGTAGGACGGCGTGTCGGCATGCATGTTCGAGCACACCACGATGCCCGCCTTGGTGCAGGCCGCGATGTCGATATGCGGATAGACGCTCCTCTGGCTGATCAGCTTCAGCTTCGGCAAACGCGCGATCAGGGGTGCCTGAATCTTCGTGCGCTCGCGAATCAGGATCAGCGCTTCGGCGTCCTTCAGCCGTTCGGCCAGTGCGTCGGTGTCTTGGACGTGATCGTTCCAGATCGTGACCTTGTGCCCATTGAGTTTCGCGAAGCAGGGCAGGCTCCGCAGCGTGTCGAAATAATCGTCGAGGATCGTGACGTTCACGTCCGTGTCTGCTCCACGAACGTTCGGCCCTTGGCCGTTGCACAGACCAGCCATTCGCCGCGGTCGCCGCGCACCCGCGTAACGAGACCGCGGGCATTGGCCTCTTCCCACACGGGCAGGCGAGGGCAGGAGGTGCGCCACGCGTCCATCACTTCGAGGTATGGCCTTTCTTCGCGCGCGACGAACTCCACCAGATCGGCCAGAAGCGGTTCGACCGTCTCGCTCATGTCTCCAGGTCCTTGTGCATGAAGACCGTGCCGGTGATCGGCGTGTCGTAATAGGCCGGTATCTCCTTGAACCCGAGCGCGCGGTACAGCGACAGCGCCGCCGCCATGGTGGACAGCGTGTCGAGCCGCATGCCGGCATAGCCCATGCGCTTGCCTTCGGCGACGGCTGCCACCGCAAGCGCGCGTCCGGCACCGGTACCGCGCGCGGCATCGCGCACATAAAGGCGCTTCATTTCGCAGAATTTCGTGGCGTGAATTGGACGCACCGCGACGCAGCCCATCGTCTCGCCGGATATTTCCGCCAGAAGAAGAGTGCCGCGTGGTGGGGCGTAGGCACCGGGCAGGGACTCCAGTTCCTCTTCAAATCCCTGATAGCCGAGATCGATTCCGATCCCGCCGGCATATTCGCGGAACAACGCTTCGACCGTGTCGAGGTCGTCGAGGTTGGCGGCACGCAGGTGAACGGGGCTTTGCATATCGCGCTCGCGGGATGGGAGGGCCGAGCGCGCCGACATTACTGCGCATCCTCGGGAGAGATCATCGAATGTTCGCGCATGGCTGGCATGTCACAACAGACCGATCGCTTCCTGCGCGCGGGCGCCGTGCTTGGCTTCCTCGACGCCGTTCTGGCGGAAGAGTTCGGCGGCCTCGGGGTTCGCGGTGTTGTCGGCCCAGGTGTCGTAGAGCGACTTGCCGTTGTTCTCGGCCTTGACGAGCCCTTCGAGCACTGCCCGGTCCAGATTCCGCGTCATCGACTTGGCGTAGGGATTGTCGGCGGGCGCCGGCACCGCGAAGTCCTCGCCATAGAGGATGCGGATCGCCTTCGCCACGCGGTGGGCGTGCGCCACTTCCTCGCGGCCGTTGGCATTGAGCAGCTTGGCGACGGCGTCATTGGCATTCGCCGCCAGGTCGCCATAGCCGACCTGGCCCGACGCCTCCAGATAAACCATCAGCTTCAGATCGTCGATCGTCGGTGTCGTCACGGCGTTGATGTGCCTGAACGCCTCGCCGGCGCTTTGCGGCAGGAAATTCGGTTTGCTCATCATTCGATCTCCCAGTTCAGTGCGTGAATCCGCCGGCGCTCGCGCCATCGAAGTGTCGCACCTTTGCCGCTGCGAGAACTTCGGATGGCATAAGGCGGATGTTCACGCCCATACGGTCGGCCGACGGGTTGCCGGCCGCGTTCCAATGGGTGATGCAACCGCATTCGGCGCAGCGGTGGAAGTTAATCCAACGCTTGTTCCAAACATAGGTGTCCGTCGGGACCACTTCGGTAATGCGGACCGTCTTCGGATGGTAGTAGGCCCAGAGCGTGCCGTAGCGGCGGCAGATGGAGCAGCTGCAGTCGGTCACTTCCTCGGGCGCGCTGTCGAGCGCGATCTTCACCTTGCCGCAATGACAGCTGCCTTCGATCATCGGCTCCTCCCGAACATTTCGGGCGGCATGTTATCAGCCTACCGCCCGAGCGCGTATCGTTAGATGAGCGCCAACATAAGAGCGTCAGTACCGGTAGTGATCCGGCTTGAACGGGCCCGCCTGGGGCACGCTAATGTACTCCGATTGCTTGTCGGTGAGCTTGGTCAGCTTCACGCCGATCTTGTCGAGATGCAGGCGCGCGACCTTTTCGTCGAGATGCTTGGGCAGGGTGTAGACCTTCTTCTGGTACTTGCCCTCGTTCTGGAACAGCTCCATCTGCGCCAGCGTCTGGTTGGTGAACGACGCGCTCATCACGAACGAGGGATGGCCCATCGCGTTGCCGAGGTTCACCAGGCGGCCCTCCGACAGAAGGATGATGCGCTTGCCGTCGGGGAATTCCACCTCGTCGACCTGCGGTTTCACGTTGCTCCACTTGAAATTGCGCAGGCCCGCGACCTGAATCTCGGAATCGAAGTGGCCGATGTTGCAGACGATGGCGCGGTCCTTCATGGCACGCATATGGTCGACCGTCAGCACGTCGACATTGCCCGTGGCAGTGACGAAGATGTCGGCGCGCGGCGCCGCGTCTTCCATAGTCGTGACCTCATAGCCTTCCATCGCGGCCTGCAGGGCGCAGATCGGATCGACTTCCGACACCATCACGCGGCAACCGGCCTGGCGGAGCGACGCCGCCGATCCCTTGCCGACGTCGCCGAAGCCCGCGATCATCGCGACCTTGCCGGCCATCATCACGTCGGTGCCGCGGCGGATGCCGTCGACCAGCGACTCGCGGCAGCCGTAGAGGTTGTCGAACTTGGACTTGGTGACGCTGTCGTTGACGTTGATCGCGGGAAAGAGAAGCTTGCCGGCCTTCTCCATCAGATAAAGGCGGTGCACGCCGGTCGTGGTCTCTTCCGAGACGCCCTTGATGCTGGCGGCGATCTCGGCGAACCAGCCCTTCGGCTTTTCCTTCAGTAGCCTCTTGATGAGCGCGTAGAAGACTTCCTCTTCCTCGTTCTCCGGCTTGTCGAGGAAGGCGGTGTCGCCCTTCTCGGCACGCAGGCCGTGGTGCACCAGCATGGTGGCGTCGCCGCCATCGTCCAGGATCATGTTCGGATAGCCGCCGCCATGCCATTCGAACAGCTTGGCGGTGTAGTCCCAATAGTCCTTCAGGCTCTCGCCCTTGATCGCGAACACGGGGATGCCGGCGGCTGCGATGGCGGCGGCGGCGTGATCCTGGGTCGAGTAGATGTTGCACGACACCCAGCGGATGTCGGCACCCAGCGCCTTCAGCGTCTCGATCAGCACCGCGGTCTGGATCGTCATGTGCAGCGAGCCGGCGATCCGCGCGCCTTTCAGCGGCTTGGACTTCGCGAACTCGGCGCGCGTCGCCATCAGGCCGGGCATCTCGACTTCTGCGATCGCCAGTTCCTTGCGGCCCCATTCGGCGAGCGTGATGTCCTTGACGACGTAATCGTGCTGTTCGGCCATGGGGGAGGGGTCCTTGAGTGAAGCGCCGCGGATATAGCAGCCGATCCGTGGCAGGGCAAGAAACACATAAAGAAATCTGCATATCTTTATCTTAGGAAACATGTCCCACGCGCGCACCGTATCTTTCGGCCCGCGCCGGCCGTCTTAGGATGGAAGAGAGAGGGACACCCTATGTCGGAACCGATCAACGACGATGCGGCGCGCACGCTACGCGAACTGTGGTTTCGCTATGTCGACACCATCGCGCCGATCCGCCCGCGGCTGCACCGCTACTGCCTGAAGCTCACCGGCTCGATCTTCGACGCCGAAGACCTGCTTCAAGAGACCCTGCTCAAGGGTTTCGGGGCGATCGGCACAGGGATCTATCACCGCGAAGGCGTGCCGGACTCCAAGGCCTATCTCTGCCGCATCGCCACCAACAGCTGGATTGACACGCAACGCAAACGGATCAGAGCGGAGAAGGCCATGGTCGAAGCTCAACGGAACCAAGTTGCGCAGCCTGTGTCACCACTCACGCCGTCTGCGGCCGCAGCCCTGTTCGACCACGCCGCGCCGCAGGAACGCGCCGCCGTCGTGCTTAAGGACGTCTTTGACTTCTCGCTGGAGGAGATCGCCGGCTTGCTCGCGACGTCCGTTGGCGCGGTAAAATCCGCGCTGCATCGCGGACGCGATAAGCTCCTAAGTGCGCGCAGTTTCACGCCTGCGCCGCGTCACGGTCTGGCGTCCATCGAACTGATCGATCGCTTTATGGCGGCCTTCGCCGCGCGCGACATCGCCGCCGTCACCGACACGCTGCTCGAAACCGTGACCTGGGAAGTTCAAGGCGTCGGCTGGGAGGTCGGCCGCAAGGGCGATTGGATCACAATCAACATCGCCAACCAGGACATCGAAGGCGTGCGCTCCGAGCGGCGCGAACTCGAAGGCGAGCCGGTCGTCGCTGGAATTTATAAGACGGGCGGCAAGGAATATCTCGTCAGCCTCATCCGGTTCGAGGAGGCCGAAGGCAAGGTCGCGCGCATCATCAACTATGCCTTCTGTCCCGACACGCTGGCGCTCGCCGCGGAACACCTGGGACTGCTGCCACCCAGGCGCGACTATCATCAGGACCCCGAGACTCTAGCCCGGATGATCGCCGGCATGCGCCTGCCATGGCGGGATGGCTCCACCGCCTGAGTGCAGCTAGGCTCGATTCCGCATTTTCCCGGAGGCGGATTTGAGACCGACAATTTGGATTGCAGCCTGCACCGTTATGCTACTTGCAGCAGTGCCCTCGCTCGCGGGCGCGCTCGATGCGAATTCCGCACGGGCGTTCGTACAGAAACTTTACTCACACTATCCGCAGAAGGAGGGCGGTGCTTCTTTTGAGCCCACCGACAAGAACGCGGACGATGTATTCGATCCGGGCATGGTTGCGGCGTTCCTCGAAGACTCGCGGCTCGCAAAGGGCGAGGTCGGCTTCGTCGACGCCGATCCGATCTGCATGTGTCAGGACGACAGCGGGCTCAAGCCGAAGATCGTGTCTGTGAAGATGACCGGCGCGGCGACGGCGGAAGCGACAGTCGATCTTCAGTATGACGGCGGCGACGGCAAGCCTAACTTGCAGACCTTCAAGCTGGTGGTCGTGAAGGGCCAGTGGCGCATCTACGACATCGAATCGAAGGCCGACAAGAGCTATCGCGACGATTTGATGAAAGCGAATGCGCGCCATGCCAAGGGAGACTGGGCCCACGACTAAGCGGTGACGATGTTGCGCGCTACTCCTCGCCGAACTTCGCTTCGATCAGTGCGAGAATGGCGGTCAGAGCTTCGCCGGAGTCCGGACCTTCCGCCGACAGCCGGACTTCGGCGCCAAGGCTCGCCGCCAGCATCATCAATCCCATGATCGAGCGCGCGTTTACCGATTGGCCGTCGCGGCTCACGATGATTTCCGATTGAAAGCGCGCGGCGGCCTCGACGACCTTGGCCGCGGCGCGCGCGTGAAGGCCGCGCTTGTTGGTGATTTTGGCGACGGCGACGCGTCTTTGCGGCTCGCTCATTCCCTGGCGGCGCCCGCGAGATCGGCCGAGCCGGCGCGCATGTATTTGCGGCCCGCATCGATCGCTTCCTTCACCGCCTGCTCCAGCGGCAGCTTCGTGCGCACGTCGATCAGCTTGATCAGGCTCGGCAGGTTGACGCCGGCCAGCACTTCGATCTTGCCGCGTTCCAGGATGGTGAGCGCCAGATTGCACGGCGTGCCGCCGAACATGTCGGTCGCGATGACGACGCCGCGCCCGACATCCACGGATTTCGCCGCCGCCGCGATCTCGCGCTGGCGCCGCTCGATGTCGTCCTCCGGCCCGATGCAGACGGCGCGCAGATGGGTTTGCGGGCCGACCATGTGCTCCATCGCGGAGATGAATTCCTGGGCGAGACGGCCGTGCGTAACCAGAACGATGCCGATCATATCTGTTCCCGGTTTGAGGGGGCGGAATGTAACAACTGTTTGCGCGGATTAAAGGGGCCGGATATTCCTAGGCTGGCCGGGGGCAGGCGTCGTCCGGCGTCGGATTTTGCCCTCGAAACCGGACTTGCGGCAGTGCGATAGTGTCGCGTTCGGTTAATCGAGCAGCCTGCGGCGCAGCAGTCCCATGGCCATGACGAGCACTTTTTCCGCAGCAGACGCTTCGTAAGCATCGAGAACGACAAGTGGCGGCCGGGCGCCGCGCGGCAAAGCCAGCGATTTCGGCGGGTGGTAGAACCGTCGTTCCGGCATGCGCGGCACCGATGCCGAAAGCTCCACCACGAGCGCGATTGCGGCGCTAGCGGCGTGCGGCATCTTTACGATTCCGAGACCGCGCACCTCCAGAAGCCCCACCAGGCGCGCCGGCGCGCGCGCGATGAGGCGTCCGCGAGAGATGCTGAGTTCGGTTCTGTCGTCGGATACGAGTTGCGCGCCGCGCGCGATCAGCCTGAGCGCCAGATCCGACTTTCCGCTGCCGCTCCGGCCAAGGATCAACACCCCGGCGCTGGCCGGCACGCCGAACGCTTTCCCCGCCTTTGCGATGCGGATGCAGGTCGCATGGATGTTCGTTGTGTCCGGCATCAACGCGCCAGCGGCAGCTTGACGACGAAACGCGCGCCGCCGCTTTCGCGGTTTTCCGCCGTGATGGTGCCGCCGGCGGCCTCGACGATCTGCCGCGCGATGGAAAGGCCGAGCCCGGAATTGTTGCCGAAGTGATTGGCCGGCCGTTCGGTATAGAACCGCTCGAATATGGTCTCGAGATTGTCCGGCGGAATGCCGGGGCCGTTATCCTCCACGGTGATCCGCGACATGCCGCTCTCGACGCGCGCGGTGACGAGAACGACGCCGCCTTCGGGACTGAAGGACACCGCATTATCGATCAGGTTGCGGAACACCTGCCCGAACCGCTCGTCGCGGCCAAGGATGCGCGCCGCCGCGGGCAGATCGAGGGAGAGCTGAATGTCGACGCCGCGCGAGATCTCGGTGAGGCGATAGACCTCGACGATGGTCTCCAGCAGATGGGCGAGATCGACCCGCTCGCTGGTCTCGCGGCTGAGTTCGGCGTCGAGGCGCGAGGCGTCCGAGATGTCGGTGATCAGCCGGTCGATGCGCTTAACGTCGTTGCGTACGATCTCCATCATGCGCCCGCGCGCCTGGTCGCTGTCGGCGCGCGCCAGCATCTCCACGGCGCTCTTGAGCGAGGTGAGCGGGTTCTTCAGCTCGTGTGCGACGTCGGCGGCGAAGCGCTCGATCGCGTCGATGCGGTCGTAGAGCGCCTTGGTCATCGCCGACAGGCTGCCAGCCAGGTCGCCGATCTCGTCGCGCCGCTCCTCCATGCTCGGGATTGTGCCGCGCCCGGCATGGCCGCCGCGCACTTCGTCGGCTGCCCGCGCCAGCCGCTGCACCGGTTCGGCGATGAAGCGGGCGAGAAAGAGCGACGACACGATCATCACCACCACAGCCACCAGGAATACCTGGATCAGCGTGGCGCGTTCCTCGCGCAGGATGTCGTCGATGTCGCCGCCTTCGGTCGATACCAGAAGCACGCCATAGATCGCCTTGAAGCGCTGCACCGGCATGGCGACGGACAGCACCAGCTTGTTGCGCTCGTCGACGCGTTCGGCCGACGCGGCGTCGCCGCCGAGCGCGGTCGTCACCTCGCTGTAGACGCGGCCATTGTCGCCGGCCTCGAAATAGGGATCCAGATGCGTGAACGGACGCACGCCCATCAGACCGTCATAGAAGCGCGACATGTTCGCCTTGAAGCGGTCCCACCAGTCGATCGGCGGAAGCTCCTCGACTTGCACGACATTGCGGGCGAGCAGATAGCGCGTGTCGACGAGCAGATGACCGCTGGTGTCGTAGAGCCTGCCGCGAAGACGCGTCGGCGCGATCAGCTGGCGCAGCAAGGGCTTCGCAAGGCTCGTCACGACGCCATGGGTATTTTCGTCGGTCGTGTATTCCGCGAGCGTGCTGGCGACGATCTGCGCCTGCTGCTGGATGCCGCTCAAGCGCTCGTCGACCAGGCTCGCGCGATTGGATTGCACGGTCAGCACGCCGGCGATCAGGAAGACCAGCGCGAAGGCGTTGAACAGAAGGATGCGGCGCGACAGCGCGGAGAAGCGCGAGCGCCTGGGTGCGGCGGCCATGGTTACGCCGGATTGCGGGCGTTACGCCTCGCGATAACGATAGCCCACACCATAAAGCGTTTCGATCGCGTCGAAATCGTCGTCGACGACCTTGAACTTCTTGCGCAGCCGCTTGATGTGGCTGTCGATCGTCCGGTCGTCGACATAGACCTGGTCGTCATAGGCCGCGTCCATCAGGCTGTCGCGGCTCTTCACGAAGCCGGGCCGCTGCGCCAGCGCTTGCAGGATCAAAAATTCGGTGACGGTGAGGCGCACCGGCTTGCTGTCCCAGGTGCATTCATGGCGCTGCGGATCGAGGGCCAGCTTGCCGCGCACTAGAGCTTCCTTCTTGGGCTCGGTTCCGCCCGGCACGCCCTTGTTGGCGTCGGCGCGGCGCAGCACGGCCTTGACGCGCTCCAAGAGCAGGCGCTGGGAGAACGGCTTGCGGATATAGTCGTCGGCGCCGGCGTTCAGGCCCATCAGCTCGTCGATCTCCTCGTCCTTGGATGTGAGGAAGATCACGGGAAGATCCGCGTGCTGGCGCAGCCTGCGCAGCAACTCCAGCCCGTCCATGCGCGGCATCTTGATGTCGAGAATTGCGAGATCGGGTGCATTGGCCGACAGCGCCGTAAGCGCCGATGCGCCGTCGGAGAAGGTGCGGACGTGATAGCCCTCCTGCTCCAGCAGCATGCTGACCGAGGCCAGGATATTCTTGTCGTCGTCGACGAGAGCGATGTTGGCCATGATGTCCGCCCGTTTCTGCCTCTGTTAGTATAAGGCCATGACCGACAATGCAAAGGCGGATGCTGCCGCCACGTTCAATCCGCGCCGGTTTCGAACGACGGTGCCGTTCTATACCCGCTACCGGCTCGCCTATCCTGATTCGCTGATCGCGCGCGTCGCCGATCTGGTCGGGCTCAAGGCGGGCGACCCCGTTCTGGATCTGGGATGCGGACCCGGCCTTCTCGCGATTCCCTTCGCCCGGCTCGGCCTGCATGTGACCGCCGTCGATCCGGAGCCCGGCATGATCGCGGCGTGCGAGGCCGCGGCCCTCGAGGCCGGCGTTCGAATCGAGGTCCGTCAGGGAAGCTCGTTCGACCTGCCGCCGGGAATTGGTCCGTTCAAGCTCGTCACGCTGGGCCGTTCGTTCCACTGGATGGATCGGGAAGCGACGCTGACAAAGCTCGACGGCATCGTCACACGCGACGGCGCGCTCGCCTTCTTCGACGATGATCACCCGGCAACGATGGAGAACGCCTGGCGGCGTGCATTGCGCGACATCGGCATCCAGTATGGACGCAACACCTCACCGAATGTCCGCATGCGGCTGGCGCCGGATTTTCGCTCCGATCATTCGCTTCTGATGGACTGCGTGTTTCCGCGGTTGTCGGGAGTGGATGAATACATCCGCCGGCAGATCACGGCCGACGAGATCGTCGGATTGGCCTATTCGCAGTCCACAACCGCACCCGAACGGCTTGGCGACAGGATGGAGGCCTTCGAGCGCGATCTGCGCGGCGCGCTTGCCGCGCTGTCGCCGGACGGCCGATTTACCGAGATAGCGGAATTGCGCGCGCTGGTCGCGCGGCGGGTCTAGACGAACTCGACCTTCAGGATCTCGTAGGAGCGCGAGCCGCCGGGCGTGGCGACCTCGACCGTATCGCCCTTGCCCTTGCCGATGAGCGCGCGCGCGATCGGCGAGGATATCGATATCCTGCCGTGCTTGGCGTCGCTCTCGACATCGCCCACGATCTGATATTTGCGTTTCTCGTCGGTGTCTTCGTCGACCAGCGTTACGGTCGCGCCGAACTTCACCGTCGAACCGGTCAGCTTGGACACGTCGATCACTTCGGCGCGGCCGATCTGGTCCTCGAGCTCCATGACGCGGCCCTCGATGAATCCCTGGCGCTCCTTGGCCGCGTGATATTCCGCGTTCTCCGAGAGGTCGCCATGCGCGCGCGCTTCCGCGATCGCCTTTATGATCTCATGGCGCTCGACGTTCTTGAGGTGATTCACCTCGTCTTCCAGGGCCTTGTACCCGGCCGCGGTCATCGGAATTCGTTCCATGAAACTGTCGTCCTGTAATCGGCAATGGCCTTCCGTCCGGCTCCGCCTTGGCGGTTTGCCAGTTCCGGTTGCCTGCGATTCTTTGCTTAAATACTTGTTACGCCTAGCTCTTTTCGTCCCTTACGGGGGCGCCAACCGGTAAACTGTAAGACCGGCGGGGGGCGCTTTCAAGGGCAGTCCGCCCACCGAACGGGCCCGGCCGGCAAGGTACTTACGCGTAGCTCTGCAAGGGGCGGACGTCGAGGTCACCCTGCTGCAGCGCCGCGATCGCCTGCGCCGCGGCCGCCGCGCCTGCGATGGTGGTGTAATAGGGCACCTTCATCGTCAGCGCCGTGCGGCGGATCGACATCGAGTCGGTCAGCGCCTGCGAGCCCTCCGTCGTGTTGAACACCAAATGGATCTCGCCGTTCTTCAGCGCATCGACGACGTGCGGCCGTCCTTCCAGAACTTTGTTGATCCGTTTCACGGGCACGCCCGCCGCCTCCAGCGCGTTCGCCGTGCCGCGCGTCGCGACGATCTCGAAGCCGAGCGCGATCAACTCGCGCGCCGGTCCCACCACGTCCTGCTTGTCGGCATCCTTGACCGAAATGAACACGCTTCCGGTCAAGGGAAGTTTCAGGCCGGCGCCGATCTGGCTCTTGGCGAAGGCGCGGCCGAAATTGGCGTCGAGGCCCATGACCTCGCCGGTCGATCGCATCTCCGGCCCCAGGATCGTGTCGACTCCGGGAAAGCGCGCGAACGGCATAACCGCTTCCTTGACCGAGATGTGCGGCGATTTCGACGGCGTGAGGTCGAACGATTTCAGCGGCTCTCCCGACATCACGCGTGCCGCGATGGCCGCGACCGGCAATCCGATCGCCTTGGCGACGAACGGCACGGTCCGGCTGGCGCGCGGATTGACCTCCAGGACGAAAATGTCTTCGCCCTGGACGGCGTATTGCACGTTCATCAGCCCGCGCACCTTCAGCGCTCGCGCCAGTGCGATCGTCTGGCGCTCGATCTCGCGCAATGTCGCGGGCTTCAGCGAGTGGGGCGGAATCGCGCAAGCGGAGTCGCCCGAATGGACGCCGGCTTCCTCGATATGTTCCATGATGCCTGCGATGAAGACCTCGCCTGCATGATCGCAGATGGCATCGACGTCGACTTCGGTCGCGTGATGCAGGAAGCCGTCGATCAGAACGGGATTGTCGCCGGAAATGCGGAACAGCTCGCCCGACTGGACCTGGGTCTTGAGATGGGCTTCGTCGGCGCACACCACCATGCCGCGGCCCCCGAGCACATAGGAGGGGCGCAGGATCACCGGATAGCCGATGGCGCGCGCTGCCTCGATCGTCTCCTCCGCCGTCATCGCGGTCGCGTTGCGCGGCTGCTTGAG
Source organism: uncultured Alphaproteobacteria bacterium (assembly GCA_963741735.1). Taxonomy (GTDB): domain Bacteria; phylum Pseudomonadota; class Alphaproteobacteria; order Micropepsales; family Micropepsaceae; genus Rhizomicrobium. The sequence goes on from CAVUJB010000004.1 coordinate 404,950, forward strand.
GCCGAGCTCGTGAAGCAGGACCTGGAACCGCTTGCGGTCCTCGGCCAAGTCGATCGCATCGGCGCTGGTGCCCAGGATGGGCACGCCTTCTTCGACCAGCGTGTTGGCGAGCTTGAGCGGCGTCTGGCCGCCGAACTGCACGATCACGCCGGCGAGCGTTCCTTTGGACTGCTCGATGCGCACGATCTCCAGGACGTCCTCCGCCGTCAGCGGCTCGAAATAGAGCCGGTCGGATGTGTCGTAGTCGGTCGAGACCGTTTCCGGATTGCAGTTGATCATGATCGTCTCGAAACCCTGGCCCGAGAGCGAGAACGCCGCATGGCAGCAGCAATAGTCGAACTCGATGCCCTGGCCGATGCGGTTCGGCCCGCCGCCGAGAATGATGATCTTCTTCTTGTCCGTCGGCCGGCTCTCGCACTCCACAGTGCCGCCAAATGGCGTCTCATAGGTCGAGTACATGTAGGGCGTCAGCGCCGCGAACTCGGCCGCGCAGGTATCGATGCGCTTGAACACCGGGCGCACGCCGAGCTTCGCGCGCAGCGTCCGGACCGCCTTCTGCGTCGAACCGGTGAGCTTGGCCAGACGCGCGTCGGAGAATCCCATCTGCTTGAGCCAGCGCAGCGCCGAGGCCTCCGTCGGCAGGCCGGTGCGGCGGACAGTTTCCTCGACGTCGACGATCGCTTCGATCTCGCTCAGGAACCAGGGATCGTATTTGGTGATCGCCTGGATCTCCGCGGTGGGAAAGCCCTGTCGCATGGCTTGCGCGGTCAGCAGCAGCCGGTCCGGCGTAGCGCGGGCCAACGCGGCGCGGATCGAATTAGCATCGTCGGCCAGCGCGATCTCGTCGAAGCCGGTGAGGCCCGTCTCCATAGATCGCAGCGCTTTCTGCAGCGATTCGGCGAAGGTTCGGCCGATCGCCATCGCCTCGCCGACCGATTTCATCGAGGTGGTGAGCAGCGGCTCCGCGCCGGGGAATTTCTCGAACGCGAAACGCGGGATCTTGGTCACGACATAGTCGATGGTCGGCTCGAAGGAGGCCGGTGTGACCTTGGTAATGTCGTTCTGCAATTCGTCGAGCGTGTAGCCGACCGCGAGCTTGGCCGCGACCTTGGCGATCGGAAAGCCGGTCGCCTTGGAGGCGAGCGCGGAGGAGCGCGAGACGCGCGGGTTCATCTCGATGATGACCATCCGCCCATCGTCCGGGTTCACGGCGAACTGGACATTTGATCCGCCGGTCTCCACCCCGATCTCGCGCAGCACTGCGATCGAGGCCGAGCGCATGCGCTGATATTCCTTGTCGGTCAGCGTCAGGGCAGGGGCGACGGTGATGGAGTCGCCGGTGTGCACGCCCATCGGATCGACATTCTCGATGGAGCAGATGATGATGGCGTTGTCGGCGCGGTCGCGCACGACCTCCATCTCGAATTCCTTCCAGCCGAGCACCGATTCCTCGATCAGCACCTCGTTGGTCGGCGAGGCCTCGAGCCCGCGCTCGACGATCTCGTAGAATTCCTCCTTGTTGTAGGCGATGCCGCCGCCGGTACCACCGAGCGTGAAGGAAGGCCGGATGACGGCCGGCAGGCCGACAAGGGCAAGCGCATCCTTGACCCGCGTCGCCGATTCCGCAGCGAGCTCCACGATCGGATTGCCGCGGCTGTCATACATGAACTCGCCGTGCTGATCCTTCTTGTGCCGGACCTCGCCCTTGAGCGTGACGCCCTTGGGGACATCGAGCCCGATCTTCAGCATCGCCTGGCGGAACAGCTCGCGGTCCTCGGCCTTGTCGATGGCGTCGGCGCTGGCGCCGATCAGCTCGACATTGTGCTTCTCCAGCGTGCCGCGCTTGCGCAAGGAAAGCGCGGTGTTCAGCGCGGTCTGCCCGCCCATGGTCGGCAAGAGCGCGAAGACCTTGCCCGGCGGCACGTTCGGTCGTTCGCGCATGATGATCTTTTCGACGAATTCCGGCGTGATCGGCTCGACATAGGTCGCGTCCGCCATGCCGGGATCGGTCATGATGGTCGCCGGGTTCGAATTGACGAGAACGACGCGATAGCCCTCCGCACGCAGCGCCTTGCACGCCTGAACGCCGGAATAGTCGAATTCGCAGGCCTGGCCGATGACGATGGGGCCGGCGCCGATGATAAGGACTGTGTGGATATCCGTCCGCTTGGGCATACTTCTTCTCGGTTGCCCTGGGCCTCTCGGCCTGGGCGGCTCGCGCGCAAACGGGTGGTCGCGCGGGTGCGCGTCCCTGGGGCCCGGAATTGCAGGTTAAGGGGATCGTTTAGACAGGGCGGCCAGTGCCCGCAACCCCTCAATCGGGGCGAATCGCAGCAGGCGCCTAGCTGCGCCAGCGCAGCGTTCGTTCCTGCACAGGATTTACGAAAGGCGCCCCGGTCTTGACCGATTCCGCCCAGGCCTTCTTCAGCCGGTGGTACCACATCGCCGGCATGTCCGAATCCTGGATCAGCATCAGCGACGGATTGAATTTGAGGCCTTCCTTTTGCAGCTCGACCATCCGTCGGTCGTCGCCGAGGAAGGTCGGCCCCAGCGCCCAAAAGAACGGCTTGATGAAGCCGAGCCAGAACGGCCAGTAGAACACCTGCGTCACTTCGGTGGTTTCGGCATCGCGCGGCGTGCAGGTGGTGAGTCCCACCACCGCGATCTTTCGGCCCATCACTGTCCCGGTGATGTTCTCGAATCGCACGCTCGGCAGCTCGAAGGTGATCTCGGTCGCAACGTCGGCGCCGAGGATGCCGTACATCGGTTTGCTCGGCTTGTGCCGCGTCATCACAAAGCCGTTGGCGAGCGGCGCGTAGTTTTTGACCTTTTCCTTCGGACTGACACGCCACCACCAGCGGCCATGCACATAGGGCGCATGCGCCGGGTCCATGAGCCCGATGACCGCGTGATCGATCGCACATTGGAAAAGTTGGCTCTCGTGCCAGCGCGGGCGGGCATTTGGGACGCCGACCTTGGGCGGCTCTGTGCGTGGCGGCGCGGTCTCGTGGCCCTGCGCCGCCATGTAGATCCAGATCAGTCCGTCCTGCTCGCGCACCGGATAGGAGCGCACCTTGATCTTCGATGCCTCGATCTGTTCGCCGCCGACGAGCGATGGGATCAGCGCGCACTGGCCGTCGCCCTTGAAGCGCCAGCCATGATAGGGGCACTCGACTGAATCATCCTGCAATATGCGCCCGGCCGACAGCGGCACGCCGCGATGCGGGCAGATGTCGCGCAACGCGAACACCGTGCCGTCGCGGCCGCGGCCGATCAACACTGGCTCGCCCAAGAGGATTTCGCGGCGAAGGCTCGGCCTGCCGACTTTCGAGGCAAGGCACGCCATGTACCAGCAGTCGCGCAGGAACAGCGGCACGCCATCCGTGCCGCTCGTCAGGGCCGGTTCCGCGGTCATTGCGGCGGCGGCGGTGCGCTTGGCGCCTTCAACAGGCTGTCGAGCGTGGTCATGAAAAGCTGCCCCTTATAGGCAGGCAGCTTATACGCCCATCCGGAGGCGTGTGCATTGATGGCGGCGGCTTCCTTTGCCGCATCCGGCTTGGCCGATTCTGCGGTGTCGGCCGAAACCGTCGCCCAGTAATCGGCGCCGTTATGGACCACATTAACCGTCACGCGCAGCCCATCGAACGTCTTGGTGACGACACGCGCCGTGGTTGCGGGATTGGCGAAATCCAGTTCCTTGGCCGGGCGGACATCGTCGAAGCCGAAGCCCGTGATCGCCGAGGCGACGCCATCCGGCGCGGCCGGATCCGAGACGGTCTTGCCGGCCGGTATCGGCGTCAGCGTGAAATCGGGATCGCTCGGTTTTGCGCGCGCCACGGTGAACGACGCGCCGCCCGCCGGATCGACATCGACTTGCGCGATGCGGGCCCGATCGACGTCCATCACCGTCTTGTCGAGCCAATCTGACAGGGAAGCGCGCGGATCGAGCACCGAGCGCACCAGCCAGCTCTGGCTCTCGTTGGGGCGGCGAACGAACAGGCCCACCGCGCCGGTCGTGTCGCCGATATCCTCGCTCTTGCCTGCGATGACGGAAGCCAGTGCATTGCCCTTGTCGTCGCCGACAGAGATCAGAATTCCGTTGCCGCGCGGCGGCGGTTCCAGGTCGACGAAGTGAAACCAGTCGGGCCGTGCCGTCTTCGGCTCGATCGTCTGCAGCGCTGCAAGTCCGACGAGCGTGCGCTGCACGAGATCGAACGACGCCGGATAATCGTGGCGCTCCGGCACCACCCATCCTTTTTCCGGAACGAAATCGACGTCGAACGCGCCCGACTTCGAAGCGATATGAATACGCGCGGCGTGGCGCACCTGCTTGGCGAATCCTGGAAGGAAGGGTGACGACGGATAAGCCGGCAGGCCCTCTTCGGATTGCTGCCACACGGCGCCGACCGCGAGAAGCAGGCTCACGAGTGCGGCGGCGGCCAGCACGGCAAGGTTGCGGCGGCGCGGATCGGCGAGGATTGCGTTCACGTCCATCCGGCCGTCCTCACATGGCGGGCGCGGCGGCGGCGCCGAAGCCAGGAAAGCAGCACGGCGAAGCCGGCGACCAGCAGCGGCACCAGCGCGATATTGATGAACGCCAGGAAATCGCCCAGCGCATCGATATCCTTGCGCAGATTGTGCTGCACGTCGCGCAGCTCGGTGCGCGTCTCGATCAGTTCGCGCTTGAACTTCTCGATCTCGGCTTGCTGCGCCGCGGAGAGGCCCTGTGTCGACGACGGCTGGCCGTTCGCGCTGGCGCCTTGTTCGAGTTCATGCAACCGCTGCTGCACGGCCGTCAGGCGGGCCTGCAGCGCCTCGGCCTCCTGCTGAAATTGCGCCTGCGCCTCGGCCTGCAGCGCCTTCACCACCGTGAAGGGCCGGTCGTTGGTCGCGCGCGTGCGCAACGAGATCAGGTCGCTGGAGCCCATCAGATTCTCGATGGCGTTCAGCACGAACGCGCCATTGTCGGCGAAAGGCGCCGCGACGCGCTTGCCGTACAAATTGTCCACATGGACCCAGAAACGGTCGTCGAAGATGTCGCTGTCGGCCATTACGATGAGATTGATCGGCCCGCTCGACTGCTTGATTTGCGGCGGTAGCAGCGGCGGCGGCGGTTGTCCTGCGACCGTCATTGGCGCCGGCGGTCCATTGGTGAAGGCGGTCTTCGCCGGGCCGGAGATGCGCGCGGCGATGACGAACTGCTCGCCGGTCGGATTGATCGCGCCCATCAGGTCCTGCGGCCTGGGATTGAAGCGCACCGATTCGCTGTCGAGCAGCGAGGCCTGATCCGACGAGCGGACAAGCGGCGCGAAGGTCGTCGTCGCGCCCTTGAGAGCGTGCAGCGCTCCGGCGCTTGCCAGGTTCAGCGTCTGCAACGACGCGGTGACCGTGTCCTTGGGATCGAACTGCGCTTGCGTCAGGTGAAGCCAGATCGGATAGCTCGCCACCGGGTTGCGCGGATCGCTCGACACCTGCACCCGCTGCGCCAGCGCGCGGTCGGCGACCACCTTGCCGGGGTTGTAACCGATGCCCCAGGCCTGGAAGAGCTGCGGCAAGTCCGATGTCGGATTGCTGCCGCCCCGCGGATCCATGCCGGCGCCGGCCATCGCGAGCTCGGAGTTGGGATCGACGAAGATCAGCGCGCGGCCGCCGCCAAGCACGAATTGGTCGATCGCATATTGCTGTGCCGCGCCGATGTCCGCGGGATGAACGACCATGAGCACGGAGATGTCGGGCGGGATCCGGTTGATCGACGGATCGAGCATCCGCGTGTCGTAGGTCTGCGTCAGCTCCGAATAGATCGCGTATGGTTGTGCCGCACCCTGCAGCGCCGCGGCCATTCCGCCGCCGCCGGTGTCGATCGGCAGGCTCGAGATGATGCCGAGCACGGGCTTTTGCGGTTGCGACAGATGATAGATCAGCGATGAAAGATCGAATTCGAGGAACGCTTCGCGCTCGGAGGCGAAATAGGGGATGACCTCCTTGCCGTCGATCCGATTTGTGCCGACGAGGCCGAAATAGACCGTGTCTCCGGTATCGGTCGGCGCACCGGTCAACCCGTTGCCGGTGGCTTCATCCTCGGCGGCCGTAAACGGCTCGGGATCGACATCCTGGAGGATGATCTTGCCGTGGCTGAGCGCGGCATATTCCTCAAGCAGGTCGTGCACGCGCTTCGCATAGGCGTCGGTCTGCGCGTAATCGGCCGCGACCTTCTTCGAATAGTAGAATTTGAGCGTGATGGGCTCGGGGATCTTGGCGATGATATTGCGCGTGCCTTGCGCAAGCGTGAACTGGCCGTTCTCCGTGAGATCGAGCTTCGCGGTGGTGATCCAGATATTCGCGGCGATGTTGAGCGACACGAACAGGATGACCCCGAGCGTGAGCGCGGCGATGGCGTAGATCCGGCGGGACAGCGGCTTCATCGCGTCAGCCGCTCTTCTTCAGGTCGACGATGACGACGTTCGCAAGCAGGAACAGCGCGATCAGCGAGAAGAAGTAGATGATGTCGCGCAGGTCGATGACGCCGGCCGAGATCGCCGTGAAGTGGGTGAGGAAGCTGAAGGATGAGATCGCGTTGACGAGAACGAGCGGCGCCCAGGCGCGGAAGAAGTCGAGCACCAGCGGCGCGCCGGAGATCGTGAAGAGGAAACAGACGACCACGGTGACGACGAAGGCGATCACCTGGTTGTTGGTGGTGGACGAGATGCAGGCGCCGATCGCGAGATAGCCTCCTGCCATCAGAAGGCTGCCGGCGTAAGACGCGGCGATCACGCCGTTATCCGGATTGCCCAGAAAATTTACCGTGAGCCAGATGGGGAAGGTGAGCGCCAGCGCGACGGCGATGAAGGCCCAGGCCGCGAGATATTTGCCGGCGACTGTCGCCCATAGCGGCACCGGCAAGGTGAGCAGCAGCTCCATGGTGCCGGTGCGCCGCTCCTCGGCCCACAGACGCATCGCGATCGCCGGTACGAGGAAGAGATAAAGCCAGGGGTGATAGCCGAAGAACACCGACAGGTCGGCAATCCCGTTGTCGTAGAAGCGTCCGACATAGAATGTGAAGGCGCCCGTGGCGAGCAGGAAGATCACGATGAAGACATAGGCGAGCGGCGTCGCAAAATAGGCTGCGAATTCGCGCTTGAAGATCGGCCACACCTGACTCATGCAGCGCTGGCCTTCGTGCGCGCCGCATCATGCGTGGTGATGGCGCGGAACACTTCGTCGAGCCTTCCGGCCTCGGCATACAATTCCTTCACGTCCCACTTTTCGCGCAGCGCCATCGCACTGATTTCCTCGATCGGCAATGCGCCTTTTTTCGGGAAGGCGGTGATCTGGACGGTGCCGCCGTCGCGCTGTTCTTCCTCGACGCCGGCCACTGTCGCGACCGATTTCAGTTTGGCCATGGCCGCGTCGCGCTGCGCGCCAGGCAGAGCAATGGTCACCGCATTATGATAGCGCGAGCGGGCGAGCAACTCGCCGGGCGTGCCGTCGGCGACGATCTGGCCGCGATCGATGATCACGGCGCGCGTGCAGATCGCCTCGACTTCCTCCAGCAAATGGGTGGAGACGATGATCGCCTTTTCCGCCGCCATGCCGCGGATCAGCGTGCGGACCGAGAATTTCTGGTTGGGATCGAGCCCGTCCGTCGGTTCGTCCATGATGAGCACCGGCGGATCGTGCAGGATCGCCTGGGCGAGGCCGACGCGGCGCTTGAAGCCCTTGGACAGCGTTTCGATCGGCTGGTCGAGCACGCCGGAGAGCTCCGTCTTGTCGATGGCCAAGTCTACGCGGGCCTTTGCGTCGGCGCCCTTGAAGCCGCGGACCTCGGCGATGAAGAGCAGGAACTGTCGTGCCGTCATGTCGCCATAGGCCGGCGCGCCTTCGGGCAAATAACCGATCGCCGTCTGCGCCGCGAGTTCGTCGGTCTCGACGTCATGGCCGCAGACGCTGACGCGTCCCGCAGTCGGCGCGAGGAAACCTGTGATCATCTTCATGGTGGTCGATTTGCCGGCGCCGTTCGGGCCCAGGAATCCGAGCACCTCGCCCTTCGCGACCTTCAACGAGAGGTTCGAGACGGCAGTGTAGGGGCCGAAGCGCTTGGTCAGTCCCTCGATCTCGATCATGTCGCCTGACGTGAAAAACCGAGGCTTTGCTTAGAGAATTCGTTCCCATATCGCAAGTTCCGCGTGCTTAACGTTCGGTCACGACTCCGTAAAGCTGTTGACGGTGCACACGGCGCAGAACTCAATTCACGCGCCAACATGTCGTGCCGTTGAACCGCCACGATTAAATCCCAGATAGTGGACTTGACTGAATTCCGGGGTGGATGTGCTCGACGGCAAGCTTGTGCAGCGCGCGGCGGTGACCGGAATCGCGCTTTTGATCACCATGGCGGTGATCGGGCACTATGTCAGCTGGGTGCGTATCAACGTCTATGAATTCGGCGCCATGATGATCTGCGGCCTCGCCGGGCTGTTCTACGGTCGCGACTTCGCAAAGGGCTACGCCAGGGGCGCGCTCGGCGGCGCGATCGCCGGCGGCGTCAGCGGCCTCATCGGAATCAGTGTCGCCAACATACTGGGCGACGTCGCCCTCATCGCGCTTCCGGTCGGCACCGCGATCATGGTTCTCATCGGCGCGATCGGCGGCTTGTTCGGCCAGATGGCTGCGAACATCCGAAAGCTGAACGCATAGTATCGGCGCAAGCCGAAGCGGATGGCTGGCGAGCAAGGCTGGATTCGGTTATGGGAACAAGGCTTTCTTAGCAGCAAGAGTGGAGGAATTCATGGGCCGGTTCGTCAAGGCGACCGAAGCGCTGATGAGTTATCTGAGCGTAACCGGCGCGCGCGAGGTCCCGGCACAGGTTCATTGCCGCGAAGAGACCGCAAAGATGCCGATGGCGATGATGCAGATCGCGCCGGAGCAGGGCGCCTTTCTGCAAGTCCTCGTGAAACTCACCAATGCCAGGAAGTATGTCGAGATCGGCACCTTCACCGGCTATAGCGCACTGAGCGTTGCGCTCGCCATGCCGGCGGACGGCAAGATTGTCTGCCTGGACGTCAGCAAGGAGTTCACCGACAAGGCGCGCGGCTATTGGAAGGAGGCCGGCGTGGATGGGAAGATCGACCTGCGCCTGGGGTCGGGCCTCGCATCGCTCGACAGGATGATCGCCGAACGCGAGGGCCCCTTCGACCTCGCCTTCATCGACGCCGACAAGCCGAACTATGACGGCTATTACGAGCGGGTGCTGAAGGTGCTGCGGCCCGGCGGCCTGATTGCACTGGACAACATGCTGTGGAGCGGCGCCGTCGCCGACCCCAAGATCACCGACGAACAGACGGTCGCGCTGCGCAATCTCAATGCCAAGATCCATGGTGACAGCCGGGTCGACATGGCGCTGGCCACCGTCGGCGACGGCGTAATGCTTGCGGTCAAGCGCTAGGGGGTTGCGACGGTCCCGTGACGGGGCCACACTCCAGGCGATGGCTGAAGAACCCATAGCGTTCCTCCGCGCGGCGTCGCCCACCGCGCGGAAGGCAACTTTCGGCGACGTCCCCCAGGTCCGTTTCGACCGGGCCGAACTCAATCGCATTCTGACGATCTACGGCCGCATGGTTTCGGCCGGCGAATGGCGCGACTACGCGATTGATTTCCTCGAAGAGGCCGCGGTGTTCTCGATCTTCCGCAGGTCGAGCGAGATGCCGCTGTTCCGCGTCGAGAAGCGTCCCAAGTTGCGCGGTCGTCAGGGCATGTACGCGGTGATCGCCGCGACGGGACACATTCTCAAGCGCGGCCACGACCTGGCGCAGGTGTTGCGCGTGTTCGACAAGGCTTTGCTGAAGGCGCTGGGGACGGGGAGTTGAGCAACATCCGTAAAGTTCGTCATGGCCGGGCTTGTCCCGGCCACCTATGAACATCCATGCGGCAGTCGTGATCATGGGTCGCCCGCACAAGGCCGGCGATGACGGCGGCGCGAGGCGCCCGCCTCAAGACCCCGTATATTTCGGTTGGCGCTTCTCGGCGAAGGCGAGCATTGCCTCGCGCGCATCGTTCGTCGCGCGCCGGCCCATGGCGAGGCCTACAGTCTCGTACTTCATCGCATCGTCGATATCGGCCTCGAAATTGTGCTGCAGCACGCGCTTGGAGACCCGCAGCGCCAGCGGCGGCCATTGCGTCATCTCGTTGGCAAGCTTGACCGCTTCCTCCAGCAGCACGTCGTGCTTGACGAGACGGTCAAGCAGGCCGAGCCGATAAGCCTCGTCCGCGTCGACCGTACGGCTGGTGAAGATGAGATCGGCGGCACGGGAATAACCGACGATCCTGGGCAGGAAATAGCTCATGCCGGAATCCGGCGACAGGCTGCGCTCGATGAACACGGTCTTGAAGCGGGCATGCTCCGAGCCGATGCGCAGATCGGCGCCGAGCGCGGTGCTCATGCCGGCGCCTGCGGCAATCCCGTTGACGGCGGCTATCACCGGCTTGTCGAAGCGGTGGAACATCTTGGCCCAGCGTCCGACCCAGCCGTCTTCGTCCAGCCGTTCGGCCTGCGTGGTGGGCGGCGGAAGCGTGCCACGAATTCCCGATTGAACCGCGGAGAGATCGGCGCCTGAACAAAATCCGCGGCCCATGCCGGTCAGCACCAGCGCGCGGATGCCGTCGTCGGCGCGCGCATCCTCGACCGCCGCCGCCACTTCGGTGCGAAGCGCCACGTTGATCGCGTTCAATCGCTCCGGACGATTGAGCGTGATGATCGCGACATGTTCGCGCTTGTCGAACAGGATTGCTTCGTGCGCCATCTGGGCCTCCCACCTGATTTTGGCGGAAGCCTAAGCCCTTCGGCGCGGCACAAGCAAAAAGGGCCCCGGCGTCGCCGCCGGAGCCCTTCTCATTCGTCCTTCGCTGCCGGCCTAGCGGCGGTTTGCAACGCCCAGGATGCGCAGCAGGAACAGGAACAGGTTCACGAAGTCGAGGTACAGCTTGAGCGCGCCGAAGATCGCCTTCTTGCCGGCGGTCGCCGCGTCGTCCGAGCCGATATAGTTGTTCTTGATCCACTGCGTGTCATAGGCGGTGAGGCCCGTGAAGATCAGCACGCCGAGAACCGAGATCACCCAGTTCAGCATCGCCGACTGGACGAAGAAGCTCACGAGCGAGGCGATCACGATGCCGATCAGGCCCATGAACAGGAACGAGCCGAACCCGGTCAGATCCGACCGCGTCGTGTAGCCCCACAGGCTCATCGCGCCGAACGTCGCCGCCGTGATGAAGAAGGTCTGCGCGATGCTGGCGCCGGTATAGGCCAGAACGATCGGTGCGAGCCCGATGCCCATGATCGCGGCATAGGCCCAGAACGTCGTCTGCGCCGTCGCCAGGCTCATCCGGTTGATGCGGAACGAGAGGAACAGCACCATTCCAAGCGGCGCGAACAGTGCGATCCAGCCCAGGATCGACATGCCCATCATCCCAGTGCGCGGATCGATCGCGAAGAACAGGTCGCGAATCTGCGGCACTTCGGCGACGAGCCAGGCGGTCGCGCCGGTAAGCACGAGCCCGACCAGCATGTAGTTGTAGACGCGCAGCATGTAGCTGCGCAGACCGGCGTCGATCAGGCCGGCGGTGCCCGCCTGGCCGCGCAACACGCGGTTGTCAAAGTCAGCCATAAAGTTCCTTCCTTATCCGGCGCAATGCCGGTCTCGTCTATTATATCGTGCTTCTGAGGTTTCGTATCAAGGTTTACGCCACAAAGCCTTGGGTTCCTTGCCGAATCGTTGTGTCACGGTAATCCTTTACGAACACCGATCAGGGCGCGCGCAAGAGGGCCGCCGGGCGGGCCGAAAGCGCCGAAATCGCGCCGATCAGGCCGAACAGCAATGTCGCGCCGCCGCCGCCCAACACCGTCAACATCGCGACTCCGGCGTCGAACGACAGCGGGACTTGCAGAATCTCGCGGCAAACCAGGCCGGCTGCCAGCGTGCCGGCACCCAGTGCGAGCATTCCGGTCAGAACGCCGGTCACGCCATATTCGATCACATAGACAAGTGCGATTCGTCCGCGCGTGGCGCCGAGCACCTTGAGCACTGTGGCGTCGTAGAGCCGGCCGCGGCTTCCCGCCGCGATCGCGCCGGCCAGTACCAGCAGGCCGGAGAGAATGGTGAGCAGGCTTGCGGCGCGCACGCCGTCGCTCAGCTGCTGCAGGAGTGTATCGACCTGCGCGATGGCGTCCTTGACCCGCACGGTCGAGACGCTGGGGAACGCATCGGTCACGGCGCGGTACAGCGGCTCCTCGTCCTTCGGATCGACCCGCACCGTCGCGAGGAACGAGTGCGGTGCGTGATCGATGATCCCCGGCGACACCACGATGATGAAGTTCTGGTTGCCGGTGGTGAAATCGACCTTGCGGAAGCTCGCGATGGTGCCTTCGATCTCGCGGCCGAGTACGTTCAGCACCATCTTGTCGCCGAGCTTGAGACCCATCGGCTCGGCCAGTTCCTGGTCGAAGGAGATCAGCGTCGGGCCGGTATAGTTCACCGGCCACCACTTGCCCTGGGTGATGACGGTTCCTTCCGGCGGCGTCGCGGCATAGGTGATGCCGCGGTCGCCGCTCACTGCCCAGCGAGCCTCGGGCGCGATCTTCGCATCCTTGGCCGGCACGCCCTTCAGCGAGACGATCCGCCCACGGATCATCGGCGTGCGCTTGTAGTCGGTTGCGGAGGCGAATTTGCGGATCGTGGCGTCGAACCGCGCCGTCTCGCCCGGCTGGATATCGACGAAGAAGAAGCTCGGCGCCGTCGCGGGCAACCGGTCCTTCACCTGCGCCGCGATGGTGTGGTCGAGCAAGGACACGGTCGCAAGCAAGGTCAGCCCGAGGCCGAGCGCTGTGACCACGCCGGCCGTCGCTGATCCCGGTCGTGTCAGGTTTGCAAACGCGAGGCGGACCGCTGGCGCGCGTGGCCGCGGCAATTGCCGTAAACCCCAGCGCAGAGCTTCTGCCAGGAGCCGCAGCGCGATCAACCCAACCGCCGTACCTCCGAGAAACTCGGCGGCGAAAAGCGGTGTCGGTGCCAACAGGAGGGCGAGTCCGATGACGATTGCTCCGGCGAGCGCGGCCAGCGCGAGATAGGGAAGGGCGCCACGCGTGCTGACCGGCGCGACGAGATCGCGGAACAGGCTCGCCGGCGCGATCGATCGCGCACGCGACAAGGGCGGCACCGCGAACGCGACCGCCGACAGCAGTCCGAACACGGCAGCCAGGATCAGCGGCTCGGCGTACAGGGCAAAATGCGCCGGCGCCGGAATGTCGCTGCCATAGAAATATTCGACGGCGAACGGCAGCAACGCACCGAGCACCAAGCCGCAGAGTACCGCCATGACCGCGATCGCCATCACCTGCAGGAAGAACACGAGGAAGATGAGTGCGCCGTCGGCGCCGAGCGATTTCAGGATTGCGATCTCACCGCGCTTGCGGTCGAGAAAGGCGCTGACCGCCTGTCCGGCCCCGACGCCACCGACCGCGAGGGCGGTGAGTCCGACGAGCGTCAGGAACATGGTGACCTGCTCGACGAAGCGGCGGATGCCCGGCGCGGCGTCGCTGCGGTCGCGGATGTCCCAGCCAGACTCTGGAAAGGCCGTCGCCGCGTCGGTTTTGAAGGTCTTGATCGAGGCGTTGGCCGGAAGAACGACATGGTAGTTGTAGTCGATCAGGCTCCCCAGCGTGACGAGCCCGGTCCGCGCCAGCGCCCCGTTCGAGATGATCAAATGCGGCCCCAGGCTGAAACCACCCGAGATACGATCCGGCTCGCTGACCAGTACCGCGTTTAGGCGAAACACCTGCGTGCCGATCTTCACCAGCCCGCCTGGTTTGATGGCGAGCCGGTCGAGCAGGGTCTGCTCCGCCACCGCGCCGCAAATTTCACCGTCGCAACGCAGCGCGCGCTGGAAGGTCTGTGCCGGCGCAAGCGCGACCGAGCCGAAAAAAGGATAGGCGCCGTCGACCGCCTTCAGCTCGACCAGTTGGCGTTCGGCCTCCGCGCCATTCTTCAGCGCATAGGCCATGCCGCGCATCGACACGGTCTCCGACACGCGCCCGCGCGCCTTGAGATAGGCGATCTCAGCAGCATTCGCCTCGCGATGGACGAAATGCACCACCACATCGCCGCCGAGCAACATGCGGCCCTGCTCGGCGAGGCCGGTGAGAAACGCTGCCGAAAGCAACTCCACGCCGGCTATTGCCGCCACGCCGAGCACCAGGCAGGCGAAGAAGATGCGAAAGCCCGACAGCCGCGTGCGCATCTCGCGCCGCGCAAAGGTGAAGGCAAGCGCGAGCCGGCTCATGCGCTCAATTCGTCGGCCACGATGCGGCCATCCTTGAGCCGCACGATGCGCTGGCAGCGTCTGGCCAGCAACTCTTCATGGGTGACGAGAAACAGCGTCGACTGCGCGCGCGTATGCAGTGCGAACAGAAGATCGGCGACACCCGCGCCGGTCTCACCGTCGAGATTGCCGGTCGGCTCGTCCGCGAACAGGACTGCCGGCTTCGGCGCGATGGCGCGCGCCAGCGCCACGCGTTGCTGCTCGCCGCCGGAGAGCTGTCCCGGATAATGATCGGTGCGGTTTCCGAGTCCCACCGCATCGAGTTCGGCCCGCGCGCGTCCGAACGCATCGCCGATCCCGGCGAGCTCCAGCGGCACCGCGACGTTTTCCAGCGCCGTCATTGTCGGAATCAGATGAAAGGACTGGAACACGATACCGATGCGCCCGCGGCGGAAGCGCGCAAGCCCGTCCTCGCCCATGCGCGTGATGTCGGTGCCGGCGACGACGACGCGGCCCGACGTTGCGGTTTCCAGACCCGCTGCGACCATCAGAAGCGAGGACTTGCCGGAGCCGGACGGACCCAAAAGCGCAACCGTCTCGCCCGCCGGCACGGTCAGCGAGATGCCGTTCAGGATGTGCACCGGCCCGGCGACGCTCGAAAGCGTCAGCCGCACGTCTTCCAAATTGAGGGCCGGTGGGGAATTCTGCATCGATGACTCGCGGGCAAGACCGTACAGGCGATATGGGATGATCACCGCCCGCTTCAAGCGCTTGCTTAGCATGATTGCGGCCCTTGTCCTGACGGTGACGGCCGCCCATGCCGCGCCGGTGAAGATCCTCGCCTTCGGCACCAGCCTGACTCAGGGCTATGGCGTGCCGCCGGGTTACGATTTCACCGCGGTGCTCGAGGCCAGGCTCAAGGCTTCGGGAGTCGACGCAAAGCTGATCAATGCCGGCGTCTCCGGCGACACCTCTGCCGATGGACTCTCGCGCCTCGACTGGTCGCTCGCCGACCATCCCGATGCCGCGATCATCGAGATGGGCTCGAACGATGCGCTGCGCGGCCTTGCACCGGCGGAGACCGAGAAGAATCTCAGCGCCATTCTGGCGAAACTGAAGGCGGCGCACATTCCCGTGCTGCTCGCCGGCATGAAGGCGCCGCGCAATTTCGGACCCGAATATGCCGCGCAGTTCGATCCCATCTATCCAAAGCTCGCCAAAAAGTTCGGAACGCTGTTCTACCCCTTCATCCTGGACGGCGTGGCGCTGAACCCCAGGCTCAACCAGGCCGACGGAATTCATCCCAACCCCGCCGGCGTGAAGATCATCGTCGATCGCATCCTTCCGCTTGCGAAACAGCTCGTGGGCCAAGCCCGCGACCGGAAGAGCTAGGCGATGTTCAAGCGGCTCCTCTCGGTTGGCGGCTTCACGCTGTTGTCGCGCATCACCGGATTTGTGCGCGACATCCTGATGGCGTGGATCGTCGGCAAAGGCCTGCTGTCGGACGCGCTGCTCGTCGGCTTCCTGTTCCCGAACTATTTCCGCTCGATCTTCGGCGAAGGCACGATCAATCCCGCCTTCCTGCCGCGCTACGCGACCCTGCACACGCGTGGCCGGCACAAGGCCGCGGAATTGTTCGCCGACGAAGTGTTCTCCTGGCAGATGGCGGCGCAGCTTGTGATCCTCCTTCTGGCGATGGCGGCGATGCCGTGGATCGTGCGCGTGATCGTGCCTGGCTACAGCGCGCCGGAACTTGCGCTGACCGTCAAGCTCGCCCGCATAACTTTTCCTTATCTGATCATGACGCTGGTCGCGATCCAGTTGTCCGCGATGCTGAACGCGATCGAGAAGTTCTGGGCCGCAGCGGCCTGGTCGAATTTCCAGAACCTCGGAATGATCGCAACTTTGTTGGCCGCGCCGTGGTTTCCCAATGCAGCCTATGCCGCGGCCTGGGGCGTGGTGCTCGGCGGCTTTTGCCAGCTGTTCTTCATGCTGTGGGCCGCTAGGCGCGACGGCGTCGATTTGCGGATCACCTGGCCGCGCTGGACGCCGGAGATCAAGGAGTTCTTCAAGGCGTTCGGCGCGGTGACGATCGGGGCTGCGAGCGTCGTGGTCGCGCCGCTGCTCGACTTCTTCCTGGCAAGCTTCCTTCCGACCGGTAGCCGGACCGCCCTCTATTATGCGGACCGCATCGATCAGTTGCCGCTCGGCGTGCTCGGTATCGCACTCGGCACGATCCTGCTGCCCGAGATGACCGCGCGCCTGGCGCGCAACGACCGCGACGGATCCGACGCCGCGCAGAACCATGCGGCCGCGCTCGTCCTGCTGCTGACTTTGCCGTTTGCCGTGTCCTTCGTCGCGATCCCGTCCACCATCATGCGCGCGATCTTCGCGCATGGCGCATTCGACAAGGGCGCCGCCGATCTATCGGCCATTGCGCTTGCGGCCTATGGCGTCGGGCTTCCGGCCTACGCGCTTGTACGCATCTTCGCCTCGACCTTCTACGCCCGTCACGACACGATGACGCCGGCGCGCGTCACCATGTCGGCGATCGGCGTGAACATCGCGCTGAAGCTCGTTTTCGTCTGGGTCCTGCATCTGGGAGTTGCCGGCATCGCACTCGGCACTGCGCTTGCCGCCTGGACGAATGTCGGCACGCTCATCTGGCTCGGCCATTCGCGCAATTTGCTCAGGATCAGCAGCGTGTTTTGGCGCTCGTTGCCGCCGGCACTGATTGCAGCGCTGGCCACCGGCGGTGGAGCGTTGGCCGTCGTTCTGTTCGGCGCGCCTTTTGTCCATGGCACCGGGGCCTTGCACGACGCGATCCTGCTGGGCGGGGCAATCGTCGTAGCCGGCATCGGCTACGGCGGCGTAATTCTTCTATTTCGCCGCTCGTTGCCGCTCGGACGGATCGCCGCTTCGGGACCTCCAGGCCCGGTGCCGCTCGCCGATCCGGGGGGGCCGTGATGCCGCGCCTGTTCACAGCACTCGCCATTCCAGACATCTCCGCGCAAGCCATGGCGCTGACTCAGGCCGGCGTGCCGGGGGCGCGCTGGCAGACGCGCGAGCAATTGCACCTGACTTTGCGCTTCATCGGCGAGGTCGACGGCGGCGCTGCACGCGCGATCGACGATGCGCTTGCCATGATTGAGGCACCGGCCTTCACGCTGGAGCCGCACGGCACCGGACAGTTCGGCGGCAAGAGTCCGCATGCGCTGTGGGCCGGTGTCAGGCCGAGCGAGCCCCTGCTGCATCTTCGGCGCAAGATCGAGACCGCGCTGCAACGCGCCGGCCTCGAGCCCGATCGCCAGAAATATACGCCGCATGTCACGCTGGCGCGGCTGCGCGGCGCCAACACGGGACGCGTGATCGACTGGCTGGCCGATCACGCTCTGTTCGGCGCGCCGTCTTTTCCGGTCGACGGCTTCATCCTCTATTCGAGCCTGCTCACCAGCGACGGCAGCATCTACCGTGCCGAACGAGCCTACCGGCTCAAAGCTTGATGCCGACGCCCACGCCGAACAGCCAGGGATCGATGCCCGCGCTGCCGATCTTCACGCCGCCGAGCTTCACATTGGTCGACAGGAAGATCTTCTTGAGGTCGACGTTGAGGAACAGCCCATTGCTGCCGACCGGGATGTCGGCGCCGGCCTGCAGGGCCCAGCCGAAATTGTTTGAATAGCCGACATGGGCGGGCAGCACGCCGCTGTCTTCCGCGCTGTACATGAAGGTGTAGTTCACGCCGGCGCCGACATAGGGACGGAAGCTCGTGCCGTCGGGGACGAAATGATACTGCGCGGTGAGCGTCGGCGGCAGGAGCCAGACCGATCCAATCTGTCCCACGCCGTTTGCCTTGACCGTGTGCTTGGTCGTGGCGGCGATCAGTTCGAGCGCGAAATGATCGGTGAGAAAGTAGGTGCCGTCGATCTCAGGGATGAAATTGCCGTCCCCGTTCACCTTGAGCCCCGGAATGTTGTCGCTCATTTCCGGCACGACCGCGACGCCGCGCACGCGGATGAGAATGTCGCCGCTTGCCGCAGAGGCAGGAACGGCCAAGGTGCAGAAGGCGGCGGCCGTCATCAGGATCTTCGCGAAACGCATGTTTTACCCGCTCGATTGGTTTGCGGATCGTGCGTAGGCTTCGAAGCGCGGTTACAATTTGACGCCGATCAATTTCGGCGCGGCGCGCGCCGTTCGCTGCCAATCGGTCGCGCCCATTCTGGGCCATGATGGGAGGTGCTCTCCTGAACAAGCTGTCGCCGCGGCGCTTGCCAAACTTCCGCAGTGGAAATCCGTCGAGGGCCGCGACGCGATCACGCGCTGTTCGGCGCGCCATCGTTTCCGGTCGACGGCTTCATTCTCTATTCGAGCCTGCTCACCAGCGACGGCAGCATCTACCGCGCCGAACGCGCTTACCGGCTGCGCTAGCCGGCTTCGATTGCGTGCATATCCTCGTCCGACAGACCGAAATGATGACCGATCTCGTGGATCAGGACATGCCGCACGATCGCACCCAGCGTGTCGCCGTGCTCCGCCCAATATTCGAGGATCGGCCGGCGATAAAGAAAGATCATCGTTTGGTGGCCGTGCACCTGGCCGGCCAGCTCGTCGGCCAGGCGCGGACCGTGGAACAAGCCCAGGATGTCGAATGCGCTATCCAGGTGCATGTCGCGCACGACGTCGTCGTCGGGAAAGTCTTCGATGCGAAAGACGATGTCGCCGGTCAGGGTGCGGAATTCCCGCGGCAATGCGTCGAAGGCGGAGCGCGCCAGCGCCTCGAAATCGGCAAGCGACGGCGATTGGATGTCGTTCCAGTCCATGGCGCGGTAGGATAGAGCGAAATCCGGAGCGAACCCATGACCAAACTCACGCCTTCCGTACGAAATGCGGCGCTTTCTGCTCTTCCCGATTGGAAATCGGTCGACGGCCGCGACGCCATCGCGCGCAAGTTTCAGTTCAAGGATTTCAGCGAGGCGTTCGCCTTCATGACACGCACGGCACTGCTCGCCGAGAAGATGGATCACCACCCTGAGTGGTTCAACGTCTACAACAAGGTGGAGGTCACACTCTCCACGCACGATGCCGGCGGCGTGACGGCGAAGGACATCGAGATGGCCACCGCGATGGACAGCTACGCAAGGTGATCCGGTTGCTCGCCATCTCGGGAAGCCTGCGGGCCGTCTCGACCAACACCGCGCTGCTGCAAGCCGCGCAGCGCCTTGCGCCGGCCGGCATGACGATCGAGCTCTATGAGGGTCTCGCGGGCCTGCCGCATTTCAATCCCGATCTCGATGTCGATCCGGCGCCCAAGGCTGTTGCGGATTTTCGCGAGCGAATCCGCGCCGCTGACGGACTGCTGATCTCTTCGCCCGAATACGCCCGCGGCGTGCCGGGCTCGCTGAAGAATGCGCTCGACTGGCTCGTGTCCAGCGACGTGTTTCCGCAGAAGCCGGTCGCGTTCTTTCACGCCTCGGAGCGTGGCGTCGCTTCCCAGGCCGCGCTGCGCCTGATCCTGGAGACCATGTCGGCGAAGCTGATCGACGCGGCGACGATCACGATCCCGTTGCTCGGCAGGCAGACAGACGCGGACGCGCTCGCCGCCGATCCCGCGATCGCGCCGAAGATCGGGACAGCGCTCGAAGCCTACGCCCGCGCGCTTGCCTAGACCGCGAAGCGGTAAGTGTCGCCGTCGCGCTTGATGTGACCCGCGGTCGGCGCGGCGAAATGCGTGCCGATGATCAGGATCGGCTTGTCGGCCCAGTCCTTGAGCATGGCGCGGCGCGTGACGCGTGCGGCCTCTTTGTCGCTGTCGAAGTTCGGCGACCATTCCGGATGCCCGATCTGCGAGGGATGGTGCATCATGTCGCCGGTGATGATCGCGGTCTCGCCCTTGGACTCGATCACCACGCTGACATGGCCGGGCGTATGGCCGGTGGTCGGCATCAGCCGCACCTCGTCGGAAATCTTGTGGTTCATCTCCACCATCTGCGCCACGCCGGCATCGAAGATCGGCTTGACCGAATCCGCCATGATCGCCCTTTGCTCGGCGTCCTCGTCCTTGATCCAGTGCTCATATTCCTTGCGTCCGATCAGGTATTTCGCGTTCGGGAAGGTCGGCATCCATTTGCCGTTCTCGTCCAGCATCGTGTTCCAGCCGACGTGATCGACATGCAGATGCGTGCACACCACGGTGTTGACGCTCTCGCGCGGGAAGCCGGCTTCGGCGATGTGCTCCAGGAACGGGCGGTGCAGCGGCCGCTGCCGCGTCATGTTGCGCGGCTTGTCGTTGCCGACGCAGGTATCAACCACCAACTTTAGGCCCTTCGCCTCGACCAGCAGCGCGTGCACCGACAGCTTCAGCGTGCCGTCCTCGTCGGCGAAATGCGGGAACAGCCACGGCATGGTGCGCAGCACCTCCGGCGTGGCGCCCGGAAAGAACGGTGCGTCCGCGTTGTAGGCCACGGGCGACTCGAACTCGACCACCCGTTTCACCGTGACGTCACCGATTTTCCAGCTAAGCATGTTCTTTCCTCCCGTTTGCCGCTGACGTTAGCGCAAGGTGCTACTGCTGGCGAACCGCGTCTATTTTAGTTCACCCTTGAGCATCCGGCCCATGTCCGCCATCGGCGGCCGCGCCGTCCGGATCCTCTAGCTTCGCCGCGCCGCGACGAGAAGCACGGCCAGCCCCGCGCAAACGGCGCCCGCACCGAACGCAGCGCCCGGCCCGTAAACGTCCCACAGCACGCCTGCCGACCCGCTCGCGACCAGTGCAGCGAGCCCGGTGACGCCGTTGAACACGCCGAACGCGGTGCCTCTGTGTTCTTGCGGTGCCGCATCGGCCACCATCGCCGACAGCAGACCTTGCGTCAGGCCCATCTGCAGGCCCCACAGCACGATGCCAGCGCCGAGCATCCACAATCCGTGCGCGCTCGCCAACACGACGTCGGCGGCGGCCAGCGCCAGCGCGCCGCCGACCAACAGCGCCTTGCGGCCGATCCGGTCGCTGAGCGCTCCGGCGGGGTAGGATGCGAAGGCATAGACGACGTTCATCAGCACCATCACCAGCGGCGCCTGGGCAAAATCGACGCCGACAGACCGCGCCCGCAGGATGAGGAAGGCGTCGCTGAAACGCGCGACGGACAACATCGAGGCGGCAAGCACCGTGAACCAGAACGAACGCGGCAAATGTGCCACCGCCTGGAAATTGAGCTTGGCCTTCGGCTTGAAGGCGCTGCGGCGTTCGGGCTCGCGCACCAGGACGACGATCGTGAGTACGCAAAGGGCGGCGGGCAACACCGCCCACCACAGGGCAGACCGGATATTGTCGGCATAAAGAAAGAGCAGCACTGTCGCGGCCAGCGGTCCCGCCACCGCGCCGGCCGTGTCGAGCGCTTGCCGCAAGCCATAAGCGGCGCCGCGCTCATTGCCGGGCGTCGCATCGGCGAGCATCGCATCGCGCGGCGCGTCGCGGAGCCCCTTGCCGATCCGGTCGGTGAAACGTGCGGTCGCCACCATCTCGATGCTGCCGGCCAGCGGGAAGAGCGGCTTGGTCAGTGCCGACAATCCGTATCCGGCCAGCAGCCAGGGCTTGCGGCGCGACATCCGGTCTGAAAAGTAGCCCGAGCCAAGTTTGGCGAACTGTGCGATGGCTTCGGCCGAACCTTCGATCACGCCGATCGCCTCCATCGACGCACCGAGCGTCGTGCTCAGGAAAAGCGGCAAGAGTCCGTTGACGAGCTCCGAGCTCGTATCCATGAACAGGCTCACAAGGCCGAGAGTCCAGGCTGCGCGCGGCACCGCGCCCTCGGCTCCGTTCTGTTTCGGCCGGCTCAAAGGTTCCGCCTTGTGCGCGCGACGCGCACGTTTCCCGCGCTAGCCATGTGCGCTGTGCCACCAGGTCATCAAGGCGCGGTCGCTGGAGACCGGCGGCTTCAGGCTGACCGCCATGATACCAACCTGCGCGGCGCCGATCAGGATGAACAGCGCCGCCGCAACGAACGCGCGCGTGTCGCCGCGCGCAAGGATGCAGGCGACGATGCCTACGATGGACGCGATGCCGACGATGGCGGTCATCGCGATCTCGACAGGCCCATATGCACCGTTCGCGATATTGGCGATGCCGAGCAGAAACAGCCAGATCAGCGTCATGATCGCGAGCCAGAAGACGAAAACGGGCAATCCCGCCCATCGCGCGGCGGGAGAACCGCGCAGGCCCAGCACCACGGCCGGCCAGAACGGCAGCGTCTGGATGACGTGGCGCACGATTTCGCCGCTCGCGATGCCGACGACGATCAGCGCGGTAATCGCGACCGCGGCCAGGATGCCAATCAGTCGCGATGCTTTCGGCATGCCGTCCTCGCTACTTCTTTGCCGCGTTCTTGACGAGATCCTCGACCACGCTCGGATCGGCGAGCGTGGACGTGTCGCCGAGATTGCTCATGTCGCCTTCGGCGATTTTGCGCAGGATGCGGCGCATGATCTTGCCGGAGCGCGTCTTGGGAAGCCCTGGCGCGAACTGGATCACGTCCGGCCGCGCGATGGCGCCGATCTCGCGTCCGACCCACTGCCGCAAGTCCTGGTTGAGCGCATCGGAGGATTCCACTCCGATCTTCAGCGTGACGTACGCGTAGATGCCTTGCCCCTTGATGTCGTGCGGAAATCCGACGACGGCCGCTTCGGCCACGTTCATGTGCGCGACGAGTGCGCTCTCGACTTCCGCCGTGCCGAGCCGGTGACCGGACACATTGATCACATCGTCGACCCGGCCGGTGATCCAGTAATAGCCGTCTTCGTCGCGGCGGCAGCCGTCTCCGGTGAAATACTTTCCCCGATACGTCTTGAAGTAGGTGTCGATGAAGCGCTGATGATCGCCATAAACCGTGCGCATCTGGCCCGGCCAGCTTTCGAGCAGGCAGAGATTGCCGCTCGCGGCGCCTTCCAGCACCTTGCCGTCGGCGTCGACGAGTTGCGGCACGATGCCGAACAGCGGCTTGGTCGCCGAGCCGGGCTTCAGGTCGGTCGCGCCGGGCAGGGGCGAGATCAGGATTCCGCCGGTCTCGGTCTGCCACCAGGTATCGACGATCGGGCAGCGCCCGTCGCCGACGACACGGTGGTACCAAAGCCAGGCTTCCGGATTGATCGGCTCGCCGACCGAGCCGAGCAGGCGCAGAGACGCGCGGCTCGTCTTCTTCACCGGCCCGTCTCCTTCGCGCATCAAGGCGCGCAATGCTGTCGGCGCGGTGTAGAAGATGTTGACCTTGTGCTTGTCGATCACTTCCCAGAAGCGCGAGCTCGTCGGATAGTTCGGCACGCCTTCGAACATCAGCGTCGTCGCGCCGTTCGCGAGCGGCCCGTAGACGATGTAACTGTGGCCTGTCACCCACCCGACGTCCGCCGTGCACCAGTAGATGTCGCCCTCGTGATAGTCGAACACATATTGATGGGTGAAGGCCGTGTAGAGTGCATAGCCGCCCGTGGTGTGCAGCACGCCCTTCGGTTTTCCGGTTGAGCCGGACGTGTAGAGGATGAACAGCGGGTCCTCTGCGTTCATCTCGACCGGCGGACAGTCGGCGGACACCTTCGCCGCCTCCACGTGATAGTAGAAATCGCGTCCCTTGTGTTCGAGCTCGGGATGACCGGTGCGCCTGACCGTGATCACGGTCTTTACGTCCGGGCACTTGGTCAGTGCGAGATCGGTATTGACCTTGAGCGGGATGGTCTTTCCGCCGCGCACGCCTTCGTCCGCCGTCAGCACGATGGTGCTCTCGCAATCGAGGATGCGCCCGGCCAGGCTCTCCGGCGAGAAGCCCGCAAAAACCACAGAGTGCACCGCGCCGATCCGCGCGCAGGCGAGCATCGCATAGGCGGCTTCGGGGATCATCGGCAGATAGATCGTGACCCTGTCGCCCTTCTTTACGCCATGCGCCTTCAAGACGTTGGCGAAGATGCAGACCTCGTGGTGCAACTCTTCATAGGTGATGTGGCGGCTGTCCTTGGGGTCGTCGCCCTCCCAGATGATCGCGGTCTGCTTGGCGCGTTTGGGCAGATGCCGGTCGATGCAATTGGCCGAGACGTTCAGCGTGCCGTCCTCGAACCACTTGATGTGGAGATTGTCCGGGTCCCAGGAAACGTTCTTCACCTTGGTGAAGGGCTTGATCCAGTCGATGCGCTTGGCCTGCTCGCGCCAGAAGCCGTCCGGATCCTTCAGCGACTGCGCGTACATCGCCTCATACTTGGCACGGTCGAGAAAGGCGCGCTCTTTCCAGTCGCGCGGAACGGGGATCAGGGTCTCGGACATGGTGCTTCCTGGGTTGATCTAGAGCGATATTGGCGGGAGCAGGCGACGGCTTCAAGAAGGCGAAGCGGCCATGATTGCACCATCGGCCGATCAATAGCTCTGTGGCAAGCCTGCTAGGCGCTACGGCGTCGTGCGAGCCAGCCAAAGCCAACTGCGAAGACGACGATGATCAGCGCACCGACGCATAGGATCACCAGCGTGTGCCGCAATTCGCTCACCAGCGTGTCGACGCCAACATGGCCGATGTGCCAATACGTCCAGTCGCCGCCGATCTCCGTCGCCAGCAGGCCGCTGCCGGATTCGAGCACGACGATGCCGTCTCCGGTCGCCGGGTCGACACGCGCCGACGTGTTGATCGCGGGATAGTTTTCGCCTTCATGGCCGACAATGAAGCCGCCGGCGCCGTTGCTGGTGTAGAGAACGTCGCCGAGGCCCCAGATCGGAAAGCCGTAGAGCCGAGCTTGCGGCTGCCGCATCAGTTCGAGTGTTACGGGTCTGAGCACGCCACGCCCGGCCGGCTCGCCGCGCGGCCCCTGCACTTGCGCTTGCAGAAAGCGCGTCATGTCTGCCGTCGACGTGTAGAGCGACGCGGCCGCCAGCGCCGTGAACTTGTAATGGATCGCGCGTGCACCGTCTTCGTCGAAGAATTCGGCGAGATGCGCCGGATCGGGTGCGACGAAAGTCGACTCCTTCATGCCGAGCGGCAGCAGCACGGCCTGCCGCATATGCTCGTTGAACGGTTCGCCGGACACTTCCTCGATCAGCAACTGAAGCAGCAGATATCCCCCGCCCGAGTAGCGCCACGATGTGCCGGGCTGAATGCCGACCCGCACTTCTCCGGATCTGTCGGGCATCGCATCGGCGGCATGGGTCAGCGACGCCTCGATTGTCTGCGGCTTCTGCCCCGGCGCAAAGCCGCGATAGCCCAGACCGTCGGTGAGGCCGGCCGTGTGGCTGAGCAGCCGGCGCACCGTTACGCCATCATTATTGAAGGCGCTCGGCGGCAGCTTCCAGCGCTTCAGGTAGCGCGACACCGGCGCGTCGAGATCGATGCGTCCTTTCTCGACAAGCGTCATCACGCCCCAGGCGGTGATCCATTTGCTCAGCGACGCCACCTGGAATAGAGATTTGCGGTCGACCGGCAGGCCGTGCGAAGCGAAATATTCGCCCACCAACTGGCCATGATCGATCAGCGCAATCGCGATATTGCCTTTCGACTCTTTTGCGTAGCGGGCTTTGGCCGCGTCGATGAAGGCCGCGCTGTTACCGCTCGGCGCGGGCATCGGCCGCCACCAACCTTCGCGCGTGCCGACCACCACGAGCCCGACCCAGACCGCGAGAGCTGCGATTGTCGCAAGTGCGATCTTCAGCAGCCGCATTGTCCCTCCCACCGCCGGCTATTCAGATGAGATCGTCTACTCCGCCGCTTTCACCTTGATGCCGACCTTGCCCAGCACCGCCTCGGTGCTGGCGCCGGGCTTCTCGGGATTTGTACGCACGCTGGCCGGTGTCTTGGCGAAGTGGATCGGCGGCTTCATCGAGCGCCAATGGCCTTCGGTTTCGTGCGGCAGAACCTCGAAGAATCCGACCGCCTTCAGATGCGGATCGTCCAGTACATTGTCCATCGTGTTGGCGCGCATGATCGGGATGCGATGCCGCTCGCCCAGCGCCATCCATTCTTCGGTGGTGTGCGTCGCCGCCGCCTTGCGCATGGCGATGTTGTAGAGCGCGACCTTTTCCTTGCTCGTCTTGGCGTTGACGAACTCGTCGCTGTTGTAGAAATCTTCGACGCCGCCCAGTTTCATGAAGTTGTCGGCGCCTTCGCGGCCCGACGGCATGGTCGCGATCCAGCCGTCCTTGGTTCTGAAGCAGGCGCGATCCGGCGCCAGCGCCGGCGTTGAGCCGACATGGCCGACCGACGGCTCGAACGCAGCGCCATAAAGATGCTCGACCATTAAAAAGCTCGTGTAGCACTCGAGCATCGGCACTTCGACGAACTGGCCTTCGCCGCTGCGTTCGCGGTGGAAGAGGGCGGCCAAGGTCGCATAGAGCGCGTGCAAGCCGGAGACCTTGTCGGCGACATAGCTCGGAAACATCCGCATCGTGCTCTCGCCGCTGTTGTCGAGAAGCATGTCCGCGCCGCCCGAGGCCGCCTGCACCAGGTCGTCGAACGCCTGGCGTCCGCCATAAGGGCCGTCCGAGCCGTAGCCGACGCAATGGACGTAGACCATCGACGGATTGATCGCGTGCACCTGTTCGTAGCCGAAGCCGAGCTGGTCCATCGCGCTGGTTCGCACATTGTGAATAAACACCTGTGCCGTGGGCAAAAGGGCGCGCAGCTTTTCGCGGTCTTCCTCGATCTTGAGATCGAGGGTCACCGACTTCTTGTTGCGGCCAAGCATCATGAACGTCGAGCCCATGTTCTTGGACTTGTTCTGCTTGAGGCCGAAGCGCTGCTTGTCGCCGCCCGGCGCCTCGATCTTGATTACTTCTGCGCCGAGATCGCCCAGCGTCTGGGTCGCATAGGGCCCGAAGATGAAGCTGGTCAGGTCGATGACGGTGACGCCGTGCAGCGGCCCCTTTTTCTCGTTCGAATGCATGGGCGAATTCCTCGAAACGTCTTATGGTTGGATAGCGGTCTGGGGACAATAATCCATGGCGGGGATGGAACAAGCGGCCAGGAAACAAGCAGATTGGCCGCCGCCCTCGATCAGCGACGAAAAGGTGAAGGCGGCCACCGGGCGCAACTGGATGGGCTGGTTCGTCATCCTGACCCGGATGCAGGCGACATCCTTGCCACACAAGGACGTCGCCGGGCGCTTGAAGGACGAACATGGTGCGCCATCCTGGTGGGCCCAGATGATCGCGGTGGAATACGAACGGGCGCGCGGCGGGCGCAAGAAGAACGAGCGCGCTGGCGGCACTTTCGCGGTGAACGTGACCAAGGTGATGCCGGTCGGCCTGCCGAAACTGTTCGCCGCCGCTACCGATCCCAAGTCGCGCAAGTCATGGTTTCCGCCCGGCGCGTTCGAGGAGACTAGCAAGACCAAGGACAAATACTGGCGCGGCAAGTGGAAAAAGGACGCGAAGCTCGAGTTCGGCTTCTACGCCAAGGGACCGGGCAAGGCGCAAGTCGCGCTGGAGATCGGAAAACTCGTCAGTGCCGACGCGGTCGAGAAGGAGCGTGCGGCGTGGAAGAAGGCGTTCGCGAAACTTGAAGGAATGCTGACGGCATGACCCTGAATCACGCGCAGGAGATGGTGCTTCGCCGCGAAGCGTTGCTCGACCGGCTGATCGGATTCGCGCAGTCGGACCGGCGCATCGCTGCTCTTTGGCTGCAAGGCAGCCTCGCTGCCGGAGATCACGATCCCTATTCCGACGTCGACGCCTATGTCGCGATCGACGATGCCGCGTTCGATGCTGTGTACGCGGAACGCGAGACGTTCCTCGGCAATCTGCTCAATCCCTTCGCTTGCTGCGACGCGACCACGCCCGGCCTCAAGGCGATCCATGCTCTGAGCGAAAACGGAATCAAGCTCGACCTCTTCTTCGAGCCGACCTCGAGGCTCGGCCAACAGAAACGCCCTGCCATTTTCATGCTCTACGATCGAGGCGGCGTTGCCGAGACGCTCACGACGGGCTGGGAAGCGCCCGCGCCGGCCATTGCGCAGATCCTCTCCGTGATCATCCGCATGACGCGCCAGGGCGCGACGTGGCCGCTGCGGCTGCTGCATCGCGACCAATGGTCGACTCTCGCCATGTTGGAACTCGACTTGATCAATCACCAGGTCGCCCAGTTGATGGCCGTCCAGAACGATGCCGGCAATTTCTACAAATCGCCGCTCCAGCTCTATCGCCTGCTGACGGCCGAGCAGCAGGCCGAGATCGACCGGCTCACCCACGGCGCGCTCTTCGCCATCACGCACCGGGATTCGACCGCGCTGAGGGACGTCCATCTCGATGTTTACGACGCCCTGGTGCGCGAGGGCCGTGCCGCCTGCGCATCTCTCGGCGCGGCCTATCCGCTCAAGGATGGCGACGAGCGCGCTCTCCGTGCGCTGCTTGAGCGCGAATGGTGCGGCTGATACACCAGCACGATGCAGCTCCATCTCTCCGCCTGGCCCGAGATCGAGGCCTATCTCGCCAAGTCCAAGGCGATCCTGATTCCGATCGGCTCGACCGAACAGCATGGTCCCAATGGCCTGCTCGGTACCGATGCACTGTGTCCGGAGATCATCGGCAAGCGCGCCGGCGACGAGGCCGGTATCCTTGTCGGCCCAACCTTCAATGTCGGTCAGGCGCAGCACCATATGGCGTTCCCCGGCACGATCACGCTCAGGCCTTCGACCATGATCGCGGCGATGACCGACTGGGCGCAGTCGCTGACGCGCCACGGCTTCGAGCGCATCTATTGGCTGAACGGCCATGGCGGCAACATCGCCACGATCACCGCCGCGTTCTCGGAGATGTATCACGGCATCACCTTCGGCGACTCCGGCTCGAACCGCCCGCCGCTGCGCTGTCACTTGCGCAACTGGTGGGAGCTGCCGGGCGTGATGGACCTCTGCAGACAGCTCTTTCCGGTGGGCGAGGGCAGTCATGCGACGCCGTCGGAAGTCTCGGTCACCTATTTCGGTTATCCCGAAGCGCAGAAGCGCGTGGCGATGTCGCCGAAGATCGCGCCGAATGGGCCGATCTACGACGCGGAAGATTACCGCCGCCGGTTCCCCGACGGCCGCATCGGCTCCGATCCGGGCCAGGCGAATGTCGATGCTGGCGGCAAAATCGTTGCCGCGGCCGTCAAAGGTGTGATCGCCGAGTTCCGCGCCTTCGCGTCTTCGTGATGTGAGTTTGTCAGGCAGGCCACGGCAAACAGGTCGTCTGGCGGGCAGCCGAAGTCTCGGCAAACTCTGATTTGGGTTGGGCCGGCGCTAGGCCTGTGGCTGAGTCTGACACTAGGTTGCCAAAAATCGAGACCGACACCTTGCGAAGCATCACCAAAGTGGGTCGGTTGGTTGATCGCGTGATGAGCGAGGGGATCGTGCTATAATTTGTAAGTGATGCACATTCGACTCATAACGGCCGATGATGCGCAGTGCCTCGTTCCGCTTTGGATCGAGCGTTACGCCGCGCCGATCGTCGCTGCGCGCGGCTGCAGGCATGACGCACCGGCACTTCCCGGGTTTGTTGCGGAGGAAGATGGAAAGATAATTGGCGCGCTGACCTTCGTTCGCCTGCATAAGGAAATCGAAGTCATCACGCTCGACAGTTTCGTTGAAGACGCCGGCGTCGGCACCGCGCTGCTCGAAGGCGTGGTGGCTCTGGCCAGGGCCGAGAAATTGCGGCGGGTTTGCCTCATCACCACCAACGACAATGTCCGTGCGATCCGATTTTATCAGAAGCGCGGTTGGGACATGGTCGCGCTCCATCGCAACGCAGTCGCGCACGCACGCACCCTCAAGCCGCAAATACCCCTCACGGGCGAACACGATATTCCTATCCTTCACGAGATCGAATTCGAGCGCTGCGTCTGACGTGGCGCCATAGGATCAGTTCGCCGTCCTCCTCGTCGTTGCGATTTCCGACTTGAACAAATCCGTTCGTCGCCAGAACGCGCTGCGAGGCGATATTGGCGACCGCGGTTTGCGCGGTCACGCTGCGCACCAGACCGTCCGCCGCAGCCTCGCGCAGTAGCGCCGCTACGGCGCGTGTCGCGTGCCCCGCGCGCCGGCGGCTCTCGGCGACGCCGTAGCCGATCTCGATCATGCCGTCGCCGTCGGCTGATTGCTTGTAGCTGCACAGGCCCACAGCTTCGCCGTCGGCAATCATGATCCAGGTGCCGCCGCCATGCACTGCGCGCACCCTTGCGGCGGTGTCCCGCAGCATGTGGACGATGGCGCGTGAATCCACGCCGCCGGGAGGCAGGCGCAGCGCCGGATCGGGCGGACGTCCTCCCAGCATCCAGTCGAAATGCGCGTCGGTCGCGGCGAGAAGCTGCATCACCGGCGCCGTCGCGGCGCCTGCCGCGCGCCGACCCGTCCGATGACGAGCTCGTCGATTTCAAGCCGTTTGATACGTGCACGTCCGATCGCCAGCGCGCCAATCGCGAGGCTGCCGATGGCGAGCGCCCCGATTGCCGCGGCGCCGAACGCGGTTGCTGCGACGGCGACGCCGATCAGTGCTCTCGCCGGCGGCCTGCGCCGCTGGGGAAGTGTCCCTGCGCCGGGCATGTAAGCCTCCTATTTCGCGGGCCACACATAGAGCGCGTCCGGCACCTTCTCTTCATTGTCGGCGCCGTCGGTGAGCCGCACCAGCGCTGAGCCGTGCCGCTCGTAGAATCGCCGCGCGCCGGTGTTTTGCTGGAACACCCAGAACTGGAACCCTTGCGGATGTTGCGCCGTCACATGTGCGAAGAGCTTGTCGCCGGTGCCTGTGTTGAAGCGGGATGGGTGTACATAAAGATGATCGAGCCATCCCGGCTCGATCGCCGCGAATCCAACCACCTTGCCGTCGCGCTCCGCCGCCCAGGTTTCCAGGTCCGCGACGACATTGGCGATGAAGTTCCGCGTATCCTTTTCCGTATGCAGCACCGGCAGATATGTCATCGTGGCGCGCGCGGCGAGGAACACATCGCCGGCAGCTTCGGCGTCCTGCGGCGTCGCGCGCCGAATCGTTGTCGTCATGTGCATCCTTCATGGGAGCTCGGCGCTTGAAACGGCGCCCTCAAGGGATCATCATCCGCGCATCCCAGGGGTGCCCGCAAGGGCTGAGATCGCAATCCCGCGAATCCCTTTGAACCTGATCCGGTTGATACCGGCGTAGGGAGAGGTCCGATGAACAAGCCCGTACTGCATCCGAAAACCACCGTGTCGCGCGGCGCGCTGCCCGGCTCGAAGAAGCTCTATGTTGACGGCGTGCCGTTCCGCGAGGTGGCGCTGTCCGGAGGCGAGGCGCCCGTGCGCCTGTACGACACGTCCGGTCCGTACACGGACGATGCCGTCGAAATCGAAATCGAGAAGGGCCTGGCCGCCGCGCGGCGCGCGTGGATTCTCGGCCGCGGCGACGTCGAAGCCTATGAGGGCCGAACCCGCAAGCCGGAAGACGACGGCCTCAAGCGCGGCGAGCTGTTGTCGGTGCCGCAATTCGATCGGGCAGGGCGCAAGCCGCTGCGCGCCAAGCCCGGCAAGAATGTCACGCAACTGCACTATGCCCGCCAGGGCCTGATCACCGACGAGATGAGGTTCATCGCCGCGCGCGAGAATCTCGGCCGTTCGAAGCTGCGCGACGGCAACTCCTTCGGCGCCTCGATCCCCGACGAGATCACGCCGCAGTTCGTGCGCGACGAGGTGGCGCGCGGCCGCGCCATCATTCCGGCCAACATCAATCATCCGGAAACCGAGCCGATGATCATCGGCCGCAACTTCCTCACCAAGGTGAATGCCAATATCGGCAACTCCATCGTCACGTCAGGCGTGGCGGAGGAAGTGGAGAAGCTCGTCTGGTCGATCCGCTGGGGTGCCGATACGGTGATGGATCTCTCCACCGGCCGCCACATCCACACCATCCGCGAATGGATCATCCGCAATTCGCCCGTCCCGATCGGCACGGTGCCGATCTATCAGGCGCTCGAGAAGGTCGGCGGCGTGGCCGAGGAGCTCACCTGGGAAATCTACCGCGACACGCTGGTCGAGCAATGCGAGCAGGGCGTCGATTACTTCACCGTCCATGCCGGCGTGCGCCTCGCGCATATTCCGCTGACGGCCGAACGCGTCACCGGCATCGTGTCGCGCGGCGGCTCGATCCTGGCCAAATGGTGCCTCGCGCATCACAAGGAGAATTTCCTCTATACGCATTTCGAGGAGATCTGCGAGCTCCTGAAGCAGTATGACGTGTCGTTCTCGCTCGGCGACGGCTTGCGCCCCGGTTCCATCGCCGACGCCAACGACGCGGCGCAGTTCGCCGAACTCGACACGCTGGGCGAACTCAACCGAATTGCGCAAAAGCACGACGTGCAGGTGATGATCGAAGGCCCCGGCCATGTGCCGATGCACAAGATCAAGGAGAACATGGATCGCCAGCTCGCCGCGTGCGACGAGGCGCCGTTCTACACGCTTGGCCCACTGACCACCGACGTGGCACCGGGCTACGATCACATCACGAGTGCGATCGGCGCCGCGATGATCGGCTGGTTCGGCTGCGCCATGCTTTGCTATGTCACGCCGAAGGAGCATCTGGGTCTGCCGGATCGCGACGACGTGAAGGCCGGCGTCATCGCCTATCGCATCGCCGCGCACGCAGCCGATTTGGCGAAAGGTCATCCGGCCGCGCGCATCTGGGACGATGCGATGAGCAAGGCGCGCTTCGAATTCCGCTGGCGCGACCAGTTCGCGCTGGCGCTGGATCCGGAAACCGCACAGGCCTTCCATGACGAAACGCTGCCGGCCGACGGCGCGAAGGTGGCACATTTCTGCTCGATGTGCGGCCCGAAATTCTGCTCGATGAAGATCTCGCAGGAAGTGCGCGACGCGGCGCGCGGCACCAACGACTCGCTGAGTACCGCCGAAATCCGTGCCGCGATGGCGAAGAAGGCGGAGGAATTCCGCGAGGGCGGCGGGGAGATCTACGTCCACAAGCCGGCGGCGGAATAGCGTAAATCGGCAGGCGGCCCCGCGGCAGTGAGGTCGCCGGCCGTCCCTGCGGGAATTAATTTTCTTCAAGCTTTCCGGATGACTCTAGAAATTCCTTGTGAGATAGGGATCGAATATCCATCTGCCGCGTTGTGGGAGGCCAACCAGGGCTCTCGATGAAACGACTAGCCTTTCTGTCACTGATCGCTGCTCTTCCGCTGACGCCGGCCCTGGCCGGACCGGCGGCAAACCCCGCATGTCTCGATCCGAACCGGCCCTATCACGCCAAGTATTTGTCCGGACAGGACATCCTGGTGAACGCTACCTTTGGTAAGGTTCATCCCTCGCTGCGGATCACGACGAACTGCATCGGTATCGACGGCGGTGCCAAAATCACATTTACCGCCGCCTCCAGCTGCCTCGCGGTGGGCGACAGCGTGGCGCTCAAGCGGTCCGGCGAGCCGGTTCAAACGTGCCAGATTACCCGGATCGTCAATCCCGGAACCGAGCCGCGCGCAAGCCGCTAGGCTGCGACCGCGACGCCCGCTGAGCCACCGGAAGGCCCAACCGCTTGCTTAGCGCAATGTCCGCCGTCCGGTGATCGCGTTCCACAGGAACAGGGCGATGACCGCGCCGAGCACAGCGACGAACATAGACGTCAGATTGAATCGAAAAACGTCGAAATTGGAGATGCCGCGGAAGATCGCGCCACCGACCAGCGCGCCGATGAGGCCGAGCGCGATGTTGACGATGCAGCCCTCGCCGCGCTTGTTGACGATCAGGCTGGCGAGCCAGCCGGTGAGTGCGCCGAAGATGATCCAACCCAGTATCGACATTGCCTGCCCCCTGCTGCGGGTTTGAGTTAGGTACGCCCGCGCCTTCGTTCAAGTTGCACTTGTTGCATCTGCCGGCCCACTTTGGCGGCGCGGTTGACGACAAAATCGGCCCCGAATGCCGAAAGACCTTCTGCCGCGAGAAGTCGAACGTATATCGTCATGCCAGCGTCGCACATTGTCCGATATTGCGCCGCGACTATCGCTTTTGGCACCTGCCAAAGCTAGGTACTGCTGGCAATCCCTGATCGAACCGCGATGCCGGACCGGACGTTCAACCCGCGAAAATTGTGGAGCACGCTGGGCCCCGGCCTCATCACCGGCGCTGCCGACGACGATCCGTCGGGCATCGCCACCTATTCGCAGGCCGGCGCTCAGTTCGGCTACGCGCTCGCCTGGACGATGCTGCTCACCCTGCCGTTCATGGCGGCGATCCAGATCATCAGCGCCTCGATCGGCTGGGGCACGCATCGCGGACTGACGCGCAACATCGCGCAGCATATGCCGCCGCCGGTCCTGCTCGGCATTGTCGCGCTACTGGCCGTCGCCAACACTATCAATATCGCCGCCGATCTCGCCGCGATGGGCGCGGGCGTGCGGCTCATTGTCGGCGGCCCGGCGGTTGCCTACGCGCTTCTGCTGGGCGTTGCCTGCCTCGCGGCCGAAATCCTCGTCCCCTATCACCGCTACGCCGGCTACATGAAATATCTGACGCTCGTTCTGTTCGTCTATGTCGCCGCCGCCTTCAGCGTGGATGTGCCGTGGGGAAAAGTCGCGATCGCGACTCTGCTGCCGAACGTCTCGCTCGACCGCAACATGCTCTTGACCGTCGTCGCGGTGTTCGGCACGACCATCAGCCCGTATCTGTTCTTCTGGCAGGCCTCGCAGGAAGCCGAGGAATCCCATCTGAGCTTCCGCAGGCAGCACAAGGTGCCTCACCTGACGCCCGGCGCTTTCCGCCACATCATGTTCGACACCGTGTTCGGCATGGTGATCTCGAACACCGTCGCGTTCTTCATCATTGTCACCACGGCGGCGACCCTGCACGCGCATGGCCTGACGCACATCCAGACGGCGGAGCAGGCGGCGGAGGCGCTCCGGCCCATCGCCGGCGTCCTCACCTTCGCGCTGTTCGCGGCCGGCATCATCGGAACCGGGCTGCTCGCCGTTCCCGTGCTCGCCGGCTCCGCGGCCTATGCCGTCGCCGAGGCCTTCCACATGCGCGGCAGCCTCGAACTTCCGGCCAACCGCGCCATCGGCTTCTACGCCATCGTCAGTGCTGCGACGTTCGCCGGCGCGGCGCTGACGCTGACCAAGATACATCCCTTCACCATGCTGTTCTGGACGGCGGTCATCAACGGCGTCGTCGCCGTGCCGATCATGGCGGTGATGATGCTCGTGGTTTCCAGGACGTCGACCCTTTTGCTGCCCGCCTGGCTCAAGGTGCTCGGCTGGTTCGCAACCGCATTGATGGCGGTCGCGGTCGGCCTTCTCTTCTGGTCGAGTTTTTCCGGCTAACTCATCGTCACCACGACCTTGCCCATCGCCTTGCGGTCCATCAGCATACGGATGGATTCGCCGGCCCTGGCCAGCGGGAATTTCGCCGACACGTCGGGCTTGAGCTTGCCGTCCGAAATCATCTGCATGATCTCGCGCAGCGCCTCGTTGGCGGCTTGCGGATTGCGCCCGGTGAAGGCGCCCCAGAACACGCCCAGCACGTCGCAGCCCTTGAGCAGGGTGAGGTTGAGCGGGATCTTCGGGATCTCGCCGGCCGCGAAGCCGATCACGAGATAACGCCCTTCCCAGTTCATCGCGCGCAGCGACGGCTCGGCATACTGATCGCCCACCGGGTCGTAGAGCACGTCGGCGCCGCGCCCGCCCGTCAGCTCCTTGATCTTGTCCGACATCGCCTTCTGCTGATCGCGCGTCAGCGGCAGCTTCGGATAGACGAAGCCGGCCTCGGCACCGTGCTTGATGGCGAGATCGACCTTTTCCTGCGTCGACGCGCCGGCGATTACCTTGGCGCCCATCGCGACGCCGAGTTCGACGGCCGAAAGGCCGACGCCGCCGGCCGCCCCCAGCACGACGAGATATTCGCCCGCCTTCAGACGGGCGCGGTCCTTCAACGCATGATAGGACGTGCCATAGGTCACGATGAAAGCGGACGCGACGTCGAAGGCGACATTCGCCGGCACCGGCACGCAGCGCCGCGCGTCCGCCAGCACTTCTTCCACGAAGCCGCCACTGCCGACCGACACGGCCACGCGATCGCCGACCTTCAGATTGGTCACGCCCTCGCCGAGCGCCTTGACCACGCCGGCCACTTCGCCGCCGGGCGGGAAGGGCAGCGCCGGCCGGAACTGGTACTTGTCGGCCAGCATCAGCACGTCGGGAAAATTTACGCCGCACGCCTTCACCGTGATCAGCACCTGGCCCTTGCCCGGTACCGGCGAGGGTATGTCGCGCAATTCCATTTCTTCCGGCGGACCATAGTGCGTGCAAAGCATGGCTTTCATGGCATCTCTCCCGATGGCTCAGTTTTATGAATAGCTTGTAAGGCAAGACCATATGCGAAGGCGCGCGGACCGCAAAGACCGGGAGCAAATTGCCGCGAACCGCGTATACTGGGAAGGGATGGGCAACACGTTACGAAGGACTATCGCGCCATGCGCAAACTGCTTCTGGCCCTCTGCGGTCTAGCGGTGCTCTCCACGGCCCCTGCCTACGCCGTGCCTCCCGATGCCTGCATACGCCACAACGACATCTGGAACTGGTCGTCGGTCAACGACAAGACGCTCATTCTGGAAGACTTCCGCCATCGCAAATTCCTGCTGAAGTTGCTCGGCACCTGCGGCAATTTCAAATTCCACCAGAGCCTGATCATCAAGTCGCGCGGCGCGCTCGGCATCAGCTGCGTCGAGCCCGGCGACAACGTCATCACGCACGACGTCGGATTCCGCGGCGTGTGTTCGGTGTTGTCGATCGCGCCATACACGCCTGGCATGGAAAAGAAGCCGGATGCGGACAACAAGCCCACCGACAAGCCGGCCGACAAACCGTCAAGCTATTGACGCCTGGGAAAGCTCGAGCGTGGCGAGTGCGGGTGCCGGCCTGCGCTCGCCCACGGCTGTGCCGCGCGTGTTGAGCACCGGCGCGCGCAGGATCGCCGCCGCCTTGGCGTCGCCGCCGATCAGGCCGAGCCGATCCAGCACGGCCGCCATCGCCGTTTCCGCTGCGCGTCCCGCTCCGTCTTCGATCTTGATCGCGATGCCGAGGCCGCTATTGGGAATCCAGGCGCCGAAGAATCCTTCCGCGCCGGTCTTGACCGCCGCGCGGCCGTTGGCGGCGCGGATCAGCGTGGCGCAAACGCGACCGGTGCCGGACATCAGTTCGGGATGGGCGATCATCGCGGCGATGATGCGCTTTGCCGCGTCCGCGCGCGGCTCGGCCAACCCGTCCGGCTTCGCCATCTTCGCTGCGGCACGCGCGAATTCGGCGAGCGAGGTCGCAAAGTTCGGCGCCGCGCAGCCATCGATGCCGTATGGCAACTCCGTGGCGCCTGAGAGCTCGCGCAACGTGGCGGCGACGGCGCGCTGCACCGGATGCTCGGCCCGCTCGTAGCCGTTCGTCGCGACGTCCCAGTGCCGCGCCACGGTCAGGAAGCCGGTGTGCTTGCCGGAACAATTGTTGAAGATGCGCGTCGGCTTGCGGCCCTCGCGGATCATCGCCTCGACGACGGGCTCATAGCGAGAGGGGTGCGCGCCGCAGGCAAGATCGCTCTCGCCAAGGCCGATGCGCGCCAGCCAATCGGCGACGCGCGCGGTGTGCATCGGCTCGCCCGAGTGCGAGGCGCAGGCCAGCGCGATCTCCGCGTCGGAAAGGCCGAATGCGTCCGCCGCGCCGCTCTCCACCAGCACCATGGCCTGCATCGGTTTCAGCGAGGAGCGCGAATAGGTCTTCGAATTGATATCACCCAGGGACGCGACGATCTTGCCGCTCGAATCCGCGATCGCGATGGCGCCGCGATGGACGCTCTCCACCAGATCGCCACGGGTGACTTCGACGAGAATGGGATTGGTCAATGGCAAGTCCTCGGCGGCCTCGTCCTTCGACAAGCTCAGGACGAGGCACTATGAATAGACCCTCATGCTGAGCTTGTCGAAGCATGAGGGGTGGAAATCAAGAACGAGATCTTCATGCGCGGTTACTTCGCGGTCGGCGTCGACGGCATTTCAAAGCCGATGAATCTCGGCAATCTCATGCGCATCGCCAACGCCTTCGGCGCAAGCTTCTTCTTCTCGATCGCGCCGCAGCTCAAGCTGTCGGAGGCGCGCCATGCCGACACGTCCGAGACCCAGGGCTCCCTCCCGCTCTACACCTACAAGTCGGTGGAGGAGTTCCGGCTGCCGCTGGGCTGCCGGCTGGTCGGAGTGGAGATCACCGATGACGCCGTCGAGCTTCCGCGCTTCCGCCATCCGACCCGTGCCGCCTATGTCTTCGGCGCCGAGCGCCACTCGCTTTCGCCCGCCATGCTCGCGCGCTGCGAGTTCGTGGTGAAGATCCCGATGAAGTTCTCGATCAATGTCGGCATGGCGGGCGCCATCGTGCTCTACGACCGGCTGATTTCGACCGGCAACTATGGCAGCCGTCCGGTCGCGGCCGGCGGCAAGTCGGCCGAAGTGCCGCCGGCGCACACCTGGGGCGCGCCGATCGTCCGCGACCGCCGCTAGTGAGGTCGCCTCGCAAAAGCATGACCCTGCGCCACTTGTGGTGGGTGACAGGGCCGGCGGCGCCTGTATAGTCCCGCCCGCTCATGACACCCGCGCTCGAAATCTCCCATCTCCGCAAGGTCTATCGCAGCGGCACGGTCGCCGTCGAAGACGTTTCGCTCACGATCCAGCCCGGCGATTTCTTCGGCTTTCTGGGCCCGAACGGCGCAGGCAAGTCGACCACGATCCACTGCATCACGGGCATCTCCAACCCCACCTCGGGTACGATCAGGATCTTCGGGGTTGACGCGGTCGCCGACTATCGCGCGGCGCGCCGGCTGGTGGGCCTTTCGCCGCAGGAGTTCAACGTCGATCCCTTCGCCAATGCGCGCAACATCATCGACTGGATGGGCGGCTATTTCGGAATGAGGTCGGCCGAGCGCAAGAAGCGCGTCGACATGCTGATCGAGCGCTTCGAACTCGTGCCGCATGCCTCAAAGCCGTTCCGCGAGCTCTCCGGCGGATTGAAGCGCCGCGTGATCCTCGCGCGCGCCATGGTGAACGATCCCAAGCTTCTCATTCTCGACGAACCCACCGCCGGCGTCGACGTCGAGCTGCGCATGGATCTGTGGCGCTACCTGCAGGAGCTCAACCGCGACGGCACCACGATCCTGCTCACCTCGCACTATCTTGAGGAGGTCGAGCGGCTCTGCCGCACCATCGCGATCGTCAACAAGGGCCGCATCGTGCGCAATGGCCCCAAGGACGAGTTCTTTACCGAACCCGGCGGGCTGGAGCGCGCCTATCTCGCGGCGACCGGCAAGGCGGCCGATCATCTCGCGGTGGCGGCGGCACAATGATCGTCAACTGGATCGGCTTGTGGACCATGGTCCGGCGCGAGATCCAGCGCCTGGCGCGGGTGCCGATCCAGGCGGTCGTCGCGCCGCTGATTTCCGCGCTGCTCTTCATCTTCATCTTCGGTTTCGTGGTCGGCGGCCGCATCCGAAACTTCGGCACTTTCTCCTATCTGGAATTCGTGCTGCCCGGCGTCGTCATGATGAACGTCATCGCCGCCGCCTTCCTGCAGGCGACCTCGCAGATCTATTTCCAGCGCTTCCAGAAGAGTATCGAAGAGATCCTCGTCGCGCCGCTCTCCTATGTCGAAATGATCGCGGGAACCGTCTCCATCGTGGTCCTGCGCTCGGTCTTCACCGCCCTTGGCATCATGCTGATCGGCATGGCGTTCGGCGCCGTCCACATGCACTCGATCGTCGAGTTCCTGTTCTGGGTCGTGTTCGTGTCGATGATCTTCGGCTTCCTCGGCATCATCGTGGCGCTGTGGGCCAAGACGTTCGAGCAGCTCAATATCCTGATGGTGTTCTTCATTCAGCCGCTGTCCATGGTGGGCGGCGTGTTCAACACCGTCGCCATGCTGCCGCCCTGGCTCAGATGGCTCGCCTACGGCAACCCGCTGTTCTACTTCATCAATGGCTTGCGCCATTCGATGATCGGCTTCACCGACGGCCCACTCGCCTTCGGCGCGATCTTCACCGTCGTGCTGGCGGCGGTTCTCGGCACCATCGTATGGCGGCTCTACGCCGTCGGCTTTGGCTTGCGCGAATAGGGCGTAGGCCATGTGCGCGGCGCATGGCGCCGGTCCGACGATTGTATTATATCCATCATGTAATCCCGGAGGGCATGCCATGACGCCCCGCAACGCCACCGCCGCCGTTATCGGCGCCGGCGACTTCATCGGTTCCGCCATCGCGCGGAAATTCGCGGCAGAGGGCTATACCGTGTTCGCCGGGCGCCGCACCGCGGACAAGCTCGCCCAACTCAAATCCGACATCGAATCCGGCGGCGGCAGGTGCGAAGCCCGCGCCCTCGACGCCCGCAAGGAAGAGGATGTCACCGCCTTCCTGAATGAAGCCGATGCGCATGCCCCGCTGGAGGTTTGCGTCTTCAATCCCGGCGCCAATGTGAATTTCCCGATCCTGGAGACCACCGAGCGCGTGTTCCGCAAGGTGTGGGAGATGGCGTGCTATGGCGGCTTCCTCACCGGCCGCGAAGCGGCACGCCTGATGCTGCCGCGCGGCAAGGGCACGATCCTGTTCACCGGTGCGACCGCTTCCTTGCGCGGCGGCAAGGGCTATGCGGCGTTCGCTTCCGCCAAGTTCGGCCTGCGTGCCGTGGCGCAGAGCATGGCGCGCGAGCTCGGGCCGCAGAACATCCATGTCGCCCACCTCATTATCGACGCCGGCGTCGACACCGCCTTCGTGCGCGAGCGCATCAAGGCGCGCGGCGGCGAGCAGGCCGTCGCCAACATCCAGCCCGACCAGCTGATGAATCCGGAATCGATCGCCAACGCCTACTGGTACCTGCACACCCAGTCGCGCGACGCCTGGACCTTCGAACTCGACGTGCGGCCCTACCGGGAGACCTGGTGATGATAAAGTCGGTCCAATTCCTCTTCGACTTCGGAAGCCCCAACGCCTTCCTCGCCCACAAAGTCGTTCCGCACATCGAGAAGCGCACCGGCGCGAAATTCGAATATGTGCCCGTCCTGCTCGGCGGCATCTTCAAGGCCACCGGCAACCAGTCGCCGATGCAGGCCTTTGGCCACATCAAGAACAAGCTCGCTTATGAAAGCCTGGAGACGCGGCGTTTCGTGAAGCGCCACGGCATCGCCGACTTCAAGATGAACCCGTTCTTCCCGGTCAACACGCTGAACCTGATGCGCATGGCGATCGCGGCGCAGAACGAAAACATCCTGCCCAAATATATGGACGCAGTGTTCCATCACATGTGGGTCGAGCCCACGAAGATGGACGACGCGGAGATCGTCAAAGCCGCGCTCGCCGAATCGGGCCTTGACCCTGCGCTGCTGGAGCGCGCCCAGGCGCCCGAGGTCAAAGCGAAGCTCGTCGCCAACACCGAACAGGCGGTGGCGCGCGGCGTGTTCGGCATACCCAGTTTCTTCGTCGGCGAGGAACTGTTTTTCGGCAAGGATCGCTTGCGCGACGTCGAAGAGGCGCTCGCGTTAACATCCTGACATTTCGAATTTTTCTGACATTTTTCATGGACGCGAGAGGGTTAAGACCCTATTCTCGCGCGCGCTATCGCCGACATCACAGAAGTGCCTGATTCCGCTGCCAGAAGGGGAACGGGCCAGTAGCAGGAGCAGCAATTCCATGCGTCTTCCGTTCCGTATCGCGCTGGGCGCGTTCGCAGCAGCCCTTCTCGCCGTCCCCGCGGCAGCCGATACGCCGACCCTGCTCGGTGTCTTCAAGGACTGGCAGGCTTTCACCAGCGGTAGCGGCAGCGCCAAGATTTGCTACGCGATTTCCAAGCCGACCGCGACCGAGCCGAAGAAGGTCAAGCGCGATCCGATCTATTTCCTGATCACCGACTGGCCCGCGCGCCGCGCCAAGGCGGAGCCGGAAGTCGTGCCGGGCTATCAATACAAGGACGGCAGCACGGTGA
Organism: uncultured Alphaproteobacteria bacterium; assembly: GCA_963741735.1. GTDB lineage: Bacteria > Pseudomonadota > Alphaproteobacteria > Micropepsales > Micropepsaceae > Rhizomicrobium. The sequence continues at coordinate 447,203 of CAVUJB010000004.1, forward strand.
CCGGCCAGGTCGGTACCGCCTCGTTCGAATTCTTCACGAAGAACGATGGCACCAACGGCGCCGCCTGGGTGCGTGAGCATGTCGACGAGGTCAAGCTGATCGATGCCATGCGGGCCGGCCAGAACATCGTGGTGATCGGCACGTCCAAGCGCGGCACCCACACGACCGACACCTATTCGCTTGCCGGCCTTTCCGACGCGCTAGACAAGATCCATTCCGCCTGCGCGATGTGATCTCGCGACAGCGAGATCATCCCCGGCGAAGCCCGCGCCAGAGCGGGGGCTGAGGGAACGGGACCCAGTATTTTCGCGCGGGGTCGCGGAGAGCGCACTTGAACGGCACGGACCTCAGAAAATCGGCGCGCAAAGCGCGCCAATAAGACTGACCGATCCCGCACCGTGTCCGACAAATTTGCGCCTCCGCGGCTCCGCGCCTCCGCGTGAACCCTTTTCCCTGTGTTTCCGCGTGAGATCGCCTATATAGGCCCCATGACGCCCACGACCCTCATCGGCTTGTTGCCCGACGCGCTGAAGACCGCGCTGATCGAAGCCGGCCTGCCGGAAAAGGCCGCGCCGATGCGCGCGCGCCAGCTGTGGAATTGGATCTATGTCCACGGCGCACGCGACTTCGCGTCGATGTCGAATCTGGCCAAGGACGTGCGCGGCCTTCTCGCCAATAAATTCACGCTCGCCCGTCCCGAAGTCGTGACCGAGCAAATCTCCAATGACGGCACGCGCAAATGGCTGCTGCGCACCGGCCCGGGCATCGAGTTCGAGACCGTCTTCATCCCGGAGCCGGGCAGGGGCACGCTGTGCGTCTCCTCGCAGGTCGGCTGTACGCTCAACTGCCGCTTCTGCCATACCGGCACGCAGAAGCTGGTGCGCAACCTGACGCCCGCGGAGATCGTCGGCCAGGTCACGATCGCGCGCGACGCGCTCGGTGATTGGCCGAGCACCGGCGAGAACCGCCGCATCACCAATGTTGTGATGATGGGCATGGGCGAGCCGCTCTACAATTTCGATCACGTCAAGGCGGCGCTCGCCATCGTGACGGACGGCGACGGTCTCGCCTTGTCGAAGCGCCGCGTCACGCTGTCGACCGCCGGCGTTGTGCCGATGATCCCGCGCGCCGGCCATGAGATCGGCTCCTCGCTCGCCATCTCGCTGCACGCGGTGCGCGACGACATCCGCGACGTCATCGTGCCGATCAACAGGAAATATCCGCTCGCCGAATTACTCGACGCCTGCCGCACCTATCCGGGCGTCTCCAATGCGCGACGCATCACCTTCGAATATGTCATGCTCAAGGGCGTCAACGACTCGCTGCCCGAGGCGCGCGACCTCGTGAAACTCATCAAGGGCATTCCGGCGAAGATAAATCTGATCCCGTTCAATCCCTGGCCCGGCGCGCCCTACGAGTGCTCGGACTGGGAGCAGATCGAGAAATTCGCGGAGATCGTCAACCGCGCCGGCTACGCCTCGCCGGTGCGCACGCCGCGCGGCCGGGACATCATGGCCGCCTGCGGCCAGCTCAAGAGCGAAAGTGTAAAGCTGAAGGCGAAGGACCGCATGGGCGATCACAAATCCGCGTCGCTCGCGCGGATGCCGTCCTAGCACGCTGTCATCCCCGGCGAGCGCCGGCACATAGGCTGCCGCAGTAAATTCTTACGATCTCGCCTCGGCGGTAGCGCAAACACGCTCCCCGCGATAGCTTTCGCAGGAACAACCGGGCGCGGGAAGGCAGTTGGCCAGCAGCGGCTCATATGGCGAGGCTTTCGGCCGGCGCTTTGGCGCGGCGACCGCGCCGGTGTTCGTCACGACCACGCTGCGCAAGTCCGACGTCGCGGTGACCTATCTGCGCCAGGACGAGCCGACCTTCGAGCTGTCGGATTCCCAGCCGATCGAGGATGCCTACATGGCGAGCTTCGTGATCCGCGACAATCCGCGCTACGCGCTTTGGGAAAACGGCCGGCCGGTGCCGACGCGCCCGGTGCTCGCCGGCCAGACGACGTTCTACGATTTCAAGGCCGAGCCCATCATTCACGTCAACAGTCCGATGGACGCGCTGCACTTCTACTTTCCGCGCGCGGCGTTCGACGCCATCGCCGACAATTCTGGGGTAAGCCGGGTCGGCGAGCTCGATTACCCGCGCGGCTATGGCGTGGACGACGCGGTCCTGCGCGGCCTCGGCATGGCGCTGATGCCGGCCTTCGAATTTCCCGACCAGGCGAGCAGGCTGTTCGTCGATCATGTCACCTTGGCTGCCGCCGCCCATGTCGCCCGCGCCTATGGCGGCATGCGCATCGAGTTGCTGAAGCGTGGCGGCCTCGCGCCCTGGCAGGAAAAGCGCGCGCTGGAAATTCTCGACGCCCATCTCGGCGGCGATATCCCGCAATCATGGCTGGCGCGGGAGTGCGGCCTGTCGGTCAGCCACTTCGCGCGCGCCTTCCGCGTCTCGACCGGCATGGCGCCGCATCGCTGGCTGCTTCATCGCCGCATCGAAAAGGCCAAGACGGTGCTTCGGGAAACCGATTCCTCCCTGGCCGAAATCGCCGCGATCTGCGGGTTCGCTGATCAGAGCCATTTCACGCGTGTCTTCACCCGATCCGTCGGCGTTTCGCCCGGCGCCTGGCGCCGCAACATTCGCGGCTGACTATTGCCGCCCCTGGAACGAAATCGGATAGGCCTCGTCGCGGAATGTAAGCATCGGATCGGCGGGCGCGATGCCATCGTGCAGCTGGCCGGGAAGGAAGATCGTCTTCTTGTCGAGCATGTCCTGATCGGCGGCGACTTTGCCGATCGTGATGGTGCCGAGCTTCACCAGCCTTCGGTTCTGCGGCCACGCGATCGATGGATCCTCGATGGCATCGCCGCGGCTCGCGATCTGCGCATACCAGTCGAATGCGATGGGGCCCTTGGCGAGGCGCTGCGCGATTTCCTCCAGAAGATAGTTCGGACCCTTGGCTTTCAATTCCTCCGGCGAAAGATGGTGCTCTCCGGCGCGTGGCACGAAGCGGTAGCGCACATAAGCCGCCCCGCCGTGGGCATTGGTGAAGCGAAGCGAATTGACTCCGAAATACGCCGTCGTGGCGTAGGACATCGGCGGCGGCTTCTGGGTGGTGAGGAACGACTTGGCGATCGGATGGGTCCCGAGGAACTGCTCGATCGGCGTCGGATGTGCAACGCCCGGACCGCTGGCCGCGACGGCTCTCAGGAACACCGCGAATTCGTCGCTGGTCGCGACGGGAAAGCCGTTGAAGCTGTGCGCGACGATGTCGACGGTGCTGCCGTTCTTCGCGCCGATCTTGACCGCGAAGCCGCGCGGGTTGGCGTTGCCGTCGGTGTCCGGGATGTCGGGGATGCCGGTGAAATCGGAAAAGCGCGCGGTGACCGGCAAGCTCCCGCCGGCAAAGATGGCGGCCTTGCTCAAGCCGCGCGCCGCCGGCGAAGGTGTGAACGTGCCTTCCAGCAGGATGCCCTTGGCGTGAACCGCACGCGCATGATGCACGCCGAACGCCGCATGCAGGTCGTCGACCAGGTCCTGCGGCGTCGCGTGCAGCCCTGCCGCGTGGGCCGTTCCGGAAAGGACAAGAGCAAGCGCGCCTGCGAGGCGCGCAAAGTTGCCGCTAGGGACTCGTTTCACGGCGGTCTCCCTCCGATTCGATGCGCGGCCACTCTTCGCCCCTTCCTGTCGCCGGTATTTTCTGATTCCATCGCCGCTTGTCGAAATTCAGCAAAAGCATCGCGATGACCGACCTGTTCGACCTCTCCAACAAAATCGCCATCGTCACCGGCGGATCGCGCGGTCTCGGGCGCGAGATGGTGCTCGCCTTCGCGAAGGCCGGCGCCGATATCGTCATAGCCAGTCGGAAGCTCGATGCCTGCGAGGCCGTCGCGCGCGAGGTCGAGAAACTCGGCCGCCGCGCGCTCCCCTTCGCCGCCCATGTCGGCAAGTGGGAAGACAATGACCGTCTCGCCGAGGCCGCCTACAAGCACTTCGGACGCGTCGACATTTTGGTCAACAATGCCGGCATGTCGCCGCTCGCGCCGTCGCTCACCGAGACGACCGAAGCGCTGTTCGACAAGGTGATCGACATCAATTTCAAGGGGCCGTTCCGGCTCTCCTCGCTGGTCGGCGAGGGGATGATGGCGGGCGAGGGCGGCGTGATCATCCTGCTGTCGAGCACCGCGTCCTTCCTGCCGATGCCGCACACCATTCCCTATGGCGGCGCCAAGGCAGCGATCAATTCGATGACCGTGGCGCTCGCCAAGGCGTTCGGCCCCAAGGTGCGGGTAAACTGCATCTGTCCTGGCCCATTCCTCACCGACGTTTCGACCGCGTGGCGCGACGACAAGGGAGCGCAGCAGAGGCTCGGCCTCAAACGCTTCGGCAATCCGGAAGAGATCGTCGGCACCGCGCTTTATCTCGCGTCCGACGCGTCGAGCTACGTCACCGGCCAGGTCATCCGCGTCGACGGCGGCAGCTGGTGAACCGCGCTCTTGCCCATTGGGCTCTTGCCATAGCTCGGGCGCGATTTCATCCGCTCGAGCCACTCCCGCGCGGCGGGCGTGCGATCGAGCAGATATTTTCCTTCTAGCGTGAGCGCGAAGAACAGAAGATTGGGCAGCAGGAAGCTGTCGGCCAGCGTGACCCGGTCGCCCACCAGATATCCGCCCTCCGCGGCTGCCTCGCCGATCATGCCGATTTGAAGCGTCAATGGCGCCTGCGCGCCCGCGATGAACGCCTCGTCCGGCTCGACGCCCCAGGCAGGCCGCACGATTCGCTCCTTCATGAACCGGTTCATCACCGGAAAGACGTAGGAATTGACGATGCTGACCCAGCGCAGGACCTCCGCCTGTCCGCGCGCATCCGCCGGCATCAGACGCGGCCCGTCGAATGCCGCATTGAGATAATGCGTGATGGCCAGCGACTCATAGACGACATAGTCGCGGTGGCGCAGCACCGGCATCTTGGCGAAGGGATGCAGCTTCAGATGCTCGGGCGAGCCGGGCTCGAATTGTTCCAGTTCGTAGGAGACGCCCTTCTCGTCGGCGACATGCATGCAGGTCCACAGATAGGAACTCTCGGCCATCGAGAGAAACGTGACGTCGGACATGCTGCACCTTCCTTTGGCGTATCATGCCGTGCACGGACGCAACGTTCTTGAGCGGGATCAATGAGGCCTAGGACTTCGCCGCCCACGCGATGGCGTCTTCCAGCCGGTCGTTGCCCCAGAACAGCTCGTTACCGACGGTGAAGGACGGCGCGCCGAACAGGCCGCGCGCGACCGCTTCCTCGGTCTGCCTCTTGAGCCGCTCCTTGTTCTCCGGTGCATTCGCGGCGGCCACCGCCGCTTCGGGCGCGGCGCCGACGCTTTTCAGGATTTCGACTAGCGTCGCATCGTCCGCGATGTCCTTCTGCTTGGCGAAATTCGCGAGATAGACGCCGCGCGTGAAGGCCGGCGCCCAGCCTTCCGCCTCGCCGGCAAGCGCCAGCCGCGCGGCCTTCAATCCGTTCTGCGGAAAGCGCACCGGCGGCAAGGTCAGCGGCAAGTCCTCGGCGGTGCAGATCCGCTCCAGGTCTCGCCACATATACTTGCCCTTCGCCGGATAGATGTTGAACGGGCTGTCGTTCCAGCCCTGCGCGCCGAAGATCGGCCCAAGCAGGAACGGCCGCCAGCGCACCTCGACGCCGGCGGCGTCCGCCAGCCGTTCCACGCGCATCGCAGCAGGATAGGAATAGGTGCTCGCGAATTCGTACCAGAATTCGAGTGTCATTCGTCTGTTCCCGCAATGGGTAATTCGCCCGCTGACATAGCGCGATTTTCCGATGCGGTTTCGGCAATGCCAATGTGCCGCCGCGGCATGCCCGGCGCCGCTTGACGGTGCGCCGCGCCGGCTATCTAACGGGCCCTCGAATTTGGCGGCCACCCCAACCCGCGATCGGGGGGAGGGGTGGGCAAAGTCGAAAACGAATAAACCGTTGCAGCGAAAGGACTTGGCAGGGGGACCGGCCGGGCGGATGTTGGACAGATCATGGTGCAGAAGGGCGTGAAGAAAGTCGTGCTGGCCTATTCGGGCGGGCTCGACACCTCAGTGATCCTGAAGTGGCTGCAGACCGCCTATGGCGCGGAGGTCATCACCTTCACCGCCGATCTCGGCCAGGGCGAGGAGCTCGGCCCGGCGCGCGAGAAGGCGCTGCTGCTCGGCATCAAGCCGGAGAATATCTTCATCGAAGACGTCCGCGAGGAGTTCGTGCGCGATTACGTCTTCCCGATGTTCCGTGCCAACGCGGTCTATGAAGGCGTCTATCTGCTCGGCACTTCGATCGCCCGTCCGCTGATCGCCAAGAAGCAGATCGAGATCGCCGAGAAGCTCGGCGCCGATGCCGTCAGCCACGGCTCGACCGGCAAGGGTAACGACCAGGTGCGCTATGAGCTCACCTATGCCGCGCTCAAGCCCGACATCAAGATCATCGCGCCGTGGCGCGAATGGGAGCTGACCAGCCGCACCAAGCTGCTCGAATTCGCCGAGAAGCATCAGATCCCGATTGCCAAGGACAAGCGGGGCGAGGCGCCGTTTTCGGTCGATGCGAACCTGCTGCACTCCTCGTCCGAAGGAAAAGTGCTGGAGGATCCGGCGATCGAGGCCGACAGCGTCGTTTATCAGCGCACCATCTCGCCCGAGGACGCGCCGGACAAGGACACGGTGATCGAGATCGGCTTCGAGAAGGGCGATGCCTGCTCGATCGACGGCCAGAAGCTTTCGCCCGCGACGCTGCTCGCGAAGCTCAATGACCTCGGCAAGGCGAACGGCATCGGCCGTCTCGATCTCGTCGAGAACCGCTTCGTCGGCATGAAGTCGCGCGGCGTCTACGAGACGCCCGGCGGCACCATCCTGCTCACCGCCCATCGCGCCATGGAGTCGATCACGCTCGACCGCGGCGCGGCGCATCTGAAGGACGATCTGATGCCGCGCTATGCGGAGCTGATCTATTACGGCTTCTGGTTCTCGCCGGAGCGCGAAATGCTCCAGGCCCTCATCGACAGGAGCCAGGAGTTCGTGACCGGCACGGTCCGGCTCAAGCTCTACAAGGGCAATGTCATGGTGATCGGCCGCACCTCGCCTTACTCGCTCTACAACCAGGATCTGGTGACGTTCGAGGAAGACCAGGGCGCCTACGACCAGAAAGACGCGACCGGATTCATCAAGCTCAATGCCCTGCGCCTGCGCACGCTGGCGATGCGCAAGCGCAAGGCTGAGAAAAAATAAGCCTGGGCATTTGGTACCGTATGTGTTACCAATGAGATGATCGAAATTCGCCAATTTGTCGACCGGTCCGGGCGGCCGCGCGCGTCGGCGTTTTGTTGTCGCGTCTGTTGGACGGAAACACGTCCAGCCTCAAATCGGTCGGAGAAGGCGTTCATGAGCTCAAAATCGACTACGGCCCGAGTTATCGCGTTTACTTCGGTTGGCAAGGCGCGACGATCATCGTCCTCCTTGGCAGCGGCACGAAGAAGCGGCAGCAGCAAGATATCGCCCAAGCAAAGGCGCGATGGGCGGAGTTCAGACGCCGAGTTCGATAAGGACGGACGGCCGCTGACGGTGCCCTACAAAGCCGGCTTGCAGGCACGGCTCGGGCGCGATCCGAATTTCGCGGCCGCCATGCTGCGAGAAGGCATCGAGTCTCTGTTTTCCGGCGAGCTCGCCGTTGGAAAGGATATTCTGCGCGACTATGTCAACGCCACGCTCGGATTCGAGAAGCTTTCGAAGAGAGTGAAAATTCCGGTCAAGAGCCTGATGCGGATGCTCGGCCCATCGGGCAATCCGCAGATGAGCAATCTCTTCGCCATCATCGGTGCGCTGCAGGCGCACGCCGGAATCGAGCTCCACGTCGCCGCGGAATGACGAAGGCGGCGTCCGCGCAGACGACAATCGTCGAGCTCGCAGCGGGCGATGCGCGCGGCGCGATCGCCGATCTCGCAGGCGTGCTCGCCGATTGCGTCGCAGGCGGCGCATCGGTCGGCTTCATGGACGGCTTCGGCCTCGCGGAAGCCGCGCTCTATTTCCGCAAGGTGTTCGACGAGGTCGCCGACGGCAAAACCGTCCTGCTTGCCGCGCGGCAGGGCCGGAAGATCGTCGGCACCGTGCAGCTCGGCCTCGACACCATGCCGAACCAGCCGCACCGCGCCGACGTGAAGAAGCTGCTGGTCCATCGCTCGGCCCGCAACACCGGTGTCGGCGAGCGGCTGATGCGCGATATCGAGCGCTTCGCCCGACACCACGACCGCAGCCTGCTGGTGCTCGACACCGTCACCGACAGCGCCGGCTACCGCCTGTATGAGCGGCTCGACTGGCGGCGCGTCGGCGTCATCCCCGACTATGCCCTGTGGCCCGACGGCCGTTTCTGCGATACCACGGTCTTCTACAAAAGGATCGCGCCATGATGCGTCTGTTTGCGCTCGCCGCATTTGCCTGTTGCATGTCCCTGCAAGCGGCGGGAGCCGCTCCGGCGCCGGCCGTCGACGGAAAGAAGGTCACGGCTTGCATGGATGCGGCCGACAACGCCGGAAAATTCTCCGGGCCCTGTATCGGCATGATCTATGCCGACTGCAACAAGCAGCCGAATGCCGACAACTCCGCTTGCGCCGCGAAGGAGCTCGCCTTCTGGCAAGGTCAGCTCGATGCGACCTTCAAGCGCGCGATGAAGGACTCGGTCTATCCCGGCATGGCGAAGGACCAGGGCGACGCGCAGAAGGCCTGGCTTATATTCCGCGACAAGGCCTGCGTGATCGCGGGCAACGTCGATCCCGGCACCATGCCCGGCGGCTCCGCCTATTGCCGCGCCGAGGTGACCGCCGAGCGCGTCTTCATGCTGCGCCGCATCACCTATTCACTCGAGGAGCATTGAGATGGCCGCGAACGAACAGCAGATCGAATATTGGAACGGTCCTGCCGGCCAGCGCTGGGTCGAAGCGCAGGAATCGATGGACCGCAACATGGCATCCATCACCGCCGCCTTGCTGCCGCATGTCGGCGCGAAGATGGGCGAGGCGGTGCTCGATATCGGCTGCGGCTGCGGGACGACGACACTCGCCTATGCCGACGCGGTGGGTCCGGACGGTCGCGTCGTGGGTCTCGACATCTCCGCGCCGATGCTGGGCCTGGCCCGCACCCGCGCGCAGCGGAAGAACGTCGCGTTCATCGAGGCAGATGCCGCCGACTCGCCCTTCAAGCCGGAATACGACGCGGTCGCCTCGCGCTTCGGCGTGATGTTCTTCGACGACCCGCCGGCGGCCTTCGCAAATATCCACAAGGCGTTGAAGCCCGGCGGGCGGCTCGCCTTTGTGTGCTGGCGCGCCATGCCGGAGAATGTCTGGGCCTTCGCCCCGTTCGCCGCCGCGCGCGATTTGTTGCCGGAGCAGCCGCCGCCGGATCCCAATGCGCCGGGACCGTTCGCCTTCGCCGATTCCGCGCGATTGAGGTCGATCCTCGAGACGGCCGGCTACAAGAACGTGAAGATCGAGAAGCTCGACACGGTGATGCACATGGCGAAGTCGGCGGAGGACGCTGCCCGCTTCACGCTCGGGATCGGCCCGTTGTCGCGCGCCGCTGCCGGCCTCGACGACGCGACGCGGGCGAAAATCGTGGACCGCGTGGCGGTGGCGATGAAGAAGTACGAGACGCCGGCCGGTGTCTCGCCGCCTGCCGCCTGCTGGCTGGTGAGCGCGAGCGCCTAAACGCCGGGGATCGCGCGGCGCGGCGTGTCGACCACCGTCGCCTTGCCGTCGCTGAGCGCGATCACCGAATGCTCGACGTTCGGCGGGACCACGCCGACAAAGCCCGGCCCTGCCTGCACCGTTTCGCCGCCGATGGTGATCTGAAGCCGTCCCTCGAGCACGTGCCACACCTCTTCCTGGTCGTGGCTGTGCGCGTGGATGTCGGCACCCTTGTCGAACTCATAATGTCCGAAGGTCATCGCGCCGGAATCGAAGAACCGGCCGCGCCATCCCGGCCGCCGCTCGACCACTTTCAGCCTGGAGGTATCGATGAAGGTCATGGTGCCCTCGTCCTTCGGCAAGCTCAGGACGAGGAGATTGCCGAAATCCTCATGCTGAGCCCGTCGAAGCATGAGGATAATACGCCATGTTCATCACACATCCAGCGCGGCGTTCAGCGCGTTGTCCTGGATGAACTCGCGGCGCGGCTCGACCACTTCGCCCATGAGCTTGGTGAAGAGATCGTCGGCCTCATCGACATGCTCGACCTTGACGCGCAGCAGCGTGCGCGCGTTCTCGTCCAGCGTGGTTTCCCAAAGCTGTTGCGGGTTCATTTCGCCCAGCCCCTTGTAGCGCTGCAGCGCGATGCCCTTCTTGCCCCAGTTGACGACGGCCTCGAGCAGCTGGCTCGGTGATCGAACCTCGATCGTTTCGTCCTTGCGCCGCAACTGGCCGACCTTCAGATAGGCGATCTGCAGTTCGGCCGCCATGCGGTCGAGCTTGCGTGCATCGGCGCTGTCGATCAGCGCGCCGTCGATCGCGACGGCCTCGCGCACGCCGCGCACCTCGCGCCAGAATTTCAGGCCGCCGTCGGGCGTCGGCTCGCCATGCCAGCCGCGCTCGAACTCCTCCGAAAGCTGGTCGAGACGGGTCGCGATATAGGTCGCGGCCTCGCGCGCCTTCGTGGGGTCGGCGAGGATCTCGGGATTGAGCGCGCCGGCGATCGCCGCCTGCTCGAGCACGAAGCGCGGATAATGATGCGGGAAGCCGTTCAACGCAGCCACCGCGGTGCGCGCCTTCGTCACCAGCGCGTCGAAATCCGCGCCGGCCAGCGTCTCGCCGCTGTGCAGCGTGAATGTCGTTCCTTCCGAACCTTCGGAAACCAGGTAATTGTCGTACTCTTCCTGGTTCTTGAGATAGCGCTCGGACTTGCCGCGCGTCGCCTTGTAGAGCGGCGGCTGGGCGATATAGATGTGGCCGCGGTCGATCAGCTCCGGCATCTGGCGGTAGAGGAACGTCAGCAACAATGTCCGGATATGGGCGCCGTCGACGTCGGCGTCGGTCATCAGGATGACCTTGTGATAGCGCAGCTTGTCCGGGTTGAACTCCTCGCGCCCGATGCCGGTTCCGAGCGCGGTGATCAGCGACACGATGGAATCGCTCGTCAGCATGCGGTCGAAGCGCACCCGTTCGATGTTCAGGATCTTGCCGCGCAGCGGCAGCACAGCCTGGTTCTCGCGATTGCGCGCCTGCTTGGCGCTGCCACCGGCGCTGTCGCCTTCGACGATGAATATCTCGCACTTGGCGGGGTCGCGCTCCTGGCAGTCGGCGAGCTTGCCGGGCAGCGATGCGCCGTCGAGCACGCCCTTGCGGCGCGTCAGCTCGCGCGCCTTGCGCGCCGCTTCGCGCGCCATCGCCGCTTCGACGACCTTGCCGACCACGGCCTTCGCTTCGCCCGGATGTTCTTCGAGCCAGCGTCCGAGCTGTTCCAGCACGACGCCCTCGACCACCGGCCGCACTTCCGAGGAGACGAGCTTTTCCTTGGTCTGCGATGAGAATTTCGGGTCCGGCACCTTGACGGACAGCACGCAGGTCAGCCCCTCGCGGCAATCGTCGCCCGTCAGCGGCACCTTGTCCTTCTTGGCGCTCGTCATCTCGTCGGCATACTTCGTCACCACGCGCGTCAGCGCGGCGCGGAAGCCCGCCAGATGCGTGCCGCCGTCCTTCTGCGGGATGTTGTTGGTGAAGCACAGCATGCTCTCGTGATAGCTGTCGTTCCACGTCAGCGCGACTTCCACCGTCATGCCGTCGCGCTCCGCAACGATCATGACCGGGGTAGAGATCAGCGAGGTCTTGGCGCGGTCGAGATATTGCACGAAGGCCTTCAGCCCGCCCTCATAGTGCAGGATGGTCTCCTTCGGCTCGACCCCGCGTTTGTCGGTCAGCGCGATCGTCACGCCGGAATTGAGGAATGCGAGCTCGCGCAAGCGGTGCTCGAGAGTGGCGAAATCGAACTCGGTCTTGGTGAAGGTCAAAGGCGAGGGCAGGAATGTCACTTCCGTGCCCTTGCGCCCGGGCGCGTCGGCCACGACCTTGAGCGGTGCCACGGGCTCGCCGTGGCGGAATTGCATGTAATGTTCCTTGCCGTCGCGCCAGATGCGCAGGTCGAGGAACTCGCTGAGCGCGTTGACCACCGACACGCCGACGCCGTGCAACCCGCCCGAGACCTTGTAGGCGTTCTGCTCGAACTTACCGCCGGCATGCAGCTGGGTCATGATGACCTCGGCCGCCGAGACGCCTTCGCCCTCATGGATGCCTGTCGGTATGCCGCGGCCGTCATCGCGCACGGTGCAGGAGCCGTCGGCGTTCAGCGTCACGTCGCAGCGCGTCGCATGACCGGCCAGCACCTCGTCGATCGCATTGTCGACGACCTCATAGACCATGTGATGCAGGCCCGAACCGTCATCGGTGTCGCCGATATACATGCCCGGCCGCTTGCGCACGGCATCGAGGCCCTTCAGCACCTTGATGCTGTCGGCGCCGTATTCCTCGGTGACCTTCTTGTTCGGAAGGCCGTTCGAACTTTCTTCCGGCGGATCGATGATATCGTTGGACATAAGCTGACAGTCTACTCCTGACGGGCGAACTGGCCGTCATTGACGTGAAAAATCTCGGCGCGGGCCCCGAGCCCCTCGAACAGCGAAAGATCGGTGCCGGTCATCCAGGCCTGCGCGCCGAGCGCCAGGATCTCCTCGAACAGCGCCGCGCGGCGGCGGGCGTCAAGATGGGCGGCGATTTCGTCCAGCAACAGGAGCGGGGCATGGCCTTCGCGCGCCGCCGACAGCTCCCAGGCATCGGCGAGCACGATCGAGATCAGCAGCGCCTTTTGCTCGCCCGTCGAGCACTCGCGCGCCTCGGCGCGCTTTTGCGTGTGACGCACGGCAAGATCGGTCAGATGCGGTCCGAATGTCGTTCGCCCGGCCTCGGCATCGCGGATGCGCGCCCGTGCCAGCTTCTCGCGCAAGGCGTCCGCCGCGCCGTCTCCAAGCTCGGCCAGCAACGCATCGGCCTCGCCGTCCAGCGCCAGCTGCGCCGCCGGAAAGGCTCCGGCCTCGCCGCGCACGGCCAGAGCGCCGTTCAGACGTTCGACGGTTCGTGCCCGGCTCGTCGCCATCGCGAGGCCGGCTTCCACCATCTCGGCTTCCAGTGCGTCGAGCCAGGCCGGATCGCGCGGTCCGAATTTCAGCAGCCGCGCCCGCTCGCGCATCGCGGTCTCGTAGCGGGTCGTGGTCCTCGCATGGCTGGCCTCGAAGCCGAGCACGAGGCGATCGAGAAACTTGCGCCGTCCGCTCGCGCCTTCGATGAACAGCCGGTCCATCGCCGGCGTCAGCCACAGCATCTGCACCAGCTCGCCGAGATCGGCGGAGCTTTGCGCCGGCGCGCCGTTGAGGCGCACCTGCCGCCGCTCGCCGCCGCCCGGGCCGAGCGTCAGACCGGTACCGACTTCGTAAACCTCGCCATTGCGCGTGACGTCGGCCGCCACGGCCCAAAGTGCGTCGCTCGCGACGCTCGGACCGCGCCGCACATGCTCGCCCAGCTTGGCGCCGCGCAAGCCCCGACCGGGCGACAGCAGCGAGATCGCATCGAGCAGATTGGTCTTGCCCGCGCCGTTCGGTCCCGCCAGCACCACCGGCGCTGCGCCCACATGCAGCTCGGCCTCCGCATAGGAGCGGAAATTGCGCAGCGTCAGGCGCGTCACCGAAAGCGCGGCGCGCCCTTCAAACGCGAATGCCGCGCCGTCGGGACGCTCTGTCGAACAGGGTGTCAATGTCAGACCCGCATGGGCATGAGGACGTAGAGCGAACGGGCATCGTCGGCGTCCTCGATGATGGTTGGCGAGCCGGCATCGGAGAGCAGGAAGCGGATCTCCTTGCCCTCGATCTGGCTGGTGATGTCGAGCAGGTACTTGGCGTTGAAGCCGATCTCCATCGCCGCCGCGCTGTAGGTGGCGCCCAATTCCTCGGTCGCCGTGCCGCTCTCCGGATTGACCACCGACAAGGTCACCTTGTCCTTCGCGACCGCGAGCTTCACCGCCCGCGTCTTGTCGGCCGAGATGGTCGAGACGCGATCGACGGAATGGGAGAACTCCTTGGATTCCAGCGCCAGCGACTTGTCGTTGCCGCTCGGGATGACGCGCTGATAGTCCGGGAAGGTGCCGTCGATCAGCTTGGACGTCAGCTCCACGCCGCCGAAGGTGAACTGGATCTTGGTGTCCGACAGCGAGACCTCGATTGCGCCGTCGGCATCGTCGAGCAGCCTGCGCAGTTCGGTCACCGTCTTGCGCGGCACGATGATGCCCGGCATGTCGGCCGCGCCGTCCGGCAGGTCGAGTTCGAAGCGTGCCAGCCGGTGTCCGTCGGTCGCCACGGCGCGCAGGACCTTCGTCTTGCCGTCCTTCGCCGCATGCATGTGAATGCCCATCAGGTAGAAGCGCGTCTCGTCGGTCGCCATCGCGAAGCGCGTCTTGTCGATCAGCCGCTTCAGATCGTCGGCGGCGAGACGGAAGCGGTGGGGCAGGGCGCCCGCCGCCATCTGCGGGAAGTCTTCCTTGGGCAGGCACGCGAGCTCGAAGCGGATCGTACCGGCCGAAACGGCAAGCCGGCCGCCTTCGCTCGTCAGAAGCTCGGCCTGCACCTGGGCGCCGTCGGGCAGCTTGCGCACGATGTCGTAGAGCATGTGCGCCGGCGCGGTAGCCGAGCCGTTGCGCAGCACGTCGGCCGGGATCGCTTCGACGATCTCGATGTCGAGATCGGTCGCGGTCAGCTTGAGCTGGCCCTTGGCGGCTTCGATCAGGACATTCGACAGGATCGGGATCGTGTTGCGGCGTTCGACGACGCTCTGGACGTGGCTCAGTGCCTTCAGGAAAGCACCCCGTTCGACGTTGATTTTCATCGTACCCGCAGCAAGATTTTGGGCCGCTTGAAACCCCCAGGTTCGGCCCGTGGATGCCGGGTTATAACCTGTTGAAATTTTTGAGTTTTTTCGCGACCGAGACTCAGGATTTCCACTATACCAAATACCCCGGAAAGGGCGAAGAAATAATGTGAGCCTCGGGCGCCAGTCCGGGGCCGGAAACCGGGCTTTTCAGGGGACCAGTCCGAAGCCCTTGAACTGGCCGGCCAGGTCGGGATCGATCGCCGTCGCTTCGGCCACATCGGCCCGTCCGTCCTGGCCCAGCCGGTCGCGCACGATGCCGCGCAGATACAGGGATTGCGCAAGATTGGGATGGTCCGTCAGCACGCGGTTCAGCGTATCCAGCGCGTCCTGGAGCTTTCCCGTCCGGTACTGCACCAGCGCCAGGTTGCCAAGCACGTAGAGCGAGTTCGGCCTTCCGGCCAGCGCCTTGGCGCAGTCGGCCTGCGCCAGTTCCAGATCGCGATTGAGCACGCCGCGCGTCCAGCATCGATCGTTGGGAATGACGCCGGGATCGCCGGCAAGCGACAAGGCCCTGTCATAAGCCCCTATCGCCTCGTCATAGTCGTTCATGTAGGTGCGCAGGATTGCCAGTTCGAGATAGGTAGCGCTCTCTTTGGGATCGATCTTGATGGCGGTCAGAAGGTCGGCCAACGCCGCTTCATATTGCTTCTTGCCGCGATAGGCGAAGGCGCGGAGCGCATAGGCCATGCGGTTGCCCGGCGCGATCGCGCGGTCGATGTCCCTGATGGCCGCGTCCCAATCCTTGGCGCCGATCTCGGCATGGCCGCGCTGCAGATAGTTCCCGCTGTCCTGCGGATCGGCGGCAATCGCCTTGTCGAATGCGGCGATCGCCAGCGCATAGTCCGCCTTGGCGCCGGCCGGGTCTGCGAGTTCTTCCTTCAACTCGGCCCGTTCGCGCAAAAAGTGTCCGTCGTCGGACGCAAGCGCGTCGGCCAAATCGCAGTCCGCCTGTGCCGCGCGGTAGTCGCCAAGAAAGGCTTGGAGATCGCCGCGCACGACGATCGCCCGGCCGGCGTCGTCCTTCAGCGCCGCCGCCTTGGTCAAATCCGCAAGCGCGTCGTCGAAGCGCCCGAGCGATCGGTAGCATAGCGCGCGGTTGAAGTAGGCGATATGCGATGCCGGATCGATCGCGAGCGCCGACGAATAATCGGCGATGGCGCCGCGGCAATCGTGCAGCGTCGAGCGGGCGTAACCGCGCATCCGAAGCAAGAACGCATCGGCCGGAACCAGCGCGACCAGGCGGTCGAGATCGGCCGTGGCCTCTGCGAATTTCTTCAGCCGGATGAGTGCAAAGGCACGATTGCCCAACGTCGCCTTGTTGTCCGGATCGAGCGCGAGCGAACGGCTATAGTCCGCGACGGCCGCATCGACATTGGCCAGACGTTCGTACGCCGTGCCGCGATTGTTATAGGCCGCGGCGTCCGGCGCCAGCGCGATGGCGGATGTCAGGTCGTCGACGGCGCCTTGATAGTCCTTCGCCGAGTCGCGCGCCTGCGCCCGCTGGAGAAGGGCGTCGCGATCCTTCGGATTGCGCGCCAGGACGATGCCGAAATCCGCCACCGCGTCGGCATAGAGCCCGAGCCGAGCACGCGCCAGGCCGCGGTTGAAGTAGGTATCGCTGTCGTCGGCATCGATCCTCAGCGCCGCGTCATAGTCGGCGACCGCCTCGCTGTATTGCTTCAGCGCCGCGTGGCTCAGGCCGCGCAGCCGATAGGCGGGCGCGAAGGCCGGAAACTGGGCAATGACCATGCTCAGATCCGCCACAGCAGCGTCCAATTTGCCCGTCAACTCGTAGTTCCAGCCGCGCTCGAAGCGCGAATCCACATCCGTCGGATCGAGTTCGAGCGCCGCGGTGAAGTCGTCGATCGCCGCCGCGTAATTCTGCAACGAACTTTCGAGCAGTCCGCGATCGAACCGTATCGCGATGGAATAAGGATCGAGCCCGAGCGCCGCATTCAGGTCGGCGAGTGCGCCGTCGGCATTCCCCAGATCTTCCTCCGCATGGGCGCGAAGCCCCAGCGCGTCGGCGCCGCCGCCCTGTTCGAGACAGCGCGTCGCATCGTCCCGCGCCTTGCGGTTGTCGGCGTCGGCCGCTGCCTTGTTCGCATGGTCCGCCTGCATCAGCGCCGCCGCTTCCTGGCAGATCGCGATGTCGGACGCCGTTCGCGCCGGCGGCTGGGCCGACGGCAACGCGCTCAGGGCGGCAAGGATGAGCAGATGCTTCACGGCGCCGACGATAGGCCAATTGCCTTGGGCACAGAATGAGCCGCAACGAAAAACGGCGCCTCTCGGCGCCGCTCATCGCGTCTGTCAGCTGGCCTTCGCCAGCATCTGGCTGAGGAAATCCACCTCCTGCTTGAACAAGGGGTCCTCTTCGCACAGGGCCTCGATCCGCCGGCAGGCGTGCAGCACCGTCGTGTGATCCCGGCCGCCGAACCGGCGTCCGATTTCCGGCAACGAGCGCGACGTCAGCTTGCGCGACAGATACATCGCGACCTGCCTCGGCCGCGCCACCCGCCTTGCCCGCTGCGGCGAATGGAAATCGCGCACATCGAGCTTGTAGTACTCCGCCGTCTTGCGCTGGATGTCCTCGATCGAGGTCTTGGCGCCCGGCGCGCTGCGCAGGCCCACAACGTCCTCGATCGTCTCCAGCGTCACCGGCTTCTTGGTCAGATCGGTGTAGGTGGCGAGCTTTGTGAACACGCCGATCAGTTCGCGCGGGCTCGCATCCTCCATGTCCGCGATGCGCTCGAGAACCTCTTCGGGAAGCAGCGCCAACGGCTTGTGCCGGGCGAAATCCGCCGCGCGCGCTTTCAAGATCGCCAGCCGCGTGACCCTGTCGGGCTTGTCGAGCTTGACCACGAGCCCGCCTGCCAGGCGCGATTTCACGTCCGCCCCGAGCCCTTCGAGCGCCGCCGGCGCACGATCCGCCGCGATCACCACGCGGCGCCTGAGGTCGGCGAAGGCGTTGACCGTGTAGAGGAATTCCGACGCCGTCGCGGTCGAGCGGCAGATATGCTGCAGATCGTCGATGATCAGCACTTCGGCGGTCCTGAGTTCTTCCTTGAAGGCGAGCGTGTCCTTGCGATAGAGCGCGCCCAGGAAGTGGCGCATGAAATCTTCCGAGCGCAGGAACAGTGAACGCTTGCCGCGCTTGCGAAATTCCAGCGCCGCGGCGTTCAGCAGATGCGTCTTGCCGTAGCCGAACCCGCCATGGATGTAGAGCAGGGTGACGTCGCTCTGCGCCCCTTCCGCGAAGGCGCGCGCCGCGCCGAGGCCGAACTCGTTGGACGAGCCGGCGACGAAGCTGTCGAAGGTCTGTTGCGGATGAAGCATCCGCGTCCACAGGCCCTTGCTGCCCTCGCCGGACGGCTCCTCGTCTCCGGACGGGGCGGGCGCGGCCTGATCCGCACGCATCGTCTCGCGCACCAAACCGCCGCCGACCACCGGCTTGGGCGCCGAAAGGATGATCGAGATCGACACCGGCTCGACGCCCTCGGCGCGCAGCGCGCGCTCGATCCGGGTGACGTAGCGCTCGCTCACCCAGTTGCGGATGAACGATTTGATCGTCCCGATTTTCACTTCGTCCTTGTCGAAGCCGTCGAGCGTCAAAGGCCCGATCCAGGCATCGAATACCGCATCGCCCATTTCGCGGCGCAGCCGCTCGCGCGCACTTGCCCACGCCGTGGGCCAATCTGGCCTCATCGGCTTACTCGTCATCTGTCCCATAATCCACACCCGCTTCTTGACCGGCGCATTCGCACCGGCGAGCCCTTGTTTCACCCGGGCTTTTCGCCCGTTCGTATCTGCGGCCGTCGCTTAGGCCGCCACCCCTCGTCGCATGCGCTACTCCCCTCTTGTCATGATTGCTTCCAGGGAAGGCCCGAGGCCTTCCAGCCGTTCTTCGTGCCGCGATGGCGTTCCTCGTTGAGATCGCCCTCGAAGCCGCCCGCCACGTTGTAGGCGCGCCGATAGCCCGCGCCGGTCAGCGCGATGGCGGCGCTTTTCGAGCGCGCGCCGGAGCGACACAGGAACAAAAGCGGCGCATCCTTGTCGGCCGTCACCGATTGGCCGACCGCGGCCGCGAAGGAGGGATTGACCTCCATCGTCGGAAAGCTCTGCCATTCGATCAGGTGGACGTCGCGCTTCAATTCGGACAGATCCGGCAGGCCCACGAAGTTCCATTCCGGCTTGGTGCGTACGTCGACGAGCACAGCCCTCGGATCGGCCTTCATCAGCTCCCAGGCCTCCTGGGCGCTGAGGTCGCCGGCGTAGTTCTGAGCGGGAGAATTCAAAGCCATGGCAATCAATCCGGCAAAAAGCGTCGCTCGACCGGGACGAGGCCCAGTCCGAAAACGCCATAATTTCAAGGATTCAGTTGGTACTGTGCTTAGCGTTTAGGCAGGAACACTGTCGAAATGCCAGGAATGCTCTTGTTATATTATTGCTATTGTTCGACATCTTTTTCTCTTGCCCAACGAACAGAAGGTTAATCTCTCCCAAAACCGATTCGCTGACAACCAGAACAAAGAATGAACCATGACATTTCTACGATTGCTAACCTTTTGTCCGTATAAGGATTTTTCGCTGGCGGCCGTTGCGGCGGCAAATCAGACACTTAGATGAATGTTCAATGATTGTGCAGCGCAGCAATGTGACTGTACAAAGAATTTCAGTCTACGGACAAAGAAAAGGGGCAATCCAGCGGCCGGAGACTTTAATCCGCAAAGCGGCCGGCCGGTCGCCTCATTTCGCGAGCTTGGCGACCCGCTTGTTCAGCCGCGACACCTTTCGCGAGCCGGTATTCTTGTGCAGAACGCCCTTGGAAACGCCGCGCATGATCTCCGGCTCGGCCGCCTTCAGAGCGGCCTGGGCCGCCTGCTTGTCGCCCTTCGCAATCGCCTCTTCGACCTTGCGGACGAAGCCCCGGACGCGCGTGCGGCGCGCCTGATTGACTTTGGTTCGCTTGGCCGTGGTGCGGACGCGCTTCTTGGACGAGGCGATATTGGGCATTCCTGGGGTCTTCCTGCTCGAATTCGGAGGCGGGCGTATACCCCCGCCCCGCAAAAGGGTCAATGCGAGCCTCCGCAAAACGTGACTTGAGGCCGGCAGGCAGCGCCACGACCATCCCAGTCCCTCCAGCCGCGATCCAGCCATGCTGTTCAAATCCGCCCTGCTGAGCCTCCTCCTGGCCGTGGCCTTGCCGGCCCAAGCGCTCGCGGCGGCCAGCGAGCGCCACCTCGTCTATGACGGGCGCGACCGGACCTATGAGATGTTCGTTCCCGAGCTGGCGGAGGGCCCGCGTCCTCTGGTCGTGCTGCTGCACGGAACGGGCAGCGACGGCGCCTTCATGCTCGCCCAGTGGAAGGATATCGCGGCCCGCAAGGGATTGATCCTCCTGGCGCCCAACGATCTTCGCTCCAACCATGGTTGGGATCTGCGCACCGACGGACCCGATTACATCCACGCCGTGATCGTCGCGGCGGGCCAGGCCATCGACACCCGCCGCATGTACCTGTTCGGGCAATCGGGCGGCGCGGTCTACGCGCTGAACCTCGCAATGTTGGAGTCGCAATTCTTCGCCGCCGTGGCGTTTCACGCGGGCGGCTGGCGGCATCCGGACGAATTCAAGTTCATGGGGCTCGCCAGTCGGAAAGTCCCGGTTTTGATTTCGGTGGGCGACCAGGACGAATATTTCTCGCAAGGCGCGGTGCGGCAGACGGCGCGCGCGCTCGAAGACGCCGGTTTCCCCGTGGAGCTCGACATGCTCGAGGGCCGGCACCACTCCTATCTCGACATCCCGCCGGACTTTCACGATCACGTGTGGGATTTTCTCAGCCGCAACGCGCTCGATGATGCTCCGGTCTTCGTCTCCTTCGGCGGTGCAGGGCAATAAAGCCGGTCATGTGTTGTATAAGTTCGTCACAATGGCCGAAGGACGCCTCGAACTCAGCGACAAGGTCCTGCAAAATCTCAAAGCGCAGGGCGAACAGGGTGCGGCATGGCTCGCGCAGCTGCCCGAGCTGCTTGCCGAATTTAAGCGCGACTGGGGCATCGAAGTCGGGCGAGCCTTCGAAAGCGGCACCGAAGCCTTCGTTGCCGAGGCGGCGATGGCGGACGGCACGCCGGCCGTCGTCAAAATCCCGATCCCGGGCGTCGAGAAGGCGGATCGCGAATTTCGCGTGCTCGCCGCTGCGGACGGACGCGGCTATGCCAGAGTGTTCCGGCACGATCCCGCCACCAATGCCATTCTGCTCGAACGGCTCGGCGCGCAACTCGCGCAGTCCGCGCTCCCGATCGAGCAGCAGATCGAGATCATCTGCGCCACGCTGCGGGAGGCCTGGAATACCCCGGCCGCCGGGCTCCAATTGATGACGGGCGCCGAAAAGGCGCTGTCGCATGCCAACACCATCCGCTCGGTGAAAGCCAAGTTTCCCTCGGTCTGTTCCGGCCACCTCGCCGACATTGCACTGCGTTTCGCGCAGGCCCGCCACGACGCGTTCGATCCGGCGGCGTCCGTCGTCGGCCATGGCGATGCGCATGCCTGGAACACGCTGCTGGATCCCAAGACCGGTCGATACAAGTTCGTCGATCCCGATGGGCTCTTCATCGAGCCGGCGTTCGATCTGGCCATCACGCTGCGCGAAGTGAGCACGGGGCCAGCCGATGATCCGTTGATCCTCGGCCGCCGTCGCTGCGCGCTTCTGGCAACGCTCAGCGGCGTCGGCGAGGAACCGATCTGGCAATGGGGCTTGGTCGAAAGGCTGGTGAACGGCTTGCTCTACAAGGAGGTTGGTTCCGACGCGCTGGCCAGCACGTTCATCGACATGGCGGAGATCTGGGCCAAGAGCGTCTAGCGCATGCGCGCCAGATCGAGCATCGCCTGCATTTCGTCGACTACTTCCGCAAAGCCGAGCTCGGCGCGGATCCGGCGCGTGTCGTAGACGATGTCTTGCTCGTAGAAGAACGGCGGCGCCGGCGGCGCTTCTCTCAACGGCAGTCGCCCCAGCCGCTCGCCCATGGTCGGCGTCGGCTCTTCGCCGACATTGTAGGTGCGTCCGCCCGCGACCGGGTGCGTCGCCGCCAGCACGATCGCGCGCGCGACATTGTCGACATGGCCGTGCGTCCAGCGCCAGTGCGGCTGGCTTGCAAAGGCATAGATGGTGTCAAGCCCGGCATTGTCTTCGGGTCCATAGACCTTCGGCAACCTCAGGATCGTGGCCGGCAGGTCTGTCGTTTCGCGCACCACAGTTTCCGCGACGATCTTCTCGTAATCGTAGGCATAGGCGCCGAGCGACTTCGCTTGCGACCGATAGGGATAAAGCACGCTGCGCAGCGGCGCTTCCTCGGTGAGCGGCATCGGGTCCGGCGGTCCAGGTTCGTGGCGCGTCAGGCGGCCATAGGCGCGGTAAACGTCGCCGCTCGAGATCATCACAAGCCGTCCGGCGCGGCCGCGAAACGTTTCGACTGCGGCGCGTGCATCGGCCTCGCCCATCATCACCATATGGACGACGACGTCCCAGTCCGGTCCCGTGATCCCGGCAGGATAGCGGCCGATGGGATATTCGGCCGACGCGTCGCGGATGTGGCGGACACTGGCGGGCAGGGGCCCTTCCGTGCGCCCGCGGTGAAACACCGTCACGTCGGCGCCGTCCTCGACGAACTGCCGCGCGGCATGCGCGCCGATAAAGCGCGTGCCGCCGACGATCAGGACGCGCATGGTCCTACTTGTCCGTGAAATTCGGCGTCCGCTTGTCGCTGAACGCCGCCATGCCTTCCTTCTGGTCCAGGGTCGCGAACATCGCGTGGAACAGGCGGCGCTCGAAGCGGACGCCTTCGGCGAGCGTGGTCTCGTAGGCGCGGTTCAGCGTCTCCTTGGTCATCATGACGATCGGCAGAGACTTGGCCGCGATCGTGTGCGCCGCCTTCATCGTTTCGGCCATCAGCTCGGCCGCCGGCACGACGCGGCTGACGAGGCCGGAGCGTTCGGCCTCTGCCGCATCCATGTTGCGTCCCGTCAGGCACATCTCCATCGCCTTGGACTTGCCGACGAAGCGCGTCAGCCTCTGCGTGCCGCCGATGCCCGGCATGACGCCGAGATTGATCTCGGGCTGGCCGAACTTCGCCGTGTCGGCGGCGATGATGAAATCGCACAGCATCGCCAGCTCGCAGCCGCCGCCCAGCGCCCACCCCGCCACCGCGGCGACGATGGGTTTGCGGATCGCCGCGATCCTGTCGTTGGCGTCGGCGAAAAAGTTGGACTTGTACATGTCCATGTAGGACTGCGGCGCCATCTCCTTGATGTCGGCGCCGGCGGCAAAGGCGCGCTCCGAGCCGGTGAGCACGATGGCCCGCACCGCGTCGTCCTTGTCCCAGGCCTCGAGCTGGGTCGCGAGCTCATGCAGCAGCTCGGCGTTCAGCGCGTTCAGCGCCTTGGGCCGGTTGAGCGTGATGACGCCGACGGCGCCCTCGATCTTCGCGACGATGTTCAGATGGTTCATCGAAATCTCCGTATTTCGGATTTCTGCATAGCGCCGCCCTTGACATGCAACCAAATAGTTGCATATTAGAGTTCATGAGCATGGACGCCGTTTTCAGGGCCTTGGCGGATGAAAGTCGCCGTCAGCTGCTGGACCGGCTCCACGCCAGGAACGGACAGAGTTTGGGTGAACTGTGTGAGGGACTGGAGATGTCGCGCCAGGCGGTGACGAAGCATCTTGTGATCCTGGAGGAGGCGAACCTCGTGGCCACGCTGAAGCAGGGGCGCGAGAAGCTGCACTTCATCAACCCGGTTCCCATCAACGAGATTGCCGAACGGTGGATCGGCAAATTCGAGCGCGGCCGTCTGAAGGCGCTCAGCGACCTGAAGAAAAATCTTGAAAGGGAAGAGCCATGAGCAGCAAGTTCGTCTACGTCACCTATATCCGCACCTCGCCACAGAAATTGTGGGACGCCCTGACCAGGCCGGAATTCCAGCGGCAATACTGGTTCGGCATGCATCAGGACTCCGAGTGGAAAGCCGGCTCGTCCTGGGCGATGAAATTCTCCGACGGCCGCACCGCCGATGCCGGCGAGATCCTGGAATCGGAACCGCCGAAGCGGCTCGTCATCAAATGGCGCAACGAATTCCGTCCGGAATTGAAGGACGAGGGCTATTCGCGCTGCGTCTACACCCTCGAGCAGGACGGCGACGTGATGAAGCTGACGATCGACCATTCGATCGAGCGCGACGGCGCCAAGGTGATCGAAGCCGTCGCGGGCGGCTGGCCGAAGGTCCTGTCGAGCCTCAAGAGCTTCCTCGAGGCCGGCGAAGCACTGCCGCGGACCCATAACGCTCCGTCGACGTGAGGACCGCCATGCAGCAGTCGAAATGTGTCTACGTCGCCTATATCCGCGCGACGCAATCGAAGATCTGGGACGCGCTGACCAAGCCGGCGTTGCAGACGCAGTACTGGTTCGGACTGCACCAGGACTGCGACTGGGAACCGGGATCGTCCTGGGTGATGAAACATCCCGACGGCCGCGTCGCCAATGCCGGCGAAATCCTCGAAGTCGATCCGCCGCGGCGCGCCGTCATCAGCTGGCGCCACGAAAGCCGGCCCGAACTCGCGGCGGAAGGGTTCAGCCGCTGCACCTACGAGATCACGGCGGACGGCGAGATGTGCAGGCTGAGCATTACGCACGAGATCGACCTGCCGGATTCCAAACTCATCGCCCTGATCTCGAGCAGCTGGCCGAAGGCCATCTCGAGCCTCAAGAGCTTCCTTGAGACGGGTGCCGGGCTGCCGCGGCCGGCGGACCTTCCGGTCGGGGCAAAAGCATGATCGGCACTTGCATTCTTCACCTCTGGCAGCGCGGACAGTAGAACGTCGAGCGTCCCGCCTGCACGATCCGCCTGATCTTGCCATGGCCGCCGGCACAGGGCTCGCCCTCCCGGTCGTAGACGGCGAAGCGATGCTGGAACATGCCGAGCTCGCCGTCGGTGCGCTTATGGTCGCGCAACGACGAGCCGCCGGCTTTCACCGCCTCGCGCAGCACCTGCTTGATCGCCGGCACCAGCCGGCCGATCTGCTCGGCCGACACTTTCGCGGCCAGCCGCCTGGGCGAGATGCCGGCGCGGAACAACGCCTCGCACACATAGATGTTGCCCAGCCCCGCGATCACGCGCTGGTCGAGCAGGGCGGACTTGATCGGCGTCTTCTTGCCTTTCAGCGCCGCGCGCAGGAACGCGGCGGTGAAATCTTCCGACAAGGGCTCGACCCCGAGACCCTTGAACAGCTTGTGCTCGTCGAGCTGAGCGGTATCGACCAAGAGCATCAGCCCGAAGCGGCGATGATCGTTGAACACGATGCGCGCCGGCGCGTCGGTGTCCATCACCACATGATCGTGCTTGTCCCGTCCGATGCTCGCTTCGCCCATGTCATGAACATAGTTGCCGAGCTTCCTCGCATGGCTTCCGACGTGGACGCTCATGCGGCCGCTCATGCCCAGATGGATGACCAGCGTCTCGCCGTCGTCGAGATCGCCCAGGATGTACTTCGCCCGCCGCCGCAGCCGAGTCACCGTGCGCCCCGTCAGCCGGCCGGCGAAGTCGTTCGGGAACGGCACGCGCAGGTCGCCGCGCCGCGTCTCGACATGGGTGAAGCGATGGCCTTCCAGCACGGGCAGAAGCCCCATCCGTACCGTCTCCACCTCGGGCAATTCGGGCATCAGCCAGCCATTAAGAGTCGCAGGAGGTCACCGTAGCCCACCGATTCCGCAGGGGCTATTCTGCGACGCATGACTGCTGACACGACTGCCAGCTTTGGATTTCGCGATGTGCCGGAGGCCGAGAAGGAAGGCCTCGTGCGCGAGGTGTTCTCGTCTGTCGCCGGCAAGTACGATCTGATGAACGATCTGATGTCCGGCGGCGTGCACCGGCTGTGGAAGGACGCCATGATCGAGTGGCTCAATCCGCAGCCCGGCTGGCAGGTGCTCGACGTGGCCGGCGGCACTGGCGACATCGCCTTCCGCGTCGCCGACGCAGTACGCAAGAAGGGTGGCGAGGCAGCAATCACCGTCTGCGACATCAATCCGGACATGGTGGCCGAAGGCGTGCGCCGTGCCGAGGCGAAGGGCGAACGCGCCATCACCTGGATCACCGGCGACGCCGAAGCGCTGCCGGTCCCGAATTCGTCGATGGACGCCTATACGATCGCGTTCGGTATACGCAACGTCACCCACATCGACAAGGCGCTCGCCGAGGCGAAGCGCGTGCTGAAACCCGGTGGGCGTTTTCTCTGCCTGGAATTCTCGCGCGTCGAAGCGCCCGGCCTGGACGCGCTCTATGACGCCTATTCGCTGAACGTGCTGCCCAGGCTCGGCCAGATGGTCGCCGGCGATGCCGAAGCCTATCGCTATCTCGCGCAAAGCATCCGCCGCTTCCCGCCACAGGCGCGCTTCGCGAAGATGATCGAGCAGGCCGGCTTGAGTCGGGTGAAGGTGCGCAATCTCACCGGCGGCATCGCGGCCATGCATTCGGCGTGGAAGATCTGATGTTCCAACGCCTCTCCGACTATCGGCGGCTCTGGCATGCGGCCCGCGTGCTGGCGCGCAACGACGCGTTGTTTCCCAAGGAATATGAAGCGCTGCTGCCTCCATCGGCGCGGCTCGCGCGCCGGCTGCTCGGCAGCGGACGCGCCAAGCACGACGCCGCGCCGCCCGGCGTACGGCTGGCGCGTGCGCTCGAAAGCCTCGGGCCCGCTTACATCAAGCTCGGCCAGGTGCTGGCAACGCGGCCGGACATCGTCGGCGACGATGTCGCCACCGCGCTGGAGCAGCTTCAGGACCGCTTGCCGCCGTTCCCGACCGCGGAATCGAGGAAGGTCATCGAACAGTCGCTCGGCAAGCCGGCCGACACTCTATTCAGTGCGCTGTCGGAGCCGGTGGCCGCCGCCTCGATCGCGCAGGTCCATGACGGCATGACCGCGGACGATCCGCCGATCCGCGTCGCGGTCAAGGTGCTCAGGCCCGGCGTCGCCGAACAGTTCGCGAGAGACATTTCGACCCTCGCGCTTGCCGCGCGCCTCGCCGAGCGCTTCGTGCCCGACGCGCGCCGCCTGCGGCCGCAGGCCCTCGTCGGCACGCTCGCCGTGTCGGTCGCGCTCGAGCTCGATCTGCGCATGGAAGCTGCCGGCGCCTCGGAACTGGAGGAGCGCACCCGCAACGATGCCGATTTCCGCGTGCCGCATATCGACTGGAGCCGCACTTCGGACCGCGTGCTGACCAGCGAATGGATCGACGGCATCTCGATCCGCGACCGCGACGCGCTGATCGCCGCCGGCCACGATCCCAAACGCATTGCCGCGCTGGTGATCCAGAGTTTCCTGACCCAGGCGCTGCGCGACGGCTTCTTTCACGCCGACATGCATCCGGGAAATCTGTTCGTCGATGCGCAGGACCGTCTTGTCGCCGTCGATTTCGGCATCATGGGCCGGCTCGATAATGACATGCAGCGCTTCATGGCCGAGACGCTCGCCGGTTTCCTGGCGCGCGACTATCTGCGCGTGGCGCAGATCCATTACGACGTGAATTTCGTGCCGGCCCATCACCCGGTCGAGACTTTCGCGCAAGCCTTGCGTGCGATCGGCGAGCCGATCTTCGGCCGTTCCGCCAAGGACGTATCGATGGCGCGTCTGCTGCAGCAGCTGTTCGACACCACGCGTCGTTTCGACATGCAGGCGCAGCCGCAGCTCATGCTCCTGCAGAAGACGATGGTGGTGGTGGAAGGCGTGGCGCGCGCGCTCGATCCCGATTTCGACATCTGGGAGGCGAGCCGCCCCGTGGTCGAAAAATGGATGATCGAGCGGATGGGGCCGGAAGGCCGGCTGCGCGACGCCGCCGACAGCGTCGGCGCGCTCGGCCGCGTGGCGCAGCACCTGCCCAAGCTGCTCAGGGACGCCGAAACGGTCTCCGCCATGCTCGCCGATGGCGGCCTCAGACTTCATCCGGACTCGGTCCGGCTGATCGCGCAGGCACAGTCCTCGCAGACCCGCCATGTCCGCATCGCGATCTGGATCGCCGCCGGCGCTCTTGGCGTTATTGCGCTTGTGCCGTTTCTTTAGGCCAATACGCGGAAAGTACTTGATATACCGCCGTGATATCAGTATAGTTTATCCATGCGAACGCTCGTCGACATCCCGGATCGGCAACTGAAGGCGCTTACGCGACTCTCGAAGGCGAAGAAGCGTTCGCGCGCCGCCATCATTCGCGATGCTGTTTCCGCCTATCTCGAACGGGAGCATCGGGCTGGCAAGGATGCCGCTTTTGGCCTGTGGGGCGATCGCACGGCTGATGGTCTCGAATTCCAGCGGAAACTGCGCGCCGAATGGTGAAGGCGCTGATCGACACCAATATCTTGGTCGATTATCTGAATGGCCTGCCGCAAGCCCAGGCGGAACTGTCTCGTTATAGTGATCCGGCAATCAGTGCGATCAGCTGGATCGAAGTCATGGTCGGCGCCTCGCCCTCGACCGAAGCGGCGACAAGGGCATTCCTCGAAAGATTTGCTCTGGTCTCTCTCGACGAGGCCGTTTCAGAGCGTGCAGTCCTGCTTCGCAGAACACACCGATTGAAGCTGCCCGATGCAATCGCCTGGGCGTCCGCTCAGATTTCCGGGCGAACGTTCGTCACGCGTGACGCGAAGGACTTCTCGAAGGCGGATCCGGGAATTCGTCTTCCCTATTCCGTTTAATCAGACGATATGCACGCGGCCCGCGTCGCAGGCCCTCGTGCCCTTCGCATCGGTGACATAGACCTTCACCGTCACCGTATGATTGGCGATATCGGGCACGTCGGGAACCTGCACATGCACGGCATGCGGCGCGACCGTCTGGTTGGTCGCCAGCACGGCGGAATAGCCGGTCGGCGTCTCGCCCCTGGCCAATGACATCACCACGCGCACATCGGTGTTGCGTGCGCGAATGTTGGCGCACGAGATCGCGAACAGATCGCCGCGATTGACGGTCGGCACGCCCGCGCCGCCGAGATCGGTGGTTGCGTAGCTCAGGATGCGGCCCGGAACGACGGTGATGCCGTTTGCCATCGCCGGCGTGCACGACAGCGCCGCTAGCGCAACACCTGCCAACAAGAGCCGCATGGCTGTCCCCGTTTTCGCACCTGTGATTCCGACTTTAGCTCCCATCTGTGGACTTCCCAATAGCGGCCAAGCGGAATGCTGACAGAATCTGGCGTCGGTGACGCCTCGTTCACTATACGGCGTCACGCCTAAAGCTGGCGGGATAGCCACCAGAACCGCCAGCACATCAGCACCCCGGCGACCAATAGACCGAACGCCAGCCCATACCAGATGCCGAGGCCTTTGAGCCCGAACCCGAAGGCGAACAGCATGCAGGTCGGAAATCCGGCCAGCCAATAGCTCGCGCCCGCGATCCACATCGGCGCCCGCGCATCCTTCAGGCCGCGCAGCGACAAGGCGGCCGTCACCTGGACGCCGTCGAAGATCTGAAACGCCGCCGCGACGTGCAGGAACGTCACCGCCAGCAGAAGCGATGGCATGTTCTGCTGCGTCGCGGGCAGATAGAGCTGCGCGATCTGGAGTGGCCAGATCGCAAGCACAGCCGAGGTCAGCGTCATGAATCCGGTCGCGACCAGAATGGCCGACCAGCCGGCGCGCTGTGCCGCTTCGCGATCCCCGGCACCGGCCGCGAGGCCGACGCGCACCGTCGCCGCCATGGCGACGCCGAGCGGGACCATGAAGGTGACGGAGGGCACGTTCATCGCGATGGTGTGTGCCGCCAGATATTCCAGCCCGAAATGGCCCATGAAAAAGTTCGAGGAGAAGAACAGTGTCGCCTCGAACATCATGGTCAGACCGATCGGCAGGCCCAGCACATAGATTTCCCTGAGCTTGGCCCAGTCAGGCTGTCTGAAATTTCGGAAGATCCGGTGCGCATGCAGTTTCGGCGTCAGGCGGACGACGGTCAGCATCAGCCCGAAGCTCACCGCGAACGACGTCGCGCTGGCGATGCCCGAGCCGAGAAGCCCGAGCCGCGGAAAGCCGAAATGCCCGAAGATCAGCGTGTAGTCGAACAGCGCGTTGAAGAAGATCGCCATGGCCATGACGATCAGCGAAGCATTGGGCTTCGACAGCGCGGTGGAATAGTTGCGCAGCACCTGGAAGCCGAGGCTGAAGGGCAGTCCGATCGACAGCGGCACGACGAAGGCGCTGGCGGCACCGGCGAGCTGCTCCGATTGGCCGAGCGCCATCAGCATCGGCTTGGCGAACTGCAGGAACAGGACGAGCGGCAATCCGACCATCAGCACGGACCAGAAGCCCATGCGCACGACGACGCGGGCGTGGTCGCGATCGTCGGGATTGGCGCCCAGGATGTGCGCGATCATCGGCGACACGGCGGAGGACGGCCCCGAACCCAGCAGCCAGCAGAAATAGAACATCGTGTTGCCCAGCATCGCGCCGGCCAGCGCCACGTTGGAGAAGCGCGCCAGCATCAGCGTGTCGGTGGTGCCGATCGCCATCTGGGCCAGCTGGGTGAGAATCAGCGGTCCCGAGAGCTTGAGCAGCTCGCGCGCCTCGGCGATCCACGAGTCGAAGCCGTGTCCGCGGACGCGGACCCCGGCATGGGCAACATCGAATTCGGCAATATCGGTCATGGTACGGACTTCTTATTGTAGTCCCGGACCCGACATGGAGGAGGCAACAGCCAATAAAAAACCCTCCGGAGCCGGGCTCGGGAGGGTGAACACCTTGCGCATAGGCCGGGCCTAGCGCGCGTACTCCTCGCGAGCGAATGCAGCGGTCCCCCCGCCCTGAGGGCGGAAAGGCGCGGCCGTGATTACCTTGCAAATGGAACTGTGCATCAGTCTCGCTCGTTTGCCCGCGAACCCCATGCTCGCGAATGGGCACGTGGGTACGCCCCGAATCTTTTCAAGTCAACACAAGCTGCGATGACACTGCGCATTGAGGCCATGCGTGGCACGAACGTCACGTTTGCGGGTGCGAAAAGAGACCCATTTGGACGTGGTCAGGCAGCTTGCACCTTACCTGACGGACGGCGCTAAAGTCCTTCCAACAGACATTGGAGGACACGCCATGGACTTCGCAATTCCCGAACATATCAAGAAGCTGCTCGTCGACATCGATGCGTTCATCGACAAGGAGATCGTCCCGCTCCAGAAGCAGGACGACAACGACCGCTTCTTCGATCACCGCCGCGAATGGGCGCGCACCGACTTCGAGCATGGCGGACTGCCGCGCAAGGAATGGGAGGATCTGCTCAGGGAGATGCGCCGCCGCGCCGACAAGGCGGGCTTCCTGCGTCTGGCGCTGCCGGAGGAATATGGCGGCAAGAACATCGGCAACCTCGCCATGGCGATCATCCGCGAGCATCTGGCGACCAAGGGTCTCGGCCTGCACAATGACCTGCAGAACGAATCCTCCGTCGTCGGCAATTTCCCGCAAGTCCTGATGATGCGCGACTTCGGCACCGAGGAGCAGAAGAAGACCATCCTGCCCGGCATGCTGAACGGCACCGTGCGCCTCGCCTTCGGTCTCACCGAGCCCAAGCACGGCTCCGACGCCACCTGGATGGAGACCCGCGCCGTCAAGGACGGCAATGGCTGGCGCATCAATGGCGAGAAGATGTGGAACACCGGCGTCCATGTCGCCTCGCACGACATGCTGTTCGTCCGCACCTCGGGCGAGGACGGCAACGCCCGCGGTCTCACCTGCCTGATCGTGCCGATGGACGCCGAGGGGGTGAAGATCGAAGAATATATGTGGACCTTCAACATGCCGACGGACCATGCGCGCGTCAGCTTCAAGAATGTCTGGGTGCCCGACAACGCCGTGTTCGGCCCCGTCGACAACGGCCTGGTGCTGGCGCGGCACTTCGTTCACGAGAACCGCATCCGCCAGGCCGCGTCCGGCGTCGGCGCGGCGCAATACTGCATCAACGAGAGCATCGACTACGCCAACACGAGAAAGCCGTTCGGCAAGCCGCTCAGCCGCAACCAGGCGATCCAGTGGCCGCTGGTCGAACTGCAGACCGACGCCGAGATGATCCGCTGGCTTATCTACCGCACGGCGTGGGAGATGGATCGCATGACGGGGCCGGAAATCCAGCTCTACCTCTCCGACAAGGTCTCGATGTGCAACTATCGCGGCAATAATCTGGTCTGCGATGCCGCCGACTGGGCGATGCAGGTGCATGGCGGCTGGGGCTATTCGCGCCACAAGCAGTTCGAGCACATCTATCGCCACCACCGCCGCTATCGCATCACCGAGGGCTCCGATCAGATCCAGATCCGCAACGTCGCGGGTCACATGTTCGGCTTCATCGGGAAGAACAGAAGGCCGGATTGATCCGATGCCGACCATGAACTTCGCCCATAAGGGCGGCGCCGCGCTCTATCCCGAGAACACGCTGGCCGCGTTCGCCGACGCGGTGGCGCGCGGCTGCGACGGTGCCGAACTCGACGTGCAGCTTTCGAAGGACGGCGAGGTCGTGGTGTTCCACGATTTCCGCCTGAAGCCGGAGCTCTGCCGCCTCGACGGCAAATGGATCGAAAAACCCACGCCGAGGATCAAGGACCTGACGCTCGCCGAGCTGAAGCGCTACGACGTCGGCCGCATCGATCCCAACAGCGTCTATGCGAAGGAATTTCCGCACTGCATGCCGGTCGACGGCGAGAAGATTCCGACGCTCGCCGAGGTCCTCGAGGTCACGTCCAAGGCGAAGAAGCCGTTCACGCTTCAGGTCGAACTCAAGACCTCGTTCTTCGATCGCGCGTTGACGGCCGATCCCAAGACGCTGTCCGAGGCCGCCGTCGCGGTGCTGAAGAAGGCGGACTATCTCGACCGCACGATCTTCGTTGGCTTCGACTGGTCCGGCCTCATCCACGCCAAGACGCTCGCGCCGCATGCGCGCTGCTGGTTCACCACCATGTCGCTCGCCTTCCTGCGTCCGCCGCCGCCCGAAGGCGACACGCCGCAAGTGAAGGCTCTGCGCCACTGGGCGGAGTCAGGCACCTCGCCCTGGGCCGCCGGCTTCGATGCGGTCAAATATGGCGGCTCGATCCAGAAGGCGATCAAAGCCGCCGGCGGCGACGGCTGGTTTCCGACCTATGAGGACGCCATACCCGAAGCGGTCGCCGAAGCGAAATCGCTCGGCCTCAAGGTCGGCTGCTGGACGGTCAACGACCCCGCCGACATGAAGCGGCTGATCGGGCTCGGCCTCGATGGCATCTGCACCGATCGTCCCGACCTGCTCGCCAAGGCGATCAGGCAGGCCGCCTGATAATGGTGACAATCCTTGGCAGCAGCAGCGCAATGGCGCGTTGACATTTTGAGAACAAAAGAAGAACATATGCAATGAAAATGGCGGGACACATCATGAAACCGAAGATCAGCATCGTGGGGCTGGGTGTGCGCGATTTCGCCAAATCGCTCGCCTTCTATCGCGACGGATTGGGCTTCGCGACGCATAACTACAAGGACGGCGAAGACCATGTGATGTTCAAGCTGGAGGGAAGCTGGCTGTCGCTGTATCCGCGCGACAAGCTCGCGGAGGACGCGACGGTGCCCGACGACGGCCACGGCTTTTGCGGCATCACGCTCTCGCACAATGTGAAGTCGAAGGCCGACGCCGATGCGGTGTTCGCCGAAGCCCTGAAGGCGGGCGCGAAGGCGGTGAAGAAACCGCAGGACGTATTTTGGGGCGGCTATTCCGGCTACTTCGCCGATCCCGACGGCTATCTGTGGGAGATCGCGTATAATCCGTTCACCGATCTGAGTTGAGAGGTGAGGGCGTGCTCGATCACATGGGGATCTATGTCCGCGATGCGAAGACGAGTTTCGCGTTCTATCGCGCCTGCCTGGCGCCTCTGGGCATCCGCATGGTGCAGGAGCGGTTCGCGGGCAAGGCGAACATCTTCATGCGTGACGGCAGTTCGTTTTTCCTCTTTCTCGGCGAGGGCGGAAGCGAGCCGCGCAATTCCAAACCCGGCGTCTCGCCGGTGCATTTCGGATTCACGGCCGAAAGCGCGGAGCAGGTCGACGCATTTTACAAAGCAGCCTTGGCCAATGGCGGCGCGGACAACGGGCCGCCGGGCTGGCGCAATCCCAAGGTCTATTCCGCCTTTGTCTACGATCCCGACGGCAACAATATCGAGGCGAACTTTCGGCCCGTCTGATCTGGGCGTGAGCATCGGCGGAAGTTCGCCGCGCGGTCAATTCCGCATAACGCCACCTTCCCGCTGCGCCGCGTTCCGTGCGATTGAATTTGCGGGACGAGCGGGAGACGCGCCATGGAAACCAAGGACATCGCCTACACCTGCGGCGACAAGAAGCTGACCGGCTATCTTGCCGACGGCTCGAACGGCAAGAAGGCGCCCGGCATTCTCGTCTGCCATCAGGGCGGCGGCCTGACCGAGCACGAAAGATCCCGTGCCCGCATGCTGGCCGAACTCGGTTACGTCGCGTTCGCGCAGGATGTCTATGGCGAACAGGCAACCGGCCGCGAACATGCGATGAGCCTGCTGAACGGGCTGGTGCAGAACCAGAAGCTGTGGGACGAGCGCATCCTCTGTGGGCTCGCGCAGCTCAAGGCGCAGCCGCATGTCGATCCCTCACGCCTCGGCGCCATCGGTTTCTGCTTCGGCGGCATGACAGTGATCGAACTCGTCCGAGCGACGAAGGACGTCAAATGCGTCGTCGCCTTCCATCCCGGCCTCACCAATCTTCCCGAAACCGATCCGCGCCCGGTCACCGGCAAGGTGATGGTCTGCGCCGGCCAGAAGGATCCGCTGATCCCCATCGAAGGCCGCGAGCGCTTCCTCAAACTGATGGCGGATGCCAACGCCGACCTGCAATACATCAACTATTCCGGCGCCGGCCACAGCTTCACCGACAAGTCCGTGGCGCAGTTCAACATGCCGAATTTCGAATATCACGCGCCGACCGACCGCCGCTCCTGGGCTGCGATGCGCGATCTGTTCGGCGAAACGTTCGGTGCGTCATGAGCGACGATTTGCGCATATCCTTCGAGCCGCACAATGAGGCGGGTGCGCAGCACGTCACCGACGGCGTCGTCTACCACAACATCGCGCGGACCGGTCACGACACCTGGTATCCCGTCCGCTATTACCTTCGCGGCGAGGCCGACGCGATACTGGGCGGGCTGCTTGGACACATCTGGGGCCGCTGGCTGCATATCAACATCGTCTGGGTCGATCACGCCGCGCGCGGCAAGGGCCACGCGAAGGCGATGATGATTGCGGCGGAGGAGTATGCGCGAAAGCGCGGCTGCATCGGTGCGCATCTGGAAACCTTCAGCTTCCAGGCGCGGCCGCTCTACGAAAAGCTCGGCTACGAAGTCTTCGGCCAGATCGACGATTATCCGCCCGGCCACACAAACTTCTTCCTGAAGAAGCGCCTTTAGAGCGCATTGCGATCGCATCGAGTCAAAAAAACGTTGTCATGGCCCGCCGGAGTGCGGGCCACCCAGGTAACATTGCTTCGTCTTTTGAAACAGTCGCACTATGCCCAACTGGATGGCCTGCATTCGCAGGCCATGACAATGTGGGGCTGAGTACGAAATCTAGCGCGTCTCCCGCGCCTGCCGCAGAGCGGCGCAGCTTGCCGAGCCGATCGGTCCCTCGACGTCGTGCAGGAAGCATTCGCCGATCGCAACGCCGTCGCTCGCATGGTGGTTGACCTTCTCGAAGCCGATCCATTCGCCCACCGGCAGGCGGTGCAGGTACACCGTCACGTCGGTATTGATGTAGCCGAGACTGTTCTCGGCGCGATTGGCGAGCGGGCTCGTAAAGTCCGCCGCCACCGCGACGCGGGTGAACGGCGTCAGGGGTTGGCCCTCGACCAGCTCGCGGATCTCCGCCATCCAGGCGCCGCGCCGCGCGCCGTTGCTGCCGAACCAGTCCGACACGTTGCGCATCTTCCACATCCGCTCGCCGAACTGGCCCGTCGGCGGCGCCGGCAGCGTGTCGGGCTTGGGCGCATCCCAATTGGGCGGGCTCCAGGTCTTGCCGGGCGCGTTTTCGCCTTTGATCAGAAACTGGCAGGTGCCGCGCGCCACGCTCTTGCCGCCGCTGATCAGCTCGCAATCGACGATCTTGATGCGCCTGCCGCCGCGCACAACGCGCGTCACCGCGGTGATCGGCGAGAAGTCCGGCAGGCGGTACATGTCGACCGTCAGACGCGCCGGCATCCATTCCTCGCCGCCATGGGTGCGTTCGAGTTCGAAGCCGCACAGCCCGATGATCACGCGGCCGTGCAGCGAATTGGGATTCCACGGGCCACGGCTTGAGGGCTGCGGGAGATAGCAGTCGTTTTCCCGCTTGAAGAATGCTTCGGTGGCCATGGGGATACGTGACGTCTCGCGAATGAAAACCAAACCTTGATTGTCATGGCCCGCAAATGCGGGCGACCCAGTTGGTGCGCCGCCAACCATGAAAGCGTAGCGCAGGCGTCACCTAGGTGGCCCGCACTCCGGCGGGCCATGACAGGCGAACAGGCATCACAGCCCTTCGAACAAAGCCGTGGAGAGATAGCGCTCGGCGAAGGAGGGGATGATCGCCACGATCGTCTTGCCCGCCATCTCCGGCCGCGCGCCCACTTCGAGCGCCGCCGCGATCGCAGCCCCCGACGAGATGCCGACCGGAATGCCTTCGGTGCGCGCCGCGCGCCGCGCGGTCTCGAGCGCGGTCTCGTTCGAGATGGTGATCACCTCGTCGATCACGCCGCGGTCCAGGATCGCCGGCACGAAGCCCGCGCCGATGCCCTGGATCTTGTGGGGGCCGGGCTGGCCGCCGGACAGCACCGGCGAATCCTCGGGCTCCAGCGCGATCATCTTCAGCCCCGGCTTCTTCGCCTTCAGCACCTGGCCGATACCGGTGATCGTTCCGCCCGTGCCGACGCCGGAGATCACCACGTCCACCGCGCCTTTGGTGTCGTTCCAGATTTCCTCCGCCGTGGTGCGGCGGTGAATGTCCGGGTTGGCCGGGTTCTCGAACTGTTGCGGAATGACGGCGCCCGGCGTCGCCGCGACGATCTCCTGCGCCTTGGCGATCGCGCCCTTCATTCCCTTGGCGGCCTCGGTCAGCACGACTTCGGCGCCCATGATCAAGAGCATCTTGCGCCGCTCGATCGACATCGATTCCGGCATCACGAGGATCAGCTTGTAGCCCTTCGCCGCCGCGACAAAGGCGAGCGCGATGCCCGTGTTGCCGCTGGTCGGCTCGACCAGCGTCGACTTGCCGGGCGTGATGATGCCCTGTTTCTCGAGCGCCTCGACCATCGCGACGCCGATCCGGTCCTTCACGCTCGAGATGGGATTGAAGAATTCGAGCTTCAGAAGGATGTCCGCCTTGACGCCGGACTCCTTCGGCAGGCGCGCCATGCGCACCAGCGGCGTGTCGCCGATGGTCTCGGTGATCGAATTGTAGATGCGTCCGCGTCCGGGTTTGCCCTGTTCCATTATCAATTCCTCCTAGAACACACCTGTCATCCCCGGCGAGCATCGCGCGTTTGCGCGATGCGAGGGAAGGGGACCCAGGTGGATGGGTTTCTCATCGTTGGAAATTTGGTCCTAGCCAAAGTTTCGTCAGGCAGGGCCCGGCCGCGAGACCTGGGTCCCCGTCCCCTCGCGCCGCGGCGCGGCGCTCGGCCGGGGATGACAGTGGCGTTTGTATCGCGGAACGACATGGCACCTATATCGTAAAGTCCGCAGCGCTGCCGCCGCCGCAATCGACGCCGACCGAGCGGGCGCGCTGGCACAGATCCTCGATCGAGATCGCGTCCAGCCGCGCCATGACTTCTTCCTGCAACGACTGGATCAGCGGCGACACGATCCGGATGCCGAGTTCGGAGCGCGGATCGATCGCCTCGCTCTCTTCGTCTTCCAGGCTTTCGGCCACGCGCACCACGTCTCCCACCGAGATGCGCCGCCGTTCCTTGGCGAGACGATAGCCGCCGCGCGGCCCGCGCACGCCTTTCAGAACGCCGGCGCGCACCAGCTGTTGCATCACCTGCTCCAGATAGCGCTGCGGCACGCCCTGCCGCGCGGTGATTTCCTTCGCCTGCACCGGCTCGGGCCGCGCATTGAAGGCGATGTCGATCACCGCTTCCAGCGCCAACAGGGTTTTTCGGGAGAGTTTCAGCATCGCTCAGGCTTGTTTCAAGGAATGGAGACCGGTGGATCCGTGGCCGCCCGCGCCGCGCGCGGTGTCGGAGAGAGCGTTCTTTTCGACGAGTTCGGCCCGTTCGTGCCGCGCGATCACCATCTGCGCGATGCGCATGCCGCGCGTAATGCGGAACGGCTCCTCGCCGTGATTGATCAGGATGACCTTCACCTCGCCGCGATAGTCGCTGTCGACCGTGCCGGGCGCGTTCAGCACGGTGATGCCGTGATTGGCGGCGAGACCCGACCGCGGACGCACCTGCGCCTCATATCCGTGCGGCAGCTCGATCGAAATGCCCGCCGGCACCAACGCGCGCTTGCCGGGCCGAAGCTCGATGTCGCCGGCGATCGCCGCGACCAGGTCCATCCCCGCCGCGCCCTCGGTCGCATAGGCGGGCAGGGGCAGGTCGCGCGCGTGGGGGAGGCGGACAATGTTGATCTTCACGCCGCCCCCTTCAACACATCCGCGATCCGCGCCGCGAGCCGCGTGCCGACCTCGGTCTTGGCGAGCTCCGGCCAATCCTCCGTGCCGCTCGCGGTGATGAGATGCACCGTGTTCTTGTCGCCGCCCATGATGCCGGTCGCGGGGCTCACATCGTTCGCCACGATCCAGTCGCAGCCCTTGCGCAGGCGCTTCGCTTTCGCGTGCTCGACGACGTGATCGGTTTCGGCGGCGAAACCGATCAAAAGATGCGGCCGCTTCGCGTGCCTGGCGAGCGTCGCCAGGATGTCGGGATTTTCGACCAGGCGGATCGCCGGCGTCGCTGCACCGGCTTCTTTCTTGATCTTGTTGTTCGCCGCGATCTCGGGGCGCCAGTCGGCGACCGCCGCCGTGCAGACCGCGACATCGACGGGCAGGGCGCTTTCGCACGCCGCCATCATCTCGCGCGCCGTCGTCACCTTCAGAAGCTTCACGCCTCCCGGCGGGTCGATCTCGACCGGACCGGACACCAGCGTCGTCTGCGCGCCCGCGCGCACCAAAGCGTCGGCGATCGCATAGCCTTGCTTGCCCGACGAGCGATTGGCGATGAAGCGCACCGGATCGAGCGGCTCTTGCGTCGGCCCCGCCGTCACCAGCGCGCGAATTCCGCTGAGTGCGCCATGCGGACCGCCGAGCGCCGCTTCGATGGCGGTGGCGATCTCGTTCGGTTCGGCCATGCGTCCCGGACCGTATTCGCCGCACGCCATGTCGCCGTCGTTCGGCCCGACGAACAGAATGCCATCGGCCTTCAAGGTTTTCAGATTGCGTTGCGTTGCCGGGTGCGTCCACATCCGCACATTCATCGCCGGCGCCATCAAGACGGCCTTGTCCGTAGCAAGAAGCGCGGTCGAGGCGAGATCGTTGGCATGACCGTTCGCCAGTTTTGCCATCAGGTCGGCGGTCGCCGGCGCCACCACGACGAGGTCGGCGGCGCGCGACAGCTGGATGTGTCCCATCTCCGCTTCGTCGGTCAGGCTGAACAGGTCCTGGTAGACCTTCTCGCCGCTCAGTGACGCTGCGGAAAGCGGCGTGACAAATTCCGTAGCGGCTGCGGTCAGGATCACGCGCACGCTCGCGCCGCGCTCTTTTATGCGCCGGATCAGCTCAAGAGACTTGTAGGCGGCGATACCGCCGCCGATGATGAGCAACACGCTTTTGCCGCGCATGCGGATGAACCTCGTCGAACCGGGAAATTATACCGGAAGTCGCGGGGAAATATAATGATTTACGGTGGCTTGGTGTAGTTCGCCGGCCCAGGGAGCAAGGCTATGAATTTACAGGTGAAAAACACCGATCTTCCACCCTTCCGGCCGCTGCCGCAAAAGGCGCCGTCGCTCGAGGTGAAGAAGAAGCCCGACGGCACGGTGTACATCGCGTCAAACCACAAGCTCGGCACGCTCCATCGTTCCATCGCCCATCTGTTCGAGGAGCGCGCCCGAAAGCATCCCGAACGCAATTTCATCGCCGAACGCACGCCGCTCGAAGGCGGCAAGACCGGCGACTGGCGCTTCATCACCTATGGCGAAGCCTATGCGCGCGCCCGCGCCATCGCGCAGGCGCTGCTCTCGCGCGGCATGACGGCGCAGACGCCGCTGATGATCCTGTCAGGCAATTCGATCCTGCACGCGACGATGGCAATGGGCGCGATGCTCGCCGGCATCCCGATCGCTCCGGTCTCGGTCGCCTATTCGCTGATGTCGGGCGACCACTCCAAGCTCAAGCATGTCTTCTCGGTCACCGAGCCGAAGATGATCTTCGCGGAGCAAGGGCCGATATTTGCCCGCGCGCTCGCCGCCTTGCCGCTCGACGGCGTCGAAGTCGTGACGGCGATGGCGATCCCGAACCGCCCCACGACGTCCTATGACGATCTGATCCGCACCAATGCCGGGCCCGATGTCGCCGCGGCAATGGCGAAGGTCGATCACGACACGACGGCGAAATATCTCTTCACCTCCGGCTCGACCGGCATGCCCAAAGGCGTGGTGCAGACCCATCGCATGATGTGCGCGGTGATCGCGGCGCAGGAAGCGCTGCGCGAAGACGCGCCCGATCCCAATGAAGTGCCGCAGAGTCTGGAGTGGATGCCGTGGAACCATATCAGCGCCGGCAATATCGGCTTCAACGGCGCGATCAATGCCGGCGGCACGATCTATCTCGACGCCGGAAAGCCCTTGCCCGGCCTATTCGACGAGACGATCCGCAATTTGCGCGACATCACGCCCCTGTCGATGGGCTCGGCGCCGATCGCCTTTGGCTGGCTGTGCGACGCGATGGAGCGCGATGTGGCCTTGCGCGATCATTTCTTCAAGAAGCTGCGCATGGTGGGCTATGGCGGTGCGACACTCAGCCAGGACATCTATGAGCGCTTCCAGGCGCTCGCCATCGCTTCCATCGGCGAACGCATCCCGATGACGACGATGTACGGCGCGACCGAGACCCAGGGCGTGACGGTGGTGCACTGGATCACCGAACGCGTCGGGCTGATCGGCCTGCCGCTTCCCGGCATCACCCTGAAGCTCGTGCCGAACGGCACCAAGATGGAAGTGCGCGTGAAGGGCCCGACCGTCACGCCGGGCTATCACAAGCGTCCCGATCTCACGAAAGCCGCGTTCGACGAGGAAGGCTTCTATTCGCTCGGCGACGCCGCGAAGTTCATCGACGAAAACGATCCGGCCCAGGGCCTGGTGTTCGACGGCCGCGTGACCGAGGACTTCAAGCTCGACAGCGGCACCTGGGTCAGCGCCGGCACCTTGCGCGCGCAGGCCGTCGGTTCCGCTTCGCCGCTCATCTTCGATTGCGTTGTGTGCGGACAGGACAAGCCGTTCGTCGGCCTGCTTGCCTGGCCGGTCATCGCGGCGGCAAAGGAAATCTGCGGCAAGTCCGATCCCGCCGAGATCGTGAAGGATCCGGAGATCCGCGATCTGATCCGCGAGAAATTCGCCGAGCACAATCGCATCCACACGGGCACCTCCACCCGCATCAAGCGCGTAATCCTCATGGCTGAACCGCCTTCGGTGGACGGTCACGAGATCACCGACAAGGGCTATGTTAATCAGCGCGCGACGATGGACCGGCGCCGCGTCCTGGTGGACAAGCTGTTCGCCGCCAATCCGGACCCGGAGGTGATCGAGATACCATGACCGGCAAGCTGATCGGCATCGCCAAGGCCGCGGAACTGCGCGCGCCGCTGCAAGAGATGAACGCCGCCAGCGTCAGCGTCGAAGCCGGCATCGGCGGCGACGCGCGCGGGCGCAAAATCGACCGCCAGGTCACCGTGCTGTTCCGCGAAAGCTGGGACGATGCCTGCCGCGATCTGGGCGTGACGCTGCCCTGGACGACGCGGCGCGCCAACCTGTTGGTCGAAGGCATCACGCCGCCGCAGAAGACGGGTGGGAACCTCAAGATAGGCGATGTCGTTCTGAAGGTGATGCTCGAAACCGATCCCTGCATGCTGATGGAGCGTGCCCATGAGGGCCTCAAGGCAGCGCTGACGCCCGATTGGCGCGGCGGGGTGTGCTGCAAGGTCGTATCCGGCGGCGACATCAAGCTGGGCGACGCCGTTCAGTTGTCCTGATGACGCCGCTCAGCGTCATCCAGTTCTGGCGGGATGATGTCGGGCCCAAGGGATGGTTCGACGACACTGCGATCGACCAAACGATCCGCAATCGCTTCGAGCCGCTTTGGCGCTCGGCGCGGGACGGCGCGTTAGACGATTGGGCCGACACGGTCGAAGGCGCGCTCGCGCTCGTCATCGTGCTCGATCAATTCCCGCGCAACATGTTTCGGGGGACCGCCGCCGCCTTCGCAACCGACGCCCATGCCTTGCGCGTCGCGCGGCAGGCGATCGAGAATGGCTTCGATTTTCGCGTGCCGAGCATGCTGCGGCCGTTCTTCTACATGCCGTTCATGCACTCCGAAGTGCTGGCCGACCAGGACCGCTGCATCGCTCTGTTGTCGGAGCGTCTGGGCCCCGACGCCTACAATCTTCCCTTCGCCCGCGGACACCGCGAAATGATCGCCCGCTTCGGCCGCTTTCCGGCGCGCAATGCCGCGCTGGGGCGTCAAACGACGGCGGAAGAGGCGGCTTATCTGGCTTCCTTGCCCAAGCGTTAACGGCTTGATCACCTTCGCCTGCTCTGATGGCCAAAGGGAGCATTGCGATGCAGCTCACGGCCGACGATCTCTATCGCCTCGCCGCCGATCTCGCGGACGAACATGGCGCGTCCGCCATGGACGTCGCGCGCCAGGCCGTCGTGTCGTTCGAGGCGGAAGGCGAGATCGACCGCGCCCGCTTCTGGTTCACGATCTGCGTCTTTCTGGACGACCTGACCGAACACCGCGCCGCGCCCGGCGTGCCGGTCACGATCCACTAGGTTTGCACCCCTCCTTGGGGATACTTGCGCCGCGTTCGCGCTTGCCCTCACACTCCGCGGGCAAACCCTTCCGGACGCTCCATGCCCCTTGACCCGCTGGTAAAGGCCTTCCTCGATCAGATGCAGGCGGTACCCGGCCCCAAAATGTCCGAGGCCGGCCCAGCCGCCGCGCGCGAGATGTTCGTGGGCATGATGCAGCTCGTCGGCCCGAAGGACGTTCCGGTCGGCAGGACCGAGAATCTCACGGTCGACAGCCCCGGCGCCAAGGTGCCGGTCCGCGTTTACACCCCGGTCGCGGCCGGCGGCAATCCGATGCCGGCGCTCGTCTATTTCCACGGCGGCGGCTGGGTCATCGGCAATGTCGAGACCCATGATGGGCTCTGCCGCATGCTGGCGAACGAAGGCGGCTTCAAGGTGATCTCGGTCGACTACCGCCTCGCGCCCGAACACAAATATCCCGCGGCGCTCGACGACTGCTTCGCGGCGCTGAGCTGGGTGATGAGCAACGCCGCCGACATCGGCGTCGACGCGAACAAGATCGGCGTCGGCGGGGACTCCGCCGGCGGCGCGCTCGCCGCCGAAGTGGCGCAGCTCGCCAGGCAACGCGGCGGCATGCCGCTCGATTGCC
Organism: uncultured Alphaproteobacteria bacterium; assembly: GCA_963741735.1. Lineage (GTDB taxonomy): Bacteria > Pseudomonadota > Alphaproteobacteria > Micropepsales > Micropepsaceae > Rhizomicrobium. The sequence continues at coordinate 490,896 of CAVUJB010000004.1, forward strand.
AGATGCTGCTCTTCCCGGTGACCCAGATCGGCGATCAGACATCGTCCTTGCGCGAGTTCGCGGTCGGCTATTTCCTCGAGAAGGAAACGCTCGACTGGTTCTACGACTGTTACCTGCCTGCCGGCGCCGACAAGAACGATCCGCGCGTCTCGCCGCTGCGCGCCAAGGATCTCTCCGGCCTGCCGCCGGCCTATGTGATGCTCGGCGGCTTCGATCCGCTGCACGACGAAGGCATGCAATATGTCGACAAGCTGCGCGCCGCGGGCGTGCAGGTCACGGTCGCGGACTATTCCGACATGGTCCATTGCTTCGTCTATCTTCAGGCCGTGCTGCCGCAGGCCCATGAAGCGCTCGCCTCCGCCGCCAAGGCGGTCGCCAAGATGTTCGCGGCCTAGGAGACGCGCATGTCGCTCGACGTCTATGTCCGCAATTTGCTTGATCAGATGGCCGCGCTGAAGGCGCCGAAGCTGTGGGAGCTCGGGCCGCAGGCCGCGCGCGCCGCAACCAAGCTCAGCATCTTCCGCGCAACGGACACGCCGATCGGCAAGAGCGAGGACCGCAAGATCCCCGGTCCGGGCGGTGAGATAGCGCTGCGGGTCTACACGCCGCTGGGCGCGACCGGGAACCTGCTTCCCGGGTTCGTCTTCTTTCACGGCGGCGGCTTTGTGATCGGCGATCTCGACACCCATGACGACATTTGCCGCTGTCTCGCGAACGGCAGCGGCTGCCGCGTCGTCTCGGTCGACTATCGCCTCGCGCCGGAGCATCCCTTTCCCGCTGCGGTGGAGGATTGCGTCGCCGCGACCAACTGGGTGGCGGCGCACGCCGCGGAGGTCGGCGTCGATCCCAAGCGCCTCGCGGTCGGCGGCGATTCCGCCGGCGGCAATCTCGCGGCCGTCGTGTCGCAACTCGCGCGCAAGGATGGACCTCAGATCGTCTTTCAGCTCCTGATCTATCCGGTGACGCAGCTCGGCGCGCCGGACACGCCGTCGATGCGCGAAAACGCCAAGGGCTATTTCCTCGAGAAGGACGCGATGGACTGGTTCACCAAGCTCTATGCGCCCGACAAGGCCCATCGCAGCGATCCGCGCCTGTCGCCGCTGAAAGCCGCGGACCTCAGCGGCTTGCCGCCCGCCTATGTCATCACCGCGGGCTTCGATCCGTTGCGCGACGAGGGCCGCGACTATGCCGACAAGCTCGATGCGGCGGGCGTCAGCGTCACCTATGTGAACTATCCCGGCATGGTGCACGGCTTCTTCTCGATGCGCGGATTGATCCCCAAGGCGCGCGAAGCGGTCGCGGCCGCCGCCGCCGCGTTGCGCGAAGGCGTCGCGCTTCCCGCCTAGCATGCGCGTTTCGCTCAAGCGCCATCCCGGCACGCCGTGCGATGCGGTCACGCGCATCGAGGTCGACGTCTCGCGCGGCCTTGCGCTGCATTATCTCGTCACCGGCACGATCGCGGATCTGCGGCTTGCGCCGCTCGCATCGCCTGAGCGTACCGACGAATTGTGGAAGACCACCTGTTTCGAAGCTTTCCTCCGCACGCCGCCCGGTCCCGCCTATTTCGAATTCAACTTCGCGCCTTCGACGCGCTGGGCGGCCTACCATTTCACGAACACGCGCACCGGCATGCGGGTCGCAGAGGAGATCGCAGCGCCGCGCATCGAAGTCCGCTCGACCGCTGCAAGCTTCGAACTGAAGGCCGCGCTCGATCCGGTTCCGGACGCGCCCTGGCGCATCGCGCTCTCGGCCGTGATCGAGGAGACCAGCGGCCGCAAATCCTATTGGGCGCTGGCCCATCCGCCGGGAAAGCCCGACTTCCACCATCCCGATTGCTTTGCCCTTCAAATCCCGGCAGCGTCCTAGTGCCCCGCTTCCGAAGTTCGTGATAGTTTGGGGCAGCCACTGACACGAACTTCGGAAGCAAAGGGGCACTAGCGAGCCGATGATTCTAGTGCCGCTTTTCGATTTGAAGTTCGTAACCCGGCTTGCGGCTTGTGCTGTACGAACTTCAAATCGGCGGCACGCGCCATGAAATTCGGCATCGACCGGCTCCTCGCCGAGCCCGATCTGCGCAAAGCCCTCGACGGCAAGCGCGTCGCGCTTCTCGCGCATCCCGCATCGGTCACGCAGGACCTGACGCACGCGCTCGACGCGCTCGCCGCCTGCCCGGGTATCAATCTCACCGCCGCGTTCGGTCCGCAGCACGGCCTGCGCGGCGACAAGCAGGACAACATGATGGAGTTGCCGGACTTCAACGATCCGGTGCACGGCATTGCGGTATTCAGCCTGTATGGCGAAGTGCGCCGCCCGACCGACGCATCGATGGCGACGTTCGACGTGCTGCTCGTCGACCTTCAGGATCTCGGCACCCGCATCTACACCTTCGTCACGACCTTGCTTTACGTGCTCGAAGCGGCGGCGAAGCATCGCAAGGCGGTGTGGGTGCTCGATCGCCCCAATCCCGCCGGCCGCCCGATCGAAGGCCTGCGCCTGCGCAAGGGATGGGAGAGTTTCGTCGGCGCGGGCCCCTTGCCGATGCGCCACGGTCTTACGCTCGGCGAACTCGGCCGCTGGTTCGTCGCGACGTACAAACTCGACGTCGACTATCGCGTCGTCGAGATGCAGGGCTGGCAGCCCGATGCCGCGCCGGGATACGGCTGGCCGCTCAACCATCGTGCCTGGATCAATCCCAGTCCCAACGCGCCGAACCTCTTCATGGCACGCGCCTATCCCGGCACGGTGATGCTCGAAGGCACGACCTTGTCGGAGGGGCGCGGCACGACGCGCCCGCTCGAACTGTTCGGCGCCCCCGACATCGACGCACGCCGGATCATCGCGGAAATGCGCAGCCTTGGCCCCCAATGGCTCGCCGGCTGCACCTTGCGCGATTGCTGGTTCGAACCGACCTTCCACAAGCATGCCGGCAAGCTGTGCAACGGCGTGCAGATCCACACCGAAGGCCCCAGCTACGATCACGCCGCGTTCAAGCCCTGGCGCGTTCAGGCGCTCGCCTTCAAGGCGATCCGCCGCCTCTATCCCGGCTACGATTTGTGGCGCGATTTTCCTTACGAATATGAGGTCGGCAAGCTCGCCATCGACGTGATCAATGGCGGGGTGTCCTTGCGCGAATGGGTCGATGACAATTCCGCGACGCCGCGGGATCTCGATGCGCTGACCATGCCCGACGAGCAGGCCTGGCGCGACGAACGCGCGGCGCATCTGCTATATTGATCGTGCCATGAGTTGGGGGACATCGTGTCGCGCAGAACGCTTGCCGGCCTCGCCGTCGCGCTGGGGTTTTTGATGTCGCCTGCGCACGCGGATTCCGTCGGACATATCACCGGCGTCGGCGGCATCTTCTTCAAGGCCAAGGATCCCGCCGCGCTCACCGCCTGGTATCGCGACGTGCTGGGCATCAAGGTCGAACCGTGGGGCGGCGCGCTGCTGCGCTACGACGCGCCCGGCCACCCGCCGGCCGTGGTGTGGAGCGCCTTTCCCGAGGCCACCGACTATTTCGCGCCCTCGACCAAGGCGTTCATGATCAACTTCGCGGTCGACGATCTCGACGCCTTTCTCGCCAAGCTGAAGGAGAAGGGCGTTGCCATCCTCAAGCGCGACGACAGCGATCCCAGCGGCAGCTTCGCCTGGATCATGGATCCGGACGGCAACAAGATCGAACTGTGGCAGCCGAAGAAGCCGCCGCCGACGCCCTGAACGGGTTCTGCTATCGCGTCGGATCCGCGCTCACCTGCACGAGCATCTTCCCGAAATTGTCGCCGCGCAGCATTTCGGAAAAGCAGGCCGGCACGTTCTCCAGCCCCTGCCTGATGTCCTCGCGATATTTCAGCTTGCCGGACGCGACGAGCGGGGCGATCTCCGCCAGCATCTCGTCGTGGCGGCCGATGTGATCGCCGACGAAGAGGTCCTTCACCGTCACGCCGCGCTCGGCGAACACAGCCGCGCCGCGCTTCATCAGCGCCGCGCGCGCGTCGCCGTCGTCGCCATAATGGGCGATCAGGCCGCAGATCGTCATCCGCGCGCCGGTGTTGAACAGCGGCAGCACCGCGTCGAACACCGCGCCGCCGACATTCTCGAAATAGACGTCGACGCCGCCCGGACACGCCGCGCGCAGATCGGCGGCGAAGGTGGGGCTCAAATGCGAGACGCAGGCGTCGAAGCCGAGTTCGTCCACGACATAGCGGCACTTCTGCGCGCGCCCGGCGATGCCGACCGTGCGCAGCCCGCGCAGCTTGGCGAGCTGGCCCGCGATCTGGCCGACACCGCCCGACGCCGCCGACACCACCGCCGTCTCGCCGCGCTTCGGCGCCGCCATCACCACCATGCCCGCATAGGCCGTCAGCCCCAGCATGCCGAGCACGCCGACGGCCTGCGAGATGCGCCCCTGCGCCGGATCGAGCTTGCGCGGGATCATGTAGCCGGGCCGCGCCACGCCTTCGCCCATCAATCCATATTCGGCCCAGCCATTGGTGTTGAACACGAAGTCGCCGGCGGCGATGCCGTCCATCCGGCTTTCGATCACCTGCGCGACCGTGCGCGCATGGCACGGCGCGCCGGGCTTGTCGGTGCCGCGCCGCTTGTAGCCCCACTGATAGGGATCGAGCGAAATGTAGATCGTGCGCGTCAGCGCCTGGCCGGCGGCGGGCGAGGGCATCTCAGCCTCGCGCATCGCGAAGGTGCCGGCATCGGGCCAGCCGCCGAGCGGCTTGCCCGAGAGAGTCCAATAGCGGTTCATCGGCATCTTCGAAGCCTCGCTGAAGTTTGGCTCGACCTTACCTCTCCCGCTTGCGGGAGAGGACGCAAAATCCTGCACTTGGCGAAGCGCGTAGCGAAGCCAAGTGCTTGGATTTTGCTAGGTGAGGGGAAGCGATGCATGCCTTTACGGCTCGCGATGCCCCTCGCCCGAACGTCACTTTGCGCCGTTCGTCCTCTCCCGCTTGCGGGAGAGGATGCCTCGCCACTTCATCCGCCCACGGATCGAATGGCTTGACATTAACCATTTTTTGGAGTTTTTAACCATTTGTTAACCATAAGTTCCGGCCGACTCGACCCGATCGAGCAACGCCGGAACGGGTTCACGGGGTGCCGGCAAGGGAAGCAAAGACACATTCGAAAGGATGGTTCGATGCAGACCGAAGGCCATATTCAGGACAATCACGCCGCGACGCCGCTCCGCTGGAGCGAGGCTTGCGGCTGGACGCGCCAGCGCCATTTCGACCTGGAGCAGGAACATCGCGATCTCGACGACGTGATCTTCGTGCTGTCGCATGACGAGACGTGCGACGAGGCGCTGATCGCGCGGCTCAAGAAGCGCAAGCTCCAGATCAAGGACGAGATGGTCCGCCTCGAGGCCGCCGTCGCCGCGTGACGTTTTCCTCTCCCCTTGAGGGGTCCGCACGCATGCGTGCGGACGAAGCAAAATCCCGCACTTAGCGAAGCTAAGTGCTTGGATTTTGCTAGGGTTCGTAGCGCCAGCGTGCGAACGCGGAGCGAAGCGGAACAGGAGGGGTGTGGCGATACTTAGAAGGGACATCAGCCCGTGCGCTCGTTCGCTTTGCCGCCGGCGTTGGCAGACCTCAGACTCCGCCTCGCCGGCCGCTTCGGCCACATTCTCAGCCGCGCCGAATTCGAGCTCGGCCTCGGCGCGGTGTTCTGGACGATGCTGATCGTTTTCATCGTCCGGTCGGGGGAGTGAGGTTAGAGTTCTCCCCAAAGAATGAAGTACTTTTCGATCTACCGGGACCGAGCAACGGACGAAATCGGATCAGCACCGAGCGAAAGTACTCCCCGGGCATCATATGCTAAAACTCGAATTGTGGTCAGATCGCTAGTTTGGCTGATTGAGTTCACTGGCCTTCGAACAATGTGTCGAGCGCCAGTATGCGCTTTTGATTTCGGCCTTCCAACTTGGAGTAAAGAGCCAGAAAATTCTGCGTGTCCCTCAAGAAAGTCTTTGCTTGGCCCGCACTCAGCATAGCAAACTCTATCGCGGTCCGCTTTCCCATGTGTCTAATGGAATCGATTGCTGCCATGACTTGTTCATTCGTGGGGCTTAGCTCGTAAATTGCGCGCAACTTCATCAGAAACGATCCGTCGGGGCCGTCTGCGAGTGCAATATAGACGTCGTAGTTAGTCTTGGCGCGCTCAAGTGTTTCAGCCACCGCAGACAATCCTGGAATGACCCACGCTCTCTCAAATTTCTCGGCATTCATCGACTTCATAAACGACATTACATCGTCTGTCGCATATCGTCCGGAGACAGCCTCGATCCCGCGTGCGAGCTCGTCGTCGCTGAGGCTAAGCACGTATTTTGCGCAGAGAAACTCTTGGAATGATCGATGCGCAAATCGATATTGGTTGCCATCGGTCACGAGAAGGCTCGTTGAAATCGTCATGTCCTTGACGAACAATTCGTTGTTCGCTGAAATGCCTGTGAGTTTCTTGGCAGCGTTTAGATGATGCTCCAGAACACTCTCACGCATCGAGAAATCCTCTCGAAGGTACGAGGAAGCGCAGAAGGATGATGCGAGCCTTGTAAACTCCTGTTTATCGAGACCAGTGTATTTTTCGCGCTCAAACCCTGGTTGTTTTCTTGCATCGTGCTTGCTCCATAGTGCGTTGTAGGCGTCCTCGTAGAATTCGTGTTGCTTTCGCGAAATTCGGCCAGCATCGGAGTAGGTGATGAGCATCACAACAGTTAGGAGGGGGATTTCAAGGAAGTCCTTGTGTGACTGCCAGAGCTCACTCCTGATCAGACCTACAAAGCTCGACTTGGTGCCCTTGTCGAAATCGAGCTTCGTCAACAATTCTATCGCCTTCTCTATAGTCAAAGGCTGCAAGTCGCAGTTTTCGAACTGATCGGAGGAAATAAGGAGATCTGATGGTCGGCCGGAGATCAGCAGTGGGCAGGAGTCATATGCTTCGGCTGCGCGATTGAGCTCGCGTGAGTAGTGCCGTTCTAAGGAGACGCGAAGCTCGTCAAATCCATCAATGAGGACGCAGAAGATTCCCGACTTGAGCGCCTCCTCGGCCCGTTCAGGCGATATATTGCAGCCACTTATCCTGAAGGCCCTTGCAACCACACCGGCCAAGTCAAGGGGAGGAAGAGTGTTTAGTTCACGTGCCTCAATGAAGACCGGCAACCGTGAACCAACTCGAGTAACCAATTCTGAGTACAAGTGCCGCATAAAAAAAGATTTTCCCGCACCCGCAACGCCAGAAATAGTTCCGGCGAACGTCTTTCGATGCTTTGTCTCATCCCGCTCTTGGAGCAATAAGTCTGAGAATTCTGCCGCACTTATGTCGTTTGAGCGAAGTGCTCGGCCGGCGTCGCGATAGACGCGAACGCGAAGAGGTACATAAATGGTTTCCAATTCGACGCTTTGATTATTGTAAATCAGAGTGCGGACGAAATTGCAGCGCTTCCTTTGCGCGAGTACGTAGCGGGCAAACTCGGCTCGTCTAAAGTTCTTGTACCTCGCCCATTCCTTCTTTACTCGACCTTCGGCTAGGTCAAGCAATCGATCGATTGCTCGTTGCGCGACCGCTGAGATTATCGGGCTATGGTCGATTCCGCCGGCGATCACTTTTGATTGTGCCTGGTCACTATTCACGTTGGGGCCCAGTATTTCAGCATTTCAAATTCTCAACCGAACGGACTGCAATTTGCACTGACTTGCGCTGACATTCTGTCAGAAATATTCCCTCAACCGGGGGTTGAAGTCGCTCTGGCGTTCCCTATTTGTCCAAGGGCAAACCGCACGGAGCCAGGGCCTTCTAGAACCGCAGCCGCAAGGACATACAGGCAAGGGCGTAAGCTTGCGTGCGCCCGCGCGAACAAGGGGCCGCTCTGTCTGGCGCATCCGGGAGCACATGGCCATTGCGTTCGTCGAGAGCCGGGGCGGTCGAAGCGAAGGTGCACTGTCGGCGCAGCGATGCGGCGGAGGCTTGCCGCGTAGCGCTAGACTAGAGCGGCCAACGCCTGCGCCGGCGATTGGCCGTTCTTTTTTGGGGCGAGCCATGACGAAAAACCGTCGAATCCGTCAAACAATGATCAAGCGCTGGCGCTTTGCGCGAAAGACACCGCTAGGACGGCGGGATCAGCTTTCCCGGATTGAGGATGCCGCGCGGATCGAGCGCCATCTTCACCGCGCGCAGCACGTCAATGCCGAGCGAGCCTTTCTCGGCCGCCATCCAGGGCAGGTGATCCTCGCCCACGCCATGGTGATGGCTGATCGTGCCGCCATGCGCGAGGATCGCGTCGGACGCCGCGGTCTTGATCGCACGCCACTGCGCATCCTCGCCTTCCAGCGCGCGCGGAAAGATATAGGTGAAGTAGAGGCTCGCGCCGTCGGGATAGGAATGGCTGATGTGGCAGGTGACGATGCCGTGCGCGCCGTCGCGCGGCGCCGTCTCGCGCATCGCCTTGTCGAGCGCGTCGCGCACCGCGATATAGAGCGCCTCGAGCCTGGACCAGCTCGTGGCCGTCTCGAGCGTGTCGACGCCGGCGCCGCGGTCCATCATCGGATCGCGCAGATAGGGCCCGTGGAAGCGGCCGTCCTTCCACCTCTTGCCCTGGCCTTCGCCGATCGACAGCGCGCGATGCTTCTTGGCGATCGTTTCGAATGCGCCGCGCGCCGCGCTCACCTCGGCGTCCGTTCCTTCGAAGCCCGCAATCAGCACGCAGGCCTTGTCGTCGAAGCCGCGGGTGTCGAGATAGATCTGCGTCAGCCGGTCTGAGATGCTCTTCCTCTTTCCCACCGCGCCGAACGCGCGGTAGAAGCGCGTCTCCGCCGCGTCCGACAGGCGCAGCATGGTGGTGGCGATGCCGTCCTGCACCGCCTCGCGCATCGCCGCGGTGCCGCTCGCCAGATCGCGGAACAGAAAGCCGCGATAGTCGCTCGCGGCGGGCAGCGGATGCAGGCGCACCGTCGCCTCCGTCACGATGCCGAACACCCCTTCCGAGCCGAGCACCAGATCGAGCAGCTGCGGCCCGGCGGAGGAGGCTGGAAAACCGCCCGCCTGCAAGGTGCCGCGCGGCGTGACCAGTTTCGCACCTGCCAGCCAGTCCTCGGCGCGGCCATAGCGGTTGGAGCCCTGGCCGGCGCCGCGATGCGCGATCCATCCGCCCAGGCTGGAATATTCGAACGATTGCGGGAAATGGCCGAGCGTGAAGCCCTTCGCTGCCAGCGCTTTCTCGAGCGCCGGGCCATAGATGCCGGTCTCCACCGTCGCGGTGCGCGACTGCGCATCGATCTCGATGATCCGGTCCATGCCGGTCAGGTCCACCGTCACTGCCGATTTGAACGCGCCGCTCGCCGCCGTCACGCCGCCCACCACGCTGGTGCCGCCGCCATAGGGAACAACCGCGACGCCCAACTCCGCCGCCGCCGCCAGCACACCGGCCACTTCCTCGCTGCTGCGCGGATAGAGCACCGCGTCCGGCGCGGTCGAAAGATCTCCGGCCCGCAGCCGGATGAGATCGTGATAGCTGCGCCCCAGCGCATGGAACGCCCGCTCATAATTGTCGTCGCGCACCCGATCGGCGCCGAGCAGCGCCTCGAACCGCGCCCGCGCGTCGGCCGTCAGGCGCGACGGCGCCAGCGCGATGCTCTCCAAGGGCCTGGCCGGCGTTGCAAGCAGCGCCGGCATGCCCAGCTCGCCGGCAAGCCAGGTCCACACTTCCTCGCGTCCCGCGAGTTCATCCTTGTGCGCGGCAAGGCCCCAGCCGTTCCAGCGCAGCGTGTGGCGGTCATTGCCCATCGGCGCGCGCCCAGCATCGAAGGTTCAAGGCGCGCGGCAGGATCTCGAACGTCGCGGGCAGCCGCCCCGCCGACTCTCCGTCCGTCTCGATCAGCACAGGGCGGCCGCGCGTCTGCTCCACCGGCGCGGCGACGACGCGCTGCCCGCGCAGCACCTGCACATTGGGGCGCGTGATGTGCTCGCCGCTATAGATCAGCTTCATGTCGGCGAGCGATTGCCCGGCCGGCGCGCCGCCGATCACCACCACGTCGAACATTCCGTCATCGGTTTGCGCGCCTGGCGCCACCCGCATGCCGCCGCCGAAATATTGCCCGTTGGCGACTGCGACGGTGGAGATATTGGCGATCTCGTCGAAGCGGCCGTCGATCATCAGGCGCACCGGACTGTTCGAGTGGCGCAGCATCGCGAGCGCGCTGTGGAAGGCGAAGGCGAACTGGCCGCCGAACAGCTTGGCGATCCGCGCCCGATTGACCGCCGCCACGATCGCGCCGGAAAGCCCGAAGGACGCGATATTGACGAAATGACGGATCACCGGCTCGCCCTTTTCGGACAGGCAGGTCACGCGGCCGACGTCGCAGGCATGGATGCTCGCGGTCTTCAGCCGCGCGATCGCCGCGTCGCTGCCCGCCTCGATGCCGAAACTCTTGCGGAAATCGCCGCCGGTGCCGCTGGTGACGAAGCTGAACACCGCTTCCGAATCGATCGCGCCCTCGGCATCGAACAGCCCATTCACCGCTTCGTTGATCGTGCCATCGCCGCCGATCGCCAGGATCTCGCGATGGCCCTCCGCCAGCGCGTGGCGGACCAGCGTCGTCGCTTCGCCGCGGCGCTGTGTGAAACCGACGGTCATGTGCGGGAACAGCGGGCCGAGCGTGCGCTCGATCCGCTTCCAGTCGCGTCCCGTGCGCCCGTTGCCCGAGCGCGGATTGACCACGACGAAGGCCGTCATGCCGCCTCCCGCGTCCGGAACCACGGCGCGAGCGAGGCGATCTCGCTCTGCCGCCGTTCTTCGCTCCAATGCAATTCGGCGGCCATGATGCGCGATGCCGCCTCGAGCACATCGCGCGGCGGCGCGCCGAGCTGACCGATCGATGTGCGCCGCATGACGGCATCGGACAGGGTCAAGGCCATCTCCTCGCGCACCGCGAACAGCACCTGCGCGCCGATGTCGCCGGCAGCGCCCAGCGGCGCCTTCAGCTCCGGCCGGTTGCCGGCCGCCGCCAGCATATCGGGCAGGCGCGTTCCGTACATCCGCGCCAGATGCTCGATGCCCGCCTGATCCGGATAGTCATTCTTCTGGCGAACGAGAAATTCCGCGAAACGCCCGATGCCGCCGCCGGCGGTGGACGTCCTGTCGGTCCGGCAAGGCGCCGCGGCAAATGAAAGTTTCGCCACGATGCTGTCGACCACGCTGCGTGCCAGTTCGCGCGACGTCGTCCATTTGCCGCCGATCGCGGAGAACAATCCGTCGACGCCGTCGCTCTTTGCATGATCCACCAATTCGGCGCGGCGGCTAGCGCCATAGGTGTCGCCCGATCCGTCGTCGACCAGCGGGCGCAAACCCGCATAGAAGAACTCGATGCTCTGGCGCGCCAGTTTTGCCCCTGGCAGATGCCGGTTGATGAAGCCGAAGAACGTGTCGATGTCGCGGTCGCTGACGCCGACCGTGTCCGGCGCGGCATCGAACGGCGTGTCGGTGGTGCCGAGCAGGGTGTGGCCATGCCAGGGCAGCACGAAAAAGTGCCCACCCTCGGCCGCCACCGTCAGCGCGTTGGCCTTCGTCATCGCCGGCACCAGCACATGGATGCCCTTGGAGCGCAGCAGCTTGTGTGAGGCAGGCTTCGCCAGCGCGCGCTCCAGGAAGATGTCGGCCCACGGTCCGGCGGCGACCAGCGTCAGACGCGCGCGTATGTCGAACACCGCATCGCCCATCCGGTCGGCGACACTGCAGCCTTCGATACGGCCGTTGCGGACCAGCAGCGTCTTCGCCTCGACATAGTTCGCGATCGCCGCGCCCGCCGCATCGGCGTCGATCAGGCATTCGAGCGCAAGCCGCTCGGGCGCATACATTTGCGCGTCGTAGTAGCGAAACGCGCCTTCGAATCCGTTGCCTTCCAGGATCGGCTCGGCTTCGAGCGCGCGGCCGCGATCGAGCCAGGAATGGTTGGGCAGGCGCTGGCCGGGATCGTCGAGCCATCCCTTGTCGAACGACAGCAGGTCGTAGAGCGTCAGCCCCGCCGCGAGGGTCGCGCGCGCCTTCCATCCGCCGCCATAAATCGGCACCAGAAAGGGCAGGGGATGCACCAGATGCGGCGCGATGCGCTGCCAGATCCGCCGCTCCTTCAACGACTCCCGCACCAGCCGCAATTCGAAATTGCGCAGATAGCGCAGCCCGCCATGCACCAGCTTGGAATTGTGCGCACTGGTGGCGCCCGCGAAATCGTCCTTCTCGACCAGCGCCACTTTCAGCCCGCGCAGCGCAGCATCGCGTGCGACGCAGGCGCCCGTCACGCCGCCGCCCACGATCAGCAGGTCGAAACGCTCGTCGGCAAGGCGGTTGAGGGCGCGGTGCATGGAATCCGGTTGGCGAAACGGGCTGTAAGCTCGGTTTCGCACCGCATCTTGTCAAGGAAAGCCGTACCGTTAAGCTTGCACGGCATCGGGAGGACTTCATGGCCAAAATTCGTGCCAACGGCATCGAGATCGAATATGAGGACAGTGGCGCCCGCGACGGCATCCCGTTCCTCTTCATCAACGGCTTCGGCAGCCAGATGACCTCATGGCCGGAGCAATTCCACGAGGGACTTGAGGCGGCCGGCCTACGCGTCATCCGTTTCGACAACCGCGATGTCGGCCTGTCGCAGAAATGGCACGGCATCACGCCAGACATGAAGGCGGTGATGGCGGCGCGGCGCGACGGCAAAAAGCCCGATGTGCCCTACGTCCTGGACGATATGGCGGCCGACGCCGCTGCGTTGCTCGACAAGCTCGGCATCGCCAACGCACACATCTCCGGCGCCTCGATGGGCGGCATGATCGCCCAGCTCGTGGCGCTCAATCATCCGGAGAAGGCGCGTTCGCTGATCTCGATCTTCTCGACCACCAGCGATCCCGCGCTGCCGCCCTCCAGTCCGGAAGCCGCCGCCGCGCTTACCACGGCCGCGCCGTCGAACGACCGCGAAACCGTCATCGCCCATTCGCTGAAAGGCCGCCGCACCTACGCCTCGACCGCGTGGCCGTTTGACGAGCAGCGCCTCGGCGAGCTGATCGGCAAGAATTACGACCGGATGTTCTATCCCGAAGGCAACACGCGCCAATACGCCGCCATCATGGCGAGCCCGGCGCGCACCGAGCGCCTGAAGTCGCTGAAGCTGCCGGCGCTGGTGCTGCACGGCACCGCCGACATGCTGCTCAAGGTGGAGGCCGGACGTCACACAGCGCAGTGCATTCCCGGCAGCGAGTATCACGAGATCGAAGGCTGGGGGCATGACATGCCGCTGGGCGTGATCCCGCAGCTCGTCGGCACGATCGTGGATTTCGTCAAGCGGGTGGAGGCGAAGCGGAACGCGAAGGCGGCGGCCGAGTAGGGCGCCTACTTAATTTTGCCTTCGTTGAACTCGACATGCTTGCGCAGAACCGGATCGTATTTCCGGATCTTGAACTTCTCGGTCATCGTGCGCGTGTTCTTCTTCGTCACGTAATAGAATCCCGTGCCGCCGCCCGAGTTGAGCTTGATCTTGGCCGTGGTGGGCTTCGCCATGGGATACTCCAGGAAATCCGATGAAGGGCCGGGAATTTAGCTTCGGACGGCGCAAAGTCAAGCCGCGCCGCCGCGTCTAACCGTAAGAAATGCCAGGTAAATCAGGCTGATTGCCGCCAGGACCGCCATCAATCCGTGCGGATTCCAGGCGTCCAGCGCGGCCCCCTCGACCGCCGGCCCCGCCAGCAACCCTATGGCATAGAGCATCACATAGGCCGCATTCGCGCTTGCCAGCTCCACGCCCTTGAAGCGTTCGCCGACCAAGGTGAGACCGATCGTGTAGATTCCCATGATGAGACCGCCCCAGAAAAACAGAAGCCCATAGGTCGCGGCCGGCACCGCGATCACGAACGGCGTCAGGACGGCGCCGAAAACTCCCGCCGTCGTGCAGATCATCAGCAGCATGCGGCGGTCGAACCGGTCCGCGAGCATGCCGAGCGGATACTGAAACGCCATGCTGCCGAGCGAGGTGGCGGTGATGGCGAGCGCCGCATGCGCTTCGGTAAATCCGGAGCGCACGGCATAGACCGGAAATAATCCGAACAGGCCGGCGTCGAGCGCGCCGAACACCAGCGCCGCCGACAGGATCGCGGGCGCCGCGCGCAGCGCGCCGATCAAGCCGGCACCTTTTTCCTCCTCAAGCCTGGGCGCCGCCTTGCGGGCGAGAAACACCGGCACGACGGCAAGTAGCAGCATCGCCGAGCCGGCGGCGAAGGGCGCAACGCCGCGCGTCCCCATGACGTAGACGATCGCCGGCCCGATGCCGAAGCCGCCCGAGATCGCGATACCGTAGAGCGCGATATAGCGGCCGCGATTGCTCTCGTCGGCGAGCTGGTTGATCCAGAACTCCGACGCCACGAACAATCCGTTGAGCCCGATGCTCAGCAGGAAGCGCAGCGGAAACCACGCCCACAGGCCGGGTGCAAAGTAGAGTGCGATCAGAGAGCCGGCCGAAAGTACGAGCGAGGCGCAGAGATAGCGCGCGGTGCCGAACCGCCGGATCATGCGCGGCACCTGCGGCGTGATGACGAACGCAGCAAGGCCAGCGGTGGCGAGATTGAGCCCGTTGACGCTGCCCGAATATCCCTGCCGCTCCAGGATCAGCGACAGCAACGGTAGCGTCAGGCCGATGCCGACGGCGAACGCGGCACACGTAGACAGAATCGCGACCAGGCTGAGCTGCCGGTCGGCGGGCGAATGGGCTGGGTTGACGAGCGACAACGCGCCCTCAAATGTGCACGAGGGACGGCTTGCCGCGGGTAAAGCGATAGAATGGCGCGGGCCGCGCCGTGTCGCCGCCGATGCGCGCCTCGACTTCGTCGAGCACGGTGCGCGTGATGGAGGGTAGATCGAGCGCGCGCGCCTCGTCCAATGTGAGCCAGGCCGGCGTCAGGAGCTCCTCGTTCTCCGCATCTTCGATTTGATAGGCGATGGCGCTCGCATCCGCCATGAAGAATCGCGCATCGAAGCGGCGCGTGCGGTTGGGCGGCGTGATCGCGCGTGCAATCATCTCCAGCGTGTCGAGTTTCGGCATGATCTTGTGTGCGAAGAACTTCTTCCAGGCCGGCGCGCGGGTGCGCGGTACCTTGTCGGACTTCTGTCCCAGAAGGATGCCGGTCTCCTCGAAGGTTTCGCGGATCGCCGCCAGCGCCAGGCCGCGTGCCCGTGCCGGGCTTGTGCCGTGCGCCGCGCGCGCGGCGACCTCGGGCCGAAGCTCGCTCGCCACCGGGATGCGCATGTCGCCGGGATCGATGCGCCCGCCGGGAAAGACATATTTGTTGGCCATGAACGCCATGTTGCCGTGGCGCTGGCCCATCAGCACGCGCGCCCGGTCGCCTTCGCGGCGGACGAGGACGAGCGTCGCGGCATCCTTGGGACGCAGCACTTCGCCCACGATCTTCTCATTGTCGGAATCGAATGTAGCCATGGCGTAATTGTAGAACAGGACCTTACCGATACGCCAATCTCGTCCGCATGACACGGGAATGACTGAGACGGCTACCTCCGCCGCTTCTGGGGCGTGCGCTGCACTTTGAATTTCGGCTTCGCGCCGCGCTGCCCGCTTGACCCTTGGGCAAGATCGAAGCGCAAACCGCCAGTGAGCGGCGCGGCCTCGGCAAGCCGCACCGCGACCGTGTCGCCGAGTTTGAACTTCCGATTCGAACGATCGCCGATCAGCGCGTGCGCCTTCTCGTCATGCTTGAAGAATTCGGTGCCGAGCGCGCGTACCGGCAACAGGCCTTCCGCGCCGCTCTCGGGAATGCGCACGAACAACCCAAAGCGCGTCACGCCGGTGATCCGGACGTCGAATTCGGCCCCGATGCGATCTTCCATGAAGGCGGCGACATAGCGGTCGGTGGAGTCGCGCTCCGCCGCCATGGCGCGGCGTTCGGTCATCGAGATGTGATCGGCGACTTCGCCCAGGCGCCCGCCTTCGGCATCGCTCAAGCCGTCCTCGCCGAAACGATGCGCCTTCACCAGCGCGCGGTGCACGATGAGATCGGCGTATCGCCGGATCGGCGAGGTGAAATGCGCATAGCGGTGCAGGTTCAATCCGAAATGGCCGACATTCTCCGGCGCATAGACGGCCTGCGCCTGGGTACGCAGCACCACGTCGTTCATCACCGCCTCATGCGCGCCGCCTTTGGCCTGGCGCAGGATGCGGTTGAACACGCCGGGCCGGATCGTCTGTCCCTTGGCGAAGCTGATCCCGATGGTGCGCAGGAAATCCGAGAAGCCGAACAGCTTCTCGCGCGAAGGATGCTCGTGGACTCGATAGATCAGCGGCGAGCGGTGATGCTCCAGCAACTCTGCCGCCGCGACATTGGCGAGCACCATGAATTCCTCGATCAGCTTCATGGACTCCAGCCGCTCGCGAAACGCGATGGAGGCGACTTTGCCGTCCTCGCCGAGCACGATCCGCCGCTCGGGCAGGTCGAGATCGAGCGGATCGCGATGCTCGCGCTCCAGAGCAAGCGTCTTGTAGCAGGCCCATATGCCGTCCAGCGTCGCTTTCGCCGTCGCCGTCAGATGGGCGTCGGGCTTTCCGTCGAACGCGCGTTGCGCCTGGGCATAGGTGAGCCTCGCGGCGGACTTCATCACGCCGCGGATGAATTCGTGCCGGCGTTTCTTGCCGTGCTTGTCGAACACCATGCGCACGGCAAGGCAGGCACGGTCGACGCCTTCCTTCAGCGAGCACAGATCGGCCGACAGCTGCTCCGGCAGCATCGGTACCACGCGGTCGGGAAAATAGGCGGAGTTGCCGCGCTTGTAGGCCTCGCGGTCGAGCGCCGAACCCGGCGTCACATAATGCGCGACGTCGGCAATGGCCACGAGCGCGATATGGCCGCCGGGATTCTTCGCATCGGTGTCGGCGGCCGCCCACACCGCATCGTCATGGTCGCGCGCGTCTTCGGGATCGATGGTGACGAGCGGAATGGCGCGAAGATCGGTGCGGCCGCGCGGCTCCGGCGCGGTGGCGCGCTCGGCCTGGGCGATCACTTCGTCAGGAAAATCGGTCGGAATGCCGTGCGCATGGATCGCGATGAGGCTCACGGTCCTCGGCGCGCTCATGTTTCCCAGCCGCTCGACGACACGGGCGCGCGGAAAGCCCTGCGCGCGTCCGGCCAGCGGTTCGGCCAGCACCAGCTCATTGTGCTCCGCACCGCCGCGATCGCGATTGTCGACCGCGAAATCGGTGCGGCTCTTGCGGTCGATCGGCGCAATGCGCAAACCGCTCGGGCCCTGATGCAGCACGCCGAGCACCTTGTGCGCGCTGGCGCCGAGCCGCTTGATGACGCGCGCCTCGTAGCCGTGCTCGACGGGCGCCAGACGCGCCAGCACGCGCTCGCCGCGGCCGAGTGCCGGTCCCTTGTCGTCGCGCGCCGGCACCACGAAGATCTTCGGCGGCGGCTCGTTCGATTCCCATTTCTGCGGTAGCGCCAGCAATTCGCCGTCGGCGTCCTGGCCGACGATCTCGAGCACTGCGACCTCGGGCAGCGCGCCCGGCTGGGCATAGCCCTTGCGACGATTGCCTTCGATCGCGCCTTCGGCTTCGAGCTCCTTGAGCGTGCGCTTCAGCTTGATGCGGTCGGAGCCCTTGATGCCCAGAAGCTTGGTCAGATCCCGCTTGGTGGCGTTTGGCTGGCGCGCGAGAATCTCGAGCACACCCGCCTTGTCGAGGACGGGCATGGTCGAGGCGCGCTTCTTTTTCTTCGCCAAATTCTACTCGCCGGCCACCGGTTCGGGTTTCTTCTTCGCCACGGCCTTTTTCTTCGCCGGCGCGGCAGGCTTTTCCGCCTTCGGCTCCTTCTTGGCCTTGGCCTCTTTCTTGGGCTTGGCTTCCTTCTTCGGCTTTGGCGCCTTCTTTTTCTTCGAGCCGCCCTTCGCCGCGCGGTCGGCGATCAGCGCGAGCGCCTGCTCCAGCGTGATGGCTTCGGCATTGTCGGCATCGGGCACGGTCGCGTTGGTCGATCCGTCGGTGACGTAGGGACCGTAGCGGCCCTTCATCAATTTGATGTCAGTGCCCGACGAGTCCTTGCCGAGCTCCTTCAACGCCTGCGCGCTGCGCCGGTTGCGCGGATTGGCTTTCTTTTCGGCGATCAGGTCCACCGCGCGGTTCAATCCGACGGTGAAGACGTCTTCCGGCGACTCCAGCGATGCGTAAGTCCCGTCATGCGCCACGTAGGGTCCAAAGCGTCCGAAGTTCGCGGTGATCGGCTTGCCGCTCTCAGGATGCAGACCGACATCGCGCGGCAGCGCGAGCAGTTTCAACGCATAGGGGAGATCGACGCTCTCCACCTCGGTGCCCTTCGGGATGCCGGAGCGCTTGGGCGTCTTGCCTTCGCCGAGTTGCACATAAGGTCCGAAGCGTCCGCTTCTGAGAGTCACCTTCTCTCCGTTCGCCGGATCGAGGCCCAGTTCGCGCGGCTGCGCCGCGGCGGCGGCCTCGTTGCTCTGGCCGAGCTGGCGGGTAAAGCGGCATTCGGGATAGTTCGAGCAGCCGACGAACGCACCAAACCGTCCGAGCTTCAGGCTCAATTCGCCCTTGCCGCAGCTCGGGCAGGCCCGGGGGCTCGATCCGTCCGCGTTCGGCGGGAAAATGTGCGGACCCAGAATCGCGTTCATCTCGTCGATGACGTTCTTGATCTTGAGGTCCTTGGTGCCGCCGACCGCGGCCGAGAAATCGCGCCAGAAATCGCGCAGCAGCTGCTTCCAGTTCAGTTCGCCGGCCGAGACTTCGTCGAGCTGCTCTTCGAGATCCGCGGTGAAGCCATATTCGACATAGCGCGGGAAATAGGTCGCGAGGAACGCCGTCACCAGCCGGCCCTTGTCGTCGGGCGTGAAGCGGCCGCGGTCCAGCCGCACATAGTTGCGGTCGCGCAGCACCGACAGGATCGAGGCATAGGTCGAAGGCCGGCCGATGCCGAGCTCCTCGAGCTTGCGCACCAGGCTGGCCTCGGAATAGCGCGGCGGCGGTTCGGTGAAATGCTGCGCCGGCGTCACCTTGTCGATCGTCGCCGTTTCGCCGGCTGCGACCTTGGGAAGTCTGGAACCGTCCTCGTCCGACTCGTCGTCCTTGCCTTCCTGGTAGAGCGTGAGGAAGCCGTCGAACAGCATCACCGTGCCGGTCGCACGCAAGGTGATCTTCTTGTCTTTGCTCGCGACGTCGACGGTGGTGCGCTCGAGTTCGGCGCTCTCCATCTGGCTCGCGATGGCGCGCTTCCAGATCAGCTCGTAGAGCTTGGCCGCATCGCCGTCGATATAGCGCGAGACTTCCTCGGGCGTGCGCTCGAACAGGGTGGGCCGGATCGCTTCGTGCGCTTCCTGCGCGTTCTTTGCCTTGCTCGTATAAATGCGCGCCGCGCCCGGCAGGTATTTCTGGCCGTAGCGCGAACCGATGACCGAACGCGCCTCTGTGACCGCTTCGGGCACCATCGTGATGCCGTCGGTCCGCATATAGGTGATGAGGCCGACGGTCTCGCCGCCGATGTCGGCGCCCTCATAAAGACTCTGCGCGATCTGCATCGTGCGCTTGGCGCCGAAGCCGAGCTTGCGCGAGGCTTCCTGCTGCAACGTCGATGTGATGAAGGGCGGCGCGGGGTGGCGCTTGACCGGCTTGCTCTCGACACTGTCGACCGCAAACGACTGCGCCTTGATCGCCGCGACCGCGGCGCTCGCGTCCGCTTCGGTCTTCAGCGACAGCTTGTCGAGCTTTTCGCCATTGAGCTGGATCAGCCGCGCATTGAAGCCGCCGGCCGGAACCGTCACATCGGCGTCGATGCTCCAATATTCCAGCGCCTTGAAGGCCTCGATCTCGACTTCGCGCTCCACGACGAGGCGCAGCGCCACCGACTGCACGCGTCCCGCCGAGCGCGCGCCTGGCAGCTTGCGCCACAGCACGGGCGACAAAGTGAATCCGACCAGATAGTCGAGCGCGCGCCGCGCCATATAGGCGTCGACCAGTTCCGCGTTGATCTGGCGCGGATGGGCGATCGCTTCCTGGATTGCGGACTTGGTCACCGCGTTGAATGCCACGCGCTCGATCTTGGCCTTGCCGAGCGCCTTGCGCTGCTTGAGCACTTCGAGCACGTGCCAGGAGATCGCCTCGCCCTCGCGGTCGGGGTCGGTCGCCAGGATCAGCTTGTCGGCGCCCTTCATGGCATCGGCGATGTCCTTGATGCGCTTTTGGGCGCGGTCGTCGACCTCCCAGGTCATGGCGAAGTCGTCGTCCGGCTTGACCGAGCCGTCCTTGGAGGGGAGGTCGCGGATATGCCCGAAGCTGGCCAGGACCTTGTAGTCGGGGCCGAGGTACTTGTTGATCGACTTAACCTTGCCGGGGGATTCGACGACGACGACGTTCATGAGGTCGGGGGTGCTCTGCCTGTTCGCCCGGCTACCAATAGCGCCGGATCGTGAAAAACCTGCCAAATCAGGGTCGGACCCCGAAAGGCGGCGGACACTGATCGAACGGGCCAACGGGTGTCAACGTCTCGTGCGACATTCTGTCATTACTTGAGGTTGTGATTCCTCGGATATTTCGCCGGATAAATTACCTTAGGTTGTATTCCGACCCCGGCCAGCCTACCGTTCGGTTGTCCACCAATTCGATGACAGTCATGCCCTCCTACCCGTCCGGCGGCCGCTACCCTCCCGCTTCGCCTCCGGCCCCGCTCACACCGGCCGAAACCGCGCGCTATACGCGCGATCTCCTTGAATCGCTGCGGAAAATTGCGTTGGGGCAGGGCCAGACTCTGCTCGCCCATCTGCTGGGCCTAGCCGCCATGGAAGCCAAGGCGCTGGCCGATCAGGCCCAGGAGACCCGATTGCCCGGATGACGGGTGATTCGGCCGGCCAGTTCCAGCTCCAACAAAATAATGAGCACGACCGCGGCGGGAACGCCGCAAAGCCTTACCAGTTCGTCAACTTCGACAGGTGCCGGCCCGAGCGCCTCCTCGACCTTTGCGCGAATCCGGTCCGCTTCGGCCTCGCTGATTTGCCCCTGCGCGGCCGGCCCCTCGCGGCCGGGCTCGCGGAAATCGTGGCCCAGGATGGGCCGCAGGCCATTCAATATGTCTTCGGCGCATTCGGTCAGCGCGGCACCCTCGCGGATCAGCCGGTTGGTGCCCTTGGCACGCGGATCGAGCGGCGAGCCGGGCACGGCGAAGATTTCGCGGCCCTGTTCCAGCGCGAAGTTCGCAGTGATCAGCGAACCCGACCCTTCCGCCGCCTCCACCACCACGACCCCGCGCGCCAGTCCGGAGATGATCCGGTTGCGGCGCGGAAAGTGGCGCGCCTGCGGCGCCTGGCCGATCGGCATCTCCGAGACGATGCAGCCCTGCGCGCGGATCTGCTCATAGAGCGCGGCGTTCTCCGGCGGATAGACATTGTCGACCCCGCCGGCCACGACCGCGCAGGTGCCATTTGCCAGCGACCCGTCATGTGCCGCCGCATCGATGCCGCGCGCCAGGCCGGAGACGACCACGAGCCCCGCCTCGGAAAGTTCGCGCGCCAGCGTTCCGGCCAGCTTGCGCCCAAGCGCCGACGCGTTGCGCGCGCCCACCACCGCGACCATCTCGCGATCGAGCAGTGAGGTGTGCCCCAGCACCGACAGGAGCGGCGGCGGTGGATCGCAGGCGCCAAGTCCGCGCGGGAATTCCCCTTCGCAGCTTGCGATCATCCGGCCGCCGATTTTCGCCAGCCGGTCCAGCTCGCGCCCCGCGTCGTCGTCGCTCGGTATGCGCAGCTCATCGCCGCCGCCGCGCCGCGCCAGACGCGGCACTTCCTTGAGCGCCGCGCTCGCCGTTCCGAAGCGCGCGATCAACTGGGCAAAGGTGACGGGTCCGACATTCTGCGTGCGCGCCAGACGAAGCCAGGCGCGCCGCTCCGCATGCGAAAGCGCCGCCGTCACGCCGGCGTGCTTTTGGCGCCAATACGCGGCTCTTCGCCGCGCAACAGTCGGCGAATGTTCTCGTGGTGTATGACCAGGACCAGGACGGCGAGCGCGGCGGTGAGCGCTGTTTCGTGCGGTCGGCCGAGCAGGGCCATATAGATCGGCGCGAACACCGCTGCGACCAGCGCGGAGAGCGACGAGATACGCAGGGCTGCCAGCATGGCGAGCCAGGTCGCGAAGGCGAGCAACCCGACCGGCCAATAGACCGACAGCAGGATGCCCAGCGAGACCGCGACACCCTTGCCGCCCTTGAAGCCGAGCCATACCGGAAACAGATGCCCAAGGAACGCGCCCAACGCCGCAAACAGCGCGGCATCGTCTCCGAAATAGTGCCGTGCGATCAGCACCGCCGCCGCGCCCTTGGCCGCGTCGAACAGCAGTGTCAGCCCCGCCGCCGCGTAGTTGCCGGTGCGCAGCACATTGGTCGCGCCGATGCTGCCGGAGCCGATCTTGCGCACGTCACCGGCGCCGAGGATCTGCGCGAAGATAAGCCCGAACGGCACCGAGCCGAACAGATAGCCCAGCGCTAGCGCGATGGCTGCAATGCCCGGAGTTACTGACAGATCGAGGAACGTCATGATGTAGTGTGGCGCCGCGCGATGGAGTGACAGATGGCCCATATTACATCAGTCGAGCAGCTTCGGGAACGCTTGCCGGAACCCAAGGGTCCGACGCGCCTCAAGGTGCGCGACCATCTCGACGAGCAGTCGCTGGCCTTCGTCGCCCGATCGCCGTTCCTGCTCCTGTCGACCGTGGACGCGGACGGCTTCGTCGAGGTCAGCCCCAAGGGCGACGAACCGGGCTTCGTCCATGCCGACGGCCCGAACCGGCTCCTGATCCCCGACCGTGACGGCAACGGTCTCGCCTTCGGCCACATCAACCTCATTGCCAATCCCAATATCGGACTGATCTTCCTGCTTCCCGGCACCGGCGAGACCTTGCGCGTCAGCGGCCGCGCCACGCTGCACGACGACGCGGATCTGTGCGCCCGACTATCGGCGCGCGGCAAGCCGGCGCAGTTCGTCATGAAGGTCGACGTGGTGCGCGCCTATTTCCATTGCGCCCGCTCGATCCTGCGCGCCCATCTGTGGAAGCCGGAGAAATGGGACGCCGATCCGCTTCGAGTGTCATTCGGAAAGATCTTCGCCGAGATCATGAAGCTGGAGGCGACTGTCGCGCCAAACATCGACGAGCGCGTGCACGTGACCTATCGGCCGGAAAATTTATGAGGCCATCACCCACCGGTACATCCCTGCGCCTTCTGATATCTCTAACCGCCATCGTGCTCCTTGGCGCCGGGCCGGCCCGGGCCGAGCTCGTTATCCCGCCCGTCGCGTATCCTTCGCTTGTGCATCACGCGCCGTCCGCCGCGGCGTTTGCGCCGAGGGGTTGGAAGCTGGAGACGTCCATTGCCGGCGACCTCAACGGTGACGGCAAGGCTGACCTGGCTCTTGTCTTCCGCGACACCGACAAAAGAAATGTCCTCGACAATTCCCTCATGGGGCCGCCGAAATTCGACACCAATCCGCGCATCCTGGCCATTGCGTTCGCGGTGAAAGGCGGGGGCTACGATCTGGTCCTGGAAAATCACACGCTGATCCCGCGCCCCGAATACCCAAATCAGCAGGATCCCTTGGACAAGGACGGCGAGCAGCCCGGCGGCATCGCCGTGGCCCATGCCGCACTGCGTGTCACGCTGGGCTACTTTTCTTCGGCCGGCGGCTGGGACATGGGCCACGTCACGCACACCTTCCGATTTCACAATGGAAGGTTCGTGCTGATCGGCTACGACCGTCTGAACGTCAATCGCGGCTCCGGCAACATGGATGAAACCAGCATCGACTTCTCGACGAGGAAGATGAAGAAGACGGCTTCGATAATCTCGAGCGACGCTCCTGGCAAAGTGACCTGGTCCACGCTGCCGTGGGCACCGCCGATTACGATTGAGAAGATCGGCGACGGCCTCGAATTCGATCCCGCCGCGCGCTGATCAGCGCGCCCTGCGATTGAACACAGTCACGCCGCCGACGAAGGTCCTGACCGCCCGGCCGTGGAAGCGCTTTCCCTCGAACGGCGTGTTGCGCGCACGCGAGCGCAGATCGTCGCCATGCAAGGTGAACGGCTCCTCCGGATCGATCAGCACCAGATCGGCCGGCGCACCCTTGGATAACGTACCGGCGTTGAGCCCCAGGATCTTCGCGGGCGCCGCCGTCAAGGTCCTCAGCACATGGGCGAGCGGCGCGCGCCCGTCATGATGAAGGCCGAGCGCGACGGGCAACAGCGTCTCGAGCCCCACGGCGCCGAACGCGGCCTGCGCGAAGGTCTGGCGCTTGGTGTCGGCGGCCTGCGGATCGTGGCAGGAGACGATGACGTCGATCACGCCCGACGCGACGCCTTCGACCATCGCGGAGCGATCGGCTTCCGAGCGCAGCGGCGGCTTCACCTTCATGAAGGTGCGGTAGGAGGCGACGTCGAGCTCGTTCAGCGCCAGATGATGCGCCGCCACGCCGCACGTCACCGGCAGTCCGCGCGCCTTCGCCGCCGCGATCGCATCGAGCGAGGCGCGCGTCGAGATCTGCGCAAAGTGGTAGCGTGCGCCGGTCAGCTCGACGAGGCGGATGTCGCGTTCCACGATGATCGCCTCGGCCGCAGCCGGTGCGCCGGGAAGCCCGAGCCGCATCGCGAACTCGCCTTCCGTCGCCGACGCGCCCTCGGTGAGATCGGGATCCTCGGCATGGCCGACGATCAGCGCGCCGAAGGTCGAGGCGTAGGCGAGGCAGCGCCGCAAGACGCGCGCATTGGCGATGGTGCGGTCGGCATCGGTGAAGGCGACCGCGCCGGCTTCCTTCAGGAGCCCGATCTCGGTCATCACTTCGCCGTCGAGCCCCTTGGTCAGCGCCGCCATCGGCGCGACGCGCACTTTGGCGGTCGCCTGGGCCCGGCGGCGGATGAAATCGACCAGCGACGGCTCGTCGATGACGGGGTCGGTGTTGGGCATCACGATGATGGTCGTGACGCCGCCGGCTGCCGCGGCTTCGCTTGCCAATTCAAGTGTCTCGCGATGCTCGCTGCCCGGCTCGCCGGTGAACACCCGCATGTCGATCAGGCCCGGCGCCAGCACCAGGCCCTTGCAGTCGATCACTTCGGGATCGTTCGGCTCGGCGTCGTTGAACAGGCGCGGCCCGACATCTGCGATGCGGCCATTCTCGACCAGAAGGCCGCCCTTCACGTCCAGCCCGCTCGCCGGATCGATCAGCCGCGCATTGCGGAAGGCGGTCCGTTTCGTCATGGCGCGTTGCGCCCGCCGGCGGCTAGGCCGCGTGACAGCGCGTCGAGCACCGCCATGCGGATGGCGACGCCCATCTCGACCTGCTCCTGGATCAGGCTGACCTCGATGTCGTCGGCGACGGCAAAGTCGATCTCGACGCCGCGGTTCATCGGACCCGGATGCATGACGAGCGCACCGGGCTTGGCGTGCCTGAGCTTCTCGTGATCGAGGCCCCAGAAGCGATAATATTCCCGCGTCGACGGCACGAAGGCGCCCGACATGCGCTCGAGCTGAAGGCGCAACATCATCACGATGTCGACGCCTTTCAGACCCTTCTCCATGTCGTGAAAGATCTCGACGCTGAACCGCTCGGCATCGGCGGGCAGAAGGGTGCGCGGCGCAATCAGCCGCACCCGCGCGCCCATCTTGAGCAGCAAATGGATGTTGGAACGCGCCACGCGGGAGTGCAGTACGTCGCCGCAGATCGCGACCGTCAGTCCTTCGAAGGAGGCGCGCCTGCGCCGGATGGTCAGCGCGTCCAGCAGTGCTTGCGTAGGATGTTCGTGGCTGCCGTCGCCGGCATTGATCACGCAGCAGTCGAGCTTGCGCGACAGAAGCTCGGCGGCGCCGAAGTCCTGATGCCGCACCACCAGAAGGTCGGGCCGCATGGCGTTGAGCGTCGTCGCCGTGTCGATCAGGGTCTCGCCTTTGGAGACCGACGAAGTCTTGACGCTCATGTTCATCACGTCGGCGCCGAGCCGCTTGCCCGCCAGCTCGAACGAGCTTTGCGTGCGCGTCGAGGACTCGAAGAACAGGTTGATGAGGGTTCGGCCCTTGAGTAGGTCGAGCTTCTTGTTGGCGCCGCGGTTGAGCGCGACATAGGTCTCGGCAAGATCGAGCAGGGCGGTGATCTCGCCCACCGAAAGGTGCTCGATGCCAAGCAGATGGCTGGATTTTAGAAGGGGTTCGGCGTGGGCCGTCATTAAAGCCTGGCTTATAGGCAAGCGGGGCCGTGCGGGCAAGGTGGCGGCGACACGATTGTGGATTATTTCGGAATGTCCTCATGCTTCGACGGGCTCAGCATGAGGACTTGCTTAACGTCCTCACCCTGAGCTTGTCGAAGGGTGAGGAGCGTCAGCATCCTTAGGTCCTTCTCAGCCGCTCCAGCGCGCCTTGCAGGATGTAGGCCGCCGCCATCTTGTCGACCACTTCGCCGCGGCGCTTGCGCGAGGCATCGGCATCGATGAGCGTGCGCGTCACCGCCGCGGTCGAGAGCCGCTCGTCCCACATCAAGATCGGCAGGGACGACCGGGCCGCCCAGTTGCGGGCGAAGGCGCGCGCCGATTGTGCGCTCGGCCCGTCGCTGCCGTCCATGTTGAGCGGTAGGCCAACCACCAGCCCGCCGACGGTCTGCTCGGCGATGATCTTGTCGAGCTTGACCGCATCGGCGGCGAACTTGCCACGCTTCAGGGTCTCCATAGGCGTCGCCACGGTCAGCCGCGTGTCCGACAGCGCGATCCCGATCGTCTTCTCGCCAAGGTCGAGGCCGAGCAGGCGGGCGCCGGGCGCGATCGCGGCCTTCAGTCCTCCGATGTCGGTGACACCCATTACCTCTCCCGCTTGCGGGAGAGGTCGACCGGCGCGAAGCGGCGGTCGGGTGAGGGGATATGGGAGGGGCCAACCCCCTCACCCGAAATTCGCTGGCGCGAATTTCGACCTCTCCCGTGAACGGGAGAGGTTAGCGGTGCCGACGCGCCCTCCGACCTCACCTCTGTCCGATCTCGATCCGGTTGCTGGCGGGGTCGCGGATGAAGAAACGTGACAGTCCCTCGGCCGCGCTCTCCTCCTCGATCGCCACGCCGTGCTTCAGGACGGCCGCTTTGGCTGCCTTGAGATCGGCTGTCAGGAAGCAGATGTGCCGTTTGCTCTTGGGGCTCCCCTCGGGATCGACCCCGATATGCATCTGGAGCGCGCCGACCTGGAACCACGCCCCGCCGCGGGCGCGCAGCTCCTCCGGCTTGGGAATTTCGGTGAAGCCGAAGATTTCGCGATAGAATTTGAGGCACTCCGCCTCCAGCGCGCGCGGCACCGCGATCTGGACGTGGTCGATACCGGTTATTCCGAGCGACATGGCTGTGTCCCGCCGGTTGCGGCTTCACGATCCTTGCCAGCACCAGTCCCGGTTGGTAGCAAGTCCGTTAGATTTCAACACCCTATAGGCCGCGCCATGTCCGTGGACAAGGACACTGTTCGACGTATTGCCAAGCTCGCCCGACTCGCGCTCGACGAGGGGCATGCCGCCCCCATGGTGAACGAGTTGAACGGCATCCTGACCTGGGTCCAGCAACTCGACGAAGTAAACGTCGACGGCATCGCCCCCATGACATCGGTCGTCGAACAGCGCCTCAAAATGCGCGACGACAAGGTAACCGATGGCGGCAACGCCAACGCGCTGATGGCCAACGCGCCGGACGGCGAGGATCACTTCTTCGTCGTGCCGAAGGTGGTCGAATAATGTCGCTGCCCGCCGCACTCACCGATTTCACGCTTGCCGAGGCGCGTGACGCCGTGCACGCCAAGAAAGTCTCGTCCAAGGAGCTGACCACCGCCTTCGTCAAGGCCGTTGCCGACGCGCGGCCGCTCAACGCCTTCGTCACCGAGACGCCGGAGAAAGCGCTCGAGATGGCCATCGCCTCCGACGTGCGCATCGCCCATGGCCAGGCGCGACCGCTGGAGGGCTTGCCGCTCGGGATCAAGGATCTGTTCTGCACCAAGGGCGTGAAGACGACCGCGGGCAGCAAGATCCTGGGCAATTTCATCCCGCCCTATGAGTCCACGGTCTCGCAGAATCTGTGGGACGCGGGCGCGGTGCTGCTCGGCAAGACCAACATGGACGAGTTCGCCATGGGCTCGTCGAACGAGACCAGTCATTTCGGCCCGGTGTTCAATCCCTGGCGGGCGCGCAACTCCAACCAGAACCTGGTGCCGGGCGGCTCCTCGGGCGGTTCGGCCGCCGCTGTGGCCGGCAATCTCTGTCTCGCGGCGACCGGCACCGACACGGGTGGCTCGATCCGCCAGCCCGCCGCCGTCACCGGCACGGTCGGCATCAAGCCGACCTATGGCCGCTGCTCGCGTTTCGGCATTGTCGCGTTCGCCTCCTCGCTCGATCAGGCCGGTCCGATGACGCGCACGGTGCGCGACGCCGCGATTCTGCTCAAACATATGGCGAGTGTGGATCCAAAAGATTCCACCAGCATCGATGCACCGATCCCCGACTACGAGGCCGCGCTCGCCTCCGGCGTGAAAGGCTTACGGGTCGGCATCCCCAAGGAATATCGCATCGATGGCGCTCCGCCGGAGATCGAGGCGCTGTGGACCAAGGGTGCTGAGTGGCTGAAGGCTCAGGGCGCCGAGATCGTGGAGGTCTCGCTCCCCCACACCAAATACGCGCTCCCGACATATTATATAGTGGCGCCGGCCGAGGCCTCCTCGAACCTTGCCCGCTATGACGGGGTGCGCTTCGGCCACCGCGCCAAGGGCGCTCGGGACATCATCGACCTCTACGAGAAAAGCCGCGCCGAAGGCTTCGGCAAGGAAGTCCAGCGCCGCATCCTGATCGGGACCTATGTGCTGTCATCGGGCTATTACGACGCCTATTACGCCCGGGCCCAGAAGATCCGCACGCTGATCGCGCGCGATTTCACCCGGGCCTTCCAGAAGTGCGACGTGCTTCTGACCCCGGCGACGCCTGGCCCGGCCTTCGGGGTGGGCGAGAAGACCGCCGATCCGGTGTCGATGTACCTCAACGACGTCTTTACCGTGACGGTGAACCTCGCGGGGCTCCCGGGCATTTCGGTGCCGGCTGGGCTGACCGCCAACGGCTTGCCGCTCGGACTTCAGTTCATCGGCAAAGCGTTCGACGAGGCGACCATCCTGCGCGCGGCGCAGGCCATCGAGACGGCGTCGGGCTTCGACGCAAAACCCATCCATTGGTGGAGGGCGGCATGAGCCGTTCGGCCCAGACGATCAAAGGCACCAGCGGCGATTGGGAGATCGTCATCGGCATGGAGGTCCATGCCCAGATCCTGTCGGAGTCCAAGCTGTTCTCCGGCGCCGCGACCACGTTCGGCGCCGAGCCGAACAGCCAGGTGTCGTTCATCGACGCCGGCATGCCCGGCATGCTGCCTGTCATCAACAAAAAATGCATCGAACAGGCGGTGCGCACGGGGCTGGGTCTCAAAGCCCGGATCAACTTGACCTCGGTGTTCGACCGGAAGAACTATTTCTTCCCCGACCTGCCGCAGGGCTATCAGATCAGCCAATACAAGAGCCCGATCGTCGGTGAGGGCGAAATCCTCCTCGACATGAAGGACGAGACCGTCACGGTCGGCATCGAGCGCCTGCACATGGAACAGGACGCGGGAAAAATGCTGCACGACCAGCATCCCGACAGTTCGTACGTCGACCTCAACCGCTCCGGCGTCGCGCTGATGGAGATCGTCTCCAAGCCGCACATGCGCTCGTCGGAGGAAGCCGCCGCGTTCCTCAAGAAGCTGCGCTCCATTGTGCGCTATCTGGGCACCTGCGACGGCAACATGGACGAGGGCTCGATGCGCGCCGATGTGAACGTCTCGGTCTGCCGCGCCGGCGGCTACGAGAAGTTCCGCAGCACCGGCGACTTCAAGCATCTGGGCACGCGCTGCGAGATCAAGAACGTCAACTCGATGCGTTTCGTGCAGCTCGCGGTCGAGTACGAGGCGCGCCGCCAGGTCGACATCATCGAGGACGGCGGCACCATCGTGCAGGAGACGCGCCGCTACGACTCCAAGGCGAACGAGACGCGCTCGATGCGCACCAAGGAAGATGCGCACGACTATAGGTACTTTCCCGACCCCGACCTTTTGCCCCTGGTCCTCGAACAGGCCTGGGTCGACGAGATCGCTGCCTCGTTGCCCGAACTGCCCGACGAGAAGAAGGCGCGGCTGATCGCGGCGGGGCTCTCCCCTTACGACGCATCGGTCCTGGTCGCGGAAAAGGAGTCGGCCGACTATTTCGAGGCGATGGTGGCGGCCGGCGCCGAGCCAAAATCCGCCGCCAATTGGCTCAACAACGAATATTTCGGCCGCCTCAACAAGGCGGGACTCGCAATTGCCGACGGTCCGGTCACGGCTGCCGCCAATGCCGCGATCGTGCAGATGGTCGCCGCCAACACGATCAGCGGGAAGATCGCCAAGGATCTCCTCGACATCGTGTGGAGTGAAGGCGGCGATCCCAAACAGATCGTCGAAGCGCGCGGGCTGAAGCAGGTGACCGATACAGCGTCGATCGAGAAGGCGGTTGACGCCGTCATCGCGGCGAACCCCGACAAGGTCGAAGAGGTGAAGGCGAAACCGAAAATGGCATCGTGGTTCGTCGGTCAGGTGATGAAGCAGACCGGTGGAAAAGCGAATCCGGCCGCCGTCAACGCCATCCTCAAGCAGCGACTCGGATTGCCCGAAGAGGGGTGATTCGCACAATTTTGCGAAATCGGCCTTGACGCGCGCAAAATCGGCGGCGAAACATCCGTATACGGATCGATCAATCTAAGCCAATGAAACCGGGGGTTTTGTGAACTTTGCGTAAATCGCCGGATTCGCGCGAACCACCCACGTATTGCATTTGAAAAAGCAACCCACTCATATTGTTCACGTTTTGGGGGGTGATACGAATCATCCGACCCGGACGAAACGTTAGAGGAGTTAGCTCTCATGCCGATGGCAGCAAAGAAGAAAGCCAAGAAGAAGGTCGCCAAGAAAAAGACGAAGAAGGCGAAAAAGAAGAAGTAAGCAGCGTTGACTCGGTCAACGTTGTCGCTTTCGGCGGCTCCCGTCTAACGACCGGAACCGCCGTCAGCGAAGGCAAAGGCCGCGGCTTGAATGCATTTGCATTGCCGCGGCCAAGCCCCTCCCTCCAACCGCGCCATGTGCGCGGTTTTTTGTTGCCGGTATAGTCCGTGTACGGACCATGGCTCGGTCGATCATTAACGGTGTCTGAATATCAGGGTTAATCCCGTTAACCCTGCGTTCACGTGTCCCCCGTCACGATCTCCCCCATGCGCGAGGGGGATTTCCCGCGCGTAGGGAAGACGAGGAACGTGTCATGGCGTGCATTGATATCGATGCCCTGGCGCAGTTCGAAACGGACGCCAAAAGCGGCCGGCCGGACGCGATGTATAATTTGGGGCTCGCTTATTCGACGGGGCAGGGGGTGGTGGTCGACTTCGTGGCCGCCCACAAATGGTTCAACCTGGCGGCTCTTCGGGGCAGCGACGAGGCCAAGACCTGGCGCGCGTCGATCGCCAAGGAGATGAACACCTCCCAGATCGCGGAAGCTCAGCGGCTCGCCCGCGAGTGGCTGTCGATCTTTCACTGATCCGCGTTACGGCGGAAATGGCGACACCGGCTTCTCCGCCGGCGCCAGCGGCGCGTGCAGGTCGATCAGGATGCGCGACGGCAGATCGCGCCCCGCGAGGCGGTTGCGGTAGATCTGCGCATTCTCCAAGACCCGCATCACATAATTCCGCGTCTCGTTGAACGGGATCATCTCGATCCAGTCGATCGTATCGACGGACGGGCTCCTCGGGTCGCCGTTCGCCGCCAGCCACTTCTTCACATTGCCCGGCCCGGCATTGTAGGCGGCAATCGCCAGCACCAGCGAGCCGCCATAGGTGTTCAGGTCGTCGGCGAACTCCACCATGCCGAGCTGCATGTTGTAGTTGGGATCGCCCGTCAGATCGTTCGGCCGGTAGGGCAGGCCGGCATGGGCAGCGTCGACCCGGGCCGATGCCGGCATCAGCTGCATCAACCCTTTCGCGCCGGCGCGGCTCACCGAATCGGGATCGAACTCCGTCTCCTGGCGGATCAGGCCCAGCACAATGGCCGGATCGGGCGCCGTGCCGCTTCCGGGAAAGGCGGGTAGTGGGATGACGGGATGGGTGAAGGCGAGGAACGTGGTGCCGCTGTAGCTCGCGGTCTTGGCCACGCGCACCGCGATTTCGCGGAAGCCCAGATCGGTCAGGGTCTGCGCCAGGATTTTCACATGCTTGGCGTCGGGATGCAGCTCCTGCTCGCGCAGCGCGAAGATGCGCAGGATCGTCTCCTGCCCAAGATCGGCCAGCACGCGCATGGCGCGCACCAGGTCTTCCTTTTCGAAATCGTTGCGCAGGCTCGAAGCGTCGAGTACGACGTCGTTCACATGCAGGATCGGCACGGCCTCGGTCCTGGCCAGCGCCATCTGGCCATAGAAGCTCTCGGGCGACTGGGCCGCCAGCTTGTACTGGGTGTAGGCGTCGGCGAGGTTGCCTTTCGCCTCGAAGCTGCGTCCCTGCCAGTA
This sequence comes from uncultured Alphaproteobacteria bacterium, assembly GCA_963741735.1. GTDB lineage: Bacteria > Pseudomonadota > Alphaproteobacteria > Micropepsales > Micropepsaceae > Rhizomicrobium. Next base: position 523,530 of record CAVUJB010000004.1, read on the forward strand.
ATGCGCCCGCGCCAGGCTGATCGGCCGCGACACGCCGGCCTCCAGCCGCTTGAAGTGCGCCATCGCCTGGTTGGGGTTCTTGAGGAAGCGCAACGCAATCCAGCCCGCCAGGAACTCCGACTCCGAAAATTCCGAACCTGTCGTCAGTCCGGTGTCGCCGACCACGCCATAGGCGTTGCGATAATCGCCGTTCGAGACGAGGGCGCGGACCACCAGATTCGCCTCCGGCCACCAGCGGTCGGCATGCACCGCAATAAACGATTTGATCTCGCGGCGCTGAAGCAGCGTTGCCGCCGTCTGATTGTCGCCGGCACGGCGAGCGGCGCGGGCGCGGTCGAACAACAGATCCGGATCGTTGGCGAGACCGGGCGGCAGCGCCGCGGCCAGACGTTCGCCCTGTGCGCGGCTGGAGCGGAAGGCGAGCCGCGCGCGGCCCAGCCGCTGCACGTCGTCCTCGACCCGCGACAGCTCGCGGCCGGCCGCCGTCGCATCGCCTTGCGAGATCAGGTTGGCAAGCCGCGTCCGGTCGATGTCGGGCGTGAAAAGTCCGCCGTCCTTCTGCACGATGGCGAGTTCCTGATCGGGCTGGAACGAGCCGCTGATCCAGCCGCGGCGGACGAGATCCTTCCCGCCCGACTGGCCGAGCGCCAGCATCGCGTCGCCCAGCCGGATCATCCCTATCCCGGTGACGGGCGTGCGGCTGCCGAACCAGCCGAGCACCGCCTGCGGCGAGGCATTGGGATCCATCGCGACCTCGGCGCGCGCTAAAAGCGTGTCGCGCAGCGGCCAGTCGGGATTGTTCTTGAGGAAGCCGTCGATGTCGGAGAACGAGGCGCCGCTGTTCTTGTCCAGCACGTAGCGCCACTGGATCAGCCGCGTGCCATAGGCGTCGTGACCCTGCGCGGCGAGCCCCTTGGCCGCTGTCCAGTCGCCGCGGTCGGCGGCGTCGAAGGCGCGGCTGTAGATGTCGTGATCGGCTGTACTCAGCGTATGCACCGGACTGGGGCGGCGCTCGCGGTCGATCTTGAAACCGTCGTCGGTCGAACCGTCCGGGATCGGCTGCATCATGATGACGTTGCCGAGTTGCGTCAGCCCGTTGGGCAAGGTCGTCTGGGAGTAGGCCGCGAACGCGGCGACCGACATGCCGGTCAGCAACAGGGCGGCGCGGCGGAAAGTCATCGGGAGAATCGCTTCGAAAGATCGAGTGGACCGGTCCTATTTGGGACCACAGCCGTGTGGCGAAGTCGAGGCCTGATCCGGAGATTGGGTTGATTTTGCGCTGCGTCCGGTTCCCCTGTGGGTTCGGTCCGTCGCGCCTTGCCCGCCTGCAGCCGTGCGCTGTAGGTTCCGCCCCACTTTCTTGAAGACAAACGGCAGGCCGCCATGGCGTTCGCGCGCGAGACTATCAAAGGCTCCATCCCCGCCCTGATCACGCCGATGCGCGATGGCAAGGTGGACGAGGCCGCGTTCCGCAAGCTCGTCTCCTGGCAGATCGCGCAAGGCAGCCATGGGCTCGTGCCCTGCGGCACCACCGGCGAGTCCCCGACGCTCAGCCACGACGAGCATAAGCGGGTCATCGAAATCTGCGTCGAAGAGGCGAACGGCCGTGTGCCGGTGATCGCCGGTGCAGGCTCCAATTCGACCGCCGAGGCGATCTCGCTCACACGCCACGCCAAGAATGTCGGCGCCGACGCCGTGCTCTCGGTCACCGGCTACTACAACAAGCCGACGCAGGAGGGCCTCTACCGCCACTTTGCGGCGCTTGCCGAAGCCGTCGACATCCCGATCCTGCTCTACAACATTCCCGGCCGCGCGATCGTCGACATCTCGGTCGAGACCATGGCGCGCCTGTCGAAGATCGCCAACATCATCGGCGTCAAGGACGCGACTGCCAACCTGATGCGCCCGACGCGCGAGCGCGCGGCCTGCGGCCATGACTGGCGGCTGATCTCCGGCGAGGACGGCACCGCGCTCGGCTACATGGCCCATGGCGGCCATGGTTGCATCTCCGTCACCGCCAACATCGCGCCCAAGCTTTGCGCCGAATTCCAGAACGCCTGCATGCAGGGCGCCTTCGAGAAGGCGCTCCAGCTTCAGGACCGGTTGATGCCGGTGCACGACGCCATGTTTATCGAGGCAAGCCCCGCGCCGGTGAAATATGCCGCCTCGCTGCTGGGCCTCTGCACCGACGAGGTCCGCCTCCCGCTCGTCTCCGCAACGGACGGCGCCCGCGCCGTGATAAAGGCCGCGCTCACCAAGGCCGAGATCACGCACTGACGCTTCTCCGCCGGTGTCATGGCCCGCGAATGCGGGCCACCCAGTTGAGGACATGTCGGGTGTCGACGGATTTGACTGCGCCGCAATCTTCGTCTTGAGAGTAACCCGTCACCTGGGTGGCCCGCATTCGCGGGCCATGACAAGAAAAGAAGATGTCCAAGAAGAAAGACGACGGAACCAAGATCATCGCCGACAACCGCAAGGCGCGCTACGCCTACGCGATCGACGAGACGCTCGAGGCTGGCATCATGCTCGTCGGTTCGGAGGTCAAGTCGCTGCGCACCGGCAAGTCGACGATCTCCGAATCCTACGCCTACGCCAAGGATGGCGAGCTGTTCCTCGTCAACGCCTATATCCCCGAATACACCCAGGCGAGCCGCTTCAACCACGAGCCGAAGCGTTCGCGAAAGCTCCTGGTCCACAAGCGCGAGGCTGCCAAGCTCGCCGCCGCCATCCAGCGCGAGGGCATGACGCTCATTCCGCTCAGGCTCTATTTCAATCCCAAGGGCATCGCCAAGGTCGAACTCGGCATCGCCAAGGGCAAGAAGCTCCACGACAAGCGCGAGACCGAGAAAAAGCGCGACTGGCAGCGCGACAAGGCGCGCCTGATGCGGGCAAAGGGGTGAGGAGCGGTTTGCCGAAGGCAAACGCAATGGTCCGGTGGACCATTGCGAGCGACGAACGCCGCGAGCTATGCGAGCGGCTGGGGGGACGAACGTGACAAACGCCATGCGCATCGCGGTCGTCGGCACGTCAGGATCGGGCAAGACCACGCTGGCCAAACACCTCTCCGGCAAACTGGCTATCCCCTATGTCGGCATCGATGCCATAAACTGGCAGGCGGGGTTTCGCGATCTGAACACCCATGACCCCGAGGAATTCAAGCGTCGCATTGCTGCGGCTGTCGCCGCCGACGCCTGGGTCACGGACGGAAACTACGGTGCGGTGGCCGGCCCGCTGATCCTTGGCCGCGCGACGCATTTGGTGTGGCTCGACTACTCGCGCAATGTCGTCATGCGCCGAGTCATCTGGCGTTCATTCCTGCGCGCGGCAACGCGCGAAGAGCTTTGGCCCGGCACCGGCAACCGCGAAAGCTTCCGCCAATGGTTCGCGGACAAGGATCATCCGATCCGCTGGGCCTGGCGGACACACGCCTATCGCCGCAAGCAGTATGAAGCGCTAACCGCCGCGCCGGAATACGGACATCTCACGGTTCTGCGTCTGCGCCACCCGCACGAGGCGAAGGATGTCGAAAAGCGGCTGATCGCTTAAACACAATTGTCATCCCCGGCTGAGCGATCCGACAGGATCGCGAAGGGAAGGGGACCGAGGTGCCAGACAAGCGCGCGGTGGAACGGACGTATTGAGAAATTCCGGAGACATGGGGATAGTGTCGCCACCTGGGTTCCCTTCCCCTCACATCGCTTCGCGATGTTCGACCGGGGATGACAGAGGTATTTTCGGCGCGATACGCGACCGCTAGAGTGCCTTGGTGAGGATTCCATGAGCGACGAAGACGACAAACCCAGCCTGATCGGCAAGATCAAGGACAAGCTGATCCGCTCCAAGCAGGAATGGGCGGCGGAGGGCCGTCTGATCACCGGCCGGCCGGACATGGGCCATGTGGGCCGCCTGCCGCCCGGCCAGAAGGAAGTGAAGAACTGGCCGGTGCTCGACCTCGGCGTCCAGCCGGACATCAAAATCGAGAACTGGCGGCTGCAGGTCATGGGCCTGGTCGAGAACCCGATCGCGCTGACCTGGGAACAGTTCAAACAGCTGCCGCAGGAAGAGCAGGTCAGCGACATCCACTGCGTCACCTCCTGGAGCCGCTACGACAATCACTGGCAGGGCGTCTCCTCTAAGACGCTGCTCGATCTGGTGAAGCCGAAGGCGCAGGCGAAGCACATCGTCTTCCATGCCTATGACGGCTACACGACCAATGTCACGGTCCCGGTTTTCGCCGACGCCAACGTGCTGCTCGCCCATTCCTGGGAGGGCAAGCCCATCCCGCGCGAGCATGGCGGTCCGGTGCGCGTCGTGGTGCCCGACTGGTACTTCTGGAAGAGCGCCAAATGGGTGACGCGCATCGTCTTCCACGCCGAGGATCATCCCGGCTTCTGGGAAGTCCGCGGCTATCACAACGAAGGCGATCCGTGGAAGGAAGAGCGGTACTCCTAAGCGCCGGTGTCATCCCCGCGAAGGCGGGGACCCAGCCGCCGCGCGTCTGCGCGGCGAAGAGACCAGCCTGAAAAAAGACATCGTCGAAGCTCACCAACCTCTCCCGCAAAGCCGGAGAGGTCGAAATCGCATCGCGATTTCGGGTGAGGGCATGAAGCATGCGATAAGGCACATGCTGGCGGCGGTGCCGCTGTTTGTGCTCGTATCCTGTGCGTTGCCGCTTCCTACCGTCGACGACATCGCACTGGGTAGCGTCGATATGGTCAAACCATCCAACGTGCCGAAGCAGGACCGCGACGCCTGGTTTCGCGAGATCGACGGCCCGTTACTCCGCGTGACCTTCACCTCGTCGCACGACTTCCAAAAGCTGGCGCGCGACTGGAACTACTCGGTCGGCAACGCCGTCGCCGCGTGCCGCGACGGCGGGATGGACGAGAAGAAGCCGTTGGTCGGCTACCCGGTGGTCTATGACCGGCGCGGCCCGATTTTCATGTACGCGGACAAGCGAGGGTCGAGCGGGCCGGGCGCGCCCATCGCCTATCACTTCTACGTCGCCCTCAAGGCCGATTATGACGCCGACCTGCCCACCGACATCGTGCAGCACGGCTACGATCTGGGGAAGTAGCCGAAAGATGTCTGCTTCCAGATCAACGGTCTCCAGGAAGTCGATGGCGACGGCTGGGGCTTCGCAAAATTCCGCTCCAATGTCGTGGTGATCCCCAAGAAGCTTCTCGTCGCGGCGCTCGCGCGCTAAAGCGCGTGCAGCGCCGCGATCTTGGCCTGCTTCACCGCCGCGTCGAACATCTTCTGCGTCAACACGCCGGTGTTGGTGTTGTATCGCGAGCAGTGATAGCTCGCGACCAGAACGATCTTTCCTATCTGGTATTGCTTGCCATGGCCGAAGGCGTGCTTGGACTTCTTCGCCTCCAGCGCATCGCACACGCTGTCATGCGCGATTTTGCCGAGTGCGAGGATGGCGCGCAGATGCGGCATCGCCGCGATCTGGGTGGAGAGGAATTTGCGGCAGGTCCTGATCTCGGCGGGCAGGGGCTTGTTCTGCGGCGGCACGCAACGCACCGCGTTGCTGATCGTGCATTCATGCAGCGCGAGCCCGTCATCGGCGCGCTCGCCATAGGTACCATTCGCCAGCCCGTGTTTGATCAGCGTCGGATAGAGCAGGTCGCCGGCATAGTCGCCGGTGAACGGCCGGCCTGTGCGGTTCGCGCCGTGCAGCCCGGGCGCAAGTCCCACGATCAGAAGCCGCGCATCCATCGCGCCGAAGCTCGGCACCGGATCGTTGAAATAATCCGGATAGGTCTTGCGGTTCTCGGCGCGGAAAGCTTTCAGCCGCGGGCACAGCGGACAGTTCTTCGGCGGCTCAGTGCTCATCGCGTATGGCGGCCCCCACCCGGAATGTTTCGCTGCCGCTCAACATTCCGACCTTCCCCGGCGGGGGAGGTGAAACAATTGCGCGAACTCTTATACCTCCCCTGAAAGGGGAGGTCGAAAATCGCGGTACGCGATTTTCGGGTGGGGTCTCAGGCGCTCTGCGCGTAATGCGGCGACTGCGCGCTGCGCGGGCCGCCCTCGCGTGCGATCTGGCTCTTGAGCTCTTCCAGCTCGATGAAATTGTCGGCCTGGCGGCGGAGTTCGTCGGCCGCCATCGGCGGCTGGGTGCGCACGGTGGAGACCACGCTGACGCGCCGGCCCTTGCGCTGGGCCGCTTCCACCAGCCGGCGGAAATCGCCGTCGCCGGAGAAGATCACGATATGGTCGACCTGTTCGGCCATCTCCATCACGTCGATGGCGAGTTCGATGTCCATGTTGCCTTTGACGCGGCGGCGGCCCTGCGCGTCGGTGAATTCCTTGAGCGGCTTGGTGACGACGGAGAACCCATTGTAGTCGAGCCAGTCGACCAGCGGGCGCAGTGGCGAGAATTCCTGATCTTCCGCCACCGCCGTATAGTAGAAAGCGCGCACCAGAATTCCCTTGCGCGCGAAAAGTTCCAGAAGACGCTTATAATCGATGTCGAACTGCAAGCCTTTCGCCGCGCCGTACAGATTGGCGCCGTCGATGAACAAAGCCAGCTTTTCCTGCGGGTAAAACAACATCATGAACTCCTATCAACATAGAGGCCGAACCGGCAATAATTCCCCGAGCGCCCGTTGCTTTTCTAATCCAAGTGCGGCCGTCCGCAATAGTGGGGTTGGCGTATGATCCTCATTGCGCTCGGCGGAAATTTGAATTCGCGTGTGGGCAAACCGGCGCAAACATTGGCGGCGGCGCTCGAAGAACTTTCGCACGGTTGCGTGAAGATCGTTGCCGTGTCGCCTTACTACGTCACACCGGCCTGGCCGGACCCCACCGACCCGGCTTATGTGAATGTGGTCGCGCGCATCGAGACGGACCTCACGCCGCAGGCGCTCATGGAACTCCTGCACATTACCGAGAACTCATTCGGACGTGTCCGCTCGGCGCGCAACGCGCCGCGCACGCTCGATCTGGATTTGCTGGACTATGACGGCCGCATCGAGGAGGGCCCGCCGCAATTGCCGCATCCGCGGCTTGCCGAGCGCGGCTTCGTGCTGGTGCCGCTGGCCGATGTCGCGCCGGGCTGGCGCCATCCGGCAAGCGGCAAGACGGTCGCGCAATTGCTCGCCGCGCTGCCGCCCGCCGAACGAAAGCTCGAACGGCTCACTTCACCTTGAGCGTCGCGCGGATGGCGTCGAACTGGCGGATCAGGGAGGCGCGGTCGAACCCCTTGACGCTGCCCGGATCGAAATTCTCGAACGCGCTCGACCGGATGAAATAGCGCACCGCGATGCAGGGCGCCGTGCCGTCGACCACGAACAGTTCGGTCTCGAAGCGCTGGCCGGCGCCGGCATCCTCGCTGTCCGCCGCGCTGTAGGTCCGCCCGTCGGCCTTCACCTTGCGCACATTCTCCGCCGGGTCGACGAATTGCGATGGCTTGCAGTGGCTGGTGCCCGGAATGCTCTCGACCGAAATCGATGTGTAGTCCGAAAGGTTCGTCCCGGCCGCGACGCTTGCCGGAATATGGAACGCCACGCCATAGATCGGATGGTCGGGCCCGAGAGAGGCCGAGACGTAATGCGTATCCAGTTTCCACTGCGGCGGATAGGAAATCGAAAAGCCGAGTTTCGGATCGCCGTAGCGCGGCCACCCGGCCGGCGCGGCGCTCGCCGCCATTGGCGCGAGCAGCGCGATAGCAGCCGCCATGATGGCAGCGGCAATCATCTTAAACTTCATGGTACCCCCTGGTTGATGCCGCTTCGGCGTCCCCACACAAATCTAACGTCGGCGCCCGTGCAACGGACATTTCGCTTCAGCGCTCGCAATTCATGGCAAGGCTCGACTCGACCCCTGCGCACTAGCTACATGTTTTGGGTAGCGCCGCACGGAAACCGCCATGGGAAACTTTCTGCCTTTTTTGCCGCCGGGACTCGCACTGTTCATCATCATCCGGCGCGGGCTCAGACCGAGGCGGATCAAGCCGGACCGGCTGTGGACCTTTCCCGCGATCATCACCTTCCTCGCGCTCGCCACCATCTGGCGCGGCAAGGTGCCCGGCGTGGAAGCGCTGGCGATCTTCGCCGTCGCCGCGGCGAGCGGTGCCGCGCTCGGCTGGTTCACCGCGCAGCATGTCGAGCTGACGCTCGATCCCAAGACCCAGACGATCATGAGCAAGCCGACGATGTTCGGTACCGCGGTGACGGCGGCGGTGTTCGCGGTGCGCGCGCTCGCCGACTATTGGCATGGCGGTCACGGCGGCTTGTCGTCGATGCTGCCGGCAAACATCGTCCATTCCGAGCTTTTTCTCTGGCTGACCGACGCCGGTCTGCTGTTCGTCGCCGCGCGAGGACTGGCAGGCGCCTCGCATATGTGGATCCGCACCCGCCCGCTGCTCGCGCAGCAGCCTGCGACACCGAGTGAATAGGGGACTATATGGCCAACAACGCGGAATGGGTCTCCCGGCTCAACAACGTCAATCAGGACCGGCTGCCCGGCATGGTCGGGATGATCGTCACCCATGCCGAACCTGGGCTGATGCGCGCGCGGATGGAGGCGAAGCCCGCGCTCATCGCGCCGATCGGTTTCCTCTTCGCGCCGGCACTGGTGACTTTGGCCGACACGCTGTGCGCCTATGGCACCATCGTGCCGGAAGGCGCCCAGGGCTTCACCACGGTCGAGCTCAAATGCAATTTCATGAGCACCATCCGCGAGGGCAACGTCCTGTGCGAGGCGCGCCGCGTCTACAATGGCCGCACGACGCAGGTGTGGGACGCCGAGCTCACCGCCGAACAGACCGGCAAGCTCATGGCGCTGTTCCGCTGCACGAACATGATCCTGTGGCCGAAGTAGCGGCCGCTTGCCCCAGCGCGACGCATTCTATATGGTCCGCGGCCTTCAGACATTTTCGGCACGCCGGATTCGCTCGAAAAGCGATATAATTTCAAGGACTTGACCGTATGGCCCGCGTTACCGTTGAAGATTGCGTCGACAAGGTTCCGAACCGCTTCGACTTGGTTCTGATCTCGGCCTTCCGCGCCCGCCAGCTCTCCGGCGGCGCCGAGCCGCTGGTCGATCGCGACCGCGACAAAAACCCCGTCGTGGCGCTGCGCGAGATCGCCGCCAAGGAGGTCAAGCCGGACGAGACCAAGGAAGAATACATCAAGAGCATGCAGAAGCACGCCGATGTCGACGAGCCGGAGGAGGCGCGTCCCGATGCCGACGACGCCCGCGAAGACTCCGCATTCCGCCAGGTTACCGAGGAAGAGCTGCTGCGTGCGCTCACCTCCGAGGCCCAGCGCCGCGCCGAGCCGCAGCCCGAGCCCGAAGCGGATTACGAAGAGTAGCGTCCCATTTTGAGGCGACGAATTCGAAGGGCCGGGACGCAAGTTCCGGCCCCTTCGTTTGGGCCGATTTCTGAGTTCCGGGTTCCGCGCTTATATTAAGACCCATGAGCACACGGTCCGCCCCTGAAACCAAGGGTGCGGGACAGGCGCCGCCTGCCCCGGCGGTCGCGCTTGCCAAGCCCAAGGACCGGCGCCGCCTGATGCGCCAGACCGAACTGGTCGATCGCGTCAAAGCCTATGATCCGGGCGCCGACGAGGCTCTGCTGAACAAGGCCTATGTCTATGCCATGAAGGCGCACGGCAAGCAGTTCCGCGCCTCGGGCGATCCCTATTTCGCCCATCCGCTCGAAGTCGCGGCCATCCTGACGGATCTCAAGCTCGACGTCGCCACCATCGTCACCGCGCTCTTGCACGACACGATCGAGGACACGCTCGCCACCTATGACGACATCAAGGCGAATTTCGGCGACGAGATCGCCAACCTCGTCGACGGCGTCACCAAGCTGTCCCAGCTCGAACTGTTCAGCGAGCGCACCAAGCAGGCGGAGAATTTCCGCAAGCTGATGCTCGCCATCACCAGCGACATCCGCGTGCTCCTCGTCAAGCTCGCCGACCGGCTGCACAATATGCGCACGCTCGGCTTCATCGAGAATCCCGAGAAGCGCCACCGCATCGCGCAGGAGACGCAGGACATCTACGCCCCGCTCGCGGGCCGCATCGGCATGCAGAACATGCGCGAGGAGCTCGAAGACCTCGCCTTCGCCGAACTCAATCCCGAAGAGCGCAACTCCATCGTCATGCGCCTGACGCGGCTCAGCGATTCCTCCGGCGACCGCATCGGCCGCATCGCGGACCAGCTCAAGCGCAAGCTCGCCGAGCATGGCATTGACGCCTGGGTCTATGGCCGCGCCAAGCGGCCCTTCTCGATCTGGCGCAAGCTCAGGGACAAGCAGCTCAACTTCGAAACGCTGTCGGACATTTTCGGCTTCCGCGTCATCGTGAAGAGCGAGGATGATTGCTACCGCGCGCTCGGCGTGCTGCACACCAACTGGCAGATGGTGCCCGACCGCTTCAAGGACTTCATCTCCACGCCAAAGACCAATGGCTACCGCTCGATCCACACCACCGTGATCGGGCCGGAGAAGCAGCGCGTCGAGGTCCAGATCCGCACCGAGGCGATGCACGACGTGGCCGAGCGCGGTGTCGCGGCCCATTGGCGCTACCGCGAACATGTCGCGGCCGACGGTGACGATCGCGCCTATGGCTGGCTGCGCGACATGGTCGATCTGCTCGAGCGCGACAGCGCCGAGGATTTTCTCGAGAACTCCCGCCTCTCGATGTATCAGGATCAGGTCTTCTGCTTCACGCCCAAGGGCGATCTGATCTCGCTGCCGCGCGGCGCCACCCCGATCGATTTCGCCTATGCGCTGCACACCGACATCGGCAACACCACGGTCGGCGCCAAGGTCAACGGCGTGCATGTGCCGCTGCACACTCCGATCAAGAACGGCGACCAGGTCGAGATCATCCGCACCAAGGAGCAGACGCCGTCGCCTCTGTGGGAACAGTTCGTCGTCACGGGCCGTGCCCGCGCCGAGATCCGCCGCTTCCTGCGCCATGCCCAGCGCGACGAGCATGTGAAGTTCGGCAAGAACATCCTGAAGAAGGTGTTCGCCGACGAAGGCGCCGAACTCACCGACAAGGCGGCGGTCGACGTCGCCAAAAAGTTGCACCTCACCAAGGCCGAGGACGTCTATGCCGAGGTCGGCCGCGGCGCGCTGCGCGGCCACGAGGTGCTTGAAGCGGTATTCCCCGAACTCAGGCGCGATCCGGAGCACCGCAAGCAATCCGCCTTCTCCGAACCGAAAACCAAGAAACCGATCTCGATCCGCGGCCTCACCGAAGGTATCTCTTATCGGCTCGGCCAATGCTGCCACCCGCTGCCCGGCGACCGTATCGTCGGCCTGATGGAGCCGGGGGAGGGCGCCGTCATCCACACCATCGACTGCGCCGAGCTCGAGAAGGCGCAGACCGGCATGGAAGACTGGCTCGACGTCACCTGGGGCCTGCACGCCGCCGAAGGCGGTCCGTCGGTCGCGCGCGTCCAGGTGCGGGTGAAGAACGAGCCCGGCTCGCTCGCCGCGGTGATGAGCGTGATCGCCAACAATGGCGGCAACATCTTCAACATGAAGGTGACCAACCGCAATCCGCTTTATTTCGAGTTCAACGTCGACATCGAGGTGCGCGACCTCGCGCATTTGCAGAACATCCTGGGTGCGCTACGGGTGAACGCAGCGGTCGAATCGGTCGACCGCGTGCGCGAGAAGGAAGAGGCGTAGGTCCGTACGCGCTACAACTGTCATCCCCGGCGAGCTATTATTTCAACCCTCCCCTTGAGGGAGGGTCGAAAAATCCGCAGGATTTTTCGGGGAGGGGTGTTGGTCCGCCGCGCTTTTTGCCCCTCCCCGAAAAATTCGTCGCTGCGCTCCGAATTTTGTCGACCCTCCCTCAAGGGGAGGGTAGGTGCTACTTGCGTCGACTTTGGAAAATCCCCCCATGACCCCTGAACAACTCCTCAACGAATTCAGAAAGACCGGCGCGCTGCTCGAAGGCCATTTCATCCTGTCGAGCGGGCTGCACTCCGACACCTACCTGCAAAAGTCGCTGCTCTTCACCGACGCGAAGCGCACGGCGAAGGTCATGAAGGCGCTCGCGGCGAAGGTCCGCAAGGAGATCAAGACGCCCTTCACCGCCATCGTCTCGACGGCCGTCGGCGCCATCGTTCCGGGTTACGAGATGGGCCGCCAGCTCGGGCTCCCCGCCTATTTCGTCGAGCGAGTCGACGGCGAATTCCAGCTCCGCCGCAACTTCACGCTGACCAGGGGCCAGCCGGTGCTGATCGTCGAGGACATCGTCTCGACCGGCCTGTCGATCAAGGAATGCATCGCCGCAGTCCGCAACGCCGGCGGCAAGCCGGTCGCGGTCGCGGCGCTCGTCGACCGCTCGGCCGGCAAGGTCAAGTTCGGCATCCCCTTCGTGCCGCTCATCCAATGGCGCGTGAAGGCTTGGGAGGCGGACAATCTCCCGCCGCATTTGCGCAACATACCTGCCGTGAAACCGGGGAGCAGGGGACTGCAATAAGCCGCGCGCTGAACGTCTTCGTCTTCGCTGGACTTTGTCTGGTCGTGGCGTTCGCCTGGGACGTCGCATACTGCAATCTGTACGACCATTTCGCGGTGACAACTCCGGCGCTGCGCCAATTGTCGGCCTCGATCTCCTTCTTCATCGTGCCGATCGTCGTTTGCGGCACGCTGGGTTTTCTGTTGAAGCAGTGGCGCGCCGGAACCGCGGGCGCCTTCGCTTTCATGAGCTGCGTGGCCGCGCCGTTCCTGATGATCCTGCCGGCCTTCGCGTTCATGTGCGCGGTTTTCAATTCCTGCTTCGGCGACTAGGGACAAGCCCGACGCTTATCCACGCGAAGCTGCTGCCAAGCCCTGGACATTCCTAGCCCTGCGGCGCCCGCCTGTTCGATATGCACGTTCCCTTATCCACGCCCGCCAAAACCGTCGTACACTCGGTGCATGAGATGCGACCGCGACTCTTTCTGTCTGCCACCCGCCCTCGCGGCGGCGCACCGGTGCATGCCGCGCCATTTGCGCGGGGAGGTCGGACGCGCACAAAAAAAGCAAAACAATTATATTGCTGAGAATCGGCTAAGTCTCTGGCCGAACTATGGAAATCGAAAGGGCGGCGGCGCCCGGCCCGGCAACGAAAACGCGGCAAAGGCCCCGGCCGAATTTCGCGCCGCCATCGTCTTTTCGTATGTCATTCGCCGCCGCGTCAGATGGCTTCTTGCGATGCGCGAGGCCGCGATTCTGGAACGGCAGCCATGAGCCGCATCCGCCTCGGCGTGAACATCGACCATGTCGCCACCGTGCGGGAGGCACGCGGGAGCCCCTATCCCGATCCGCTGCGCGCGGCGCTGATCGCGGCCAAGGCCGGCGCCAACTCGATCACCGCCCATCTGCGCGAGGATCGCCGCCACATCGGCGACGCCGACATCGACAAGCTGTCCAGGGAGCTCGACATTCCGCTCAACCTCGAGATGGCGGCGACCGAAGAGATGCTCGCCATCGCGCTGCGCACCAAACCGCACGCCGTCTGTCTGGTGCCGGAGAAACGCGAGGAGCGCACCACCGAGGGCGGCATCGATGCCGCCGGCCAGCACAATCATCTCTCGCACTATGTGCGCAAGCTCTCCGATGCCGGCATCCGCGTCTCGCTGTTCATCGATCCCGATGCGCGCCAGATCGAGGCGGCGAAGTCGCTGCGCTCGCCGGTCGTCGAGCTTTGCACCGGCGCCTATTGCGAGGCGGTGCTGGCAAACGATGAAGCCGCGATCGCCCACCACATCGATGCGGCTAGGAAGAGCGCGGCCGCAGCAGGCCGCTTAGGCCTCGAAGTCCATGCCGGCCACGGCCTCACCTACGACAATGTGAAACCCATCGCCGCGATCCCGGAAGTCCGCGAGCTCAACATCGGCCACTTCCTGATCGGCGAGGCGATCTTCGTCGGGTTGGAAAATTCCGTCCGCCGCATGCGCGCCCTGATGGACGAGGCGCGCGGCTCTTGATGCTGCCGATCTGGCTTGCCGGTCTCGCAGCCGTCGTCGCGGCGCTCTACTTCTCGTCGCGCATGCCGCGCCGCATTCTCACGGGGCTCGGCATCGCGTTTGTGATCGCGGGCTTCGGCGCCGTCGCGCTGATGGAGTGGTGGTACTCTCCGCCTCGGTCAACGCGCTCACCATGCCGTTGCCGCTCGACCGTCCTGCGACCATTGTCGGCCGACCATTCGCCCTTTCTCACACGGGACCGTTCGAGATCGATCTTCAGCTCGATCGCGGCGACGGCATCGAAAGTTTCGGCTGCCTGACGGGTGAGGAGGGTTTCGAAGCCTTGTGCATGGGCCGCACGCCGCAGCTCGATGTGACGTGGACCGTGACCGAAGCGGACGTGCCTGTCGCATCGGGTGGCACCGATATCGCCGGCTGGCAGAGCCGGCAGGCGAAGATCGACCCGAAGGATGCCGCGGACAAGCTGCGAAACTTTCGCGCCTATACCGCTGGCTCCCAGGAGCCTTCCAACCAGACGCCGCTTTATCATCTGTTGGGCACGTTCGACGGCAAGTCCGGCCACCGCTACCAGGTTACCTTCACCGTCCTGCGCTCGGCACCCTTGCTCGCTAAGCTCCATCCCCGGGCGGTCGTCGGCCTCTCCGCCGCCGTGACGAAGAGAGTGGGGCCGGCCTTTCTCGGTTTTGCCCTGTTGTGCGTCGTAGGCGGAGCCCTCATGCTGCTGCGGTCTCTTTCGCGGGCGAAGACCGCACCATGATCATCGGCCTCGGCTCCGACCTCATCGACATCCGCCGCGTCGACAAGTCGATCGAGCGCTTCGGCGAACGCTTTCTCTCCCGCATCTTCACGACCGTCGAGCGCGACAAGTCCGACAAGCGCGCCCAGCGCGCCGCAAGCTATGCCAAGCGCTTCGCCGCCAAGGAGGCCTGCTCCAAGGCGCTCGGCACGGGGCTCAGACGCGGGGTCTTCTGGCGCGATATGGGCGTCGTAAACTTGCCGGGCGGCAAGCCGAGCATGAAGCTGACCGGCGGCGCCTTGATGCGCCTTCAGGAGATCACGCCGCCGGGCATGACCGCCCAGATCGACCTGACGATCACCGACGACTTCCCGCTGGCCCAGGCCATCGTCATCATCTCCGCCGTTCCCAAGGCTTAATCAAGATCGCTTGCGCACCTTGACCTCCGCGCCCCGGCCACGCAAAAGGGCGCGCCTATGTCCGAAGATCCCGAAATGAGCGAGCTGGCAGAGCCGGAGCACAAGCCCACCGAAAAGAAGGGCGAGTCGTGGCTCGAGACCGTCAAGACGATCGCCTACGCGTTGCTCATCGCGCTCGTGATCCGCACCTTCCTGTTCCAGCCTTTCAACATCCCGTCGGCCTCGATGGAAGCGACCTTGCTGGTCGGCGACTATCTGTTCGTGGAGAAATTCTCCTACGGCTACAGCCGCCACTCCTTCCCCTACAGCCTGATGCCGTTCTCCGGCCGCGTGTTCGGCTCGCCGCCGACGCGCGGCGACGTCGTCGTCTTCAAGATGCCGAACGTCAATTCGCCCGACTATCTCAAGGACTACATCAAGCGGGTGATCGGCATGCCCGGCGATCACATCCAGATGGTCGACGGCGTGCTCTACATCAACGACAAGCCGGTGCCGAAAGTGCGCGTCGCCGATTATGTGGAGGGCGACGAATTCGGCCTCGCCCACCATGTGCACCAGTTCCGCGAGACGCTTCCGAACGGGAAGTCCTATCTGACGCTCGACCGCTACGACAGCGGCTTCGACAACACCGAAGTCTTCACCGTGCCGCCCGGTCACTATTTCATGATGGGCGACAACCGCGACAATTCCGACGACAGCCGCGGCAATGTGGGCTACGTTCCGGCCGAAAACCTGGTCGGCAAGGCGGAATTCCGATTCTTCTCCATCGATGACAGCGCAATCTGGTACGAACCCTGGACCTGGCCCGGCGCGATCCGCTTCAGCCGGATGTTCACCCTCATCGACTGATCTCGAAGAGCGCCTCGGCCACCACTTTTCCGATCGCGAACTGCTGAAGCGCGCGCTCACCCATTCCAGCGCCAATTCCGCGCGTTCGAATGAGCGCCTTGAATTTCTCGGCGACCGCGTGCTCGGCCTGCTCGTCGCCGAAGCGCTGCACGCCCGTTATCCCGACGATGCCGAAGGCGCGCTGGCGCTCAAATATAATGCCCTGGTGCGCCAGGAGGCCTGCGCCCGGGCCGCCGATGCGGCTGGCCTCGCGGATCATCTGATCCTCGCCAATTCGGAATCGATGAGCGGCGGTCGCCGCAAGGGCGCGATCCTCGCCGGCGCCTGCGAAGCCGTCATCGCCGCGCTTTATCAGGACGGCGGCATGGTGGCCGCGCGCCGCTTCGTCGATTGCTATTGGGCCGAGGCCTTCGCCGCGCTTAGCCACGACATGCGCGATCCCAAGACCGCGCTGCAGGAATGGGCGCAAGCGCGCAAGGGCGACGGCGCGGCGCCGGTCTATACGCAGGTCAAGCGCGAGGGACCCGACCACGCGCCGCGCTTCTACGTTCAGGTCGCGGTCAGCGGCCAGCAGCCGACGACGGGCGAGGGCGGCTCCAAGCGCGAAGCCGAACAGGATGCGGCGCGCCAGATGCTCGACAAGGTCAAGATGCCATGACCCATTGCGGATTCTGCGCCATCATCGGCGCACCGAACGCCGGCAAGTCGACGCTGGTCAACGCGCTCGTCGGCTCCAAGGTCGCCATCGTCAGCCCCAAGGTGCAGACCACGCGCATGGCAGTGCGCGGCGTCGCCGTGAAGGACGAGACGCAGATCGTGTTCGTCGATACGCCCGGCATCTTCAAGCCGCGCCGCCGCCTCGACCGTGCCATGGTCAATGCCGCCTGGGCGGGCGCGGGCGATGCCGACGCCGTCGTGCTGCTGGTCGATGCCGCCGAACTGACCGGCAATCCAAAAGGTCACGCCGCCAACGACACCCACGCCATCGTCGAGTCTCTCAAGACCGGAAATACCAAGGCCGCGCTGGCGCTCAACAAAATCGACGGCATGAAGCGCACCGATCTGTTGCCGCTGGTGCAGAAATTGTCGGCCGAAGGCACGTTCGAGGAAGTGTTCCTGATCTCGGCGCTCAAAGGCGACGGCGTCGCCGATCTGTTCGCCTGGGTGGCCAAGCGCATGCCGGAGGGCCCGTTTCTCTATCCCGCCGACCAGGCCGCCGACATCCCCTCGCGCCTGCTCGCTTCGGAGATCACGCGCGAGAAGATCTATCTGCGTTTGCACGACGAATTGCCCTATGCCTCCACCGTCGAGACGGAGAAGTGGGAGGAGCGCAAGGACGGCTCGGCCAAAATCGACCAGACGATCTATGTCCAGCGCGAGGGCCAGAAAGCCATCGTGCTCGGCAAGGGTGGGGCGACCATCAAGCTGATCGGCGAGATGGCGCGCAAGGAGATGGAGGAGATCTTCGGCCGCCGCATCCATCTTTTCCTGTTCGTCAAGGTGCGCGAGGACTGGGCCGAGCAGCGCGACCACTACCGCGAGATGGGTCTCGAATTCCCTCCGGACGAATAGCCGATGGAATGGACCGATGACGCCATCGTGCTCTCCGTGCGCCCGCACGGCGAGTCGAGCGCGATCCTGGAAGCGCTGACGCACCGGCACGGCCGCCATCTCGGCCTGGTGCGCGGCGGCGCGTCGCGCCGCACCAGGCCGGCGCTGCAGCCGGGCAACACGCTGCATTTGCACTGGCGCGCGCGCCTGAACGAGCATCTCGGCAACTTCACCGCGGAGATCGTCACCGCCCGCGCCGGCGACATGCTGGAGAGCCGCGAGGCGCTTGCTGGCCTCAATGCCTTCGCCGCCGTCGCCGCGGCGGCGCTGCCGGAGCGCGAAGTGCATGCCGGCGTGTTCGAAGCCGGCAGTATCCTGCTCGA
The DNA here is from genome assembly GCA_963741735.1 of uncultured Alphaproteobacteria bacterium. Taxonomy (GTDB): domain Bacteria; phylum Pseudomonadota; class Alphaproteobacteria; order Micropepsales; family Micropepsaceae; genus Rhizomicrobium. The sequence goes on from CAVUJB010000004.1 coordinate 541,430, forward strand.
CGCCATGCGCGCCGACGATTTCGCCCATTGGGGCGCGCTCTACGTACGGTGGGAGGCCGGCCTGCTCGACGAGCTCGGCTTCGGCCTCGATCTGTCGCGCTGCGCCTCGACCGGCGCGGTGGAGAACCTCACCTATGTCTCGCCGCGCACCGGCCGCGCCGTGTCGGCGCAAGCCGGCTTGCCCTACAAGGATCGCTTGCTTGCGCTGCCCGCCTTTCTGCTCGGCTCGCAGAATGCCTCGCCCGATGCAGCCGACGTGCTGGCGGGACTGAAACTCACAGGCCATTTCCTGCTCGAGCGCGTACTGCAGCCGCATGGCAGGGAAATGCCCCAGCCACGCCTCAGGCTCGACGCACTGGCGAGCCGCGAATTGATTTAGAGAAGCACCATGGCAGAGATCAAAGACGACATCCGTCCGGAACCCCTGGGCAAGGCGCTCGCCGAGCGCTATCTCGCCTATGCGCTCTCCACCATCACGATGCGCGCGCTGCCCGATGTCCGCGACGGCTTGAAGCCGGTCCACCGCCGCATCCTCTACGGCATGCGCCTGCTGCGCCTCGACTCCACCGCCGCATTCAAAAAGTCCGCCAAGATCGTCGGCGACGTGATGGGCTCGTTTCATCCGCATGGCGATCAGGCGATCTATGACGCGCTGGTCCGCCTCGCGCAGGACTTCGCTACGCGCTACCCGCTGGTCGACGGCCAGGGCAATTTCGGCAATATCGACGGCGATAATCCCGCTGCCTACCGCTACACCGAAGCGCGGATGACGGACGTCGCGAGCCTTCTGCTCGAAGGCCTCGACGAGAACGCGGTCGATTTCCGCCCCAGCTATGATGGCCAGGACGAAGAGCCGGTCGTCCTTCCCGCCGCGTTCCCGAATCTACTCGCCAATGGCGCGTCGGGTATCGCGGTCGGCATGGCGACCTCCATCCCGCCGCACAATGTCGGCGAGCTGTGCGAGGCGCTGAAGAAGCTCATCGAGAATCCCAACACCCGCGACCGCACCCTGTCCGACATCGTGCGCGGTCCCGACTTTCCGACCGGCGGTATCCTAGTCGACAGCCCGGAGACCATCGCGGAGGCCTACAAGTCCGGCCGCGGCTCGTTCCGCGTCCGCGCCAAATGGAAAAAGGAAGAGGGCGCGCGCGGCGTCTATCAGATCGTCGTCACCGAGATTCCGTATCAGATCCAGAAGTCGCGGCTGATCGAGAACATCGCGGGCCTTCTCGAACAGAAGAAGCTGCCGCTGCTCGACGACGTGCACGACGAGTCGGCCGAGGATGTCCGCATCGTGTTGACGCCCAAGAGCCGCGCGGTCGAGGCCGAGATCCTGATGGAGCAATTGTTCCGCCAGACCGATCTGGAGTCGCGCATTCCCGCTCAACATGAACGTGCTCGATCACGGCACCGTGCCGCGGGTGATGAGCCTGAAGGAGGTTCTTCAGGCCTTCATCGCTCACCGCCACGACGTCCTGGAACGCCGCTCGAAGCACCGGCTGGAGAAGATCGCCGCGCGGCTGGAGATCCTCGAAGGCTATCTCGCCGTCTATCTCAACCTCGACAAGGTCATCAAGATCATCCGCAACGAGGACGAGCCCAAGCCCGTCCTGATGAAGGCCTTCAAGCTCACCGACAACCAGGCCGAAGCGATCCTCAACATGCGGCTGCGCAGCTTGCGCAAGCTCGAGGAGATGGAGATTCGCGCCGAGCATGACGGGCTGGTGAAGGAACAGAAGGACCTCAAAAAGCTGCTCGGCTCCGACAAGCTCAAGGACGAGAAGCTGATCGAGGAGGTGAAGGCGATCGACGCCAAATTCGGTGCCAAAACCGCGCTCGGCAAGCGCCGCACCCAGATCGTCGAAGCCAAGCACATCGACAAGATCGAGGCGCTCGCCGAAGAGGCCGTGGCGCTCGCCACCGCGGTGGAGAAGGAGCCGATCACCATCGTCTATTCGGAGAAGGGCTGGCTGAGGAGCTTCAAGGGCCACACCGAACCGAACGACAGCGTCAAATACCGCGAAGGCGACCGCGGCAAGTTCTGGGTCCATGCCCAGACCACCGACAAGCTGATGCTGTTCTCCACCGACGGCCGCTTCTTCACGCTCGATTGCGCCAGGCTTCCCGGCGGCCGCGGCAATGGCGAGGCGATCCGCACATTCATCGATCTGCCGCCCGATGCCGATGTGGTGGCGATGTTCGCTCATGTCCCAGGCCGCAAGCTGCTGCTCGCCGCCGAAAGCGGCCACGGCTTCGTCACCAGTGAGGACGAGGCCGTCGCACTCACCAAGAACGGCAAGCGCGTGATGAACGTGAAGACCGGCGTCGAGGCCAAAGCCTGCGTCTTCGTCGGCGGCGACTCCGTCGCCGTGATCGGTGCGAACCGCAAGCTCCTCATCTTCGGGCTCGACGATGTTCCGGAGATGGCGCGCGGGCAGGGCGTCTATCTGCAGCGCTACAAGGATGGTGGACTGCTCGACGCCACGACCTTTGTCTGGAAGGACGGGCTCAAGGACGAGAACAATCGCGAATTCACCGCCGCCGAGCTGAAGGACTGGAAGGGCGCCCGCGCCCAGGCCGGCCGCCTGCCGCCGCGCGGCTGGGCGAAGTCGGGCAAGTTCGCGCGGTAGAGCCCGATCGCCGGAAGCCCATCCTCCTCATGCTTCGACAAGCTCAGCATGAGGAGTTGCGCTGAAATCCTCGTCCTGAGCTTGTCGAAGGACGAGGGATGTGACTCACCCCCCGAGATGTATTGCCCCGGGCTACTTCTTCAGAACGCTGTTCTCGTAGGTGCCTTGCTCGGTCATCTTGCCGGAGGGATCGAACCTGGCGCCGACGCCGTTCATCTGGCCCTTGTGCCACAGCCCGATGAAACGCGAACCGTCGGTGTAATAATAGGTACCGTAGCCGTTATATTCGTTCGCCGACCATTGGCCGGCATAGCCGAGCCCGCGCTTCTTGTCCGCGAAGGTCACGATACCCAGTCCGAACTCCTGGTTCGAGTCGAACTCGCCGGCATAGACGTCGCCATTCGCATAGCGATAGGTGCCGAGCCCCTGCGAGACGCCGCCATACCATTGCCCGGCGTAACGCGTGCCGTTGGAGATCGTCGATGTGCCGACGCCCTGTTCGGTGCCGTCGGCGACCTCTCCGGCATATTTGAACGTGTTGCCGCCGCCATCGCGCCCGTCGAGCAGCCCGACGCTGGAATCGCCACCGGCAGTCGCGCGCGCCGCCGCGCCCTGCGCCGCCGCCTGCTGGGCAAGTGCGAGTTGACCGCGCGTTTTCGCGTCGTGCTCGGACTTCTCTGCGCGCGTGACCATCTCTTCCACTTCCGGGCGCAGTCCCGACGTGTCGACGTCTCCGGGCGAAGGAAGCATGATGGCCGCCGTCCCACCGCCGCCGCTGCTGTCGCCGCCGCTATTGTCGCCGCCCGATCCGCTTTGGCCGACGTCGCCGCCGGAGTCGGTGCCGCCGCCACTGTTGCTGCCGCCGGCAGTGCTGCCGCCATTGTTCGTTCCGCCGCCTTGGTGGTGGTTGTCGGCGAACGATCTGCCATGGGGCGGCTTCGGCGGGACAGGCGGCGCCGGCCAGAGCTGCGCGATGATGTAGATGAGCGCCACCGCGGTGACGCCGCCGATCGCGGCATAGCGCACGAGCGGATTCGTCGACGACGGAACCGGCACTGGAGTCGGCGTCGGAGTGGGCGTCAGTATCGGGGGTGGCGTCGGGGCAGGCGTGGGGACCGGAATCGGAGCGGGCATGACCGTATCGGCCGGGGCCTTATCGGGGACGCTCTTTTCCGAATCGGCCGGTCTGGTGTCGGCGGGCTTGGCAGGCTCCGGCGGGGTGGGCGCGTCCTCGCGGACCATGTCGCCCTTTGCGGTGCGTCCCACCAGATGGGAGACGCCCTTCATCATGCGGCGGAATTCGGCGTGGGTATCGCCACCCGTCCAGGTCGTCAGGTCGGCGGTCTGCAGTTGGCGGAAGCCCGCGGGCGGCCGAACCGTTTCCTTAAGAACCGGCACCAAGATGTTGCGCTGCTGGGCATCTTCGGCTTCGTCGCGCACGAAGTCGGAGCGAATCGAGTGCTGCGACCACACCACCACGGCCGACTTGCAGGCCTGCAGCTCGGTCTCGATCGTCTCGCGGTAGCGCTTGCCGACCAGCAGGTCCCAATCCCACCAGACCGAGAATCCCTCGGCCTCGAGAGCGCTGGCGAGCTTCTCGACCCACTCGCGATCCTCGCGGGCGTAGGAGATGAAGATGTCGGCCATAAGATCCTCTCGGGCCGGAACTTTATGGGAAAGCCGTGCCTGCGCAAGGCTGTGGACGCGGCCGCCGATCGGCGGCACCGTCCGCTCGGCATAATTCGGGGAGGGACCGATGGCGTTCAAGGACATTCTCTATGGAACCGACGGTCCGGTCGCGACCATCACGCTCAACCGGCCGAAATTCCGCAACGCGCTCGGCTATCGCATGCTCGACGAGATCGACGAGGCGTTCGCCCAGGCCGGCCGGGACCAGTCGGTCCGCGTGGTGGTGATTCGCGGCGCCGGCGGCACCTTCTCCTCCGGCCACGATCTGGGCACGCCCGAGGCGCTCGAATACAAGGCGGCGCTCGGTGTGCAGCCCGGCTCGATCGAGGCCTATGACCAGTTCAAGAGATACAATCTCGACGTCCATCTGCGCTGGCGCAATTTCCCCAAGCCGACCATCGCGATGGTCGAAGGCTATTGCATCTACGCCGGCTGGATGACGGCGGCGTGTTGCGACGTCGTCTTCGCGGCGTCGAACGCGGAATTCCTCGGCGGCTTCGTCGAATATATGTCGATCCCGTGGGACATCGGAATCCGCAAGGCCAAGGAGATCTGCTTCGAGAGCCGCTTCATCTCGGCCAAGGAGGCGCACGAGTTCGGCTTCGTCAACCGCGTCGTGTCGCCGGACGCGCTGGAGCGCGAGACCTACGCTTTCGCGCACCGCGTCGCGGAGAACAGTCCCGAGGCGCTGCGCTTCGCCAAGATCCAGATGAATAAGGCGCAGGACGCGCAGGGCTTCACCAACGCGCTTGAAGACTCGCTCGGCGACTATCAGGCGATGATGTATCTGATGGGCTCCGAGCAGATGCGGGTCGGCGGGCAGCGCCGCCTCTTGACCGTCGATCTCGCGGTCAAGGGCCGCAAGGGCGAACGGCACGGTCAGAAGTAGAAGGCACTCGTGGCGCACAATCGTCGCGGCCCCTGACCGGCCGTGACGTTTCTGTTACGGTCGAAAAAAACGCGGTCTTCCGGGGGAGAACGAATTTGACGAGCAACGAGCCTGCCGTTTCAGGCGGCGCGGTTTCGCGCCGCTACATCCTGGTGATGCTGACGCTGATCTATGTGGTCAACTATCTGGACCGCAACATCCTCAACCAGCTCCTGCCCGAGATCAAAGCCGAGTTCCATCTGTCCGACGCGTCGGTCGGATTTCTGTCGGGCACGGTGTTTGCCATCCTCTATGCGACCCTCGGCATTCCGCTGGCTTGGCTCGCCGACCGGGCGAGCCGGCGCAACGTCATGGCGGTCTCGATGATTCTGTTTGCGGCGATGACCGCGGTCAGCGCTTTTTGCCGCAACTTCGTTCAGCTCGTCGTCGCGCGCATCTTCACCGGCATCGGCGAAGCAGGTACCTCGCCCTCGGCGAATTCGATCATCTCGGACCTTTACGCCCCGAATGAGCGGGCGCAGGCGCTCTCGTTCTATGGCGCCGGGCTCAATGTCGGCCTGCTGCTCGCCTTCTTCGCCGGCGGCTGGGTGGAGCAGCATTTCGGCTGGCGCAACGCGTTCCTCGCCGCGGGCATTCCCGGCCTCATACTCGCGATCCTGTTCTTCGCGACTGTGCCCGAACCCAGGCGCGGCCATGTTGAGCGCGTCGCCGACAGCGGCCAGGCGCCGGGGCTGATCGAGGCGCTGCTCTTTCTCCTGCGCCAGCCGACCTTCGTCTACATCTCCTTGGGCTGCGCCTTCGCCTCGTTCGGCGGCTATGCCGGCGTCGCCTTCGTGCCGATCATCTTTACGCGGACGTTCCACCTGACGCCGATCGAGCTCGGCTGGCTTATCGGCGGACTGTTCGGCGTCGTCGGCGGGATCGGGACGTACGGTTCCGGCGTGCTGGCCGATTTGCTGGCGAAGCGCGATGTGCGCTGGTACATGTGGGTCATCCTCTGTTTCATCGGCTGCGCGATGCCGTTGTCGACGGTCTATCTGCTCTCCAACAACTTCACCTTGGCGACGCTGGCCGCCATCGTTCCGGTTCTGAACGGCGCGGCATATCTCGGCCCGTCCTATGCGGTGGTGCAGAGCCTCGTGCCGCTGCGCATGCGGGCGCAGGCCGCGGCGCTTCTGCTCTTCATCCTCAACATCATCGGCTTCGGCACCGGACCGCTCCTGGTCGGTCTCGAGAGCGATCTGTTGCGCCCGATGCTCGGCGACCAGTCGATCCGTTACGCAATGGTGTCCACCATTCTCACCTGGCTCATCGCCGGCTGGTTTTTCTGGAAGGCAAGCACGCGATTGAAGGCCGATCTTGCGCGCGTCGCGGCGCCGCTCGATCCCGTGATCGACGTTGCTGTGTGAGCGCGTCGCCGCAAGGCGGGCGCCGCACGCATTCTCGCGCCTGTCACAATCGACAACCAGCCCGGCGGGCCCGCGTCCGCCCGCAATCCTGGGTAACCATGTATCGTTAATTTCCCCAGTCCCGGTATGGGACAAAACCCCCTCTCATGCGTTAGGATGATCCGGCGGATTTAATGCGGCATCCATGTCGGCGCTTCGGAAATTGAGTGCGGTTTACTTGCTGTGCGCGAGCGTGTTCAGCGTGATGGTCGCGTTCGACCGCGATCCGCCACTCGAGCAGGCGAGCCGCCGCACGGTCGCCATGGGCCTCGACGCCGTTCGCGGCCACCTTATCGACCCGGCTATCGCCTTCGGCAGGGCGCAGAGCACCAACCTGATCCAGGCGATGTTCGGCGCGCCCGCCGCCAAGCCTGAAGCGCGCAAACCGGTCGCGCCCACGACGGCCATGGCGCTTGCGCCGGTGCACATCGTGCCGCCGGCCCCGGTGGTGGCACCCGAACCTTCGCTGATGATGCCGAGCGCGCCTGTGATCGTGCCGCCCCAGATTCGCATCGCGCCCGAAATTCGCATCGCCAAGGAGCCGCTCGCCGCGCCGCCAGCGCTGCGTCCGTCACTCGTTCCGCCGCCGGCCATGTTGCCGGTGCCGCCGTCGACGGCGCGCCTTAGTCTCGCGCCGTCCGAACTCGTCCGTGTGAGCATGCGGCTCAAGGACAGTCTCACCCACGAGATGCTCAACAATTTCGGCCTGTTCCTCTATGTGAGCAAAGCCGACAATGGTCCGTGGGCGCAGCGGCTATACGTGTTCCGCAAGGACGCGGGCGGCAATCTGACCTTGCTCTACAATTGGCCAGCCTCGACGGGCCGCGAGAAAATTGAGATCGCCGCCAACGGCACGCGCCAGCCGAGCTTCACGCCGCAAGGCTATTACGAGCTCGATCCCGGCCGGATGTACAAGAACCACTATTCGGGCCAGTGGCACGAGCCGATGCCGCACGCCATGTTCTTCAACTGGGAGCACAACGGCCTGCAGACCGGCATCGCGATCCACGGCGCGGTCGGGCTCGAGATCGCGCAGCTCGGCACGCGCGCCAGCGCCGGCTGCATCCGCATCGCGCCGGAGAACGCGGCGCTGCTCTACAAACTGATCCGCACGCAATACAAAGGTCTCGCGCCGGTCTTCGCCATCGATCGCCGCACCGCGACGATGAGCAATGACGGCGTGATGATGCACGACGCCGCCGGTAATCTCGAAATGGCCGACGGTTACAAGGTTCTGGTCTTCGTCGAGAACTACGGCGGCAACGACGTCGTTGCGGCGCTGTTCTGACATTGGTGTCATGGCCCGCAACTGCGGGCCACCCAGTTGGAATCGGTACGGCGGCGAAATGGTTTCGAGGGTCGCAAATCAACAGTCGCGCAAACCTCACCCGGGCGGCCCGCAGTTGCGGGCCGTGACAATTGAGCGATCGGAGCGCCGCGCTTACCCGCGCCGGATCTCGTAGAGCGCCACTGCCGCCGCGTTGGAGACGTTGAGACTCTCCATCGCCGCTTCGATCGGCAGGAACGCCGCCACGTCGCAGCGCTCGCGCACCAGCCGGCGCACGCCCGCGCCTTCCGAGCCGAGCACCAGCGCGACGTCTCCGGGATGTTTCGCCTCCTCGAGCGCGACCTCGCCGTCGCCTGCGAGCGCGACTCTCCAGAAGCCATGCTTGCCCAGCATCTCGAGCGAGCGGGCGATGTTTACTTCATGGATGACCGGCACGATGTCGAGCGCGCCCGATGCCGCCTTCGCCAGCACGCCGGTTTCCGGCGGCGAATGGCGGTCCTGCACGATCACCGCAGTGACGCCGAACGCCGCGGCGGTACGCAGGATCGCACCTTCATTGTGCGGGTCGGTGATCTGGTCGAGCACCAGCACGATGCGCCGTTTGTTCGCGGTTTCTTCGAGCACGTCGTCGAGCGGGCGCCGGGGCAGGGGCTCGACCAAAAGCGCTGCGCCCTGATGCACCGAGCCTTCAGGCAAAATCTTGGAGATGCCCTGCATGTCCGAAGTCTCGTGCTTTACGCGTCCGAGCAGCTTGGCGCCGATCTCTTCCGCCGCCCGTTCGGTCAGGACCGCACGGCGCGCGAAGCGTCTCGGATTGGCGAGTGCCGCACGAACGGCATGCAGTCCATAGAGCCACAGCCCGCCCTCGGGCTTCTGCTGCGGCTTGAAGAATTTGCGCTCCGGTTTGCGTTCCGGACGGCGTTCGGTTTTTCGGTCGGGGCGTGCCATGCGCGGGGCTTATAGTGAACTGTGGCCGAACCGCAAACTTCACGACAAGTTGGCTTTCGTGCTGCGGTGCACTATGCTCTGTTTCGCGTCATGAAGCCCGTTGCGCAACCGAGAGCCAAGGCTGGGCCCGCCCTGCGCGGAACGCTTTCCCGTGCGCTCGTTTTGCTGACGCTCGCCGCCTTCGTGCTTCAAGGCTACCTGGTCCAGACTCATATCCATTTCTCCAAGGCGGACGGTCCGTCCGCCGCGGACATCTACGACGCTGTTCAGGGAACGGCTCACCACAAAGCGCCGTCGAAGGACGATCCCGCAAATTGTCCGCTCTGTCAGCAATTCGCCGCCGCGGGCCAGTTCGTCACGCCGGCCGCCGCCGCGACGCTTCTGCCGTCCTTCTCCGTTTCCGTCATCGAGTTCGTCGTCGTCGCGGCGAACCTCGTACCGGCGGCCAGCCATTCCTGGCAGGGCCGCGCTCCACCCCGCGTCTGATCCGAAAGATCTAGGCTCGCGATAGATCGCCCGCGCCTCGCGCCGGGTTGCCGATCGCATTCCACGATATTCGCCATGCGGCCAGCGTGCGGGCGCATCGCAACCTCGCAGGGGTTTTCATATGAATCGCTCATGGATGATGGCCACGGCGGCCATGACAGCTTTGCTTATTGGCTTCACCGAACAGGCCAGCGCCGAAAATGTCGAGACCGTCGTCGTGACGGCAGAAAAGCTAAACGCGGCGCGGGTCGGGATCCAGTCCCAGGTCGGCGCATCCACCTACACGATCACCGACGCCAACATCGAAGCCCAGCCGGGTGGAGACAACAATCTGTTGAACCAGGTCGTGCTCCAGGCGCCGGGCGTGGCGCAGGAACTCGTTCGGTCAGCTGCATGTTCGAGGCGAGCATAATGGCCTGCAATACCGGTTAAACGGCATCATCATTCCGGAAGGCATTTCGGTGTTCGGCCAGACGCTCGATCCGCGCCTTGTCGGGTCGCTGAAGTTGATCACGGGAGCGTTGCCGGCGGAGTATGGCCTGCGCACCGCCGGCATCATCGACATCGAAACGAAGTCGGGCGTGTTCGCGCCCGGCGGTGCGATTTCCGTCTATGGCGGTAGCCACAGCGAACTGCAATCGAGCGTCAGCTATGGCGGCTCGTCCGGGAGCCTCAACTATTTCGTATCGGGCGACTACACGACCGACACGCTCGGCATCGAATCGCCGGACGGCAGCAACGATCCGCTGCACGACCGCACCAAGCAATGGCATGGCTTCGCGTTCCTGCAGGACATATTGGACCAGAACAGCTCGCTTACCGCCATCATCGGCACGTCGAACGACATGTTCCAGATTCCCAATCAGCGCGGGCTTGAGCCCGCCGGACTCGACGGTGTCAACGGCCTCGGCCCGATGGGCGTGCTCACCGCGAACGGCCAGTTCCTGTTCCCGAGCGCCAATCTCAACGAAAACCAGCGCGAGATCACCCATTACGGCATCGTCAGCTATCTGCATGCCGACGGGCCGTTCAATTTCCAGGTTTCGGCCTTCGGCCGCTTTTCGAGCCTCGATTTCACGCCCGATCCGCTCGGCGATCTGCTCTACAACGGCATCGCGCAGACCGCATACAAGCGCGACGTCGCTTATGGCTTGCAGGCCGAGGCTTCCTATCATGTGGGCGATACGCACACGATCCGCGGTGGCTTGATCTATCAGGCCGACGATCTCGACAGCCGGACCTCATCCGCCGTGCTGGCGGTGGACGGGGCGGGCAACCAGATGCTGCCCGATACGCCGCTCATAATTTCCGACAACGGCACCAAGCACGCCTGGAGCTATAGCCTCTACCTCCAGGATGAGTGGAAGATCTTGCCCGCGTTCACCCTCAACTACGGTGTGCGCTGGGACCAGTTCGGCGCTTTTGCTTCGGAAAGCCAGCTCAGTCCGCGCGTCAATTTCGTCTGGACGCCGACCGACACGACCACGGTGTTCGGCGGATTCTCGCGCTATTTCTCGCCGCCGCCGATCGAGCTGGTCGGCTCGACCGATGTCGCGCTCTTCGACGGCACCACGGCCGCCGCCGATCACACCGACGATACGCCGAAGGCCGAGCGCGCCGACTATTACGATCTCGGCGTTCAGCAGAAGATCCACGACGTGTTCACGCTCGGCGTCGACAGCTTCTTCAAGGCGTCGCACAATTTGATCGACGAGGGCCAGTTCGGCGCGCCGATCATCCTGACGCCGTTCAATTACCTGACTGGCCGGCAATACGGCTTGGAACTCACCGGCAACTACGATGATGGCGGGCCGCTAACCGCCTACTTCAATGCGGCCTATGAGCGGGCTGTCGGCAAGGACATCGTCTCGAGCCAGTTCCAGTTCAGCCCGGACGATCTCGCCTACATCGCCACCCACTTCATCCCGCTCGATCACCAGCAGCTTGTCAGCGTGTCAGCCGGCGCGTCCTACGATTGGGACGGCACGCGGTTCAGTACCGATCTGCTGTACGGCTCGGGCCTGAGACGGGATGGCGCGACGCCGAACGGGGACCATGTGCCGGGCTATGTCCAGGTCAATCTCGGCGTCAGTCGCGATTTCGATCTGACCGAAAAGCCGCTCACGGTCCGGTTCGACGTGATCAACCTGTTCGACGAGAAATACGAAATCCGCGACGGAACCGGTATCGGGGTCGGGGCGCCGCAGTTCGGTCCGCGCCGCGGCTTCTTCGTCGGTCTGTCTCAGGCGCTTTGACCCGGACGCCGGATGGCGGGTGTCAAGCGGTCAATTCGCTTGCGCCCGCCGCGGGGCCGGGGGTAGCTTCCGGTACAAGCTGTTGTTCGCGGGGGTGTTTTTCGGCCTTTTCCGCGTTCATAGTCTATTGACAGCTTGTCCCAATTGACCAATAACCCGCGGTCCGCAGCCAAACCTCCGAAAGGCATCAATTCACGTTCGTTCCAATGGGATCGGACGCGCTCCTGTACCGCTCGGAACTGGCGCGTAAACGCTTGTACCACTTGATGAAATCGGAGGGGTGCCCGAGTGGCTAAAGGGGACGGACTGTAAATCCGTTGGCTACGCCTACGTTGGTTCGAATCCAACCCCCTCCACCAACCTTCGCTCCTGCGGGGCTTCGGTTGGCAGGCCACCCCACTGAGAAGGGGCGGACGTTGTCTCCCGAAGCCTTGGCGTACGGAGACGAGACAAGAAGGAAGTCGAATGAGGCGGGTGTAGCTCAATGGTAGAGCAACAGCCTTCCAAGCTGATGACGAGGGTTCGATTCCCTTCACCCGCTCCAACTTTCGGTTTTGCCGAAGGTTGTCGCGCCGTAGTCCGAAGGACGAAGGCGGATTGAAGACGAGAGAATTGCGTACCGCTAACGCGGACTGTGAAGAACGAAGGATAAAGCATTATGGCGAAGGCCAAATTTGAGCGGACGAAGCCGCACTGCAACATCGGGACGATCGGCCATGTCGATCATGGCAAGACGTCGTTGACGGCGGCGATCACGAAGGTATTGGCGGAGACGGGCGGTGCGACGTTCACGGCCTACGACCAGATCGACAAGGCGCCGGAAGAGAAGGCGCGCGGCATCACGATCTCGACGGCGCATGTTGAGTACGAGACCAAGAACCGCCACTACGCCCATGTCGACTGCCCCGGCCATGCCGACTATGTGAAGAACATGATCACGGGCGCGGCCCAGATGGACGGCGCGATCCTGGTGGTCAGCGCCGCCGACGGCCCGATGCCGCAGACCCGCGAGCACATCCTGCTCGCCCGCCAGGTCGGCGTGCCGGCGATGGTGGTGTTCATGAACAAGTGCGACATGGTGGACGATCCGGAGCTTCTGGATCTGGTGGAGCTGGAGGTCCGCGAGCTTCTGTCGTCCTACAACTTCCCGGGCGACAAGATCCCGATCGTGCGCGGTTCGGCGTTGTGCGCCTTGGAGAACAAGGATCCCAAGCTCGGCCATGACGCGATCCTGGAGCTGATGAAGCAGGTGGACGAGTACATCCCCCAGCCTGAGCGTCCGGTGGACCAGCCCTTCATGATGGCGATCGAGGACGTGTTCTCGATCAGCGGCCGCGGCACGGTGGTGACCGGCCGTATCGACCGCGGCGTGGTCAAGGTCGGCGAGGAAGTCGAGATCATCGGCATCCGTCCGACCGTCAAGACGGTGGTGACGGGCGTTGAGATGTTCAGGAAGCTGCTCGACCAGGGCCAGGCGGGCGACAATGTCGGCTGCCTGTTGCGCGGCATCGAGCGCGACGGTGTGGAGCGCGGCCAGGTTCTGGCCAAGCCCGGCTCGATCACGCCGCACACCAACTTCATGGCCGAGGTCTATGTGCTGACCAAGGACGAGGGCGGTCGTCACACGCCGTTCTTCGGCAACTACCGTCCCCAGTTCTACTTCCGCACCACGGACGTGACGGGGATCGTGAAGCTTCCGGAAGGCACCGAGATGGTGATGCCGGGCGACAATGTGTCGATCGAGGTCGAGCTGATCGCGCCCATCGCGATGGAAGAGAAGCTGCGCTTCTCCATCCGCGAAGGCGGCCGAACCGTCGGCTCCGGCGTCGTCGCAAAGATCATAAAATAGTCCATCCAACGGCGGCGACGTCGACGGATGAAGCAAGGGACGTGAGGTTTGTAATTGGAGTCTGTAGTCCGAGGGCCGGCGAAGCCGGATAGCCCGAGGGCTGCATTAAGGAGTGTAGCTCAGTTGGTAGAGCGGCGGTCTCCAAAACCGTAGGCCGGGGGTTCGAGTCCCTCCACTCCTGCCACGAACGGATTGAACGAAGAACGAGAATGGCTGAAGCGACGAAGAAGACGGCGGACATGACGGGCAAGGATCTTCCTGCGCCCGTGCGCCGGCGCACGAATCCGCTGGCCTTCTTCGGCGAGGTCCGGCGCGAGATGTCGAAGGTCACCTGGCCGAGCTGGAAGGAAACCTGGCTCACTTCGGCGATGGTTTTCATCATGGTGGGTCTCACCATGGTGTTCTTCTTTGGCGTGGATGCGCTGCTCGCCTATGGCGAGCGGCTCCTGATTGGCGCGGCGGGCTGACACGATGAGCGAAGCTGGAACCAAGACCGTGAACGCCAACGCGAAATGGTACATCGTCCACACCTACTCGAACTTCGAGAAGAAGGTGGCGGAGGAGATCAAGCGCCAGGCCAAGATCCAAGGATTGGAAGAAGAGGTCGTCGACGTCGTGGTGCCGACCGAAGAAGTGCTTGAAGTGCGCCGCGGTCAGAAGGTCAAGGCGGAGCACAAATTTCTTCCCGGCTATGTCCTGTTGCACGCGCACCTGACCGACCATTGCTATCACCTGGTCAAGAACGTCGCGAAGGTCACCGGCTTCCTCGGCCAGAACAACAAGCCGATGGCGCTGCGCCAGGCGGAAGTCGATCGCATCCTCAACCAGGTCACCGAGGGCGCGGAGCATCCCAAGTCCTCGATCACCTTCGAGATCGGCGAGCAGGTGCGCGTGGCCGACGGACCGTTCACCTCCTTCACCGGCACGGTGGAAGAGGTCGACGAGGATCGCAGCCGCGTGAAGGTCGCCGTCTCGATCTTCGGCCGCGCGACGCCGGTCGAATTGGAATTCACTCAGGTCGAAAAGGTCTGAGATAACCGCGGGAGGGCGCGCCTAAGCCCGATTGCACCGCAAACCGCTAAGGAGGCGGATAGGAAGTGGCGAAGAAGATTACCGGTTACGTCAAATTGCAGGTGCCCGCGGGCGCGGCAAATCCATCGCCCCCGATCGGTCCTGCGCTCGGCCAGCGCGGCCTCAACATCATGGAGTTCTGCAAAAGCTTCAATGCCAAGACGCAGGACCAGGAAAAGGGCATGCCGATTCCGGTGACCATCACCGTGTTTTCGGACAAGTCCTTCACCTTCGAGATGAAGACCGCGCCCGCTTCGTTCTTTCTCAAGAAGGCGGCCAAGCTCACCTCGGGCTCCAAATCGCCCGGCCTCACTTCGGCCGGTTCGGTGACGAAGGCGCAGGTGCGCCAGATCGCCGAGGCCAAGATGAAGGACCTCAACGCCAACGACGTCGAAAATGCGATGCTGATGATCGAGGGCTCCGCGCGCTCGATGGGCATCGAGGTCAAGGGGTAACCGCCATGACCATCTCAAAGCAATTCAAGAAGGCCAATGAAGGCATCGAAACGACGAAGTCCTATTCCGTCGAAGACGCCGTCAAGATGATCAAGTCGCGCGCCACCGCGAAGTTCGACGAGACGATCGAGCTGTCGATCAATCTCGGCGTCGATCCGCGCCACGCCGATCAGATGGTGCGCGGCGTGTCCTCGCTGCCGAACGGCACGGGGCGCAAGCTGCGCGTCGCGGTGTTCGCCAAGGGCGCGAAGGCGGACGAGGCCAAGAAGGCGGGCGCCGACATCGTCGGTGCGGAAGATCTCGCCGCCGAAGTCACGGCCGGCAAGATCGACTTCGACCGCTGCATCGCGACGCCCGACATGATGGGCATCGTCGGCCGCCTCGGTAAGGTGCTCGGCCCGCGCAATCTGATGCCGAACCCGCGCGTCGGCACGGTGACGATGGACGTCACCCAGGCGATCAAGGACGCCAAGGGCGGCGCGGTCGAGTTTCGCGTCGAGAAGGCCGGCATCGTGCAGGCCGGCGTCGGCAAGGCGAGCTTCACCGAGGACGCGATCGTCCAGAACGTGAAGTCGTTCGTCGACAGCGTGATGAAGGCGAAGCCGCCGGGCGCCAAGGGCGTCTACATGAAGAAGGTGTCGATCTCCTCGACGATGGGACCGGGCGTGAAGATCGCGCTCTCGTCCGTCGGCGCGGCTTCGGCCGAAGCGTAAGGAGTTTCGCGGCGGTCAGTACCACGTGTCATCCCCGGCTGAGCATCGCGAAGCGATGCGAAGGGAAGGGGACCCAGGTGGGAAAGACCGGCGCAAGTGTTTGGCACCTGGGTCCCCTTCCTCTCGCGGCTTCGCCGCTCGGCCGGGGATGACAAGGTGGAGTGAATTCGGGCCGGCGATGGCCCGAACTGTCCGAGACCGCTGGAGTGCTTCGGCACTTAAAAATTCCAGCACAGACAGGGAGTGAAACCGAATTCGGGAGAAATCCCGCAGTTCGGGTTTGTGCCCTGGGGCAGACGTCGTGTGTCACAGGGCAGCGGCCGGATCGTCCCGGTTGCTGTTGAAGTTAGGAGCTAACAAGTGGACAGAGCAGAGAAAACGGAAGTCGTCGAAGAGCTAAACGGCCTCTTCGCGAAGGCCGGCTCCCTGGTTGTCGCCCACTATTCCGGCATGACGGTTGCTCAAATGAACGATCTTCGCGGACGCATGCGCGCCGCCGGGGCCTCGTTCAAGGTGGCGAAGAACCGTCTGGCGGTACGCGCGCTCCAGGGAACGGCCGTTGAAGGCATCTCGCATCTCTTCAAAGGCCCGACGGGTATCGCGTACAGCGCGGACCCCGTCGCGGCTTCGAAGGTTGCGGTCGCCTACGCCAAGGACAACGACAAACTCGTGATCCTGGGCGGTTCGGTCGGAGTGACGGCGCTGGATGCGGACGGTGTCAAAGCCCTCGCAACCCTGCCGTCGCTCGACGAGTTGAGGGGCAAGATCGTGGGGCTGCTGGTTGCACCCGCCACGAAGATCGCCGGGGTCATCCAAGCCCCCGCCGGTCAGCTCGCCCGCGTCATCGGCGCGTATTCCAAGAAGGAAGCTGCGTAAGCAAGCGACAATCCAACATCAGCATTCAAACTCGAACCTCAAGGAACTGAAGAAATGTCGAAGATCGAAAAGCTTGTAGAAGACCTGTCGGGCCTCACCGTTCTGGAAGCCGCGGACCTCGCGAAGCTCCTGGAAGAGAAGTGGGGCGTTTCGGCCGCTGCTCCCGTCGCCGTGGCCGCCGGCCCGGCTGCCGCCGCTGCCGCTCCGGCCGCCGAGAAGACCGAGTTCACGGTCGTTCTGACGGACGCCGGCGACAAGAAGATCAATGTCATCAAGGAAGTCCGCGCCATCACCGGCTTGGGCCTCAAGGAAGCCAAGGACCTCGTCGAGGCGGCTCCCAAGGAGGTCAAGGCCGATGTCAGCAAGGACGAAGCGGCGAAGATCAAGAAGCAGCTCGAGGACGCCGGCGCGAAGGTCGAGCTGAAATAAGGAGGCGTGGAGGGTTGAATAACCCGCCCCGCGTACATACTTCGTTCAACCCACCCCCCTTCCGCGATTCGCCCGTGGAAGGGGTCGGTGGTGTTCGTCATTGGTTTTGCAATTACTCGGCACCCATGGCGGTCAATTAGGACCGCGAGAAGGACGCAAGAATGACGCTCTCTTTCACCGGACGCAAAAGGCTTCGCAAATATTTCGGCAAGATCGCCGAAGTCGCTGAAATGCCCAATCTCATCGAGGTCCAGAAGACCTCCTACGACCAGTTCCTCCAGGTCGACAAGCCGGAGGGCGGCCGCAAAGATGAGGGTCTGGAGACGGTGTTCCGTCACGTATTCCCGATCAAGGACTTCTCGGAGTCCTCGCTCCTGGAATATGTCGATTACCACTTCGAAGAACCCAAATACGACGTCGAGGAGTGCCAGCAGCGCTCCATGACGTTCGCGGCACCGCTCAAGGTGACGCTGCGCCTCATCGTGTTCGATGTGGACCAGGAAACCGGCGCCAAGTCGGTCAAGGACATCAAGGAACAGGACGTCTATATGGGCGACGTTCCGTTCATGACCGAGAACGGCACCTTCATCATCAACGGCACCGAGCGCGTGATCGTCAGCCAGATGCACCGCTCGCCGGGCGTCTTCTTCGACCACGACAAGGGCAAGACGCACTCGTCGGGCAAGCTGCTGTTCGCCGCCCGCGTCATTCCCTATCGCGGCTCGTGGCTCGACTTCGAATTCGACGCCAAGGACATCATTCATGTCCGCATCGACCGCCGCCGCAAGCTGCCGGCGACGACGTTGCTCTACGCACTCGGCCTCACCCAGGAAGAGATCCTCGACTATTTCTTCTCGAAGATCGCCTTCAAGCGTCAGAAGGACGGCTCGTGGACCACGCCGGTGGAACCCGGCTGGATGCGCAACGCCAAGGTCAATGCCGACTGGAAGAACGCCAAGACCGGCGAAGTGATCGCCGAGGCCGGCTCCAAGATCACCGTCCGCACCCTGCGCAAGTGGCAGGACGACGGCATCAAGCAGGTCGCGATGGCGGAAGAGGAAATGCTCGGCCGCTACAGCGCGCTCGACATGGTCAACCCGGAGACGGGCGAGATCTATGTCGAAGCCGGCGACGAGCTGACGGCACAGAACCTCGCCACGCTCGCCGAAGCCGATTTCCACGAGATCGACGTCATCAATGTCGACGGCATCACGATCGGCGCCTACATCCGAAACACGCTCGCGGTGGACAAGAACCACTCCCGCGAACAGGCACTGATCGACATCTACCGCGTCATGCGTCCTGGCGAACCGCCGACGCTCGATACGGCGGAGACGTTGTTCGGCCAGCTGTTCTTCGACGCGGAACGCTATGACCTGTCCTCGGTCGGCCGCGTGAAGATGAACATGCGCCTCAACCTCGACGCGCCGGATACCATGCGCACGCTGCGCAAGGACGACATCCTGGCGATTCTGAAAGCGCTCACCGAGTTGCGCGACGGACGCGGCGAGATCGACGACATCGACAATCTCGGCAATCGCCGCGTGCGTTCGGTCGGCGAGCTCATGGAGAACCAGTTCCGCGTCGGCCTGCTGCGCATGGAGCGCGCGATCAAGGAGCGCATGTCCGCCGTCGACATCGACACGGTCATGCCGCACGACCTGATCAACGCCAAGCCCGTGGCTGCCGCGGTGCGCGAGTTCTTCGGCTCGTCCCAGCTCAGCCAGTTCATGGACCAGCAGAACCCGCTGTCGGAGCTCACCCACAAGCGCCGCATGTCGGCGCTCGGGCCGGGCGGTTTGACCCGCGAGCGCGCCGGCTTCGAAGTGCGCGACGTGCACCCGACGCATTACGGCCGCATCTGCCCGATCGAGACGCCGGAAGGTCCGAACATCGGCCTGATCAACTCGCTCGCGACCTATGCGCGCGTCAACAAGTACGGCTTCATCGAAAGCCCCTACCGCCGCGTGACCAACAAGCATGTGACGGACGAGGTGATCTATCTGTCGGCGATGGAAGAGGCGAAGTACACGATCGCCCAGGCCAACGCGACGATCGACAGCCGCAACCGCCTGTCGGACGAGCTCGTCTCGTGCCGCAAGGGCGGCAACTTCGTCATGACCACGCCCGACCAGGTCGAATTCATCGACGTTTCGCCCAAGCAGCTCGTCTCCGTCGCCGCGGCGCTCGTCCCGTTCCTCGAGAACGACGACGCCAACCGCGCGCTGATGGGTTCGAACATGCAGCGCCAGGCCGTTCCGCTGCTTCGTCCGGAGGCGCCGCTCGTCGGCACCGGCATGGAGGAAGTGGTGGCGCGCGATTCCGGTTCCGCGATCTCGGCGCGCCGCACCGGCGTCGTCGATCAGGTCGATGCGACCCGTATCGTCATCCGCGCCACGGAAGAGACCGATCCGACCAAGCCCGGCATCGACATCTACCGTCTGCGCAAGTTCCAGCGCTCCAATGCATCCACCTGCATCAACCAGCGTCCGCTGGTGAAGGTCGGCGACCAGCTGAAGAAGGGCGACATCATCGCCGACGGCCCGTCGACCCAGCTCGGCGAGCTTGCGCTCGGCAAGAACGCGCTCGTCGCGTTCATGCCTTGGAACGGCTACAACTTCGAGGACTCCATCCTCATCTCCGAGCGCATCGTGCGCGACGACGTCTTCACCTCGATCCATATCGAGGAATTCGAGACGATGGCGCGCGATACCAAGCTCGGGCCCGAGGAAATCACCCGCGACATTCCGAATGTGGGCGAAGAGAACCTCAAGAACCTCGACGAGGCCGGCATCACCTATATCGGTGCCGAAGTCGTGGCCGGCGACATTCTGGTGGGCAAGGTGACGCCGAAGGGCGAAACGCCGATGACGCCGGAAGAAAAGCTGCTGCGCGCAATCTTCGGCGAGAAGGCGGCCGATGTGCGCGACACCTCGCTGCGCGTTCCGCCGGGCGTCACCGGCACCGTCGTCGAAGTGCGCGTCTTCAACCGCCACGGCGTCGACAAGGACCAGCGCGCCATGGCGATCGAGAAGGCCGAGGAAGAGCGTCTGGCCGAGGACCGCGACGACGAACTCGCGATTCTCGAGCGCAACATCTTCGCGCGACTGGCGGAGATCCTGCTCAACAAGACCGCGGCTCACGGCCCCAAGGGCATGGCGGCTGACACCAAGATCACCCAGGCGGTGCTCGACACCATCGCCAAGCATCAATGGTGGCAGATCGGCCTTCGTAACGAGAAGGCGATGAGCGAGGCCGAAGCGCTCAGGAAGCAGTACGACGAGTCCAAGTCGCGCCTCGACAAGCGCTTCGCCGACAAGGTGGAGAAGCTGCGCCGCGGCGACGAACTCGCGCCCGGCGTGATGAAGATGGTCAAGGTGTTCGTCGCGGTGAAGCGCAAGCTGCAGCCCGGCGACAAGATGGCCGGCCGTCACGGCAACAAGGGCGTGATCAGCCGCATCGTTCCGATCGAGGACATGCCGCATCTGGAAGACGGCACGGCGGTCGACGTCGTGCTCAATCCGCTGGGCGTCCCCTCACGCATGAACGTCGGCCAGATTCTCGAAACCCATCTGGGCTGGGCCTGCGCCGGTCTCGGCCGCCAGATCGGCGAGACGCTCGACAAGGTCAAGCGCGACGGCAAGTTCGAAGCGCTGCGTCGCCAACTCAAGCATGTCTATGGCGACGATGACCGCCTGAAGGAACTCGACGAAGCCGGCATGACCGAGCTCGGCGAGAATCTGCGGGTCGGCGTTCCGATCTCCACGCCCGTGTTCGACGGCGCCAAGGAGAAGGACATCGTCGAGATGCTGGAGCAGGCGGGGCTGACCGCGTCCGGTCAGGTCACGCTGTATGACGGCCGTACGGGCGAAGCGTTCAAGCGCCAGGTCACGGTCGGCTACATCTACATGCTCAAGCTGAACCATCTGGTCGACGACAAGATCCATGCGCGTTCGATCGGACCATATTCTCTCGTCACGCAGCAGCCCCTGGGCGGCAAGGCCCAGTTCGGCGGCCAGCGTTTCGGCGAGATGGAGGTCTGGGCGCTCGAGGCATACGGCGCCGCCTACACGCTGCAGGAAATCCTGACCGTGAAGTCGGACGACGTCGCCGGCCGCACCAAAGTCTACGAAGCGATCGTCCGAGGCGAAGACACGTTCGAGGCCGGTATTCCGGAATCGTTCAACGTCCTCGTCAAGGAAATGCGTTCGCTGTCGCTCAATGTGGAGCTCCTCAATGGCTGAGTTTGAAACCGAAGCGCGCTCTCACCGCCGTGATGCGGCCCGCGCCAACCAGGAACTGATGAATGTCTTCCAGGTCGGAAAGGAAATTCCGACCTTCGATCGCATCCGGATCTCGCTTGCGAGCCCCGATCAGATCCTGCGCTGGTCGCATGGCGAGGTGAAGAAGCCCGAGACCATCAACTACCGCACCTTCAAGCCGGAGCGGGACGGGCTGTTCTGCGCCCGCATCTTCGGGCCGGTGAAGGACTATGAATGCTTGTGCGGCAAGTACAAGCGCATGAAGTACAAGGGTATCGTCTGCGAGAAGTGCGGCGTCGAGGTCACGGTGCAGAAGGTGCGCCGCGATCGCATGGCGCATATCGAGCTGGCCTCGCCCGTCGCCCACATCTGGTTCCTGAAGTCGCTGCCGTCGCGCATCGGTCTGATGCTCGACATGACGCTGAAGGATCTGGAGCGCGTTCTCTATTTCGAGAACTACATCGTCATCGAACCGGGACTCACCCCGCTCAAGGAGCGTCAGCTTCTCTCGGAAGACGAGTTCTACAAGTCGCAGGACGATTACGGCAACGACAGCTTCACCGCCGAGATCGGCGCCGAAGCTATCCGCAAGCTCCTCATGGCGATCGACCTTGAGAAGCTGCGCGATCAGCTGCGCCTCGACATCGCCGGCTCCAACGGCGGCGAGAAGCAGAAGAAGCTCGTCAAGCGATTGAAGGTCGTCGAGGCCTTCATCGATTCCGGCAACCGCCCGGAATGGATGATCCTGACCGTCGTGCCGGTGATCCCGCCGGATCTGCGTCCGCTGGTGCCGCTCGATGGCGGCCGCTTCGCGACGTCGGACTTGAACGATCTGTATCGCCGCGTCATCAACCGCAACAACCGCCTCAAGCGCCTGATCGAGCTCAAGGCGCCGGACATCATCGTGCGCAACGAAAAGCGCATGCTGCAGGAGTCCGTCGATGCGCTGTTCGACAATGGCCGCCGCGGCCGCGTCATCACCGGCGCGAACAAGCGTCCGCTGAAGTCGATCGCCGACATGCTGAAGGGCAAGCAGGGCCGCTTCCGCCAGAACCTTCTGGGCAAGCGCGTCGACTATTCCGGCCGCTCGGTCATCGTGGTCGGCCCGGAACTCAAGCTGCACCAGTGCGGCCTGCCCAAGAAGATGGCGCTCGAGCTGTTCAAGCCGTTCATCTATGCGCGGCTGGAGGCCAAGGGTTTCAGCCAGACGGTCAAGCAGTCCAAGAAGCTGGTCGAGAAGGAAAAGCCGGAGGTCTGGGACATCCTCGAAGAGGTGATCCGCGAACATCCGGTGCTGCTCAACCGCGCGCCGACGCTCCACCGCCTCGGCATTCAGGCGTTCGAGCCCGTGCTCATCGAAGGCAAGGCGATCCAGCTTCACCCGCTGGTCTGCACCGCCTTCAACGCGGACTTCGACGGCGACCAGATGGCCGTGCACGTCCCGCTGAGCCTTGAAGCTCAGCTCGAAGCGCGCGTGCTGATGATGTCGACCAACAACATCCTCAGCCCCGCCAACGGCAAGCCGATCATCGTGCCGACGCAGGACATCGTCCTTGGTCTCTACTACCTGTCGCAGGAACGCCCGAACGAGCCCGGCGAGGGCATGGTGTTCAACGACATCGGGGAGATCGAGCATGCGCTGTTCTCGGATTCCGTCACGCTGCACGCCCGCATCAAGTGCCGCTACAAAACGGTCGATGCCGACGGCAAGCCGATCACCCGCCGCGTCGAATCCACGCCCGGCCGCATGATGATCGCGGAAATCCTGCCGCGTCATCCCAAGATCCCGTTCGAGCTGGTGAACCGCCTTCTGCGCAAGCAGGAAGTCTCTCACATCATCGACGAGGTCTATCGTCACTGCGGCCAGAAGGAGACCGTGCTGTTCGCCGATGCGGTGATGGGTCTGGGCTTCCGCGAGGCCTGCAAGGCCGGCATCTCGTTCGGCAAGGACGACATGGTCGTGCCCGACACCAAGATCAAGCTGATCGACGAGACGCGCCATCGCGTGCGTGAATATGAACAGCAATATCTGGACGGTCTGACCACCGACAAGGAAAAGTACAACCTCGTCGTCGACACCTGGTCGAAGTGCACCGACCTCGTCGCAGCCGAAATGATGAAGGAAATTTCCGAATCCAAGATCGACCCGAAGACGGGCCGCATGGAGGAGATGAACTCCATCTATATGATGTCGCATTCGGGTGCCCGCGGTTCGCCGCAGCAGATGAAGCAGCTTGCCGGCATGCGCGGACTGATGGCGCGTCCGGACGGCTCGATCATCGAGACCCCGATCCTTTCCAACTTCAAGGAAGGGCTCACCGTGCTCGAGTACTTCAACTCGACCCACGGCGCCCGCAAGGGTCTGGCGGACACCGCGCTCAAGACGGCGAACTCCGGTTATCTCACCCGCCGTCTGGTCGACGTCGCCAACGACTGCATCATCACCACCGAAGATTGCGGCACCAAGAAGGGCGTCTACGTCCAGGCCGAAATCGACGGCGGTACCGTGGTGTCCTCGCTCGCCGAACGCATCCTGGGCCGTACCACGGCGGAGGATGTCAAGCATCCCGACACCGGCGAAGTCATCATCAAGCGGGGCAAGGAAGTCAGCGAGGATATCGCCGACCGGATCGAGGCGTCGCACATCCAGCGCGTCCGCGTTCGTTCGGTCCTGACCTGCGAGCTCAAGGACGGCGTCTGCGGCAAGTGCTATGGCCGCGACCTTGCCCGCGGCACGCCGGTCAATATCGGCGAAGCGGTCGGCGTCATCGCGGCGCAGTCGATCGGCGAGCCGGGCACCCAGCTCACCATGCGCACCTTCCACATCGGCGGCGCGGCGCAGGTTGTCGGCCAGTCGAAGATCGAGGCGTCCTACGACGGCAAGATCAAGATCGTGAACCGCAACATCGTCAAGAATTCCGACGGTGAGCTGATCGCGATGGGCCGCAACATGCAGGCGGTGATCACCGATCCCAAGGGCCAGGAGCGTGCCGCCTACCGCATCGTGTACGGCGCCCGCCTCAAGGTCGACGAGGGCGCGAACGTGAAGCGCGGCGACCGTCTCGCCGAATGGAACCCGAACACGCTCCCCGTGCTCACCGATGTCGAAGGCATCGTGAAGTACGAAGAGCTGATCTCGGGCAGTTCGTTCCGCGACGTGTCGGACGAAAAGACCGGCGTGTCCAACAAGGTGGTGATCGACAGCCGTGTCGGCACGGGCGCCAAGGCGACCGAGCTTCGCCCGGCGATCGTCATCGTCGACAAGAAGGGCAAGCCGCTCCAGGTTCCGGGCGGCGGCGAGGCGCGCTATGCGCTTTCCGTGGACGCCATTCTCTCGGTTGAGGACGGCGCGGACGTGAAGGCCGGCGATCTTCTGGCCCGTATTCCGACCGAAGGCGCCAAGACGCGCGACATCACGGGCGGTCTGCCGCGCGTGGCGGAGCTGTTCGAGGCGCGCAAGCCCAAGGAAGCCGCGGTGCTCGCGGAAGCCGACGGCTTCGTCGAGTTCGGCAAGGACTACAAGAACAAGCGGCGCGTCATCGTGCGTCCCAAGAATGAGAAACTCGAACCCGTCGAGTATCTCATTCCCAAGGGCAAGCACATCTCGGTGCGCGAGGGCGACTATGTGGAGAAGGGCGACTATATCGTCGAAGGCAACCCTTCTCCGCACGACATCCTGCGCATCAAGGGCATGGAGGAACTTGCGACCTATCTCGTCAAGGAAATCCAGGACGTCTACCGGCTGCAGGGCGTGAAGATCAACGACAAGCACATCGAAGTGATCTGCCGCCAGATGATGCAGAAGATCGAAGTCACCGAGGGCGGCGAGACCACGCTGCTCGCCGGCGAACAGGTCGACCAGCTCGAAATGGACGAGGCGAACCAGAAGGCGATTGATGCCGGCGGCAAGATCGCCGAAGGCCGCCCCGTGCTGCTCGGCATCACCAAGGCGTCGTTGCAGACGCGCTCGGTGTTCTCGGCCGCTTCGTTCCAGGAGACGACGCGCGTCCTTACCGACGCCGCCGTCAACGGCAAGGTCGACACGCTCGAAGGCCTCAAGGAGAACGTCATCGTCGGACGTCTCATCCCGGCGGGTACCGGCGGCGCCATCGCGCGGCTGCGCCATGTCGCGACCGAACGCGACAAGGCGATCCAGGAAGAGCAGGCGAAGAACGTGCCGGTCGCCCAGATCGAGGGCCCTGTCGCGGCGGAGTGATACGCCGCCTCACGAATGCGAAAAGGGCCGCTGGCAACAGCGGCCCTTTTTGTTTGATTCACGCACCGCTGTTGGCCATTTTCGGACGCGCTCGCAAGATTCAGGTGGCAGGCGTGCGCCATCGGGCCCATCTTTGTTCCATGACGGACGGCCAACTTCGCTGGGGTTCCTTCGAGACGCGCTTCGGTGCGTTCGGCGCGGTCGTCGACGGCGCAGGCACGCTCGTGCGCTTCCGCTTTCATGCCGAGCGCCGTCCGGACTATGGCGTCGAAGACGACGCGGCCGTCGCCCATGTCCGCGCGCAGGTCGAGGAATATTGCGCCGGAACGCGGCGCGAATTCGATCTGGAAACCCATGCCGAAGAGGGCTCGGAGTTCGAGCGTGCCGTGTGGAATGCGATGACAGAAATCCCGTTCGGCGAGACGGTCAGCTATGGCGCCATCGCCAGAGCGCTCGGCGGCGGCCCGGACGCGGCACGTGCGGTAGGCGTGGCGTGCAATCGCAATCCGATTCCGCTGGTCGTGCCGTGCCACCGTGTCGTCGGCGCCGATGGCGCGCTGGTCGGTTTCGGCGGCGGACTGCCGCTCAAGCGCGCCCTGCTGGATTTCGAATCGGTGATCGTGGGCCGCCCGCGCGATCTCTTCGCCGCGCTCTAGAGCGCTTAGAAGAAATCGCGCGTTACGCGGAACATCACGCGGGTGCGCTCCGCGTCGGAAGAAAATCCGTTCACCACGCCACCCGGTGCGTGCGTCGCATCGGCTGCCCAGGGCAGCTGCGCCTGCACGCCGAGCGAGGCGGTCCAGGGATGGGCGACGTACTGGATGGTCGGCCCCACAAAAAACGTCGTCGCGGTCGGCGCCGCACGTCCGTTAACCAGCAGCCCGTCGAAATCCTTCTCGGCATTGAACTCGATCGCCGCCGACCATGCCCAGGTGATGTTGTAGGCGACGCCGGCATCGAAAGTCAGTGCGCCGACGTCGGCCCAGTCGCCGTCGCGTTCGGTGCCGATCTCGCCGCCGAGATTGACCACGGTGCGCAGCCGGTCGTTGAGGAAATTCTTCTGCAACAGGACCTTGGCCTCCAGATTGCGTGCGTTGCGCCCCACGCTCGGCGACACCAGGAAGCCGAGGCCCACCGGATCGAAATAGACATTCATCGCCTGGTAGATCAGCTCGCCGGAGATTTCGTCGACCGCCACGCCGCTGGTCGCGGCTGTGCCCGCAATCGAATGGTCGCGCTCGCGCGTCCAGTCATAGCCGACCGCGCCGGCAATCTGGATCTGGTCGGACCAGCCATATTCGAGCTCGCTCTCGCCCTCGATCGTGTTGAAGGAGGCGCCGGGCTTGCCCGATGCCCAGGCGAAGTTCTGCTCCAACTCGTGGCCGAACTCCGGCTCGATGTCGGTGGCGTCGAGGGTGAGGAAGGGCTGATCGTCGGCTCTCGCGGCGGTCGCCGAAGCCAACAGAAAGACGGTCGCCGCCATAAGGCCGGCGCGGACACGAAGCAACGCCATCTGAAATTCTGTTCCTGATAATCGTTCGCAACTTGGCCGACCATACAGGGAGAACGAAGGCTGTCAATGCGAATTAGTCGCAACAAGCTGCGGCAGGACAGCCCGCGCTCGACCGATGTTCTCAAAATCAACTGCCGAACGACCCGAGCGTCGAGAAGGACGACGGCAAAAATGGCTCAAAAATGGTCCGGGCGCCGTTCGTCTTATGCCGCGAAATCCCTACATACCTCCGGCTGTTCGGCACATTAGCTCGGGCGTTGAAATATCCTTACTTCAACGCTTGACCCACCAAACCCACCCGAATATATAGCGCAACCTTTCAGTGGCAGGCCGTCGGCGCGAACGCGCCAAAACGCTGTCGGAAAGCCAGTTTAGAGCGTCGAACCGCGCGAACTCAGTCGAGTCCTCCGCGATTTCACCGGGGCAGGCCATCGGCCGGCGCCCGTTTTTGTTTCGGCTTTGGCGATGGTCGCTGAAGTCAAAGAAGGTCCCGCGCGGATGTCCCGCGCAAAGAGATGGAAGTCGAATGCCGACGATCAATCAGCTGATCCGCAAGCCACGCGGCGAGAAGCCCAAGCGCAACAAGGTGCCGGCCCTTCAGGGCTGCCCGCAGAAGCGCGCGGTCTGCACCCGCGTCTATACCGTGACCCCGAAGAAGCCGAACTCGGCTCTGCGCAAGGTGGCGAAGGTTCGTCTGACCAACGGCTACGAAGCCCTCTCTTATATTCCCGGTGAAGGCCACAACCTTCAGGAACACTCGGTCGTGCTGATCCGTGGCGGCCGCGTGAAGGACCTTCCGGGCGTTCGCTATCACATTATCCGCGGCGTGCTCGACACGCAGGGCGTCAAGGACCGCAAGCAACGCCGGTCCCTCTATGGCGCCAAGCGTCCGAAGTAAGGAGAGCACCAGATGTCCCGCCGCCGCAGAGCCGACAAGCGCGAAATCACCCCGGACGCCAAATATGGCGACCTCGTGCTCGCCAAGTTCATGAACAGCCTGATGTATGACGGCAAGAAGTCCGCCGCCGAAGGCATCATCTATGGCGCGTTCGACTCCATCCAGCAGAAGACCAAGCAGGACCCGATCCAGATCTTCCACGAGGCGCTGCGCAATGTCGCGCCGGCGATCGAAGTGAAATCCCGCCGCGTCGGCGGCGCGACCTATCAGGTTCCGGTCGAAGTGCGTACCGACCGCGCCCGTGCGCTCGCGATCCGCTGGCTGATCACCGCCGCGCGCGGCCGCAACGAGCCGACCATGACGGGCCGCCTCTCGGGCGAGCTGATGGACGCCGCCAACAACCGTGGCACCGCCGTCAAGAAGCGCGAAGACACCCACAAGATGGCAGACGCGAACCGCGCGTTCTCCCATTACCGCTGGTAGAGATCCAAGAGACCGAAGATGGCCCGCACCACTCCGCTCGACCGTTACCGCAATATCGGCATTGCTGCGCATATCGATGCCGGCAAGACCACCACGACCGAGCGCATCCTCTATTACACCGGCAAGTCCCATAAGATCGGCGAAGTCCATGACGGCGCCGCGACGATGGACTTCATGGAGCAGGAGCAGGAACGCGGCATCACGATCACGTCGGCCGCCACGACGTGCTTCTGGAAAGACCACCGCATCAACATCATCGACACGCCGGGCCACGTCGACTTCACCATCGAGGTCGAGCGTTCCATGCGCGTGCTGGACGGCGCGGTCGCGGTGTTCGATGCCGTCGCCGGCGTCGAGCCGCAGTCCGAAACCGTGTGGCGCCAGGCCGACAAATATCACGTGCCGCGCATCTGCTTCGTCAACAAGATGGATCGCACCGGCGCGAACTTCCAGCGCTGCGTCGACATGATGATCGACCGCCTCGGCACTCGTCCGATGATCATCACCTGGCCGGTCGGCACCGAAAGCGAATTCAAGGGCATCGTCGACATCGTCAAGATGAAGGCGCTGATCTGGCACGACGAGCAGCTCGGCGCGAAGTTCGACGAAATCGAAATCCCTGCCGAATATGCCGACAAGGCGAAGGAGCTCCGCTCCGCTCTCGTCGAGATGGCGGTCGAGCAGGACGACAAGCTGCTCGAGGCCTATCTCGACGGCACCGAGCCCAATGAAGCCGATCTCAAGCGCTGCATCCGCAAGGGCGCGATGGCGTTCGCCTTCGTGCCGGTGATGTGCGGCTCGGCGTTCAAGAACAAGGGCGTGCAGCCTCTGCTCGATGCGGTCATCGACTATCTGCCGTCGCCGCTCGACATCCCGCCGGTCAAGGGCACGGACCTCAAGGGCAACGAGGTCGAGCGGCCCGCCGACGACAAGGCGCCGTTCGCCGGCCTCGCTTTCAAGATCATGGACGACCCCTTCGTCGGCTCGATCACCTTCGTGCGCGTCTATTCGGGCATGATCAATTCGGGCACAGGGGCGCTGAATTCGGTGAAGGACAAGACCGAGCGCGTCGGCCGCATGCTTCTGATGCATGCCAACTCCCGCGAGGACGTGAAGGAAGCCTATGCCGGCGATATCGTCGCTTTCGCGGGGTTGAAGCTCACGACCACCGGCGAGACGCTGTGCGATCCCAACCATCCGGTGATCCTGGAGCGCATGGAATTCCCCGATCCGGTCATCGAGGTCGCGATCGAACCCAAGACCAAGGCCGACCAGGAGAAGATGGGCATGGCCCTCGTTCGCCTGGCGCAGGAGGATCCGTCCTTCCGCGTTTCGACCGATCAGGAATCCGGCCAGACCATCCTCAAGGGCATGGGCGAGCTCCATCTCGAGATCAAAGTCGATATCCTCAAGCGCACCTACAAGGTCGAGGCCAATGTCGGCGCGCCGCAGGTCGCCTATCGCGAGACTTTGAGCAAGCCGGTCACCATAAAATACACGCACAAGAAGCAGACCGGCGGTTCGGGCCAGTTCGCCGAAGTGACGATCGATTTCGAACCGCTGGAGCCGGGTTCGGGCTTCGTGTTCGAGAACGATGTGGTCGGCGGCTCGATCCCGAAGGAGTTTATCCCGTCGGTCGAAAAGGGCCTGAAGGCGCAGAAGGAAAGCGGTCTGGCGTTCGGCTTCCCGGTCATCGACTTCAAGGCGACGCTCACCGACGGCAAGTATCACGAGGTCGACTCCAACGCGCTCACCTTCGACATCGCGGCCCGCGCGGCGTTCCGCGAGCTGGCCGGCAAGGGCGCGGTCAAGCTGCTCGAGCCGATCATGAAGGTCGAGGTCGTGACGCCCGAGGATTTCTTAGGCGGCGTGATCGGCGATCTGAACAGCCGGCGCGGCCAGGTGCAGGGTCAGGACACGCGCGGCAACGCGGCGGTGGTCTCGGCCATGGTGCCGCTCGCCAACATGTTCGGCTACATCAACCAGCTGCGCTCGCAGACCCAGGGCCGCGCGCAGTATTCGATGGAGTTCGATCACTACAGTCAGGTGCCGCAGGCGATCGCGGACGAAATCAAAGCCAAGTACGCGTAACAACCCGGCCTCGCGCAGCGAAGCGATAGGTCCAGAAGTTTCATTCAGTAGACGGAGATAAAGATGGCGAAGGCCAAATTTGAGCGGACGAAGCCGCACTGCAACATCGGGACGATCGGCCATGTCGATCATGGCAAGACGTCGTTGACGGCGGCGATCACGAAGGTATTGGCGGAGACGGGCGGTGCGACGTTCACGGCCTACGACCAGATCGACAAGGCGCCGGAAGAGAAGGCGCGCGGCATCACGATCTCGACGGCGCATGTTGAGTACGAGACCAAGAACCGCCACTACGCCCATGTCGACTGCCCCGGCCATGCCGACTATGTGAAGAACATGATCACGGGCGCGGCCCAGATGGACGGCGCGATCCTGGTGGTCAGCGCCGCCGACGGCCCGATGCCGCAGACCCGCGAGCACATCCTGCTCGCCCGCCAGGTCGGCGTGCCGGCGATGGTGGTGTTCATGAACAAGTGCGACATGGTGGACGATCCGGAGCTTCTGGATCTGGTGGAGCTGGAGGTCCGCGAGCTTCTGTCGTCCTACAACTTCCCGGGCGACAAGATCCCGATCGTGCGCGGTTCGGCGTTGTGCGCCTTGGAGAACAAGGATCCCAAGCTCGGCCATGACGCGATCCTGGAGCTGATGAAGCAGGTGGACGAGTACATCCCCCAGCCTGAGCGTCCGGTGGACCAGCCCTTCATGATGGCGATCGAGGACGTGTTCTCGATCAGCGGCCGCGGCACGGTTGTGACCGGCCGTATCGACCGCGGCGTGGTCAAGGTCGGCGAGGAAGTCGAGATCATCGGCATCCGTCCGACCGTCAAGACGGTGGTGACGGGCGTTGAGATGTTCAGGAAGCTGCTCGACCAGGGCCAGGCGGGCGACAATGTCGGCTGCCTGTTGCGCGGCATCGAGCGCGACGGCGTGGAGCGCGGCCAGGTTCTGGCCAAGCCCGGCTCGATCACGCCGCACACCAACTTCATGGCCGAGGTCTATGTGCTGACCAAGGACGAGGGCGGTCGTCACACGCCGTTCTTCGGCAACTACCGTCCCCAGTTCTACTTCCGCACCACGGACGTGACGGGGATCGTGAAGCTTCCGGAAGGCACCGAGATGGTGATGCCGGGCGACAATGTGTCGATCGAGGTCGAGCTGATCGCGCCCATCGCGATGGAAGAGAAGCTGCGCTTCTCCATCCGCGAAGGCGGCCGGACCGTCGGCTCCGGCGTCGTCGCAAAGATTTTGAAGTGATCCGCTGACAAGCGGATCATCCCCGGCGAGCCGCCTGAGGCGGCGAGGGAAGGGGATCCAGGTGAGAGTAAAGACAGTGGTCGAGATGGTGATGAACGAAACAATGGGTGGCCGGGTCGCGCTTCGCTGCGCTCGCTGCCCGGCCATGACGGGGCTATAATGCAAAATCAGAACATCCGCATCAGGCTTAAGGCCTTCGACCATCGAATTCTCGACAATTCGACGCGGGAAATCGTCAACACGGCTAAGCGCACCGGCGCGCAGGTGAGGGGCCCCATTCCGCTCCCCACCGGCATCGAGCGCTTTACCGTGAACCGCTCCCCGCACATCGACAAAAAGAGCCGCGAGCAGTTCGAAATCCGGACTCACAAACGTCTCCTCGACATCATCGATCCCACCCCGCAGACCGTCGACGCTTTGATGAAGCTCGACCTTGCGGCCGGCGTCGACGTCGAGATCAAGCTTTAAGGAGCAGCGCGATGCGCACAGGCGTCATCACGCAGAAGGTCGGCATGACCAGACTGTTTCTGGACGACGGACGGCATGTGCCCGTCACCGTCCTCAAGCTGGACGGTTGTCAGGTCGTCTCGACGCGCACGGAAGAGAAAGACGGCTACACTGCGGTGCAGCTCGGTTCGGGATTCGCGAAGGCGAAGCGCCTGACCAAGGCCGATCGCGGCAACTTCGCCAAGGTGCAGGTCGAACCCAAGCGCAAGGTCGCGGAGTTCCGCGTCGATGCGAAGAACCTGCTCGAAGTCGGCGACCTGATCCAGGCTGATCACTTCGTGCCGGGCCAGAAGGTCGACGTCACGGGCGTCACCATCGGCCGCGGCTTCACCGGCGCGATGAAGCGCTGGAATTTCCGCGGTCTCGAAGCCAGCCACGGCGTGTCGATCAGCCACCGTTCGCTCGGCGGCACCGGCGGCCGCCAGGATCCGGGCAAGACCTTCAAGAACAAGAAGATGCATGGCCATTACGGCGACGAGAACGTCACCACGCAGAACCTCGAAGTCGCGAAAGTCGACGTCGAGCGCGGCCTGATCATGATCCGTGGCGCGGTGCCGGGCTCCAAGGGCGGCTGGGTGATGGTGCGCGACGCCGTGAAGCGTCCGCACAAGGACTCGCCGATGCCGGGTTCGGTGAAGAAGCGCGAAGCCGCGCCGGCGAAGGCGGAGGCTTGAGATGAAGACCAAGGTCCTCAATCTGGATAACAAGGCCGCCGGCGACGTCGAGCTGAGCGACGCGATCTTCGGTCTGGAACCGCGCGCCGATCTGATCCAGCGCGTCGTCGTGTGGCAGCTCGCCAAGCGCCGCTCGGGCCAGCACAAGGTACTGACCCGCGCCGAGGTGAACCGCACCAAGAAGAAAGTCTACAAGCAGAAGGGCACCGGCCAGGCGCGTCACGGCGCGCGGTCCGCTCCGCTCTATGTCGGCGGCGCCAAGGCGATGGGCCCGGTCGCGCACAGCCATGAATTCGACCTGCCCAAGAAGGTCCGTGCGCTCGGTCTGAGGCACGCGCTGTCGTCCAAGGCCAAGTCCGGATCGATCCTCGTGCTCGACGAGGCCAAGTCGGCGGCGGTGAAGACGGCGACGCTGGCCAAGCAGCTCGGCGCGCTCGGCCTGCAATCGGCACTGGTCGTCGATGGCGCCTTCGACAAGAATTTCGAGATGAGCGCGCGCAACATCAATCATCTCGCGCTGCTGCCCGCCGCCGGCCTCAACGTCTACGACATCATCCGCCGGGACAAGCTGGTGCTGACCAAGGCCGCGCTCGCCGCGATCGAAGAGAGGCTCGCATGAGCTATCATCACGATGTCATCCTCTCGCCGGTGATCACCGAAAAGGCGACCAAGCTCACGGAGACCAACCAGGTCGTGTTCCGCGTGCCGCTCAATGCCACCAAGCCGAAGATCGCGGCCGCGGTCGCCGAGCTCTTCAAGGTCAAGGTGAAGGCGGTCAACACGGTGACGGTCAAGGGCAAGACGAAGCTCGCCCGCGGCAAACCTTACAAGCGCAGCGATTTCAAGAAAGCGATCGTGACCCTCGAAGAGGGCCAGCAGATCGACATCACGACGGGACTGTAAGTCATGGCGTTGAAACAATATCGCCCGACGACCCCCGGTCAGCGCCAGCTGGTTCTGATCGACCGTTCGGGCCTGCACAAGGGCGGACCTGTCAAGGCGCTGACCGAAGGCAAGCATTCCAGCGGCGGCCGCAACAATACCGGCCGTATCGTGGTGCGCTATCAGGGCGGCGGCCACAAGCAGCGCTATCGCCTCGTCGATTTCAAGCGGCGCAAGTTCGATCAGCCGGCGAAGGTCGAACGCCTCGAATATGATCCGAACCGGACTTCCTTCATTGCCCTCATCAAGTACAAGGACGGCGAGCTCGCCTACATTCTGGCGCCGCAGCGCCTGGCCGTCGGCGACACGGTCGTCTCGGGCGAGAAGGTCGACGTGAAGCCCGGCAATGCGATGTCGCTCTCGGCGATGCCGGTCGGCACGATCGTGCACAATATCGAGATGAAGCCGGGCAAGGGCGGTCAGATCGCGCGCTCCGCCGGCACCTATGCCCAATATCTGGGACGTGACGGCGCCTACGCGCTGCTGCGCCTCAACTCCGGCGAAGTCCGCAAGGTCGCGCTGACCTGCATGGCGACGGTGGGCGCGGTGTCGAACCCCGACCACATGAACGAGGTCATCGGCAAGGCCGGCCGCAATGTGTGGAAGGGCAAGCGCCCTCACGTCCGCGGCACCGCGATGAACCCGATCGACCATCCGCATGGCGGCGGCGAAGGCCGCACCAAGGGCGGCCGCCATCCGGTCACGCCATGGGGCAAGGGCACCAAGGGCAACAAGACCCGCACCAACAAGCGCACCACGAAGTTCATCGTGCGTACGCGCAAAGGCAAGGCACAAGGGTAAGAGATGACTCGCTCGGTTTGGAAAGGCCCGTTCGTCGACGGCTATCTGCTCAAGAAGGCGGAAGTCGCGCGCAACTCCGGCCGCAAGGACGTGATCAAGACCTGGTCGCGCCGCTCGACGATCCTGCCGCAATTCGTCGGCGTCACCTTCGGCGTCTACAACGGCAAGAAGCACATTCCCGTGCTCGTCACCGAGGACATGGTCGGCCACAAGCTCGGCGAGTTCTCGCCGACGCGCACCTTCTCCGGCCATTCCGGCGGCGGCGACAAGAAAGCGAAGAGGGCCGGCTGATGGGCAAGCAGGCACGCGCCCGCGTTCTCCCCGACTCCCACGCCAAGGCGGTGGGCACGATGATCCGCACCTCGCCGCGCAAGCTCAACCTCGTGGCCGAGACGATCCGCGGCAAGAAGGTCGACCGCGCGCTCAACGAACTCACCTTCTCGCCCAAGCGCATCGCAAAGGTCGTCAAGAAGGTGCTGCAGTCGGCGATCGCCAATGCGGAGAACAACCACGATCTCGACGTCGACGATCTGATCGTTTCGGAAGCCTCGGTCGGCAAGAACCTCGTGATGAAGCGCTTCATGGCGCGCGCCCGCGGTCGCGGCGCCGGAATCATGAAGCCCTTCTCCCAGATCACCATCGTGGTCCAGGAAAAGCGCGAAGAGGCTGAAGCCGAAGACAAGAAGTCCAAGGGCAAGGCCAAGAAGAAGGCCGCGCCGAAGAAGCCTGCCGCCAAAGCGGAAAAGGAAACCGCCTAATGGGTCAAAAAGTTAATCCGATCGGTCTTCGCCTGGGCGTCAACCGGACCTGGGACTCGCGCTGGTACGCGGGCAAGAAGGATTTCGGCCGCCTTTTGCAGGAAGACATCAAGATCCGCGAATATCTGAGCGACAAGCTCAAGGCTGCGGGCGTGTCGAAGATCGTCATCGAGCGGCCGCACAAGAAGTGCCGCATCACGATCCACTCCGCTCGTCCGGGCGTGGTGATCGGCAAGAAGGGCGCCGACATCGAGAAGCTGAAGAGCGACGTGCAGCGCTACACGGCCGACGAGGTGCATCTCAACATCGTCGAGATCCGCAAGCCCGAAATCGACGCCAAGCTGGTGGCCGAGAACATCGCACAGCAGCTCGAACGTCGCGTCGCCTTCCGCCGCGTGATGAAGCGTGCGGTGCAGTCGGCCCAGCGCCTTGGCGCGCTCGGCATCCGCATCAAGTGCGGCGGCCGTCTCGGCGGCGCCGAAATCGCCCGCGTCGAGTGGTATCACGAAGGCCGCGTGCCGCTGCACACGCTGCGCGCCGACATCGATTACGGCATCGCCACCGCGAAGACGACCTACGGCACCTGCGGCGTGAAGGTCTGGATCTTCAAGGGCGAGATCATGGAACACGATCCGATGGCCCAGGATAAGCGCCTGGCCGAGGCCGAGAGCGGCCGCGGCGGCCAGAGCCGCGAACGTCAACCAGCGGCGGCAAGCTAAGAGACAACGATGCTTCAACCCAAGCGCACCAAGTTCAGAAAGCAGTTCAAGGGCCGCATTCACGGCGCCGCGAAGGCTGGAACCAATCTCAATTTCGGCGCCTTCGGCCTGAAGGCGCTGGAACCCGAGCGCATCACCGCGCGCGAGATCGAAGCGGCACGCCGCGCCATCACGCGCCAGATGAAGCGTGCCGGCCGCGTGTG
The DNA here is from genome assembly GCA_963741735.1 of uncultured Alphaproteobacteria bacterium. GTDB lineage: Bacteria > Pseudomonadota > Alphaproteobacteria > Micropepsales > Micropepsaceae > Rhizomicrobium. The sequence continues at coordinate 577,777 of CAVUJB010000004.1, forward strand.
GATTCGCGTCTTCCCGGACGTGCCGGTGTCGAAGAAGCCGGCCGAAGTCCGCATGGGCTCGGGCAAGGGCGCGCCGGAATATTGGGTGGCCAAGATCAAGCCGGGCCGCATCCTCTTCGAGGTGGACGGCGTGGATCTGGCAACCGCCAAGGAAGCCATGCGGCTCGGCGCCGCCAAGCTTTCGATCGCGACGAAATTCGTCGCACGCATGGGTGCATGACGATGGCAGCAAGGAAGAAAACGGCGGCGCCGAAGGCGGCCAAGAAGCAGAAGATGTCGGCGAAGCCGTCGTCGAAGGCCGACGACTACCGGGCCAAGACGGCAGACGAGCTGGGCGACCAGCTCACCAAGCTGAAGAAGGAGGCCTTCAACCTCCGATTCCAGCGCGCCAACGGCCAGCTGGAGAAGACAAACCGCGTGCGGGAAGTCCGCCGGACCATCGCGCGCATCGAAACGGTTTTGACGGAGCAGCGCCGCAAGGCCGGCTGAAGGATAGAGGAATAGGGTATGCCAAAGCGCGTGCTGCAAGGCGTCGTGGTCAGCGACAAGAACAAGAAGACGGTGGTGGTGAAGGTGGAACGCCGCTTCATCCACCCCGTGATGGGCAAGACCGTGCGCCGTTCGAAGAAATATCACGCCCATGACGAAAAGGGCGAATTCAAGATGGGCGACATCGTGCGCATCCGCGAGTGCCGGCCGCTTTCCAAGCTGAAGAGCTGGGAAGCGATCGAGCGGGTGAGCAAGTAGAAAAGGCCCTGGAGCAAGTTCTATGATTCAAATGTCCACCGAGCTCGACGTCGCCGACAATTCCGGCGCGCGCCGTGTCATGTGCATCAAGGTGTTGGGCGGCTCGCACCGCCGCTATGCCGACGTCGGCGACATCATCGTCTGCTCCGTCAAGGAAGCGATTCCGCGCGGCCGCGTGAAGAAGGGCGAAGTGCTCAAGGCCGTGGTCGTGCGCACCGCCCATGGCGTGCGCCGTCCCGACGGCAGCCTGATCCGCTTCGACGGCAATGCCGCGGTGCTGATCAATGCGCAGGGCGAGCCGATCGGCACCCGCATCTTCGGGCCGGTCACCCGCGAGCTGCGCGCCAAGAACCAGATGAAGATCATCTCGCTCGCGCCGGAGGTGCTGTGATGCCCGCGAAGATCAAGAAGGGCGACCGCGTCATCGTCACGGCGGGCCGCGACAAGGGCAAGAAGGGCGAAGTGCTCCGGATTCTCGCCGAGGAGAGCCGCGCGCTCGTCTCCGGCGTGAACATGGTCAAGCGCCATCAGCGCCAGACGCAGAAGCTGCAGGGCGGCATCGTGTCGAAGGAATCGCCGGTGCATCTGTCCAATCTCGCGCATGTCGATCCGAAGGACGGAACGGCCACGCGCATCGGCTGGAAGGAATTGAACGACGGTCGCAAGGTCCGCTTTGCGAAGAAGTCGGGTGAGGTCATCGATGTCTGAGGCAGGCAGCAAGAACCCGAAGGAAGCCGAACGGGCGGAAGCCAAGGCGGCGAAGGGTGCCAAGAAGGGCGCCAAGCGCGAGATTGACGCCGGCACGAAGGTGGCGGTGGGCGAGCATGCGCGCGATCCGAACTACACGCCGCGCTTCAAGAAGCGCTACAACGACGTTATCCGCCCCGAGCTGATGAAGAAGTTCGGCTACAAGAACGTGATGCAGGTGCCGCGCGTCAACAAGGTGGTGCTCAATATCGGCGCCGGCGAAGGCTCGCAGGACACCAAGAAGATCCAGGCCGCGCTCAACGATCTGACCGCGATCGCCGGCCAGAAGGCCGTGATCACCCGCGCCAAGAAGGCGATCTCGACCTTCAAGATCACCGCGGGCCGTCCGGTCGGCGTGAAGGTCACGCTGCGCCGCGACCAGATGTACGAGTTCCTCGATCGCTTCATCACGATGGCGCTGCCGCGCGTGCGCGACTTCCGCGGCGTCAAGGCGACGAGCTTCGACGGCAAGGGCAACTACGCGATGGGCCTCAAGGAGCACATCGTGTTCGTCGAGATCGACTACGACAAGACCGAGACCGTGTGGGGCATGGACATCATCGTCAACACATCTGCGAAGACCGATGCGGAGGCCAAGGCGCTTCTCGAGGGCTTCCAATTCCCGTTTGCGAAGTAAGGACCTGACATGGCGAAAACCAGCCAAATCAACCGCAACAAGAAGCGCGAGAAGCTCGTGGCGCAATATGCCGTCCGGCGCGCCGCGCTGAAGGCGACGGCCGACAATATGAAGGTGCCCGCCGAGGAGCGTTTTGCTGCGCGGCTTAAGCTCGCGAAGCTGCCGCGCAACTCGTCGAAGGTGCGCGTGCATCATCGCTGCGATCTGTCGGGCCGTCCCAAGGGCTACTATCGCAAGGTAAAACTGTCGCGTATCGCGCTGCGCGATCTCGCGAATTTCGGCCAGATCCCCGGCATGACCAAGGCGAGCTGGTAAGGAGACGATTGCATATGGCAACGACCGATCCCGTCAGCGATCTTCTGACCCGCATCCGCAACGGCCAACTTCGTGGCCTGGCGAAAATCAAGTCGCCGAATTCGCGCCTGCGCGCCCGGCTGCTCGATGTGCTGAAGGAAGAAGGCTTCATCCGGGACTATACCGAGCTGGAGCTGAAGACCGGCCACCGCGAGCTTGAGATCGAGCTCAAATATCATGACGGCCAGCCCGTCATCCGCGAATTGAAGCGGGTGTCGAAGCCGGGCCGCCGCGTTTATACGTCCGTCAAGGACTTGAAGCCGCATCGCCAGGGTCTTGGCGTGTCGATCGTCTCCACGCCGCAAGGCGTGATGACCGACGCCCATGCCCGGGAAAAGAATGTCGGCGGCGAAGTCCTCTGCCAGGTGTTCTAGGGAGCAAGTGATGTCACGCATCGGCAAGAAGCCGGTTCCGTTGCCCAAGGGCGTCACCGCGTCGGTGAGCGGCAAAACCGTGTCCGTGAAAGGCCCCAAGGGCGAGCTCAAGGTCACGCTCGTGCCCGAGGTCGAAGCAACCGTCGGCGCGGATGGCGTCACCATCACGCCCAAGAAGGAAATGGAGCGCGCCGCCGCCATGTGGGGCATGAGCCGCACGCTGGTGAACAATCTCGTCGTCGGCGTGACGCAGGGCTTCACCACCAAGCTCGAGATCCAGGGCGTCGGCTATCGCGCTCAGGTCGCGGGCAAGAACCTGAATCTGCAGCTCGGCTTCAGTCACGACGTCGCCTATCCGATCCCGGCCGGCATCACGATCACGGCGGAAAAGCCGACCATGCTGACGGTCGCCGGAATGGACAAGCAGCTGGTGGGCCAGGTGGCGGCCGAGATCCGCGCCTATCGCAAGCCGGAACCCTATAAGGGCAAGGGCGTGCGGTATGAGGGCGAGTATGTCCGCCGCAAGGAAGGCAAGAAGAAATGACGAAGGATTTGTTCGGCCGCCGCAAGGCGCGGACCCGCTTCAAGCTCACGTCGCACGCCTATGGGCGGCCGCGGCTGTCGGTATTCCGTTCGGGCAAGCACATCTATGCCCAGATCATCGATGATCGCGCGCAGGCGACGATTGTTGCCGCCTCGACCAACGAGAAGGAAGGCAAGGCGCCCAAGACCTGGAACAAGGACGCGGCCACCGGCGTCGGCAAGAAAATCGCCGAGCGTGCGCTCGCCAAAGGCGTCAAGCAGGTCGTGTTCGACCGCGGCGGTTACATTTATCACGGGCGCATCAAGGCGCTCGCCGATGCCGCCCGCGAGGGCGGATTGGAATTCTGAAAGAGAGCTGAGCAATGGCACGTGAAGACGGCGGCAGGCGCAGGGATCGTGGCGATCGCGAAGATCGCGACAACGAGTTCATCGACAAGCTCGTTCACATCAACCGCGTGGCCAAGGTGGTCAAGGGCGGCCGGCGCTTCGGATTTGCGGCGCTTGTGGTCGTCGGTGATCAGCGCGGCCGCGTCGGCTTTGGCCATGGCAAGGCGCGCGAAGTTCCGGAGGCGATCCGCAAGGCGACCGACGAGGCCAAGAAATCCCTGATCCGCGTTCCGCTGAAGGACGGCCGCACGCTGCATCATGAAGTGCGCGGCCATCACGGCGCGGGCAAGGTCATTGTGCGCCCGGCGCCGGCCGGTACCGGCGTCATCGCGGGCGGTCCGCTGCGCGCGGTGTTCGAGGCGCTCGGCGTCGGCGACGTGGTCTCCAAGTCGCTTGGCACGTCGAACCCCTACAACATGGTGCGCGCCGTGTTCGATGCGCTGAAGAACCAGCAGTCGCCGCGCATGGTCGCGCAGCGCCGCGGCCGCAGCGTCACCGAGATCATCGCGCGCCGCGAAGGCAATAAGGGCGAGCAGGCGACGGCTTAAGGACAACGACAATGGCTGATAAAAAGAAAACCCTGACCGTGCGCCAGATCAAGAGCGCCGCCCGCCGTCCCGCCATCCAGGCGGCAACGCTGCGCGGCCTTGGCCTGGGCAAGATCCGCCGTACCCGCGTGCTCGAGGATACGCCCTCGGTGCGCGGCATGATCAACTCGATCCCGCACCTCGTCGAGATCGTCGAAGACAAGAAATAGTTTGGTGGCCGGTCAGGCTGACCGGCCATGGAGAGTTACAATGAAGCTCAACGAAATCCGCAACAATCCCGGCGCGCATCGCCACAAGCACAAGGTCGGCCGCGGCTCGTCCTCCGGCCTCGGCAAGACGTCGGGGCGCGGCGTGAAGGGCGCCAAGGCCCGCACCGGCACGAAGGTCTATGGCTTTGAAGGCGGCCAGATGCCGCTGCACATGCGCATGCCCAAGCGCGGCTTCAACAACATCTTCGCCAATCAGTTCTCCGAGCTGAATCTCGGCCGCCTGCAAAAGGCGATCGACGAAAAGAAGATCGACGCGGGCCAGAAGATCACCGGCGCGACGCTGCGTGCCGCCGGCCTCGTCCATAAGAGCCGCGACGGCGTGCGGCTTCTTGGCACCGGGGCGATCACCTCCAAGCTCGACATCGAAGTTGCCGGGGCGTCGGCTTCGGCGCGCGAGGCGATCGAGAAGGCCGGCGGATCCCTGACCGTGACCTTCAAGAAGGCCAACTACATGAATAAGAAGGGCGAACCGGGCAAAAGGAAGCAGCGCCGGGCCAAGGCCGCGGAAAAGCGCGCCGCCCGCGGGGCATAGGGCCGAATTTAGGGCTCAATCCGCGCTTGTCGCGGTCAGGGGCCGTCCCGATATAAAGTCGGCCCGAGTCGGGAGTAGGAAATGGCTTCAGCAGCCGAACAACTGGCCGCGAACTTTAATTTCTCCAGCTTCGGCAAGGCGACCGAGCTGCGCCAGCGCATCTTCTTCACGCTGGGCGCGCTCATCGTGGCGAGGCTCGGTACCTATATACCGATGCCCGGCATCGATCCGGCCGGCATGAAGCACCTGATGGACAGCCAGGCCGGCGGGTTCCTCGACGTCTTCAACGTGCTCGCGGGCGGCGCCGTGCAGCGCATGGCGATCTTCTCGCTCGGCATCATGCCCTACATCTCGGCTTCCATCATCATACAGCTGATGACGACCGTGTTTCCCGAGCTCGAGAATCTGAAAAAGGAAGGCGAGGCGGGCCGCAAGATCATCAACCAGTACACGCGCTACGGCACCGTGGGACTGGCGGCCGTTCAGGCCTTCGGCATCGCGATCGGTCTTCAACACACCCAGGGCATCGTCATCAATCCCGGCCTGTTCTTCGAGATCACCGCGGTCATCACGCTGACCGGCGGGACGATCCTTCTGATGTGGATCGGCGAGCAGATCACCAGCCGCGGCGTCGGCAACGGCATCTCGCTCATCATCTTCGCCGGCATCGTCGCGCGCTTCCCACAATATATCGGCCAGGCGTTCGAATCCATGCGCACCAACGCCATCGGCCCGCTCACCGTCATCGTCGGCGCACTCTTCATTACCGGGCTGGTGACGGGCATTGTGTTCATGGAGCGCGCCCAGCGCCGCCTCCTGGTCCAGTATCCCAAGCGCCAGCAGGGCAACAAGATGTATGGCGGGGAGTCGTCGCACCTGCCGCTCAAGCTCAATGTCTCGGGCGTCATTCCGCCGATCTTCGCGTCGTCGATCCTGCTGCTTCCGACCACCATCGCCGGCTTCAATGCGCAGAACATCCCCGACTGGCTGCAGACGGTCGTGACCTATATCAGCCACGGCCAGCCGCTCTATCTGGTGCTCTACGCGCTGATGATCCTGTTCTTCTCGTTCTTCTACACCTCGATCGTCTTCAACCCGGAAGAGACGGCGGACAATCTCAAGAAGTATGGCGGCTTCATTCCCGGCATCCGGCCTGGCAAGAAGACGGCCGAGCATATCGATTACGTGCTGACGCGCATCACGGTCATCGGCGCGCTCTATCTCGCGGCCGTCTGCCTGATCCCCGAAATCGCATTCTCCTATTACAGCATTCCCTTCTATCTCGGCGGCACCTCGATCCTGATCGTGGTGAGCGTCACAATGGACACGGTTGCGCAGATCCAGAGCCATCTGATCGCGCAGCAATATGAAGGCCTCATCAAGAAGGCCAAGCTTCGGGGAGCGCGTCGTTGAACATCGTTCTGTTCGGACCTCCTGGCGCGGGCAAAGGCACCCAGGCCAAGGTCCTCACGGAGAAGCGCGGCCTGCCGCAGCTCTCCACCGGCGACATGCTGCGCGCAGCGGTCAAAGCCGGCTCGCCGCTCGGCAAGAAGGTCGAAGCCTTGCTGACCAAGGGCGAGCTCGTGCCCGACGATATCGTCATCGCGATCATTGCGGAGCGCTATGACCAGCCGGACTGCGCCAAGGGCGCGGTGTTCGACGGGTTTCCGCGCACCATCCCCCAGGCCGAGGCGCTGGACGCCATGCTGGCCAGCCGCAAGCGCAAGATCGACGTCGTCCTGGAACTTCGGGTCGACGACAAGGTGCTGCTGCAGCGGGTTGAGCAGCGCATCAAGGAGGGCGGCATCCTGCGCTCCGACGACACGCCGGAGACGCTCCAGCACCGCCTGGACGTCTATTACAAGAACACCGCCCCGCTGCTCGACTATTACGGCAAGCAGGGCAAGGTGGTGACCATGGACGGCATGGCGCCGATCGCCGAGGTAACCCGCCAGATCGCCGCCGCGCTCGACAAGAAAAGCCCTTGAAACGGGCGGGAAATCCGCCCACGAAACAATGTGTTAATGCCCATTGACTGAGGGGGTTACGATTTATATAATCCGCGCCCTTGCGGACGATTTCCCTGGAGATTTCCGGTTTTTGACGCGCTCGAACCCGAGCCGCGCGACCGGTATTCGCTCAGGGCCTCGCCTGCCAAAAAAGTAAAGCTGGTTCAAAGACTTATTGGATTTCGGAGAAACTCGTGGCACGCATCGCCGGCGTCAATATTCCCACCCAGAAGCGGGTCGAAATCGGGCTCCGCTATATTCATGGAATCGGCCAGGCGAAAGCCAAGGAGATCTGCGAGAAGGTCGGCATCGCGACTTCGCGCCGCGTCCACGATCTGACCGAGGCCGAGATCATCCAGATCCGCGAAGCGATCGACCGCGACTATCTCGTCGAAGGCGATCTGCGCCGCGAAGTGGCGATGAACATCAAGCGCCTGATGGACCTTGGTTGCTATCGCGGCCTGCGCCATCGCAAGGGCCTTCCGGTCCGTGGCCAGCGCACCCATACCAACGCACGCACGCGCAAGGGGCCTGCAAAGGCGATCGCCGGCAAGAAGAAGGTGACGAAGTAATCCCATGGCAGCCCCAGCAGCGGAAAAGAAGAGCGGCGGCCGCGCGCGCAAGAAGGAAAAGAAGAACGTCGTGGTGGGCGTCGCCCATGTCGCGGCGACCTTCAACAACACGATCATCACGATCACCGATCAGCAGGGCAACGCCGTCTCCTGGTCGTCGGCCGGCATGATGGGCTTCAAGGGCTCGCGCAAGTCGACGCCTTACGCCGCGCAGGTCGCGGCCGAGGATGCCGGCAAGAAGGCCATCGATCACGGCATGCGCACGCTGGAAGTCGAAGTCTCGGGCCCCGGCTCGGGACGCGAATCCGCGCTGCGCGCGCTTCAGTCCGTCGGCCTCGTCGTCACCTCGATCCGCGACGTCACGCCGATCCCGCACAATGGCTGCCGGCCGCCCAAGCGCCGCAGAGTCTAGTATAGCGTTCGGAAGTACCCCTAACCCGTCGACCGTATGGGCGTGATCCGACACGTCCGGGACACGATGAGGAAAAAATGTTTCAGAAAAACTGGCAAGAACTGATCAAGCCGGGAAAGTTGAAGATCGAAGCCGGGCACGATGCCGGCCGGTCGGCGACGATCACGGCGGAACCCCTCGAGCGCGGCTTCGGCCTCACGCTCGGCAATGCGCTGCGCCGCGTGCTTCTCAGCTCGCTGCAGGGCGCGGCCGTGACCTCGATCCAGATCGAGGGCGTGCTGCATGAATTCTCTTCGATCCCCGGCGTCCGCGAGGACATGACCGACATCGTGCTGAACGTGAAGCAGCTCGCGCTGCGCATGCACGCCGAAGGTCCCAAGCGCCTGTCGCTGCGCGCCCAGGGCCCGGTCGAAGTCACCGCCGGCATGATCGCCGGCACCGCCGACATCGACATCCTGAACCCCGATCTCGTCATCTGCACGATCGACGAGAAGGTCGAGTTCCGCATGGAACTGACCGTCGCGACCGGCAAGGGCTATGTCCCCGCCGATCGCAACCGCCCCGAAGACGCGCCGATCGGCCTGATCCCGGTCGACAGCCTGTTCTCGCCGGTCAAGAAGGTCTCCTACAAAGTCGAGAACACCCGCGAGGGCCAGATCCTCGACTACGACAAGCTGACGCTTCAGGTCGAAACCAACGGCGCGGTCACGCCGGACAATGCGGTCGCCTATGCCGCGCGCATCCTGCAGGATCAGCTCCAGGTCTTCATCAACTTCGAAGAGCCGCGCGAGCGCGTTGCCGAAGAGGCGAAACCCGATCTCGCCTTCAATCCGGTGCTTCTCAAGAAAGTCGACGAGCTCGAGCTTTCGGTGCGTTCTGCGAACTGCCTGAAGAACGACAACATCGTCTATATCGGCGACCTCATCCAGAAGACCGAAGCGGAAATGCTCCGCACTCCGAACTTCGGCCGCAAGTCGCTGAACGAGATCAAGGCGGTGCTCGCCGAAATGGGTCTGCATCTCGGCATGGAAGTGCCGGGCTGGCCGCCGGAGAATATCGAAGACCTCGCCAAGCGTTACGAAGACCAGTACTGATCAACCTGAAGGGTAAGGCGTCATGCGCCATCGCAACCAAGGGCGTAAGCTCAACATCACCTCGTCGCACCGCACCGCCATGTTCGCGAACATGATGGCCGCGCTTATCAAGCACGAGCAGATCAAGACCACCTTGCCCAAGGCGAAGACGATCCGCCCGGTGATGGAAAAGCTCGTGACGCTGTCGCGCCGCGGGCCCAAGGATCTGCACGCCCGCCGCCAGGCGCTGGCCCAGATCCGCGACGAGGATCAGGTGCGCAAGCTGTTCGATGTGATCGGTCCGCGCTATGCCAAGCGTCCCGGCGGCTACACCCGCGTCCTCAAGGCCGGCTTCCGGCACGGTGACAACGCGCCGATGGCGTTCATCGAGTTCATCGATCGCGACGAAGACGCCAAGGGCCAGGATTCCGGACCGGTGGAAGTCCGCGACGAGGATGAGGGCGAGGAATAGGCGCCGATCGCGCGGCTCCTCACTTTCGCCACGCTTTGAATTAGATTGAGGGCGGCTCCGGCTGCCCTTTTTCGTTTTGAAGGATCGCTCGTGATGTTTCGCATGTTGTTCGCCGCGCTTGTATCCGCGCTTCTCTTCGTCCCCGCACTCGCCGATCCACCGCGCGCCGTGCCGGCCTCGATGGGGCAGGTGCAACTCACCTTCGCGCCCATCGTCAAGCGCGTCGCGCCCGCCGTCGTCAATGTCTATGCCCGTTCGATCGTGCAGGCGCCGATGAATCCGTTTTTCTCCGATCCCCTGTTCGCCCAGCTGTTCGGCAATCCGCAGATGCGCCAGCGGGTGCAGCAGTCGCTGGGCTCCGGCGTCATCGTGCGCGGTGACGGCGTCGTGCTGACCAACAATCATGTGGTTGCCGGCGGCACCGACATCGTCGTGGCGCTCAGCGACAAGCGCGAGTTCAAGGCGAAGGTGCTGTTCGCCGATCCGCGAACCGATCTCGCCGTGCTCAAGATCGACACCAGGGGCGAGAAGCTGCCGACCGTCGAATTCGCCGACAGCGACAAAGTGCAGGTCGGCGATCTGGTGCTCGCCATCGGCGATCCGTTCGGCGTCGGCCAGACCGTGACCATGGGCATCGTCTCCGCGCTCGCCCGCACGCAAGGTTCGGCATCCGACTACCAGTTCTTCATCCAGACCGACGCGGCCATCAATCCGGGCAATTCGGGCGGCGCGCTGGTGACGACCGACGGCAAGCTTGCCGGCATCAACACGTCGATCCTGTCGCGCACCGGCAAATCCATCGGCATCGGCTTTGCAATTCCGGCGAACCTCGCGCGCCGCGTGCTGGAAGGCGCGCTCGGCGGCGGCATCAAGCTGGCCTGGATCGGCGCCGACGGCCAGCCGGTCACCGCCGACATCGCGGCCAGCCTAGGCATTTCCGTGCCCAACGGCGTGCTGCTCAAGAGCGTCTATCCCGGCGGACCGGCGGCGAACGCCGGCCTGCACACCGGCGATGTGATCTTCTCGGTCGACGGCCAGCCGGTGAACGACATGCAGTCGCTCAACTACCGCATCGCCACGCACAAGCCGGGCGACGTCGTGAAGATGCATGTCCATCTCGGACGCAATCCCGCCGACATCTCGGTCACGCTGGCGCTGCCCGCGGAGAATCCGCCGCGCGAAGCCCAGACGATCGGTGGGCGCAATCCGCTGACGGGCGCCCAGGTCGAGAACCTGTCGCCTGCGGTCGCCACCGAACTGCAGATGCCGCTGATGGCCAACGGCGTCGTGATCGTCGCCGTCACCCAGGGCACGCCGTCGGGCGGCTACGGCTTTCAGCCTGGCGATATCGTGCGCGGGGTCAACGGGGTCGAGATCAAGCGGGTCGGTGATCTGCTGAATCTGCTGTCGAACGCCGACCATTGGCAGCTTGTCATCGATCGCGGCAACCAGCGCCTGACGCTGAACGTGCAGGGGTGAGGCGAAAACCCGGCTCATGCGCTAGACTTCGCGCATGAGCGATCTGTTCGAAGCTGGTGGATTGCCCGACGACGCGCCGCGGCCGCTGGCCGACCGGCTGCGGCCCAAGTCGCTCGCCGAGGTCGTGGGCCAGGACCACATCATCGGTCCCGAAGGTCCGATCGGCCGAATGATCGCGTCGGGCCGACCGCACTCCATCATTCTGTGGGGCCCGCCGGGCACCGGTAAGACGACTATCGCGCGGCTGCTGTCGACCGCGTTCAAGCTGCACTTCGAACAATTGTCGGCGGTGTTCTCCGGCGTCGCCGATCTTAAGAAGACGTTCGATGCCGCGCGCCAGCGCCGCAAGATGGGGCAGGGCACGCTCCTCTTCGTCGACGAGATCCACCGTTTCAACCGCAGCCAGCAGGATTCCTTCCTGCCGGTGGTCGAGGACGGCACGGTGATCCTGGTCGGCGCGACGACGGAGAATCCGTCCTTCGAGCTGAACGGCGCATTGCTCAGCCGCGCCCAAGTGCTGGTGCTGCGCCGGCTCGACGACGTGGCGCTGGAGACGTTGCTTGAGCGCGCCGAGGCGCACTACGGCGAGAAACTCAAACTGACGGACGATGCGCGTGCCAGCCTGCGCGCCATGGCCGACGGCGACGGACGCTATCTTCTGAACCTCGTGGAGGAGTTGGCGACGGTCAAAACGGTCAAGCCGCTCGATCCTGCCGCTCTCGTCGCCGCCGTGCAGAAGCGCGCGCCGCTCTACGACAAGAGCCGCGAGGAGCACTACAACATCATCTCCGCGCTGCATAAGTCGATCCGGGGTTCCGACCCCGACGCCGCGCTCTACTGGCTGGCGCGCATGCTGATCGGCGGCGAGCAGCCGCTCTATATCGCGCGCCGTCTGGTGCGCGCCGCGGTCGAGGACATTGGACTGGCCGATCCGCAGGCGCTGGTCCAGGCGCTCGCCGCCAAGGATATGTTCGACTTTCTCGGCAGCCCGGAGGGCGAGATCGCGCTGGCGCAGACCGTGCTCTATCTCGCCAGCGCGCCGAAATCGAACGCGGTTTACACCGCACTCGGCGCCGCCAAGCGCGCCGCCCAGGAGCACGGCTCGCTGATGCCGCCGGCGCATATTCTCAACGCGCCGACCAAGCTGATGAAGAACCTCGGCTACGGCAAAGGCTACGAATACGATCACGAAGCCGAGGAAGGCTTCTCCGGCCAGAACTATTTCCCGGACGCCATGGCGCGCGAACAGTTCTACACGCCGAAGGAAACCGGCTTCGAACGCGAGATCGCCAAGCGGCTGGAATACTGGGCGAAGCTGCGGGCCAAGAAGGGTTCTTCCTCCCCCTGAAAGGGGGAGGTCGATCTGCGAAGCAGATCGGGTGGGGGTCGTGCTTCGACACCGACCCCTCCCGGATCGACGTCGGCGATCTACCCTCCCCTTTCAGGGGAGGGAATGATCGGACCTGATCTCTATCCCGCCAGGGAGGCAACTCGTAGAATCTGCTATAGCATTTCCAGATAACCAACGGTTTCGACAATGCAATGGGGCATTCTTCTCGCGGTCGCGATGGGCGGCGCGCTCGGTTCGCTGCTGCGCTATTTCGCGGCCGGATCGATCCAGTCCGCCGCCTGGCCCGGCTATCCCTGGGGTATATTCGTCGTCAACATCACCGGCGGCTTCGCCATGGGCGTGATCGTGGAATTGGCTGCCTTGAAGGTGCAGATGACGCCGGAGGTCCGCGCCTTCCTGACGGTCGGCGTGCTCGGCGGCTACACCACCTTCTCGACATTCTCGCTCGACAGCGTGCTCCTGATCGAGCGCGGCCAGTATGCGACCGCGGCGCTGTACGTCACCGGCTCCGCCTTGCTCTCGATCGCGGCCCTGTTCGCCGGCCTGTGGCTGGTGCGTTCGATCTGAGATGGCCGACCGCATCGCCCATGACGAGGACGGCATTCGCGTCGACCGCTGGTTCAAGCGGCATTATCCGGCGCTGACCCATGGCCGGCTCGAGAAGCTGCTGCGCACCGGCCAGGTCCGTCTCGACGGCAAGCGCGTAAAGGCCGCCGACCGTGTCGCCGCCGGCCAGACCGTGCGCCTGCCGCCGCAGATCGTGCATGGCGATCTCACCGAGCCGGCGCCGCGCGCCAAGCCGGCCCAGCGCATGCCCGGCGATCTGCAGGACCTGATCCTCTACATGGACAAGTCCGTCATCGTGCTGAACAAGCCGCCGGGTCTGGCGACGCAAGGTGGCAGCGGGCTCACCCAGCATATCGACGGCATGCTCGACAGCCTCGCCTTCGAGAAGAACACGCGCCCGCGCCTCGTCCATCGCCTCGACCGCGACACCTCCGGCGTGCTGGTCATCGCGCGTACCGTGCCCGCCGCCGCTGAACTGTCGCGCGCGCTCGCCACGCGCGATGCACAGAAGATTTACTGGGCGCTCGTCAAAGGCGTTCCCAAGGTCAAGCGCGGCACGATCAAGGCGGCGCTTGTCAAGGAAGGCGGTCATGGCCCGCGCGGCCGCGACGAACGCATGACCACCGTCGAACGCGGCGAGGAGGGTGCCAAGGACGCCGTCACCGATTTCGTCGTGATCGACGCGGCGGGTGAGGAATTCGCCTGGCTGGCGGTCAAGCCGCTCACCGGCCGCACGCACCAGATCCGCGTCCATCTGGCATCGATCGGAACGCCCATCGTCGGCGATTTCAAATATGGCGGAACCGACGTGCGCGGTCTGGGCGAGATCGAGAACCGGCTGCATCTCCATGCCCGTTCCATCGACATCGCGCGGCCCGACGGCGGCCGGCTCCATGCTGACGCGCCGCTGCCGCCGCACATGCTAAAGTCCTGGCAGCTGCTCGGCTTTGATCCCGAGTACAAGCCGAACCCCTTCGAACGGAAGCACAGGAAATGATGAAGAAGCGCCCATCCTTCATCCGCAACTGGCGCGAGCTCGAGCCGTCGGCGCCGCCGCAATCCTCCTCCGGCGAGGTGATGGGCTATCTGGGCTCCTTCGCGGACGCCACCGGCCTGTCGCGCCTCAAGATCGCGCATCTTCGAATCCAGCCGGGCGCCCGCTCCAACGTTCCAGGCGCCTATCGCGACGAGGAGGAATTCTTCTTCGTGCTCGAAGGCGCGCCGGATTTGTGGGCCGACGGCCATCTTCACCCGCTCAGGCACGGAGACGGGGTCGCCTTCAACGACCGCACCGGCATCGCCCACACCATCATCAACAATACGGACGTCGATGTCCGGCTCTTCGTATTTGGAGAGGCGACGCGCACGCGTTCGCAGTTTTTCGTCTCGCAGGCGGCCGATGCGAAGAGCAACGATATGCTCAAATCGATGGGCAAGCTGTGGGAGAACCCGCCACGGCGCAGGTCCGGCCCGCATGACGCGATCTCCGATGCGTCGCGCGGCGCGCCGTCGCCGAAGGGTTCGCGCAAGAGCAAGCGGCCGGACTATGTCGCCAACTGGCGTGACATTCTCGCCCCCGACGAAGGTTCCTATCCCGGCTCGACCGAAAAGCACGGCATCGACGCGCTTTATGGCCGCCGCGCCCGCTTCTCGCGCATCGGCATCCATTTCGAGGTCTTGCCGCCCGGCCGGCGCACCTCGTGGCCGCACGCCGAGCGCGACGAGGAGGAATTCGTCTACGTCGTCGAAGGCGACATCGACTGCTGGATCAACGGCAACATCCACAAGATGAGCGAAGGCGACTTCGTCGGCTTCGAGGCGCGCACCGACATCACCCATGTCTGCATCAACAACAGTGACAAGGACGCGCTGCTTCTGGTCGGCGCCGAGGCGCCCAGGGCGCGCAACCAGTTCTGGTATCCGCTCCATCCGCACCGCGACAAGGAAACGGGCACGGAGTTCTGGCACGATCATCCCAGGCCGAAGCTCGGCCCGCATGACGGATTGCCCGATGCGCTGCGCACGCGCCTGCCGAAGTCGATCCTGAAGAACCCGGTCAAGGCCAACGCCGCCGCGATGAAGCTCAAGCCGGGCAAGGCAAAGCGGTGATCGAAAGGGTCATTTCCATTCTTCTTGCCTCGTTGGTGGCCGTCTTCACGGTGGGCGGCGGCGTCTTCATGATCGCAACCTATATGCGGCTGCTGCGTGTGCTGCGGACGCGGCTTCCCGATCTCTGGCAGCAGCTGGGATCGCCGGCGCTCGGCTTTCAGACGATCCCGCAGGCCTATTTCAGCCGGAAGAAGACGTTTGCCTTCATCTATCTTGGCCGGTTTCACGAGGTGGACGACCTCGAAGTGCAAAGGCTCTGCAATCGGCTCAGGATTACGGGTGCCCTGGCGCTTGTGGTGTTCGCCGTGTGGATGATCTTCATCCTCACCGGCAATCTTGCCGGACATCGGTAGTCCAATGAAGCGCTTCTACAAGACCGTGAGCGTCAGGCCCGCCGGCGACAGCTTCGCCGTCGTGCTCGACGAACGCCCGATGAAGACCCCGGGCGGCGCGCCGCTCACCGTTCCCACGCGCGCGCTGGCCGACGCCATCGCCGCGGAATGGTCGGGGCAGAGCGAGACCGTCGACGAACGAACCATGCCGCTCACCAAGCTCGCCAACACCGCGATCGATCGCGCCGACCGCTCGCTTGCAATCAGACAGATCGAGACTTTCGCGGGCCACGATCTTGTCTGTTATCGCGCCACCGAACCGCCGGCGCTGATCGCGCGCGAGGCGGCCGCCTGGGACCCGCCGCTCGGGTGGGCGCGCGCGCAATATGGTCTCGACCTGAAGGTGACGCAGGGCGTGCTTTCCGTCGCGCAGACGGAAGTCTCCCATGAGCGGCTCGAACAGGTGCTGGCGCACCGCGACGAATTCGCGCTAACCGGTCTCGTCGCCGCGGCGGGCATCATGAAATCACTGGTGCTGGCGCTGGCGCTGGCCGGCGGCCGTCTCAGTGCTGCCCAAGCGCATGCCGCCGCCCATGTCGACGAGCTTTTCCAGGCCGAGAAATGGGGTCTGGACGCTAAGGCCGAAGCCCGGATGAAGGCGCTTCTGGCCGAGCTGGAAGCAGTCGACCGCTTCGTGCGGTTGGCTGCTCCCTAACCTCTCCCGTTTACGGGAGAGGTCGGAAATGCGCAGCATTTCCGGGTGAGGGGAGCGCCCGCCTTGCCCCCTCACCCGACGTCGCTACGCTCCGTCGGCCTCTCCCGCAAGCGGGAGAGGTATTCGAGCACCGTGTCACTGGGCGGAAGGGTTGAATCTGGCCGCTCCCCCCAGCACTCTCCGGCCTATTGTCATTGTTCAAGAGAGCGTCAAACCCATGAAACAGGTCGTCCACGAACTCGAACAGCGCCGCGCCAAGGCCCGCCTCGGCGGCGGCCAGGCCCGCATCGAGGCCCAACACGCCCGCGGCAAGCTGACCGCCCGCGAGCGCGTCGAGCTCCTGCTGGACGCGAACTCCTTCGAGGAGTTCGACATGTTCGTCGAGCACCGCAACACCGATTTCGACACCGACAAGAACCGCTTTCCCGGCGACGGCGTCGTCACCGGCTGGGGCACCATCAACGGCCGCATGGTTTATGTCTTCGCCAAGGACTTCACGGTGCTGGGCGGCTCGACCAGCGAATGGCACGCGCAAAAGATCTGCAAAATCCAGGACATGGCGATGCAGAACGGTGCGCCCTGCATCGGCCTTTTCGACTCGGGCGGCGCCCGCATCCAGGAAGGCGTCGGCTCGCTCGCGGCCTATGGCGAAGTGTTCAAGCGCAACGTGATCGCGTCGGGCGTGGTGCCGCAGATCAGTGTCATCATGGGGCCGTGCGCGGGCGGCGATGTCTATTCCCCGGCGATGACCGATTTCATCTTCATGGTGCGCGACACCTCCTACATGTTCATCACCGGGCCGGACGTGGTGAAGACGGTGACGCACGAAGACGTGACGCCCGAACAGCTCGGCGGCGCCAAGGTGCATTCCATCGAAATCTTCGGTCGCCGACGGCGCCTATGACAACGACGTGATCTGCCTCGAAGAGATGCGCCGGCTCTACGATTTCCTGCCGCTCAACAATAGGGACAAGGCGCCGCATTGGCCGACTCAGGACGATCCGCGCCGCGAGGAATTGTCGCTCGACACGCTGGTGCCGGAAAATCCCAACAAGCCTTACGACATGAAGGAGCTGATCCACAAAGTCGCCGACGAGGGCGACTTCTTCGAGATCGGCGAGAATTTCGCCAGGAATATCATCACCGGCTTCGGCCGCATCGAAGGTCACACGGTCGGCTTCGTCGCCAACCAGCCCATGGTGCTGGCCGGTGTGCTCGACAGCGACTCGAGCCGCAAGGCGGCGCGCTTCGTGCGCTTCTGCGATTGCTTCAACATTCCGCTCGTTACCTTTGTCGATGTCCCGGGATTCCTGCCCGGCGTGGCGCAGGAGCATGGCGGCATCATCAAACATGGCGCCAAGCTCCTCTTCGCCTTTACCGAGGCGACGGTGCCGAAGGTCACCGTGATCACCCGCAAGGCCTATGGCGGCGCCTATGACGTGATGGCGTCCAAGCATATGCGCGCCGACGTGAACTATGCCTGGCCGTCGGCGCAGATCGCCGTGATGGGCGCCAAGGGCGCGGTCGAGATCATCTTCCGCAACGAGCGCGGCAATCCCGACGCGATCGCCGAACGCACCAAGGAATATGAGGACCGCTTCCTCAATCCGTTCGTCGCGGCTTCACGCGGCTATATCGACGACGTCATCCGCCCGCATTCGACGCGCTGGCGCATCGCGCGCAGCCTGCGCATGCTGCGCAACAAGCAGGTGCCGCACATCTGGAAGAAGCACGACAATATTCCGCTGTGAATTGACCTCCCCCTTGCGGGGAGGTGAAGACACGCCGCCCTAGCTCTGAGGCAAATTGAGAGCGTTGAAGAACTAGTGCGACGAGGCACCCGTCGACGGTCCACTGTGGCCGTTCGCGTCGTCCGGTGTGTGGCACTTGCCGATATTGCCCGCAGCGGCATCGGTGCTGCCTGCGGTGTGTGCCGCGGCGCCGGCGTCGGAACCGTGCATATTGCCGGCCATGGCTGCTGCGGTCTGGCCGCTGCCGCAGGTGTTGTTGGCGGCCGCCACCATCGACGGCGTGTTGTGTTCGACCGACATGGAAAGATCGTGCGATTGCGCGGGCGCCGGATTGTCGGCGAAGGCCGGCGACGAGAGTGCAAGCAAGGCTGCGGCCAGAAGGCCGTATTTCAAACCGAATTTCATGATGATCTCCAGGGCGGATGGGGTTCCGCCGATTGGGGGCACGTTATACCCCTAATGTGGCTTATTACAGGCTGGCGATTAACGCCGCGCTAAGCGCCGCGATTTCGTTCGCATGCAATTGTTGCGATATAGCGGAAATGGGGTTTGGACCGACTCGGTTCAAGAGGGTGTCGAAAATAAATTCGTATACGGACTATCCAACATGCCCGGTGCGCGCAGCCGCGCAAAGCGCGGAGAATTTCGAACCGCGGCGTGGATAGAGCGCGCCACAAACGGCCCGGACGATATTTTCTTTCAGCGTGAAAAAATAATTTGAGCGCCCGCCGAGCGGAAAACGGGCTATAAGTTCGCGCGTCGAACGGAGGGGTTGCTTGACCAGGAAACCATTGATCGTCGAGCCGAAAGATTACGCCCGCGCGCTGAACGTGGTCGGCGAGCACATCACCGTGCTGGCGAGCCACGCCGATGCAGGCGGCTATGAGATCTTCCTGCAACAGGGCGACGAGGGCACCGGCCCGCCGCCGCACAGCCATGACTGGGACGAGGCATTCTTCGTCACCAAGGGCATCGTTCAGTTCGGCGTCGGCGAGGAGACTCGCGAGGGCCATCCCGGCACGCTCGTCCATCTGCCTGCCGGCACGATGCACTGGTTTCGCTTCGGCAAGGGTGGCGGCACGATGCTGTCGCTCACCTCGCGCGGCGGCGCGTCCAAGCTGTTCACCGATCTCGATGCGGAGATCCCGCCCGGGCCGCCCGATCTGGAGAAGCTGGTGGCGGTTGCCACGCGCAACGGCCTCAAGATCGGCGTTTAGCGGAGGCGGGCATGTCCGAACCATCCGGCGCACAGTGGTGCGCGCGTTTTCCAGGCAGCAAGTCGCTGGACGATCTGCTGCCCGAGTTTCGCGACAAGGTCCGCGCCTTTCTCTCGCGCCTGACCGATGCCGGCGCCAATGTCCGCGTCAGCGCCACCTTCCGCCCGCCCGAGCGCGCCTATCTGATGCACTTCTCCTGCATGATCGGCAAAAGCGGCCAGGATCCGGCCGCCGTGCCGCCGATGGCGGGCGTCGATATCGACTGGACGCATGGCGGAAACTATCCCGCCGCCAGGCAGGCGGCGAAGGACATGATGGCCGGCTACGGCATCGCGTTCCCGGCTGCTCTGGTCAGCCGGCACACCCAGCACCGCGCCGTCGACATGACGATCGGATGGAAAGGCACGCTCACGATCACCGACTTCGACGGCAAGGCGCACGCCATCGCGTCGGCGCCGCGGACAGGCTCGAACGCCGAACTCATCGGCGTCGGCAGAACCTTCGGCGTGATCAAGCTCGTCAGCGACCCGCCGCACTGGTCCGACGACGGGCACTAAAACTCCGCTGTCATGGCCCGGGAATCCGGGCCACCCAGTTCACGCGATGCGTCTTGATTCCGAACTTGGTTCAGATCGTCCTTCGATATTTGCACTCATCGTCACCTGGGTGGCCCGCACTCCGGCGGGCCATGACAAGCTGAGCTACGTCCCGCTCGCGTCCGCCCAGCACTCCATTTCCACCCGCGCATTCATGATCAGCTGGTGCGCGCCGATCGCGGTGCGCGCCGGAAAGTGTCCGGGCTTGAAGTAGGAGACGTAAACCTTGTTGAACGCGGCCCATTCGGCCATGTCGGCGAGATAGACGACGCATTTGACGACTTTGTCGAAGCCCGAGCCGGCTTCCTTCAGCACCTGGGCGATGTTCTCCATCATCTGCTTGCTCTCGGCTTCGATGCCGCCCGGCACCAGCGCCATCTTGCCCGGCGCCGTGCCAAGATTGCCGGAGACATAGAGCACGCCGCCCGCCTTCACCGCCTGGCTGAACGGCAAGTTCGCTGCTTTGACGGCGGGGGAATTGATAAAATCTATCATTGTGCTTTCTCTCCTTTGCTTGCGGCGATTGGGACGCGGACGACCCGACACCGATGTTTGACGGTTCGCCGCAATCTCCTATCGTCATGGCCGCCCTTGTGGCGGCCACCCATGATCACCTCTGCAGCATGGGTGTTCTTGGGTCGCCGGGACAAGCCCGGCGATGACGAATAAATCGGAGCCCGCCATGCATATTCGCAGCACAACGGCGCTTGTTCTGTCCGCACTCGCCGCGCCGTTTCTTCTTGCACCGTTGTGCGCTTGGGCCGCGACCGGTTATCCCGGCCACCCCAATACGACCGCCGACATTACCCAAGCCGATCTTCTGGCGCGCGACCAGGCGATCTCATCCGACGCCTTCGAGGGCCGCGGCCCCGGCACGAAGAAAGGCGAGGCCGCGGCGCAATGGATCGCCGACGAGATGAAGCGCATCGGGCTCAGGCCCGGCAATCATGGCAGCTATTTCCAGAAGGTGCCGGCGGTGAACATTGCGCTCGATCCGGCGAAGTCGTCGCTCACCTTTAACACGCCGCAAGGGCCGGTCGCGCCGAATTTCCCGGAAGCGACGGTCTATTGGACCGCGGACTATTCCAAACCCGACATCGACGTGAAGGCTTCGCCGCTGGTCTTCGTCGGTTATGGCGTCGTGGCGCCGGAATATCACTGGAACGACTATGCCGGCATCGACGTGAAGGGGAAGACCGTCGTCATCCTCGTCAACGATCCGGGCAACGAGGACGCCGCGCCCGATCCGAAATTCTTCAAAGGCAAGGCGATGACCTATTACGGCCGCTGGACCTACAAATACGAGGAAGCCGCGCGCCAGGGCGCCGCCGCCGCGATCATCGTGCACGAGACCAAGCCCGCGGCCTATGGCTGGCAGGTCGTGCGCAACTCCAACTCCGGCAACAAGCTGTGGCTTGTGGCGGCCGACCAGAACAAGTCGATGGTGCCGATCCAGGGCTGGATCACGCTCGACACGGCCCGCGATCTCTTCAAGCGCGCCGGCCTCGACTATGACGCGCTGAAGATCGCCGCCAACAAGCCGGGGTTCAAGGCGGTGGACATGACGGGCGAGACGCTCGACGTCCACGCCCGATCTGCCATCACGCATCTTAATACGCGCAACGTGATCGGCGTGGTGCCTGGCACGAAACGGCCGAACGAGTATTTCCTCTATACCGCGCACTGGGATCATCTGGGCGTCAAGCCCGACGTCGCCGGACCCGACAAGATCTATAACGGCGCGATCGACAACGCGATGGGCGACGCGAGCATCCTGGAGATCGGTGAGAAGTTCGCGAAGTCGCCCGCCCAGCGTTCCATCGCCATCATCTGCTGGACGCTGGAAGAGCAGGGGCTGCTCGGTTCGGAATATTTCGCCGAACATCCCATCTGGCCGCTCAACCACATCGTCGGCGGCGTCAATCTCGACGGCGGGCTGCCCGAAGGTCCGGCGCACGACATGGTGCTGGTCGGCAGCGGCGCCTCGGAGCTCGAGGATACGCTCGCCGATGTGCTCAAGACCCAGGACCGCGTCATCACGCCCGATCCGGAACCGGAGAAGGGCGGCTTCTTCCGCTCCGACCATTTCAGCCTCTCCCATGTCGGCGTGCCGATGCTCGATCCCAAGGGCGGCTACGATCTGGTCAAGGGCGGCACGGCGGCGGGCCAGGCGGTGCGCGACGATTATCGCGAGCACCATTATCATCAGCCCTCGGACGAATTTAACCCGGCCTGGGACCTGTCGGGCCAGGTCGACGACCTGAACGCGCTCTATACGCTCGGCGACACGCTGGCGAACTCGGACCGCTGGCCGAACTGGTACAAGGACAGCGAGTTCCGCGCGATCCGCGACAAGAGCATGGCGGGCGGGAAGTGAATGTAAATCCCCTCCCCCTCGACGGGGGAGGGCGACTTGATCGCGCGTGAGTGCGATCAAGTCGGGAAGGGGTGGGGACTGCGACCCCTCCCCCAATTCATCAGCGCGCGGCGCTGATGAATTGCCCCCTCCCGCAAGGGGAGGGGGAATTTTTGCCCGCCCCTTGCGCTGCCCTCACGTAATCGCCGCAGGGCGTTTACGGATGCACCGCAACCCCCTAAAACCTTGGCCAGTCAGGCCAAAAAGTGGCTCGGGGAAAACCTTGTTCAAGAAGATTCTAATCGCCAATCGCGGCGAGATCGCCTGCCGCGTCATCAAGACCGCCCGCAAGATGGGCATCAAGACCGTCGCCGTCTATTCCGACGCCGACCGCGACGCGCTCCATGTCGAGATGGCGGACGAGGCCGTCCATATCGGCCCGCCGCCCTCGGCCCAGTCCTATCTCGTCATCGACCGCATCGTGCAGGCCTGCCGCGACACCGGCGCCGAAGCGGTGCATCCGGGCTACGGTTTTCTCTCCGAGCGCGAGGCGTTCGCCGAGGCGCTGGCCAAGGCCGGCGTCGTCTTCATCGGTCCGAACACCAAAGCCATCGCCGCGATGGGCGACAAGATCGAATCCAAGAAGCTCGCCCAGGCCGCCAAGGTGAACACCGTGCCCGGCTTCATCGGCGAGATCACCGACGACAATCACGCGCGCAAGATCGCCAAGGAAATCGGCTATCCGGTGATGGTGAAGGCGTCGGCCGGCGGCGGCGGCAAGGGCCTGCGCATCGTCCACAAGGAGGAAGATCTCGTCCAGGCGATCAAGTCCTCCCAGCACGAAGCCAAGGCGAGTTTCGGCGACGACCGCCTCTTCATCGAGAAATTCGTCACCGAGCCGCGCCACATCGAAATCCAGGTGATGGGCGACAAGCACGGCAACGTCGTCTATCTGAACGAGCGCGAATGCTCGATCCAGCGCCGCAATCAAAAAGTGATCGAGGAGGCGCCGTCGCCGTTCCTCGATGCCGCCACCCGCAAGGCGATGGGCGAGCAGGCCGTGATGCTGTCCAAGGCGGTCGGCTACGACAGCGCCGGCACGGTCGAATTCATCGTCGACAAGGACCGCAAATTCTATTTCCTCGAGATGAACACCCGCCTTCAGGTCGAGCATCCGGTGACCGAACTCACCACCGGGCTGGATCTCGTCGAGCTCATGATCCGCTCGGCCGCCGGCGAGAAGCTGCCGATCAAGCAGAGCGATGTCGGTATCGACGGTTGGGCGGTCGAGGCCCGCGTCTATGCCGAAGATCCCTATCGCGGCTTTCTGCCGTCGACGGGGCGGCTGGTGCGCTATCGCCCGCCGAGCGAAGCAACCCATGACGGCGTCACGATCCGCAACGACACCGGCGTGTATGAGGGCGGCGAGATCTCGATGTTCTACGATCCGATGATCGCCAAGCTCTGCACCCATGCGCCGACCCGGCTGCGCGCGATCGAGGCGATGGGCATCGCGCTCGACCAGTTCCGCATCGAAGGCATCAATCACAACATCGCCTTTCTGACCGCGATCATGCACAACAAGCGCTTTCGCGACGGCAGGCTCACCACCGCCTTCATCGCGGAGGAATTCCCCGACGGCTTTCACGGCATCGACCTCGACGACACCGCGCGCCGCCGTTTTGTCGCCGCCGCCGTCGCCGCGCGGCTGACGCGCGCGATGCGCGCCAGCGGCATCTCCGGCACGATGAACGGCGCGTATAAGGTGCCGCTCGACTTCGTCGTAGCGCTGGACGACCGCGACTTCGCCGTGACCGGCGCCAATCTCGCCGCCGGCAATCTGCACATGCACATCGACGGCGAGACCTATCTCGCGCTGACCGAATGGCAGCCCGGCCAGCCGATCATGTATCTGTCGGGACCCGACGGCGAGCACGCGATCCAGCTCACCCGCACGCTCGGCGGCTATACGTTGGGACAGGGCGGGCGAACCGTCACGGCCATCGTGCGCACGCCGACCGCGGCAAGCCTCGCGTCGCTGATGCCCAAGAAGGTCGCGCCGGACACCTCCAAGATGCTGCTCTGCCCGATGCCGGGCCTTGTCGTCTCGGTGAACGTCGCGGAAGGCCAGGAGGTCAAGGCCGGCGAACCGCTCGCCGTGGTCGAGGCGATGAAGATGGAGAATGTCCTGACCGCCCAGGCCGACGGCACCATCAAGAAGATCAACGCCGCCAAGGGCGACAGCCTCGCGCTCGACGATGTGATTCTCGAATTCGCGTGAGGCGATGCGGGACGAGCTCATCCGGCGCATCGTCCGCGACAGCACGGGACAGGAAGTCCGCAACATCCGTCCACTCGATGGCGGGCAGGTGGGCCATGTTTTCCGTGCCGATACGGATGGCGCCTCGTTCGCCGTCAAATTCGTAAGTGCCGCGCCCGAGGCGCCGTTTGCGAATGAACCGCGAGACGATCGCGTGTATGGCGCGCGCTGGAGCAATCTTCGTCCCGCCCACCGGCTGCTAAAGTCAAACGGTATCGCGGTGCCCGAGATCCACGCGACCGGAACACTTCCGGACGAGGGACTGCATTTTGCCGTCATGGACTATCTGGATGGCGACGCCGACGATTATTCGCCCGAATGGTTCGCAGCCCTCGGTGCCGGACTGGCTGGGATGCATCGGATCACGCGCGCCTATCAGGGCTGGGTCGCGATGGACGGACCCTATGCCGAACCCTGGCCGGATGCGTTTGCCGCGAGCCTGCGCCAGCGTTTCACCGCGACGGAGCCGCTGCTCGATCGCGCCTTGTCCGCGGCGATCGGCCGGTTCATCGCCGGCCATCGGAAGATATCGGAGCCGGCATCGTTCGTGCTCTCGCACACCGACGGGTTCCAGGGGGTCTTCCGGCGAGGCCCATGGCGCCTGCTAGGGGTCATCGACATCGAAGACCACCAGTTCACCGATCCGCACTTTGTTCTCGCCGGGCTCGAGCTGTCGCACGCCTTCCACGGCCGCGCCGTGCCGCCGCAATTCTGGGATGCTTATGCGCGCGCCGCGTCGGCGCCGGGCGATTTTCAGACGACGAAAGGCCTTTTCCAGCTCTACTATCTGCTCGTCTGGACGCGGGTCCTCAAAGCCGATCGCGCTCTCTATGACCGTTGCGTCTTCCTGCTCGAAGATCTGACGCGCAACCCCCAACCGTCTCCTTGAGGAAGGGTCGGATTTGGATTCGCGCAACGCGAAGACGAATTCGAGGGGTCGTCGGGCCGACTAATTGAACGTCTTGCGAATCTCGAAGTAGAACCGAGGCTGCGAACGCACCGTCCGCTCTTCAAGCGTCGCGAACGGGGTCGTCGCCCGCGACGGGTCGTAGTTGAAGTGTTTGTCGTCGTAAATGAACGGATCGATGTTGTCGAACTCGACGTGCAGGCTCCAGTCTGGTTGCGGCTTATACTCCCAGAAGATGTTCAGCAGTCCCGGCGGGATCTCGCGGTCTCGTAGTTCCTGCAAGCGGTAATACCGCTCGCGCCACCCGTTGAACCAGTTGATGCCCCAGGTCGACTTCAGACTGTCGATGTCCTGGGTGAACGCGAATTCGATGTCGTTGGGCCGCTGCGCGGAGATCACGCGAATCTGCCCGGTCACCGGATCATGCACGCGGCTCGACCGCCAGATGCTCGTCGTCTTCAGCAGCCCGTCATGGATGCCGAGGAGGTCCAGCGGCAGCGTCATCTCGACGTCGATCTGGTTGTTGACGCCGTAGCCGATATTGCCCGGCGCATCGAAGAAATTGCCCATGCCGTCGCTGACGGGGATCAGGTCGACCGCGTCGGTGATCTCCTCGTGCAACAGCGTCGCGGTGATCGCACCCTTGGTCCAGAAATGCCACTCATAGGCGAGTTCGTACTGGTCGCGCTGGTCCGGCCTGAGGTCGGAGTTGCCCGCGCTCACCCCGCTGCCGCCCAGATCGCTGGTCGCGATGAAATTGCCGAAGTTGATCTGGCCCACCACGCGCTCGAACCGTGCCCGAATCTGGGTATTGCCGTCCGGCGCCCAGGTCAGCAGTGCCCGCGGCTTGGGATAAAAGAACGAACGTTCCTTGTGCGTATCGCCCGTCTCGCTGATGGTCGAGAATTCGAATCGTGCGCCGACCTCCAGCGTCAGCTCGCTGTCGAATTTCCACGTCCCCTGACCAAAAATCTCTCCGCGCTTCTCGTCCACCGTCGCGTTGGCGTCCGGCACCGTGACCGGCGTGCCGTCCAGCGTGAAGCTGCTCTTGCCGTTCAGCCAGTTGTAGGCGATCTCGCCACCGCCCTCGAAGGTCAGCGCCGGGGATTCGTGATAGCGCACCGTGCCGCGCACGATGCTCTCGCTGGTGAGGTTGACCGATAGGAAGCGCTGGTCGGTCGCAGGATCGGCGAACACGGCGAAGTCGGTCGACCGCCCCAAACGTTCCAATCCCAGGAACTCGGTTTCGAACGCGCCGATATTGCCGTTCCAATGTACGCCCCACTCGCCGTTCTGGTTGCCGGTGTGGTCGATGAGGTCGGAGCGGTATCCGGGGTGCGTGAATATGAGGTCGGAATGGAACGGCGAGTCTTGCAGGGTGAGATTCGTCTTGAACGTTCCGCCCCACAGCGGAAATGTGATTGCACCGTTCAGGCCCTCGCCGAAGCCCGTCGCCTGCCGGTCCTCGCGATCGACCTGCAGCACGTTGCCGAGCGAGTCCGAGAACACGCGGTGACCGAGGCCGACGGAGTTGTCATATCCGCTGAAGCGTTGCAGCGACAGCTCATAGATCCAGTCGCCGGAATGGCGCGAGAAGTCCACGGTCAATGCAGGCACGGTGTGGCCGTCCAGCCAGATATTGTCGTTGAAGTCGAGCACGATGGTGGTCGCCGCTTCGGTCTTGCGGATGACGTTCGCCATCACCGCGCGGTCCTGCATGTCGATACCCGGCGCACCGCCGCGGATCAGCTCGACCCTCTCCACGCTGGATGCCGGAATGCGATTGAGGATGGATTGCAGGTCGTCGGTCTTCGATGTCGGCCGCTCCCCGTCGATCAGCACGTTGCCGGCGGTGCCGGCGAAGCCGCGCGCGCTCTCACCGTCGTCGAACGAGAAGCCGGGCAGGCGCCGGATCATGTCCATCGCCGTATTGGGCCTGGAGTCCGCGAAGAACTTGGCGTCGTAGACAAGCACGCTGTTTGGCGCGGTCTCGGCCTGGGCGGCGCCGGCCGCAAGCAATGCCGTCACGGCGGCCAAGATCGTCCATCTGACCGGCATGTGCGCTCCCCAAGGCCGATTTGCAGTTCCGAAACTGGCGGCTGCTCTTCTAGCGGCGCAACACGCACGCCATGCATAGCTCGATTGCCGCGCCAAGTTGCTTAACGAATAGGTGATCGCGAGAGGTTGCTGCGCGTCGAATGTCGGCGGGGTGTGCCTCGGCGCAGGAATCTTTCATACTGCAGCGATGAGCGATGAGGACACACATCTGCGCCTGCGCATCGAGGGCTTCGTCCAGGCTGTGGGCTATCGCAATTTCGTGATCGCGGAAGCGACACGGCTCGGCGTCGACGGCTGGATTCGCAACCGCGCGGACGGCACGGTCGAAGCGCTCGTCTCCGGCCCCAACAAGGCTGTCGAAACGCTGGTCGGCCTGTGCATGAAAGGCCCGCCCGGCTCGACCGTGCGCAACGTCGAACTGCACAAGGCCGAACCGGCGCCGGAAAAAGGCTTCCGGCGCCGTCCGTCGCTATAGGACGGCGCTGCTCTGCCGCGCGCGGAACAGTTCGCGGAAAACCGATATCGCGAACACGAGCATTCCCAGCGCCGTGAGCACCTCGCCGGCGACCATGACGGGCACGTATTTCGGATCGTTGCCCGAGTTCAGGAACACCGCGAGCGACGGGATCATAACCAGCGCGCCGGCGAGCGAGAGCACATAATTCGCCCAGGCCAGCCGCGCCATGAGCGTCCCGCGCGTCAGTGCATAGAACGTCCCATAGAGCGACATCGTCACCCAGCCGACCAGGTTGAGATGCGCATGCGCCGGCGCAAGAGTGAAGTTCTCGGTCGCACCCATATACATGCCCCAGGGCATGCCGATCAGGACACAGACGACTGCTGTTGCAAAGAATGCGGCCGATACGCGCGGCATGATGTTCCCCCTCGATGAACGCCGCGCGTGTACCCAAATTCGCGTGCGAAGGAAAGCCTCAGCCGAACACGTCCGCGAAGGCGGTCTTCAGCGCCACGTCGACATCGGCCATGGTTACCGGCAATCCCAGATCGTGCAGGCTCGTCACGCCATGTTCGCTGATGCCGCATGGCACGATCCCGGAGAAATGCGAAAGGTCGGGGTCGACGTTCAGGCTGACGCCATGGAAGGTCACCCAGCGCCGCACCCGTACGCCGAGCGCGGCGATCTTGTCCTCGCGCTCCCCGCGCACAACCCAGATGCCGACGCGGCCCTCGCGGCGTTCGCCCTTCACGTTGAACGCCGCAAGCGTGCGGATCAGCCATTCCTCCAGATCGCCCACAAAGGCGCGAACGTCGGGGCGGCGCTGCTTGAGATCGAGCATGACATAGCCGACGCGCTGGCCGGGCCCGTGATAGGTGAACTGGCCGCCGCGTCCGGTTTTGAACACGGGAAAGCGCGCGTCGAGAAGGTCGGTGTCCTTGGCGCTGGTGCCGGCCGTGTAGATCGGCGGATGTTCGAGGAGCCAGACCAGCTCGGGCGCCTGGCGGGCGCAGATCGCCTCGACGCGCTCTTCCATCGCCGCGACCGCGTCGGGATAGGGCACCGGACTGTCGGCAATCCGCCATTCCGGCCCCGTTAACCGGTCCGAAAGCATAATCGCCTGACTATCGCGGCCATCACCCATGGGGTTCTACATGTCCTCGAACGTCACCGGCGTCAAAGTCGAAATCTCGGTCGTGCTCGGAAAATCGACCATCCCGATGCACCAGCTGCTGCGCATGGGCCGCGGCGCGGTGATCGAACTCGACTCCCGCCAGGACGATCCGGTGATCGTGCTGGCCAACGACAAGCCCGTCGCCAGGGGTGAAATCATCATCCATGGCGACAAGATCGGCGTGTCCGTCACCGACCTCATTCGCGGGCATCATAATTCCTAATTCACGTCCTCGGAACGTAGAATTTTTTAATCCCCACCTCATCCTTGCATTTTAGCGGCGCGGTGCGTACCTCTGCCCTAGAACCGGCGCCAGCCCGCCGGGGCGGAGGCGCCCTTGCTGCCCATCATACTGAATGCGGAAACCGTACGCGTAGGCCTAGCGGGCGCCGGCGAAGGCCTGGCGCGCCGGGCAGGGCTTCTGGCCGAGTCCGGCATCGAACCGGTCGCCGTGGAGGGCGAAGGCCCCTTGCCGGCCATCGGTGTGCTCTTCATTGCCGGCCTGGATGAGGCCGCTGCCGCTTCGCTCGCCAAACGCGCGCGGCTGGCGCGCATTCTCGTCAACGTCGAAGACGTTCCCGCGCTCTGCGATTTCCATGTGCCTGCGACCGTACGCCGGGGCGACCTGCTGCTGACCGCCTCGACCGGCGGCCGCGCGCCCGGCCTGGCGCGCCAATTGCGCGAATGGCTGGAGAGCCGCTTTGGCCCCGAATGGATCGGCCGGATGGAAGATGTCGGCCAGGCCCGCGAGGGCTGGCGGGCAGGGGGCCTCGCGCCCGACGACGTCTCGCGCCGCACGCGCGAACTGGTATCCGAGAAAGGGTGGCTGCCGTGAGCGCCACGGTCATCGACATGTCTCGCGGGATCGCGCCGCGCGCCTTCGACCGCGCCGGCAGCGGTGCCGCCGATCCGGCCATCGCCGCGAAACTCGCGCAGCTCCAGGAACAGGCGAAGGGGCTCGACGCGCACGGAATTCTGGAGATCGCGCTCAAGGGCGAGTTCGCCGGCAAATCCGCGGTGGTCTCATCGTTCGGCGCGGAGTTCGGCCGTGCTTCTGCATTTGGTGGCGCAGATCGATCCGGCGACTCCGATCCTGTTCCTCAACACCGGCAAGCTGTTCGGCGAGACGCTTCGATATCGCGACCGGCTGCAGGATCTGCTCGGCCTCGGCGACATCCGCTCGCTCGCGCCCAATCCGGCCGACCGTGCGCGCCTCGATCCCGAAGGCGTCCTGTGGTCGAAGGATACCGATGCCTGCTGCAGCTTCCGCAAAGTCATTCCGCTCAAGCGCGCCCTGGAGCCGTTCGCCGCCCAGATCACCGGCCGCAAGCGCTTCCAGACCAAGGAACGCGCCGAGATGCAGACGGTGGAGTTCTTCGAAGGCCGCTTGCGCTTCAATCCGCTGGCCGACTGGTCGCTCGCCGATCTCGAAGCCTATACCGCCAGGCACAACCTGCCGCGCCATCCCTTGGTCGAGGACGGCTATCCTTCGATCGGCTGCATGCCGTGCACAAGGCGCGTGGCCGCTGGCGAGGATTATCGCGCCGGCCGCTGGTCGGGCCTCGACAAGGACGAGTGCGGCATCCATCAGGGCATCGACGGCGAAGGCATCTGACAGGCGATTTCGCCCCGAAATGTCGCCTTCCGGCGGCGGCTTCCCATCGCGGGAAAGGTTTGCTAAACCCCGGCGCCTACCGGTGATTTCCTTACCGACGTGCGGTCGTGGCGGAATTGGTAGACGCACTACCTTGAGGTGGTAGCGCCGCAAGGCGTGGAAGTTCGAGTCTTCTCGACCGCACCAATTCATCCACCAAAAGCGGAGCGTGCCATTCGGTGCGGATGCCTGCGCCGTTACATTCCGTCAGTTTCTGACATAAAATCCGCCGACGCGATTTGCCGGTCGGAGACCTGGTTTCGATGCCACGGAGCGGGAAAGTTGCGCGCGAGCGCCTGCAGCAAGCCGCGTTGGAATTGTATCGCGACCAGGGCTACGACCAGACCACGACCGCGCAGATTGCTGCGCGGGCCGGCGTGACAGAGCGCACCTTCTTTCGCCACTTCGCCGACAAGCGGGAAGTCGTCTTCGATGAGGACGCCCTGCGTGAGACTTTCGCTGCGGGCATGGCCGGCGCACCCGCAAAATTGCGCCCTCTGGACGCCTTGTTCTGGACTTTCCGCTCGGCCGAACCGCTTCTGGAGAAGCACCGTCCTCTTTCCGAACTTCGGCGCCGGATCGTGCTCGCCACGCCCGCGCTTCAGGAACGGTTCCTGGCAAAGGAGGCCGTACTGATCAACGACCTGGCGACTGCGCTGCAGCGGCGCGGCGTCGACCGCCATCTGGCGGGATTGGCGGCGCAGATCGGGATGGCGGCGTGCGGCCGCGCTGTGCAGGCGTGGATGGAAAAACCCTCCACCCACTTCGCGCGCCATCTCGAGCGCGCCTTCAAGGATCTGCATAAGTTGTTCTAGGCGCCCGTGACGGCGCGGGAGACTTCGAGAAGGGCCGCCTCGACCGCCAGGTCGACCTCGATGGGAAAGCTCTGCGCAAAATCGCCCGGCTTGTTCCAGTTGCGCGCCGACGGTCCTTTGCCGTCGAGCAAACCGCGCACGACGTTGTGCGCTGCGGTTTCGACGCTGTTGGCGCGGAAGGGCGCCATCAGCGCGACATAGGCTCTGAGAAACCAGGGCGCATTGGCGAAGAGGCCGGTTTGAACCAATCCCGGTGTTGCGCACCCCGCGAACAGCTTCGGATATGTCTGCGTCAGGTGATGGGCGTAATACAGGCAGGCGCCGTTGACCTGAAACACCGAGTTCCAGAAATTATATCGCGTGAAATCTCGAAACGCCGCGGGATCGAGCCTGGGCACCTTGTTCATCCCCGCCACCAGCATCATGACCCGCGGATGGTCGGCGCGAAGAAGGCTCGGCAACAGAAGCTGCGTCAGGTGATAGCGGCTGAAGTAACTCAGCGCGAAAAAGACCGGTATCCCATCGCACGTCCGCACGTCTTTCGTCTCGAACACCGCCGCCGAGTGCGCAAGCCCGTCGATCCGATCCGTCGCGTCGTTTACGCGCCGCGCCGCATCGCGGACCCCGTCATGGGTCGAAAGATCGACGGCCAGAAACTTCGCCCGCGCGCCGGCGGCGCCGAACGACGCGATGGCCTGATCGCCCTTTCGCCGATCCCGGGCCAGCAGGATCACATTGTGTCCTGCGGCGAGAAGATCGCGCGCCGTCTGAAGGCCGATGCCGCTGCTGCCGCCTGCGATAACGAAAGTGCCCATGGGCGAATCCGGCCAATAGTGTCAGTAACTGACACTACAGCATAATGGCAGTCACTGACAATACGGTCGTCTGCGATCCGCCGGCAAGAACACGACGAAACCGCGACACGGCTGTCAGAAGGGAAGCATCCGGCATGGACGGATGGCTGCGGGAGCTTCGAAGTGTTGCGCCCCCGCTGCGAATTCCGCAGCATCCCCGCGCGCCAGATTCGAGGTCCGGCCGGTGATCGACACACGCAAGGTTCTGGCGTTCGCCCCGCAGATCGCGGTGCTGCTGGTTGCGCTGTTCTGGTGCTGGTTCGATCCGGGCGGCATCATCGACCGTCAGCGCCGTGCGGTGTTCGACTATTATCAGCGGCTCGAACCGCGTGAGTATCAGGACGCGCCGGTCCGCATCGTCGACATCGATGACGCCTCGCTCGCGCGCGTCGGCCAGTGGCCATGGCCGCGCAGTGCGGTCGCCGCCATGGTCACCCGGCTCGCCCAATCCGGCGCCGCGGCGATCGTGTTCGACATCGTGTTCGCAGAGCCGGATCACACCTCGCCCTCCCAGGTGCTCTCGGTCTGGGCGGCCGAGGGCGTTCCGATCGAGACGCTGAAGCCGGCGCTCGCGATCGTGCCCGATCACGACGCGGTGTTCGCCAAGGCGATCCACGATGCCGGCACTGTGGTGACCGGCTTTGCGATGACCACCGCCGTGGAGGGCCGCCGGCCGCTCCTGCACACCGGCTTCGCCACGCTCGGCGACGATCCCAGGCCGTTCCTGCGCGGCTATGCCGGCACGGTCGTCAATCTGCCCATCATCGAGCAGGCCGCGGCCGGCAATGGCAGCGTCAGCTTCTTCTCTGACAGCGACTTCGTCCTGCGGCGCATGCCGCTGGTCGAGCGCATCGGTCAGCAGCTCTAT
The DNA here is from genome assembly GCA_963741735.1 of uncultured Alphaproteobacteria bacterium. GTDB lineage: Bacteria > Pseudomonadota > Alphaproteobacteria > Micropepsales > Micropepsaceae > Rhizomicrobium. Next base: position 611,033 of record CAVUJB010000004.1, read on the forward strand.
CCGACCCTGACGGCCGAAGCGCTGCGCGTGGCCCAGGGCGCGCACACGATCCTGATCAAGTCGACCGGCGCGAGCGGCGAGTATGGCTTCGGCAGCGAACAGGGCATCGTCAGCATCAAGATCGGCGATGTCGCCGTGCCGACCGATGCCGAAGGCTCACTCTTCATTCACTACACGCCGTTCGTGGCCAGGCGGGTCATCCCGGCGTGGCGGGTGTTCGCCGACGATTTCGATCCCTCGTCGGTGCGCGGCAGGATCGTGCTGATCGGCACCAGCGCGCCGGGCCTGCGCGATATCCGGCCGTCGCCGCTCAACCCCGTGATGGCGGGCGTCGAGGCGCACGCCCAGGCGCTGGAGCAGATGCTGCTCGGTCATTATCTGGAGCGACCCGACTGGGCGCATGCGGCCGAGTTCCTGTTCGTGCTGATCGTCGGTGCCGTCCTGATCTACGTCCTGCGCGTGCTGGGCGCGGTGTGGTCCGGCGTGATCGGCGCCGGCGCCATCCTCGCGGCGTTCGCCGCGTCGTGGCACGCCTACACGCACAACCTGATGCTGTTCGATCCGGTCACCCCGTCGCTCGCCGCCTTCCTCGTCTATCTCTCCTCCACGATCATCGGCTATCTGCGTACCGAGACCGAGAAGCGCCAGATCCGCGGCGCCTTCGGCCAATATCTGTCGCCAGCCCTGATCGAGGAGCTGACCAAGGATCCCTCGCGCCTCAAGCTCGGCGGCGACGTGCGTGAGATGACGTTCCTGTTCTGCGACATCCGCGGCTTCACCTCGATCTCGGAGCAGTTCCGGTCCAACCCGCACGGCCTCACCAGGCTTCTCAACCGCTTCCTGACGCCGATGACAGACATCATCCTGTCGCGCCGCGGCACGATCGACAAATATATCGGCGACTGCATCATGGCGTTCTGGAACGCGCCGCTCGACGATGCCCAGCATGCCGAGCATGCCTGCGCCAGCGCGCTCGCCATGATCGCCGGCCTGGAACGCGTAAACGCCGAACAGAAGGCGGAAGCCGAGGCCGCGCACGAACCGTTCCATGAGCTGCGCATCGGCATCGGTCTCAACACCGGCACCTGCGTCGTCGGCAATATGGGTTCGGACCAGCGCTTCGACTATTCGGCGATCGGCGACGTCGTGAACCTCGCCTCGCGGCTCGAAGGACAGTCCAAGACCTATGGCGTGGCGCTTGTTGTCAGTGAAAGTACCTTGGCGGCGGTTCCCGGCTGGGCGGCGATCGAGCTCGATCTCATCGCCGTCATCGGCAAGAAGGAGGCGGTCAGGATCTACACGCTGCTTGGCGACGAGACGGTTGCGCGCAGCGAAAGTTTTTTTCAATTGCAGGCAACGCACGCCGAGATGCTCGCCGCCTACCGGCAAAGGCGCTGGCAGGACGCGCGTGCCGCTCTGGAACAATGCCGGCCGGACGGGCAGCGCCTCGCCGGCCTGTACGATCTGTACCAAACGAGAATTGAGCGGTTCACGGCCGTGCCGCCCCCGCCGGACTGGAAGGGTGTGTATGTCGCCGAATCCAAGTAACCCGCGAATTGACGTAACGTGAACTGCCCGATAGGAATGGTGCAACGGGTGGCGAACGGGCTGGTTCGTTGAGGGAATAAGATGCGCAAATTCCGACATGGCACATTCGCGCGGGTCCTGGCAGGCACGCTCGCGATCCTGTTTTTCTCCAATCAGATTGCTCTTGCCGATCAGACCATCGGCGATGCGCAAGTCGTCGTGAACGACGTTCGCGGCACCATCGGGCAGAACGCGCCCACGGTGCTGCGCGCCGGCATCGACGTCTTCCAGAACGAGATCATTCGTACCGGCGACCGCAGTGCGTCGCGCGTTCTCTTCCAGGACAACACGACCCTTTCGATCGGCGCGTCGTCCGAGGTGAAGCTCGACCGCTTCGTCTTCGATCCTGATCCTTCAAAATCCCAAGTCGCGCTGTCGATCGCGCGCGGCGTGGTCCGCTTCGCAACCGGCGGCCTGCCCAAGAGCGCCTACCAGATCAGCACGCCGACGGCGACGATCGGCGTGCGCGGCACCATCGGAACGATCAGCGTCGCCGCCGACGGCACGACCACAATCAATCTCGAGGAAGGCTCGATGGTCGTGGTCGCCGGTGGCGTGACCGTCGTCATCGAAGCCGGCATGACGTGCGTGATCCCGCCGGGGGGGCCGCCCGGCGTGCCGTACCCCACGCCGTCGACGCCGCCGTCCGACGTATCGGAGATGGACTATCTGCTGGCCGACAACACCCTGAAGCCGGGCGGACCGGCCGGGAACGAGCATGCCGGCGGATTCGCCAAGCCGCTCTACTTCATCGGCGGCGGACTGGTGATCGGCGGTATCGTTCTGCTGCTGACCGGCAACGGCAACGGCCACAGCGGCGGGTCGTCGACGTCCACGACGCCATAAGGCGTAGCGCGCTCGTTCGCGATCGCGCGAGGCAGAACCCTCATCCTGGTCGATACGCTATCGACGGTCGAAGGATGAGGGCGTTTGCCCGGACGGCTCGCCCTCGGCCTATTTCGGAATATCCGCGTCTTCCGGCAGCTGGATGATCAGCCGGTAGCAGTCGAGACTGCGGCTGATGAATTCGTAGGACGCGCCCCACAGATAGAGGCGGAAGCGGCGGAAGTTGAAATCGCCGAACTTCTCGACAAGGAAATCCTTGTGGGCGTCGAGATTCTTCGCCCATTGCACGAATGTGTGGAAATAGCTCATGCGGTCGTTGAAGACCTCTTCGACCTGCAACGGCGTCTTGGCCACCTTGTTCAGGAAATCGTCGAGCACCAGGAACGAGTGGTTGCCGGGATAGATGTACTTGACCATGAAGGACGATAGCTCGAACTTCTTGGTGCAGGCGCTGCCGTCCAGGAAGATGCGCCCGCCCGGCTTCAGCACGCTCATGAACTTCTTCAGCACCCGCAGATAGTCGGGCAGGTGCTCGATCACGCCCATGATCACGATGGCGTCGTACTTCGTGCTCGGTCCGGTAGTCGAACAGGTCGGTCTCGATCACCTCCCAGTCGCGGCCGAGCTTCTTTCCCTTTTCCTCGAGAAAGCGCTTGGACTCCTTGGAGATCGTGATGCCGGTGCATTTCACGCCGCGCGCCGAAGCATATTCGAACCACGCGCCCCAGCCGGGCCCCACTTCGAGGATGTGGTCGCCGGGCTTCAACTTCAGCTTGTCGAAGCAATAGGCGAACTTGCGCAAGGTCGCGACGTCCAGGCCTTCGTCCGCGCTCTCATAGACGCCCTGGGTGTAGCAGGGCGTCACCGGATCGAGGAACGCGAGGAAGAATTCGGAGTCGATGTCGTAATGCGAGGAGATCGCCTGCTTGTTGGTGTGCACCTGGCCGAACAGGAGCGGCTGGATGTAGCGCCACGCCTCGGTCACCAGATGGAAATCCTTCATCGAGCCGCGCAGCTCGAACGGCTTGAGCATGTCTCCTTCGATGTCGATGTCGGCCGCGAGATAGGCGGCGGCGATGCGGCCCTCGTCCAGGCTCGCCATCGCCCGCACGCCCTGATTGTTGCGGATCGTCACCTGGAAGGTCGGCTTGCCCTGGCCGAAGCGCTGGCTGGTGCCGTCGGGCATGATGACCTCGAACGGCGTCTTGATGTCGGCGTACTGGTCCGCAAAGCGCCCGAGCAGCGACCGCTTGGCCGGCTCCTGCGCCGGCGCGTCCGCGTGCAAACCCAACGTCTCGGTCATCTCATCCCCCTGATGCTCCTTGCCCCCAAAACCCAGGCTCAAGGCCGCGTATTTTGGGAGATTAGGGCCTCATGGCGGATTTGTCATGGCCGGAAGCGGACGCCAGGAAAGCCTTGGCGCGCGGATCGTCCTTGCTCGCCCTGAACGGTTCCAGCCGCATGCCCTGCGGCGTCGGGACCATCCGTGTCAGGATCAAGTCGTCGAACCCGACCTCGCCCAGATCGACGATCCGGTCGGGAACCACCACCAAGGCCCTGCCGGCGACATAGACCACGACCTGTCCGTTCGACCGCGCACCCATCTCCGACCAGGCGTGGAATGTCTTGAGAAAGGGCTCGCGCCGCCAGGCATCGGGCCGCTGCGCGTCGACATAGATCGAGATCCGGCTGCCGCCCAGCTCGGCGGCAATGACGAACTTGGCCTCGGATGGTTTCCACTCCGGGCCGAGCTTGTCGTTCATCAGCCAGTAGCAGTGGAACTCGCGGCACGCGCTCGGGCGTTCTTCGTAAATGCCGCAGCCCTTGCCGGTCGTGCAGTGCCGGCACCAGCTGTCGCGCTTCTTGTCGATCTGCGGCACATACATGACCTTGCAGCACAATGTGCAGCTGCCGCACTGGCGCTCCGAAACGTCCGCCGTCATGACCTTCTCTGCCGTCCGGAATGCATTTTGAATCGGAGCGAAAGCCGTTCCAATGTGCTTCGTTTTCCTACCCGATGCGATAGGATCGCAGTGCTGCTCCCGGAGATGTGATTTGACGATCGCCAACGACTACCGCGCCCTCGACCACGATCTCGGCGAAACGGCGGACGCGATCCGCGACACCGTGCGCACCTTTACCGCCGACAAGATCGCTCCCATCGCGGAGGAGATCGACCGCAGCAACACGTTCCCGCGTCAGCTGTGGCCGCAGATGGGCGCGCTCGGCCTGCACGGAATTACGGTGGAGGAAGAATTCGGCGGGCTGGGTCTCGGCTATCTCGAGCATGTCGTGGCGATGGAAGAAGTCAGCCGCGGCTCCGCCGCCGTCGGGCTTTCCTACGGCGCGCACTCCAATCTCTGCGTCAACCAGATCCGCCGCAACGGCACGCCGGCGCAGAAGCGGCGCTATCTGCCCAGGCTGATCTCGGGCGAGCATGTCGGCGCGCTCGCCATGAGCGAGAGCGGTTCCGGCTCAGACGTCGTCTCGATGAAGCTGCGCGCCGAGCAGAAGGGCGACCGCTACGTCCTCAACGGCACCAAAATGTGGATCACCAACGGCCCGATTGCCGATACGCTGGTGATCTATGCCCGCACCGACAAGGACGCCGGCCCGCGCGGCATCACCGCCTTCCTGGTCGAGAAGACCTTCAAGGGTTTCTCGACCGCGCAGAAGCTCGACAAGCTCGGCATGCGCGGCTCCGACACGGGCGAGCTGGTGTTCGAGGATTGCGAAGTGCCGGAAGAAAATGTGCTCGGCGGCGTCGGCAAGGGCGTCAACGTGCTGATGAGCGGTCTCGACTACGAGCGCGCGGTGCTTGCCGCCGGTTCGCTCGGCATCATGCAGGCCTGCATGGACGTGGTGATCCCCTACGTCCACGACCGCAAGCAATTTGGCGAAAGCATCGGCAGCTTCCAGCTCATGCAGGGCAAGCTCGCCGACATGTATGTCGCGCTGTCCGCCACGCGCTCTTATGTCTATGCCGTGGCGAAGGCGTGCGATCGCGGGATGACGACGCGCAAGGACGCGGCCGGCGCGATCCTCTACGCGGCGGAGAAGGGCACCTGGATGGCGCTGCAGGCGATCCAGGCACTCGGCGGCAATGGCTATATCAACGACTATCCGACGGGGCGCCTGTTGCGCGACGCCAAGCTCTACGAGATCGGCGCCGGTACATCGGAAATCCGCCGCTGGCTGATCGGGCGGGAGCTGTTCGAGGAAAGCGGGAATTAGCGCCCGAATGCGGGTCGACCGGATCGCCCTTCCTCACGCTTCGACGGGCTCAGCGTGAGGATTTGTCTTGGTCCTCATCCTGAGCTTGTCGAAGGATGAGGACTGATGCAGGCCCTACAACAGCCCCGCATTGATCCTGAGCACGTCGACCTTGCTGATATAGCCGACCGGCCGCAGCTTGCGCTGCAGGACGAGCCCCTGGATTTTCTCGTTCGCCCACAGCTTGGCCTGCGCCTGGAAGGCGTTCTCGTTCTCCGCGACCGTATCGTCGTTGGTTGACCCGCCGAGCTCGCGCAGGATCGCGCACTCGCCGGGCTTGGCGAGCACCTGCACGACATATTTGTCGATGGCCTCGATTCCCTTGTCGCCGCTGAATTCTTTCACCGCGCGCTTGCCCGGGATATAGCCGATGAAATCGTCCCGTTCGTTCATCAGCAGCACATGCTCGACGGTGTAGGGCTTCAGCACCGTGAACAGCTGCTGCAGCATCATCGACGCGAACGGCTTCTTGGGCGATCCCTTGATGGTGACGACGATGGTCTTCGTCAGCTTGTCCGGCGGCGATTTGAACGTATCGCCGAAACGCACCAGCATCTCGCCGACCGACATGTCGGGCCGCGCCGTGATCTGAACGATGTTTTCGCCGCGAAACGGGAAGACATATTCCTTGGCCGGATCCTCGTTCAGCATCAGGGCGGCGCGGGATCTGCGGCCAACGGGCGGCCGGGTGAGGGCGATGAGCAGGAAGGCACCGATCGAAGCGCCGGAGGCCAGGATCACGGCCACGGCCATGACCTGGCTGGGCTCGATGCGCCAGCCGAGCATGGGCGGCGCGAAATAGGCGGTCGCCAGCAGAGCAATGGCCAGCATGCCCACCGCCGTTGCTATGGCGATCTGATACTTCAAGCCCCTCGTTCCCCGCGGCGTGTTGGCCGTGCTCGTCGTTTGATGATAACTCAGGGCAAAACGCCGGTCATCGACTTTGTGCCGTTCTGGGACGGCCGGTTAACCAAGGGAATTCAGCGATATGGCTACGACGGAGATCGTGATCCTCTCGGGCGTCAGAACGCCGATGGGCGGCTTCCAGGGCGAGCTCGCGGGCACGCACCGCGCCCGAGCTCGGCGCGGCAGCGATCGGCGAGGCGGTAAAACGCGCCGGCATCTCGGCCGCCGATATCGACGAGACCGTGATGGGCTGCGTCCTGCCGGCCGGTCTCGGCCAGGCGCCGGCGCGCCAGGCCGCGGTCTATGCCGGCGTGCCGTTCGATGTGCCGGCGACGACGGTCAACAAGATGTGCGGCTCCGGCATGAAGGCGGTGATGATGGCCGCCGACCAGATCGCGGCGGGGCGCGCCACGCTCGCCATCGCCGGCGGGATGGAGAGCATGACGAATGCGCCGTACCTCTTGCCCAAGGCGCGCGGCGGCTATCGCCTCGGCCATGGCGAGGTGAAGGATTCGATGTTCCTCGACGGCCTCGAGGATGCCTATGAGCATCGCCTCATGGGCACCTATGCCGAGGATGCGGCGCGGCACTATCAGTTCACCCGTGCCGAGCAGGACGCCTATGCCACGGAGTCACTGAAGCGCGCCAAGCGCGCGCAGGAATCGGGCGACTTCGCGGGCGAGATCGTCGCCGTGAAAGTGGCCGGCCGTGGCGGCGAGACGAACGTCGCGCTCGACGAGCAGCCGAAGAAAGCGGATGCCTCCAAGATCCCAACGTTGAAGCCCGCCTTCGCCAAGGACGGCACGGTGACGGCGGCGAATTCGTCGTCGATTTCCGACGGCGCGGCGGCGCTGATCATCGCGAGCGCCGACGAAGCGAAGAAGCGCGGCCTGAAACCCATCGCGCGCATCGTGGCGCAAGCCAGCAATGCGCAGGAGCCCAAATGGTTCACCACCGCCCCGGTCGGCGCCATCGAGAAGGTGCTGAAGGCCGCCGGCTGGACCAAGGACGACGTCGACCTGTTCGAGATCAACGAGGCCTTCGCCGTCGTTGCCATGATCGCGATGCGCGACCTCGGTCTGCCGCACGACAAAGTCAACGTGAACGGCGGCGCCTGTGCGCTCGGCCATCCCATCGGCGCCTCCGGTGCGCGCATCATCGTCACGCTGCTCGCCGCGCTGGAGAAGCGTGGGCTTAAGCGCGGCGTCGCGGCGCTGTGCATCGGCGGCGGCGAGGCGACCGCGGTGGCGGTGGAGCGGTTGTGAACTGTCATCCCCGGCGAGCGCCAACGCAGTTGGCGCGAGGGAAGGGGACCCAGGCCGTCCAGCAGAAATATTCCATGTAAGTTTGCACCGAGACCCTGACACCGACATCGGCCCGCGCACCTGCGGTCCATTCCCCTCGCGACGCTTTGGCGTCGCTCGGCCGGGGATGACAACTTATTGGTCTTCGCTAAACCGCGAAATACCCCGGCCGGCTGATATCGGCGATGAGCCCGATCTCGACCGGCTTCCAGCCCAGCCATTGCCGCGTCAGCGCGCTCGAGGCCGGCATGTCCATTCCGGCGAACATCGCGATGAAGCCGAAATGCGCGCCGGCCTCTTCCAGGGGGATCGACGCCACCGGCACGTTCATCTGACGGCCGATGATCTCGGCGATGTCGCGCATCGGCACGCCTTCGTCGGCGATCGCGTGATAGGGCGTGTCCGCGACGCCCTTTTCCAGCGCCAGCCGGTAGAGCACGGCGACGTCGCGCACATGCGCCGAGGGCCAGCGATCGGTTCCGTCGCCGACATAGGCAGACACCTGCTTCTGGCGCGCGACCTCGCAAAGAAGCGTGACGAACCCGGCCTTGTCTGGCGCGCCGTGCACTTGCGGCAGGCGGATCGCCGTCACGCGCACGCCGCGCGCTGCGAAGGCAAAGGCCGCCTGTTCCGACATGCGGGGCAGGCCCTCGGGAAGTTTGCGATCGTTCTCGGTCGCAAGCCGCCCCGGCGCCAGCAGGCCCGTGCCGGAGGTCACGACGAATGGCTTGTTCGTGCCTTCCAGCACGCTGCCCATCGCCTCGATGGCGCGCTTGTCGACCTGGCCGTTCTCGGCGAATTTCGAGAAGTCGTGGATGAAGGCGAGATGGATCACGCCGTCGGCCTTCGCGGCGCCGCTGCGCAGGGCATCGAGGTCTTCCAGCGTGCCCCAATGAACCTCCGCGCCCATAGCGCCGAGCGCCTTGGCGTTGGCGTCCGAGCGGGCGAGGCCGACGACGCTGTGGCCATGGGCAAGAAGCTCGGGCACGACGGCCGAGCCGACGAATCCGGAAGCTCCGGTGACGAACACGCGCATGGTCTGAACTCCCGAGGTTAGTGTTTCGAATTCGCGGCGATCGCGTCGAGCTCCGCCAGCACGTCCGGCGACAGCGACAACCGTCCGGCGGCCAGGTTCTCGCGCAGATGGGCGAGCGACGAGGTTCCGGGGATCGACAAGATGTTCGGCGAACGATGCAGCAGCCACGCCAGCGCAACCTGCATCGGCGTGACTTCAAGCTGGCCCGCGACGTCCGACAGGATGGCCGACTGCAGCGGCGCGAACCCGCCGAGCGGAAAATACGGCACATAGGCGATGCCATCGGCGGCGAGATCGTCGATCAGCGCATCGTCATCGCGATGCGCCAGATTATAGTGGTTCTGCACGCAGACGACGTCGGCCATGGCGCGCGCTTGCGCGATCTGCGTCGGGGTCACCGTGCTCAGGCCGATGTGGCGCACCAACCCTTCGCGTTGAAGTTCCGCCAGCGTCGTGAACGGCGCCTCGATCGAGCCTTCGGAAGGTCCGTGGCCGCTGCCCATAATGCGCAGATTGACGACATCGATCGCGTCGAGGCCGAGATGGCGCAGATTGTCGTGCACCGCGCTCTTGAGATCGTCGGCCGAGAAGGCCGGGTTCCAGGAACCGTCGGTGCCGCGCCGCGCGCCGATCTTGGTGACGATCACCAGATCTTTCGGATAGGGATGCAGCGCCTCGCGAATCAGCTGATTGACGACGTACGGGCCATAATAGTCGCTCGTATCGATGTGATTGACGCCGCTCGCCACCGCCTCGCGCAGCACTTTGATGGCGGTATCGCGATCCTTGGGCGGTCCGAAGACGCCAGGCCCTGCGAGCTGCATCGCGCCATAGCCCATGCGCCGCACGGTCCGGGAGGCTGCGGGAAATGTGAATTGGCTGCCGGGCTTCGTGTCAGGCATCGTCATGCGACCTTTCGGTGTTGGCCCCGATGACAGGAAGCCTTTTCACAGGCTTGGACGGCTGTGGGCGGGACTCAGGCATAATTGGGTTCTGCTGATCGATTTCCTGTAGGATCACTCTAACACAACTACTCTCGCGAGAGCAATATGTCTTCGATCCGATTGTTCATCCTGTCGTCCTTCGCCGAGTTCGGCCCGATGCATGGCCATCTGCTGCGCGCCTGGGCGGAACGCATGCAGGCGCCGCTGTGGACCGACATTTCCGTCGGCGCCGTCTATGGCGCGATGAAGCGGCTGGAGTCGGAAGGGCTGCTGCGCGAAGCGGGACGCGAGCAGGAAGGCAATCGGCCGACGCGGCAAATCTATGAGATCACCGAAGAGGGCCGCCGCGCTCTCGACGCGCTGCGCCGCGAGGGCCTGAGCGAGGTCTGGTTCAAGCCGGACCCCTTCGATCTGGCGCTGACGCGGATGGATGCGAAGACGCGCAAGACGCTGCCCGCGATCTTGGCCGAGCGCTTGAAAAAGGTGAAGGCGATGCTGGCGGAAAAGAAGCGCGTGAACGAAGGCGTGCCGCCGCAAGTCGGGCTGGCGAAGAAGTGGGCCTTGCGCCACACCGAATACCGGCTCCAAGCCGAGCTATTGTACCTGACCGACCTGCTGAAGGTTGCCGGAGACATGGCGCGCGAAGAACCCAAGATCCTTCACAAGTAAGCCGGTAGCGGTGCCGGGCCCGTTGGACATAGATTTGGAATCGCGATGACCGTCCTCAAATCCTCCCTTGCCACGACCACGCCCGCCTTCAAGGCGAACGCCGCCGCGATGGCAAAGCTGGTCGACGAGCTCAAGACGCGTCAGGCGACCGCCGCGCTCGGCGGCGACGAACGCTCGCGCAAGCGCCACACCGAACGCGGCAAGCTTTTGCCGCGTGAGCGGGTCGAGCATCTCGTCGATCCGGGTTCGCCGTTCCTCGAACTGTCGCCGCTCGCCGCCTTCGGCATGTATGACGGCGACATCCATGGCGCCGGCCTCATCACCGGCGTCGGCCGCGTGTCGGGCCGCGAATGCGTCATCGTCTGCAACGACGCCACGATCAAGGGCGGGACCTACTATCCGGTCACGGTGAAGAAGCATCTGCGCGCGCAGGAGATCGCAGCTCAGAACCGGCTGCCCTGCATCTATCTGGTCGACAGTGGCGGCGCGAACCTGCCCAACCAGGCCGAGATCTTCCCCGACCGCGAGCATTTCGGCCGCATCTTCTTCAACCAGGCGAACATGTCCGCCGCCGGCATCCCGCAGATCGCCAGCGTGATGGGCTCCTGCACCGCGGGCGGCGCCTATGTGCCGGCGATGAGCGACGAGACCATCATCGTCAAAGGGCAGGGCACCATTTTCCTCGGCGGCCCGCCGCTGGTGAAGGCGGCCACCGGTGAGATCGTCAGCGCCGAAGACCTTGGCGGCGCCGAGGTCCACGCGCGCCGGTCCGGCGTCGCCGATCACTATGCGAATGACGACACCCACGCGCTCGCCATCGTCCGGCACATCGTCGCCGGGCTGAACATGGCGAAGCAGCCGAACATCCCGCTTGCCGGCCCGCGTGCGCCGGCGTTCGATGCCGCCGAGCTGAACGGCATCGTGCCGCCTTCGCTTTCCACGCAATATGACGTGCGCGAGGTGATCGCGCGGCTGGTCGACGGCTCGGAGTTCGACGAGTTCAAAAAGCTCTACGGCACCACCATCGTCACCGGCTTCGCCCATCTGGAAGGCATTCCTGTCGGCATCGTCGCCAACAATGGCATCCTGTTCTCCGAGAGCGCGCTCAAGGCGGCGCACTTCATCGAGCTGTGCTGCCAGCGCAAGATCCCACTGCTGTTCCTGCAAAACATCGCGGGCTTCATGGTCGGCCAGAAATACGAGGCCGGCGGCATCGCCAAGGACGGCGCCAAGATGGTGACAGCGGTGGCTTGCGCTCAGGTGCCCAAGATCACGTTGATCATCGGCGGCAGCTACGGCGCCGGCAATTACGGCATGTGCGGGCGCGCCTACAGCCCGCGCTTCATGTTCAGCTGGCCCAATTCGCGCATCTCGGTCATGGGCGGAGAACAAGCCGCCAGCGTCCTCGCGACCGTCAACCGCGACGCCGACAAGTGGACGCCCGAGCAGGCCGAAGCCTTTAAGGCGCCGATCCGTGCGCGCTTCGAGGAGGAGGGCAATCCCTATTTCGCGACCGCGCGGCTGTGGGACGACGGCATCATCGCACCGGCCGACACGCGGCGCGTTCTGGCGCTCGCCTTCTCCGCCTGCCTCAACGCGCCCATCGCCGAGACCAAGTTCGGCGTGTTCAGGATGTGACCTCGCGCAAGCGAGGTCATCCCCGGCGAGCGATGCCAAAGCATCGCGAGGAAAAGGGGATCCATTTTACGTCCTGAACGGATCGCGGATCGTCAGCCCGCCGATCTTCTGGCCGTGATGCAGATCCTCGGTGAAGAACGTCGTGCAGCGCGCCTGCTGCGCGGCGGCCAGCAGCATCGAGTCGTAGATCGAGAATTTGTAGCGCTCGGCGATGTCGAGACCACGCTCGTGAGTGATAATATCGGTCGGAACGACCACACAGGCATCGCGTATTTCGGTCAGGGTGCGCCGAACGGTCGACATAGGCATGCGGAACTTCCCAGTCGCCACGGCTGCGTATTCGTTGAGGACCTGAACGCTGATCGTTCCGCCCCCCACAAGCAGCTTTTCAGCAGCATCCGCCTTGTCGGCAGACGTCGAGAGGAGATAAAGCAGGACGTTCGAATCGAAGAAGTCAGTCCTGCTCATGCGGCTCGTCGAGACGGTAGCCGCGTTCGTGTGCTTCCTCGCGGTCGAACTTGAAGTCCTTCGGCATCCACCCACGGTATTTTCGCAGGCGCTTGAGCGCCGCGAGACGCTTGCGCTGCTCCGGATCCTCCGCGCGCCTGACCGCCACGTCGACCTTGTCGCCGGGCTTGAGGCCGAGCTTGTCGACCGTCTTCTTGGGCAGACGCACCGCCAGACTATTTCCCCATTTCGAGACTTGCATCTCGCTCTCCATGATATACATACTCAATGTATATCATTTCCGGCTGGATATCAAATATGATCGTCGTCACCGGCCACGTCGTCGCCTCCGAAGCGAACCGCGCCGAGATGCTGCGCATCGCCCTCGAACACGTCCACCGCTCGCGCGCGGAGCCCGGCTGCATCGAGCACGGCGTCTATGTCGATGCCGAGAATCCGTTGAAGCTGCACTTCTTCGAGCGCTGGGCCGACGAGGCGGCGATCCGCGCGCACTTCGCGGTGCCGCAGTCGCGCGCCTTCGCCAAGCGGCTGCGCGCGCTGGCCGCCGATCCCGGCGCGATGCAGGTGCTGAAGGCCGAAAAGTTGAAGCTCTAGGGCGCGATCTGCAGTTCGGCGCGCGGATAGTCAATCGCCACGGATCTGAACCGCTTCAACTGATCGATCCCGATCAGCAGCGCCGGCGTGTCGCCCAGCCCGATGGCCTTGAAGAAGCCGAGGCCGGAGAACGCCACGCCGGGCTTGTCGATATGCACCGGGCCCAGATCGATCGCGCCGACAGGCGCGGTCCACAGGGGCTGAGGCCTCGGGCTCGGCAGCGGCGTTCCGGCCATCAGCCGCGCGTCGCCCTCCTTGAAGCCGAGCGCATCGCGCAGCGCCAGATTACCCACCGTGCGCCGCGCCCCGCTGTCGATCAGCGCCTTGGCGTGCACGCCGTCGATCACGACGTCTACGATGGCGAGCGTTCCGCCGCTCAGCGTCGCCGGAATGGCGCGATAGCCGGCCGGCGTGGCGCCGGACGGCCCCGCCGAGAACGTCGAAGTCCGCGAAGTCGTAGGCGATTTGCTGGCCGGCGAAGAGGTCCATGCCCACCACGCCGTCCGCCACCGACATTCCGGTGCGCTGCACCAGCGCGAGCGTATCGTCGTGCCGGTCGAACAGCCCGCTCGCATAATGCTTCACCGCCACGCTGTCGCCGTTCTGCGGATCGCTCGTGACGGCAAGGCCGAGCGCGCGCGCCACTTCGCCCGCCATGAAGGTCGATTGCGCCGCACTGTCGACGACGAAGCGCAGGTCGTGGCCGTCGATCGTGACCGCCATCGTGAAACGCCCGTCTTCGGGCAGGATCGGCACGGTCGCCGCCGCCAGCGGCGATGCCGCGGTCAGAAGCGTGATGAACGGCAGAATTGCGAAAAGTCTGCGCATGTGCGGCGATCCCTGGGCGGCGCGCAAGGATCGGCATTGCGAGCCGCGCGGCAAGCCGGGGGCCGATCACGTTTTTGCGTATTGCAAAAGCGCACCGGCGCGGATCGCGCCCGCGATCACAGCAGCAGTTGAATGCCGTCCAGCACGAAATGCGCCACCATGTTGGCGCCCAGATCGCGCCGCCACTGATAGAGCAGCGTCACGATGGTGCCGACCGTTGCCACGCCGATCATCGCGCCCCAGCCCCAATAGGCCAGATGTGCCAGCGTGAAGGTCGCCACCGACACGACGAAGGCCGCGACGCGGCTGCCGGTCAGCTGCTCGACCCGCTCGATGGTGTAGCCGCGAAAGACGATCTCCTCCGCTAGCGCGGCCCGCGCCACCAGCTGCAGGCGAAACCAGAAGGGCAGTGCCGCAAGCGCATTGGACTGCGGCGATCCCATCTGACCTTGCTCGTGCAGCGCGCGCAGCGCGAGCATCACCAGCGGCATCGCCGCGATGCAGGCGACGACCGCGCCCAGGCCGAAGGCAAACGTTTTCCAGTCCGGCCTCTTCAGCCCGATCGACGACAGCGGCCGGCGCTCCACCAGCAGGACATAGAGCGGAACGAGCGCCGCCATCGCCCACCAGAACAGATTGGCGCTGACGATCGGTGCCATTCCGAAATAGACGGCACCGAGCTGGCTCGCCTTCGCCAGTATCGATCCCAGCGCCAGCAACAGGCCGAGCGCCGCCAGCCAGTTCCGGGTCGCGGGCCCCGGCGACGTCACCGTGTTTGCACTGTGCTCAGCCATGTCCGCGCACCATCCCAATGCCGACCGCGGCGGCCCACAGCGCGCTGCCCGCAATGGCGCCCATCAGAACCAGCGGGTTCATCGACGCGAAGCCGACGGCCGCAAGCGTCGCAATACCAACGGCCAGTCCGAACAGTCCGGTGACGCGATGGCCCGCGCCAGTAAGTGCCCAGCCCCACGCCGCGATAGCGGCGCTTTGGAACGCCAGGCCGACCGGCATCAGAAGACCGATCAGCGTGCCGATCAGCACGAACAGCGTCCGCGCGCTCTCGATCTTGTCCGGCTTGGCGACGTAGCGCGCCGCCAGCGCTGGCGTCACCAGACCGTCCAGCAACATCGAGGCGGCAAGGAACGCCGTGCCGGCGCAGAAGAACACGAAACCCGCGAGCGTCGACGGCCGCTGCCAGCCCAATCGGTCGCAGAACACCGCGTAGACGACCGCCTGCAGCGCCAGCACGACGATGAAGCCGCCATGCACCGCCGCATCCATGGCGCGGTTCGCCGCTTCCTCTTTCAGCACGCCGGCGAAGTCCGTCGCGTTGCCGCCCGGATGGAACGCGAGCAGGCCGAACGCGGCAATGCCGGTGGCGATCGCGAGAACGCCGACGGCGCGTGTGGGGGAGGGGCGCCCCGCGGAGGTATCGGCCATCGTTGCGGCGGCAATTGTCATGCTTGTTCCCTTGCTTGTCGCTAAGATGAAACTCGCCGGTTACCGGCGCGAAACGCCAAAGATAATCGGCACGCAGAAGCTACGGAGAACGAAGCTCTGTTCCGCGTTCTCCACTACTCCGCGCGAACCCATATCTGGCATCGCGCATCGATAGGTTGTTGGCCTTGGTGCCCCTGCCGTCCATTTCTGGACATGGGCGCCGATTTGTCCCAGATCGATTTGTCCGAAACCCGCCCTGCGCGCATGGTTCGCGCGCGCCGTTCAAGCCAATGTGATCGCCATGCCCAAGCCCGACCGCCGCACCGAGCGCACGCGCGCCGCCCTGATGAGCGCCTTTATCGGCGCGATGCTGAACGAAGGGTATGACGCGGTCACCGTCGAGGCGGTTGCCGAGCGCGCCAATGTCGGCCGCTCGACCTTCTACATGCACTACACCGGCAAGGAGGACATCCTGCGCCAAAGCATGGCGCGGCCGTCGACCGTACTCGCCGTTCTCGTCGGCAACGAACCGCCGCCCGGCGTGCTCGAGAAGCAGCTTCTGCATTTCCACGAACAGCGCCGCCGCAACCACATCTTCTTCGAGGGCCAGGTGCGCGCGATCTGGATCAAATGCCTCGCCGGCCTGATCGAGCCGCGCCTCGCGGCGCTGGTCCGCCATAGCCGCGCGCGTCCTGTCCTGCCGCTGCCGCTCGCGGCGCTGCAGATCGCCGAGGGCCAGATCGCGCTGATCGCCAACTGGCTGAAACTCAAGCCCGCGACCGGCGCCGCTATCATCGCCGAAGCGCTGAGCGGCACCACGCGCGCCACCGCCGCGGCAGTGCTCGGCGTGCGCCATGATGCGCCGCTCGTCATTCCCGGCGAGCGGCTGAAAGTGGTCGAAGTCTGAACTCGAATTCGGCCGCAGGGAATCCCGCGGCCAGACAGTGGCGCTGCTCGAATCGGTCCTGTGAGAACGTGCGGCGAACGGGAACCATCGGCCGAAGGTCCGCGTTGACGGCGTGAGTGGTTAACGAATGTGGGGACCGCCATGCCCGAGGTCACGCAATATCTCAATCTTGTCCTGAACTTCCTTCGTGAAGGCTTCGCGCACGTCAACGCGGTCGAAGGGCTCGTCATCGCGCTGGTCGCCGCGGTCATCGCGCCGGCCTGGGACCGGATCTGGATGGTGGCGCTCGGCGCGACCCTGGTGCATCTGATCGCCAACGTCCTCATTCCCGTCGTGGCCCAGCACGCCGCATTCCGCCTGCCGCCGCTCCTCGATTACGATTTCTGGCGCACCGCGGTGGCGCTCTATGTCGGCTATCTCATCGTTATCGCCGCCTTGATGTTCATCAAGCGGATGTTCCTCGCGCCGCCCGCCCGACACGCGCACTGAAAATATTCTCGCGCCTCTATCCACGGCCGCCTTGTGATTTGGCCGCGTTTTGCGCGCGCGCTTGCGGCGGTGGCGTTGGATAGCGCGCCGGGCGCCTGTTCGGCTCCTTTTGACGCCGCGGGCTTGCAGACCACGTTACGTTCCGTGCCTGCATCCGCGCAGGGAAGCGAGGGGAAAAAACGACGAACAATTATGTTGCCGAAGCCGGTCGCGCCGGCGCCAAAGCGCTCTATACTGACGGGGCGCGGGGAAAGCCCGGAATCCGACAAACAATGATCCATCGCTTGCGCTTTTAACCTCTACACCCACCAGATGTTCAAAACCCTCCTGATCGCCAATCGCGGCGAGATCGCCTGCCGCATCATGCGCACCGCCGCCCGCCTCGGCGTGAGGACGGTCGCGGTCTATTCCGACGCCGATGCCGGCGCCGCCCATGTCGCCGCAGCCGACCGCGCCATCCGTATCGGTCCCGCGAGCCCGCGCGAGTCCTATCTCAATGCCGCCGGGATCATTGCCGCGGCGAAAGAGGCCGGCGCCGACGCGATCCATCCCGGCTACGGTTTCCTGTCGGAGAATGCCGAATTCGCGGAAAGCTGTGCCGCAGCGGGCATCGTGTTCGTCGGCCCGCCGCCGTCCGCCATCCGCGCCATGGGTCTGAAGGATCGCGCCAAGGCGCTGATGGAGAAGGCCGGCGTGCCGGTGGTGCCCGGCTATCTCGGCGAGGATCAGGCACCGGCGACGCTTGCCAAGGAAGCCAAGCGCATCGGCTATCCCGTCCTGATCAAGGCGGTGGCCGGTGGCGGCGGCAAGGGCATGCGCAAGGTCGAAAAGGCCGCGGATTTTGCCGCGGCACTCGAAGGCGCCAAGCGCGAATCCCGGTCCGCCTTCGGCAACGATGCGGTGCTGATCGAGAAATATGTCTCGCGTCCTCGCCACATCGAAGTGCAGGTCTTCGCAGACCGCCACGGCAGCGCCATCCATCTGTTCGAGCGCGATTGTTCCCTTCAGCGCCGCCACCAGAAGGTGATCGAGGAGGCGCCGGCGCCCGGCATGAGCGCGGCGATGCGCGCTTACATTGGCGGCGAGGCGGTGAAGGCTGCGAAGGCCGTCGGCTATGTCGGCGCCGGTACGATCGAATTCATCGCCGACGCCTCCGATGGTCTCAAGCCCGACCATATCTGGTTCATGGAGATGAACACGCGGCTTCAGGTCGAGCATCCGGTGACGGAAGCGATCACCGGCACCGATCTTGTCGAATGGCAGCTGCGCGCCGCCGCCGGCGAGCCGCTTCCGATGACGCAGGACGCGCTCGCCATCGACGGCCACGCCATCGAGGTGCGCCTCTATGCCGAGGACCCGGCGACCGGCTTCCTGCCGTCGATCGGAACGCTGGAGCGGCTTTCCTTTCCATCCAGTGTGCGCGTCGATACCGGCGTGCGCCAGGGCGACACGGTGACGCCGTTCTACGATCCGATGATCGCCAAGATCATAGCGCACGATGCGACGCGCAGCGGCGCGGCGGCGAAGCTCGCTTCGGCGCTGGAAGAGGTCCGCATCGCCGGGCTCAAGACCAACAATGGTTTTCTGATCCGTATACTGACGAACAGGAACTTCGTCGGCGCCGACATCGACACGGGCTTCATCGAGCGCCATCAGGCGACGCTCGCCCCGCCGCCCGCGCCGCCGCCGGACCACATCCTGAAAGCGGCCGCCCATTTCATCGTCCACGCCGCGGCGTCTGCATCGCCCGATCCGTGGAATGCCCGCGACGGATTTCGTCTCGGTCCGCCGCGGCCCGCATCCGTTGCCTTCGATGCCGGCGGCCGCGCGCACGTCATCGAGGCGCCTTCCACGCCGCCGGACGTCGAAATCGTGCGACTGGCCAACGGCGATCTGGCGGTGATGGAGCGCGGCGAGACCTATGTCGTTGCCGAGTACGATCCCTTCGCGGCGGCCGAAGCGCTCGGCAGTCCGTCCGACCGCATCGTTACGCCGATGCCCGGCAAGATTGTGCAGATTCTCGTCAAGGACGGCGATCGCGTGCAGAAGGGCCAACCGCTTGCCATCCTCGAGGCGATGAAGATGGAGCACACGCTGACCGCGCCCGCCGACGCTACCGTCGAGATCGTTGCGGTTGCCGCCGGCGATCAGGTCGCCGACGGCACTATCGTCGTGCGCTTCGTTCAGGAGAAAAAGAAAGAGAACACCTAAGTGACGCTTCATCTCATAAAACTCTCCGTCGGTCCGGATTCCCTCGAAGACCTCGCCAATTGGCAGAACGCCCGGCTCAAGGAAAAGAAAAAGAAGAAGCAGCCGCTGCTGCTCCAGCACGTCACGCGCATGACGCCCAAGCGCAAGGACGAGATCCTCGACGGCGGCTCGATCTATTGGGTGATCAAGGGCCGCGTCGTGGCGCGCCAGACGATCGTCGATCTCAAGCCGGTGCAGAAGAACGGAAAGCCCGCTTGCGCCATCGTCTACGAACCCAAGCTCATTCCCGTGGTGCGCCGCGCGCACCGGCCGTTCCAGGGCTGGCGCTATCTGCCGGTCAAGGATGCGCCGCCGGACATCGCGGCCGGAAAAGGCGCGAAAAACCTTCCCGAAGACCTGAAAGCCGAGTTGTCGGAGCTGGGTCTGCTTTAAGCTTCCCGCAACGCGGCCGCCGCTAAAATCCGGCCCATGGGCGCATCGCTTTTCCGCGGGAATTTGGCTGGTTTGACGGGCCTGGTCTGGCTCGCCTTCGCCGTGCTCGCGGTCGTGCTCACGGCGCGGAGCGGCGGGCCGGCGCTGATGACGGACGATGCGATGCGTCTTGCCCAGGTGCGCGATCTGCTGGCTGGTCAATCCTGGTTCGATCTCACCCAGCACCGCATGGACACGCCTTACGGTCTCGCGATGCATTGGACGCGGCCGGTAGACGCGGCGCTCGCCGGTCTCATTCTTCTGTTCCGTCCGTTCATGACCTCCGCCGCGGCCGAGACCGCGGCGCTGTACGTCTGGCCGCTGCTCACCTTCCTTGGCGTGCTGCTCGCGCTTGCCCGCATCGCTGTGAAGATCGGCGGCCGGGAAGCCGGCGTGATCGTCCTGCTGCTCGCCGTAACCTGCGTGAACGTGCTCGGCCATTTCACGCCCGGTGCGATCGACCATCACAATCTCATGATGACGCTGACCTTGTGGACTCTGACGTTCCTGCTCGACGCGTCCGAGCGGCCATGGTCCGGCGCCGGGGCGGCACTCACCTGCGCGTCGGGTCTGCTGGTCGGCATGGAGACGCTGCCTTATGCCGCCGTCGCCATCGGCGCGCTCTGCATTCTCTGGCTGCGCGGCGGCGAGGCGATGGCGCCCGCGCTGCGGCGGTTCGGTCTGACACTCGCCGCTGCCGCGCTCCTGTTCCTCTTCGCCGCGAGCGACGCGCGCTATCGCTTTGCCGCGGCCTGCGACACCTATTCGTCGTTCTATGCCATTCTTCTCGGCGTCGGCGGCATCGGTGTCGCCGCCATCGCGTCAAGCGGCAGGTCAATCGTGATCCGCATTGGGCTGCTGTCTGGCGTCGGCGCTCTGACACTTCTGTGCGCCGGCCTCAACGGCGCAGCCTGCTTCGCCGGTCCCTATGCCGCGATGGACCCGCGCCTGAGCGCGATCTGGCTGTCGCGCATTACCGAGGCGCAAACCGCCTTCACCTTCGCGCATTACGCCACCAGCGAATTCGTCGCGAGCTATGTCTATGCCGCCGCCGGCACCGCGGCGGCGCTTGCGCTGTGGATCTCGCGGCGCGACACGCACAGCGCCGTGCTCGCCGCCTTCTGCGCCGTGGCGCTTCTCGTCGCGACGGTTGAAATCCGCGCCGCGTCCTATGCGATCCTGCTCGGCCTGCCCGCGCTCGCCGCCTTGCTGGCGCGCTTGCTGCCGCGTCTGGCGAGGCGCGGCGTGCTGACGCCGGTGGCCGCGACCATCGCCATTCTCGCCTCGTGCGACGCCTCCTTCGCGCTGGTCGGCGGTACCCTGGCCGAGCGCAACACCCATGTCGCGGCCCGCATCGCGAAGTTCGATGCGGAAGTCGCGTGCGGCTCGCCGGCCGGCATGGCGCCGCTTGCCAAGCTGCCTCCCGGCAGCGTCGCATCGTTTGTCGACCAGGGGCCCGCCGTGCTCGCCTACACGCGCAACTCGGCGATGGCCGGTCCCTATCACCGCGACGCCGACGGCATCCTCGACACCTATGCGATCTTCACCGGCTCGGCCCGCGACGCCGCCGCGATCCTGAAGCGGCGCGGCATCGACTATGTTATGACCTGCTCGGCCTCGCGCGATTGGAATTACTATCTGGCGCGCGCGGCATCGGACGGCCTGCTCAAGCGCATTCCGACCTGGCTCGTCCCGGCCGGCAGCACCGGCGACGTGCGCGTCTACCGGGTCGGGCTCTAGACCTCCATATTGTCGATCAGCCGCGTGGCGCCGATCTTCGCGGCGGCCAGCACGCGGGCAGGCCGGTCGAGTTTCTCGATCTTTTCCAGCGTAACTGCGTCGCGGATCGCGACATAGTCGACCGAGTTGAACCCCGCCTTCAGCAGAGATTGCGAAGCGAATGCTTCAACAGCCGCGATCGCATTGCCGGCGCGCGCATTGAAGATGGCGGTCTTGAGCACCGCATTTAGCTGTCCGGCGATCCGTCTCTCTTCGGTCTTGAGATAAGCGTTGCGCGACGACATAGCGAGGCCGTCGGCCTCGCGCACGATAGCGCCGCCGACGATCTCGATGGGTAGGCCCAGATCGGCGGTCAGGCGCCGGATCACCAGAAGCTGCTGATAATCCTTTTCGCCGAAGATGGCCGCATTGGGCATGGCGGCGATCAGCAATTTCGCCACCACCGTCGCCACGCCGCCAAAAAAGTGTGGACGAAAGTCGGTCTCGAGCCCCCGGCTCGGGCCGTCGACCTCGATCTTCGTCGCAAAACCGTCCGGGTACATTTCGGCCACCGATGGCGCGAAGACGAGATCGGCGCCGCTCGGCGCCAGCTTGCCGACGTCATTTTCAAGCGCTCGCGGATAGCGGTCGAAATCTTCGTGCGGCGCGAACTGGGTCGGGTTCACGAATATGCTGACGACGATGCGGTCGGCGCATTTTCGCATCGCCTCGACCAGCGAAAGATGCCCGGCATGCAGCGCGCCCATCGTCGGCACCAGCCCGACGCGCTGGCCGCCGGTGCGCCATTGGGCGATCTGCTGGCGCAAGGCGGCGATGGTCGTGACGATGGCGGGGGCTTTCATCGCGCCAACATAGCGCGGCGCGCCATCGGCAGGCTAGAATGGCGCGCCGCTCCACGCCGCCACACCCTATGTCCTCTTCGCCGCTGCGCGACGCCATCTCCGCCGCCTATCTCGCCGACGAAGACAGCGTGATCGACAAGCGCATCGCGCAGGCGGTGTTGTCGCCCGCCGAAGCCCAACAGTCGCACGCCCGCGCCGTCGAGCTGGTCGAACGCATCCGCCGCGACAACGCCAAGCCCGGCGGCATCGACGCTTTCATGCGCGAATATGCGTTGTCGAGCGAGGAGGGTGTCGCGCTCATGTGCCTCGCCGAGGCGCTGCTGCGCGTCCCCGATGCCGAGACCGCCGACCGGCTGATCCGCGACAAGATCGGCGGCGGGCAGTGGGACCGCCATCGCGCCAAGTCCGAATCCTTCTTCGTCAATGCCTCGACCTGGGCGCTGATGCTCACCGGGCGCATCGTGCGCCTCGACGAAACCGCCAAATGGGACTTCGAAGGCATCTTCAAGCGGCTGGTGTCGCGATCCGGCGAGCCGGTGATCCGCCAGGCCGTGACCTATGCCATGCGCATCCTTGGCCGGCAGTTCGTGCTCGGCCGCACCATCGGCGAAGCGCTGAAGGAAGCGGCGCCGCTCGCCGCCAAGGGCTACCGCTTTTCCTTCGACATGCTGGGCGAGGCCGCCTACACCAAGGCGGACGCGGCACGCTACGCCGACGCCTACCGCAACGCGTTGCAGGTCGTCGCCGGGTCGAATGCCGGCGACGCGCGTCCGATCTTCGAGCGGCCGAGCCTCTCGATCAAACTGTCGGCGCTGCATCCGCGTTACGAATGGAGTCAAGCGCGGCCGCGTCATGGCCGAACTGCTTCCGGTGCTCCAGGGGCTCGGCGCCCGCGCCCGCGCCGCTAACATCGCGCTGACGGTCGATGCAGAAGAAGCCGACCGCCTCGACCTGATGCTCGACGTCTTCGAAGCGCTCGGTGAAGCCGGGGAACTCAAGGGCTGGGACGGTCTCGGCCTGGCCGTCCAGGCCTATCAGAAGCGCGCCATTCCGGTTCTCGCCTGGCTGGCGGATCTGTCGCGCCGCCAGCAGCGCCGCATTCCGGTGCGTCTCGTCAAAGGCGCCTATTGGGATAGCGAGATCAAGCGCGCGCAGGAAGGTGGGCTCGCCGAATATCCGGTCTTCACGCGCAAGGCCGCGACCGACACGTCCTATCTCGCATGCGCGCGCGCGCTGCTCGGCGCGGGCGATGCGGTCTACCCCCAATTCGCCACGCACAATGCGCATTCGCTGGCGGCGATCGATGCGATGGCGGGCAGCCGCCGCGATTTCGAATTCCAGCGCCTGCACGGCATGGGCGAGGCGCTGCACGAGATCCATCGCCAGATGGGCGGCGTCGCGACGCGCATCTACGCGCCGGTCGGAAGCCACGAAGATCTGCTCGCCTATCTGGTGCGCCGCCTGCTGGAGAACGGCGCCAACACCTCCTTCGTCAACCGGCTGGCAGACGACGAAGCGCCGATCGACGACATCGTCGCCGATCCGGTGGCACTGATCGCGGCGGTGAAGCCGCACCGCAATCCGCGCATTCCGCTACCCGCCGACATTTTCGGCGAGCGCAAGAATTCGTCCGGCTTCTTGTGGAGCGATCCCAGGATCAGCGATCCGCTGATGCTGGAAATGGACGCTCTGCTTGCGGCGCCGCATTCCGCGGCACCGCTGATCGGCGGTGAGGCTCGCGGCGGCGCCGATACCTATGTCCGCGATCCGTCCGACCGGCGGCGCATCGTCGGAACCGTCATCGAAGCGGAGCGGAGCGATGCCCAGGCTGCGCTCGGCGCTGCACACACGGCGCAGCCGGACTGGGATGCGCAGGGTGGTGCGGCGCGTGCCGGCATCCTCGAGCGCGCGGCCGATCTGTTCGAGACAAATCGTGCGCTCTTGATGGCGCTTGCCGTGCGCGAGGCTGGAAAGACATTGCCTAATGCGCTGGGCGAGGTGCGCGAGGCGGTCGATTTCCTGCGCTACTACGCTGTGCGGGCACGCCAGCAGTTCGGCGCGCCGACGAAGCTGCCGGGCCCGACCGGCGAATCGAACGAGATCACGCTCGGCGGCCGCGGCGTGTTCGCCTGCATCAGCCCATGGAATTTTCCGCTCTCGATCTTCACCGGACAGGTCGCCGGCGCGCTTGCCGCCGGGAACAGCGTGCTGGCCAAGCCGGCCGAGCAGACGCCGCTGATCGCCGCCACCGCCGTAAGGCTGCTGCATCGGGCCGGCGTGCCGGGCGAGGTGCTGAATCTTCTGCCCGGCGATGGGCCGAAGATCGGCAACGCGCTGTTCGCCGACCCGCGCCTGTCCGGTGTCGCCTTCACCGGCTCGACCGAAGCCGCCAATTCGATCAACCGGACGCTCGCCGCGCGCAGCGGGCCGATCGCGACGCTGATCGCCGAGACCGGTGGGCAGAATGCGATGATCGTCGACTCGACCGCGCTGCCCGAACAGGTGGCGCGCGACGCGCTGGCCTCGGCGTTCGACAGCGCCGGCCAGCGCTGCTCGGCACTGCGCGTGCTGTTCGTGCAGGACGACGTCGCCGACAAGATGCTCGCCATCATCCTCGGCGCCATGGACGAACTGAAGCTCGGCGATCCGATGCGCCTCGACACCGATGTCGGGCCGGTGATCGATGAAGATGCACGCAACATGTTGCAAGCCCATGCCGACCGCATGACGCGAGAGGCAAAACTTCTGCGCAAGCTCGAGATCCCTGCCGAGCTTTCGCACGGTATATTCTTCCCGCCGCACGCCTTCGAAATCGAAAGCCTCTCGGTGCTCAAGCGCGAAGTGTTCGGACCCGTCTTGCACATCATCCGTTACTCGGCCGACAGCCTCGGCAAGGTCTGCGAGGCGATCGACGCGACGGGCTATGGGCTCACGCTCGGTGTCCACAGCCGCATCGAGGAGACGGCGGCGTTCGTCCGCTCCCATGTCCGCGTCGGCAACATCTACGTCAATCGCAACCAGATCGGCGCGGTGGTCGGCGTTCAACCCTTCGGCGGCGAGGGGTTGTCGGGCACCGGGCCAAAGGCCGGTGGGCCGAACTATCTGCTGCGCTTCGCCGTGGAGCGAACCTACACGGTGAATACGGCTGCCGCCGGAGGCAATGCGGCGCTGCTCAGTTCGGGTTAGACTTGGAAATATGTCGGCGAATACCGACATAGAGCCGAGACTGCTGGGATGGGACCATGGCCAACGACAATCTTCCGGCGAAGCCTTCTTCTGCGCGTGACGTCGACGCCTTCCTGAATCGTGCCGCGAAGCTGCCGACCCTGGCACAGGCCAAGGGGCGTCTTGTCTTCGCGATCGACGCCACCATGAGCCGGCAACCGACCTGGCGACGCGCTCGCGAAATCCAGAGCGACATGTTCAACGTCGCGCAGTCGATCGGCGGGCTGGCCGTGCAGCTCGTGTTCTTTCGCGGCGCCGGCGAGTTCTATGCGAGTGACTGGACGCCGTCGGCCAACACGCTCGCCAACCAGATGCTCGACGTGACCTGTCGCAGCGGCTTCACGCAGATCTGCCGCGTGCTCGATCACGCCTGCGCCGAGGCGAGCCAGACCAAGATCGGCGCGCTGGTCTATGTCGGCGACTCGTTCGAGGAAGATCCGGACGCGGCGGTCGCCGGCGCCGCGCGGCTCGCCTTGCTGGGCGTGCCGGCCTTCATGTTCCACGAAGGCGACAATCCGCGCGCGGCGCGCGTCTACCAGGAAGTGGCGCGGCTGACCAAGGGCGTCTATGCGAGATTTGATTCAGGTGCCGCAAAACAATTGCGCGAGCTTCTGATGGGGGCTGCGATCTACGCCACCGGCGGCGCCGTCGCGCTTCGGGAGCAGGCGAAGAAGAGGGGCGGCGAGATGCTGAAGCTCGCCAATGCGATGGACCGCAAGTGAATGGGTGAGGTCCTGCTTGGCGTCGTCGCCCTCGTACTCATCATTTTCCTGATCCGCGCCTTCGTGGGCGCAGATCCCAAGGCGCTTGTGAAGGCGCTGCGTTATGTCGGCGCGGCCGCGCTGGCCCTCCTTGCCGTCGGCCTGTTCGCCACCGACCGTCCATCCGGGGCATTCTTCATCGCCAGCGCCGCGTGGGGCCTCTTCACCGGCGGGCACGTTTGGCCGGGCGGCTGGCCGCACTATGGCCGCTGGGGACGGTCATCGCAGCCGACGCCCGGCCAGACTTCAGGCGTGCGCACGCCGTGGCTGGAAATGGAACTCGATCACAACACGGGCGACATGAACGGAACTGTCCTCAGAGGCCAGTTCGCGGGCAAGCGGCTCGCGCAGATGGATCGCGCCGCCTTGCTCGCACTGTTCGCCGAGGCGGGATCGGACGATGCGGAAACTAGGAGGCTGCTGGAGGCCTATATCGATCGCACGCTGGGCGCCGGTTGGCAGGACGGCGGCAAGAAGGATGAGCCGCCGCCGGAACGTGCGACCACCGGCATGACGCGGGCGGAAGCGTTGAAGGTTCTGGGTCTCAGTGAAGGCGCCAGCGAAGCGGAGATCCGGGCGGCGCACCGCCGCCTGATGCTGCAAAATCATCCGGACCGCGGCGGAACGGACTATCTCGCTTCCAAGATCAACGAAGCGAAGGATTTCCTGTTGGGCGATTAGCTGCCGCTAGTGTCCCGATTCCGAAATTCGCCATCTCCCGATATCGGCTCCGAGCGAATTTCGGAATCGCAGGGACACTGGCAATCTGTCGATTCTAGTGTCGTTTTGGCTTCGAAGCTCGCTGAGAGCCTAATATCAATGAGTGAGCGAACTTCGAAACCACGACACTAGCGCGACGACGCCAGCACCGTGAAACAGGTCTGGCCACGCTCGGTCAGCCGCGCGCAAACCTCGCGCGCCTCGCGTTCCACGAACGGACCGAACCGCGCGCGATACAACGTCTGGCCGTCGACCCCGGTGAACGGAATGACGATGCGCGCCGCCTGGCCGAGAATGTCCATCGATCTTTCGGCATAGGATGCGAGCTGTCCGCGCGCCTGGTTCATGTCGGCGAAGGCGCCGATCTGGATGGTCCAGGCCTTTGGTCCGATAACCATCGGTGTGCCGGCGTCGCCGATATCGCCTTCTCCGACTTCGGTCCGCAGGCGCGGCTTGGCTGTCGGACGCGTGACAGGTGCGATCGCAGCCATCTCGCGCGGTTTGGGCATCACGAGCGGTACGATCGCCGCCGCCATCGCGATCGTCTCCGGCTTGGGCATCGGCCTTGGCACATTGGTCATCGCCACAGGCGGAGAAGCCGCGGCTATGCGAAGCGCGGGAAGAGGTGTCGCGGGCCGGGGCGGCAGCGCGGCCATTACGGCCGGTGCCGGTGCAAAGCTCTGCTGGGGCGGCGGGGCTGCCTGCGCGACGACGTTGGTATTGGGGCGCGGCGGCGGCGGCGCGGCTATGACGTTGGTGTTGTCGTCGTCGTCCGTCGCGGTTGCCGTTTCGGCGGCATCCTCGTCGTCGCCAGTGGCAGCGGCCGCATCGATGCCGGCAACGACCGGCGGAAGCGCCGCGACCGCGACGTTGCGCCAGGGCACGCCGGCACGAGCGACCAGCGCCGGATTGTTCCGGATCTGCACGAAGACATCGTCGAGGAGCCGCATCATCTCGGCATCGCGCCGGTGCGCGGTGCGGCCGCCCATCACCACGCCGATGACATGGCTTCCGCCGCGCACCACCGAGGAGACGAGATTGAAGCCTGACGAACCCGTGTATCCGGTCTTGATGCCGTCGGCGCCGTCATAGCGGCCGATCAGATTGTCGTGCGTCACATAAGTGATGCCGCGGAAGCTGAACGCAGGCGTCGCGAAATAGGGGAAGTATTGCGGAAAGTCGTACGCCAGATGGCGCGCCAGCACGAGAAGATCGCTCGCCGTGGTAATCTGCAGCGCGTCGGGCAGGCCCGAGGCGTTGTGATAGAAGGTGTCGCGCATTCCAAGTTCGCGCGCCTTGGCCGTCATTTCCTCCGCAAAATGGCCCTCGGTGCCGCCGAGCGCCTCGGCGATCGCCACCGCCACGTCGTTCGCCGAGCGCACGACGATCGCGCGGATGGCGGTATCGACCGGAATCATGTCGCCCGCGGTCAGATGCAGGTTGGTCGGCCGTTGCGACGCGGCATGCTCGGAGACCGGCAGCATCGTCTGCAGATTCACGTCGCCGCGCTTCAGCGCTTCGAACAGGAGATACAGAGTCATCATCTTGGTCAGCGACGCCGGATGACGTTCGGCATAGGCATTGCGCTGATAGAGAATTCGTCCGGTCTCGCCGTCCGCGATCAGGGCCGCATCCTTCATCGGATCGGTTGCGCCGGCTGGCATCGGCGCGCGCCAACGGCTCCACGTGTGATGATGGTGATAGCTGCGCGCAACGGCGCCGCCCGTCCCCGCTACCAGGGCGAGGCAGAAGGCAGTAGCCACAAACGCAGCACGTGCGAGCGCGCCGATTTCCGCGCGCGACCTTCCAGGCATGCCAGCCCTAGTCCTATTTTTGTTCGCACCCCAAACCATTGGATCAGACCAAATTGGCGACGCATCCGCAAGCAATCGGAAATTGATCTTATAATCCGGGCATTTACGAAGTGTTAACGGTCTTGGGAATCCGTATTACCCCCTAGTTTGTGACGGTTTTGGTGCAGTGCAGCAATAAGACTTGACTTCGGGCGTGTTGCACTGCATATAAGCAATATTGCACCGCAACAAGGCCGCTGGCCCGCAAGACGGTGCGCCATGAACTTTACGAGGAGTAACCATAATGGCGAAGGCAAAGACGGCCGGCGAAAAGACCACCGACACGGCCGAGACGTTCGAAACCGCATTCAAGACCGGCACCGAGGCCCTCAAGGCCAACTTCGAGAAGGCCGTGAAGGGCTATGACCAGTTCCTGGGCTTCTCCAAGGACACGGTCGAGGCCTATGTGAAGGCCGCCAACGTCGCCGGCAAGGGCGCCGAGACGCTGCACAACGAGATCTACGCATTTTCCAAGCAGTCGATCGAAGACTCGATCGCCAACGCGAAGGCCATCATGGGCTCGAAGTCGGCGCATGAGGCGTTCGAACTGCAGACCGGCTTCGCGAAGTCCGCGTTCGAGGCCTATGTCGGCCAGCTCACCAAGCTCAGCGAGATGATGGTCGCGACCAGCAAGGAAACTTTCGAGCCGATCCAGGGCCGCGTCCAGGCTTGGGTGGAAGTGGTTCAGAGCGCGCGCGCAGCCTAAAAACTCCGCGACGCAGCGACGTTTCGAAGGGCTCGGGAGCAATCCCGGGCCCTTTCGTTTTTGATTCGCGGCGGAATTATCCGACTTGCTCATGGGTACATATCGGGGCTTTGCTTGCCCCTCTTATGGAATAGGATAGGCGACACCATATCAGGCTTGTGGCAGTTCGCGATGAAAGACGGACGTGATGGACGCGGCCAGGGCGGCCAGGGAACGCGTGACGGCGATGGCGGCACAGGAACCGGCATTGTCACAAAGACGCGGCCCAAGACGAAGAAGCCGAGCCTCTACAAGGTTCTGCTGCTTAACGACGACTACACGCCCATGGAGTTCGTCGTTCACATTCTGGAGAAGATCTTCAACAAGAACCGGGAACAGGCGGTCGAGATCATGCTGCACGTCCACCGCCACGGTGTCGGAATCTGCGGCGTTTTCACCTACGATGTTGCCGAGACGAAAGTCGCGCAGGTCATTGAATTCGCACGCCGCCACGCACATCCTCTGCAGTGCACCATGGAGAAGGAGTAGAGCCTAGATGCCCTCACTCTCGCGTAGCCTGGAACAAGCGTTACATCGCGCGATCAAGCTCGCGAGCGACCGGCACCACGAATATGCGACGCCGGAACATCTTCTGCTTGCTCTGATGGACGACACCGACGCGGCGCAGGTGATGAAGGCCTGCAACGTCGACATCGATGCGCTGCGCAAGACGGTGCAGAAATATGTCGACGAAGAGCTGATGACGCTGGTCATCGAGGACGGCGAGGACGCCAAGCCGACGACCGGCTTCCAGCGCGTCGTCCAGCGCGCCGTGCTGCATGTGCAGAATTCCGGCCGCGAGGAAGTCACCGGCGCCAACGTCCTCGTCGCGCTGTTCACCGAACGCGAAAGCCACGCCGTCTATTTCCTGCAAGAGCAGAACATGACGCGGCTCGACGCGGTCTCCTATATGAGCCACGGCATCGCCAAGCGCCCGGGCATGAGCCAGCAGAAGGCGGCCAAGGGCGCCGAGGAAGAGGGCGAGGACGGCGAGCCCAAGAACAAGCAGGGCACCGAGGCGCTCGAAGCCTATTGCGTGAACCTGAACGAGAAGGCCAAGGCCGGCCGCGTCGATCCGCTGATCGGACGCCTCGCCGAAGTCGACCGCACCATCCAGATCCTCTGCCGCCGGCAGAAGAACAATCCGCTGTTCGTCGGCGATCCCGGCGTCGGCAAAACCGCCATCGCCGAAGGCCTCGCCCGCAAGATCATCAAGGGCGAAGTGCCCGAAGTGCTGCGCGGCAGCGTGATCTATGCGCTCGACATGGGCTCGCTGATCGCCGGCACGCGCTATCGCGGCGACTTCGAGGAGCGCCTCAAGTCGGTCGTGAAGGAACTGGAGGGCCTGAAGGGCGCGATCCTGTTCATCGACGAGATCCACACCGTGATCGGCGCCGGCGCCACCTCCGGCGGCGCGATGGATGCTTCGAATCTGCTGAAGCCCGCGCTTCAGGCCGGCACGCTGCGTTGCATCGGTTCGACCACCTACAAGGAATACCGCCAGTATTTCGAGAAGGACCGCGCGCTCGTCCGCCGCTTCCAGAAGATCGACGTCGTGGAGCCGACTATTCCCGACACGATCAAGATCATGATGGGCATCAAGCCCTATTACGAAGAGTTCCACAAAGTTCGCTACACGACCGATGCGATCAAGGCCGCGGTCGAGCTGTCGGCGAAATACATCAACGACCGCAAGCTGCCCGACAAGGCGATCGACGTGATCGACGAGACCGGCGCCTCGCAGATGCTGCTGCCGGAATCGCGGCGCAAGAAGGTCATCGGCGTCAAGGAAGTGGAAGACGTCGTCGCCACGATGGCGCGCATTCCTCCCAAATCCGTGTCGAAGGACGACACCGAAGCGCTGCGCACGCTGGAAGCCGATCTCAGGCAGGCGGTGTTCGGCCAGGACAAGGCGCTGCATGCGCTCGCCTCGGCGATCAAGCTGGCGCGCGCCGGCCTGCGCCAGCCGGAAAAGCCGATCGGCTCCTACCTGTTCTCCGGTCCCACGGGCGTCGGCAAGACTGAAGCCGCCAAGCAGCTCGCCAAGACGCTCGGCGTCGAGCTGCTGCGCTTCGACATGTCCGAATATATGGAACGCCACACCGTCAGCCGGCTGATCGGCGCGCCGCCGGGCTATGTCGGCTTCGACCAGGGCGGTCTCTTGACCGACGGCGTCGACCAGCATCCGCATTGCGTGCTGCTGCTCGACGAAGTCGAGAAGGCCCATCCCGACCTGTTCAACATCCTCTTGCAGGTGATGGATCACGGCAAGCTGACCGACCATAACGGCAAGAAGATCGACTTCCGCAACGTGGTCCTGATCATGACCACCAATGCGGGTGCGTCGGACGCGGCCAAGGACGCCATCGGTTTTGGCCGGGGAAAACGCGAAGGCGAGGACGAAGAAGCGATCAAGAAGCTGTTCACGCCGGAATTCAGAAACCGTCTCGACGCGACGATCACCTTCGCCGCGCTCGGCCGCGAGACCATCGACCGCGTGGTCGAGAAGTTCGTGCTGGAGCTTGAGGCGCAGCTGACCGACCGCGACGTGACGTTCGACCTGACACCGGAAGCCACCCGCTGGCTTGGCGAGAAGGGCTATGACGACGCCTTCGGCGCCAGGCCCTTGGCGCGCGTCATCCAGGAGCATCTCAAAAAGCCGCTGGCCGACGAGATCCTGTTCGGCAAGCTAAAAGACGGCGGCACGGTGCGCGTGCTGCTCGACCGCGAGGCCGACAAGCTCGCCTTCGAGTTCGTCGCCGTGCGCGACTCCAAGCCCAAGGCCCTCCCGCCGCCGAAGAAGAAGCCCAAGGCGGAAGAGAGCGTTTGAGAGTATTGCGCGAAAGTTCCGCGACGAGACTGGCGTAGCCTCATACCCTCCCCTTGAGGGAGGGTCGAAATTTGCGGAGCAAATTTCGGGGAGGGGCATGACTCCGGACAAGCCGACTCGCGCCGAGCGCCGCTCTCAGTTCAAGCGCGCGACTGCAAAAGAGTTGCGTGCCAACGCGACGGAAGCCGAGCAACGCTTGTGGCTACACCTTCGCAGTAGGCAGATGTCCGGCTTACGGTTCCGCCGCCAGCAACCGCTCGGTCCCTATATCGTCGACTTTCTCTGTCCGGCCGCGAAGCTCGTCATCGAATTGGACGGTAGCCAGCACCGCACTGCCGAGAATGCAGCTTATGACACTGCGCGAACAATATGGCTTGAAAAGCGCGGTTACCGCGTGCTGCGCTTCGACAACGTCGAGTTCCTGAAGAATGGGGACGCAGTCGTCGAGAGCATTTGGCGCAAGATCCAAAGCGGTGGAACGCCCCTCCCCGAACCGCCTTTGGCGGTTCGACCCTCCCTCAAGGGGAGGGTAGGATGAGCGTTTCAAGGGAGATTTCAGCAATGACCACCCACCAATCCTCCATCGACGCCGCGCAGAAGGTGCTCGACGAATTCATGGCGGCGTTCAACGCGCGCGACATTCCCGCTTTCGAGAAGACGTTCAACTTCCCCTCGGTGCGGCTCGCGTCGAACACGCTCGTCACGCTCAACAAGGGCGACATGAAGCCGGAGCGCTTCACCACCGGCGCGCTGGCGGAGTGGGACCATTCCGCCTGGGAGCGCCGCGCGGTGATCCATGCCGGCGCCGACAAGGTCCACATCGACACCCGCTTCACGCGCTATCGCAAGGATGGCAGCGTGATCGGCGGCTTCGATTCGATCTACGTCATCACCAACGAGAACGGCCATTGGGGCGTGAAGGCGCGCTCCAGCTTCGCGCCGTAGCCGCGTGTTGGATAAGCGTGCGGATTCGCCGCCCGCCGGTAATGTCCGCGCGCGGATTCCATTCGCGGATTCGCCGTAGCATTAAATTGTCTATCCACATCTTCACAACCTTCGATAAGTGCTTACATCTCCTCACGAAAATGCTCGAGGACGACGGCCTTCTAGAACGTGGAACGTGAGGACATACAGGCAAGGATGCGCACTCGCGTGCATCCGCGTGGACGGTCGGGATTGGGTATCGCTTCGCCGAGGCGCCGCGGCGCTCGCGTCGGAATTTTCCCGGATCGTTCGTTAGGGCCGGGGCGATGGGGCGAAGGCGCCGCGCGGTTGACTCCGATGAGTCCTCCATCGGCCAGCCTGTCGCATCCGTCAGGGCGGACAACGTCCGCGCGCCTCAGCCTCCATCTCCCGGCATCGCGCGCGGCGCGTTGCTTTGCCTTTTGCGGACGCCTTAGCGGCGCATCGCGTCGGCGATCCAGCGGGCACGGCGGTTCTCGCGCGCATTGTTGATCGCGAGCACGGCGTGGATGAAGGCGAGCAGCCACAGGACAAATCCGACATGGTGAAGGACGATCGTCACCCAGAACACGATCGAGAGGATGTAGAGGATCAGGTTGAACAGCGCCGAGATCGGCTTGCCCGTCAGGAGCAGCGCCAGAGGCGAGCAGAAGATCGCGACCAGATAGATCATCGTCGTCCAGATATAGGGGCGGGCCCTGCCGGTTCCAAGCCCGACAGGCGCGCCACGGCGCGGACATCGTCCGGCTGGATGGTATCCTCCGCGACGCGATTGACCGCTTCGGCGCCGCAGCGCGCGCAGCGATGCA
Source organism: uncultured Alphaproteobacteria bacterium (assembly GCA_963741735.1). Classification (GTDB taxonomy): domain Bacteria; phylum Pseudomonadota; class Alphaproteobacteria; order Micropepsales; family Micropepsaceae; genus Rhizomicrobium. Next base: position 645,135 of record CAVUJB010000004.1, read on the forward strand.
CGATCTGCCAGCCCTTCTTGCGCCGGTACACCAGCCCCGCCGCGCGCATGACCCCGCGACAGCCGCTCGCCCGATCGCCTGGGCGCACGTCGACATGCACGGAGCACAGGCACACCGGACAATGGTTGCGATAGCTTCCGTTGGTCAGCGGCTTCACCGCCGCGCCGCAATGAATGCAATTAAATCCGCGGTTCTCGTCTTCCCGCGCCATCTTCAACTCCCTGGATTTGAGATCCAAGGGAGCCGGGTTCCGTTTGCTCTTTAGCTCGGCTCGCTCGCGCGAAAACGCTTTGCGTTGTCTGTGCGCTCGCTCGCGGAAAGCCAGTCCAGGCTTGATCGTGTCAGGGACCCATTCACCGCCTTGCCGTCGGCGATTACTTCCGGTTCCGGCTTCGGGAGCGCATAGGCATCGCGCGCTCCGTCCGAACCTCGGCCCGCTTTGTTCGCCCTCTTTGAAGGACGTCTGTACGGGCCACTGTAGTGCGGCTTCGGCCACACTCCACCGGTTGGTGTTTTCACGGTCTCACTGGCGATGTTCGGCGTCGTCCCCGTTCAGATGGTTACCGGCGTCGTTCGCCTCATGGCGTCTCCTTCATAGTTGCCGGCCCGATCCTATAGCGGTTGGCCGTAATGTTGAACCGTCGGAAACGGCTCGTAAAAGCCGTGCAGCGCCTCGCGCCAGGGCCCGTAGCGGTCGGAGCCGCGAAAGCCGACCGTGTGGGCCTCGACCGTGCTCCACCACACCAGCAGCAGATAGCGGTCCTTGCTCTCGACGCAGGGGCGCACTTCCATCTTCTGGAAGCCCTCGGTCGCCTCGATCAGCGGCCGCGCCTTCTTTATTGCGGCTTCGAAAGTGGCGGACTGACCCCTTTTGATGTTCAGGATGGCGTGTTCGAGGATCATAGGGCCGCCTTTATCTTCTCGGCGATGGGAAGGAGCGTCTTTGGATCGACCATGGCGCGGCCATGCATCTTCATGTCCAGGCCATGGGCGCGCGGCAGGACGTGGAAGTGAAGATGCGGCACGCTCTGGCCGGCGGCTGCGCCGTTCAGCTGCACCAGCATCACGCCGGGGACGTCGAACGCCTTCTTCACCGCAGCCGCAAGCTTCTGCGTCGTCAAGATCGTTGCTGCCACGCCTTCCGGCGAACAGTCCAGGATCGTCTCGCAGGGCTCCTTGGGGATCACCAGCGTGTGTCCCTCGGTTGCCGGCATGATGTCGAGGAAGGCGAGGGTGAGATTGTCTTCGTACAACGCGACCTTCGGCAGTTCGCCGCGCAGGATTTTCGCGAAGATGTTGTTGGGATCGTATGCCATCACTCGTCCTCCGATGCATTCGCTTTGCGGAACGGGCCGCGTTCGGCCAACTCTTCGATATGTTCGGCGACCGCTTCGCGCTCGCGCCTCAAATAGTCGTCGACCGCGCGCCTGAGGCCGGGATGGGCGATATAGTGTGCGCTGTAGGTCGGCGTCGGCATATAGCCGCGCAGCAGCTTGTGCGCGCCCTGCGCACCGGCTTCGACCTTGGCCAGCCCGCGGGCGATCGCAAAATCGATCGCCTGGTAGTAGCAGGTCTCGAAATGCAGGAACGGCACGAACTCCGTGCAGCCCCAATTGCGGCCGAACAGAATGCCGTCGCCGAAGAAGTTCAGTGCACCGGCCATGTAGCGGCCATTGCGTTTGGCGAGGATCAGCAGGATCTGGTCCGGCATCGTCGCGCTCACGCGGCTGAAGAACTCGCGGGTGAGATAGGGCCGCCCCCATTTGCGGCCGCCCGTGTCCATGTAGAACTGGAAGAACGTGTCCCAATGCGCCTCGGTCAGATCGCTGCCGCTGAGCCAGTCGAATTCGACACCGGCGTCGCGCACCGCAGCCCGCTCCTTGCGCAGGTTCTTGCGCTTGGAGGACGAAAGTTCGCCGAGGAACTGGTCGAAATCGCGATAGCCGCGGTTCTGCCAATGAAACTGCTGATCGGTGCGTTGCAGGAATCCGGCCGCGCCGGCCGCCCTCCATTCCTCCTCGGTGAGAAACGTGATGTGCAACGACGAGGCGTTGAGCTGCTTAACCGCGGCCGCGCCGGTTGCCAGCAGCGCTTCGCGCGTCGCTTCGAGATTTGCCTCGGCGGCGACCAGAAGCCGGTGGCCGGTGGCGGGCGTGAACGGCACGCTCGCCTGAAGCTTGGGATAGTAGTCGCCGCCGGAACGCTCCAGCGCATCGGCCCAGGCGGAGTCGAAGACATATTCGCCCTGGCTATGGTTCTTCAGATACATCGGGAGCAGACCAATGGTCGCGCCGTCGCGCTCGATCACCAGATGCGTTGGCCGCCACCCGGTGCGCGGCGTGGCGGAACCCGACTCCTCGCAGGCCGCGAAGAATTCGTAGCGCGTGAACGGGTTGGGCTGATCGCTCCCTTGCGGATTGGCGCAGGCGTTCCAAGCCTGTGCGCCGATCTCGGCCGCGCGACCCGCGATGCGTGCTGTGATGTCGTCCGTCACGCGATCTCGAGCACCGCTTCGACTTCGGCGGCGACATTGCGCGGCAGCGAACCTGCACCGACCGCAGCCCGCGCGTGCCGCCCGGCTTCGCCGAAGATTTCCACGAAGAGGTCCGACGCGCCGTTGGCGACCTCGGGATGTTGTGTAAAGCCCGGCACCGCGTTCACGAACACGGTGAGCTTCACGACGCGCTTGACCTTGTCCAGATTTCCGCCGCACGCTGCCTTCGCCTGTGCGAGCACGTTGAGCGCGCAAAGCCGTGCGGCCGCCTTGCCGTCTTCAAGCGTCAGCTCCTTGCCGACCGTGCCGACGAATTTAAGGCCGTCGGGCGCCAACGTCACCTGTCCCGAAATGAAGACCAGATGTCCGCTGACGACAAAAGGAACGTAGCTCGCCACCGGCGCCGGCGGCGTTGGCAACACTATATCCAGTTCCTTGAGCCGGGCTTCGATGCGCATGCCTACTCCCTCAATCGCAAAACATTATCGCGCCGTGCCATGGCGCGCTATAAGCGAGCATGACCAAACGGCTGGACGCAGACGATCCCTGTCCCGCGCGCGACGGCTATGCCATGCCGGCCGAATGGGCGACACATGCGCGCACCTGGATGTGCTGGCCGTGCCGCATCGAGGCATGGGGCGGGCCGGAGGGACTGCTGCGCGCCAAGCAGGCCGTGGCGCGAGTTGCGCGCGCGATCTCGTCCTTCGAGCCGGTGACGATCGCCGTGCGTCCGCTGGATGCCGCCGAGGCCAAGCTCGCGACGTCGGGCAAAGTGGATCTGTTCGAAGTGCCGCTCGACAATTCCTGGGCACGCGACATCGGGCCGACCTTCCTCGCCGCGCCCGACGGACGGCGCTGCGCCGTGCAGTGGGAGTTCAATGCCTGGGGCAACAAATATCATCCGTGGACGGAGGACGCGCAGTTTGCCGGCCGCGCCGCGCGGCTCGCGGACATACCTGTCTATTCGGCGCCGCTTGTCTGTGAGGGCGGGGCGATTCATTGCGACGGGGAGGGCACGCTTCTCACGACCGAGCAGTGCCTGCTCAATCCCAACCGCAACCCGCATCTGGACCGCCAGCAGGTGGAGGAACGGCTGGCTCTCTTCACCGGCGCGCGCCGGGTCATCTGGCTGGGAGAAGGTTTTTCCGACGAGGAGACAGATGGCCATGTCGACAATATTGCCTGTTTTGCCGCGCCGGGCCGGGTGCTCGTGGGGGTTCCCTCGTCGCGCAGCCATCCCGACTTCGAGCCGGTCATGGAGGCGATCCGCCGGCTGAGCGAGGCGCGCGATGCCACAGGCCGCCGGCTCGAGATCGTCGAACTCGAGCAGCCGCGCAATCCTGGTCTCGATTGGCGCGGCCGGCCGCTGCAGGCGAGCTATGTCAACTTCTATCTTGCCAATGGCGGCGTCGTGATGCCGGCGTTCGACGATCCCAACGACGAGAAAGCGCGCACGACTCTCGCCGGTTGCTTCCCCGGCAGGGACATTCTGCAGATCCAGGCGCTCGATATCGTGGAAGGTGGCGGCGGCATACATTGCCTGACGCAGCAGGAACCGGCATGAGGCGCGTCGTCTTCGCGGCGACCCAGTTCGCCTGCAGCTGGGATCGCAAAGCGAACGTCGCCAAGGCGAAGGAACTTGTGCGCCGGGCGGCGGCGCAGGGCGCCAACGCAATCCTCATCCAGGAACTTTTTGAGACACCGTATTTCTGCCAGGACCAGTCCGCGGAACATTTCAAGCTCGCGGCGCCATTCGAGGGCAATCCGCTTATCGCGGAGATGGCGGAACTCGCCAAGTCGCTCGATGTCGTGCTGCCCGTAAGTTTCTTTGAGCGCGCAGGCCAGGCGCACTTCAATTCGCTTGCGATGATCGATGCGGACGGTACTGTGTTGGGGCTGTATCGGAAGTCGCACATCCCCGATGGGCCGGGCTATCAGGAAAAGTTCTTCTTCACGCCGGGCGATACCGGCTTCAAGGTTTGGCGCACCCGCTTTGGAACTTTCGGTGCGGCGATCTGCTGGGATCAGTGGTTCCCGGAAAGCGCGCGCGCCATGGCTCTGATGGGCGCCGAGGCGCTGTTCTATCCGACCGCGATCGGAACCGAGCCACCACCGGCGCCGCCCGTCGACAGCCGCGATCACTGGCGCCGTGTGATGCAGGGCCACGCCGCCTCGAATTACATGCCGCTCATCGCCTCCAACCGGATCGGCACCGAGAACGGGCAGGCCGGCCACATCACGTTCTACGGCTCATCCTTCATCGCCGACCCGCAGGGCGCGATCGCCGCCGAATTGGATCGCACGCATGAAGGCGTGGCCACGGCCACCTTCGATCTCGGCGAAATTGCCAAGGCGCGCGCCTCCTGGGGTTTGTTCCGCGACCGCCGGCCGGATCTCTACGGACCGCTCACCACGCACGATGGAGGGCGCGGGTGAAACTGTGGGTCGCCGCGGCCTTTCTGATTGGCGTCTCTGTCGCTCAGGCCACGGCGGCCGATCTGATTTCCTACCGGGCACAGTATGATGTTTCGCTGGCATCGACGCACTCCGGTGGAACAGTGGCGGCGCAGGGCCGCACCGTTCTGGAATTTCGCGACGTCTGCACCGGCTGGGAGACGACGCAGCGCTTGATTGCCGACATGGCCGATGCCGAAGGCCACACCGCGCACACCGATTTCATCGTGTCGTCCCGCGAAGGCAAGGACGGCAAGCTGATGCGCTTTAAGATCCGCAATTTGGTCGACGGCCGTACGGCCCAGCATTTCGAAGGCATCGGCACGCTTGCGGACGCGGGTGGCGAGGTCAAGTTGACGGCGCCGCGCGGTGGGCACTTCACTCTGCCCACTGGAACGCTTCTTCCGACGCAGCATACGCTGGCCGTGCTGCACGCCGCCGCCGCCGGGGTCCAATCGTTCCGCGAAACGGTGTTTCAGGGAGGCGACCGCAGCAATCTCTACGATACGGCGACGGTGATCGGGCGTCCGGTAGCCCAATCTCAGCTCGTCGAAGACAGGGCGGCGGATGCGGACGGGCTATTGCGCGGCGTGCAGGCCTGGCCGACGCTGGTCAGCTATTATCCGCACGGCTCGCTCGATGAGCCCGCCGATTATGAGATCGGCTATCGCCTCTATGCCAACGGCGTGATGGCGTCGATGAGCCTGATCTATCCGAACTTCACATTGAAGGCGAAGCTGGTTCATCTGGAAAAGCTAGCGACGCATTGCTGAACGGCCCTTGATCACCGCCTCGCCGCCGAACTTCGCGCGCACCTTGTCCATCGCGCGCTCGGCCGCGGCGCGCTTGCTCGATCCGTCATCGACCAGATCGGCCGGATCGCACTCGGATTCGGGCGCCAGATTGCTGATGCCGACGCCAAGCAGGCGAAACGCCGTGCCGTCGGCCTCGCGTTTCAGCGCCTCGCGGGCGGTACGGAAGATGCGGTCGGCAAGCTGCGTCGGCGATTCGAGCGATGCGCTGCGCGTGCGGGTCTTAAAGCCAGCGGTCTTCAGCTTCAGCACGACGGTATGTCCGCCATGGCACGACGTTTTGGCGCGCGCGGAGACCCGCTCGGCCTGGCGCCAGAGGATTGCTTCCAGTTCCGCGAATTTGGAGATGTTGAACTCGAACGTGGTCTCGGACGAAATGCTTTTGAGTTCGCCGTCCGGATCCACCCTGCGGCTATCCTGGGCATGCGACAGCCGATACAGCCATAGTCCCGTGTTGCCGTAGCGCTTGGCGAGGTCCTTTACATTGGCGTCCTGGATCTGTCCGATGTGGGTGATGCCGTCCCTTGCGAGCCGCGCCTGGAGCGCCGCACCGGCGCCGCGGATAAAGCCGACCGGCTTGTCGCGAAGAAACGAGACGGCTTCTCCCCTGCCGATGACGGCAAAGCCGCGCGGCTTGTCGAGTTCGGAGGCGAGCTTGGCGAGGAATTTGTTGAAGCTGAGCCCGACCGAGACCGAAATGCCGACCTCGGCTTCGATCCGCTTGGCCAATTGCGCCAGCAGCTTTGCCGGCGCCAAGCCGTGCAGCAGGCTGGTGCCGGCGAGATCGAGATAGGCCTCGTCGAGCGACAATGGCTCGACCTGAGGTGTCAGCGCGAACATCATCGCGCGGATCTGTTTTGCGGCAGCCGTGTACTTGACGAAATTCGGCCTGATCACGATCGCCTGCGGACACAGCTCCAGCGCCTTGAACATCGGCATCGCCGAGCGCACGCCAAAAATGCGCGCCACATAGCAGGCGGTCGAGACCACGCCGCGCCGCGAACCGCCGCCGACGATGACGGGCTTGTCGCGCAGCTTCGGATCGTCGCGTTTTTCGATTGCGGCATAGAAGGCGTCGCAGTCGACATGCGCGATCGCCAGATCTTCGAGTTCATCATGCGCGAGCAAGCGAAGGCTGCTGCACTTGCCGCACCGTTTTGCGCCAGCGCGCGCATCGGCAAGACAGTCGCGGCAGAACGCGTTCATCGAAACTTTGCCGCCTCCGTCTCGCTCCACAGCCAGGCGGCGCCGCGCACGCCGCTGGAGTCGCCATGCCGATTCTTCACGATGCGCGTGTGGCCTTCGGGCGAAAAGGCGTATGCCTCGACTCGCGCGGGAAGCTCGGTATAGAGCGTATCGATGTTGGACACGCCGCCGCCGATCACGATCGTGTCGGGATCGAGCACATTGACGATCGTCGCCAACGACCGCGCGAACCGGTCGTAGAAGTCCTCCATGGTGGCCTTTGCAGCATTGTCGCCAGCATGGGCGGCAGCGGCCACTTCATGCGCGGTAATGTTGCGGCCGGTGCGGTAGGCGAAATCGGCGGCGAGCCCTGTCCCGGAAATCCACGCCTCGATGCAGTTCGACCGGCCGCAGTAGCAGCGAGGCGCGCGGTCGACTTCATCGGGACGGGGACTGGGCAGGGGATTGTGACCCCATTCGCCGGCGATGGCGTGTGCGCCCACCAAGACGTTGCCGTCGACGCAAATACCGCCGCCGCAGCCGGTTCCGGCGATCACGCCGAAGACAATATGGGCACCGACCGCCGCACCATCGGACGCCTCCGACAGCGCGAAGCAATTGGCGTCATTCGCCGAACGCACGGGCCGGCCGATCGCCGCGCCGAGGTCGCGGTCCAGCGGATGACCGATGAGCCGCGTCGAGTTTGCGTTCTTCACCAGTCCGCTCTTCGGGCTGATCGTGCCCGGGATTGCGACGCCGACGCTGCCGCGCCGGCCGAGTTTGCTCTCCGCGGCAGCGACCAGATCGCGCATGGCGCGGATCGTATCGTCATAAGTGGTTCTTGGCGCGGCGATGCGCTCGCGCAATATCTCGCGCCCGTCGTCCAGCGCAATGATCTCGATCTTGGTGCCACCGAGATCGATGCCGATCCGCATCCTAGTGGCCCGCCCTGGTCAATGCAGAATCGATGAAGGCATGCGCGTCACGCCAGTTCTCGGCCCTAAGATGCGCGGCCGCCGGCGGCGGCAACAAGGGCTTCAGCCGGTCATCCCCGATCAGATGTATGCGCAGCGCGTCCGGAGCTGCGTCGGCGCATGATGTGAGGTGCTGCGGAATATCGTCGACAAAGAACACCGGGCGGCCGGCGCTCGCTGACAGTGCCCTGACCGCCGGGCCCTTCGCGCCGCTGTTCGCCACCAGCGGAAGATGCAGTCCATGCCCGGCGAGATTGCGGCGGCGCGGGATACCCTGGGCTTCGGAGATGTTGGTCAGCACGACGATGTCGAGACGCGGCTTCAACGCCCGGAGCGCATCGTCTGCGCCTTCGACGATCTCCAGCGAATCGAGATCGCGGCGGAATTCGTCCAGCAGCGCCGTTACTTCGACATCGAGGATCGTGCGATTGTCGTCGACACGCTTCACATTGCCGTGCAGCCGGTAGCTGGTCAGGTCGAGATACAGGCCCTCGCGGCGCAAATACTTGTCGAAGCCGTCCACGAATTTGAGAAGGACTTCGTCGGCATCGACGATCAGCAGCGGGCGTCCCGGCGTGAGGTTTGCGATTGCGGATGAGAGATCGAACGTCGTGCTCATGGGCCACCCAGAATGTGGCGCGCCATATGGAGTTCCTTCGCGTCGACCAACTCGGCCTCACAGAAGTCGATCAGCAGGGCCTCATTGCTCAGCAGGAAGTCCAGGATCGAGGCAAGGAAAGCAGGCTCGGCTGCGCGTGCTCTCACGGTGGCCGGGTCGAGCCCGGAAATGTCGAGAAAACGGCCGATATCGTCCGGTCTTTCCGCCAGGAAGCTCAGCACTTGAAGCGCCAGCGTCGCCGCATTGTCTGGCGTGAGGGATTTGCTGCGGGAACCGGCGATGGGCATCGCGTGGCATGCGCCTCGTCAATTTCAGAAGTGAGTCTTGTTCATTTGGTGCACCGGGCGGCCCCCATGTTTCCGTCGAAGCATTTGGGCAACCCATGATAGCCGTGCAGGCGCGACGGACCAACAAACCGCCTTCTGGCTGTGGGGCAATGGCCGCTGATGGCGGCGACTCGCGAAGGCTGCCATGCGGGCGAACATGTCGCAGCCATTGTGGTCGGGCCGGTTGTAGGGAGTTATCCTCAGTTGTTTGGCCTGGCGCCGCCAAGCGCGGAACTTGAAATCTACCTCGATGGGGCCGCGCTCAAGTTTGCCACTCTGGGACCATTACCTGGCCGGAAGGAGACGCAACTGCCGCGGCTCTCAGCAAGGATTTGGCTGTTCGTTCCCGAATGGCACCAACCGGATCCATTGCGCCCGTTCCGGCCGCGATCGGTTAAGCGGTAGCCGAGCCACCGATTCGCACGCTCTGGGTGAATTTACCTTGATTCCCTAACGCCTTGCGCCGGGCTTCCGGTGCAGGTCGGGGCGCATCGTCAAGGGAGCGTTAAGGTATGCGCCCTAATACTAACGATCGCGGAACCCCGGTCAGGGTCGGCTGCGCCGCCATCAAGGCGACGCGCGCACAGCGGAGAGTTAAGTCATGGACGCCAAGGCCAAGACCGTGCTGATCGTCGAGGACAATGAGCTCAACATGAAGCTCTTCCACGATCTGCTCGACGCTCATGGTTACACCATCCTGCAGACCAAGGACGGGATGGAGGCGCTCGACATCGCCCGCGAGCATCATCCCGACCTGATCCTGATGGACATCCAGCTGCCCGAAGTCTCCGGCCTGGAAGTCACCAAGTGGCTCAAGGAAGATGATTCCCTGAAGTCGATCCCCGTCGTCGCCGTCACGGCCTTTGCCATGAAGGGCGACGAAGAGGTGATCCGCCAGGGCGGCTGCGAGGCCTACATCTCCAAGCCGATCTCGGTCACGAGCTTTCTCGACACGGTTCGCCGCTTCATAGGATAGGCACACGCCATGACGGCGAGAGTTCTGGTCGTCGACGACATTCTCTCCAACGTCAAACTTCTCGAAGCGAAGCTGACGGCGGAGTACTTCGAGGTCGTCAGCGCGTTCAACGGTCTTGAGTGTCTCGCCAAGATCGACGAGGCGGCGCCCGACATCGTGCTTCTCGACGTCATGATGCCCGGCATGGACGGGTTCGAGGTTTGCCGCCGCATCAAGGGCAATCCCAAGACCGCGCACATTCCCGTCGTGATGGTGACCGCTCTTGACCAGCCCAGCGACCGCGTTGCCGGTCTCGACGCCGGCGCCGACGATTTCCTGACAAAGCCGGTCGACGACGCGGCGCTCTTCGCGCGCGTCCGCAGCCTCGTGCGGCTGAAGATGATGACCGACGAATTGCGTATGCGCGAGACGACGGGTCAGAGCATGGGTCTCGTCGATCCTGCGACAACGCTGATGGATGCCAATCCGACGGGCCGCATCCTGGTCATCGAGGATCGGCCTGAATCGATTGCCTGGTTCGCGACCGCGCTTCAGCCTGGACATGAGGTCGCTTCGGTCGACACGTTTGAAGAGGCACTCGTGCGTGTGCGCGGCGGCGACTACGACCTCATCGTCGTCAGCCTCGGCATGCGCGGCTTTGACGGTCTGCGCTTGTGTTCGCAGCTCCGCTCCCTGCCGGAAGGACGCAATGTGCCGATCCTCGTTGTCGTCACCGACGGCGATCGCCGCAAGCTGAACCAGGCGCTCGAAATGGGCGTGAACGACTACTTGACCCGCCCGGTTGACAAGAATGAGCTCGTCGCGCGCGTGCGCACCCAGCTGCGCAAGAAGCGCTACCAGGATCGCCTGCGCCACAACGTCCAGCTGAGCCTGGAGATGGCGATCACCGACCAGCTCACCGGCCTGCACAATCGCCGCTACATGGCCCGCCACCTCGACAATCTCATCTCCCAGGCCGGCCGCACGGCAAAGCCGCTCGCGTTCCTGATCATGGATGTCGACTTCTTCCGCGAAGTGAACAACAACCATGGCCACGACATCGGCGACGAGGTCCTGAAGGAATTCGCGAGCCGGATTTCCGCCAACGTGCGCGGCATCGATCTCGCCTGCCGCTATGGCGGCGAGGAGTTCGTCGTGGTGATGCCCGACACCGACATGGCGCTTGCCTTCTCGATCGCCGAGCGCCTGCGCAAGAGCATCGAAACGACGCCGATCGTCATCAGCCGCGCGCCCGGCAAGCTGAGCATCACGATCAGCATCGGCATCGCTGCGTCGCAAGGCTCTTCCGACAATGCCGAGGCGCTGCTGCACCGCGCCGACCAGGCGCTCTACAGCGCCAAGCGCACGGGCCGCAACCGCGTCGTCACGGCCGCAGCCGCCTGAATACCGCCCCGGCATCTGCGTCCACTCGCTGCGGACGCGCGCCCGTTCCTTCGCTATAGTCCTCGCGACGAGGCTAGGGACATTTCCATGACCTATGCGGGCGACAGGCTGATCTACGACGCGGACAGCCATTTGATGGAGCTTCCCGATTTCATCACTTCGCAGGCCGATCCGTCGGTGCGCGACCGGCTGCCGAGACTGGGAGACCGCACGACAGGACAGTTCGATCCCGGCGCGCATGCCGGAACGCGCGGTCATCCGCCGGAAGTGGTCGAGCGCTTGCGTCAGTTGGGCGACAATCTCACCCGCGGACCCAAATGGCATGATGCGCTCGGCGCCTTTAGCGGCGGCGAACGGTCGATGGCGCTCGATCTACTGGGTTTCAAGCGCCAGGTGGTGTTCTCTTCATTCTGCGCACGGTTGATCTTTGAGGCGTCGGCAGAGCTTCGCTATGCGACCGCGCGCGCGCACAATCGCGCGGTGGCGGAGTTCTGCAGCTCCGACAAGCGGCTGATCGGCGTGGCCATCGTGCCGCTCGACGATCCGCAGCATGCGCTGGATGAGATCGACCATGCGCTGGGCATGGGCCTGGGCGCGATCTGGATATCAGCGGATGCGCCCGGAGGGCGGTCTCCCGGACATCCCGATTACGAGCGCATCTGGGCGACACTGGCGGAGCGGCGCGTGCCGTTTATCCTGCATGTCGGAAGCGCGCCGCTCAGTGTTCCCGATCCCTGGATGAACGACGGGCGTCCCGACCATCGCTCCGCGCGCGGCGGCGCGGAGGTCATCGGTTCGAAGGATCTGACGGTCATCCATCATGCGGCGCACCGGTTCATTTCGGTGCTTGTTCTCGATGGTGTGCTGGAGCGGCATCCGAACCTGCGCGGCGGAATCATCGAGATCGGCGCCGGCTGGGTGCCGGACATGATCCGCAGGCTCGATCACGCCGCGGAGATATGGGCCAAATCGGAGCCGCATCTGGCGCTGATGAAGCGCAAGCCGTCGGAGCAGATCCGCGCGCAGCTTCGATTCACGCCTTATCCGTTCGAGGACGTCGGCGCATTCGTGCGCGAATCCTTTCCGGAGCTGTACATGTTCTCGTCCGACTATCCGCACGCCGAAGGCGGCCGCGATCCCATCGGCCGGTTCGAGAAGTCCACGGCGTCTCTGTCGAGCAACGACCGCGCCTTGTTCTTCTCGGGCAATTTTCGCGATCTCTATCCCAACGCCTTCGCGTGACCTCTAAAGCGACTGTCCGTCATCGACCGTGAGAAGCGCACCCGTAATGGTTCGCGAGGCGTCTGACGCGAGCAGCAGGAACATGCCGTCGAGATCGCTCTCCTGCGCAAGGCGCTGGCGCGGGAAGCCGGCGATCTGCTTCTTGCCCTTTTCGCCGGCGAACCACTCCGAATTCAGCTCGGTTTCGATATAGCCGGGGCAGAGCGCGTTGACGTTGATACCCTTGCGTGCCCATTCGCGGGCGAGACATTGGGTCATCATCGCGAGACCCGCCTTCGAAACACAGTACGGCGTCGTGCCCGGAAGCACGCGGAACGCGCCGATCGATGCGATATTGATGATCCGGCCCTCGCGCTTGGCGGCGATCAGCCGGCGGCCGACTTCGGTGGCTAGCAGGAAGGGACCGCGCAGATTTGTCGCCATCACCATGTCGAAGTCGGCCGCCGATAGCTCGACAGCGAGGCCCAGCACGCTCAGACCGGCATTGTTGACGAGGATGTCGACCGGTCCGAGGGCGCGCTCGGCCGCGTCGACGGCGGGTGCAATGGCCTTCTCGTCGGTCACGTCGAGGGGGATCGCGGCGGCGCGGCCTCCCGCTTCCTCGATCTCCCGCTTGAGGGAGTCGAGCCGGTCGATCCGTCGCCCAGCCAGGGCGACTGCGGCCCCCGCACCGGCGAGTAGTTTTGCGAAGTGACGGCCGAGGCCGCTGGTGGCGCCGGTGACGAAGGCGACGCGGCCGGACAGATCAGGGAGATTGGTCATGGGAAGCAATCCAGGTCCAGATGCGAATAATGGTAATGGCACAATATCCTGATCTTTGTTTTCAGGATTCGCCTCTTTTCTACGGCAGGCTTCGGACACGATCCCAGGACGGCCGGCTCGTACAACGTGCGAGCCAGGCACCGAGCTCGGGAAACCTCTGATCGCCGGGACGAACTTCGCTCCCGTCCGGTTTCGCCATCTCCCACGGCTCGATCAGGGTCGCGGCCAGGTTGAGGTCGGCAAAGGTGAAAGCGCCTCCGAGCAGATAGGCACGTCCCTTTAGAGCGCTGTTCAGAATGGCCAGGCGCTCATGGGCATCTCTCTTGGCGCGTTTGACGCGTTCGGGAACACCGCTGAAGCGATCCTTGTGGCGCGCCATCACGTCGATTTCGGTCTGACCCCAGATGCTCCATTGGTAGACGATGGCTCGATCCCGAGGGTCGCTCGGCCATAGCGGCGCGGCGCCGTAGCGATCGGCCAGATAGAGGTTGATCGCCATAGACTCCCAGAGGATCAATCCATCATCGTCCAGCACGGGAACTCGTGCATTGGGATTTAGGCGGAACAGCGCTTCCTTGTCGGCCGCACTGTCCCATGGTTTCAACGGTACATGCCGATAGGGGAGACTGAGCTCTTCCAATGCGATCAGCGAGCGGCTGGAGCGGCCTTCGCTGCCGCCATAAAGAGTGATCTTCGGCTCATCGGACATGGCGGGTCCCGCAAAGAATGCTAAACTTGGCCCATGCAGATCGACATCGTCTCCGACACAGTGTGTCCTTGGTGCTTTATCGGCAAGCGCCGCATTGCTCGCGCCATGGCGATGCGGCCCGATGTCCCGTTCGAGGTGTTCTGGCGGCCCTACCGGCTGGATCCGTCGATCCCGCGCGAAGGCGTCGACCGCCGCGCCTATCTCAAGGCCAAGTTCGGCGACACACCGCGCAGCAGCGCGATGGGCGACGCTATCCGGTCCGAAGGTGCCGGCGAGGGGATTTCGTTCGCCTTCGACAAAATCGCCAAGACGCCGAACACGCTCGATTCTCACCGGCTGATTCGCTGGGCCGGGAGCGTCGGGGTCCAAGACGACATGGTCGAACGGCTGTTCGGCGCCTATTTCCTCGATGGCCGCGACATCGGCGATCCCGCCGTGCTGACCGAAATCGCCGCCGAGGCGGGCATGGACCCCGAACTCGTGGGCGAACTGCTGAGTAAGGATTCCGATCTCGCGCTTGTCGAGCGCGAGGCCGGCCTCGCCAGTGAGATGGGGATCAGCGGCGTTCCGACCTTCATCTTCGACAGCCGGTTCATGATCTCCGGCGCGCGCGAACCGGAAATTCTCGTCAAGATCATCGACCGTGCGTTGCAGGCCGAAACGGTTACTGAATCGGCGCCGTAACGCTGTTCGTCTGGGTAATCACGGTGACCTTGACCGTGCCGTAATGCGGTAGTGGAAAGACCGCAGTCGCCGAAATCGGCAGCAGCGCCTGGATGACGACGGCGTTGTCGAGCGGCGGCGTTGCCTGGAACTCGATGGTCTCCACCGCCGACTCCGGAATGTGAATCGGATTGAGATGCAGCCGCGGCCGCGTCCAGCCGCCGCTGATCACCGCGCCTTTCGCGGTCACGACGAGATGGTTCCTGACCGTCTTGGCGATCACGCTGTCGACCCGATAGACGAGTTTCGGCATTGCGGCGGACGGGGTTGCCGTAGCTGCCGCAAGGGCGAAAGTCGCTATGACGTAGGCCAGACGGCGCATGCTTGCCCTGTGAGTTGTCGAGGCCCCGAGGGCCAGCTAAGAGGAAATTGCGGCGCAATTGCGATGAGGTTTGGCATGGGTCCCCTGCAAGGTATTCGGATCGTGGAATTTGCGGGAATCGGGCCCGGCCCATTCGCCGGCATGCTGTTCTCCGACATGGGCGCGGAAGTGATCCGCATCGATCGCAAGGGCGGACGCGCTCCGGCCAAAACCGAGATCTATCTGCGCGGGCGCAAGACGGTCGCGCTCGACATGAAGAAGCCCGAGGCGGTGGAAGCCGCGCTCAAGCTGATCGAGAAGGCCGATGCATTGATCGAAGGCTTCCGTCCGGGCGTGATGGAACGCCTCGGCGTCGGTCCCGATGTGTGCCTGAAGCGCAATCCGAAGCTTGTCTATGGTCGCATGACCGGCTGGGGTCAGACCGGACCACTTTCCAACGCTGCGGGCCACGACATCAACTACATCGCTCTGACCGGCGCGCTGCACGCGATCGGTCCGCATGGCGGCAAGCCTGTGCCGCCGCTCAATCTCGTCGGCGATTTCGGCGGCGGCGCGCTCTATCTCGCTTTTGGCGTTGCCTGCGGCATCATCGAGGCGAAGAAATCGGGCAAGGGTCAGGTGGTCGATACCGCGATGACCGACGGCGCGGCGTCCCTGATGACCATGTTCTACGGCATGGTCGCCACCGGCATGTGGCAGGAGAAGCGCGCGTCGAACCTGCTGGATGGCGGCGCACATTTCTACGACACCTACGAGACCAAGGACGGCAAGTACATCGCGCTCGGCTCTATCGAGCCGCAATTCTACAAGGAACTGATCGAGAAGACCGGCATCACGGACGCCGCCTTTGCCGCGCAGATGGATCGCGGCGCCTGGGGTTCGCTCAAGGACAAGCTCACAGTCGTCATCAAGACCAAGACGCGCGACGAGTGGGACGCGATCATGCTGGGCAGCGACGTGTGCTACGCGCCGGTGCTGGCGCTTGCCGAGGCGCCCAAGCATCCGCACAACGCCGCGCGAAAGACCTTCATCGAGATGGACGGCATCGTGCAGCCGGCGCCGGCTCCGCGCTTCTCGCGCACGGTGGCCGAGGTGCAGGGCCCGCCCGCGCCGGCCGACAATGACGCGGTGCTCAAGGCCTGGGGCTTTTCCGCCGACGATGTCGCGAAACTGCAAAGCGCCGGTGCGATTTAGAGTCACACATTTCCTCATGCTTCGACGGGCTCAGCATGAGGAAAGTCCTCATCCTGAGCTTGTCGAAGGATGAGCAGCGCAGAACCGAAATGACATTTCTCCCCGGAACTGATGCACGCCGGCGCATCTATCTGATGCGACATGGCCATGTGGACTATCTCGCCAGGCACGTCGTATCGGAGGGCGCGATCAACATCGTGCCGCTGACGACACGCGGGCGCCTGCAGGCCGAAGCGGCCGGCGTCGCGCTCTCCCATGTGCATTTCGAACGCGCGGTGTGCTCGGGCTATCCGCGCACCCATGAAACGGCATCCTATGTGCTGGCAGCGCAGAAGCACCCGCCGCAACTCGAGATCGATGAGGGCTTCGTCGAACGGGCGGCGGGCAAATTTCCACCTGTGAAAAGCCGCGCGGAATTGATCTCGGTAATGCGTGGAAAGTTCACCGAGGCAGGCGTCCCGGAGCCAGGTGAACGCGGCGAAGGCGGAGAGCCGGCTGCCGACGCGCAAGCCCGCGCCGTGGCCGCGATCCGCAGGCTGCTGCGTCGGCCGAGCTGGCACACCGCCCTGGTCGTTGCGCATGAGGGCATCAATCGCCTGCTTCTGAGTTGGGCCACCGGCGCAGGCGCGAACGCAATCGGCGGCTTCGAGCAAGACACCGGCTGCATCAACATTCTCGACTTCGATCTGAAACCGAATGGTGAAGTCGAGCGCACTATGATCAAGGCCGTGAACCTCACGCCCTATAATTGGCTCAAGCACGATATGAACCTGACGAGCCTCGAAGCGCTGTTCGAACGCGACGCCAACGAAGAGCTGCGCTAGGCTTGTATCGTCGTTGCGCGGCCGACGCAGCAACGGACTTGGACAACGCTCATCCGCCGCCCTTTTCCCGCATCGAATCTTCATCCCAAAGCTGCAGGCGGTAGCCATCGGGATCGAGCAGCTCGGCACCATAGCCCCACACCACCTTCATCGGCGGGTGTACGAATGGCACGCCGGCAGCGGTCAAATCGCGGTGGGTGTCCTCGACATTGTCGACCTGCAAGGTGAAGGCGATGCCGGGGCAGGGCACGACCTCGCCTTGATAGAGAAAAACCGTCAGATCGGCATTGTCCTTCATCGCGGCGGTTTTGCGCTCGGGAATCTCGAACTCGACCTCGAAGCCGAGATTGTCGTGGTACCAGTCGCGCGACTTCTGCCAGTCGCGGACGGGAAGGCTCAGATGATCGAGACGGACCATGAGACTTTCCCCTAGATGTCGAGTTCGCACCAGATCGGAACGTGATCGGAGGGCTTGTCGCGGCCACGGACCTGCTTGTCGATGGCCGAGCGTTTCAGATGATCGGCGGCCTGCGGCGAGAGCATGATGTGATCGATGCGGATGCCGTGATCCTTCTGCCAGGCGCCGGCCTGGTAGTCCCAGAACGTGTACTGGTTGGGCTGCGGATCGCAGGCGCGGAAGGCATCGGTGTAGCCGAGATATTCGATGCCGCGAAGCGCCGCGCGCGACTCCGGTTGATAGAGCGCGTCGCTCATCCATGCCTTGGGATCGTAGCAATCTTCCGGCTGCGGGATGACATTATAGTCGCCCATCAGCGCGGCGCGCTCCTCGAGCGCCAGCAATTCCTTCGCCCGCTTGTTGAGCCGCTCCAGCCAGGAAAGCTTGTAGGTGAACTTTTCGGTGCCGATGGGATTGCCGTTCGGCGCATAGATCGAGGCGACCCGAAGCATGCCCTTGCCCGCGGGCACCAGCGCTTCCATGTAGCGCGAGTGACTGTCCTCGTCGTCGCCGGCAAGACGCGGCGTCACGTCCTCCATCGGGCGCTTCGATAGGATCGCGACGCCATTATAAGTTTTCTGTCCGTGTACGGCGCAATTATAGCCCAGACTCTCGAAGGCATCGGCCGGGAACTGATCGTCGGTGCATTTAAGTTCCTGCAGGCAGACGACGTCGGGGTTCGCTTCCTTCAGCCACTGGGTCGCCGCCTCGACACGGATGCGGATCGAATTGACGTTCCAGGTCGCGATCTTCATGAACGATGGCCTTGCATGAACTGGACGATATTGTCCACGACGCCCTCGGCCAAGGGCAATGTCGGATCGGCATAGGTTGCCAGATTTGTCGTGCGGTCGGCGGGCGCTTTCTTCAGGATGTGATTGACGCCCGGCAAGATCACAAGCTTCGCGTCCGGCCGCGCCGCGGCCAGCCGTTTGGCATCCCCGACCGCGACTTGAAGATCGGTGTCGCCCTGAACGATGAGCACAGGCTTCTTCTCGCTGGCCAGCAGAGCGGCCGGATCGATGGCAAGCCACGATATCATGTAGGGCTGCACGCTCGGCCGAAGGAGCCCCATCAACTGCGGCGGCGGCGACGCGATGGTGCGTCCGGCCTCGAGTTCGGCGATGCCAGTGTAGGCTTGCTGCTTCAAGGGATCGGGCAGCCCGGCGAGTTGTTCGCGCAGAACATCGCCAGCCTTGCGGCCGGCGCCTTCAAGCAGGACAAGGCCGCACACATCGGAATTGTCGGCCGCGGCGAGCTCGGCGATCATGGCGCCTTCGCTGTGGCCGATCAGCCAGACGCAGCCTAGCCCGGTGCGCGATTTGAGATCAGCCGCCCACGCCTTCGCGTCGTCGGAATAGGTTTCGATCCGCAGGTCGGATTCGGCTGTCATCGCGCCCGCGCTTTCGGCGATGCCGCGCTTGTCGGTCCGCAAGGTGGCAATGCCATATGTGGCGAGCCCGTCGGCCAGCATCTTGTATGCGTCGGTATGGATAGTCGGGCCGTTGCCATTGCGGTCCGTCGGACCGGAACCCGCCAGAATGAGCGCCGCCATGGCCGGCTTGGGCGACGGCGTCACATAGGAGCCGGCAAGCTGGCCCAGCATGACGCTCGTCTCGGACAAGTCGGCCGCGTGCACGGGAGACGACATCAGAAGGGCAAGGGTAAGCGCTGAGCCATAACGATTGATCATTGTCCTAACCGCAAAGTGCCGCTCTCGATCGCGAAGTCCGCCCTAGTCGAGCACCGTTCCGTGCTGCGCCTTGGCGACGCAATCGCGGTAGGAGTCTTCAGCGACCTTCTGCTGTCCCGTGCGATCCACGCCATCCTGCGCCGCCTGTCCGGCGGCCGAACGTGCGGCGCCGGCGCAGAAGCTGCTTGGCGTGCCCGCATTGGCCGCCGGACCAGGAGCGGGCGCCGAAGTGTCCGGCGGCGGAGCATCGGGGAAATCGGCCTGTGCGTCGCTCTGCCCAAGGCCCACGTAAGACGTCGCGCTGTCCCAGTCCTCGGTGGTGCAGCCGGAAAGCAGCAGTCCGGCGATGACGATGACGGCGGCGCGAAGCCTCATGGTGATTTCCTGGTCTTGATCGCGCCACAGCCTAGCACAGGCGCCGGGCCTCCTGCGTGAACGGCAATTTATCCCGCACAGTGCGGGCGACCCTCGCCGGGCAGGGGTCCTTCGGCTAAGGATTCGCCATGACCTTCCTTTACAGCGTCCCTGCCGTCGTTTTGCTCTTTGCCGCCCTGGCCTTGTCGATCGCCCTGTCGGGTGCGGGGCTCATCCTCGTGCACCGGCTGTTCCGCAGCCAGGACTTCATCGCGCACAATGAGGTGGGCGGCATCATCATCGCGGTCTCCGGAACCCTGTACGCCGTGGTGCTCGGCTTCGTCACGGTCGTGGCCTGGCAGCACTATCTGGAAGCAGGCGATCTGGTCGTCCAGGAATCCAACGCGGCGATCGATGCCTGGCACACCGCGGTCGGTCTTCCGCCCGCAGTGCGCGAGCGCGTGCGCAGCGACATGATCGACTACGCCAACATCATGATCGCCAAGGAATGGCCGCGGATGCGGCAAGGCGCTTTCGACGAAAGCGCGGCCATGGTTGGGATGGACGCGATCGATGCCGTGGGAGAATACGCGCCCGCCAACATGGGCGAATCGAACGCCCAGGTCGCGACAATGCGGGAACTGGGCGCCCTGCACGACGCGCGGCAGGTTCGCATAGCAACGAACGGCGACGGCGTCTCGCCATTCGAGTGGATCGTGCTCTTGATCGGCGGGGCCTGCATCATCGCGTTCTGCTGGCTGTTCGGCCTGCGCAACACGCGCATGCAGCTGCTGATGACCGCGACCGTCGTCATGATCATCGTTTCCACGCTCGTGATGCTCTTCGAGCTGCAATATCCCTTCCGCAGCGATATCGGCATTGGACCCCAAGCCTGGACGGGCGCGCTCGCGCACATCCACGAGATGCAGACCGGAACGATGAAGGGCATGCGGATGTGACGGCCGGCTAGACCGAGAAGCTCGTGCCGCAGCCGCAGGAGGATTGTGCGTTCGGATTGTTGACCTTGAACGCTGCGCCGATCAGATCGTTGGAGAAGTCGATCTCGGCGCCCTTGAGAAAGTCGAGGCTCACCGGATCGATCAGCACGACGGCGCCGTCGCGTTCTACCACCAGGTCGTCGTCCATCCGTGTCTCGTCGAGCGCGAAATTGTATTGAAAGCCCGAACAGCCGCCACCGGTCACTGCCAGTCTGAGCATGGCCGGCTGGGGCTCGGATTTAAGGATTTCCGCGATGCGCTTGGCGGCGCGGGCGGAAACGGTCACGGGCAGGGCGGTTTCGACGGTCATGTTGTGCATTATGTAGTGTCTGCACCCGAGGTGCAAAAGGGGCTAAAAGCCCGTCATGCCCGAGGGCACCCTGATTCCGCCGATCTATGTCCCGCCGGCAGAGCGAGCCAGCTATGCCACGCGGCAGAGCGGCAGTCGCGGGCGGTTCCACCGCGAGGCGGAGAGTGCTACGCGCACCTGTTATCAGCGCGATCGCGACCGCGTCATACACTCCACCGCGTTTCGCAGGCTCAAGCACAAAACCCAGGTCTTCGTGCAGCACGAGGGCGACTATTACCGCACGCGGCTGACTCACTCGCTCGAGGTGGCGCAGATCGCCCGCAGCCTGGCGCGCGTGCTGGCGCTGGACGAGGATCTGGCCGAGGCGCTGGCGCTCGCCCATGACCTTGGCCACACCCCGTTCGGCCATGCCGGTGAGGAGGCGCTGAACGCGGCCACGTTCTCCATCGGCGGCTTCGACCACAATGCCCACGCGCTGCGGCTGGTCACCAAGCTCGAACACCGCTACGCCGCGTTCGACGGGCTGAACCTGACCTGGGAAACACTCGAAGGCCTCGTCAAACACAATGGTCCATTGAAACTGCCGCTGGCAGGCCCGATCCAGTCTTTCGATGCGCGCTGGCCGCTCGACCTCGACGACTGGCCCTCGCTCGAGGCCCAGGTGGCTGCGATCGCCGACGACATCGCCTATGTGAACCACGACATCGACGATGGGCTGCGTGCCGAGCTGTTCTCGATCGACGATCTCGCCGCGGCGCCCCTGGCCGGCGACAAGGTGCAGGCGGTCCGCGCGCGCTTCGGCGATCTCGAGCTCGGCCGCTTCATTGGCGAGCTCGTCCGTATACTGATGAGTACCATGGTCGACGATCTGCTCGCGGAGACGCGGCGGCGGATCGACGAGGCGCGGCTCGTTTCGGCCGCCGGCGTCCGCGACCACAAGGGCGCGCTCGCGGCCTTCTCGCCGGCGATGAACGATGCGGTTGCGGCGCTCAAGCGCTTCCTGTTCGCACACATGTATCGTCATCCGCGCGTCATGGCGCCGATGGGCCGCGCCAAGGCTGTCGTCACGGACCTCTTCGAGGCCCTGAGCGCCGATCCGGCGAAATTGCCTGCCGACTGGGCCGGTCTTTGCGGTGTGCCGGGCGATGCGGCGACCGGTGGCGTTGTCCGCGACTACATTGCCGGCATGACCGACCGCTACGCCCTACTGGAGCATGGCCGCATTTTCGGCGGCGAAATCGTGCTTTAGGATTGGTTCACGCTAGGTAGAAGCCCGCCATGATTCAGGCGCAGCCGGGTGCTAGATTGGAAACTTGAGAATCGGAGCCGCCGGACATGGCCAATTTGGAACGGGGTGCCCCATCGGACGACGTACGCGTCTTCGACGGCGGCGAGGATGATGATGATGTCGAGGGCTCGCGCCTTCCGCTGCTGATCGTTATCGCGCTGCTCGTGCTGGCCGCGTTCGGCGCGGTCGTGTGGCTTGCCTATCAGAAGGGCGTGGAGCGGGGCCATTCCGAAGTCCCGCGCGTGATTGCCGCCGAGCCTGGTCCGGCGAAAGTCGCCCCCACCAATCCCGGCGGGACGGCGACGCCTTACACCGGCCTTAAGATCTATCAGCAGCCCGCTCCGTCGGAAGACGGCGGCAGCGCCGAAGCTGTTCCTCCGCCGGCAGCTCCGCCAGTCACCAAGCCCAACACCATGGCGGGCGCCAAGCCCCAGATCCTGCCGACCGTGCCAATGGCCGCTCCGGCGAAGCCCGTCGCCGCGTCAACGCCTGCGGCTAACCCGCCCGCCAAGCCGACCATGACGGCTGCCGCCCCTGCGCCCGCGAAACCGATCGCAGCGACTATGCCGCCGCCCAAGCCCGCTCCTGTGAAGCCGGCCGTGGAAACCAAGCCCACGCCTGTCCAGGTTGCTGTCGTGCCATCCAAACCCGCTACGATGGTCCCGGCCAAACCGGTGGTGACGCCAGCAGCTCCTCCGGCCGGCGCCGGGCTACTTCAGATCGGCTCCTACAAGTCGCAAGCCGAGGCGGATGCCGCTTGGACCGCGTACAAGGCGAAGCATGCCTCGATGCTGGCTGGCCTCTCGCCGGACGTTCAACAGGCCGATCTGGGCGCCAAGGGCACCTGGTATCGCCTCAGGATCGTCACCGGCAGCAAAGACGCGGCCGCGGCGCTTTGCACGAAGCTCAAAGCCGACGGTAGCGCCTGCATCCCGGTAAGATAGCGCTGCTGTTGTCGCGAGGGACTTTGGGGTAATGCGAACGCGCGCGATCTATGGCTGCGCCGGGATGATGCTCGGCGAGGCCGAGCGGGAATTCTTTCGCGAGATGCAGCCGTTCGGCTTCATTGTATTTGCGCGGAACATCGCCGATCGCAATCAGGTCCGTGACCTCGTCACAGCGTTGCGCGAGACGGTAGACGACCCGCGCGCGCTCGTCCTGATCGATCAGGAGGGCGGCCGCGTAGCGCGGCTGAAGCCGCCGCAGTGGAAGCCGCGTCCGCCGGCGGCATATTTCGGCGAACTCTATGCGGTGCACCACGATGCGGCGCGCGAGGCGGTCTATCTGAATGCGCGACTGATCGCGTACGACCTGGCCGAGATCGGCATCAATGTCGATTGCGCGCCCGTGCTGGACGTTCCGGTCGAAGGGGCGGACTCGGTGATCGGCGATCGCGCCTTTGCCAGCGATCCGGCGGCGATTATCGATCTCGGCCGTGCCCAGATCGAGGGCTTTCTCGACGGCGGCGTGCTGCCGATCATGAAGCACATGCCAGGCCACGGCCGGGCCACGGCCGATTCCCATCATGCGCTGCCGCGCGTGGCGACGGAGGCGGAGGAACTCAGCGCGACCGATTTCGTGACGTTCCGCAGCCTTGATACCTGCCCGATGGCGATGACGGCCCATGTCGTCTATGAAGCGATCGACCCGCAGCGGCCGGCCACCACCAGTCCCAAGGTGATTCGCGACGTGATTCGCGGCGAGATCGGATTCGACGGGTTGTTGATATCGGACGATCTTTCGATGAACGCGCTGGACGGGCCCTTGTCGGTGCGTACAAAGGCTGCATTGTTTGCGGGTTGCGATGTCGTGCTTCACTGCAACGGCAAGATGGATGAGATGCGCGAAGTGGCTTCCGAGGTCAAAGTGCTGGACGGCCAGGCCGAACGCCGCGCCGAGCACGCGCTGTCGCACTTGCGCGAACCGGGCGAATTCGACCCCGCCGCCGCCGAGGAGCGGCTTTCCGAACTCATGAAGGTGATCGCATGAGCGATCCGGGAGAGAACTTCTCTGATTTCGAGGCGATCGTGCCGCAGGGCGACGATGCGCTGATGATCAGCGTCGACGGGTTCGAAGGCCCGCTCGATCTGCTCCTGACGCTGGCGCGCAACCAGAAGGTCGACATCGCCAAGATCTCGATCCTGAAGCTCGCGGATCAGTATCTGGAGTTCGTGGAGTCCGCCAAACGGATGAATCTGGAACTGGCGGCGGATTATCTCGTGATGGCCGCCTGGCTGGCATATCTGAAGTCTCGACTGATCCTGCCGCAGGCGCCGTCGGCGGATGGCGAGCCGACGGCCGACGAGATGGCGACGCGGCTGCGCTGGCGGTTGCAACGGCTTGAAGCGATGCGCCAATCCGCCGCCCGGCTGATGGCCGGCGATCGGCTCGGCCGCGACGTATTCGCGCGCGGTGCGCCCGAGCCGATCAACGTCATCAAACTCAGGACCTACAAGGATTCGCTCTACGACCTGCTGACGGCCTATGCCACGGAGCGGGTGAAGAAGCTCGGCGGCAAGAGCTACCAGCCCAGGCACGCGCCGGTGCTCCTGATCGAGGAGGCGCGGGCACGGCTGGAACGCATGCTGGGCCGCATTGCGGACTGGAGCGGCCTGGACAGGCTGATTCCCTTCGAATGGTCCGGCGGTGTCCGGCGGCGCTCGGCCATGGCCAGCACATTGCTTGCCTGCCTGGAACTCGCCCGTGACGGCAAGATCGAGATTCGCCAGATGGCGCCGTTCGAGCCGATCTATGTCCGCGATCGTGCCCAGCCAACCGCAGAGGTTAGCCCATGAGTGGAGTTGCCCGCCTCGTCGCTAAGATCGAAACAGAAATGGGAGTGGAAGTTGAACAAGGGGATCAGCAGTTGGGAGTGAACCCCGAACATCTGCGCATGGCTGAGGCTTTGCTGTTCGCTGCTGCCGAACCGCTGGACGCGAAGGCGCTGTCTACATCCCTGCCGGACGGTGCAGATGTCGCCGCGCTCGTGGCCGAACTTCAACGCACGTATGAGGGTCGTGGCGTAAACCTCGTCTGTGTCGCAGGAAAATGGCAGTTCCGCACTGCGCCCGATCTCGCCTTCCTTCTGCGCAAGGAACAGCCCGAACAGCGCCGCCTGTCGCGCGCCGCGATCGAAACGCTGGCGATCATCGCTTACCACCAGCCCGTGACGCGGGCAGAGATCGAGGACATCCGCGGCGTGATGCTCTCCAAGGGCACGCTCGACGTCCTGATGGAGATCGGCTGGGTGAAGATCCGCGGACGCAAGCGCACCCCCGGCCGGCCCGTGACCTATGGCACGACGGAGGCGTTCCTTGTCCAGTTTGGGCTGGAGAGCGTCAATCATCTGCCGGGCGTCGACGAACTCAAGGCGGCCGGGTTCCTGGAGGCGATCCCGCCGGCCGGTTTCGACGTGCCCAATCCGACCGATGTACTCGGGCCGGACGAGGACCCCTATGTCGAGGGCGAGGAACCTGCCGACCTGGCGACCGGTGGTCCGGACCTGAGCTAGGGAAAGCCGCTGATTCTGCTAGAATGTGCCCATGACGAAGGTTGAACTGGCCATTGCGAAACTGCGAGCCTTGCCCGAGGCGCGGCGGGAAGCTCTCGCCGAGGCAATCATCGATCTCGCCGAAAAACCCAGTTACGTGTTGGCTGACGAGCAGCTCGCGGAAGTGGAGCTTGCGCTCCAAGAGGCCGACGAAGGCCAATTCGTCTCCGAAGCGCAGATGGCGGCGCTGTGGAAGAAATTCGGCCTCTAGACCTGCGCGTAATGTCGCGTGCCTTCGGGCACCTGGTCGCCATCGAACGTTACATCGCACGCGATCGTCCGTTGGCCGCCAAGCGCGTGGGTGCCCGTCTCCGTTCGAGCTTTGAACTTCTTCGCGAGTTCCCCGATATCGGTCATACCGGACGGCGCATGCAAACTCTCGAATGGACCGTACCGGGATTGCCGTATGTCATTGTCTAGCGCAGGAGCGCGACCACCCTCGAAATCTTGGGCGTGTTCCATGGCGCGCGGCAGCACCGAACTTAGTCCTCCAACTCCACGACCACCGCCTCGCCGCCTTCGAGCGCTATGGCGAGATCGCCCTTGCGCAAGGCGAGCGCGTCATTGCCGAACACCTGCGCCCGCCAGCCGTGCAGTGCCGGCACGCCTTCATCCTCTTGTGCCGCCAGCCGCTCGATGTCGTCGGCATTGGCGATCAGGCGCGGCGCGACGCCCACGGCTTCGGCTCTCAGCCTCAGCAACGTCTTGAGCAGATCGACCGCGGCCTGAGACGGCTCGCGGCGGCGGCGCGGCCGGTCTTCGCTCAAGGGCTCGGGCGGCTTCGCGGTCTTGCCTTCCTCGGCCGCTTCCATCAGCCCCTTGCCGAGGCGCGATGCGGCGAAACCCTTGGGGACGGCGCGGATGCGTTCGAGCGCGTCGGCGCTGTCGGGCGGATGGGCGGCAATCTCCATCAGCGCCTCGTCCTTGAGCACGCGGCCGCGCGGGATGTCGCGCGTCTGCGCCTCGCGTTCGCGCCATGCGGCAAGCGCGGCCAGCATCGCAAGAAACCGCTTGTTGCTGGTGCGCGGCTTGAGCCGCTTCCACGCCGTCTCCGGGTGCAGTGCATAGAGCGCCGGGTCCTGGAGCGCCTCGATCTCCTCCTGCACCCAGGCGGCGCGGTTGGTCTTCTCGAGCTGCTTTTTCAGATACTCGTAGATCGTGCGCAGATGCGTGACGTCGCCGATGGCGTAATCGAGCTGCTTCTGGCTCAATGGCCGCCGCGACCAATCGGTGAAGCGCGAGGACTTGTCGATCTCGACATGGGCGATCTTGCGGCACAGCGTCTCGTAGGACGCCGCATCGCCGAAGCCGCACACCATCGCCGCGATCTGACTGTCGAACAGGGGATCGGGGATCATGCCGCCCTGTTGATGGAAGATCTCGATGTCCTGGCGCGACGCGTGCAGCACTTTCACGATGCCGGGCTTCTTCAGGAGCTCGTAGAACGGTGCGAGATCGATCCCATCGGCCAGCGGATCGATGATGGCCTCGATACCCGGTGCCGCGACCTGAATCAGGCAGAGTTTCGGCCAATAGGTCTGGTCGCGCATGAACTCGGTGTCGAGCGCAAGGTAGGGCGCGCCTTCGAGCACCGACACCAAATCGGTTAAAACCGCCGTGCTTTCCACGATCCGCATGGCGACGGTGATAGCGGATTCTCTTGGTGTTCGCGCGCGGCTATTTGGCTGTCAGGCCGACCGTCCGCCCGGGCATCCCAGCGGCGTCGAAATAGCGCCGCCCATCGGCCTCTTCATACTGCAGGATCGTCCTGAACCCCTTGGCCGTGGGGTCGGAGGCCGTGGTCTTGTGCAGCACGGGCACCGGCTTGCCGCCCACCAGCGCCTCTGTCGCGGCCCGACCGGAGAGGCTGCCCGGGCCGTGC
This sequence comes from uncultured Alphaproteobacteria bacterium, assembly GCA_963741735.1. Classification (GTDB taxonomy): domain Bacteria; phylum Pseudomonadota; class Alphaproteobacteria; order Micropepsales; family Micropepsaceae; genus Rhizomicrobium. Next base: position 672,666 of record CAVUJB010000004.1, read on the forward strand.
AAAGTTATCCCCAGAATATGCGCCAGGGTCGGTGCGATGTCGGCGTTGCCGACGGGCGCAGGGTCCGCGAAGCCCTTGCGGAAGTCCGGGCCCATCGCGGCCATGAAGTTGCGCGTGTCGGCACGGCTGAAGGAGCCGTGCATCCCTTGGCCGGTCTGAAGGCCGGTATCCGCCGCTTCGACGGCGCAGAGCTGTTCGCCGAGCGTGCAGCCCTTGGCGACGAAGGAACGGAAGCCGATCACGATGTCGGGCTGCGGCACGTTAGAGGAGCCGATCATATTGATCTCGCTCATCGGCAGCGCGCCGGCGAAGTCCTTCTTGCCGTCCTTGAGCAGCGCATCGTTGACGAATAGCGCACCGACATAGGGCGCCTCGGTCAGGTGATCGAAGATCAACTTGGCGGTGTCGTGCTTGGCTGGACCATCAGGCACATAGATGAAGTCCGAGCCGCCATTTGCCGCAACGATGGCCCTGGGATGGTCGAGCGAGGGGCCGATGAAGGCATCGCCGCCGGGACGCTCGCCGTTCGCGACATCGACTTCGAGATTGTTGTTGCCCGGGTCGAACAGCTTTTCGTTGCCGAGCCATCTCGACACATCGACCGCCACGAAGCCCGAGGCGAAGCTCGAGATCGGAAGCTGGCCATCGGCGGTCGGCACGCCGCGTCCGATGGTCGAGAACCCATGGTCCGCGGTGACGAAGACGTCGGTATTGTCTGCCATGCCCCAGAGCTTCAGGGCATCGAGGATGCCTTTGAGGTTGCTGTCCGCATTGTAGATCGCGGCATGCGCGTTGATGCCGTTGATGCCGGGCGTGATTCTTCCGATGCTGTCGGCCGCGCCGTGCTGCGTGGCGTCGGGATCGCGCGACCAGAACAGCAGCACGAAGGGTTTGTCCGCATTGTGCAGGCTCGGGATCAAAACCTGAGTCGTCAGCGAGAGCAGATAGGCCTGTTGCGTGAGATTGGGCGCGGTGGTGAACGGCGGTGCGCCGGCGCCGGTCGCGCCGAACGCGTCGTTCGCGATCGTGCCGCCGAGAGTCGTGCTCATCAGCGGCATCTTGTCGAGCCCGGCCGGATGGTTCGTCGCATCGTCGACGAAGATGCCGAACGGGCCGCCGACGTCGTCGTCCTTGCTGTCGAGCGCGCCGAGCCACTGGATCGCGGCCGGTCCGCGTTTGCCGACGATCACCGTGTTGTAGCCGGCGCCGTGCGCGGCCTGGATGAGAGTCTCCTGGCCCATATAGCCGTCGCCGAAATGCGCCTTCACCGAACGCAGCACGCAATCGTCTTCGAGGAAGGTGAGCGTGACCGGTTGTCCGAGCTGGCAATGGATCGGGAATCCGAGGTTCAGCACATTGGCGTAGTCGCCGGTGTCGCCGAGATAGTGCCCGGTCGCAACGGCCGAGGCGTTCGCCGTGGTCAGCGTCGGGTACATGGCGTGACTGTTGGTGAAATCCACGCCCTGCTTGCGGACGCGGAACATGGTGGGCGCCGTCTCGGGTGTGACGCTCGAATAGCGCAGCCCGTCGGCGACGAAGATGACGATGTTGCGCTGGGCGGCGTGGGCAGGAAGAGCGAAGAGCAGGGCGGTGGCGGCGGCAAGGCAGCGAAGGCGAAATGTCATCAGTCGGGAATCCCCTTTGGCTGCGGCAACTTAAGCCTTCAAATGCGACAGTTGCACTATGCCGGAACGGGCCTTGACCGTAAGGCCGAGACCCGTCACACAGCCCCGGATTACAAAGGTTTTTCGCCATGCACGCCTATCGCACCCACACTTGCGGCCAGCTTCGCAAGGAACATGTCGGACTGACCGTCCGGCTGTCCGGCTGGGTCAATCGGCGGCGCGACCATGGCGGGCTGCTGTTTATCGACCTGCGTGACCATTACGGCATCACCCAGTGCGTGATCGAGCCGGATGCGGCCGTGTTCCCCGAGGTCGACAAGGCGCGCTCGGAATGGGTGCTGACACTTACCGGCAAGGTCGTGGCGCGCTCCGCCGAAGTGGTCAACAAGGACCTCCCGACCGGCGAGGTGGAGCTGCGCATCGAGGGCGTGGCGGTGCAGAGCCAGGCGCAGGAACTGCCTCTGCCTGTGTTCGGCGAAAGCGAATATCCCGAGGAGACCAGGCTCAAATACCGCTTCCTCGATCTTCGGCGCGAGCGGCTGCACAAGAACATCACGCTGCGGTCGCAGGTGATCTCGTCCATCCGTAGGCGGATGATCGATCAGGGCTTCACCGAGTTCCAGACGCCGATCCTGACCGCGTCGTCGCCGGAAGGCGCGCGCGACTTTCTGGTGCCGAGCCGGCTGCATCCGGGCAAGTTCTATGCCCTGCCGCAGGCGCCGCAGCAGTTCAAGCAGCTCATCATGGTGGCGGGCTTCGACCGCTACTTCCAGATTGCGCCCTGCTTCCGCGACGAGGACGCGCGCGCCGACCGTTCGCCGGGCGAGTTCTACCAGCTCGACATCGAGATGAGTTTCGTGACGCAGGACGACGTGTTCGCCGCCGTCGAGCCTGTGCTGCATGGTGTGTTCAGCGAATTCGCCGATGGCCGCAGGGTGTCGCCGGCGCCGTTCCCGCGCATCGCCTATGACGATTCGATGCTGAAATACGGCAACGACAAGCCGGACCTGCGCAATCCGATCGTCATCGCCGACGTCTCCGACGTGTTCGCGCGCGACGATGTGGCGTTCAAGGCCTTCAAGGACAAGACCGTGCGCGCGATCCCGGCGCCCGGCGCCGCGACGCAGCCGCGTTCCTTCTTCGACAAGCTGAACGACTGGGCGAGGAGTGAGGGCGCGGCCGGGCTCGGCTACATCATATTCGAAGAGGATGGTGGAAAGCTCACCGGCAAGGGACCGATCGCCAAATTTGTGCCGGAAGCCGCGCAAGCTGCGCTGGTCGCCAAGGCCGGCCTCAAGGCGGGCGATGCGCTGTTCTTCTCGGCCGACGCAAAGAAGGATCGCGCCGCCTCAATCGCGGGGCTTGCACGCACCCGTATCGGGCGCGAGCTGAACCTGATCGCCGAAAACGAATTCCGCTTTTGCTGGGTTGTCGATTTCCCGATGTACGAATGGAACGAGGACGAGAAACGCATCGACTTCTCGCACAACCCGTTCTCCATGCCGCAATACGATCTCCAGCAATTCCTGGACCTCGCCAACGACGATAAGGACACGATCCTGGGGCTCAAGGCGTTCCAATACGACATCGTGTGCAACGGCATCGAGCTGTCGTCCGGCGCGATCCGCAATCATCATCCCGAAGTGATGCTGAAGGCGTTCGAGATCGCCGGCCACGGCCGCAACGAAACCGAAGTGAAGTTCGCCGGCATGCTGAACGCATTTCGCTACGGGGCGCCGCCGCACGGCGGCACCGCGCCCGGCATCGACCGCATCGTCATGCTGATCGCGGGAGAAGAGAACCTGCGCGAGGTGATCCTGTTCCCGATGAACCAGCAGGCGCAGGATCTGATGATGAATGCGCCGAGCGAGGTCATGCCCAAACAGCTGCGCGAGTTGCATCTGCGCGTCGTGATGCCGGAGAAGGCGTGAGCCGCCCCACTGTTCGTGGCGTCGATCTCGATCCCGCGACCCGCTGTGGGCATTGGCACTCGGCCCTCGACGTCATCGCGATCAAGATGCGCTGTTGCGGCGTCTATTACGCCTGCAAGGACTGTCACGATGCGCTGGCGGATCATCCTGCCAAGGTCTGGCCGCGCGACGAATGGGACGAGCGCGCCGTGCTATGCGGCGCTTGCGGCACGGAACTGAGCGTCCGGCAGTATCTGGACTGCGGCAACTCATGCCCGTCTTGCCGCGCGCCGTTCAATCCCGGCTGCCGCAACCACTATCATTTCTATTTCGAGCAGACCGGCTAACATCGCCGCGGCGGTTTTCGCACAGGATTTACGGCGCAAGTCCGCCATTATCATGGCGCTCGGCGACCTTGCGATTGCCGCCTTGTTCACACGGTATCTCGCCACTGTGGCATGAACAAAGGTTAAGCACCGCGACGTTTCCGGCTAGTGTTATCTCGCCCTGCCAGGAGAGCTGCCATGATGGAAGTGTTGCCGACCGACTCGCCGGAGATTTTCGCGGCGATCTGGCATGAGCCATTGTCGCCCGATGACGTTCGCGCAAGTCTTCCGGCCGGCCAGCGCGACAGGATTGCCGGCAAGCGCGACGTGCGCCTGTTCGCACGCTATCGCAACGGCGCCAAGCCCGTCACCCAGGCTGACCTCGCAGAGGCCTCGACGCTGGGTGCGGGTCAATGGGCGGATTTCGAGCGCATCGCGATAATTACCGACGACGTTCTGATGCGCCATGTGGTGCAGTTCTTCGCACCATTTTTTCATGGGCCGCTGCGCGTTTACTCGAACGCACAGGCGAACGAGGCGCGGCTGTGGCTCAAGCACCACGGCCAGCATTGACGGGAGCAATATCTAGTTCAGATCGGTTGAAAGCGACTTGATGCTGTCGGCGATCAGGTTCGCGACGCGCTTTTCGTCGAGCCGGGCGGCAATGAGGCGCTCGGCGGCAGCCGTAGCCGCATCGGCGGCAAGCGTGCGGATTTCGGCCATGGCGGTGGCTTCGGCCTGAGCGATCTTGTCCTGGGCAAGCTTGGCGCGCCGCTCGATCTGCAGGGCAAGCTGCGCGCGCTGGTCGGCGGCAAAGCGCTGGGCCTCGGCCCGTGCTTCCGTGACGATCGCCTCGGCCTCGTGCTCGGCGCCAGCCGCCTTCTGCTTGAAGCCATCGAGTATGGCTTGCGCTTCCTCGCGCAGGCGCCGCGCTTCATCGAGTTCGCCCTTGATGGCGGCGGCGCGCGCATCGAGCATCACGCCGACCATTTTGGGCACGCCGACATAGAGCAGAAGCCCGATCACGGCGACGAAGCCGACGGCCACCCACAGTTCCGGCTCAGCCAGGATTTCCATCGTCTAGCCTCCGGTTGCCGCGCGGACAGCCGCGGCGGCTTCATCGGCCGATACATTCTCGCCGGTCAGGTGCGCCACGATCGCGACGGCCGCATCCCTTGCTGCTTCGACGACGCGGGCGCGCGCTTCGCCGCGTGAAGCCGCGATGCGCGCCTCTGCCTTGGCGAAGTCGTCCTTGGCGGTCGCGTCGGCGGCGGATTTGGCGCGATCGACTTCATCGACCATCGACTTGCGGTTGGAATCGGCCAGCGACTGGGCCCGTGCGCGGGCGCCGGCGAGCGCCGTCTGGTAGGCGGCGGACGCCGCTTCCGCGCCGCCGCGATGCTTTTGGGCTTCCGCGATATCGTCGTTGATCTGGTTGCGCCGGGTGGTGATGACGCCCGCGATGCGAGGCCCCGCGACGCGCCACAGCACGACGAACAGAAAGAGGAACGTGACCGCCAGCCAGAAAATCTGGCTCGGGAACGTCTCCGTCTTGAACGGCGGGAAACCCGCGCCTTGCGGCTTTGCGGGTACCGCCGTTGTCGCCGTCGTGCCGTCGGTCATCGCGCGTCTTACGTGAAGAGGATGATGAGCGCGATCACCAGGCCGAACAGGCCGGTCGCTTCGCACAGCGCGAAGCCCAGGAGCAGGTTCGTGGTCTGGCCGGCGGCCGCGCCCGGATTGCGCAGTGCGCCCGACAGGTAGCTGCCGAACACGTTGCCGATGCCGATGCCGGCGCCGACGAGGGCGATACAGGCAAGGCCCGCGCCGATCATTTTTGCTGCTGCGACGTCCATAGTCTTAGTCCCTTCTGATGTTCAGTGATGGTCGTGGAGATGGAGAGCTTCGTTGAGATAGATGCAGGTCAGGATCGCGAACACATAAGCCTGCAGGAACGCGACGAGCAGTTCGAGCAGCATGATGGCGACGATCAGGAGCATCGGCGCGATCGAGAGCACCGAGAGCACGCCACCCGCGCCGCCCAGCAGCACGACGAAGCCCGCGAACACCGCGAGCATGGTATGGCCGGCCAGCATGTTGGCGAACAGGCGCACCGAAAGACTGATAGGGCGGGTCAGGAAGGAGATGATCTCGATCGGCACCAGCAGGATCAGCAGATAGATCGGCGCATCGGGCACGAAGAGCTTGAAGAAGCCGAAGCCGTGCTTGGCAAAGCCGGTGACGATGACGGTCAGGATGACGAGGGCGGCAAGCGAGAAGGTCACCGCGATCTGGCTCGTGACGGTGAAGCTCCACGGCACCATGCCGAAGAAATTGCAGAACAGCACGAACATGAAAATCGTGAAGACGAAGGGGAAGAAACGCAGTCCGTCCTCTCCGGTCGCGCTCTGAATCATGTTGGCGACGAACTCGTAGGACATCTCCGCCATCGACTGGGTGCGCGAAGGCACGAGGCTCTTGCGCGACATGGCGAGCGTCAGGAATAGGGACGAGGCGATCACCACCACCACCATCAGCAGCGACTGGTTGGTGAACGACACGTCGTAGCCGCCGATGTGCAGCGGCACGATCGGCTTGATGGCGAACTGCTCCATCGGATTCATGGCCACGGGGTCAATTCTCCTCGTCGTCCTTGACCGAGGGCGCGGGATGGGCCGCGATCTCGGCGTTGATGTCCTTGGCTGCGCGCATCACGTTGCGGATGCCTGCCACTGCGCCCAGCACGAAAAACAGGATGAGAAAGACCGGCTTGGTATGCAGCCCGAAATGCCCGCACATCCAGTCCGCGCCCCATCCGATCGCGCCGCCGACCAGCAACGCGGCCACGAGCTCCGTTGCGAAACGGAAGGCGATGCCCATCTGCGTCGGCGGCGGTCGCTTGCTGCGGTCCGTGCGCTTTGCCTGTGCATCGTCCAGCCGCTTGCCCAGGTCGCGCAGATTCTCAGGGCCTTGAGCAGACATGCCCATTACTCCCCGTTTCGTGCCGTAAATCCGCGCAAAAGCTGGCCTTCGCGGCTCCTCGAAGGCGCGCGGACCATAGGGTTGGGTCCAAAAGGTGTCAATAACGCAAGAAACGCCTTAAGGCATTAGATTGATTAGGAAAATTGGAGGCGCGGCGATATGCGCGGAGCCAAGTTGCTGCGCGTCAGCCCTGCGCCGGATTCGGCTATTCCGCGGCGACCTTTTCGGCCTCCGCTAGGGTCACCGAAACGAGCTGCGACACGCCGCGCTCGGCCATCGTCACGCCGAACAACCGGTGCATGCGGCTCATGGTCAGCGCGTGGTGCGTGATGACCAGGAAGCGCGTATCGGTCAGACGCGTCATCTCGTCGAGCATGTTGCAGAAACGCTCGACATTGGCATCGTCGAGCGGCGCGTCGACCTCGTCCAGCACGCAGACCGGCGCCGGGTTCACCAGGAACACCGCGAAGATCAGCGCCATCGCGGTCAGCGCCTGTTCGCCGCCCGACAGCAGCGCGAGCGACTGAAGCCGCTTGCCCGGCGGGCGCGCGAAAATCTCAAGACCAGCTTCCAACGGATCTTCCGATTCGGTCAGCGTGAGGCGTGCTTCGCCGCCTTCGAACAGTTTGCCGAACAGTTCCTGGAAATTCTTGTTTACCTGCTCGAACGAGGCGAGCAGGCGTTCGCGGCCCTCGCGGTTCAGACTCTGGATGCCGCGGCGCAGCCGCTCGATCGCGCCGGTAAGATCGTCGCGGTCGGAGGTGAACGTATGAAGCCGCGTTTCCTGTTCGGCGGCTTCCTCTTCGGCGCGCAGGTTCACGCCGCCCAGCTGCTCGCGTTCCTGCTTCAGCTTTTCGACGCGCTTGTCGGCTTGTTCGAGGGTCGGGAGTTCCTCGCCGTCCTTGATCTCGGCCCGCTCGGGAAGCTCTTCTGGCGACGCCTCCAGCTCGTCGCGGATGCGGTCGCGCAATTCGGCGATGCGCGCGCCGGCAGCCTCGGAGAGTGCCTGGGCGCGGGCGCGTTCTTCGCGCGCGGCGGAAAGAGCATTGTCGGCAGCCTTGGCCGCCTTGTCGGCATCGGCGAGCACGGTCTCGGCATCGGCGCGTGCGTCGGCCGCCTGCTGACGCGCCGTGTCGGCGGTAGCGATCGAGTCGAGCAGGCTGTTCCGCTTGACTGCGATCGCCTCCGGCAAGGCGTCCGCGACGGACAATTCGGTCGTCAGCTCTTCGCGGCGGCCTTCCAGTTCTTCGACATGGGTTGCCGCGGCAGTGCGGCGCTCTTCCCACCGCGCGCGTTCGTCGGCGATCGCCGCAAGACGACGTGCGCGGTTCTCGCCCTCGCGCTTCAGGCCGTCGAACGCCGCGCGCGCCTCGCTGTAGGCGGTGCGGGCCTCGGCGGTGCGGGCGCGGGCCGCAGCGCTGTCCTGCGTCAGCGCAACCCCGTCGCCCAATTGCTCCAGTTCGGCTTCCGCCTGGCGGCGCGAGTCCTGAGCCGCGTCGTGCGATTGTGTAAGGCGCTTTATCTCCGCTTCGAGCGAGGCGAGCTGCGAGGCGCGTTCGGCGGCGGCGCGCGCGACCTTGGTCGAACGATCCTGGGCCGCGATCAGCGACTGGTCGGTGTTGCGCTCCTCGCGCTCGGCGGTGCGTTCGGCTTCGCGCGCGGCATTGGCGGCGTCGCGCGCCGCGGAATAGGCCGCAAAGACGGTGGCACGATGCTCCTTGGCGCGGGCGATCTCGGAATCGAGCGCGGCAAGGCGATTGCGTTGCGCGAGGCGGACGGCAGCCGCCGACGGCGCATCTGCCGAAGCGGAATAGCCGTCCCAGCGCCACAGATCGCCGCGCGGAGAAACGAGCCGCTGGCCTGGCCCGAGCTGAGACTGCAGAGCTCTTCCCTGATCGGGAAACACGACGCCCGTCATCGCGAGGCGGCGGGCAAGGGCAGGCGGACCCTTCACGAAACCGCTGAGCGGGCGCGCGCCATCTGGCAGCGGCGCGCTCTCGTCATAGGCGCCAAGATCGCGCCAATGATGCGGCGAGGCTTCGTCAAGTGGCGCCTGCAGATCGTCGCCCAGGGTCGCGGCCAAGGCTGCTTCGTAGCCGGCCTGAACCGTGACGGCGTCGACGAGTGGCGGAAACAGATCCTGTCCCTCGGGACGAAGCAGATCGCCAAGCGCTTTGGCCTCGGCGGACAGGCTTTGCCATGCGCGCTCGGCATCCTCGAGCGGGCCGCGCGCCTCGGCCTCGGCGCTTTCGGCAGCGGCCAGACCTTCACGTGCCAACTCGGCGTTGGCGCGCGCGGTCTCGGCGAGCGCACGGGCCTGCTCGCCCGCACTTTCCGCAGCGACGACATCCGGCTCTTGCGCCGCGACGCGCATCGCCTGGTCGAGCCGCCCGCGTGCTTCGCCGAGTTGGCTTGCGCTGGTCTCGGCCAGTGCGGCGGCAAGCTCGCGCGAACGTTCCGCGCTCGCCTTGCGGGCGTTCCAGTCGGCCAGTTCCGCCGTCAGCCGTTCGAGCGTCTGCTCGGCCGCCGTAAGCGCGTCGTTCAAGCGGGCGGCGACGCTCTCGGCTTCGGACATTTCGTCCGCCGCGCGGGCGATGGCGGCTTCAAGGCCCTCGGATTCTCCCGACAGAAGATCGAGCGCGGTGCGCGCATCATTGTCGAGCGCGCGGTCGCGCGCGATGTCCTGTTCGGTCTGGCCGATGCGCTGGCGCAGGCGCTGCGCTGTTTCGCGGGCCCGCGCTTCTTCGGCATCCAGCGCTTCGCGTTCGACGATGAGACGGTGCAGTGCGGCGGAACGTTCGGCTTCGGTCTGGCGCAGCGGCGGCAAAGCCGATGCGGCGTCGGCTTGGCGCGTGGAGGCTTCCGCCGCGAAAGCCGTGCAGGTCTCGACTGCGGTCTCTGTAGCGGTGAAATCTTCGTGCGCCGCACGCAAGCGAAGCTCGGCGGCCGTCCAGCGCAGATGATGCGCAAGCGCTTCGGCCTTGCGGATATGGCCCGACAGATTGCGGTAGCGCGACGCCTGCCGTGCCTGGCGCTTCAGACCGGCCAGCTGCGCCTCGACCTCGCGGATCACATCGTCGAGGCGCCCGAGATTGGTTTCGGCGGCGCGCAGGCGCAATTCCGCCTCGTGACGCCGCTGATGCAAACCGGCGATGCCTGCCGCTTCTTCGAGGATGGCGCGGCGCGCGAGAGGCTTCTGGCTGATCAGAAGGCCGATCTGGCCCTGGCGCACGAAGGCCGTCGAACCGGCGCCCGACGATGCGTCGGCGAAGAACAGCTGCACGTCGCGCTGGCGCACGTCGCGGCCGTTGATGCGATAGACCGAGCCCGCCTCGCGCTCGATGCGGCGCGAGATCTCGATCGAATCATATTCGTTGAAAGCACCCGACGCCGAGCGGTCGTTATTGTCGATGAAGAGCGTGACTTCGGCCATGTTGCGCGCCGGACGGCCGGCGGAACCGGCGAAGATCACATCGTCCATCTCGCTGCCGCGCACCGAAGTGGGACGCGTCTCGCCCATCACCCAGCGCAGCGCATCGAACAGATTGGATTTGCCGCAGCCATTGGGACCGACCACGGCGGTCAGTCCCGGCTCGACGAACAGCTCGGTCGGCTCCACGAAGGACTTGAATCCCGACAGCCTGAGCCTTGTGAACTTCAATGAAATGCGCCGTCCTACGCGTTAAGAGCCGGCGCTACTTCTTCGCCAGCAATGAATCCAACTTCGCCTTGATATCGGCCCACTGTGCCCCGGCCGTCTGAACTTCGCCGTTGATGACGAAGGTCGGCGTACCGTTGATGCCGTAACGTGCTTCCGCATCCTGGGCGACGGCCGCGATGCGTGCCTGCCTGGCCTTGTCGGCCATGCAGGCCATTGCCTGGTCTCCGCTCATGCCGGCGATCCGAGCCTGGGCGAGCAGGCCGCCCTGGACGTCGGTGACGCCGTTTTCCGGGTCCCACTTGTCCTGATTCCGGTACAGCTGGTCAATGAACGCGAAATAGTTATCCGCAGGCAAGCAACGCGCCAGCGCAGCGGCAGGGATGTCGGGCGCACCGATCGGGAAGACCCGGAAGATGTAGAACACCTTGCCGGTGTCTATGTACTTGGCTTTGAGGACTGGAATGCCTTCCTCGTTGAAGTGGGCGCAATGCGGGCACATCGGCGAGGCGTATTCGATGGCGACGATTGGCGCCTTGGGGTTGCCGAGCGTGCGGTCGTCGGCGGTGGCGACCATTGCTCCGGGCACCTTGGAAGGGCCCGAGTCGGACGGGTTGTTGCCCATGTAGAACCAGGCCGCGGCGCCCAGCGCCAGCAAGGCGACGACGACGATACCGATGAGGACTTGATTGCGACTCACGAGGGGGCTCCCGATCCGGTGCGGCCTGCTTTTGGCAGACCGGCTGGAAAGCTTCAATCCTTGCGGGTGCGCCGGCCTATTTGCCGAGTTTGGTGTCCAGCTCCGGCTTGAGCAGTTCCCAGGGCCACTCGCCCGAGTAGGTGACCTGGTTATCGACGACAAAGGTCGGGGTCCCGCTCACGCCATAGCGGGCTGCCGCGTCCTGCGCGACCTTGTTGATTCGGGCCTGGGCCGCCTTGTCGTCGATGCAGCGATTGGCCTGGCTCTTGTCCATTCCGAAGACCGCCGCCATGTGGAGCAGGGCTCCGCGCACATCGGGGATGTCGTGGCCGTCCGGGTCCCACTTGTCCTGGTTGCGGTAGAGAAAATCGATGAACGAGAAATATTGCGCCGCGGGCAGGCAGCGCGCGAGTCCTTCGGCGCCGAAGTCTGGATTGCCGATGGGAAAGACGCGGAAGGTATAAAACACCTTGCCGGTATCGATGTACTCCGCCTTCAGCTTGGGGAATTCGTTGGCGTTGAAGCTGGCACAGATCGGACACATCGGCGCCGCATATTCGATGATCTTGATCGGGGCGTTCGGCGAACCCAGCGTGCGGTCATAGCCGGACGGAATGGCGCCCGTCGCATCGGCAACGACCGGCAACGTGCCGCCGGAATTGCCGCTCAGCGTGTACCAGGCGAAGACCCCGAGCGCGACGAGAGCCAGGACGACGATACCAAGCAGAATGTGATTTCGGTTCATGAGGCGCTCGCGGCGGCGGAGCGGCTTATTTGGCAGAGGCAGCGCGCCTGTTCAATCGGCGCGCCTGCCGCGCGTGCGCTGGCGGGCAAGATTGAGCAACGCTTCGCCGAGGTTTGGCGGTCCGTGCCAGCGCCGGGCCGGATCGGCCGCGGAGGGCTCAACCGGCTTTGGCCGCGGACCGGGCGGCGGCGGGGGCATCGCCAGGGCACCTTGTACGAAGCGCAGACGGGCGACCGCGACGCGGCCGAGGTACGAGTTGATCCGGGCGCACAGCGCGCGGCTCTCATGCTGCAGGAACAAGGCCGCCGCGGGTTCGGCCTTCAAGGTCAGCACGCCGCCCGATGCGCTCTCGCTGAGCTTGATCGGGCGGGCGAGGCGCGCGGTCTCGGCGCCAGCGATCTCTGTCCAGCGCAGCACCAGGGTTGGATCGGCGAAGCCGGCGCGAACGAATGCGCTGCGTGCCGCAAGCGTCGCGTCGCGGCTGACCGCGTCGGCCCAGTTGCGGCGGGCCGGCGGTTGCTCGGCTTGTTTGTCGTTGGGCGGTTGCGCCATGGTGGAAGTATGCCGCCGCAACGCAAGAAGAAGCAAAGCGATCTCCTGCTCGCCTGGTATGACGGCCATCGCCGCGAATTGCCGTGGCGGGCGCGGGCCGGCCAGAAATCCGATCCGTATCGCGTATGGCTGTCGGAAATCATGCTGCAGCAGACGACCGTACAGGCGGTCGGCGGCTATTTCGTGAAATTCCTCAAGACCTGGCCGACGGTCCAGGCGCTCGCCGCTGCATCGCAGGACGATGTGCTGACAGCCTGGGCCGGGCTCGGCTATTACGCGCGGGCGCGAAATCTGCACGCAGCGGCGAAATCGGTCGCGAACGAGTTGGGTGGACGGTTTCCGCGAACGTTCGAAGGTCTGCGCGCGCTGCCCGGCGTCGGCGACTACACTGCTGGCGCGATCGCCGCGATCGCCTACGATCTGCCGCACGCCGCAATGGACGCCAATGCCGAACGCGTGATCGCGCGGCTGTTTGCCATTCGCGAGCCGCTGCCGAAATCGAAAGCGGCGATGCGCGAAGCGCTGCAGTCTCTGGTGCCGGAACAGCGGGCCGGCGATTTTGCGCAAGCATTAATGGATTTGGGTTCGCTGATTTGTACGCCCAAGCGGCCGGCCTGCGCGCGCTGTCCGTGGTCGGACGCGTGCCGGGCGCGCAAGCTCGGCATTCAGGAAGAACTTCCGGTCAAGGCGCCGAAGATGGTCCGCCCGCTGAAGCGCGGCGCGGCGTTCGTCGCGCGCGATGCGGGCGGCGCGGTGCTGCTGATGAAGAGACCGGAGAAGGGCCTGCTAGGTGGGATGATGCAGCCGCCGCTCGGTCCGTGGAGCGAAGACTTTCCCTCGCGCGCCGAAGCGATGAAGCAGGCGCCGTTCAAGGCGAAATGGAAAAAGCGTCTCGGCGTCGTTCGCCACGGCTTTACGCACTTTGAACTAGAGATCGAAGTGTATGCTGCGGAAATCCCAATACGACCCAAAGGGGAAGGACGCTGGGTTCGCGATCTCTCAACGGCGGCATTGCCGACCGTCATGAAACGAATTGTAAACCATGCCTTGGACAATTGACGGAATCGCTGCGCGCCACTTCTAGGAGGTGCGGATGTCCCGCTCTACATAAAGGGCGAGGAGAACTTCCGATGGCGGCTTCTGGCTTGGATGGTCGCGTGACCTGTTCGCGAGCGGCACTGAGGTCCTTGCTGAGCGAGGCGCAGGGTCATCGCTGTTGCTATTGTGGGATCGCGCTTTGCGCCGGCGGGACGGCGCACAATTCCGAGACGCTGGAACATGTGATCGCGGTGGCGGCGGGCGGCTGGGATGGCTGGCTGAACACAGTCGCTGCCTGCCACCTCTGCAATCAGGGGCGCGGCGCAATGCTGGCCCATTCCTACTTCGACCTGGTTCTCAAATTCGGCCGTGACGCCGCGCACGCGAAGGGCCGTGCTTGGTATCGGCGCCAGATGCGGCGTGGCCCGGACGGCGCAACGAACACGTGCTGCAGGCAGCATCGCACCGGCCCGATCTATCGCGCGCTCGCCACTGCGTACCGTCAAAGGCTAGGCAGGCTGAACGTCGACGCCTAGGCCAAGTCCGCCCTGAGCCGCTGACGCAACACGTCGATCGGGATCAGCGCGCCCTTGTCCTCATATTGCCAGAACGTCCACCCGTTGCAGGCATCCAGGCCCTGCACATGCGCACCGATCTGGTGGATCGAGCCCGTCGCATCGGCGCACACCAGCGTTCCGTCGGCGCGCACCTTGGCGCGATGACGCTTTTGCGTGCCGTGCAGGACGGTGCCGGGCGGCAGCAGTCCGCGCTCGACCACCCAGCCGAACGGAATGCGCGGCTCGCTGCGTTTGGATCTGGTGACCTCGATCGCATCGTCCGGCGCCGGCGTCACGGCGGCGATGCGGTCGCGCGCAACCTTGGCGTAGGTTCTGTCGCGTTCGAGGCCGATGAAGTGGCGGCCTAGCCGCCTGGCGACGGCGCCGGTGGTGCCGGAGCCGAAGAACGGGTCGATCACGAGGTCGCCCGGCTTGGTCGACGACACGATCACGCGGTGCAGGAGCGACTCGGGCTTCTGCGTGGAGTGCGCCTTCTGGCCGTCGGCGCCCTTGATGCGCTCATGGCCGGCGCAGATCGGCAACGTCCAGTCGGAACGCATCTGCAGCTCGTCGTTCAGCGCCTTCATCGCTTCGTAGTTGAAGGTGTATTGCTGCTTCGGGTTGCGGGTCGCCCAGATCAGCGTCTCGTGCGCATTGGTGAAGCGGCGGCCGCGGAAGTTCGGCATCGGATTGGTCTTGCGCCACACCACATCGTTCAGGATCCAGAAGCCGAGATCCTGCAGGATCGCACCGACCCGGAAGATGTTGTGATAGGAGCCGATCACCCACAGCGCGCCGGTGTCCTTGAGCAGGCGCCGCGCTTCGGTCAGCCAGGCGCGGGTGAATCGGTCGTACTCGGCAAAGCTGGCGAACTGATCCCACTGATCGTCGACCGCATCGACTTTGGATTGGTCGGGCCGGCGCAATTCGTTGCGCAGCTGCAGATTGTAGGGCGGGTCGGCGAAGACGAGGTCGGCGCAGCCGTCGGGCAGCGTGCGCATGCTCTCGACGCAATCGCCCTCGATTACTTGATCCAGCTTCAACCCCGACATGCGCCCCACCGTTTTTATCAACAGAAGGGCGCACACTGATTCTTCGTGAGTCGCGCGTCAAGAGTCTTGTGAATCAAGATGTTAAGGGAGAATCCTCAAGAGCCTGTCCATACAAGATGTTGTGCACAGGGGCGAAGCTGCGACGGTGATGGTGCGTCGGTCCGTGGCGGGTGAGGGCAGACAAATGCTCCGGCGTGCCGTAGCCCTTGTTGGTCAGCCAGCCATAATTCGGATGCTCCTGGTGCAGCGCGGCCATCATGCGGTCGCGCGTCACCTTGGCGATGATCGACGCTGCGGCGATCGAAACCGATTTGGCGTCGCCCTCGATGATCGTATCGCATGGGCAAGGCAGCGCCGGCGGATCGTTGCCATCGACCAGCGCGAAGGCCGGCTGGAAGGCGAGCGCCCGTACCGCGCGCGCCATCGCCATATGGGTCGCCTGGCGGATGTTGATGAGGTCGATCTCGTCGACGCTCGCTTCGCCCACGCCCACCGCGAGCGCGCTGAACATGATGTGGGAATAGAGTTCCTCGCGCGTTTCGGCGTCGAGCTGTTTGGAATCGTTGAGGCCCTTGGGTACCTTCGCCTTGTTGAGGATCACCGCAGCCGCGACGACCGGGCCCGCCAGCGGGCCGCGCCCGGCCTCGTCGATGCCGGCGACAAGGCCGCCAACCCGCTTCAGCACGCGCGATTCGAAAATGTAGTGCGGCATCGCCTCACACTAGCAAAGTGATTCGGTCCGAAAAGCGAACGCCCGGTCGCTGCGGCGACTTATGCACCGCCTATTCGGCGGCCTCGGCGAACCATAAGGGCACGCCATAGTCGTAGGTGAGTTCCTCGCCCGCCGCGATGTCGCGCAGCGCCACCATGCTCATCTCGTTCGTGTCGAAGTGGCGGCGGATGGTCAGGTTCGGCCTGGCCGAATGATTGTAGATCATCAGATAACCCAGACCCACGGCGCATTCGGTGCCCGGCTCGCACCGTTCCTCTGCCTCGCCCCACGCCATGCTGTAGTCGTTGAGGGCGGGGCACTCCGAATCGGCGAGCGCGATCGGCAGCACGGGCGAACGCTCGACCACTTCGCCGGCGGCGATCTGCGCGGTGGCCACGACACCGCGGCCCTTGCCTTCGATGCGTGCGAGCGTGATCTTCTTCACGGGTCTGTCTCCGCTGCGATCGCGCCAGTTATCCGGGCGCCGCGCAGAATGTCCACTGTCACATTGCGACGATCGCAGGGCAGCGATCGTCGAACGTTTTCGAGAACGCGCTTGTCAGGACGCTTGCCAATCGCGAAGCGCCGCCTAGAGTGCGGCCATGCCCGGCACACTCACCTTCGATGATCTTCCCGGTTGGACCTTCGTCACGGCCGAACTGTCGCCCGAGAAATGGCGGGTGGACGGGATGCATCCCGACGGCCGCTCGGTCACCCGGTCCGGAACAGACGTCGAGCTCTTGCTCGTCGAGTGCGCCGATGACGCGCGGAACATGCCGGCGAAACCCATCGCCTGAAGCCTCAGTTCTTCCTCGCAAGCGATGCCGCGAAATCGGCGACGTCCTGCAGTGGGAATTTCGCGGCGCACAGCGGGCAGTCGGATGGCGTCCACAAATTGCCGGGCTGGGTTGCGAGGCTCGCAAGCGGGACGTTCTTGGCTCGCGCGAAATCGGCGGCCGCAGTGCCGAGCACGAGCAGCGTTGCGATGCCCGCGACCGGCGCGCCGCAAGCCTCGAGATCGGCAAAAGTCCCCTTTACCGCCGAGCCGGCATTGATGACGTCATTTACGATTGCCACGCGCTTGCCGCGCAATCCTTCGCGCAGCGCCGCGGGGATGCGATATCCGGCCGGATAAAGACCGTCTTCCGAAGTCCGCGCGTAGCGCTCGGAATAGACGAACGGAACGCCGAGTTCGAGCGCCACCAGCAACGCGACGAACGCGCCCTCGACCAGCGGCCCGCACACGATTTCGGGCTTCAGCTGCGCCAGTGGCTCCGCAAGCGCGGCGGCGAGCGCTTTGAGCTGCGCCGGATTGAGACAAAGCGACTCAAGATCGAGCCACAGATCGCCATGATGCCCGGATTCGAAAAGGAAATGCCCCATTCGCGCGGACAGCAACTTCAGGACTTGTTCCAGCATCACCCAGGCTCCGGACGGCGAAAGACATCATTGGTGGAATCGGGCAAGCGCTCAATTGCGCTTTGCGCGGACCGGGCATTTCACTTTGTTTGACCTGGATCAGAACATGACTGTCCGGGCCGTGTTTTCCTTTGAACATGGAAGACGCAGAGAAATACCGGCTTGTTGCCCAATCCTTGCGCGCACGGGCGCGGGAGATCGCAGATGAAGCCCAGCTTCAGCAACTGCGGGCGCTGGCGGAGCATTTCGAGAAGCTCTCTCGCGACGCGCTGAGCGAAATGGCCGCCCCCGAGCGCAAATACGCCTGAGCCTATTCCTGCGCCGAGCGGAGCACCGCCAGTGACAGAACCAGCGTCAGCAGCGACAGCGTGGCCGGGATGATCATCGATTGCATGCCGGCGAAGGTGCGCGCGGCGATCGAGGCCCCGAACAGGCAGGCCGCGGCGATCACCAGCGTCAGCAATCCGGTCGTGCACCAGGCGAGAATGCGTGCCGGGCGCGCCTGATCGCGCGAAATCTTCTCCATCAGCAGAACGGAGAACGTGCCGGCATCGAGGTCGGGCAGCGGCCGGCTGAGCAGCGTGTCCAGGTCCTGATCGTTCATCATCTAGGGTTCTCCCAGGATCGATTTCAGTTTCTCGCGGCCGCGCAGCGCATGTGACTTAAGCGTGCCGAGCGGAATGTCCATGGCGTCGGCGGCCTCGGTGTTCGAAAGTCCGAGCGCGAAGCACAGCGTGAGCGCGGCGCTCTCCGCCGGCGCGAGCCGCGCGAAGGCGCGTTCCAGATCGATGCGTGCCATTGCGGCGCCTTCGCCGCTCGCGACGCTTTCATTCCATTCGCCCAGCTGTTCATCGGCTTTCCGTTTTCGGGCGTGCATCAGGAACCGTGAATAGGCGATACGATAGAGCCAGGTCGAAAAGGCGCTGTCGCCGCGAAACGCCGCGACGGCGCGCCAGGCTTCGAGGAAGGTCTCCTGCGCCAGATCGTCGGCCAGCGCGTGATTGCCGCGCGCCAGCCTGAGCAGCAGGCCGCGCACTTTGGACTGGTGCGCCCGCGCAAGCTGGCTGAAGGCGGCCACGTCGCGGGCCACCGCGCGCTGGACGAGTTCCTCCATCCCGGTTACGCCAAATCGGATCCTCCTCCTTTACGGGGCGCGGCGCTCGAACATCGCCATCAGCCAAAGCGCAAAACCGATGCCGAGCGGGAAGGCGGCGATCGCCGGCAGCCACTGCGCGTTCTCGATCGGGCCGTGGAACATCGATTGTGCCGTCATCGACCAGAAGAAAATGGCGAAGGCGACGCCCAGGCTGATGAGCACGATAGCGCCGCGCATCATTCCGACCGGCGCCGACCGGCGCGGACCCACGAAAAGCTCGGGTGGGACCGGCTGGCCCTTCTCGGCCAGCGTCTGCATCACCCGGTAGCGCGCCATGCGCACCTGGTAGATGAAGTAGCCGTTCGCCACCAAGATGATGCCGATCACGGTCCAGAACATGGTGGCGACGACAACGAACCCCTCGATCATGGACATTTTCCTCTGCTTTCCGCGGTTTGGGCGGTTTCGACAGGGTTAGATGCGCGCCGATCGGGGTTCGGATGCAAGGGATCAATGGCCACGGGGAAGGGCGGGTGCACATAACCTCTCCCGCAAGCGGGAGAGGTTAATCGCGTCCTCCTCGGCCGCCGGCGAGCAGGCTTTCCTCACCCGTCTCGAACAGCGACAGCTGGTCCCCCGCCGCCGGCGGCTTCCTGAACTTGCCGATGGTGAGCGGACGGACCTCCTGGTTGAGGCCGTAGCGCTTGACCGCCATGTGGAAGCGCTTGGCGATCATCTCGGCATAGGGACCGGTGCCCTTCATCCGCACGTTCCACTGCGCGTCGTAATCCTTGCCGCCGCGCATCGAGCGGATGAGCGACATGACGTGCTTGGCGGTGTCGGGCCGGTTCGCCTCCAGCCATTCGCGGAACAGATCCTTGATCTCCAGCGGCAGGCGCAAAAGGACATAGCCGGCCGACTTCGCGCCGCATTCGGCCGCCGCCTTGAGCACGCTTTCCATCTCAGCATCATTGAGCGCCGGGATCACCGGCGCGAACATCACCGCCGTCGGAATGCCGGCCTCCGAGAGCGCCTTGATCGCGGCGAGCCTGCGCTGCGGCGTGCCGGCGCGCGGCTCCATAACGCGCGCGAGCTTGCGGTCGAGCGTGGTGACGGACAGCGCCACCTTCGCCAGCCCCTCGCGCGCCATGGCGGAGAGGATGTCGATGTCGCGCATCACCAGCGGCGATTTGGTCACGATGCCGACCGGATGCTTGAAGCGGTACAGCGTTTCGAGCACCGATCGCATGATGCGCATCTTCTTCTCGATCGGCTGATAGGGATCGGTGTTGGTGCCTATGGCGATGGTGCGCGGCGTATAGCCGGGGGCCGATAGCTCCTTCGCCAGAAGCTCGGCCGCGTTCGGCTTCGCGAACAGGCGCGATTCGAAATCCGCGCCCGGCGACATGCCGAGATAGGCATGCGTCGGCCGTGCGAAACAGTAGATGCAGCCATGCTCGCACCCCCTATACGGATTGATCGAACGGTCGAAGGAAATGTCGGGCGACTTGTTGCGCGTGATGATGGTGCGCGTCGCGTCGGCGATGACCTCGGTGCGTAGGGGCGGGGGCGTGCCGTCCTCATCGCGCCAGCCATCGTCCCAGCCATCGTCCATCACGACGCGCGTCTGCTTCTCGTAGCGCCCCACATGGTTGGAAAGCGCGCCACGGCCCCTCAGGAGCCGCCTGTCAGTCGTGATATCTAGGACCGTCGTCATCTTGAGGAGGAATATATGACGGCAATGAGAACAAATCAAGTACAAACTATAGATTGGCGATTGCGGCCAATAGCTAGGGCTTGAGCATTGTTTGCAGAAACGACGCCAATTTCGCCTAGCCGACCACGGCGGAGGCGATGCTTGCGCGGTCGGGCGCGCGCATGCCGTCGGTACGGCCCGCGAAATAGCGCAGGTTGGCGTGGTTCGCCTCAAGGAATGTGACGGTCGAAAATCCAAGCCCCTTCAGCTTCCGCTCCAGTGCGCCGGGCTCGTATTGCGTCCGCCACGGTTCGCCGGCCGCGCCCGCCCTCATCGCCATATCGCTCGTCAATGATCCGGGCGATCCGAACGTGAAGGCGATCTCGCTGCCGCGCGGAAACGATGCAACGAGTTCGAAGATGGCATCCGCGGCCTCCGGCGTCAGATAGACCAGCACGCCCAGACAGGAGAAGAAGGCGGGCTGCGCGAAATCGAGTTTGCTCGCCGCAAGACCGTCGCGCAGCGAGACCCGTTCGAAATCGATGTCCACGAATTCCACGTTTGCCGGAATCGGAATGCCCGCGGCTTCGAGCCGGCGACGCTTGTCGCTCTGGGTGGCGAGGTGATCGACCTCGAAGATGCGCGCTTCCTTGGCCCAATCCGGCTGGCGATAGGCGAAAGTGTCGAAGCCGGCGCCGAGGATCACGAACTGGCGCACGCCGCGCGCCGCGGCTTCGGCCATGCGCTCCTCCGCGAAGCGGCTGCGCAGCAGCACGCGTACGCGCAGCGCGATGGCCGCCGGTTCATGCGCCCGCCCGATGTAGGACTGAATCAGCGGATCGGTGGTGCCGCCCAGCAGCTGTGCGGCCACACGATCGTCGAGAATCCTGAGATCGCCGTCGACCAGCAGGTGCGCGGCGCGGACCGCGGCGACGCTGAGCGCGGTACGGCTTGAATGGCGCGGCTCGGGCGCTTCGCTCATGCGCACTCAGATCCCTTCATGCCGCATGCGAGCGGCGCGCCCCGGCTGAAGGAGCGCGCCGGCGAAGATCACATCTTCTTATCGCACTTGCCGCCGTCCTTATAGGCCGAGCGATTGCCGCTGTAGTTCCAGCCGGACGCGTCGGACGTGTTCGGGTCCATGGTCCAGCTCTTGATGCCATCTGCTGTGCAATACCAGTGGCCCGATCCGGTTGCCGCCGCCGGTGATGCCAACAATGCGAGCGCAGTCAAAAACGCTCCGGCGAATATCTGGCGCATGACGATCTCCCTCGTGACGTCGACTCGAGCTTACTCCTGCGCCGCTCCGTCCGACACGAAGACCGACATGACCGATAGGTAATGGAGACGGTGCAATCGCGCCTATGGCGGAAAACGTCAGTGAATCGGCCCTGTCTTGAGGCCAAGTTCGACCTCTCGGCAGGCGCCGGCAGACGTTCGAGCGAAGTCGGTGCTCTCATCCTCCGACACGCTCAGGATGAGCACTTAATCCAAGCCCCCATGCTGGTCGATACGCTGTTGCTATCGACTGCCGAAGCAGGAGCGCAGCGCGGTTACCGCCCTACACCGTTTCCTTCGCCTCTTTCCGCTTGGCCGCCAGCGGATGCATCACGCCCGCGCCGGCCGGCCAAACGCCGGGCTCGGTCTTCACATAGCGCGAGATCTGCTGCGCATGCGGCGACAGCGTTTCCCAGATTTCGTGCGGCATGGACTTCCAGTAGTTCGCCGGATCCACCCATGGCGCGTGATATTCGACGTTCGGCATCGCCCGGATCTCGCGGCTGAGATTGGGCGTCGCGCCGTGCCAGGCGCGGTTGTCGCGGAACACGCCGGCGCCCGCCTTGGCGCCGACCAGGGTCGACAACCGCATCCATTCCGGCTCGTCGGGCAGCAGCGGCGGATGCGGCACGCGGCCCTGCGTGCCGGGGATCTGGCGGATCGGCCCGTTCTCCCAGGTGAGGTCGCTCATCAGGAAGTTGATCGTCACATGCGGCGGCGTGCGTTCGAGGATCAGGCTGACCGTCGCCGCATCCAGTTCGTCGGTGCCCGGTTTGTTGCGCAGCTTGATGCCGACGCGTTCGGCCTGTTCGCGCCGCGCCGGCGTGATCTCGAAAGTGTCGCGCGTGTCGGCGTGCAGGCCCTGATATTCGATCGCGCCGGGCAGGCACAGATCACCGCCCGCGCCGCGCACGAAATATCCGTCGGTGCCGAAGATCGCCTTCAACAGCGGCGTCGTGGTCGGCAGATCGATCATCGATGCCCACACCGGATCGTGCAGCAGCTCGCGCGACGCCGATGCGGTGCCATAGGAATAGCGATGCGGCAGCCGGCCGGACTCGGTGATGTATTTGCGTCCGCCGCTGCCCTTGATCTCGAGCAGCTTGGCCAGCACCCGCGCGCTCGCCGCGCGCCAGGTGGCAAGCCGCTCCGGATCGAGCAGATTGTTCACCACCACGAAGCCGTCGCGGAAGAAGATGCGCTTGGCGCGCTCGACCTCGTGCGGCTCCACGACCTCCAGACCGGTCATGCCGTTTTTCTCGCGCAGCCGTTCGCGCAGCGCCTGCACGTCCGGATGATCGTAGACGCGGGCCCGCGGCGCACGCGGGTCGACCTGGCCGGACTTGAGTTCGGGGATCGACGGGTTGCCGCGCTCGTCGGTGGTCTCGTTGGGCGGCGTAGCGGCGCACCAGCCGACATGCGTCTCGCCATAGACCTGCAACGCGTCCAGTTCGCCTGACATCGGAAAGCCTCATCTCTCACCCCCGCGCCAGGGGGATTCCCTTCATGCCCCGGATGTTAGAGCAGAGCTGTCACCGTAACCATCGGGCGCCGGTCCTGAACTCTGCGTAATATTTGATCGTATTAACCCGTGCGACAGGAAAGTTTTTGTCGTCTTCGCCCGGCCGCGTCATATTCCCGAAATGATCAGTGTCGTCATCCCCACATTGAACGCCCAGACGGCCCTGCCGCGCTGTTTCGACAGCCTGATCGGCGCGACCGTGCGCGGACTGGTCAAGGAGGTCATCGTCGCCGACGGCGGCTCGACCGACGACACGCTGACGATCGCCGACGCGGCCGGCTGCCATGTCGCCCGGGCCAGGAAGAGCCGGGCGACGCAATGGATCGCCGGGGCCGCGATGGCGCGCGGCGACTGGCTCTTGTTTCTCCTGCCCGACACCGCGCTCGAAGCCGGCTGGGAAAACGAGGCCGAGGCGTTCATGGCGCGCGCCACGATGGAACGGCCGCGCGCCGCCACGTTCCGCTACGCGCTCGACGATTTCGAACCCGCTGCGCGGCGGCGCGAGACGATGGTCGCGCTGCGCACCAGCCTGTTCGCGCTGCCCTATGCGGAGCAGGGACTGCTCCTGCCGCGCCGCATGTATCAAAAGCTCGGCGGGCATGGCGACGTGGCGATGGAAGATGCCGATCTCGCGCGCCGCATCGGCCGCGGCCGGATGCTTCACCTGCGCTCGCGTGCGATCAACAAGCCTACCGAGCGCGAAAGGCGCGGCGCGCTCGTCGCCATGCTGCATGCGTTGCGCGTGCCGGTGTCGGTGGTGGCGCGGATCGGGTAATTGAATTGTTAGGACGTTTCCCGCTCAACGCACCGCCATATTGTGCATCGAGATCTTCATGACGCGGCCTCGGCGGTCTTGAGATAGTCGGCGAGCATATCGTTGCTGGCGGCGATCGGTGTGGTGAACCCGAATTCGACGGACTCGTTGCGACCGGCCAGCGTCGGGAAGCGCGCGACCATGGTCCACTTCGTCTGCTGCTTTTCCAAGGCGTCGAGCGTCAGCGTGATGTGGATCGGCGGTGGACCGTCCTTTCGCGTGTCGTAGTCGACGTGCTGCCAGACCAGGCGTGAAGGTTTCTCCACCGCGACGAAGACGAAATTCATCTGCACTTCGCCGCCGCCGGCGAACCGCATCAGATGGGTCCACAGCCCGCCGGGCCGCACGTCCATCTCGCTGATGACGTTGCTGGCGCCGGCGCCTCCCCACCAACGGGCGACGTGCTCCGGATCGGTGATCACCTTCCAGATCAGGTCGCGCGGCGCATCGTAAGTGCGCGACATGACGATGACGGGTTCCTTCGGGGGGATTTCGACCTGGGTCTTCATCTTGTCTTCCTCTGGCGCGGTTTCTTCTGGATGGTCTTCAGATAGAGATCGAGGCTGTCGAGATTGCGGGTCCAGAATCGCTCGAAATCGTCGACCCAGTCGGCGACGGCCTTGAGCGGCCTGGCCTCCAGATGGCAGGGCCGCCACTGAGCCTCGCGCCCGCGACTGATGAGGCCGGCGCCTTCCAGCACCTTCAGATGCTTGGAGACCGCCGCCAGGCTCATGTCGTACGGCGCGGCGAGTTCGCCGACGGTCGCGTCGCCGGTCGCGAGACGGGCGAGGATGCCGCGCCGCGTCGGATCGGCGAGGGCGGCAAGCGTGGCGCTGAGCGGGTCGGGCATTAGTATTCAACCATATAGTTGATAACTGATTGGTTGAATACGGCGTGCGGCCTGTCGAGTCAAGCGCGCCGTTCAGCCGCCCGCCAGCGCGTTGGTCAGCACGACCTCGTCGCCGTCCTTCAATTGTCGCGCGGAAGCTTCCTTGGCGCGGATCATCGCGCCATCGTGCAGGAAGACGATGTTGTGCCGTATCGCACCGGCTTCGTCGAAGAAATGCAGCGCGAGCGGCGGATGCTTCTTTGCAAGATCGCCGAGCGCGGCGGCGATCGAACTGCCTTCGGCGGAGAGCCAGCGCTCGCCGCCCATCACCGAACGCAACACCGGCGGCAGCTGAACGCGTACGCTCAATTGGAATAGGCCTCCACGCTCGTGATGCGCGGCAGACCGCTGGCAATCTCGCGCCAGCTGTCGCCGAGGTCGTTGCTCGCGTAGAGCGTGCCCGAAGCCGTACCGAAATAGAGTCCGCCCTTTTGATCTGCGGCGAGCGCACCGCGCAACACCGCCGTGAAGCAATCGGCCGGCAGGCCCTTGGTGAGCGGCTCCCAGCTCTTGCCGTTCCTCGAGCGATAGACGGCGAGTTGGCCGCCGCGCGGGAAGCGGAAATTGTCGCCGTCGAGCGGCACGACATAGACGTTGCCCGATTTCAGATCCATCACGCTCGGAAAGCCGAACGAGCAGTGATGCCCGTCCGACAATTCGGTGACGGGAAGCCCGTCCTCCATCACCTGCCAGCTGTCGCCGCCGTCGACGCTCTTGTGGACGCCGCGATGCTCCTGGCGGTAGAGCACGCTGGCATTGTCCGGATTGTGCGTGACGCTGTGCACGCATTGTCCGGTAGTCGCCGGCGCGGAGTCGACCGCCGGATTGACGCCCTTGTTCTTCGGCGCCCAGGTCTTGCCGCCGTCGTCGCTGCGGAAAAATCCCGCGGCGGAAATTCCGGCCCAGAGGCGGTCGGGATTCTTGGCGTCGGTCAGAATGGTGTGGCAACCCAGTCCGCCAAAGCCGGGTGCCCAGCTCTCGCGACCCGGCTGTTCGTTGAAGCCGTCGACGGGTTGCCAGGATTGGCCGCGATCCCGGCTGGTGAACAGTCCCGCCTCCGACACGCCCGCATAGAGCGTGCCGTGCGCGAAGTGCAGGTTCCAGATCTGATCGACGAAGCGCCCGCCGCCTTTGAGGATGCCGCCGAAGTCTTCCTTCGCTACAAGGCGATGATGCTCGGGATTGCCGCGGTCTTCCGGGCGATAGCGCGGCGCACTCTCGAGCTGCTTCCAGTTGGAGAGGTCATCGCTCGCGTGGAGGGCCACGCCGTAGTTCGGGCTGTTGACGGCGACATAGGTGCGGCCTTGGTCGTCGCGCACGCTTGTCGTCACCGGCCAGCCGCGCAGCACAAAGTCGTGCTGCCAGTCGCTTCCATTCTTGCTCTTGAGAACGGCCGCGCCCTTCGGCGTTCCGACGATGAGAGAAATGCTCATGCCTTACTCCCTTGCTGGCTCCAATCTAGCGTGCGCCGCTTCTGCAGGAAACGGTCAGGGACCGGCGCGTCTCCAAGACGTTGGTCGAGGCGCGGTTCCGACAAGACAAGGGATTTATTTTGCTTTTTGAGCGCCTGCGGCCGGACGGGCGGGGTCTTCGGTAAGCCGGGGCATGATCTCGACGAAGTTGCAGGGTTTGTGCCGGATGTCGAGCTGGAATTTGAGGATGCCGTCCCAGCCATCCTTTACCGCTCCGGGCGAGCCGGGCAGGGCGAACAGGTAGGTGCCCTTGGCGACGCCGGCGCAGGCCCTGGATTGCACCGTCGAGGTGCCGATCTTGGCATAGCTGATCTGGTGGAAGAGAACGGAAAAGCCCTCGATCTCCTTTTCGAACACCGACTTGAACGCCTCCACCGTCACGTCCCGGCCGGTGAGGCCGGTGCCGCCGGTGGAGATCACCGCGTCGACCATGGGATCGTCGATCCAGCGGCGAAGCTGGGCTGTGATCTTGGCTTGATCGTCGGTGACGATGGTGCGCGCCGCGAGCACGTGGCCGGCGGCCTGGATCCGTTCGGCCAGCGTATCGCCCGACTTGTCGGTCGAGGCATCGCGCGTGTCCGACACCGTCATGATCGCGATGCGGACGGGAACGAAGGCGACGCTCTCGTCAATACCGGGCATCGCTGACCACGGTCGTTGCGGGCGGCGGTGTCGTGATTGCCGGCGGGCGCGGCATCGGCGGCTGGGCCGGCGGATGATAGATCGGCCATTGTCCGGCCGCGGTCTCGTCGAGACTCGGCGCCGGCTCGCCCATGCGGCGCTCATACATCCAGTGATACATCAGCACGCGCTTCACATAGGCGCGCGTCTCCTGGATGCGGATGCTCTCGATGAACGTCAGCGCGTCGTCTTCCTTGCCGGCGCGCGCGTTGATCCAGCCCGTCAGGCGAAGCGGCCCCGCGTTGTAGACGGCGGGCACCTGCACGAGATTGCCGCCGTAATTGTCGAGCAGATAGGCGAGATAGCGCTGGCCGACGGTCATGTTGTAGCTCGGATCGTTCAGCTGGCTCACCGCGCCGCCGAAATGTCCCGCCGTTTCCGGCATGAGCTGCATCAATCCGCGTGCGCCGGCACGCGAGACCGCTTCGGGCACGAAGCGGCTTTCGGCGCGGGTGAAAGCGAGCACCAGGGCAGGGTCGATCGTATAGCCGCCGTCGGGCTTGTATTGCGGCACAGGGAACAGGCCGGTGAGAAGAACGCCGCGCGACGCGCTGGTCTCGCTGGCGCGCAGTTCGGTGTTCGACGCACCCATGCGGCGGGCCAGCACCGCATAGCCCATGTCGTGGCTGCCGTCGCTGTCGCCGAAGGCCCGGTTCAATTCGAGGGGAGCGGCGGAACGCTCTTCTCCGATCTGCATCAGCGCGACCGCGCGATGCGCCGACGGCACGGCCATGATCGCGGCGAAGTCGGACGCCGTCAGCACCGGATCGTTGAACCCGGCCTGCGTATCCTGGCCCAGCAACTTTTCGGCGAGCAGGCCGTAGAAGGTCGGCTCCTCGCGTGCCGCGGCCTGCAGCAGGGTGACCACGCGTTGCGGGTCGCCGTCGCGCAGATGGGCCCGTGCCGCCCAGAACGCGGCCTGCGAGCGCAGATAATTCGGCTCGGTCGCCGCTTGGGCGAGAACTTCGAAGTGCGAGGCGGCGTCGCTGTAATTGCCGAGCCGGAAGGCCGCGAAGCCCTGGTACCAGTCGAGCGCCGGCACGGCGAGCCGCATGCTGCCCTGAACGCTCTGCCCAGAATCGTAGGCCGCCTGATCGTTGCCTTCGACCACGTAAGAGGCGACGACGCGCTCGGTGAGGCGCGCCTGGTCGTATGGCGAAAGTCCGCCGGCGGCGATCGCGGCGTTCAGGACCGTCGC
Source organism: uncultured Alphaproteobacteria bacterium (assembly GCA_963741735.1). GTDB lineage: Bacteria > Pseudomonadota > Alphaproteobacteria > Micropepsales > Micropepsaceae > Rhizomicrobium. Next base: position 700,588 of record CAVUJB010000004.1, read on the forward strand.
GGCGTCGCTCGGCAGATCGGCCTTGATGTCGCGTTCGATCTGGGCTTGCGCGATCCGTCCGGCATCCGAGGTCAGCGGCGGATTGGGTTCGCTGAACTCCTCATAGCCGCCGCCGCGTTTGCGCGCCGGGCCGCTCGGCACCGGAACGCTGGTGGTGACGACGATGACCGTCTTGTGGTGGCGTTTGTGCACGCGCACCGAAGCGCGCTCCACCGCCAGGCGATAGACGCGATCGGCGATCGGTAGATCGGGATAGGTCCGCATCCAGTCGACCAGCTCGGCGAGCGAGGCGTGGCCATAGGGCGACAGGTAATGTTCCGCGAGCACGTAACCCTGGAGAGATGTATCGGAAACCTTCGCGAACAGATCGCGCGCATCGTCGAAGCGGCCGGCGCGTTCGTCGGCGAAGATCTGCTGGTACAGCGCCACGTCGCTCGGCGAAAAATCGCCATCGGCACGCTCGCCGCGGCGCCATTGTCGGATGGCAGCGGAAGTTCCGCGCGCGCGGTTCCAAGCGCGGCCGCGGCCGACAGAGCCGCGAGAATCCAGGTCGATCGACGCATCAAAGACACCCGCTTCGTGAAGCCGCGGAGTATTGCGGCCAATTATGCTCAATCTTTGGCAGGCAGGCCGAGCGCATCGAGCTTGTCGGCGACGGCCTGCAAATCACGCCACGCCAGTTTCTTATGAGCGGGCTGGCGGAGCAAGTAGGCAGGATGAAGCGTCGGCATCACCGGAATCATCTCTGTCCCGATTCGATACTCGAGCCAGCGGCCGCGCAGCTTCATGATTCCTTCATTCAGGCCGAGCACGTGGCGGGCGGAAACCGCGCCGAGCAGGATCAGGATCTTCGGTTGCACGAGTTCGATGTGTCGGCGCAGGAACGGAATGCACATCGCAACTTCGCCGGGATCCGGATTGCGATTGTCCGGCGGACGCCACGGCATGACGTTGATGATGTAGAAGGTCGAGCGGTCGAGACCGATCGCCGCCATCATCTTGTCGAGCAGCTTGCCAGCGCGGCCGACAAAAGGCAGGCCGGCCCTGTCTTCGTCGTGGCCCGGCGCTTCACCGATCAGCATGATGCGCGAGGCGGGATTGCCGTCGGCGAAGACGGTGCTGTGCGCAAGCTTCTTGAGCTGCGAGCCGTCGAAGGCTTCGAGCGCGGCCTTGAGTTCCTGCAACGATTGGCAGCGTCCGGCGATCTCGAGCGCGGAGCCGAAGCCGTCCGTCGCAAGCGGCGGTGTGTTGGACGGCGTGAGATTGGCGAGAGATTTTCGACCCTCTCCTGGAGCGAGGGCCGAATTCGGCTGCGCGCGTGAGCGCCCGGACAAATTCGAGGACGGGTCCAAGATTTGCGCCGGACCCCTCCCCGAAATCGCCTTCGCTTCGCTCGTCGATTTCAACCCTCCCTCAAGGGGAGGGTTGGGCTTGAACCGATCCACGGCCGTCTCGCCCATGGCCTCGTCGGCACCGGCTTCAACAAGCCAGTTCAGAAGGGAAAGCGTGTCCTCATAGGAAGCCGTCATAGGGCGATAATAAGCGCCGTTGACCGCCAATTCCCACCGCCCCATAAGTGGTTTCAAGGGGATGAAACCGGGAATTGAGATGGCCGACGAGGTTCAGCGCGAGAGTATGGAGTACGACGTCGTGATCGTCGGCGGGGGCCCCGCCGGCCTCTCCGCGGCGATCCGGCTGAAGCAGATCAATCCGGAGATCACCGTTTGTCTCCTGGAGAAGGGCTCCGAGATCGGCGCCCATATTCTCTCCGGCGCCGTCATCGATCCGGTCGCGATCAACGAGCTGATTCCCGACTGGAAGGAGAAGGGCGCGCCCATCGATACGCCGGTGACCGACGACCGGTTCTACCTTCTGGGACCGGCCGGCTCGATCCGCATTCCGAACTTCTCCATGCCGCCGATGATGCACAATCACGGCAACTACATCGTGAGCCTGTCCAACTTGTGCAAATGGCTCGGCCAGCAGGCCGAGGCGCTGGGCGTCGAAATCTATCCCGGCTTTCCGGCGGCCGAACTCGTCATCGAGAACGGCGTCGTGAAGGGCGTCACGACCGGCGACATGGGCGTCGCCAAGGACGGCCATCACAAGGACAGCTACACGCCGGGCATGAACATCCTGGGCAAGTACACTCTGTTCGCAGAAGGGGCCCGCGGCTCGCTGACCAAGCGGCTGCTCGCGATCTTCAAGCTGGACGAGAACAGCGACTTCCAGAAGTTCGGCATTGGCGTGAAGGAACTGTGGGAACTTCCGCCCGACAAGCACCGGCGCGGTCTTGTCTTTCACACGGTCGGATGGCCGCTCGGCAACGATACGGGCGGCGGCCTGTTCTGCTACCACTGGGGCGAGAATTTCTGCTCGATCGGCTTCGTCGTCCATCTGAACTATTCCAACCCGTTCCTCTCGCCATTCGATGAGATGCAGCGGGTGAAGCTTCACCCGCGCATCCGCACCATGCTGGAAGGCGGCAAGCGCATCGGTTACGGCGCGCGCGCGCTGACCGAAGGCGGACTGCAGTCGGTGCCCAAGCTCGCATTTCCAGGCGGCGCGCTGGTCGGCTGTGCGGCGGGATTCATGAACGTGCCGCGCATCAAGGGCAGCCACAACGCGATGAAGACCGGCATGATGGCGGCCGAGGCGGCCGCTGCCGCGCTGGCTGCGGGGCGCGCCGCGGACACGCTCAATTCCTATGAGGAAGCCTATCGCAACAGCCACGTGTACACGGACCTGAAGCGGGTCAGGAACTTCAAACCCCTGTGGTCCCGGCTCGGCACGCTGTTCGCGCTGCCGTTCATGGCGCTGGACCTTTGGACCAACCAGCTGTTTGGCTTTTCCTTCTTCGGCACTCTGAGCCACGGCAAGCCGGACTATGCGACACTGAAACCGGCGGCGAAGTCGCGGAAGATCGCCTACCCGAAACCGGATGGCGTTATCAGTTTCGACAAACTTTCGTCGGTATTCTTGTCGAATACCAACCATGAGGAAGACCAGCCGGTTCACCTTAAGTTGAAAGATCCGACGATCCCAATTCGCGTAAACCTGCCAGAGTACGACGAACCGGCGCAGCGCTATTGCCCCGCGGGCGTGTACGAAGTGGTGCAGGAATCCGCCGGGCCGCGCTTTCAGATCAATGCGCAGAACTGCGTGCATTGTAAGACGTGCGACATCAAGGATCCGGCGCAGAACATCAACTGGGTGACGCCGGAGGGTGGCGGCGGACCGAATTACCCGAACATGTGAGGACCAAACGTTGCGCAGGCTTTTCCCGATTGCCGCCCTTGGACTGAGCCTCGCGCTCGCGGCTTGCGCGCATGTGAACGGCACCGCGACCGTCGACGACAAGCAGGCATCGGAGTTCGGCAATTACCTTTCGGCGCGTTTCGCGGCGAGCCAGCACAATCTGAAGGATGCCGCCACCTATTACCGCGCCAGCCTCGACGCCGATCCGGCGAACGATCAGCTTCTGGCGCTCGCCTTCTTCTTCTCCACTTCGGCCGGCGACATCGAGGATGCATCGCGGCTGGCCGAAAAGGTCGTGGCGGCTTCGCCGGGCGACCGCGCCGGCCGGCTCACGCTCGCCGTGGAGGCATTGAAGCGGCACGATTACGCCACCGCCAGGAAGCAGGTGGGACTGTCCGCCAAGGGGCCGTTCACGTCGCTGACGGTTGCGTTGATCGACGGCTGGGCGGCGGTCGGGCTGGGCGACAAGGCGGGCGCGCTCGCCGATCTCGCGGCGCTCAAGACCCAAGGCGGCACCGACGCGCTTTCGACCTTCCATCTGGCGTTGCTCTCGCAATATCTCGGCGACGACGCGACGGCCGACCAGGCCTTTCGCGCGGTTCTGGGTGCCGGTGCCACGCCGCGCGTGATCGACGCCTATGGCCGCTTCCTGGAACGCAGCGGGCGGACCCAGGATGCCACCACGCTCTACACGAAGTTCGCGGACGAAGGCGGTCTGAAGCAGGTCGCCACCGCGGGGTTGGACCGCATCAAGGCGGGCCGCAAACCCGCTGCGCTCATCGTGCGACCCGAAGATGGCGCCGCCGAAGCGCTGTTCGGCATCGCTGCCTCGCTGACCGATCAGGCGAGCGTCGACGTCTCGATTCTCTATCTGCGTCTGGCGCTCTATCTGCGGCCGAATCTCGATCTCGGCGCGGTGCTGCTCGCCGACCGTCTCGAAGGCCTGCAAAAATACGAAGACGCCATCGCGGTCTACGGCACGATCGAAAAGAGTTCGCCTTACTGGCAATTGGCGGCGGTGGAGATGGCACTCGACGAGGCGCGGCTGGGGCGCAGCGACGCCGCGATCGCGCGTCTGAAGGCACTGACCGCGTCGGACCCGCAGGATGTCGAGGCCTGGACGGCGCTCGGCGACACCTACCGCAGCACCAGCAAGTTCGACGAGGCGGCGCAGGCCTATGACCACGCCGTCACTCTGGCGGGCGGCGAAAAGGCGAACGACTGGCCGCTTTTGTTCGCGCGCGCCATCTCCGAACAGGGCAGCCAGCAATGGAGCGCCGCCGAAGTCGATCTGAAGAAGGCGCTGATCCTGGCGCCGAACGAGCCGTCCTTGCTCAACTATCTCGGCTATACCTGGGTCGATCAGAACCGCAACATCCCCGAAGCGCTGGCCATGCTCGAAAAGGCGCACGCCTTGAAGCCGACAGACGGCTACATCGCCGACAGCGTGGGCTGGGCCTATTACAAGCTCGGCCGCTATGCCGACGCGACCAAGGCGCTGGAAACGGCGGTGGAACTGGTGCCCGGCGATCCGACGATCAACGATCATCTGGGCGATGCCTATTGGCGCGTCGGCCGCAAGCTCGACGCGCAGTTCCAATGGAACCATGCGCTCGCCTTCGGCCCCGCCGACGCCGACAAGCTGACGATCGAGAAGAAGCTCAAGGACGGGCTCGACGGTGACAAGCCGAACTGAGCCCGTTCGCATCTTTGCGCCGGCGAAGATCAATCTTCTTCTGCATGTCGGCGACCGGCGCGCCGACGGGTTCCACGATCTCGAAAGCTTGGTCGTATTCGCCGATGCCGGCGACACGCTGACCTTTGCGCCCGCCGAAGAGCTTTCACTTGCCGTGGACGGCCCGTTCGCTTCCTGCCTTGCGATGGAGACCGACAATCTCGTGCTGCGCGCCGCGCGCGCGATGCAGAGCCATTTTGGTCGAAGCGAAGGCGCCGCCATCGCGCTCACCAAGAACCTGCCGGTGGCGTCCGGAATCGGCGGCGGATCGGCCGACGCGGCAGCGACGCTGCGCGGGCTGGCGCGGCTCTGGGAAGTCGAGACCTATCCATCCGAATTGTGCGCCATCGCCGAGACGCTCGGCTCGGACGTGCCGGTGTGCGTCGAGAGCCGCTCGTCCTGGATGGAGGGCCGCGGCGAACAGATTACCCCGGCGCGGGGCATTCCAGCCGCCGCGATGGTGCTCGCCAATCCCGGCGTCGCGGTGCCGACGGCCAAAGTGTTCGGCGCGCTCAGGATGCGCAGCGGTATCGGGTCGGCGGACCGGCAGCTCTACGGCAACGACACCTGGTCGCTCGCCGAGTATCTGCGCGCCACGGCGAACGATCTGGAAGCTCCGGCGCTGGAGATTGCGCCGGCGATCGGCGAAGTGCTTGCGGCGTTGCGTGCGCAGGAAGGCGTCTATCTCGCGCGCATGTCCGGCAGCGGCGCGACCTGTTTCGCCCTGTTCGAAAGCGACGCGGCGGCGGAAGTTGCGGCGCGTGTTATCGCGGCAGCCCATCCCGGCTGGTGGGTCAGGGCCTCGCGGATTCTCGCTTAATACGCCCGCTCGACACAGAAGTCGGCGATGTCGGCGAGGGCGGAGCGGATTTCGCTTGCCGGCAGGGGCCTGAGCGCCGCCTTCGCATTGTCCGCGTGATGGCGCGCCCGTGTCATCGTTTCCTGGATGGCGCCGGTTTCCTCGACATAGGTGATGGCGCGTTCGAGGTCGCTCTCGCTCTGCGGCCCGCCTTCGATCACGCGCTTCCAGAACACGGCCGACTGCTTGTCGGCACGCGCATAGGCCAGGATGACGGGCAGGGTGACCTTGGCTTCGCGGAAATCGTCGCCGACGGCCTTGCCCATCAGCGCCTGGCGTCCGGAGTAGTCGAGCGCGTCGTCGACCAGCTGGAAGGCGATGCCGAGACTCTCGCCATAGGAGCGAAGCGCTTCGATGTAATCCGCGCCGCGATCGCACAATGTGGCACCCGCTTCGGCGGCCGCCGAGAACAGGGCGGCGGTCTTGGCGCCGACCACCTTGAGATAATGCTCTTCGGTCGTGGCGAGGTTGCTTTCCGAACTCAGCTGCATCACTTCGCCTTCGGCGATGATGGCCGATGCCCCGGCCAGTATCTCGAGCACGCGCAAGCTGCCGGTCGCAACCATCATCTCGAAGGCGCGGCTGAACAGGAAATCGCCGACCAGCACGGTTGGCTTGTTGCCCCACACCAGATTGGCGGAGACCTTGCCGCGCCGAAGCGTGCTCGCATCGACCACGTCGTCGTGCAGCAGCGTCGCGGTATGAATGAACTCGACGGCAGCGGCGAGATTGACATGCTTGTCGCCGCCATAGCCGCCCATGCGCGCGGCGGCGAGCGTGAGAAGCGGACGCAGCCGCTTGCCGCCCGAGTTCGATCAGATGCCGCGACAAATCCGGAATGAGCGCGACGGCGCTGCCCAGCCGGGCATGGATCATCTTGTCGGTTGCCGCCATGTCGCTCGACACCAGGGCATGCAGACGTTCGACCGGCGAAATGCCGTCCGCTTTGGCCGTGCGCATGTCGGGTTTCAGCATCGAGTGGTCCTTGCCGGGGAACCCGGTGCTTGCGACATTGCGAGCGGATTAAGGTGCGGTCAAGGCGACCTGTCCGCACATTTCGGCAGGACCGATGCGCCCCGTACTGAAGACTAACGATCCGGTTCTGCTGAGCTTCGCGCGAAGCCTCCTCGCGCAAGCCAATATCGAAAGCGTGGTCTTTGACGAGAATGCCAGCGTCATGGACGGAAGTCTGGGCATTTTGCCGCGCCGTTTGATGGTAGCGGACGACGATTTCGAACGCGCCAGCGCCGCGCTCAAGGATGGTCTGGCCAAACGCAATGAGCCGCCGCCGGTCACGGAAGACATGTTCCTTGGCGGCCGTCTCAAAATACGCCAGCTGGCGCATGGCTTTCGCGCCGGGCTGGACGCGGTGATGCTGGCGGCAGCCGTTCCTGCGCGGCCCGGCGAGCGGGTGCTTGAACTTGGCAGCGGCGCGGGCACGGCGAGCCTGTGTCTGGCGGCGCGCGTCGCCGGTATCGAGATCACCGGCGCGGAAATCGAAAGCGAGCTTGTGACGCTGGCGAACCGCAACGCGTCCGCGAACGGCTTGGGCGATCGTGCGGTCTTCGTCACCGTCGATGTGCTCGATCTGCCGGCCGATATGAAGCGCGACTACGATCATGTCTTCTGCAATCCGCCGTTTCATGGCGGCGAGGGAGAGCGGCCCTCCGACGAGATGCGGGCCGGCGCGCTGCACGACGACGGCGCGCTCGGCGAGTGGCTCGTCACGGGTGTGAAGCGGACCGCGCCCGGCGGCACTTTCACCTGTATCCTGCGCGCCGACCGGATGGCCGAGGCGCTTGGCGCCTTGCCGGCGACTGGCATCAGCATCTTTCCGCTCTGGCCGCATGCCGGTGAGCCCGCCAAGCGCGTCATTATGCAAGCGAAGAAGGGCTCGCGCGCGCCGCTGGCTCTTCTGCCGGGGCTGGTCCTGCATCTGGCGGACGGTTCCTATACGCCGGAAGCCGACGCGATTTTGCGCGGCGGCGCGGCGCTGCAGATCGCCTGACGGAGCGGTGGATCGCAGTGCGCGCCTGAGTGAAAGTGGCGGACGGGAATCACGGATCGGCAGGATGGGCTTGAACATTCGAACGCTCATCGCCGTTTGCGCCTTGCCGGCGCTCTTTCAGCCTTCGCTCGCCGGCCCGCCCTATGTCACCGACGATCCGCAGCCGACCGACCATGGCCATTATGAGGTCTATGGCTTTGCCGGCGGCACCGCGGCGCATGACGGCGGCGGCGGTGAAGCCGGCATCGACTTCAACTATGGCGGCGCCGAGAACCTGCAACTGACCATGGTCGTGCCGCTCGCCTTCGACAGCCCGCGCGGCGGACCCACGACGATCGGCTTCGGCAATCTCGAGCTGGCGGCGAAGTACAAGTTCCTGCACCAGGAGACGGACGGGATCGACGTGGCGATCTTTCCGCGGCTGTTCGTGCCGACACGGTCCGATCCGGCGCTGGGCGACAGCCATCCCGCTCTGTTTGTGCCGTTCTTCGCGCAGAAGGACTGGAACGATTGGAGCCTGTTCGGCGGCGGCGGCTGCACGCTCAATCGCGGCGGCGACTCGCAGGACTTCTGCCAATTCGGAGTCGTGCTGGCGCGGCAGGTCTCGCACGACCTTCAGCTCGGTATCGAGGCCTATCACCAGACGCCCGACACCAAGGGCGGGCGCCAATCGAGCGGCATCGGTTTCGGCGCGATCTACGATTTGAACGAGCACTATCACCTGATGGCGTCGGCCGGTCCGGGGATCCAGAACGCCGACCGGACCAACCGCTACACCTGGTACACCGCGCTGCTCTTCACCTATTGAGCGCTACTTGCCGAAGACGAGAAAGCGGAAGCTGCCCGGCGTTATCTTGTAGGGCGGCCGCTTGCCGGGATCGGGCGTCAGGTCCGCCGTCGCCGAGAACACCCGATGCGTTTTCGGATCGATCTCGATCGTGCGGGCGCCGAACTGCGTCGTCACGGTCTCCACGACATGGAATTTGTCCGGCGTGTCCTCGTGGATCACGAAGAGCTTTCCGATGCCGGCGGGGATGAAGACGGTGCGCGTCGCGGCGTCATAGGCCGCGCCGTCCGAACCGCGATCGGTCGGGAAGGTCGTCACGACCGCTCCGGTTCTGGCATTCACCACCGCCATCATCTGGTTGCCGCAGGCCACGAACAACCGCGCATGCGCCTCGTCCATCGCGATGCCCGACGGCTCTTCGCAGGGCGCGAGCGGCCAGCGCGCGATCACCTCCATCGTCTTGGTATCGATGGTCGCAATCTCCGACTTGTCCTCGATATTGTCGTAGATGTGGCCGCGGCCGTCGGCGACTGCGAACTCCGGCTTGCCGCCGAGCGGCACGGTGCCGTCGACCGTGCCCGACGCGACGTCGATCGCCGTCGAGTCCTTGCTGCCCGCGTTGAAGGTGAACACCCGGCGCGAGAATGGGTCGTAGACCATGCCGTCAGGCCGCGAGCCGACCGCGACCTTTCCGGTCACCGCCAAGGTCTTGGGGTCGAACACCACGACGCTGTCGGTCATGCCCGAAGTCGCGAACCCCTTGCCGAGCCCGACCGCCACCTGATGCGCCCCGGCGACGTCCGCGATGTCGCCGACCTGCGCAAAGCTCTTGCTGTCCAGCACCACCACATGGCTGCCGTGGGTCACGAAGATGTGGCGGTTGGCGGCATCGAGCGTGATCGCGTCCCAGAACGTGTCGCCGCCGAGCGTGACGCTGTTCAGCAGGTGATATGCAGGCGCCGCCGTGGCCGGAACGAGTGATGCCGCAAACACTGCGGCTACGAACTTGGCTCTCATGGTTTCCTCCCGCGAAATTGGGCGGCAGATTAGGTGGAATGGCCTGCGGATGCTTGTCCAATCGCGGGGCGGCCTATAGGTTCCGGCCTCGTTTTTTCAGGTGCGACTCCTAGTGCCCAAGGCCAAGACATTCCAGGACCTCATCCTGACGCTGCAGAACTTCTGGGCGTCGAAGGGCTGCCTCATCCTGCAGCCCTATGACGACCAGATGGGCGCGGGCACCTTCCATCCGGCAACGACCTTGCGCGCGCTGGGGCCAAGGCCGTGGCGCGCGGCCTATGTGCAGCCGTCGCGGCGGCCGAAGGACGGACGCTATGGCGAGAACCCGAACCGGCTGCAGCACTATTACCAGTTCCAGGTCATCATGAAGCCGGCGCCGGCCGACATTCAGGATCTCTATCTGGAGAGCGTGCGCGCCATCGGTCTCGATCCCGCGCTGCACGACATCCGCTTCGTCGAGGACGATTGGGAGAGCCCGACGCTGGGCGCCTGGGGGCTGGGGTGGGAAGTGTGGTGCGACGGGATGGAAATTTCGCAGTTCACCTATTTCCAGCAGGTCGGCGGCATCGACTGCGATCCGGTATCGGCGGAGATCACCTACGGTCTCGAACGCCTCGCCATGTATGTGCAGAATGTCGAGTTCGTCTACGACCTCGCGTTCAACGAGCACTTCCGCTACGGCGAGGTGTTTCACCAGGCCGAACAGGAATTCTCCGCCTACAATTTCGAGATGGCCGACACCGACATCCTGTTCCGGCACTTCAAGGATGCCGAGAAGCAGTGCCAGGAACTGGTGAGCGGCAACAAGAAGCTCGCCTTGCCGGCTTACGACCAGTGCATCAAGGCGAGCCACACCTTCAATCTGCTCGATGCGCGCGGCGTGATCAGCGTGACGGAACGCGCCGCCTATATCGCGCGGGTGCGCGCGCTGGCGAAGGCGTGCTGCGAGGCGTGGCTTGCGACGCCGATGGGCGACTACAAGCCGAGGTATGGGTGAAATGAGATCACACTTTCTCAATTCACCAAGTTCGTCATCGCCCGCTTTATGCGGGCGACCAATTTTTCTACGCGAAAAAGAAAATTGGGTGGCCCGGACAAGCCGGGCCATGACGAAGTGGGGGAAAGGACAGACAAATGTCTGACCTCCTCCTCGAACTCTTCTCCGAAGAAATCCCCGCGCGGATGCAGAGCCAGGCGGCGGCCGATCTGGAGCGGCTGGTGGTCGGCGCGCTGTCGGACCGCGGCCTGTTGTTCGAAGGCGTGAAGGCGTTCGCCGGGCCGCGGCGGTTGACGCTCGCGGTCGCCGGACTGCCGGCGAAGCAGCCCGATGTCAGCGAGGAGAAGAAAGGCCCGCGCATCAACGCGCCGGCCAAGGCGATCGACGGTTTCCTGCGCTCGGCCGGCGTGACGCTCGATGCAATGCGAGAAGCGCGACGACGGCAAGGGCGAATTCTATGTCGCGGTGATCGCGCGCAAGGGCAGGGCGACGGCGGACGTGCTCGCGGAAGTGCTGCCGGAATGCTTCGCGAAGCTGCCTTGGCCGAAATCGATGCGCTGGCCGCAGACTTCTTCAATGCCAGCCGGGACAGGCCCGGCTGGTGGCAACGCGCCGATGCGCTGGGTGCGCCCGCTGCACTCGATCCTGTGCACGCTCGACGGCGAGATCGTGCCGTTCCATTTCGCCGGCATCGGCAGCTCCAACCGCACGCGCGGCCATCGCTTCCTGTCGGAAGGCCCGATCACGGCGCGCCGCTTTGACGATTATGTAAGGAACCTGCGTGACGCGCACGTCATCCTGGATGCCGAGGAGCGCAAGGCGATCATCTTCGAGAACGTCAAGCAGTCTGCGTTCATCCACGGGCTCGAGCTGATCCCGGACGAGGGATTGCTCGAAGAGGTGGCGGGCCTTGCGGAATGGCCGGTGGTGCTGACCGGCGAAATCGACCCGCAGTTCATGGACGTGCCGCCCGAAATCCTCCAGACCGCGATGCGCGTACACCAGAAATATTTTGCGCTGCGCGATCCCAAAACAGGCCAGATGGCGAACCGTTTCGCCTTCGTCGCCAACATGGTCGCGCAGGACGGCGGAAAGGAGATCGTGCGCGGCAACGAGCGCGTGCTGCGCGCGCGGCTGTCGGACGCCAAATTCTTCTGGGATCAGGACCGCAAGGTGCCGCTGGCCGACCGCGTCAATGCGCTGGGCGGTATCGTGTTCCACGCCAAGCTCGGCACGCAGCTGGAACGAGTCGAGCGCATCGAGGCGCTGGCCGGCGAGATCGCGGAGAAGACCGGTGCCGGTCTCGCCGAAGGCGAGCGAAATGAATTTGTCGCGAAGGTCAAACGCGCCGCGCGGCTGTGCAAAGCCGATTTGACGACTGGCGTGGTGGGCGAATTCCCCGAGCTTCAGGGCGTGATGGGCCGCTACTATGCCCTCAACGACGGCGAAGACCCCGAGGTCGCCGACGCCATCCGCGACCACTACAAGCCGCTCGGCCCGAGCGATGCGGTGCCGATCGCCCCGGTTTCCATCGCCGTGGCGTTGGCGGACAAGCTCGATCAGCTCGTAGGGTTCTTCGCAATAGATGAGAAGCCTACAGGTTCGAGCGATCCTTATGCGTTGCGCCGCGCGGCGCTCGGCTCGATCCGCATTTTAGTGGAAAACGGAGTGCGTCTGCGCCTGTCGGACATCTGTATTCCACTCTTTGCTTTCCACAACGCGGTGCGCGAGCCGGGCGCGAGCTTTCCGTCGGGCGCCGCCGCGTTTCTGCAGGCCCTGTTCAAGGACATGCGCCGCCACAGGGCCGATCTATCGAATTCGGTTCTCGAAGATGACTATGCAGGTGCCCGCGACGCATTCCGCGAGCTTCTGGCGTTCCTTGCGGACCGGCTGAAAGTCGCCCTCCGCGAAAAAGGCACGCGCCACGATCTGATCGACGCGGTGTTCAGCCTCGGCAACGAGGACGATCTGGTGCGTCTCGTGGCGCGCGTCGAAGCGTTGCAGGATTTCCTCAAGACCGACGACGGCGCCAATCTGCTCGTCGCCTATCGCCGCGCGGCGAACATCCTGAAAGCCGAGGAGAAGAAGGACAAGGCGGTTTACGACGGTGAGCCCGATCCCGACGCCTTCGTGCTGCCGGAAGAGAAGGCGCTGTTCGTCGAACTGGCCACCGCGTCCGAACTCATCAAGGCCGAAGTCGAGCGCGAGCGCTTCGGCGAGGCGATGGGCGTGATGGCGCGGCTGCGCAAACACGTCGACGCGTTCTTCGACAAGGTGACGGTCAACGACAAGGACGCCAAGCTTCGCAAGAACCGGCTGCTGCTGCTCTCGCGCCTGCGCACGGCCCTTCACCAGGTCGCAGATTTCTCGAAGATCGAGGGGTGAGCCACCTCTCCCGCTTGCGGGAGAGGACGCAAAAACTTGCGCTTAGCGGAGCGCGCAGCGGAGCTAAGTGCATAGCTTTTGCTCGGTGAGGGGAATTGGCATGTGCTCGCCCTCACCCGGTTGTCGCTTCGCGCCAACCGACCTCTCCCGCAAGCGGGAGAGGTTAGCTGCGCAACCGGTGCGCGTCCCGCTAAGCCTTAAGCCCCGTCCTGTTCCGTCGTCGGATCGATCATCTTGCGGATTTCGGTGATCTTGGTCGCGGGGAAGCCGCTCATCTCGGCATGCTTCCTGATGATCGCCTCGTCCCTGGCGAGATAGACGCAGAACGTCTTGTCGCCCGCGACATAGCTCTCCTGCCACTGGATGTCGGGCCCCAGTTCCTTGAGCACCTTGTTCGATTGCGCGGCCGCCGCCTTGAGCTGATCGCGCTCGAATGAGCCGACGGCGGGAATGTCGCGTTCGATGATGAATTTGCGCAGGGTCATGGACGGGCTTTCCGTTCGATTGCGGATGCGAGGCTAGCTGCCGGCAATAGACGTCACAAGGGACGGTTCGGCCATCCGGCAAGGGTGAAACGGACAATCGCCGCCGCGCGTCACGATCCTGCCGGCGCAAAGAAGAAGTACAGCCACATCGCCGCCACCGCGAAGTTGGAGAGCGCAAACAGCAGATCTCGGTGCACGCGATTGTCGTAGGTCAGATGCACCGCGCTGTGCACCGCGCGCAGGCCGACATAGATCCAGGCAAGATCGAAGAACAGCATATCGACGCGCCGCGTCACCAGTGCCATGAGGCTGATCACGTAGAACAGGACCGGCATTTCGAGCAGGTCGACGAAGTTGGGGTTCTCGGTGCCGCCCGGAATGTCGCCCGCCGCGCTCAGTTCCTCGTCGGTGCGGCCGCGCCGCGTGAACCGCATCGCCGGCACGAAGAACAGCACGAAGAAGGTTAGTCCGGCGAGCACGCCCATCGGCGCCAGAATCTGATCGGCGTTCATGCACTCTCCTTGGTCAATCGTCTCGCCGCTGCGACAGAGGCGTCGTCTTCAACGGGTGGCCCGTACTAGGCGGGCCGTGACATTATGGGGTAAGGCAACACCGCCTCACAGTAACAGCGGATCGGGCGTATGGCGAAGTGGGTCTATTCCTTTGGCGACGGCAAGGCCGAAGGCGACGCGGCGATGAAGGACCTGCTCGGCGGCAAGGGCGCGAACCTGGCCGAGATGAGCAATCTGGGTCTTCCCGTACCGCCCGGCTTTTCCATCACCACCGAAGTCTGCACTCATTATTATGCGCATGGCGAAACCTATCCGGCCGAGCTGAAAGGCGCGGTCGAGGCGGCGCTGGCCAGGATCGGCGATCTCGCAGGCGGGCGGCTCGGCGATCCGGCGCGGCCGCTGCTGGTGTCGGTGCGCTCGGGCGCGCGGGTTTCGATGCCCGGCATGATGGACACGGTGCTCAATCTCGGCCTCAACGCCGCGACGACCGAGGGTCTGGCGAAACTGACCGGCGATCCGCGCTTTGCCTATGACAGCTATCGCCGCTTCATCCAGATGTATTCCGACGTCGTGCTCGGCGTCGAACATGCGCTGTTCGAGGAAATTCTCGACTCCGAGAAGGAGGCCAAGGGCTTCGACCTCGATACCGAACTTTCCGCCGACGATCTCAAGAAGATTGCGTCCCTGTTCAAGGAACGCGTCGAGAAGGAACTCGGCAAGCCGTTCCCCGAAGACGTGCGCGAGCAGCTGTGGGGCGCGATCGGCGCTGTGTTCGGCTCGTGGCACAGCCCGCGCGCCAAGACCTATCGCCGAATCCACAACATCCCCGAAGAGTGGGGCACCGCGGTCACCGTGCAGGCGATGGTTTTCGGCAATCGCGGCGAGACGAGCGCGACCGGCGTCGCCTTCACCCGCGATCCGGCGACGGGCGAGCGCCTGCTTTACGGCGAATTCCTGATCAACGCGCAGGGCGAAGACGTCGTCGCCGGCATCCGCACGCCGCAGGCGATCTCCAAAGTCGTGCGCGAGCGCCAGGGTGCCAAGCGGCTCTCGATGGAAGAGGCCATGCCAAAGGCCTTTGCCGAGCTGGAGGCGATCTGCGGCCGGCTCGAGGCGCATTATCGCGACATGCAGGATATCGAATTTACGGTGCAGGCAGGCAAGCTCTTCATGCTCCAGACGCGCAGCGGCAAGCGCACGGCGGAGTCCGCGCTGAAGATCGCCGTCGACATGGAGCGCGAGGGCCTGATCGACAAGGAGATCGCGATCTGCCGCGTCGATCCGTCGGCGCTCGACCAGCTCTTGCATCCCACTCTCGATCCCGATGCGCCGCGTGAGCAGATCGCGATCGGCCTTGCCGCATCGCCCGGTGCCGCCACCGGCGAAGTCGCCTTCACTGCCGATGAGGCGGAGAAGCTCGCCGCCGACAATCGCGACGTCATCCTGGTGCGCACCGAGACGAGCCCGGAAGACATTCACGGCATGCACGCGGCCAAGGGAATCCTCACCGCGCGCGGCGGCATGACGAGCCATGCGGCGGTTGTGGCGCGCGGCATGGGCCGGCCCTGCGTCTCCGGCGCGGGCATGGTCAAGATCGACGTCGCGAACGGCGTGATGACATGCGGCCGCCACACCGTGAAGCGCGGCGAGATCATCACCATCGACGGCGCTTCGGGTTCGGTTTTCAAGGGCCGCGTCGAGCTGCGACAGCCCGAACTCACCGGCGACTTCGGCGTGCTGATGGGCTGGGCCGATTCCATCCGTACCCTCAAGGTGCGCACCAATGCGGACACCCCGGCCGATGCCGCGACGGCGCGCAAGTTCGGCGCCGAAGGCATCGGGCTGTGCCGCACCGAGCATATGTTCTTCGAAGCGAACCGCATCGTCGCGGTGCGCCAGATGATCCTCGCCGACGCTGAAGCGGACCGCCGCGCCGCGCTCGCCAAATTGCTGCCGATGCAGCGCAGCGACTTCGAGGCCATCTTCCAGGCGATGGAAGGCTGGCCCGTCACGATCCGCCTGCTCGATCCGCCACTGCACGAATTTCTGCCGCAGAAAGACGAGGAAATCGCGGAAGTGGCGCGCGCCGCCGGCGGCGATCCGGCAAAGCTTCGCGCCCGCGCCATCGCGCTGCACGAATCCAATCCCATGCTTGGCCATCGCGGTGTCAGGCTCGGCATCACCTATCCCGAAATCTACGAAATGCAGACCCGCGCCATGCTGGAAGCCGCGCTGAACGTGGAAGCCGCCGGCGGCCGGCCGGTGCAGCTCGAAATCATGGTGCCGCTGGTGGCCTTCAGGGCCGAGCTCGACCGGATCAAGGAGCGCATCGACATCGTCGCCGCCGCGGTCAAGGCCGAGCGGGGAGAATTGCCGTCCTATCTCGTAGGCACGATGATCGAATTGCCGCGCGCCGCGCTGCGCGCGAAAGAGATCGCCGAGACCGCCGAATTCTTCTCCTTCGGCACCAACGATCTGACGCAGACCACCATTGGAATCAGCCGCGACGATGCCGGCATGTTCCTCACCGATTATCTGAACAAGGGCGTCATTGCGCGCGATCCGTTCGTCACGATCGATGTTGACGGTGTCGGCGAACTCGTGCGCATCGCCGCCGAACGCGGCCGCGCGGCGCGTCCCGATTTGAAGCTTGGCATCTGCGGCGAGCATGGCGGCGACCCCGACTCGATTGATTTTTGTCATGCGAGCGGACTCGATTATGTCTCCTGTTCACCCTTTCGCGTGCCCGTGGCACGTCTCGCTTCGGCACAGGCCGCATTGGTAAACCGCGTCAATCGTAAATAATCAGCGTACGGACGATGCAGGAAAACCCTGTGTTTTTCGACGTCAAATGACGCGGTGTCATGAATAATAAATTTTATATTTGACGATTCGGATTTTCGTTGGCACAAGCCGCCCCCGAATTGAGACGAGGGCGGGGGACTGATCGGAATTGTTTTTGCAGTGAGTCGAAATCCGAAGAAGTCAGAGAGCCAGAGTCATGAAATCCAAAGATGCCGTTTCCCGATCCGATCGGGTCCTAGTCGGTGCGCTCGCCATCGTGCTCGCCACCGCGAGCGCGGCCGTCGGTGCATCGATGAATGCTCGTCCGCACACGGATGAAATCCGCGTGATCCGGGTCGACAAGCCCGTGCTCAAGGTCGTCCAGGCGCCCGCCATCCCGGCGGCGATCGAACTGCACAACACCGCCACCAACGTGGTGCTGGCGCGCCTGCTTCAGGAACATGAATGCCTCTCCGAGGTGATGTACTACGAGGCCCGCGGCGAGGGCGAGGCGGGCCAGAAGGCGGTCGCCGAGGTCGTCTTCCACCGCATGAACAAGGGCAATTTCGGCCACTCGATCTGCGCCGTGGTCTATGAGGGCGTCGAGAGCGGCGTCTGCCAGTTCTCCTTCGCCTGCGACGGCTCGCGCAACGCCTCGCACGAGCCGGGCCCCTGGCGCGACGCGCAGGCGCTGGCCGCCAGGATCATGGCCGGGGAGGAGCCGCTCGCCAACGCCACCGGCGGCGCGGTGAGCTACCACGCCACGTCGGTCGAGCCGGGCTGGGCGCACATGGTGCGCACCGTCCAGATCGGCAATCACATCTTCTATCGCCCCGCCGGCCGCGCACATCTCAGCGGCGCCTGAACCGGTTCACGGAAGCAAGCGAACGCCGGAGTGCAACCGCGCTCCGGCGTTCTCGTTTGTAGGTCCTGCAATCTCTAGAAGTTCACCCGCCGGCTGATCGCGCCGTCGACCAGCATGTTGATGCCGCTGGTGAATGACGAGGCCGGGCTTGCCAGGAACACCGCCGCGTTTGCGATGTCCTGCGGCGTCGCCATGCGGCCCATCGGGTTGCGCTCCATCGCGCCCTTGAACACCGCCGGCATGCCTTTCTCGATCTGGTTCCACACGCCGCCTTCGAAATAGACGGTGCCGGGCGAAACCACGTTGGTGCGGATGTGCTGCTTGGCATATTGGCGCGCCAGGCCCTTGGCGAAGTGGATCAGCGCCGCCTTGATCGGGCCATAGGAACTGGCGTTGTCGCTTTCCGCCGCCGAGACCGACGAGATGATCACGAAGGACGCGTCGCCATTCGCCGCCGCCGCTTTTTCGAGGAACGGCTTGGCCGCGTCGAAGGCGTTGACCATGCCGAGCACGTCGAGCTTGAAATTCTGCTCCCACGATGCCGGATCGCCGCCCTGCGCCATCGCGCCGGCATTGGAGACGAGGATGTCGATGCCGCCAAGCTCGCCGCCGGCCTTCGTCACCCAGGCCTTTAGCGCCGCGCCATCCATGATGTCGACCGAGGCGCCCGTCGCCTTGATGCCCTTGTCCTTGAGCGCGGCGACCGCGTCCTTCACCTGATCGGCATTGCGGGCGCAGATCGCGACGTTGCCGCCCTCGGTTGCCAGCGTGTCCGCAATGGCGCGACCGATGCCGCGCGTGCCGCCGAGGATGACGGCGTTCTTGCCTTTAAGATGTAAGTCCATGTGTGTCTCCCGTGATTGCCCGCCGGCACTTTAGGAGGGTGCGTTCAAAAGTCGAGCGCGAGATCGAGGTTCGGCGCGCTGTGCGTGATGCCGCCCGCGGAAATGTAATCGACGCCTGTTTCCGCGATGGCGCGCACGGTGGCGAGCGTGACGTTGCCGGAGGCCTCCAACGTGGCGCGGCCTTTGGCAAGGGCTACGGCCCGCTTGAGCATCTCCGGCTTCATATTGTCGAGCAGGATCGTATCGACTCCGAGCGCCAGCGCCTCTTCGAGTTGTTCGAGCCGGTCGACCTCGAGCTCGATCTTCGCCATGTGGCCCAAACCGGCGCGCACGCGTTCGATGGCCGGCTTGATGCCGCCGGCCGCGACCAGATGGTTGTCCTTGATCAGCACCGCATCGTCGAGGCCGAAACGGTGATTGAACCCGCCGCCACAGCGCACCGCGTATTTCTCCAGCACGCGCAAGCCGGGCGTCGTCTTGCGGGTGCAGACGATGCGCGCTCCGGTGCCGGCCACCGCGTCCACCAGCTCGCGCGTGGCGGTCGCGACGCCGGAGAGACGGCCGGCGAAATTCAGCGCTACGCGTTCGCCCGTCAGCAGGGCACGGGCAGGGCCTTCGATCACGGCCAGCACGGTGCCGCTCTGAACGGTCGAGCCGTCAGGCGCTTGAGCCGTGAACGACAGCGACGGACCGGCGAGGCGAAACGCGGCTTCGGCGGCGACAAGGCCCGCGATCGTGCCACCCTTGCGCGCGACCAACTTGGCGGACGCCTTCGTCTCCGGCGGAACGGTCAGTTCGCTTGTGATGTCGCCGGCGCGGCCGAGATCTTCCTCCAGCGCGTGGCGCACGATGGGCTCGACCAAGAGCGGATGCGGCGGGCGCGTGAAGGGAAGGGCGAGCGCGCCAAATCCACCCGCCCCTTGAGAGAGGGTAGGTTCAAACTGCGACACGGTTTTTCACCGGTGTAACCGCAGCCACCTTCTCCGCATCTGCAAGCGTCATGAAGGTGCGCTTCGACTTGGGATCGGCTTTGGGATAGTCGCTGCGATAATGGCCGCCGCGGCTTTCGTGGCGCGCCAGCGCCGCCGCCGCGACGAGCTTCGCCGTCGACGTCATGTTGACCAGTGCGGGCTCGTTTGCGCCGGCACGCTCGACCTGCGCGATCACCGAAAGCGCCTCGCGCAAACCATTCTCGTCGCGTTCCAGGCCGACCAGCCGCGTCATCGCCTCGCGCAGGACATGCGGCGGCGCAGGGGATGCGAACCGCTCGGGCGCCGGCGGCGTGCCGCGGCCGAACTTTTGAGTCACGCGCGAAGCGATGTCGTTCGCAGCACGAGCGCCGAACACGACCGCTTCGAGAAGCGAATTCGAAGCGAGACGGTTGGCGCCGTGCAGGCCGGTCGCGGCGCATTCGCCGACCGTCCACAATCCCTCCAGCGACGAACGGGCATGCTCGTCGGCGGCAATTCCGCCCATGTGATAGTGCGCCGCCGGCGCGACCGGGATCGGCTGCACAGCCGGATCGATCCCGGCGTCCTTGCAGGCGCTATAGACGGTCGGAAAGCGCTGCGCGAACGTGGCGCCGATCGCCTTTGTGCAATCGAGATAGGTCTTGTGGCCGGCGAGAAGTTCGCGATGGATGGCCCGCGCCACGATATCGCGCGGCGCGAGTTCCGCATCGGCGTGCACATCCAGCATGAAGCGGCGGCCGGTCTCGTCGATCAGCGTGGCGCCTTCGCCGCGAAGGGCTTCCGTGGCAAGCGGCGCGGGGTCGCGGCCGATGGCGATCGCGGTGGGATGGAACTGGACGAATTCCGGATCGGCGATCATCGCGCCGGCGCGCGCCGCCATGCCGAGACCTTCGCCGCGCGATTCCAGCGGGTTGGTCGTCACGGCGTAGAGCGCACCGAGCCCGCCGCTGGCGAACACGATGGCAGGCGCGCGGAACAGGATCAGCCGCGTGTGCAGGCCGAGGCCGGTGCGCGCGAAGAGACCGGTCACGCGGCCGTCCTCGAGCGCCAGCTCGACGGCATGGAAGCCCTCCAGAAGCGTGATCGACGGCGTCGCCAGGGCGCGTTCGGCCAGGGTGCGCGACATCTCCGCCCCGGCGCGGTCGCCCTTCACATGCACGATGCGCTTGTGCGAATGCGCCGCCTCGCGGCCCAGCGCCAGCGTGCCGTCGGCGGCGCGGTCGAACGGCGTGCCGTAGGCGAGCAGATCACGAATTCGCTCAGGCGCCTCGCGCGCCACCAGATCGACGATCTTCTCGTCGCACAGGCCGGCGCCCGCGATCATCGTGTCGGCGGCATGGCTCTGCCAGCTGTCGTCGGCGCCCATCGCGGCCGCAATGCCGCCTTGCGCCCAGGCGCTCGAGCCAGACAGGCCGGGCCGCGTGCCGGCCAGAACGGTGGCCGGAAACGGCGACAGCTTCAGCGCGGTGAAGAGCCCCGCGATACCCGCGCCCAGGATGAGCGCGCCCTTGCATTCGATGATGCTGTCGATCTGTTTGGCCATGGCATCACGCGGCTTTCTTCACCGGCAACTTGACCTGGAGCATGCGGTCGATGGCGCGCTTGGCGCGCACGGCGATCGCCGGATCGACGATCACTTCCGTCGTCATCGTCTCGAGCGAGCGCAGGATCTTCGCCAATGTGATCCGCTTCATGTGCGGACACAGATTGCACGGCCGGACGAATTCGATGTCGGGATATTCGGCGGCGACATTGTCGCTCATCGAGCATTCGGTGACCATCACGACGCGGTGCGGATGGTGTTCGCCGACATAGTTGATGAGCGCGCTGGTCGAACCGGCGAAATCTGCTTCGGCCACCACCTCCGGCGGGCACTCGGGATGGGCGAGCACGACGATGCCTGGATGCGCCGTGCGGTAGTCGCGGATCTCGGCCGCCGTGAAGCGCTCATGCACCTCGCAGGCTCCTTCCCAGGTGATCACCTTCACGCCGGTCAGCTTGGCGACGTTCTGCGCCAGGTACTTGTCCGGGATCATGATCACCGTGTCGGTGCCGAACTCGCGCGCGATGTCTTCGACCACCGCGACCGCATTGGAGGAGGTGCAGCACACATCGCTCTCCGCCTTCACGTCGGCCGACGTGTTCACATAGGTGACGACCGGCAGGCCAGGATATTTCTGGCGCAGCAGGCGCACATCGGCGCCGGTGATCGAAGCGGCGAGCGAACAGCCCGCCTTCACGTCGGGGATCAGGACTGTCTTGTCCGGGCAGAGAATCTTGGAGGTCTCCGCCATGAAATGAACGCCTGCCTGCACGATGATCTTGGCATCGGTGCGCGCGGCCTCGCGCGCCAGTGCCAGGCTGTCACCGGCGAAGTCGGAGACGCAGTGGAAGATTTCCGGCGTCATGTAGTTGTGGCCGAGGATCACCGCGCCCTTCTCGCGCTTCAGCCGGTTGATCGCGGCGATGGTCGGCGCGAACACCGGCCATTCAATCTCCGGAATGACATGGGAGACCTTATGGTAGAGCGCACGCGTGTCGCGCGCGACCTGCGGCGTGTACGCCAATTCGGTGGTCACCTTTGCGTCTCCCTTTGCCTCGAATTAATGCTCAACTTGAGTATATATATCGGGCAAAAAACCCGGCCTTCAAGAGCCGGTTGTCACATGGCCGTTATGCTACATCTGAGCATAAATCTGTCAAGCGATGGCGAATTTTCAGGCTTTCTGCCGATTTTCCGGCCGAATCTGAGGGCTTGAGGGGCGCCTTCCAGTCTTGTCGGTATCGGACTGCCCCAGATAACGCGCGAGAACGGCGCAGGCAGCGTCGAAGTCCGGAGCAGAGCAATTATCCGCTCATTGTTCCGAGCGGCGGGCTATCAGCCAGACGCGGCCGGTGAGCCGGAATCCTCGGATGCGTCGCCGCCGCTGAGCGCGGCGAAATTGAAGTGCTTGTTCACCTTGGCGAGCTCTTCGAGGATCCTGGCGATGTTTTCCGGACCAAGCTGCGGCCCGCCCGGCGCGATCAGGCGAAGCGACTGCACATGCACCGCGATCGGTTCGAGAACGTTCATCGCCGCCTGCAGCAGGCCGTCGGCGACATCGCACAGGCTGCGCGCGGCGGCGTCGAGCGCATCGTAGCCGAATGTACCGGCGAGCGTGACGATCTGGTCGGCACCGCGCAGGACCAGGACGAGCTGGTCGTTGCTGAGCTTTCCCTTGTTGGCGGGATCGAACACCGCCTTTTCCATCGCGGTAATCGACTTGCCGATCTCGGTGTCGCTCTCGCCGCGCATCGACTCGAGGCTTTTCATCACGCCTTCGATCGCGATGTCGCGCGGCGGGCCGCCGGCGCGCGCCACGAGTTCGGCGAGCCGGGTCTTCGGCATGTAAAACCGTTTCGCGTTGCCCATAGCTATTCTGCCGCCGCGTTCGTTGTTGCTTCGACGTTAGTCTCGGTCTGGTTAACGTCATCTGTCTCGCGGCGAAATTTGCCGCCGGGGGGATCGACATTTTTGAAGCGCCGGTCGGGACCGATGTAATCGCCCGCTTCGACGAACGGCCGCTGGTTCCGCGCCACCCAGAGAATGCGGTCGTAAATCGACTGCGGCGATACCGGCTTCTTGACCACGATATTTGCGCCCGCGTCGCGTACCGTGGAAATCAGCCGGAGCTGGGTATAGCCGGACATCACGATGATCGGCACGAAGCGGAACGGGCTTTTTTCCTGGCGGCGGATCCAGCGGATCAGGTCGGCGCAGGGCATGTCCGGCTGGGCCGCTTCGAAGATGCAGATGTCGGCATAATGATTGGTCAGATGGTGCTTGGCCTGCTCGCCGGTCGAACACACGGTCGGCTGGTCCATGCCGAAGCCGCGCAGCATGTTCGCGACAAGGTTGCGCGTGAACTGGTCGCTATCGACCAGAAGCGCCGTCACGTTTTTCAGATTGAGGCGTGGCTGTCCCATTGGCGATCGCCCAGGGCCTATCTGCAGTAGTGTCGTCGAGGGACAAACTACCGGGGCAATGGTTAATTTTACGTCGAACGGGAACCGGTTTCAGCCGCGCATGCGCGTGCCGAGTCGAACGCCCGGCGCCGGCCGCTCGCGCAGCACTTCGCGGCGGAAGCGGAACAGCTCGGCGGGCCGTCCGCGCGCCTGGCTGGCGAACTTGCCGGTACCCTCGACCAGCCCCTGATCTTCCATCAGGCGGCGGAAATTCTGCTTGTGCAGGCGAATGCCGGAGATCGCTTCGACGGTGCGCTGCAGCTCGAGCAGCGTGAAGCTCGGCGGCATCAGTTCGAACACGACCGGGCGGTACTTCATCTTGCCGCGCAGCCGCGCGATGGCGGTCGCGAGAATTCGCCGATGATCGAAGGTCATGCTGACCCCGACGGCGGGAAGCGACTTGCCGGCGGCGGCCTTGCGTCCGTCACGCACCGCTTCCTGCACGAGACCCGCTTCGTAGAGCAGCTCGTAGCGCTCCAGCACTTTCTCTTCGTCCCAGCCAAGACCGTCGAGCCCGAAGCACAGGCGCATGCGCTCGCGGCGCATGTCGGCGACATCGCTGCTCGCCGCCGCCTTGGCGAACTGGCGCAAGGCCGGCGCTATCGTCTGGTCGATGACCGCGGGCTTGGCGTCTCGCCAATCTTCCCAGGGGAAGAAGCGGTACCAGTCGCTCCACTGCGTATCGGGCGCCTTCAATTCGCCGGTCTGCCGCGTGAGCGCGAGATAGCCGACGGAGACGACGCGCGAGCCTTCATCGGGCCTCGGCAGGTGCCGGCCGCGGTCGCCGAAGGTGTAGAGCTGCTCGGCATAGCCGAGATCGAGCAAGGTCTGTTCGCCCACCCACTTGCGCAATCCGCTGTCGAGCGTGCGGTGATTGAGCGGATCGAACGGACCGAAGGGCAGGGCATCTTCGGCGCCGGCATGGTGTACGACCAGAACGCAGGGCCGCTCGTTCGCGACCGAGACGATGGCCGCCGACAGGCCGATGCTGACGACGTGTGCCGCGCTCACAAATCCACCAGCGAGAATTCGACGACTCTGCCTTCGGCCACCATCGTTCCGGCGCCGATCTTCCGGATCGCATCGACCATTTTTCCCCGCCTGCCCAGAAGTTCGTCGGCATACTCCACGAGGAGCGCGTTGGGATAGGCATGCGGCGCGCGGCTGCGGATGGCGCGCGCGATCTGCTGTTCGTTGCCCGGTCCAAGCCGGTCGCACAGAATAATGTAGGTCGCCGCCATCGACCGGCTGATGCCGGCCCAGCAATGGACGAGAATCGGATCCTCGGCCGGCCAGCCGCGGGCGAAGTCGAGCAGGGCTTCGATATGAGCGCGGTCCGGCGGATTGTCGCCGGCCGTCACGTCCACCACGTCGTTGACCCCGAGCCTCAGATGCCGCGCGGCGGGAAAGCCCTCCGGCGTCTCGATCATGTGCTCGGGCGACAGCAAGGTCACCAGATGGGACGGGCGGCGCGCCCGGATGATCTCCGGCACGGCGGAGAGCGGCGTCACGAGAATCCTCGACATAAGCCTAGCTAGCCCGGGAAAGCGACAGGAGGAAGGCTGATGCCCCGCTTCCGAAGTTCGTGAACCGTTGCGACCTTCACCGACACGAACTTCGGAAGCAAAGGGGCACTTGCAACCCAGTGATTCTAGTGCCGCTTTTCGATTTGAAGTTCCTCCCAGCGATTTGGTCAGACATCGCAGGAACTTCAAATCGGCGTCACTAGGACGACAGCCGTTTGAACCTTTCCAGGAATTGCGCCTGAGCCGCCGATGTTGACAGCGGGACGAGCCGGTGCGCCGGCAGGCTTTTCGGCGGCACGACGAAGAAACGCCGGGCTTCGGCCTCGCTGAAGCCCGCCAGCTGGGTGGCTTCGAAATAGGCAGCGATCAAGTCTGCCTTTTTGTACAGCTTGATCAGCACGGCCGGCGCATTGGCCGGCAGTCCGAAGCGCAGATGAATTGCGCTATGAAGTCTCAGTTCCAAGGCTTTGTAATCAATGCCGATTGCGACCTTGAACGGGCTGATCAGGTCGCCGATCACATACTCGGGCGCGTCGTGCAGCAGAGCCATGAGGCGGGCCTCTCTGGTAAGCCCCGGCCTCAGTTCCGAAGTAATCCGCTCCACCAGGACGCAATGCTGCGCGACGGAGAAGGCGTGGTCGCCCTTGGTCTGGCCGTTCCAGCGGGCAACCCGCGCCAGGCCATGGGCGATGTCCTCGATCTCGACGTCGAGGGGCGACGGATCGAGCAGGTCGAGGCGGCGGCCGCTCAGCATGCGCTGCCAGGCGCGGGGTTTGTCCTTGGCCATGGGGGTCCAGAAAGTGTGCCGCCCATTTACCCTAAAACGCCATGCCGCCGCGAACCGGTCCTGGACGGCGCGGGGATTGCTTCGCCTTGCCCGGTCGCGCCGGGACTGTCCCGGAAAGGCGCGCGCACGGGTTTGCGATGGGTACCAGGCCCCTTGGGGCGGACAAGCTGCGGCTGGCGACCGATCCGGCCCGGCTTCCTTTTGAGACAACCGCCGGCCTGCCGGAACCGATGGGTGCGGCGGGGCAGGACCGTGCGATGCGCGCCCTCAACTTCGGCGCAGGCATGGCGCAGCCCGGCTACAACATCTTCGTCACCGGCCAGACCGGTAGCGGCAAGCACCATTCCGTTCGCCGGGCGCTGCAGCGCATCGCATCCGCGATGCCCGCGCCGCCGGACGTCGCCTATGTCCACAATTTCGCCCAGCCGCATCGCCCGCATGCACTGCGCTTTCCGCCCGGCGAAGGCGCGCGCTTCAAGACGGCGATGGCCGCGTTCGTCGCCGCGCTCAAGGGAGCGATGGCGGGCCTGTTCGACAGCGACGATTATCGCAGGCGCCGCGCCACGATCGAAGACGACTTCCATGCCGCCGCCGAGAACGCCTTCGATGCGCTGCGCCGCAAGGCCGAGGACAGGGGACTCGTGCTGGTCGAGCAGCGCGAGGGCCAGTTCGATTTCCGCGTCGCGCGCGACGGGCTGGTGCTCGCGGACGAGGACTATCGCTCGCTGTCCAAGCTCGAACGCGACCGATTGGCAGACCGCGCCCGCGAATTGCGCGGCGAACTCGAGCGAACGATGGGCGAGCTCGAAGGTCTGCGGCAGCGCACGCTCGAGCAGGTGCAGGCGCTCGACCGCGAGCTGGGCGAGAAAGCGATCCGCGATCTGGTCGCGCCGCTGGCGGCGCAATTCACCCAGCATCGCGAAGCGCACGAACATCTGAACCTGATCTACAAGGACGTACTCGGTCACATCGACGCGCTGCAGGCGCTGGCGCGCGGCGAGAATGTGCGGCGCGACGCAATGCCGTTCCACCGCTACGAGATCAACCTGATCGTCGACAATGGCGCCGCCAAGGGCGCGCCGGTGATCTCGCTGGGCCTGCCCTCGCTCACCAATCTCGTCGGCAAGGTCGAGCATGTGCCCGTGCTCATGACCATCGTCACCGACTTTATGTACATCAAGCCCGGCGCGCTGCATCTCGCCAATGGTGGCTTCCTCCTGATCGATGCGCGGGACCTGTTTCAGCAGGACGTGTCGTGGGAAACCTTGAAGCGCGCCCTCGTCGCGAGGCGCGTGACGATCGAGAGTTTGGCGGAAATCCACGACCGCAGCCATGCGCTCACCATCCAGCCGGAACCCGTCGCGCTCGACATCAAGATCGTACTGTTCGGCGATCCCTGGCTGTTCCACCGCTTGCGCCAGTTCGATCCCGACTTCGCCGACCTCTTCAAGGTGCAGGCCGAGTTCACCTCCGCCGCGCGGCGCGACGATGTCAATTGCAGCGCGCTGGTCTCGGCCATGGCCTCCATCGCGCGCAGCGATGGGTTGAAACAGCTCGACCGCAGCGGCGCGGCGCGTCTCGTCGACGAGGCCTCGCGGCAGGCGGGCGATGCGGAGAAGGTCAGCGTCCGCATCGGCGAACTGGCCGACCTGGTGCGCGAAGGCGATCACTTCGCCGCGCTGGCCGGCCGCTCTCTGATCACCGGCGCCGATATCGCGCAGGCCGTCGCCGCGAAGGAAGACCGTTCGGGCCGGCTCAAGGCGCTCGAACAGGAACTCGTTCAGCGCCGCATCGTGTTCATCGACACCGACGGCGCCAAGGCCGGGCAGATCAACGGACTGACGGTGCTCACCGCGGGCGGCTACTCGTTCGGCATGCCGGCGCGCATCACCGCCCGGGTCTCGCCCGGCAGCGGCCGCATCATCGACATCGAGCGCGCCGCGACCTTCAGCGGACCGAGCCATGCCAAGGGCGTGCAGATCCTCTCCGGTTATTTGACCGGCATGTATGCGCAAGGCCGGCAGCTCTCGATCCTGGCGAGCATCGCCTTCGAGCAATCCTATGGCCCGATCGACGGCGACAGCGCGTCGGCGGCTGAGCTGATCGCAATCCTCTCTGCCATCGCCGATGTGCCGCTGCACCAGGGCATCGCCATCACCGGCTCGATCAATCAGCACGGACAGATGCAGCCGATCGGCGGCGCCAACGAGAAGATCGAAGGCTTCTTCGACGTCTGCGCCGCGCGCGGGCTGGCGCGCCATCATGGCGTCATCATTCCCAAGGCCAACATCGTGACCTTGATGTTGCGCGACGATGTTGTTGACGCCGCTCGCGCCGGACTGTTCTCGGTCTATGCGGTGGAGACTGTGGACGAGGCTGCCGAGATCCTCACCGGCATGACCGCGGGAACGCGGCGGCGCGACGGCAGGTTCGCGCGCGGCACGTTCAACCGCCTCGTCGAGGACCGGCTGCTCGACTTCGCCCGTCCACGGCTTCTGAGGCCGGTCCACCTTGACGGATGGTGGCGGTTCTAGGAACGCTAGCCCGGCACTGCGACCGGAGACGTTCATGACCTTCGTGAAAATCCTCGCGCCGCTCACCGGCGGTCCACGCGACCAGTCGGTATTGGCGAGTGCGTTCGCCGCCGCCAAGCCGTTCAATGCCCATGTCGCGGCGCTGTTCGTGCGTCCCGACGCGACCGAGGCGGTGCCGTTCTACGGCGAGAGCGTTTCGGCGGTCGTGATCCAGGAGATCGCCGACGCCACCAAGAAAGCTTCAGACGAAGCTTCCAAGATCGCGCGCGCCTCGCTCGCCGCCGCCGCGAAGGAAGCCGGCGGCGAGATCGTCGAGGCGCCGGAAATCCGCAATGTGCCGACGGCATCGTTCCGCGAGGTGCTCGGCAACTTCGCCGACCAGGTGACACTGGCGGCGCGGCTGTCCGATCTCGTCGTGTTCGGCGCGCTCAAGGAAGGCGATCGTCCGGGCCTCACCGAAGCCTTCGAAGCGACGTTGCTCGAAACCGGACGCCCCGTGCTCGTCAGCGCGCAGGCGGCGCCCGTCACCTTCTGCCGCAAGATCGCGCTCGCCTGGAACGAGAGCGTGGCCTCGGCGCACGCGGCGACCGCGGCGCTGCCCTTCCTCAAATGCGCCGAGAGCGTGGAGATCCTCAGCGTCAGCCGCGGTAAGGACGAGGCGATCGATTCGACGGACCTCAAGACATATCTGAAGCTGCGCGGCATCGTGGCGGCCGAGCGCAAGGTCGATGCCGGCCATCGCGTGATCGGCGACGTGCTGCTCGAGGAAGCGGCGAAGGGCGGCGCCGGCCTGCTGGTCGCCGGGGGCTATGGCCACAGCCGGCTGCGCGAGATGTTCTTCGCCGGCGTGACGCGCCACGTCGTCAGCCACGCTGCGCTGCCGCTGTTCCTGGTGCATTAGCAGCTGCGTGGAGTTCACGCGATTGAACAATATTCGTCATGGCCGGGACGAGCCCGGCCATGACGGCGTTAATGGGTAGCCAAAACTGAATTACGAAAGCAGCTTGACCGCCACAAGGATCAGCGTCGCCGCGAGCAGCAGACGAAGCGCCGTATCGGGCAGGCGCGGCGCGAAGCCGCTGGCGATCACGATTCCCGGAATCGAGCCGAGCAGCAGCGACAGGAGCATCGACGTGTTGATGCTGCCGCCGAGAATGTGTCCGACGCCGGCAACGAGCGTCAGAGGCACCGCGTGGGCAATGTCCGAACCCGCGATGCGCACGATCGGCACTTTGGGGTAGAGCAGGATCAGCGCGGTGACGCCGATCGCGCCGGCGCCGACCGACGACATGGTGACGAGCGCGCCGAGCACCACGCCGGTGATGATCGTATAGCGGCGGGTGTTGACCTCGCTCATGCTCTCCAGCCGCGTCGAATAGATGCGCAGCAGCCAGGGCCGCAGGATGAGCGACGTCGCCGTCAGCAACAACGCCACCCCGAGCACGCGGGTGATCAGCGCATTTACGCCGTGGCTCTCGACGCCAAGATAATGGAAGGTGAGCAGCGTGATGATCGAGGCCGGCAGGCTACCGCTCGCCAGCCTCAGCACGATGCGCCAGTCGATCGTGTCGTTGAAGGCATGAACCAGCGAGCCGCCGGTCTTGGTGATGCTGGCGTAGATCAGGTCGGTGGCGACGGCCTTTTCCGGCGCGATGCCGAACAGAAGGATCAGTAGCGGCGTCATCAGCGAGCCGCCGCCGACACCGGTCAGGCCGACCAGAAAGCCAACCAGAAATCCCGACAGGACGTAGGCGATATTGATCGCCCCTAGAATGCTGGCCATTTCCGCTCGGTGTAATTAACACAATGGAATATGTGTGAACTCCACTATCACACACAATGCATGTATTAACTGACGTTCACGCGGTCAAGGGCGGCGGAAGTTTCCGCAGGATGACGCTTCCTGCCGAATAGCCGGCGCCGAACGAGCACAGCAGGCCGATATCGCCCGGTTTCAGGTCGCTGCTGTACTTGTGGAAGGCGATCACGGAGCCCGCCGAGCTCGTATTGGCGTACTCGTCCAGGATATTCGGTGCCTCGCCGGGCAAGGGGTCGCGTCCCAGAACGCGCCGCGCGATCATTTCGTTCATGCCGAGATTGGCCTGGTGCAGCCACAGCCGCTTGAGCGCGGCGGGCGCGATGCCGTTCTCCGCGAGATGGCCGGTGATCAGCTCGGAGACCATCGGCACGACTTCCTTGAACACCTTGCGGCCTTCCTGGACGAACAGCTTGTCCACCGCGCCGACCGTTTCCGGCGCGGTGCGGTTCAGGAAGCCGAAATTGTTGCGGATATTGTTGGAGAATTTCGTGATCAGTTTGGTCGCGACGATCTCCCACGCGTTCGCTCCCACAGCGGTCTCGGCGCGCTCGACGACGAACGCGGTGGCGACGTCGCCGAAGATAAAATGGCTGTCGCGATCGCGGAAATTCAGGTGGCCGGTGCAGATCTCCGGATTGCAGACCAGCATCGCGCGCGCATGGCCGGCGGCGACCATGTCGGCGGCGGTCTGCAATGCGAACGTCGCCGACGAACAGGCGACATTCATGTCGAAGCCAAATCCGTCGATGCCGAGCGCCTCCTGCACTTCCACCGCCATCGCCGGATAGGCGCGCTGCATGTTGGAAGCGCCGACCAGCACGCCGTCGATGTCGGCGGCGCTGCGGTCCGCGGCCTTCATCGCTTCGCGTGCCGCGATCACCGCCATCTCCGCCAGGATGGAGATTTGTGTGTTGGGCCGCTCGGGCAGTCGCGGGCACATGATGTCGGGGTCGAGGATGCCGGCCTTGTCGACGACATAACGCGCCTTGATGCCCGACGCCTTGACGATGAACTCGGCGGAGGAGGGCACCAGCGCCGCCATCTTGCCGTCCGCGATCGCATCGGCATTGGCCGCGTTGGTCTTCTCGACATAGCGATTGAAGGCCGTCACCAGCTCTTCGTTCGAGATCGCGTAGGGCGGCGTATAGAGGCCCGTACCGCTTACGGCTAGCGCTGTCACACGTGCCATCCCTTTGAATTTCTTGACAGGGACGCTGGCCCAGCGAACCGGCAAAGGCAAGCGGTTCACCAACCGATAAACCAGCCATTCAGATATTGGCGCTAATAAGAAGGCTGGTGGAGTCTGGGGAAGGGCGTGGATTTGTCGTTGCAGCCGCCGGCGGACTCGTATGGACCGGTGCGACAGTCCGGTCTGCCCGCGGCGCTTGCGGCCGTTGCGATCGGCATTGTGCTGGGCGCGGCGGCGAACCATGTTCCGGTCAACGAAGCGCTCGCCGGGCTGTTCATTTTCGTCCTGCTTGGTGGTGCCCTCTTCGGACTGAACCGTCTGGCCGAACGCTCCGACGACAGGCTGCTTGCGGGAGAGGCGGGCTACCGCGCCTTCTTCGAACACGCGATCGAGGGCATTTTCCGCACCACGCCCGACGGGCGGTACATCGATGCGAACCCGGCGCTGGCGCGCATCTATGGCTACAACAATCCGGCCGCGCTGATGTCGGGCCTGACCAACATCGCCGACCAGCTTTACGTCAAGCCGGAACGCCGCGCGCAGTTCCAGGCGATCATGCAGGCCAACGACCAGGTCAGCGCGTTCGAATCCGAAATCCGCCGCCGCGACGGCTCGACGATCTGGATTTCGGAGAACGCCCGCGCGGTGCGCGACTGGACCGGACGGATCATCTGCTACGAAGGTATGGTCGAGGACGTGACGGAGCGCTACGCCGTCCAGCGCGCCATGCGCAAGGCCCTCACCGAAGCCGAAGAGTCCAACCGCTCCAAGAGCGCGTTTCTCGCTGCGATGAGCCATGAGCTCAAGACGCCGCTCAATGCCGTGCTCGGCTTTTCCGAGATCATCAAGGACGAAATGCTGGGGCCGATCAGCCCGCCGAAATACCGCAGTTACGCGAATGACATCCATGCCAGCGGCACCAAGCTGCTCGCCATCGTCAGCGACGTGCTGGACGTGGCGCGGCTTTCGGGCGGCGCGATCACCTTGAAGACGCGCGCCTATTCGCTGCCCGCGCTGGTGGAAGAAGCGGTGACCATGGCGCGCATCGCCACCAAGGACACACGCCAGGTCGTATTGCATGTGCCGGATTCGCTGCCCCAGATCGACGGCGATCCGCTGCGGCTGCGCCAGTCGCTCGCCAATCTGTTGAGCAATGCGCTGAAGTTTACGCCCGAGAGCGGCCAGGTTTCGGTTCGCGCCTGGATGGAGAAGTCCGGCGGCATCTCGCTCGCGGTCTGCGACACGGGCATCGGCATGGCGCGGGAGAAGATCACCGCCGCCCTGGAGCCGTTCCGCCAGCTCGACGGCTCGCTCGCCCGCAAGTTCGAAGGCACGGGCCTTGGCCTGTCGATCGCCAAGTCGCTGATCGAGCTGCACGGCGGCACCCTGGCCATCGAGAGCTCCGTTGGCGCCGGCACGACGGTGACAATCGCCCTGCCGCCCGCCCGCACCCGGCCGCGACAGGCGCTCGCCGGCTGACGCTCGCATTGCGCCGGCGTTGGCGCTAAAAGCCGCGCCATGAACGGCAAGACCGCGCTCGTGCTTTTCTCCGGCGGACAGGATTCGACGACCTGCCTCGCCTGGGCGCTTGCGCGCTTCGCACGCGTCGAGACCGTCGGGTTCGACTATGGCCAGCGGCATCGGGTGGAACTGGACGCGCGGCCCAAGATTCGGGACGCGATGCGTGCGATGACATGGCAGGGCGAACTGGGCGACGACCATGTCCTGCCGATCGACACGCTGAAGGCGATCGGCGGCACGGCACTCACCGATGACATGAAGATCGAGATGAAGGCCGACGGTCTGCCGTCGACCTTCGTGCCGGCGCGCAATCTGATGTTCCTCTGTGCGGCCGCAGCGCTCGGCTACCGGCGCGGCATTTCCGATCTGGTGGGCGGCATGTGCGAGACCGATTTCTCCGGCTATCCCGATTGCCGCGATGAGACGATCAAGGCAACCGCGCGCTCGCTGTCGCTCGGGCTGGCGCGCGAGACACAGATCCACACGCCGCTGATGTGGCTCGACAAGGCGGCGACCTGGAAGCTGGCCGAGGAACTCGGCGGCAAGGCGCTGGTCGATCTCATCGTGCGCGAGACGGTCACCTGCTATCAGGGCAATCCCGCGCCGCACGATTGGGGCAAGGGTTGCGGCACCTGTCCGGCGTGCGAGCTGCGCGCCAGGGGCTACGCGAAGTACCGGGGCGCATGATGGTCGCCACGCGCGAGAGGCAATTCACCCTGACCGCGATCGTCATCGCGCTCATCCTGGTTGCGGCGTGCCTCGCCTTCGTCATGGTGGCGAACTACGGACTCGATTTCGTCTTTCCGGTCCCGCGATGACTTATTCCGCGAAGGAGATCTACTACACGCTGCAGGGCGAAGGCGCGCAGACCGGCCGCGCGGCGGTGTTCCTGCGCTTCGCCGGCTGCAATCTGTGGAGCGGTCTGGAGCGCGACCGGGCCGGCGCGACGTGCCAGTTCTGCGACACCGATTTCGTCGGCACCGACGGTCCGGGCGGCGGCAAGTTCGCGAGCGCCGAAGAGCTGGCGGCTGCGGTCGCCGCGAAATGGCCGGGTGGTCCCAACCCCTATGTCGTCTGCACCGGCGGCGAACCGCTGCTGCAGCTTGATGAAGCGGCGATCGCAGCCCTGCATGCGCGCGGTTTCGAGATCGGCATCGAGACCAACGGTACGCTTCTGCCGCCGCCCGGCATCGACTGGATCTGCGTCAGTCCCAAGGCCAATGCGGACCTCGTGCTCAAGCGCGGCAATGAGTTGAAACTGATCTATCCGCAGGATGGCGCCGAGCCGAAACGCTATGCCGGTCTTGCCTTCAAGCACTTCTTCCTGCAGCCCATGGACAATGCCGCGCGCGACGCCAACACGAAGGTCGCGACGGACTATTGCCTCGCTCATCCGCAGTGGCGGTTGAGTTTGCAGACGCACAAATTGATCGGTATCCGCTGAAGGATTGAAGACATTGCCGGTGGCGAATACTGTGCCTCCATGCTGAGCTGGGGAGCACGCGCGATCGCGGCATGCGCCGGGCTGCTGTACGTCTCCGGCGCAGCGTCCGCGTCGCCCTATTCGGACTTCAATGCCGGAATTGCCCTGCGCGGCGTGTATGACGACCTTGCGCTTCAGCATTTCGATGCGGCGTTGGCCGCGCCCGATCTGCTCGCCAGCCTGAGGCCCGTCGCACTGTTCGACCGCGGCGAGATCTACGAGCGGCAGGGCAAGTACGACCTCGCGCTTGCCGATTTCAGTGCCAGCCTGTTGCTGCGGCCGACCTATGACGGCTATTTGGCGCGCGCACGGCTGGAAGTCGTCCAGGGCCATCTCGATCCGGCGTTGAAGGACCTGGCGTCGGCGTCGGAGGTACGGCCCGATCTGTATGTTGCGCGCGTCCAACGAGCCGAGCTCCTGCTTGAGCACGACCGCTTCGGCGAGGCGCTCGACGATGAGTCGGCTCTGATTGCGCTGGCACCTCTCGACTCCTCGCTGCTTGCCGTCCGCTCCGCGATCTACCGGCGGATGGGCAACTTCGACGCAGCGCTCTCCGATGCGGACTACATCATCAACATCGCACCGAAGGCCGCCAACGGACACTATGCGAAGGCGGCAACGCTGCAGGCAATGGGACGCTTCGACGACGCACTCGCGGCGATCGACATGGAACTTGATCTGTTTCCGAACAGCGTCATCGCCCTGATGAAAAAAGGCATCATTCAGTGGAGTGCGAAGAGATTCGGCGACGCGGACGCGACCTTCGGCAAGGTGCAGGCGATGGACGCCGCATACGGATATGCCGCGATCTGGCGCGCCATCGCCATTCGGAGCGCCGGCCGCGACGTCACTCCCGATGTCTTCGAGAAGGTCGATGCAGTGTCCTGGCCGGGCCCCGTCATCGGCCTGTACCGCGGCCGCCTGTCCGCTACCGACGTGATGCAGGCCGCCGCTTCCAATTCCGCAAAGGCGCGAGGTCAGCTTTGCGAAGCCAACTTTTTCGTCGCGCAGTGGGATCTGCTTGACGGCAAGCAGGCGCTCGCGCGTCCGCTGCTGGCGCGCGTGCTGCAAAATTGTCCGTTCGACAGCACCGAGCGCGCCGCCGCGGCGGTTCAGGGCGTGCCGTGACGAGGGTGCGATGCCTGGCGGCGCTGGCGGCGATCTTGTCGATCGCAAGTCCGGCATGGGCGAAGGAGCCTTGCGTCATTCGCCAGCTCGCATCGCTCGACCTGGCCACGGAGCCCGACGGCGAAGTGGCGGTGCCGGCCACCATCGACGGGCATGAGGGTCTGATCGAGGTGGATACGGGAGGGGCGCAGAGCATCTTGGGAGCAACGTTCGCGAACAAGCTCCAACTCGCGCTCGGTTACGGCAACAACTGGTTCATGCTCTATGGCGGGGTCCCGCTCGGATTGGAGGTCAAGACGCATAGTTTCGAGCTCGGCGGGCTCAGGGCCGAAGATTTGGCGCTGCTGGTCGCCCCGTTCACGGCGCTGCACAATGACACGGTCGGAGTGCTCGCGCCGGACATCATGTCGAATTACGACGTGGAGCTCGATTTCGTTTCCGGCAAGTTCAATCTGTTCGAACCGAACGACTGCCCGCAGGCGCCGGTCTATTGGACCAAGGGGGCCTACGCCGCCGTGCCGTTCGACACCGACCGGGACGACCACATTCTGATCGATATCACGCTCGACGGGCAATCGTTGACGGCAGGAGTCGACACCGGCGCCGACCGGACAACGATGTCTCTCGCCGACTTCAAACGCCTCTTCGGCAAGTCGGCGGACGATCCGGCGTTGAAACTGGTCCGCAGCGTATCGATCAACGGTACCGTCAGCACCAAGGTCTATCGCTATCCGTTCCAGACGATGATGTTCGAGGGCATTCGAATCGACAAGCCCAATGTCGATATCGTCGAACGGGGTTCCGGAATGCAGAACCCGCAGATCATCCTGGGCATCGAGACGCTGCGGCAGCTGCATCTGTATATCGCCTACAAGGCCGGGAAGCTCTACCTCACCCCCGCCGAAGCGCGGTAGTCAGACGAACGTCACAACCTCGCGCCGCCGCGTCTCGCCCTTGGGCGTGTGGACACGCAGATCGTCGAGCAGGTCGCGCTTCATCGCCGCGGCCGAAGGCTCGTTCCACAGATTGCGCCACTGTTTGGGATCGTTTTTCAAATCGTACAGCTCGCCTTCGCTACCCTCATAGATCGATGTCTTGCCATACGCCGTGATCGTCCAGCCGTCGCGATAAAGCGTGCGCAGCGAAACCGATACTCCTTCGAATTCGCTGTCCCACTCGGTGAACACCGCTTCGCGCTTTTCCGCGCCGCGCGCGTCGCGGGGCAGGGGCGCGCCCTCCATCCAGTCCGCCTTCGCGATGCCGGCGATCTCGCAGAAGGTCGGCGCGAAATCGACCTGGCCGACCGGCGCCGCGACGGTCGCCGGCGCCACGCGCGCATTGGGCGCCGGCCGCCAGATCAGCGGCAACCGCATCAGGCTGTCGACATGGTGCGGCCCCTTGAACAGCAATCCGAAATCGCCCTGGAACTCGCCGTGATCGGTCGAGAAGATCACGTCGGTGTCGCCGTCCCAGCCGCGCGCCCCGATATGCGCCATGACGCGGCCGACCGCTTCGTCGATCAGCTCGTTCTTGATGTGGACCATCGCGTCGACTTCGCGCAGCTGATCGGTCGTCAGGCTCGACGGAATCCATTTCGGCGGCGCCTCGTAGCAGGTCATGCGTTCGCCCATCCACCAGTCGCGCCAGTGATGCGGCTTGGCCGAGAGGATCGCGTCGATCTTCTCCGTGCTGCCGGGATAACCCGCGGGTACCGGCAGGTCGCGCCAATTGTGGCGGCCGAGTTCGCTCTCTGGCGGATCCCAGGGATGATGCGGATCGGGAAAGCTCATCCACACGAACCAGTCTTCGTTGGCGTCGAGAGCATCGAGATAGGCGATGGTACGGTCGGCGACCCAGTCGGTGTGATAGAGCCCGCGCGGCGTCGCATTGTGCTTGACCTGCACCGCGCCCGTATCGCCGCCGCCAAACGAGTTCTGATGGAAGTCGGGTCCGAGCACGGGATAGAAATTGTCCGCCAGCTCGGGATGCTCCCTCATCAGCCACTGCGCGTAGTGCAGCGGCCCGCGCGAGCCGTGCGCCGCCAGCTCCATGTGATCGAAGCCGCGATGCGGTCCGAACTCGCCGATCCGCCCCATGCGGTTCTCGTAGAACTTCAGCTGCAGATCCAGGAACGGCTCGAAATGCGCCTTGCCGATCAGCGCGGTGCGGTAGTTCTTCTTCTCCTTGAGCAGCCGCGCCACCGACGGCGCGTCCTCGGGCAGCGGCACACCATTCATCCACACGCCGTGCGTGGTGACATATTGCCCGGTGATCATCGTGGCGCGCGCCGGCATGCACACCACGTTCTGCGCGTGGCAGCGCGTGTAGTTGATCCCCGCCTTCGCCAGCGCATCGATCGCCGGCGTTCGCGCGATTTTCTGGCCGTTGGCGCCGATCGCGTCGAAGCGCATCTGGTCGGTGGTGATGAATAATATTTTTCGTGCCATTAAATGCTCCGATTTTCCTCCCCCGTTGTTACGGGGGAGGTGCCGAGCGTAGCGAGGCGGTGGGGGTGTTGCGGCCCATCGCGCTAAAACCGCGTCACGATCTTCGCCATGTCCGGGCGCACGCGTTCTTCGAGCTCGACCGCCGAGGTGCCGATATAGACGAAGCCCGCGATCCGCTCGCCGGACTTGAGGCCTAGCCGGTCTCTGACGCCCGGATGATAGGCGCACCATTCGGTGATCCAGTTGGCGACGAAGCCGCTCGCATGCGCCGCGATCAGCATCGTCTGGCACACCGCGCCGGCCGACAGCTCCTGCTCCCACACCGGAATTGGAATCAGTTCGCGCGCCCGGCTGACCACGCCCACGATGACGGGCGCACGCAGGAAACGCTGCCGCTCCTGGTCGAGGCGCTCGGGCGTGGCCTGCGGCTCGGTCTCCAGCAGGGACTGCGCGAGCAGCTCGCCCATGCGCCGCCGCGCGTCGCCTTCGAACAGGATGAACCGCCAGGGGAAGAGCTTTCCGTGATCGGGTACGCGGGCCGCCGCGGTCAGGATGCGCTCCAGCTGAGCCGGCGTGGGCCCCGGCCCCGTCATCGCCTTGGCCGAACCCGAGCGGCGGGTCAGCAGCAGGTCGAGCGCGTCGGGCGCCGGGCGGTTAAGGGCAGGGGTTGCGGAATCCATATTGGGCCTATGCGGGGGGTTGGTAACGCTCGAGCGGCCCCTATCTAAGCAAGGGGAGGGGTTCGCGCGACCCCCTTTAAGAGGCTTTTCACGCATTTGACGCGTTGTTTTGTAACAATCCATCGTCCGCTGCTATAATGCGGATATTGTCGGGAGCGAACATGGCCGTCACACGCGAGAAACTCGCCACCTGCGATCCGATCTGGTCGGCGCTGAGGGACCAGGCCGAAGGGCTTGCCAAGAACGAGCCGGCCCTGGCCAGCCTGTTGCACGCAACGGTGCTGAAGCACGACAAGCTGGAGAGCGCGCTTTCCTATCACCTCGCCAAGAAAATCGGCTCCGAAGACCTGTCGCCGATGATGACGCGCGAGATTTTCGACGAGGCGATGCGCGACGATCCCTCGATCGGTACGGCGGTTCGCGCCGATCTGTCGGCGGTGTTCGAGCGCGATCCGGCCTGCCGCTTCCATCTTGACGCTTTTCTCTTCTACAAAGGCTTCCATGCGCTGGAGTGCCACCGTATCGCACACTGGCTTTGGCACCATGACCGCCAGTCGATGGCGCGCTTCTTCCAGAGCCGTATCTCAGAAATGTTCGCGGTCGACATCCATCCCGCGGCACGGATGGGCAAGGGCATTATGATCGACCACGGCACGGGCGTGGTGATCGGCGAGACGGCCGTGGTGGAAGACGACGTCTCCATCATGCAGGGCGTGACCCTTGGCGGCACCGGCAAGGAAATCGGCGACCGTCACCCGAAGGTACGCCGCGGCGTTCTCATTTCGCTCGGCGCCAAGATCCTCGGCAATATCGAGATCGGCGAATATAGCCGCGTCGGCGCGGGAAGCGTCGTGCTGGCGCCTGTTCCGCCGGGCTGCACCGCCGTCGGCGTGCCGGCCCGCCTGACCAACTGCGCCGGCGCGGATCGTCCGTCGCAGGAGATGAACCAGGTCATCGCCGACCAGGACAACAAGATCTGATGAGCATGCGGCGTTGCCTGTTCGGCGCCGCCATTGCGCTTATCGCCTGTGCGGCGGCGTCTGCCGCGCCGAGCGACAACGACCTCAGGAAAATCGAGGATAGCCTGAAG
The DNA here is from genome assembly GCA_963741735.1 of uncultured Alphaproteobacteria bacterium. Lineage (GTDB taxonomy): Bacteria > Pseudomonadota > Alphaproteobacteria > Micropepsales > Micropepsaceae > Rhizomicrobium. The sequence continues at coordinate 740,305 of CAVUJB010000004.1, forward strand.
AAGGCCGGTCCCGACGCGACGCTCAAGAAATATTATGACTGCGATAACGGCATCGGCTGGAAGCTGCTCGAGACCGGCGATCCGCGCGCGGTGCGGTTGGCCTTCGGCGTGATGCCCGCCGCGGATGCCTGCTACAGCGAAGTGATGTCCATCGAACTCGGCTATGCCCTGACCGCGAACCCGATCCTGATGATGGGCTATTACAAGCAATATCCGCAGGACTTCTCCGACTGGTGCGTTCCGGGCCTCATCGGTCCGACCGAGGCCGAGTGGAAAGCGGTGATCGACAAGGCCGAGAAGGCCGTGTTGAGCGTGCACGATCCCGCACTCGCCAAGCCCAAGCAGATCTGCATCGACGCGATCAAACAGGCCCGCACAACGCCGCTGAATTAGCCGCCTGAAGATTTTTTGACGGCGCAATGCAACTTTCGCGATGGAAGCGTGTTGCCGGTTCTGGCATCTTGGGGTCGCGCCGCGGTCCGCGGCGGCTATCGGATTCTCCAGATTTTCTTGTGTGTGATGGGCCGGGAAGGCCGCGGATATGGAGGTGATTTATGTACGTATCTTCGAAAGCGGTAGTGCGTAAGATCATTCCGGCAATCGCCGTAATCGGTATGTTGGTTGCCGGCGGCATCGCCTTTGCGGCGCAAGACCGCTACACGCTGAAGGCGCCAAACGGCGTCGCATTCTCCGAATTCAAGGGGTATGACAGCTGGCACGACGTCGCCGTCAGCCAGGTCGAAGGCGGGCTGAAGGCCATCCTCGCGAACCCCACGATGATCAAGGCCTACCAGTCGGGCATTCCCGGCAACGGCAAGCCTTTTCCCGACGGTTCCATGGTCGTGAAGATCGAGTGGACCCAAAAGAAGAATCCAGAATCGCCCTATCTCGCGATGATTCCGGACAAGTTGAAATCGGTCTCGTTCATCGAGAAGGATTCCAAGCGGTTCCCGCAGACGAGCGGCTGGGGTTATGCCCAGTTCCTGTACGATCCGGCGACCAAGACCTTCAAGCCGTTCGGCACCGATGCGAATTTCGGCAAGGATGTCTGCTACGCGTGCCACACCGCCGTGACCGCAAAGGACTTCATCTTCACGGCCTATCCGCCGCGGTAGTGAAGCTTACAACGCGTCGGCCAGCTTCAGCGCCACCAGCGCCGCGGTCACCATCGGCTTGCGCAGCAGCGGGCCGCCGGGAAACTTGCGCGCCGGCACGCGCGCGAGAATCTCGAACCGCTCGGGCTGCCCGAGTGCGGCTTCGGCCAGTGCCTTGCCGCCAAGCGTGGCGAGCGCGACGCCGTGTCCCGAATAGCCGTGTCCGAACAGGACGCGCGGGCGAAGCCTGCCGAAATGCGGCATGCGCGTGCGCGTGATGCCGACCGTGCCCCGCCAGGCATATTCGATCGGCGTCGCCGCCAGTTCGGGATAGACCCGCAGCAGGCGCGGCCGCACCAGCGCCGCGATATTGTGCGGCGGGTTCCAATAACTCTCGCGCCCGGCGAACAGCAGCCGTCCGTCGGCGCTCTTGCGGTAATAGTCGAGCACATGACGCGTGTCGGCGACGGCCGCATCGTCGCGCAGAATCCGTTTGTTCAGCGTCTCGCCGAGCGGTGCCGTCGCGACGATGAAGCTTTCGACATGGGCGATATAGGGCGCGAGCGAGGGAGCGAGCGCGCCGCTGAACGCGTCGCTGGCGATGATGACGTGATCCGCGGTGATGCTTGCGCCATCGCAGCGCACCGTCGTTCCCTCTATCGCGCGCGCCGGGCTTTGCTCGAAGATCTGCGCACCCGCATTGAGCGCCGCGCGCGCCAGGCGCCGCGCGAAGGCGAGGGGATGCAGATGACCGCCGCCGATGTCGAGGCGTGCGGCGGGATAGACCGATGTGCCGAGCGCCGCCGCGGTGTCCACGCGGTCCAGTAGCCGCAGCCCGGTGTACCCATATTGTGTCGCGAGATAATCCGCGTCTTCGGCAAGGCCGCGCGCGGCCCGCTCGTTGTGCGCGGCGATCACGAGCCCGCGCTTCAGATCGCACCCTTCCGCCGCCAGTTCGAAGACGAGCTGGCGCGCTTCCTCGCTCAGCCGCCATAGATCGCGCGCATGCTGGCGCCCGAGCCACCGCTCGAGCTCGGCCTGATCTTTGCGATGGCCCGGATGGATCTGTCCGCCATTGCGGCCCGACGCGGCGAAGCCGACGCTGTGTGCCTCGACGAGTGCAACCTTCGCGCCGGCACGCGCCGCGTGCAGTGCCGCCGACAGCCCCGTATAGCCGCCGCCTATGACGCAGATGTCGGCGCGCGCATCGCCCTCGAGGCGGGGCAGGGGCACGAGAGGGCTCGCGCTCGCCGCATAAAAGCCTTGTACGCCGACCGTCATAATGCGTGCTTGCGCGATGGAAAGCCCGCGGGTCAAGGGCGGTCTTGACCGGGCATCGGCCCCATGCGAGTTGAGCGCACCTTCCTGGGAGACTTCCGTTGACCCGCAGCGAAATCTGGCGCCTCGAAAAATATCTGCGCAACCTGTTCCGGCTGGACACGATTTCGATCGTGGAACGCCCGAAGCAGGCGGATTCCGTCGAGGTGCAGGTCGCCGGCGAATTCATCGGCGTGATCTTCAAGGACGAGGAAGACGGCGAGGTCTCCTACGCGTTCAACATGGCGATCCTGGAGATGGATCTGCCGGAGGCGCCCTCCAGCCGCGCCTAACCAGCGGGTAACGGGAAAACCGTGGCGATCCTGGAGCTGCTATTCCGTATACGGATTGCCGTTCTGGCGTTCCTCGCCGCCGCCGCCATCGCGGCGTTCTGGTTTGGCCTCGACGGCCGGGCCGTGCCCGTCGGAGCGTTGTTCCTTATCGGTCTTTCGCTTGTCCTCGCCGCCGCGATCGCCTTCCTCCATCTGCGCCATGCCGGTCTTGCGATCGTCCAGGCGCTGGCACCGCTCCCCGGGCTGGCGGCCGCCGGACCTTTCGCGGCGTACGAGGGCCTTACGCTTTCCGGCTTTCTCGCGATCTACGCTCTCGCCTATCTGATCGGATCGGTCCTCGCCGGTGACATCGTGCGCCGCCTGCTCCCGGGCAATGACAAGATCGCGGTGTCCAAAGATGCATTGGTGCGGGCCGGCGCTCCATTGCTCCTCACCGTTCTGGCGGTGGCGCTTGCCGCCATAAGCTGGTCGATCCGCAGCGGCGCGACTCAGGGCCTTGGCGCGGCAGCCGGCATCGCCGCTACCGCAGCTTCGGTGCTTCTTTTCGTGCCGTTCGCAAGTTCCGTTCTTTCCTACGGCGAGACTTTCTTCAGCGACGCGAACCGTGCCAGCGAGCGGCGCGAGCGTTTGCTGCGGCCGGCAGCGGCGGTTCTGACGCCGCGCTGGGGCATGAGTGTTGCCGGCATCGCGCTGGTGATCGCGACACTTGCCGCGTTCGGCGCGGGTCCTTGGCTGCTCCGAAGCGGTACCGTCACGCCTCTCCTATGGTTCGCCGGCGCCGCCATCATCATGCTGCTCTCGGCGCTGGCGATCGGGCGCGACTGGCGCGAAGCCCTGGCGGTCGCCTTGTCGCTGTCCGTCCTGGGGCTCACGGGCCTGTGGCTCGAGGACAGGGCGGCCGGCCACGCCGGCGCGACGATCTTCGTCGTGACGGGCACGGCCGTTGCCGCGGCACTTTTCCTGTCGCTCACGATCGCGGTCCGCCTGCGCCGCTATCGCCTGGCAAACGAATCCGAGGATGTCGCGCGCCTGCGCAGCATTGAAGACACCGGCGTTGCGGCCTGGTTCGGGGCATTGGGCGCGGCCGGCGCGATTGCGCCATGGATCGTGCTGCACGGCTCGATCGCGATGTTTGCCGCGCAGTTCCCGCTGGCGGCGGCGGCGGCGCTTGTCTTCGCGCCGGCCCTCGCGACCGCGATCCACCGCATCGCGCCGCGGCGCCGCTCATTGAGCGAACTCTACGGGCGCGGCTGAACCAGCGTTGCGGCCTGGCGCTTGGGATCCTTCTCGAACGTCGCCACCAGCTTGGTGACGCCGTCCGATATCTCGCGCCAGCGGTCGAGATGGGCGCGCTTGAAGCGATAGGTAAGGACCACGCCCGGCGCCAGCCGCATATCGCGCAGGCAATTGGGGCTCGGCACCGTCGGGCTCAACTGCTCGCACAGAAGGATGGCCGGCCCGTTCGGCGTATCGCCGACGAACATGTCCTCGCCGCGATAGCCGGAATTCTCGCTCTGGCGGAAGACATATTGCGTCAGGTCGAACGGCGCGGAAATTCCCTTGGGATCGACGACGTAGGCGAGGTAGACGCGCTTCAGCCGGTCGGCCGCGGAAAGGTTCACCTTCGCCTCGCGGATCAGGAGATAGACGACGGAGGAATCCGGCGCATTGCCGGTGAAGGTCTGTGCCTCCCAGTTCGACCAGCCCGCCATGTCCGGCAGCAGCGAGAACATCTCCACGACCTTGCGCTCGCCGCCCTGGCGCGCGCTTTCGTACTGCAGATAGTTGGCCGGGATCCAAAGCTTGAGCCCGTCGACCTTGAGCGGAACGATGTCGCCGCGCGAGGTCGGCGAGACCTGCTCCTCCAGGAAATTCGGCGCGGTCGGCGCGAGGTAGAACAGCAGCACCAGCGCCGACAGCACGAACGTCACCAGGAATACGCCCAGCGGGATGAGCCAGCCGGAGCGCTTTCGGATCGTGTTGTCCGTGTCGGTGTAGGTCATTGCGGTGCCCAGGCGCACTCCAGGAGTCGCGCCACGGCATACTTAACACAGCGAACTGGCTACTCCGTCGCGCCATCCTGTCCCAATTTCAAATTCCGCTAAGGCGTGGCGGCGATGCCTCAATCGCCGCGGCGCGCGCGAATCGGCCTGATGCAAAATTGGACGCCCCGAAACGGCACAAAATCGCCGCCGAACGGCGGAAAATAAGGGCACGGCGCCTGCATTTGCTCCTCACACAGTCATCGGGGATGCCGGCGTGCTTAAGGATATTTGGTTGGTCGCTTTTGCGACGCTGGCCGGTTTCACCGCGTCCGGCATCCTCGCCAACGCCTACCGGATGGTCGGAAAGAAGCCGGCATCGACCGCCGGACAGCTCGGCTACGTCGCCGTCATGGTCGTCGCCGGCCCGAACGTGCTGTTCGAGAACGCCGCGAAGTCGTTCCGCACCAAGGATTGCTCGCGGATGGCCTTCTGGCTTGCCGCCTCGATCTCCGCCTATTGGAGCTTCGGCCTCGGCCTCTTCATCATCCAGATCGCCCTGGCGCTCAAGCCGCACTGAGGCTCAGCGGCTGAGTTCCAGCCCCTTCAGGTCGTCGGCCTTGCGCCATTCCTCCATCATGTTGATGAAGGCGATCGATCCGCCGCCATAAAAACCGTTGCGCGCCGCGAGCGGCGAGGGTTTGCCCTCATTGTTGTAGTAGCCGGGCGTGCATTCCTCCTGGAACCTCTGCCGCATCAACGCGGAGTCGATGACGGTCTGCACCCAGGCGTTCTCCGCCTCCTCGGAAGCCTCGACGACCGTCGCCTGGCGGTCCTGCGCCGTCTTGATGATGTAGGCGAGGTGGGTCGCCTGCACCTCCAGCATGTGCGGGAAGTTGGCGGTGAAGCCGGACTGGGTGTTCATCATGATGAGCACATTGGGAAAGCCGTGTGCGTGCATGCCGTGCAGGGTGGAAACGCCGTCCTTCCACTTGTCCGTCAGGCTCTGTCCGCCGCGGCCATAGAGTTCATAGCCGGCGCGGCGGGTGTAGGAGGTGCCGACCTCGAAGCCGGTGCCGTAAATCAGGCAGTCCAGCGGATATTCCTTGCCGTTGGCGACGACGCCGCGCTCGGTGATGCGCTCCACGCCCTTGCCGTCGGTGTTCACGAGCGTGACGTTCGGCCGGTTGAAGGTGTCCAGATATTCGTCGTGGAAGCAGGGCCGCTTGCAGAACTGGTTGTAATAGGGCTTCAGCGCCTCGGCCGTGTTGGGATCGTTGACGATCGCTTCGGCACGGGCGCGGATCTGCTCCATCTTCTTGAAGTCGGCGAGCTGCATCACCGTCGCGAGATCCTGCTGCGCGCCGGTTTCGTTCGCCTTGCGCATCAGCACGAGCAGATTGCCGATGATGTCGGTCCAGCCGTCATTGACCAGGTCCTCGGCCTGCGGCACGCCGGAGACGAGCGCATTGAAATTGTCCATGCGCTCCTTCTGCCAGCCGGGCTTCAGGCTTTTCGCCCATTGCGGATCGGTCGGACGATTGTTGCGCACATCGATGGAGGAGGGCGTACGCTGGAAAACGTAGAGCTGCTTGGCGCCCGCGCCCAGATGCGGCACGCACTGCACCGCGGTCGCGCCCGTGCCGATGATGCCGACCACCTTGTCCTTCAGGCCGGTCAGGTTGCCGTTCGAGTCGCCGCCCGTATAGGCATAGTCCCAGCGGCTGGTGTGGAAGGAGTGGCCCTTGTAGCTCTCCACGCCGGGAATGCCCGGCAGTTTGGGGCGATGCAACGGGCCGTTCGCCATCACCACGAAGCGCGCCTTCATCGCGTCGCCCTTGTTGGTCTTGACGATCCAGCGCGAGCTCGTCTCGTCCCAGCGCATCTCGGTGACTTCGGTCTGGAACAGCGCATTCCTGTAGAGGTCGAATTTCTCGCCGATGGCGCGGGAGTGCTTCAGGATTTCCGGCGCGCGGGTGTACTTCTCGACGGGTACGAAGTTCAGCTCCTCGAGCAGCGGCAGATAGACGTAGGATTCGATATCGCACGCTGCGCCGGGATAGCGGTTCCAGTACCAGGTGCCGCCGAAATCGCCGCCCTTCTCGATCATGCGAATGTCCTGCACGCCGGCCTCGCGCAGCCGTGCGCCGGCGAGCAGGCCGCCGAAGCCGCCGCCGATCACGACGACTTCGACCTCGTCGAACAGCGGCGCGCGCGAGATCGGCGCGACATAGGGATCTTCGAGATAGTGGGCGAACTGACCCTTGATCTCGACATATTGCTCGTTGCCGTCGGCCCGCAGGCGTTTGTCGCGCTCGGCGAGATATTTCTTCTTCAGCGCATCGGGATCGAAGCCGAGATCGTCCGTAGGCGAGATGGTTTCGAAGGCCATGCGAGATTTCTCCGAGCGTCTGACTTCTTGTCAGTATGCGAATGCCGAACTGAAATGCCAGCCAAAATTTCGAACAAGGAGTATGGCGCGATAAGCTAGGCTACGTGCCGTCAAGTAAGGAATTGTGCGATGACCGATCCGGATCCGAGGCGGGAAGCTGCCCTCAAGCGCCTGAGGGCCAAGCGCGGCTTTTGGGAACACGTCGCCGTCTACGCGCTCGTGAATACCCTGCTGATAATCGTGTGGGCCTTCTCCGGTCGGGGATATTTCTGGCCGATCTGGGTCCTCGCCGGCTGGGGCATCGGCCTGGCGATGAACGCATGGGCCGTGTTTTTCCAACGGCCGATCTCCGAAGACGATATCCGGCGCGAGATGGAGCGCGTCCAGTAGGCGCTTGGCCGGCTAGCCCGCCGGAAACAGCTTGAGATAGGGCTCGGCTTCCTTGAGGACGCGCGCGATGGACGGCCGTTCGCTCAGCCGTTTGAGATAGGCCGCGGTCTTGGGGAAAACCTTGGCCAGTGGCATCACGCGGTTGGCATAATAGAGCGCCGGCGCGGCGGCGCAGTCCGCCATCGTGAACGCTTCGCCCATCACCCACGTCTCGCCGATGTCCTGCTCAACGAGCGTCAGGGCTGTCCGCATCCGGTTGCGTGCATCCTCGACTCCCACCGGATCGTGCTTGCCTTCGGGCCGCATCCGGTCGCCGACGATCTTTTGCATCGGCACCTGGATGTGCAGGTCGAAGAAGCGGTCGCGCATCCGCATCTGCCGTGCCGCATCGGGATCGGCGGGAATGAAACGGGTGCGGCCGGGACGATGCTGGTCGAGATATTCGATGATGATCGAGGATTCCGGCACCATCCAGTCGCGCACCGTGTCCTGAATCACCGGGAACTGTCCGATCGGCCAGATCTTCACGAACGCCTCGCGCGAGGCGCTGTCCTGGAAGTCGACGAGCACCGGTTCGAACGGCGTGCCGTTCTCGTAGAGCGCGATCAGAACCTTCCAGCAGAACGACGACAGCGGATGGTAATGGAGTTTGAGTGTCATGGGTCCCTCATTCAGCCTTTGTGGTCGAACTCTGTGTCGATCACCAGCTCGATCGGGTCCTTGAAGAACGGGCCCATGTCGAAGTCCTGCGGATTGATCGTCGTCTCGGCGTGGATGCCGATGACGTGACCCATCGTCGGGCCGCCGGCGAAGCCCGGTCCGGCGCCGACCAGCGTGACGTCGAAGGTCAGCGGCACGGTCTTGCCCTTGAGCGTGAATTTTCCGTCGACCTTGCCGTGCGTCGCATCGGTCCGGCGGAATGCCGTCGAAACGAAGTTCGCTTGCGGGAAGGCGGCGGCATTGAGGAATTGCGGGCCCGCGAGCTGGTCGGAGAAGCCCGGCACGTTGGACTCGATCGATGCGGTCTCGACGGTGGCGTTCAGCTGCGATTTTGCGATCGCCGCCGGATCCCATTGCAAGGTCGCCGCCACCTTGCCGAAGCGGAAGATGCTGATCGAGAAGCCCAGATGCGACACGCGCGCGATCACGCCCACATGATTGGGATCGAGCGTATATTCGCCGGCCACCGCCTTGGTCACGTCGTCGGAGCCGTGCGGAATGACGAAGTTGGGCGGCGGTGCAGCCGGTTCGGCGCGGCTGCCGGTGATCAGGGCGAGTGCGACGGCCAATCCGATAAGGGGCGGCGTCGCCAGACGGCAAATCATGGTTTCCTCCTGCAATCTCATTCGTCTCTAAGACGCTCGTCGCGCCCGCTTTCCGACACCCATTCAGCCCTTCGGCGGCATTTCCATCAGCGGGTGCACCACGGATTCACCGTCGCCGGCGACGGAGAGGAAATCCCGCACCATCTGCTCCGCATCGGCCCGGTCCTTGGCATTGAGGATCGCGAAACCCTGTTCGCCGGTCCTGGGCAGGTCGGTGACGGCGTAATCGCCCTTTGCAAAACGGATCTTGAAAGAGCCGGGCGTCGTCGCGCCCATCGTCACCAGCGCGTTTCGCGCATTCATCTTCTCGATGAGCTTGCCCATCTCGGCCATGTGTTCGGGGCTGGGCGGGCCGCTGCTCGGCACATCGGGTGAATAGATCGTGAGAAATTGCGGCATGTCTGCCTCCTGTCGCTACTGCTGCTGCTGTTCGAGATAGGCTTCGAGATTGTCGAGATGCTGGCTGCCGCCGTCCACCGCGCCGAACTCGCGCGCGACATGGTCGCGTGCGGCAAGGCTCGGGAAGCGCGAATGCATGGTGAGGCGCGTCTTGCGCCCCTCGGCCACGAACGTCACGGTGACATGGAACTGGTCGGTATCGCCGCGATCGCCATGGGTGTAGACGAGGCGCTCGGGCCGCACCACCTCGTGGTAGACGACGACATTGTCATAGTCCTTGCCGTCGGGCCCGTGCATCACGAAGTCCCACCGCCCGCCCGGCTTGACCGCCATCGCATGGTTGGTGATCGAGAACCCGTTCGGCCCCCACCACTGCGCGACACGCTTCGGATCGGTCCAAGCCTCCCACACGAGTTCGCGCGGAGCGTCGAGCAGGCGGGTAAATTCGATCACCGGCTCGTCTGAGGGAACGCGAGTTTCACTTTTTGGCGCGGCCACGTTTCTTTCCTTTTCCCTGGAGTTCCTTGAGATAATCGTCGAGCCGGTCGAAGCGCTGGTTCCAAAGCTCGCGGTATTCCTCCAGCCAGCTATCAACGGTCATCAGGGCTTTCGGTTCGAGCTTGCAGGGCCGCCACTGCGCCTCGCGGCTTCTGGAGATGAGGCCGGCATGTTCCAGGACCTTCAGATGCTTGGAGATCCCAGGCAGGCTCATGTCGAACGGCGCGGCGAGTTCCGTCACCGAACGCTCGCCATGCGCCAGCTGCGCGAGGATCGCGCGCCGCGTCGGATCGGCCAGGGCCTGAAAGGTGCTTGAAAGCTGGTCCATTCGTACTTCACCAAATAGCTAATTACCTATCTAGTTAAGTACGGGACCTTGGTCAAGGGGGTTGGAAATCGGGTGGGGGAGGTCAGTGCTTCAGCGTCAGGAAACCCGCGGCCATGAAATCCGCCATGCGCTCTTTCACGGCTTCGAAATCGTCGGATCGGCAAAGCCCGCTCGACAGCCGGTCGAGCCGGCCGCTCCGCGCCAGGGAATGCATCAGGCTTCCGGTCACGAAGTGATAGCCCCAGAAGATCTCCTTCTTGGGTACGTCGGGCAGCGCCTTCGCCAGGATACCGATCAACCGAAGTACGACGGGATCGAAATACTCGTCCATCAGTTTCGCGCCTTCCGGCGTATTGGCGAGCTGGGCGCCGAACGCGGCGTAATTGCGCCAGCCTTCGCCGCCCTGAATGTAGAGATCGAAGTCGGTATCCAGGAAGACGTGCAGCGCGCCTTTCACGGTCGGCTTGCCCGCCGCGCGCTTCTCATAATCGTCGAGAGCCTTCATGCGGCGGCCGCTGGTGACACTGGCGCGCCGGGCGAAGACTTTCTCGCACAGCGCGAGCTTGTCCTCGAAGTAGTAATGCATCAGCGACGTGTGGACGCCGACCTTCAGCGCGACATCGCGCAACGTTACCCCGTAGAGACCATGTTTGGAGAAGAGGAACTCGGCCGCATCCAGAATTTGTTCGAGCGTCTGGGCGCGCTGCTCGGCCTTTGTTCGGGGTGTCTTTCGGGACGCTTTCTTTCGTGGTTCGGTCTTGGCTGATGGCATTAACTCGACCTTTGTGGCGTGCGCTGGCGAACCTCTCCCGGCAGACGGCTCCATCCTGCCGGTCGAGCCCCCCTGCGTCTTCCGCGCAAAGTCGATTCTTGTCAAATTCGCCGGCAGCCGCCAGTGGCCGATGCGACGATTGCGCCAACCGACGGCATTCCATGCGCCGGCGACGGCGCCTTGGGATTTCGTGAGCGCCGAAGCAACGGCGAAAAGTTCGGCCGCCGGCTGGTTGCGCCAGCGCGGCGGCCGACAAGGCTACGGGGCTAGAATGGTATGAGGACCCGCGCGCCGAACTGACGCGGCGCGCCGGCGTAGAGGCCGCCGGAATCGACGGCCGTCACATATTGTTTGTCCAGAAGGTTTTCTCCGTAGAGCGTCCAGATCATGTCGCCTGTCGTCCAGGCGAGCTGCGCGCCGAGCAGATCGCGTGCGCCCAGCCTGTCGCCCAAAGAGGCGTTGTCGAAGAGAGTCGCCCATTGACCGGAGGTATGAGCGAAGTTGATGCGCGGGGTGAGCGTGTCGCCGTCGCCGAGATTGAACCTGTACTCGGCGCTGAAGTTGAAGGTGACGCTGGGCGCATAGGTCATCTGATGGCCCTTCACATTGACGCAGTGGGGATCCGCTCCGCCCGTGACCGGATCGCAAATCCCGAAGCTGCCGATCAACCTGTTGTCGCGGATGAAGAAGTTGCCGAGCTCGCTCTTCAGCAAGCCGATGGCGCCGGTGAAGGAAAACTGCCCGAACGAGGCTTGGGTTTCCGCCTCGACGCCATAGTTCAGCGTCGATTTGGGCAGATTGAATTCGTTCGACGTCCCGGGGATTTTCGGGTCGCCCAGGATGACCTGGAAGTTATTGTACTGCGTGTAGTAGGCGTCGAGTTCGGAGTGCATGTGCCCGTCGAACCAGTCCGTCGCCTTCCAGCCCACCTCATAGTTCGTGTCGGTCACCGGACCGAAGGTTTGGGCGACGATCGGATTGAAGACGACGTTGAGTCCGCCGCCCGTGTATCCGGTCGCAACGAACGCATAAAGGAAGTTTCCGTCGTTGATCGCCCAGTCGATCGCGGCCTTGTAGGACAGATTGTAGGATTTCTGGCCCTGCCGATTGTTCAGGAACGCTCCGAAGTTCCAGAAGGGGCCGACATTCTCCGAACGGGTCTCCGTCCAGCGGCCGCCCAATGAGGCCTGAAAGCCGCCGCCGAGCTTGGCTGCCACCTGACCGAACGCGGCAAGGTCCAGATTGCTCGTGTGGCCCTGGAACGTATAGGAGGTGAACTGATTGAAATTGGCGGCACTTGGCGTCGGATCGTTGCCGATGCGCGAGCCCACGGCGACCCAGAACTGGTACGGGGAAATCCAGGTGTAATTGTTCTGCTGGCCGTACAGGCCGACGACCCAGGTGATCGGCTGGTCGTCGGGCGAGATCAGGTTGATCTCTTCGGAATACATGGTCTCGTCCACGCGGTCGAAGAACGTCCAGTTGTCGGTCCCGCCGAGGCCGGGAAATGCCGCGAAATAGTTGATGTCGCCCGGATTGCCGTAATCGGTAAGATCCAGATCGGTCAGCCACTCCGTATTGCCGACATTGTAGTCCGAGATGGATTGCAGCTTCGTGCCGTCCCCGAACGCATAGTCGATCTTCAGAATTCCGCGCTGCATCCGGTCCATTCTCTTCTCCGGCGCGTTGGCCGTGACGTTGAACAGATCGGTATTGTGACGCGGATTGGGCACGCCCAACGGCGCGGTCGGCGCGCCCAACGGGTAAAGCTCGGTGTACGGAATGGCAGGCGACGCGCCGAAGTCCTGATAGAGCGCATCGTACTTGAACGAAATCGTCAACGGCTCGATGGGATGCCACAAGGCGCTGAAGCGTCCGGCGCCCCACAGATTGTCGGCATTGTTGTAGCCCGGCTTGCAGCCGTCATATTTGAAGTTTGGGCAGGCGTCCGCTGCGGAATGGTCGGTGATGGTGTAGAAGCTGGAGCGGTACATGCCGTAGCCCGCAATGCGAATCGCGAAATCGTCCGTGATCGGAATATTGACCGCGCCCTGGGCTTCCACATTGTTGTAGTTGCCGTATTGCAGCTGGCCGTAGCCCTCATACGCGCCGCCGATGGCCGGGTCGTTGGAATTGACGAACACCGCGCCGCCGGTCGCGTTCTGACCCACGAACGTGCCTTGCGGCCCGCGATAGACTTCGACGCTCTTGATGTCGAAAAAGGGCTCCGCCGCGATATAGCCGGGAAACGTCGACGCGCCGTCATGGTAGGTCACCACGCCGATCGGCGTCTGGGTGTTGTGCTCGCCTTTGCCGATGCCGCGGATGTCGAAGTCGACGCCCTGGCCGAAATCGTTGATCGTCACATTCGGCGCGATGAACTGCAGATCGTTGATGGTCAGCGCACCCCTGTCCTGCAGCTGCCCGCCGGTCAGAACGCTCGCCGTGACGGGCGCCGTCATCAGGTTTTCCGCCCGGCGTTCCGCCGTAACGACGACCGTCTCGATCGCGCTGCTCGACGCGCTGTCGGAGGACGCGGCTGCCGCCTCAGTGTGAACGGCGCTCCAGAACCCCAGCGCCAGAATGGACGTCGACAGGCTTAACGCACGCTTCATGGTGTCCCTCCCGTTCCGCCCGCAAGCGGTCGCATTTGTGCTCTTCGGCACATTGCCCGGACGCTGGCAGGAAACTTTCGGACCGTCAATATTCATTCACACGAGAATTAACATCTTGGTGCCGGTGATGCTTTCCGGTCACGGGCCAGATCTTCATTCACCGATGAGTTGGGTGTCCTGCCGGCGAACGGGCAGGGTGGCGGACCATTCCGGGAGACGCCTATGATCGCAAACGCGCGGCGTCACGGCGAAGGCCGCGCGAGACGATGATGTGCTGACATGTGTGGGCGTTACACCAACCAATACACTTGGCGCGAGCTGCACCGGCTCTACAGCATCACCGAGAAATACATTCGGCCCGTCCCGTCGAAGGCTGAAGCGGGCTGGATTCCCAAATACAATATTGCGCCGACCAACCAGATCCCGGTCGTCACCTTCGAGAACGGCGAGCGGCGAATCACCATGATGCGCTGGGGCCTGGTGCCGTCATGGGCCAAGGAGATCGGCAAATTCTCGACCTTCAATGCCCGCGACGACGGCATCGAGTCCAAGCCGATGTTCCGCGGCGCGTGGAAGGCCGGCCGCCGCTGCATCATCCCGGCCTCGAGTTTTTTCGAATGGAAAAAGACGGGCGACGAGAAGCAGCCCTACGCCATCGCGCTCGGCAACAAGGGACCGATGGCCTTCGCCGGTCTGTGGGAAGAGTGGACGCCTCCGGGCGAGAAGGCGCCGATCCGCTCCTGCACCATCATCACCTGCGCGCCGAACGAGGTGATGGCCAAGCTGCACGACCGGATGCCGGTCATCCTCGGCGAAGAGGACTGGGCCGCGTGGCTCGGCGAAGAACCGGCGGACACTGCAACAATCCGCGAGATGCTCAAGCCCATCGCCGATGCTCGCCTCACCAACTGGCCCGTGAGCAAGGCGGTCGGCAGCGTGAAGAACCATGCACCCACGCTCATCGAGCCGATCAAGGGGTGAACGATTGCGGCGTTCGGCTGATCAAGGCGTAGCGACCGCCCTCGACCGAATGTGCTGAAGAAGTCAAAGCTCGAATTGTGTCGGCGATTTCGGCGAATCTCTAATGCTCAGTAATTTGGGACCGGAAGGTCGGCCAGGGATTTTTCTTTAACACGACCCGCCCAACGCGGATGTTGGCCAGGTTGCAGTTGGGACAGCCCCCACCCCGAGAAATCGGCTATCGTGCGGTCTGTACTTAGCTCAGGGGACATCGATGTCACTCTCGGATCTTGCAGCCATTGGAAGCTTTGTCAGCGGCGCGGCAGTCATCGTCACGTTGATATTCTTGTTGCTGCAGATGCGTCAGACGGAGCGAAATCAGCGCGGCGTCATGCAGCAGGGACGATCGGGGAGAACAGTAGAATTCATCTTGCGAGCGACGGAACCCACTCTGTGCGAGACGATCATTCGTGCGAACCAATCTGATTTGACGCTGACTCCCGTGCAGATATCTGCCTTCAATACATATGCGGTCGCCATGTACTGGAGCATTGAAGATAGTTTCCTACAACACCAAAGAGGTCTGCTTGATGCAGCGAGTTGGCAAACTGAAGTTGCCACTGTGAGTCAGTTCTTGATTTTGCCCGCCTGGCGAGTCGCGTGGGAGATGTGTCGTAACCAGGTCAGCGACGAGTACCGTCAGTTTATCAACTCCCTCCTGCACAGTGTGAAGCCGATGAAGTCGTACAACGAAAGTTTGACATGGAAGCATCTTATGGAAAAGCAGTTGGCCCAAGTGGCATAGCCGAAGAGCCGGCTTCCGGCCGCACGCTGCTGTCGATTTATTTGGCGTGCGGGCCTGCCCTGAGCCGAACCATATCTTGATCCCGAACACGGTTGGGGAATCGTGTGCCGGCAAAGCGCTGCACTTGTATAGCGCGGGTCTCGTTGCCCTGAAGGGTTTTGACGAGCCGCAACATGTGCAGCGCCTTGAAATCACCTCAAAGTAACTTGCGGCCCTAAGTCGGTGCAGTTGTATAGATTGGTCCGACCAATTTGGCGCGTCTCGCTTGCTCCACGTACGCGACCCAGGCCCCGGATCTAAAGGTTTGGTTGCCTGATCGTGGTTCACCCGGAAAATGCGCGCGTGTGAAAACGTCGCCCATTCAACGCTTTAAATTGGAACGGTCGCAGGATCGAGCGAGGGAGATTTTTATGAAAACAGGGAGCGCGTGGATAAGTTGAAACTCTTGACGGAATGTTACAGCCGCATGCGCGGATTTCATTGACAAATCCGTGTGCTGATCAACTCTTCTATCCACATCTTGAAGCGCGCGCGCGCAAAACTAGATTCTCCTCGATGATTTTGTTCGAAGAGGCGATGATCTGACCGGCTGACGCGCGGGCACATACAGGTTCAGGTGGCAGCTTGTGCGCACCGCGCGCGCGGCGCTTGCGGTTCCCGCGTCCACATCGGACGGTCTGGCAGCGCAAGCCGCGGGCGCCAGGGACTGAGGCGATTTCCGCGAACGCGCTTGTCGGTCGGTGTCTGAACGCACCTTCCGCTGGCCAGCCCAGTAACGGCGGGAAATAGGGCGGGAGTCGCGCCATGCGGTTCCCGCCCCGTTTCTATGGAGGCTACAGCACCGTCAGCATGCCGGCGACGAGCGGATGGCGGATGATGTCGGCATCGGAGAGACGCACCACGGCGATCTCCGGCACCTTCTCCAGCCGGTCGGCGATGTCGCCGAGCCCCGACATGCCTTTCAGCAGGTCGGTCTGGTCGGGATCGCCGGTGAGCACCATGGTCGAACGCCAGCCAAGCCGCGTCAGCAGCATCTTGAGCTGGGTGTAGGTGCAGTTCTGCGCCTCGTCGATCACGACATAGCAATCGCTGAGGGTGCGCCCGCGCATATAGGCGACGGGCGCGATCTCGATTACGCCGTCTGCGACCAGCGCCTTCAACCGCTTGGTGCCCAAACGTTCGGTGAGCGCGTCGTAAAGCGGGCGCAGATAGGGCGCGAGCTTTTCGTTGAGGTCGCCCGGAAGAAATCCGAGACTCTCGCCGGCCTCGACCGCCGGACGCGACAACACGATGCGGCCGCAACGCCCGGCTTCGAGCGCTTCGACGGCCTTGGCGATGGCGAGATAGGTCTTTCCGGTACCGGCGGGCCCCAGCGCCAGAACGACGGAGCGTTCTTCGATGGCATCCAGCAGGATTTGCTGGGTCGGGCTCATCGCCCGGATGTTCTTTACGTATTTGCGGTCGCGAACGTCTTCGCCGCGCGGATTCCAGCCGCCGCGGGACGGAAAGAGAGGATGAACATTCTCGGACTCGTCGAATTCGCGCGTCTTGTAACGCGCAGAACGTTTGGCCATGGAGTCTCCCTGGTCAGGAACGGAACGCTTGATGGGAAGGATCGGCGGGCGTGTGTGCGAGGGCGGACCACTTTGCCCGAACGGTCGAGGAATACTGTGCAAAGCTGCACGAAATCGGTCCCCGTCGAATCACACTCCGACAAGAAAAGCGTAACAGGGATTGTACGACTGCAATGTGAAATCTGTGGACGGATGACTTGGTCAGCCGGCGCGGATGTGTCCTGCGATGGAAACGACGGCATCCACAATATCGATGAGCCGTGCCGCATATTGCTCGGGAACCGCAAGGCGTGCGTCGCCGCCGAGGAAGACGTTCTCCAGCGTGTCGAGCAAGGAGACGAGGCGCATATGATGGATGCCGAGCGCGCTCTGGATCGGATCGGTGACGACGCCCGCGAACGCCGCTGCGGTCGCGCTCGCCGCGAGCACTGCGGCTGCCGCGCCGAAGGCCGCAACGCCGCCGATCTTGGCGCCAAGAGCCTGGGCCAGCGCCGGTCCGAGCGTGAGGAAGCCAGGCGTCGCCTGGTGCAGCATGGCGCCGCCGGCCGCCATCGTGACCGCCGCGCTCACCACTTCTCCCGCCGCGCCGCGATTGTTCAGATAGATCGCGATCTGCTGCACCAGCTTGGCGTCCATCTTCAGGCGTTGTTCCTCGCCCCACGGGCCGTTGAGAATCCCGAGTGCGCCGTCGAGCCGCCGGTCGCCGAGGATCTCGACCGCCAGCGCGTCATGGAACGACGGTTCGCCGGCACCTGTGTAAGGCAATTCCAGAAGATCGACGATCAGCCGCCGCTCGATCTCCTGTGCCACCGTGGTGCGGAAGAACAGTTCGCGCGCCCGCAATTGCTCGGCGGTCTCCGTGCGTCCCACCAAATCGAGTATCCGTGCCGCTGCGTTAAGCCCGATCTGCGGTCCGGCCAGCGCCGCGTTCAACGGCGCGCGCCACAGATCGTGTCCGAAGGCGTGCTTATGGGTCTGCAACGCACCCTTGAGCGAGAAGGTCCGCTCCACGAAATCGGGCACGCGCGAACGCCGCTTGCGGAAATAGGTCCGGATGGAATCCTCGACGATGGTGCGCGCGAGCGCATGGTCCAGGGCAGGCAGGTGCGAATCCGAAGCGGCCATCGTGCGGGCAGTATGCCCCATCCCGATGGCCGGCGCGAAGCCTCGCTTTGCCGGAAATCCGCTGCCACAATGGCGCCGCAAATCACAATCCGGAATGCGACATGCCGATCTACGCGCTCGACGACGCGACGCCCGAGCTCCCGCCCGAAGGGCAATATTGGGTGGCGCCCAACGCCGTCGTGATCGGCAAGGTGCGCCTGCTGAAGGGCGCCAGCATCTGGTGGGGCTGTGTGCTGCGCGGCGATAATGACTGGATCACGATCGGCGAGGGCTCCAACATCCAGGATCTCTGCGTCATTCACACCGATCCCGGCCAGCCTGTGACGATCGGCGCCGACTGCACGGTCGGCCATCGCGTCATCCTGCATTCGACGACGGTCGAGGATGGCTCGCTGATCGGTATGGGTTCGACCTTGCTCAATCGCAGCCGGATCGGAAGGAACTGTCTCGTCGGCGCCAATTCGCTGGTCACGGAAGGCAAGCAGTTCGAGGACGGCTCGATGATCCTCGGCGCGCCGGCAAGGGTCGCGCGCAAACTGAACGACATGGAGCTCTCGGGACTTAAAATGTCGGCGGCGGGCTACGTCCACAACCACCAGCGCTTCCGCGAAAAGTTGCGGCCGGTCGGCTGAGCTAGAGAGCCTGCTTCTGCGCGACCGGTTCGTGCTGCGCGGTCCACACGCGGCGGATGCGCGTGTCGGATTCAGGCCCGAAGTTGAACCAGGCCGCCTTGTTGTGCGTCGCATCGACGATGAACAGCGTGTCCATCTTGCCGAGCTTCTGCACCAGCGCGTTACGGATGACGTTGATGCCCAGATCGCTGATCAGCAGCCAGGCCTGCGGCATCAACGGATAGGCGGGGCCGAGATTGAAGATCTCTTCCTCGAGACCCGAGATCGAGCGCGACTTCATGTCGGCGATGATGACGAAACGGCCGCGATCGCCGGTTCGCGGTTCGTCATTGCTGCGGCCGAAGGTCGGCGAGATGATATCTTCGTCGCTCTCGATACCGCCGGCGGTGACGAACTTGCCGGTTGCGGACGGCGACGGTTGCAGGGGCTGGAGAGGGGCAGCGGGCTGCACCGGTTCGAAGAGCCTCGAAAGCGGCGCAAACTCCTCGGCCGGGCGAAACAACGCATCGCCGTTCTTCGCGACGAGCGAATGCGCGGCGAGGCGGCCTTCTACGGCGAAGGTCTGCATCTGTTGCGTCGAATAGGGACCATAGGTGCGGCCCCCGACGCTCATGTTCCAAGTGTCCGACATGCGGCCGAAGCTTCCGTGGCAGCGGCAAACCTAGAATTAAATAGTTACTCAAGCCTTGCTGCCGGACGCCCGCCAAGGGAGACTTAGGCCAGAAAAATCAGGGAAAACGCCATGTCGGACTATGAATTCTGCAAGGTCGAGCGCGACGGAAGGCTGACGATTGTCACCCTCAACCGTCCCGAAGTGATGAACGCGCTGCATGCGCCGGCGCACGCCGAGCTAGGCGAGGTCTTCGACAAATTTGCCGCCGACCCCGAGCAATGGGTGGCGATCGTGACTGGGGCGGGCGAAAGGGCCTTCTCGGCCGGCAACGATCTGAAGGTCACCGCGGCCGGCGGCGGCAGTGCGCGCAGCCTTCCGGCAAACTCGGCCGGCTTCGGGGGCCTCGTCAACCGTTTCGATCTCGACAAGCCCGTGCTCGCCGCGGTGAACGGCGTCGCCATGGGGGGCGGTTTCGAAATCGCGCTCGCCTGCGATCTGATCCTTGCGGCCGATAGCGCCGTGTTCGCGTTGCCGGAGCCGCGCGTGGGTCTGGCGGCGCTCGCCGGCGGGCTGCACCGCTTGCCGCGCGAGATCGGCACTAAGCGCGCGCTCGGCATGATCCTGACAGCGCGGCGCGTCAGTGCCGCGGAAGGCAAGGAACTTGGTTTCGTCAACGAAGTCGTGCCGGCGGCGCAATTAATGGCGCGCGCCAAAGAACTCGCGAAGCAGATTGCGGAGCTCTCGCCGATGTCGATTCGCGCCTCCAAGCAGGCGGTCTATCGCGGCCTCAATGAGGCTTCGATCGCCGATGCGCTAAAGAACCAGAACGCCTATCCGGCAGTGGCCGCGATGTATCGCAGCGAGGACTTGCGCGAGGGGCCAAAAGCCTTCGCCGAGAAGCGTGCGCCGCAATGGAAGGGCAAATGAGCAAAACCCCGCGCCGGTCAGGGCGCGGGGTTCGCGTCAGTCGGGAGCGCGAACGCTCAGGTCTCGATTTCCCACTCGCCATGGCGATGGCAGGCCGTGCCGTCGCGCGAGAAGCGGTCGCCATGATGCCAGACGACCTGGGTGAAGTCCTTGCAGCGCCGTCCGTCGTCGCGATACTCGCGGGTCACGATGACATAGCCGTGGTTGCCGTGACGGCCCTGCCACTCATAGCGCTCGCCGACGTCGCCGTCGAAGGCGTCTTGATAGGCACGACCGGCATAGTCGCGGTCTTCGCAGTCGATGTCGCGCGAAATGGCATTGCCTGCCAGGCCGCCGAAGATTACGCCGCCGGCAATGGCCGCTCCGTTGCCGTGGCTCGCGCCACCGGCAATCAGGCCGCCGGCGATCGCGCCGAGCACCGTCCCGGCCGCATGGTCGCTGTGGCAGTCGTCGGCCCAGGCGCCAGTCGTTCCGGCGCCGAGCGCGAGCATCGCCGCACCGGCAATCAATCCTGTCTTCTTCAACATTACGTTCTCCTCTTTTGTTCGATCATACTAGGGCAATGGCCCAATGTCCGCCTTCATCGCATTGCACTCTTGTGCCCGGCGCATGAACCCGACCTGAACGGAATGGGGCAGAATCACGCCACTATCGTTAGACTTTCCGGGCAAACGTTTGGTGACGCATTTTGTTCCGCTTCTATTGCATGCCGGACCGGCTGACGTGAAGAACGCCCGCACCATCGTCCGTCTTTTGACGGTCGCGGCTTTCGGCTCCGCCCTCTGTCTCAATGGTTGCAGCAAGACGCCGAAGTCAACCTCGGCACACAAGACCGGCATTTCGCTGCGTGGCGAGATTGTGCCGCTCGGCAAGCTTTCGCGCGATGCCATACCCCTGCGCTATCGGATCGCGCTGCGAGTCGATCCGCGATCGGATCGCTACACCGGACATGTCGAAATCGACGTGCGGTTTCTCAAGCAGCGACGCGAGCTGTTTCTGCATGGGCAGGGATTGAACGTCTCTGGCGTCACGGTGCGACTGAAATCGGGTCAGACCTTCGCGGCACATTACGATCAAGTCGATCGCTCCGGCGTTGCGCGCCTGATTTTCGTCGATCCCGTGCCGGCCGGCCAAGCGACGCTGATCTTCGACTACGATGCGCCGTTCGGCCGCTCGCTCGACGGGCTCTACAAGGTCGTCGATCGCGGCGATTCCTATGCTTTCACCCAGTTCGAGACGACGTCGGCGCGCAAGGCCTTTCCTTGCTTCGACGATCCAGGCTTCAAGACGCCGTTCGACATCACCGTCATCGTGCCCCGCGGCGATCGCGTTGTCGGCAACACGCCGATCGTCGCGGCGGCGCCCGCATCGCACGGAATGATCGATACGGTGCTGCAGCCGACGCGGCCGCTGCCGACCTATCTGGTCGCATTGGCGATCGGTCCGCTCGACGTCGTCGATGGCGGCTGGTTGCCGCCGAACCGCTACCGCTCCAAGCCGCTGCACATTCGCGGCGTCACCGCGCGCGGCGAGGGCAGGCGGATCGCCTATGCGCTGTCCCTTACGCCCGGGATCGTCGGTGCGCTCGAGAACTATTTCGGCATCGGCTATCCGTTCCAGAAGCTCGACATACTTGCCGTGCCGGATTTCGCGGCCGGCGCGATGGAGAACGCAGGCGCCATCACCTTCCGCGAGCGACTGCTGCTGATTGATCCAGACTCGCCGCTCGAGCAGAAGCGCGCCAGCGTCGCGGTGCAGGCGCATGAGCTGGCACATCAATGGTTCGGCGATCTGGTGACGCCCGCCTGGTGGGACGATGTCTGGCTGAACGAGTCCTTCGCGACCTGGCTGGAATACCGGATCGCGGGCCAGGTCCTGCCGGACATGGAGTTCGACACCGACACGCTGCGCCACGGCCTCGACGTGATGGATCTCGACGAATTGCCCTCGGCGCGAGAGGTGCATCAACCGGTGCGGACTGCCGACGATCTTGGCAATGCCTTCGACGCCATCACCTACGACAAGGGCGCGTCGGTACTCCGCACGTTCGAGAACTATGTGGGTCCTGACGCGTGGCAACGCGGCATCCACGCCTATCTGACGAAGTTCGCGCACGGCAACGCTACGGCGCAGGATTTCGTCGCGACAATGGCGGCCTCGACGGGTCACCCGGAAATGATCGCGGCGTTCGACGATTTCATCGATCGCCCAGGCATCCCGAACCTGCATGTGACCGTGCAGTGCGCGCCGCCCACACTTGCCATGTCCCAGACGATGTACACGCCGTTGGGATTTGCGGTAACGAACCGGTTTTGGCATATCCCGATCTGTGTGCCGGACGGCAGTCCGTGCAAGCTTATGGGCGGCGCTTCGTTCTCCGTTCCGTTCAAGGGCGAATGCAACGCGGCGCCCGTGCCGAACGCCGATGGCGCCGGCTATTACCGCGTCGTGTCGGGCAGTTGGCGGAACCAGATCGCCGGCGCCGCGAAGATGGATGCAGCGGGCCAGATCACGCTGCTAGGCAATCTGTTTGCCGCGCTGCGCGCCGGCCAAGCGCGCGCTGCGGACGTATTCTCTGCCGTTCATGCGATCGCGCCGGTGGCACGCTGGGATGTTCTGAAAAGCCTCGATCGGCGCTTGCTCGATCTGCGCCAGTCGCTGGATCGGAAAGACCTGCCGGCCTATCGCGGATTCATCAGCCGGGAATTTTCCGCCCGCCTGAACACGCTCGGTCTCTCGCCGAAGCCGGGCGAGAAGCCGGCCGATGCCTTGTTGAGGCAATTTCTTGTGACCTTGCTGGTCAGTGAGGCACATGATGCGAACGTCATCGCATCGCTTGCGGCGCGGATCGATCGTTCCGCGCCGGGCGCCAAGCCGCTGCCGCCGGAATTGCGTGCCGAGGCGTTACGCTCGGCGCTTCTCCACGACCCAGATTTCGCTGACCGTTTGATCCAGCTATTCGAATCCACGGACGAGGAGGATATGCGCCGCGACATCGTCTATGCCTTCGCCGGCAGTGATGATCCCGCGGCGATCGCCAAATTGCTCGCGCTCGCCACGAGCCGGTTCCGCATTGGCGAATTGCGTTATTTGAGCGAATACATGGTCGATGAGCCGGCCGCGCGGAGCGCGCTTTGGTCATTCGTCGCATCGCACTTCGCCGATCTCGTCAAGCGCCTATCATTGGAGGGCATGGCTCGAACGGCGGTCATCCTCCAGCGCGCGTGCGATCCAGGCGCCATGGCGCAGACCGAGTCTTTCTACCGCGCCAGACTGAACGCCATTCCGGGCGCCGAGCGCCGCATGCACCATGCCACAGAGAGTATTGCCCGCTGCATGGCGTTTCGGCGCGCCAAAGGTTCGGAGATCGTCGCAGCACTCGCGCCGCACTAAAAGGGTTTGCTGGCCATGATGTGCAGCACGCCGGGCGTGATCACGTAGGCGCGTGGATTGGCTTCATAGCCGGCTAGCAACGACGCGATGTGCCTGCCTTCTTCTTCGGATACGTCGCCATTCGCGATCATCGTCGGCAGATATTCGCGCGCAAAGCCAATGGGCCACCGTGCCGCATAATTCTGCATGGCTGCTGCATACACGATGGGTTGCACCGAGGCCGTGTCGAGACCGGCCTGTGCCAGCAACGACGGCAGCGCAAGCGCAATGTCAGGTTCGCCGCCACTGGCGCGCCAGCGCGCGATGATCTTGGCGACATAGGATTCGAAGATTGGGGAATGGGGTAACATCTTCCACGACGCATAGTCGTAATATTCGTGGATGAGGGCTGCGCCGCCAGGCTTGAGCGCCTGTGCCATGCCGCGGACGATCGAAGCGGGGTTATCGACGAACGCCAGGACCCAGCGGCACCATAGCCGGTCGGCCGCAAGGGAACGCCAATTGATGTCCGCAAGGTCGGTCTCGATGGCGTCGATATTGTCGAGACCGCGGGCGTGGGCGCGCTGCTTAAGTTCGTCCAGAAAGCGCCGCGAACGTTCGAGCGCGATCACGCGGCCCTTAGGCCCGACGATTTCCGCAAGGTCGAGCGTCGCATGTCCCGGACCGGCACCCGCATCGATCACCGTCATGCCTTCAGTGAGGCCGCCGGCACGCCAGAATGCGAGCACGCTCGCGCGCCACACGCGATGCTGCACGCCGAGCCGCTCGATCTCTGCGTCATGGGTGCCGATGAAGTAAGTGCGTTCTTCGCTCATGGCGGCGATCTAGGCGACCAGCCCACGGCAAGACGACCCAAATCTTGCGGTCCTCGACTCGCGCTTCAGAACAGCCCTTCGATCAGGCCATCGGCATTGACATGAATACGCTCGGCGGCCGGCGTGCGCGGCAAGCCTGGCATCGTCAACACGGCACCGCACAATGCCACGACGAACCCGGCGCCGGCCGACAGCCGCACATCGCGCACGGGAAGCACAAAGCCACTGGGCGCGCCGATAAGATCGGGATCGGCGGAGAAGCTGTACTGCGTCTTGGCCATGCAGACCGGCAAGCGGCCGAATCCTTCCGCCTCGAACTGGGCGAGCTTGCGCAGCGCTTCGGGCGCGATCGCGACCTCGGCGGCGCGATAGATTTCGCGTGCGACGGTTCGTATCTTGTCGGCGAGCGGCAATTCGTCCGGATAGAGCGTATGGAAGCGCCTGTCCATGGTATCGGCGAGCCGGACAACCTCATGCGCCAGCGCCTCGGCACCGCGCCCGCCGTCGGCCCAGTGGCTGCAGATATGGACAGTCGCATGGGCCGAGCGGCAGGCGTCGGCGACCGCGCGCATCTCAGTGGCTGTATCGCCGGTGAACTGGTTGATCGCGACCGTGACGGGAATTCCGAATTTGCGCACATTCTCGATGTGGCGGATGAGATTGGCCGAGCCAGCGCGCACGGCTTCCACATTCTCGGCACCGAGATCGGCGCGCTTGATGCCGCCATGCATCTTGAGCGCCCGCACCGTCGCCACCACCACGGCGGCGGCCGGCGAAAGGCCCGCCTGACGGCACTTGATGTCGAAGAACTTCTCCGCGCCAAGATCGGCGCCGAATCCGGCCTCGGTCACGACATAGTCGGCGAGGCCGAGCGCGGTCTGCGTCGCCATCACCGAATTGCAGCCATGGGCGATGTTCGCGAACGGACCGCCATGGACGAGGGCAGGAGTGTGCTCCAAGGTCTGCACGAGATTGGGCTGGAACGCGTCGCGCAGGAGCGCCGTCATCGCGCCTTGCGCCTTAAGCGCGCTAGCTACCACCGTCTTTCGCGCGAAATCGCGGCCGACGATCGAGCGCCCCAGCCGCTGTTCCAGGTCGGCAAGCGAATTGGCGAGACAGAAGATCGCCATCACTTCGGACGCGACAGTGATGTCGAAGCCGTCCTCGCGCACCTGACCGTTGTTGCCCAGACCGACGACGATCTCGCGCAGTGCACGATCGTTGATGTCCATGCAACGCCGCCATGTCACGCGTGACGGATCGATGCCGAGCGGATTGCCCCAATAGATGTGATTGTCGATCAAGGCAGCGAGCAGATTGTTCGCCGACGTGATTGCATGAAAATCGCCGGTCAGATGCAGGTTGATCTCGTCCATCGGCGCGACCTGGGCACGGCCACCGCCGGTGGCGCCGCCCTTCTGGCCAAAGCAGGGTCCAAGCGACGGTTCGCGCAGCGCGACGATCGTCTTCTTGCCGATGCGCCTTAGCGCATCGCCGAGCCCGATCGTGGTTGTGGTCTTGCCTTCGCCGGCGGGTGTCGGGCTGATCGCGGTAACGAGGATCAGCTTGCCTTGCGGTTGTCCGGCAAGGCCCGATATGTGGCCGAGGTCGATTTTCGCCTTGTAGGGCCCGTGCCGGTAAAGCGCCGAAGCCGGCAAGCCCGCCGCAGCCGCAACGTCCTCGATGGGGCTCAGCTTGGTCGCCCGCGCGATCTCGAGATCGTTCAGTACGTCCTCGCCTTGGGTGGAATGTACTCGACGTCGTTGGTCAGCGTGTAGGTGTGGACCGGGCGGTAACCGAGCCGCGCCTGGCCGGTCTTGGGATCGAGCCAGGACAGGGTGTGCTTCATCCAGTTCTGGTCGTCGCGGTTGGGGAAGTCTTCGCGCGCGTGCGCGCCGCGACTCTCGTGCCGGACCACGGCACCTTCGACGGTCACGATCGCCTGCTGAATCAGATTCTCGAATTCCAGCGTCTCGACCAGATCGGTGTTCCAGATCAATGAGCGGTCGCTGACCTTGATGTCTTTCAGGCGGCCGTAGATCTCATCGATGTTCTTCTGCCCGGCCTTGAGCGTGTTGCCGGTGCGGAAGACGGCAGCGTCTTCCTGCATTGCCTTTTGCATGGCCAGCCGCAGGTCGGCCGTCGGCGTGTTGCCTTTGGCGTTGCGATATCTGTCGAGGCGGGCGAGCGCCTCCTCGCCGGCGCCTTTGGGAAGATCGTGATGCCCACTGATGCCTTTGAGGGATTCCGCGGCGTGCGCGCCGGCCGCCTTGCCGAACACGACAAGATCGATCAGCGAATTGGAACCCAGCCGGTTGGCACCATGCACCGAGACGCATGCCGCTTCCCCCACTGCCATAAGTCCCTGGACCGGGGTGTCGGGATTGCCGTCCTTCAAGGTCACCGCATCGCCGGTATAGTGGCAGGGAATTCCGCCCATATTGTAGTGGACGGTCGGCAGCACCGGGATCGGTTCCTTGGTCACGTCGACGCCGGCGAAAATGCGTGCGCTTTCCGAAATGCCGGGCAGGCGCTCATGGATGATCTTCGGATCCAGATGCGACAGATGCAGATAGATGTGATCCTTGTTCGGGCCGACGCCGCGGCCCTCGCGAATCTCGATCGTCATGGCGCGGCTGACGACGTCGCGTGACGCCAGATCCTTCGCATTCGGCGCGTAACGCTCCATGAAGCGCTCGCCTTCGGAATTGGTGAGATAGCCGCCTTCGCCGCGCACGCCTTCGGTGATGAGAACGCCTGCGCCGAAGATGCCGGTCGGGTGGAACTGCACGAACTCCATGTCCTGCAGCGGCAATCCGGCCCGCAGCACCATGGCGTTGCCGTCGCCGGTCTGCGTATGCGCACCGGTGCACGACAGATAGATGCGGCCATAGCCGCCGGTCGCCAGGATCACCTTGTGGGCGCGGAAGCGATGAATCGTGCCGTCGTCCAGGCACCAGGCCATCACGCCACGCACCGCTCCATCGTCCATGATGAGGTCGAGCGCGAAATATTCGATGAAGAAATTCACCTCATGCTTGACGCATTGTCCGTAAAGCGTGTGGAGCAGGGCATGACCGGTGCGGTCGGCGGCGGCGCAAGTGCGCTGTGCGATGCCTTTTCCGTAATTGCTCGTCATGCCGCCGAAGGCGCGCTGGTAGATCTTGCCGTCCTCGGTGCGGCTGAACGGCAAGCCGAAATGCTCGAGCTCGTAGACCGCTTCCGGCGCGTTCTTGCAGAGATATTCGATGGCATCCTGGTCGCCCAGCCAGTCCGACCCCTTGACGGTGTCGTACATGTGCCAGCGCCAGTCGTCCTCTCCCATATTGCCGAGCGCGGCGGCGACGCCGCCCTGAGCGGCGACCGTGTGGCTGCGGGTCGGAAAGACCTTGGTGATGCAGGCGGTCTTGAGGCCCTGGCGTGCGCATTCCAGCGTGGCGCGCAATCCCGCGCCGCCGGCGCCGACTACGACGACGTCAAATGTGTGATCGACAATGTTGTAAGCGGTCATCTAGAGCGGTCCGGCAATGCGCATGAGGGCATAGAGGCAAACGGCGCCGGCAGCGATGGTAAATCCGCGCATCAGCAGCATCAGCGAAACCTTCTGCCAGTTGACGTGAACATAGTCGTCGATGACGACCTGCAGGCCCAGCGCGAGGTGATAAAGCATGATGACGGTGAAGGCCGCCATCAGGATCGCATTCAGCGGCTGAGACAGGAAGGCGAGCGTAGGTGCCTCATGCGCCCCGACGAGGCCGAGGATCGAGACCGCGAACCAGATCGACAGCGGCACGAGTGCCGCGGCCGTAACGCGCTGGCGCCAGAAATGCGTGACGCCGGAATGAGCCGAGCCGAGGCCTTCGACCTTGTGAAGCGGGGTTTCGAGGCTCACTGGTAGTAGCCTCCCTGTCCGGTATAGGCGAGCGCGAACAGGCCCGCCGCAACGATGACCGATCCCGCGAGGACGACGATGCTCGCAAGCCTGGCGGCGGATTTCGAAAATCCGTAGCCGATGTCCCACGCCAGATGCCGTATGCCGTTCAGCAGATGGTAGGAGAGCGACCAGACGAAGCCGAACATGATGACTTGGCCAAGCGGAGTGGCGGCCAGCGCGTTGAACTCGTTGAACGGTTCGGGGCCGCGCGAGATCGCGGTCAGCCACCAGGCCAGAAGAATCGCGCCAAGCCCTAATCCCATGCCGGTGAAGCGATGGACGATCGAGGTCACCATCGTCACGGGCCAGCTATAGTGCAGGACGTGCGGCGAAAGCGGGCGCGGACGGCGCGCGGAATGCGGGGTATCCGCCATGAAACTCCTCGGAAAACTCAGGTCGAACCGGGGCGGAGTGTAGGGCGCAAGCTCTGGTAGTCAACCGCGCGTCAGCGACGAATCGCCAAGCGTTTCGCGGTCTTATGCCCGGTGTTGCGCCTGTCAATTTTGTCACTTTGCAGCGCAACAAACGCCTGTGCATTCTCCGGCTCACGGGCTTGGGGAAAGTGCGAATGGTTGAGCGTGGGATCACGGCGCCGGGGGCGACTGCGCTTCCGCGTTTCGCGCTGCCCGATGCGCCGATCTCCCATCCTTTCTGGGAGGTTGCGGGCATTGTTCTGCTTTGCCCGATGCTGATGTCGGTGGCGATCTGGAACGGGTTTCCCATCATCTTCTACGACACCGGGGCCTATATGTTGCAGGGCCTGGGTCTCGTGTTCGTCGCGGAGCGTTCTCCGGTCTATTCCCTGTTCTTGAGGGAAATGGGCGGAGCCACGAGCCTGTGGCTCGTTGCCATCGCGCAGTGCGCGATAGTCGGTTTCGTGATGACGGAATTCGCGCGCGCGGTCCGGCCGAAGCTGTCCTTGTGGACCCTGCTCGCCATCGCCGCGATCCTTTGCCTTGCAACGGGCCTTCCCTGGTATGCCGCCCAGATCGAGCCCGATTGCTTCGTCGGCCTGGTGCCGATCATCGCCTATCTCTTTGCGTTTCACGACGAGACCCTCGGTCCGGTTCGCAAGACGCTGCTGGCGGTCGCTGCCGTCATCGCCATCGCCGCGCATCCCTCACATGTCGCGTTGGCCGCATTGTTGCTGCTCTTGCTTGCGGCGATGCGCTTTGCGCCGCAGCGGTGGATCGAAGCCTACGGATTGCCGCGGCCTCGAATTTTGATCTTCGGTGCCGGTCTGATCGCCGCGATCGCCGTGGTCCTGCTCGCCAACTACGGCTTCACCAAAGAGATATTCTTCAGCCGTTCGGGTGCGATTTTCCTGGAAGCGCGCATCATGGAAGACGGACTGATTGCACCGGTCCTCGACACCGATTGCCCGAAAGCGAACTACGCCGTCTGCCCATATCGCGATCGTCTCCCGTCCCGGGCCAACTCCTGGCTTTGGACCGAACGGCTGAGCCCGTTCCACAAGCTGGGCGGCTTTCGGACGATGGAAAAGGAATCGGCACGGCTGATCGCCGCCAGCCTCGTCCGTTATCCGCTCGAGAACGCGATTGTGGCCGTGCAGGACGCAGTGTTGCAGTTCTTCTGGTTCCAGACGGGCGACGGCATCGTGCCGCAGGAATGGGTCCTCAACCGCGAATTCGGCATCGCCATTCCGCAACAGGTCAGCGCCTATGACCGCGCCTATCAGCAGGAGGGCGAGATTTCGTTCGTGCCCATCAACCTCGTGCATGTACCGATCGCGTTTCTGTCTCTGGCCGGGCTTTATCTGATCTTTCGCCAGACTTGGCTTAGGCGCGATTGGCGAAGTGCCGTCCTGCCTGCCTTCATCCTCTCCGCTCTGATCGGAAACGCCTTCGTCTGCGGCGTATTCTCCGGCGCGCATGGCCGGTATCAATCGCGCATCATGTGGCTGCCGGTCTTCGCCGTGGTGCTGATCGCCGCGCCCAGGATCGAGAGCGCGATGAGGCGCAGTCCCGAGCTGAATCCGGCCACAGGCTGAGACGGTTTCCCGCCTTGCGGGGGTGGCTCGAATCCGGCACTTAGTGCCTGCCATGGCAAGCAAAGTCCGCGTCGCACCATCGATCCTGTCGGCCGATTTTGCGCGTCTGGGAGCCGAGATCGAAGCGGTCGAGGCCGCCGGCGCCGATCTCATCCATGTCGACGTCATGGACGGCCATTACGTCCCCAACATCACCATCGGTCCGCTGGTCGTCAGAGCGATCAAGCCGCACGCCAAGAAGCCGCTGGACGTGCATCTGATGATCTCTCCCGTCGATCCTTACGTGAAGGACTTCGCCGATGCGGGGGCCGACGGCATCACCGTTCATCCCGAGGCCGGCCCGCATGTGCATCGCACGCTGCAACTGATCCGCTCGCTCGGCAAAAAGGCTGGCATCGCGCTCAATCCGGGAACACCGGTCCAAGCGCTCGACAATGTCATGGATCTCGTCGATCTCATTCTTGTCATGAGCGTCAATCCGGGTTTCGGCGGTCAAAGTTTCATCGCGAGCCAGCTTGCGAAGATCGAAGCGATCGCCGAGCGGATCGCAAAGTCGGGCCGCGACATCGCACTCGAAGTCGATGGCGGCATCAATCGCGAGACGGCGAAGCAGGTGATTGCCGCGGGCGCAAACATACTTGTCGCCGGCACGGCGGTGTTTACGGGCGGGGCGGCGCAGTACGCTGCCAACATCGCCGCATTGCGCGGCTGACGCCGTGGCGGACAGCCCGGCAGTCTCGCGCGTTCCACCGCTCAGCCTTTTACCGGAATTGCTGCGCGCATTGCTGTGGCATGCGGCGCGCGGCTGGCGTGTATGGTATCGCCGGACCTGGCTCTATCGCCGTTTCCTGAAAGGGCCGCTCGCCGACCGTATTCTGTATCACCCATACGACGCATTGCCGCGCCGTCTTGAGGACGCCGATTCCCTGTTGCGCGGGCGCTTCCGCTTCTTCGGCGAAACCGTCGAGGTCAAGGAAGGATCGGTATTCGATTCCAAGCCGCCGTCGCCCGATTGGCTGACGGCGCTGCACAGCTTCGCCTGGCTGCCGCCACTCGCGCTTGCCGGCGGCGAGCCGGCCCGCGCACTCGCAACCAATCTTCTGACCCAGTGGCTCAAGCGCCACGCCCGCTATTCCGAACCTGCCTGGTCGCCCGAGGTGATGGCGCGCCGGCTCGTCCACATCTTCGCGCACGGCCGCTTCGTCATCGCCAATTCCGAGCTCATGTGGCGGTCCAAGGTTTTCGTTTCGCTGCGCGAACAGTCGCGCATGCTGGCGCGCATCGCCGGCGAAGCGCCGGACGGCATGCCGCGCTTCGAGGCGGCTGCCGCCTTCGCGCTGTCCGGCGCCTGTCTCGGCGACAGCCAGCGCCGCCTCGATGAGGGCCTGAAGTGCCTGGAAGGCGAAATCGCGCGTCAGATCCTCCCCGATGGCGGCCATGTCAGCCGCTCGCCGGAGGACGCGATGCATTGCTATCGGCTGATCATGATGGTGATGGACGCGCTCGGCGCCAGCAATCTGCAGGTGCCGCACCCGATCCGCAGCGCCTATGACCGCATCGCGCCTGCGATCCGTTTCTTCCGCCACGGCGACGGGGCGCTGGCGCTGTTCAACGGCGGCACCGAGTGCAATCCGCGGACCATCGCAGGGCTTCTCGCCCGCGACGAGGTGCGCGGACTGCCCTTCGCCTTCGCACGGCATTCCGCCTATCAGCGCATGACCGCCGGCAAGACGCTGCTCATTCTCGATTGCGGCGCGGTGCCGCCGAAGGCGTTCTCGACCGAGGCGCATGCCGGCTGCCTCGCCTTCGAATTGTCGAGTGGCAATCAGCGCATCGTCGTCAATTGCGGCGCCGCCGGAAAATCCCTGCCGCGATGGGAGAGTGCGCTGCGTGCGACGGCGGCCCACTCCACGCTTGTGATGGGCGATGCTTCGATGGCGCCGATCTTGCCGCCCGGGCTTGCCAGAAGGCTTCTCGGCTCGCGCATGCTCTACGGCCCGACGGCGATCGAGACCCGCCGGTCGGAGACGAGCCATGGCTGGTGCGTCGAGGCGAGCCACGACGCTTACATGGAGATGTTCGGCGTGCGCCACGAGCGCCAGATTACGATTTCGCAACAGGGGCTCGTGGTCACCGGTGCCGACCGGGTGCTGCCCAAGCCGGCAAAGGGCCGCAAGGACACCGCGTTCGCCATCCGCTTCCACATCCACCCCGACGTGCGCACATCGCCCTCGCAGGGCGGCGGCATCCTGCTCAAGCTTCCGAGCGGCGAGGGGTGGCGCTTCCGTGCCGGCGGCCAGATCGCCGTGGAGGAGAGCGTCTATCTCGGCAGCGACCAGGTCCGGCGCACCGAGCAGATCGTGCTCAGCGGCGCGGTCAAGGACCAGCCCGTCGAAGTGGCCTGGACCTTCGAGCAAATCGGGTCATCGTGACGCTTTTTCCGCCACGCCTCGCATGCCAACATGGCACGACGCGATTTGGCACCGGCTCAGCAGGGGAGTTGCATGGTTCAGTTCACATTGCCCAAGGGCAGCAAGCCTGAGAAGGGCAAAGTCTGGCCGGCGCCGAAGACCGCCAACGGCAAGAAGCCCAAGCGGTCGAAGGAGTTCAAGGTCTACCGCTACGATCCCGAACAGGACGCCAATCCGCGCATCGACACCTATACGGTCGATCTGGAGAGCTGCGGCCCGATGGTCCTGGACGCGATCATCAAGATCAAGAACGAGATCGATCCGACACTGACCTTCCGCCGTTCCTGCCGCGAGGGCGTCTGCGGCTCCTGCGCCATGAATATCGGCGGCAGCAACACGCTCGCCTGCACCAAGGCGATCACCGATTTCTCCGGTCCGATCTCGGTCTATCCTCTGCCGGCCGCCGCGGTGGTAAAGGATCTGGTTCCGGACCTCACCAATTTCTACGCGCAATATGCATCGATCCAACCCTTTCTGCAGACCAAGACGGCGGTGCCGGAAAAGGAATGGAAGCAATCGCCGGAAGATCGCGCCCAGCTCGACGGCCTTTACGAGTGCATCCTGTGCGCCTGCTGTTCGACCTCCTGCCCGAGCTATTGGTGGAATCAGGACCGCTATCTCGGTCCCGCCGCGCTGCTGCAATCCTATCGCTGGCTGGCCGACAGCCGCGACGAGCACACCGGCGAGCGGCTCGACCAGCTCGAGGATCCGTTCCGGCTTTATCGCTGCCACACGATCATGAATTGCACCAACGCCTGCCCCAAGGGGCTCAATCCCGCCAAGGCGATCGGCGAGATCAAGCAGATGCTGGTCAAGCGCAGCGTTTGATCAGGTCCCATAAACGAACTCCGCCAGGTGCACCGGGCGGAGTCCGTTTTCGATCGCGCGCGCCGGCATCGGCCGGCGCGAACGCCACCCACATGCACTGACTACGATCCCACGGTGTCAGGCCGGCGGCGATGCGGGGCTTTCGTTGCAAGCTCGCGCTGCGCCAAAGCGCAACGGCCTGTCGCGGAAGGCATCGGCATCGTTGACCGGCGCGGGCGCACGCGAGGTCGCGCCCTTACCTGTATGGCCTCGCGGCATCGCTACGTCATCGTCTCGGTTCCTCACGCTTCGATGTCGCGAAGTATGAGGCCGTTTTTCGCGCGTTGGATTAGATTCCCGGACTTTGCGCATTTTGCGAGGAAGACCGCGGGGCGCGCCAAGCGCCGAACGCGGCCTTATCCACACGGTTTCCGGCCGAACGTGGCGCCGGGCCGGTTTTGCGGCAGCAGCCTTTGCCCAAGACGTATCGGCGAAGGCTCACGGCAGCGTGATGGCTTCGCCCATGTTTGAAGAGCGGCGCGGCGGCTAGAGTCGAGGCCTTCGGGAGGAACCTCATGCGCTCTGTTCTCATCATTGCCGCCGTCGCGATTATGTCCGGCGGACCGGCCTTCGCATCCGACAGTCCGGCCTGTGCGGCGGCGGAATTCCGACAACTCGATTTCTGGCTCGGTGAGTGGGACGCGAAGTGGGATCCGTCGCCGGGCGACACCGGGGTTGGCAGCAATCACATCACCAAATCCTACGAGGGTTGCGTGATCGAGGAGCATTTCGATGGGCACCCTGGCCAGCATCTGATGGGCCACAGCGTCTCGACCTATTTTGCCCCGACGAAGA
This sequence comes from uncultured Alphaproteobacteria bacterium, assembly GCA_963741735.1. Taxonomy (GTDB): domain Bacteria; phylum Pseudomonadota; class Alphaproteobacteria; order Micropepsales; family Micropepsaceae; genus Rhizomicrobium. The sequence continues at coordinate 774,632 of CAVUJB010000004.1, forward strand.
CCTGGCGGCAGACCTGGGTCGACAATGAGGGAGGGTATATCGACCTTTCGGGCGGTCCGGACGGTGCGGGCAACTTCGTCCTGACGACCCTGCCGCGTGCCGGCAGCGCCGCAGCGAGCCGCATGATCTTCACCGATATCAAGACCGACAGCTTCACCTGGCGCTGGCAAAAGACGCTGGACGGGAAGCAATGGTCCGACAGCTGGGTGATCTACTACACGCGGAAGAAGCCGGGCTAAGCGGCGGCGGGCGCCTGGCGGGCGATCAGCTCGCGTATGCCGCCGGGTCAAGCGCGAAGGCGATGCCGTTCGTCGGCTCGCCGCGGCCGCGTGATCCGGTGTTGGCACGGGCGATCTCCGCGAACCGCTTGAGCGCAGCGCAGGCGTCTAATTCAGCCGTATCGATTCCGAGATGTTCGAGCAGCAACTCGGCGCGCAGGGCCGTTACAAAGTCCCTGTCCCATATGGCCGCGTTCATCTCCGCGTCGCGGAAGAAGGACTGCGAAGCGATGTTGCAGGACCCGATCGTGGCCCACGCATCGTCCACCAGCATGATCTTGTCGTGGATATAGATGGGTTCGCCGGTGTGCGGGCTGGCAATGCCCGCCAGCGTGAAATTGTCGAACCTGGCGAGCGCGGCAAGCTCATCCCAGAACGGTTTGCTCTTCGGATCGGTCCGTGCATCCTTGACCTGTTGCTCGGGATTGGCGGGCGCCAGAAACACAACTTCCACACCGCGCGCCAGCGCCTCGCGCAGCCTCGCCACGATATCGGGCGACGCGATGTATTGGTCCTCGATATAGATGGCGCGCTGCGCGGCATCGATAGCCTTGATGTACTGCTCGAAGACGCTGGTTTCGCCGCGCGCTATGGCAAAGGGCGCGAAGCCAGGCGCCGGCGTAGCATCTTCGTAGTCGCCGGCGCGGATCGTACGCTGGATTTGCACGACCGAGTTTCCCGCGCTCGGCGAAGCCCGTGTGGGAAACCGCAGGTGATCATGGCTCGCAGCATCGGGCCAAACGCCGGTTTCCAGATCGCGCTCGCTCGTCTCGTTCCAGCGCTGCACGAAATTGTGGTGGACGTCACTGGCCGAAGGCCCGCGCAATTCCAGATAGACGTCGTGAGTGTGGCGGCCGTCCCTATCCGCATGGCCGGGCGCGCAGACGGAAGCACTGTTCAAGTTGATACCGCCCACAAAGGCCGTTTCGCTCTCATGTCCGGCATCGATAAGCCAACTTTTCTGGTGCTGGCAGTAGCGCTTTGGCGCCTTGTCCCAACGCGCCAGGAATCGCGAGCCGCGGTCCGCGAGCGCGGCACGGTCGGATTCGTCTCCGTGGAAATGCTCACCTGCGGCGCGATGGGTACGCCAGAAGATCACGCGCACATTCAGTCCGCGCCCCTTGGCGCCGTCCAGCACGTCGAAGAAGCTGCGGCCGTCCGGCATCCGGAAATCGGGGTGCAGATAAGCGATGGTGACCCACACGCTATGTTGCGCATTGTCGACCGCCTCGCAGATGCGGGTAAACGCCGGGCCGCCGTCAACCAGCGCACGCAAATGATTGCCGCCGCGCACGGGATAAGAGCAAGCGGATGCCGGTGGAATGTGGGACAAAGCGTCCGCGGTGCTCACGCGATCGCGCGCTCCGCCGGCGCCTGCAGCCGTCCACGCAGCTGCATCATCCGCCACAGCATCGCGCCGGCCATTTTGGTCAGCCGGCCCTGCGGTGCCGCTCCGATCGCATTGGCGACCAGCTGGACCAGCCTCTGGATGTGCTGACGGCGGTAGATCTTGTTCAGGATGCTGGCAGCGGTGCGTGAATAATATTGGCGCCGGTAGGGCGTCGTGGCGGTGTCGGCGACGGAAACATTGGCGCAGTAATAGGCGTAGGCGAGTTCGTCGTCCTCCAACTCGGTCACCCGGCCGATCGCCACCATCAGCTTCTTGAAGAACGGCAGGTCGGGCTCATCCTGCGCCTGAAGAGTTTCGAAGAAGAGCTTGTAATGCCTGTATTCGTCGGCGGCGATGCGTCCGGCGATCTCCTTGAGGACCGGTTCCTCGGTCGCATCGCGAATTGCCGTGTAATAGGACGACGTGCCGCTTTCGACGACGCAGCGCGCGATCATCTCGCCGCGGCGGCTGCCGCAAATCGATACGCCGTCGGGCTTGGCGAAATGTTCCGGCTTGTAGCCGGCGCGGAAGCGGGCGAACGCCTCGTCCAGCTTGAAGCTCGGATCGGCCATTTCGGCCCAGCGGCCGAGCGCGCGGCCGTGCTGGCTCTCCTCGCGGCCCCACAGCTCGAGCGCGGCAATGGTTTCGGGCGGCGAGTCGCGGAAGATGCTCTTCAGGTAGCTGACATAGTCGGGCGCGTTGAATTCGACGAGCGAGGCGGACTTGATGGCCGCGATCATCCAGGGCGTGGCCTTGGTTGGATCGAAGGCCGACCACTGGACCTCGTCCAGTGTCCATCCCTGTTTATAGACGGCCGCTCCCGTCATGCTTGCCCCATGGTCCTTGGCAGAATCTCAGGACCTATTGAACGCGTTATAGCAAAGGCCGTTGCCTGATGGGAACCCGGATACCCGCGGTGACGGTTCGTCAGTCAATTGGAACCGGTGGGCCGGGTGCGTCAGAACGCAGCCCGCACCAGCTTCAGATCGTCGATTGTCTGGCTCACGCGCTCGCGTTCGGTGTCGGTCGCGGCGGCGATGAGGTCTTCCTCGGCGTCCTTGAGCTGCTGATCGAGGACGGCAAGATCGATCTCGGAGAGCGGCAGCGCCTGCTCGGCGAGGATCGTGACCTTGGTTGGACCGATTTCCGCGAAGCCGCCATGGATGAAATAGCGCTCTTGCGTGCCGTCCTTCGAGACGTCGATCATGCCCGTGCGCAGGGTGGTGATCACCGGCGCATGGCCTGCCATCACGCCCATATAGCCGTCGGTCGCGGGCAGGGTGACCATGTCGGCCTCGTCGGAGAGCAGAAGCCGCTCCGGCGCGACGAGGTCGAATGCGATTTTTTCAGGCATGCTTTAGGACTCTCTAGTAGAGGAGAACTACAAACAGCAAAATGGTTGCGAGAAATGCCAGCCACATCGCGATTATGCTTGTGGTGCCGCCGTTCTTGATCGTCCCAAGGTAGATGTCGGCGGCATCAGACGCTGATCGAACAGACTTGTATGATCCATGAAGGTTCAGACCGAAGAGACTCAGCAAAGCTGATATCAGATAACCATACATACTCATCCTAAGAGCGGTGGGACATCTAACAGTTCCAAACAAAGACGCCGCTTGTCCGCTAGCCAGTACCGCCAGTGTTGCTGACATTATGCCATCAAAGGTGAGGATAGCTGACAGACTGCTCCAAACTTGCTGCTGCTTGCCGTGCAAGTGTTCAAATAAGCCGGGGTCTTTTGAGCCGCCATGCTCTCTGTAAGAGTCATAGGCTGACTGTATCTTCCCTGGCCCTATGAGCATCGTTACGCCGCTTCCGCCGCCATCCGCTGTGCCTTGGCGACCGCGTCGTCGATCGTGCCGACATTGTAGAAGGCCTGCTCGGGCAGATTGTCGTGCTCGCCGTCGACGATCGATTTGAACGAGCGGATCGTGTCTTCCAGCGACACGAACACGCCCGGCAGATTGGTGAACACTTCGGCGACGAAGAAGGGCTGGCTCAGGAAGCGCTGGATCTTGCGCGCGCGCGCCACGATCAGCTTGTCCTCTTCGGAAAGCTCATCCATTCCGAGAATGGCGATGATGTCGCGCAGCGCCTTGTATTGTTGCAGCACGGCCTGGACCCGGCGGGCGACGGTGTAGTGCTCCACGCCGATGGTGTTCGGGTCCATGATGCGCGAGGAAGAGTCGAGCGGATCCACCGCCGGGAAGATCGCGAGCGCCGCGATATCGCGGCTGAGCACGGTGCGCGCATCCAGATGCGCCATCGCGGTGGCGGGCGCCGGATCGGTCATGTCGTCGGCCGGCACATAGATTGCCTGCACCGAGGTGATCGAGCCCTTGTTGGTCGAGGTGATGCGTTCCTGCAGATTGCCCATCTCGGTCGCCAGCGTCGGCTGGTAACCCACCGCCGACGGGATGCGGCCGAGCAGGGCGGACACTTCCGAGCCCGCCTGAGTGAAGCGGAAAATGTTGTCGATGAAGAGGAGCACGTCCTTGCCCTCGACGTCGCGGAAATATTCCGCCTGGGCCAGGCCGGTGAGCGCGACGCGCATGCGCGCGCCGGGCGGCTCGTTCATCTGGCCGTAGACCAGTGTGCACTTCGAGCCCTCGGTGGAGCCGGTCTTGCGCGGATCGACGTTCACCTTGGAATCGATCATCTCGTGATAGAGGTCGTTGCCCTCGCGGGTGCGCTCGCCGACGCCGGCCAGCACCGAATAGCCGCCATAGGCCTTGGCGATGTTGTTGATCAGCTCCTGCATGGTCACGGTCTTGCCGACGCCCGCGCCGCCGAACAGGCCGATCTTGCCGCCCTTGGTGTAGGGGCAGAGCAGGTCGATGACCTTGATGCCGGTGACGAGCACTTCCGCCGCGCCCGCCTGCTCGGCGAAGGTCGGCGCCTCGCGGTGGATCGGCGACATGTGGGTGTCGGCGATCGGACCGGCTTCGTCGATCGGCTCGCCGATGACGTTCATGATGCGGCCGAGCGTCGCCGGGCCGACCGGCACGCGGATCGGCGCGCCGGTGTCGGTCACGTCGGCGCCGCGCACCAGACCTTCGGTCGAAATCCATCGCGATCGCGCGCACGGTGTTTTGGCCCAGATGCTGGGCGACTTCGAACACCAGGCGAACCGGCTGGCCGGTGCGCGGATCGGTGTTGGTCGTCTCCAGCGCGTTCAGGATCGCCGGCAGCTCGCCCTCGAACTCGACGTCGACGACGGCGCCGATCACCTGTGAGAGGCGGCCTTTGGCGTTGGTGCTTCCAGTTGCGGACATCGGGAGGCTCTCTTTCTGTCGGTCGTTCAAAGGGCGGAGGCGCCGGAGATGATTTCGATCAGCTCCGTCGTGATCTTCGCCTGGCGGGTACGGTTCATCTGGATGGTCAAGGCGTTGATGAGATCGCCGGCATTGCGCGTGGCATTGTCCATGGCGGTCATCTGGGCGGCGAAGAAGCCGGCCTGGTTCTCGAGCAGCGCGGTCAAGAGCTGGACGGAGATGTTCTGGGGCAGAAGCGCTTCCAGGATCGCCGCCTCGTCAGGCTCGTATTCGTAGAACTCCGCCGAGCCGCCCTGCGGGATCACCGCGGGGATCAGCTGCAGCGCGGTCGGCGTCTGCGTGACCACCGACTTGAAGCGGCTCGAGAACAAGGTGACGACGTCGGTCTCGCCGGCCATGTACATGTCGATGATCCGGCGCGCGATGGGGCGGACGAGCGGGAAGTTCGGCGCCTTGGTTCCGACCTCATAGTTCTCGACGAAGCGCTGGGCATGCAGGCGGCGAAGCTGGTCGCGCGCCTTGCGGCCGACCGTGATGATGCGGACGTCCTTGCCGTCTTCGATCAGCTTGTTGATCCGCTCGCGCGCGGCGCGCACGATTCCGGAGTTGAAGCCGCCGGCGAGACCGCGGTCGGACGTCGCGACGATGATGAGGTGCCGATCGTCCCGGCCGTTGCCGGCCAGCAGCAGCGGCGCATCCGGTCCCGACACGCCGGCCGCGAGATTGGCGATCACGTTTCCCATGCGCTCGGCATAGGGCTTGGCGCTTTCGGCCGCCGACTGGGCGCGGCGCAGCTTCGCCGCCGCCACCATCTGCAGCGCCTTGGTGATCTGCTGCGTGGACTTCACGCTGCCGATCCGTGTGCGCATTTCCTTGACGGTTGCCATGACCGGTCAGTCTTCCTCAGGCCACGAAGGTCTTGCCGAAGGCGTCGAGAGCACCCTTGAGATCCTTTTCCAGTTCGGGCGTCAGCGCCTTCTGGTTGCGGATGCCGTCCAGGATCTGCGGATAGCTCGCCTTCAGCTTGGAGAGCAGGGCTTCCTGATAGGCGCCGACCTTGGAGGCCGGAAGCGGATCGAGATAGCCGCGCGTGCCGGCATAGATCACCGCCACCTGCTCCTCGACCGCGAAAGGCTTGTATTGCGGCTGCTTCAGCAGTTCGGTCAGGCGCTCGCCGCGCGCCAGCATCTTCTGCGTGGCGGCATCGAGATCGGAGCCGAACTTGGCGAATGCCGCCATCTCGCGGTACTGCGCGAGCTCGGCCTTGATCGGGCCGGATGCGGTCTTCATCGCCTTGATCTGCGCCGACGAGCCCACGCGCGACACCGAGATGCCCACGTTCACCGCCGGACGGATGCCCTGATAGAACAGGTCGGTCTCGAGATAGATCTGTCCGTCGGTGATCGAAATCACGTTGGTCGGGATGTAGGCCGCGACGTCGTTGGCCTGCGTTTCGATGATCGGCAGCGCGGTGAGCGAGCCCGAACCATTGTCCTCGTTCAGCTTGGCGGCGCGTTCGAGCAGGCGGCTGTGCAGATAGAACACGTCGCCGGGATAGGCTTCGCGGCCCGGCGGGCGGCGCAGCAGCAACGACATCTGGCGATAGGCCACCGCCTGCTTGGAAAGATCGTCGTAGATGATCAGCCCGTGCATCTCGTTGTCGCGGAACCATTCGCCCATGGCGCAGCCGGCGAACGGCGCCAGGAATTGCAGCGGCGCGGAGTCCGAAGCGGTGGCGGCGACCACGGTGGTGTATTCCATCGCGCCCGCGTCTTCGAGCGTCTTGACGATCTGCGCGACCGTCGAGCGCTTCTGGCCCACGGCGACATAGATGCAATAGAGCTTGGCGCTTTCGTCGCCCGACTTGTTGATGGTCTTCTGGTTGATGATGGTGTCGATGGCGATGGCGGTCTTGCCGGTCTGCCGGTCGCCGATGATCAGTTCGCGTTGGCCGCGGCCGATCGGGATCAGCGAGTCGATCGCCTTCAGTCCCGTCTGCACCGGCTCGTGCACGGACTTGCGCGGGATGATGCCCGGCGCCTTCACGTCGACGCGGCGGCGCTCGGCGATGTTCGTGAGCGGGCCCTTGCCGTCGATCGGATTGCCGAGCGCGTCGACGACGCGGCCCAGCAGGCCCTTGCCGACCGGCACGTCCACGATGGCGCGGGTGCGCTTGACGGTATCGCCTTCCTTGATGGTGCGGTCGTTGCCGAAGATCACGACGCCGACATTGTCGTTCTCCAGGTTCAGCGCCATGCCCTTGATGCCGCCGGGGAACTCGACCATCTCGCCGGCCTGGACATTGTCGAGGCCATAGACGCGCGCAATACCGTCGCCGACCGACAGCACCTGGCCGACTTCGCTGACTTCCGCTTCGGTGCCGAAGTTCTGGATCTCGCGCTTCAGGATGGCGGAGATTTCTGCGGGCTGGATATCCATCTCAATTACCTCTCATGGCGCTGCGCAGGCCGTTCAGCTTGGTGCGCAAGGACGTGTCGATCATGCGCGAGCCCACTTTCACGACGAGGCCGCCGAGCAGTGTGGGATCGACGTTGGTGGCGAGGCGCGGCTCGCGGCCGAGCTTCGATTTGAGGACGGCTTTCAGTTCCGACGTTTCGCTGTCGCTGAGGACGCGCGCAGAGGTCACTTGTGCTTCGACTTCGCCGCGGCGCCTGGCGAGAATCCTCCCGAAGGCGCCGATGGTGTCGTGCAGGTAGAACAGGCGGCGCTTGGCAGCGAGCACGAGCACGAACTGCGTGCCGAGCTTCGAGGCGCCAATCTTCGCGAGCACCGCCGTCATGGCTTTGGCTTGCTCGTCGCGGGTGAACACCGGCGAGCGGACGAGACGGGCGAAGTCCTTGCTCTGCTGGATGAGACTGTTCAGTTCGGCGAAATCTTTTTCGAGCGCCGGGATCGAATTGCTCTCCTGCGCCAGCTCGAAAACGGCGGTGGCGTAGCGTCCCGCGATACCGGTTTCGTGTTGCTGTTCGCTCGCCACGTTCGCCCTTCAAACCTCGGCGCTTTCTGCTCTGGCGCCGGTCATATAAGCAATTGGATTTGCTTGTGAATTTGTGCCGCGCACGGCTGAGTCCCCGGGCGCGCGATGCAGTTAGCACGCACCTTACGCGCACGCAATAATGGGCCACTAGCCGTGGTGTCGCGGGGCATCGGCGGACACCATGCCGGCATTGTGGAAGCATTCGCTAACCAGCCTTCTCAGCCCTCCCTTAAGAGGTCCACGCGCAAGCTGTCGATGTAGGGCAGGGGCAGAACGCCATGGCACGGCCGGTCGCAAGCGCAATCAAACAGGTCATCGGATTCCTCGTGCAAGGCATGGAGTTCGAGACCGAAGGCTGGCGTTCCTTCGAGTCGGATCTGAAAGAGCTGGTCGCGCCGCACATGCCGGTGCTGGTGCATCGCCGCGCCAAGCTGCTCGACGGCAACAGCCAGGATCGCTGGTCCGACGAACTCGACCGCTTCATGCGCGACAGCCTGTGGCCGCTGCTCGGCGACGATCGCGACTATGCCGAGCGCAATCGCACTTTCGTCACCTTGATGCTCGACGTCACGGTCGCCGAGGAGCAGCGCCGGCTGGCCGCCGTCCAGCCCGAGACCGTCCCGCAGGTGTCACGCTTCGACGCGACCTGGGCGACCTGAAGCTCGCACGGCACGCGTTGGTTCCTTCGCTGCCGCCGATATTCCGTCGAAACGCGCGCGCGCGGCTTCAATGCGTGCCATGTTCCTGAGCGCCCAGTCGCTCAGCGCCGTCACCGGCACCAGCAGCGAACGTCCCAGCGGCGTCAGCTCGTAGTCCACGCGAGGCGGGATGGTCGCAAACACCGTCCGCGTCACCAAACCGTCGCGCTCCAGTCCGCGCAGCGTCAGCGTCAGCATGCGCTGGGAGATGCCGGCGATCTCGCGCCGCAGCTCGTTGAACCGCATGGGGTGGATGCCCAGCCTGCTGACGATCAGAACCGACCATTTGTCGCCAATTCGCGCGAGCACGCCGCTGACCGCCTTGCAGCCCTCGGTTTCACGGATGTTACTCTGTTTCATGCGCGTGCCTTCTTGCGCCCAGCCAATGCGCACTTCATGTTAGAGCTAGTCACATTTTGATACTTGGCACCAAACCGGAACCACATCAAGGAGAGCCGCCATGCCGCTCAAGCTCCACACCGTCATCGTCAGCACCCGGCCGGGCCGTCAGGGGCCGGCCATCGCGGAATGGTTTCACGAGCATGCGAAGACGCACGGTAAGTTCGACGCGGAGCTTATCGATCTCGCCGCATTCAATCTGCCGCTGCTGGACGAGCCGCAGCACCCGATGCGCCGGCAATATGCGATGGAACACACCAAGAAATGGTCGGCGAGCGTCGACGCCGCCGACGCCTTCATGTTCGTAATTCCGGAATATAACTACACGCCGCCGCCATCGTTCACGAACGCGATCGATTATCTGTTCTGGGAGTGGCAGTACAAGCCGGTCGGCTTCGTCAGCTATGGCGGCGTGACGGCCGGCATGCGCTCGTCTCAGGCGGCGCGGCTGCACGTCACTTCGGTCAAGATGATGCCGGTGCCGGAAAGCGTCGGCATTCCCAATTTCTTCGGTCAGATGAAGGACGGCAAATTCATCGGCAACGACCTCAATCTGCAGGGCGTCGCCGCCACGCTGAACGAACTGCACAAATGGGCAGAGGCGCTGGCGCCGTTGCGCGCGGAAGTCCGCAGCCGGACGTAGATCAGTTCACGCCGTTGAAGAAGCGCGACAGGCGGACCTCGCCGAGCCACGACCAGATGGCGTGCGCGTTGAGGAAGTCGTAGGAGCCGACCACGAATTCGGCACGGCCGACGAGATTTTCGACCGGCACGAAACCGACGCCGCCGTCCGTGGCCGCGACGCGGCTGTCGAGCGAGTTGTCGCGATTGTCGCCCATCATGAAGACATGCCCGGGCGGCACGACGAATTCCTGCGTGTCGTCGAGCGGACCGGTCCAGGTCCATTTGAAGATCGGATGTGTCACGCCGTTCGGCAGCGTTTCGATGTAGCGCGGCAACTCCGTGATCTCGCCATCCTCGCTTTCGACCTTGCCTTCGCCATCGGCGCGCAGCGCCAATTCCTTGCCGTTGATCCACAGACGGCCGCGGATCATCTGCACATGATCGCCGGGCAGGCCGATGACGCGCTTGATGTAGGTCTGGCTCGTGTCGCGCGGCAGGCGGAACACCACCACGTCGCCGCGCTTGGGCATCTTCTGCAGCAGCCTTCCGTCCGAAATCCGGACCAAGCCCGAACGGCACCGAATAGCGGCTATAGCCATAAGGATATTTCGCCGCCACGAAGGCGTCGCCGATCGCGAGGGTCGGCTGCATCGAACCGGATGGAACGTAGAACGGCTGCGCCAGCGCCGTAGTCGAGGCGAAGGTAATCGCCACGATGGCCACCGGCTCCAGGACCGCCCGGGCGACGCCTTTGCCGTCCTCGACGCCGAGGATGCGCTTGATCGCGTTCCAGATCGTTTGGTTGACGGTCACTCGTGACTCCCGCGGATATCCGAATTTCGGCACTCAATTGAACGAATTCAAGGCCCGTGCCAGTCGCGACGGCTTCCTTGACGGAATTTAACCGGCCTGCCAAAGCCTTGGCCATGGCCAAACAACGCCTCCAGCTCGGCCGCGCCGTCGCAGTTCCGTCCTCGCCCGACCAGGCGAAGCTGGACGCGGTTCCCAATCCGCAGCCCGGAACAGCCTATGTCGTACGCTTTACCGCGCCGGAATTCACCTCGTTGTGCCCGGTCACCGGCCAGCCCGACTTCGCCCATTTCGTCATCGATTATGTGCCGGGGCGCTCGATCCTCGAATCCAAGTCGCTGAAGCTCTTTCTCATGAGTTTCCGCAACCACGCCGCGTTCCACGAGGATTGCACGATCGGCATCGGCAAGCGGATCGCGGCCGCCATCAAGCCCAAATTCCTGCGCATCGCCGGGTTCTGGTATCCGCGCGGCGGCATCCCGATCGATGTCTTCTGGCAGACCGGGACGTTGCCGTCGGGCGTGTGGCTGCCCGATACGGGTGTGTCGCCCTATCGCGGACGGGGCTGATGACCGTCGAGGTCGTCGCCATACCGGAAAGCGAGAAAGCGATCCTGTGGCCGAGGCTGCAGGATTATATCCGCGAGTTGATGCCCTATGACGGCGGGCCGCTGCCGACCGACGGCGTGTTCCACTATCCCTATTTCGACGACTATTGGCGCGAGCCGGAGCATCGCTGGCCGTTCTGGGGCAAGGTGGATGGTGAGCGGGCCGCGTTCGCGCTGGTGCGCCGCAATCCCGACCGGTTCGAGATGGCGGAGTTCTACAGCTTCCCCGAATTTCGCCGCTCGGGCGTCGCGTTGCCGTTTGCGCGCGCCGTGATCGCGCGATTTGCCGGCCCCTGGGAGATGACGCAGTTCGCCGCGAACGCGGGCGCGGTTGCGTTCTGGCGACAGGTGCTGGAGCCGTATCGGTTCGAAGAGAGCTCGTATGTCGGCGAACAGTCGGGCAAGCCGCGGCTGCGGCAGACCTTTGTCGTTCCTTAGATCCGTTTGAGCAGTTCGGTCTTCTTCGCGTCGAACTCTTCCTGCGTCAGATGGCCCTGATCTCGCAGTTCGGCGAGGTGGCGGATCTGATCGGCGATCTGCGCCGTATTGGAGCTTGCCGGCGGCGCCGACGGCATCGGGGCGATCGGTGCTTGCACGATCGGCGCGCCGCCGCTCACGGACGACGACGCCTGCATCTTGGCGCGAATGAGATTGAGCGCATCGGTCGGCCACTTGTTGAAGATGCTCCAGAACAGATAGGCCTCGCCGGCGAGCACGAGGAGGAACCACAAACCGCCGAAGCTGCCGAAGAAGAAGCCGCCGAACGCCAGCGCCGCGAGGCCGAGCGCCGCGGCATAGACGATGAACTGGGTTGCCGCCTCGACAGTCAGCGTTACGGTAGATTGACCGTCGCCCGCCGGCGCCACGATGGCGCGGCCCGGCATGACCACTTCGACCGTACCGGTCTCCATGTCCTTGCGCGTGAGCGAGAATTCGATCTGCGACGGCGGCGATTGTGTGCCCAGCGTCACGCCGGATGCCTGCAACGCGCCGCGCGTGTAGTCGAACGCATCGGCCGCGTTCATCGCGACATTGTAGAGCGCCGTTGCCGGCATCGGCACACTCCGGATTCGTTCCGCATCCTGTCAGAGATGCGGGCGGGGGCGCTAGTGCGGATGCTTCGCAGCAAGCGTCGCGACCGGCCCGTGCCGGTGGCAGCTGACGATATGGTCGTTGACCATGCCGACCGCCTGGGCGAAGGCATAGACGATCACCGGCCCGACGAAATTGAAGCCGCGCGCCTTCAACTCCTTCGACAGGCCCTGGCTCATCGTGGTCTCCGCCGGCACCTGCTTGAGCGTCCTGAAGCTGTTCTGCTTCGGCTTGCCGTCGACATGCTTCCAGATGAACTCGGTAAAGCCGCCCGGCTCCTTCTCCTCGATGTCGAGCCAGAGCTGCGCGCCCTTGATCGCCGCGGCGATCTTGGCCGGCGAGCGCACGATGCCGGCGTTCTTCATCAGCCGGTTCACGTCGCGCTTGCCGTAGCGCGCGATCTTCTGCGGGTCGAAGCCGTCGAACGACTCGCGAAAGGCGTCGCGCTTTCTGAGGATCGTGATCCAGGCGAGCCCGGCCTGGAAACCGTCGAGCACCAGCTTTTCGTAAAGCGCGCGCGGATCATATTCCGGCACGCCCCATTCGTTATCGTGATAGTCGACGTAGATCGGTTCCTTCACCGACCAGCCGCAGCGGATGACGTCGTTCAACGGCGGCCCTTGCGCTTGGCCTTCTTCCTGGCCGGCGCTTTCTTCGCAGCTTTCTTGGCGGCTTTCTTTGCCGGCTTGCGCGCCGCTTTCTTGGCGGGCTTCTTCGCCGCCTGCGTTTTCATCTTCGGCGGTTGCGGATGCAAGGTCGCCTCGATCTTGTTGCCGTCGAGGTCGTAGATGAAGGCGCCGTAATAGTCCGGGCCGTAATCGGGCCGCGGACCCGGCTCGCCATTGTTACTGCCGCCCTCGCGCAGCGCGGCGGCATGGAACTTCAGCACCTGATCCTTGCTGCGCGCCGAAAAGCCGAGATGCACGCCGTTGCCGACGCTCATCGGCTTCTGATCGTGCGGCAGCTGGATCCAGAACTCGGGATGATCCTCGCCATAGGCGATCGCGTACGGCATGAACTCCATGACCCGCTTGTAGCCGAGCGCGCCGAGCACGGCGTCATAGAACTTCGCGGCACGCGCGACGTCGGCGACGCCGACCGAAACATGATGGAGCATGGGAATTTCCTCGCAGATTTGCGGCCGCTAGCCAGTCACCTTCAGCCGCGCTCCGTCAAGCGAAAAGCCATGACGGTTTGACCAAATCGATCATATTGCCGCCAACCATGACAGGAGCGCCGTTCGCTTCGTCCAGCCGGTCGAGCCGGATGAGGGCGAAGCCGGCCGACACCATCTCGCCGATGTCCTTGCCCGACGCCGTTACCGGCTGGCCCGCGGCGGCCGGCGCGTTTCGGACGGGCAACAGCCGCTTGCGCGACGTGCCGCGATGCTTCATCCGCGCGGTCAGTTCCTGGCCGACATAGCAGCCTTTCTCGAAATCGATGGCGTGCATTTCGTCGAGGTCGGCATCGAGCGCGAACATCTTGTCGGAGCCGAAGTCGGAACCCTCCGGAACACCGGTCTCGATCCGCCTGCGATGATAGGCGGAGGCATCCTGCACGTCGGCGCGCATTTCGCCTTTTGCAATAATCGCGCGCATGCCGAGCGCGGCAAGGCGCGGATCGCGATAGGCAATCGCATGTTTCGCTGTGTCGCCATCCCATTCGGCAAGCACGGCGAGCTGGTCGCGCGCCTCGAGCACGACCTTGGCGCGCAGCTTGTACATCGAGAGCCGCTTCAGAAGCGCATCGCGCGACGCCGCCGCGCAATCGATCAGGATCGCGCCGTCGCCCTCGACCAGGAAGAAATCGAACAGGATCTTGCCCTGCGGCGTCAGCAAGGCGGCATAGAGACCGAGGCCCGGCTTCAGCCGCTCGACGTCATTGGTGATCAGGCCTTGCAGAAAGGTCCGCGCCTCCGGTCCGGCGACGGCGATGACGGCACGGTCCTTAAGATGTGCGACGGGCATGGAACCAGAATTAATGCGCCCGCTTGCGGTTGCCAAGGTGGCGGTCTACGGATCGGGCATGTCCGAGACCTTCGACCTTCTGATCCGCGGCGGCACGGTGGCGACGCCGAACGGCATTGCGCCCGGCGATGTGGGCGTGATCGGCGGCAGGATCGCCGCCATCGGATCGCTGTCCGGCGCCAAGGCGGCCGAGGCCTTCGACGCCAAGGGGCTGCACGTGCTGCCGGGCGTCATCGACAGCCAGTGTCATTTCCGCGAGCCCGGCAACGAGCACAAGGAAGATCTGGAAAGCGGCAGCCGCGCGGCCGTGCTGGGCGGCGTCACCGCCGTGTTCGAGATGCCCAATACCAATCCGCCGACCACCTCGCGTGCCGCGATCGAGGACAAGCTCGCGCGCGCCAAAAGCCGCATGCACTGCGATTACGCATTCTATGTCGGCGCGACGCCCGCGAATATCGGCGCGCTTGGCGAACTCGAGCGCATGCCGGGTGTCGCCGGCGTGAAGGCGTTCCTCGGATCGTCCACCGGCACGCTTCTGCTCGATCATGAGAGCGACATCGCCGCCATGCTGCGCGCCGGACGCCGCCGCGTCGCGGTCCATTCCGAAGACGAGGATCGCCTGAAATCGCGCAAGCATCTCGCCGTCGCCGGCGATCCGCGCAGCCATCCGGTGTGGCGCGACGCCGAAGCCGCGCGCATGTCGACCGAACGGGTCATTCGCCTCGCACGCGCCGCCGGCCGCCGACTGCATGTCCTGCACATCACGACGGCCGACGAGATTCCGCTTCTGACGGACGCGAAGGAAATCTGCACCTCCGAGACGACGCCGCAGCATCTCACGCTCGCGGCGCCGGAATGCTACGAGCGGCTCGGCACCTACGCCCAGATGAATCCGCCGATCCGCGACGCGCATCATCGCGACGCGCTGTGGCAAGCGGTCAGCCAGGGCGTGATCGACGTCATCGGCTCCGACCATGCGCCGCACACGCGTGCCGAGAAGGAGAAAACCTATCCCGACACGCCGTCGGGCATGCCGGGCGTGCAGACGCTGGTGACGATCCTGCTCGATCATGTGAACGCTGGCCGCTTGTCGCTCGAGCGCTTCGTCGATCTGACGAGTGCGGGCGCCGCGCGCATCTTCGGCATCGCCGGCAAGGGCCGCATCGCGCGCGGCTATGACGCCGATTTCACGATCGTCGATCTGAAGGCGAAGAAGAAAATCGAGAACAGCTGGATCGCGTCGAAGTGCGGCTGGACGCCGTTCGACGGCATGGAGACGACCGGCTGGGCGCTGGCGACGATTATTCGCGGCAAGATCGTGATGCGCGACCGCGCCTTGACTTTGGCGGGGCAGGGCGAGGCGGTGCGGTTCGGCGAGACTCTCTCTCCAACGCCTTGACGGGGCGCGCAAATTCGGGTGGCGTGCCGCCCGGTAATCAGACGGGTGGGGGAATACGATGAAGAGCCGATTCAAGGCCATTCTCATCCGCAAGGATGGCGACAGGCAGAGCGTCGACGACGTCGAATTGACGCCCGGCGACCTGATGCCCGGCGACGTCACGGTTCAGGTGTCGCACTCCACCGTCAATTACAAGGATGGTCTCGCGCTGACCGGGCGCTCGCCGGTGGTGCGCAAATTTCCGATGATCCCCGGCATCGATCTCGCCGGAACGGTCGAGGAGTCCACCCATTCCGAGTTCAAGCCCGGCGACAAGGTCGTACTCAACGGCTTCGGCCTGAGCGAGACGCACTATGGAGGTTACGCCGAACTCGCGCGCGTCAAAGGCGACTGGCTCGTTCCGCTGCCCAAGGCGTTCACGGCGGCCGATGCCATGGCGATCGGCACGGCAGGCTACACCGCGATGCTCTGCGTGCTCGCGCTCGAAGATGCGGGCGTGACGCCGGCGAAAGGCGCGGTCGTCGTCACCGGCGCCGCGGGCGGCGTCGGCTCCGTTGCCGTCGCGTTGCTGGCGAAGCTCGGCTTCAAGGTCATCGCCTCGACCGGCCGTCCCGAAGAGGAAGCCTATCTGAAAGGTCTCGGCGCATCGGAGATCATTCCGCGCGCCGAACTTTCCGGCGAGCCGCGCATGCTCGGCAAGGAGCGCTGGGCCGGCGCGGTGGACAGCGTCGGTTCCAAGACGCTCGCCAATGTGATCGCCTCCACCTCGTATGGCGGCGCGGTCGCGGCCTGCGGGCTTGCCGGCGGCATGGATCTGCCGACCAGTGTCGCGCCCTTCATCCTGCGTGGCGTCTCGCTGCTTGGCATCGACTCCGTTCAGATGCCGAAGCCGCGCCGCATCCAGGCCTGGAACCGGCTGGCGCAAGATCTCGACATGAAGAAGCTCGCCGCGATGACGCACACCATTGCGCTCGCCGGCGTGCGCAAGGCCGCCGAAGACATCCTCGCGGGAAAGGTGCGCGGCCGTCTGGTCGTCGAGATCTAGGCGGTATGGATTACATCTTTCTCACCGCGTCCGGGATTGTGATCGGACTCATCGTGGCGGTCCCGATCGGGCCGGTGAATCTCATCTGCATCCGCCGCACCTTGGCGTTCGGGCCGGCCAACGGATTCGTTTCGGGGTTGGGCGCCGCGGTCGGCGACACGGTGTTCGCCATCGTCACCGGCTTCGGCCTGACGGTGATCGCGCAGTTGATCGAGGGTTATTCGTCCTATCTCGAACTCGCCGGCGGCGCATTGCTGGTCTATTTCGGCATTCACACCTACCTCGCCAAGGTCGAGGCGCGGCTGGCCGACAAGCTCGCGGCAAGGGAGAAGGGATCATCGACCCTGTTCCGGGCCATGGCGTCGACCTTCGCGCTGACCATCACCAATCCCGCGACCCTGTTCGGCTTCGCGGCGTTGTTCGCCGGCCTCGGCGGTCTGGCCGGCGGCCATCCCGATCTTCTTTCCGCCGCCTTCGTCGTGCTCGGCGTTGCGGCGGGCTCGACGCTGTGGTGGGGCTCGCTCACCGCCTTTGTCGGGCTGTTCCACCACAGCATCAACGATCACACGATGGAACTGATCAACAAGGGTTCCGGAATCGCAGTCGCCGCGTTCGGCGCCGCCGTGCTCGTCCATCTCGCGATGAAGCTGATTTAAAGCCCGCCGTCGACCGTGAATATGCCGTAGCGCGGGCAGAGCAGGCCGGCGACCGGCACCGCCACATATTTCCGGTGCTTCTCATCCACGCTCCACGCAGCAAGCGCAGGCAGTGGCGGGCCCGCCGCGGAGTGATGGCCCGGATCGGGATCGAAGCCTTTCCGGTTGTCGAGCACGGCATAGATCTCGCCCGCTACGTCCTTGCCGCCGCGCTGACAGGTGCCGCCGAATTCCGGCGTCTGGCGCGAATGCGCGGGCACGTCCAGCACGTCGTAGATGTGGCCGTCATTGTCGATCAGCAGATCGTAGCTGTGGCCGCATATAGTCCATGCGACCATCTGGAGCTTGTCGTTGACTTCCTCGGCGCCTTCGTCGACCAGGCCGATGGCCTTGTGGCGATCCTCGATCTTCATCGCCGTGCCGTCGGGCATCATCTTGCCGATCAGCGCTTTGGCGACGTCGCCGCCGCACTTGACCGCGTCGAACGCATCGCCCGCCTGTGCCGCGCCCGCGGACAGCAGGAGCGCAAGCATGGCGAGGAAGAGCCTCACGATACTTTTGTCTTTGTCAGCGCCGCGATGCGGGCGATGGCTGCTTCGGCTTCTTCCATGATCTCGGCGATGATCTCGCGCGACGGCTTCACCTCGTGGATTCCGCCGGCCCCCTGGCCCATCGCGAAAGCAGAGCGCTCGCGCGACAGCCCTTCGATCTGGCCGCCGATGCCGCCCATCACGCCGGCCTGCGCCGAGAGCATGGACTGTTGCGGGAACGGCTTGATGTCCTGCGGCCGCTTCTCCCAATCGGCGACCCATTCGTTCTTGAACACGCGCATCGGCTTTCCCGAATAGGAGCGCGTGATGATCGTGTCCTCGTCGGTCGCATCGATGATCACCTGCTTGTAGAGCCCCCCGGCATGCGCCTCGGTCGAGGCGATGAAGCGCGTGCCCATCCACACGCCCTGCGCGCCGAGCGCCAGCGCCGCGGCAAGCCCGCGTCCGTCGACGATCGAGCCGGCCGCGATCACCGGAATTTTCACCGCATCGACGATCTGCGGAATGAGCGCGATGCCGGCGACGCGGCCGGTGTGGCCGCCGGCCTCGGTGCCCTGCGCCACGACGGCATCCAGACCGCCGCGTTCGGCGGCGCGCGCATGCTTCACCGCGCCGTTGACGTTCATCACCTTCATGCCGGCGTCGTGAAATTTCTTGGTCAGGTGCGGCGGCGGTATGCCGAGACCGGAAATGAACGCCTTGGCGCCGCCTTCGATGATGATGTCGACGGTGCGCTCCAGAACTCCGGCACGGCCGCGAGCAGGTCGACGCCGAACGGCTTGTCGGTCTTGTCGCGCACGATCTTCATCTCGCGCTTGATTTCGTCGAGCGAACGGCCGGCCATGCCGAGCGTGCCGAAGCCGCCGGCTTCCGACACGGCGGCGGCCAGTTCGCCATAGGACACGCCGCCCATGCCCGCGAGCATGATGGGATATTTGATGCCGAGCATGTCGCAAAGCGGCGTGCGGATGGTCATAGCGTGTCCTCTTGTCTTTCACTTCCCCGGAGGGGAGGCCTTTGACTATCCAAAACGCTTCTGCGCCTCACGGGTCAAGCCTAACGCAACGGAAAGGAAATCCGAGCCGGCCGCCACGCGCGCGTCCGGCGCGGCACGCGCAATGGCCTCACGCACTGCGGGCACGCGGCTCGAGCCGCCGGTGAAGAAGATCGTGTGGACGTCCGGGGGCTTGAGGCCGGCATCGCGGATACATTGCGATGCGGTGCGATGGAGCCGCTCCGTCTTGGCGGCGATGGCGCGATCGAAACCCGTGCGCGTGGCCTGGGCACCCAATGCGGGCTCGATGAAGCCAAGGGGCAGGTCAGCGACGTCCGCTTCGCTGAGCGCGATCTTGCCGTCCTCCACCGCGAACGCGATGCGATGGCCGCGCCGCTCGCGGATGACCTTCAGCAACCGCGCGACCTTTTCCGGTTCGCGCGCGCCGCCGACAAGTTCGACCAGCATCCGCTCGTTCTGGAAGGTGTAGGTGAAATTGATCGTCGACCAGGTCGCGAGCTCGAAATAGAGCGAGTTCGGCATCGGCAGATTCTTTTTGACGAGCTTGGTGCCCAGGCCCAGCAGCGGCATGACGGCGTCGAGACTGAGCAGCGCGTCGAAGTCGGTGCCGCCGACGCGCACGCCGTCATTGGCCAGGATGTCGGCCGTGCGGTCGGCGCGCGCGCGGCGCTGCGGCCCGATCCGGATGACGGTGAAGTCGGACGTGCCGCCGCCGATGTCGGCGATCAGGACGGTCTCCTCCTCGCTCGCCGTCTCCTCATAGTGGTAGGCGGCCGCGATGGGCTCATAGACGAATGCGACATCGCGGAAGCCCACCTTCCGGGCGATGCCTTCCAGCACCCTTTCGGCCTTGGCGTCGGCCGCGTCATCGTTCTCGACGAAGCGTACCGGCCGGCCGTGCACCACCGCCGTTAGTTCTTCGCCTGCAAAGGCTTCGGCCTTGTGCTTGAGATGCCGGACGAAGATCTCCACGACCTCGGTCAGTGGCACCAGCTTGCTGCCGAGCGCTGTCTTCTCGTCGATCAGAGGCGATCCCAGGATCGATTTCAGCGCCCGCATCAGCCGCCCGTCATGCTGGCCGATATAGGTCTCGATGGCGCCGGCCCCGAACAGGACGTTGCCCTTGTTCTCATAGTCGAAGAACACGGCCGACGGGATCAGCGTCTCGCCGCCTTCGACGGGCGCGAGCACCGGCGCGTTGCCGCGCACCACGCCGATCGCCGAGTTGGAAGTACCGAAGTCGAGGCCGCAGGCCGTCATGAGAATCCCCGTTTCCTCATCCTTCGACGGGCTCAGGATGAGGATGTGAGCCAAATCCTCATGGTGAGCTTGTCGAACCATGAGGACCCAAGAGGGGATGTCATCTATTACGCCGGACGTGGGCTTGCCAGTCTGTTTCTTCGTCTCTAAAGTAAGCCCGATACTGGGATGTCCGAAAAACGGGCGTCCCTTTTTTGTTTGTGTACGGATTATTCCGCCGCAGCAGCCGCGGGCTGGCGCAACGCCGCAACCATCGACCAGAGCCCCACCACGATCACGTTGGGAATCCACGACGTGTAGGCGAGCCAGACCGACGCCTGGCTGTAGCTGTGGAAGCCCGCCATCAGGAAGAACGGGATCTGCAGGCGCAGCGTCACCGCGCCGAACGTCATCGCATAGCTGAAGCGCATCAGCAGGCGATGCAGGTCGAACTTGCGCGCCACCGCCGCGCGCCAGGCGCCGAAGGTCGTTGCGATCCACAGGAGGGCGAGGGTCGCGAAGCCGAGACCGGCGATCGGGCCGCCGGAAGCATAGGGTGCGGTCGCCAGCGCGGAGACGCCGGCAATCAGGCACGCCGCGACATAGATTTTCCCCATCAGGCGATGCAGGGCCGGGCGTCTGTTGCGGATACTGGAGAAAAACTGAAATGGCCCGACCAACAATGCGATCGGCGCGATGAGCATGTGGGTGAGAGCCTGAAACGGAACGCGTTCGATCACGCTGCGGATGCCGGCATCGACGCCGAGCCAGATATTGGCCGGCGCGGCGGCGAAGCGCATCGAGTACAGCGCGACCCCGACGGCGAGGAATGCCATGCTCCACAGGCCCAGCCGCGTCATCCCTCTTTCCATCGCCCTCTCCCGACCGCTATGATCTTAACAGTGTCCAGATAAGCTAGGTCTCGATTTGAACAGTGTCAAGATCAAGAAGCGGCCGAAATCGGCGCCTAGGCGCGCCTATCACCATGGCGATCTGAAGGACCAGCTGGTCGCCGCGGCCGAGGCCATCATCCTGGAGCGGGGGGTCGACGGCTTCACCCTGCGCGAGGCGGCCCGCCGCGCCGGCGTTTCGCCCGCCGCGCCGGCGCACCATTTCAAGGATGCGAAGGGGCTGCTGTCCGAGGTCGCGCTGCGCGGCTTCCAGGAGTTCGGCGACGCGCTGGAGGCCGCCGACAAGCGCGGCGGCAAGGATCCGGCGCGGCGGCTGAACGAGCAGGGCCTCGCCTATGTGAAGTTCGCGCTGAAAAACCCGGCGCGGTTTCAGCTGATGTTCCGGCAGGGCAAATTCGATCCCTCTTACGAGAATTTCGCCGAGGTCGCGGATCGCTCGTTCCGGACATTGGAAAACGCCGTGCGCGACGCGCTGAAGCTCGCACCCGGCGCTGCGATGTCGGAGGACGGCTACGGCCTGCTGATGGCGGTGTGGTCGATCGTCCACGGCTTCTCGCACCTGGCGCTCGGCGGCGAGCTCGACTTTGCGGCGAAGCGGCGCGGCGGCAGGACCGCGATCCTCGAGCGCTTCCTGCCGCTCACCCTGAAGTATCTGCCTGTCCGCTGAACCTCAGTCCGCCAGACCGAAGAACAACAGAGCGATGCCGGTCGTATCGACCAGTCCGTGCGCCAGCACGGCAACCCAGAGATTGCGGCCGCTGAGCAGATACGCTGCGCCGATCACGAAGCCGTCGATCGCGGTGGTGAAGATCCCCGCCGGTCCCTGATAGTAGTGGCCGAAGCCGAACATCGCCGAGACGACCAGCAAGCCGAGCCAATAGGCGAGGGTGCTCCGGTTGCCGATGTCGGCGGCGCGTCCGAGCAGATAGCGGCGATAGCCGATCTCCCCGCCGAACGCCGCGAAGGTCCACACCAGTCCCAGTCCCTTGGCCGCGGTCCACAGATCGCCCTTCATCGTGCCCAATGCGGTCGCTGCCGCGCCGGTCGAATGAAGTCCGAGACGCAGCGCCAATGGACCGGTGACGAACTCGCCGAGCAGGATGACAGCCGCCGCGGCGGCCGCGGCGATGCCGATCGTCGTCAACCAGGACTTTGGCCGCATCAGGCCGATCGCTGCGAAATTTCCCGAGCGCAGCCGGATCGACGCGATGCCGAGCACGAACAGGATGGGCACTTCGTTGGGCACGATGTGGAAGACATTGTGGCCGATGACGATGAAGGCGCCGAACAGGAATTCGGCGAGAGAGAGCCCGCGTTGCGCCGGCGTGAGTGCTTCGGACATGCGGCCCGTGCATTTCATTCCGCCGCCGAACCGTAGGGCCTGCGGGCAAGCCCGGCAACGCGGCTCGTAACCATGTTCGCCCCGATCTCTCCCATTTCCGCTAGCGCTATGACATGCTTCAGACACAAGCGTGGGGCAGGAATTAAGCATGACCTCCGAGATCGCGGTGATGAACCAGCGGGCCGTCGCGCTCGCCGCCAATTCCGCGGTGACGTTGATCGACGGCGGCACGGTCGTCGTGCGCAACGATCAGCGCAAACTCTATAACCTGGTCGGCGGCGCGCCGATCGGCGTGATGTTCTTCGGCGTCGCGGACATGATGGGCCACCCTTGGGAACATCTGATCGAGCATTTCCAGAAGGTCTCGCAAGCCGGTGCGCTGCCGCATGTCCGCGACTACGCGACCGGTTTTGCCGGCATGCTGGACCATCTGGAGGAGTTCTTCCCCAAGGCGCGCCAGAGCGACGAATTCAAGCGCCTGCTCGCGTCGGTGTTCCGTTACATCTTCCACCTCGCGCAGTATCTGCGCGAATCCGGCGGCGAGCAGCGCGCCAGCACCAGCGATACCGCGATCCTCGAAGAAGCGATCGAGCGGGTGTGGCGCGATTATCAATTCCGCGAGGACGGCCAGCCGCGCGCCGATCTCACCTGCTTCCCGCAAGGCTTCGCCGAGAAGATTCGCCGCGACTACAACGCGACCATCGACGAACTCGTCGCCTTCGGCTTCCAGCCGTTCGGACTGGGCAAGCAGGCGTTGCAGCGGCTGAAGGAGATCGCGGTTTTCGCCGTGGTCAAGGACCTGTTTCTCGAAGACGTCACGGGCCTGGTGTTCGCAGGCTTCGGCAGCGAAGAGCGCTATCCCGTCGTCGTCACCTATTTCGTCTCGGCCATCGTCGACGGTTTTGTGAAGCGCGCGGAAGCTTCGTTCGACCAGATCGACGGCGACACGCGCTCCAAGATCCGCGTCTTCGCCGACAGCGAAGTGACCAACGCCTTCATCCGCGGCATCGATTTCAATCTCGAACGCCGGGTCTATGGCGCGCTCAACATGCTGATGCATGGCCTTGTAGATCAGGTGATCGGCGCCTTTCCCAATGCTGACCCGGTCGTGAAGGAGGACATCCGCCGCCAATTCCAGGCCAACTACATCCCGCAATATTTCGACGCCTTCCGCGGCATCATCGGCGACTACCAGCAGCATGCCTACATCAATCCGGTGCTGCGGGTGCTGGAGATCGCTTCGCGCACCGAGCTTGCGGAAACGGCGCGCGAACTGGTCTCGCTCAACGTGTTCAAGAAGCGTATCATGGCGCAGAAGCAGACGGTCGGCGGCGCCATCGACGTCGCCATCATCAGCCGCGAGGGCGGCTTTCAGTGGCATTCACGGCAAGGCGGAGGCTGACATGGCGGAGAGGATCGGCGAAGCGGTTGGCTCGCTCGGCGAGGGCGCCGAGCGCCTGGACCGCCTGATCCGCGGCGTGAAGGACCGCCAGTTCACCGACGCGAACAACGCCCCGGCGCCCAAGGTCGTGACCAACGCTTTCGCGGTCAGCCCGGAGGAAGCCTGGTCCAAGAAATTCATGACCGCCGGCATCGGCCCGAACGACTTCAAGCCGGTTCAGATGCCGTCCATTGCGCTCGCGGCGCCGGCACCGTCGCTGAAGCCGGTCGTGAGACCCGCCGCTCCGGTGGCAAGCGCGCCCGGCGATTTGAGACCCGGGACGATCGGGCAGGTGCTTGCCAAGCCCGGCCGCAAGCGGTCCTGGTTCGGCCGGCTGGTCCGGAGCTGACAATCACCAAGCGTGCCTTGCGGGGCGGTTGACGGCGGCAGCCACAACCGTTTGAACGGCGATGGCTATTTTGACATAACAGACCCCGTCACAGGGGCGTTGCGAGGAGTTCGTATGTTCAAGCGTTTCGGGGCCGTCATGGCCGTTCTCACCGCCTTCTTGGCGTTTTCCTCCGGCGATGTGCGAGCCGCCGACCCGGCCCTCAGCGCCGAAGCCAACGCGGCCTTTCTGAAGAGCAACGCGCTGATGCCGGGCGTCGTCACCCGCCCGAGCGGCCTGCAGTACAACATCATCAAGAACGGCTTCGGCGCGCGGCCGCTGGCGACCGATACCGTCACGGTCAGCTACACCGGCATGCTGATCAACGGGAAGGTGTTCGACGGGACCGAGCCGATGACGCCCGCCACATTCACCGTGAACAAGCTGATTCCGGGCTGGACCGAAGCGCTCGGCCTGATGCGGGTGGGCGACAAATGGCACCTCGTCATCCCGCCGGACCTCGCCTACGGCGCCCGGGGTGCCGGCGACGGCCTGATCCCGCCGAATCAGACGCTTATCTTCGACATGGAGCTGTTGTCGACCGCGCCCGCGAAGAGCGGGCCACCCGGCGGCGATTCGGGCGGCAACGGAAGTGACCAAAATCAATAGCCGGCGGGAGCCGGACGCCCATCTTGTATGTTGATATGATCGAGCTCAATTGAGGCAGATCTGCCTGGTGGGGCAGTGGTAAGCGTGTTCAAACGGTTCAAGAACGGCTGGCATCGGCAGATCGGGAGCGGCAGGTTCCGGATCGCGGTCGCGCTTGTCCTGGTGGTCGGCGCGTCCGTCCTGTTCTGGGCGAGCCGGGACTACACCGTGGTGGCGCCCGATTGGGCGAGTCAGGTCCGCGGCGTAACCTACAATCCGAGCCACGTCTTCACCCTGCGCGAGAACGGGCACATCACGCCCGAACAGATCGATCGCGACATGGCGCAGCTGTCGCTGCTCACCGGCCGGGTGCGCACCTACACGGTCTCGGGCGGCATGGACAAGGTGCCGGAGATCGCACGCCGCTACGGCCTGACGGTCTCGCTCGGCTGCTGGATCTCGGCCGATCTCGAGCAGAACGAGACGGAGATCAATCTCTGCATCAAGACCGCGCTCGCCAACCGCCGGGTCATCGACCGCGTCTTCGTCGGCAATGAAGCGATCCTGTTCGGCTACGTGACGCCCGATCAGCTCAACACCTACATCAAGCGCGTGCGCGACGCGCTGCCCAGCCGAATCCAGATCACCACCGCCGAACCCTGGTCGACCTGGCTGCTGACGCCGGAGATCGGCCAGTATGTCGACGTCATTTCCGTCCATCTGCTTCCCTATTGGGAAGGCATGTCGGCTCACGATTCGCTGCGCTTCCTCGAGCATGCCTACAACGATGTGCAGGAGGAATTCCCCGACAAGCCGGTGATCATCGGCGAAGCGGGCTGGCCGTCGCAGGGACGCACCAAGCGTTTCGCCGAGCCGTCCGTCGCCAACGAAGCCTATTTCATGCGCGCCTTCGTCCAACTCGCGATGGAGAAGGGCTACGACTATTACCTGCTCGAGGCTTACGACCAGCCCTGGAAGGGCGGGAATGAAGGCTCGGTGGGTGCCAGTTGGGGCCTCTACGATGCGATGGGCAATCCCAAATTCGCCTTCACCGGCCTGCTGAGGACCTTTCCGGAATGGCGCACCTATGCGCTGTTCGGCTCGGTGCTCACGCTCGCGCTCGGCCTGATGATCCTCGGCTGGATGCCGCGCATGCGACAGCAGGGCTATCTGGTGATGGGCGGGCTCGTGGCGCTGGTGTCGACCGGGCTGTTGATGCTGATCGACGCGAGTTCGCTCGAATATATCGAGCCCGGCGATCTGGCGATGATCATCGCGATGATCCCTCTGGTGCTGCTGGCGTCCACTGTGATCCTGACCGAAGGCGTCGAGCTCGCCGCAAGCTTGTGGCGCGTCGAGCGGCGCGCGTTGCGCGCGGCCATTCCGCTGAAGAGCCCCTTCGTCTCGATTCATGTGCCTTGCTTCAACGAACCGCCGGCGATGGTGATCGAAACGCTCGATGCGCTGGCACGGCTCGACTACGACAATTTCGAAGTCATCGTGCTGGACAACAATACGCCCGAGGCATCGGTGTGGGCGCCGGTGCAGGCGCATTGCACGACGCTCGGCGAGCGCTTCCGCTTCTACCACTACGACCAGATGGCGGGTTTCAAGGCCGGCGCGCTGAACGAAGCGCTTCATCTGACCGACCCGCGCGCCGAATATATCGCGGTGATCGACAGCGACTATCAGGTCGAACCGTTCTGGCTGCGTCGCGCGCTGCCGTTCTTCGCCTCCGACGACATCGCGCTCGTTCAGGGCCCGCAGGACTATCGCGACGCGCATCAAAGCTTCTTCAAGGCCATGGCCTATGAGGAATATCGCGGCTTCTTCCATATCGGCATGGTCGAGCGCAACGAACACAACGCCATCATCCAGCACGGCACGATGACGATTGTTCGAAAGAGCGCCCTGTCGGAAGTCGGCGGCTGGGCGACGTGGTGCATCACCGAAGACACCGAGCTCGGCCTCAAACTGTTCGAGGCCGGGTACGGCGCGGCCTATATTTCGGAGTCGATGGGTTCGGGCCTGATGCCCGACACGCTCGATGCCTTCATCGCCCAGCGCTATCGCTGGGTCTACGGCGCGATGCAGATCATGAAGCGCCACGCCGGCGCGATCTTCCTCGGCCGCTCCAAGCTCTCCGCCGCGCAGCGCTACCAGTTCCTGGTCGGCTGGCTGCCGTGGATCTCAGACGGGCTCGGCATGATCGTCACCTACATGGCGCTGATCTGGACGGCGCTGATGTGGTTCGCGCCGCAGGATTTCGACGTACCGCTGCCGGCGCTGTCGGCTGCCGCGCTGGCGCTGTTCGCCGCCAAGACGATGAAGACGCTGCTGCTCTATCCGCAGAAGGTGCGTTCGGGCGTCAGAGGCGCCCTGATGGCGTCGGTCGCCGGTCTCTCGACCACGCATGCGGTCGGCAAGGCGGTGGTCGCCGGCCTCTTCACGCGTGGCCAGCCGTTCCTGCGCACGCCCAAATGCGAGGACCAGGCATTGCTCTCGCAGGCTCTGCGCAAGGTCTGGCAGGAGACGACACTGTTCGGGTTTTGCGTTCTGGCACTGGTCTCGCTCGCCACCGGCTCGTCACTGGACGATCCGGCGATCCGGCTGTGGATGGTGATGATCTCGGTGCAGAGCCTGCCATATCTCGCCACCATCGTGACCGCCACGATAAGCGCGGCGTCGAACAAGCGCCGCACGCCCAAGCCGCTCGCGGTTGCGACGCCGTCGCGGCCCGAGCCGGAGCCCGCGCTTCCGAAGGCCGCCTGATCAGCGTTTCAGCATCCACAATTTGGCGGTGCGGAAGCCTTCGCCTTCCAGCAGCGCGATCTTCGATGTCCAGGCCGCCGGGCAGACTGTGAGCGCGGCCACGATGCCGCGGCGCGCGAATGCGCCTTGTGCCGCCGACAACAGGCTCGCAGCCGTTGCGCCGTGATCGGCGATGGTGGGAACGCTGCCGAAGTCCGCATCATAGAAATCGTCGATCACACCGATGCTTCTGATGTCGTGCGCCGCGGGAATGTGCAGCGGCGGAACGGGCTGGGCGATGACATAGCCATGCACCTCGCCCGGCGCGCCGGCGACCATCATGTCGCGATCCTTGAGGGACAGGCTGTACCGCATCCATGCATCGAACCGCTGGTCTGCTTGCGGGTGGATGTTCCAGAAACGTCGATTGAGCAGCGAAAGCGTCCTTCGGTGGTCGGCGCTGCGCTTGACGATGCCGGCCACATCGTCGGGTACGGCGACTCTCACGCCCGGCGGGAGCGGACCGGAGCTGAAGCCCTGTTTTGCCATGTACAGCGTAACGGGCTCGTAGCCATGTGCCTCATACACGGAACGCCAATGGCCTGCGGCCGGACAGGATGCGATCAGCCCGGCGGCGCCAATGTCGCGCAACGCGATCTCGGTTGCCGCCAGCAACGCCGCGGCGGTGCCGGCCGGCGCATCCGCCACCGTGAAACAGTCGTCCAGGAAGAGTCCCGGCGACCCCGCGGCGATGTCGTAGATTGGAGGCACCTGCGCGACCATCGCGTGCGCGACGCCGACCGCCCGTCCGTTGGATTCGGCCAGCAGCCAGACTTGCCGCGCCGCGCCGTTGTCGAGTGTCGACGCGATGGACGCTTCGATGCGCGCGCGCATGTTGCCGGGGATTTGCCAGAGCACCGGGTCCAGCGAATTGCGTTGCTCGGCGTCCCGCGCCAACAGGTCGGTCATGGCCGGCATGTCCGCGGCCGTCGCCCGCCTGATGGAAGAAGCCATGGCATCGATCTCCGTTAGGGTGGCAACACCTTGCCCGGATTGAGGATGTTCTTTGGGTCGAGCGCATGTTTGAGCGCGCGCATGACGTCGAGTTCGGCCTCGCTCTTGTAGCGGACAAGCTGGTCGCGCTTCTGCACGCCGATGCCGTGTTCGGCGCTGATCGAACCGCCGAAGCCGTGGACGAGGTCATGGACGATGCGCTGGATCTCTTCCCAACGCGCGAGGAAGGCCTGCTGGTCGCCGCCCTTGGGCGCGCTGAAATTGAAATGGATGTTGCCGTCGCCGATATGGCCGAAGCTCACTGGCCGTGCTCCTGGCACCGCCTTCAGTACGTCCGCGGTTGCCTTCTCCAGGAACGCCGGGATCGCGCTCACCGGCACCGATATATCATGCTTGATCGAGGCGCCTTCGCGCTTCTGCGCTTCCGACATGTTCTCCCGCAGGGCCCAAAATTGGGCGCGCTGAGACTCATTGGCCGCGATAGCGGCGTCGGTTGCGCCGGCGAGCGAGGCTTCGAACACGGCGTTGAGATCGAACGCTGACGCGCTGGTGGCCTCGACGAGGACGTACCAGGGCGATGGTGCCGCCAGCGGATCGCGCGTGCCGGGGATGTGTGCCGTGACGAGCTCGATCCCGATGCGCGGCACGATCTCGAAGGCGGAGACGAGGCCGCCCGTTGCCGCCTGCATCGTCGCCAGCAACGCAACGGCCGCGGCCGGCGAAGGCACCGCGGCGAACGCCGTCGCGCGTATCGCGGGCCTCGGGAACAACTTCAAAGCTGCCGCCGTGATGACGCCGAGCGTGCCTTCGGCGCCGATGAACAGCTGCTTCAGGTCGTAGCCCGTATTGTCCTTGCGCAGGCTGCGCAGCAGATCGAGCACACGGCCATCCGCGAGCACGACTTCGAGCCCGAGCACCAGATCGCGCGCCATGCCGTAGCGCAGCACCTGCACGCCGCCGGCATTGGTCGAAAGATTGCCGCCGATCGTGGCGCTGCCTTCCGCCGCAAGACTCAACGGAAAGAGCAAGCCTGTGTCGTCGGCCGCTTTCTGCACAGCGGCCAGCACCACGCCGGCTTCAACCGTTATCGCGTGCGCGGCACTGTCGATCGCTCGTATCCGGTTCATGCGCGTAAGGCTCAGCACGACCTCGCCGTCGAACGGAATCTGTGCGCCGACCAGTCCCGTGTTACCGCCCTGCGGCACGATCGGCGTGCCGGACTCGTGGCAGATCGCGAGCAGGGCGGAGACCTCGATCGTTGTCGCCGGTTTGAGGAGCAGCGGCGAACGCCCCTTATACTTGCTCCGCCATTCTTCGAGGTGCGGCGCGATCTCGTTCTGGTCTTCCGAAAAGCCCCTAGGGCCGGCGGCGGCCTTGAGGCGCGCGAGCGTATCTCCGTTCATGGCGCTCCTCGCGGTGCGGCGGCGCGTTCCAGGCGGTCGTTGATCGCTTCGCCGAGCCCGGTCTTTGGGATCGGCATGACGGCGATGGCGCGCGCGCCGCTCGCATCGAGCGCATGCAGCATGGCGAACAGGTTGGCGGCCGCTTCGCGCAGCTCGCCCGAGGGGCTGAGATTGCGCACGGCAATCGCGCCGGCCGGGACATCGCTGCCGAAAGCGAGCAATGCTTCGCCGGGCTCGACGCTCGTCGCATTCAGCCGCAGCGCGCAGTGCGGCGCATAATGGCTCGCAAGCTGGCCGGGCGATTGAATCTTGGCGTCGCGCGGGCTCGCGAGCGGCCCGGCAATCGACTCGATGTCTGCACGCGCGATCGCTCCGGCGCGCAACAGAACAGGCTTCCCTTCGTCGAAGCCGATCACCGTCGAATTCCAGACCAAGCGGCGCGGCGCCGCCGTCGAGGATCAGATCGACCGCGTCACCCAGGCTGTGCTGCACATGCTCGGCTGTCGTCGCAGTGATGCGACCCGACGCGTTGGCGCTGGGCGCGGCGAGTGGCAGGCCGGCCTCGGCGATCAACCGCGCCGCCGCAGGATGCATCGGCACGCGCAGCGCGACGGTGTCGAGACCGGCGCTCACCAGGTCGGACAAGGCGCAGTCCGGCGTGCGGGGAAGCACCAACGTCAGAGCGCCGGGCCAGAAGGTATCCGCCAGCCCACGCGCCAGGGGATTGAAAACTGCGTAGCGCGCCGCTTCCGCCCGGTTCTTCACATGGACGATGAGCGGATTGAAATGTGGCCGGCCCTTGGCCTCGAAAATGCGCGCCACCGCGCGCCCATTCGTCGCGTCGGCGCCGAGCCCGTAGACCGTCTCGGTCGGAAACGCCACCAGCCCGCCGGCGTGCAGCAGGCGCGCAGCTTCGGCGATGGCGGCGCCATCGGCGGCACGGATCTGGGATCGCAAAGCGGCGGTCATGCCGCCACTCTATAGCGCAACTTAATGGGAAGCGGTCAGGTCGACATCGATGGTGACCGCATGGGCGATCGGGGTCTCGCCCGCCCATTCGCCCTGGCCGAGGCCGAAGTCTGTCCGCATGGCGACCGCCTTGCCCTTCATGTGCGCGGTGTTGCCTGTGATGTCGAGCGTGAAGGGGAGCGTGATCGGGCGCGTCATGCCGTGCAGGGTGAGCCGCCCTGTGGCGACATAGGCGTTGCCGCCTTTGGCGGTGAAGCCGGTCGTCTCGAACTTCGCGGCGGGAAATTGCGCCACCGCAAAGCCGTAGGATCCTTTCAGCCCTTCGTCATTGTCGGGCGAGTCCGACGCCTCGCTCGACAGATCGATCGTCGCCACGACCCTGGAATGGCGAAGGTCGGCCGGATCGAAGTCGATGGTCGCCTGCCAGCTCTTGAACGTCGCGTTGAACGCCTCGCCGCTCCAGGTCACGGAGAAGCCGAGCCGGCTCTTGGCGTGATCGACGGTCCAGGTGGCGGCACAGGCGGGCGGCGCGGCGAAACAGCCGAGAAGAACAGCGGCGAAGAATGCTCTCATGCAGGATCGTTGACCTTCGTTCCGGGAAGCATGCGCTTCATGACATCGTCGCGGCGCATCCATTGGTGATACAGCGCGCCCGTCAGATGAAGGGCGATGAGCACGATTGCGCCCCAGGCCAGCAATTCGTGGGTCTCGGCGAACAGTCCGAGATTGTGCATCTTTTCGGCCCGCGGCAGATCGGCAAGGAACGGGATGTTCGGCCAATTGAACAGACCGAAATAGGGCGTCGGCAAGCCGAGCGGCGAAGACGACACCAGTGCCCAGCCCGCCAGCGGAATGGCGATGATCAGCACATAGAGCAGGGTGTGGGTGGCGCGCGCGGCAATGCGCATCAACGTTCCCATTTCGCGCGGCAGCGGCGGGATGGGATTGATCAGCCGCCAGCCGACCCGCAACAGGCTCAACACAAGCACCGTCAGGCCGACCGATTTGTGCGTCTGGAACAGGAAGAAGCGGTCCGGATCGCTCTTGGGCAAATCCGCCATGTAGAGCCCGAGCGCCAGGTTGACGATCAGGAACGCGGCGATCAGCCAGTGAAGGGTCATCGCGACGCTGCCATAGCGCAGTTCAGAATTTCTGACGGCCACCGGGTTACGCCTTCTGTTGCTGGAACAAAGCTTCGATCGTCAACTTTACCTCGTCGCTGACGAAACTCGACCACATCATCGTGTTCAGCCCGAAGTCGCTTCGCTTGATGGTCGCCGTCGCATGGAAGCCGAGGTCGTAGGTGCTGCCGCCCATCGGCGACGTCATGCCGCCGTTGAAGGTGATGGTGAAAGTCACGGGCTTGGTGACGCCGTGCAGCGTCAGATCCCCGGTCATGGTTCCCGTATTCGAGCCGGTGCGCGTAATGGACGTCGAGGTGAAAGTCGCCGTCGGAAATTGCGCCGAATCGAAGACATGCGGACCGACGAGCTCGCCGACCAGCTCGCTGCTCATCACATTGGCGCTCGCCGTGTCGATGCTGACCGACACCGAGCTTTTCTCCGGCGCGCCCGGATTGAAGTTCAGCATGCCCGACACCTTCTCGAAGCGGCCGTAATAGTCGGTCAGACCCAGATGCGGAATCGCGAAGATGACCATCGTGTGATGGGTCTCCACCTGATAGGCGCCGGCCGGCGCCCGCTTAGGGTCGGTGGAAACATCGGCGGCGTGGACGGAACCGGCCAGTGCGGCGACAGCCAGGCTGGCAGCGAGGGCGAGACGACGCATGTTTCCTCCAAAGGCTCGAGTTGCGGAACCTATAGCCTTCTTGCGCGCGACATACAGCGCCGTGACACGGTAAATGTCTCGCCTTGACGCGACTCGGCCAGCCTACCCATAGTCGATGCGATCGCCATCCCTGAAAGGCTCCAACCGCGTGAGCGCCACAGATGTCCGGGTTCGACCCGGCAGCAATCTGGAATATCCCTTCGAAACCCGTCCCGAAATCGGCCAAAGCATCGTGATTGTCCCCGGCGTCGAGTGGGTGCGCATGCGCCTGCCGATGCAGCTCAATCACATCAATTTGTGGCTGCTGGAGGACGGCGACGGCTGGACCGTCGTCGACACCGGCATCAAGAACGAAGAAACCACCCAGGCCTGGGAGCAGCTTTTCACCGGCCCCATGAAGGGCCGCCCGATCAAGCGGGTGATCGTCACCCACATGCATCCCGATCATATCGGGCTCGCCGGCTGGCTGGTACGCAAGTTCGACGTCCCGCTGTGGATCACGCGTACCGAGTTCCTGATGTGCCGCAACCTCGTTTCCGATACGGGCCAGGAAGCGCCGAACGAGGGCCTGCGTTTTTATCGGGCCGCCGGATTTCCGGAGGAGATGCTGGAGAACTATCGCACGCGTTTCGGCGGTTTCGGCTATGGCGTCTACCGGCTGCCGAGCGCCTATCGCAGAATCATCGACGGCGAGGAGATCCAGATCGGCGCCTACACCTGGCTTGTGGTGGGCGGCAACGGGCACTCGCCCGAACATGCGTGTCTGTGGTGCCCCGAACTCAACATCTTCATTTCCGGCGATCAGATCCTGCCCAGGATTTCCTCCAACGTCTCGGTGCATCCGACGGAACCGGACGCCGATCCGCTGCAGGATTGGCTCGACAGCTGCAGCAAACTGAAGCGCATCGTGCCGGACGATGCGCTCGTGCTGCCGGCACACAATGAGCCGTTCCGCAAGGGACCGCTGCGCCTGCAGGACCTGATCGACATGCACGATGCGAATCTGGAGAAGCTTCACGCGCTTTGCGCCGATCCCAAGCGCGCGGTCGATGTCTTCCCCGCGCTGTTTCGCAGCCGCATCACCGAGGGCGCCTTCGGCATGGCGACGGGCGAGAGCCTCGCCCATCTCAATTGCCTGATTGCGCGCGGCCGCATGAAGCGCACCGCCGATACGAACGGCATCGACTGGTATCAATCGATCTGATCGGTACATGGCGGGCCGGAAGATTCTCTCGCCAACATTGCCGCCGGTTACCTTGATTGAAATCTCACGTGCAACGTGCGGCGAACCGTGCTGAAAGACCGCATGCGCCATGGGCTTTATCGTGCCGCCGCGTTCGCGGCCCTGCTGTTCGTTCCATTCGCGGCGAAGGCCGCGAAGGCGGCGTCCTGCGCCGGACCGGTCGAGATCGCCGGCGCGCGCATGTTGCGCATCGAGAAGAACGGCGAGGTGATCCTGACCGACGGCCGCGCACTGCATCTGGAAGGCATTCGATTGCCGGCCGGCCCGCAGGACAAGGCGCCGCAGTCGTTCGCCGATCAGGCATTGTCGGCCATCGCCGCGCTCGCACGGCAGGCGCCGCTCGATCTGACCGCGGTCCCGCCGAAAGAGGACCGCTACGACCGCGTGCGCGGACAGCTCTTCAACGCCGGCGGCGCCTGGGTTCAGATCGAACTGCTGCGGCGCGGCCTCGCACGAGTCGAGATCGCCCCGGATCGCTGGGAGTGTTCGAACGAGCTTTATGCCGCCGAGGCGCAGGCGCGCGCGAACCATGCGGGCATCTGGTCGTTGCCCGCCTATGCGATCCGTACGCCGGACAATCTGGGTGGCGACACCGGCACGTTTCAGATCGTGCAGGGCAAGGTTGTCACCGCCGATCTCAAGGCCGGGCGTGCCTATCTGAACTTCGGCGGCGACTGGCGGCGCGATTTCACCGTGACCATCGCACATGACGACATGGCGAACTTCCGCGCCATGGGTGTCGATCCGCGGGCCTATGCCGGCCAGACCATTCGCGTGCGCGGGCTGGTGCAATACGACAACGGTCCCGAGATCGAAGCCGCCAACCCGCAAGGCGTGGAAGTGGTTCCTCAGCCTTAAGAAGCGTAGACGCCGTCGCGCAGGCGCGGCGCCGACGTGCTGACATCGAGTTCGGCGGCAAGGTCGACATCGCGCGGAAAGCCGCGGTCGATAAGCTCGCGACCCGACATCGACTCGTGCAGCAGTGCCGAGAGATCCGGCCGGGCGCTGCGAAACGCGTCGCGCGCGACGCGCGCTTCGGCTGTCATGGGCCCATCGAGTGCGTCGAGAATCGCGCCGGCGCCGATCCAGTCCTCGATCGCCGGCCGCAAGCTGTCGTCGCTCTTCCAGCGCTCGCCGGCCGGGATGACGGCGATGTCTCCGGAACCCGCGGCGAGGCGCACAGCGGCCGCAACGGCCGTGCGATTGCGCAGGCAGCCGGCGAACATGATCGCATCTGCGCCGGCGAGCGACAGGCGCGAGCCATTGGGCGAGGGCATGACCAGCTTCGCGCCGGCGGGCAATGCCTCGAGCGAGGCCGGCGACAGGCTGTATCCGCCATCGTGCCGATGCCCGGCGAGAAGGGCGCCCCGTGCCTTGGCCGCATGGCGCGCCGCGGCGTCGTCGCCGGCCGGGAAGGGGATGATCGTCGCGCCGCGCGAAACCGCGATGTCGACCGACGTCGAGAAGGACAACACATCGACGATAACGAGGACTTTCACGCGATTCCTGAGCGCCAGGATACCGTTCGGCCCCCATTCGCAATGTGCCGTTGTCATGGTCGCACTCCTTGCCCAACCAACAAGCGTCATCGCCCGCTTTGTGCGGACGCCCACGATCACCTTGATGCATGAATGATCATGGGTCCCCCGGACAAGTCGGGGGATGACCCCGACGTACTGAAAGGGCCGCGAATTCCCAAACAAAAAGGCCCGGACTCTCGCCCAGGCCTTTCGCATTCAAATCCGAAAACCTAAGCGGCCTTCTTCAGCAGCATGCCCTCGACGCGCTTGACGGCGGTCGGCTCGTCGGTCTTCTCGACCGCGGCCACTTCGCGCGCCATGCGAGCGAGCGCCGCTTCATAGAGCTGGCGCTCCGAATAGGACTGCTCCGGCTGGCCCGAGGCGCGATGCAGGTCGCGCACGACCTCAGCGATCGAGACCAGGTCGCCCGAATTGATCTTCTGCTCGTACTCCTGGGCGCGGCGCGACCACATGGTGCGCTTGATGCGGGCGCGGCCCTTCAGCGTGTTGAGTGCGTTGTTCACGATGTCCGGCGACGACAGCTTGCGCATTCCGACGGCTTTGGCCTTCAAGGTCGGCACGCGAAGGGTCATCTTGTCCTTCTCGAAGGTGATGACGAACAGTTCCAGCTTCATGCCGGCGACTTCCTGTTCCTCGATCTTCATGATCCTGCCCACGCCATGGGTCGGGTAGACGACATGGTCGTTGGTCTTGAATTCGTGTTTCTTGCTGTTCGAATTCGCGGGCGTCTTTTTCGGCAATACGGGGGTGGGGGCGGTTTTCGCGGTCGTCATGGGTTTCTTTCGTCTGGCTCGCCGTCGCGCTCGAAGCGCGCCCAAGAGCACCTGGGGATACAACTCAACTGCAACCGGAACGCGTAGCGGCGCCGGATTGTTGCCAGTCCGGATGGGGGTGCCATATGCGTTTCAGATCGTAGAATTATATAACACAGTTCCTCCGTAAACGGAAGGACAAATTGACAAGTGATTGAATTAACGGCATTTCTCGCAATTCTTGGAGAAATAAGACTACGATATCAATTGGTTAAATTGGGCGCGGCTTGGATTCCACAGCGCCGTTAACCGTTGGGCTGATTAATTCTACGAGCCGCTGCCGGGTTTATCGGAAAAGTACTTCTCGAATTTGTCAGGAATCGAATCCCACTCCTTGGCATCGGCGGGTGCGGTGCCGTGCTGGGTGATGTTGGGCCACTTCTTGGCGTAGTCGGCGTTGAGGGTCAGCCAGCGCTCCAGGCCGCTCTCGGTGTCGGCCTTGATGGCCTCGGGCGGGCATTCCGGCTCGCAAACCCCGCAATCGATGCACTCGTCGGGATGGATGACGAGCATGTTCTCGCCCTCGTAGAAGCAGTCGACCGGACAGACCTCGACGCAGTCCATGTACTTGCACTTGATGCAGGCTTCGGTGACGACATAGGTCATGGCAAAAAGGTTCCACGTCGAAGGCTTAGGTCAGGTCACTTAAGGGGATGACGGTCCCCGATCAAGTGGCCCGTCCGCGACGATTTCGTATAGCGTCCGGGCGTCCGGCGCCGGTCCGCGCCTGACCCCGAAGGCTATCACGCGCACCGCCAGAACCTCGCGCCCCATCGGCACGGTCAGCACGTCGCCGAGCTTGACGCCATGGCCCGATTTCACAACACGGGCGCCGTTCAATCGCACATGGCCGGACTCGGCCGCCTCCTGCGCCAGCGCGCGCGTCCGGTAGAACCGCGCATGCCACAGCCATTTGTCGATGCGGATGCGCTCTTCGCCGCTCATTTGCGCACGAGCGCCGCAAGTCCGGCAAACGGCGAGTCCGGGCGGATCTCGACCTTGAACGCCTTGGGTTCGCGGCGATCGCGGCGGTGCTTCTGCGGCCGCGGCAACGATTTGCGCCACACATTGGTGACGCCATTGCCGGTGTCGGCGACTTCGACGATCTGCCAGCCAAGTTCGGCGAGCACGTCCCGGAGTTCGTCGTTGCTCGAGCCGATCAGCGAGACGAGCTTGGGCAGCAGCGTTTCGGCATTCGCGCCGCTCGCCGCGCCTTTCTCGAGTTCTTCTTCGAGACGCTCCAGCATATCGAGACGAATGGCGCGCCGGGCGCTGACGCGGAAACCCGCGGCGGCGAGAAATGCGTCCGGCAGATTCGCATCGTTGACGAACGAGGTGAGACCGGGCTGCGGCGGCGTGAAGAGCCGCGATTGCTTGGTCCACACGCCCCACAGCAGCGCCAGCAATGACGCTGCGTCGGGCCGCAGCATCTTGGGCAGATAGATCGAGCGGCGCCCGAACCACACCCCGAACGCCTTCAGCGCGCGGATCAGCGGCCCGATCTGTTCGGGCAGCGAGACCCTGCCGCGCTCCAGCGAACCGAAATGTTCGAGCAGCTGATGCGCCACGCCGCGCGCGATCGCGGGCAGGGCATCCTTGCTTCCCGGCTTCGCCTCGATGGCCTCGCCGAGCGCCAGGAGCGGCTGCAGTCGCGTCGCGATCCGCGCCGCGACGAACGCCGAGAGCCGCGTCTGCACATCTTCGCGCAGCTCGCCCTTCAGCCGCTCGTCGGCCAGAACCTCGACGGCCGGTGCGAGCGGGGCCGCGCCCCTGGCGAGATGGCCGACCACCGCGCCATCCCACCACAGCTTGCCGTGCTCGCTGAGCGTGATGTCCTTGTCCGGTGCCGATGACAGCCTGCGCGCCCGCGCGAAGAACTCGCCTTCCAGACCGCGCATAGCGGCGGCGCGCAGCGTGCGGCCATGGATACCTTCGGCGCGCGCATCGGGCTCGAAGCGGAAGCCTTCCAGCTTGCCGACCACTTCACCTCCGATCGCCACGCCGCCGGAATCGTCGAGCGTCAAATCGATCGTCTCGTCTTCGCGCAGCCGCTTCATCAGGACCGAGGTGCGCCGGTCGATGAAGCGCTGCGTCAGCTGTTCGTGCAGCGC
This sequence comes from uncultured Alphaproteobacteria bacterium, assembly GCA_963741735.1. GTDB lineage: Bacteria > Pseudomonadota > Alphaproteobacteria > Micropepsales > Micropepsaceae > Rhizomicrobium. Next base: position 812,977 of record CAVUJB010000004.1, read on the forward strand.
ATCGGACAGCCGGTCCTCGACGGCGCGCGTGACCGCTTGCCAATGGCCGCTGTCCTTCGTCCAGTTCGCGCGATGCGACGCATAGGTCCAGGTGCGGATCTGGGCGAGACGCCCGCTCAAGGTCGCGACGTCGCCGTCGGTGATATCGAGGCGCGCGATCTGCCGCGCCAGCCAGTCGTCCGGCAACACGCCGTCGTCGCTCATCAGGAACAGGAAGATCGATTGAACCAGCCGTACATGCTCGTCGACCGACAATTTGCGGAAGTCGGGCATCTGGCAGGCTTCCCACAACCGGTGCACGCCGCTCTTCGACGTTGCGAGCGCCAGGACGTCGTCCTGCGCCGCCAGCGTGCGCAGTGCGATGAAGTCGCTGGCCGGACGCGCCTTGCCGAGGCCGCGCACCGGCGGCGGCTCGTCCAGGCTCGCGATCAGCCGCTCGAGCGAGGCAAAATCGAGAGTGGAATTGCGCCATTGCAGGACGCGCACCGGATCGTAGCGGTGGCCTTCGACGCGGCTGACCAGCTCCTCCTCGAGCGGTTCGGCTTCGCCGGTTGTGCCGAACGTGCCGTCGTTCATGTGGCGTCCGGCGCGGCCGGCGATCTGTCCGACTTCGTCGGGGCGCAGCGGCCGCATGCCATAGCCGTCGAACTTCTCCATCGCGGCAAAGGCGACATGGTCGACATCCATGTTGAGGCCCATGCCGATCGCATCGGTCGCGACCAGAAAGTCCACGTCGCCGCTCTGATAGAGATCGACCTGTGCATTGCGCGTGCGCGGCGAAAGCGCGCCGAGCACGACGGCCGCACCGCCGCGCTGGCGGCGGATCAGTTCGGCGATGCCGTAGACGTCTTCGGCGGAGAAACCCACCACGGCAGCGCGGCGCGGCAGGCGCGTCAGCTTCTTGTGGCCGGTATAGGCGAGATCGGAGAACCGCGTGCGCGTCAGGAAGTAGGCGCGCGGCACGAAGCGCTGGATCGCGCCGCGCATCGTGTCGGCGCCGAGGAAGATCGTCTCCTCCTCGCCGCGCGCATTGAGCAACCGATCGGTGAAGACATGGCCGCGCTCGGGATCGGCGCAGAGCTGAATTTCGTCCACCACCAGGCACGCGACGGGAATGTCGAGCGGCATCGCCTCGACCGTGCAGACGTAATAGCGCGCGTCGCGCGGCACGATCTTCTCTTCGCCGGTGATCAGCGCCGCGAGGTTTGCGCCCTTGAGCCGCACGACCTTGTCGTACACCTCGCGCGCCAGAAGGCGCAGCGGCAGCCCGATCATGCCGGACTTGTGGGCCAGCATGCGCTCAATGGCGAAGTGGGTCTTGCCGGTGTTGGTGGGGCCAAGGACCGCGGTGACGCGCGACACCTGCCGCTCATGATGCCTGTGCATTGCCGCAAAGATCGGGCGTCCGGCGCGCCATTGCAAGCCGCTCCGGCGCACGGCCGCTTCGCAAGATTGTCAGTATTTCGCGCGGAAGCTGCGACCTAGGCGCGCGCATGTAGGCACGGCGATCGGCGGACGTTTCCCGATTTTGCGTAGCGTCGCGGCGGGCAGGGCGCGATAGTGGCGCGATGAACGATCTTCCCAATGTCGCCCGGGTCGGCGCGCTGATCGGCGATCCGGTGCGCGCCGCAATGCTCGGCGCGCTGATGGACGGCAGCGAGCGGCCGGCCGGCGAGCTCGCCGCGTTGTCGGGAGTCGCGCCGCAGACCGCGAGCGCGCATCTGGCGCGTCTGCTCGACGGCGGATTGCTGGCGGTGAAGCAGCACGGTCGGCATCGCTACTACCGGCTGCGCGACAGCGAAGTGGCGCATGCGATCGAGACGCTCTCGGTCGCCGCCGACATCGCGCCAGGCCGCCGCCAAAAGATCGATCCGGCTCTGAAGCGCGCGCGGCGCTGCTACGACCATGTCGCCGGCGAGCTTGGCGTTGCGATCTGCGATGCGATGATCCAGAGCAGGCATGTCGTCGCGGGAGGCGATGGATTCGCTCTGAGTGCCGGCGGCGAGAAATGGGCCATGGGTCTTGGCCTGGTGCCGCATGGCGAAAACCGCCGGCCGATTGTCCGTCCATGCCTGGACTGGACGGAGCGGCGTCCGCATCTGGCGGGCTGGCTTGGGGCGGCGCTGTGCGACAAGCTGGAGGGCGACGGCGCAATCCGCCGGCGTAGCGATACGCGCGCGCTGACCGTCACTCCCAAGGCCGCGGCAACGCTGCGCACCTATTTTGGGTTGCGGTGGGCCGACGCATGACAATCACGCCCGCCGCAAACAAAAAGGGCTCCGCACCATCGGTGCGAAGCCCCAGGACGGATCGAAAGTTCAGTCGGCGTAGTCCATGCCGGCCCGGACCTCGTCGATCGCGCTGTTGACATAGTCGAGCGCGCGGGCGCGGTGGCCGCCCTTGTTGTGCGTCGCCATCTGAAGCTCTTCGCGCGCCGTATGAAGCGCGTCGAGCGCGTTACGCATATGAGGCTGTGCGGCAAGCGCCGCTCCGACAAACACGCCGGTGGCCAACGTGGCTGCGAAGCCTGTAGCAATCAGAGCCTTGTGAATTGCCATAACCTGTCCTCCTCCTCACGGCGCAATTGCCGGGAGTGGGCAAAGATTAACGAGACGCTGCGTCACTTGCCTGCGTCCAAACATGAAAATTCGGACAGAACCGTGAGGCGTGTGGATGTTCCGTAAACGGATGGAACACTTCTCGAACAAAACCCGCTCGAATCACTAACGCAATGAATATCATCCTTTGTTCTCATACGTTTAGTAGCTTTTGCAGGATCGCGCGCCACAACATCTTGTAGGTCGAACCAGCACTGGAGTCGGACGGGCTTATCCACCGAACACTCCGTACCCGGATGAATAAGACGGATTGGCGACGGCCCGATGACGGTGTTTGACGGTCATTTCGCAACTGCGATACTGAAACAAAACGGCGATAAGCAGGGCAGGCGATGAGCAAGAACACCACACCGGAAAGCTGGGCCAAGGCGGCACAGAAGGAACTGAAGGATCGCCCGCTCGCGAGCCTGACCTGGGCGACCCCGGAAGGTTTCGATGTGAAGCCGCTCTATACGGCGGCCGATCTGGAGGGCTTCGAGGCGGCGAACTCGCTGCCCGGCCAGATGCCCTACATGCGCGGGGTGCGCTCGACCATGTATGCGGGCCGTCCCTGGACCATTCGTCAGTATGCGGGATTTTCGACCGCCGAAGAATCCAACGCGTTCTACCGCAAGAATCTCGAGGCCGGGCAGATGGGCCTGTCGGTGGCGTTCGATCTCGCGACCCATCGCGGCTATGACAGCGACCACCCGCGTGTTTCGGGCGATGTCGGCAAGGCGGGCGTCGCGATCAATTCCGTCGAGGACATGAAGATCCTGTTCAGCGGCATCCCGCTCGACAAGATGACCGTGTCGATGACCATGAACGGCGCGGTGATCCCGATCATGGCCAATTTCATCGTCGCCGGCGAGGAGCAGGGCACGCCGCCCGAGAAGCTCTCGGGCACCATCCAGAACGACATCCTCAAAGAGTTCATGGTGCGCAACACCTACATCTATCCGCCGACGCCCTCGATGCGCATCGTCGCCGACATCATCGAATACACGGCCAAGAAGATGCCGAAGTTCAACTCGATCTCGATCAGCGGCTATCACATGCACGAAGCCGGAGCGACGGCGGTCCAGGAGCTCGCCTTCACGCTGGCCGACGGCATCGAATATGTCCGCGCCGCGCTCGCCAAGGGGCTCGAGGTCGATCAGTTCGCGCCGCGGCTGTCGTTCTTCTTCGGCATCGGCATGAACTTCTTCATGGAGGTCGCGAAGCTGCGCGCCGCGCGTCTTCTGTGGTCGCAGATCATGGCCGGCTTCGGCGCCAAGAATCCCGAAAGCCTGATGCTGCGCACCCATTGCCAGACATCGGGCGTGTCGCTGACCGAGCAGGATCCCTACAACAATGTCGTGCGCACCACGATCGAGGCGCTGGCGAGCGTGCTCGGCGGCACCCAATCGCTGCACACCAATTCGTTCGACGAGGCGATCGCGCTGCCGACCGAATTCTCCGCCCGCATCGCGCGCAACACCCAGCTCATCCTGCAGAGCGAAAGCCACGTCACCAAGGTCGTCGATCCGCTCGGCGGCTCCTATTATGTCGAGGCGCTGACCCACTCGCTGGCCGACGCCGCGAAGAAGATCATCGACGATGTCGAGGCGATGGGCGGCATGACCAAGGCAGTCGAGGCCGGCATCCCGAAGCTGCGCATCGAGGAAGCGGCGGCGCGGCGCCAGGCGCGCATCGACCGCGCCGAGGACGTCATCGTCGGCGTCAACAAGTTCCAGCTCGCCAAGGAAGACGCGCTAGACGTCCGCGCCATCGACAATGCGCAGGTCCGCGACTCCCAGATCGCGCGCCTCAAATCGGTCAAGGCCAAGCGCGATCCCGCAAAACTCAAGGCGGCGCTCGACGCGCTGACCGCTGGCGCCAAAGGCAAGGACAATCTGCTGGAGCTGGCGGTCGAAGCGGCGCGGGCCCGCGCCACCGTCGGCGAGATTTCGGACGCCATGGAGAGCGTGTTCGGCCGCCACCGTGCCGAGATCCGTTCCATCGCCGGCGTCTATGGCGCCGCCTATGAAGGCGACAACGAGTTCGGCGCCATCCGCGGCGAAGTCGAGACCTTCGCGAAGGAAGAGGGCCGCCGCCCGCGCATGCTGGTCGCCAAGATGGGCCAGGACGGCCACGACCGCGGCGCCAAAGTGATCGCCACCGCCTTCGCCGATCTTGGTTTCGACGTCGACATCGGCGCGCTGTTTCAGACTCCGGAGGAAGTCGCCAAGGACGCGATCGACGCCGACGTGCATGTGATCGGCGTGTCCAGCCAGGCGGCCGGCCATCTCACGCTGGTGCCGATGCTGATCGAGGCGCTGAAGAAGCAGAAGGCGGACGATATCCTGGTGGTGGTCGGCGGCGTGATCCCGGCGCAGGATTATCCCGCGCTCAAGAAGGCAGGCGTCGCGGCGATCTTCGGCCCCGGCACCAACATCCCGGACGCGGCGCGGGGCGTCTTGAAGCTCATCCGCGAACGCAAGCTGTCCCACGCGGCGGAATGACGATGCGCGTTTCGCTCATCGGTCCTGGCGCCATTGGCGGAACGGTCGGATTCGCACTGGCCGAGAGCGGCAAGTGCGAGTTGACGATCTGCGCCAACCGGCCGTTCGAATGGGACGCGCGCAACGGCGTGGTGCAGCGGCTCGGCAAGATGCACGGCATCGCGACGCCTGTCGCCGACACCATCGTGCCAATCCTGAAGGCGATGAGCGACGGTCCGGCCTAGCTTTCCAGGATCTCAACGTCTGTGAACGCACCGGGCCGAGAATTTTCGACCGCCGCCACGACGTTAGACAGGCGCAACCGGATCAGCTTCCATCGGCCATTGCTCAAAACTACGATCGAAATTCGTCGGCCGGCCAAGTTCTGTTGATAACGAAGATTTTTGTCGGTCATAAGGAAGACATCGAACCCTGCCTCCTCAGCTGCATCGAGCAGTTCGCCATTGCCTAGTCTGTCCCAGCCGCGACTTCGGCATTCTTCCACGTTGTGTTCCAGCAACCCACGCATGACGCCGCGGGGCGTTCCGTTGTCGAGCAGGATGCGCATCGGTGCCTACGAAACAGGGTCAAGGCTGCGCGCGGCGAATTCAAGGACGGCCTGCACCTGTTCGCGTGAGACGGGAAACTGTTCGACGACTTCGTCGATCGTCAGACCGTCCTCCAGATTCTCAAAGATCGTTGCGACCGGTGTCCGTGTTCCTTTGAACAGCCACGCGCCGCTGACCTTGCCGGGAACCCGTTCCACGGCCGAACATTGTGTCCAATCCAAAATCGCCATCGCGGTGTCTCCGACGAGTACTCTAGCAGAGCCACGGCCAACCTTCACCCCGCCGGCTTCGGCGCGGCGCCGTCAATCTTGAGATTGGTAGCGACGGCGGCGATCACGCCATACTCGGTATTCGCCCAGATGCGCAGCGGCACGACGAAGTTCCGGCCCGACACGGTGCTCGGGAATGTCGCGATCCACGCATTGATCGTCGGAAAGCTGGCGCCTTCCTTGATCACGCGCGGCTTGTAGCCGGCAAGCTGCTTGTACTTCATCTGGCACAGCACGGCCGGCCCTTTGTAGAGGCCGTTGTCCAGCGCGACGCTGGTGTCCTTCACCTTGACGAACTCGACGTCATAGCGGCGGCGCCCGTCGAACACCGGCAGCAGCACGCCGCACGGATTGTTGGATTCGATGCCGACGCCTGAAACGAAATAGGTGATGGCGCTCAGCGGATCGAACGTGTCCTTTTTCTGCGCCGGCGTCACCTCGTAGCCTGTGACGCTGTAGGGCGGGTCCGCGAACAGCCGCGTCGGCTGTCCGTTCTCATAGGTGAGCGAGACTTCCTGCTTCTTGTCGGAGCGGCCGGTGTAATAGGAGTCGTAGAGCCCGGGCTGGAAATTGTGCGGCTCGACCGTTCCGGTGGACGTCGCCTGGATTTCCGATTGCCAGAACGCGTTGACCACGCCGCCGGTCTGCAGGTTCGACACCGAATGGTACTGGTTGCCGCGAATGGTGGTGTCGAGATCCATCTTGCCCAGCGTCACGCCGCCCGCATAAAGCGTCATCGCGACCTGCAACGTGGAGCCGGGCTGGGCCGGCGTTTCGGCGCCGCTTCCGCCGGCCGCCCAGGCCGCGCCCGGCAGCGATACCGTCAACAGGAACAGGAAATTGCGAAATTTCATCGTGCTACGCTCCAACCGGCCCCTGCAAATTAGCGGCGCGCAAGCTCCAAAACCACTATGGTCCAAATATGGCCAAGCCCCCCGGTGCAATCGCGGTTAACGCACTTTCAGATGCCGTCATTGCCGGCGACCGGCGTGCACTGGCGCGTGCCATCACGCTGGTTGAATCGACCAAGGACCAGGCCGAGGCCGAGACGCTCCTGACCGCGCTTCTGCCGCACACCGGCCGCGCCATCCGCGTCGGGATTTCCGGCGCGCCAGGCGCCGGCAAATCGACCTTCATCGAAGCCTTCGGCCAGCACCTGACGGCAAGCGGAAAGCGCGTTGCGGTGTTCGCGATCGATCCGTCGTCGCGCCGTTCCGGCGGTTCCATCCTCGGCGACAAGACGCGCATGGAGAAACTGGCGCGCGATCCCAATGCCTATATTCGTCCGTCGCCCGCCGGCACGACGCTCGGCGGCGTGGCGCGCCGCACCCGCGAATCCATGCTGCTGGCGGAAGCCGCGGGCTTCGACGTCGTGCTCGTCGAAACCGTCGGCGTCGGGCAGTCGGAAACCGCCGTCGCCGACATGACCGATCTCTTCGTCCTGCTCGCGGCACCGGGCGGCGGCGACGATCTGCAGGGCATCAAGCGCGGCGTGATGGAGCTTGCCGACCTCCTGATCGTCACCAAGGCGGACGGCGATCTCGCCGCCGCGGCCGGCCGCGCGGCATCGGACTATCACGCCGCCCTGCACCTGATCCGGCCCAAACATCCGGGCCTCTATCCGAAGGTCATCAAGGTGTCGTCCCTCGAAGGAAAGGGCATCGACGTCGCCTGGCAGGAGATCGAGACCATCCACGCAACCCTGGCGCGCGAAGGCGGACTGACGCGTCTTCGGGCAGAGCAGGCCCGGCGCTGGTTCTGGAGCGAGGTGCAGGCGGTGGTCGCCGAGACGATCCTGTCGAATCCGGGCCTGGCCGGGGAGGCGTCGCGTCTGGAGGCAGGCGTCGCGGAGGGCCACGCGTTGCCCTATGCCGCCGCCCGCGCCTTGATCGGCCATTTCCGCCCGGCTTGACCGGGCAGGGCTGCACCCTTATGGAAGCGCCTCTTTTTTCGATTTGGGAAAGCCCATGGCACGCCGCTGCGAATTGACCGGAAAAGGCACGATGGTCGGCCACAATGTGAGCCATGCCAACAACAAGACCAAGCGGGTTTACCGCCCGAATCTCCAGCAGGTTTCGCTGGCGAGCGAGCTTCTGGGCAATTCCTATGTCCTGAAGATCAGCATGAATGCGCTGCGCACGGTGGACCGTTCGGGCGGCCTGGACCCCTTTTTGATGAAGGCGAAGGACGCGCTCCTGTCCCCCAAGGCGCTCCGGCTGAAGCGCGCCATCGCCAAAAAGGCTAAGGCGACGGCTCAAGCGGCAGCTTAAGAGCGTCATCTAAGTATCTTGAAAATTTACCTAGTTTAGCCTGTCCACAGGCATGGCTCCTGCACGCAGATTCCCCTAGTGTCTCAAATTGTGTCAGGCCTGTGGATAAGTGGCCGGCACGGGGTAGGGGTAAGGTGCAGGTACAGAGTCCGGAATCCTCTCGGCGCGGGGTCGCGCGTCGACTCGTCTGTCTGTTGGTATCAGCGATGGCCCGTACCGGCTTCGCAGCGCGACGGACGCGACCTGGCCGTCCCAGGGGTACGGACAGCGGTCCGATTTCGCGCATCGCTTGGCGGGCTCGGCACGCGCCGTGTTCCGCATGGTGCTGCCGGTCCTGACGCTCTTCGCCGCTCTCGCGGCGCTCTACCTCTACATGGACACGACGGTTTCCTATTTTGCCGACGCCACGGGGCGCTGGCTGACGATCGGGCACGTTCTGCTGCCCGTCGCCTTCCTCATGATCCATCTGACGAATCGCCGCTACGGTCCGACCTATGCCTTTGCCCAGGTGGTGGTGACGCTGGCCGCGCTCGGCGCGGTCATCGCCTTCGGCGGTCCCGTGGTCCAGCTGGTCCTGCCGCCGACCATCCTTCCGACCGCGCGCGAAGTTGCATCGTTCGCCGGCGCCTTCTTCGTGGCGTCCTTCCTGTCGATCATCGCGTTCGACGGCGCGCGCGGGCCGCGCTGGTGGACGGCACCCCTGGTCGGTTCGCTGGTGGCGTCGCTGGTCTATGCGCCGCTCTTCTATTTCGGGGCCTATCTGGGTTCCGCCACGCCGTGGATGATGCATATGGTCATCCATGGCGGCGTGCTGATGGGCGGCGCCGTGGTGGCGTTGTTCCCCTATTGGCTGGTGCGCAATCTGGTACAGCCGCTTCCCGGCTTCGGCGGCTACTAGAACCTAATGCGCCACGTGCCGCGGCGTGCGCGAGCGGCCGACCATGCGCTTGGGCGCGCGCATATGGCCCTCGTGCCCCTTCTCCTCATGGAACAGGCCGATGAGCTGCTCGGTCATCGCGCCGCCAAGCTGTTCCGCGTCGACGATGGTCACCGCCTTGCGGTAGTAGCGCGTCACGTCATGACCGATGCCGATCGCGGTGAGTTCGACGTCCGACTTCTCCTCGATCTCCTCGATCACGCGGCGCAGATGGCGCTCGAGATAGTTGCCGGCGTTCACTGAAAGCGTGGAGTCATCCACCGGTGCGCCGTCGCTGATCACCATGAGGATCTTGCGCTGCTCGGGCCGTCCGACGATGCGATTATGCGCCCACATCAGCGCCTCGCCGTCGATATTCTCCTTGAGCAGGCCCTCGCGCATCATCAGGCCGAGATTCTTGCGCGCCCGCCGCCACGGCTCGTCGGCCGCCTTGTAGACGATGTGGCGCAGATCGTTGAGGCGGCCCGGATGTGGCGGCTTGCCGTCGGCGATCCATTTCTCGCGCGACTGGCCGCCTTTCCAGGCGCGCGTCGTGAAGCCCAAAATCTCGGTCTTCACCGCGCAGCGCTCCAAGGTGCGGGCCAGGATGTCGGCGCACATCGCCGCCACCATGATCGGCCGTCCGCGCATGGAGCCCGAATTGTCGAGCAGCAGCGTCACGACGGTGTCGCGGAAGGTCATGTCCTTCTCGCGCTTGAAGGAAAGCGGATACATCGGATCGATGATGATGCGAGGCAAGCGCGAAGTGTCGAGCATGCCTTCTTCGATATCGAACTCCCAGGTGCGGTTCTGCTGCGCCATCAGGAGGCGCTGGAGCTTGTTGGCGAGGCGCGACACGACGCCCGACATCGCCTGCAGCTGCTGGTCGAGGAAATTGCGCAGCCGGCCCAGTTCCTCCGCGTCGCACAGCTCGTCGGCATGGACCTCTTCGTCGAACTGGAGCGTGTGGACCTTGTAGCCCCATTCGTCATGATGGCTGAACGGCTGCTCCGGCCGGTTGGGCTTCATGCCCTCTTCGGGTTCCTGCGCGTCCGACATCTCGTCGGTCTGCTCGGCGCGCATTTCGGAGGAGCTGTCTTCGCTTTCCTCGCCGTCGGCCTCCTGCATGTCGGTTTCGCTGGATTCCGATTGCGAATCCGAATCCTGCTCTTCGCCTTCCTGCTGCTCGCCTTCGGCGTTCTCGCCTTCGCCTTCATCGTCGGCGGACTTGTCGGCATCGAATTCGTCCGAAAGTTTCAGGTCGCGCAGGATGGTGCGGGTGAGCTTGGCGAACGCCGTCTGATCGCGCAGCGTCTCGTTGAGCTTCTTCAGATCCTTTCCGGCATTCTCCTCGATGAAGGGGCGCCACAGATCGACCGCATACTTCATCAACTCCGGCGGCGCTTCGCCGGTCAGCGTCTCGCGCACGACGAGGCCGAGCACGTCGGCGATCGGCGCATCCGCCCGGACGCGCGCCTTGGCCAGACCGCGCTGGGTCAGCCGCTGCTCCAGCCCGGCGGCGAGATTATGGGCCACGCCTTTCATGGCGAGCGAACCGATGGCCTCGACGCGCGCCTGTTCGGCGGCCTCGAACACCGCGGCCGCGTCGGCGGACTGCGGGCGGAACTGGTCGTGCACCCTGTCTTCGTGATGGGCACGGCGCAGCGCATAGGCGTCGCCCGCGCCGCGCACGATGGCGACTTCGTTCGGCGGCAGGTTGCGCGACGGCAGGGGCAGACGCGCCTTCAATCCGCGCAGCGCCGGAGGCTCGGCGGAAAAAGTGACTTCCAGCTCCGGCTCGCCCGACAGCGCGCGCACGGCCGTGCCAACGGCGCGCTTGAAGGGTTCGGACGGGTTCTCAGGCTTGGACAAGTCTCACCCGCAAATGGGTATTAGGTCACCAGCACCTTGGCCGCGCTCTCCGGCAGGTCCTCGCCGAAGCAGCGCTGATAGAACTCCGCCACGCTGGCGCGCTCGAGTTCGTCGCACTTGTTGAGGAAGGTCAGCCGGAAGGCGAAGCCGACATCGTTGAAGATCTCGGCATTCTCCGCCCAGGTGATCACCGTGCGCGGGCTCATCACGGTCGATAGATCGCCGTTGATGAAGGCGTTGCGCGTCATGTCGGCGACGCGGACCATGGCCGCGATCTGCTTCTTCTTTTCGGGCGTCGCGGCATAGTTCGGCACCTTCGCCAGCACGATCTCCTGCTCGGCATCGTGGCTGAGATAGTTGAGCGTGGTGACGATCGACCAGCGGTCCATCTGGCCCTGGTTGATCTGCTGGGTGCCGTGATAGAGGCCGGTCGTGTCGCCCAGGCCGATCGTGTTCGTAGTCGAGAACAGCCGGAACGCGGGATGCGGGCGGATGACCTTGTTCTGGTCAAGCAGGGTGAGCTTGCCCTGGACCTCGAGCACGCGCTGGATGACGAACATCACGTCGGGCCGGCCGGCATCGTATTCGTCGAACACCAGCGCAACCGGATGCTGCAGGCACCAGGGCAGGAGTCCCTCGCGGAATTCCGTCACCTGCTTGCCGTCCTTCAACACGATCGCATCCTTGCCGATCAAATCGATGCGGCTGATGTGACTGTCGAGATTGATGCGGATGCACGGCCAGTTGAGGCGCGCGGCGACCTGCTCGATATGCGTCGACTTTCCGGTGCCGTGATAGCCCTGGATCATCACGCGGCGGTTGAACGCGAAGCCGGCGAGAATCGCCAGCGTGGTTTCGCGGTCGAAGCGATAGGCGGGATCGCGATCGGGAACGTAGGACGTCGCGTTCTTGAATCCCTTGACCTTCATCTTGCTGTCGATGCCGAACGTCGACTTCACGTCGAAGTCCGTATCGGGCATCAAGGAGGGATCGAGTTCCTGCTGATCGGTCATGTGTCGCTATCCGGCTTTAAGACTCATTGCGCGGGGTGACCGCCGGATGAGGGAAGGGCGTCTGGAGCCCCTCGTTAGGTCAGCCCCGAGGCGCGCAACACGCCATAGGCCTTGATAACCTGTTTCAGTCGCTCCTCGGCGCCCCGATCGCCGCCGTTCGCGTCGGGATGAAACCGCTTCACAAGTTCCTTATACCGCGCCTTGATCTCTAGCAAGGTGGCGCCGTGTGCCAGGTTCAGCACGTCCAGCGCCTGTATCTGGAGCCGCGTCAATGTGCGCTCAGGGCGGCGCACATGCGGCCTTGAATCGGCGTCCTTTTCGAAGGTGCCCAAGCCGTCATCGACGCTGAAACTGCCAAAGGGATTTTGCATACGTGCCGCGCGTTTGCCGAGCGGCCATGTCGGGCGATGGCCGGTCATCGCATCGTTACGGAAGGATTCGATGTCCTTCTCGTCCATGCCGCGGAAGAAGTCCCACGACTCGTTGTGCTCGCGGGCATGCGCGAGGCAGAGCCAGATATATTCGCCCAGATGCTCCCGGCTGCGCGTGACCTTGAAGCCGCCTTCCTCGTCGCAACCCGCGCGCGCGCATGTTCGCAGAACCTTCGCAGGTTCGACGCGGCCGCCCTCCGGTTTGATCCGGATGTCGGACTTGAATCGCGTGCCGTGTTTGGCGCCCATTTACGGATTATGGTGCGCAGTCGTGAAAAAACAAGAAAACCTATCGCTTGACTTACGCAGGCGTTGGGCTGACACGCTGTTTGCATGCCGGTCGCCGATACGATCCGCCGCAAACTCGAATCCGCTTTCGCGCCTTCGGAACTCGTCGTCGAGGACGACAGCGCGAAGCACGCCGGACATTCGGGTGCGCGGCCCGGTGGCGAGACCCATTTCACGATCCGGCTGGTTTCGGAATCCTTCGCCGGCGTCGGCCGCGTCGAGCGCCAGCGCCGGGTTTATGCCGCGCTCGCCGATGAGATGAAGCCGGGCGGCATCCACGCCCTATCGCTCACCACGCTCACGCCTGCGGAAGTGTGGCAGGAGCACTGACGGGCGTCTGGTCGATCGCACCGGGCGGAATTACCCGCAGCGCCGTGATCTGGTTGCGCTGGCGCCTCAGGATCTCGAACTGATAGCCGAAGAACGCGAAGCGCTGGCCGACTTCGGGAATCGTTCGCGCTTCGTGAATGACGAGGCCGGCGATGGTCGTCGCTTCTTCCTCCGGCAGCCTCCAGTCCAGCTCGCGATTGATGTCGCGCACCGGCACCGTGCCGTCGATCAGATAGGAGCCGTCGGGCCTGCGCCGCACATCCGGACGCCCCTTCTCCTCGTGTTCGTCGGGAACGTTGCCGATGATTTCGTCGAGGATGTCTTCCAGCGTGATGAGGCCCTGCAGCGCGCCATATTCGTCGACCACGAGCGCGAAGTGCGAGCGCTTCTCGCGGAACGACGTCAGCTGCTCCTCGAGCGTCGTCGTGTCCGGGACGAACCAGGGCGGCGTCGACAGGGCGGCAATGTCGAAGCCGGCCCGGCCATGCTCGATGATGGCGCGCACGACGTCCTTGGTGTGCACCACCCCGACGATGTTCTCCGGTTGCTCGCGCCACAAGGGCACGCGGGTGTGGTTGGTCTCGACGATGGCGTTCAGGAATTCCTGCTGCGGCAGAGACGCGTCGACCGTCACCATGTTCTTGCGATGAATCATGACGTCGGCGATCGTCAGTTCCCGAAGATCGAGAATGCCGCCGATCATGTCGCGGTGCTCGCGCTCGACCGAGCCTTCCTTGTGATGCAGATCGACCGTGCCGCGGATTTCGTCGTGCGCCTCGACGAGTTCTTCGGTGTCCTGCCGCACGCCGAACAGGGCAAGCACGCGCCAGACGATGTACTGCACCGCCATCACGATGGGTGCCAGCACCATCACCACGAGGCGGACGGGCGTCGCCACGGCAAGCGCGAAGCGGTCGGTGCGCGCAATCGCCAGCGTCTTGGGCAATACCTCGACGAAGATCAGGATCAGCACGGTCATCACCGCGGTCGCGACGACGACGGCGCGATGGCCGAGCCGGTCCTCCAGGATGATCGTCGCCATCGACGAGGCCAGGATATTGACGAAGGTGTTGCCGAGCAGCAGCGCGCCGATCAGCCGCTCGCGGTCGGTCACCAGCCGGTTGACGTCGCGTGCGGCGCGCGAGCCCTCCGTTTCGAGCTGGTACATGCGCGCGCGGGACACCGCAGTGAGCGCCGTCTCCGAGCCGGAGAAGAAGGCACCGAACAGCAGAAGCAGCGCGATCGGCGCGAAGGAAATGAGCAGAATCGTATCCATCAGGGAATCTCGCACAGTCAGACGGCTAGAATGTCATCGCAGGGGCGAGGGGGCTAGGCCGCGAGCAGCTCCCGCACCGCGTCCAGCGGCACGTCGCTCGTCGTGAAAGCCTGGCCGATGCCGCGCACCAGCACGAACGTCATCCGCCCGTCCTTGACCTTCTTGTCGTGCGCCATGTGCTGCAGCAGCACATCGGGGCCCGGCCGCTTGCCCTTGATGTCCGAAATGGCGGTCGGAAGGGCCACGGCCTTCAGATGGCGCGTGAAACGCTCGGCATCCTGACCGGTGCACAGCCCGAGCTTGGCCGACAGCGCGAAGGCGAGCACCATGCCGATCGCGACGCCTTCGCCGTGCAGCAGACGGTCGGAATAGCCGGTCGCCGCTTCGAGGGCGTGGCCGAACGTATGTCCGAGATTGAGCAGGGCCCGGTCGCCGGTCTCGCGCTCGTCGCGCGCGACGATCTCGGCCTTCATGCGGCAGGAATGCGCCACCGCGTTCACCATCGCCGCGCTGTCGCCGCCGAGCGCCTTGGCGCCGTTCGCTTCCAGCCATTCGAAGAAGGCGCGGTCGCCGAGCGCACCGTACTTGGCCACTTCGGCATAGCCGGCGAGCAGTTCACGCCTGGGAAGCGTCTTCAGCACATCGGTGTCGGCGATCACGATCCTGGGTTGATGGAAAAGCCCGACGAGGTTTTTTCCTTCCGCCGTGTTGATCGCGGTCTTGCCGCCGACCGACGAGTCCACCTGCGCCAGAAGCGTGGTCGGGATCTGGGCGAAGCCGACGCCGCGCTTGACGAGACCAGCGGCAAGGCCCGTCAGGTCGCCGATCATTCCGCCGCCGAGCGCCACGATCAGTCCGCTGCGGTCGACACCCGATTTCAGCAGCTCGCCGGTCAGTCGTTCCAACCCGGCGAAACTCTTGGTGCCTTCGCCGGATTCGAGCACGATCGGCCGCGCATCGAGGCCGGCTTCGCCGAAGGCTTCCAGCAGGACGGCAAGATGGATTTCGGCGACATGGCTGTCGGTCACGACGGGCACCGTGCCGCGCGCCAGCGGCTTGAGCATCTCGCCCACGCGGCCGAGCAATCCCGGCCCGATATGAATCGGATAGCTGCGCTCGGCCAGGTTGACGGTGACGATCTCGCTCATGGCGTGCACGCTCCGCATTCCGTGAGGAGCCCGATGATGCGATCGACCGACGCCGCATGCGGTCCGTCCTCGCTGTCGAGCGTGTAATCCGCCTCTTGGTAGATAGGCGTCCGTTCGGCCAGCAATCGTTCGAGCGTATCGCGCGGATTTCCGGTGCGCAGCAGAGGCCGCGTGTCGCGGCGCTGGGTCCTGGCCAAAAGGACTTCGATCGGCACGCGCAGCCAGATCGTCACCGCGTTCGCCTTCAGCTTGGTGCGTGTGTCGGGGTCCATGAAGGCGCCGCCTCCCGTCGCCATCACGTGCGGCGGTTCGGTCAGCAGCCGCCCGATGACCTTGCGCTCGCCGTCGCGGAACGCCGGCTCGCCGTAACGCTCGAAAATCTGCGAAATCGAGCAGCCGGCGGCGGCCTCGATCTCGCTGTCGGCGTCCTTGAACGCGACCCCGAGCTGCTGGGCCAGCCGGCGCCCGATCGAGCTCTTCCCGGCGCCCATCATGCCTACCAGAGCCACGGTCCGCGTGAGTTTCATGGCCTTCGATTACACGCCCCGCGCTGTCTCTGCCAGTCCGCCGGGTGTGGCCGAAATCACCGCAGGCATCCAATCGGGGTTTGGCGGATTACCGATTCTCCACGGATCCGGGGCTTGCGGGGGCGCCTGCAATTCCGCCACAAACTGCAGGGAGTCTCGCAATGCGTTCGAGGAACACCGAGTCGATGGGTTGGGGCCTGAGAATTGGAATTGGCGCGGGCGTGTTGGTGCTGATCGGCATCGTCGGGCTCGGCGTGTATGGCGGGCGCGTCCAGCCGGTGACGCATGTTGTCGACCAGATCATTCCGAATGATCGCCTGCCGAACTAGTACCGCCATCGCGCTGTTGCTGGCGCTGGCCGGCAGTGCCGCCGCGCAGGAGCAGCCTGCGCCGCCGCCCGCGACGGGGGCACCGACGCCGCTCGAAACCGCACCGCCGCCGCAGGATTACAAGCCCGGCATGTTCGCCAAGCCGGCACCCATCGCCACCGACCAGCTTGGCATCGTCGACGGGCCGCCCGTCGGATTGCTCGACAATTCCAATGGCGGGCTCGGCGAGTCGATGTGGAGCAATTCGCCGCGCGCCGACGTGGAAGAATTGCTCGGCCGTTTGCCGATCGTGTCTGCCGATCCGTTCGTGCGCGGTCTTTCGCGCCGGCTGGTGCTCACGACGTCCGACGCGCCGGTCGGCCCGGCCAAGCGCGCGCTCGTCACTATCCGCATCGAAAAGCTCCTGCAGGCCGGAATGATCGACCAGGCGGGCGCGCTCGCCGCTTCGTTGAGCCTGCAGAACGATGCCGACTTCTCCCGCGTGCAGGCTGATGCCTTGCTCTATGCCGGACGCGTCAAGGATGTGTGCAGCGATCTCACGGCAACGCGGCTGTCGTCTCCGGAGCCGTTCTGGCTGGAACTTCGCGACTGGTGCTTTGCCGCGAGCGGCGACAGCGCCTCCGCCGAACTGACGCATGCTGTGATGGATGCGCAAGGGATCAAGGACCCGGCATTCGATCTGTTGGCCGAAGATGTCTTGAAGGGCAAAAAGAGCGCGCCCGCCGACATCGACCATCCGACCGCCCTGCACATCTATCTTCTGCGTCAGGCGGGCCTTCCCGTGATCGGCCCGCTCGCCGCCAAGCTTGGGACGGTCGCCAACCTTTTCGCGGCGCGCGATGCGCGCAATTCCGCGGCCGATCGGCTCTTGGCCGCCGGCCGCATCGCCGCGACCGGCGCGCTTTCGAGCGACGAACTGGTTGCGATCCTCGATGCCCAGACCTATGCGCCGGACGAACTCGCACAGGCCCAGGCAAATGCCGCGAAGGCAATTTTTCTCGCCGCGCAGGGCCAATTGCGACGCGCGGCGACCTTGGAGACGCGCCCGCCGGAGAAAACCGATCTGTTGCTCGCGGCGTTGTCGGGCGGTGGCCGGATGGATCGCTTGCCGCTGACCGCCGCGCTCCAATCCGATGTCGCGCTCACGATAAAGCCCGACCCGACGACCGCGAAGGGACGCTTCCTGATCGCGCGGGCGCTGGTGCTTGATGGCAAATACGATGCCGCCGAAGCCTGGTACGCCCATGGCGCGGACGAAGCCGATCTCCACGCCTTCCAGATCCTCATCGACATCGCCGCGCCCAACGCGGCGCGCGATGCGGCGGCGCAGGCGGCCTTGTCCTGGTATGCCCATAGCGCGGCGCCGCAACAGAATCCGGCGCCCGTCGCGGCGCTGGCGCTCGGCTTTTCCGATGTGCTGGGCCTGCCGATGCCGCCGGCCGCGAAAACCCTCGCCGGCACGCTGGAGGGCATGCGCTGGCCCGGACGGCGTCAGGCCGAGACGCGCAAACTTGCCGAAGCCGCGTCGCAGCCGGGCCGGAAAGGCGAGGCCGTGCTCCGGCTGCTCGATATGGTCGGGGACAATGGCCCGTTCGACCTGCCGGCGGATATCGCGGTCGAATGTGTCCGTACCTTGATGCAGCTCGGCATGGTCAAGGAAGCGCGTGCGCTGGCCGTGGAATCGCTGGCGCTTGCCGGAGCGCCACTGCCGTGAAGAGCGGCGACGCAGCGCTGATCGAGTCCTTCCTGGACATGATGAGCGCCGAGCGCGGCGCCAGCATCAACACGCTCGCCGCCTATCGCCGCGACCTGCTCGACTTCTCAGGTCATTGCGCCGGCAAGGGCCGTAACGTCAGGGCCGCGACGCGCGACGACATCAAGGCCTATCTTGCCATGATGTCGAAGTCCGGCGCGGCAGGCTCGACGCAGGCGCGCCGGCTGTCGGCGCTGCGCCAGCTCTTCGCCTTTCTCTATACGGACGGCGTGCGCAAGGACGATCCGACCGATGCGATCGATGCGCCCAGGCGCGAGCGCCCGCTGCCGAAGATCCTGTCGCGTGCCGATGTCGAGGCCCTTATCGCCGCAGCGCGCACCCAGTCCGAGAAATCGCCGGAAGGCCTGCGGCTGCTCTGCATGGTCGAGATGCTCTATGCGTCGGGCCTGCGCGTCTCCGAACTCGTAACCTTGCCGCTGGCGACGGTGCGCAGCCGGGACGGATTCCTGCTGGTGAAAGGCAAGGGCCAGAAGGAGCGCCTGGCGCCCCTGAGCGCGCCGGCGCGCGAAGCGATCACGGCCTATCTCGACGTGCGCGCGGAGTTTCTTCCCGCCGGCGTCCGCCGCGGCCATGCCGAGCGCTATCTCTTTCCGTCGCGTGCCGCCGAGGGCCACATCACGCGGCGGCGCTGCCACCAGATGCTGAAGGAATTGGCGCTGAAGGCCGGCATCGATCCGGACAAGCTGTCGCCGCATGTGCTCCGTCATGCCTTTGCGACGCACCTGGTCGAAGGCGGCGCCGATCTGCGCAGCGTGCAGACCATGCTCGGCCATTCGGACATCGCGACGACGCAGATCTACACGCACGTCGCCAAGGACCGTCTGACGCAGGTTGTCGAGCGGGCGCACCCGCTTTCGCGGCGTGATCGAAAGTCCTAATTGTCATGGCCCGCGAAAGCGGGCCACCCAGGTGACATCTTGTCTGTCTTGCGGCACCTGCTCGGATCGCAGCATGATCCGGACCAGTCGTAGCGCCCCAACTGGATGGCCCGCATTCGCGGGCCACGACAAGGTGGGGATGGAGAACGTCGTGAGCTTCACCACCATAGAGCGCCAGGCGCCGGTCCGCATCTATCGTTCCAAGCTGTTCGTGCCGGGGTCCAAGACCAACTTCTTCGAAAAGGCGGCCGCGGGTGCGGCGGATTGCATCTGTCTCGATCTCGAAGACGCGGTTGCGCCCGCCGACAAGGACAAGGCGCGCGACAATGTCGTGGCCGCACTCAACGATATAGATTGGCGCGGCAAAATTCTGACCGTGCGCATCAACGGCCTCGACACCGGCTGGTGCTACAAGGACGTCATCGCGCTGGTGGAGAAGGGCGGCGAGAAGCTCGACGCCATCATGATTCCGAAGGTCGCGAACGCCAAGGACGTCTACGCCATCGACTGGCTGATGACCCAGGCTTCGACGACCGCCGGCCGCAAGAAGAAGATCGGCATCGAGGTCATCATCGAATCCGTTCTCGGCCTCAAGAACATCGACGAGATCGCCGCATCCTCGAAACGCATGGAGACGCTGCATTTCGGCGCCGCCGACTATGCCGCGAGCCAGGGCATGCGCACCACGAACATCGGCGGCGGCAATGCCGACTATGTGATGCTCACCGACAAGGACGCGGACGGCCGGCGCGAGCGGCACTGGAATGATCTGTGGCACTACCCGCTGTTCAAGCTGGTGCAGGCGGCACGCAGCCACGGCCTCGTCGCGATCGACGGGCCGTTCGGCGATTACCAGGACCCCGACGGATTCCGCGCCCAGGCCAACCGCACCGCCATCCTCGGCTGCGAAGGCAAATGGGCGATCCATCCCAGCCAGGTGGAACTCTGCAACGAGATCTTCACCCCTCCGCAGAAGGAATTCGAGCGCGCCCAGGCGATCCTCGCATCCATGAAAGATGCGCACTCGACGGGTTCGGGCGCGGCCTCGCTCGGCGGCGTGCTGATCGACGCCGCCTCGATCCGTCAGGCGGAAGTCATCGTCAAGCAGATGGCGATGATAAAGGCGAAGTCGGGCGGCTGATCCGGGTCAGCTTGTCGGGATTGCGCACGACGTAGATCGCCAGGATTCGCTCGCCGTCGCTCTCGATCGTGAGCGTGCCGAGCAGATCGCCGCCGGCGCGCAGGATCAGCCCCGGCTCGCCGTTGATCTCGCAGAACACCGGCTCGATCGGCACGTCGGAATAGAATTTGCGTCCAAGCCCCATGATGAAGCGCACGATCTTGTCGGCGCCATAGATCGGATTGAGTGCCGCCGCCACCCGTCCGCCGCCGTCCGTATGCGCGACCGCGTCCGGCGCCAGCAGAGCCATCATCTGTTTTTCGTCGCGGGCCCCGCTGGCGCGCGCGAAACGCGCCAGCAGATCGCGATGCTGCTCGGGCGTCACCGTGTTGCGCGGCTTGCCGGCCTTCACGCGCTCGCGCGCCCGGCTGACCAGTTTGCGGCAGGCCGCTTCGTTTTTCTCCAGCATCTGCGCGATCGCCGGATAGTCGCAGTCGAACGCATCGTGCAGGATAAGCGCGGCGCGTTCTTCCGGCGACAGGCGCTCCAACAGGTGCAACAGCGCCAGGGAAAGGTCGGACGCGAGTTCGGCGCGCGCCGCCGGCGCATCGGCGGCAAGCGCCCGCATATCGTCGGGCAGCAGCGGCTCCGGCAGCCACGGCCCGACATAGGTCTCGCGCCGCGCACGCGCCTTGCGCAACGCATCGAGCGACAAGCGCACCGTCACGGCGGAAAGCCAGGCGCGCGGATCGCGGATATCCTCGCCGCCGGCGCGCTGCCAGCGCAGCCAAGCTTCCTGCGCCACATCTTCGGCCGCGCTCATCTCGCCCAGCATGCGGTAGGCAATGCCAAGCAGATGGCTGCGTTGCGCTTCGAAGACGGAAAGACGGTTCATGCGGCCTTCAGCAATTGATTGACGACAATGTCGGCGTTGCCGACGCGCACGCGCTGGCATGTCTTGGCATGTCCCATGGCGCGTTTCAGCACCGGAAAATTCCGTCCCGTCATGGCGCGCAAGGATATCGCAAGCAGCGCCTTCTTGCCCCACTTGCTTTCGATCTTCTCGCGCAGCGCATCGAGATTGTCGCTCGCAAGCAGCAACGCGCGGCCAAAGTCGAAGCCGAGCTGCGCATCCGGATCGGTGGGCGTGCCCGACAGGAGCGCCGTGATGACCTCGGCGGGCATGCCGGCTTCACCCGCCATGTCGGACGTGATCTGGACGCAGGGTCCGCAATCCTCGACCAGCGCGCCGGCGATTGCCGCCGCGCACCACGGATCGCGCGGTGCCTCGCCGCGCCACGTGCCGCCGACCGATTGCATGACCATGAAGCGGAACATCGCCGCCTCCGACGTATCGGTCATCTCATGCAGATAGGTCGCGTCGTAGCCATAGTGCCGCTCCATGCGGCGGAGCGTGCGGTGGAAGTACCGTTTCAGCATCATGCTTCTCCCTTGCGATAGCGGAGCCAGGCGAGCGCCGCGCCGGCCACTCCGACGACAATGACTCCAAGGCCTTCGCTGATCAGATCGCCGCTGGCCGCTGGCGGACCGTCGAAGATCCATTCCTTGATGTGGAGGAGGGCGTGCAGGAACGGCCACACCGAACCGGCAATCGCCCAGGTGGGGCTTGCGGCACCTTTGCGAGCGCCCAGCAGCAGGCCGAACCCGCTCGCCAGGAACGCCATGGCGATGTCGGCGATGAAATGGAAATGCAGGTGGTCGGGCGTCGAAAGGTGCACGACGGTCGCGGCCCACCTGCCGGGCGCCGCCAGCATGACGAGCCCGTTCAGCACATGGAAGGCGCCCAACAGCGCCAGAAGTAACCTTGCAACCACCGGACAATCCTCGGCTTTCCTGATGAAGACGGACGAGCCACTGGATTTGTGACCGCAAATGCGCATATCAGGGGGCCCCCGCCCCCTGCCACGAGACCCCATGCACGCCTATCTCGAATTCGAACGGCCCATCGCCGAGCTGGAAGGCAAGATCGTCGAGCTCCGCAAGCTCGCCGAGCAGGACCCGGCGATGCAGATCGAGACCGAGGTTGGCCGCCTTCAGACGAAGGCCGACGGCCTGATCAAGGACACCTATTCCAAGCTCACCGCCTGGCAGAAGGTCCAGGTCGCGCGCCATCCGGGCCGCCCGCACTTCTCCGACTATGCCAAGAGCCTGTTCGATGAATTCACCCCGCTGGCCGGCGACCGCACCTTCGGCGACGACCATGCGATCATCGCGGCGCTGGGACGTTTTCGCGGCCGCTCCGTCGCGATCCTGGGTCACGAGAAGGGCAACGACACCAAGACGCGCCTCAAGCACAATTTCGGCATGGCGATGCCGGAAGGCTATCGCAAGGCCGAGCGTCTGTTCGAGATGGCCGACCGCTTCGGCCTGCCGGTGATCTCGCTGATCGATACGGCGGGCGCCTATAACGGCGTTGCCGCGGAGGAACGCGGCCAATCCGAAGCCATCGCGCATTCGACGCAGGCCGGCCTTAACATCCGCGTACCGTTCGTTACGGCCATTATCGGCGAGGGCGGCTCCGGCGGCGCGCTCGCCATCGCGACGGCCAATCGCGTCTTCATGCTCGAGCATTCGGTCTATTCGGTGATCTCGCCGGAAGGTTGCGCCTCCATCCTGTGGCGCAAGTCGGAGAAGACGCAGGACGCCGCGATCGCCATGCGCGTCACGGCACAGGATGCGCTCAATCTGAAAGTGATCGACGGAATCATTCCCGAGCCAGTCGGCGGCGCCCATCGCGCGCCGGAGGAAGCGATCCTCAATGTCGGCGAGCAGCTCGCCCGCGCGCTGGCCGATATGGATCGCGTGCCCGGCGATCTGCTGCGCCGCGAACGCCGCGAGAAATATCTAGCGATGGGCCGCGATCTGGCCGTCTGACGCTGCCTGCCTCTCGCCCAACGCCAAGCCCCATCAGACCTGAACCGGTTAGACAAACCTTGCCGCGACGGATGGGTTGATTGTCGGCGTTACACGGCGCGAGACTTGCCGCCAGGCAACAGCCCGGAAGCAACGCGAGGTCGGCATGCGTTTAGATATGACGAGACCCCAATTCCTGAGAGCTCTCGCCTCGACCGCGCTTGCGACTCTGCTGCCACGTTCTGCGCTCGCCGATGCCGCAGTTCGCCGGTGCCGGCCCTCCGACCCCGCTTGGCCGCCCAAGTCACAATGGGCTGCGCTCGACAAGGCAACCAGCGGAAAGCTGTTTCGAATCTCCTCGCCACTCGAAGCCGCCCGCGACGACGAATTCTGGGAAGGCCTGAAGAATCCCTACTATATCGGGGAACAACCCGGTCTGACTCAATCGTTCGGCTGGCTCGATGCCTGGACGACCAAGCCCAGCGTTTACGGCGTCGCGGCCCGCAACGCTCACGACATCGCCGCCGCAGTGAACTTCGCCCGAGACCGCAATCTGCGCCTCGTCGTCAAGGGCGGCGGACACAGCTACCTCGGCACCTCGAACGCCCCGGACTCGCTCCTCATCTGGACACGTCACATGACGGAGGTGACCGTTCACGACGCCTTCGTGCCGCGGGGCTGCAAGCTGCCGCCGCAGGCTGCTGTCACGGTCGGCGCCGGCGTGCTCGACATCCAGGCCTACGATGCGGTCACGACCAGGGGTGGGAGGTATGTGCAGGGCGGCGGCTGCATGACCGTCGGCCTGGCGGGTCTTGTTCTTGGCGGCGGCTTCGGAAGCTACTCCAAGCATTACGGACTGGCCGCGGCGAGCCTGCTCGAGGCCGAGATCGTCACCGCCGACGGCCAGATCCGGATTGCGAATGCGTGCACGAACGCCGATCTCTTCTGGGCGCTCAAGGGCGGCGGCGGCGGAACCTTCGGCGTCGTCAGCAAGATGACCCTGAAGACGCACGATCTTCCGGACTTCTTCGGCGCGGCCAACTTCACGGTGAAGGCATCATCAGATGCCGATTTGAAGCGTTTGCTCGCTGAATTCGTGCGCTTCTATCGCACGCACCTGTTCAACGAGCACTGGGGCGAACAGGTCAGCATCCGGCCGGACAACACGTTTGGCGTCCATATGAACTATTGGAATCTGACGACCGATGCCGCGAAACGCGTCTGGCAGCCTTTCATGGACTGGCTCGCGCGGATGCCCGACGCCTATTCGATCACCGACCGCGTCGTCATCGGCAGCGTGCCGGCACGGCACTGGTGGGATGTCGCCTGGTGGAAGGAGAATTGGCCCCAGATCGCCTTTCCCAATCCGAACGGCAATCCGTTCGTCGCGGCTTTGGACTATGTGCTCGATCTGGTCATTCCCAATCCCGCCCTCGAATTCGACAAGCGGCCCGGGGCAAGCCCGAACAATGCATGGTGGTCGGGGAATACCGACGAGACGGGCATTTATTGGTGGGCGTACGACTCGACATGGCTTCCCGCCTCCCTGCTGCATGACGAAGCGCATCTTGCCGAAGGTCTCTTTGCCGCTTCGCGCGCGTTCGGATTCAGCCTCCACTTCAACAAGGGTCTGGCGGGCGCTCCGGCGCACGCCATCGAGGCGGCCAGGGACACCGCGGTAAACCCCGCACTGCTGTCCGCCTTCGCGCTGGTGATTTCCGCGGATGGAGAAGACAAAACATATCCGGGATTGCCCGTGCACGAGCCGCATGCCGCCAAGGGGCGCCAGATCAAGGCGCGCATCGCGCAGTGCATGAAGCATCTGCGCATGCTGGCGCCGGATGCGGGATCATATTTCAACGAAACGAACTATTTCACGAAGGATTGGCAGCGGTCGTTCTGGGGATCGAATTACGAGCGTCTCGCGCAGATCAAGCGCAAATACGATCCCGGCGATCTCTTCATCGTTCACAACGGCGTCGGCTCGGAGCGATGGAGCCCGGACGGTTTCACGCGCAAATGAACTAAAGCGTGCGCGCGAACGCCCGGATGCTCGACACCAGATCGTCCGGCCGCTCCAGCGCAGCGAAGTGGCCGCCTTCCTCGAAGCTCGTCCAGTGCGTGACGTTGATGCTGCGCTCGACCTGGCTGCGCGGCGGGAATGGGATCAGATCGACCGGGAACGCCGCGATGCCGGTCGGCTTGGTGAGGCGCGCGCCCTTGAGCAGCGGCATGGTGAACTGCTCCTCCAGCCTGCCGCGATACATCCAGGTCGCCGTGTTGAACGTGCGCGTGACCAGATAGATCATCACATTCGTCAGCAGCTGGTCGCGCGAATAGGCATTTTCGAATCCCTTGCGGATGTCCGACCAGCCGTGAAACTTCTCGACGATCCACGCCGCGACGCCGACCGGCGAATCCATCATGCCGTAGGACAAGGTCTGCGGCTTGGTGGTCTGCTCGCGGAAATAGGCGCCTTCCATTTCGAAGAGCTGCGCCGCCTTGGCCGCGAACGCTTTTTCCTCGTCGGTCTCCGGACCCACGCCCGGCGTTACCCAGCCCATCATGTTCAGATGCGCGGCGCGGCAGCCCTTGCCCTCGTAGGACATGTAGGACGAGATCGCGCTGCCCCAGTCGCCGCCCTGCGCTATGTAGTTCGGCAGCTTCAGCACGTCCGTCATCAGCTTGTCGAACAGCCTTGCCGTGGCGCGCGGACCGATCGGCCGCTTCGGCTTGCCCGACCAGCCATAGCCGGGCAGGGACGGCACCACCACGGTGAAGGCATCCTTGACGTCGCCGCCATGCTTCTCGGGATGCGCCAGCATCTCGATGATGTGCAGGAACTCGAACACCGAGCCGGGCCAGCCATGGCTCAGGATCAGCGGCTTGGGCGCCGGGCCCGACCCTTCCACGTGATAGAAATGCAGATCGATGTCCTCGACCGGTGCGGTGAACTGCGGAAAGGCGTTGAGCGCCTTCTCCCACTTTCGCCAGTCATAGCCGTCGACCCAGTGCGCGCACAGCGCCTTCATGTAGTCGAGGTTGGCGCCATAGGCCCAGGTGCCGATCAGGTCCTCGCCGCGCGGCATCTCGTGCCATTCATAGGCGCGGACCTTGGCGCGGATGTTTTCCAGCGTGCTGTCCGGCACGTCGATCTTGAACGGCTTCATGGCGCGGTCTCCCGGTAGGCGTTCGCCCATGTTGGGCTGCCGCGCGAAAAACCTAAAGGGGTTTCCGCCGTGGAAATGCGACGGGCAGCTTACGGATTGAGGTTCCAGACATAGACAGGGCGGCCGTCGGAATGGAACGTCGTGAAGGCCGCGGGCTGGCCTTCGGGGCAGGTTGTGTCTTCGGAGCGCGTCATGAAATCGTAAGGCCCGGGATATTCCACGCACTGCTTGATGTCGTTGCCCCAATATTGGTCGGAGTGGCCGCGCACTTCGGCACGTGCGTAGAATGTGCGGTTGGGCGTTGTGAGGACGTCCCGGCAGGCGCCGGTACCGACCGCCGTCCAGCCCTTGTTCTTCCACTCATTGCCGCCGACGGGGATGAAGCTGCTCGCGACCAGCACGACTTCGCCGGTGCGATTGCAGACACGAAGCGTTACGAGACCGGTGGCTGCGAGACGTGTGTCGTGCGCGCCGGCAACCGATAGCGACGCGGCGAAGGTCGCGGCGGCGAGAAATGTCCTCATCATGCTCTGACCCCGCGATGGCCGGCGTTGCCTGTTAAACCAACGCCCCGTGGCAATGTTTGAACTTTCGGCCCGAGCCGCAAGGACACGGCGCGTTGCGCTGTACCTTGCCCCAGGTCTTGGGATCGTTGGGATCGACCGCCACGTCGCGCGCATACTGTACCGTGCGCTGGCCGTCGCCGGACGCATCCCCCATTTCGTCCTCGCCGGTGAGCGGATCGATGTGCGTCGCGCGCATCATCAGCGGCGAGGGATCCATCAGCGGCGGCGGCTCGGCCGTGACCTGGATGTGCATCAGCTGGCGGATCACGTCCGAGCGCATGTGTCCGAGCAGGCTCTCGAACAGCGCAAACGCCTCGCTCTTATATTCGTTCAGCGGATCGCGCTGGCCGTAGCCGCGAAGGCCGACATATTGGCGCAAATGATCCAGATGCACGATGTGCTCGCGCCAGTCATGGTCGAGCGTCTGCAGCAGGATCGTCTTTTCGGCATAGCGGATCAACTCGGTGCCCATGTTGGCGGCGCGCTCCGCGGCGCGTTTGTCGACCGCTGTCTGGATGCGCTCGCGCACTTCCTCGTCGGCGATGCCCTCTTCCTTGGTCCAGTCGACGATCGGCAGCGACACGCCGAAGATCCTCGACACTTCGTCCTGCAGCCCCGCGGCGTCCCACTGCTCTGCATAGGCACGTTCGGGAATGTGGGCGGCGACGAGATCGGTCACCACCTCGGCGCGGAATTCGGCGATCTGGTCGCTGACATCGTCGGCAGACATGATCTCGCGGCGCTGCTCGAAGATCACCTTGCGCTGATCGTTGAGCACATTGTCGTATTTCAGGATGTTCTTGCGGATTTCGAAGTTGCGCGCCTCGACCTTCTGTTGCGCCTTTTCCAGCGCCTTGTTCACCCAGGGATGGGCGATCGCCTCGCCCTTTTCGAGGCCGAGGCGCCCCAGCACCGAATCCATGCGCTCGGTGCCGAAGATGCGCATCAGATCGTCCTGCAGGCTCAGGAAGAATTTCGAAGCGCCGGGATCGCCCTGGCGGCCCGACCGGCCGCGCAGCTGGTTGTCGATGCGCCGGCTCTCGTGCCGCTCGGTGCCGATGATGTAGAGCCCGCCGGCCGCCAGCACCTTGTCCTTGTCGACCCGGATCTCGGCGCGGATCTCGTCGGTGCGGCGCGCGAGCTCGTTTTCGTCGATCACGCCGCCCAGTTCGGTACGGATGCGCATGTCGGCATTGCCGCCGAGCTGGATGTCGGTGCCGCGGCCGGCCATGTTGGTGGCGATGGTCACCGCGCCCGAGACGCCGGCCTGCGCGACGATCGCCGCTTCCTGCTCGTGATAGCGCGCGTTCAGCACATTGTGCTTGATCTTGCGCTTCTTCATGAGATCGGAGAGCTGCTCGGACTTCTCGATCGAAGTGGTACCCACCAGCACCGGCTGGCCGCGCTTTCGGCAATCCTCGACCAGCTTGACGATCGCGTCGTTCTTCTCGTCGGCGGTGCGGTAGACTTCGTCGTCGGCGTCGATGCGCTTCACCGGCATGTTGGTCGGTACTTCCATGACATCGAGCTTGTAGATGTCCATGAATTCGGCGGCCTCGGTCATCGCCGTGCCGGTCATGCCGGCAAGCTTCTCGTAGAGGCGGAAATAGTTCTGGAAGGTGATCGAGGCGAGCGTCACGTTCTCCGGCTGGACTGCGACATGCTCCTTGGCTTCGAGCGCCTGGTGCAGGCCTTCGGAATAGCGCCGCCCTTCCATCATGCGGCCGGTGAACTCGTCGATGATGACGATCTTGCCGTCCTTGACGATGTAGTCGCGGTCCTTCTGGAAGATCGTGTGCGCCTTCAGCGCCTGGTTGACGTGATGGACGACCGAGATGTTCTCGATGTCGTAGAGATCGCCGGTCTCCAGCAGGCCGGCGCCGCGCAACAGCTCCACCATGTGCTCGTTGCCGCTTTCGGTCAGCGTGACGTTCTTCGATTTCTCGTCGAGTTCGTAGTCGCCCTTGTCCTGGATGGTCTCCTCGACCGTCTTGCCGTCCTTGTCCTTGATCTTCTTGCCGGTCTTGACCAGGTGCGGCGCGACCAGATGCGGGATCATCGCGTCGACCGCGACATACATCGCGGTCAGATCGTCGGTCGGTCCCGAGATGATCAGCGGCGTGCGCGCTTCGTCGACCAGGATCGAGTTCGACCTCGTCGACGATCGCGAAGGAATGGCCGCGCTGGCTCATCGTCGCGATCGAGTACTTCATGTTGTCGCGCAGATAGTCGAAGCCGAACTCGTTGTTCGTGCCGTAGGTGACGTCGGCGCTGTAGGCGACCTTGCGCTCCTCGTCGGTCAGCCCGTGCACGATGCACCCGACCGTGAGGCCGAGGAACTTGTAGACCTGGCCCATCCACTCGGCGTCGCGCTTGGCGAGATAGTCGTTGACCGTCACGACATGGACGCCTTCGCCGGCAAGCGCGTTCAGATAGACGGGCAGGGTGGCGACGAGGGTTTTGCCTTCGCCGGTCTTCATCTCGGCGATATTGCCGCCATGCAGCACCATGCCGCCGATCAGCTGCACGTCGAAGTGGCGCTGGCCGAGCGTGCGCTTGGCCGCCTCGCGAACCACGGCAAACGCCTCCGGCAGGATGTCGTCGAGCGTCTCGCCCTTCGCCAGGCGCTCCTTGAAGGTGGCCGTCATCGCCTTGAGCTCGTCGTCCGTCTTGGGGGCGAACTTGGGCTCAAGCGCATTGATTTCCGCCACCCTCGAGCGGAAGGCCTTGATCTTGCGGTCGTTCGAGGACCCGAAGAGTCGTTGCGCTATGCCGCTGAAACCCAGCATGAATTCCTCTTTAGACGGGCCGTGGGGGTGTGTCCGGCATGGCAGCCGCGCGGGAGAGATAAGAACCGCTCACCCCCTTGTCAAATCAGGCAATTCCAGTCAGATGCGCGCCCGTTATCAGGGCGAGGCGGCAGTCGATGGCGAAGGGGAAGACGGCGGTGCGGCCGAAGACGGGTCCGGCGGTCTCGCCTTTGGCGCCCAAGTCCATTCCCGCTCTTCCGCCTCTGGCGGGCGTCAGGCTGTCGGCCGGCGAAGCCGGGGTCCGCTACAAGGATCGCACCGACGTCCTGCTTGTCACCTTCGCACCCGGAACGCAGGTCGCCGGCGTCTTTACCAAGTCCAAGACGTCTTCGGCGCCGGTCGACTGGTGCAAGGCCAATGTAAAGACCGGCTCGGCGCGCGCCTTGGTGGTCAACAGCGGCAACGCCAACGCCTTCACCGGCAAGGCCGGCTTCGAAGGCGCCAGGCAGATCGCTGAATCCGCCGCCGCCATCGTCGGCTGCAAGCCGGGCGAAGTGTTCATGGCCTCGACGGGTGTGATCGGCGAGCCGCTGGCGGCGGGGCGCATCACCAGGATCCTCGGGACGCTGGCGCAGGAAGGCGCGGCCGGCGGCTGGCGCGCCGCCGCCGAAGCGATCATGACGACCGACACCTATCCCAAGCTTGCCACCGCGCAGGCGATGATCGACGGCAAGCGCGTCACCATCA
The DNA here is from genome assembly GCA_963741735.1 of uncultured Alphaproteobacteria bacterium. Classification (GTDB taxonomy): domain Bacteria; phylum Pseudomonadota; class Alphaproteobacteria; order Micropepsales; family Micropepsaceae; genus Rhizomicrobium. The sequence goes on from CAVUJB010000004.1 coordinate 843,174, forward strand.
ACGGCATCGCCAAGGGCTCGGGCATGATCGCGCCGGACATGGCGACGATGCTGTCCTTCGTCTTCACCGACGCGAACCTGTCGGGCGCCGTCTTGCAGGAATTGCTGAGTGCGGGCGTGAAGGGCTCCTTCAACGCCATCACCGTCGACAGCGACACCTCCACCAGCGACACGCTGCTGCTCTTCGCCACCGGCAAAGGCGCGAGCCATCCGAACATCGCCAAGGCGAGCGACAAGCGGCTCAACGATTTCCGCCAGGCGCTCGACAAGGTGCTGCTCAATCTCGCGCTCCAGGTCGTGCGCGACGGCGAGGGCGCGCAAAAGCTGATCCGCATCGACGTCGCTGGCGCGGAGTCCGACGAGGCCGCGAAGCGTATCGCGTTCGCCGTCGCCAATTCGCCGCTGGTGAAGACCGCGATCGCCGGCGCCGACGCCAATTGGGGCCGCATTGTCATGGCGGTCGGCAAGGCAGGCGAAGCGGCGGATCGCGACAAGCTGAAGATCGCCTTCGGCGGCCAGGTCGTGGCCGAGAAGGGCGAGCGCGCCGCGGGCTACAACGAGGCGGCCGCGACCAAGGCGGTGCAGGGCCGCGAAGTCGAGATCGCCATCGATATCGGGCTCGGCAAGGGCAAGGCGCGGGTGTGGACCTGCGACCTGACGCATGGCTACATCGACATCAACGGCAGCTATCGCAGCTGACGTCGCCCGGCGCGCAGGTTTGGCGCTAAGCTCCGTTCCCATAGAAAAGTGGACGTGGGACGATGGACGGCATGCATCCGATGCAGTTCGCACGCCTGGACGAAGCGGCGGCGACGAGGAACTTCGCCAATCCGGCGTTCGAATGGCGCCGATTGTTCGCCGAGGTCTGGGGGACGTTTCTTCTGGTGCTCGTCGCTGCAGGCGCGGCCATCGTCGCCGCGACGGATCCGCAGCATGTGAGCATGGGGGAAGCCGTCATCGCGCCGGGGGTCGCCGTGATGGTGATCATCTACTTCATGGGCAGCGTGAGCGGCGCCCATCTCAATCCCGCGGTCACCCTGGCCTTCGCGGTGCGTGGCAATTTTCCATGGGGACGCGCACCGGGCTACATGTTCGCGCAGCTTCTCGGCGGCATTGCGGCTGCCGCGTTCCTGAAATTCCTGTTCGGGCTGGTGGGCAATCTCGGCGCAACCGTTCCGGCCATCGGCATCTCGCAGACCAAGGCTTTGATCGTCGAGATCGTGCTGACGGCGGGACTGGTGAACGTGATCCTCGGTACCGCATCGGGCGCGCGCAATGTCGGCGCCAATGCGGCGATCGCCGTCGGCGGTTACATCGCGATTGCGGGAATCTGGGCCGGCACGATCAGCGGCGCGTCGATGAATCCGGTGCGATCGCTTGCGGTGGATATCGTGCGCGCCTCGTTCGGTGCGTCCTGGATCTATGTCGCCGGTCCGGTTGCCGGCGCGCTGATCGGCGTCGTGTTCGAGTGGATTCTGAAGGGCCGGCACACAAGGGCCGGCTCGGAGGCGGCGCAGGGAAGCGATGAGCCGCGCGGCTAACCCCTGACCGGTGCAATCATGGCTATTGCGCTCGACGCCCCATAAATTCGGCTGCTAATTGTTAATCGAACGTTAGGACCGCACCCCGATCATGGACGCAACAGGCGCAAGGCTGGTTCTGGTTGCGGCTTGCGCGCTGATCGATCCGGATGGACGCGTGCTCATTGCGCAGCGGCCGCCGGGAAAGGCGATGGCGGGCCTATGGGAATTTCCGGGCGGCAAGATCGAGCCGGGCGAGAGTCCGGAAGCAGCTCTCATACGGGAGCTCAAGGAGGAGCTTGGGATTACGGTCAAGGAGCCGTGTCTCGCGCCGTTCACCTTCGCTTCGCACCGCTACCCGGACTTCCATCTCCTGATGCCGCTCTACGTCTGCCGGCGCTGGGACGGCACGGTGACGCCGAGCGAACACAGCGCGGTGAAATGGGTGCGACCGCTGGAGCTGGCGCAATATCCGATGCCGCCGGCCGACCTGCCGCTGATCCCCATGCTGCGCGATCTGCTCTGAGCCGTTTTGCGGGCAACATCGACGGCGCAACCGCCATCGAATACGCCATGATTGCAGGCCTGGTCTCGATCGCCATCGTCGCCGGTGCGTCGTCGCTCGGCGGAACGATCAAGAGCTTCTTCCAGTCGCTGGCCGCCTACGTCTGACGCTTCGGCGCGGCTTCGCCCGCGCTTTTCTCGTGAGTTCCCAACGCATCGGCTAGGCGCGATTTCGCGCTGCCGGGCTTGAGCGGCTGCTGCTGGCTTTCGTGCGGCGCCCAGCCTGTCAGATAGACGATATCGAAGGTCGCGCGCAGCTTGCCGTCGGGATCGGCGAAATTCGCCGCATAGTGCGCCTTCGCCGCCGCGAGCATCTTGCGCGACATCGGCGTCCGGCTGCGCTCGGCGAGCGCATTGGTTTCGCCCAAGGCTCGCAGGTCGCGCACCAGCAAGTGGAAATCCGAGTAGCGAACGATCGTCCGCTCGACGTCGGCGACGGGTAGCGCGAAGCCGGCGCGCTGCAGAAGTCCACCCAGATCTCGCACGTCGGCGAACGGCGCGACTCGCGGGCTGACGCCGCCCATGACGTCGATCTCTGCAGCCGCGAGCGACTGGCGCAACTCGGTCAGCGTCTCGCCGCCGAACAAAGCCGCCACGAACAGCCCATCGGGCTTGAGCGCGCGCCGCACCTGCACCAGCACGCCGGGAAGATCGTTGACCGCGTGCAGCGACAGGACGCTTGTAACGAGGTCGGCGGATTCCGGCGCCGCGTCGAGCCGTTCGTCCTCGCCCAGCACATCTTCCAGTATCAGCCGATGCGCGAACGGGCGTTGCACGGCGCCGAGACGTTCGGCCAGCCCCTCCGCCGCCTCGCGCGCCAAGAATGTGTCGCCATTTGTCCGCATCGCGCGGGCGCGATGAAGCGCGACAGCTTTGCGATCGAAAATGCGCGGCGGCCCGCTGGTCACAGTGTAAAATCCCAATCGTCATCGCCGGCATAGGCCCGGCCATGACGAGAACCATATTGGTTTTTCGTTGTGTCAGGCGAAAACAATGTCAGCAGCGGTCCATATCCAACTGAAACGCACGGCGCGCGCGGCGCTGGATCTCGTCTTTCCGCCTTTGTGCATAGCCTGCCGCGCGCAGGTCGCCGAGCCCGGCGCGCTGTGCGCCGATTGCTGGCAGACGATCCAGTTTCTCGACGGTCCGATGTGCGACTGCTGCGGCCTGCCGTTCGAGTTCGATCCCGGTGGCGCAACGCTCTGTGCCGGATGCCTTGCCCGCCCGCCCGCCTACGACAAGGCACGCGCCGTCATGCGCTACGACGAGGCGAGCCGGGGGCCGATCCTGGCGCTCAAACATGGCGACCGGCTCGACCTGACGCCCGGCTTCGCGCGCTGGCTGGATCGCGGCGGCCGCGCGCTGCTGGATGAAATCGACGTCATCCTGCCCGTGCCGCTGCATCCCTACCGGCTATGGGCGCGCCGCTACAATCAGGCGGCCGAACTCGCCCGCGCTCTGGCGAGGCTGACCGGCAAACCCGCCGACATGGCGGCGTTGGTCAGAAGCCGCGCCACGCCCAGCCAGGGCGAAATGCGCTCGGCCAAGGCGAGACGGCGCAACATGCTCGGCGCCTTCAAGATCAGCCACAAATCCGCCATCGCCAGGCGCAATACTCTACTGGTTGACGATGTCCTAACGACGGGTTCCACGGCCGATGCCTGCGCGCGTGCGCTAAAGCGCGCAGGGGCGGAGAAAGTCCATGTTTTGGCGCTCGCCCGCGTTGTCCGTCCGTTAGCAGGCGATATTATATGACTGTCACGGAAGGGTGCATCTGAGTCGCTCGCCATGTCGAAAATCACCATCTACACCACGCCGATCTGTCCCTATTGCGTGCGCGCCAAGCAGCTTCTGAAGAAGAAGGGCGCGGCGTTCGACGAGATCGATGTCTTCATGGACGCCGATGCGCGACAGGAGATGGAAGACAAGGCGCAGGGCCGGCGGACCGTGCCGCAGATCTTCATCGGCGAGAAACATGTCGGCGGCTGCGACGATCTCTACGCGCTCGAAAGCCAGGGCGAGCTCGATCCGCTTCTGAAGACGGCATGACCACCTTCCGCGCCGCCTGCGTCCAGCTTCGCTCGTCCGACGATGTGGCGGAGAACATCCGCACCACCTCCGAATTCATCCGCGAGGCGAAGGGGAAGGGCGCGCAGTTCATCGCCACGCCGGAGAACACCACGCTGATGGCGCCCGACGGCGGCGCCAAGCTCGCGAGCAGCTATGACGAGGCGCACGATCCCGCGCTGCCCGCCTTCACCGCGCTCGCCGAAGAGCTCGGCATCTGGCTGCTGATCGGCTCGCTCGCCATCAAGGTCAGCGACACCAAGACCGCGAACCGCCAATTCCTGATCGATCCCAAGGGCCGCATCGCCGCGCGCTACAGCAAGATCCATCTCTTCGACGTCGATCTGCCGTCGGGTGAGAAATATCGCGAGTCCAACACCGTCGCCGGCGGCGACAGCGCGGTGCTGGCCGACACGCCCTGGGGCAAGATCGGGCTCACCATCTGCTACGACATGCGCTTCCCGCAGCTCTATCGCGCGCTCGCCCAGAAGGGCGCGTTCATGCTCACCGCGCCGTCGGCGTTCACTGAAACCACTGGCAAGGCGCACTGGCATGTCCTGCTGCGGGCCCGCGCGATCGAGAACGGCGCCTTCGTGATCGCGCCGGCGCAGGGCGGCACCCACGCCAACGGCCGCAAGACCTACGGCCATTCGCTGATCGTCGCGCCCTGGGGCGAGATCCTGGCGGAAGGCGGCACCGAGCCGGGCGTCATCCTCGCCGATATCGATCCCGCTGCTGTCACGGATGCGCGCACCCGCGTGCCAAGCCTGCAGCATGACCGCGCCTTCCAGGGTCCCTGAGCGTTCCGCGCTCGGCGTTCGCGCCCATTCGGGCTGGGCAGCCTATGTCCTGCTTGCGGGCGATCCCGAGGAACTCGACATCGTCGCGCGCGGACGCATGGTTCTGTGTGATCCGAAGATCGAAGGCTCCAAGCAGCCCTTCCACCAGGCCGAGCCGATGGCGTTTCCCGCCGCTAAAGCCTTCATCGCGCGCTGCACCGCTTCAACGGCGGAGCTGGCCGCTAGGGAACTCGACCGGATCGAACCTGCGCCGAGCTCCTGCTGCGTGCTGACCGCCTCCGGCCGGCCGCTGCCCGACCTGAAAGGGATTCTCGCCTCGCACGCCGCCATCCATGCGGCGGAAGGCGAGTTCTATCGCGATGCGCTGGCCGCGGCTTGCGAGCGGCGCAACATCGCCGTGCGGCGGGTGCGCGAACGCGATATGGAGGCCGAAATGCTCAATCTTCCGGTCGGGGCCGCCGCCGCCAAAGCGCGCCTCACCCAATTTGGGAGGCAGGTCGGCGCTCCCTGGACCCAGGACGAGAAGCTTTCCGCGCTCGGCGCCTGGCTCATGCTGGCGTCCTTGCCTTCGCGCCGCCGCAGGCGCTAAAGCGTTGACTTCAATCAGTTCATCCGCGGTTCACCTCGCTAGACTATGGTGCCCGTGGACAAAGGTCTCGCCGTGATCGTCTACAATCTCCGCTGCCGCAACGCGCACGAGTTCGAGGGCTGGTTCCGCGATTCCGCGGCCTTCGATGCGCAGGCGAAGGCCGGCAAGGTGACCTGTCCGGTTTGCGACACCCGCAAGGTCGAGAAAGCGATCATGGCGCCGGCGGTCTCGGGCGCCAAGAAGCCACCGTGACGGTCGATGAGGCGAAGAAGATGCGCCAGTTCATGACCGGGCTTCGGAAATATGTGCAGGACAATGCCGACTATGTCGGCCCGAATTTCGCCGAGGAAGCGCGCAAGATCCATTACGGCGAAACCGAACACCGCCACATCTACGGCGAGGCTTCGCTGGAAGAAGCCAAGGAACTGGTGGAGGAAGGCGTCGACGTCGCGCCGCTGCCGCCGGATCTCGAAGGCGCGAATTGACTTTGCGACCGCCTCATCCTTCGACAAGCCCAGGATGAGGTCCTTGGAAAAACCCCTCACCCTGAGCTTGTCGAAGGGCGAGGGGCTGCTCATCAAACAAAAGGGCGCCCGCGAGGGCGCCCTTGGCGTTTAGGTTTGCGTCGCGCCTATCTCAGCGCGGCGCGCAGCGCATCGGCATCGCGATTGCACGCCCGGCCCATGTACAGATCGTCGAACGGAACGGCGCGGCCGTAATATTCCGCGTTCATGTTCGGCTCCTGCTCCATCGTCGAGTCGTTGATGGTGACGCCGATATAGGCGCCCGAGGCGCGCGCGAAGCCGATGATGTCGCCGTGATAGCTGGCATCGCCGGCATTGCCGCCCGCCATGAAGATCGCCAGACCGGCTTCGGTACCGAGACGGAAGCGTTCCTGGCGAACCGCCGTCACCGCGCGATCGCTCATCAGAACGAGCACGATCTGCGCGCTCGAGACGCCGGCCTGCAGGCCGAGCGACGGCGAACCCAGCGAGTAGAAGGCCGGATAGGTCCAGGTGTTGCCGATGCGGCGCAGCAGCACCGCGTCGCCGCCCTGTCCGCCGATGATGAAGCCGACCTTCACCAGCGCCGGCACGATGATGATGCCCTTGGCCTGGCGCAGGATGCTTTGCGGGATGCTGTTCTGGAAGTCGTAGATGGTCTTGGTCGCGTCCGCGACGAGCTTGCCGGTTTTGGCGGGCGACATGGAGACGGTGCAGACGGCCGGCTTCGGTTTGTGATGGACCGGCTTCTTTTTCGCCATGGCCGGCGCGAGTGCGAGTGCCGCCGCCGCGAGCGCGGCCGCGGTCAGTACCAGAATCTTCTTCATGGAAATTCCCTCTGCGTTTTCTTGAAATCGCTGGCAGCCTAAACTGCTTGTCAGCGGCTGGCCACAACCATGTAATTCACGTCCACATCCTGCGACAGGCGCCAGTCCCAGGACAGCGGGTCGAACGCGACACCTTGTGTTTTCAAAGGGTTGAGTCCTGCCCCTTCAAGCAGTCTGCGAAGTTCTGCCGGTGTCACGAAGCGGTTCCAGTCATGCGTGCCTGCCGGCAGCCAGCGCAGGATGTACTCCGCTCCGATCTTCGCCAGTGCCAGCGACTTGAGCGTCTTGTTGAGGGTCGCGACGAACATCAACCCGCCCGGTTTCACCAGCCTGGCGCAGGCCATGAGATAGGCTCGAAGGTCGGCGACATGCTCGACGACCTCCATGTTGAGCACGACGTCGAAGCCGAGCCCTTCGGCCGCCAGCACTTCTGCCGAAGCGCAGCGATAGTCGATCGCGATACCCATCGAACGGGCATGCGCGCTCGCCGTGCCGATGTTCTTCTCCGACGGGTCGACGCCGGTGACGGAAAAGCCGAGCCGGGCCATCGGCTCGCACAGCAATCCGCCGCCGCAACCGATATCGAGCAGGGCGAGGTCCTCGAACGGCCGAAGGCCCTTTCGCCCGAAATGGGCGGCGCAACTGTCGCGGATGAAGGCAAGGCGCACGGGATTGAACTTGTGCAACGGCGCGAACTTGCCGCTAGGGTCCCACCATTCCTCGGCCAGGGCCGAGAATTTCGCGACTTCGCCTGCGTCTATCGTGACATCGGTCATGGTGGGAATTCGCGTTGAGCGCCAATCGCCTACCGTCTATGTAGGCGCCCATCGGGTTGACGGCAAACGGAACGGGTTAATGGCGAAGATCGTGATGAAATTCGGGGGCACCTCGGTGGCCGACCTGGACCGCATCCGCCATGTCGCCACCCTGGTGCGCCGGGAACGCGACCGGGGCAACGAGGTTGCCGTCGTCGTCTCCGCCATGGCGGGCGAGACCAACAAGCTGATCGGCTGGACCAACGAGATCGCCAAGGCGCCGGGATCCAATGCCCTGGCCATTCCCGATCAGCGCGAGCAGGACGTCATTGTCGCCGCCGGCGAGCAGGTGACCGCTGGCCTGCTGGCCGTCGCGCTGGGCGCCATCGGCGTGGCAGCCCGCTCCTGGCTCGGCTGGCAGATTCCGATCCGCACCTCTTCGGTGCACGGCCACGCCCGGATCGAAGGCATGGATCCCGACCTGATGAACGAGAGTCTGGCGCACGGCGAAGTCGCCGTCGTCGCCGGATATCAGGGCGTGGCGGCACACGACCGCATCTCCACGCTGGGCCGCGGCGGCTCGGACACCTCCGCGGTGGCAGTGGCCGCCGGGCTCAAGGCCGACCGCTGCGACATCTACACCGACGTCGACGGCGTCTACACCACCGATCCGCGCATCGTGCCCAAGGCGCGGCGCCTGGAGCGGGTTTCTTACGAAGAAATGCTCGAACTGGCCTCGCTGGGCGCGAAAGTCGTGCAGACCCGCGCCGCCGAGCTTGCCATGCTTCATCGCGTGCCCACTCGCGTGCTATCGACATTCGATCCCGACGCGGGCGGAACGCTTCTGTGCGACGAGGAAGATATCGTGGAAAAGAAACCGGTCACCGGCATCGCCTATAGCCGCGACGAAGCCAAGATCACGCTGCACAAGATCCCGGACCGTCCGGGCATCGCGGCCGCGATCTTCGGACCATTGGCCGATGCCGGCGTGAACGTCGACATGATCGTCCAGAACGTTTCGGAGGACGGAAAGAAAACCGATCTCACCTTCACCGTGACGCGCGGCGAGCTCGCGCGCGCCCTGGCGTCGATCGAGAAGGCCGCGCCGCAGATCGGCTACCGCGAGCTGACGCACGATTCCAACGTCGCCAAGGTCTCGATCATCGGCATCGGCATGCGGGCCCATCCCGGCGTCGCGCAGACCATGTTCCGCACGCTGTCGGAGAAGGGCATCAACATCCAGGTGATCTCGACGTCGGAGATCAAAGTCTCCGTCCTGATCGCCGAGGAATATGTCGAACTCGCCGTGCGCGCGCTGCACTCGGCGTTCGAACTGGATGTGGCCTAGATGGCGGCGGGGTCTCCCTGATGCCTCTCGCGGCAGGCGGTCCGCGCATTCTTCTGCGCCGTCTGCGCGAAATCATGGCCGAGCAGACGAGCGCCCAGACGCGCCTCGACAAGCTCGTCACCGTGATCGCGACGAACATGGTCGCCGAAGTCTGCTCGATCTATCTGCGCCGCGCCGGCAAGGCACTCGAGCTGTTCGCGACCGAGGGCCTCAACCGCGCCGCCGTGCACAACACCAGGATGCGCGAAGGCGAGGGCCTCGTCGGCCTGGTCGCCGAGACGGCCGAGCCGGTGAACCTTTCCGACGCGCCGTCCGATCCGCATTTCTCCTATCGGCCGGAAACCGGCGAAGATCCCTACAAATCCTTCCTCGGCGTGCCGATCGTGCGCGGCGGCCAGGTGTTCGGCGTGCTCACCGTGCAGAACCGCGCCGCCGTGCTCTACGCCGAAGAGGAAGTCGAGGCGCTGCAGACCGTCGCCATGGTGCTGGCCGAGGTCGTGGCGCAGGGCGGCCTGTTCAAGATCACCGAGCTCGACGAACCGGAACTGCGCGCCGACCGGCCACGCACCTTCCATGGCGACGGACTTTCGGAAGGCGTCGCGGTCGGCCGCGTCGTCCTGCATGAGCCGCGCGTCAAGGTCGAGCGCATGATCGCCGACAATCCGCAGGAAGAGCTTGCGCGGCTGGAAATGGCGATCGGGTCGTTGCGCGTATCGGTCGACGAGATGCTCGACTCCAGCGAGCTCGATCTGACCGGCGAGGGCCGCGAGGTGATCGAGGCGTATCGTCTGTTCGCCCACGATCAGGGTTGGCGCACCCGCATGCGCGATGCGGTGCGCACAGGTCTCACCGCCGAAGCCGCGGTCGAGCGCGTGCAGGACGAGATGCGCGTGCGTGTCCAGCGCCTCGACGATCCCGTCCTGCGCGAGCGGTTGCACGATCTCGACGATCTCGCGCGCCGGCTGCTGCGGCACTTGTCGGGCGAGACGGTGGCGCAGGAACTGCCGATGAACGCCGTCATCGTGGCGCGCGCCATGGGGCCGGCCGAGCTTCTCGACTATGGCCGCGAGCGGCTGGCGGGCCTGGTGCTGGAGGACGCCGCGCTGACCTCGCATGTCGCGATCGTCGCGCGGTCGATGGGCTTGCCGCTGATCGGTTCCGCCGAAGGCATTACCGACTCCGCCCGTGCCGGCGACACTATCGTCGTCGATGGCGAGAGCGGCGAGCTTCATTTGCGCCCCCAGGCCGAGATCGTAGCCGCCTTCGAGGCGAAGCGCGCCTTGCGTGAGCAGGCTCAGGCGCGTTTCGCGGCATTGCGCGATCTGCCGGCCGTCACCAAGGACGGCGTGCCGGTCAAGCTGATGATGAATGCCGGTCTCATGCTCGACATGCCGCATCTGTTCGAGTCCGGCGCCGACGGCATCGGCCTGTTCCGCACCGAACTGCAGTTCATGATCGGCGAGACAATGCCGCGCCTGCAGGACCAGGCGCAGTTTTATCGCGAGATTCTGGAGGCGGCCGGCGACAAGCCCGTCGTGTTCCGCACACTCGATCTCGGCGGCGACAAGGTGCTGCCCTATGCGCGCTGGGAGCGGGAGGAGAATCCGGCGCTCGGCTGGCGCGCGATCCGCATCGCGCTCGATCGGCCGGCGCTCCTTCGTTACCAGGTCCGCGCGCTGTTGATGGCCGCCGTCGGCAGGACCTTGCGCATCCTGTTGCCGATGGTCTCCAACGTCGACGAGTTCAACCGCGCCCGCGCGCTGGTCGATCGCGAGACGGAGCGCGCGCGCCTGCTCGGGCTGGAACGGCCGCGCCAGATTCTCGTCGGCGCGATGCTGGAGGTCCCCTCGCTCGCCTTCATGCTGCCGCAGCTGATGCGCTCGGCCGATTTCGTCTCCATCGGCTCCAACGATCTTCTGTCTTTCGCCTTCGCGGTCGACCGCACCAATCCGCGGGTCTCGCGGCGCTACGACCCGCTCAATCCGGCTACGCTGACGCTCATCCGGCTGATCGTGAACAGTTCCGCCGAGGCCCATGGCGAACTCTCGCTCTGCGGCGAGATGGCGGGCGGACCGCTCGATGCCATGGCTTTGCTCGGCCTCGGGCTGCGCACGCTCTCGATGCACCCGGCCAATATCGGCCCGGTAAAGCTCATGATCCGCAGCATGAACATGGGCGAGGTCTCCGAGTTCGTTAACAAGCTTTGCGGCCGGACCGACCACAGCCTGCGCACGCGCCTCTCGGCCTTCGCGGCGGAGCGGGGGATCGCGCTAAAGTGAACCTTCGCGGCCTTGATCGGCCTGCGAAGCCTATCCAGACTAAATTTGAACATCGTCTCGAGGGGTTGAATCATGTTCAAGATCTCGATTGGCGCATTCGTCATCCTGGCGGCCTCCACGTTTGGCGCGTCCGCGCAAACATCGACCGACCCGGCCACCGCCGGTGTTGCCGCGCCGCCGGCGGACGCCACGTCTGACACCTCCGGGCAGAACGAGAACAATCAGGTCGTGTGCCGGCAGGAAAAGGTCACCGGTACGCTCATTCCATCTCAGGTCTGCCATACGCGCCACGAATGGGACGTGATGCGCCAGCGCTCCCAGGAATTGCTCCGCGGGGTTCAGCTGAACCGGTCCTTCAACAACAGCCTCCCGGGTACGGGCTCGAAATAGGGCGCCGGACGGGAGCCCGCCCGGTGGCTTCTTCTTCGCGAGGCCCCGTTGTTGGACCATCGTGCAAGTGCGCGTCTTCGCGATGGGCCTTATGCCAATTTATTGACTTGATCGGCGATTGAACTCGACACAGTGTTGGCCAAGCAAATTCTCCGGGGGAAGACATAGTGAAATGTTCGATCATTGTTGGCGTGGCACTTCTGATGTCTCTGCCTGCGAACGCTTATGCTCAGACTTCAACCGACCCGGCCACTGCCGGCGTCGCCGCGCCGCCGCCGGCCACCACTCCCGATACCTCCGGCCAGAACGACGACAATCAGGTCATTTGCCACGAGGAGCGGGTCACCGGAACGCTGTTTCCGTCGCGCATCTGCCACACCAAGCATCAGTGGAACGTGATGCGGCAGCGCTCGCAGGAAATGTTGCGCGGGGCGCAGCAGACCGGCGGTATCGATGTCGGCCACCCGGCCGGCGGCGAGTAGGTTCGCTGGATCTCCCGGCCGATCCTAAGTCTCTTCGTCGCGATGCACCGGCCGGCGGGCCGGCGCGGTCGCGGAGTTGCGCGTTTTGCGATAAATCCAGCCGCAACTCGCCGGCTTGATCGGCGCTTCGATTCAACCCAGTGTCCGAGGGCAGATGTCTTGAGGAACTGCCGTGAAATACTGGATGATTATTGGTGCGCTGGTCGCGCTGAGTGCGAGCGCACAGGCGCAGACCGCCACGGACGGCTCCGGCACTGCCGCGATATCCGCGCCTAGTCCCGATAGGCCGGATGACGTCATCTGCCGCATGGTGAGAGTCGACGGATCCTACTTTCCGTCACGCATCTGCCACACGCGGGCGAAATGGGACAATTTGCGCAGGCAGTCCCAGGACATGATGCGGGGCATCCAGAACAACGCTTTCAGCAACAACAGCACGAACGGCGGCTAGTGCGGCGCGCCCGAAAGGGCGCCAAATGTAGCGGTTTGCAAAGAAATGGCTGGCACGCTTTGGGCGCAACGGATATTTCTGTCCCGATGACCAAAGTGACACGCCTTACCCTGGACGACGGCGGCAATATCAAGAGCCGCCGCATCCATTTGCGGGAGATTTCCGGCGATAGCGACACGCCGCTCGAGACGGTCGGCCAGGACCTTCGGGCCGCCCGCCTGCGCCGCGGCGACGACCTCGCCACCGTGTCCAAGGCCCTGAAGATCCGCAAAGACCATCTCGAGGCGATCGAGGAAGACCGGCTCGATGCGCTTCCCGGCCGAACCTATGCGGTCGGCTTCGTACGTTCCTATTCGGACTATCTGGGGCTCGACGCCGGACAGTGCGTCGAACGCTTCAAGGCGGAGATCGACGGCCGCACCGACGCCGATCCGGCCCAACCCGTTCAGGTCATCGACGAGGACGAGCACCGGCGCCTGCCGCAAGGCTGGAAGATCATCGCGGTCGTCGTCGTCCTGCTGATGATCTATGGCGCCTATTACGTTCTGACGTCGATGAGCACGGTCAGCACGCAGCCGGTCGCGCCGCCGCCTGTCCAGATCGCACCGACCGTCGCGCGTACCGTGCCGCACGTCGTCACGCCGCCGCCCGCCGCGCCGACCACGCTTGCAACGGCACCACTGACCGCGCCGGCGACACCACCCGGAACCGCACCGGCGGCGGGCACGCAAGCCTCGCTTCCGCCGGCGACGGCGCCTGCCGTGCCGCCTCTGCCGCAAGGCACCGTCTACGGCAAACAGAATGGCGGCGCGCGCGTCGTGTTGCGCGTGCACCAGGCGACGCGGATTCTGGTGCAGGGCGGCGACGGCAAGGTCTACATCAACCGCGCATTGCAGCCCGGCGACACCTACCAGGTTCCCAATGTCGTCGGCCTCACCTTGACGACGACCAATGCCAATGCGGTGGAAGTGGATCTCGACGGCCAGTCCATGGGTTATGCTGGCAAGGCTTCGGACATCGCCGAAGCCCTGTCGCTCGATCCGCAATCGATCGTCGACCGCTCCAGCGGAGGCCAGTAATGAGCATTCGCGCCTATCGCGACATCCATCGGCGCAAGTCGCGCCAGATCATGGTCGGCAAGGTGCCGGTCGGCGGCGACGCGCCGATCACCGTACAGACCATGACCAACACCGTCACCGGCGACGCCCGCGCCACGATCGACCAGATCCGCGGCATCGAGGAAGCCGGCTGCGATATCGTGCGGGTGTCGTGCCCCGACGAGGACGCGACGAAGGCGATGAAGGCGATCTGCAAGGCCGCCACCATTCCCGTCGTCGCCGATATCCATTTTCACTATAAGCGCGCCATCGAGGCCGCGGTGAACGGCGCGGCCTGCCTGCGCATCAATCCGGGCAATATCGGCAGCGCGCAGCGCGTGAAGGAGGTCGTGCAGGCCGCCAAGGATCATGGCTGCTCGATGCGCATCGGCGTCAACGCCGGCAGCCTCGAAAAGGAACTGCTCGAGAAATATGGCGAGCCGTGCCCCGAAGCGATGGTCGAAAGCGCGCTCAACCACGCCAAGATTCTCGACGATCTCGACTTCCGCGAATACAAGATTTCGGTGAAGGCGTCCGATGCCTTCCTCGCCGTCGCCGCCTATCAGCAGCTCGCCGAGGCGGTCGATTGTCCGATCCATGTCGGCATCACCGAGGCCGGTGGCATGATCTCCGGCACGGTCAAGTCCTCCATCGGCATGGGAATGCTTCTGTGGAGCGGCATCGGCGACACGATCCGCGTTTCGCTCAGCGCCGACCCGGTGGAAGAAGTGCGCGTCGGCTTCGATATTCTCAAATCGCTGAACCTGCGCCATCGCGGCGTGAACATAATTTCTTGCCCGTCCTGCGCGCGTCAGGGCTTCAACGTCATCGAAACCGTCCGCCAGCTCGAAGACCGCCTCAAGCACATTTCGACGCCCATGTCGCTTTCGATCATCGGCTGCGTGGTGAACGGGCCGGGCGAGGCGCGCGAAACCGATCTCGCCTTCACCGGCGGCGGCGCCGGCAAGGGCCACGGCCAGATCTATCTCAACGGCAAGCCGGCTTACCGCCTCGACAACGACAAGCTGCTCGAACATGTTGTCGAGCTCTGCGAAAAGAAGGCTGCCGAGATCGAAGCCGCCCGCGGCAACACGCCGGCACTCGAGCCGGCGCAATAGACCGCTATCGCACCTTTATCTCTTTCGTCACGACGCTGAAGCCGGTGGAGCTGGTGGGATCGGGCACATAGTCCACCCGTGCGGTCGTCTCCTTCCCGCAAATCTGCGCCGTCCAGAGCTCGGTCCAACCCTTAGGGCCCGCCGGCGTCTTGAGCTTGATGTCGAGCACGGCCGGGCTCTTCCAGTCCTTGCACGCGGTGACGTTCTGCATGCTCTCGATGACGTAGGTCCGTGCGCTTTCCTCGAGCCTGAAGCCGCCGGCGAACTCGCCCGGCAGCAGCGGCAACGTGCGCAACGTGTTGTTGCTGGACGACTCGACAAGGGTGCGGCGTATGACTTGCGTGCCGCAGGCATCGAGCGTGGCGCGCGCCACCCAGGCGCCGGACGTCATCCGCCAGCTGCCCGGACCGCCGGCGAACTGTACCGCTTCCACGACCTCGGGCTTGTCGAAGGAGACGATTTTGAGCGCGGAGCACTTCGCCTTGAGCGGCGCCGGTTCATGATCGTTATAGGCCTTCTGAAGGATCGCCCGGTAGGACGGCGAATTGACGTAACCCGCGAACAGCGCCTGCTGATTGTCGGCTGCCAGCGCCGGAGCGGCGCCGAACAGGATCGACGCCAGAGAAGCGATCCCCGCGAGCGTCGCGAGGCTTGCGCCATGACCGGTTTGCCGATTGCTCATGCGACGATCCCCCAATGCCTGCCGTTCAATGCAGCTTGTAGTTTTTGCCGGTCACGTTCATGCCCGTCGCGTCGGCGCTATAGATCACATCCACCGTCGCCGTCCGGCCGCAGGCCTCGACCGTCCAGGTCTCCGTCCAGCCTTGCGCCTGCGCCGGGCTGGTCAGCCTGGTGTCCAGCACGAAGAGCTTCTTTGCATCGTTGCACTTCGCGATGCCCATCACGCCGGGCAGCACGAACCGCTCGGCATCGCTTTCGAGCTGCAGGTTGCCCGGATATTCGCCGGGCAAAAGGCCGAAGGCGTGCAGGTCGCCGGTCTGCGGATCGGCGACGAGGAACAGGCGGCGGATCACCTTGCCGCCGCAGCGGTTGAGTGTGGCGCGCTGCACCCAGCGCCCGACGCTCGGCACATATTCGTTGCCGATCTGCGCGAACTGCGGCGGTTGCACCACGAGCGGCGGATCGAGCGCGGCGATGGCAAGCGCGGCGCATTTGGCCTTCAGCGGCGGCACTTCGACGTCGTTGAACGCCTTCTGGAGGAACGCTTTGTGATGCGGCGACTTGATGTAATCGGCGAAGATCTGCGCATCGGTCTTGGGCACATAAGCGGCCGTCGCGGCCGTGGCGAAAAAGGCCGCCGCCACAACGCCCTTGAGAAGTGTGAACGCCGCGTGATAGGCCCGGACGGTCATGTGCTGCCCCCGAATTTGATTCCTCGTAGCATATCGCTCCCGGAACGGACAGAAACGATAAGATGATTCCCGCCGCCAAACTCGAGCGCCTGCTGGACCGCTTTCACGCGGTCGAGGCGGAGCTTGCGAGCGGCGCCGGCGGGCCGAGCTTCGTGAAGCTCTCCAAGGAGCATGCCGAACTCGCGCCGGTGATCGGCGTCGTGCGCGACTACCGCTCGGTCGAGGAGCAGCTGAAGGGCGCGCAGGCGCTGATCGACGATCCTTCGACCGACTCCGAGATGCGCGCGCTCGCCGAGGAAGAGCGCGGCGAACTTAAGAAGCAGTTCACCGATCTCGAACATGCATTGCGCATTCAGCTTCTGCCGAAGGATGCGGCCGATGCCTCGTCCGCCATCATCGAGATCCGCGCCGGAACCGGCGGCGACGAGGCCGCCTTGTTCGCCGACGATCTGCTCGGCATGTACACGCGCTTTTGCGCGCTGCAGGGCTGGAAGACCGAGATCATGTCGCGCACCGACAGCGATCTGGGCGGCATCAAGGACGCGGTGCTTGAAGTGAACGGGCAGGGTGCCTTTGCCAAGCTCAAATTCGAGAGCGGCGTGCATCGCGTCCAGCGCGTGCCCGTCACCGAAGCGCAGGGCCGCATCCACACCTCTGCCGCGACCGTCGCCGTGCTGCCGGAAGCCGAAGACGTCGACATCCATATCGACGACAAGGACCTGCGCATCGACGTCTATCGCGCGCAAGGCGCGGGCGGCCAGCACGTCAACAAGACCGAGAGCGCGGTGCGCATCACCCATATCCCGACCGGCATCGCAGTGGCGCAGCAGACCGAGAAGTCGCAGCACAAGAACAAGGCCGCGGCGATGAAGCTGCTCAAGGCCAAGCTCTACGACATCGAACGCGAGCGGATCGACAGCGCCCGCGCCAGCGAGCGCAAATCGATGGTCGGCTCCGGCGACCGCTCCGAGCGCATCCGCACCTACAATTTTCCGCAAGGCCGCGTCACCGACCATCGCATCAACCTGACGCTCTACAAGCTCGACCGCATTATTTCCGGCGACGATCTGGGCGAAATCATCGATGCGCTGGTGGCGCAGGACCAGGCCGACCGGCTCGCCGCGCTGGAATCCGAAGGGTGACGGATCCGCTTCCCGCCGCCGTGCAGCGGTTGAAGGAGGCCGGCGTCGACAATCCGCGCCTCGATGCGCGTCTGTTGTACGAACATGCCCGTGCCGTGACTGCGAGCGCGCTGGTTGCACAGGATCGGACCGATTGGTTGTTCGCTTCCTTCATCTCGCGCCGCGCCGCGCGCGAGCCGCTCGCCTACATCACCGGACGCAAGGAATTTTGGAGTCTCGCCTTCGCGGTCGGTCCCGGTGCTTTGATCCCGCGACCGGAGACGGAACTTCTGATCGAGCAGCTCCTGAAGGACCGGCCGGATCGCGCGATGCCGCTTTCCATCCTCGATCTGGGCACCGGGTCGGGCTGCCTGCTGATCGCGGCCTTGAGCGAATATCTCAATGCGCGCGGCGTCGGCATCGATCGCTCGCCTCAGGCGTTGGCCTGGGCGCAGCAGAACATCGAGGCCCACCGCCTCCAGGACCGCGCAACCCTGATCGAGACCGATTGGCCGGAGGAGGCGGAACCCGGCTTCGACGCGGTTCTCGCCAATCCGCCATACATCCCGGCGGCCGACATCGCCGGCCTTGCACCGGAGGTTGCGCGTTACGAGCCGAGGAGTGCTCTGGACGGCGGTCCCGACGGGCTCGACGCCTACCGCGCACTGGCCCCGCGAATCGGTCGCCTTTTAAAGCCGGACGGGCGTGCCTATATCGAGATAGGCGTCGGCCAGAGCGATGTTGTCGAGGCCATCTTCGCCGCCCACGGGCTTGCGATTTGCCGGATTGAGGCCGATTTGGCCGGGATTCCCCGCTGTATCGTTGCAAAAACGGCCCTGGCGGCGGGCGAGAAAACAGTTGGAAGTTCGCGGGCAAATCGTTAGTTTCCCGGCCCGTGGGGACATAGGGACCCTCCCGGCAATCGATCCAGCGGATCGGGGGGAGCCGGAGCGGCTAGGCCGCGGTTCTTGTGCAAAGCGAAAGACGAGCCCTGCATTGCTGCGGCAGCTGTTTTTGCGTGGGCCGACATGCGCACTCATCGCGCGCAGCAAATGCGATGCTCGTCCTGGATAGGGGCTAAGGTGAAACGTTCACGAAGAGGCGGCCGCAGGCCGCAACACGCAGGCGGCGGTGGCGGCCAACACAATGGTGGCGGCGGCGGCGGTGGCGGCGGACACAATCCGAACCGCACATTCGATTCGTCCGGTCCGGAAGTGAAAATCCGCGGCTCGGCGACCAACGTCTACGAGAAATATCTCCAGCTGGCGCGCGACGCGAACGCAAGCGGCGACCGCGTGATGGCGGAGAACTATCTCCAGCACGCCGAACATTATTACCGGATCATGGCGGCCCAGGCGCAGGCCCAGCAGCAATATCAGCAGCAGCAGGCGCTGCTGCAGCAGAACGCCGGCGGCCAGAACCGTGGGCCGCAGAATGGCGGCGAAGCCTATAGCCAGCCGCAGCCGAACCAGAGCGCGCCGTCCTTCTCGCTGAACGAAGGCGAGACCGAGGACGAAGAGGAAGCCGCCGAATAATTTGCCTCACGCCGTAACCGGCGCGTCGCGCCGCGCGAACTGGCATCGGAGCCGGTTTGCGGGGGAAAGCGATGAAGACGGCGTTGCTGGTGCTTGGCGTTCTCTTGTTCATTTACGGCTTGCACTGGATCGGGCAGGGCACCGGCTGGTTGCCTTGGCCGGCCAACACCGTCATGGACTACAACATGGCGTTCACCTGGTATGGCCTCGGTCTGCTGGCGGTGTCGTCCGCACTGATCTGGTTCGCCCGGCGCCGCTGACGCCCCCGCCCGTTCCGGGTTAGGCTTCGACATGAAGCATCCCGACGTCATCCTGCTGAACGGCACGTCCTCCTCCGGTAAAACCTCCATTGTGGGAATGCTGCAGGCCCGGCTGCCCTTCATCCGCATGGGCATCGACGACTCTATTTGGGAGCGTGTGCCGTCCAGCTGGTTCGAAGCCGTCAGGCGGTTTCTTCGCGGGCCGCGTGAAGACGACAAGCCTGTCGCATATGCGGACGAGCCGCTGAAGCTCTTTCGCGCCTTTCACCGCTCCGTCCGCGTCTGCGCCGCGGAAGGCATCGGTGTCGTGGTGGACGACGCCATCGTCTCGCGCGAATTGCTTGATGACTGGGTGGCGGCGTTGGAGGGGGTCGATGTGTTCTTTGTAGGTGTGCATTGTGGCGAGGAGGAATTGCTGCTGCGCGAGCGCGCCCGCCGCGATCGTGTCCCCGGCTCGGCGGTCCACTACATGAAGCGCATACATGCGCACGCGATTTACGACCTCGAGATCGATTCAACGGCGACGTCGAGTTCGATCCTCGCCACGCAGATCATCGCCGCCGCGGAAGCCCGAAGCGGCCCCAGTGCCTTCGAACGGATGCGAGTTGCATCGCGCGACGTCTCATCCTAGCTTTCGCGCCCTATCCCTCGAAGCCGGATCCCCGGCAGAACAGGCAGTGCCATGAAGGTGCTCGCTATCCACTAGTCCCTGCCGTCCCGACGGACGGTTTGAGGACCATCGCCTGCGTGGCACCCGCGCGGGCCTTTTCTGCTATCTTCGACATGGGGATTATCCGTGCGGATTTTTCGTTTCTCCGGCGCGCTCTGGGCGCATGCCGGCTTCATGCGGCTGTGGGCGGCGCAAACCGTTTCGTCGACCGGCGCACGCATCACGCGCGAAGGTTTGGCTTTGGCTTCGGTGCTCACCATCGATGCCAGGCCCTATCAACTTGGGATTCTCGCTGCGCTCACCCTGGGACCGAGCGTCGTCGTCGGCTTCTTCTCCGGAGGCTTCGTCGACCGCTCGCGCAAGCGCGCGATCATGATCGTGTGCGATGTGCTGCGAGCCGCGGTGCTGATGACTGTTCCGCTCGCGGCCTGGTTCCATCTGCTGCGCATGGAACAGCTCTACATCGTCGGCGCACTGATGGGCGCTGCCAGCGTGCTGTTCGACATCGCCGATCACGCATTCCTTCCGCATCTGATCGCGCGCGAGCATCTGATCGAAGGCAACAGCAAGCTTGCCGCGACGGAGTCGATCGCCGAAGTGGGCGGCCCGGCGCTGGCCGGCGCGCTCGTTCAGCTCCTGACGGCGCCTTTCGCCATCGCGGTCAATGCAGGGACCTACCTGATCTCGGCGCTGTTTCTCGGCGCGATCCGCCAGCACGGTGAAGGTCCGGACGAACCGCACGAGCGCGCGACGATGCTGGGCGACCTGAAGCAGGGCTTCGATGTCTATGCCCGCAATCCTCTGCTGCGGCCGCTGTTGATCATGGCGTCGCTGTCGCCCTTGTTCGGCGGCACGTTCAGCGCGCTCTACACGATCTTCGCGATCAAGACCCTTGGCCTCACGCCGGCGCTCATGGGAATCACGATCGCGGTCGGCGGCATCGGTTCGCTGCTCGGAACGGCGATGTCGCCGGTGATGGTCCGAAGGCTCGGCATCGGACCGACGATCCTGTCAGGCTATCTGGTGTCGGCCTTTTCGGCGTGGTGCGTGCCTCTGGCCTTCGGTCCGCTATGGCTCAAGGTCGCGATGCTGATGACGGCCCAGCTGTTCGGCGATTCCTTCGCCGTGGCGGCGATCATTCCGGCCGCCACGCTGCGCCAGAGCGTCGTGCCCCGCCATCTGCTCGGCCGTTCGGCTGCCCTGATATCGGTGGCCTCGGGCGCCACCGCCGTGGTCGGCGCGCTGACCGGGGGCCTTCTGGGAACATTGCTCAGTCCCCGGATGGCGCTGATCATCGGCGTGTCGGGGATCGGCCTGGCGCCGACGATCGGTTTGTTCAGCCCGCTGGCCCGTCTCATGGAAATCCCAGCCGCAGAGCCAAAAACTCCGCCCGAACCCCTTGAATAGACCAAACCGGGAACCCACATCTGCCTCTGGAACAAGGTGCCCAGCAGGGGCCTTATTCTAGATCAATGAGACTCGTCCCGGCGGCAGTTAAGCGTTTGAGGCGAGGGCTTGAGAGGAACACATGGACGCTGAGAAATTCACCGAGCGGGCGCGCGGTTTCATGCAATCCGCGCAAGGGTTGGCGCAGCGCTCGAACCACCAATATTTCACCCCCGAACATCTTCTGAAGGTTCTCATCGACGATGAAGAGGGCCTTGCCGCCCGCTTGATCGCGGCGGCCGGCGGCAAGCCGGAACAGGTGCGCGACGGCGTCGAAAAGGCGCTCGCGAAACTTCCCAAGGTCCAGGGCCAGTCGGCGCAGGTCTATCTGTCGTCCGATGCCGCCAAGCTGTTCGACAATGCCGAACAGGCGGCGAAGAAGGCCGGCGACAGTTTCGTCACCGCCGAATATCTGCTGCTCGCGCTGACGCTCGCGGCCGGCACCGACAGCGCGCGCATCCTGAAGGATGCCGGCGTCACGGCGCAGAATCTCAACAAGGCGATCGCCGATCTGCGCCAGGGGCGCACCGCCGACAGCGCCACGGCCGAGAACCAATACGACGCACTGAAGAAATACGCCCGCGATCTCACCGAGGCCGCCCGGTCCGGCAAGCTCGATCCGGTCATCGGCCGCGACGAGGAGATCCGCCGCACCATCCAGGTGCTGGCGCGCCGCACCAAGAACAATCCGATCCTGATCGGCGAACCCGGCGTCGGCAAGACAGCCATCGCCGAAGGGCTCGCGCTGCGCATCGTCAATGGCGACGTTCCCGAGAGCCTGCGCAACAAGAAGCTGATGGCACTCGACATGGGTTCGCTCATCGCCGGCGCCAAATTCCGCGGCGAGTTCGAAGAGCGGCTGAAGGCCGTCCTCAACGAGGTTACCGCCGCCAGCGGCAACATCATCCTCTTCATCGACGAGCTGCACACGCTGGTGGGCGCCGGTGCCTCCGAAGGCTCGATGGACGCCTCGAACCTGCTCAAGCCGGCGCTGGCGCGCGGCGAACTGCATTGCGTCGGCGCCACCACGCTCAACGAATATCGAAAATATGTCGAGAAGGACGCCGCGCTGGCACGCCGCTTCCAGCCCGTGTTCGTCAACGAGCCGACGGTGGAAGACACCATCTCCATCCTGCGCGGCCTGAAGGAAAAGTACGAAGTCCATCACGGCGTGCGCATCACCGATTCCGCGATCGTCGCCGCGGCGCAGCTTTCCAACCGCTACATCACCGACCGCTTCCTGCCCGACAAGGCCATCGACCTGATGGACGAGGCTGCGTCGCGCCTGCGCATGCAGGTCGACAGCAAGCCCGAAGCGCTCGACGAGCTCGACCGCCGCATCATGCAGATGAAGATCGAGCAGGCGGCGCTCAAGAAAGAAACCGATGCCGCGTCCCGCGACCGGCTGAAGACACTCGATCACGATCTTGCCGAACTGGAAGACAAGGCGCATGTCCTCACCGCCAAGTGGCAGGAGGAGAAGAAGTCCGTCTCCGACGTGCAGGGCCTGAAGGAACAGCTCGACAAGGCGCGCATGGAAGTCGAAGTCGCGCAGCGCAAGGGCGATTTCGCCCGCGCCGGCGAACTCTCCTACGGCGTGATCCCCGATCTTGAACGCAAGCTGAAGGCGATCGAGGAAAAGGACACGAGCAATCTCGCCAACGAATCCGTCACGCCCGAACAGATCGCCGCCGTGGTGTCGCGCTGGACCGGCATCCCGGTCGACAAGATGCTGGAAGGCGAGAAGGACAAGCTGCTGAAGATGGAGCAGGCGCTGGAAGCGCGCGTGGTCGGCCAGCACGAGGCCGTGCGCGCGATCGCCAATGCGGTGCGCCGCGCCCGCGCTGGCCTGCAGGACCCGAACCGTCCGATCGGCTCGTTCCTGTTCTTAGGCCCGACCGGCGTCGGCAAGACCGAACTCACCAAGGCGCTCGCCGCCTTCCTGTTCGACGACGACACCGCCATGGTGCGCATCGACATGAGTGAGTTCATGGAGAAGCACTCCGTCGCCCGGCTGATCGGCGCGCCCCCCGGCTATGTCGGGTACGAAGAGGGCGGCGTGCTCACCGAAGCGGTGCGCCGGCGTCCCTATCAGGTGATCCTGTTCGACGAGGTCGAGAAGGCGCACCCCGACGTGTTCAACGTGCTGCTGCAGGTGCTCGACGACGGCCGCCTGACGGACGGGCAGGGCCGCACCGTGGACTTCAAGAACACGGTGATCATCCTGACCTCCAATCTCGGCACCGAGCTGCTTTCGACCGGCGAGGAGACGCGCGAGGCCAAGGCAGCCGTGATGCAGGCCGTGCGCGCGCATTTCAGGCCCGAGTTCCTGAACCGGCTCGACGAGATCATCCTGTTCCACCGGCTCAGCCGCGCGGACATGGACAAAATCGTCGAAATCCAGATCGGTCGTCTGACCAGGCTGCTTGCCGACCGCAAGATCGACATCGCGCTCGACAAGAAGGCGACCGAATGGCTCGCCAACGAAGGCTACGATCCGGTCTATGGCGCGCGCCCGCTCAAGCGCGTGATCCAGCGCCGCCTGCAGGATCCGCTCGCCCAATTGCTGCTCGAGGGCAAGATCCTCGACGGCTCCAAGGTGAAGGTGTCGACCGGCAAGCACGGGCTGACGATCGACGGCAAGGAGTTCGCGGTTTCCGACGACGGTCTCGACGTCGATCACACCCCGAACCAAAGCCGCGCGCTGCATTGAACAATTCACCTCCCCTAAGAGGGGAGGTGAATTATCTCGGAAATCCCTTCCACAGCCATTCCAGTGCGCCGGGGAGGGTCTGATCGGCGACGCGCGGATCGACGTGACGCGCTTCCTTCGAGAAGGTGAAGCGGTAGGCATACCCCTTCGCCTTCAGCACCGCCGCCATGCGCCAGTTGGCGAGCGGCCAGTTGTGCCAGCTCTCTTCGGGATCATCGAAGTGCAGATCCTTCTCGCCGACCTCCATCCAGATGCGGATCGGTTTGGCCGGCGCGTCCGCGATCAGATGGTCGTGATATTCCCACGCGCCGCGCGGCGTTTCGCTGTTCGGCGGCGACTGCTGGTTCACAAAGGTGCCCGAGTAGGACAGCACGCGGCGATAGCGCTCGGGATGGAGCCACGCCATCGTGAAGGCGCAGGCCGCGCCCGAACTCGCGCCCATCGTGGCGCGCCCTTCGGGATCGTGCGTCAAGGTCACGCCGCATTCTTTTTCCACGCGCGGCAGCACCTCGGTCTCGATGAAGTCGCTGTAGCGGCCCGACAGCGTGTCATATTCCAGTCCGCGCTGTGAGCCCTGCGCATCGCCGCCGCCGGAATCGACGAACACCGCAACGAGCGGCGGCACGCGGCCCTGCGCGATCAGATTGTCCAGCACGCGCGGCACGCGCTGCACGTAACCGGAGCCATCCTGCACGACGATGAACGGCGCCGGCGTGCCCTTCACATATTGCTTGGGCTCATAGACCCACACGGTGCGCAGATAGGGCCAGGGTTCGGACTGTTCATGCTCGGCGGCCGCGATGCGATTGCCGTGCGCGTCGCGCCGCCGCGTGATGTCGTTCTCGATCCGCCTTATGCCCGGATAGATCGCGCTGTCGCGCGACGGCATGGTGAAGGCATGGACCGTGCCGGCCGGAACGCCGGGCTGCTCCGCGCATTCGGGCGCGGGCTTGTAATCGGGACCGATGCTGAAATCGCCGCCGTCGGCAGCCAATCAGCGCGCCTTCGCCTGGCGAAGATCGGTCGCTGCGTCGGCGACCTTGGTCTCGAGCGCGGTGGAGGCCAGCACCGCATCGGTGTGCAGCCGCGCCACCAGGAAGTCGCGCAGCTCGCGGCCGCCGAGCTTGCGGCCCTGCGCGATCTTCAGTTTCAGCGGATTGACCTGCGTGTTGTTGACCAGGGTCTCGTAGTGCAGATGCGGGCCGGTCGACAGACCGGTGTTGCCGCTATAGGCCACGATCTGTCCCTGATGCACGCGGCTGCCGGCATGGATGCCCGGCGCGAAGCGCGACAGATGGCCATAGGCAAAGCCATAGCCGTTGCCCATGTCGACGCGCATGTAATTGCCGTAGCCGCCGGCGTGACCGGCGACCTTCACTGTTCCCGAGCCCGACGCCATCACCGGCGTGCCGACCGGAACCGCGAAATCGATGCCTTTGTGCATGCGGGTATAACCGAGCACCGGATGGAAGCGCATGCCGAAGCCCGAGGAGATGCGCGCGCCGTCGACCGGCGTCTTCATCAGCATGCCGCGCACGCTCGCGCCGTTCTCGTCGAAATAGTCCGGCGGCTGGTCCGGATCGGGCTGATAGCGGTAGAGCGCGATGCGGTGGCCGCCGACATTCATCATCGCATAGTCGATGTCGCCGTTGCGCGCCGGCTGTCCGTCCGGCGTGTAGTAATAGCTGTAATAGACTTCGAAGCTGTCGCCCGGCCGCAGATCGCGCTGGAAGTCGATCTTGTAGGAGAACATCTTGATCATCGCGACGACGACTTCGGTCGGAATGCCGGCCTGGGTCGCGGCGAGATAGAGCGAGGAATCGATCGTCGCGCCGGCGCGATGGGTATGCGCCACCAGCTGCTTCACGTCGTCATTGGCGGTGAAGCCGCCATCGGCCGCGCGCGCCACCGTGATGTTGTGCTCCACCGACGGCGAGAACGCGATCGACAGCAGCCGGCCGACCGGCGTGGGCGCCACCGGCGTAACGTCGTCGCCGGCGTCGGCTCCGTCGCTGTCGACGGTCTCGGTGCGGTTCACCACGAACGGCTTGCCGTTGACGCTGACGACGGCCGTCACGGGCTTGCTGGCAGGCTTGACGGGCGGCGCAGGAGGCGTCGGCGCGGATTCGAAGGTGATGGTGAAGCTTTGCCCGGCGCGCGCATTGCGCAGTTCGAACACTTTGGCGAGTGCCAAGATCGCGGCATTGGCGTCGGCGCTGCTGACGCCGGCGTCTTCCAGCGCGCCGGCCAGCGTGTCTCCGGAATCCAGCGTCAGCGTGTGGGTCTCGATGCCGGGCGTGGCGTTTCCATTGTCGCCCGCTTCTTCGTCCGACAGTGCAGCGTCGAGCTGCGCCGGCGGCGCGACCACGGGCCGCGCGGTGGGGTTCTGTGTCGAAACAAGGCTGCTTCCCGCCTGCATCAGCTGCGAGAAAAGCTTGTAGGGCAGGAATGTCGTGGAGGCTTCCTGCGTATTGCTGTGGATGGGCGGCATCGCGCTTGCGGCAAGCCAGGCCATGGAACCTGCGACGAGGCCGGTGATGGAGGTCGAGACCACGGCCCAGCGGCCGTCGGTCGTCGAAAGCGCCTTTGCCGCGGCGCGTGCCGAGCGGCGAAGATCGAATGCGAGTCTCTGCGTCGAAACGATACGACGATCCACGTCGGCTCCTGTCTTTCAGTGCTGACGAGAGATCAGCCCCAGCCCAGTGTTATGCCCCCAGCGCAAAGCCGGCGTGCGAGGAGCATATAGCCGTGTCGATTATAGGGACGTCAACCCTTACGAAGGCGTTAACGGATTGTTGAGCATAACCGGCAAGTTGCAGAGCGCGATATGCGTGCATCGGCGCTGAGGCTCGAAGTTGCGCGCGGGAACATCGTGGCCGCCGTTTCACATGACGCAAAAAAAGAGCCTGATCCGTTTCGGACCAGGCTCTGCCATCCAGCTCCAAAGGGGGGGCTTAGAGCCGGACGAGTAGACCTTCGGCGATCTTGCCGTGCACCCATCCGATTGCGCGCGCGACGTGCAGCACGACGAAGAAGAGCAGGATGCCGAGCAGCGCGAGAACGAACAGTCCGGGCGCGGTGTGCAGGAAGTGCTGCAGATAGGGCGCGTCGCCGATCTGAATGTGCGACTCGCCGGTGACGAGGCTGTAGATCGAGCCGGCGGTAACGCCGAGCGAAACCGAAAGCCCGACCACGCCGACGACGAAATAGGTGATGCCGAGCGGCAGCATCAGCAGCATGTAGAACATCGACGACCAGGTTCTGATGTCGGTGAAGGTCTCCTTGATCTTGGTCCACAAGCCTTCGTCGGCGGCGGGGCCCGCGGGCAGGCGGCGCGGCATGCGCACGCCGAGCAACGCCTCGACGATGCGGCCCTCGACGTGGCTGAGCACGCGGATCGAGGCGACGAAGAGAAGCGCGAACGGCACGCCGATGATCAGGATCGCAAGCCCGAAGCTCAGCGAGATGCCGGTGACCGTCCAGGTGAAATAGAAGATGCCGGTCGCCAGAGACAACAGCATGTAGAGCAGGGCGCCATAGGTGCGCGGATCCGAAACGACGTTGAAGAATCCGAAACGGCGTTCCTCGCCGCGCGATTCCGGCTGCGGGAACGGTGTGGAGATCGTGTCTTCCATATCGCGGTACTCCTCTGCGATCTCGTCCGGCGTGCCGTAGGTCTCGATCACGCCGGCGAGAATCTGCGGTTCTTTCAAATCGGGGTTCTGCGCAATCTCGTTGTTGAGATGGTCTTCGCAATCGGCGAGCGCGTCGGCGATCAGCCCCGCGGGCGCGCCTTTCAGCGCGCGCCGCAGCTGCGCCAGATAATCGGCGACCGTCTCAGGCTGGTGCGCCGGCATGGCCATCGGGCATCGCTCCAGGGGTGACGCCGGCCTTCAGCGCGTCGTCCACGAATTCGCGCATGTCGCGCCAGGCGAACTGCCATTCGGCGAGTGCTTTGCGCCCTTCGTCGGTGATGTCGTAGTAGCGCCTGGGAGGTCCGAAGGCCGAAGCCTCGACCCGGCTCATCAGGAGCCCGGTGGCGTTCAGCGACCGCAAGACGGGGTAGATCGCACCCTGCTTGAAGATCAGCCCGCCTTCGCCCTCCGCCTTCACGGCTTTGGCGATTTCGTATCCGTACATTTCCCGTCCGGCACGCGCGAGCACGGCCAACAGGACGAGCGAGGAAAGCCCGGCCATCAGTTCTTTACGGAATTTGCGCGTGTAGGGGGTCTCTTCAGTCACAACGCGCCCTTGTCCGCCTCCCTGAGCTATTGCGAAGTTCTATCTAGCACGAACTTCACACTATGCAAGAGTGAACTGTACTGAAGTCCAAAATAATTCGATTCGGCTGCAAAACGGTTAACAACACCTTCACCTCGCCCAACGGGGGACGCCTTTCGAAGCGCCAGTGGCGGAGGACGGGCCCTAGCTAGTTGTTCCTCTCTTGGGTGCCCCTATGTGAATTTGGTGCTCCGCCTGACAGGCAAAACGAGGATCCGCATTTGAATATCGACGCCTATCTCGCGCGCATCGGTCTCGACGGCCGGCCGCCTGCGACGCTGGAGGGTCTGAAGACGCTCCATCGCGCCCATCTGCTCGCGATCCCGTACGAGAATCTCGACGTCCAGCTCGGCCGGCCGGTGACGATCGAGCGGCCGCCGATTTTCGAGAAGATCGTGGAGCGGCGCCGCGGCGGCTGGTGCTACGAGATGAACGGCATGCTCGGCTGGGCGCTCGGCGAGCTCGGCTTTCGCGTGACACGTGCCACCGGCGCCGTGGTGCGCGAGATGAAGGGCGAGCTCGCCGAAGGCAATCATCTTGTGCTGCGCGTCGAATTGCCGGAAGGGCTTTATCTCGCCGATGTCGGTTTCGGCGACGGACCGCGCGATCCGATTCCGGTGCGCGTCGGCGCCTTCGCCTCGCACGGTTTCCATTTCGGCCTGAGCCGGGTGGACGAGAACTGGTGGCGCTTCGCCAACGATCCGCGCGGCGGCGCGCCGAGCTTCGACTTCAATCTCGCGCCGGCCAACGAAGCACTGCTCGCGGAGAAATGCGCATTCCTGCAAACCTCGCCTGGGTCGCCGTTCGTGCAGAACCTGGTCGCACAGCGCCACACGCCGGCGGGCCTCGCAATCCTGCGCGGCCGCACGCTGCGCACGATCACGGGACAGGGGATCGATACGCGCACTCTCGCGGACGAAAGCGAACTCGTCGACACGCTGCGCGAGGTCTTTACGCTCGATGTGCCCGAAGTGGCGGCGCTGTGGCCAAGGATCGTTGCGCGCCACGAGGAAATGCTGGCGCAGAAACGCGAGGCTGCCGAAAAAGAAAAACCCGGCGCGAGATGAATCGCGCCGGGATTCCGCCTTAATTCTTAAAGATGAATGCGGTAGGTGCCGCCTTCGAAATTGCAGAGATTCTGATTGCGCCACTCGTTCTTCGAGCCGTCGTCGAACACGACCTGAACATCGTATTTGCAGACGGTCTGGCCGTCCGCGATCGTGACGTCGACGGAATCTCCGGCGCCGACATTGTCGTCGAGGATGTTCTCCTCCCACGAGTTCGAGCTGACCGTCGACACATGGACTTCGGTGATGTCGTTATTGGTGTCGTTCTGGATCTTGAAATGCAGATCCTCGGCCAGCGCCGGAGTCGCAAAAACAACGGCTGCTGCCAACACATACGCGAACAGTTTCATTTTACCCTCTTTGAAAAAGGCGCCAGCCCGTGCTTCGCGCCAGTCGAAGAGACTGGCATAAACATTGCGGGAACTCGAAGGCAAAATGAAACTTAGTTGTTGGCGAGAATCATGTTCCGGACGATGGGGTAGATTTGGGTATGCCAACGCGTGCCTGAAAACACCCCGTAATGGCCAACGCCCGGTTGCACATAGTGCTTCTTGCGGAACGGCTTGATGGAGGAACACAGATCGTGCGCCGCCATCGTCTGTCCGACTGAGCAGATGTCGTCGCGCTCGCCCTCAATCGTTAGAAGCGCGGTCTTCTTGATCGCGGCCGGCGTCACGCGCACGCCCTTATATTCGAAGAGTCCGCGCGGCAGGTGGAACTCCTGGAACACCTTCTGCACGGTTTCCAGGTAGAACTCCGCCGGCAGGTCCGCGACCGAGAAATACTCGTCGTAGAATTTCCGGTTGGCATCGGCCTTCTCGTCCTCGCCCTTGCGGATGTGATCGAAGAGGTCCAGATGCGCGCGGATGTGACGCGCCATGTTCATCGACATGAAGGCCGAGAGCTGCATGAAGCCGGGATAGACGCGGCGATGCGCGCCGGGATAGCGGCGGGGCACCGTCGTGATCAGGTTCTTCTCGAACCATTCGATAGCGTGGCCGGTCGCCAGCTCGTTCACCGCGGTGGGATTAATGCGCGTGTCGACCGGTCCCGCCATCAAGGTCATGCTGCGCGGCTGGCAGGGATGGTTGGTCATGGCCATCACGGCAACGGTGGCGAGCAATGCGGCGCAGGGCTGGCACACCGCGACGACATGCGCGCCGGGACCGAGCTTCTCGAAAAAGCGGACCGTGTGCTCGATATATTCGTCGACGCCGAAGCGTCCCGCGTTCAGCGGCACGTCGCGCGCGCTTTTCCAGTCGGTGATGTAGACGTCGTGGTCGGCCAGCATGGTCTTGGCGGTTTGACGCAGCAGGGTCGGAAAGTGGCCGGCCATCGGCGCCACGATCAGCACGCGCGGTTGCTCGACGTTGGTTTGCTTCTTGAAGCGGAGCAGGGTGGCGAACGGCGTGTCGAAGGCCGCCTCTTCGGCGACGGGGACTTCGCGGCCCTCGACCGTCACCGCGTCGATCCCGTAGTTCGGTCGCTGATGGATCAGCTGGGCGCGGCTGACGATCTCCGCCGCTGCCGCAATGGATTTGAAAACATAGTTCGCGCCCGGCCCGGCGCAGGTCTCGCCGAAGGCGGCGCTCGTCAGGCCGGCCCAAGCCCGCAGGGGCGCCAGAAAGTCCGACTGGGCTTGGTAAGCGTCGTACAGCATCGCCTAAAAGAAACGCCCCCAAAGGCCCCAGCCGGTCCCGCCTATTGCGGTGCGGCAATATTCGACCAATTTCACGCCCCAGCAGCGAAAAATGCTAGTGCATTTTATGCTGCAATGCGAAAGAATTGTTTACCGACACGCGAAAGAATTGTCTGCCCATGAGCAAAGCACTCCTGACGATCTCGAGCAAAAACTACTCGTCCTGGTCGCTGCGCGGCTGGCTTCTATGTCGCATGGCTGGACTGGATTTCGCCGAGAAGGTGCTCTCGAACGACGATCCCGACGCGCGTGCGGAGCTGCTTTTGCTGTCGCCGTCGTTCCTCGTGCCTTGCCTCACCGATGGTCCCGTCAAGGTGTGGGACACTCTGGCGATCGCCGAATATCTGAACGAGATGCATCCCAAGGCGGGACTGCTGCCCAAGGACCTCAAGGCGCGCACCCATTGCCGCTCGATTTCCGGCGAAATGCATTCGGGTTTCGCCAATTTGCGTTCGGCGCTGCCGATGAATCTCAAGGCGCACTATCCCGACTTCAAAGTCTGGGCCGGTGCGCAGGCCGATATCGACCGGGTCGTCGCGATCTGGCGCGAATGCTTGAAGACCTATGACGGTCCTTATCTCTTCGGCGAGAAGCCGACCCTCGCGGACGCGATGTATGCGCCGGTCTGCACGCGATTCGTCACCTATCACGTCAAGCTCGACCGTTTGTGCGCCGACTATTGCGACACGATCCTCAATCTGCCCGAGATGCTGGAATGGATCGAGGCGGCCAAGGCCGAACCCGATGCGGTCGAGGAGCTCGAGGCGGAATTCTGATCAGGCCGCCGTCGCCGCCATTGCTTTGACGGTCTTTTCCAGCTGCACGTAATCGGTCTTGCCGGTTCCGAGCACCGGGACTTCATCGACCGTCACGATCCTTCTGGGTATGGCAAGTTCGGCGACACCATGATTGTGTGCCCAACCGACAAGATCGTGCCGGTTCGCGTCCTTGTTGGTCGTAACGAGAATGATCGTCTCGCCCTTGCGCCCGTCGGGAACGGCGATCGCCGCATGGCTGTACTCGGGCCACAGCGCCGAAGCGATGCTTTCGACCACGGCAAGCGATACGGTCTCGCCGCCGATCTTGGCGAAGCGTTTCAGGCGACCCTTGATCGCGATGAATCCCTCGTCGTCGATCGAGACGACATCGCCGGTGTCGTGCCAACCGCCTTCGGGCGGCTGGATCACGCCGGGCTGCTCGGGCCTGATGTAGCCGAGCATGACATTCGGGCCTTTCACGAACAGCCGGCCGGCATTGGGAATTCCTTCGACCGCCTCCAGGCGCGACTGCATGCCCGCCATCAGCTTGCCGACCGTGCCGGGACGGTTGTCTTGCGGCTGGTTCGCCGCGATCACCGGCGATGCCTCGGTGACGCCATAGCCTTCAAGCAGGTCGATCGAATATTTCTTGCGCAACAACGCGCGGGTCTCGTCACGCAGCCGCTCCGCACCGCAGACAGCCAGGCGAAGCGAATTCAGGTCGCCCTGATCGCCGGCGCGTGCATATTGCGAGATGAACGTGTCCGTCGACAAAAGGATGGTCGCGCCGGTCGCGCGGATCCGCTTCACGATCTCATGCGGCTGCAGCGGCGTCGGATGGCACACGACCTTGATGCCCAGGAGAAGCGGCATCAACGATCCGACGGTCAGCCCGAAGCAGTGAAATGTCGGCAGCGGATTGAACAGGATGTCCGTCTCGTACAAGGCCAGATGGGCACGCACCTGTTCCACGTTGGACAGGAGATTGGCGTGCGACAGCGCAACGCCTTTGGGCTCGCCTTCGGTACCCGACGTGAAAAGGATCACGGCCGGACTGGAGGCCAGACTGTGCGACGCGATAAGTCCGGGCAGGAATGTGCCGACCGCAGCGTACATCTTGTCGATGAGCGACAGCTTCGCGCGAACGTCTTCCAGATAGATGACCTCGCACGCCTTGGAGAGTTCTTCGATCAAGGCATCGAGCTTGCCGAGTTCGACGAAGCGGTGCGCGGTGACGATGCGTTTGACCTTTGCCGTCTTCAGCGCGCTTTTCAGGCCCGCCGCTCCGCTCGTGAAATTCAACATGGCGGGAACTCGGCCATAGGCCGAAACCGCGAAGAAGGCGATCACGGACGCAGCACCGGTCGGGAGCATGATGCCGACGGCCTCGCCGGCCTTTGTACCGCGCTTGAGCGAATGGCCGAGCGCCAGCGCCGCCCGCACGATCTCCTCATAACTCAGAACGCGTTCATCGCCGTCCACCAGAGCCGGCCGGTCCGCTCCGTAGCGCGCGCGCGCGCCGATCAACGCGTGGAAAACCGGTTCGCGCAATTCGTCGATATCGAACGGCACGGTTTCTTCTCCGGATGCCGCCGCAATGCTCGCAACGCTCAATGTTCCCACCCTGGATTGTTCTTGTTTGCTTTGGATCGCATGCTTGCGTGCATATTACGATCTTTCCACGAAAGCACGCACAACGGGGAGGCGCCGGCCGGAGCTTGGTCGCAACCGTCCGGATATTCGATAGGGATTTCAAACCATTAGGCGTGTCGTAGCCTAGCGGAACCGCTCCATCCATTGTGACAGGCGCTGCGCCACCAGATCGCGGACTTCTTCGGTGTTGATGGAGGAGAGCAGCCGCGTCACCTGATCGCGCCACGGCCGCGTATCGGCCCAAATTCGGTCCGCCTGCGGCGCCACGGCGGCGGTGAGCGGCTCCCACGAAACGGCT
Source organism: uncultured Alphaproteobacteria bacterium (assembly GCA_963741735.1). Taxonomy (GTDB): domain Bacteria; phylum Pseudomonadota; class Alphaproteobacteria; order Micropepsales; family Micropepsaceae; genus Rhizomicrobium. Next base: position 876,837 of record CAVUJB010000004.1, read on the forward strand.
TCAAGCCGCCGGACGAAATCGTCTCTGACCTTTCGCTGGCCGAGGATGGCTACGGCGAGTGCGGCGAGACCCGCCACACCGGCAACGACGATCGCGGTGCGAACGGCCGGTTTGGCGACCAACGCGCGAACATGATGGGCTGTCTTCTTCGCGGAATGTTTGGACGAGGCCATGGCGTGTCTCCTTCGAGACTGTGCGACGCGCAGGCTCGCATTTTGCATGATTTCGCAACCATAAGCGACTATATCAATTGCACTATGACGGTCGTTATCGACAAGACCAATCTCCCGCCGCGCCATCCCGAAAAGGCGAACCGGCCAGACGCTCCCGTTCTGCGCAAGCCGGACTGGATTCGTGTCCGCGCTCCGGTGTCAAAGGAATATGCGGCCACCAAGGCGATCGTGCGCGAGCACAATCTCCACACGGTTTGCGAGGAAGCGGCCTGCCCGAATATCGGCGAGTGCTGGGCCCAGCGCCACGCGACCATGATGATCATGGGCGACACCTGCACGCGCGCCTGCGCTTTCTGCAACGTGAAGACCGGCCTTCCCGGCGCACTCGACCCGCGGGAACCGGCAAACGTCGGCGCGGCCGTCGCGCAGCTTGGCCTCAAGCACGTCGTCATCACATCGGTCGATCGCGACGATCTGGCGGACGGTGGCGCAGCCCATTTCGCGTCGGTGATCGCGGCCATCCGATCAGCAAGTCCCGGTACGACCATCGAGGTACTCACGCCGGACTTTCTTCGCAAGGACGGTGCGGTCGAGACCGTCATGGCGGCCGGGCCCGATGTCTTCAACCACAACCTCGAGACCGTGCCGCGGCTCTATCTCAGCGTCAGGCCGGGTGCCCGGTACTTTGCATCGCTTCGCCTTCTGCAACGCGCCAAGGAACTCGCGCCGGCGGGATTCACGAAGTCCGGATTGATGGTCGGCCTCGGCGAGAGTCGCGAAGAGATCATGCAGGTGATGGACGATCTGCGCGCCGCTGGCGTCGATTTCTTGACAATCGGCCAATATCTCCAGCCGACGCGCAAGCACGCCGCGCTGGCGCGCTTCTGGACTCCGGAGGAATTTGCCGGCCTCGAAGCGACGGCGCGGGCGAAAGGTTTCCTGATGGTGTCGGCGTCGCCGCTGACGCGATCGTCCTATCATGCGGACCGGGACTTCGCGGCGCTGAAGGCGGCCCGGCAATCGCTCAAGTGACGTGACATCGCACTCCGAAATCCGGCACGTACCGTACACGGCGGACCTGATGTTTCAGGTCGTCGCCGACGTCGAGCGGTATCCGGAATTCCTGCCATGGGTCGTGGCATTGCGTGTCCTCACCCGTGAGCGTGTCAAAGAGCGCGATGTTCTCACGGCGGAGATGGCCGTTGGGTTTGGCGCGCTGCGCGAGAAATATACCAGCCGCGTGGTGCTCGATTCCGCGGCGCGCACCATCGACGTGGCCCAAACGTCAGGACCGTTCAAGCAGCTGGAAAACCATTGGCGCTTCACGCCGCAAGACAAGGGCTGCCGCGTGGACTTTTCGCTGGCCTACGAATTCAAGAGCCAAATCCTCAACGCGGTCGCCGGCGCGGCGTTCGGCAAGGTCTATGTCAGGATGGCCGACGCGTTTGAGGCGCGGGCGAGGGAGCTGTCAAATCAGACGATGCAGCAGACTTAGCGCTGCCTCGCACGTTTTGAGCCGAACTTCCGTGCGGCCGATATCGCCGAAGCGATGTGCTTCATGCAGAATCGAACGCCCCTCGCGCGCGGCCGCGACATGGACAAGTCCGACGGGCTTCATGGTCGTGCCGCCGCCCGGACCGGCTATGCCGGTAACGGCGACCGCAAGCTGTGCGTTCGAATTCTCGATCGCGCCTTCCGCCATCATCCGCGCCACGGCTTCGGATACTTCGCCCATGTCGGCGACCAGATCGCCCGGCACGCCGAGCAAATCCTGCTTGGAGCGATTGGTGTAGACGATGAAGCCGCGATCGAACACGTCCGACGATCCGGGAATCTCCGTCAGCAAACCTCCGATCAATCCGCCGGTGCAGCTTTCGGCCGTGGCGATGCGAAGCCTGGCGATGCGCGCATCGGCCAGAACCACTTCGGCGAGACGGAGCAGGGGAGAGGAGAACAGCATCGCTGGCCCTTTGCGGTTGGTGCGTTAGACTAAGCCCTGCCAATGCAGCGCCGCAACGATCACGGCGGCAAGCGCGCCTGCGATCATGTCGTCGGTCATGATGCCCCAGCCGCCCGGCAACTTCTCGCCCAGCGACACCGGCCACAATTTCGAAATGTCGAAAACACGGAAAAGCAGAAACGCCAGCGCAAAGCCGATCGGCGTGAGCGGTGCCATGGCGCAGACCAGCCACTGGCCGGCAACCTCATCGATCACGCATTCGGACGGATCGGGTTTTCCGGCGCGCGCTTCATAGATGCCGGTCGACCAGACGCCGGAGAAATAAGCCACCAGGGAGGCTGCCGCCAGGACGACCGGTCCCGCCTTCCACAGGATCAGCCAGGCCAGCGGCAATGCCAGCGCGCTCGCGAGCGTTCCGGGCGCAAATCGAAAGTAACCGACGCCGAAGAACGTCGAAAGCGTCGTTGCGATCATTTCTTGTCGATCTGAAAGACGTACATGTTCGCGGGCGAGCCTTCGAGCTCGCCGTCCGCCGAACTGTAGAGCGCATTTCCCGCTTGATTGCCTTGTTCGGTCAGAACCCACATCTCGCGCCAGCCGCGTTCGGCGCAGAGCGCCTTGAGAAAGTCGATCATCGCGCGTCCGGCACCGCGCCGCTGGTGCTGTTCGGCGACGTCGACTTCGTACATCAGCAGGTCGGTCGCTTCGAAACGATGCAGCACATGACCATAGATGCGGCCCATCACGTCGCCATTGTCGTCGAGCGCGACGACCATGACATAGGTCGGTTCCCGCAGTAGCGCGGCCGCGCGCTCGCGCGTTGTGGCCCCGGGCCAGAACAGATTCTCCGCCTGCTGGAGCAAGCTCTCGTCCCCTGGCCGAAGAAGGACGACCTGCATCTAGGGCAGCCGCACGGTTGCGACGGCCTGCGCGGCCAATCCCTCGCGCCGGCCTTCGAAACCGAGCCCTTCGGTCGTCGTCGCCTTCACACTGACGCGCGAAACGTCGAGCTTCAGGATTTCCGCGATCCGGGCGCGCATGGCATCGCGGTGCGGCCCGACTTTTGGCCGCTCGCAGATGATCGTGACGTCGCAATGCACGATGGCGCCACCCTTGCCTCGCACCAGAGCGGCCGCGTGATCGAGAAACTTCCACGATGGCGCGCCGCGCCAGCGCTCGTCACTGGGTGGAAAATGCTGCCCGATATCGCCTTCGCCAATGGCGCCCAGAATAGCATCGGTCAGGGCGTGCAATCCGGCGTCCGCGTCCGAATGCCCTTCGAGGCCGTGATCGTGCGGGACTTTGATCCCGCACAGCCACACGTGATCGCCCGGATTGAACCGGTGAACGTCATAGCCCATCCCCGTCCGGCTCTCTCCGAGGCGGGCGCGAAGATGTGCTTCCGCGAGGGAAAAATCGTCGGGCGTCGTCACCTTCATGTTGCGGTCTTCGCCGGCGACAGCCGCAATGCGCAAGCCGGCCATTTCGGCGAGAGCCATGTCGTCGGTGACGTCTCGGTCCGCGAAATGACGGTGCGCCCGTAGGATCTTCGCGAATTTGAATCCTTGCGGCGTCTGCGCGCGCATGAGGCCGTCGCGCGAAACGGTCGTCCACGCATCGCCGTCGCGCCGCTTCAGCGTATCGGACACGGCGAGCAGGGGGATCGCCGCATCCGCGCCGCGTTCCAGCGCCGAGATCACCTCGTCGATCAGGGCCATCGAGACGAGCGGCCTGGCGGCATCCTGGATGAGTACAAAATCGGGTGCGGCCTCGGCCAACGCCTCCAGCCCGCGCCTCACCAACTCCTGCCGGGTCGCGCCGCCGCCAATCGGCGGCGGCAGCGGCAAACCTTCGACACACGCGATGTAGTCAGCTTCCTGGCCCTGACCGATGACGACCTGCGAGGTTGTAATTTTCGGGTGGCTCGCGAAGGCGTCGAGCGTCCAGCGCAAGATCGGCTTGCCGAGGAGAGGAAAGTACTGTTTTGGCAGGGACTTGCCAGAGCGTTCACCCCGGCCGGCCGCCACAACAAGTACCGCGATGCCCGACATGCATTCTCCTGCCGCCAACGGGAGAATTGCGTAGCACGACCATCCAATTCCGCAATGATTGCGGTGCGTTCACCGCACTGCAACAAAGTATTTGCCTACTTTGTAGACAGGCGCCTATGATGCCTAAGCGATAGGCAGGATTGAGTGTGGGCGCCAAGTCAGAAGGCCTGAAGGAAGGTGCTGCGACCGCGGCCATCGCGGGCGCGCTCCCCATGCCCGTCCTGGTCATCGGACCGAGCCTCAACATCCTGTTCGTCAACCCGGCAGCGGAGCAGTTCTTCGACACCGGCGCCGGACTCCTGGTTCGCCAGAGCCTGAACGATCTGGTGCCCTTTGGCAGCCCGCTTATCCAACTCGTCGCCCAGGCACGCGAGCGCGGCGCCTCGGTCAGCGAACGCAACATGGACCTGACGACACCGCGAAACGGCGAGCGCGTGGCCGACGTCATCGCAACGCCATTGCCTGAACCCGAAGATGCCGTCGTCGTTCTGCTGCAAGAACGCAGCCTCGCGCAACGCATCGATCGCCAGCTTCTGCATCGCGGCGCGGTTCGCTCGATGCATGGCATGGCGGCCGTCCTTGCGCACGAGATCAAGAATCCGCTGGCCGGAATTCGCGGCGCCGCGCAGCTCCTGGAGGAATCGGGCGCCGAGAGCGACCGCACGCTGACCCAGCTCATTTGCGACGAGGCCGATCGCATCCGCGCGCTGATCGATCGGATGGAGTCCTTCGGCGACACGCGGGCGCTGCCCAGAACGCCGGTGAATATCCACGAAGTCCTCGATCGCGTGCGCAAGGTCGCCGAGACGAGTTTCGCAAAGGACGTCACGCTGATCGAGACCTTCGATCCGTCCTTGCCGGCGGTGCTCGGCGATCGCGATCAGCTCATCCAGGTCTTCATGAATTTGGTGCGCAATGCCGCCGACGCTCTTCCCGAGACGGGCGGCGAGATAACACTTACGACCGGCTATCGGCCCGGCGTGCGTTTCGGCGCCGCGGTCGCCGGCGAACGCCTGAGCCTGCCGCTCGAGGTCACCGTGCGCGACAATGGCTCGGGCGTGCCGCCGGATCTGATGCCGCATATTTTCGACCCGTTCGTCACGACCAAGCCGCGCGGTTCCGGGCTGGGGCTCGCGCTCGTCGCCAAGATCGTGGGCGATCACGGCGGGGTCATCGAGTGCGATTCCGGTCCGCGGCGCACGATCTTTCGCATCCTGCTGCCGATGGCGGCGGACACTCACGAGGGAGGCTGATTTGCCGGCCGGTTTGATTCTGGTGGCAGACGACGATTCCGCCATTCGCACGGTGCTCAATCAGGCATTGGGACGTGCCGGTTACGATGTGCGCACGACCGGCACGGCAGCCGGCCTTTGGCGTTGGGTGTCGGCGGGCGACGGAAATCTCGTCATCACCGACGTCGTTCTGCCGGACGAGAACGGCTTCGACCTCATTCCGCGCATCAAGAAGATCAGGCCCGATCTGCCCGTCGTCGTGATGAGCGCGCAGAACACCATCCTGACCGCCATCACCGCGGCGGAGCGCGGCGCCTTCGACTATCTGCCAAAGCCGTTTGATTTGAAGGAGCTGACGTCGGTCGTACAGCGCGCGCTGGCGAGCCCGACCGCGAAGCGCGACGTCTCCGTCGATACGAAGGGCGGCGAGGATCGGCTGCCGTTGATCGGCCGCTCGCCCGCCATGCAGGAAATCTACCGTGTGATCGCGCGGCTCACGCAAACCGATCTGACCGTCATGATCATGGGCGAGAGCGGCACCGGCAAGGAGCTCGTTGCGCGCGCGCTGCACGACTATGGCAAGCGCCGCAACGGCACCTTCGTCGCGGTGAACATGGCCGCGATCCCGAAGGAACTCGTCGAGAGCGAGCTGTTCGGCCATGAACGCGGCGCTTTCACCGGCGCGACCAATCGCGGTGTCGGCCGGTTCGAGCAGGCCGAGGGCGGTACCCTGTTCCTCGACGAAATCGGCGACATGCCGCTCGAGGCGCAGACCCGCTTGCTGCGTGTGCTGCAGCAGGGCGAATACACCACCGTCGGCGGCCGCACGCCGATCAAGACGGATGTGCGGATCATTGCGGCGACGAATCGCGATCTGCGCCAGCTGATCCAACAGGGATTGTTCCGCGAAGATCTCTATTACCGTCTGAACGTCGTGCCGATGCGCCTGCCGCCGCTGCGCGAGCGGGCGGAGGACGTTCCCGATCTCGTGCGCCACTTCTTGCGCAAGGCCGAGGCTGAAGGACTTCCGGCCAAGCACCTCGACAACGAGGCACTGGACATGCTCAAGCACTATCGCTGGCCCGGAAATGTGCGCGAGCTGGAGAATCTGATCCGCCGCCTCGCGGTGCTGCATTCGGGCGAGACGATTCCGGCAAGCGCCATCAGCAGCGAACTGAAGGAGCCCGCGCGGCTAAGCGAAGCAGAGGAGGGTGACGAGCCGGCGACGTTGAGCGCGGCCGTCGAACGTCACCTGACAAAATATTTCCTCGCGCAAGGCGACAAGCTTCCATCGCCCGGCCTGTACGACCGCATTCTCCAGGAGATCGAGCGGCCGTTATTGTCCATCTGCCTGGGGGCGACGCGGGGCAATCAGATCAGGGCCGCTCATCTGCTTGGCCTCAATCGCAACACGTTGCGCAAAAAGATCCGCGACCTTGGCCTGGAGGTCATTCGGGGTCTCAGGCCGGATTGATCCCAGGCGGGCCTTAACGCCGTTGCCGATTTGCATCGCAGCATTCTTGCAACATGCTGTGGCATTGCTACACTGTGACGGATTATTGAACACCGCTAGAGATTTAGCGGCATTCAGCGGACATCGATGGCAACGGCGAACGCACTGCAAGCGCACGTGACTGGCGGGCCATTTACTTGGATACGCGCCATCTCGCGGCCGTCGCTGCTTGCCTTCGGCGTGGGCATCTTGGCCGTCCTTTCCGGAGTGGCGACCTATGCCACGGTGATGGGTCTGGTTCCCTACAATCCGACGCCGGCCGGCCTGGTCGTGATCCTGCTCGTCAATCTGACGCTCGGGCTCACGCTTGCCGCATTGATCGCCTGGCGGCTGACCCGGCTATGGAGCGCCAGACGATCGGGGCTTGCCGGCGCGCGTCTGCATGTCCGCCTGGTCGCGATGTTTTCCCTGATTGCGGTCGTGCCGGCGATCTTCGTCGCGATCTTCGCGGCGGTGACGCTCAACCTTGGCATCGAGGCATGGTTTTCCGATCGCGTGAAGACGGCGCTCGGCAGCGCGGTGAACGTCGCGCAGCACTATGTGCAGGAACACGAGCGGGGCATCACGCTCGACGCGGGCGAGATCGCCGAAGGGCTCGAGCACGATCCGACGCTGTTCGATGCGAACAACCACGTCAAAGTCGGACTGATGTTCGAGAAGCTCGCGATCATGACCAAGGATCGCGGCCTTCAGGCGTCCTTCCTGATCGACAGCCATGGCAGCGTTCTGGGCAGCAGCAAGCTGCAATCGATACCCGATCCCATTCCGCCCAAGGCCAGCGACATCGCACAGGCGGCACAGGGTGCGATCGTGGTCGACGGCGACTACGAGACGGGCCAGGTCCGCGCCCTGATTCACATGCAGGCGCTGAACGATGCCTATCTTCTGGTCGTGCGCATCGTCGATCCGGCGGTGCTGAACTACTATCGCCACACTCGCGAAGCCGTCAGCGAATATAACCGGCTCGATCAAAACCGCTCCGAAGTGCAGCTGATCTTCGCCGCTCTCTATGTCGTCGTGTCTCTCGTTATTCTGCTGGCGGCGATCTGGCTCGGCCTGTGGGCCGCCAACCGGCTGGTGCGCCCGATCTCCAGCCTGATCGGAGCGGCGGAGCGCGTTTCGGGCGGCGATCTCAAGGCGCAGGTCGAAGTCGAGCGCGACGACGACGAGGTCGGCGTTCTGGGCCGCGCTTTCAATCGCATGATTTCGCAGCTGGGGGCGCAGCGCGACGCCCTGATGTCGGCCAACCGCCAGAATGACGAGCGCCGCCGCTTCACCGAAACGGTGTTGGCCGGTGTCAGTGCCGGCGTCATCGGCCTTGATCACGACGGCATGATCACCATCGTCAATCGCGCGGCTGCCCGCCTCCTGAATGCCGCGCCTGAAGAGTTGGAAGGCCGGCATTATTCGGAGACGGTGCCGGAACTTGCCGGATTGATCCGCCGGGCGATCTCCGAACCGGTCGCGCGCGCGAGCGGGGAGGTCACGGTCAAGCGCGGCTCGACGACCCGTGCGCTGAGCGTACAAGTGGCGAGCGAACGCGGTACGGACAGCAGCGGCTATGTCGCGACCTTCGACGACATCACCGACCTGGTCTCCGCGCAGCGCACTGCCGCCTGGGCCGATGTTGCGCGCCGCATCGCGCATGAAATCAAGAATCCGCTCACGCCGATCCAGCTTTCGGCCGAGCGGCTGAAGCGGAAATATGCAGGCGAGGTGACGACCGATCCCGAGGTCTTTTCGCAATGCACCGACACCATCATCCGCCAGGTCGGCGATATCGGCCGCATGGTCGATGAGTTCTCATCCTTTGCGCGGATGCCCACGCCGGTGATGCGCCGGGAGAATGCGCAAGAACTGATCCAGCAGGCGGTCTTCCTTCAGCGGGTCGCCAATGCGCAGATCACCTTCGAAACCCATCTGCCGCGCGATCCCGTCTACTTCGAGTGCGACGGACGGCTGGTCGCGCAGGCGCTGACGAACGTGCTGAAGAACGCCGCGGAGGGCGTCAATGCGCGCCTGTCTCAAGGCGACGACCGGCCGGGCCGCATCGTCATCGCACTCGAGCCCGGCGAGGAAAAGATCGTCTTTCGCGTCACCGACAACGGCGTCGGCCTGCCGCACGAACATCGCGACCGGCTGACCGAGCCCTATGTGACGACGCGCGCGAAGGGAACGGGTCTGGGTCTCGCCATCGTGCGGAAGATTCTCGAAGACCATGGCGGCGAGCTGATTTTGCAGGATGCCGGCCATGGCACGCCCGACAATGAACAGCAGAGTGAAAGTCCGCGCGGAGCGGAAGTCGTACTGATTTTTCCGCCGCGCCAGAAGAACTTGAAGGAAAAAGGAACCGGGGATGAGCAAGAACGGATCGCAGATCGCGTCTGAGATCCTCATCGTCGACGACGAAGAGGATATCCGCGACCTGATCGCAGGAATATTGCGAGACGAGGGCTACGATACCCGCGTCGCCGGCGACAGCGACGGCGCGCTCGCCGCGGTTCGTCAGCGGCGGCCGCAATTGGTCGTGCTCGACATCTGGCTGCAAGGCAGCAAGCTCGATGGGATCCAGGTGCTCGATACCCTGAAGCGCGAGCAGCCCGAACTGCCGCTGGTCATGATTTCGGGACACGGCACGATCGAAACCGCCGTCGCCTCGATCAAGAAAGGCGCCTACGACTTCATCGAAAAGCCGTTCAAGGCCGACCGGCTCATCCACGTCGTCGGGCGCGCGCTGGAAGCCTCGCGCCTCAAGCGGGAGGTCCAGGAGCTGAAGCTCAAGGCGGGCGACGAATCGGAGATCGTCGGCAATTCGTCGGCCATCTCGCAATTGCGCCAGACGATCGAGAAGATTGCGCCGACCAACAGCAGGATCTTCGTGACCGGGCCGTCGGGCTCCGGCAAGGAAGTCGCGGCCCGGCTGATCCATGCGCGGTCGCGGCGCGCCGGCAACGCCTTTGTCGCCATCAATTGCGCGACCATGGCGCCGTCGCGCATCGAAGCCGAACTGTTCGGCGTCGAAAGCGGCGAGGGGGCCCGCAAGACCGGCTTGCTCGAGCTGGCGCACAACGGAACTCTCTATCTCGACGAAGTCGCGGACATGCCGCTCGAGACCCAGGCGAAAATCCTGCGGGTTCTCGTCGACCAGACTTTCACGCGCATCGGCGGCACGATGCGGGTGCAGGTGGATGCCCGCGTGATCTGTTCCACGACGCGCGACCTGCGCGCCGAGATCGTGGCGGGGAAGTTCCGCGAAGACCTCTATCACCGCCTCAATGTCGTCCCGGTTCGCGTGCCGTCGCTGGCGGAGCGGCGAGACGACATCCCGCAGCTCGTCATGCACTTCATGAAGCGGCTGTCGGCGACGTCGGGCCTGGCGGTGCGCGAGATCGGCGACGATGCGATGGCGGTGCTGCAGGCACACAGCTGGCCGGGAAATGTGCGCCAGTTGCGCAACATCGTCGAGCGGCTCCTGATTCTCGCGACCGACGACGCGGCGCAGGTGATCTCCGCAGACCTTCTGCCGACCGATCTCGGTTCCAGCGCGCCATGGGGCAATGGCGGACGCGGCGATCTGGTGATTTCGCTTCCCTTGCGCGAAGCGCGCGAGATCTTCGAGCGCGACTATCTGATCGCGCAGATCAATCGCTTTGGCGGAAACATCTCGCGCACCGCCGCCTTCATCGGGATGGAGCGCTCGGCACTGCACCGCAAGCTGAAGTCGCTCGGCGTCGGCTCGAACGGGCGCGATGCCGGATTCAACGCGTGAGGCCGATGTGAACTGGAACGGCCGCGCACCCGCCGGACGCGTCGCCTATGTGAACGGCCGCTACGTCGACCACGGCCGGGCTGGCGTGCATGTTGAAGATCGTGCGCTCCAGCTGGGCGACGGCATCTACGAAGTGTGCGGCATCGCGGGCGGCAGGCTTCTCGACGAGGAAGAGCATCTCGACCGGCTCGAGCGCTCGCTCGGCGAAGTCGAGATCGCGATGCCGATGCCGCGGCATGCTCTGAAACTCGTGATGCGGGAAGTCGTGCGCCGCAATCGTGTGCGCGACGGTCTTCTGTACCTTCAGATCTCGCGCGGTGCCTATCGGCGCGACCACCCTGTCCCGCAGGTCGTGGGGCGGCCGACTTTGATCCTGACCGCACGCGCGATGGATCCGTCGGACAGCGCGCGGCGGCGCGAGCAGGGCGTTGCGGTGATCACGCGGCCCGACGAACGCTGGGGCCGCTGCGATATCAAGACGGTCCAGCTTCTCCCCAATCTCCTGGCAAAGACGGCGGCGCGGCGCGCCGGCGCCTATGAGGCGTGGCTGGTGGACGATGACGGTCTTGTGACCGAAGGAAGTTCCACGACGGCCTGGATCGTCGGACCGGACGGTCGCCTCCAGACCAGGGCCCTGTCGCACGCCATTCTTCCGGGCGTTACCCGCAGGGTCATCCTTCAGGCCGCCGCCGCGGCCCAGCTGCCGGTGTCGGAGACAAGTTTCACGGTTAAGGATGCGCTTGGCGCACAGGAAGCCTTCATCTCGTCGGCTGCGGGGGTGGTCCCGGTCGTGGCGATCGACGGAACCCGGATCGGCGACGGAAAACCCGGCCCTGTGACGCGGCGCGTCCAGGAATTGTACGCCCGCGCCTCGGCCGGCGCCCGGCCCGAACTTGCGCTCTAGGCCCTTTCGCAAACGCAGCAATGCGGCCTATGCTGGTGTTAGTGCTTCGCAGGGGCGTGAGGCACACATCTATTGGATTCCCCAATGAGCGAAAAACAACAAAATCTGCAAGACACGTTTCTCAATGCAGTCCGCAAGAGCAAATCGGCCGTTACCATCTTTCTGGTCAACGGCGTAAAGCTTCAGGGGAACATCACTTGGTTCGACAATTTCTGCGTACTTCTGCGCCGGGACGGGCAAGCCCAGCTCGTCTACAAACACGCGATCTCGACCGTGATGCCGCTGGGTCCGATCCAGCTGCAGGAAGAGACGCAGGTCGCCGCCGAAACGGCCTAGCCCGTTCGCATGAGCCGACGCACAAGGTGCGCGCGGCCATCGTCGTTCATGTCGAGCCGAAGGCACGCGCCGCCGGCGCGCGCATCGATCGCGACGCGGAGGCGCGGCTGGAAGAGGCCGTCGGCCTGACGGCGGCAATCGGCCTTTCCGTCGTCGCGACGCACATCGTGCCGCTGGTGCGGCCGACGCCGGCGACCTTGATCGGCAGCGGCAAGGTCGAGGAACTGGCGGCGGAAGCGCGCGCGCTCGAGCCCGAAGTCTTCATCGTCAACGCCAATCTGTCGCCGGTGCAGCAGCGCAACCTGGAGAAGGCCTGGAACACCAAGGTTCTCGACCGCACCGCGCTGATTCTGGAAATCTTCGGCGAGCGGGCGCGCACGCATGAAGGCCGGTTGCAGGTGGAACTCGCCCATCTGAGCTATCAGCGTTCGCGGCTGGTGCGAACCTGGACGCATCTGGAGCGTCAGCGCGGCGGCTTCGGCTTCCTCGGCGGTCCCGGCGAAACCCAGATCGAGACCGACCGGCGGCTGATCGGCGAGCGCATCGTGCGGATCAAGAAGGATCTGGAAGGGATCAAGCGGTCGCGCGGCCTGCAGCGCAGGGCCCGCAAGCGCGTGCCTTATCCGGTGATCGCGCTGGTCGGCTACACCAATGCCGGCAAATCGACTTTATTCAACAAGCTGACGTCGGCCGACGTGCTGGCGAAGGATCTGCTGTTCGCGACGCTGGACCCGACGATGCGCGGGATCAGGCTGCCGAACGGGACGAGGGCGGTCCTGTCGGACACGGTCGGCTTCATTGCCGACCTGCCGACGGAACTGGTTGCGGCCTTTCGCGCCACCTTGGAAGAGGTGCTGGAGGCGGACATCATCTGCCACGTCCGCGACGCGGCGCATGCCGAGAGTTCCGCCCAGAAGGCCGACGTGCTGAAGGTGCTTGCCGACCTCGGGGTCGAGACCGACGGCGACCGGCTGTTCGTCGAGGTGCTGAACAAGATCGATCTGGTCGAGCCCGAAGTTCGACAAGGCCTCACCGCCGGCAACGCCCGGCTGGATGGTCCGGTCGCGGTGTCGGCGCTGACCGGTGACGGGCTTCAGAGCCTTTTGGTCCGGTTCGAGGCGCTTCTGACACGTGCCAACATGCGTTTTCGACTGACTTTATCGCACGCCGACGGCGAGGGGCTGGCCTGGGCCTACCGGCACGCGCAGGTGCTGGGCCGCGCCGACAAGTCAAAGGGCGTCGAACTGACTTTGGCGATCGATCCACAGTCTGTGGACAAGTTTCGCACCAAATTCACAGGCGGCCAGCTCGTTCAATCAAGCGCTTAGATGGCAATCCTCGCGTAATGTGCAAAGCGGTCGCGCCTGGCCCCTCCGTGTCATGGCCCGCGAATGCGGGCCACCCAGTTGGGCATGGAGCACGGGCAGCGAAAGCAAATCGCAGCCAAGTCTGCCGATACCTGTGGAGTGTCACCTGGGTGGCTCGCACTCCGGCGGGCCATGACAAGTGATGCGTGTTCCCGCGCCCTACAGCTGCGCGATCATCTGGATCTCGACCACGCCGGTGTCCATGGCGAGGCCGGTGGTGCCGACCGCCGTCCAGGCCGAATGCGGCGCGGGCATGAACTCGTCCTTCACGGCGATGAAGGCGTCGAGCTGGGCCATCTTGTTGCCGGCGAAGTTCGGGCCGTCCCAGACATGGAACGTGTTGATCAGGACGACCTTGTCGAAGCCGGCGCCGGAGGCGGCGAGGGTGGCCTTGATCTCTGCGAAGGCGCGGCGAAGCTGGACCTTGAACGCCTCCACGTCCTTGCCTTCGCCCTTGCTGGGCCCGGCGATCACGCCGGAGAGGTAGAGCATGTTGCCGCTGCGCCGGGAGGCGGCGAATTTGAAGTTCTCATAGCGGAAGACGTCGCCTTGCGAGGCGAGGACCACCTCGCCATTGGGCGAAGGGATGCGGCGGGGCAGGTCGGTCATGGCTTGGTCTCCGTCTTGGCCCTTTGCCACAGGGCTTCCAGTTCATCGAGCTTGGCGTCGGTCGGCTGGCGGCCGGCGCGGGCGAGTTCCGCCTCGATCCAGCCGAAGCGGCGCACGACCTTGGAATTGGTCGTGCGCAGAGCCGCTTCCGGGTCGACCTTCAGATGCCGCGCCAGATTGGCGATGACGAAGAGCAGGTCGCCGATCTCGCCTTCGATCTCGGCCTGGCTCGCGCCGCCTTCCTGCGCCGCGACGATCTCGGCCGCTTCCTCCGCCACCTTGTCGAGCACCAGCTTGGGAGAATTCCAGTCGAAACCGACGCTTGAGAGCCGCTTTTGAAGCTTGTCGGCGCGGCTGAGCGCGGGTAGGGCGCGGGCCACGTCGTCGAGCACGCCCGACTTGCCCTTGGCGGCGCGCTCCTCGGCCTTGGCCTTTTCCCACAGACCCACCGGCCCGGGGATCCCTTCGGCGAAGATGTCCTGGCGCCGGCGGATCATCTTTTCGGAGACCGCCAGCACGACGTCGCCGAGGTCGAACAGGCCGCACTCCTGCGCCATCGTGGAGTGGTAGACGACCTGGAACAGCAAATCGCCAAGTTCTTCCTTCAGCGCCGGCCAGTCCTGGTCTTCGATCGCACCGGCGACTTCGTAGGCTTCCTCGATGGTGTAAGGCGCGATGGTCTCGAAGGTCTGCGCCTGGTGCCAGGGGCAGCCGGTGTGGCGGTCGCGCAGGCGGCGCACGATCTCAACGAGCAATTCGATGTCGCGGGAAGCCTTGGGAGCGTTCATGGATCGATATGAAGCGGGCCGGGCGGTCTGAAGCAAGGGAGCGCTTGGCTCCATCAACGGCGCATTCCGAATTTCGTATAAGTAATATTATGGGAAATTGCAGGACACTCGGCTGGGAGACATGGTCTCCCGAATATCAACGCGCGCTGGTGTCGGCGGTCTTTCCGTCTATGACGAAGGCGGCCCAGCGCCCAGCCTCGTCAGTTCCTCATCCATCTCCAGCATCAAAATGAGAATGTCTGACGCTCCTAAATCCGTGCCAAAAATTCTTCTCCTATTCTGCGCAGGCCCAAATGTGACTTGTCCCCATGTCACAGGGACAAAAGATGGATCATCAAGTGTGATGGCGCCGCCATGGGCTGCAGCCATTCGCAATATGTGAGCGAACTGCCAGACCGATGGCGCGTTCTCCCACTTTCTTCCGCTTTTGCTCAAAATGAAATCGTAATGGTCCTCATAATATTCAACAAAAAAAGGAACCGCCACCAGCGCCTGCATGACAGCCATTGGCCATTCGTGGTCAGGCGGTCCTTCCTTTTTACCGCGAGGTGCCACGATAAGTTGGAAATTCATAGCTTCCGGGATCGCATTTGCTCCTAGTTGGGTCGTAAGTTCAGTCCAATCAATGCTAAATGCGCAATCATACTGTCGAGCTATGAGAGAGACCTCTCTTGGGTTGAATATGGCGCGCGTGAGCCTGTGAACCCATGCCGCCAACAGGCTTGTGGTCACGACACTTAGGAGAAAGACTGGCGCAAGTAGCCGGCTTCTCCCCTTTTCAAGACGGATAGGTCCCATAGGTATCTTAGGCAGGTATGTCATGAGCAGCCCCACAAGAGACGAAGTCCTAAAGCGGATGCTGAAAACGCCGCCTACGAAACACGCGCCATTGAAGGCGAAGCGGTCCACAAAGATTAAACCGAGTCGGAGCGGAGATCTGAAGGCGTCTAACGCCTAGCCGATGAACTGGTCTGCGTTCTTTCGAAGCGCCGCTGTCTATTTCCTGACCCTCGGCGTAGGCGCAGCCGTCGCTTTCGGAATTGCATGGCTCGTGAGTTTCATCTGGCCTTCAGCAGCCATCTGGGTGATGTGGGGTATCTTCGCTTGGTGGGCTTGGGTCGGCTGGGTCTATGTCAGCCGACGCCATGCGTGACGGCCCCAAAACTCGCGGACCTGAGTTCGCGCGGCTCCGCCGCGCACTTTGCGCCAGCGCAGGAACTCTAGGGCTTGCTGCCTATCCTTGCCTTGCCGTTATGCGCTCCCAAGGTCCGTAACGGCGGGTCGATCCAGCGATCTTTGCGCGTCATCTCGTGCGCCGCGTTGAGCGGATAGCGGATGCGGTTCTCGTCCTTCGGCTTCTCGCCGACCACGATCAGCCGCACCTCCTCCGCCGTGTTGTTCAGGAAGGTGTGGCAGATGCCGGTGCCGGCGGGAAACGCGACGCTGTCGCCGGGTTCCAGCGAATGCAGCTCACCATCGATCCAGGCGTGCGGCCTCCCCTCGACGACGAAGACGAATTCCTCCTCGGCGCTCTCGGCGTGCGGATAGGAGATGCGGCGGCCCGGCGGCACCCGCATATGGTGGATGCCGATCCGCGTAAGACCGAGCTTCTCGCCGATCGGCGCATCGAAACCCATCGGCTCGTCGTCGTTCCGGTAGCGGTGCGGTTCGGCATCTTCGAGCGCGCTCCAGTGGGCGATGAAGTTCGGTCGGTCTGGCATGGCCGCTCTCTGGACGGTTGACGCAGGGAATTTACACCAGCGATGACCGTCCCGCATTCATGTCCGCTCGGCGGCATTTGTCACGCCGTCGAAAAACCCGCGTGGATAAGTGCCCTCGCGGGGCGCCCTGCTCCGCGCGGAATTCCTCGCAAAATGCGCAAAGTCCGGGAATCTAATCCAACGCGGCCAAAACGGCCTCATACTCCGCGGCGATGAAACATGAGGCCGCCAAAACTTTGATGTAGCGATGCCGCGAGGCCATACAGGTAAGGGCGCGACCTCGCGTGCGCCCGCGCCGGCGAACGATGCCGATGCCTTCCGCGACAGGCCGTTGCGCTTTGGCGCAGCGCGAGCTTGCAACGAAAGCCCCGCATCGCCGCCGGCCTGACACCGTGGGATCGTAGTCAGTGCATGTGGGTGGCGCCTTCGCCGGCCGATGCCGGCGCGCCCGATCGAAAACGGACTCCGCCCGGTGCACCTGGCGGAGTTCGTTTATGAGGCCGCCAGGAGCACATTGCGATCGTGTGCAGAGAAGAAAACTGTCATGGCCCGCCGGAGAGCGGGCCACCCAGGTGACGTCTTCTCCATGCCTGCCAAGTCTGCTCTGCGCAGACGCGAGTATCAGCGTGCAGAATCCAACTGGGTGGCCCGCTTTCGCGGGCCATGACACCGGGTTGGATGGCATCAATGTTGTAACAACCGACGCTGGGGAACAAATCGCGCTACAGCGGCGCTTCGATCACCATGCCGTCGAAGGCCGGCTCGACGCCGGGCGGCAGTTCGGCGGCGAGTTTCGCGAAGTCCAGATCGACATGCATGTTGGTCAGGATCGCGCGCTTCGGCTTGACGCGCTCGATCCATTCCAGCGTGCGCGCGACATGCGCGTGGCTCGGATGCGGCATGTAGCGCAGCGCGTCCACGATCCAGCAGTCGACGCCGGCCAGCGCCGCGAAGGCTGCATCGTCCAGGCCGTCGACATCGCTCGAATAGGCGATGGGCCCGAAACGGAAGCCGAGCGATTTGACCCGGCCATGCTCCTGCCAGAAGGCGAGCACGGGGAGCGCGCCGCCCTTTCCTGCGATCTCGAAGGCGCGAAACGGCGTCGGGATGTCGATGCCGTTGAGGATCGGCGGATAGTCGCTGCCGGCCGGCTGGACGAAGCAATAGCCGAAGCGCGCCAGCACGCCTTCGAAGGTCGTCGCATCGGCATACACGTCGACGCGGCGGCGCATGTTCATCGCCACCATTCGCAGATCGTCGAGCCCGTGCAGCTGGTCGGCATGGTCGTGGGTGATCAGCACGGCGTCCAGGGCCGAAACGCGCGCGTCGATCAGCTGCTCGCGCATATCGGGCGCGGTGTCGACGAGGAGGTTGGTGTCGCCGGCCGCCGTGCGCCGCTGCACCAGGATCGAGCAGCGGCGGCGGCGGTTCTTCGGATTGTCGGGATCGCAGGCGCCCCAGAAGCCCTTGCCGTCCGGGCCGCCGATGCGCGGCACGCCGCCCGAGGAGCCGCAGCCCAGAATCGTGACTTCGAGCTTGCCGCTCACCGCGCCACCTTGGTGAACAGGCGGAAGAAGTTCGCGGTCGTGGCCTCGGCCAGCTCCTCCGCGCTCACATCCTTGAGCTTGGCCAGCGCCGCGGCGGTATGCACGACGAAGGCGGGTTCGTTGCGCTTGCCGCGGAACGGCATGGGCGCGAGGAACGGCGCGTCGGTCTCCACCAGCAGCCGGTCGAGCGGCACATCCTTCAGCACGGCGCGCAACTCGTCTGATTTCTTGAAAGTCGCGATGCCGGAAACGGAAATCGATAGGCCGAGCTCCAGCGCCGCTTCGGCGAGACGCTGTGTGCCGGTGAAGCAGTGGATCAGACCGGTGAAGGCGCCCTTCCCCATCTCTTCGCGCAGCACGGCGATCGTGTCGTCGTCGGCGTCGCGGGTGTGGACGATGACCGGCAGGCCGGTCTCGCGCGCGGCCGCGATGTGGGTGCGAAAGTTTGCGATCTGCTGCGGCCGCGGACTGTGTTCGTAGTAATAGTCGAGCCCGGTCTCGCCGATGCCGACGACCTTGGGATGGCGCGCCGCTTCGATCAGCGGCGTCGGATCGTCGAGCAGCTCCTTTTCCGCTTCGTGCGGATGGATGCCGACCGAGCACCACACATTCTCGAACCGCTCGGCGACGGCGCGCACGCCGGGAAAGCGCGCCAGCGTCGTGCCGATCGTGACGCAGACACCGACACCGGCATCGCGCGCGCGGCCGACGACGGCGTCGAGCTCCGGCGCGAATTCGGGGAAATCCAGATGGCAGTGGCTGTCGACGAGCATCGGGTGGAGTTAGCGCGGATCGTTCAACGAGGCAAACGGCAACTAGATCGCACCCGCGCGCCGCTTTGCCTGCGCCAAATTTCCGGTGGCGCTGAGCAGGGTCTGGCGCGGATCGAGATTCAGCGCGGAGGTGCGCGCGAAGCTGGCGTTCAACCGGCTGAGGCATTCGACCCAGACATCGAGATGCCTGGCGCCGCCTTGCGCCTTCTTGCGGATGCGGTCGATCAGCGACTGCGCGAGAAATGCGCCGAATGTGTCGAGGCCATCGGTGATGCGCGAAATCTTGTCGCCGAGCGCGAGGACGGCGCCGACGTCGGGCGCGGATTCCAGAAGGCGGTCGGCTTCGCGCGCCAGCATCAGCCCGTCGCCGGAAGACAGCTGTAGCGCCGCGCCGATCGAACCGCCGGACAGACGCGCCAGCGAGGCGCGGTCGGCGGCGCTGGCATCGGGAAGCAATCGGGCGAGTTCTTCTTCGACGGCAGCGACATCGAGCGGCCGCAGATCGAGCCTCTGGCAGCGCGAGCGGATCGTGGGCAGGAGGCGGCCAGGCCGCGCGCTCAGCAGCAGCAGCATGGCGCGCTGCGGCGGCTCTTCCAGCAGCTTGAGCAGCGCGTTGGCGGCCTCGACGTTCATGTCGTCGGCGGTGTCGACGATCGCGACGCGCCAGCCGCCGGCGCCCGACGTCATGCCGAAGAAACCATTGAGCGAGCGGACCACACCCACCGACAGCTCGCTCATCAGCTTGCCGGTCTTCTCGTTGATGCCACGCTTGAGCACGAGCAGCCCGGGATGCGAACCGGCGGCCACCTGGATCGCCGTCGCGTCGCTCTCCGGCACGGCGAGATCGGCGGCGCCCTCGTCCGTCGCGCCATGAGCCAGCACGTAGCGCGCGATGCGATAGGCGAGCGTCGCCTTGCCGATGCCCGGCGGACCGGTGATCAGCCAGCCCTGCGGCGGATGACCGCCGCGGATGGCGCGCGCCGCACGCGCCAGTGCCTGCTCCTGGCCGATCAGCCGCGCCGTCTCGCGCGGATGGGCAAAGCCGTCGATGCGGTCGGTCTCGGGAATTTCGTCGGTCCTGGAGGCTCGGGCGCGCGGCGGCATGGTCAGAGCCTGAACCGTTTGGCGGTCGCTTTCCAGATCGCTTGCGCCACGGCGTTCGGCCCCTGCGCAGCGTCGATGACGGCGCAGCGATCCGGCGCACGCTTGGCGATGTCGAGAAAGGCCTTGCGCAAACGCTCGTGGAATTCTGTGTCGAACTTCTCGAAGCGGTTCTCGTGCGCGACGCGCTGATGGGTGCGCGCAATGCCGACATCGACCGGCACATCGAGGATCAGCGTCAGGTCGGGACGGAATTCGTGCAGCACCAGCGCTTCCATCCGCCGGATGGTCTCGCGCGCCAAGCCGCGGCCCACGCCCTGATAGGCATAGGTCGAATCCGTGAAGCGGTCGCAGACCACCCATTTGCCGGTGGCCAGTGCGGGTTTGATCGTGTGCGCCACGTGATCGGCGCGCGCCGCGAACACCAGCAGCGTCTCGGTCAGCCCGTCCCAGCGGCCGGGTTCGCCGGTGACGATGAGATTGCGGATCTGTTCGGCGCCAGGCGAGCCGCCAGGTTCGCGCGTCTGGATCGCGTCGATGCCGTGCGCCTTCAATGCTTCGACGAGATGGCGGGCCTGGGTCGACTTGCCGGCCCCCTCCCCGCCTTCCAATGTAATGAAGCGCGCGGCCTTCTTCATCGCATACCGAGGAGCCCGCGGGCGCCCAGTACGATACGGCCGATGATGCCGGCGCCCGACACCGGATGGGCGACGACGAGCGGCACGCTCATGCCGGGAAAGTCTGGCGCCGAGATGTTGAGCATGCCGGCCCGTTGGCCTGCTTCCAGCGGCGCACGCAATGGGCCGACATAATGCACCGATACTTTCATGCCGGGCCGCGAATCCACTTGCAGCGTGACGGCAACCGGTGCCGTCACGGTGAGAGGGACTGCCTTTTCGCTGCCGCCGAAGACGTCCGCGCTGACGACCGTGTCGCCGGGCTTGAATAACACATAGCGGCGGAATTCGCGGAAGCCGATATCGAGAAGTCTGGCCCCCTCATCGGCGCGTTCCTTCTCGGAGTTCATGCCGTTGAGCACCAGGATGATCCTGCGCCCGTCGCGCTGCGCTGAAGCGACGAGACCGTAACCCGAGCTGTCGAGATGGCCGGTCTTCAGCCCGTCGGCGCCAGGCGAGTTGAACAGCACGGGGTTGCGGTTCGCCTGATGGATGTTGCTCCACACGAAGTCCTTCTCGCCGAAATAGTGATAGAGCGACGGGTAGTCGACGATGATGTGGCGCGCGAGCTTGGCGAGATCGTAGGCCGACATCACCTGTCCCGGCGGCACGTCGAGGCCGTTCGGATTGACGAAGTGCGATTGGGTGAGCCCCAGCTCCTTCGCGCGCTTGTTCATCATGGAGACGAAGCCTTCGACGGTGCCGCCGATCGCCTCGGCGACGACCACGCAGGCGTCGTTGCCCGACTGGATGACGATGCCCCTGATCAGCGCCTCGACCGGCACGCGATTGCCGACACGCACGAACATCTCAGAGCCCGAACGCTCGCGCCAGGCGCGCTCGGAGACGGGAAGCGTGTCGGTGAGCTTGATGCGCCCATCCTTGATGCGCTGGAACAAGAGTTCCACGGTCATCAGCTTGCTCATCGAGGCCGGCGGCATGGGCGAAAAGCCGTCCTTCGCCCACAACACGTTGCCGGTCGCGGCGTCCATCAGAATCCCGTGTCGCGCCGAAGTGGCGATCTCGGCCGACGCGGGCACAGCGACGGTTACGGACGACAGAAGCAGGATGGCGCCCAGCAGGCGGTGATACATGAAGGCGGCTCCGGTCTTGTCTAATTATCGACGACGATCTTGGCGTCGTTACTACCAAGGCTTGAGACGCGGGCCAACGCGGAATCGGCGTCGGCGATGTCGTCAAAGGGTCCCAGGCGCACGCGGTACAATGTCTGGCCGTCAGGTGTTGTTGTCGGCGAAATCTTTAATCCGCTGCCCAGGCGCGCCTGAAGGCGTGCGGCGTTCTGGTAGGAGCTGAAAGCGCCGGCCTGGACGTAGAGATGAGTCGCGGCCGGCACCGGGAGCTGCGTCACGACACCTGTCGGCTTTGTAATGACGGCGGCGTCGGCGCTCGGTGTGACGGGGGCCGGGAGCGGCGCGGCCGCAAAGGGCGGATCGACGGGCGCGCCCGGCACGGCGTCGAGCGCCGTGCTCGCGATGACGGTCGTGGGGGCGGCAGGCACGGCGGAGGCGATTTCGGGCGGCGTCTCGTCCGGCGGCGGACGGCCGCCATCCAGGTCGGCGCGGCCGACGAAGGTGACACGAACCCGTGCCGTGCCCTTCTCCTTGTAACCGAGGAGTTCGGCGGCGCGCTCCGACAGGTCGATGATGCGGCCCTTGGCGAAGGGTCCGCGATCGTTGACCCGCACGATCAGCGACTTGCCGTTGTCGAGATTGGTGACACGGACATTGACCGGCAGCGGCAAAGTGCGGTGCGCCGCGGTCAGATCGGCGGCGGTGAAGATCTCGCCATTCGCGGTGCGATGGCCGTAGAAGGTCGGACCATACCAGGAAGCGATGCCCGTCTCGTCATAGTCCGGCTGTTCGCGCGGATAGTACCAGGTGTCGCCGATCTGATAAGGCTTGCCGATCCGATAGACGCCGGCATTGGGCGGGACGTTCACCGCAGGCTCTGGTTCCGACGCGCAAGCTGCAGCCAGGGCCGACAGCGCGACAACGGCGCAGAATCTGTGCGCGGTCTGAATCATCAAATCGAATCACGCCCGGATGCGCCTCTCAGCCTAAAGGATGCGGTGGGACCTCTCAACGCAGGTGAATACCTCATGCAATCGTGTGACTCGCGCGTCTTGATCCGGCACGCGGCGAGGAACAATCTCAATTGAATCGATTTGCCCCGGAAAGACCGTGAAGCTGAGCCGCCGGACGATGACAATGCTGTTGGGGGCGACCGCGCTGTCGGCGCCGGCGCTGGCCAGCGTCTCGCTGAATTCGGCGGACAAATATTTCGCCAATCTTTCGGCCCGCTGGCTCGAGGCCTACCTGCGCCTTCAACCGGTGACCGCGACCCAGGCCGGCGAGCATCGCTATGACGGCGAGATCGACGACATGAGCGGCAACGGACGCGGCGCCCGCCTGACGGCCTGGCGCAACCTTCTGGCGGAGCTAACCGCGCTCGATCGCTCGAAACTGTCGCGCGACAATCAGGCGGACGCCGCCATTCTCGCAAGCCAGCTGCGCTATGCGATCTGGGACGATGCCACGCTGCAAAGCTGGGCGTGGGACCCGTTCGTCTATTCGTCGATCGCCGGCGACGCGCTCTATCTGCTGATGGCACGCGAGTTCGCACCTCTGCCCGCGCGCCTGGGTTCGGCGATTTCGCGGATGCAGAAACTGCCAGGGCTGTTCGCCCAGATGCGATCCAATCTGAAGCCGGCACGCGTACCGCGCATCCATGCCGAGACCGTCGCGCGGCAAAACAGCGGCGTGGCCAACATCGTCGACACGATGATCCTGCCACATGCCGACGCGCTGGGCGCGGCGGATCGCGCCAAACTGACTGCTGCGGCGGACGCGCTGAAGAAGGCGGTGGCCGAACATCAGACCTGGCTCGACAAGACGCTCGTGCCGAACGCCAAAGGCAATTTCCGCATCGGCGCCGCGTTGTTCGACGCCAAACTTGCCTTCACGCTCAATTCCAAGCTCAGCCGCAAGGAAATCCGCGACCGTGCCGAGGCCGCGATCATCAGGATCCGCGCCACCATGTACCAGGTGGCGCGCAAGGCGCTGGCGCATCACAAACCGAAGATCGCGATGCCGGACACTCCCACGCCGGAGCAGCAGCAAAGCGTGATCGGTGCTGCCCTCGAATTGTCCTATGCGCAGCGACCGGCGCGCGACAAGGTCGTGGCGGCGGCAGAGACGGCACTGGCGGCCGCCACGACGTACGTACGTGGACATAATCTCATCACGCTTCCCGATGCGCCGGTGCAAGTGATCCTGATGCCCGAATTCGCGCGCGGCGTTTCGGTCGCCTACTGCGATCCGCCCGGACCGCTCGACAAGGGAATGAAGACCTTCTTCGACGTTTCGCCGATTCCGGACGACTGGACGGCGGCGCAATCCGATTCCTTTTTGCGCGAGTACAACAAGTTCGGTATCCAGGACATTGCGGTGCATGAGGCGATGCCGGGACATTATGTGCAGCTGTGGCACGCCAATGCCTGTCCATCGGTGCTGCGCGCGGTGCTGTCGTCCGGCTCGTTCGTCGAAGGCTGGGCGGTCTATGCCGAGAACATGATGGTCGAACAGGGCTTCCTGAAGGACCAGCCGCTCTACCAACTCACCCAGCTCAAGGTCCTGTTGCGCACGATCACCAACGCGATTCTCGACCAGGCCATCCATGTCGACGGCATGAGCAAGGACGACGCCATGAAGCTGATGACGGAGACCGCGTTCCAGCAGAAGAGCGAGGCTGAGGGAAAATGGATTCGCGCCTCGGTCAGCTCGACCCAGCTCTCGACCTATTTCGTGGGTTTCGACGAGCACAGCGCGATACGCGCCGAGGCCGAGCGCCGCGGCGGTTTCCAGCTGAAGACCTATCACGACAAGGTGCTATCCTACGGCTCCGCGCCGGCGCGTTACGTGCGCGCTCTGATGTTCGACGAGGCGATCTGACCGACGGTCAACGCACGCGGCGAACCGACGAGATCTGGTCGTCCATGCCGAGCCCGCTGAGCTTGGCTATGTCGTGGTCGACGGTGATGCAGCGACCGCGGAAGTGGTCGTTGGTGCAGAGTTCCCAGACGCCGCGACGGACCTGAAGGCTGGAGATGCGGTCATCGAAATGCATCCAGCCGAGATCGGGGGCATCTTCGTGCACGTCGAGCGCACGCGAGTCACCGCTAAAATAATCCTTCTTGAAGAGAATGATGCCGATACGCGCCGCTTGCGCCGCGGGCGCCGCGGCGAGCAGCAGAGCTCCGGCCGCACAGGCGCACTGAATCGTCTTTGAAAATCGCATGAAGCCCCCTGACAAGCCCAAATTCGCGCGCAGTCTAACGAGACCCGAGGCCGGGCTGCAATGGACTGAAACGACAGAGACTTGGCCAACTGCGACCGCGAAGTGGTCGGGCGACTCGGTTGGCGGATGGGGTGAGATTCGAACTCACGGTGACGTCGCCGCCACGCCGGTTTTCAAGACCGGTGCCTTAAACCGCTCGGCCACCCATCCGTACGGAGCGTGGTCTAGAACATTTTTGCTTCCGGAAGAACCACCGAAAACATCGCTCGCCACCGAAGCGTGAGGGCCCAGACTGCTGGCAGCGGGCACCAAGTTCGGCCACACTCCCGCCAGAGCTACCGACCAGAGGTACCGTGGCAGAGGAATATCGCGCGCGCGAGGAATGCAGGCAGTCGGGCGTCTATCGTGCCGTCCACGATCCGGCGCACACGCCCGATCACGACGTGACCGTGATGCACGGCCATATCTTCCCCCGTTGCAGCCATCACGGCTGCAATCCGAAATTCGAGCTGGTGGCGGCCGGGCAGAATGTCGCCTCGAACAACTGGTTCAAGTGAGCGAGGGCGCCCGATGCTGACCCGCCGTACGATGCTGGCGACCGGAGCCGCGCTGGCGGCGACGCCGGTGCTCGCGAAAAAGGCTCCCTCCTTTATCGCCCATGCCCGCGCGGTGCATCAGAAGCTTCTGTGCCTGGACACCCATCTCGACACGCCGGCAAATTTCGCCCGCCCCGGCTTCGACATGATGCAACGCCACACCTTCGAGACGAGCCTGACGCAGGTCGACTATCCCCGCATGGTCGAAGGCGGGCTCGACGGCGGGTTCTTCGCGATCTACACGCCCCAGGGGCCGCTTACGCCGGAAGGCATGATGGCGGCGCGCGACGCGGCGCTGGTCCGCGCCGCTGCGATCCGCGAAATGGTGGCCAAGAACAACAGATATTTCGAGCTTGCGTTCAAGCCGGAGGACGCCGCGCGGATTGCGGCCAAGGGCAAGCGCGTCGTCTATCAGTCGATCGAGAACTCCTATCCGCTCGCCAATGACGTGACCTTGTTGCGCAGTTTTTATGCGCTCGGCGTGCGCATGGCGGGGCCGATCCACTTCCTCAACAATCAGCTCGGCGACTCCGCGACCGATCCCAAGGGCAAAGTGTGGAACGGCCTGTCGCCGATGGGCCATGACTGGCTGGCGCTGTGCAATGAGCTGGGCATCGTGCCCGACGCCTCGCATTCCTCCGACGACGTGTTCGACCAGATGGTGGCCGGCTCCAAAGTGCCGATCATCCTGTCGCACTCCGGCTGTCGCGCGGTGCACGACCATCCACGCAACATCGACGACGCGCGGATGAAGACGCTCGCCGACACCGGCGGCGTGATCCAGATCAACTCGTTCAATTCCTATCTGGTCACGGTGCCGCCAGATCCCGACCGCGACAAGGCGCAAGGCGCAATCTTCGCGAAGCTGCGCGGGCTCGGCGACTTCTCGCCGGCCGATGCGCGCAAAGCCATGGCGGATGCCGCGCGCGATCTGCTCGCACTCGAGGTCAAATATCACGTGCCGCGCGCGACCTTCGAGGATTACATGCAGCACATGATGCACGCGCTGAGGCTTGTCGGTCCCGAGCATGTCGGCGTCGGCTGCGACTGGGACGGTGGCGGTGGGGTGACCGGCATGGAGGATTGCGCAAGCAACTGGAAGATCACCGCGCGCCTTCTCAAGGAGGGCTATGACGAGGCCGATCTGCAGAAGATCTGGAGCGGCAATGCGTTGCGTGTGCTCAAAGCGTCCGATGACGGGCGCGCGAAACCGCCCGCTGCGGCGCCGCAGGGCGGCGGCGGCGAGTGACGATGAACGTCGCCGAGCGCGCCCTCTCCCAACTGCTCGCGATCGCCGGGCGCACGACCCCGGACTTCGTGCGCATCGAGACGGACGCACCGGCGCTCAAAACGCGGTTTTACGCCGACGAAGCCGCGGCGGCGGCGGTCGCGGCGGGCGCGACCGTCGCCGCGGAAATCTGGAGATCGCGTTCCGGCGAAACGCAGAACGTCACCGTGAGCACGCGCGAGGCGGCGGCCGGCCTCGTCGGCTTCCTGCACCAGAAATTCGAGGATGCGTCGAGGGCGCCGCCGATGCGTGGCCAGCTGGAAGCGGCGCACACCGCGGCGAACGGTTTCCACAAGACGCGTGATGGCCGGTTCGTCTTCCTCCATCCGAGCTTTCCGGAAAGCACCAAGCGCCTGCTGAAGGTTCTCAACTGCCCGGATACGCCCGAGGCCGTCGCAGCCACAATGGCGAAGTGGGACGCGCTCGATTTCGAGAACGCGGTCGCCGCGGCCGGCGCGTGTGCCGCGTTGGCGCGCACGCCGGAGGAATGGGATCGGAGCGAACAGGGCCGCATTCTCGCGAGCCGTCCAGTGGTCGAGGTGGTCAAGATCGGCGACAGCAAGCCCGAGCCGTTCGAGAAGAGCGGCGATGCGCCGCTTTCCGGCATACGCGTACTCGACCTGACGCGCGTGCTGGCAGGCCCCACCTGTGCCAGGACCTTGGCGCAGTACGGCGCCGATGTGCTGGTCGTCTCGTCTCCCAATTTGCCCTCAGTGCCCTACTTCGTCAGCGACACCGGCCACGGCAAGCGTGCCGCCTTCGTCGACCTTGCAACGGAAGACGGCCGCGCGCGGCTGCGCGATCTGGTGCGCGAAGGCGACGTGTTCAGCCAGGGCTATCGCCAGGGCGCGCTCGAGCGCCATGGCTTCGGCCCGATCGCGCTCGTGCAACTTCGTCCCGGCATCATCTGCACCGAGATCAACTGCTACGGCCATGAGGGACCTTGGCGGAACCGGCCGGGCTGGGAGCAGCTGGCACAGACCGCGAGCGGCATGGCGGTGATGCATGGCGGCGCCGAAGGTCCGAAGCTGCAGCCCGGCGCGGTGACCGACTACACCACCGGATTCCTCGCCGCCTTCGGCAGCCTCGTGGCATTGCACCGCCGCGCACTGTACGGCGGCTCCTACCTCGTGCGTGTTTCGCTGTCGCAGACCGCGATGTGGCTCCGTTCGCTGGGCTATGCCGGCGAAGAGCGGCTGACGGCCGCGCGCGCACTCAGCGAAGGCGAGATACGGGCCTTCTCGATCCACAGCGAGACCGGATTCGGGCCGATGACGCATCTGCGTCCGCCGGTGGCGATGAGCGCCACGCCGGCGTCCTGGCGTCGCGGCGTGGTCCCCTTGGGGACGGATCAGCCGGTGTGGCTGTAGTTCACTTCACCTTCGCGGGCGGCGTGAACGAAGCGTAGAGTACAGGATGCGCCTTGTCGGCGACCAAGCTGCTCGGCGCCGGCGTCTGGTAGCGGCGGTATTCCGGTACCTGGTCGATACGGGCAAAACGATAGCCCTCTTCCATCAAGGCCGGCACCACCGCTTCGACGAGCGCCGCGGATTGGCGATGGATGCAGTGCATCAGCACCACGCCGCCGTCATGGCGGCGGATTTCGCGCAAGTAGCCTTTCGCGCAGGTCGCGGCGGTCCAATGATGATGCCAGCAGCTCCAATCCGCCGCGCTCATGATGTAGCCGTCGCGGGTCATCGTGATGTCGCCGCCCTCGTCCCAGTAGATCGGTCCGATATAGTTCCTGAGCACCGGATCGGCGTTCAGGATCTCCGCATGCGCGGCGCGCCATGCGCCGTAGGGTGCGCGGAAGAACAGTCCGTCGGTTGGCTTCATCAGGGGCGCGATCTGATCGTTCACTGCGCGGATCTGGTCGATCAGCAGCTCGGGATGATTGTCGAAGCGGCGGCCGAGGAACGGATGCGTCGCGCTGTGATTGGCGAGCAGATGACCTTCCGCGGCGATGCGCGCGAGCACGTCGGGATAGCGCTTCGCCATGCGGCCGACGATGAAGAACGTTGCCTTGACGTTCATCGCCTTGAGCGCGTCGAGCACGGCCGGCGTGTTGGCGTTGGGGCCGTCGTCGAACGTCAGCGCCACGACATGGGCCTGGCGCAACCCGGAGTGGAAGATGTTCTTAGGCTGAAACAATGCGATGCGGTCATCTTGCGCAGCTGCGCTGCCGATCGAGACAGCAACCAACGTGGCGCCCAGCACCAGCTTCCAAAAGCGCATACCCCTCAACCCCTTAACGTCACCGTCTGAGTCCGGCCAGTGTAAAGGGAGGCCACTGTCCCAACAAGGGACACTTAGTCCGTATGGTTACCGCGCCGCGACCGTCAGATTGTGGTTCTTAAACGGAAGTTCCCTGACCCTGACACCCGTCACCGCGAAGATGGCATTGGCAACTGCTGGTGCCACCGGGGGGACGCCGGGTTCCCCCGCGCCGCCCAGCGCCGCGCCGCTGTCGATCAGATGGACCTCGATCGCCGGACAATCCTTCAGACGGATCATCTCGTAATCGGGGAAATTCGACTGCATCACGGCACCCTTGTCGATGGTGATCTCGTCGTTCAGCGCCGCGGTGAGGCCGTAGATGATGCCGCCTTCGATCTGCGCCTTCATGCCGTCCGGATTGACCGGCATGCCGGCGTCGACGGCAGAAACGACGCGATCAACCTTCAGCGAGCCGTCGTTCGCCACCGTGATCTGCGCGACATGGGCGACGATTGTGCCGAAGCTTTCGAACAGCGCGATGCCGCGGCCCTGCCCTTGCGGCAGCGGCGTGCCCCACCCGGCCTTCTCGGCCGCGAGATTGAGAGCCGCCAGATGCCTCGGATGCTGCGCAAGCAAGGACTGGCGATACGCGAACGGATCCTTTCCGGCCTTGTGCGCCAGCTCGTCGACGAAGGATTCGATGAAGAAGCCGTGCCAGGATGCTTCCACGCTGCGCCACGGGCCGACGGGGATATGCGTGGCGACCTTGCCGGTGCGGATCGCCTGGTTGTCGATGCCATAGACGATATGGGCTTCGACATTGGCGCCGGTGTCGGTGGTGTAGTCGTTGACCCAGGCGATCGGAACGCCATTGCCGTCCAGCGCGCCGCGGAAATGGCTCGTCACATTGGGCCGGTAATAGTCGTGCTGCAAATCTTCGGTACGCGTGTAGATCAGCTTCACCGGCTTGCCCGGCATTGCCATCGCGGTCCTTACCGCATGCTCCAGGAAGTTGAAGAAGCCCGGCAGGCGCCGACCGAAGCCGCCGCCCATCGGAAGCAGATGGAACGTCACCTTGTCGATGTCGAGATTGGCGACCTTGGCGCAGAAGGCGCGTGCTCCCAGACCGTCCTGCGTGCCGGACCACACTTCGAGCGCGCCGTCGCGCCACACGGCGGTGGCATTCATCGGCTCCATCGGCGCGTGGCTGAGATACGGCACGGTATAGGTCGCCTCGACCAGCCGACCGCCCGTGAGCGCGTCCGCGCCGTTGCCGGTGCTGATATCCTTCTTGAGATCGTCGCCGCGCAGGGCCGCCGTATGGCGCGCGGCGATCTGGGCCGAGGTTACGCTCCCATTGCCGGCATCGTCCCAGACCGGGTCGAGCGCCTCGACGGCGTCGCGCGCGCGCCAGAAGCGGTCCGCCACCACGACGACAGCTTCATCCAGCCGCACGATCTTCTGGATGCCGCGACGACGTTCGATGCCGCTCGAGTCGACCGACTTCAGCTTGCCGCCGAACACCGGCGAGATGCGGATGGCCGCATAGAGCATGTCCGGCTGCTTTACATCGAGACCGTAATGGGTCGTGCCGTTGACTTTCTTCGGAATATCGACGCGCGGAATCGACTTGCCAACCAGCGTATACTGGCTCCTGGGTTTGAGCGGCGGATTGGACGACGGCGAATAGGCCGCGGCTTCGGCCACGAGCTCGCCGTAACCGAATGTTCGCCCGGATGCGGCATGCATCACCTTGTTCGCCTTGGTCGTGCACGACGCGGCATCGACGTTCCAGCGCGCGGCGGCGGCCTTCACGAGCATCTCGCGCGCCGCGGCGCCTGCGATGCGCATGCCGTAGACGCCGGTGGCGCGCACGGCAGACGAGCCGCCGGTGACCTGAAGATCCATGAACCCGGCAATGGTGCGGAAGGTGTTGGCGACGGTGCCGCGCAAGAATGCCGGGATCTGATCGACCGTCATGTTCTGCGTGCTGAGAATGAAGCCTTCGGCCAGCGGGCCATTGGCAAAGATCGAATCCGGCGGCGCCGCCTCGACCTTCACCTTGCTCCAATCGGCGTCGAGTTCCTCGGCAGCCATCTGCGGTAGCGCGGTGTAGATGCCGGTGCCCATGTCGCAATGGGGCACGACGACAGTCACCGTGTCGTCGGACGCGATCTTGATCCAGTTGTTGATGAAGCGTTCGTTCGGCTTGGCGGCAAGCGCGTTCGCCTTCTCGATGCGATGGCTCGGCCACACGGCATAGCCGACGACGAGAGCGCCCGCGGTGCCGAGACCGCCGAGCAGGATCATTCTGCGGGTCGATGCCATGGCGATTACCCTTTCTGCGTCGCGAGGGCGCGGACCGCGTTGCGGATGCGCGGATAGGTGCCGCAGCGGCAGATATTGGTGATCGCATCCGCCAACTGATCGTCGGTCGGGCTTGGATTGGTCTTGAGCAGCGCGCTCACCGCCATGATCATGCCCGACTGGCAATAGCCGCATTGCGGCACCTGATGGTCGATCCAAGCCTGTTGCACCGGTGTGAGACCGTTTGCGCTCAATCCTTCGATCGTCGTGATCTCCTTTCCGACAACCGAACTCACCGGCGTCACACAGCTGCGTTGCGCGTTGCCGTCGACATGCACCGTGCAGGCGCCGCATTGCGCGATGCCGCAGCCGAATTTGGTGCCGGTCAGTCCCACTTCGTCGCGGATTACCCACAGAAGCGGTGCATCGGGCTCGACGTCGAGATCGTGTACCGTGCCGTTGATCTTGAGTTGAATGGACATAAATCCTCCCGGGACCGGGCTGCGCCGGCCATCAGGCGCGATTCATATCACACCTGACGGGGCCGTCACGATCCGTCGCTGCCGGGGTGATATCCAGATCGTCGATTTTAGGGGCGCCTTGAGCAGCCGGTTTTCCGCGGCATAATCGGGCTGAAAGTGCAGCAAATAGAACGGGGCGGCGGGCCAACAGGTCTTCGCGACCGGCGCGCCTCAAGGCGAGACAGATTGAGGGGAGAAACACACCGATGATCAAGCTCACCTTCTGCCTGAAGCGGCTGCCACATCTGAGCCGCGATGCGTTCCAGAAATACTGGTTCGAGAAACATGCGCCGCTGGTTGCCAAGCATCGCGAGGTGTTGCGCATCCGCCGCTACGTGCAAATGCATTCCGGAGCCGATGCCATGAATGCCGGCATCGGCCAGACGCGCAACGCGCCCGAGATGTTCGACGGCGTGGCCGAGCTGTGGTGGAATTCGTTCGACGACATCATGTCCAACGATTCCGCGGAAGCACAGGCAGCAGGACTGGCGCTGCTCGAGGACGAGCGCAAATTCATCGATCTTCCGCGTTCGCCGCTGTTCTTCGGCGAAGAGAAGGTGATCTTCGGCTGAAGCACTACTCGCTGTTCGCTTTCCAGTTCGCCGCGCCGAGCCGCTCGACGGCGCCCGTGGCCGGCAGGAAGTTCTGTTTCCTGTCGTTCCAGAGATAGCGATCGGCGACGATCTTCTTGCTGTATTTGGGCGGCTTCTGGCCCTCGCCGCAGTCGGGCTCGCCAGGCGTCGTCTCGACCTCGACGCTGATCAGGAACGCGTAATATCTGGATCCGGGCACTGGGCGCGCCGAATAGGTGGGGGACTGCGTCTGCTTATAATTGCAGGTCGCATTGCCGAGCATGAAGATCGTAGTCACGACCTCGAGCTTTCCGCCGTGCAGGAAGATCGGCGAGTTGAGTTCATAGCTCTGGTTGGAATTGTCGTGACTGCTCGACACGATGACAATGTTGCTGTTCGCCGATATCGCGATCGGCGTGCCGATATCGTTGAAGCGGTCGCCGCCGACATTCATATAGTCGAGAAGCCTGGGCACCTTGCCGCTATCGTCGTAGGCGGCGAGCAGCGCGTCGAAGCCGAGGTCTCCGCCGCTCTGCTCCGTGAACAGAAGAAGGCGCGGGTGGCCGTCTTCCTTGAAATGGAGAACCGACAGATCCTTGAAGTCGATTTCCGTTGCCAGCGGATCTTTCGTCGGACTCATGGGGCGCAGATGTGGAATGTTGCCGAGCGTCCAGTTGCCTTCTTGATCCTTGGTGAGATCGGCGGAGACCTGCTTCAGCAGCATCTGGTAGGTGACGCCGGGATGGCCGGGAACGGCATCGGTGACGTCTTCGGCAGCCGCCGCGCCTGCGACGAACGTTGCGGCGATCAGGACAAACGAGAAACGGATCATTCCTCCGGCCCAATCAGGCCGGCCAGCGAATTCGTCGCCGGTACGAAAGCCTTTTTCTTGGCGTCCCAATGATAGGTGTCGGTGAAGGTGCGGTTCTGTTTCTTCGGGACCTTGAGACCGGCGCCGCAATCGTCGCCAGAGTGCGTCACCACCTGGGTCGCCCTGAGAACGATAGCATTGAAGGCATGCCCCGGATCAGGTCGCGTCGTGATGGAGGGAGTCTCCGCCAGAGTGTATTCACAGTTGGCGAGGCCGTAGGTGAAAAGATTGGTCGCCTCGCGTAGCTTGCCGTGATCGAGATAGAGAATGGTGTTGCTCTCGAAGCTCTCGCCGGCGTTGAGGTGATTGGAGTCGATCAGGAACGCATCGGTGTCAGGCGACAGGGCCAAAAGCTGATCGCGGAAATCGTTGGAGCGGTCGCCGCCGACGTCGCGATAGTCGAGCAGCTTCGGAACCTTTGCGGTATCGTCGAACACACCAAGGATCGCACTGAATCCTTCGCGCATGTTCTGGCCGGTGAGGACAAGGATGCGCTTCTTTCCGGCGTCCCTAACAACTTTCGTCTCGATGTCGCTGAAGGTGATGTCGGTCGCATCTGAGGGCTTGCCGTCCATGTCGAGCAAGTTCGCGAAGTCCGAACTGGTCCAGTTGCCGTCTTTGTTCTTGGCAAGGTCCGGCATGATCTGCGTGAGAAGTTTCTGATAGGTCACGCCGGGATGTCCGGGAACGGCGTCGGTCACCTCGGTCGCCCATGCTGCAGCCGCCGACAGCAAAATCGCCGCCGCCAAGATTAGTCCCGTCCGCATCCCCTCACCCAACAATCGCCCGCACGCATCGATTCACGAACAAGGTGTCGTTTTCGAGGCGGCATCAGATATCGGCGTAGCAGCGGACTTCCTCGTCCGCGCCCGGCGTCGTCAGCGCACCGTAACGAGCCGGCCCGACATTCTTCGCGAAGCGCGCCAACGCACCGGTCTTGAAATCCGGCGCTTTCGGCTTCCACGCCTTCTTGCGCGTGGCAAGCTCAGCGTCGCTGAGTTCCACGTCCATCGTGCCCTTGTCGGCATCGATGACGATCACGTCGCCGTCCTTGATGAGACCGATCGGTCCGCCGTCCATCGCTTCCGGTCCGACATGGCCGACGCAGAGACCCCGCGTGGCGCCGGAGAAGCGCCCATCGGTGATCAGCGCAATGTTCTCGATCCCCTGCCCGTAGATCGCGGCTGTGGTCGAGAGCATCTCGCGCATGCCGGGGCCGCCCCTCGGCCCTTCGTAGCGGATCACGATCACGTCGCCTTCCCTGTAGTCGCGCCGTTCGACGGCCGCGAAGGCATCTTCCTCGCGGTCGAACACGCGCGCCGGTCCGCGATGACGGGTGTGCTTGAGGCCCGCGACCTTCACGATCGCGCCGTCGGGCGCAAGATTGCCTTTGAGACCGACGACGCCGCCGGTCGGCGCCAGCGCGTTCTTCACGTCGCGCATCACCTTCTGATCCGGATTGAATTTCACGTCCTTCAAATTCTCCGCGAGCGTCTTGCCCGTAACAGTCATGCAGTCGCCGTGCAGCAGGCCGGCATCCAGCATGGTGCGCATCAGCATCGGCACGCCGCCCGCCTCCCACATGTCCTTGGCGACGTACTCGCCACCCGGCTTAAGCGAAGCCAGATAGGGGGTGGAGCGGAACACTTCGGCGACGTCGAACAGGTCGAACTTGATGCCCGCCTCGCTCGCCATGGCCGGCAGATGCAGCGCCGCGTTGGTCGAGCCGCCGGTCGCGGCCACGACACGCGCGGCGTTCTCAAACGCTTTCTTGGTCGCGATGTCGCGCGGACGAATGTTTTTTTCCAGCAGGTTCATCACCGCCTCGCCCGCCCGCAACGCGAAATCGTCGCGCGCGAGAATCTCCGCCGGCGGACCGGAGGAGTAAGGCAGCGCCAGGCCGATCGCTTCGGCGACGCAAGCCATCGTGTTGGCCGTGAACTGACCACCGCAGGCGCCCGCCCCCGGACACGCCACGCATTCCAGCTCGTGCAAGTCGTGATTGCTGAAGTTGCCGGCGGAATATTTGCCGACAGCCTCGAACAAATCGACGACCGTGACGTCCTTGCCGTGGAATTTTCCCGGCATGATCGAGCCGCCATAGAGAAAGACACTCGGAACATTGAGCCGCAGCATCGACATCATCATGCCGGGCAGCGACTTATCGCAGCCGGCGATGCCGACGAGCGCGTCATAGCAATGGCCGCGCACGGTAAGTTCGACGGAATCCGCGATCACTTCGCGCGATACCAGAGACGACTTCATGCCCTCATGGCCCATCGCGATGCCGTCGGTCACGGTGATGGTGCAGAATTCGCGCGGCGTGCCGCCGGCCTCCTTCACGCCCTTCTTGGCGGATTGGGCCTGGCGCATCAGCGCGATGTTGCAGGGCGCGGCTTCGTTCCAGCACGACGCCACCCCGACGAACGGCTGATGAATCTCCGCCTCCGTCAGCCCCATCGCGTAGTAGTAGGAGCGGTGCGGCGCGCGCTCGGGCCCTTCGGTGACATGGCGGGAGGGCAAACGGGACTTGTCGAATTTCGTCATATGTTTACGCCAGTTTCGGCAACCTGATTGTTCGCCGCATCCCGCGAGGGACTGCTCCCCTTACTTCATGGACGGAAAGGTGCAAGCGCAGCGGCAACAGACCCGTCCAGATAGGATGAATGTCCTGCCTCCGAGAAGCAATCTGGAATAATTCTAATGATCTTGAATGCGAGCCGTTCAATACTTAGAATAATTCCAACAAAAGAAACCGGCCCGTCCCTCCAGTTTTGGCCGGCCAACTGAAGACCCAAGCGGACAAGCTCCCCCTCCCTTGTTCCGCTTGGGCACCTTTCCTGCGCGGCATGCTAACCTCTTTCCTCCTCCCATCTTCGCCGGCGGCTAATGCCTCCGACGGATGACGGCTGAATGTGCACGGAATGCGAGCGTAATGAGTTCTTTGCACCCAATTCGAACGACATTGTCGGTGGTCGTTCCGACCACCAACGGAATTGATCGGTGCCTTCTGCCCGAATGGTTCTTGGCCCAAGCGGACGGCGAAACGATGGAGATCGTCGTCGCGGACTCAAGAGCGGACGCCGAAGACCGCAGCCGGCCCGGGCTTCGCCATTTGCTTTGCCCCGGCGATCATACGTTCGCGCTGCGGCGCAAGGCGCTCGCCGCTGCGCGCAACGAGTGGATCCTCCTGATCGAGGACCACACATGGCCAATGCCCGATCTGATCGAACAGGTTCGCGAGGCCATCGCGGCGAATCCGCAGGCCGATCTGATCGCGGGCGGCGTCGAGAACTTCACCAGCCGGACAATCGGATCCTGGTCGCATTTTCTCTACACCGCATACGCATTCTGGCCACCGTCACGCCGCAAGGCCCGCCTTGCCTCGATCGCCAACCTCCTCGTTCGCCGCAGCGCACTGCGCCCGGAAGAACTGGCACGCGATTGCGGTTTCGAGCTCGCCACGATGCCGAGGCTCGCGGCCGCCAGGCGGCAAGTGCTCGACAAACGCTTGCGTGTCGATCACGTGCAGGAGGGAACGCTGCTGACGCACTGCGTCGCGCATTTCCACAATGCGCGCTGCCAGAGCGCATATGAGCGGCAGTTCGGGCGTTCACTCCTGCGATCGATCGCAGCCGAGATGCTCTATTGCGCCTATGCCATCATGGCCGCGCCACTTCGCATTCTGCACAATGTGCGCGGCACACCGCAGTTCAAGCTGGCGCATTGGCCTTGCCTTGTCGTGATCGGCGCGGCCGCAAGCGCCGGGCGACTGTGGGGCCTCAGTGGCCGCGAGGGCACGAGCCCCTACATGCTCGACTGAGAATGGCCGCCCGCAAACAATTCTTCATCGATGTGACCGCCACCTTCTTCCAGGGCGAGCGCGGCGGAATTCCGCGCGTCGTCCGCAAATATGCCGAGACGTTCGGAGAGCATCCCGATCTGGACGTCGTCTGTTTCGTGCATGCCGGCGGTGGATTCTTCGCCGTGCCCGCCAACGCGATCGCCAAGCCGCGGCGGCTGTCGCGCGTCGTCAAACAGCTCCGCGCCGTGTTGGGCATTCGAAACTATCCCTTTCTGCCGCTCTACGATGTGGCGATCAAGTTCTGGCAAGGCTTGGGTGCGCTGCAGCTGCGCCTGCGCGCACTGGCCGGCCGCGCGGGTGCCATACCAAGTTTCGAGAGCGGCGATACGATCCTACTGCCGCTGCTGCCGCGCAGGGGTTCGTATGTGAAGTGCATGCGGCGGACCAATCGCGGTGCCGCCGTCGTTGCGCTGGTGCACGATCTCTTTCCGATCCAGTTTCCCGCCTATTACGCGGCGGACGTGCGGCGGATATTCGTGCGCGGCTTCGCGCTGCAGGTCGAGATCAGCGACGCGATCATCGCGATCTCGCGGCATACCGCAGCGAACGTCCAGCACTATCTCGCCGAACGCAACATCCGGTTGCCGGTGAGAGTGGTCTATCTCGGGTCCGATGTGGGAGAGGTCGAACATGCGCCGGGCGCTGTTTCGCGCGACGCCGCAAGCCCGACCTTTCTGAGCGTGGGAACCTGCGAACCCAGGAAGAATTACGGCTTTGCGCTGGCGCTGTGCGATCGGTTGTGGGCGTCAGGCCGCGACTTCCGCTATGTGATCGTCGGCGGTATTGACACCTATTGGTCGCAGATCGCACGCACGATCCACGATCATCCCGAATATGGGTCGCGGCTCTTTCATCATGCGAGCGCCAACGATGATGAATTGACGCGGCTGTACCGTTCGGCGGATTTTCTTCTCGCCGCGTCGGTCGACGAGGGCTTCGGCCTGCCGGTAATGGAAGCGCGGCAGTTCGGCCTGCCTGTGGTCTGCTCGGACATCGCCGTCTTCCGCGAGCTTTGTCCCGACGCGAGCTTCTTCCCGATCGACGATCTTGCGGCGGCGACGGCGCGCGTGGCTCAGATTCCTGGATGGGGCCGACGAAGTGAGGGCCCGTCCCCTTCCGCCCGTCGAAGCCATGCTTACATGGCGGCAGAGCACGATCCTGATGCGCGAGGCGATCGCCGGGGCCTTGTCCGAGGCCGCCGCCGTCAGGCCGTCTCGTAAGCCTTGATCCCGTTCGCGTCGCGGACCAACACGTCACCGTCCTGCATCGTGCGATAAGGCATCGCCTGGTCGAGCATATAGGCCGTGACCTTCTCAGCGGCGGGAGCGTCGGGACCGGACCCAAAATGCGGCACGAGATGGAAGGCGATGAGATTGAGGCCGTCCCAGATGATTTGGGGATCGTAACCTTCTGCCACCTGGACTGGATCGTCCATCAGATCCATGCCGCGCAGGCTTGGCGAGGCCACTACCGCGCCGGCGCTCCAGCCGCCATAGACCAGCTTGTCGCGCTCCAGGAGCGGGCCGATAAGACGATCGAAGCCGCTCTGGCGCATCGCGCGGCGCAGCAGGAACGCATTGCCGCCGGTGACCCAGACGAGGTCGAGATCGGCAAGCACCGCCTCCAGCGCGTCTTCCTTGCCAAAATAGTGCCTGAGATCGAGATCGGCCGCGTCCAGGCCGTGGCTGGCGAGTTCGGCGACCGGATCGTGCACGGTGCGTGCGTAAGTCTCACGCGCGGCGGGCGGAACGAGGTCGAGTGCGTTCGAGATCACGGCGGCGCGCGCGCCCTGCCCCACCATGGCGAGCAACAGATCAAAGCGGTCGCCGAAGCGGAGCGAGGAAAGATAAAGACGCATGGTGCTTGAACGAACCTGTTTCTGCGACACATGAGAAAGACGCATCGCGCCATCGGATGCAACCGGACGGGAGATACCGTGTCAGGCAAATTCAGGCCCGGCGACAAAATCACAGGCCATGCCCTGCTGACCGCGTCGGGCAAGCTCGCGGCGGTCCCCGACGCAGGGCGGGTCACCCACCTGCAATTCCGACGCTTCGCCGGCTGCCCCATCTGCAACCTGCATTTGCGCTCCTTCGTCCGGCGGCAGGCCGAAATCGAAGCGGCCGGCATCAACGAGGTTGTTGTGTTCCACTCGACGGCCGAGGAGCTGCGCCAATACGAAGCCGATCTGCCTTTTGCGGTGGTCGGCGACCCCGACAAACGGCTCTATCGCGAATTCGGCGTCGAGGCCGCGCCGAAGGCCCTCACCGATGTGCGTGCCATTCTGGCAATCGTGAGGACGTTGCTACCTGTGACGGTTGAGACGATCCGAACAGGCAAGCTGGCAGCCAATCTCGATCCGCATGGCGGACGTCTTGGCCTGCCGGCGGACTTCCTGATCGCACCGGACGGTCGCGTGTTGGCCTGCAAATATGGGGAGCACGCCGACGACCAGTGGTCGGTGGATGAGCTTCTGGCACTTGCAGGCGCCAACGTCTTGGGAGGCGTCGCGGTCGGCTAGTCCGCGAGCCGGGCCACGGCTTCGGTGAGACGCGCCGCGGTGGCCGCCGCTTCGGTGCGCTTCTCGCGCTGCTCGGTCAGCACGTCTTCGGGCGCACGCGAGACGAATTGCTCGTTGCCGAGCTTGGCATCGAAGCGGGCAATCTCGTCATGGGCCTTCTTCAATTCCTTTTCCAGCCGTGCGCGTTCCTTGGCGAAGTCGATCACGTCGCCGAGCGGCAGAGCCACGACAGCCTCGTCAAGCACGAACTGGGCGCAACCCTTGGGCAAATCGTTCTCGATTTCGGCGGTGACAAGTCGCGCGAGCTGCAGGATCACCTCCTTGTGGCGCGCGAGGCGTTCGCGCGATGTCGCGTTCGCATCCTTCAAGAGCATCGCGATCTTTGCGGCCGGCGGCACGTTCATCTCGGACCGCACCGACCGTACGCCCTTCACCAAATCGATCACCCAGTTCATTTCCTCGCGCGCCGCGTCGTTGCGCGGATAATCCGATGCGCGCGGCCATTCAGCCTCGATCAGCAATGAGGCGCGCTTTGCCCCGCCTTCGACGGTCTTCGCCCACAATTCCTCGGTGATAAACGGCATGAAGGGATGCAGGATCTTGAGCAACTGATCGCGAGCCCACGCCGCCGTGGCGCGTGTCTCGGCCTTCGCCTGCTCATCGGCACCATTGAAGATCGGCTTGGCGATCTCGAGATACCAGTCGCAGAACACGTCATAGACGAAATGATAGGCAGCGCCCGACGCGTCGCCGAAGCGCAGGGCTTCGAGATTGGCCGTCACTTCCTGCGCCGCTTGCGCTGTCTCGGCGACAATCCAGCGATTGGCCGTCAGCGCGACGGCGCCCGGGTCGAAATCCGGCGGCATCGCGCAATCGTTCATCTCGCAAAAGCGCGCCGCGTTCCACAGCTTGGTCGCGAAGTTGCGATTGGGCTCGACACGGCTGGGGCCGATACGCATGTCGCGGGTCTGGCCGGCCGCCAGCGCCAGCGTGAAGCGCAGCGCGTCGGCGCCGAACTGGTCGATCAGGGTAAGCGGATCGACGACGTTTCCCTTGGTCTTGGACATCTTCGCGCCCTGCTCGTCCAGCACGCGGGTATGGATGAAGACGGTGTGGAACGGCACGTCGCCCATGAAGTGCAGGCCCATCATCATCATGCGGGCGACCCAGAAGAAGATGATGTCGAAGCCGGTGGAGAGGACAGATGTCGGATAGTAGCGTTTCAGCTCCGGCGTCGCGTCGGGCCAGCCAAGCGTCGAGAACGGCCACAGCGCGGAGGAAAACCAGGTATCGAGCACATCGGTTTCGCGGCGGAGCTTGCGGTCACCTGCCTGTGCCTGCGCTTCTTCCTGCGTCATCGCGACATAGATGCGGCCCTCTTCGTCGTACCAGGCGGGGATCTGATGCCCCCACCACAATTGGCGCGAAATGCACCAGGGATGGATATTGCGCATCCAATTGAAATAGACGTTCGCCCAGTTCTCCGGCACGAATTTTGTGCGGCCATCCTCGACCGCCGCGATCGCCTTCTCCGCCAGCGGCGTGACGTTCAGATACCATTGCTCGGTCATGTATGGCTCGAGCACGACCGTCTTGGTCTTCTCGTCGTGCGGCACGGCATGGACGATCGGCTCCGTGCGATCGACCAGATCGAGCGCCTCCAGATCGGCGAGCACCACCTTGCGCGCGTCCTCCACCGACAATCCGCGATAGGCATGCGGCACGGAATCGTTGAGCGTGCCGTCCCTGTTCAGGATGTTGATGAGCGGCAGGTTGTGGCGACGCC
This sequence comes from uncultured Alphaproteobacteria bacterium, assembly GCA_963741735.1. Classification (GTDB taxonomy): domain Bacteria; phylum Pseudomonadota; class Alphaproteobacteria; order Micropepsales; family Micropepsaceae; genus Rhizomicrobium. The sequence continues at coordinate 918,219 of CAVUJB010000004.1, forward strand.
CGATCTCGAAGTCGTTGAAGTCGTGGCCCGGCGTGATCTTGACCGCACCTGTGCCCTTCTCCGGATCGCAATGCTCGTCGGCGATAATCGGAATGACGCGATGGGCAAGCGGCAGCATGACGTTCTTGCCGATCAGGTCGCGATAGCGCTCGTCGTCCGGATGCACCGCGACGGCGGTGTCACCGAGCATGGTCTCGGGCCGCGTCGTCGCCACCATGATGGAGCGGCCCATCTGGTTCTCGATCGGATATTTGAGGTACCACAGATGACCCTTGACCTCGATGTTCTCGACTTCGAGATCGCTGACCGCGGTCTGCAGCCGCGGGTCCCAGTTCACCAGCCGCTTGTCCTTGTAGATCAAGCCTTGCTTGTAGAGCTCGACAAAAACCCTGAGGACGGCGCGCGACAGACCCTCGTCCATCGTGAAGCGCTCGCGCGACCAGTCGGCGCTGGCGCCGAGGCGGCGAAGCTGCTGGATGATCGCGCCGCCGGACTCGTCCTTCCATTTCCAGATCGCCTCGACGAACTTCTCGCGGCCCATGGCGACGCGGCTCTGCTGGCGCTCCGCCAACTGGCGTTCGACGATCAGTTGCGTCGCGATACCGGCATGATCGGTACCGACCTGCCACAGCACGTCCTTGCCGCGCATGCGTTCGAAGCGAACGAGAATGTCCTGCAAGGTGTTGTTCAGCGCGTGCCCGATATGGAGCCGGCCGGTGATGTTCGGCGGCGGGATCATGATGCAGAACGGCTCCGCGCCGGGCCTGCGGCCCGCCTTGAAGGCGCCGGACGCTTCCCACTGGGCGTAAATGCGCCCTTCCACATCCTTGGAATTGAAAGTCTTGTCGAGCATGAATTCCTCTTGGGTCCGGGTTTAGCGCGGACCGTTTCAAGAGGAAAGCTGGTCCGGGGCGACCCCGGACCGTTCGGTCAATGGGTCGCTATTTGCCGCCGCGCGAGCGTACGACGCGCTCGACTTCGTTGCGTACGGCGCCTTCGAGCAGCGCCGGGAAGTGTTCGTCCATCCATTCGCGGATGAGTGGCTTCACCGAGGCGAGAAGGTCCATCTTGTTGGAGTCCATCCACTTGTGGAGGACGGGGTCGAAAGCGCCGACGACGGCGCGCTCGAACACTGCTTCGACGGAGCTGCCTTCCGGCGCGCTAACGGCGGGCATCGTGGCGGCCGGCGACGGTGCCGGGGCAGGCGCGACGGCTTCCGGAATCTTGGAGAAGGTTTCGTCGAGTGCCTTGCGCGTCTTGTCGGAGAAGATGTCGCTGTCCGTGGCGGCAACGGGCTCCGGCTCGTCGACCGTCTGGAACACCACATCCTGCTCGACTTTTGGCGGCGCCGGCGGCGCGGCATGGACGGGCTCCGGCTTCGGCGCCGGTGGCGCTTCCTCGGCCACTTCCTGGGTCAGTTCCAGCACATCGGCTTCCGGCGCAGCGGCTGCAGCCGACGGTGCGGCGGCAGGTGCACCCGCGGGAGCAGCCTCCGTCGAATCTTCCGAGATGATCTTGCGAATGGAGGCGAGAATCTCCTCCATCGTGGGCTCATGCTGCGGGTTTGAGGCCATGATCGTACTCCGGAAGATCACTGGGTCGTGCGAACCCTAGGACAGTGAGGGTCAGAACGCAAAAAATTAGTTAATTTCCATGAAGATATTTGGCGGTCTTCAATCGCCGAAGCCGATCCAGCGGTCCGCGTCATCGTCATAATGCTGTAAAGGATCGTAGAGCTTCACCTTGAGGCCGAGATCCTTGGCGGTCAGCGTTCCCGCCGCCGCGAGCACCTGGAAGGCCGCAACTTCCGCGTTACGCTTGGCGGTGACGACGGCAACCGCGGCGTTCAGCAGTTCCTGTTCGGCATTAAGTACGTCCAGGATCGTGCGGCCGCCGACCTGCTGCTCCTTGCTCACGCCTTCGAAGGCGATCTCATTGGCGCGTTCGGAGGCTTCATTGGAAGCGATGGAAGCTTCGGCCGCTTCGAAGGTTGCCCAGGCGGACGCGACCGCGTCGCGCACCTGAAGATCGGACACCGACACGTTGAGCTGGGCCTGGGCGTGCAGTTCCTTGGCCTGGCGCAGCGACGCCTCTTCCGCACCGCCTTGGTAGAGCGGCACGTTGAGCGTACCGGTCACGGTCAGCGCGTGGGTGGTAGAGCCGCCGCCGACTTGCGCGGTGCCGAAGGGCGAGATCAGCGCGCCCTGCGACAGGCCATACTGTCCCTGTACGGACAAAGTCGGCAGCAGCGCGCCGAGCGCGTCGTCCACCGAATAGCTTGCCGCGATCTCGTTCTCCCGGGCCTGAACCAAGGACGGATTCTGTTTTAGTGCGAGTGTGATGGAGTCGTCGACGCCGGTCGGCAGGGCGGGCGGCAGCGCCGGCTCGTTCTCCAGCGTTTCCGGCGGACGGCCGATCGCCTGCATGAAGTTGGCGCGGCTGATGGCGAGCTGGCTCTGCGCCGAGGTCAGATCGGACTGCGCGACGGCGAGGCGCGCCTGCGACTGCGCCACGTCGGTGCGCGTCAGGGCGCCGGCGTTGAACTGCGCCTGCGTCGCGTACGCCTGCTTCTGCAGCAATTCGACGTTGTGTTGCCGCAGGCCGAGGATCGCGGTGTCGCGCACCACATCCATGTAGGAGGTCGCGGCACTCAGAAGGACGGTCTGCTCGGCGGCGAGCAATTGCGCACGGCCGGCGCGGACCAGCGCCTTGGCGCGGCCAATCTGCGCGATGGTGCGGCCGCCACGCAGGATCGGCTGGGTGATGGTGATCGCGGCCTGCGCGGGATGGGCCGACACGGTCGAGATCGGCCCGGTCTGTCCCGGAAAAGAGCCCACCGGAATCGCGTTGAAGAAATACTGCTGATAGGCGTAGGTGCCGCCGGCCGAGATGGTCGGCCGCCAGCCGGCATTGGCGATGGCAACGCCCTCGTCCGTCGCGCGCAACGAGGCCTGCTGCGCGGCGAGTTGCGGATTGGTCTCGTAAGCGACGGCGAGTGCCTCGGCGAGCGTGAGGCTGGGCTTGCCGGCCGGCTCGGTTCCGAGCGGCGACATGACCGGCTCGACCACCGGATCGGCAGCTGCCACAGGCCTAGGCTTGTGATGCCTCGCGGCAAAGGCCGGCGTGGCCAACAAGATCGCTGCCAGCGGCACCGCGGCAAGCCGGTACGTCAATCGCATCTTCGGGCCCCTCTTCCACACGTCACATGGGGATTTCAGAAGACAAATCCAACCACCTTGCGGAAACCCGCAAGCAAGGGGACGGTCGCGTCGAATTCCTCGCGGCTGCCGACGCGCCCTTTGTCCCGCACATAGAGACGGGCCCGGCTCCGCGCGCCGTCGCGCACGACGGCGACGAGACGGCCGCGCTCCGCCAACTGGCCGAGCAGCGTCTCCGGCACCGCTTCGACGGCACCGTTGATGAAGATCGCGTCGTACGGCGCCCTGGCCTTGAAGCCCTCGGTCAGACCGCCCTGCACCACCGTTACGTTCTTCGCCCCGCTGGCCGGCACCATGTCGGAAGCGACTCGGACGAAGTCTGCGTCCTGTTCGAGCGCTACCACCGACTTGGCGATCCGCGCGATGACGACCGCGGAATAACCCGTGCCGCAGGCGACATCGAGCACGTTGTCCGAAGGCTGAAGTTCGGCGAGCTGCAACAACTTCGAAAAGGTGCGCGGATCGAGCATGAAACGGCCCGGCGCGATCTCGACCGGCAGGTCCGAATAGGCCGTGGCACGCCTGGCGGCCGGCACGAAGGTCTCCCGCGCCACACTGCTCATGGCCGCATGGATCCTTGGATCGGTCACATCGTTGGTCCGAACCTGGGCCTCGACCATGTTGAAACGCTGCGTGGCGTAATCGGCCATGACGATTCGATCTCGCAATTGGGACGGTGGCTTATACGGGCCCGTCCGGGGACTGACAACGCGCCAGCCGGCCGCCCCGGTTGTCGGCTGGCACATGCATCTGTTATAGGCCGCGTCCGCATCCAAACCCTCTTCTTTGTTGGAAGATTGGGGGCTGGGAGAAATGGGGCCACGTGGCGGAGTGGTGACGCAGCGGACTGCAAATCCGTGAACCCCGGTTCAATTCCGGGCGTGGCCTCCAAACTACCCCTCGGCCGGAAGCTCCCTCGCCCACCACGCCGTGCGCTCATACAATTCGAAGCCGCAATCGGTGTAGGCGGCGATCGCCGGCTTGTTGAAGTGGGCCGTGCCGATCCGCGCCCATTTCATGCCGCACGTCCGCAGACGCCGGAGCCCTTCCAGGATCGCAAGCCCGGCCAAGCGCCTGCCGCGATAGGCTGCGTGCGTGCCCACCGGTTCGAAAATTCCGATGCCGCTTGGCGCGTCGGCCCAGCAGACGCAGTTGGAGACGAGTTCGCCGTCGGCCGTCTCGACCAGAATATCGAGCGAAGGATCGTAGACGGGTGCATCGCGCAACCTGAGATAAACTTCGGTGGTGAATTTCGAACGCGCATCGGGAAGGCCGATATGAGAGAGGTCGTTCCAGGCATCGCGATGCGCCTTGGCGCGTGCCTCTGGATCGATGCCGGCGCTATCGCGCACGCGAAACCCTTCCGGTACTGCGCGCTCGCGCAAGGGCTTGGCGAGATCCAGCCGAAACCACACGCCTTCAGGTCCGCTTTGCCGATAGCCCAGGGCTTCGAGCGCCCCAATTCTCGTCTGATCGCCACAGAAGGCGCGGATCGAGAGCCGTGTCGCGCCAGCGTCCCTGGCGCTCTGTTCGGCCCATGCCACAGCCTGTTCCACGAGGTGCTCGCTTTGCGGCAGCGCTTCGATCCACGCTTCGCCCGGTCCGAATTTCCAGGCAATGGCCTCAACGCCGGCCGGTGACAACCACATCCGGATCGGATGCGGCCGGTCGTAATCGGCCTGCATCTCCCAAATGAAATCGCCGGGATGCCAGGACGCCGGCAGCGGGAATCGTTCGGCGAAGCACCGGCTGCCGAAATTAAGCAGCAGCGGAACGTCCCGGCGGCCGGAATAGGCACGAACTTCAATGACGGCCATGTCCCCTTCCCAGCCTCGGTATAATTGCTTGCTCCAAAATTGGGCATGTTAAGCTTTTATTAACCTTGAGGCCTCAGAGTGACCCCGTCTTCCCTTGAAGACACCCCACCATTACCCAACGCCTTGGGGCCGGGCTAACACCCGGCCTCTTTTTCTTTCAGGCGCATAAACCGCGGTCTTCCGCGTCAGTTTTGGCTTTCCATCCAGGGAGAGACGGGTTAGACACCGCGTCCGTTCCTCGGTAGCTCAGCGGTAGAGCAACCGGCTGTTAACCGGTTGGTCGCTGGTTCGAATCCGGCCCGGGGAGCCATATTTCTCGCGTTTTGCGAGCTCCCGCCCCCAATTCGGGTGATTGTCTTTGCCTCGAAACGGACGATCATGGTTACTCGGCACCGTCTCGGGGCCGACCATGGGGGATGAACAATGAAACTTCTGACTCGCACTGCCTTGTCGATCGGGTTCGCCACTGCGCTCACGCTCGGCGCCGCTTTCACGGCCGGGATGGATGCCGCACCGGTCCGCAATGTCACAATGGCCGTTGCCGATGTTGCTCTTGGTCCTTACGCGGCGGTCCAAAGTGCCAACCTCGCATTGCCGAGCACTTTCCAGGCGCCGGCCGTCACCGATGGCGGCTCGATCTGGGACCTCATCCGCTACATTCTCTGCCACTATTTCGATATCTGCCGCAGAGCCTGATTTCGGCGGCCTCGGATTGCCTCGAGGCATCGCGCAATCGAAAGACGTCGCGCGCGTTCAGACGTAGGGCGCGCCGATGCCTTCCACGTCCAATGCCGTGAGCACCGCCGGACGCGCGGCGGTCGCTGCCGCATGCCGCGCGAGCGACGGGATCAGGCGCGGCGGCGACGGTAGCGCGCGTCCCCAGCGCACCATCATGAAAAGATAGAGATCAGGCGCCGAGAATGCGTCGCCGAGCAGCCATCTGCTCGAGTCGAGATGGCTGCCGATTTGCGCGAAGGTCGCCCCGATGCGAGACGCGGTTGCCGCCTTAACGGACTCGACATGGGCGGCGTCGGTCGCGAACTCGTGCGGATAGAACCAGGAGCGGAACTGGGTTTGCAGGGCATTCGTGAATGAGCACCATCCATTTGTAATACTGCCCGCGCTCGGGCGAGTTGGGCGGTGGCGCGAGCCCGGCATCCGGATGGCGGTCGGCGAGATAGAGCGAAATCGCCGCCGTCTCGAAAATTGCCGCACCGTCATCGACCAGAACCGGAATCGTTCCGGATGGATTGAGGCGCAGATATTCGGCGCTTTTCTGTGCGTTGTTGGCCCTGTCCACCAGCTGCAACTCGAACGGCGCCCCGATTTCGCGCAGCAACATGTGCGGCATCAGGCTGGCGTTTCCGGGGTAGTAGTAAAGCGTGTACATCGTTGTTCTCGTCGATTGTCGCGAACGCATGTTGCAGCCGATCCGAGCGCGCGAGCTACGCTCTTTTCGCGCGCCTCGATTGCCGAGATCGGGGCGAATCCGGCGGCAGGCTCCACGAGCGATCTCGCCTTGAACCCCCCACCCCACCCTATTACTTTCGGCCTGCCTCCCCATCCCGCGAAGCAATGGACATAAAAACCGACGTAGTTGCAGCCATCGGGAAGACGCCGCTGATCCGCCTCAACCGCGTGAGCGAACTGACGGGCTGCGAAATCCTCGGCAAGGCCGAATTCATGAATCCCGGCCAGTCCGTGAAGGACCGCGCGGCGCTGTTCATCATCCAGGACGCGATACGGCACGGTACGCTGAGGCCGGGCGGCGTCATCGTCGAAGGCACCGCCGGCAACACCGGCATCGGCCTCGCGGTCGTCGGCAATGCCCTGGGATTTCGCACCGTCATCGTCATTCCCGATACGCAGAGCCAGGAAAAGAAGGACGCACTCAAGCTGCTCGGCGCCGAACTCATCGAAGTGCCGGCCGTGCCCTACAAGAATCCCAACAACTACGTGAAAGTCTCCGGCCGTCTCGCAAAGCAATTGGCCGAGAGCGAGAAGAACGGCGCAATCTGGGCCAATCAGTTCGACAATGTCGCCAACCGACAGGCGCACATCGAAGGCACGGGACCCGAGATCTGGCACCAGACGAACGGGCTCGTCGACGGCTTCACTTGCGCAGTCGGTACCGGTGGTACGCTGGCCGGTGTCGCTATCGCGCTGAAGGAGCGCAATCCGAAGGTCAGAATTGCCGCCGCCGATCCGCTCGGCGCCGCGATCTATTCCTGGATCAAGACCGGCGAGTTGAAATCGCACGGCAGCTCGATCACCGAAGGCATTGGCCAGGGCCGCGTCACTGCCAATCTGCAAGGCGCGCCGATCGACGATGCCTATGAGATTTCCGACGAGGAGGCGTTGCCGCTGATCTTCGAACTGCTCGAGCATGAAGGCCTGTGCATGGGCGGCTCGACCGGCATCAATGTCGCCGGCGCCGTGCGCATGGCGCGCGAGATGGGTAAGGGCCACACAATCGTCACCATTCTTGCCGACTACGGGACGCGCTATCAGAGCAAGCTGTTCAATCCCGAATTCCTGCGCGGCAAGGCCCTTCCCGTGCCGCGCTGGCTGTCCGGACCCAAGAAACTCACGCAAGTGCCGTTCGAATGACGCCCGCAACTCCCCTCGTCACGACCGAGTGGCTCGCCGGCAGGATCAATGCGCCAGACGTGCGCGTGGCCGACGCGTCCTGGTACTTGCCCCATCTAGATCGCGATCCACGCGCCGAATATGCCGCCGCGCACATTCCGCGCGCCGTGTTCTTCGATATCGACGATCTGTCCGACGAGAAGAATCCGTTGCCCCATATGCTGGCGCCGGCACCGAAGTTCGCCAGCCGCATGCGCAAGCTCGGCCTGGGCGACGGCAACCTGATCGTCGTCTATGACAGCGCCGGAATTTATTCGGCGCCGCGCGCCTGGTGGATGCTGCGCGCCATGGGGCATGAGGATGTCGTGGTGCTGGATGGCGGCCTGCCGAAATGGCGCGCCGAGGGACGCCCTCTGGAAGACATGAGCGCGCAGCCCTTCGCGCGCCATTTCACCGTCCGCCACAACAACGCGCTGATCCGCGATTTCAAGCAAGTCTGCACCAATCTCGAGAGCAGGTCCGAGCAGGTGGTCGATGCGCGCGGCATCCCCCGCTTCCGCGCCATCGAGCCCGAGCCGCGCGCCGGCGTGCGCGGCGGGCACATCCCCGGCAGCATCAATGTTCCGTACACGGATCTGACCGCGCCGGACGGCACGCTGAAATCGCCCGACGAGCTTCGCAAGGTCTTTGCCGCGCACAAGGTGGATCTGCACCGGCCGGTCGTAACGAGCTGCGGCTCGGGCATCACGGCCGCGATCGTAATGCTGGCGCTTTCCGTCGCCGGTGCCCAGGACGTGTCGCTCTACGACGGATCGTGGGCCGAATGGGGCGCGAGCGACGCACCGGTGGAGACGGGTTGAGCATGTCGCGCGAAAAGGGCCGCCGCATACCGATGGTCGTCACCTTCCTCGAGATGATGGCCAAGCCCTCCGCCCTGCCGCCGCCCATGCCCCGGGGCAAGGTCGCAATCATCCGCGCGGTCCATCCCGCAGTGCATTTCTACCGCTATCTCTACAACACGATCGGCGACGATTATTTCTGGGTCGACCGGAGAAAGTTGAGCGACGATGCACTTGCCGAGACCATCCGTCATCCGGATCTCGAGCTTTATGTCCTGTATGTCGAAGGCAACCCGGCCGGCATGGCCGAACTCGACATGCGCGACGCAGCGGCCGGGCAGCTCGCCTATTTCGGATTGATGCCGGAAGCGGTGGGGAAACGACTCGGATATTTCTTCCTCTATCACGCCGTCGCGAACGCGTGGATGCGGCCGATCTCAAAACTTCTCGTGAACACCTGTACGCTCGATCATCCGCGCGCCCTGCCGCTGTATCAGAGGCTCGGCTTCGTGCCCTACTCCCGCGAGGACCGCTACATCGAATTGCCGTAGACGGAAGAGTCCGGCATGCTCCTGCGCGCATCAGGGGGATGGGTCGGATGGCGATGGCGGAGACGACAGCGGAAAAGACTCTATTCGGCCACCCGCGCGGGCTGACATTCTTGTTCACGACTGAGATGTGGGAGCGCTTTTCCTACTACGGAATGCGTGCCCTTCTTGTTCTGTACCTCACCAAATTCCTCTTTCTGCCCGGCCACTTCGACGACGTCGTCGGCTATCAGTTCCTGCACAACTTGTTCGTATCGATGTTCGGAGCGCTCGACACCGGGAAGGTGATCGACGCGACGTATCAACCCCAATTCGCCTCTCTGATCTACGGTTTCTACACGGGCTTCGTGTACCTGACGCCGTTCTTCGGCGGCATCATCGCCGACCGATGGCTTGGCCAGCGCATGAGCGTGATCGTCGGTGGCGTGACGATGGCGATCGCCGAGTTCACGCTGATGTCGCCCAGCCTGCTTTTCATCGGCCTGTTCCTTCTGATTCTCGGCAACGGATTTTTCAAGCCGAACATCTCGACCCAGGTCGGAAATCTATACAAGCCCGGCGATAGCCGCATCGATCGCGCCTATTCGATCTTCTATGTTGGCATCAATGTCGGCGCGTTCTTCTCGCCCTTGGTGTGCGGCACGCTCGGCGAGCATGTCGACTGGGGAAATGGGGTTTCTTCGCCGCCGGCGTCGGCATGGTGGTCGGCCAACTCATCTACGTCTTTGCGCTGCGCAGCCTTCCGGCCGACCGCATCACGCGCATGAAGCCGTCAACGGAAACCAAGAAGCCGCTCACGGCGCGCGACTGGAAAGCGGTCGTCGCGCTGATCCTGCTTTGTATTCCCACCACCTTGTTCTGGGCGACCTACGAACAACAGGGCAACACAATCAATCTGTGGGCGGCGAACTTCACCGACCGGCGGCTCATCCCCGGCATCGTCGACTGGCAAATCGACGTGACATGGTTCCAGTCGTTCAACCCGTTCATGATCTTCGCTTTCACGCCGCTCATCGTCTGGCTGTGGGGGCGTCAGGCCAGGCGCGGCAGGGAACCGCGCACCGTAATCAAGATGGCTCTCGGCAATGTGCTGCTCTCGCTTTCCTATCTCGTGATGGCTGCTGCGGCCTATGTGACCGGTCCGGCGGGACACGCGAGCTGGCTCTGGTTGTTCGGCTTCTTCACGGTCATCACGCTCGGAGAGCTTTATCTTTCGCCGATCGGCCTTGCGCTCGTCGCGCGTGTTGCTCCGGTGCAAATCCTCTCGGCAATGATGGGACTGTGGTTCATCACCAGCTTCACCGGCAATCTGCTGGAAGGTTACATCGGTACTTTCTTCAGCGTCATGGACAAGACGAGCTTTTTCCTGCTGTGTTCCGGACTCGGCTTGCTGGCAGCGCTCATCACATGGGCCTTCGATCGGCCGTTACGCGAGATTTTGGAAGGCAGTTCAGGCGCGCCGCCGATGGTGCCGGAACCGCAGGGCGCGGAAGTGCATCCCGCTCAGTGACCGAGAATTTGACTTAGGAACAGCTTCGTCCGGTTGCGCTTGGGCGCGGTGAAGAAGGTCTCCGGATCGGCTTCCTCGATAATCTCGCCGGCGTCCATGAAACAGACGCGGTCGGCGACCTCGCGCGCAAAGCCCATCTCGTGCGTCACGCAGATCATCGTCATGCCCTTCCGGGCAAGGTCGACCATGACCTCAAGCACTTCGCCGATCATTTCGGGATCGAGCGCGGAGGTCGGCTCGTCGAACAGCATGATCTTGGGGTTCATGCAGAGCGCGCGCGCGATGGCGGCGCGCTGCTGCTGACCGCCGGAGAGTTGCGCCGGATGCTTCTTCGCCTGATCGGCGATGCGCATCTGGGCCAGATGCTCCATCGCCGCCTCTTCGGCCTCCTTCTTCGGCATCTTGCGCACCCAGACCGGCGCCAGCGTGCAGTTGGCGAGGATGGTGAGATGCGGGAAGAGATTGAATTGCTGGAACACCATGCCGACCTCGCGACGCACGGTATCGATGTTGCGCACGTCGCGCGTTAGCTCGGTACCGTTGACGACGATCTTGCCCTCGTCGTGCTGTTCGAGCCGGTTGATGCAGCGCACGAGAGTGGATTTACCCGAGCCTGACGGGCCGCACACGACGATGCGCTCGCCCTGCTTGACGCTCAGATTGATGTTCTTGAGCACGGCAAACTGGCCGAACCATTTGGAGACGCCGTCCAATGTAATGATGGGCGTGTCGTTCATCGCCTCTCCCCTTCCGCCAGATCATATTCGAGCGCGGCGGAATAGCGCGACAGCGAAAAGCAGAACACCCAATAGACGGCGCCCGCGAAGATGTAACCCGTCACCGCGGTGTTGGGGCTCGACCAGTCGAGATCGGTCGAACCGGCCTGGATCACCCCCAAGAGATCGAAGAAACCGATGATCGAGACGAGCGAGGTGTCCTTGAACATCGAAATCATGTTGTTGACGATGCCGGGCAGCACGATCCGAAGTGCCTGAGGCAGGATGATGAGCACGGTGGAACGCCAATAGCTGAGACCCAGCGCGCTGGCCGCTTCGCGCTGGCCGCGCGGCAAGGCCTGCAGGCCGGCACGGACGACCTCGGCCATGTAGGCGGCGTTAAACAGCGCCACCGCGATCAGGGCGCGGAACAGCTTGTCGAGTTCGAACCCCGTGGGCAGGAACAGCGGCAGCAGCGAACTGGCGATGAACAGCACGGTGATCATCGGCACGCCGCGCCACACCTCGATGAAGACGACCGAAAGAATTCGCACCACCGGCAGTTGCGAACGCCGGCCGAGCGCCAGGAAGATGCCCAGCGGCAACGAGGCGACGATGCCGATGGCGGCCACCACCAGCGTCAGCAGCAAGCCGCCCCAGCGTTCGGTGGGAACCACCGCCAATCCGAACCAGCCGCCGCTCAACAGCACGAAAGAAAGCAGCGGATAGAGCGTCAGCAGGCTCGCGCCGACCCAGCCTTTCTTCGGGAGCTTCGGAATAAGCAACCACGCAAGGCCGATCGCGCCCAACGCATAGACGACGTCCGCACGCCAGCGCTCGTCGAAATCGTAGAAGCCGTAAATGATCTGACCCAGCCGCGCCCAGATGAACGGCCAACAGGCCCCGTTCCCCGCCTCGCACGCCTCGCGGGTCGCGCCGTGCCACACCGCGGAAACGAACACCCAATTGACCAGGGGCGGTACGGTCCAGGCGAGCAGCGCGAGCACCAGGATCGTCAGGATCGAGTTGACGACGCTCGAGAACAGGTTGGCGCGCAGCCAGCCGAACACGCCGACATGGCGCACAGGAGGACTGTGGAACGCCGTCTCGGTCATCCCAGGCCCTCCAACGCATGCGCGCGATTGTAGAGATTCATCAGTCCCGAGGTGATGAGGCTCAGGGTCAGATAGATCGCCATGGTGATCGTGAGGATCTCGATCGCCTGGCCGGTCTGGTTCAGCACCGTGCCGGCGAACACCGCGACCAGGTCGGGATAGCCGATGGCGATGGCGAGCGAGGAGTTCTTGGTGAGGCTGAGATATTCGCTCGCCAGCGGTGGGATGATCACCCGCATCGCCTGCGGGATCAGCACCAGGCGAAGCGAATGGCTCGGCTTGAGACCGAGCGCGCTCGCCGCCTCGCTTTGACCGCGCGCTACCGAGAGCAGTCCGGCGCGGACGATCTCGGCGATATAGGCCGCGGTATAGGTCGACAGCGCTATTGCAAGGCCCGCCAGTTCCGGATTGATCTGCAGGCCGCCCTCATAGCTGAAGCCCGCAAGTTCAGGCCAGCTCAATGCGAACGGCGTGCGCATTGCCAGGAGCGCGAGCGCAGGCAGTCCGATGATCAGCAGCGGCATGGCCCACCACATCGTCGGTCGATGGCCCGTGCGGAGCTGGCGCGCCCTCGCCCACACATGCAGCGCATAAGACGCCGCAATGCCGGTGACGAGCGCGGCCGCGACCAGCCACGATCCCGGCAGGAAGATCAGCTCGGGCACGTAAAGGCCGCGATTGTTGATGGCGAGGAACGAACTGAGCGCAAGGCTCTCGCGCGGCGGTGGCAGAGCCTGCAGCACGCCGAAATACCAGAACACCACCTGCAACATCAGCGGAATGTTGCGCAGGGTCTCGACATAGACGGTGCAGAGCTTGGCCACCAGCCAGTTGCTCGACAGCCGCCCGATGCCGACCACGAAGCCCAGGATGGTCGACAGCACGATCGAGGCCGCCGACACGAGCAAGGTGTTCGCCAGCCCCACCCACATGGCGCGGCCATAGCTAGACTCCTCCGTGTACGGAATGAGCGTTTGGGAGATCCCGAAGCCCGCCGTCTTGTCGAGGAAGGCGAAGCCGGACGCGACGTGGCGGCGGGTGAGCGCGTCGGCCGCGTTGTGCACGAGCCAGGCGGCCAGCACTGCCAGCGCGACGAGCACCAGCGCCTGATAGAACACCGCCTGCCATTTTGTGTCGCGCCACCAGGCGTGGCGTGCAGGCGTCTTCAGCATCGAATCCGTCAGCGGATCGGCGGCGCGTACATGATGCCGCCCTGGTTCCAAAGCCGGTTGATGCCGCGCGGCAGCTTCAGCGGCGTCGCCAGCCCCATGTTGCGTTCGTAGATTTCGCCGTAATTGCCGACCTTCTTGACGATGCGATAGGCCCAATCGTTGGTGAGGCCGAGTTCGGCGCCGAAGCCGCCCTCCTTGCCGAGCAGGCGGCGCACTTCAGGAGACGGCGAATTCAGCATCGCATCGGCAGTCTTGGAGCTGACGCCCAATTCCTCCGCATTGACCAGTGCGAACAACGTCCAGCGGCACAGATCGCCCCATTGCTGATCGCCCTGGCGCACGGCCGGACCGAGCGGCTCCTTGGAGATGACATCGGGCAGCAGCACATGGTCGCTCGGATTCTTGAGCTTCAGACGGTCGCCGGCGAGACCGGAACGGTCGGTGGTCGCGGCATCGCAGCGCCCCGCATCGTAAGCCGCGACGTACTCGGATTCCTTTTGGTAGACGAGAATCTTGTATTTGAGATTGTGGGCACGAAAGAAGTCGGCGGCATTGAGCTCGCTGGTCGTGCCCGTCTGGGTGCACAAAGTCGCACCGTTCAATTGCATCGCGTTCTTTATGCCGAGCGACTTGCGCACCAGAAAGCCCTGGCCGTCATAGAAATCCACGCCGATGAACTCGAGGCCCTGGGCGACATCGCGGTCCATCGTCCAGGTGGTGTCATGGGAGAGGATGTCGAACTGGCCGGCCTGCAGCGCGGTAAAGCGTTCCTCGAACGAGGTCGGCACGAACCGCACCTTGTTCGGATCGTTGAAGATCGCCACTGCCACAGCGCGGCAATAGTCGACGTCGATGCCCGTCCAGTTGCCGCGCGCATCCGGATTGGAGAACCCTGGCTGGCCCTCACTGACGCCGCAGCGCAGAAATCCGTTCTTCCTGACCGTATCGAGCGTGTTGGCCGAAGCCGGCACTGCAAGCGCAAAAAGAAGCGCCAGACACAAAGAAATCCTACCCATTCCCGGACATTCCCCCGCATGGCTGAGATGCCGGTCCTCGCATTGCAGCGCAGGACCAGCCGCGTTACTGGATTGCAGCCTAACAGGCGAAATGGAGATTTGGGAGCGGTGAGCGACGAAAAGAAGAAAATCGAGACGCTGCTGTCCGCCGTCGGGCGCGAGAGCAAGGCGCACTACGGCGTCGTCAACACGCCCGTCTATCGCGCCTCGACGATCCTCTACCCGGACATGGCCACGCTGGATGCGCGCAGCATGCCGTTCTCCTATGGGCGGCGCGGCAACCCGACGATGAAGAGCCTCGAGGATGCCATCGGCACGCTCGAAGGCGCGGCGCGGACCGTGCTCGTTCCGTCCGGCCTGAATGCCGCGACGACGGCGATACTCGCGGTCTGCAGTGCTGGGGACCACCTGCTGGTGACCGACAGCGCCTACGCGCCCACACGCGCATTCTGCGACAAGACACTGAAGCGGTTCGGCGTCGAGACGAGTTACTACGCTCCGACGATCGGAGCCGACATCGCTGCCCTCATGCGACCGAACACGCGGGCGGTGTTCTGCGAGAGTCCCGGATCGCTGACGTTCGAGGTCCAGGATATACCGGCGATCGCCAAGGCTGCGCACGCCGTTGGCGCAAGCGTGCTGCTCGACAACACCTGGGCGACGCCGCTCCACTTCAAAGCGCTAGCGCATGGCGTCGACCTCTCGATCCAGGCGGTGACGAAATATATCGGCGGCCATGCCGACGTGATGATGGGCTACATCGCCGCAAACGAAAGTCACGCTGCGCGGCTGCACGAATTCCACGGCAACAGCGGACTCTATGTCAGCGGCGACGATTGCTTTCTGGCATTGCGCGGGCTGCGCACGCTCGCGGTGCGCCTCAAACGCCACCAGGAGACCGCGACCAAACTCGCGCGCTGGCTGCAGACGCGGCCGCAAGTGTCGCGTGTTCTTTATCCGGCATTGGAAAGCGATCCGGGTCATGCTCTGTGGAAGCGCGACTTCACCGGCGCCTGCGGCCTGTTCGGCGTGGTTCTGAAACCGGCCACGCACAAGGCCGTCGCCGCGATGATCGATGGAATGGCGCATTTGGGCATCGGTTTTTCCTGGGGTGGCTATGAGAGCCTGATCGTGCCTGCCGACATCAAGCGCACGGTTGCGCCGTTCGCCGCCGACGGTCCGGTGATCCGCATCCATGCCGGCCTGGAGGATGCGGACGATCTGATCGCCGACTTGGCCAAGGGCTTCGAACGGCTAGAGGCCGCCGCATGAGCGAGACGCTGAGCCGCGAGAAGTTTCTCTCCGAAGTGAAATTCGGCGCCGACGGACTCGTCGCCGTGATCACGCAGCGCGCGCAGACCGGCGAGATCCTGATGTTCGCCTGGATGAACCGCGAGACGCTCGAGCGCACCTTGCAGACCGGCGAAGTCACCTACTGGTCGCGCTCGCGCAAGAAGGTCTGGCGCAAGGGTGAAGAGTCGGGCCACACGCAACGCCTCGTCGAAGCGTGGGTCGATTGCGACGGCGATGCGCTGCTGATGAAGGTCGATCAGATCGGACCGGCCTGCCACACCGGCGCGCCGTCCTGCTTCTTCCGGCAAGCCAAGCTGGGCGGGGAGTAGACGCTAGGCCCCGCTCTTCAGCGCGGCCTTGCGCTTCTGGTTGGCCTCATGCCGGCGGTCGGCCGGAGGCGCGAGATCGGCCGGATAAGCATGCACCATAAGGGCCGCGGTCAGGCCCAAACCGGCGCCCATAATCAACGCCAGCAGCCAGTCGGATTCGGCGACCATCAGGACAACCGCCGCGCCGAGCACGGCGGAAATCGAATACATCAGTGGCTTGTTCATCGAAGGCCTCCTTACGAAGCCTCAGCCCTCAAATATGCTTCGCAGGTGCGAATTCAAGAACTTGCCCTGCGGATCCAGCCGCGCCCGCAACGCACGGAAGTCCTCGAATTTCGGATACAGCTCGGCGAATTCCTCGGCCGTGCGCGTGTGGCGCTTGCCCCAGTGCGGGCGGCCCTCGACGCTGCGGAAAATGCTCTCGCACATGTCGAAGAGCCTCGACGTGTTCACGCGATGATACTGGTGCACGGCGATTGTGGCGCTTTTGCGCATGTAGAACGGACTCAGCCACACATCGTCCGGTGCCACCGTGCGATACTCTATGGGAAAGCCCGTATTGATGCGGCGCTTGCGGATCTCTGCGACGAGTTTCTTGATCGTCTCCGGCCCCTTCTCATAGGGCACCGCATATTCCATCTCGTTGAACCGCGTGGTGCGCGGGCTCGGGAATATCTCGTGACTCCAGCGCACGCGCTCGCCGCCGCTCATCGAGCCGGAAAACAGCCGATGCGCCTGCCGCAGGAACATCGGTGCATAAGGCAGAACCTCGTTGATCATTTCGAAGGTGCGCGCGTCGGCGCCGCTCTGCTCGCCGCGATCGCGCATCGCTTCGGCGGGGCGCGGCGGCGGCGCATCCTTGTCTGTCTCGTTGAGCGATTTGCACACCGCGACGTCCGCGTAGGGAAACCAGAAAAACTCGAAGTGCCGGTTCTGCGCGACCAGGCCGTCGAGCTTGGCCCAAAGTTCGTCGATCGGAAGAAGGAAATTCTTTTCGATCAGCTTGTAGGCTGGGCGCACCTTCATCGTGATCTCGACCATCACGCCGAGCGAGCCTATCGAAGTGCGGCCGGCCGTGAAGATCTCCACGTTCTCGGCCGGCGAACAGTGGATAATGTCGCCATTGGCGAGCAGCAATCGAAAGCCCGCGACTTCCGACGAGAAGCTGCCGAGCGTCGGACCGGTGCCGTGCGTGCCGGTGCCGACCACGCCGCCCAAAGTCTGCCGGTCGATGTCGCCCATGTTCTTGAGACCGAAGCCGAGCGGTTGGATCAGCGGGCCGATCTCCCACAGCGGCGTCGCTGCGCCAAAGGTCGCGGCCTGAGCATCGGCGTCGAAGCCCTTGAGGCCGGTAAAGGCCGCCAAATCGATGATCGTGCCGTCGGTGGCATTGAGCGGGGTAAAGGAATGGCCGGTACCCGGCACGCGCACCGGCGCCGTTCCGGTGCGCACGGCGGCGGCGAGTTCGACCTCGTCCTTGGGCGCAACAAATGCCTTCGGCTTGCAGACGACGCCGCCCGACCAGTTCGACCATTTACCGCCGACGATTCTCATGGCTGCACTCGCATCCCCACTCAGGGCGCGCGTTGTAGACCTCGTGACGGCGGCGTCAATCTTGCCTTTTGGCCGGATCAGATATCCGCGAATTTGGGCGCGCGCTTCTCCAGGAAGTGGCTGACGCCCTCCTTGAAGTCGGGCCATTTGAAGCTGGGCGGCATTTCGGCGTCCGCCGTGGCGAGAGCATCGCCGAAATCCTGGAAGTAGGACTTCCAGACCTGCGCCTTCATCACCGCCATGGAGCGCGGCGAGACGGTGTCGGCCAGAAGCCGCGCATAGGCCATGACGTTGTCCAGGAACGTGTCGGCGGCGAACACCTTGTTGACGAGGCCCATCTCCTTGGCCTCATGCGGCGAGAATTTGCGCGCCGAAAGCAGGATGTCGAGCGCATGCGCGGGACCGATCAGGCGCGGCAGCAGCCAGGAGATGCCGTGTTCGGCGATCAGGCCGCGCTGCGCGAACGACGTCGTCAGCACCGCCTTGTCGCTCACGAAACGCATATCGGCGTAGAGCGTCATGATGAGACCGATGCCGGCGCACGGTCCGTTGATCGCGGCAAGGATCGGTTTCTTGGTCCGCATGAAATAGGCGAAGCGCCGCATATCGGCGAATTCCTCGTCGAGCTTCGGACCATATTTGGAATCGAATGCGTCTCCGACGTTGCCTTCGCCGCGCGAAGCCTGGCGCTCGCCGCCCTCCGTCTGGATGCCTTGCAGAAGGTCCATGTCCGCGCCCGCGCAAAATCCGCGGCCCGCGCCGGTGAGAACGATCACACGAACGGCAGTGTCCTTTGCGGCATCGGCCATGGCGAGGCGAATGCTGCCCGCCATGCGATCGGTATAGGCGTTCAGCCGGTCGGGCCGATTCAACGTGATCGTCGCAACGCGGTCCTTCACCTCGTAGAGAATGTCGGGGTAACTGCTCATCGTGTCCTCCCATATTTCGGGAAACTCTAACCCGTACGCGCGGGCAGTTCACCTCCCAGTGCCAGGAAGGTGAAGATCAGCGTTGAGCATACCCTCCCGCCGTGGTCGGATGGAGAAAATAACCGGGAGAACGCCATGAGCTTTCGCACCATCCTGTACGAGACGATCGAACCCGCCATCGGCCGGATCACGCTAAATCGGCCCGACCGCATGAATGCCTATACGCATCAGATGTGCGAGGAACTGGTCGAGGCGTTGCACGAATATATGGAGGACGACGGCCTTCGCTGCCTGATCCTGACCGGTGCCGGACGCGGCTTCTGCTCCGGCGGCGACGTGGCCGGTGCGCCGGTCGAGGGCGAGAAGAAAGGCCCCTCCTACCGCAACAAGCAGATGGGCCAGGCGCAGGAAATGCGCGTCGGCATGCACCGTGTCATCGCCGCCTTGCACCGCATGGACAAGCCCGTGGTGGCGGCGGTCAACGGCGCGGCGGTGGCCGGCGGATTGACGCTCGCACTCGCCTGCGATTTTCGCATCGCCGCCGACAGCGCCAAGCTGGGCGACACGTCGGGCAAGTTCGCGCTGCTGCCGGACGAAGGCGGCGCCTGGTTCTTCCCGCGCATGATGGGGCTCGACCGCGCGCTCAAGATGTCGCTGCTGAACGAAGTCTATCCCGCCGCCGAAGCGATGAAGCTCGGCCTCGTCACCGAAGTCGTGCCGGCGGCGGAGTTGGGCGCGCGCGCCCTCGCCTTTGCGCGCGAGATCGCCAAGCGCGCGCCGCTCGCCGTGCGCCTCGCCAAGAACATGATGCGCAAGGGACTGGACTCCTCGCTCGAGAACTCGCTCGATGATGCCGCGCTGTCGGTGATGATCGCCAATCCGGCGCAAGACGTGCGCGAAGGCGTCGCCGCGTTCTTCGCCAAGCGCGAGGCGAAGTTCGAGGGCCGCTAGGACTTCACCGGAAAGCTCCAGAGCAACGCGTCGAGCAGCATGTAGCGCCACGCCGATGCCGCGTGGCCCGAGGTGAAGTGCTCCAGCATCACCTCGCCGCCGAGCCCTTGCGCGTGGCGCGCGGTGTGCTCTGTCACCTTGTGGAAATAGGGCTCCAGGATGCCGGAGCCGAAATACAGCCTCGGCTGGTTCAACTCGCCAAGGTTTTCTGCGGCCTTGGGCCAGCCGAACGACAGCGCCGCTATGGTGCCGAAACGATCGGGATTGTGCAGGCCCGTCGACAATGCCCAGGCCGCGCCGTCGGAGAAGCCCGCGATCATCCGGTCCTCGCGGACCGTCGAGGCGCCGTATGTTTTCTCGGCATAGGGCATCAATTCATTCAACAGAAATTCCTGATGCTCGCGGAAGCGCTGCTCTGAGCGGCCCTGCAGATATTCGAAGTGAGCGCTCGTCCGCCTGGCTCCGGCCCGGCCACAGCCCGATCACGATCAAGGGGCGGATGCGGCCCGCCGCGATCAGCGCGTCGATCGCCGACACGAAGGAGGATACGACGTCGCCGTCCGCCATGTAGAGGACGGGATAGGTCCTGGTCTTGTCATGGCCCGGCGGCAGATAGACCGTCAGCTTGCGGTCCTCACCCAGAGCCGTGCTCGCGATCGTCTCGAATTGCAGCGTGCCTTTCAGCGGGTCCGACACGACGGGTCGCGGCACGGCATTGCCGTAATAGGCGGTCGCTCCCTTGTCCGTGGTCGAGAGCTGCGCATCGATGACCGCATGCTCGATGTCGAGCACGCGCACCGACAAGCTCCACAGATCGGTGCTTCCCTCGATGCGCTTGAGCGGCGCGTCGATCGAACAGCAAAGCGAAACCGCCCGCGCCGGGCTGCGCGCGATCACGGTCAACTCGTCGCCGACGCTCGAGACCGCAAGATTGTGCAGGCCAAGCGCAGCCGCAGCCTCGGCAGGCGTCACGGCATGATCGTGAAAGCAGACAGGTTCATCGGCTGACGGCGCGTCGCAATCGGCAGGCTCCGTATAACGATCGCCCGCGGTGCAAGGCACGGTGGCGAGCAGCAGCCCAGCCAGCGCGATCGCAAATCGGTTCATGGCGTAGCCTTGTCCCCGCCCGACGCGATGCGATGATACCGCGATACCTCACGCCGGACAGCCGCTGCACCGTTTCTGGCGACCGTCCGGTGATAATTTGGAGATCACATTCCTGCTATTCTGCGACTCGGGCGCGGTGTATATGCGCGCCGTCATGGACCCGTAGCTCAGCTGGATAGAGCAGCTGCCTTCTAAGCAGCAGGTCGCAGGTTCGAGTCCTGCCGGGTTCGCCAGCGCGCGATCAGTGCGACCAGGGTTCCTTGCGGTCGACGCGGAAATTGTCGGCGTAGGATTTCGATTTCGGGGCCGGTCTGTGCGGCTCAAATAGCTGATAGGCAATGGCGTGCTTGTCGGCGAAGGCGATGGCTTCCTCGCTGGTGTCGAATTCGACCTGAATCTGCTGGCGCATGTCGGACGAACTGGTCCAGCCCATGAGCGGATCGGGGCTGCGCGCACTCTCGGGCTCGAATTCGAGCAGCCACTGCTTGGTGCGGGCCTTGCCTGACTGCATGGCGTTCTTCGGCGGTTGATAGATGCGCGCGCGCATATGTCCGTCCTCAACGTTTCGGCCGGTGGTCGGGGCGGCGTGATTTGAACACGCGACCCTCTGCTCCCAAAGCAGATGCGCTACCAGGCTGCGCTACGCCCCGTCCGGAACGGCGTCAGTAGCCGAAGCGGCCCAGGCGGGCAAGTTTGGCCGGTCGACCGCGCCGGGGCGCCGCCAGAACGGATCTCGCGCTACTCGACGTCGTGGAAGATTTGCGCGCGAACCCGGTCGCCGGGCCTGATTCCAAGATCGCGGGCGCGGCCGCCATTGATCTCGAGCACGGCGCGCACGGGCTCGGCAGACGGTATCGTGTCGGTCGAAAAGGGAACTGCGTTGGGCTCGATCGTCGACACGGTGCCGTCGGCCCGGATGAACAGCATGTCGAGCGGCAGCGGCGTGTTCTTCATCCAGAATGCCACCGGCTCGGCGTTGTGAAAGTCGAACAGCATGCCTGCGTCCGGCGCGAGATCCCGGCGATACATCAGGCCGCGCTCCTGCGACTGGACGTCTGCCGCGATCTCGACCTGGAACGACTTCGACCCGCTCGCCGTGTCGATCCGGATCGTTTCCACGGGCAGCGACGATGCCGGCCCTGCGAAGGTCGCGCAGGACACAAGAACGACGGATGCAATCAATCCAAGGACTGCCAAGCGCATGCAAACTCCCCCGAGCTGCAATGTTTGTTATTGCGGAAAAGTCTGCCGCATCGCGCGTTGAAGCGCAAAGAGCGCGAACTGCGGCACCCAATGGCCAACCGAACGATAGTCGCCCCGCCACCAGCTGGGGTGGCAAAGGCCCGTCTCGATATGGTCAATGGCCTTGCCCAGCAGCGCGGCGTCCTGTGCCGCTTCGGCCAATGCCAGAAGGGCCCAGCCCCGGCTGAAATTGAGCGCGTAATGGTGCGCCTTGCGCGGCTCGGTGACGGGCTGGAGCGCCAGCAGGCGGCTCCTGGACCGCGCCATCACGGTCTCGACCGGCAGCGCGCCGGACCGGATCATAAGTTCGCAAAAGGCCGGCGTCACCGCCATGAAGTCGGGCCAGCCCAATTCCTCCGTCTCGCCAGGAAGGCGTTCGAGATGCCCCCGCATCCCAGCGACGATATCGCGGGTGACATCGGCAACATCGGGGCGGCTCTCGACCTCGGCATAGTCGAGCAGGTTGAGGAGCGCCCAGCACGGGTTCGCATATTCGCGGGCGAACGGGTCTGCGGGGCGGTTGCGGAATTGATCGATCAGCGAGGCCGCCACATCGCGGGCGATAAAGGTCAGCCTTGTTGAACCGGTTACGAGCCGGTCCTCCAGCGCCAGGCGAAGGAACCAGGCCCGGCCATAGGGCATCTCGAACTGCGGCCGCGCCGCCAGATCGGCCGCTTCGGCGGCGAGCTTGGCCGGCAGGAGGATGCTGTCGACGATTGCGTCATATTGGCCGTCGCCCGTCAGTCCGCGATAGGCGAGCAGCGCCCAGGTCGCGTGGCAGGCCGAGTGCCAGTCGATGCAGCCATGGAAGGCGGGATGGGTCGTATCGTGCCGTAGAACATGACGCGCCGGCACCTGCGCCAGCAGCGCGGCCCAATGGGGCGCCTCGTTCTGGAACGCGCGGAAACGCGCCGCGACGTCTGACATGGGCTTACCGAAGATGAATTCAGCTCAAGGATCGATGAGATCGACCGCCGCCGCAAGCTCGCCCTTCGGACCGGCGCCGGTGCGCACCTGCACGCGCTGGCCCTGCCGGAGCTCGCGAATGCCCGAACGGCGCAGTGTTTCCATATGGACGAAGATATCGGGCGTTCCGGTGCCGCGCGAAACAAAGCCATAGCCCTTGCCGCGATTGAACCATTTAACGACCGCCTCGAAAGGTTCACCGGCCGGTTCCGCGACGTAGCGGAGCGGTTTGGGATTGATCGGCGGTACCGCCTGGGCGGTGGAATTGTCGAGCGAGATCAGCCGGCGCGCCTGCAGGCCACGCGGCCCCTGCACCGCTTCGCAGACGACGCGTGCGCCTTCATAGGCGGCCTTGAACCCCGATTGCCGCACGCAGGTCTGGTGCAGCAGGATATCGCCCTCGATGCCGTTGGACGGCCGGATGAAGCCATAACCCTTGTTGAGATCGAACCACTTCACGAGGCCCATGACTTCCAGAGCCGCGCCGTCCATCCCAGGTGAAGCTGTCGCCGCGAATGCCATGCTACGCCCCATGCCTAAGCCGAAATTCTGGGCTAAGGATCCTTAGTGTCGGGTTAGAATCTCTCACGACTACAAGTTGATCGCCTACCCCCCTGTTTGAGGGATAGGGCTCTGACCGGTCTGCAACTTCTTTGAACTGGAGCGCGCGCAATGGATTTTACCGGACGCTATGCGATTTCCGCATCGCCGCAGCGAGTTTGGGAGGGGATCAACGACCCGGCGGTCCTTAAGGCCTGTATTCCGGGCTGCGAGCAGCTGGACAAGACGAGCCCGACGGAATTCGTGGCCACCGCCCGCCTCAAGATCGGACCGCTCAGCGCCGCCTTCAAGGGCAAGGTTCAGCTCAGCGAGCTCGATCCCCCGCACAGCTGCCGATTGTCCGGCGAGGGCCAGGGCGGCGTCGCGGGCTTCGCCAAGGGCGATGCCCATGTCGTGCTGACGCCCGAGGGCGAGGGAACCGTCCTTACCTACACGGCCAAGGCGAGCGTGGGCGGCAAGCTGGCGCAGATCGGCCAACGGCTGATCGACGGCGCCGCCAAGCAGATTGCCGACGATTTCTTCAAGCGCTTCACCCAGGAGCTGAACCGGCCCCAGCTGTCGCCCGATCCCTTCGTCGAGCCGATGGCACAGGCCATGCCGTTGGACGCGACCGAGCCGGTGCGCCGCGGCGTTGCGCCGGCGATCTGGGTGAGCGGCCTTATCGCCGTGATCGTGATTTTGCTGTTGGTTTTCGCGGTGGGGCGCTAGGCGCGGCGCGCTTCGCGGCCGGTTTGCGAAACAGCGAATCGAGATCCGGAAGATCTCCGGACGGCGCCGATTTCCGTTCGCTCAGGAGCTCTCCGCCGATCGCCCAATTGTCGCGATCATGCTCCTGGATCAACACCTGGACCTGGCTGCGCTCCATTTCGAGGATCTCGCTGATGACATCGGTGATGGCGGCGGCGATACGGCGGCGCTTTTCCAGCGGCCGGCCGGCGGCCATGTGAACGGCGACGAAAGGCATGTGAATCTCCCCTATTCTTGCAGGACTATAGCGCCGCTTGACGCCGCCGCCGCGTACGCCGAAACTTTCCATTCACAATTCACGTTGAGGAAATGCCAATGGCCGTTGTGTCCATGACGGTGAACGGAAAGCCGGTCTCGGTCGATACGGAAGACCGCACCCTACTCGTCTATTTTCTACGCGAGCAATTGCGTCTGACCGGTACCCATATCGGCTGCGACACCAGCCAGTGCGGCGCCTGCGTCGTCCATGTCGACGGCAAGGCGGTGAAGTCCTGCACCATGTTCGCGGTCCAGGCCGAGGGCGCGCAGGTGACGACCATCGAAGGACTCGCCAAGGACGGCAAACTTCATCCGGTCCAGGAGGCATTCCGGGAAAATCACGGCCTGCAATGCGGCTTCTGCACGCCGGGCATGATCATGACCGCGGTCGACATGATCCGGCGCAAGGGCGCGATGGATCGCGAAACGATCCGCCACGAACTCGAAGGCAACATTTGCCGCTGCACCGGCTATCACAACATCGTCTCGGCGATCGAAGACGCCTCAAAGCGCATGACGGCGGAGAAGGCGGCATGATCACCTACCCTTTCAACTACAAGCGCGCGAAATCGGTGGCGGATGCCGAGGTCCTGCTGAAGGCCTCGCCAGAGGCCAAACTGCTCGCCGGCGGCCAGACGCTGATCGCGGCCATGAAGATGCGGCTCGCCAATCCCTCCGATCTCGTCGACATCTCGAAGATCAAGGAACTGTCCTTCATCCGGGTCAGCGGCGATGCGGTAACGATCGGCGCCGGAACGATCCATTACGACGTCGCCCATTCCGCCGAGGTGAAGAAGGCGATCCCCGCCCTCGCCGCGCTCGCCGGCATGATCGGCGATCCCGCCGTGCGCTACAAAGGCACGCTCGGCGGATCGGTCGCCAACAACGATCCGGCGGCCGACTATCCGGCGGCGGTGCTGGGACTCGGCGCGACGATCAAGACCAACAAGCGCAGCATCAAGGCCGACGAGTTCTTCACCGGCATGTTCTCGACCGCGCTGGGTGACGGCGAGATCATCACCGAGATCGCCTTCCCGATCCCGCAGAAAGCCGCCTATACGAAATTCCCCAATCCGGCGTCGCGCTACGCGATGACCGGCGCATTCGTCGCCAAGCTCAAGGACGGCAGCATCCGCGTCGCCATCACCGGCGCCGCGCCTTGCGTATTCCGCGTGCCGGCGATGGAAGCGGCGCTCGCCAAGTCCTTCACGCCCGACGCGGTGGCCAAGATCGCGGTCGATGCGTCCGGATTGAACTCCGACATCCACGGCTCGGCCGAATATCGCGCCAACCTGGTCACGGTCATGGCCAAGCGCGCGGTGGCGGCGGCCGCATGAGCGCGACCGCCGAGGGCGACGTGCTCGACACCGCCGCGCAATGGCTCGGCGCGGGACGCAAGGTTGCGCTCGGCACCGTGGTCAAGACATGGGGCTCGGCGCCCCGCCAAGCCGGCAGCCAGATCGTGGTGCGCGACGACGGCGCGTTCGTCGGCTCCGTCTCCGGCGGCTGCATCGAGGGCGCGGTGATCGAGGAAGCCGTCGCCGCGATGAAGGACGGCAAGGTGCGCAATCTCGAATTCGGTGTGAGCGACGAGACGGCCTGGTCGGTCGGGCTGGCGTGCGGCGGACGCATCGAGATCTTCGTCGAACCGGTCCATTGAAGGCTGAGACGCTCAAGGCCCTGAACGAAGCACGGCATGCGGGCCGGGCCATCGTGCGCGCGACCGATCTTCAGACAGGCGAAGAAAAGCTCATCGATCCGGCGACCGACACCTCGCCGCTTGGCGAAGCGGCGGCAGGTGCTTCGCGCGCCGACACTTCGGGACCGGCGCAGATCGAAGGACGCAGCTGGTTCCTGAGCGTATTTAATCCGCCCCTCGACCTCGCCATCATCGGCGCGGTGCATGTTGCCCAGCCACTGATCGCCATGGCGCGCGAAGCCGGCTACGGCGTTCGCGTCATCGATCCTCGCACCGCCTTCGCAACACCGGCGCGCTTTCCCGGCGTTGACATCAATCACGACTGGCCGGACGAGGCGCTCGCGAAGGCTCCACTCGGCCAGCGCAGCGCCATCGTGTTCCTGAGCCACGATCCGAAGATCGACGATCCCGGACTGATCGCCGCGCTCAAGTCCGATTGCTTCTATATCGGCGCGCTCGGCTCGAAGAAGACGCAAGCCGCGCGGCGCGCCCGCATGATGCAAGCCGGATTCGACGACAAGACGCTGGGGCGAATCCACGGCCCGGTCGGACTCGATATCGGCGCGCGCACCCCGGCCGAGATCGCAGTGTCGATCCTGGCCGAGATGACGCTGGCATTGCGCGGCAGCAAGCGCGCCGCCTAATTGTCTCCATCGGGCGGCCGGGCGTCGCCGCGGCCATGGTGATCCCAGCCGCCACGACCATCGCGGCCATGGAAATGCGGCTTCATCTCGTCCGCCGTGATGACGCCGTCATTGTTGCGGTCGAGCCGCTTGAATAGCTTCATTGGCGGCGCCGCGAATTCGGCGAGCGTTAGCTTGCCGTCGCCGTCCTTGTCGAGCCGCTTGAACATCTTCTCGTTCATATCGCGATAGCGCACCGCCTGGTCGGCGGTGAACTGGGCGAGCGTCATGAACGGCGCGCCATTGGTCGCGCCCTGAAAATGCTTGGTCATGTCGGCGTCGAACTCGGCACGCGTGACCTTTCCATCGCGGCTGAGATCATTGTCGTTGCAGAAGCGCGCGCGGCCGAAACCGCCAAAGCCGTGTCCGCCGTGCCAGCCGCCGCGACCATGACCACCGCGCGGCCCCCAACCACCATGATCCTTGCCAGGAGGTCCACCGGACTGGCCGGGATGGAAATCGGCATGCATCACTGGACTGCACGATACCGAGCCCGTGCCGTCGCGATCCATCATCTGGAAATGGGCGCGCTGCGGCGCCGCAAACTCGTCGAGCGACAGCTTGCCGTCGCCGTTCCAGTCGATGCGCCGGAACATCTCGGCGGTGTGCTGGGTGAAGTCGCTCTGGTGGATGGCGGCGAACTGGTCCTGCGTCATGCCGGGCGCGCCGTGCGTGGCGGCGACAAAGCGCGAGCCCAGCACGCTGTTGAACTCGGCGCGCGTGACTTTGCCATCGTGATTGGTGTCGAATTCGCCGAGCAGCCGGTCGGCGAGACGCCCGCGGTGCAGCAGGCCCTGCATCGGCCCATCGGGGGGCATCGGCCCGTCCATATGTGCGAACGCAAGTCCCGAGCCGCCGATCAGGACGGCGGCGCCAAGGAGCAAGGCGATCTTTGTGTTCCTGGTCATTTCAATTCTCCAAATCGGATGGCACCAGTGAATGCCTGTCGCGTCGCGAAAATTTGCCGGAACAAAAGGTGATCGTATCAAAGTGTACCGCGCCGGATGGGCCGCAAACTTTGTCGCAAATGACGGTTTGCAGGGCGCGGCCCGAAAGACCAAATTGCCGGACAAGATGACGAAGGAAGAAACCAAGCCCCACATCC
The DNA here is from genome assembly GCA_963741735.1 of uncultured Alphaproteobacteria bacterium. Classification (GTDB taxonomy): domain Bacteria; phylum Pseudomonadota; class Alphaproteobacteria; order Micropepsales; family Micropepsaceae; genus Rhizomicrobium. Next base: position 946,183 of record CAVUJB010000004.1, read on the forward strand.
TGCTTGTCGAGGACGCGCGCGACATCCGCGAGCCTCTGGCGCGCTATCTGCGCGAGCAAGGCTATCGCGCCACCACGGCGGCCGACGCGGTTGCCGCGCGCAAGGTGATGAAGGGTTCGGCCATCGATCTCGTCGTCCTCGACATCATGATGCCGGGCGAGGATGGGCTGTCACTGTGCCGTTCGATCCGCGAGACCTCGCAGATTCCGGTGATCCTGCTCACCGCTCGCGGCGAGGAAGTCGATCGCATCATCGGCCTTGAAATGGGCGCGGACGATTACATCCCAAAGCCCTTTTCGCCGCGCGAACTGATCGCGCGCGTCGCCGCAGTGCTCCGCCGCACGCAAGCCCTGCCGCCGCGCCAGAAGCCACCGTCGGCGGAACGCATCCGCTTCGGCGACTGGATGCTCGACACCGGCCAGCGCGAACTGATCGGCGCGGACGGCGTGGCGCTGCCCTTGTCGAGCGGCGAGTTCCGCCTGCTCTGTGCGCTACTGGAACGGCCGAAGATCGCGCTCACGCGAAACCAGCTTCTCGATCTCACCAAGGGGCGCGACGCCGATCTGTTCGACCGTTCGATCGACAACCATGTCAGCCGCCTGCGCAAGAAGATCGAGCCCGATCCCAAGAACCCGCGCTACATCAAGACGGTGTGGGGCGGCGGCTACATCTTCGCCATGGACCCGGAAGTGCAATGAAGCTGTCACCGCGTACGCTCCGGGTGCAGCTGATCCTGGTGACCGCCGGAGCCGTGCTGATTTCCAATCTCGCGGTCGCCGCCTGGTTCCAGCTCGGCAATGAGCGGTTGAGCGAGAGCGAGCTGAACGAGCGCCTGCTCGACCGCGCCGCCTCCATGTCGACGGTGCTGGCCGCGATTCCGGCGCGAGCGCGCGAGGGTGCCGCCGAGGCGATGAGCTCGGGCGTGTGGCACTTCGTGCTGCGGCACGGCAAGCCTGTCGACGTCCCGATGACGGACGAAGAGACGCGATTTGCGGCACGGCTCAAATCCATGCTGCCCGGCGACAAGGCAACGCAGCCCGTCACGGTCAAATTTCTCGAAGGCGTCCCGCGTCCCGATGACGGGCGGGCACGGCCGCGGCACGGCACGGGACAGGCGATCGAATTTACTGTGCCGGTGGTGCGTGGAACCCAATTGGTGGCAACGTTCTTCCGTCCGGCATCCGCGCCGTGGCCGGCGGAAATCCTGATCGCGGCATGCATGGCGATCGTCGTCGCTTCGACGGCGGCCGCGTACATCACGCGCCGGGTGGTGCGCCCGTTGACGGCTCTTGCTTCTGCCGCATCCGTCGCGGCGGGCGGCGGCACGGCACCCCATGTGCCGGAGGACGGACCCGAAGACGTGCGCGACGCGGCGATCGCGTTCAACGCCATGACCGAGCGGGTGAGCCGGACGCTTGAGAGCCAGCGGCAATTGCTGTCCGCCGTCGGCCACGACCTGCGCACGCCGATCACGGCGATGCGGATCAATCTGGAGTTCGTAAAGGATGCCGAACTGCGCGAAAGGCTGTCCGGCAACCTGACCGAGTTGCAGGCGCTGACGGAATCGGTGCTTTCGGCGGCTCGCGGCGCGGGCGGCGAAACCAAGCGGAATATCGACCTGTCGGCGCTGGTGGAGAGTCTGTGCGCCGATCTCGACGACCTGGGCGAGCCGGTCACCTGGCGCGCGCACGGTCCTGCGCCGCTTGCCTGCCGGCCCGACGAAATCCGCCGCGCCGTGCGGAATCTGGTCGAGAATGCCGTCGCCTATGGCCGCCGCGCTGACGTGCAAATCTGCGATACGCAGGGAGCCTACGAAATCCTTGTTGAGGACGAAGGGCCTGGGATTCCCGACGGCGACCAGAATCGCGTTTTCGAACCATTCGTGCGGCTCGAGAGCTCACGCAATTCCGAGACCGGCGGAACCGGGCTGGGGCTGACGCTCGTCAAGGCGATCGCGCAGGGCCATGGCGGCGGCGTGACGCTCGAGAATCGCAGCGAAGGCGGCTTGCGCGCCCGGCTGCGTTTGCCGCGAGAGCCTCTCGCCGCCTAAACTGCGCCATGCAATTCGGCAGCGTTCCCACAGCCTCGGCCGCGGGCGCCATTCTGGCGCACGGTGTGCGCGTGGGCGAGAAGCGCTTCAAGAAGGGCCGGCTGCTGACGGCGGCCGATCTCACGGAACTGGAAACTGGCGGCATTCGCATGCTCGCGGTGGCGCGGCTCGAAGCCGGCGACGTCGGCGAAGACGAAGCTGCAAGCCGCGTCGCTGCGCTGTGCGGCGGTGGGGGTGTGCGCATTGGTGCGGCCTTCACCGGCCGTGTGAACCTCTACGCGATGTCGGATGGGCTCGCCGTCATCGACGCCGCGGCGATCGATGCGGCAAATGCGATCGACGAGGCGATCACCGTTGCGACCGTGCCGCCTTTCACCCGCCTCGCCAAGGGACAGATGCTGGCGACAGTGAAGATCATCCCATTCGCCGCCCCGGAAGCTGCTTTGCGCGCCGTCGAGACGCTGCTGCGCGACAGCGGGCCGCCCATCGGCATGCGGCCATTCCGTTCCTGCCGCGCGGCGCTCATTTCGACCGTGCTCCCCGACACCAAGCCATCGCTTCTCGACAAGAACCGCACAGCGCTGGAAGAGCGCCTGACGTCGCTCGGCTCGTCGCTGGTGCTCGAGCGGCGGGTCGCGCATGAGTCAGGCGCGCTCGCGAAAGCCATCGGGGAAGCGGCCGCGGCCGGCACCGACCCGATCCTGGTGTTCGGCGCCAGCGCCATCACCGACCGGCGCGATGTCATCCCCGCCGCGATCGTTGAAGCGGGCGGGACGGTCGACCATTTCGGCATGCCGGTCGATCCGGGGAACCTGCTGTTGCTGGGCGGCCTTCGCGGCTCGACGGTGGTCGGCCTTCCGAGCTGCGCCCGCTCGCCCAAATTGAATGGCTTCGACTTCGTGCTGTGGCGGCTGCTGGCAGGCCTGCCGGTGGGGCCGAAGGAACTCGCCGGCATGGGGGTGGGCGGATTGCTGACCGAGATCGCCACAAGGCCGCAGCCGCGCGACGAGCGGCCATTCGAGACGCCCCGGCTTCCCCGAATCGCCGCAATCATTCTGGCCGCCGGGATGTCGTCGCGGATGGGTTCGAACAAGCTCACCGAGACTGTCGGCGGCAAGCCGCTGGTGCGTCACGCAGTCGAGGCCGCGCTGGCGAGTGCGGCGGACCCCGTCATCGTCGTCACGGGCAATGGCGCGGACGCCGTGAAGCGGTCGCTGGCGCCTCTGGCGGTCAACTTCGTGGACAATCCAGATTTTTCAAAAGGTTTGAGTACATCTCTCAAGTGCGGCCTCAAGAGCTTGCCGCCGGACTGCGATGGCGCGCTGATCCTCCTGGGCGATATGCCCGGTGTTTCGACTGCCTTGCTGGACAAGCTGATCGCCGCCTTCGATCCGGGCGAAGATCGCGCCATCTGCATCGCGACGCGCCACGGCAGGCGCGGGAACCCGGTGCTGTGGTCGCGGCGATTTTTCCCCGAAATGCTGGCAATCGAGGGCGATGTTGGCGCCCGTCATCTGATCGCGCAATATGGCGAACTCGTTTGCGAGGTCGAGGCGGCCGACGACGGCCCCTTGACCGACATCGACACGCCGGAGGCGCTCAGCGCCTACCAGGCAAGCCAGGGTGCGGACCGATGAGCGACCCGCTGTACAAGAAAGAGATTCTTCGGCTGGCGGCCGACGCCGCGGGTTCCGGCCGGCTGACCGTGCCTTGCGCGAGCGGAACGGCGCACAACCCCACCTGCGGCGACAAGGTCACGATGGACGTCGCCATCGAGGACGGCCGGATCGCCGCAGTGGCGCACAACACCAAGGCCTGCGTCCTGACCCAGGCGTCGGCCGCTATCCTCGGCGCCGAGATCAGCGGGCTCAGCCACAAAGACGTCGTGGCGCTGCACGCCTCGGTCACCGCTATGCTGACGGGCGGCGACGCGCCGTCGGCGCCATTCGATGTCTATTCGATCTTCGACGGGGTCGCGGAACTGCGAAACCGGCACAAATGCGTTCTGCTGCCGATCGAGGCAGTGCTGGCGGCGTTCGAAGCAATGTCGAAGGACTAGATGCCAGCCGATAGACGCGAGAACCGCGCCGCAAGCGGGCCGAGCATGAGCGTTTCGCCGCGATCGGTGGAATTGCCGCAGCCAAGACCCAGCACCTCACCGCGTGCGACGAGAGGATGAACAAACCTGGCATCGGCGTCGCTCAGGTTGAAAACGCCAAGCAGCTTTTCGTCGCCCTGCTCTCGCGTGAAGGCGAGGATTGGCGCGTCGGCGTCGATGAAGGCAATCTCGCCGCTCCGAAGCGCGCTGCTCTTCTTGCGCGCCGCCAGGAAGTGCCGGGCGAATTCCAATGGCGAATTGGCATCGCCTTCCTGCTCGGAGACCGCGAGCGCGCGATGCGTGGGACCGAGCGGTAGCCAGGGCGTGCCGGTGGAGAAGCCAAGGTTGGGCGCCACTGCATCCCACGGCATCGGCGTACGGCAGCCGTCGCGGCCTTTGGCGATCGGATAGTAGAGATCGCCGACCGGATCTCTCAGCTGGTCGCGGCGCAGATCGACCTCCGGAAGACCGAGCTCCTCGCCCTGGTAGATCAGCGTCGTGCCGCGCAGCGAACAGAGCAGCGCGAACATGAGCTTCGCCAGAGCGGGGTCGCCCGCGCTGCCTGCGCCGAAACGGGTCACGGTGCGCGGCACATCGTGATTGGAGAACGAGATGCACGGCCAGTGTGCCGGATGCGCGGCGAGGCCATCGAAATATTCGCGGAAATATGATCGGCGACAGCTTGCTCGCGAGCAGCAGACCGAAGGTGTAGCCCGCATGCAGGCCCTCCAGCCGGCGACAGATAGGCGCCGGAGCGCTCGAATTCTTCGGAAAATTCGCCGAACACGAAGCGGTCGTCATATTTTTCGACCGTGCGGCGTATCAGATCGAGCTCGGCGCGGTTCTCGAACAGGTTCGAATCGTGCAGGTGACGCTGCATGTTCGCGGCGTGCGACCATTCATAGGCGCCGCGCTCGGCCGGCGGGATCGCGGGATTGTCCTTGAGCGTCGCGTCGTGGAGATAGGCGTTCGCCACGTCGAGCCGGAAGCCGTCGACACCGCGCTTCAGCCACGACTCCAGCACGTCGAGGCAGGCGCGCCTGGCATCGGCATTCGTCCAGTTGATCTTCGGCTGCTGGCGCAGGAATTTGTGGTGGTAGTATTGCCGCCGCGACGGCTGATAGGCCCAGCCGGGCCCGCCGAACACCGCAAGCCAGTTGTTCGGCACGGTGCCATCGTCCTTCGGATCGGCCCAGACGAACCAGTCCTTCTTCGCGCTCGATGCGTCGAGACTCTCGCGGAACCAGGCATGCTCGTCGGAGCAATGGCAGAGCACCTCGTCGAGAATGACTTTAAGTCCCCTGGCATGCGCCGCCGCCAAGAGCGCTTCGAAGTCGGCCAGCGTGCCGTAGTCGGGATGAATGCCGTCATAGTCGGCGACGTCGTAGCCCCAATCGCGGTTCGGCGAGGGATGGATCGGCGACAGCCAGATCGCATCGACGCCGAGCTTTTGGATGTAGTCGAGCTTCGACATCAGGCCGGCAAAGTCGCCCTGCCCGTCGCCATTGCCGTCGCAGAAACTGCGGATATAGACCTGATAAACGACGGCCCCCCGCCACCACGGAGCCGGGCCCGCCGTATCCGGTCCGGATGCCACTAAACCTCGTTCGCCGATTGCACGACGCGGCTGGCGAGGCCGTATTTCACCGCCTCTTCGGCGCCCATCCAGAAGTTGCGCTCGGTGTCCTGCACGACGCGCTCATAGGTCTGGCCGGTCTCGGACGCGATTTCGCGGATCAGACGCTCGCGCATCTTGAGGATCTCTTCCGCCTCGATCGAGATGTCCGAGGCCTGGCCGCGCACGCCGCCGAGCGGCTGATGCAGCAGGAAGCGCGTGAAAGGAAGGCAGAAACGGTTCTCCTTCTTCGCGCCCAGGAAGATGTGCGCACCGGCGGACGCCACCCAGCCCGTGCCGATCATCTTCACGCGCGGGCCGACGAAGCGAATCATGTCGTGGATGGTGTCCCCCGACTCCACATGGCCGCCCGGCGAATTGACGATGACGCGGATATCGCCGTTGCCCTCCGCGGCATAGGCCAGCAACTGCGCGCTCACGCGCTCTGCCATCTTCATGTCGACTTCGCCGAAGATCAGGACCGTGCGCGATTTGAACAGCGCGTTGGCGACCGGCGAGGATTGCGGGTCGGGAGACTTTTTGTCGGACTTTTCGTCTTCGTCTTCTTCGTCAAGGCGGCGCAAGGGCGGTACTCCTGGAACGGTTCGAATCTATTCTAGCGAGCGACAGTGTTACGGCAAAACCCGTTGTAGGGCGTTAACAGCCGCACTCATAGTGGGGCCAATTTCGCCGTGCAGCGCTAGATCGGCGTGAGGCTCCTGCTCCGTAGCCTCGCGGTTGAGGATGACGAGCGGCGCGCCTTTGCGCTTGGCAAGCAGTGGAAAGCCTGCGGCAGGATAGACCACCAGCGACGAGCCGATAACGAGGAAAAGGTCGCAGGCCAAGGTCGCGCGCCGGGCAAGCTCCATCTCGAGTTCCGGCATCGCCTGGCCGAACGAAATGGTCGCCGTCTTCACGATGCCGCCGCAAAGCGGACAATCCGGCGGCTCGCCGAACTTGTCGAAGAAGGCGCGGATGTCGGCGATCTCCATGCGTTCGCCGCAATCGAGGCACTTGGCGTAGCGCGTGTTGCCGTGCAGCTCGATGACCTTGTCCACCGGCACGCCGGATTCCTGGTGGAGGTTGTCGATGTTCTGGGTGATGACATGGCTGACCTTGCCCATGCGGACGAGCTCGGCGACCGCAATGTGTCCGGCGTTCGGCTTCACCGAAGTCCAGGTCCCTTCCATCTCGAAGCGGCGGCGCCAGCTCTCGCGGCGCGTCTCCGCGGAGCGTACGAACTCGTCGTAATTGATCGGCATCATCTTGGTCCAGATGCCGCCCGGCGAGCGAAAATCCGGAATACCCGACTCCGTCGAGATGCCGGCACCTGTGAAGACGATGGCCCGCTTCGCTCCACGCAGTAGTCGGGCAAGTTCCTCGAACCCAGCGTCAGGCCTCTGCATGTCAGTTGGTCGCGCCCGCGCAATCGGCCTTCAACCATTTCCCATCGACTGAGTTGATCATGGTCATCTGATCCGTCTTGATCGAGATATGCGCCGTATAGTGCGTGTCGCTGTCATACACCGACTGGATGTGCCCGGTCGCGTTGATCTGGCCATGGCAAACCATGTCGGCCTCGATCGTGCCTCCGGTCACATGGACATTGCTGTAGGTGCAATCGGGGTTGTCGGCGCGCGGCGCGTCGGTGTTCACGTCGGCGGCCGTCATGCAGAACGTCGCCGCGTGCGTCTGCGGCGCCATTCCAGCCATGGAAACCGTGGTCGTGGCCGACCACAGTCCCACTTTCCCATGCGCGGCGAGGGCCGCAGCGGGCACCAGAAGCACGCACGCGGCAAGAGCCGCAAACTTCATCGAGAGCGTCACGTTTTCACCTTGCCGCAGTCGGGCTTGAGCCAGCGGCCTTCAAACGTCATGTCGGTGTTGGACACCTTGCCCGCCCGCGTGCCGGTCATCGTCATATGGCCGATATAGTGCGTGTCGCCGTCGAAGGTGAATTGCATATGACCTTTGCCGTTGAAATCGCCGGAGCAGACCATGTCGGCACTCATCGAGTTGCTGGTGTTCTTTTGACCAACGATCTTGCAGCTGCGATCGGCATTGTCGCTGGGCACGAAATCGGTGCGCGCGACTTCGGCAGCGGTCATGCAATGCTGATCGGAGATGGTCATACCTTTGCCATCGAGAAGCCCCATGGCGCGAAGCTGGGCTTGGACTTTTGGCGACATATGCGATGTGTCCACCGATGTCTTCGCCGTAACGGATACATTCCACAGACCCGCCTTGCCGTGGGCTAGGGCCGCGCCGGAAAAAACCAGAAAGGCGGCGGCACAAAGTGCAATACGCCTGGACGACATGAGACCTCCCGCGAACGGCTGATTTGCGCGGTGGAAATTGGCACAGGCCCTACCGAGTTGGAAGCATGGCGCGGTGCAGGATTTGCGAGGCGCACGGCGCCAGTCCGTCGGGCCGCCAACGGGCCCCGTCCACTGGCCGGCGCAATTCCGACAAAGAATCAATGCACCCAATCCGGGCGCTTTTTGATCGCGAAAAGCCCACGAAAAGCCCGCTTTGCCTTTGCCGCGCGACGGCGCATCCCACAACGGCACAGCGCGGAATTATCCATGACGATGTTCTTAATTTGCGCGCGCCATTGTCTGGAATAAGTGGCGGACGGGAACTTCGCGTGTTGCGGCCGCGGTGTTCGCCAAGGAGCATGTTGCGTTGGTTTGCGTCACGATCGCCATTCCCTCCTATCGAAGGCCGTGCTGGCTGGCGCGGCTTCTAAAGCAGCTTGAGCGCTTGGACACCACGGCCGCGGTGCGCGTGCTCGTCGCCGACAACGATCCGGACCTGCGCCAAGGCGAAGCGACCTGTCGCGAATTGCGCGAGGCAGGCTATCGCTGGCCGCTCGACACGATCGTGGTCGCCGAACGCGGCATCTCGCAGGCGCGCAACGCACTCGTCTCCGAGTCGCTGAGGTTGAACGGCAGCGCGTTCTTTCTCGCCATGCTCGACGACGATGAGTGGCCAAGCCAGAGCTGGCTCGAGGAGCTGCTCGCCGTGCAGCGGCAAACCGATGCCGACATCGTCCAGGGCCCGGTGATCTGCGAATTCGAGGAACGGCCGACGGCCTGGGCACAGATCGCCAACACCAACGTGCCGCCGCGTGTCGGCTCCGGCCCGATCGCGCGCGCCGACGCCGGCGGAAATGTGCTCGTCAGCCATTCGTGTCTCACGCGCGAATCTGAACCCTGGTTCGATCCGCGCTTCGGCCTGACCGGCGGCGAGGACAAGGATTTCTTCGTGCGCATGGCGCAGTCGGGCGCACGTTTTGCCTGGGCGGCGGACGCCGTCGCATACACCTCGATTCCGGAATCGCGCATGAGCGTTCAGTGGGCGCTGATGCGCGCCTTCCGCGCCGGCAATTGCGACATGCGGATCACCCGCAAATACGATCGTAGGGGACGGACGCTGGCGCGCGAGGTTGCGAAACTCTGCGGTGCGCTCCTGCTGTCACCGCTCGAATTCTGCGCCTTCATCGCGGTGCCGCACCGCCGCTCGCATGCCGTGCTGACCTTTGCGCGCGCGCTCGGCAAGGCGGTCGCCCCGCTCGGCGGCGAGTATCGCGAGTACGAAAATATCCACGGCGTCTAGACGCGCGTCACGCCGCCTTCGACTTCAACCTGTCGATCATAGCCTGCACGAGCGGATGGAAGTGGCCGCGATAGCGCTCCTGCACGGACGGCAATTGCCAATCGTTCTCGGTAAGGCGCACGCGGCAGTCGGGCGAGCCACAGGTGCAATCCTCGGCGTCGACGGTGTATTCGGCGACGTCGAAATTCCAGGTGCCCTGGTCCATCGTGATCTCGTCGCCGGCCGCGATGTCGCGTCTGGCGACGAGCGTCACCTCGTCGGCGAGCCAGGCATTGGCATCACAGGAATGGTTGAGGTTTTCGTCCAGGCTCGGCGCCGTGTCGCTTTCCGGCAGCGCGAGAAAGACGTCGTCGGCGACGATCCAGACCGAGCGGACGCGATATTTCTCCTGATCCTCGGCCAGTTCGCGCGACACCAGCTGGCCGCCGAATTCCATGAGCTTCTCGCCGGCCTTGATCGGCGCGGCGACGAGGACGCCGTCATAGTGAATCTTGGACTCGCCATGGACGAGCTTGTGGCTTACCCATGTTCTGGAAAGGTACTTTCTCATGCCGCGCGACTCAGCGTTGTCGCGAAAATGATAGCAGAGCGGCGTTGCGCAGCGGGTCGGTCGGCGACACAACGCGAAGCCGCTAACAAGAGAATGGCGCACCCGAAAATGGGACTGAACGGCGAAACGAACAAGCCGCGGCAGTTCGGGGCCGCCGCGGCTCTTCTTCTTGGCAAGCCAGGGTTGGATCAGTGGTTGTCGCCACCGCGCCAGTCCTGACGCTTGCCGCTGCGCCAGTCGCGACGATTGCGGTCGTTGTCGCGGTCATGGCGCATATTGTAAAAGGCGTCGCGATGGTTGGATTGATACCATCTGCGCTCCTGCGAATTCCGCCAGCGGTGCCAGCGGCGGTTTTGGTCATAGTAGCCATCGGAATATCCGAACACCGCATTGCCGAGTTGGATGGAGAATGTGATTCCCCCGGTCGATCGCGCGGCTGCGGGCTCGGTCGTTGCAATCATGCCGAAAGCGCACAGAGCAACTCCAGCCAATAGTCCATTGATAATTTTGTTCATTTGACACTTCCCTTCGGCCTTCAGGCCGATATTGGCGTCACCCGGGGTTGCCGGAGTGGCAAAACGAGGCGACGCACGAGTGTCACCCGAAGACCAATCGAGCGTCTTGATCAGGATCAACTGTGTCTGACAGCAGACATTGGCTATCTGTGCGTACGGCCTCCATAGCCAACGCGCCAAGATTCAAAATCCGGACACATACAAAGAGTTCGGATCCAAAATCAGTCCGCGCCCTGGAACGTCACGGCGAATGGCGGCGGAGCTCCCGGCATGCAGACGTGGGCGTGCGAAAGCGCAAGCGCTTCCGCCCCTTCGCGGGTCTTGTGAAAGCCAATGCTCTCATTGCCCAGCGTGACATGGTAGCGACCGACGTCTGCATCCCATTGGATGACGTACTGACGTCCAAATACGCGTCTTGCGAGCCTCTTCGTCACGAAGAACCTCTCAGACGTAAAGAGCGACCAGACTGCCCAACGCAATCGCGAGGCCAGCCAGGAACACCATCCAGCCGTTCGGTCCAATCGTTCTCGATAGATGTCGAATATCTCTTGCAACACTCATGTGCGACCCCAGCAGTCTCTTATCGAGCGGGAGCGCGGGCATCGTTCCGTCTGATGCCTCGAAGGTCTCTCAAGCGCCAGGGCCCTTCATGCCACTCTGGCGACCAACCAAGACTAATCTCTTTGTCGGGTGCCGGACATAGGTAATTTGGCCGTATCAATCAGGACGCTTCTTCAATCGCTTGCACGATCCGCGGCCGCAGCCGATGTCGTTTCGCGTCAAAAGGTCACCACGCGGCCTTGCCCCGGAACAGCCCCGGCGCCGACTTATATTGACGATATGGTGCCTCAAGAATAACGATCATGGACGTCCAGAGGCGCGCGCGCAGCGCGAATTCTCCATGCCGAAGCTTCGAGCGCTCGCGCCAATTCTCGTCGCGCTCCTTGCAGCTTCGCCGGTCGAGGCAACCGGCCCGACACCTGTCGGGGTTTGGTTGCACGACAACAAGCGAATCCAGATCGAGATCGCTCCCTGCGACGATGGTCTGTGCGCAAAGATCGTCTGGTTCAAATGGCCCAACGATGCGCAAGGATTGCCGCTCGTCGACTTGAAGAATACCGACCCCGCACTGCGCGGCCGGCCGCTCCTGGGTCTTTCGGTTCTCCATGGCCTTCGCCGCAGCAGCGACAACAGCTGGGAGGACGGCTATATCTACAATCCGGACGATGGAGAGAACTACCGGGCGGATATGTCGATACGGGCCGATGGCAGCCTGCGCATCCGCGCTTATGTGCTCATCCCTTTGTTCGGCCACACGCTTGTGTGGACTCGCGTCCGCTGATTCTCATTCGCGCGATCACGCGCGACCGGCGGCATCGCCCAGGACCGCGCGCAAGGCGCGGGTTACGAAGCGGCCGTCGCTTCGGCAAATAACCCGCGTGCCATTCCGACTTTGCGCACAGCGAATTGGAGGCCCGCCGGCAATGACGGTCCGTCCGGATGAGAGTCGATTGTCATTTGGTCAGACACGAAATTCCGCGTCCAAAACTCGAATTGGACAACGAGCGTTAGGCCGCCGATGTCGTTTGTGCAGGTCGGAGGTGTGCCGCCGGAGGCTATATGCGCATGCCGGGCAACACACCAACGACCCAAAGCACCAGAATAATGATGAGCACCGTGCCGAGCACGCCGCCGAGGCCGGCCCCACCATAACGGTTGTAGCCGTAATAGCCTCCACCACCGAACAGCAGCAAAAGAACAACGATTAGCAGTATCAAGCCCATGGCTTCACCTCTCGGTCATGATTGCCGGCAAAGCGCGCGTTACGGCCGAACCCACGTTCGGCAAGACCGCCGCTATTCGCCCTTAAGCGTGTCTTTCAGGCCGCCGATGGCGTTCTGTACCTTGCCTTCGACCTTCTCGGCTTTGCCTTCCGACTGCAGCTTGGCGTCGCCGACGACCTTGCCGACGACTTCCTTGACGGTGCCCTTCATCTGCTTGGCCGATCCGGCGATGCGATCCTTGTCTGTCATATTGTTTGTGTTCCAATCCTTGTTGACGTTCGTAAGTTAAGAACAATCCGTGGCTCGCATTGTTCCATCCGGCTAAGCGCGCCGCACCAGCCGCAAGACGAGCAGCAGGATGACGGCGCCGATCGTAGCGCTGGCGATGATGCTCACGATGCCGACGCCAAGATGAATTCCCAGTTTGGGCAGCAACCAGCCGCCGAAGAACGCTCCGATGATGCCGACGACGATGTCGCCGAGCAGTCCGAAGCCGCCGCCCTTTACGACGAGGCCGGCCAGAAAGCCTGCGACGGCGCCGACTATGAGCCAGACGAGAAGTGTTTCGAGGGGCATGCCGATCCTCCCTGCATTTGCGGGCGCTTCAACTGAAGCCTCGCCGTGTGGAGACTTTCACGCGAACAATTCGCCACCTTGCCCGCTCTGGCCGTGCCCGAGCGAACTCAAAAAAAACCGACTGCGCGATTGAGCGCGGCGAAATGGCCGGGCTGTACGCCCGGCCCTCTTCGCGCGCCGAACTACCAGCCCCAGCCCCAGCGGTGGCAATAGCGACTGTGATGGCGATAGCCCCAACGCTCGCAGCGGCGATGGCGATAGTGACGATAGTGGCGATCGTGACCGCGATAGCCGCGATCGTGATCGCCCCCGCCGACATGAATGCCAACTCCGCCGACATGGACTCCAACGTCGGCGTCGGCGGCGGTCGCACCGAGCGTGCCGCCAAGCAGGCTCAGTGCGAAAATCGAAGCAAGAAGTACTTTCATTTTTCTCTCCGTTGTTGATGTGATAGTTGCGGCCCTGGTGAACACTTAAGAACGGGAACGAAGGTCATTTCCTCCGGCATCGCGCCCGAGAAATCAGCTATTTGAACGCATCAGTCGAACAGTCCGTAGACGACCTGCAGGACTTGTCCGGTCCTCCTGTTGACCAGCAATGCGTCGTCGCCGTAGCGCACCCACACATAGCCGTAGGGCGGCACGGGCAGATCGAACATCCAGTAGTCGTTCAGCCAGTAGTCGTTGGTCCAGAAGATGCTCGGCAGCACCTGGCCGAACACCCAGCGCCGGAAGTACCAGCCATGCGGGCGGCGATAGGTCAGCCAGTGAAACCGTCGCGATGCGGTGGTGTTGCGCTGATAGACTCTGCGATCGAACGTCCTGGGATACCGGTTCCAATTCTGCGGCCGCGTGCCGAATACCGCTCCGCCGGCATGGGCGCCACCTGTGACTGCGCCGCCTGTGCCATGGCCGCCGGCGGCGTGCCGGGCAGAAGGATGCCGCCGCCGGTCCTGTCGATGCCACCGGTCGCAGCGCCACCACGGTTCCGGCCGCCGGTTGAACCACCCATCTGGCCGCCGCCCGCGGGCTTGCCCGTGCCGCCGGTCGCGGTACCGCCGGCCGAACCACCCGTGCCTCCGTGTGCACCGCCAGTGAAGACACCGCCTGCAGCGCCGCCGCCTGTCGTCGCACCACCTCCGACCGTATGGCCACCACCGGTCGTCGCAGCGCCGCCTCCTGCGCCACCGCTGCCTCCCATTGTCGCCGCGCCGCCAGTCGTCGATGTACCGCGCTTATGACCCATTCCCCCATCGTGCGCCTGCCCGGCCGGCATGACAGCAGGAGACGGCTCTACACCGGCGGGATGCGCACGGTCGGGCTTGCCTGCGGCAAGCTGCAAGTAAGGTTGGAGTTGGCGCGCTTGCCTGCGCCGGCGCGCCGGCAAACAGCAGCGCGGAAACGGCTGGGACAACGAAGAATTTCACGAAGCGTTCCTCCCTATGTCTGCAATCAGACACTTCTCGCTTGTTTATTGCTCAGTCCTTGTGCGACCAAATTGCGCGAAATCAACCAATCGTCATCAGTCCGAGTGATCAAGCCGAGTTGGTAAGGATGACGCGGTCTAGCTGTTCGATGTGGCGCCGCAGAAAGGCGATTTGCGTGAGCGAGCCGCGTGTCATTGCTTGCCCCGGCTCCGGTTCGCCGATGCTCATGGTGCCTGCTTCGAATTTCGCGAGCTCTGCCACAAGTTTGTCGCGTTCCTCGCGACACCAGCGGATGTGCTCGGCTGAGAGATCGCTGCGCCCGACCGTCTTCCAGCGTTCGGTCGCAATCCGCAATCCCCTTGCCGGTACCGGGCTGATTTCGTTGAGTGATTGACATGAGGCGGTCCATCTTAAGTGACCATAGCGGCCCTTGTTCGACACGACCCTGGTGTTTCTCAGCCGCCAGATTTCGACGGTTCCTGACCAACAATGAGGAACTTTACCACATCACTTCGCAAATCGAGCCAAGTTTATTTTCCACCAAGCACGATTATGTCTGGTATCCGACACAATCGCTTGCTTGCAGGCACGCAAAAGCGCAGCGTCATATGTTGTCTGCGTTCAAATAAGGCGCAAAACCAGCAAGAATTAAAGGATCAGTGCTTGTCGAAAACCGATTCGCGCATAGGCAAACTGCGTCCGGGGGAGAGCGAGAAGCCCGGCAATCGCCTGCTCGGCCTGCTGTCAAATAGCGATTACAAGCGCCTGCGGCCTCACCTGAAGCACGTTTCGCTCAAGTACAGGCAGTCTCTTTATCGCGCGCACCAGCCAATCGACTACGTCTACTTCATCGAGACGGGCGTCGGCTCTCTGGTGAACACGATGGCGAACGGCGACGCGGCGGAGGTCGGAACCATCGGCAATGAAGGCGTCGTCGGTCTGCCGCTCATCCTGGGCGACCACAGGGCGCCAACCGGCGTTTACGTCCAGGTGCCGGGTTCGGGTTTCAGAATCAAGGCGTCGCTGTTCGAGAGGGAGCTTGCCCGGAGCGCGTCCATGCGGAAGGTAATGCATCTCTATGCGCACGCCTTCTTCAACCAGGTCGCGCAATCGGCGGCCTGCAATCAGTTTCATTCGCTCGAGCAGAGATGCTGCCGCTGGCTGCTGATGACGTACGACCGGATGCAATCGGAAGATTTTCTGCTTACCCAGGAATTCCTGGCGATGATGCTCGGCGTGCAGCGCACCGGCGTCTCATTCGCGGCAAGCGTTCTGCAGCGGGCCGGCCTTATCACCTACACACGCGGCAAGGTCACGATCATCGACGGCGCCGGCCTCCGACGGCGCGCCTGCGAATGCTATGCGGTGTCGAAACGCGAATTCGACCGCCTTCTCGGTCAGCAAGCAGGACGCGGCAGAGTCAGCTAGGAAGTAAGAACATTTCGCCTGCGTCGCAAACCACCGCGTCTTTGGAGTAGACCAAAAACCAAATTTGTCCGAATGCGAGCCGCAGCGAGGTAAGGCTGTGAGCCTGGCAATTGCGGCTCGGACATTGCTCCGCCGCCCAACCTCGCGCACGAACAGCTTGAACGTCTTGGAACGCTCGAACGGGAGGCCGATCACCGACTCCTCAACGATCTGCAGATGATCTCCAGCCTGCTGTCCCCGCAGAGTCGGCAGTTGGTCAATGCGGGGGCCGCAGCCCAGCTCGCCAGCGCGGCCAGCCGCTGATGCGAGGTGCGTTCACACTCGTGTCGCTTTCGCACATTACAGTTCAACGTGATCTGAACCGTTTGATGGTTCGGTAACATTCGCAGGCAGTGTCTTCAAGCGCGCGCCGGTCCAGAATATCAATGCGTCCACGGCTGTATCGTATGAGTCTCGCTCGCTGTAATACGCCCGCAACATGCGTCACGGTTGTACGCGTGAGACCGAGAATGTTGGACAGAAACTCGTGGGTAAACGGGATTGATTGCTCTTTTCCCAAAATATCATTCGCCTGAAGAAGCCAGCGTGCCAAACGCTTTTCGGCGTCGTGCAGGCTGTTGCATGCGGCCGCCTGTTGTACTTGTGCTAGCAGCATCTCTTGATGCAAAGCGACGCGCGCGCTGAGACTGGGACTCTGCCGCGTTATTTCATGAAACAGCTTCGCGGAGATGCGGAGCGCGTCGCCAGGCGCTTGCACCAGGGCACGGCTTGTTGCACGCAATTGTCCGAACCCCGCTGCGAAATCAACCCCGCCATTCGGTCCGACCATGGCGACTTCGACTGCTCGACCGTCTTTCGTGGACGCCAGCAACGAAATTATGCCGCTGAGGGGGAAGTAGACATACGCGATGCGCTCACCCTGTTCTTGCAACTGACGAGCGTGCACGAGCGTCGTTGGCTTCGAGAGTGAAAGCAGTTTTCCTCTGTCCGGTGCTGATAAGGACGCAAGGAACCGATTGCCGGCTTTGCCCGCCATCAATTTTGCCTCTTCTGTCCCATTGGGTATGCAGAAACCACTAAGTAAGCTGGCAATCTAATTCTGCGTCTAGCAGGGAGAACTCAATTTAATGGGCGATTCGAGCTCTCGTCTGTCCGGCATCAGACTTAGCGATTGAAGATTTTTCGACCAATCCGCAGACCTGATCGGACACACTTCAGATTGAATAGTGAAATCCGAATTCCAATGCACCCCATCTGAGCATCGTGCCAATTTTTGATTTTTGGGCGCCGGCTGACCCGGATCACCTTCAGCGAAGTATTGCTGACCGGCCTTGCCCGCGGCAAGCGCTGCGGCTCGAAAGGTCCGGGTGCCGGTTACTGAGATCGTGGTCAGCAAGGAATCGGCGACGATTTCCTGCCCGCATACCGCTATCGCGGCTTGCGTTTTCAATCCCGCCCGGCTGGGCACGGTTCTTGGTTCCGGACGGGAATGGCGCGCCCTAGGGGAGTCGAACCCCTCTTGCAAGAATGAAAATCTTGAGTCCTAACCGATAGACGAAGGGCGCGGGCCGAGCCGGGCTATAAAGGCGGTCCCGGCCCTTTGCAACCCTCGGGACAAATTCCTCTAACCGTCTGCCGGCGCGGCGTCTTCCAGGTGAAGTTGCACGCGTTTGCGGCCCTGCCATTCGTCGGCCCTGAGCCGTCCCGCCGCATGGATGCGCTTGCCGCGCGCCTTGAGCAGCGCCTTTCCGAGCGGCATGTCGGCGGCACGGAAGGCGATGGCGTCGAGCCGCGATCCGTCACCGCCCGTGAGCCTCAGGCGGACATGGTCCTTTCCGACCACGTCGGCGAAAGCGATCTGCACGTCCGGGATCGCGAGCAGCGGCTCGGCATTGCCGGCGCCATAGGGCCCTGCCCGCGCGATCTCCTCGACGAGCGCGACCGTTGCGCCGCCGGGCGAGACCGGCGCATCGAGTTCGAGCTCGCCGGCCGCGGCCAGCGCGTCCGTAGCGGCGGAGAATTGTCCTTCGAGAAAGCTGCGGAACGGATCGACCTGTTCGGGGCGAAGCGAAAATCCCGCCGCCATGGCGTGGCCGCCGCCGCTGTCCACGAGTTTCCGCTCGCGCGCTTCGCGCACCATCGCGCCGATGTCGATGCCGGCAACCGAGCGTGCCGAACCGCGGCCCAGTGCCGCCTTCGAAACCGGCGACGAAGGCCGGCTTGGCGAAGCGGTCCTTGAGCCGTCCCGCGACGATGCCGACGACGCCGGCGTGCCAGCCTTCCTGCGCCGCAAGCAGGAACGGAGCGTTGGCCTGATGCTCGGCAAGCGCGATCGCCTCATCGAGGATCATCTTCTCGATCGCCTGGCGTTCGCGATTGTGGGTTTCGAGCGTGGCCGCCAGTTGCTGCGCGGCGGTTGCATCCGTCGCGGTCAGCAGTTCGACGCCGAGCGCGCTACGGCCGACGCGGCCGCCCGCATTGATGCGCGGACCGAAGCAGATATCCCAGATGATAGGGCGTGAACGGCGCCGCGATCTTCGCGGCCGCCGCGAGCGCCGCGAGACCTGGTCGCGAATTTCTTGCCATCGCCGCGAGGCCGGCACGGACGAAGGCGCGATTGACGCCGATCAAGCGGCACCACATCGCAGACCGTCGCGAGGCCGACATAGATCGGCGAAATCGCGCAGGTCCGGCTCGGCGATGTTCTTGCGATCGTAGGAGCCGCCCTCGCGCAGCGCACGATTTAGAGCCACGGCGAAAAGGAAAGTGATGCCCGCTGCGCAGACATAGCCAAGGCCGGACGTGTCGCCCGGCTGGTTGGGGTTGACGTGCGCGAGCGCAGGCGGCGGCACTTCGACCGCATGATGGTCGAGTACGACAACGTCGAGCCCGGCATCGCGCGCGGCCGCCAGCGGCGCGACCGCGCCAGCGCCGCAATCGACGGTGACGACGAGCGATACGCCCTCGGCTTTCAACTTCAATAGCCCGTCGATGTTCGGGCCATAGCCTTCGGTCATGCGGTCGGGGATATAGACGCGCGGGCTGGCACCGAGCGCGGACAGGAAATCCATGAGCAGCGCGGCCGAGGCCGAACCGTCGACGTCATAGTCGCCCAAGATGGCGATCTTCTCACCTTTCTCCAGCGCGCGCGCAGTGCGCGCCACGGCCTTGTCCATGTCCTTGAGTGTTAGCGGCTCCGGCAGGAAGCGCTTGAGGGTCGGATTGAGATAGTCGTCGACATCGGCGGCGGCGACGCCCCGTGCGACGAGAAGTCGTGCCAGTGCCGGCGAGATGTTTGCCTCACGCGCCAACGCCGTCGCGGCTTCGTCCTCCGCGCCGCGCAAGCGCCAGCGCCGGCCCGTGAAGGAACGTGCGACGCCAAACGCCGCGGCCGGTGCCGGTGCGAGCGCCTCAGCTCTCATCCTTGAGATGGCGCGAGCGGACATGGCGCGCCTTGATCCAGCGCACGGTGCCGTCGCCGAGCGCATCACCACGCTTTCGGTCGTGATATATTGCCCGGCATCGTATGCACGCCTTCGCAGCATCGAGCCATCGGTCACACCGGTGGCCGCGAACACCACGTCTCCCGATGCCATATCCATCAGCGTGTATTTGCGCTTCAGATCCTTGATGCCCCATTTGGCGGCGCGGGCGCGTTCGGTCATCGTTGCGGAAGACGAGCCGCGTCTGGATCTGTCCGCCGACGCAGCGCAGCGCCGCCGCCGCCAGCACGCCTTCTGGCGCGCCGCCCTGGCCGATATAGATGTCGATGCCTGTCGCAGGATCGGTGGTCGCGATCACGCCGGCGACATCGCCGTCGGTGATGAGGCGCACGGCGGCACCGGCTTCGCGGACTGCGGCGATCAGTTTCTCGTGGCGCGGACGATCCATGATGCAGGCGGTGATCTCGCGCGGTTTCACGCCCTTCGCCTTGGCGAGCGCCATGGATGTTGGCTCGCCGGATCGGCATCGAGATCGATCAGGCCGTCGGCATAGCCGGGGCCGATGGCGATCTTGTCCATGTAGGTGTCGGGCGCATTGAGCAGCGTGCCGGGCTCGGCCATCGCCATCACCGCCAGCGCGTTGGGCATGCGCCTTCGCGGTCAGCGTCGTGCCTTCCAGCGGATCGAGCGCGATGTCGACCGCCAAGCCGCCTGCGCCGACTTTCTCGCCGATATAGAGCATGGGCGCTTCGTCGCGTTCGCCCTCGCCGATCACGACGGTGCCGTCGATCGGCAGATCGTTGAACGCGATGCGCATCGCCTCGACCGCGGCGTGGTCGGCGGCATGTTCGTCGCCGCGGCCGATTTGCAGCGCCGCAGCGATCGCGGCGGCCTCAGTCACGCGGACGGCTTCCAGCGCGAAGGCGCGGTCGAGAGGGCTTGTCTTCCCTGGGGAGACGTTCCGGTCTCGGATGATGGTGCTCAAGCTGCCTCCATGGGAATCATGCACGGGCGGGCGCGCACCTTGTCGGAGGTGGCAATCGCCTTCAAGGCGCGTTCCACCGAAGCCTGTGAGGTTTCGTGGGTAATCATGACGATGGAGACCGGTTCGCCATGGGCGCGGCCGCGCTGGATCATGCTTTCGATGGAAACCCGCGCCTGGGCGAGATGGCCGGCGATTTCCGCCAGCACGCCGGGTAGGTCCAGCACCTCGAACCGCAGGTAGCAGGCCGACGAGGCGGCGCCCGCGGGCGCCCGTTCGAGCTCCTTCAGCACATGCGCGGGGCGGCCGAACACTGGGCCGATGGAGCCGCGGGCGATATCGACGATGTCGGCAATCACGGCGGAGGCGGTCGGCGCCTCGCCGGCGCCGCGGCCCTCGAAGAAGAAGGGACCGGCCGGCGCCTGCATCGGCCAGCGACGGCATTGGCGGCGCCATCGACATCGGCCAGCGGCGTTGCAAGCGCGCACCATGGCCGGCTGGACCCGCTGGTCGATACCGCCGCCGACGCGCCGCGCCACGCCGAGCAGCTTGATGCGGAAGCCGAACTCGCGGGCGAAACGGATGTCGTCCGGCGTGATGTGCTCGATGCCTTCGACCGTCATGCTGTCGAGATCGGGCGTGACGCCGAAAGCGAGGCTGGAAAGCAGCGCCAGCTTGTGCGCGGTGTCGCCGCCGCCGACGTCGAGCGTCGGATCGGCTTCGGCATAGCCGAGCTTCTGCGCATCGTTCAGCACTTCGTCGAAGGTGCGCCCGGTCGCTTCCATCTCGGTGAGGATGTAGTTGCAGGTGCCGTTCAGGATGCCGCGCACCGCCTCGATGCCGTGGGCGATCAGGCTTTCGCGCAGCGCCTTGACGATAGGAATGCCGCCGCACACCGCGGCCTCGAATTTGAGGGCGAGATTCTTGCTCTCCGCCAGCGTCGCCAATCGCGCGCCATGCTTGGCGAGCAGCGCCTTGTTGGCGGTCACCACATGCTTGCCGTCGGCGAGCGCTGCTTCGACCAGGCCGCGGGCCACGCCCTCCTCGCCGCCGATCAACTCGACCACTACGTCGGCATCGCCTTTTGCGAGCGCAGACCGCATCGCTTTCCCAGGCGAAGCCCGACATGTCGGCGGCGCGTGCCTTCTTGCGATCGCGCGCCGATACGCCGACGATCTCGAGCTTGCGGCCCGCGCGCTCCGACAGTTCGTCGCCGCGCTCGGCAAGCGCCTTGACGACGCCGCCGCCGACCGTGCCGAGGCCGGCGATCGCGATCCTGAACGGCTGCTTCACTTCGCGGTTTCCAGGATCGGACGGCGTCGTTGACGCGCAGCGACAGGAACTTCTTCACGTTGCGCGCCGCCTGGCGGATGCGATGCTCGTTCTCGACCAGCGCCACGCGCACATAGCCTTCGCCATACTCGCCGAAGCCGATGCCCGGCGAGACCGCGACCTTGGCATGGATCAGCAACTGTTTGGCGAACTCCATCGAGCCCGTTTCGCGATATTTCTCCGGCACCGGCGCCCAGGCGAACATCGAGGCTGGCGGCGAGGGAATGTCCCATCCCGCGCGCGCTTCATGCTTTCCACCAGCACGTCGCGGCGCGATTTGTAGATGGCGCGGATCTCGTCGGCGCAGTCCTGCGGCCCGTTCAGCGCCGCCGCCGCCGCCACCTGGATCGGCGTATAGGCGCCGTAATCGAGATAGGATTTGATGCGGCGCCAGCGCGCCGATCAGGTGTCTCGTTGCCGGCGGCGAAGCCCATGCGCCAGCCGGGCATGGCGTAGGTCTTCGACAGCGACTGGAATTCGATCGCGATGTCCTTGGCGCCTTCGACCTGCAGGATCGAAGGCGGCGGATTGGCGTCGTCGAAATAGATGTCGGCATAGGCGAGATCGCTGAGCACCCAGATCTCGTGCTTCTTCGCGAAGGCCACGATCTCCTTGTAGAAATCGAGGCCGACCACCTGCGCCGTCGGATTGGACGGATAGTTCACCACCAGCGCCAGCGGCGACGGCACCGAATGGCGCGCCGCGCGGCCCAAGCTGCTGAAGATATTCCTCCGGCGATGCGTCGCCGGCACATGGCGGATCGCGGCGCCGGCCAGAATGAAGCCGAAGGCGTGGATCGGATAGGCGGGATTGGGCACCAGCACCACGTCGCCCGGCGCGGTGATCGCCTGGGCGAGATTGGCAAAGCCTTCCTTGGAGCCCAACGTCCGCGATGACTTCGCTGTCGGGATCGAGCTTCACGCCGAAGCGGCGCTTGTAATAGGCGACATAGGCCTTGCGCAGGCCCTTGATGCCGCGCGACGGCGGAATAGCGGTTGGAGCGCGGGATCCGCGCCGTCTCGATCAGCTTGTCGACGATGTGCTTGGGCGTGGGCATGTCGGGATTGCCCATCGCCGAAATCGATGATGTCCTCGCCCGCGCGCGCGCGCCTGCGCCTTGAGGCGGTTCACTTCCTCGAAGACGTAGGGCGGCAGCCGCTTGATGCGGTAAAAATCGGTTTGCATGGTCTTTGAACCGGGGTTTCCAGGCGAAGCAGCACCACGCCTCACGCAACATCACGGCAATAAGGCTATGCCGTCAATGGGCTTAGCACACGTTCTTAAACCGGCGAACGCGACTCTCCGATGCCTTCGCTTCAGCCCTGGATGAAGATCTCGGCACGCTCGTTGCCCGCTTCGCCCTGCGGCATGGATTCGTAATAGACCGGCTGGCTGTCGCCCACCGCCTCCACGAGCACTTTGCTGGCAGGGACGCCTTCCCGAATGATTTCGCGGGCCACTGCGTTAGCGCGCGCCTGAGACTTGGCGAAAATAGCCTCGAGATGCTTCTCGACAGGCATATTCCCTGTTCGGCTTGAGGAATGGCCAACCACCTTGATGAATCCCGCACCGCCACTTTGCTGGAACTGAGCAACGGCGGCGCGCACTTGGGCACGGCCCGACGCCGTCAATCCTACCCCATTGCTGGGGAACATCACGACGGCCGTCGGCGGCATCCCGGCGGCGTTGGCATAGACGCTGGGCGTCGGCTGGTTCAGCGCCTCGAGATTGGCGACCACCGCGCCGCTCATGGCTTCGGGTCCGCCGACACCGCGGCCACGCATGCGCGGCCGCACGGGAGCTGCGGAGGCGTCACCGCCCGCCAAAGGCGTGATCGGGCCGGTTGCCATGCCGGCGTTCGACGCCGTTTGCTGGTAGCGGGCAATGATCGGCTGGGCGACGAACTGCGAGATGCTGGGATCGAGCGGCGGAGCCGTCGATGGTTTGAATCCGAGCGAGGCGCTGGTTCCCGCCATCGGCTGGGCCCCTGCAACGACGGTATTGGCGGGCACGGCAGGCTGGGCGCCGGGCGGCGGCGTGTACGGAGCCGCCACGACTGGAGCGGTCGGAGCCGGCGAAGGTGGCGCGTTGTCCGCAACGGCAGGAGGCGGCGTGCCGGGCGGTGCCTCAGCCGGAGTGGACGGCGCCGGCGGCGTGTTGTCCGGTGGCGGCGTGGTATCCGGTGGCGGTGAGTTGTCGGCGACGGTCGGAGGCGGCGCGCCTGGCGGTCCCGGCGGCGGTGCAGCAGCCTCCGTGCCGCCGCGCAGTGCGTCGGAACTGTAGTTGGCGCGCGTGCGGTCGGCGGCGAGAGAGTCGGCAACTTCGCGTTGTGCGTCCGGGTTGGTGGTGCCGGTCGGCTTATCCGGCACATCGGCGAGGGCAGGTGCGGTGCCATTGTCTGACGTTGCGGCAGGAGCCGCCGCCGTATCCGGCGGGAAGCCGTTGGCGTCCGCGGGGGGCGCGGCCGTGTCGCTGCCCACGACGTCGTCATAGGCCGAGTCGAGGGTCGAGCACGCGCTGGTGCCGAGTGCGAACGCCAGCACCGCTGCGAAGCGCAACAGGCTCCTAGTCATACGTCCCACCTCAGCCTTGTGAATTCTCGGACCCTTTTCGGTATACAGGCGCGCGCCTTGGCTTCCAAGCAATTCCCTGCCGCAAATCCATGAAATCTTGTGGCAAAAGGCCCTAAGAGGCCCCATCTGATGCCTTGCGGGCGCGCAACAGCGCGCGGTATCACACAATTGGTGCAGGCCGACGGCAACCATGCAGAAAAAGCTCGGCGATTCGGGGACGAAGACAATGGCAGCCGGAAAGGACAAGGAGAGCGCCGCAGAGGCGAACCCCTATGCCATCGGCGACGCCGGAGCGTTCGCGAAGAACATGATCCGGGTCGGAGAGCAGTCCCAGCAACTGTTATCCGATTTTTTCAAACGTCAGCTTTCCGCCGGTAAGGAACCTATCGATCCCTTGAACATCGCCGAGCCGTTCATGGCTCTGGTCAAGGCGATGTCGGCTCATCCCACCGCAATCATGGATGCCCAGTTCGAGCTTTGGCGGGGGTTCCTTGGTCTTTGGGAGAGCACCGCGCGCAAAATACTCGGCGGCGAAGCGGAGCCCGTCGTCGCACCCAAACCGGGCGACAAACGCTTCAAGGACAAGGACTGGCAGGAAAACCAGATCTTCGACTTCATCAAGCAGTCCTACCTGCTGACCGCGAACTGGATGCAGGACACCGTCGCGAAGGTCGAAGGCATCGACGACGACACCAAGAAGCGCGTGAACTTCTATACCAAGCAGTTTGCCGACGCGATCGCGCCGACGAACTTCATCCTCACCAATCCCGAAGTGTTGCGCGCCACCTTGCAGTCGAACGGCGATAATTTGGTCAAGGGCCTCGACAACCTTCTCGAGGACATCGAGCGCGGCAAGGGTCAGCTTTCGATCCGCCAATCTGCGGACGCCTTCAAGATCGGCGAGAACATCGCCACCACGCCCGGCAAGGTGATCTTCCGCAACGAGCTGCTCGAACTGCTGCAATTCGAGCCGACCACGGCCGAGGTTTATGAGCGGCCGCTGCTGATCTTCCCGCCGTGGATCAACAAGTTCTACATCCTGGATCTGCGGCCGGAGAATTCCTTCATCAAATGGCTGGTCGGCCAGGGCTATACCGTGTTCGTGGCGTCCTGGGTCAATCCGGATCGCCGCCTCGCGCAGAGAACGTTCGCAGACTACATGCGTGAGGGAATTTTTGCGGCGCTCGATGCCGTCGAACAGGCGACCGGCGTGAAGGACCCCAACGTCGTCGGCTACTGCATCGGCGGAACGCTGCTCACGGCGGCGCTCGGCTACATGGCCGCCCGCAACGACACGCGCATCCATTCGGCGACCTTCTGGGCGGCGCAAGCAGACTTCAGCGAAGCGGGCGATCTCACCGTTTTCGTCGACGAAGCCCAGCTGGAATCGCTGCAGCAGCAGATGGAGAATTCCGGCGGCGTTCTCGAAGGTTCGAAGATGGCGACGACCTTCAACATGCTGCGCGCCAACGACCTGATCTGGTCGTTCGTCATCAACAACTACATGCTCGGCAAGCAGCCGATGCCGTTCGACCTGCTCTACTGGAACTCCGACACGACGCGGATGCCGGAAAAGACGCACCTCTTCTATCTGCGCGAATGCTACAAGGAGAACAATCTGGCGCGCGGCAAGATGGTGCTCGACAATGTGCGCATCGATCTGTCGAAGGTGACGGTGCCGGTCTATCTCCAGTCGGCCAAGGAAGACCATATCGCGCCCTACCGCTCGATCTTCAAGACCACGAAACTGTTCAAGGGGCCGATCCGCTACATCCTGGCAGGCTCGGGCCACATTGCCGGCGTAATCAATGCGCCGGTCGCCAAGAAATATCAGTACTGGACGAACGACGCGTACGACGGCGACCTCAAGCCTTATCCCAAGAAGGTCGAGGACTGGATCGCCGGCGCCAAGGAGCATCCAGGCTCGTGGTGGCCCGACTGGGACAAGTGGCTTTCCTCACGTTCGGGTGGAAAAATTCGCGCGCGCAAGCCGGGCGATGGCAAATTGCATGCGCTCGGCAATGCTCCGGGCGCCTATGTGAAGATCAAGGCGCAGTAGCCGCTTCTCGTTTCGCGATATAATCGAATCGCTTGCACGCGAGGGGGACGCGCGATGGCAGATGCACCACCGCCATTCGACTGGAAGAAGCTTCTCTCGAAGGAGAATCAGCCGCGATTGATCATCATCGCAGCTGCGGCTGTGGTCGTAATCGTTGTGATCAAGTGGTTAGGCATTTTTGACAATCCAACCTTGTCGATGATGGCCGGCGGCGGTGGCTATTCAAACGCGCATGGCGGCGGCGGGATGATCGGCGGATTGTTCGGCGGCGGCAAAGGATCGTCGAGCGGTCCGGTACCACTCGCACCGCTCAATGCGCAGCAATGTACGACATTTGCACCGAATGGCTGGTCTGTCACCGACGTCGACGACAAGAGTTCGACTTTCTCGGTCGCGAACGGCGATCGCTCGCAGATGGCGAGCTATGGCGGCCTTGGCGTCAATTCCGGGCAAGCGTCCGGCGTGTATGGTCCGCAATGGACCTCGCCCGAGGCCTTCATCTCCTTCGTCACGCAGTCTCTGACGGGAGCGCAGCCGCAGCTTACGCCACAGGAGAATTTCGGCCTCTATCAGGTGGCCTCCATCCAGGCCGGCTCCTACAGCGGCTATGTGCTGTACTATCGCTTCGACAATCCTGACCCAAACGATCCGGGCAGCTACGGACTCATTTTCCGCGTTGCGCTGGCGAGCGGCGATCAGAAGTCGGTCGCAGCGGCCGGCAGCGTGGCCGCTGCCATTCGCTGCATGACCCAGTTTCATCCGTCGGCGCAATGGGAGGTGCATGCCAGCGACAGCCACGGCACTGGCTCTTCCAAGAATTGCCAGGAACAGGGCAATTGCGACGACGCCGATCTTGCCGGCACCTACAACGCGCAACTTGGCACCGGCTGGGCGCATGACTCGCTCGGGCGCAACTACAATGTCGATGTGACGACGGACTATGACGATAACGGCCCGGACGGTCCGGGTTATTACGCCATCGTCGGCGGCACGCGCGAAAAGCTGCAAGGCGGGCTGGACTAGGCTACGGGCGCGCTTTTCGCATGGCGGCGGCCAGTGCGCGGCTCTGCGCATCTTCACGCGCATCGAGACCACGCAACGCGCCGTCAAGGTCCGGTGCGCTCTTGTCCTGCGAGAGTTTGAACTTGCCCTCGAGCATTTCTAGCCGCAGCGAGAAACCGACGATGGCGTTCATCAGCGCCGACAGGCGCTCTTTCGGCACCTTGTCGATGGTCCACGGCTGTTTCGGCAGCAGCTTCTCCTCCTCCGCGGCGGAGAGATCGACCAGAAGTTGGCGCAGACCATCGGCATCCAGCCGGCGCAGAGCACCCTCGCCTTCGACCGCGATATAGTTCCACGTGGGCACCATCGCCGCGCTCTCGTACCAGTCGGGCGAGATATAGGCGTCCGGCCCGGTGAATGAGACGCGCATTGAGAAACCGTCCGGCAGCGCGGCCAGCGGATTGGCGCGTGCGAGATGGAAGCGCAACGTGCCGAACTGTTCGTCGTCCGCGTCGAGCACCATCGGCGCATAGGCGAAGCACGCTGCGCCATCGATCGCGGCCGCAAGCGTCGCGAATGTCCGTGCCTGCATGAAACGATGCAAAGTGGCGACGTCGTCCACGACAAAGGGCTTCGGCCGGTACATCGTCAATCGGCTCCCAGGAGATAGCGTTCGAGTTGGTCCGTTTCGGAGATGCCGCGCATTTCGAGCCGGGTATCGCGTGCCGAGTAGCTGCGATAGCAGATCTGCAAGGTGCGGCGCGGCGCACCGCTTAAGTTGCGCATACCCGAATGCACCAACCTCCCGTGGAACAGGAGAACGTCGCCGCCCTCGCCTTCGACAACGATCTGCCGCGGATGATGCTCTGCGTGAATGGCGTAATCGTTCATCTCGCCCGCCTCGAGATGGGTGCCCGGGATGAGCCGTGTCGCGCCATTGGACGGGCCGAACGGATCGAGAAAGGCGAGACCCACCACCATGCGCGGTCCTTCGCCATCGTCCGGCCAGTCGCGATGCAGCGCCTGATAGCCGCCCCTGGCGCTGGGATCGCGTCCTTGCACGTTCGTCAGATAGAAGCGTCCGTTGAGCGCGTGGGAAACCACGGCCAGCAGCGGCGGCGACAGGCACAACCTTCGAACGTCCGGGTCTTCTTCGAGCATGGAATGCCGCGTGCCGTGCTCGCGCGGCGCCGGCCACTTGTCCGGGCCCAGCAAACATGCCTCGAAACGCTCGCGCAGACGCGTCAGCTCGGCGTTCGCGATCGCGCCATGCAGAATGACAAAGCCAGCCGCATCGAGCCTCTCTGCATCGCCCGGCGCAAGCGTGCGCCACGTCACGCCCGCACGGGCGAGCGCGTCCTCGATCGATGCAATCGTCACTGAAGTCCCGTCGTCTCGGGAAGGTCCAGCATGAGATTGAGATTCTGGACCGCGGCGCCGGATGCGCCCTTGCCGAGATTGTCGAGCAGCGCAACGAGTCTCGCCTGCGCAGTCTTCTCGTTGGCGAAAACATGGAGCCTGAGTGTATTGGTGTTCTTCAACGCTTCGGCATCCAGAGTCTTCAATCCGGCCGCCTCGCTGAGACTCGCGACCTCGACAAAGGGACGGCCCTTGTAAGTGTCGGTGAGGACGGCATGGATGTCCTTGACACTCGGCGCCGTCTTCAGCGACCAAAGCTGCAGCGGCACCTCGACGATCATGCCGCGATAGTAGCGGCCGACATAGGGCGCGAAGGCCGGCGGGTGCTTCAGGCCCGCCCGCTCCGTCATCTCCGGCACGTGCTTGTGCGCGAGCTGCAGCGCATAGGCGCGTGCCACCGTTTCGACGTAGGCGGGCGAGTTCTTGTTCTCGAACTCTTCGATCATCGCCTTGCCGCCGCCGGAATAGCCGGAGACGCCATGCGCGAAGAGCGGCGCGTCAGGCGACAGCAACCCCGCGCGCACCAGCGGGCGTACCAAAGCGAGAAACCCGGTCGACCAGCAGCCCGGATTGGTCACCCGCTTGGCGGCGGCGATCGCTTCGTAGTTCCCTGGTTCGAATTCGGGAAAGCCGTAAATCCATCCTGGCGCGACGCGGTGCGCCGTCGAGGCGTCGATTACCCGCACCTGCGGGTTGTCGATCAGGGCCACCGCTTCCCGCGCCGCATCGTCGGGCAGACACAAAATCACGACGGAAGCGTCATTGAGCGCCATGGCACGCGCGGCGGACGACTTCCGGTCCGATTCGGACAGCTGGATGAGCGACAGATCCCGCCGGTTGGCAAGCCGGTCGCGGATCTCCAACCCGGTTGTACCGGCACCACCGTCGATGAAGACTTTCTTATTCATATCGACCACTTGCCCACGAAAATGCGCGGATGTTTCCTTGACATAACCGTAATCCGACTTTTAGCTCATTAACGCTGACGGTACTCGTAAATCTACACCTCGAGCGGGGGGAACGGGCGTCGGCACCATTGCGCACCAGACATGGCTGGCGATGGGTCGCTAATCCTTCCGCGTCAACGCTGGGCTTGGGCGACGCCTCCGCGCGCCCAAAGGGGAGAATGAAATGGAACCCATCAATTGGTTCATGAAGGTCGTCACGCAACACTATTTCGATTTCAACGGCCGCGCGCGGCGCGCGGAATTCTGGTGGTTCGTCCTCGTCTACGTCATCGTCATCATCATTCTTGGCGTGATCCAGAGCATTCTGCATCTGGGCGCCATCCTGTCGGGCCTGTTCGAACTTGCCGTGCTTCTTCCCTATCTGGGCGTCGCGGTTCGGCGCATGCATGATACCAACCGCAGCGGCTGGTGGATTCTGCTGCCGCTGATCAATATCATCTTCTTGGCCGGCGCAGGAACGTCCGGTCCGAACACCTACGGACCCGATCCGAAGGCGGCCGCTTAACCGCCCTCGCCTGGCATTGGACAGACCCCGGTCGCCCGCGCGGCCGGGGTTTTGCCATTCGAATCGGACACCCGATCGCGATTTTCATCGTTGCGGCCCGTCGAACGTCGGTGGCCGGTCCCGATCCGGTCATCGTGCTTTTCAGCGCCCGATATCCTCGTTCCACACTTGCGGGAAGCGCCGGATGAATTCGTCCATCATCGCCTTGCAGTGCGGATCGTCCAGGATCGCGACATCGACGCCGCGGCTGCGCAGGAATTCCTCATTGCCGCCGAAGGTGCGGTTCTCGCCGATCACGACACGCGGAATCCGAAATTGCACGATCGTTCCGGCGCACATCAGACAGGGACTGAGCGTCGTATAGAGCGCGGTGTCCTTGTAGGTCGTCTGACGCCCTGCCCTGCGGATGCAATCCATCTCGCCATGCGCGATCGGATCGCCGCTCTGCACCCGCCGATTATGGCCCACGCCGATGACCTGCGGCCCGCGCACGAGAACCGCTCCGACCGGCACGCCGCCGGCGTCCTGGCTTTGCCTGGCCTGCGCTATCGCGAGCGCCATGAATTGCCGATCGGCCGCGGCAGTCTCAGCCATGAGGTTTGCTGTCTTCGACCGTGCCCAGCGCGAACACCCAGCCGGTGGCGATGGAACGCCGGAACACAACCGTTCGCGGCGACCCCTGGAAGGTATAATGCACGACGCCGGACGGCTCGGTCAGCATCGTGTGAACGGCGGCCTTCAGCGACGCGTCGCCAAGCTCCGAGGGATAGGCGAACATGAGCGCCTGATCGCGGTGCAGCGCGGTTTGGCCGTGCGCGTCGAGCGCGTAGAAGACGACATCCCTGGGCAGATCGAGCTTCTCGTCGATCCAGGCTGCCAGCACCTCGACGCTGAGCGAGACGCCGAGCGCACCAACGATCTTGCCGTTTCGCATGACCGGTGTGGCGACAATGACGGACTTCTTGCCCGTGGACTTGCTGGTCACCAGACTGCCGGCAACGTCGCGACCGGCCATCAGGGCCGGAAAATAGTCGCGATCCTTGATGTTGAGCTTGGTCAGCCCATCCTGGACCGTGAAATAGGAGCCGTCCGGCCGCGCGAACCAGACCGCGGCATTGGCCTCGCCCGATTGACTGAACCGCGACAGCGGCGGTCGGATGCTGTTCCAGTTTCCGGACTGCGCGTCCCTGGTTGCGGCAAGCGCCTTGAGTGCCGCCAGTGTGCCATCCAGCCGCGTGACCGAAAGCGACTCGATGGCACGAAGCGCAACCCTTGCGTCGAGCGAGAACGCTGTTTCCTGCGCATGCGCGGCAGGCGTCAGGAAAACGAGAAATGCGATGACGAGACGCGAGATTCTTCCGGGCATGTGCGGATCCGCCGAAGCGATCCATCATGTTCGGCGGCCACCGTTAGTCCATCCTTGATATGCATCAAATCGGAGCGAACGCAGAACAGCGGCTCGGATGTCTCCGAGCCGCTGTTCGAAAGCGAAATCAATCTCGTCTTAGCGCTTCGAGAACTGGAAGCTGCGGCGCGCCTTGGGACGGCCGTACTTCTTGCGCTCCACGGCGCGCGGATCGCGCGTCAGGAAACCGCCGGGCTTCAGCGCGGCGCGCAGGGTGGGCTCGTAACGGACCAGAGCGCGCGAAATGCCGTGGCGCACCGCACCCGCCTGTCCCGACAGACCGCCACCGACAACCGTGACGATCACGTCGAACTGGCCGTCGCGATTGGTCGCGATCAGCGGCTGGCGCAGGATCATGCGCAGCACGGGCCGCGCGAAATAGACCTTCTCGTCGCGGCCATTGACCGTGATGGTGCCGCGGCCGGGCTTGATCCACACGCGCGCGACCGCGTTCTTGCGGCGGCCGGTGGCATAGGCGCGGCCCTTGGAGTCGCGGTTGGATTTCGGCTGCTCGCCGGCGCTTCCGGCTGTCTCCGGCGCCTTCGCCTTGATCAGCGTGGACTTGAGTTCGCCGAAGCTCTTTACGTCGTCCGCCATGAGCCTAAGCTCGCCTTCTCTGAAGTTGGTGTTCTTGGGATTCATCTTGCCGATGTCGAGCTTCTCCGGCTGCTGCGCCTCGTGCGGGATGCTCCGTGCCCGGATAGACGCGCAGGTTGGAAAGCTGGCGCCGGCCGAGCGGGCCGCGCGGCAGCATGCGCTCGACCGCCTTGTCGAAGGACGCGTTCGGGGAACTTGCCGCGCCATGATCTCGCCGGCGGTGCGCTCCTTGATGCCGCCGATATAGCCGGTGTGGTGGTAGTAGGTCTTGTCCTTCAGCTTGTTGCCGGTCAGGACGACCTTGGCGGCGTTGATGACGATGATGTTGTCGCCGCAGTCCATGTGCGGCGTGAACGTCGTCTTGTGCTTGCCGCGCAGGCGCAGCGCCATGATCGAGGCAAGCCGGCCGACGACGAGCCCTTCGGCGTCGACCAGGATCCACTTCTTGTCGATCTCGGAGGCCTTGGCCGAGTAGGTTTTCATGGGATGCGCCTTCGGGAAATTGCGGTTCGGGCGCGCATATACGCGGACGCCGCCGTCTGGTCAAGGAAAAGCGCCGGTTTGTCGATATTTTATGAATACGGTATCATGATACCGTAGCAAGCGCTCCTTCGGGCGGCCTAATCCCTTGCCAGTGCCGCAATCGCGCTTGCCGTGTCGCGGCTGATATCGGGACAGGTGATCGCGAAGATCTCCGTGCCGTGGACCGTGCCCATCATCTGGCGGCAGCGCGCCGGCACCCCCGCCCTCATCAGCAGCCGATAGAACTCGATGCCCTCGTCGCGCAGCGGATCGCACTCGTTGACGCTGATCACGGTCGGCGGAAATCCCTTGACGTCCTCCTCGGCCGCAAAGGCAGGCCAGGCAAGAGGATCGTGCGCGCGGAACGCCTCGATGCCATATCCCATCGCGCCACGATTATTGTGCAGGTCGAGAAGGATACCGTTGTTCTCGACCGACGAAGGAAATTTCTTTTGCGGCCATTCGCCCGCGATATAGGGGCATAGCGCATAGAGCCCTTTGATCAGGCCAAGTTCGCCCTCTTTCTTTAATTTGAGACCGGTCGCGAGTGTCAGGTTGCCGCCGCCGCTTTCGCCGGCAACCACGATGCGCGCCGGATCGATGTTCAACATCTGCGCGTGCGAATGCACCCACTTCAAACCCGAGACGCAGTCGTTCAGACCGGCGGGGAACGGCTCGACTTCCGGCGCCGAGGACGCGCGAATGCAGTTGCGGAAATCGACCATCGCAACGGCGACACCCTGTGCGGCGATGATGCGGCCCCAGGCGCGATACATGCCGTCGAAGCACGACATCATCGCCATGCCGCCGCCATGAATGTAGTAGACGCAGGGCAAGCGCTCGGCGTTGTCCGGCCGGATGAACTGGATCTTGACGGTGTTGCCGTCCGGCTCCGACCGGAACGTCTCGGTGCGAACCGTAAGGCCCGTCGACGGCGCGACTTGCTCATTGTCCATCATCGCGAACATTGCCGTCAGCTGCGCAGCGGCGGCCTTGGCAGCCTCCGTGTTTTCCTCGGCAAGCATTTCCGCGCGGTTGGCGGCATTGCCTTGATTGGGCATATCCGGCATGGCGCCCAGCGTGGCTTTAATGCGCGGATCGATCCGGGGATCGCTTGCAAGTTTCGAGGCCATCGCGTGTTTCCCTGTGCCGTTGTGTTTGTGGTGCCGCCGTCCAGTCTAGGGACACAACCGGGTCCGATACAATCCACTTGCGATCGAAGCACGCGGCTCTCGCGCGGCGCCAGGAACATCTGTAAGTTGGGTTACATGAAGAAACGATCGGCACTGGCGGTATTTGCCGCCCTTTCTTTTCTGGCTTTGACACCTGCCCTGCCAGCGCCGACTGCGCCGCTGAAGGGCTATGTCAGCGACAAGAAGACCGACTATTTCGGCTATTACTTGCCGGTCACACCCTTGCGCATCGGCAAGTGGAGCCTGCGCAACATCAGCTTCGATACGCTGGACGGCTTCAAGACCTATGAGACCGGCAAGGACCCCAAGGAGTTCGCCGCTGTCCTTCTCGAGTTCGAGGACGTCACGAGCCCGAAGAAGACCAACGAGATGGGCGAGGAATATTACACCCGCAGTATCCGCGTCCTGCCGACCGCGTATCGGGTGATTGGGGCGCAGGTCTCATTCCTGGGCAACGACAAGACGCTGGGGGCCGTCAGCTTCGAGGGCACGTTCGATGCGAAGTTTCTGAAGCGGGCCTCGAACGACGTCGGGCCGGACGATGGCGACATGCCCGTGTTGCGCGGCACCGTGACCGTCGGCGGCAAGACCTATCCCTGCGCTTTCACCTGGTTCGGCGGAGACTGAAATGAACGCGACAACGACGGAACCTCTCGTCCTGACCGAAGTTCGCGGACCGGTGCTCAGGCTGACGCTCAATCGCGGCGGCGCGCGCAACGCGCTGAGCCAGGGCCTGATGGGCGCGCTCCAAGCGGCGCTCGATGCCGCCGCGGCGGACAAGGCGGTGCGCACGATCATCATTGCGGCAAACGGTCTGGCCTTTTCGTCAGGCCATGATCTCAAGGAGATGACCGCCCACCGTGCCGACGCCGACAAAGGCAAGGCGTTCTTCGCCGGCCTCTTCGAGCAATGCTCCAAGCTGATGCAGACGGTCGTGCGCCATCCCAAACCGGTCATCGCGCAGGTGCAAGGCATCGCAACCGCTGCCGGCTGCCAGCTGGTGGCGAGTTGCGATCTGGCGGTCGCCGCCTCAACGGCGCGTTTTGCGACGCCCGGAGTCAATATCGGCCTCTTCTGCTCGACCCCGATGGTGGCGCTGTCGCGCAACGTTTCGCGCAAGCATGCAATGGAGATGTTACTGACCGGCGAGATGATCGCGGCGGAGGAGGCGCGGCGCATCGGCCTCGTCAATCGCGTCGTCGCGCCCGAGGCGCTTGAAAGCGAGACCGTGAAGCTCGCCGATCTCATTGCGACCAAGCCGCACGGCACGCTGAAGATCGGCAAGGAGGCATTCTATCGCCAGGTCGAGATGCCGCTCGCCGAAGCCTACGACTATGCCTCGAACGTCATGACGATGAACATGCTCGCTGCCGAAGCCGAGGAAGGCATCGGCGCCTTCGTCGAGAAGCGCGAGCCGAAGTGGCCGGAATAATGCCCAGCTATCCCGACGAATTGATCAAATCGATCCTGCGCTCCACCAAGACCATCGCGATGGTCGGGGCGAGCGGCAATGACATGCGCCCGTCCTATTTCGCGATGATGTACTTGCTCGCCAAGGGCTATGTCATCCATCCGGTCAATCCGGCGATGGCGGGCAAGAAAGTTCTCGGCCAGACGGTCTACGCCGCGCTCAAGGACGTGCCTGCGCCGGTCGACATGGTCGACATCTTCCGCGCCTCGGACGCGGCGCCCGACGTTGTCCGCGAGGCGCTTGCGGAAAAAGACCGTCTCGGTATCAAGACGATCTGGATGCAGCTCGGCGTGATCAACGGGGACGCGGCAAATATGGCGCGAGATGCGGGCCTCACCGTCGTCATGGACCGCTGCCCCAAGATCGAGCATGGCCGCTTCTCCGGCGAGATTGGCTGGATGGGCGTCAACCGCAAGGTGATCGACAACCGTAAGCCCCTGCTGTTCGGCAAGGGTGGCTCGCTCAAGCGGGTCTGAGCGCATGCTGAAGGTCTGGGGGCGGCGCAACTCCATCAATGTGCAAAAAGTTATGTGGGCCGTGGGCGAGCTTGGGCTCGCGCATGAGCATATTGATGCCGGCGGGCCGTTCGGCGGTCTCGACACCGAAGAATTCGCAGACCTCAATCCGAATCGCCGCGTGCCGGTGATCGACGACGACGGCACGGTGGTGTGGGAAAGCCATGCGATCGTGCGCTATCTCGCCGCCAAATATGGCGCGGGCACGCTGTGGCCGGAAGATCCTGGCGCCCGCGCGCGGTCGGATATGTGGACCGACTGGACCAACGCCGACCTCCAGCCGGCCTTCATAGGCGGCGTGTTCTGGAATTTCTACCGCACGCCGGAAGCACAGCGGAACTGGCCCGCGATCCGCCAAGGCATCGCGCGCAGCGCCATTCTGTTCCGCCTGCTCGACCGCCATCTCGAAGGCCACCCTTTTGTTGGCGGCGATCAGCTGACGTTCGGCGACATACCGGTCGGCGCGCAGCTCTATCGCTATTTCGAACTCGAGATCGACAGACCCGAGCTGCCGAATGTCTCAGCGTTGTATGAGCGCTTGAAGGAGCGTCCGGCCTATCGCGCCCATGTCATGGTGCCGTTCGACGATTTGAAGGGCCGGCTCGCGTTCTGAGAAACCGAATGGGGCAACATCGATGAATTCGGCGTTTCGAGCGATCGCGGTGGCGGCGGCTATTCCGTTCGTGGCGACCATGGGTGCGCCGGCTGCGCAGCCAAGCGTTCTGCCGCAAATCCACCGGGGTTATGTCGCGGCCGGGGATTGCGTCACCGAGCACGCGCTCAGCGTCAAGTCGCTGGTGCAATGCATCTGGGAGGTTGCGGACAAGGCCGAAGCGGCGCACCGGGACGTCCGAGCGTTCCAACTCGGCTTGATCTATGCCGCCTGCGTCAACGCCGATGCAGCGATCCAGGCCAACGGACCGCTCGCGAAAACCGACATGGTCGCGGCCAGCGAGCTGATGGTCGCCAAAATCGGCCTAGCAAACTCCTACCGGCGCATGCGGCGACTTCAGACGCAGCTCCGCCTCAGCGACCAGGAACTGATCGCGGCGACGCCGATCCGTCCCGAGGCGCGCGGCATCTGGCTGGCCAAGCTCCGGCAATGGGAACGCACAGAGCGGAACTAGCCGGCGGGAAACGCCGGGAGCATCGTGCGTAAATCATGGAAACCGGGACCAAAATCGTGTTGATTGCGCCACCACCCAGGAGAGCGAGATGAGCGACTACGGATTTAACACCTTGGCCGTCCATGCCGGTGCCCAGCCCGATCCCGCCACCGGCGCGCGTGCCACGCCGATCTATCAGACCACGGCCTATGTGTTCGAGGACGCCGACCACGCTGCCGCGCTGTTCAATCTCCAGGTCTTCGGCAACATCTATTCGCGCATCATGAATCCGACCAATGCGGTGCTGGAGGAGCGTGTCGCCGCGCTCGAAGGCGGCCGCGCCGCGCTCGCCGTGAGTTCCGGCCATGCCGCCCAACTCGTCGCGCTGCACACTCTGATGAGCCCCGGCGACAATATCGTCGCCGCGCGCCAGCTCTATGGCGGTTCGATCAATCAGTTCAGCCAGGGCTTCGCCAAGTTCGATTGGCATGTGAAC
This sequence comes from uncultured Alphaproteobacteria bacterium, assembly GCA_963741735.1. Taxonomy (GTDB): domain Bacteria; phylum Pseudomonadota; class Alphaproteobacteria; order Micropepsales; family Micropepsaceae; genus Rhizomicrobium. The sequence continues at coordinate 983,431 of CAVUJB010000004.1, forward strand.
TGGGCCGACACGCGCGACCCCCAGAGCTTCAAGAAGGCGATCAACGAGCGAACCAAGGCCGTCTTCATCGAGAGCATCGCCAATCCCGGCGGCATCATCAGCGACATCGAGGCAATCGCGGGTATCGCGCATGCCGCCGGCGTGCCCTTGATCGTCGACAACACGCTCGCCTCGCCCTATCTGATCCGTCCCATCGAATGGGGCGCCGACATCGTGCTGCATTCGGCGACGAAATTTCTCGGCGGCCACGGCAATTCGATGTGCGGCATCATCGTCGACGGCGGCAAGTTCAACTGGGGCAGCGGCAAGTACCCGACGCTGAGCGAGCCCTGCCCGTCCTATCACGGCATGAAGATGTGGGAGACGTTCGGCGACATGGCGTTCGCCATCGCCTGCCGCGTGCTCGGCCTGCGCGATCTCGGACCCGCGCTGTCGCCGATGAATGCGTTTCTCGTTCTCACCGGCACGGAGACGCTGCCGCTGCGCATGCAGAAACATTGCGACAATGCGCTTGCCGTCGCGCAATGGCTGCAGAAGAACCCGAAAGTCGCGTGGGTGAACTATGCCGGGCTCGAGGACAATGAGTGCTACGGTCTGCACCGCACCTATTGCCCCAAAGGCGCGGGCGCGGTGTTCACCTTCGGCCTCAAGGGCGGCTATGACGCCGGCGTGAAGATCGTGAACGGCGTCAAGCTGATCAGCCATCTCGCCAATGTCGGCGATACGCGCAGCCTCATTATTCACCCGGCATCGACCACGCACCGCCAGCTGAACGACGACGAGCGCGCCCGTGCCGGCGCCGGCAACGAAGTGATGCGGCTTTCCATCGGCATCGAGAGCGTCGAGGACATCATCGCCGATCTCGACCAGGCGTTAAGCGGATAGGGCGCTACGGGCCGACCTTGTAGCCATCCGATGGGCTCACCCAGATCATGTGCGCGGTGTTGGGCTGCGGCTGCTTGTCCACAGTGTCCGTCACCATATAGGTGCCGCCGCCAGTCGGCAGGTAGGCCGAGCACTCGGTCTTGCCGAAGCGCGCCGTCTGGCGCGATTCCATGTCGTCCTTGATGCGCCGGTCCGACTCTGGATTCACCGCCTTGCCGTCCAGCAGGAACATGGCGTCCTCGATATCGCTCTTGCGCATGGTCTCGCAGGTCGACGCGCTCTTCACCGTCACCGGCGATTGCGGCGCGCGCATGATGAGGACCGAACCACCATTGACGACATTAAGCAGCACGTCGCCGCCGCTGGTTGCCGTGCCATCCGGCTTGACGATGATCTTGAACAGGCCACGGCAGGTCTTCTTCTGAACATCGGGCTCGAAGCATTGCAGCTTGCCGGCCCGCGCCTCGCCCAGAACATCGGCATGCGCACTCACCGCACCCAGAATCAGAAGACCCAAACCCAGAACAATCCGGCGCATCGCGTTCCCCCAAGAAGCGGATTACGCCTGCGAGTGTGCCCCGATTGGCCCGCGCAACTCAAACGCGTGCCAAACCGCCGTGCAAAGCAGCAGCGCAGCGGTGAGCTGATGCGCGGCGGCGAGGAACTCCGGTGCTTGCAGCAACAAAGTCGCTATGCCAAGCGCGATCTGGAATAGAGTGATGTGCAATAGCGCGTTGCCGCTGCGACGCGCGAAGCCTTCCAGCTTCAGCCCACGCTCGCGCCACCACAGTGCGAACACGCTGAGCGCCACGACGTAGGCGCCGATACGGTGATCGAACTGCGCCATGCCGGGGTTTTCGAAGAAATTGATCCACCAGGGCGATTGCGCAAAAGCATCCTCCGGCAGGAGGCGGCCGCCCATCGACGGCCATGTGTTGTAGATCAGTCCGGCATGCAAACCCGCGACCAGCGCGCCGAGCAGCATCTGAAGATAGATCAGCGCCACGATGACGAGTGCCCATCTTTCACCTCCCCCTTGTGGGGAAGTCGGAGCGCGAAGCGCTTCGGGTGGGGAGCGGCGAAGATATTCGAGCGCCGTCCACACCATCGCCACCAGCAGGATCAGCGCGACGCCGAGATGGATCGCGAGCCGGTATTGCGAAACCGAGACCCGCGTCTCCAGCCCGCTCTCCACCATCCACCAGCCGGCGAAACCCTGGAGCCCGCCGAGCGCGAACAGCACGACCATGCGCGGCCATTCGCTGCGCCGGATCGCGCCGGTCCAGGCGAACCACAGGAAGGGCACGGCGAATATCACGCCGAGCAGTCGGCCCAACAACCGATGCGCCCACTCCCACCAGAAGATTCCCTTGAACGCCGCCAGCGACATGCCCGCATTCACATGGATGTATTGCGGGATGCGCTGATATTTCGCGAACGCCTCGTGCCATTGCGCGTCGTTCAGCGGCGGCAGCACGCCGACGATCGGATCCCACTCGGTGATCGAGAGTCCCGAGCCCGTGATCCGCGTCAGACCGCCGACCGTAATCATACAAAGGATGATCGCGGCCATGGCCAGTAGCCATATTCCAACGGTCCGGCGGCCTCGCCAGGCTGTTCGGGTCATGGTTGCGGCCACGGTCATAACGCCTGAATAAAGCGCTGGCACGCCAAGGTCTTGCCGCCATCTTGTCGCGGCCATCGTAGCCGCGCATTCTCAGGAAAATCGGGAGGTAGAATTGAAGCTTGCGATGTGGGGCGCAGCCGCCCTTGTGGCCGTCTCGTCGGCATATGGCGCCGACACCATGCCGGCCGACATGCCGATGGCGATGCCCATGGGCGGGGTCATGAAGATGATCGACCCGATGCCGGGCGTATATATGGGCACCGCCGACAAACCCGGCGCACCGATCTTCAAGGGCCTGGGCGCTCATCACCACAAGATCAGCACGAAGAACGCTCGAACCCAGCTTCTGTTCGACCAGGGCGTCAATCTCACTTTCGGCTTCAACCACGCGGAGGCGATCCGCTCCTTCCGCGAAGCGGCGCGGCTCGATCCGCATTGCGCCATGTGTTGGTGGGGTCTTGCCAATGCGCTCGGACCCAACATCAACCTCCCGATGCCGGGTGACGCGATCAAGCCCGCGTGGGAAGCGCTGCAGAATGCGCTCGCGCTTAAGCGCTATGCCTCGAAGGAAGAGCGCGACTGGATCGATGCGCTGGCGGAGCGCTATTCCTCCGATCCGCACGCCGACCGTGCCGGCCTCGACGCGGCCTATGCGCGCGCGATGGGCGAATTGTGGAAGAAGTATCCGAATGACCTCGACATCGGCACCTTCTATGCCGAAGCGATGATGGACACCCAGCCCTGGGACTATTGGGAGCAGGATGGCGTAACACCGAAGGGCCATGCGCTCGAAATCGTTTCGACGCTCGAAGGCATCATCAAGCGCTCGCCCAATCATCCCGGCGCGCTGCATCTCTACATCCACGCCGTCGAGGCTTCGACCACGCCGCAGCGCGCCGAAGCCGCCGCCGACCGGCTGGAGAAACTGATGCCCGGCGCCGGCCACATCGTGCACATGCCGTCGCACATCTATTATCGCATCGGCCGCTATCGCGACGCCGCGCATGTCAACGAACTCGCCGCCCTCGTCGACGAGCAGTACATCGCCGCCTGCCGCGCCCAGGGCTACTACCCGATCGGCTATTACGGCCACAACATCCATTTCCTGTGGACATCGTCGGAAATGCAGGGTCGTTATCAGGCCGCGATCGACGCCGCGCGCCGGCTGATCAAGGCGGTCGGTCCGGACGCCGCGAAGATGGGGCCGCAGGCGGAGCTCTATTTCCTGACGCCTTACGCGACCCTGTTGCGCTTCGGCAAATGGGACGCAGCACTCGCCGAACCGATGCCGCCGGCCGACCAGAAGATCACGCTCGCCATCGCGCACGAGATGCGCGGCTTCGCTTTCGCCAACAAGGGCGACAAGGCGAACGCGGCCGCGGAACGCGCGGCGCTGGCGGCCCTCGTGAGCGATCCGGACATCACGTCCATCAATATGCTCCCAGCCGCGGCGATGGTGCAGATTGCGCTCGCCAGCCTTGACGGCGAGATCGCGCGCACGTCGGGCGATCTCGATCTTGCCGTCGCATATTTCACAAAGGCGCGAGACATAGAGGAGGCCCTGCCCTACACCGAGCCGCCCTATTGGCATCAGCCGTCCGCGCATCTGTTGGGGGCCGCTCTGTTGCAGGCCGGTCGCGCGAAGGACGCCGCGGCAGTTTACGAGCGCAGCTTGAAATATTATCGCCTCGACGGCTGGGCCCTGTACGGTCTTGCCCAGGCGCAGGACGCGATGGGCGACCATGCAGCCGCGGATGCGACGCGCAAGAAATTTGCCACCGCCTGGCAGCTCGCCGACGTGACGCTCACAAGTTCGAGGTTCTGATGGCGCGCGACGACAGCTTCACCTTTGACGGTGCCGACGGCACAAAGGTTTTCACCTATCGCTGGCTGCCGGAGCGGCCGGTGCGCGGCGTGCTGCAGATTGCTCACGGCATGGGCGAGCATGCACTGCGCTATCGCGAACCGCTGCAGCCATTGCTCGACGCCGGCATCGCGATCTACGCCAATGATCATCGCGGTCATGGCAAGACGGCGCCGAACAAGGAGTCGCTGGGCGATTTCGGTGCCGGCGGTTTCGCCGCCCTGGTCGACGACATGGCAATTCTAAGTCGCCGCATCCGCACGGAGAATCCCGGCAAGAAGCTCATCCTCATGGGACATTCGATGGGCTCTTTCGCCTCGCAGATCTACGTCGTGGACCATAGCGCCCTGATCGACGGATACATCCTCTCGGGATCCGCAGCGGTGGACAAGCTCGTCCCGCCCAAGGAGACGAGCGGCAACGTCCTGATGTCGATGAATATGGGCCCCAAGCCGCGCACGCCGTTCGACTGGCTGTCGCGCGACGATGCCGAGGTGGACAAGTATATCGCCGACCCTCTGTGCGGGTTCTCCGTCAACGACAAGTCTCGCAGATCGATGTTCGTGACGGCCGCGGCGACCGCGGACCCGGCAAAGCTCGCCACGATCCGCACAGATTTGCCCATCTACATCTTCGCGGGCGACAAAGACCCGGTCAACGCGGACCTGACGCGGCTCCTGCCGTTGGTCGAACGCTACCGCGCGCTCGGCATCCGCGACATCGCAACCGATTTCTATCCCGGCGGCCGGCATGAGATGCTAAATGAGACAAACCGCGACGAAGTCGTGGCCAATCTGAAGAACTGGATCGAACGCGTCATCGCCTCATGAGCCCACGCATCAAGAAACTCATCGGCACGATCGTCACGCTGATCTGGATTCCGATCTATGCGTTCTTCGCGATGGGCGTGGCGGTCCATCTGCTGCCGCATGCGACCTGGTATGCCACGTTTCTCTATTACGCCATCGCCGGCACGCTGTGGATCGTGCCGATCGGGCTGATGCTGCCCTGGATGTATCGCGAGCCGAAGGTCTAGGCGACGCGCAGGCCCAGTGCATCGATCCGCGCCATCAGCGCCGGCTCAAGCGGCCCAGCGGCTTCCCCTTCGACGCACTGGCGCAGCTCTTCGCGGTTCTTCACGCCCAGAATGACGGTCGTGACGCCGGGCATCGACGATGCATAGCGGTGCGCGATCACGGAAGGATCGGTGCCGATCTCCTTGCACAGCGCGCGGAACGGCGCGGCACGGACATAGTCCCTTGTGTCGGGGTTGTTGGGTGACAGCTCGCGGTCGATCTCGGCGGTCAGCGCGCCGGCCTGGACCGCGCGGATGCCCAGCACGCTCACGCCTTGCTCCACGGCCGTCTTAAGGATGTCGCGCGGCTTCGCCGGTTCGGCATAGCGCCGTAGGCTGCCGGCGCTGTCGAGCAGATTGGTCACGACCTGAACATAGTCTGGCTTTCGCGTGTGCTTCAGCGCTCGGATAATCGTATCCGGCACGCCCGAACCGGTGATGCCCCAGCTCGCGATCTTGCCCGCCGCTTTCAGCTTCTCGAACACGGGGATCACCAGCTCGGCGTAGACCGACCAGCGCGTCGCGAAACCGTCCTGCGCGTCCGGGCGGATCGAATAGACATAGTCGTCGGCGCAGATATTGGAGTGCAGGAAGAAGATGTCGACGTGATCGATCCGCATGGTGCGCAGGCTGTCTTCCAGTGACTTGGTCAGGCGGCTCTCGACCTCGCCCGGCGCGGGCGTACCAAGACCGTGTTTCGTCGTCACGCGAAGGCCGGTCGGCAGCTTGCCGGCGAACGTCTCGCCGACGATCGCTTCGCAATTGCCATACATTGGCGCGGTGTCGAGCAGATCGATACCGGCGTCGATCGCGGCGTGAATCGTCGCGGCGCATTCCTCGCGGCTGGTCGCGCCCCAGATCTGGCCGATGCCGCCGCCGCCTAGGGTGAGCGCGCTGACAGTGCCGAGCGGGCCGAACGGGTTCTTCCTCATGTCCCGTTCCAGATTGAGGTGAATTCGCCGCCGCCGTTTAGCAGCTGCGCCGGGCTCTTCTTGTCGATGTGTCCGATCAGGCCCTGATAGACGCCGTAGCCGACCAGTTCCTGCAGCCGCGGCGAGAACGACTTCACGAGTTCGGTCGGCAAGCCGAGCTGCTGATTCTCCTGCTGCCGAATGAAGCCGGCGCAATAGTTCATGGCAATGCCGGTCCGGCGCTCGCCGGTGCGGTTGGCGCCGCCGCCATGCCACAGCGCACCGTCCCAGATCAGCACGCTGCCTTTCTTCATCTCCGCCGGAACGGTTTCGTAGCTGCCGCCATATTCCGGACTGGGCCTCTTGTGGCTGCCCGGCACCAGGCGCGTCGCGCCGTTCGCATCGGTGAAGTCGGTCAGCGCCCACATCGAGTTGCACACGATGGCGCGGTGCGGCTTCTCCAGCGGAATTACCTGATCGTCCGAATGAATAGGCTGCGCCACCTCGCCGGGATCGATCGCGATGGAAGACAGCGACGAGATCAGGCAGCCGGGATCGAGAACGCCCTCGATGACCGGCAGCACATTTTCATGCACCGGCACGCGCGTGAACGGTTCGCCATAGGCGAGCAGATTGTAGATCCGCACCGTCTTGTGGCCCTCGAAGCCGTTCATCGCCGGCTTGGCGTCCAGTTCGCGCTCCAGCCGTTCCAGGCCCGCGTTCAGCGTGTCGACCAGCGACGGCTCAATCGCGTTCTCGACGATGCTGAAATCCATCACGCGCGATCCGGGCGAGATGAGTCTCTCGAGCAGTCTGGTCCATGCCGTATTTCCTGATGCGTTTGCGCACTCTATCCCAAAAAACCGCTGTCATCCCCGGCCAAGCATCACGAAGTGATGCGAGGGGAAGGGGACCCAGGTCGCAACGCCTAGCCGGTGCCGCCGTATAAGCTCAGCACCCGCTCCGTGAAACCGGAGAATTTGCACCACCTGGGTCCCCTTCCCTTCGCGACGCTTTCGCATCGCTCAGCCGGGGATGACAGGGGGGCCTACGGTGCGGCGACCGCCGCAACCGGATGGCCATCCACCGGACGGCCCGGCTGCAAGCCTAGCAGCTTCATCACTGTCGGGTGTACGTCGATCTGATCGAGCCGCTTGATCTCGCCCGGCGTCACGCCCGCGCCCCAGGCGTAGAAGATGCCGTGCATCTGCACGATGGCCGGGTCGTAGCCATGCGTCGCCTCCAGATGCACCGTGAAGGGCTTGAAGGCGAGCGGCCAGAACCAGTCGATTCCGAGATATTTTGCCCAGGACGGAAACCGCTCCTGTCCCACCATCCAATAGGGTGGATGCGTCACCAGCAACAGATCGCCGACGCGCGGGCCAGCACCGTCATGTGCATACGCCGGATAGTGACCCTTGCGATAGACCGCGAAGAGATCGGGATATTTCTTCAGCACGGCCTCCACCCGGTCGACACTGTCATTTTTCTTGTCGACATAGACATAAGCACTGGCGCCGTCGGTCGCCTGGTCGGCGTGGATGTCGTTCTCCGCCCAGATGCGCCCCAGATTGATCATAGGTCCGACGTCCATCATGCCGTGATCGGTGCCGATGACGAGCGTGCCTTCGCGGCCGAGCGGCAGCGCCTTGAGCGCCGCCATCAGCTTGCCGGTGATCGCGTCGGCGCGCTTGACCGCATCCTGCGTTTCCTTGCCCGCCACGCCATGCTCATGCGCGACGCTGTCGGGAATCGAGAAGTACAGCGCGATCAGCCGCGGATGGTTCGGGCCGTTGTCCTTGAGCAGCTTCAGGGCGCGGTCGATGATGGTGTCGTCGCTCTCATGCTGCTTCCAGGGGACTTCCGGATTGATGTATGTGGCGCGCGGTCCAGTTTTGCTCGACCAGCGGCTGACGGTGTTGAACGCAGCCGCACGCACGCCCTGCCGCTCGGCGGCTTCCCACATGGTCTCGCAGCCGGTGCGCCAGGCCGCATCACCGGCATCGCCTTCGCCGAAACGGCCCATCTTCGGATCGTCGAACAGGTTCGACACAATGCCGTGATGTTCCGGCCAGCAGCCGGTATAGGCCGTCGTGTGATTGATCAGCGAGATGGTCGGAAAGGCCGGAACGAGATGGCGCGACCAGGCGCCCTCACGCTTCAACCGGTCGAAGTTCGGCGTTGGATGCGCCGCATCGAGTTCCGCCGGCGAAAAGCCGTCGAACAGGACATAGACGACGGTGCGCTCGGCCGCTAAGGCCGGCGAAAATCCTAACAAAATGACGGCAAGGACGATCAGAATACGTTTCACACAAGCCCCCAAAGCGAAACGCGCCGGGACATTACTCCCGGCGCGCCCTCTTGTCCTGTCAGGCCTGCTATGCGTTCAGGCCTTTTCGAGGATGTGCACTGCGCAGGCGCTGCCGGCGCCGACCACATGGGTCAGGCCGATTCGCGCGCCTTCGACCTGGCGGTTGCCCGCCTCGCCGCGCAGATGCGTGGTCACTTCGTAAATGTTGGCGATGCCGGTGGCGCCGAGCGGATGGCCCTTGGACAACAGCCCGCCCGAGACGTTCACCGGAATCTTGCCGCCGAGCTGCGTCGCGCCACTGTCGATCAGCCGGCCCGCCTCGCCATCCTTGCAGATGCCGAGATTCTCGTAGTGCACGAGCTCGGCGGTGGCGAAGCAGTCATGCAGCTCGATCAAGTTGACATCGTCGGGACCAAGCCCGGCCATCTCATAGGCCGTCTTGGCCGCAAGCCGCGTCACCGCATTGAAGTCCATCATCGCGATGTTGCGCGAGGTGTAGGGGTCGGACGACAAAGCCGACGCCCGCACCTTCACGGCGCGGCCCATCAGGCCCAGTTCCTTCGCCTTCTTCTCCGAGCACAGCACGGCGGCGGCCGAGCCGTCGACGTTCACCGAGCACATCAGCTTGGTGTTGGGATAGGAGATCATCTCCGCGCCCATCACTTCCTCGAGCGGCGTTTCCTTCTGGTACATCGCCTTGGGATTGAGCGTGGAATGGTGGTGGTTCTTCACCGACACTTTCGCGAACTGCTCGAAGGTCGTGCCATATTTGCGCGTGTGCTCCAGGCCGACATGGGCGAACACCGACGGCATGGTGCCGGAACCGAGCAAGCCCTCCGTCGGGATGCCCTTGCCGCCGCCGGCGCCGCCGAGAAGGCCGGAGCCCATCTGCTCGCATCCGACGCACAGCACGATGTCGTAGACGCCCGCCTTGATCGCCATCCAGCCTTCTCGGAAGGCGGTCGCGCCGGTGGCGCAGGCATTGGCCGTGTTCACCACCGGAATGCCCGTCTGGCCGATCTCGCGCAGGATGCGCTGGCCGACGCCGCCGGAGGCTTCGAACAGATTGCCGCTGTAAAGCGCCTGCATGTCCTGGATGGTGAGGCCGCAATCGTCGAGCGCCATCAGCGCGGCCTGCGCGCCGAGTTCCGGCACGGTGCGTTCGGGAAAGCGCCCGAACTTGATCATGTCTGTTCCGACGACATAGACGTCGTTTGCCATGGGAGACGCTCCTTACTTCCGGGGTTCGAAGAAATAGGCGAGATAGGAATTGCCGTCGCGGTCCTTCTGGGGGACCGACTTGATCACGATGTTCACCGGCATGTCGAACTTGATCTTGGCCGGATCCGGCTCGACGCCGAGCAGGTTGCCCTTCAGCGTGCCGCCGCCGTCGATGTCCACGATCGCCGAGATGAACGGCACGGGCACGCCCGGAAAATTCCGGTGCACGACGGTGAAATTGTACAGCTTGCCGGTGGTGCCGAGCTTGATGTGCTCCACGCCCTTGCGCGCGCCGCACTTGCCGCACACATCGTGCGTGCCGACGACGACCTCGCCGCACTTGGCGCATTTCGATCCGGCGAGATAAGGCTCGCCGTCCTTCGGTATGACGATAAACGGCGCCGCGCCCTTGGTGGTGGGCGCCGGCTTCACTGCGCCAGCGGCTGACATAATATGTGGCTCTCCCTGAATTTGGGCGGCAGCAAATCGCGGCCCGTGCCGCAAAGCAACTATTCCCTTGCGGAAGCCGCTCGTTGCTTGGCCTCCGGAGCCAGGCGAGCGCGGTTTCCGAGGTTCCGAGCGGTCAGATCAAGCGGCGCGAGCCGGCCGGCTTTCCTCGGCGACCTGCTCCGCCTTGGCGAACAGCGCCGGATCGACCTTGGCACCGCTGGCCTTGGCATTTTCGTCGAGCTGCTCGGGCTTGCTGGCACCCACGATGGCGCTCGAGACATTGGGCTCGCGCAGCACCCAGGCGAGCGCGAACTGCGCCATGGTGAGGCCCGCCTGCTGCGCCAGTGGCTTCATGCGCTGCACGCCTTCGAGCCAGCTCTTGTCCATCCAGCCCTTGATGGCACCGCCCATATTGTCCGACGCGGCGCGCGTGCCGGCTGGCGCGGGCTTGTCGGGATCGTACTTTCCGGTCAGCACGCCCTGCGCCAGCGGCGACCAGACGATCTGCGAGATGCCGTTCGCCTTGCAGAGCGGAATGACCTTCGCCTCGGGCCGGCGCCACAGAAGCGAATATTGCGGCTGGCTGGAGACGAAGTGCTCGACTCCCGTCATCGCAATCGAGTCTTCGATGTTCTGCGGCGACCACTCCGAAAAACCGAGCCAGCGGACCTTGCCGCTCTTCACCGCCCTGGTCAGCGCCTCCATCGTCTCGGCGAGCGGCGTGTTGGTGTCGTAGCGGTGGCACTGGTAGAGATCGACGAAGTCGGTCCTCAGACGTTTCAGCGAGTCATCGAGCTGTTTCTCGATCTGCTTGGCCGATAGGCCCTGATTGCCGCCGCCCATGTCGCCGAACACTTTTGTCGCGAGGATGTAAGAGCCGCGCTTGCGCCCGCTCAGTGCCTCGCCCAGCACCGTCTCCGACGCGCCGCGGCCATAGACATTGGCCGTGTCGATGAAGTTGATGCCCAGCTCGAAGGCGCGATTCACGCAGCCGATCGCGGCATCCTTTTCCACGCCGACGCCATAAGTCAGCCACGAACCCAGGGAAATCTCCGAGACGTTCAAGTCGCTTGCGCCGAGTTTTCGGTATTTCATGGCTTCCTCCGGTTTTCTCCCTTGAGGATCGGAAATCACGGGACGTAGAGTCAATTGCAGTCACCCTTCGACAAGCTCAGGGTGAGGCCATCTATAAGAAAATCCTCGTGCTGAGCTTGTCGAAGCATGAGGAGCGGGGAACAGGTCATGACCACGAACAAACAATGGATATACGCGCGAAAGCCCAACGCACAGGTGGGTCCGGGCAATTTCGATCTCCACGAAGCGGCGATGCCGCAATCGAAGGACGGCGAAGTGCTGGTGCGCACGACGCTCTTGTCGCTCGACCCGGCCAGCCGTGCCTGGATGCAAGGCCAGACCTATCGCTCGCAGCTTAATCCCGGCGACGTGATGGCCGGCTGGGGCATCGGCGAAGTGGTTTCCTCGAACGCCGACGGTTTCGCGCCGGGCGACCTGGTGAGCGCCGAATATGGCTGGCAGCAATATGCCGCCCTGCCTGCTCGCGCACTGACCAAGCACGACAAACGCCACAGGCCCGAACACATCCTCGGCGTGCTCGGCATCACAGGTCTCACCGCCTATTTCGGATTGCTCGACGTCGGCAAGCCGCGTCCGGGCGAAACCGTGCTCGTATCCGGCGCGGCGGGCGCGGTGGGCACCGTCGCAGGCCAGATCGCCAAGCTGATGGGCTGCCGCGTCGTCGGCACGACAGGCGGCCCCGACAAATGCAAATGGCTGACGAGCGAACTCGGCTTCGATGCCGCCATCGACTACAAGGCGGGCAACATCTATCGCGCAGTGAAAGACGCCTGCCCGAACGGCGTCGACGTCTATTTCGACAATACCGGCGGCGAGGTGCTGGCGGCCGCTTTGTCGCGGATGAATTTGTGGGGACGCGTCGCCTGTTGCGGAGCGGTCTCCAACTACGACACCGCCACGCCGGCGCCGGGACCGGCCGGCGTGCCCGGCTTCCTCGTCACCAAGCGCATCCGCATGGAGGGCTTCGTCGTGATGGATTTCTATAATCGCCGGCGCGAGGCGGAGGCCGCGCTCGCCGCCTGGGTCGAACAGGGAAAGATTAGGCCAGCGGTCGACATCGTGGAGGGCTTCGAGAAGATGCCGTCGGCCCTCGAAGGCATGTTCGCGGGAAGGAACCGCGGAAAGCTGCTTGTGCGGATCTGAGCATGCCTGCCCCGTTCGCCCTGTTCGGCCAGTCGCACATCGTGGCGCTTCTCGTTCCTTTCGCGCTACCGCCACTCGCGGCGTGGTCGATCAGACCGCTCAGCCGTCCGCAGACCGACCGCGCCATCCGCTGGACGCTCGGCGCGGCGATGACTGTGAACTGGTTCGGCTGGATGCTGTTGCTGCACGGCAAGGGCTGGCTCGGCGTGGACAACGAGTTCCCGCTCAATCTGTGTGACTGGGCGACGGTGGCGACCGTGGTCACGCTGTTCTGGCCGAACCAGAGAACCTACGAGCTCGCCTATTTCTGGGCGCTGGCCGGAACGCTGCAGGGCATGCTGACGCCCGACGTCCATCTCGACTTCCCCGACACCGAGTTCCTGCTGTTCTTCGTCTTCCACGGCGGGATCATCGCGAGCGTCCTCTATCTGACCTTCGGCTTGAAGATGCGGCCCTATCCCGCGTCTTTGCCGCGGGTGATCGGTTGGACGTTCGTGTACGCCGGGGTCGCCGGCCTGTTCGACTGGCTGATGGGGGCGAATTATGGGCTGCTTCGCACCAAGCCGCCCTATCCCACGATCCTGGACCTCATGCCGCCCTGGCCCTGGTACATCGGCGTGCTCATCGCGATGGGCCTTGCCTCGACGGTGATCTATTATGCGCCGTTCTTCATCCTCGACCGGATTCGTGCGACCCGACCTCAGCCATGACCGTCACCGACAACAAACCGCAAAACCGCTTCGAGCTTGAGGAGAATGGTCTAGTCGCCTTCGCCAATTACCGCCGCGAGGGTCAACGCGTCGTCATTCCCCATGTCGAGGCGCCGATTCCTTTGCGCGGGACCGGCACAGCCTCGCGGCTGATGGAGGGCATCGTCGCACGCGCGCGGGCCGAAGGCTTCAAGATCGCCCCAACCTGCTCCTATGCTCGTATCTGGTTTCAGCGGCACAAGGATGCGGGCGACGTTCTCGGCTAAGAGCGCACCGCCGGCGTGGCGAAGCGCGCGCCGAATTTGAGGATCAGCCGGCGCAACTGCGGCTCGCCGACCGATCTGGCTGCCTCTTCGAGCGGAAACCAGCGCTGTTCGCGCTCCTCCTTCTCCATCCAGGTCCGGTGCTGGCGGGTCACCTTCAGCGCGAACAGCTCGACGCGGCACGGTACGCTTGTCCCGCGTTTGGTTTCCTTCAGATAGTGAAAGTTGCCGACCGGCGCCTTGTCGACGTCGCCGCTGATTCCGGCCTCCTCGAGCGCCTCGCGCGCGGCGGACTGCGCGGGCTCCAGGCCCTCGATCGGCCAGCCTTTGGGCACGATCCAACGGCGTGTGCGGCGCGAGGTGATCAGCAGAATCTCGACGGTCTCGCCGTTCATGCGAAAGGGCAGCGCCGCATATTGCGCGCTCGCTGGCTTCTTCGCTGTGACGGCGCGCACGTGCGCAACGCTCGTCTTCATTCCCTGTCCCTGGGCCCCGGCGATTTGCCGATGGAGCCCGCTGCGCAAATGGTGACGCGTCCGCCGATTGCAAGGTAACGCGTCGATTCGACTTCCATTCTATGCGGGACACGGCCGAACGACTATCGCGGTCTGCGAGCGAAGCGCTTCAGACGCCGGCGATCCAGGCGAAGGTCTCCATGATCGCGCCGATCGCCGAAGCGAGCACGATGACCCCGAGAAGAACGGCATGCGGGATGAAGACGGGAGCGATGCGAACGGGGAGCGATATCAGCGTCTGCCGATCGATCTCCTCAATCCTGGGTTCCGGCTTCACGAACGTCTCCCGGCAGCGCGATCGGTGCGGGATCGCGATATGGCATGTGCCACCGCGTCTGTTCGGGGCGGTTCGCACGGGCGGTCTGCCGCCGTGCGCCTCGCCGCCAGACACCGAAGCAAGCGATGTGGTTGGTGCCCATCACGCCACGACGCCACGTCGGCGCTGCGCCATTGACGCATGCGCGCCGACCAGGCTTGCGGCCCTGGCCGTGCTTCCGATTTGCGCTTCGCGCCTTGACGCCGGCACGCATGCGGCGCGGCGGTGCACATTGAAAGAGATCCTGCATTCTGCGGGCCCCCTCGTGACGATCGGGGTTCTGCGCCCGAATCGCATCAAAGCGCCTCAAGACTCGCATCGCATTGCGAATTGTCAAAATGCGCAGCGGTGCGACGCAGAAAATAGTCTCAGGATCGCGTACAGACCTGCCCGGCATTCTGCTGGTCGAGCCATGCCGACAACGGCGCGAAATAGTCATTGATCGCCGATGCGTCAATGTCGTGCTCGCCGGTGAAGGCGGCGAGCGCTTGCGGCCACGGTCGCGACTGGCCCATCTTCAGCATGTCGTTGAACTTCGCGCCGACTTGCCTGTTGCCGTAGATGTTGCAGCGGTTGAGCGGGCCCTTCCAACCGGCCAGGCGACAGGCTGCGCGGTAGAACTGAAATTCATAGATGTCGGCGAGGAAGTAGCGCGCATAGGGCGTGTTGTCCGCAATGTGGAATTTGGCGCCGGGGTCGAAGGCATCCGCCGGCCTGGGGCCCGGCGGCATCAGGCCCTGATATTTCTCGACCAGATCCCACCACGCGTCGTTGTAGTGCTGCGGCGTGATCTGGCCCTCGAACACGCCCCAGCGCCATTTGTCGACGATCAGCGCGAACGGAAGAATGCCGACCTTGTCGAGCGCCATCTTGAGCAGATAGGGGATGTCGGCATCCGGCCCCGGGACCGTATCGATCAGTCCGAGATCCTTCAGATAACCCGGCGTCAGTGCGTTCAATCCGGCGAAGTCGCCGATGGCCTCATGGAAACCGTCATTGGCCCCGCCCCGGAACAGGAACGGCTGATCGGCATAGGCACGCTGATACATGTTGTGACCGAGCTCGTGATGCACGGTGTAGAAGTCGTCCGCCGTCACGGTGATGCAGGCCTTTAGCCGAATGTCGTCCTTGCCGTCGATGTCCCAGGCCGAAGCGTGGCAGATCACGTCGCGGTCGCGCGGCCGCGTGATCTGCGACCGCTCCCAGAAGGTCTTGGGTTCCGGCGCGAAACCGATCGACTGGTACCAATTGTCCGCCGCGTGAACCATCTTCACCGCATCGTAGCCGTGCGCGACCAGCGAGGCGGTGAGGTCGTAGCCCATGTCCGCGTTCTTGGGCGCGACGATGTCGTAGATGTTGGCCCAGCCCTGCCCCCACATGTTGCCCGTGAGATCCTCGCGGATCGGTCCAGTCGCCGGCTGCACCGCCGCGCCGTATTTCTGGTTCAGCTTGGCGCGCACATAGCAGTGCAGCTTGTCGTAGAGCGGCTTGACCTGGTTCCACAGCTGATCGGTCTTGGCGGCGAATTGATCCGGCGGCATGTCGTACCAGGAGCGCCACAACGCACCGGTGTCGGCATAGCCAAGCTCGCGCGAACCTTCATTGGCGAGCGTCACGAGCTTGGCGTAATCGCCTTTCATCTGCGGCGACGAAACCTGGCGCCAGCCTTCCCACAGCGCCTTGGTCTCGTTCGGATCGCGCGAAGTGCGCAGGATGTCTTCCATGTCGTCGAGCGTCAGCGTCTTGCCCTGATAGACGAACTTGGCCGTGGAATAGTCGGCGTCGAGACGCGCCTCGATATCCGCCAGCTCCTGGGCCGCGCCGGGCCGCGACGAGGCGGGAAGGACAAGGTTCTGCTTGAGCAGATAGAGCTTGCGGCGCGTGACGTCGTCGACCTTCACGCCGTCGAAGCGCGCCGCCTCCTTCGCATAGCGGACCGACATCTCGGTGTCTTCGGCGCCGGCTTTGGCGACCAGCCAATTCGTGTCCTCGGTGATGTAAGTCGCCTGCACCCAGGCCGCATGATTGTTGTAGAGCGCCTCGCGCGCCAGATCGCTTTCGGCCTTGGCGACGAAGGCGACGGCCTCGGCTTGCGTAGGCTTGGCCGGCGGCTTGGCGATCGCTCCGATGGTGACGGACGCAACGAGAAGCGCGGCCAAGGCGGTCGAAGACAGGTACTTTGCCAGCATCTCGATTCCCCCTGCTGTTCACCGTCAATAATGCCGCCCGTCACTCCAAATGCGAACGGCTTTTGTCGCGCTCCAATGAAAAGAGGAAGCCGCACCACTTTCATTCGAATGTACGCAGTATCGTGACACTTTATTCCGGGAGGGCGCTCAGGAATTCCGTCAGCACCGCTTCGACCCGGCTCCCGGCCTTGTCCGCTTCGGCCAGCGTGTCGTGGTGGGTGAGCGGTGCGGGCGCGAGACCGGCCGCCAGATTGGTGATGAGCGACAGCGCCACGACTTTCATCCCGCAATGCACCGCCGCGAGGCATTCCGGCACCGTCGACATGCCAACGGCATGCGCGCCCATTGCGGCGAACATGCGGATTTCGGCCGGAGTCTCGAAATTCGGGCCGAGCGTATAGATGTAAACGCCGCTCTTGATCGGCACCCCGACCCGACCCGCCGCATTGTGCAGTGCCTTGCGCAAATCGGGATCGTAGGCACGCGACATATCGGGAAAGCGCGGCCCGAAACTCTCGTCGTTGGGGCCGATGAGGGGATTCTGTCCGGAGAAGTTGATGTGGTCCTCGACGATCATCAACGTGCCGGCCGGCATGTCCGTGTGAAGCCCGCCGGCGGCATTGGTGATCACCAGCCGCTCGACACCGAGGCGCTTCAGGATACGGATCGGCACCGCGAGATCCTGCGCGCGGTGCCCTTCATAAGCATGCAGGCGTCCCTGCATGCAGGCAATCCTGCGTCCCGATACCGTGCCGATCCGCAATCGGCCATGGTGGCCGTGAACCGTCGGAACCGGAAATCCCGGAATGACGCCGTACGGAATGTCCGTCGCGTCGCCGAGCTTGTCGGCGAACGGCCCAAGCCCGCTGCCGAGGATCACGGCCGTCGTCGGGAACGGCACGCCGTATGCGGCTCGCACCGCCGCTGTACCGCGTTCCACGATGTCAGACTGCACACCAGCCATTCGCTCGCCCCGTGTTCGCCATGCTCAACTATATAATTCCGTCCGGCGGGACAAACCGATACTCTCGGCAAGGTTTGATTTGGATCCCCGCGACGTGCGCGCATTCATCGGTGTTCTCGACTCCTTCGGCATCGGCGCCGCCCCCGACGCGGAGCGTTTCGGCGACGTCGGAGCCAATACGTTCGGTCATATCGCCAGGGCTTGCGCTGCCGGCCTGCCGGGCCGCAATGGCCCGCTGAAGTTGCCGAATCTGCTGGCGCTCGGCTTGAGCGCCGCGGCCAAGGCGGCCGATCCCCGCGTCGATTTCTCCTCGCCGAAAACCATTGCCGGCCGCTATGGCTGCGCGGCCGAACTTGGGCGCGGCAAGGACACGCCGGGCGGTCACTGGGAGATGATGGGCTTGCCGGTCGATACCGACTGGGGCTTCTTTCCGCGCACCATTCCGACCTTTCCCGCCGCGCTGACCAACTCGTTGATTGCGCGCGCCGCATTGCCCGGCGTGCTCGGCAACTGCCATGCCTCGGGCACCGAGATCATCGAGCAATACGGTGTCGAGCACATGCGGACCGGCAAGCCGATCATCTACACCTCGGCGGACTCGGTGTTTCAGATCGCCGCCCATGAGACCGCCTTCGGGCTCGATCAGCTCTACCGCACCTGCCTGATCGCGCGCGAGTTGGTCGACAGCTACAATATCGGGCGCGTGATCGCGCGTCCTTTCGTGGGCGACCGGCCGGGTCAATTCAGGCGCACTGGCAATCGCCACGACTACGCCATGCCGCCGCACGCGCCGACCCTGCTCGACCGCTATGCCGGCGCGGGCCATCAGGTCATCGGCATCGGCAAGATATCCGACATCTTCGCCGGCCGGGGCATCACCGAGAACGTCAAGGCGTTTGGCAACGACGAAGTGTTCGACCGCGCGCTCGATTGCCTGAATCGCAACAACGACAACGCGATCGTGTTCGCAAACTTCGTCGACTTCGACACGCTCTACGGCCATCGCCGCGACGTCGCCGGATATGCCGCCGCGCTCGAAGCATTCGACCGGCGGCTGCCCGAACTGCAGGCACGGCTCAGGCCGGGCGATCTCGCCATCCTGTCGGCCGATCATGGCTGCGATCCAACCTGGCCGGGCACCGATCACACCCGCGAATATGTGCCGGTCTTGGCATTCGGCCCCGGCGTGACACCGGGTCCTATCGGGCAGCGTGCGACCTTCGCCGACATCGGCCAGTCGGTCGCGGCCCATCTCGGCATCGATCCATTGCCCGTTGGAACATCGTTTCTGTGATGGGCCCGCGATGAACGCTCCGACACCAGGTCCGAAATCCGGCAGTGTTCCGGCGACGGAGCTCGTGCGCTGCGACAATGCCGAGGCCGCCATCGACCGCTTGATTGCGCTTTACGACGCCGCGATTGCGCAGATCGAGCGTGACTTCGAGGCGTTCTCGAAAGGCAAAGGCCGCGCGCACAAATCGCCGGTCTATCCCTATCTCGGCATCGAGGTGGAATCGGTCGCGGCGCCGCGTTCGAACACGCTCGCCTTCGGCAAGGTGCCGCGGCCCGGCCTGTACGGGACCACGATCACCGCGCCGCGCCTGTTCCGCGACTATCTGCTCGAACAGATCACGCTGCTGACGACAAATTTCGCGTCCAGCATCTTCGTCGGCAAGAGCCACACGCCGATCCCCCTGACCTTCGCGGTCGAGCGCGCCTCGGCCCAGATGTCGGCGGATGAGCGGCTCGAACTGGCGCGCCACTTCGCCCTGCCGAGGCTCGACGCCGCGCACGACACGATCGTCGATGGCGGACGCTGGATGGGCCCGGGCGCCGGACCGCTGGCGCTGTTCTCCGCCGAGCGCGTCGACTATTCGCTGCATCGCATCCGCCACTACACCGGCACCGACGCTGCTCATTTTCAGAGCTTCGTGCTGTTCACCAATTACCAGCGCTACATCGACGAATTCGCCGGTTATTGCCTGAACGAACTGGGCGCAGGGCGCGCGCTGCGCTTCGTCGAGCCGGGAAATCGCGTGACCGTACCTGGCAAGGAGCCGGCCACGCCGCCCCTGACGCGCCTGCCGCAGATGCCGGCTTATCATCTGGTCCAGCCGAACGGCGAAGGCATCACGCTCGTCAACATCGGGGTCGGGCCGTCAAACGCCAAGACCGTCACCGATCATCTGGCCGTTCTTCGACCGCATGTCTGGCTGATGGTCGGCCATTGTGGCGGGCTCCGCGGCAGCCAGCGGCTCGGCGACTATGTGCTCGCCAATGCCTATCTGCGCGACGATCATGTGCTCGACATGGTGCTACCGGTCGCGATTCCGGTTCCGACCATCGCCGAAGTGCAGCTGGCGCTGGCGCAAGCGGTGACGGAGGTCACCGGAGCGAAAGGCGCCGTCATGAAGGAGCGGCTACGCACCGGCACGGTCGTCACCACCGACGACCGGAACTGGGAGTTGCGTTTCGACGAACTCGCCGTGCGTTTCAACCAGTCGCGCGCCATTGCGATCGACATGGAATCGGCGACCATCGCGGCCAACGGCTATCGCTTTCGCGTGCCCTACGGCACCCTTCTATGCGTGTCGGATCGGCCGCTGCATGGCGAGATCAAGCTTCCGGGCATGGCGGACGCCTTCTACGAGGAGCGCGTCGGGCAGCACCTGATGATCGGTATCAAGGCGCTGGAACTGCTCAGGCAGGAGGCCCGCGCCGGCACGCTGCATTCGCGCAAGCTCCGCAGCTTCATGGAGCCGGCATTCCGGTAAGAATTCCGCAGCCGCCGCGCTATAGTCCCGTTTCGCAAATGAGGGGTTGTCATGGAGCGGATCAGAATCGTTCAGAGCGGAAGCTTCGGCCTCGCATGGTTCGCGGCCTGGCTCTTCACCATCGGCTATCTGAAACTTTCCCTTTGGGCGGCTGTTCTGGCGATCATCCTTTGGCCCTACGACATCGGAGCGGCGCTTGCCGCCATGCATCACTGAGAGCGCGCGAAGGCGTCGATGGCCGCGATGTGACGCGCCTTCTGCGGCGCGTCGAGGAATGAGCCCGAAAAGCCGTTGCGCGCCAGCGTGACGAGTTCTTCGCGACCCAGATTTAGGGAACGCGCCACCGCGAGATAATTGTCGTTGAGATAGCCGCCGAAATAGGCCGGATCGTCGGAGTTGACGGTCGCGCGCAGGCCGAGCTGCAGCATCTTCTTGAGCGGATGCTGTGCCATGTCCTTCACGACGCGGAGTTTCACGTTGGAGAGCGGACAGACGGTGAGAGTCACCTGTTCCGCCACGAGCCGCTTGATGAGCACCTCGTCTTCGAGCGAACGGTTGCCATGATCGAGGCGATCGACTTTGAGAAGATCGAGCGCCTGCCGCACAAAGTCTGGCGGCCCCTCTTCTCCGGCATGCGCAACCAGCTTCAGTCCGCGTTCGCGCGCCGCCGCGAAGACGCGCGCGAATTTCGACGGCGGATGACCGAGCTCGGAGGAATCGAGGCCGGCGCCGGCAATGCGATCGAGATAAGGTTCCGCCTGCCGCAAGGTCGCGAACGCATCGTCTTCGCTCAGATGGCGCAGGAAGCAGAGGATCAGCTTCGACGTCATCCCGAATTCGCTCTGCGTCTGTGCCAGCCCCTTCAGGAAGCCATCGGCGACCGTCGCAAACGGAATGCCGCGTGCCGTGTGCGTCTGCGGGTCGAAAAAAACTTCGACATGCCGCGCACCATCGGCCGCCACGCGCTTCGCATAAGCCATCGCGAGGTCGAAGAAATCCTGTTCGGTCACCAGAACGCGCGCGCCCTGATAATAGATGTCGAGAAAGTCCTGCAGGTTTGAGAAGCGATAAGCGGCGCGGACGTCCTCGACGCTCTTGAAGGGAATGTCGATCCGGTTACGCCGCGCCAGCGCGAACATCAGCTCGGGCTCGAGGCTGCCCTCCAGATGCATGTGCAGCTCGGCCTTGGGAAGACCCGCGATGAATGATTCGATGTCGTCCATCGGGCGCTTGTTATTGCGGCGGCGTCGGAAAGTCGAGCGGCGTCATTTCAAAATACGCTCCAGAATGGCCGGGTGCGGCGCCGGCGGCTCGTCGTCGATCCGGATGGCACGGTGGAGTACGGCTTGCGCCGTTCGTGCGGCCGCCTCGCTTTGCGCGTGGACGACGGCCAGCACATCGCCCTCCTTAATCCGTGTGCCAACCTGACAGAACTCGGAAAAGCCCACCGACAGGTCGAGAACGTCGTTCGTCTTGCGCCGCCCGCCGCCAAGGTCGATCAGCGCCACGCCGATGTCCCGCGTATGCATGCTGACGACATAGCCGGCGCGATCCGACAGAAGCGGGCGGTTCACCGGCGGGACCGCCAGATACCCGCCGGATCGCTCCACGAAATCCGCGGGTCCGCCAAGTGCCGACACCATGCGGGCGAATGTCTCCGCCGCGCGGCCGGATTCGAGTGCCTTTCCTGCCTCGTCGAGGCCCTCCTCGCGTGTCGGAACCAGCCCGCCCAGCAGAAGCATCTCGGCCGCAAGCGCCATCGTGACTTCGTGCAGGCGGGCGTCGCGCGGCGCGCTGCCGGTCAGATAGGTGAGCGCTTCGCCGACTTCCAGCGCATGGCCGACAGTCGTGCCGAGCACCTGGCCCATGTCGGTGACCAATGCGGCGACCGGCAGTTCCGCGCCGCTGCCGATCGTGACCAGAGCCTCGGCCAGTTCGCGCGCCATTGCGGGCTCGAACATGAAGGCGCCCGAACCGGTCTTCACATCCATGACGAGCCCGCCAAGACCGGCCGCCAGCTTCTTTGAAAGAATCGATGCCGCGATAAGAGGAATGGACTCGACCGTTGCCGTCACGTCGCGCACGGCATAGAGCCGCCCGTCTGCCGGCGCGAGATCGGGCGTCTGCCCGATGATGGCGCAGCCGACGTCGCGCACCACCTGCTGGAACGTCTCGATATCGGGATCGCAGCGATAGCCCGGGATCGCGCTCATCTTGTCCAGCGTGCCGCCCGTGTGCCCGAGACCGCGGCCGGAGATCATCGGCACGACGCCGCCGCACGCCGCCACGATCGGCGCCAGCATCAGGCTGACCTTGTCGCCGACGCCGCCGGTCGAGTGCTTGTCGAGCACCGGGCCGCCAAGCGCGTGATCGTCCCAGCTCAGGATGCGGCCGGAATGGGTCATGGCGCGGGTGAAAGCGACGCGCTCGGCGAGCGTCATGCCGCGGAAGAACACCGCCATCGCGAAGGCCGCGACCTGGCCCTCGCTGAAGCCGCCATGGGTGATGCCGAATACGACCTCGTGCAGCTCCTCGTCCGAGAGGGCATGTCCGTCGCGCTTCTTTCGAATGAGTTCCTGAGGAAGCAAGGTTCAAGTCTTGCTGGGATCGAAGTTGAAAGCGTCGGGGAGCAGCGCGCTGACGGTCGTGACCATCACGTCGCGCTTGAGATTGGCGCAAATGACGATGGTGTCGCCGCCGAACTCGCCGAGCACCTGGCGGCACATGCCGCAGGGCGTGATCGGCGTGGGAAGATCGCCGACGACGGCGATGGCCTTGAACTTTCGGTGGCCGGCGGCGACGGCGTGGAACAGCGCATTGCGCTCGGCGCACATCGTGGCGCCGTAGGAAATGTTCTCGACGTTGCAGCCCGTGGACACCGTGCCGTCGGCGGCCTGGAGCGCGGCGCCTACCAGGAAGTGGGAGTATGGCGCATAGGCGCGCTGGCGAACCTCCAATGCCGCATCGAGAAGCTTCTGCTGGTCCGGCGTAAGGGTCATGACACCTCCCGATGCCGTGGTTTCGGCCTGTGCCGCGTCGGCTAATAGGGTCGCCCCGGCCACGCCGATCAGAACGGACTCTCTGCGTGTGATGTTCATCCTATGCTCCGACAATGGTGAAGTGATGGCTTAGCCCAGAACTGCGCACTCGAGAGGACGCTTACGCACCGTACGGAATCCAGATGTTCTTGACCTGTGTCGCATGGCGCAGGATGCGGCGGCCGTCGCGATCGCCGAACCAGGCCGGCTCGCACCAGGTGCGCTTCAGGTCGGCGGCAGAGGCCGCTTCGATCTTCTTGATACCATCGCCGAAATACCAGACCGCATCGACATTGCCATGCTCCGCGAGCACCGCCGCAAGCGCGTCGCGTGCGCCAGTGACGATGTTCACGACGCCGCCCGGCACGTCGGAGGTTTCGAGCACCTGATAGAAATCGGTCGCCGCGAACGGATGGCGTTCCGACGGGATCATTACGACGCGGTTGCCCATCGCGATGGCCGGCGCCATTAGCGAGACAAACGCGAGCAGCGGCGCCTCGTCGGGACAACCGATGCCGATCACGCCTAGCGGCTCGTTCATCGCCAGCACCACGCCGCGCAGCGGCGGATCGTGCACCGCGCCGTCGAACTTGTCGGCCCAGGCGGCATAAGTGAACAAAGTTTGGATCGCAGATTCGACTTCGCGCGCGGCCGATGCAGCGGATTGCACCGGTCATCTGGCGGAGTCGCTTGGCGAACTCGCCCGAGCGCGCCGACAGGTTCTCCGCGACGTAGTAGAGAATTTGCGCCCGCGCATGGCCGCTCGTGGAGGCCCAGCCTTCCGCCTTGGCCGCCGCTTCGACGGCATTGCGGATGTCTTTGCGATTGCCATCGCCGACGAGGCCGATCTCGACGCCGGACGGCGAAAGCACAGGCCGGCTATAACCGCTGTCCGGCCGCGCCTGCTTGCCGCCGATGAAGAGCTTCGCCGTCCGATCGATCCCAGCGTCTTCGATGGGCGCCGAAACAGACGGCGCCACCCCAGCCGGCTTGGTTGGCTTGGCGGAATGTTTCGGCTTGAGATATTCGAGCATCCCCTCGCGGCCGCCTTCACGGCCGAAGCCGGATTCGCGATAGCCACCGAAGCCGGAGGCAGCGTCAAACTGGTTGGTGCAGTTCACCCATACCACGCCGGCTTTGATCTTCGGCGCGATGTCGAGCGCGAGATTGATGTTCTCCGACCAGATACTGGCGGCGAGCCCGTAGCGCGTATTGTTGGCAAGCGACGCGGCTTCGGCCGGCGTGCGGAACGTCATCGCGGCGAGCACCGGGCCAAAGATCTCGACTTGCGCCACAGTCGATGCCGGTTCGACGTCGGTCAGCAAGGTCGGCGGATAGAAACAGCCGTCAGGGCACGCCGCCTTGGGCTGAAACAGGCTCGCGCCCTCGGCAACGCCCTTCTTCACCAACGCGTCGATCTGCTCGCGCTGCCTGGGCGAAACGATCGCGCCGATGTCGGTGTTCTTGTCGAGCGGATCGCCGACGCGCAACGTCTCCATGCGGGCCTTGAGCTTGGCCACGAGCCTGTCGGCGATGCTCTCCTGCATGAGCAGGCGCGAACCGGCGCAACAGACCTGGCCCTGGTTGAACCAGATCGCATCCACCGCGCCTTCGACCGCGGCATCGAGATCGGCGTCCTCGAACACGATGAAGGGCGATTTGCCGCCAAGCTCGAGCGTCAGCTTCTTGCCGGTGCCCGCCGTCGCGGTGCGGATCGAGCGCCCGACCTCGGTCGAACCGGTGAAGGCGATCTTGTCGACGTCGGGGTGATTGACGATCGCTTCGCCGGTTGCGCCGGCGCCGGTCACGATGTTGACCACGCCTTTGGGCAGGCCGATTTCCTGGCAGATCTCGGCGAACAGAAGTGCTGTGAGGCTCGTGTCCTCCGCCGGCTTGAGAACGACAGTGTTCCCCGCGGCAAGCGCGGGCGCGATCTTCCAGGCCAGCATCAAGAGCGGGAAATTCCACGGAATGATCTGGCCGGCGACGCCGAGCGGCTCGAATTCCGGAAATTCGGTTTCGACCAGCTGCGCCCATCCGGCGTGATGATAGAAGTGGCGCACCGCCAGCGGCACGTCGATGTCGCGCGTCTCGCGGATCGGCTTGCCATTGTCCATCGTCTCCAGCACGGCGAACAGCCGCGCATGCTTTTGGATCGTTCGTGCGATGGCATAGAGGAAACGTGCACGCTTGTGGCCGCCGAGCTTGGCCCATCCCTTCTGCGCCGCGCCTGCGGCCGCGACCGCCTTGTCGACGTCTGCCGCAGTCGCCTCGGCGATGCTCGCGAGCTTCTTGCCCGTCGCCGGATTGATGCTGTCGAAGTGCGAGGACGCGGTGGCCCATTCGCCGCCGATGAACAAACCGAATCCGGCCTCGTGGCGCTTCAGCCAGGCTTCTGCCGGCCCGGCACCTTCCGGCGCCGGTCCGTACTCCATCGTTTGCAGGATGGTCGCGACGTTCACGGGGCTAACCCATCGGATGGCGGTGCGCCGCCGAATAGCGGCCGGTCGCGAAGTGTTCAAGCTGCCGCTCGATGTCGGTCAACAGGCTCGATGCGCCGATGCGGAACAGATCGGGTTGAAGCCAAGGCAAGCCCAGCTCCTCCTTCATGACGATCTGATAGTTGAGGACATCCTTCGCGGTGGAGATGCCTCCCGCCGGCTTGAACCCAACCCTGTATCCGGTCATCTCGGTGTAAGCACGGATCATGCGCGTCATCACCAGCGCGACCGGCAAGGTCGCATTGGTCGGCTCCTTGCCTGTCGAAGTCTTGATGAAGTCCGCGCCGCCCATCATGCAGGCCATCGAGGCGCGCGCGACGTTGGTCAGCGTGCCGAGATCGCCCGCTCCGATGATCGCTTTTACATGTGCGGTGCCGCAGGCCTCTCGGAACAGGCGCATCTCGTCATAGACGGCCCGCTGGTTGCCGGTCAGGACGTGGCTGCGGTCAATCACGATGTCGATCTCGCGCGCGCCGGCCGCCACCGACGCCTCGATCTCCATGATCCGCGCCGCCAGCGGCGAAAGGCCGGCCGGAAAGCCTGTCGACACGGCGGCGACCGGGATGCTGGTCCCTTCGAGCGCCTCGACGGCCGGCGCGATCATGTTGTGATAGACGCAGACCGCGCCGGTCGTGAGTTTCAGATCGCCCACGCCCATCGCGTCCAGCAAGTCCTGGCGGACGGGCTGACGTGCCTTGGCGCACAGCCGGTGGACGCGTCCTCGCGTGTCGTCGCCCGCCAGCGTGGTCAGGTCGATACAGCTGACGGCCTTGAGCAGCCAGGCGGCCTGCCACTCCTTCTTCACCGTGCGCCGGCCCGGCAGCGTAGCGACCCGGCGCTCGGCGGCGCTTCGGTTCACCTTCAGCGCGTCGATGATGTCCACATCGAACGCCATGCCGGGATTGCGCCCCGGGGAGGCTGCCATTCCTCTTGAGCTTCGCGCCGTAATCGATTGGACGTTCTGCATTTTTCAACGCTTTCACGGCCGAAAATGCCAGTCAAGCACGCGCTATTTCGTGCCGAACATGCGGTCGCCGGCGTCACCCAGCCCCGGCACAATATAACCATGATCGTTGAGGTGGCTGTCGATCGCCGCGGTCCAGACATGCACATCCGGGTGGCGAGTCGTGAAGTTCTTGATCCCCTCCGGCGCCGCCAGAAGGCACATCAGCCGGATGTTGCGGGCGCCCCGCTCCTTAAGGCGAGTGATCGCAGCGGCGGCGGAGTTGCCGGTTGCCAACATCGGGTCGAGCACGATGACCAGCCGCTCGGCGATGTCGTCCGGCGCCTTGAAATAATACTCGACCGACTGGAGCGTCTCGGGGTCCCGATAGAGCCCGATATGGGCGACGCGGGCGGACGGCACCAGATCGAGCATTCCGTCCAGCAACCCCATGCCGGCGCGCAGAATGGGGGCGAACACCAGCTTCTTGCCCGCCAGCGACGGCGCCATCATCTTCTCGAGCGGCGTCTCGACCGGCCTCAGCTCAAGCGGCAGGTCGCGTGTGATCTCATAGCCGATCAGCATGCCGATCTCGTTCAGCAGCTCGCGGAAATGCTTCGTGCTGCACGCCTTGTCCCGCATCAGGCTCAGCTTGTGCTGCACCAGCGGGTGATCGACGACACTGACCCCGTTCATTGCGACTGCTCCCTACCGCTTCTTCCCGTCATCGTCTCACGACTGGCTTCCGCCGGACGGCTGCGCTTAACTAACCCAATGTCGCAGCCGCCCGAAATTGCCTCACACCCATGAACGCACCTAACGACCTCGAAGCCCACTGGATGCCGTTCACCGCGAACCGCCAGTTCAAGGCGGCGCCGCGCATGATCGTGGGCGCGCAGGGCATGTACTACAAGACCGCCGACGGCCGCGATCTGCTCGACGGCATCGCCGGCATGTGGTGCTGCAACGCCGGTCACGGCCGCCCGCGGATCGTCGAGGCCGTCGCAAAGCAGGTGAGCGAACTAGATTATTCGCCGGCCTTCCAGATCGGCCACTACAAATCCTTCGAGCTGGCCGGCCGGCTCGCCGCCCTGATGCCCGGTTCGCTCGACCACGTCTTCTTCACGAACTCTGGCTCCGAATCGGTCGAGACCGCGCTCAAGATCGCCCTCGCCTATCACCGCCACCGCGGCGAGGGCCACCGTGTGCGCCTGATCGGGCGAGAGCTCGGCTATCACGGAGTTAATTTTGGCGGCATGTCGGTCGGCGGCATGCCGGCGAACCGCAAAATGTTCGGTGCCCTCGTCGCCGGCGTCGATCATCTGCGCCACACCCATGGCATCGAAGCGAACCGCTTCTCGCGCGGCGAGCCGCTGCACGGCGCCGAACTCGCCGACGATCTGGAGAGACTGTGCAAGCTGCACGATCCCTCGACCATCGCGGCGGTGATCGTCGAGCCAGTGGCGGGCTCGGCGGGCGTGCTGGTCCCGCCGAAGGGCTATCTGAAGCGGCTGCGCGAGATCAGCGCCCGCCACGGCATCCTGCTGATCTTCGATGAGGTGATCACCGGCTTCGGGCGCCTGGGACGGCCCTTCGCCGCCGACTATTTCGGCATCGAACCGGATCTCGTGACGACCGCCAAGGGTCTGACCAGCGGCGTGATCCCGATGGGCGCGGTGTTCGCACAGAAGAAGATCTACGACGCCTTTATGACGGGGCCGCCCAATGCCATCGAGCTGTTTCACGGCTACACCTACTCGGCCAGCCCGATCGCCTGTGCCGCCGCTCTCGCGACGCTCGACACCTATGAGGAAGAGGGTCTGCTCACGCGCGCCGGCGCGCTGAGCAACATCTGGGCGGACGCCATGCATTCGCTCAAGGGACTGCCGCGCGTCATCGACATCCGCAATATCGGCCTGATGGCAGCCATCGAGCTCGAAGGCCTGCCCGATAAGCCGACGCAACGAGCATTCGCGGCCTTCCTGAAATGCTACGAGGCGGGCCTGTTGATCCGCACCACCGGCGACACCATCGCGCTGTCGCCGCCCCTGA
The DNA here is from genome assembly GCA_963741735.1 of uncultured Alphaproteobacteria bacterium. Classification (GTDB taxonomy): domain Bacteria; phylum Pseudomonadota; class Alphaproteobacteria; order Micropepsales; family Micropepsaceae; genus Rhizomicrobium. The sequence goes on from CAVUJB010000004.1 coordinate 1,012,278, forward strand.
TCGTCGAGGAAAGCCAGATCGCCTTCATCACAGAGACATTGCGCAAGGTGATCCGCTCGCTCAATTGAGGTTCAGGCCAATTCCGGGCCGCCGATCGGATCGACCGCCTGCGGCATGCCGTCGATACTGTCCCACGGAAACACGACCCAGGAATTCTGCGGCGCCTGCAGCAGGCGCAAGTCGACTTCGTCCTCGCCCTGCGGCTTGCTGTAGATCGTCACATACAGCGCGTTGGGCAGGATCTTGCGCAACTCGCGGAACGTGCCGCCGGTATCGACCAGATCGTCGAGCACGATCACGTTCTCCCCGCCATTCTCGACCTTGGCCATGATTTCAGGATCGATCGGCTTGGTGATGCACGCCTCGCCTTTCAGCTCCTCGCCGCGATAGGAAGTGACACCGACCGTCTCGATGTTCTTCTTGATGTTGAGTTCGCGCGCCATCACGGCGGCGAACGGCAGGCCGCCGCGCGATACGCCGATCACGATGTCGACCTTGCGGCCATCGAGCATCAGGCCGTGCACCTCGGCCGCCAGCTCGCGCATCTGGCGGTGAATCTCATTCCAGCTGACGCGCACATACAGGCGCCGCTTGTTCTCAAGCCGCATGGCAACCTCCGGCAAGTGTCCCGATTCCGAAATTCGCACGATCTCAATATCGGCTTCTAAGCGAATTTCGGAATCGAAGGGACACTAGCAACTCATTGACTCCTAGTGTCGTTTCGGTTTCGACGTTCGCAAAGAGCCTGATATCGGAGCTTGGGCGAACGTCGAAACCACGACACTAGCCGCTGTCTGCCATGATTTTAGCAAGGACCGTCTCGGGGGCCACCGGTTCCGCGATTCCGCGGTGCTACAGCCAAAAAAAAGACTGGGAGAGGCCTTTTCAGGGCCTCTCCCAGTCAACGGATCGACTGTTCAGGACAATCCGCGGGGCTGAATTAATGTGCGGCGATCAGGGCCACGCCTTCAGATCGTTCGTCCAGGCGGCTTCGATCTGCTTTACAACGCTGTCGGGGAACGGAACGTAGTCGAGTTTCATCGAGTCGCCTTGGCCGTCATGCAGCGCCCAGTCGAGGAATTTGAGTACTTCCTTGTTCCGGTCGGCCGCATAGTCTCTACGCATAAGCATGAAGGTCGCTGCCGTGATCGGCCAGCTCGTCGCGCCGGGCTGGTTGGTCAGGATCAGATAGAAGTCCTGCACCTTGCCGAAGTCGGCGTTGCCGGCGGCGGCCTGGAAGGCGGCCATCGTCGGCCTCACGCGCTGCCCGGCGGCGTTGATCATGTCGGTGTAGATCAGCTTGTTCTGCATCGCATAGGCGTATTCGACGTAACCGATCGAACCCACGGTCTGCTGCACGCTCGCCGAAACGCCTTCATTGCCCTTGCCGCCCAGACCCGTCGGCCAAGCGACCGAGGTGTCGGAGCCGACATTGGACTTCCACTCCGGGCTCACCTTGCCGAGATAGTCGGTAAAGTTGAACGTTGTGCCCGATCCGTCCGAGCGATGGACGACCAGAATCGCCATGTTCGGCAGCGGAACCTTGGGGTTCAGGTTCTTGATCGCCGGGTCGTTCCATTTGGTGATCTTGCCCAGATAGATATCGGCGAGAGTCTTGCCGTCGAGAACCAGCTGACCGGCCGCGATGCCCGGCAGGTGAACGACGGGCACGATCGAGATGATCACCTGCGGGAACTGGAACAGGTTGTTGCTGACGAGATCCTCATGCTTGAGCGGCTTGTCGGAGTTGGCGAAGTCGACGGTCTTCGCCTCGATCTGCTTGATGCCGCCGCCGGAACCGATCGACTGGTAGTTCACCGCGATTCCGGTCTTCTGATCGTAGTGCTGCGCCCAAACCGCAAGCACGGGGTAGATCGCCGTGCCGCCTGCGCCATTGAGTGTGCTGGCCGCCTGCGCGCCGGTCGCGATGACCGCGGCGACGCCTGCCAGCGCGGCAATGCCTGCTTTCACGATACGCTTCATGGTCTTCTTTCCTTCGTTTGGTCCGAGGAATCGGACAAGAATTGTCGAGCCTGTTTGTGACAGCCCTACCAGCGAACCTGGCCGAAAATGCCGACTTCGTCGTAGTTGGTCTTCGTGGTCGGCAGGGCGCCGGCGCCGATGTTGGAGCTGGCGTAGTTGCCGTGCTCGTCCTCATGCTTATAGACGAGCGAGAAGTCGACGATCTTGATCGGATTCCACTCGATTCCGATATTGAAATAATCGTTCGGCATGCTCGGCCCGGCGGTGAACTTCTTGGTCGCCCAATCGTAACGGCCGAAAACCGTCCATTCCTTCACGAATGTCCAGGACGCGAAGCCGCTCACGCCGGATTCATGATCCGAAGTCACGCTGCCGACGCTCGAGACGTTGTTGCCGACAAAGGCCTCGACACCGGCGCGGAAATCGGGGCTGACATAGGCAGCTACGACGTCGCCGCGGTTATACGAGTGGTGGAGCGCCGAACCGAACTGCTTACCGAACTTGCCGGTATAGCCGCCGATGCCGAGAATGAAGTGATCGATATTCAGATTGACGCGGCCCTCGGCATCGGGACCGTTGGTGCGGAAGATGTTGGCCTTCTTGTATCCGGCGCCGTTCACGACGGAGAATGCGTAATTGAGCATGCCGCCATACAGCTTGCCCGAGACATGCGCGCCCCAGTCAGCCGAGTTGCCGTCCTTCAGACGGTCCGTGAGCGTATTTTCGACATAACGAAAGCCGTAGATGTCTTCCATGAAGGGAATCCAGGGCATGTCGGTCGAACCGAACTTGAAGACCAGCGCGTCATTCACCTTGGCCTGGAGGTAGGCCTTCTTGATGTAGATCTGGTTGACACCCGATCCACTGTCATAGGTGAAGTCGGTCGTCACGTTTGCGGAGAACACGTCATCAAACTTGTGGTCGATGCCGATGTAGAAGCGCTTGATATCGAACGCCGTGCCGTTCGTCGTGCCGGTGCGGACGTGATTTACGCTCTGGTCGACATAGCTGAAGTCCCAATACATGCGGCCGCTGACGCTGGTGTTGGCCCACCATGCGCCCGCGATCGACGCCGCAGTAGCGCCGACCGAATCATGGTCAGTCGCGGCGCGCGTCTCCGCGCTCTGCAATTCCGATTCGAGCGCGTCTATCCGCGTATTCAGGTCGTCGATTTGCTCATTGGCCTCGGCCAACGACGACGAAGACGCTCCCGAAGATGCCGACGATGAGCCGGCAAAAGCCGACGTCCCAGAACAGACCAACGCCGCGGCAGCCGCGCTCGCCAGCCAAGCCGATTTCCAATTCATGCAAACCCCTCTTGCGATGTCCGTAAAATTCCATGGCCGGATTTCACGGATCGCTCGCCAATAATGTTGAACCTGAAATGGCGGGGCTTTTTTGCACCGCCCGACCGCCCCGCATTTCGCGCCTAGGGTTAGGGGGCGCGCGGGGGTGGTTTCCATTGGGTATGAGTTGGAATTGTCGGTGCGAAAGTGCAGCGGGATTCGACTTTCGTTTAGTCGACGCGCACCGGTCGCAGGCGTGCGGCAAGATTCACAAAACGTCATAAGACGTATGTCCGCGCTCCACTTCGCATCGAGAAAATGCCGATGAAATAAGGCTCAGGTCACTCGACGGCGGTGCGTGAAATGTTGTCGGCGCAACAGACACCGCGATGAACAGCGAACGCGCTGTGTCACGCATTCGTCATAAACTAAGGTTGGAACGCTTTGATACTTTCGCACGAATCCATACACCTCATTCCCAATGGAAGTTCTCGGAATGCGGTCCTAACACTTTCACCGAAAGGTGAAGTGTGGCCCAACCGTCCGCCGGCAATCGCCAATATCGAACCAGCGCCCGATCTTCCGCCGCGCGCGTCGTGCTCCCGCTGCGCATCGCGGAAGAGCGCCGCGCCGAACACGCGATCGAGCCTCTTCACGATAGCTACGCTATTTTGCTGTTCGACCGCCTGCATGTGCGCGTCCACGAAGGCGAAGCACTGCGGACACGCGCGATCCATCTTGCGCTTGGCATCGCGCGCGACGGAAGCAAGGAGATCGCCGGGTTCGACCGGGCGGCCAACTTCGTAGAATCGATTTGCGCGCGCGGCGTGCGAAACGTTGCACTTGCAGTGACGAGTGGGGACAAGGAACTCGACGATAACGTCCGGCGCTGTTACCCGCACGCTTGCGTGCAAGCGAATGTCGGAGGCCTCATCCGTCAATCGCTGACGGTGGCAACCACGCCTGACCGCGCGCCACTGCTGTCGGCGCTGCGGCCCCTCTATCGGGCTACCGGCGAAGACGCGGCTCGGTCGGCGCTTGAAGCGTTCGCCGCATCAAGGCTCGGTCTGCGCTATCCGGTCATCGCAGGCGTCTGGCGCGATGTATGGCCGGAACTCGTACCGTTTTTCCAGCAACCCGGCGCTGTGCGGCGATTCCTGGAGAGCGTCGACGCGACGGCATCGTTCCAGGAGAAGCTGCAACGTCAGGCCGTCAAGCTGCCCGGCCAATATCCGAACATCGACGCCGCGATCCGCCACCTGTCGCAACTGGCGCGGAATTGTGCCGGCGGCTGGAAGGTCGCACCACGCAATTGGATGCCCTTGAAGGCTCATTTCGCGGCCCTTTCCGTGCCGTCTGGCCGCCCCGACTTCTGAGAAGCCGGCGCGCCGTCATTATACTGTCGCATCACTGTCACCAAAGTTTCATCTGCCGGTTCGAAAGTTCAGGCCGTGACGGGTTCAACGGCACTTACGGCGTATGGGGTATGGCCGAAAGAACATCGTCCAAGCCGAGCGAGGCGATAGATGATGGCCGCAACGGCAGCAAACGTCGGTGCCAAACTGTTCCGGGTGCACCGCTCGACGAGCGCGAACGCCGTGCCGATGCGCTACCTGCTCGCACTCGCGCTGGTCGCCCTCGCCTTCGCGATGACGCTGGTACTGCAGCATTATGAACAGGACCGCCCGACGCTCTTTCTGTTCTTCGCGGCGATCGTAGCCGCGGCATGGTTCGGCGGCGCGGGCCCCGGTGTCTTCGCGGTTGCGATGTCGATTCCAGCGGGCATTTATTTCTACTCCGCCGCGCTGCACAGCTTCACAATCAATCTCGACAACGTGCTGCTTTTTCTGTTCTTCGGCAGTTGCGCGATGGCCGGCGGCTTCCTGAGTTCGCGCCAGCGCGAAGCCGAAGAAGGCCTGCAACGCACCCATAGCCAGCTCGAGGTCAAGGCGCGCGAGCTGCAAAGCACCAACACCGCGCTGCTGGGCGAGATTTCAGAGCGCCGGCGCACCGAACAGGCGCTGCGCGAAGCCCAGTCGGAATTGGCGCGCGTGGCGCGGCTGACGACGATGGGCGAACTCACCGCGTCGATCGCGCACGAAATCAATCAGCCGCTTGCCGCCGTCGTCACGACCGCTGGTTCATGCCTGCGTTGGCTCGACAGCGAATCGCCCAATGTCGGCGAGGCGCGGCTCGCCGCACAGCGCATCATCCGCGACGGTAACCGCGCGAGCGACGTGATCGGACGCATCCGCGCCATGGTGAAAAGGGCCCTGCCCGAGCGCACACCACTCGATATCAATGGCGTCATCGAAGACGTCCTGTCGTTTACCAAGGCCGAGCTGGGCAAGAACCGCATTACGGTCCGCACCGAGCTCACCGCCGGTCTCTCCCCCATCCACGGAGACCGCGTGCTGCTGCAGCAGGTCTTTTTGAATCTGATCGTGAATGCGATTGAATCGATGTCGCTCGTCGACTGGGGGCCGCGCGAACTCGTCGTCGTCTCGCGCCGCTCGCCCTGTGGCGGCGGCGAAGTCGAAGTCCGCGACACGGGGACGGGCATCAGCGACGAAGCGCGCGACAAGCTGTTCGAGGCCTTCGTCACGACCAAGCCGCACGGCATGGGGCTTGGCCTCTCGATCTGCCGTTCGATCGTCGAAAGCCATGGCGGGACCTTGTCGGCGTCGGCCGCCGAACCGCGTGGCGCGGTCTTCCGCGTCGCGCTTCCGCAGGACGGAGAAGCGGAATGAGCAACGACAACTCCATCGTCTATGTCATCGACGACGACGAGGCGATTCGCGAGGCGCTGAGCGGCCTGTTGCGTTCGGTCGGACTGCGCATGGAGGGCTTTGCCCTGCCGCGCGAATTTCTCTCCTTCCGGCGGCCCGACCTTCCGTCGTGCCTCGTGCTCGACGTGCGGCTGCCCGGCTCGAGCGGCCTGGAATTCCAGCGCGAACTGACGGCCATGAATGCGATGATTCCAATCATCTTCATCACCGGGCATGGCGATATTCCGATGTCCGTGCGCGCCATGAAGGCGGGCGCCGTGGAATTCCTCACCAAGCCGTTCCGCGACCAGGATTTGCTGGACGCCATCCAGCACGCCATCGAGCGGGATCGCGAACGCCGGCGCGGCGAGAACGAGATCTCCGATCTGCGCAGCCGTCTCCAGACATTGACCAGCCGCGAGCGGCAGGTGATGTCGATTCTCGTCACCGGCCAATTGAACAAGCAGATTGGCGCGACAATCGGCACGACCAAGTCCACCGTGAAGGCGCATCGCACACAAATCATGCGCAAGATGCAGGCGGGCTCGCTCGCCGAGCTCGTGCGCATGGCGGACAAGCTTCAGCTGGCCCCCGTTTGACTGCCCCTGCGCGGGAACGCGCTCATTTACAGTGCCTCGCCGAGCGCCAGGACCGACGCGACGGAATTTGATCTCTTCCGGTGTGAGGAAGAGTTCACGATTCCTGTCACGAGTCCGTCGCGCTCGATTGTTATCGCTGCCGATATTGGGGTGACACAGCACTTCCTGAAGCTTGTCGCATGAACCAATCGGTTCGCGCGGATATCGCGCGCCGAATTGGTTGGCGCGTAGTGCTGTTCGATCCCTGGATTTGGAACTTGGGGGTTGAGCAACGATGTATATCGGATGGACAGGCGGTAAGCGGTATCTCATCACGGCACTTCTTGGGACGACGGCGCTCTTTGCCGCTTCCAAGGCCTCCGCAGCGGATGTCACGAGCTTTGGTCCGGTCGAAACCGTCGTCGTCACAGGCTCTAAATTCAATGCCGATGTCGCGCCGGCCAAGGCATCGCTCGGCACCACGCAGCCCCAGACCATCATCAACAAGTCCTACATCGACAATTCGATCGCGGCGACGTCGGACTATGTCACGCTGCTCGCCATCGTCCCTTCGCTGACCGGCCTCAGCATCAACGGCCCCGGACTGTCGGACGGCAACGTAAAGAACACGCTGCGCGGCCTGCCGGACGGCAACTTCGGCCTGTCCTTTGACGGCATCCCGTTCGGCGACACCAACGGCCCGACCCACCATTCGGAGTCCTATTTCCCAAGCTCGACGATCGGCTCGGCTGTCGTGGACCGCGGTCCGGGCAACGCGGGTACGCTGGGCGCCTCGACCTTCGGCGGCACGATCAGTCTGTTCTCCGAACCGGTGGACGGGGATTTCCACGGCCGTCAAACGGCGACCATCGGCAGCTGGCAAACCTGGAACGTCAACACAAATCTTCAGACCGGCAACTTCGACGTGCTCGGACTGAACTCTCGCCTGCTGATCAACTATCAGGGCACCGGATCGCAGGGCTATCTGACGCTGCAAAGCACGCACCGTGAAAACGAACTCATCAAGTTCCAAACCGACATCGCCCCGAACTGGACGCTGACTCTATTCGGCAGCCGCAACGGCCTGTCCCAGATCGCCAACGACAACAACGGCGCGACGCCGGCGCAGGTCACGACGTTCGGCAAGAACTTCGCGCTGCAGAACAAGGATCCGTCGCTTCCGACGTACTTTGCCTACAATCCTGAGCACAAGAGCACCGACATGGAGTATCTGCGGCTCCAGGGCGATATCACCGACTCGATTCACATCGATAATCAGGCCTACACCTACGCCTATGTGAACAAGACGGTGACGACGACCAACATCACGCAAAACTTCACCAACATTCTCAATGACAGCTTCCAGTCGCCGGGCACCAAGGTCGGCGGCGTGAGCCATCCGACAGACATTCCCGGCTACACCAAACTGAACGCCTATCGCGTCTGGGGCGACATCATGCGCGCCTCGTTCGACTATGAGATCGGCTCCGTCACCGGCCAGGTTCGCGCCGGCCTGTGGTCCGAAGCCCAGGCGACCGAACGCCAGCGCTACTATCTCGACATCACGCTGTGCGCCGCCGCGGGCGGCGGGCGCTGCGACGGCTTCGGCGTGGAGCGTTCGGGAATGTTCGCGGACCAGAAGACGTCGAGCGGCACGCCGTACGGCGGCGTCAACGGAGTCGGCTATTTCGAGCACACCGGCTGGACGCAATACGAGCCCTTCATCGAGGTCGATATCGATCCCCTGCCCGATCTCACGATCACGCCCGGCCTCAAATATGTCTGGTGGGAGCACACGATCGATCCCAATTCGCTGATCAAGGGAAAGCCGCCGGCGGTCTACGGCGCCGCCAATCCCACAAGCTTCACGACGACGCGGATGCTTCCCTTCGCGACGGTGAACTACAAGATCCAGCCGAACTGGAGCGTCTATGCCCAGTATGCGAACGGCATCTATGTCCCCGACATCTCGGCGTTCGAAGTCCTGGGCAACATCAATTCGTTCCCCAAGCCGCAAACCACGACCAACTATCAGGTCGGCACGGTCTATTACGGCGACGACTTCTCGATCGACGCCGACCTCTACTACATCGTGAGCGACAACACGATCCAGCAGGACACCTGCGCCAACCTCACCCCGCCGGGTCCTGCATCGGACACCTGCAACTTCAATGAAGGCACGGTGATCTATTCAGGCATCGAGGGCGAAGGTACCTATGCCTTCGGCGACGAGATGTTCGGCGGCATGCTCAATGGTCTTGCCGCGTTCGCCAACGGCTCGCTGAATTCCGCGCGCGTGCATGCCAATGCGGAAGATCCCTCCTCGCCCTCTTTCCAGGACAAGCAAGCGCCGTTCTGGACGGCGGCCGGCGGCCTGATCTACAAGCGCGGCGGCTGGAAGCTGTCGCTCATCGACAAGCTGACCGGACAGCAATACGAAGACACGCCCGACAAGCGCGTCGACATCAACGGCTCGACGCCCGTCAAGCTGCCGGCGGGCCAGTCGCAATATCTCGGCTCGTTCTACCGTCTCGGCGCCTACAACAATATGGACTTCACCGGCAGCTACGACTTCGGCGACGTCGGTCCGTTCGATTCCGACATCGAAGTCGGCGGCGGCATCTACAACCTGCTGGACAGCAGGAGCATCGTTTCCATCTCGATCAAGGACAAGGCACCGTTCACCGGACAGGTCTCGGCGCAGTCCTTGTTCAACCGGCCCGGCAGCCTGGACCAGTATTTCTTCCAGCCGGAGCGCAGCTATCAGTTCACCATCAAGGCCAGGTTCTGAGCGTGCGGAGCGGTCGACCGAAGAAGCGGCTGGCGGGGGCGCTCTCGCTGTTCCTGGTGTTCGGCGCGGCGAACGCCGCGTCGATGGGAACGCCACTCCTCTCCGAGGACGCGATCGACGCATCGCGCCTTCTGCCGCCGCCGCCCGCGTCGGGATCGCCCGAGGCACTGGCGGAGATCGCCGAGCTGAGGGCCATCGCGGCCAGCCGGACGCCGGCCCAGATCGCCACCGCAGTCCGCGATGCCAAGGACGAAAGCGGCGACACGTTTGCCGATGCGCTGGGGCCGTCCTTCGACCTCGCCAAACTGCCGGCAACCGCCAAAATGCTCGCCGATATCGGTGCGACGGAGGACTTCGTCTCCAAGCGCGCCAAAAAGTTCTTCCGCCGTGACCGTCCCTGGATCGTCATTCCGTCCTGGACGACTTGCACGCCGCCCAAGCCCGGGCCGGCGCAGAATTCCTACCCGAGCGGGCACGCGACCGTCGCCTTTGCCATGGGCGTGGTACTTGCGTCGCTGATGCCCGAGAAATCCCAGGCGATCCTGGAGAGCTCGCGGGAGTTCGCAGAAAGCCGCCTCGTTTGCGGCGTGCATTTCCGCAGCGATATCGTCGCCGGCCAGGCCTTCGGCTTGGTGATTGCGTTCGACCTGATGCAGAATCCGGCATTCAGGAGCGAGTACGATGCGGCCGCCACGGAGCTTAGTGCCGCGCATCTGACCGGTCCGAACTAGCCGCCGCGCGCTTGCATTCACGGGGCTTGGACATTACCCCATGGGTTTCCAGGCAACCCATTGGCCCGTCCATGCAAGGCCCCACGTCTCACCTCTATTTCTCGCAGCGGCTGCGGCTTCATTATGTCGATTGGGGCAATGAGGATGCGCCGGCCCTGCTCTTGATCCATGGCGGGCGCGACCATTGTCGCAATTGGGACTGGGTCGCCGAGCGCCTGGCCGACCGCTATCACATCATCGCGCCGGACTTGCGCGGGCACGGTGACAGCCAGTGGGCGACCGGCGCCAGCTACAACGAGATCAACTACGTCTACGACATCGCGCAGCTCGTCCATCAGAAGCGCATGTCGCCGGTGACCATCATCGCGCATTCGCTGGGCGGTTCGATCGCACTGCTCTATTCCGGAATCTTCCCCGAGACGGTCCGGAAAGTCGTTGCCATCGAAGGTCTCGGCCCCTCGCCCGAGATGATGGAACGCATGCGCAGGGGAGACATCGAGCAGCGCGTCCGAAGCTGGATCGAGATGCGCCGCGAAGGCGCCGGACGCGTGGCGCGAAAATATCCGACCATCGAGGATGCGGTCGCGCGCATGAAGGAAGAGAACAAGCACCTCGACGACGCACAGGCGCGCCATCTGACTGTTCACGGCGCCGTCCAGAACGAGGACGGAACCTATTCGTGGAAGTTCGACAATTTCGTGCGCATGGGCGGCGGACCGGCGGGACTGTCGGTCGAGGACCAGCGCCGCATCTGGAGCTGCATCACCGCGCCCGTGCTGCTCGTCCGCGGCACCGAGTCCTGGGCGTCGGATCCGGCCGCCGACGGGCGCATGGCGCATTTCAAGAACGCACGGCTCGCCAATATCGAACGCGCTGGCCACTGGTCGCACCACGATCAGCTCGACACGTTCATGGGCCATGTGAACGACTTTCTGGCGAAGTAGCTTTGGCGACGTCTGGCACCAGGAACGCCGTTGCGCGGCCGATCCGTGCCAAATACCAAATTGTAATTAGGCCGGAAGCTTCTCATTAACCATTCGACCCTATCGTCGGTGAGGAACGACGCATCGGTTAGGTCTTCCCTCCGCCAGGGTTTCCCAGCCCATGCCGGAGAATCGAATGGCCCGGCTAGGTAATCATCTAACCCTCGTCAGCTCGGGTCAGATCCAGGAGCCGCTCCCCAAATCGCGCTCGCGTGATCGGCTCGTCGAGCTTTTCGCGCCGCTCGATACGCTGTTGTCGCAAGGCGGCGACGATCGGCTAGCCGTCTCGCGTGCGACCAAACTCAATATGTACGGCTGCAGCCCGCGACCGAGACCTGCCGCGATCGCCTTTTCATCTTCGACCGCCTGTTCGATTTCGGAGCGCGCCTATCGGCACGCCCTGCGCGCCAGGGAACGGCTGATCGAAGAGGCGGCAACCCAGGGCCTGTTCGAGGCCTTCGAGACCCACATCGAACACACGCGCCATTCGCTTCGCGCCTATCTCGGATTGGAGACCAGCGGCGCCGAGGTCGTCTTCTCCCCGTCCGGTACGGACTCTCAACTCCATGCGCTCTACTTCGCGCGGCTGGTTCTGGGCGGCCCGCTCAGCAGCATCATCGTCGGGTCGGATCAAACCGGAAGCGGAACGGCGTTCACGTCCGGCGCCCTGCACTTCAGCAGCCGCACCGCGCGCGGCCACGCCGTCCTGAAGGGTTCGAATATCTCCGGCTGGAGTGGCGACGTCCGTACGCGCGAAATTCCCTTCATCACACCGCAAGGCGCAGTTCGCAGTGAAGCGGAGATGGACGAGCTGGTATTCGCGGCCGTTGCCGCAGAGATTCAAAATGGACGCCGGGTTGTCCTGCAGGCGATGAGTTCATCAAAATTCGGATGGCGCGCGCCGAGCGAATCCTGTCTCGCCGCCATCGCGCAGATGTGGCCGCAATCGGTCCAGATCGTGATCGATGCCTGCCAGATGCGCACCAGCCGGTCGCGCATTCAGAGCTATTTGAAGCGCGGCTATCTGGTGCTCATCACGGGATCCAAGTTCTTCACCGGTCCGCCGTTCAGCGGTGCGCTGCTTGTGCCAAAGAACATCTCGGATCGCATCGCCATTCGCGACAGCCTGCCCGACGGTCTGTTCGACTATGCCGATCGCTCCGATCTTCCTTGCCGCTGGTCGAGCGCCAGATGCGATCTCGATTTGGAACCGAATTTCGGCCAGTGGCTGCGGTGGGAGGCGGCCCTTCTGGAAATGCGAGACTATTTCGCGCTCCCGCAATCCTACCGCCAGGAGGTCATCGCGGGCGTGTCGGAGGGCATCGGCAGGCTCTTCGCATCGTTCGGCGATCTCATGCCCTATTCGCCGCGCAAGATGGCCGCTGCGGGTGACGAGGAGTTCTCTGAGCCCACGATCTTTCCGTTTCTGATCGAGCGTCGCGGCGTCAATCTCGACTTCGCGGAAATGACCGGGCTGTACCATGCGCTCAACCGCGACGTGTCGAAGGAACTGCGCGCTTGCGTCCACGGCGGCGCCGATCCGATCGCGTCGCGTCTGTGCCATATCGGTCAACCCGCCAGGGTGGTTCTGCCCGGTGGAAATTCGACGGCGGCACTGCGAATTGCGGTGGGTTCGCGAACGCTGGTCGAGGCGTGGTCCCCGGGCGAAAACGCAAGCACGCGCGCGATCCAGAATATCCTGGCGCAGGTATCGCTTGTCCTTCAAAAAATCGATCTTCATTTGAAGGCCGCAGGTCTTGCTCCAGCCACGCCAATGCCAAACACCTTGCCTTCAGCGGATGCGGCACATGGTTTCTGATGCGATCCAGATCAGCGGCGAGCAGGGTCTCTGGACAGAGCGCCGGGGAACGGCAGAGTTCACGCGGCTGGCCTTCGCCGGAACCGACCTTCAGCCTTACTGGAACGATCTGGTCGCGCGGGTCACGGACGACGCGCAAGGCGCCGGCATCGGGATGGACCTGTCGATCATTTCCCAACTCATGGGAGATCAGAAGACAGGGCTCGCGATCCAGGCCGATTCCCTGCGCTACCAAAGGCTCTACCGCTCGCCATGCGCAGTGTCGGCTCCCAGGCTGCGCGTGCTCGCTCTGGCGGCGCAGATGGACATCGGCGGCAACACACCGGTCGAGTTCCTGCTGGAAGGTTCCGACGTCGAGCTCATCACCCTTTACATCGTGCCGGGCATGGCTTTGCCCAACCCATTGCCCGACCATGACGTCGCCATCGTCATTGTCCCGGACGACAGCAAAACGCGCGAAACGCTTGCCGAGATCGAAAGCCTGGCGCGGCGCTGGCCGAGGCCGCTTCTCAATCTGCCGCGATACATTTGCGCGCTCGATCGTCACAAGCTTTGCCGCCTTCTGAAGCCGATCGCCGGCCTCGAAGTTCCGCTGACCGAGCGTGTCTCCCGGCAGGCGCTCCTGAAACTTGCCGCTGGCGCGAGCGGACTGAGAGACCTTCTTGAGGACGCCGACTTTCCGATCATCATTCGTCCGATCGGTTCGCATGCCGGATTCGGCCTGGCAAAACTGGACGACTGCGCGGCCCTGGCGGCCTACCTGGAAACGCGGCCGGAGGACTCTTTCTTCATCTCGCGGTTCGTCGACTATACGAGCGGCGATGGCCTGTTCCGGAAGTACCGCCTGGTTCTGGTCGATGGCCGGCCTTACGCCTGCCACATGGCGATCGCCGAACAGTGGAAGATCTGGTACCTCAACGCCGACATGGTCCTCAACCCGGCGAACCAGGCAGAGGAAGCGCAATTCATGGCGCTATTCGATGAGGAGTTCGCCGACCGGCATCGCGACGCGCTCGCGGAGCTGGCACAGCGCATCGGCCTGGAATACTGCACCATCGATTGCGCCGAGACGAGCGACGGCAAGCTGCTGATCTTCGAAGCGGACAACACGGCCATCGTTCACGATATGGATCCGGTCTCCGTGTTTCCTTACAAGTCCCCGCAGATGCGCAAGATATTCGACGCCTTCGTCGCGATGCTGTACCGCCATGCCGGCAAGACGAGACGGCAAGCCGCGTGACTTCGTCCGCGCCGGATCACTCGTCGCTCGATCCAGAGAACTGGGATGAACTGCGCGCACTCGGGCATGTCATGCTCGACGATATGATCGACCGGCTTGCGTCGATTCGCAGCCAACCCGTCTGGCAGCCGATCCCGCCCGAGGTGCGCGGCCAATTCAAATCGCTCGTGCCGCGCGGCCCCCTCCCGCTCGAGGAAGTCTATCGCGAGTTCGAACGCGACATCGCGCCATACGCGACCGGCAATCTGCATCCCGGATTCATGGGGTGGGTGCATGGCGGCGGTACGGCCGTGGGCATGCTCGCCGAAATGCTGGCAGCGGGTCTAAACGCAAATCTCGGCGGACGCGATCACATGCCGATCGCCGTCGAACGCCAGATTCTGGAGTGGAGCCGCCAGCTCTTCAATTTTCCGGACACGGCGACCGGTCTGTTTCTCACCGGATCCTCCATGGCGAATTTCGTCGCCCTTCTCGTTGCCCGCACCAAAGCGCTCGGTCAGGAATCGCGTCGCAAGGGCATCGCGGACAGCGAAGGAAAGCTGCGCGCCTACACGTCCAAGGCGGCCCATGGCTGCATTGCCAAGGCTCTCGACATGGCGGGCTTTGGGAGCGCTGCGCTTCGCACCATCGCCACCGACAAGCTCCACCGGATCGATACCGCGGCGCTGCGCGCGGTGATCGATGCCGACCGCGCCCAGGGTCTCCTGCCCTTCCTGGTCGTCGGCACGGCCGGCACGGTCGACGCCGGGGCCATCGACGATCTCGGCGCGCTCGCCGACATATGCGCCCAGGAGAACCTCACATTTCATGTCGACGGCGCGTTCGGCGCGCTTGCCATCATGTCGCCTGAGCTTGCACCGCGCCTGTCCGGCATCGAGCGCGCCAACTCGATCGCCTTCGACTTTCACAAATGGACGCAGGTGCCCTATGACGCAGGGTTCGTGCTGGTTCGCGACGGCGAGCGGCATCTGGCGACCTTCGACTCGCCCGCCACCTATCTTCGCAGGGATACGCGCGGGCTGGCAGCGGGATCGCCCTGGCCGTGCGACTATGGTCCCGACCTGTCGCGTGGATTTCGCGCTCTCAAGACTTGGTTCACGCTGAAGACCTACGGCACGGAGCGATTGGGCGAGATCATGGCCAAGAGTTGCGCCGTCGCGCGCCATCTGGAGCGCCGTGTCTTGTCGGAGCCGTCGCTGGAGTTGCTGGCGCCGGCGCAACTCAACATCGTCTGCTTTCGTCATCGCTCGACGGACGCGGCCAATGCCGAAATCATCGCGGCGCTGCACGAGTCCGGAACAGCCGCGCCCTCGGCGACCACGATCGACGGCAAGGTGGCGATCCGAGCGGCGATCTTCAATCATCGCACCCGGCCCGACGATGTCGATGCCATGATAGATGCGGTCGTTCGACTGGGTGCCGGTTGAGCTCCGCCGCGTTCTGGATCTGGTTCCCCGCGCCCGCCAAATAGCCTCAAGCCGCAACAGTGCCGAACGGCGAGTCGTAATCTCCTGGAGCGATCATCGCACCATCCCTGTTTAAGCTATCGGGCCTTTGGGTTGGGCATTTCCATGAGCGCCAGAAGTCCGGCCAGCAACTCTCGGGGACGCGGCGGGCAGCCACGTATGACCAAGTCGACCGGCAGCACAGCCGAAAGGCCGCTCTCGACGGCATAACTGCCGGCGAAGACGCCACCGTCGATCGCGCAATCGCCCACCGCAACCAGCCATTTGGGAGACGGCGTCGCGTTGTACGTTCGTTCGAGCGCCTCACGCATATTCTTGGTCACCGGACCGGTGACGAACAGCACGTCGGCATGGCGGGGCGACGCCACGAACTTCAGCCCGAAGCGTTCGAGGTCGTAGAAGGCGTTGTTTAAGGCATGAATTTCGAGCTCACAGCCGTTGCAGGATCCTGCATCCACTTCACGGATCGACAGGCTTCGGCCAAGACGGCGACGTGCCTTTGCGTCGAGTTTCGCCGCCAGAGCCGCCAGTTCCGCATCGTCGCAAACCGGCTTTGCTTCCGTAAGCGGCGTCAGGGCAAGTCCTTGAAGGAGCAGTTTGCGCATCTGAACGTCCTAGAGGTCGTGCCCGGAATAGGAGCAATTGAAGGATTTGTTGCAGATGGGAAAGTCCGCCACGATGTTGCCTTCGATGACAGCCTCCAGAAGCGGCCACTGAAACCAGGACGGGTCGCGAAGGTGGCAGCGCACGATGCGTCCATCGTCCGCGAGCCGCACCGAAGCCAGAATGTCGCCGCGAAATCCTTCGACAACGGCTAGGCCCTCGCCCGCACATTGCGGGATCGCCGCCTGGATCGCGCCTTCCGGAAGCTGCGCAAGCATCTGGCCGATCAACGCCAGGCTCTGCTGAACCTCGCGAATGCGAATCCAGACACGCGCATCGACGTCGCCATTCGTAAGGACCGGAACCTCGAACTGCAGCCGATCATAGGGTGGATAGGAGAAGGCTCTGCGCGCGTCGAAGTCGCGCCCAGAGGCCCTTCCGACATATCCGCCGGCGCCGAACTGCATCGCCAGCTCTTTCGTCAGCGTTCCGGTTCCGACCGTTCGGTCCTGCAGCGATGCCGTGTTGTCATAGAGTTCGACCAGTGCCGGAAACCGCGCATGGATTTCGGAGAGCAGCGCGCGGAGTTGCGGAAGGCCCCCGGCCGAAAGCTCCTTCGCGACGCCGCCGGGTACGACGCAGTCGTGCATTAAGCGATGGCCGAAGCAGGCATCCGCCGCGCGCAAGACCCGCTCGCGCAGTACGCCGCAATGCGCGTGCATGAGCACGAACGAGGCATCGTTGCAAATCGCACCGATATCGCCGAAATGGTTGGCGAGCCGTTCAAGTTCGGCCATCAGGCCGCGCAGCCAATGCGCCCGCGCCGGCACATCTACTCCCAGGGCAGATTCGACGGCGCGCGCAAACGCGATGCTATAGGCGACCGTGCTGTCGCCGGAGACGCGGCCAGCAAGTTTTGCGCCGCGTTCGAGATCGCTGCCTCGCATAAGCGATTCGATCCCCTTGTGCGCATAACCCAGACGCGCCTCCAGCCGGACAATGGCCTCGCCGTTGGCGTGGAAGCGGAAATGTCCCGGCTCGATGATGCCGGCGTGAACGGGGCCGACAGCGATCTGATGAAGACTTTCGCCCTCAGCGGAGAGGAATTCATACGGTTCGACTTCAGTGCGAGGCACATTCTCGCCAAGTGGATGCCGCACGCTCCATCGGCTGTGGTCGAGCCACCGACGCGCATCGGGCATACCCTCGGATACGAGCCCGAAGAGATCGCAAATCGCGCGCTCCAACCGGACGGCAGGTGGATGGTGACGTGCAACGGATGGAAACCGCCCCTGCGGACAAGCTAGACTGAGAACGGCAGCGCTTGCGCCGCTCGAATCCGGCGACGCCCGATCCACGATCGCCATGTGGACCATGTCGGTGTCGCCCCACAATCCGGACAGGGTCCATTTCGACGCCGTAAAATTTTCGCAAGCGAGTTGCCACGCCGCGGAGTCGACAATTGCACGCGGCCACGGCTTGTGCGCATCGACGCGGCTGCCGCCGTCGAGCAATGTTTGCAGAGTGGCCAGATTCTGCATCGCGTCAGCCCAACATCCGCGCGACGTGCTGGAACCAGGACACGAGCAAGGCGGGCAGATATATCCCCGCCGCCAGGACCAGCGCCAGATGGGCGAAGATCGGCACATAGGAGGCCTTCGCCGGCGCCGCGCTTCCCGCCGGCTCGCCAAACACGAGCCCTTGAAGACGCAGCATCAAGGCACCGAACGCGATGAGAAGTCCGAACACCAGGGCAAGCGCGAGCAGCGGCGCGCGCGCGAACGTCGAGCTCACAATCAGAAATTCGCTCATGAAAATTCCGAGCGGCGGGACGCCGGCGATGGCGATGACGCCTAGAACCAGCCCCCATCCGAGTAGAGGATGGCTCTCGGTCAGGCCCCGGATATCGGCGATCTTCTGAGTACCCTTGACCTGCGCGATGTGACCGACGGTGAAGAAGATCGCCGATTTGGTCAGGCTATGCATCGTCATCTGCAGCAGGCCGGCGAAGTTCGCCAGCGGTCCGCCCATGCCGAACGCGAAGACGATGATGCCCATATGCTCGATCGAGGAGTAGGCGAACAATCTTTTGATGTCGCGGCGGCGGTACAGCATGAAGGCGGCGAACAGCAGCGAGATCAGACCCGCCGTGACCATCAGCGGGCCGGGCGCCAGCGCGAGCGGATTGGCCGTCATCAACATCTTGAACCGGAGCACCGCATAGAGCGCAACATTAAGAAGCAGGCCCGACAGCACCGCCGAGATCGGCGTTGGTCCTTCGGCATGGGCGTCGGGCAGCCAGGCGTGCAACGGGGCGAGCCCGACCTTCGTTCCATACCCCAGAAACAGAAATACAAACGCAACGTTCAACAGCGCCGGATCAAAAGCTGAGACGCGGGCGACAAGCACGGTCCAGGTCATGGCCTGCAGGCCTTCGCCAAGTACCGGCTGCGCCGCCATATAGACGAGGATCGTTCCGAATAGGGCAAATGCGATGCCGACGCTCGCGAGGATGAAATATTTCCAGGCTGCCTCGAGTGCTTCATGTGTGCGGTAGATGCCGACCATTACGACGGTCGCAAGTGTCGCCAATTCGATCGCCACCCACATCAACCCAATATTGTTCGCCACCAGGGCCAGGTTCATGCCGAACATCATCACCTGGTACATGGCGTGATAGAATCGCAAATTCGTCGGCGTCAGCCGTCCGGTCTCCAGTTCGTGGCCGATATAGCTCGCGCTGAACAGGCTCGTGGTGAAGCCCACAAGCGTGTTCAACACGATGAAGACGATGTTCAGATCGTCGACTAAAAAGTAGGTCCCGGGCGGCGCATGTCTGAAGAACAGCGACAAGGCTGCAAGCATAGTTAGGAAACTGGCTACCACATTGAGGATGGCGGAGATGCGATAGCCGGGAAGCGCGGCGAGCAACGCCGCCGCGACGAGCGGCAGGACGAGGACCAGGGCGACGCCGTCGAAATAATTGTTCATCGCCGGTCTCCGCGAAAGCGGTCGAGGGCTGCCACGTCCACCGTGTCGAAGCGCTCGCGAATCCTGAACAGGAAGATGCCGATCACGATGAAGGCGATCAGAACCGAGAAGGCCACACTGATCTCGACCACGAGCGGCATGCCTTTTGCGCCGGTGGCGGCAAGCACGAGGCCGTTTTCCAGAGACATGAAGCCGACCACCTGTCCCACGGCATTGCGCCGCGTGACCATGATGAGCAGGCCGAGCAGCAAAACCGACAGCGCGAATGCCAAATCCTCGCGCGCGACAAGGCCGGCATCCGTCGTTATCCGCAGCATGACGGCCATCGACAGCCCCACCAGCCCGATCCCGGCCAGCATTGTCGTGCCGATACCGGCAACTGTTTCGATCTCGCGATGGATGCCAAGGCGCACGATCATCCGGTGCAGAGCGATCGGGATAATGCCCGCTTTGAAGATAAGCGCGATAAAGGCCGTGATGTAGAGGTGCGGTGCGTCCTGGGTATAGGCCTGCCAGGCCACCGAAAGCGACAACACGACGGCGTGGAGCGCGTAGATGTTGAGCATGGCGTAGAGCCGGTCCTGGTAGAGCAGCATGAAGCTCACCAGCACGAGACTGCCGGCCAGGAGATGGGAGACGTCGAAGGCGAGACCGTGCATTAGAGACCCCGCGACACGAAGAGCAGCAAGGTCCCTAGAAGACCGAGCATCAGGGCCGCGCCAAGAAATGTCGGGACCCGGAAAACGCGCATCTTGGCGATGGCGGTCTCGAAGATGCCGAGCGCGAACGCGCCGACGATGAGCTTGGAGGCATAGGCGGCGCTGCCATAGGCGTAGGCCGGCCAATCGGCGCCTGCCGGTGCGATGCCCCAGGGAAAGAAGATACAGACGATCAGCGAGAGATAGACGAGCAGCTTGAGCGACGACGCCAGCTCGATGAGGGCGAGGTGGCGTCCGGAATATTCGAGCACCATCGCCTCATGCACCATCGTGAGCTCGAGGTGCGTTGCCGGGTTGTCGATCGGAATTCGGGAATTCTCGGCGATGCCGACCATGATCAGCGACACAAGGGCCAATCCGAGCGTCACGCGCAGCCCCACATTGGGCGACAGCATGTATTGCGCGATGGCCGACAATTGCGTCGTGTGAGCGAGCAACGCCAGGGAAAAGATGATCATGATCATGGCAGGTTCGGCGAGCGAAGCGATCATCACTTCGCGGCTCGATCCGATGCCGCCGAAGCTGGTACCGACGTCCATTCCGGCCAATGCGAGAAAGAACCGCGCGCCCCCGAGAAGCGCCACGATGGCGATGAGATCCGCAGTCCAGCTGAACAAGAGCCCCGTGGCGAAGGTCGGCACCAGTGCCGCGGCAACCCAGGTCGCTGCGAAAATCAGATAGGGCGCGGCACGAAACAGCCAAGACGCATTGTCGGCAAGAACGACCTCCTTTCTCAGAAGGCGGAGAAGATCGCGATAGGGCTGAATGACCGGCGGGCCCCGGCGGCGTAGCAGCCGCGCCTTGATCTTCCGCACAAGACCGGTGACCAGTGGAGCGAGTAGCACCACCAGGAGCATTTCGGCACCCTGAACGACGAGATCGCGGATCAGCGCCATATCGCGATCACCAGAAGCAGGATCACAAGCGCTCCGAACACCAGGCTCAGATAGCGCCTGATCGTCAGAAATTGCAGCACATTGAGCCGCTCGGCGACGAACTGAACGGCACCCGAGAGCGGTGCGTATAGCGTGTCCCAAACAACGTCTTTCAGGTCAATCGCAAACGTCGCAGGACGATTGTCCCCGGGAGGCGGGATTACGATGTGTTCGCGCGCGCGAAACAGCGCCGTTCCAAAGACGCGCCGGATCGGCTGCGCGAAACTGCCCGCCGAATATTGCGTCGCCGGACTCGACACCGCAAAGCCGCCGTCCCAGGCAGGCGCGCGACGGGTCGATCGCGATGCTGAGAGATGAACGCCGACCGCGGTCAGCGACGCGGATGCTGCGATGAAAAGAAAGACCAGCAGTCCGTTGTAGGAGCTGCGTCCTTCTGTAACGGGAACAATCGAGAGCCAGGGAACCGAGGCCTGGACCGGCAAATGGTTGCCGAAGACAGTCTGCACGGCCGGTGCAAGTCCATCGATGACGAGGCCCGGCAAGACGCCGGCTAGAAGGCAAATCGCCGCGAGAGCGAGCATCACGCTCAGCGAAATCAAATCCACCTCATGTGCTTCGGATGCGGTGACTGAGCGTGGGCGCCCCAGAAAGGCGATCCCAAAGACCCTGACGAAACACGCTGCGGCGAGCGTGACGGAGAGCGCGAGCACCGCGCCGACCGCCGGCACAATCAATTTAAGACCCCATTGCGGGAGTTCCGGGCTCAGCAGGATCGCTTGGAACGTCAGCCATTCGGAGGCAAACCCGTTCAAGGGCGGAAGAGCGGCAATCGCCGCGCAGCCGACAAGAATCGCAAGGGCGGTAAGCGGCATGCGGTGAATGAGCCCGCCGAGCCGCTCCAGATTTCGCTCGCCGGTCGCGGTGAGCACGGCGCCCGCGCCGAAGAACAGCAGACTCTTGAAGATCGAATGATTGAAGACGTGGAATAGCGCGGCCGTCAGCGCCAGGATCGCAGCGGTTTGAAATTGATCCGCGCGAAACGCGAGCGCGAGGCCGAGGCCCACGAAGATGAAGCCGACATTTTCGATCGTACTGTACGCCAGCACCCGCTTCAGATCGTTCTGGAACATTGCGTACAGCACGCCCATCAGCGCTGAGGCGCCGCCGAGCGCCAGCACGACGATCCCCCACCACCAGACGGGTGGCCCGAGAAGATCGAAGGCGATACGGATGAAGGCGTAGATCGCGACCTTGGTCATTACCCCGCTCATGAGTGCCGAGACGTGACTCGGGGCGGCCGGATGGGCGAGCGGCAGCCAGACATGCAGCGGCACAAGGCCGGCTTTTGATCCGGCGCCCACGAGCGCTAGGAGCAGGATAATCGCCGAGGAGAACGCCGACGGATGCGTGGCGCGCATCGCTTCGAATCCGTAATGACCGTCCGGACCCGCCAAGAATCCATAGGCCAGCAGAAGCGCGAAGGTCCCGAAGCTCGCCATAAGGATGTAGATGTAACCCGCGCGCCGATTGTCGGCGTCCCGATGGTGCGCCATCACCAGCGCCCAGGAGGTCAACGACATGAATTCCCACGAAAACAGAAACGTGAACGCGTCGGCCGACAGAACCACGAGATTCATCCCAGCCAGGAAGGACGCGAAGAACGGCAGCACGCGATGAGGTGCGGACTCGTGTCGGCCGTAACCCAGGCCGTAGAGACTGGCAGCCGTCGCGCCGAGATTGATGACAACGAGAAAAAAGGACGCCAGCGCATCGACATGAAAGCGCGAACCGATCCACGGCAATCCCAGGGGCAGCCACAGCGATTCCGATACACCATGATAGAGCGTGCCGAACGACGCCGCGCAGGCGACAATCGATACCAGTGCGCTCGCGCCATACACCACAGGAGTTGCGATCTTGCGGCGTCCAAGCGCTGTCGCCAGTACCGCGGTCACCAGGAACGCCACCACACAGGAGAGAAGGATCGACATCGCTCGTCCCTACACGGTCCGCATCGGGGACGATGTTTTGGTGTCTGTCGACCGTACCGCGAGTTGATCGGCCCCTGTCTTCAGACGAACCCCGCGTCCACCGTCGGCGCTCACAGCATTCGCGGCGATGAATTCGACGCCGCTCCGTTCAAGGGCCGTGATGAGCTTGGTGAGCGAGTCGACGTTGCCGCGTATGAGACCGTCGCTGGACTCCATGCGTTGGATCGTCGGAAGCGACAGGTTTGCCAGTTCGGACAGGCGACGCTGGTCGAGCCCGAGAAGTGCTCGCGCCGCGCGCAGTTGACCGGCTGTTATCATGTTCTATGCATCAATTATGCATTGTCAGATGTCACATATAACGGATATACCACTCATATTG
Organism: uncultured Alphaproteobacteria bacterium; assembly: GCA_963741735.1. Classification (GTDB taxonomy): domain Bacteria; phylum Pseudomonadota; class Alphaproteobacteria; order Micropepsales; family Micropepsaceae; genus Rhizomicrobium. The sequence continues at coordinate 1,035,502 of CAVUJB010000004.1, forward strand.
CGAATTCAACCGGCAATATCATTTCAGGCAATTTGTCGAGCATGACGTGGCGCCGCCCCCGGACAGACAAGGCTGCTTCGAACCGCCGGAATAGCTGCAGGCCCTGCCGGTGCAGCTGTTCGGCGATCTTGAGGTATGACTGCCGAAGCCGGAGCAATTCAGCGGCTGGCGAATTAAGTCCCGCTTCGCTCGGCGCAATTCGCAACTAGTCCTTGAGGCGGACGCCGCGGCCGCCGCTGGCACTTTGAGTGCCCTCGCCGATCAGAGCGATGCCGCACTCGTCCAGCGCAGCGATCAATTTCATGAGCGAGTCGACATTGCCGCGGATCACGCCATCGCTGGCTTCCATCCGCTGAATTGTTGGAACCGAGAGCCCTGACTTTTCGGCCAATTCACGCTGGTCGATTCCGGCAAGGGCCCGGGCAGCCCGCATTTGAGCAGCGGTTATCACTTTTAACTGGCACCTTTCGGGTATTGGTCGGAGCGGCGGGATTTGAACCCACGACCCCCAAGTCCGCCAGACTTGCCGGGATCATTGATTCCCAAGGATATTTTTGCAAACCACGCTGATTTCGACCTAAATGAATTCAAAGAGATAGCGATACTTTGCAAACCGAGAACGCGGGGCACTACCCAGATAAATTGACTAGTTCGCGAAGAACCACCGCACAACCATCGTTCTCTGCACAGAATGCCGTCGCCCGATAGCGGCCCGGACGTAACGCCACGATCTGACAGTCATCGATAATTTCGCTTCCGGCGTTCGATGCATCCATCAGAACCAGTGTTCCCGAGATACCAGTTTCAAAGTCGATTTGCTCTCTAGCAACCGTCGTATCAGACGAGATGTTTTCTAGGCCCTTTAGAAGCGACAACACCGCCTCGTCGCCATCAGAAGCCAACACCTGAATCAGCACGCCGATCTTGCCATCGAAATCAGGAACCCACGAAATCGGACCAACATCGCCACCAAGCACGACGGCCATCCCGTCGCCGGCCGGGATCGTGCTCAACCAGTGGTCCGAACGACAAGCGCGCGCGTAATCGCTTCGATCTTCTGGGCAGTTATCGCGCCAGCCTTCGATGCCGCGCCATGAAATCAAATTCTCGACAGGCAAGAGAATGTGTGGGCCGCCTGTAGTTTCGACCCAGCGAAAGTGTTTACTCATGGGTCAATAGTAGCTTTGTCTACAGTCTAAGTCTGCAAACCAAAGACGCCGCCAACGAAGCCGTCTACATTTCTTTAGTTTTTACAAAGTGTTATTGGTCGGAGCGGCGGGATTTGAACCCACGACCCCCAGTCCCCCAGACTGGTGCGCTAACCAGGCTGCGCCACGCTCCGTATCCAATTTTCCTCGCCCAAAAAGGGGGCCGGCCTCGACCGGACGGCGAAGGGCGCGGACTATAGTCGCCGCTTCGCCAAAGGCAAACCCGGCGGCCCAGGAACCGGCGCGGTCGGCTCGGATATCAATGGCGACCTCGATGGGCGTCGCCGGAGCCCGGTCAAGGGCATCTCGCCGATCAACGACCCCAAAAATTTACTGCGGCAAGACGGTGCGCAACCGCGCCTTGAGCTGCTGGAGCTCGGCCAGAAGGATCTCGAGCTTCACGCGCTCCTCTTCGGCCAAATGGTCTTCGGCCGGCGCCGCCTCGCGCTCGTCTTCGACTTCATGTTCGACATCCCGCTCGGGCGCTTCCCACTCGGCCGGCCGCTCCAATGCGATCACATTGGAGCGCACTTCTAGCGATGCGACCGGCAGCGCCGGCCCATCGCTGCGTCCGATCTCGGCGACATGGCGATGGCCCTTGTCGCGCAGGATCTTCTGCACGCCCTTGATGGTGAACCCTTCGCCGTAAAGCAGCGTGCGTATGCCGCGCAGCAGATCGACATCTTCGGGACGGTAGTAGCGACGTCCGCCGGCCCGCTTGACCGGCTTGATCTGCGCGAAACGTCCTTCCCAGAAGCGCAGCACGTGCTGCGGCACATCGAGCTCGGCGGCGACTTCGCTGATGGTGCGGAACGCTTCGGGCGATTTGGCGCGGACGGCGAGCGGTGCGAGCAAACCGGTCAATCCTTCTTGCTCATGTCGGGCGTCTGCCCGTTGATGACGGCCTTCAGCACATGGCTCGGTCGGAAAACGAGCACACGGCGCGGCGCGATCGGAACCTCGTCGCCTGTCTTGGGATTGCGCCCCATGCGCTGGCTCTTCTGCCGGACCGCGAAAGTTCCAAACGATGAGAGCTTGACCGTTTCGCCGCGCACCAGCGCGGCGCAGATCTCTTCCAGCAGGTCCTCAACCATCTGGGCCGACTCGTTGCGCGACAAGCCCACGGCCTGGAATACGGCCTCGGTCAGATCGGCCCGGGTCAGCGTGTCGGTTGTCATGGAAGCGACTCCCTATGCCTAACAAAAGTTAGGCGTGAGCCGATTTACCGTCAACGTCAAGGGGATAGGGGCCGCCCTTAACGCGGTGGATACTACAACCGGACGAGGGAGGCGCCCCAGGTGAAGCCGCCGCCCATGGCCTCCAGCAGCACGAGCTGGCCCTGCTTGATTCGCCCGTCGCCAATGGCGGTGGCCAGCGCCAGCGGCACCGAGGCAGCCGAGGTATTGCCGTGTTGCGCGACCGTCGAGATCACCTTCTCGGCCGGGATGCCGAGCTTGCGCGCGGTGCCGTCCAGGATGCGCTGGTTGGCCTGGTGCGGCACGAACCAGTCGATGTCGGCGATGCTGAGCCCGGCTTCCTTTGCCGACGCCGAGATGGCGTTGGAGATGTTCGTCACCGCATGACGAAACACTTCCTTGCCCTGCATGCGCAGATGACCGGTGGTCTGGGTCGAGGATGGTCCGCCATCGACATAGAGCAAGTCGTGCAGCCGCCCATCGGAGTAGATCTTGGTGTTGAGAACGGCGCGGTCGGTATTGTCGCCCTTGCCGTCCTTGGCCTGCAGCACCACGGCGCCGGCGCCGTCGCCGAACAGCACGCAGGTGGTGCGGTCGTTCCAGTCGAGCAGCCGGCTCATCGTCTCGGCGCCAACCAGCAGCACGGTCTTGGCCTGGCCGCACTTGATGAAATTGTCGGCGACGGCCATGCCGTAGATAAACCCCGAACAGACCGCCTGGACGTCAAAGGCGGCGCCGCGGGTCATTCCCAGGCGCGCCTGCAAGGTCGTTGCGGTAGCCGGAAAGGTTTCGTCCGGCGTCGTCGTGGCGCAGACGATGAGATCGATCTCGCCGGCATCCATCCCGGCGCTCGCCAGCGCCTTGCGGGCCGCTTCCAGCGCGAGATCTGAGGTCTTCTCCCCGTCCCGCGCGACGTAGCGCTGATGAATACCGGTGCGCTCGCGGATCCACTCGTCGCTGGTGTCGACGCGGCGCGCAAGCTCGGCATTGGTGAGGACGGTCTGTGGCAGATACGCGCCGCAGCCGACGATTTGCGAACGGATCACGAGGCGACAGCCTCCGGTTCGACGGAGTGGATGCGGCCGCGGTCGGCGATGATGCGTGCGATGACGCCCGATTTGGCGATGTCGATCGCCATGTCGAGCGCACTGGCGAAGCCCAGCGCGTCGGCGCCGCCATGGCTCTTCACCACCACGCCGTCGAGGCCGAGAAAGATGCCGCCGTTCGAAGCCCTCGGATCGAGCTTGCGGCGCAGCGTATTCATGGCGCCGCTTGCCAGGACCGCGCCGAGCCGGCCGAATACCGAGCGGCGAAGCGCGCTGCGCAGATAGAAGGTCACGAGCTTGGCAGTGCCTTCCGCGGTCTTCAGCGCGACGTTACCGGTGAACCCATCGGTGACGATCACGTCAACCGTTCCTTCGGCGATGTCGTCGCCTTCGACGAATCCGGCGAACTCGATCGGCAGCGCCGCGTTGTTGCGCAGGATATGGGCGGCGTCCTTGACGGCATCATGGCCCTTCACCTCTTCGGAGCCGACATTCAGCAGGCCGACGGTCGGCCGCTCCAGCCCGAGAATGGCGCGGGCGAAGGCTTCGCCCATGACGGCGAAGTCGACCAGCTGCTCGGCACTCACCGTGATATTGGCGCCGACATCGAGCACCACGCTCTGGCCGCGCTTGGTGGGCCACAGCGCCGCGATCGCGGGACGCGAAATGCCTTCGATCGTGCCCAGCTGGAACATGGACATCGCCATCAGCGCGCCCGTATTGCCGGCCGAGACGACGACCTCGGCGTCCTTTGCCTTCACCGACTCGATCGCGCGCCACATGCTGGAATTGCGGCCGCGGCGCAGCGCGAGACTGGGCTTTTCTTCCATGCGCACGCGCTCGGTGGTGTGGCGCACGATGACGCGCTCTGCGAGCTTGCCACGCTTTGCGAGCAGCGGCTGAAGTTCGGTCTCGTCGCCGTGCAGGATGTAGCGCACCTGCGGATGGCGCAGAACCGATCGGGCCAGCGCGGCCACGACAACGCCCGGACCGGCATCGCCGCCCATGGCATCGATCGAGACCGTCAGTTCGCGGGCCAAATCTGCCTCGCCGCCGCTGTTGGTTCGCGCGCCGCCTTAGGCCTCTGCCTTGATGACTTCGCGACCGTCATAATGTCCGCAGGCGCCGCAAACATGATGCGGCCGCTTCTGCTCGCCGCAGTTCGGGCACTCATTGTGGCTGGTCGGCGCCAGACGATCGTGAGACCGGCGCATATTGCGCCTGGAGGGCGAGGTTTTTCTTTTGGGCACCGCCATCGCGGGTCACTCCTTTTGATACCGCCGGCAGAATCCTCAGCCGTAGCGCATTGTCATGCGCGTACCGTCTGACGGGCGGGCGAACAAGGGCCGGAAGTAACAGGAATCCCCTACCCGATTCAAGCCGCCGGCCGCTTTCGCCGCCTTATCGTTGTTCTTTCAAGGATTTCAGCACCGCGAACGGGCTTTCGCGCGGCTCCGGAGCGTCCTGGGGCGGAGCGAATTCCACACCCGGAGCCCGGGGATAGGGATCGATCGCCAATGCGAGGTCCTCAAGCAGGGGCGCCGCCAGGTCGTATTCCAGGGTGTCAATTTCCTCCGGCACCTCATCGTCCCCGGCGCCGGCGCTCAAGGGGATGCTCTCATTCGGCCTGGTTCGCAGTCGGTGTTGCGTGAGGTGAAGCTCGCGATGGACCTGCAGCGCGATGTGGCTGCGCACCGGCTCGAGAGTCACGACGCAGGACTGCAGGATGTCCGCCTGCAAGTCGGCATCGAGCGAAAATCCGCTCGCGGAATGTTTGCGCAGCAGGACGGTGGCGGAGAAAGCCTCGACAGCCTCGACGTCGAGCCAGCGGGCGATCTGCTTGAGTTCGTTGCCTTCGGGCGCAAGACGCACTTCGGCTCCGGCGCGCCCAAGGTCGCCGAGATCGTAGATGTGCTGGAAGGGCGGCGATTCGTCTGTCATGGCCGGTCGAATGTCGTGGGCGGCTGTCCGAATTCAAGGGTTCCGCTCGCCGGATCGCAAGCCTCCAGCTTGAGCCGCGCCGCGTGCGCGTATCGTGCCAGGGCGGCGGCCTCGCGCGCGCGCTCTGGAGCGCCGCGATAGACATTGCGCAGGATCGCCTCGCCGAGCGCCGCGTCGTCGCTTGCAGATTCATAGGCTTGCAGGCGCCCGTTAAAGGCACTTCCGAGCTTCTTCATGCGCGGCCCCATACCCATGTCGCCGGCACCCAGATCGCGCAGCGCCTCGTCGAAACCGACGAAGATCGCGTCCAGCAACCTCTGCGAGAGTTCGGTCGTCCCGGCCGACTTGAGGCGCGAAAGCACCAGCCAGACGTGTAGGGCCAGCATGTCGAACCGCCCGTCGATCGTGTCGGGGACTCCATAGGCACGATAGAAGTCCGCCAGCCGCGACTGGGCGGTCAGGGCCGCGTACAGGGCGCGGACCTGCCGGGTTTTCCCGGAAGTCCGGCGCAAGGCGTTCAGCATGACGCTACTCCCGGTCTTGCCAGCGCGCGCGCCTGAGGCTAGCACGTCTGGCCGGGCGGGGATTTATCCGGTTTAGGGTCTTTGTGTATGCGACAAACAGTACTGGTCCTCGCCGCCCTCCTCGTCATGGGCTGCACCCCCGTCGTCAACAATCGCGGCTATCTGCCCGATCCGGACGCCGAAAAGGCCATCAATATCGGCCGTGACACCAAAACCAGCGTCCAGCAGGCGCTCGGATTTCCGTCGACGGAAGCGACCTTCACGGCCGCGGGCGATGCCTGGTACTACATCACGGCCGTCGAAAAGCAGGTCGCCTTCTTCGACGCCACCGTACAGTCGCGCGCGATCCTGGCGGTCTATTTCGACAAGGACGGCAAGGTCAAAGACCTGAAGCACTATTCCCTGCGCGACGGTCACATCGTCGCGTTCGAGACCCGTGAAACCCCGACCAAGGGCCGCGAGCTCACCTTCCTGCAGCAGCTCTTCAACGCGACTCCGGGCGTGCCGCTCGGCAACACCAACCAGAACCCCAATCCGGGTGGTGGCGGCGGCGGCCCGCCGGGCGGCCGCGGCGGCGGCGGTTATCCGTAAGACGAAAAAAAAAGCGCGCGGAGCTCAAGCTCCGCGCGTTTTTGTTTCTACGCTTGGGGCAGGATCAGAACATGTGTGCCAGCGTGGCGAGCAGAAGCAGCGCCACGATGTTCGTGATCTTGATCATCGGATTGACGGCGGGACCGGCTGTGTCCTTGTAGGGATCGCCGACCGTATCGCCGGTCACCGCGGCCTTGTGGGCGTCCGAACCCTTGCCGCCGAAGTGGCCGTCCTCGATGTACTTCTTGGCATTGTCCCAGGCGCCGCCGCCCGACGTCATCGAAATGGCGACGAACAGGCCGGTCACGATCACGCCCATCAGCATCGCGCCGAGGGCGTTGAACGCTTCGGTCTTGCCGGCAATCCAGTTCACCAGCAGGAACAGCACGATCGGCGAGAACACCGGCAGCATCGAGGGAATGATCATTTCCCGGATTGCCGCCTTGGTCAGCAGGTCGACGGCGCGCGCATAGTTCGGCTTCTGGGTGCCCTGCATGATGCCGGGCATTTCCTTGAACTGCTTGCGCACTTCCTCCACCACCGCGCCGGCCGCACGGCCGACGGCGGTCATCGCCATGCCGCCGAACAGATAGGGCAGCAAGCCGCCGATGAAGAGGCCGACGACCACCCACGGATTGGCAAGGCTGAACGTCGGCTGCTCCAGACCGTCGAAGAAGCCCGTGCCCTGGGCCGCGAAGTACTTCAGGTCCTGCGTGTAGGCGGCGAACAGCACGAGCGCGCCGAGGCCCGCCGAACCGATCGCATAGCCCTTGGTGACGGCCTTGGTCGTGTTGCCGACGGCGTCGAGCGCGTCGGTCGTCTTGCGGACGTCGCCTTCCAGGCCCGCCATTTCGGCAATGCCGCCGGCATTGTCGGTGACGGGACCGAACGCATCGAGCGCCACGACCATGCCGGCCAGCGAGAGCATCGTGGAGACGGCGATGGCGATACCGAACAGGCCGGCCGCCAGGTAGGTCACGACGATGCCCGCGCAGATGACGAGCGCCGGAAGCGCCGTCGATTCCATCGAGATCGCGAGGCCCTGGATCACGTTGGTGCCGTGGCCGGTGACCGACGACTGCGCAATCACGCGCACCGGACGGTAGTTGGTGCCGGTGTAGTACTCGGTGATCACGATCAGCGCGCCGGTGACGGCAAGTCCGACCACGCCGCACCAGAACAGCGTCACGCCGGTATAGCTGGCATCGCCGCTGGTCAGGCTGGTGTGCATACCGATGAGATAGTCTGTCAGCGGCCAAAGGCCGATCAGCGACAGGATCATCGTCGCGATCACGCCCTTATAGAGCGCGCCCATGATGTGCTTCGACGCGCCCAGCCGGACGAAGAACGTGCCGATGATCGACGTCACGATGCTCATGCCCGCGATAGCCAGCGGGAACAGCATCAGCTTGGACTTGAGGTCGCCTTCGAAATAGATCGAGGCCAGCACCATCGTGGCCACCGTCGTCACCGCGAAGGTTTCGAACAAATCGGCCGCCATGCCGGCGCAGTCGCCGACATTGTCGCCGACATTGTCTGCGATCGTCGCCGGGTTGCGCGGATCGTCTTCGGGAATGCCCGCCTCGACCTTGCCGACCATGTCGCCGCCGACATCCGCACCCTTGGTGAAGATGCCGCCGCCGAGACGGGCAAAGATCGAGATCAGCGAGGCGCCGAAGCCGAGGCCGACGAGGCTGTCGACGATCGTGCGGCTCTGCTCGGGAATCGAAAGATCGAGGCCGAGGACCCTGGTGAGGACCGCGTAGTAGCCCGCGACCGCCAGAAGGCCCAGGCCGACGACCAGCATGCCGGTCACCGCGCCCGAACGGAACGCGACGGACAGACCCTGCGCCAGGCCCTGGCGGGACGCTTCGGCGGTGCGCACATTGGCGCGCACCGACACATACATGCCGATGTAACCGGCGGCGCCCGAAAGCGTCGCGCCGATCAGAAAGCCGACGCCGACCTGCCAGCCCAAAAGAAAGATCGCCAGAACGAAGATCACCGCGCCGGCGACGGCGATGGTCATATACTGGCGGTTCAGATAGGCGCCCGCGCCTTCCTGAATGGCCGCCGCGATTTCCTGCATGCGCGCATTGCCCGCGCTCATCGACAGTACGGAGCGGATGGTCCAGGCGCCGTACAGGAGCGCAAGCACGCCCGCCGCGAGGACGAGAGTCAGAGTGTCCATGGTAGATCCCTCAAGTTATGGATTTTCGGACGGCGCGTCGAAACCGCCCGTCCCCATGGCCGGCGGCTGACCGCTTCAAGGGCGGCGAACATATGCCAAAAGCGGGGGATGGAGGCAACCAGCCTCAGGTGTCGCAGGTGGGGTCCCAAAAAGGCTGGTCAGCCCGCCGGATTGGCGGCGACGGCCTCGCCCGGGTGGATCGGAGAGACCTGGACCTGGATCAGAACGACGCTGGCGATCTTGGCGGCGCCGATGACGCGCTTGGCGTCGGCCAGCAGGCGGACGACGAGCGCGGACTTGTCCACGGTCTTGGGATCCTTCGGCATCCCGATCGAGGCGGCGTTCACATCGCGGACGAAGGCGTCCTGGATGAAGGCGACCTTGTCGCGAACCTGAAGCGCCGCGCCCTGCGTCGTGGTCACGATCTTCAGCGAGACATACGCATAGCCGTAGAGCTTGCCGTCGACGCTAAGCGGCGCGATCAGGAACGGCATCTCGACATTCGTGCCCGGGTCGCCGGCCTTCTCGGCAAGCGCGGGAGCGGCCGTCAGGACGGCGGCGATGAGGGCGAGAATCGCTGAGATACGGCGCATCCGCCAAGCGTCGCAGAGGCCGGTTAAGAGCGCGTTTACTTCGTGGCGCCGCTCAAAAGTGCTCCCACCCGAGCCTCTTCACCGGCAACGGCCTGCCCCGGCGGTCGAGCAGAGCCACGCCCCTGCCCTTCATCACCCAGCCGATTTCGGTGACTTTGGTCCGCGCCGCCTTGGCCGCCGCGAACAGTTTCGCCCGTTTGGCCGCCGGCACGGTGAAGGCGATCTCGTAGTCGTCGCCGGCGGTCGCGGCACGCAGAATGGCTTTCTCGTCCGTCCCCCAGAACGCCTTCAGGGCCGGCGACAGCGGCACGCGCGCCGCGTCGACCGCGATGTGAACCTTCGAGACGTCGGCGATGTGGCCGAGGTCGGCAAGCAATCCGTCCGACACGTCGAGCGCGCCGCTCGCGATGCCGCGAAGCTTCGGTCCCAGAGAGGTGCGCGGTTCCGGCATGCGATAGCGCCCGATGAGGAACGGTTCGCGCTTTTTGCCGCGGACGGCCGCGAGCCCGCCGCCGCCATCTCCGATCGTGCCCGATACGAAGACGAGATCGCCGGGCCTTGCGCCGCGGCGCAGGATCGCCTTGCCGCGCGGCACATAACCGAACGCCGCGATGGACACCGTCAACGGTCCCGGCGTGCTCGACAGATCGCCGCCCAGCAGCGTCACGCCGAACCGCTCCTGGTCCGCCTTCAGTCCACGCGCGAATTCGCGAAACCAGGACGTGCGAACAGGATTGGGAACGCAGAGAGTCAACAGATAGCCGAACGGCTCGGCGCCTTTCGCCGCGAGATCGGAGAGATTTACCCGCAGAGCCTTGCGCGCGATGTCGCCGGCCGGCGTGACTGGAAGAAAGTCGACGCGCTCCACGATGGTGTCGGTTTTGAGGACCAACTCGTGCCCGGCGCGCGGCGGTAGAAGCGCGACATCGTCGGCAAGGCCGAGCGCCGCCTCCGACGTCGCCAACGGCGCGAACATCTGCGCGATCAATTCGAATTGCGACAGGGCCATGGCGCGAACGGTGCTAGCATCGCGTCACACCTAGCACGGGGCGCGGCATGGATGCGATTGAGGCGATTCATACGCGGCGCTCGATCCGAAAATTCACTGCCCAGGCGCCCGACCGCGCCAACATCGAGGCGATCATCTGGGATGCCGCCCAGGCTCCGCCGCCGGTCGGCGGCCAGGTTCCGTGGAACTTCCACGTTATCGAGGGCGCCGCGCGCATCGCCGGTTACGGCGCGCAGGCAAAGCAATATGCCAAGGACCATCATCCCGACGAGCCCGGTTGGGGATGGGCCGACCGAACAGACTTCCAGGTGTTCTGGAATGCGCCAGTCGTGGTCCTGATTTCCGGGCGCGTCGAGGACTGCTGCCGCGCCGGCACCAATCCGATGCTCTCGGCGCATGCCCGCGGCTTGGGCACCTGCTGGGTCGGCGCGCCGATGTTGTGGCTTCGGACGGCGCAAGCGAAAACAGAACTCAAGATTGCCGGCAGCATCGATCCGGTATCGGCGATCTGTCTTGGCTATGCCGATGGCGAACCGCCGCCGCCGCATGCGCGCGTCATGCCGCCGGTGATCTGGGCCTAACCGGCCTTGGGTTTCGGGATGAATGCCACGCCTGACGCCGGCGGCTCGCCGTAAGCGTTGGCGCCGGGTTGTCCGGGGATCAGACCGAGCACGATCATCATCACCGTCATGCCCAGCACGATGACGCCCGCCACGATCAGGATGTCACCGATCGGCAGCAAAATGGCTGCGCCGACGAGCGCCGCGATCTCGATTCCGATGGGCGCCGCCATCCACCAGCCCGAGGCGCCGAGATCATGCAGCCGCGGAACGCCAAGCACGATGATGATGCCCTCGGCGATTCCCGGCGGATGCTCGGCGAAAGTCAGCAGCAGTCCGTAGAGCACCACCACGGGAACGAAGATCGCCCAATAGGTCGCACGGTTCATGCGGGTCTTGAGAATGGCGCTCACGCGGAATCCCCCTGGTTTGACCGGACTAGAACTGCAATTCGTCGTCCGGCGGCGTCTGCCCGAACTCCACCGCACGTTTTCTGCGCGCCAGCCGGTCGAGCACCGCGTTCACGAAGGCCGGTTCGTCGGCGTTGAAGAAGGCGTGCGCGATCTCGACATATTCGTCGATGACGACCTTCGCAGGCACGTCGCGCCGCGCGATCAGTTCGAAGGTTGCGGCACGCAGGATGGCCCGCAGGATCGAATCCACCCGCTCCAGCCGCCAATCGGCGCTGAGGCACTTCGCGATGCCGCGGTCGATCTCGACCTGATGATGCGGCACGCCTCGCAGGATCGCGGCAAAATATTCCTCGTCCGGCGCCACGCCGGCATCGGCTTCGGGTTCGCCGCCAAAGCGATGTTCGATGAACTCGCGCGCCACCGCTTCGGCATCCGCGCCGGTCAACTCCATCTGGTAGATCGCCTGCACCGCGGCGAGCCGTGCCGCGCGCCGTGCGTCGTAGCCGGTCGCCGCTTGCGCGGCGGTCATCGGTGGACGCCAAGGCGATTGCGCGCGTTCAGGAGCGCGAGGCAGGCCCGCGCCGCATCGCCGCCCTTGTCGCCGTCGTCGACCGCGGCGCGTTCCAGCGCCTGCGCCTCGCTCTCGACCGTCAGGATGCCGTTGCCGATGCACAGGCCGTGCTGGATGCCGAGGTCCATCAGGCCGCGCGCCGACTCGTTGGCGACGATCTCGAAATGATAGGTCTCGCCCCGAATGATGCAGCCGAGTGCGATGAAGCCGTCGAAACCCTTGCCGCCATGTTCGCCGGCGCGCGCCGCGATGGCGACCGCGACAGGGATCTCGAGGGCCCCCGGCACCGCCAGCCGCTCGAAATGCGCCCCGCCCTTCTCCAGCGCGGCGGTGGCGCCGTCGAGCAGCATGTCGGAGATGTGCGAATAGAAGCGCGCCTCGACGATCAGGATGTTGGGCGTGGTCATTCTTCGTCTCCCGGCTTGCCGCGAATGGCATGGGTGCCGACAATGTTCAGATCATAGCCTTCCGGCGCGATATGCTCGGCATATTCGAGCTCGTTGACATACACCACCATCGGCCATTCGCCGCTATTATGGCTCTCGAACGGCGCCTCGACTTTGCGCCGCACGAAGCGATCGTATTTGCGGCGATAAGCGATGAGGTCGGCGAGACGGGCGACCAGCGAAATGTCATGGCCCGGCGAAGTGATGTCGGACGGCCTCTTGGCCGGATCGATCGCCACCGAGATCGTGTGAGCCCGGTCGTGCGCGGAGATGCCGGTCGAGATGGCGTCCTTGGCCTCGGCGGGGATCGTGAAGGCGGTCTGGTTCGGTGTGCCGCTGACCTGCGTCATCATCGGGATGTCGAGCGCGCTGGCACGGTCCTGCGTCAGCGCCGGGATCACGAGGTCGCTCTCGTTCTCGCGGTCGTCGCGTCCATCAGGATGAACATCTGGCCGTTGCGCGCTTCTTCGATCACGTCTTCGGCCGCTGCGATATAGTCGTGATAGACGGAGACCTTCATTTGCCGGCCAGCCTTGCCACATAGCGCGCAAGCAGGTCGATCTCGAAATTGACCTTCATGCCCGGCTTGACACGCCCGAAGGTTGTCACCTTCTGAGTGTGCGGGATAATATTGACGCCGAAGCGCGAGCCGTCGACTTCATTGACCGTAAGCGACACGCCGTCGAGCGCCACCGATCCCTTGGGCGCGACGAAGCGTGCGAGCGCCGCCGGCACCTCGAACGTCACGCGCGTGGATTCACCTTCCGGCGCGACGCGCTTGATCTTGGCCGTGGCGTCGACATGGCCGGCGACGATGTGGCCGCCGAACTCGTCTCCGACGCGCATCGGACGCTCGAGATTGACCGGAACGCCGACCTTCCAGTCGCCGAGCGTGGTCTTGGACAGCGTCTCGCCGGATGCCGTCACCGCGAACCACTTGTCCTTGGCCGAGCCGCTCTTGTCGACGACGGTCAGGCAGACTCCCGAGCAGGCGATCGAGGCGCCCATCTCGACCGTCGACAGATCCATGTTGGTGGAGATCACCATATGGGTGTCGCCGCGCTTCTCGACGTGGCGCACGCGCCCGACATCGGTGACGATTCCTGTGAACATGGCATCCTTTTAGGCCCTGCGGGCGAAGCTTTCCAGAAGGTCCGGACCGAGCTCGCGGCGCGCGGTCCGGCGAAAGCGCGGCGCCTCGTCCAGCGTCAGGGCGGCGAGAGCGTCGATCGCGTTGTGGCCGGCGGCGCCCAGCACAATCGGCGCGGTGAAGATTTCGAGCCGGTCCGCAAGATCGCGATCGAGAAGCGCGGCGTGGACGGTCGCCCCGCCCTCCACCAACAGTCGGGTAACGTTGCGGTCGTGCAGTTCCGTCAGCATTGCGCCCACATCCGGCCTGCCGCGCGCATCGCGCGCGACGCGAACCACCTCAACGCCTTCGGCCTTGAGTGTTTTGCTGCCATCGGCCGCCGTAAAAACCAGCGTCGGCGTCACGGCCGCGGTAGCCGCGAGCTTCGAACTGGCCGGCAGCCGCAGGCGCGTGTCGAGCACCACGCGCAGCGGCGATTGCTTCTCCAACCCCGCGATGCGGCAGGTGAGATCCGGATCGTCGGCCAGCGCGGTCTCGATGCCGACCAGGATCGCATCGTGGCGCGCGCGCAGCAGATGTCCGAAATGGCGCGCCTCCTCGCCGGTGATCCACTTGCTGCCGCCCGATGCCGATGCCGTCTTGCCGTCCAGACTTTGCGCAATCTTCAAAGTTACGAGCGGACGCTTGTGCTTGAGCCCCATCAGAAAGCCGGCATGCGACTCCTGAGCCTCCTTCTCGAGCACCCCGGTCACGACTTCGATGCCGGCGGCGCGAAGCTTCTTGAAGCCTTCTCCTGCAGTCAGATGGTGCGGATCCTCCATCGCCGCGACGACGCGTTTGATGCCGGCCGCGATCAAGCTCTCGGCGCAGGACGGCGTCTGGGTGACCGTCGCACAAGGCTCCAGCGTCATATAGGCTGTCGCGCCGCGCGCCGCGGCACCGGCCTGCGCGAGCGCCGCCGCCTCGCCATGCGACCGCCCGCCATCCGCCGTGCGTCCGCGCCCGACGACGGCACCGGCGGCCGAGACAATCACGCAGCCGACCGACGGATTGCGCGACGTCCGCCCGATCCCGCGCGCTCCCAATGCGAGCGCGTGCCGCATGTGGCGGATGTCGTCGGGAATTGCCAGCGTCTAGTCCTTGTCGTCGTCCTTGTCGCCGCCTTCGAGCGCGCCGATCAGCTCCTCGAAGTCCTTGGTCTCGCGGAAATTCTTGTAGACCGAGGCGAAACGCACATAAGCGACCTTATCCAGGCTCTGCAGCGCCTGCATGATCAGCTCGCCGATCACCGGCGAGGGAATCTCGTTCTCGCCCATGCTTTCCAGCCGCCGCACGATGCCGGTGATGGTGCGGTCGATACGCTCGCGCTCCACCGGGCGCTTGCGCAGGGCGTGCAGCATCGAGCGCTCCAGCTTCTCGCGCTCGAACGGCTCGCGGCGGCCGTTCTTCTTGACGACGATGAGCTCGCGCAGCTGCACACGCTCGAACGTCGTAAAGCGCCCGCCGCATTCGGGGCAATGACGCCGCCTTCGGATCGCCGAATTGTCCTCGCTCGGACGGCTGTCCTTCACCTGGGTGTCGTCATGTCCGCAAAAAGGGCAGCGCATGGAGCTCGCCTTATCAGTAGATCGGAAAACGCTTGCACAATTGCGAAACGCGCCGCGCGACATCGGCTTCGACGGCGCCATCGCCGGCCTCGCCGTGCTTGGCCACCGCGTCCACGACCTCGACGATCATCTTGCCGATCTCGCGGAATTCGGCGGGACCGAAGCCGCGCGTTGTGCCGGCCGGCGAGCCGAGACGGACGCCCGACGTGATCGCGGGCTTTTCGGTGTCGAACGGCACCGCATTCTTGTTGGTCGTGATGGCCGCGCGGTCGAGCGCCTTTTCCGTGTCGCGGCCCTTGGCGCCCTTTGGCCGAAGATCGACCAGCATCAGGTGCGTGTCGGTTCCGCCCGACACGATGTCGAGCCCTTCTGCGTGCAGCGTCTCGGCCAGCACCTTGGCGTTCTCGACCACGGCTTTCGCGTAGAGCTTGAACTCAGGCCGCAGCGCTTCGCCGAATGCGACCGCCTTCGCCGCGATGACGTGCATCAGCGGCCCGCCCTGCAAGCCGGGGAACACGGCCGAGTTGATCTTCTTTCCAAGATCGACGTCGCGCGAAAGGATCATGCCGCCGCGCGGGCCGCGCAGCGTCTTGTGCGTCGTCGTCGTCACGACATGCGCGTGCTCGAGCGGATTGGGATGCACGCCGCCCGCGACGAGTCCGGCAAAATGGGCCATGTCCACCATCAGGAAGGCACCGACCGAGTCCGCGATGGCGCGGAAACGCGCGAAGTCGATGATCCGCGCATAGGCCGAGCCGCCGGCGATGATGATCTTGGGCTTGTGCTGTTTGGCGAGCGTCTCGACCTCGTCCATGTCGATGCGCTGGTCCTGGCGGCGCACGGTGTAGGAAACCGGCTTGAACCATTTGCCCGACTGGTTGGCCGGCGAGCCGTGAGTCAAATGCCCGCCCGCCGCGAGATCGAGGCCGAGGAATGTATCTCCTGGCTGCATCAGGGCGAAGAACACAGCCTGGTTCGCCTGCGCGCCCGAATGGGGCTGCACATTCGCGAAATCGCAGCTGAAGAGTCGCTTGGCGCGATCGATCGCAAGCTCTTCGGCGACATCGACATATTCACAGCCGCCGTAGTAGCGGCGGCCTGGATAGCCCTCGGCGTACTTGTTGGTCAGCACCGAACCCTGGGCCTCCAGGACGGCGCGGCTGACGATATTCTCGGACGCGATCAGCTCGATCTTCTCGCGCTGGCGCCTCAGTTCCTGAGCGATGGCACGCGCAACTTCGGGATCGTGCTCGGCCAGATCCTGCGTGAAAAAAACCGACGAAAGCCTGTCCGCTGTGCTCGCTACAGCCACCATTCCCACCTTTGCTTGATCCCGGCTCGACGGGCCGGGCGATACCCCTACCCCTTTACCAAATCTAGCACCAGATCGCTTTTCGCATCCCACAGATACGCATCGGCCGCGGTAGGCGCGACCCCGTCCTAATGCAATTCATGGAAGCTTACCAAAAGGAAGTATCAGTACTCATCGATCGATGACTGCCGCTCGACTATTGCACACAAAATAACCGGCAAATCATCTTCCCCGCTCGCCTTGAGTGCCGAATCACGGTTTTGCAATGGTAAGTTGGTAATGCCTGATTTACCGCACGCCTAGCGCGAACCGTTTTGAGTACGGACTCGCCTTGATTTCGCTGGGCTATCACTTAATACCAGTTCTCTTGTCCGTCCCATTCAACCCATGAGTAGAGGGTGTGTGTTCATGAGTAACGCCGAAGCATCAATCGCGCGCACGGAAGAAATTCTGAAGCTCGCAAGCGACATTGTCGCCGCCTATGTTAGCAACAACCCGGTCCCGGTGAACGATCTGCCGGCGATGATCCGAAGCGTGCACGCCACGCTTGGAGGATTGTCCGGCGTCGATGGTCACGACATGGTGACCTCTCAGAAGCCAGCCATCTCGATAAAGAAATCGATCACGCCAGACTTTCTGATCTGCCTCGAAGACGGCAAGAAGCTGAAGATGCTGAAGCGCTACCTGCGCTCGCGCTACAAGCTCACACCCGATCAGTATCGCGCGAAGTGGGGCCTGCCCGCCGACTATCCGATGGTAGCGTCGAACTACGCGGCGCGCCGTTCGGAATTCGCGAAGAAGATCGGCCTCGGCCGCACTTCCCCGCCCAAGGGCCGCCGCCGCGGCTAGTACGTGGAGCAGCGGCGGTCAGCCACCGTCGCTCTTCTTCTGCATGACATATCTCAGCTTGCGGACCGCGGCATCGGAAAGGGCTGCGCGCGGCGCGCCGGCCGGACCCATCACGCTCGCCTCGGTGCCGGTCGCGGCATGGATCGCGGTGACTTTCACGACGCTGCCCTGCACGACGAATTCGACATAGATGTCGCCGCCGCCCGGCGGCATCAGGCAGCGCGGCTCAGGCGATGCGCCGTCCAGACCTGGTCGAGCGCGCGCACCAGCGCCTCCATCATCTCGTCGGTGTGCATCGGCGACGGGGTGAAGCGCAGCCGTTCCTTGCCGCGCGGCACGGTGGGGAAATTGATCGGCTGCACGTAGATCGCGTGGTCGCGCAACAGCGCGTCGGAAACCGATTTGCACAGCGCCGCGTCGCCGACGAATACCGGCACGATATGGCTCGGCGAATCCATCACCGGCAGGCCGGCCTCTGCGAACATCCGCTTCAGCCGGCTGGCGCGCTCGTGCAGGCGTTCGCGCTCGGCATTGCTCGTCTTGAGATGGCGGATGCTCGCGAGCACGCCGGCCGCGATCGCGGGCGCCAGCGAGGTGGTGAAGATGAATCCCGGCGCGAAGGAACGGATGCAGTCGACCAATTCGTCCGACGCCGCGATATAGCCGCCCATCACGCCGAACGCTTTCGCCAGCGTACCCTCGATGATGTCGACGCGGTGCATCACGCCTTCGCGCGCCGCGACTCCGGCGCCGCGCGGACCGTAAAGGCCGACGCCGTGCACTTCGTCGAGATAGGTGAGCGCGCCGTACTTCTCGGCGAGATCGCAGAAGTCGGAAATCTTCCCGAAGTCGCCGTCCATCGAATAGACCGACTCGAACGCAATCAGCTTGGGCGCCTGCGGATCGGCGGACGCGAGCAACAATTCCAGATGCTGAAGGTCGTTATGGCGGAACAGATGCTTCTCCATCCCGCCATGCTTGATGCCCTCGATCATCGAAGCGTGGTTCAGCTCGTCCGAGAACACGATAAGCCCCGGCAGAATCTTGCCGAGCGTGGCCAAGGTCGCGTCGTTGGAGATGTAACCGGAGGTGAACAGCAGGGCCGCGTCCTTGCCGTGCAGGTCGGCGAGCTCACGCTCCAGCTCGACATGGTAGTGTGTGGTGCCGGAGATGTTTCGCGTGCCGCCGGCGCCCGCGCCGGTCGTGTCGATCGCCTCATGCATGGCCTGGAGCACGACGGGATGCTGACCCATGCACAGATAATCGTTGCTGCACCACACCGTGATCGGCCGCTTGTCGGCGTCGGTGTAGAAGTCGGCCTTGGGATAGCCGCCGCGCTGGCGGACGATGTCGGCGAAGACCCGATAACGGCCCTCACGCCTCAATCCGGCAAGTGATTCGCGGAAGCGGTCGCGGTAGGAAAAGGCCATTCGTTCAGTCTCTTACACCGGCAATTGGACCCGACCGTGCGGGTTATCAACAGGCTCCGACCATACCCCAAACATCCGCGCGGAGCCTATGCCTTTTGTCACATATGCCCCCGGGGCGCCGGAAGAAGCAGTCCAGCCGGTTCCGCGGCACCGCGCCTTGATCTGGATCACCTGGTGTCATGGTTTCGAAATCCGGCGAAAATCCGAGTTCGTGCGAATTTCGAAATCGGGACACCGGCTAGACGGCGATCGTGACCGCGGCGTTCACGGCCATGGCGATCAGGACCGTGTTGAAGAAGAAGGACACCACGCCGTGCGCAAGCGCGGTTCGGCGCATCGCGGTGGTCTGGACCAGAGTGTCGGACACCTGCGCGGTCATGCCGACGACGAAAGCGAAATAGACGAAATCCCAGGGGCCGGGCTCCTCGCAATCCGGAAACCTGATCGGCGGCGTCCAGCCCTTCGCGTCCGCGCCGTTGTAATAGAGATGCGCGTAGCGCAATGCGTTCACCGTGTGGAGCATGAACCAGCCGAGCGGTGCGCCGGCCAGCGCCAATATCAGCGCCGCGGCACCGGGCAGATTTTTCTGATGCAACGCCGCGAAGACCGCGTAGGACGCATAGGCGATCGCCGCCAGCGTGATCAGCGTCACGATCAGCGCGCCTTCGTCCTCATCCGCGGCGCGCGCTTTCAGATCGTCATCGGTCATCCGGAAGATCAACCACCAGCTCATCGCCAGGAACGACGCGAAGAACGCGTCGCCGGCGATCGACTCCGGCAGGGGTGACGGCAGATGGCGCGCGGCCGCGAATGCCGCCGCCCCGATCAGCAGGGCAAGATAGAAGCGCACATGATGCAGAAACAGGCCGGTGACGGATGACGGCAGCGGAACCTCCCGCGAGGGTCCGCGTCATTCGTACACGAGTCGCTTAAAGCCGGAAGCGGACCTGATCGATCCAGAAACGCTCGAGCCGCTTCAGCGTGACGTTCAGGCTGTCGAGATCGGCCGAGGCGACGTTGCCCACCGCGTTCAACGACCCCAAATGGCGCCCGAACAGCTCGCGCAGCATGTCGCGCACCGCCTCGCCCTTGCGGGTCAGGCGCACCAGCACCGAGCGGCGGTCGGCTTCCGACCGTTCGTGGTGGATGTAGCCGGACTCGACCAGCTTCTTGAGATTGTAGGACACATTCGAGCCCAGATAGTGGCCGCGCGTGCGCAGCTCGCCCGCGGTCAGTTCCTGGTCGCCGACATTGAACAGGAGCAGAGCCTGGACGCTGTTGATCTCGCGTTCGTCGCGACGATCGAGCTCGTCCTTGATCACATCGAGCAGTTGGCGATGAAGGCGCTCAACCAGGTTGAGCGTTTCGAGATAGTACTGCGCTTCCACGCTGGTGCTCTCGAGCACCGCGGTCTGCGGCTTCGCATAAGCTGTCATCGTCTTCCCCCGCATTTTTGCGGGGCCCACCTGTTGTTATGCGACGACACTAGGCGGGATTTGTTAAAAGGCGGTAAAAATGCTTCCCCTGCGGTCGTAGTTTATTGCCGGGAAAGCTCGCGTGCCACAATAACACGCATGATTTCGTTGGTGCCCTCCAGGATCTGGTGGACACGAAGATCGCGCACATGCCGCTCGGCGGGAAAGTCTTTCAGATAGCCGTAGCCGCCGTGCAATTGCAGCGCCTCGTTGGCGATGCGAAATCCCGCATCGGTCGCAAAGCGCTTTGCCATGGCGCAGAGCTTGGTGGCGGCGGGATCGCGGCGGTCGAGCGCCGCAGCGGCGCTGCGGATCATCAGCCGCGCGGCTTCGAGTTCGGTCGCCATGTCGGCGAGCTTGAACTGCGAGGACTGGAAATCGGCGATGGCGCGGCCGAACTGCTTGCGGTCCCTGGTATAGGCGAGCGCTTCGTCGAGCGCGGCGCGCGCCGTTCCCACCGAACAGGCGCCGATATTGATGCGCCCGCCGTCGAGCCCCATCATCGCGATGCGGAAACCTTCGCCTTCGTCGCCGATGCGGTTCGCGACCGGAACGCGGCAATCCTCGAAGATCACCTGCGCCGTCGGCTGGCTGTTCCAGCCCATCTTGCGTTCCTTCTTGCCGAAGGAGAGCCCGGGCGTTCCCTTTTCCACCGCGATGCAGGAGATGCCGCGCGGACCGTCTTCGCCGGTGCGCACCATGCAGACATACAGATCGGACACGCCGGCGCCCGAGATGAACGCCTTGCCGCCATTCAGCACATATTGGTCGCCATCCTTGACCGCCCGCGTCTTGAGGCTTGCGGCATCGGAGCCCGAACCGGGCTCCGTCAGGCAATAGCTCGCGATATTTTCCATCGTCGTCAGCTTCGGCAGCAAGCGCTTGCGCTGCTTGTCGTTGCCGAAACGGTCGATCATCCACGACGCCATGTTGTGGATCGAGATGAACGCGGCCGTCGAGGTGCAACCGGCCGACAGCTCCTCCATGATGATCGCGGCGTCCAGGCGCGACATTTCCGAGCCGCCGACATCGCCTTTCACATAGATGCCGGCAAATCCGAGCGCGGCCGCTTCCCGCAGCGTATCGACGGGAAAATGCTCCTTCGCGTCCCATTGCGCCGCGAACGGCGCGAGCCGCTCCCGCGCAAATCGCCGCGCCGCGTCTTCGATCGCGCGCTGATCTTCGTTGAGCTCGAAATCCATTTCCTGTTCCGACCAAAATCCGCCGCGGGCAGCGTTTAGGCGGGGCCCAGGAGCGGCGGCGGCCAATTAACGCTTGGCGCCGTCTGAGAATTAGCCCGATTTGCCGCCCGCGCAAAGGCGTCGCGCCCTTGCCTGGGCGCGCGTTGCTTGGCAAGACAGAGCCATGACCGACGCCCAGTTTCCCGCGCTTCGCATGCGCCGCCTGCGCCGCCACGACTGGACGCGCAGGCTGGTCGCGGAATCGACGCTCGCGCCGTCCGATTTCATCTGGCCCATCTTCGTCGTCGACGGCGTCGAACGCCGCGAGCCCGTGCCGTCCATGCCGGGCGTCGACCGGCTCTCGATCGATCTTGCCGTCGACGCGGCCGAAGAAGCGGCCAAGCTCGGCATCCCGGTGGTCGCGCTGTTCCCCTACACCGATCCGGCGCTGCGCAGCGACGACGGCCGCGAGGCGACCAACGGCGACAATCTGATCTGCCGCGCCGTTCGCGCGATCAAGAAGGCGGTGCCTCAGATCGGCGTGCTCTGCGATGTGGCCCTCGATCCCTATACCAGCCACGGCCATGACGGCATCCTCAAGGGCGACTATGTCGTCAATGACGAGACGCTGGAGATTCTCGTCCGCCAGGCGCTCGTGCAGGCGGAAGCCGGATGCGACATCATCGCGCCGTCCGACATGATGGATGGCCGCGTCGGCGCGATCCGCACTGCGCTCGAAGAAGCGGGCTTCCACAACACGCTCATCATGGCTTACGCCGCGAAATACGCATCGGCGTTCTACGGGCCGTTCCGCGACGCGGTCGGCTCGTCCAAGACGCTCAAGGGCGACAAGCGCACCTATCAGATGGATCCGGCCAATGGCGACGAGGCGCTGCGCGAAGTCGCGCTCGATCTCGCCGAAGGCGCGGACATGGTGATGGTCAAGCCGGGCATGCCCTATCTCGATCTCGTCTATCGCGTGCGGCAGAGCTTCGGCGTGCCGACCTTCGCCTACCAGGTGTCGGGCGAATATTCGATGCTGGCGGCGGCCTGCGAACGCGGCTGGCTGGAGCGCGAGCGCGTGATCCTGGAATGTCTGATGGGCTTCAAGCGCGCGGGCGCCAGCGGCATCCTCACCTATTTCGCGCGCGATGCGGCGAAGCTTCTTCGCTCGGGCTGACCGTCGCCTTTCATCCGCCCGTCGCGACGCGGCCATAACCCTTGTCTGCCATGCAGACCCGGTAGACGCTTTCGAACATCGCGCTTCGCTGCGCCGCCGATTCCGCGTGCGCCTCGCCCGGCGGATAGGCCTTGTCGAACGCCAGAGACCGGCAGTTCGCGCTGTCGAGCATCATGCCGTTGTCCAAAGCGGACTGATCGTTGGCGGCGCATCCCGTTAGCAGAAGGGACGCCAGGATAAAGTATTTGCGGCGGGTCATGCGGACAAGAACATGTTCGACCGCAATGTCCGCGTCCAGAAGGAACTTCGTAAATTAATATTCGCGGGTGTGAATTTTCCTAAATGGTCGAACTTTCGCACTTTCGCCAGTGAAAAGCCGGTCGAACCGCGCTATTCGCGCCGGGTCGAGAACAGGCTTCGCAGGATGATTTCCGCGCGCGACGGCAGCACGTCGAGACCGGACTTGCGCTGGCCAAGATCGATGACGTTGCGCAAAATGAGCATGGCAAGGCCATGCACCGCCGCCCACACCGCAAGCCCCAATGCCGAGTCGTGCAGCGCCGCGCCGATCTCGTTGCCGACCGCGTCGGCCGCTTGTCCGAGAGCGGGAAACGCGTCGCGATTGGGAAGCTGGGGACCGAACATCAGGCTCGCCATCTCCGGCCGGCGCGCGACGAAGCGCATGTAGGCGGCGCCAATCTTTGCGATGCGATCGGACTCCCCACCATTCGACGCCGCCGCGGCCGCGATATCCGACCGCAGCTCCGTGAAACCTTCCATCGCGAGTTCGACGAGCAGCGCTTCGTGATTGGGGAAATGGCGGTACGGCGCGGCATGACTGACGCCGGCGTGGCGCGCCACTGCGCGCAAACTCAAATTGGCGAGCGATTCTTCCTCCAGGATCTTGCGTGCCGCCTCGAGCAGGGCATTGCGAAGGTCGCCGTGGTGATAGGAACGGCCGCGATCCGAAAGTTCTGTTGTGTCGTTCGAGTCCATCAGGGTCACCTTCCCATCTTTTCCTGACGCGCGAAAAGGCTGGACGTGTCCCAGCGCTTGCCGCCCATATTCTCCACCTCAGCGTAGAACTGGTCCACCAAAGATGTAACAGGTAATGCTGTGCCGTTCCGTCGCGCCTCCGCAAGACATATTGCGAGATCTTTGCGCATCCATTCCACCGCAAAGCCGTGTTCGTATTGGCCGGCGAGCATCGTCTTGTGCCGATTTTCCATTTGCCACGATTGCGCGGCGCCTTTGGAGATGACCTCGACGACGGCAATCGGATCAAGGCCCGCGGCGCGTGCGAAGCCGAGACCTTCACTGAGCGCCTGCACCAGGCCCGCGATGCAGATCTGGTTGACCATCTTGGTGAGCTGGCCGGCACCGGCCTCTCCCATCAGCCGGCATTGGCGCGCATAAATGCGCATCACCGGCTCCGCCTTGTCGTAAGCCTGGCGCGTGCCGCCGCACATGATCGTCAGCTGTCCGTTCTTGGCGCCCTGCTCTCCGCCGGAAACCGGCGCGTCGACGAAGTGCAGGCCGCGCCGATGAGCGTCCTCGGCCAATTCGCGCGCAAGCCCCGCCGATGCCGTCGTATGATCGATGAAGACCGCATCGCGCCGCATCGTGATGAATGCGCCATGGCGGCCGAGCGCCACTTCGCGCACATCCTCGTCGCGGCCGACGCAGGCGAACACCACATCGGCATTGGCGGCGGCTTCGGCCGGTGTCGGCGCGGCCGCTCCGCCATATTCGGCGACCCAGCGATCGGCTTTGGCGCGCGTCCTGTTGTAGGCGGTGACCTCGTGTCCGGCGCGCTTGAGATGCCCGGCCATCGGGTAGCCCATCACACCAAGACCGAGAAAGGCGACGCGCATTATTCCATGACCTCTGCTTGCGGCGTCTGCACACCCGGCAGGAACTGTGGCCGCTTCATCAGCCAGATCACCAATAGTGCAGGCAGACTCAGATAGAACATGAACAGGAAGTCATTCTGAAATCCAATGAGCTG
Organism: uncultured Alphaproteobacteria bacterium; assembly: GCA_963741735.1. GTDB lineage: Bacteria > Pseudomonadota > Alphaproteobacteria > Micropepsales > Micropepsaceae > Rhizomicrobium. The sequence continues at coordinate 1,059,923 of CAVUJB010000004.1, forward strand.
AGCCCGATATTCGATCATACCGTTCAAATTTTGAAGGCCGAACGGAATTTGCGGATTCATCATCATCGACGGCGCATTCTGGCCGAGGGCGCGGTTGAACGGAGACGCATATTTGGTGAGAAGGGCGTGCGCGGTCTGTACCGAGCCACTCAGGACCGACGTCGTGACACTGACGCCGATCGCGCTGCCGATGTTGCGCATCAGGTTTGAGAGCGCAGTGCCGTCGGTACGGAATTGGCCCGGCAGGGTCGCGAACGCCGTCAGATTCATCGGCACGAACACGAAGCCCATGCCAATGCCCTGGAGGAAGGTCACCATGATCAGCCAGTGACTGTTGACCTGCGGCGTCCAGCTCGACATGTCGTACATCGACCAGAGGAGCAACGATACCCCAATCGTCATCAATACGCGCGGATCGAAACGCAGCGCCATGCGGCCCGCGAACATCATCGCGAACATCGTGCCGAATCCGCGCGGCGCCATCAGCATGCCCGTGTCGAACACCGAATAGCCGGCGAGGTTCTGCAGGAACGGCGGCAGCAGCGCCGAACTCGCCAGAAGCACCGCGCCGATCACGAACATCAGCACGATGCCGGAGAGAAAATTGCGGTCGTCGAAAATCTTGATCGGTATGAAAGGATTCTTGCCGAGCGCCATGTGCACGAAGAACATGTAGAGCCCGACGCCCGCGATCAGCGCTTCGAGTACGATCTCGCCCGAACCGAACCAGCCCTGGCCCGTCCCGCGATCGAGCATGAGCTGCAGCGCACCAAGCCCGACGACGAGCGCTGCAAAGCCGAACCAGTCAAATTGCAGCCCCCGCGCGCTCGACGAGTCCTTGAAGAAAAGCCAGATGCCGGTGATCGCCGCGACGCCGAACGGCACGTTGACGTAGAACACCCAGCGCCAGCTGTAGGCGTCGGTCAGATAGCCGCCGAGCGTCGGACCGAGGATCGGGCCGAGCATCACGCCCATGCCCCAGATCGCCATAATGTTTCCGCGCTTGTGCGGCGGATAAAGATCGAGCATCACGGCCTGGCTGAGCGGCGAAAGTCCGGCGCCGAATGCACCCTGTGCCAGGCGGAACAGGATCATCTGGTTCAGCGACTGCGCCGCGCCGCACATCATCGACGTGACGGTAAACCCGGTCAGGCACACCAGCAGGAAGTTCCGCTTTCCGAAACGCGACGCGATCCAGCCGACCGGCGCCGTCATGATGGCTGCGGCGACAATGTAGGACGTCAGCACCCAGGTGATCTGATCGCGCGAAGCGGACAGCGTACCCTGCATGTAGGGCAGCGCGACGTTGGCGATCGTGGAATCGAGCGCCTGCATCAGCGTGCCCGCCATCGACGCGCCAAGCACGATCCAAAGTTCGACCTTGCTCTCGTAGGAATCGGCAGTATGGATCGGACCGGCGTGGGCGGACACGGCGTCCCCTTACCAGTCGCCGCGCAACATCCGGTACCAGCGGCGATGGCCGGTATCGATCGAAACCGTGGTGCTCATGCCGGCGCGCAGCGCGGCAGCGGGGCAGGTTCCGCCGGTGATTTTGATGCGCGTCGGAATGCGCTGAACCACCTTTACCCAGTTGCCGCTTCCGTTCTCCGACGGCAGAGGCGAGAAAGCGGAGTCGCTCGCAGCGGAAACCGCGTCGACCGCGCCGTTCCAGGTGCAGTCGGGATAGGTGTCGACGGTGATCGCTACCGGATTGCCATGGTTCACGTAAGTCAGGTCGGTTTCCTTCATGTTCGCTCCGACCCAGATGTCCTTGGACGACACCAGGCCCACGGCGCTCGTCGTCGTGAACGCGGACATCGCCGAGATCACAAGCGTGCCTGGCTGAAGCGAATCCACCTCGCTGACGATGCCGTCGAACGGCGCGCGGACTACGGTGTGGTCGAGCTGGCGTTGCGCTTCGGCGACGGCGGCTTCGGACTTCAGGTATCCGGGCGTCAGCGTCGCCGGCTGATCGGGATTGCCGCCAAGCTGCGCCAGGATTTGCTGCGCCTGATGCTCCAACGAGCCGACCATGGCCTGCGCGCTTAACATCGCGCCGCGCGCCTGGTCGACTTGCGTGCCGGAAATGGCGTTCTGACGGGCCAGCGCCGCATAGCGGCCATAGGTTGTGGAGGCGAGCGTGGCCTGCGCCTGCTGCGAGGCGAGCTGACCGAGAATGGAATGGTATTGCGCGCGCGTGCTCTCAACGTCGAGGACGCTCTGCGCCAGATTGGCCTTCGCCGTATCGAGCGCGATCTGGAACGGCTTGGGGTCGAGGCGGAAAAGAATGTCGCCCTTCTTCACCACCTGGCCTTCGTGCACGTCCACGTCCTTTACGAGGCCGGAGACGTCTGTCGAGACCATCAGCTTGGCGGCATGCACATAGGCGTCGTCGGTCGTCACATAGCGCCCGCCGGTCAGATACATCACGGCGGCAACCGCGGCGATCAGGGCTAGACCCCAATACATCAAAATGCGGCGCAGGCGTGCCCTGTCGGCCCACAGGCTCGCCGCCCAGTCGCGCACGCGCGTACCTAGTCCCGGCAGGACATAGTCGGCGGAATCGGTTCGCATGGCGGACATGTTCTATTCTCCGGCAGCCGACAACGGCTCGTCAGTAAGTGCTTCGTTTGCGAGATTCTCTTTGATGACCAGGAGCGCATCGATCAGCGTGTCGACCGTCTTGTCGTCGAGGCCCGCGGTGATGCGCTCGTTCATATATTCACGCGAGGCGTTGATGGTTTCGAGCAGCGGACGCGCCGCCGGCAGAAGATGAAGACGGCGGATACGCCGATCGGCCGGATCGGCGCGGCGCTCGACAAGGCCGCGCGCCTCCAGACGGTCGATCAGACGCGCCACTGTGATCGGTTCGACTTCGCAGATTGCCGCCATCTCGTTCTGCGACATGCCGGGCTGGCGATCTAGACGGGAAAGGATGACCCATTGCGCCCGAGTCATCGCGTGCGTCGCGCGCGCTTTCTGATCGAAACGCGTGCGCAACGTCCTCGCCACGTCGTGGAGAACGATGAGCAGGTCGCGTTCGAAAGAGCGGTTCACGGCCGGGTCCTTAAGCGCTGATAATATAAGTCGCCTTATATTATCGTGCAAGACCTTAACGCGGCTCTAAAACCGGCTCTACTTGCGAATAGATCGCATCTTGGCCCCTCCCGAGTGCTTCAACTGGGCGGACAAGGCGGCGATTTGCCTGGCGCCCGCCTGTGTCGCGGCCTGTTCCAGGCTGCGGTAGCGCTTCACCACAAGCCGCCCGAGCGGCGTGAGACGGGCGCCTCCACCGGCTTTTCCGCCTGTCGCCGTAACCACCAGGGCCTCGCCGAACGTGGCGCCGAGCGCCTTCAGAAGCAGCCAGGCTTGGCGATAGCTCATCTTCATCCCGGCGGCGGCTTTGCGGATCGAGCCGGTCTCCGCCACCAGCTCGAGCAGGCGGACCTTGCCCGGCCCGAGCGCGGTGCCGTTGCCGAAATCGATCCGAATCGTCAGCCGGGTCATGGCGCAAAACTGTGCCCGCGCCGCACAAAAGAAAACAGGGGCGAGCTTGCGCCCGCCCCTGCCAGACACCTTTCGGGGAGGTGTCTTACATTCCCGAACCCTGGATCTGCTTCCAGCTGTTCTGGATTGCTTGCACCGCATTGTCGGGCAGCGGCACGTAGACAAGGCTCTTCGCCATGTCGTCGCCGTTCGCATAGGCCCACTTGAAGAACTTCAAGACCTCGGCCGACGCGGCCGGATCGGATGGCTGCTTGTACATCAGGATGTAGGTCGTCGCCGTGATCGGCCAGGAGTTGGCGCCGGGCTCGTCGACGAGGATGACGTAGAAGTTGTTCTGCGCCGCCGCATTCCAGTCGGCATGCGCTGCCGCCGCGCCGAACGAGGCCAGCGTCGGCTCCACCGTCTTGCCGTCCTTGTTGAGCATGCGCGCATACTTCAGATGGTTCTGCAGCGCATAGGCATATTCGACGTAACCGATCGAACCGGAGGTTTGCGCCACGTTGCCGGCAACGCCTTCATTGCCTTTCGCGCCGATGCCGACCGGCCAGTCGACCGAGGTCGCAGCGCCGACATTGCTCTTCCACTCGTCGCTGACGCGCGACAGGAAGGTCGCGTAGACGAACGTCGTGCCCGATCCGTCGGAGCGGTGCACGACCGCGATCGCCTGATCCGGAAGGTTCACGCCCGGATTGAGCTTCTTGATCGCCGGATCGTTCCACCGAACGACATGGCCCAGATAGATGTTCGCGAGGGTCGGGCCGTCGAGCACGAGCTGGCCGGCGGCAACGCCCGGGATGTTGTAGACGGCGACTTCGCCGCCGATCACCGTCGGAAACTGCACCAGTCCCAGCTGGTTCAACTGCGACGCCGGAAGCGGCATGTCGGAGGCGCCGAACGTTACGGTCTTCGCCTTGATCTGCGCGATGCCGCCGCCCGAGCCGATCGACTGGTAGTTCAGGCCGACGCCGGCCACGCCCTGATAGGCCGCCGCCCACTTGGCGTAGATCGGATAGGGAAACGTCGCGCCGGCGCCCGAAATATTCGCTGCGACCGCCGCCGTCGCCGCGAGCGCGAATAGCGCGGCCGCTCCGACGAGTGACTTGAAGGAAATTCTCATCTCTTCCTCTTTTCAAACTTGGGAGCCAGCGCTCCCGGGTTTATGCCCCAATCGTACGAGCGCCCTCAGTTGGCGAATTGCAGCCGGACGCCGACGATGTTCAAGCTCTGGCCGTCGCGGTTGGTGTTGCCGAACACACCCTTGTTCACGTCGACGATATTGTCGTCGAGCATCACGCGGATGTTGCGGTTGAGGTACCAGTTGAGCGCGATCGCGACGACGCGCTCCTGGCCGCCGAACACGCCGTTGGCGAGGTTGGTGTGCCAGTTGAGGTCGGTGTTGCTGTAGCGCACCGCGATTTCCCACGCGCCCCAGGAATCGCCGGACAGCGAGAACGGCGCCGAAGGCACCGGTGCGTTGAAGCCGCCCACTTCGTTGTTGATCGCACCGGGCGAATAGCTCTTGGCTTCGCCGGTCAGGATCCACGAGCCTTCGACATACCAGCCGTCGAAGTTGGGATGATCCACCACGACGCCGCCGGCCCTGCGATCCACGGTGAAGTTGGCGTATTCGCCGCCCAGGAAGAAGTTGTGGATGTTGCCGCCCGCGTCGACCGCCCACATGTTGGCGGTCTTGGCGGACATGCCGCCGGTGCTGATCAGCCGCGTGCCGTCGACGCGGATCTCGGGACGGTCCTGAAGGTTGACCGTCTGCGAGGCGCCGCCGGCCGAAGTGCCGGAATAGAGCACCATCGAACCGCTGGCACCGACCTGGATGTTCGAATCGACGCCGTCGGTCCACAGCCGCTCGGAGATGCGGCCCAGCCACTGGGCATTCTCGTCGCCGCCATTGCCATGATTGAAGGTGGCGCCCGTCTTGCCGCCGGTGAAGGCGGACGTGATCGCGAGATTGTCGCCGGAGAACAGCGTGTTGGTCTTCTGGAAGCCGACCTCGATGCCGCGGCGCGAGTCGGCGGCGCCGAAGCTGTCGGCGGCGATGTTGTCGATCTCCGGACGCTCCATGAAGATCAGCGAGGCTGACGACGTCGTGCCTTCGAACATGAAGGCCGGCTCGATGATGCCGAAGTTGAAGTGCCAGTTCGGAATGCCGGTATAGGTGATCACCGCCTTGTTGAGCAGCGGATCGCCCTCGCCTGCCGCCGGCACGCCGGAGGCCTGCGCGCTGCCGCCGTTCGTACCGCCGGCATTGAAGCGCAGCTCGTAGAAGAAGTCGTTGAAGGCCTTGCCCTCGACGCCGAGATAGGCGCGGCGGACGACCGAGCCGGTGCTCAGATCGGCGGGGCCGGCAAAGCCGACTGGATGCGTCGCGTCCTGCATGAAGCCGGCGAAGTCGGCCTGGAAGCGGGCGCGGAACGCCATGGTGAAGCGTCCGTCGCCCGACTTGACCGTGGGACGCGCATTGTCGAACGACCAGGTCGTGTCGTTGTAGCTCTGCTCGAGCGCCGACAGGCGGTTATGATCGGACGAGCGATGGTCCTGCTCGGCGGCGAGCTCGGCTTCGAGCGCGGAAACCCGCGACGCCAGTTCGGCATTGGACGGAGCCTGCTGCGACGGCGGCGCCGAATAAGCCGAATTGGACGGCATGGACTGTCTCGGTTTGGCGAGGCCGGCGTCCGCGGACGCGACCAAGGCGACGACCGCAACACCGGCCATCAGAATCGACTTCCCCTGCATGAATCCCTCTCTCGAATGTTAGGGACAGCAGGCCGCGCGAATGCTGTGCCCCGTCTGCCCCGCGCGGTTGGATCGCAGTGGGGCACGACGCTGGCGTGACGAATTTATGAACGTATCGTGACAGAAGATTTCGTCTGCAAAATCATGAAGCTTGCGCGAGCGATCCGTACTTTCCACGGAAGTAGACAAGCGGTTCGCCGTTATCGAGGCGAGAGAATCGGATGACGCGTCCGATCAGGATTGCGTGGTCGCCGGCATCGTGGACGGCTTCCGCTCCGCACTCGAAAATCGCCAGCGCATCGGCGAGGCCCGGCGGCCCGAGTTCGGTGAGCCGAAGCGCGATTCCGTCCAGGCTGTGATTGCCCTGCTTGGCCAGCCTCGACGACACCTCCTGATGCTCCGTACCCAGAATGCTGACCGTGTAGGAGTTCGCCTTGGTGAACGCATGGTAACGATCGGACTTCTTGTCCATGCACCACAGGACCAATGGCGGATCGAGCGAGACCGAGGTGAAGGAGTTAACGGTAATGCCCAGATGATGCTCGGTGCTCGCCGCGGTGGTAACCACCGCAACGCCGGTCGGAAATGAGCCCAAAGCATTGCGATAGGCGCGAACATCGAAGGTCATGTCGTTTCACACTCGGTTAAGACGGTTCGGGGCACTCTAGGCGCACGTTAGGCGAGGCATGCGGCGGCGAAAAGACCGCTTCACCCGGCTGGCGAGGGTTATCGAGTGGGATCAAGGCCATGGCCAGCGACGGCGCGGTCGTCATCAAGCGCATCAAGAAGGGCGGGCACGGCGGCCATCACGGTGGCGCCTGGAAGGTGGCCTATGCCGACTTCGTGACGGCGATGATGGCCTTCTTCCTTCTGATGTGGCTGATCAACACCACCACGCCCGAACAGAAGCGCGGCATCGCGGACTATTTCGCGCCGCAGAGCATCGCCGAAACCGTCAGCGGCGCCGGCGGCGTCCTCGGCGGAAAGGTTATGGGCGTCGACAGTTCGCGCGCCGGCGGCGCGGCCTCGGTCTTCCAGAAGAACAGTCCGTCCTCGCCGGTCAATCCAACTCACACCGCCCAGAACGGCGCCGCCCATGGCGGAACGGCCGACGCCAGTGCGGCCGGCTCGTCGAGCGCGTCCGACGGACACGCCAGCGCATCCGCGCAGGACGGCGAGTTCGCCCAGGCCGCGGAAGCGATCCATCAGGCGATCCAGGACAATCCCGATATCGCCGCGCTGTCGCGCCAGGTGATGATCGACCAGACGCCGGAAGGCCTGCGCATCCAGCTCGTCGACCAGGACGGCCGGCCGATGTTCCAGCAGGGTACCTCGGAGCCGATGCCCTACACCAAGCGGCTGCTCGCCGAGATCGGGCGCATCGTCGATCGCCTGCCCAATCGCGTATCGATCAGCGGACATACCGAATCGACTCCGTTCGAAGGTCCGAACGGGATGACGAACTGGGAATTGTCGTCGGCGCGCGCCAATGCGGCGCGCGCGTTGCTGGCCGCCGGGGGCCTGTCGCAGGATCGCGTTTACGAAGTATCGGGCAAGGCCGGTTCCGAGCCTTTGCTGCCCGAGGATCCCAATGCGTCGGCAAATCGGCGGCTCAGCATCGTGCTGATGCGTGAGGCGCCGCCGGTGCCGCCGGGCCCGCAACTCTAGAGCGTCTCGGATTCACGATAGCCCTTGATTGGACTGGCATTTCGGCCAGAACTTTTGTCATAGTCGGTGGGTGGGAGTTAGATTTCTGACGTGACAGACCAACCGAGTGTCCGGGTACCGCAATTCTTTTTGACGCCGGGTGGCCCCTGCCCGTACCTGCCCGGCCGCGTCGAGCGCAAGGTCTTCGCGCGTCTCACCGGAACCTTCGCGCAGCCTCTGAGCGAAGCGCTCACCCACTCCGGTTTCCGCCGCAGCCAATCCATCGCCTACCGGCCGGCCTGCGAGGGCTGCGCCGCTTGCGTCTCCGTCCGCATCCTCGTCGACCCGTTCGAGCTTTCGCGCAACTTCCGCCGCGTCGAGCGCCGCAACGACGATCTGGTGCGCAGCGAGGTCGTCGCCGAGGCGACGCGCGAGCAGTTCGCCCTGCTGCGCACCTATCTCGACTCGCGTCATGCCGGCGGCGGGATGTCGGACATGGGCCTGTTCGATTATGTCGCGATGGTCGAGGAGACTCCGGTCGACACGCAGATCATCGAATATCGCCGCCCCGGCAAGGACGGCGCGCCCGGCGCCCTGATCGCCTGCGCGCTGACCGACGTGCTGCGCGACGGCGTGTCGATGGTCTACAGCTTCTTTCATCCCGGCGAAGATGCGCGCAGCCTCGGCACCTACATGATCCTCGACCATATCCGCGACGCCAAGAGCCGCGGCCTGCCGCACGTCTATCTCGGCTATTGGGTCGAGGGCAGCGAGAAGATGTCCTACAAGACGCGCTTCCGTCCGATGGAAGCGCTCGGCCGCGACGGCTGGCAATCGATCTGACGCCAGCGGAAATTGTTTTCGTTGAAACGGAATGTCGTTCGCTGCACGCGCTCGTCTACAGTCCTTCGCCGCGCATCCGACACTGGGACATGGACCAAGCGGGAAGGCGGCCATCCGGCGCCGTCCTCTCCTCCAAATGGCCGAGTTCGCGCAATGCCTCGCGAGTTGGTGCAGATCCCCACGCCACCCTTCAGTAGTGGACGCGAAGTAATGCGGCGCCGCGAAACTCTTTTGTCTGCCGGGCATTTATATATTGAGTGGGTCACCGCACTTTGCCGCTTCGCCCCACCTTCCCCACGATCCTGCGGCGTTGCTCAAGGATAAATGTCATGAATTCAAAAAAGACCGATCAGACCCCAGTTCGCGATCTGAGGAATATCGATCCGGTGAAAGTCGCGGTTCCTGACGTTTCGGGCGAGCTTGCCGGTCTGGAGACCCCGCCCGGCGCCAAGGATGCACGGATAGTCACGCCAGGCGTCGGTGTGCAAACACCAGGTCAGACGACGCACGAATAGAGCCGGATCGTAGCCCTCGAAATTACCCACTTAAAGCAACGCCCCCCGGATACGACGCTGCTTCCTCTTCTTTGAAAGGCGCAGCGCCATGTTCCCTCTGACGGCATTGGTAATTGTGGGCGTCGCATGTATCGCCCTGATCCTGATCGCTCTGAGCGTGAGGATCGTGCGCCAATATGAGCGTGCCGTGGTCTTCACGCTCGGGCGCTTTCAAAGCGTCAAGGGACCGGGCCTCGTATTGCTCATCCCCTTCTTCCAGGAAATGGTGCGCGTGGATTTGCGAATCCAGGTGATCGAGATACCGACCCAGGATGTGATCTCGCGCGACAACGTCTCGATGAAAGTCGATGCGGTGCTGTATTTCAACGTCGTCAATCCCGAGCGGGCCATCATTCAGGTTCAGCGCTATCTGTCCGCGACCTCCATGCTCGCCCAGACCACGTTGCGCGCCGTACTTGGACAGCACGAGCTCGACGAGATGCTTTCCGAGCGCAAGAAGCTCAGCACGGACGTGCAGAGCATTCTCGACGCCCAAACGGAAACCTGGGGCATCAAAGTCACCAACGTCGAAATCAGGACCGTCGAGCTCACCGAAAACATGGTGCGTGCCATCGCCAAGCAGGCCGAAGCCGAACGCGACCGCCGCGCCAAGATCATCCACGCGGAAGCGGAATTCCAGGCCTCACAAACCCTGGTCAACGCAGCCAAAATCCTCTCGAGCATCCCGGCCGCGATGCAGCTGCGCTACCTGCAAACGCTGACCGAGATCGGGGCAGAGCAAAATTCCACCATCATCTTCCCCATGCCGATCGACATCATTAAACCGTTCCTCGAACTCATGGAGAAAGCCGGCAAGCCGTCCGGCGCCAACGGTGCAACTCGCGTCGCCATCACCGACGATGCGCGTTTGAACGCTTAGGGAAAGCCGAGCATCACTTCAAACGCCCCGTTGTCCCCAATCCCCTAGGCTCTTCAAAGACAGAAGGAATCCTGCCGTGGGATCGAACTCCGACCCGCCCAAAACGTCTAAGACCAAGCCGGGATCGAAGCCCGAGGGGAAAGACGATCTGAAGTCCCTTCCTATGGCGGAGGTGGAGAAGAAATTGGGCTCGTCGCCGGACGGCCTGACGCAAGCAGAGGCTCAGAAGCGGCTGGCGCAATTCGGGCCGAACGAGATCGAAGAGAAGAAGACCAACGAACTCCTCAAATTCCTTTCCTATTTCTGGGGGCCGATTCCGTGGATGATCGAAGCGGCCGTCATCCTTTCGGCGGCCGCGCGCCACTGGCCGGACTTCGGCATCATCCTGGTTCTGCTTCTCGCCAATGCCGTGGTCGGATTTTGGGAGGAGCATCAGGCGGGCAACGCGATCGCCGCCCTGAAGGCCAAGCTTGCGATCAAGGCTCGCGTGAAACGCGACGGAAAATGGGTCAACCCGCCAGCGCGCGATCTGGTGCCCGGTGATGTCATCCGCTTGCGCCTGGGCGACATTGTGCCGGCGGATGCCCGGCTGCTCGACGGCGATCCGATCGAAGTGGACCAGTCCGCGCTGACGGGCGAATCCCTGCCCGCGTCCCGTAAGACCGGAGAGGCGGTGTTTTCCGGCTCGATCGTCCGTCAGGGCGAAATCGGCGGGTTGGTCTATGGCACCGGCGCGAACACCTATTTCGGCAAGACCGCTCAGCTGGTGCAGGAGGCGCACACGGTCAGCCATTTCCAGCGTGCCGTGCTCAAGATCGGCGATTATCTGATCGTCCTGGCGGTTGGCCTCGTGGCAGTGATCATAGCCGTCGCACTTTTCCGCGGCGATCCGCTCCTCACAACGCTGCAGTTCGCGCTCGTGCTGACCGTGGCCGCAATTCCCGTGGCGATGCCAACGGTGTTGTCGGTGACCATGGCGGTCGGTGCGCGCCTGCTCGCCGGGAAGCAGGCGATTGTGACGCGGCTGGCAGCCATCGAGGAGCTGGCCGGCGTGGACGTGCTGTGCGCCGACAAGACCGGCACGCTGACCCAGAACAAACTCACCTTGGGCGATCCGTTCAGCGTGAACGGCATTGCCCCCGATCAGGTGATCCTCTACGCCGCGCTGGCCTCGCGCGCGGATAACAAGGACACCATCGATCTGGCCGTGCTGGGCGGCCTGAAGAACGATCAGGCGCTGAAGCCCTATCAGGTGACCCACTTCCAGCCTTTCGATCCCGTGCACAAGCGCACCGAGGCGACCGTCAAAGGCTCAGATGGGACGGACTTCAAGACCACGAAAGGCGCACCGCAGGTCATCCTGGAATTGTCGGCCGATGCCGATAAGGTCAAGCCAGCCGTCGACAAGGCGGTCAACGATTTCGCGGCGCGCGGCTTTCGTTCGCTGGGCGTCGCCCGCGCCGGCGCAGACGGCAAATGGCAGTTTCAGGGTGTTCTCCCGCTGTTCGATCCGCCGCGCGACGATGCCAAGACGACCATCGCGACCGCGCGGCAGATGGGGGTTCGGATCAAGATGGTGACGGGTGATGCGTTGGCCATCGCCCTGGAAACCGCCAAGAAACTTGGCATGGGAACGAACATTCTCGACGCCAGCGGCCTTGGCGACGCAAAACACAAGGAGACCGCGGCGGAAACGAAATCCATCGAGGACGCCGACGGATTCGCGCAGGTTTTCCCCGAACACAAATTCCACATCGTGGAAATCCTGCAAGCGTGCGGCCACATCGCCGGCATGACGGGAGACGGCGTGAACGACGCGCCGGCGTTGAAGAAGGCCGATTGCGGCATCGCCGTTTCCGGTGCAACGGACGCCGCGCGCGCAGCAGCGTCCATTGTACTGATGACCGCAGGCCTGTCGGTGATTATCGATGCGATGAAGGAAAGCCGGAAGATTTTCCAGCGGATGAACAGCTATGCGATCTATCGGATCGCCGAGACGTTGCGCGTCCTGTTCTTCATGACGTTGGCGATCCTGGTGTTCAACTTCTATCCGCTGACGGCGGTGATGATCGTGATGCTGGTGCTGCTGAACGACGGCGCCATCCTGTCCATCGCCTATGACAATGTTCATTACAAGGACAAACCAGAAGCCTGGGACATGCGCATGGTTCTGGGGATCTCCACGGTGCTGGGTCTCATGGGAGTCGCGGCCGCGTTTGGCCTCTTCTATCTCGGCGAACGCGTCTTTCACCTCGACCGCGCCCATATTCAGACGCTGATGTATCTGAAGCTGTCCGTAGCCGGGCATCTGACGATCTTCCTGACGCGCACGCGCGGACCCTTCTGGTCGATACGCCCGGCGCGGATTCTATGGATCGCGGTACTCGGCACGCAGACGATCGCGACCTTGATCGCGGTTTATGGGCTGTTCATGACGCCGCTGGGTTGGGGTTGGGCCGCTTTTGTCTGGGGCTATGCGCTCGTCTGGTTCCTCGTGAACGACCGCGTGAAGCTGCTGGCGTATCGGATATTCGATCGGACGTCTGCGCCGCTACAGGCCAAAGAGACCGGCGGCGCCGCAAGGCAAATCGCCAGGTGAGCCTATGTAATCAACGACCATCGCGGGCGCCGGGGCGGCGGCTCTGAACAGGATTGAATCGCGGCGGAAGGGGAGATTCGAAAAATCGAACGTCGCAAGCGAACCGACATACGCAATTCGGCCGGCAGCAAGAGGATAACAAGATGAAGATCCATACAGAGGACTTTCGCGTACGCGAAGGAGACAAGGTCAATTTGAAGAAGTGGCCGACCAAAGTTGATCCCGCATACAAGTCGAAGGAGCAATATAAAGACCTGCTGGACGAGCATGTGGCGCGGCTGAGTGCGCAACAGCAATTGCTCTACGCCGACAACCGCCACGCGATCTTGCTGATCTTTCAGGCCATGGATGCGGCTGGAAAAGACGGCGCCATCCGGCATGTGATGTCCGGGGTTAATCCCCAGGGCTGCCAGGTGTTCAGCTTCAAGCACCCCAGCGCTACGGAATTGGAGCATGACTTTCTCTGGCGCACCACGCGCGACCTGCCGGAACGCGGACGGATCGGCATCTTCAACCGCTCCTATTACGAAGAAGTTCTGATCGTCCGCGTGCATCCCGAGATCTTGCGCAGCGAGGGGCTCCCAGACGCTCTGCTCCACGAAAACAAGGTCTGGCATCATCGCTATCGTTCCATCGTCGATCTGGAGAAACATCTCCACGCAAACGGAACGCGGATCGTCAAATTCTTCCTCCACCTGTCGAAGGATGAGCAGAGAAAGCGCTTTCTCGAACGCATCGACCAGCCGGAAAAGAACTGGAAGTTCAGCCTCGCGGACATCGAGGAGCGGAAATTCTGGAAACATTACATGAAGGCGTATGGGGAGTGTCTCGGCTCGACCAGCACCCGACACGCGCCATGGTACGTCGTTCCCGCCGACGACAAGGAGAACGCGCGGCTGATCGTGTCCCAGGTCGTCCTCAATACATTCGACGAACTCAAAATGTCTTACCCGAGAACGAGCGCGAAGCGCCGGCAGGAATTGCTGGCGATCCGCAAACGGCTCGCGAAATGAGACATTGACCGTCGGTGGGGTTTGGGCGGAACCAATTCTCCGGGCAAGAGATCAGTGCATAAACAACCGGATCTGCGCGTCGTGACTTTCAAATGACTCGCCGGTGTATCTTTGGAATTGCACGATCGCTTCCTGCTGGGAGCCGTCCGACCGATCCAGATCACGCCAAATGATTGTCGACGAAGTCAGCCGGCGCCGGCCACGAGAAGGGATTTGATTGCAGCCGGCTGCCAAAGCCATCAATGCGATTCGCGCAACCGCTCATTGGAGAGCACGTCAAGTCTCAGATCTTCTTGATGGCGATTGATCAAGTGTCGAACACCACTGCCTGCGGCCACGCCAGCGCGCAACAGAGTCCAGAGCGCCAAGCTGATGAGTGCAATAAACAAAAATATCGAACGGCCGAACGCGTCGAACACATGGTTGGCGCCGATCACTCCAGCCGTCGCGGCACACGCCCCCCACATCAAGAGCGCGGTCACAACCATTACCGTCACGCCGCCAATTACCGTTCGCTCGGGCCATCTCAGTGTCATAAGCAACGTCCGCCTCCATCAGACAACGTCGCTGTGGCTGACAAGTTGCGGCGGCGCGTCACCAAGGCGGCCCGCCAAGTCGCTTTAATGAACGAATTTGGCGTCCTCAGAGCGGAAGACGCTGCCATGCGAGTCGATAAGACCGGTGGCAATGACGTGTTCGAGGACTGTGGCGAGGTACTTGTTATCGATTAATTGGACCTTCAGCGGCGCATTGGCGCCTTGCCTGGCCGGCTCTGCGATTGTCCGGCCCTGCGCTTTGGCGCACCGTCATGTTTACGACTGCCGACCAAATAAGCCGGCAATGGCCGCCTGGGCATCGTGTTGAATTTGTTTTAGGTGATCTTCGCTACGGAAGCTTTCCGCGTAGATCTTGTAGACGTCCTCGGTTCCTGACGGTCGCGCTGCGAACCATCCGTTCTTTGCCACAACCTTGATTCCGCCGAGTGGCTGGTTGTTTCCCGGCGCACGCGTCAGCTTTGCAGCTATCGCCTCACCCGCGAGCTCTGTCGCGGTGAATTGTTCGGGAACAATCTTTGCGAGACCGGCCTTCTGTTCAGGCGAAGCCGGTGCGTCAATTCTCCGATAGAAGGATGTCCCAAGTTCACGGGTTGCGGAATCGTAAAAGCGTCCTGGGTCGAGGCCGCTTCGCGCAGTGATCTCGGCCGCGAGCAGGCCCATGATCAGTCCGTCCTTGTCCGTCGTCCAGACCGACCCGTCTCGCCGCAGAAACGAAGCGCCGGCGCTCTCCTCGCCGCCGAAGCCAATAGAGCCGTCGAGCAAGCCCGCGCTGAACCATTTGAAGCCCACAGGTACTTCGACGAGCTTGCGTCCGAGCTTTGCAGCAACACGGTCGATCATTGCGCTGGAGACAGCCGTCTTGCCGACCGCGCTGTCGTCGCGCCACCCTCGGCGATTGGCACACAAAAAGGAAATCGCCGCCACAAGATAGGAATTCGGATTCATCAGCCCGCTCGATGGACAGACGATGCCATGGCGATCCGCGTCGGTGTCATTGGCGAAGGCGATATCGAACTTGTCGCCCATCGCGATAAGTCCGGCCATGGCATAGGGCGAGGAGCAATCCATCCGGATCTTCCCATCCCAATCGACGGTCATAAACCGGAATGTTGGATCGACAGCTTCGTTCACGACCGTCGCAGCGATTTTGTAGCGCTCGATGATGGGCTGCCAATAATCGACTGCGGCGCCACCCAAGGGATCGATGCCGATGCGCACGCCTGCCGAGCGGATCGTTTCCATGTCCACCACGTTGGCGAGATCGGCGACATAGGGCGCGATATAGTCATATGCGTGGATGCAGGCCGCCTTGCGCGCGCGCTGATAGGGAATGCGTTGCACGCCTTCGAGCTTGGCGGCAAGCAAATCATTGGCGCACTTTTCGATCCAGCCGGTGACGTCGACATCCGCGGGTCCGCCATTGACGGGATTGTATTTGAAGCCGCCCTCGTCGGGGGGATTGTGCGAAGGGCTGATGACGATCCCGTCCGCCAGTCCCGTCCTCCGGCCACGATTGTAAGTGAGGATGGCGTGGCTGATGACCGGTGTCGGCGTGTAGCCGTTATGATCATCGACCATCGTCTCCACGCCGTTTGCAGCGAGCACCTCGATGGCGCTGGCGAAGGCCGGCTCCGACAGGGCATGCGTGTCCATTCCGAGGAACAGCGGTCCATCGATTCCGGCCTGGCGGCGATAAAGGCAAACCGCCTGGGCAATCGCCAGGATGTGCGCTTCGTTGAACGAGGCGGCGAAGGCCGAGCCCCGGTGTCCCGACGTGCCAAAAGCGACACGCTGGGATTTGACGCGCGGGTCCGGCACCAACGTGTAATAGGCGGTTACGAGCCGGGGGACGTTTGTCAGCAGCGAAGGCGGGACCGGCTTGCCGGCGAGAGGGCTGATATTCTCCGGCATCTCATGCTTGCCTGTTAGAATAGTCGACGTGAAAGGTCTTCGGTTAGCACGTAGATCACGATCGCGCTAAAACTCAGAAGAAGGCCAATCCAGAACAGCGGCGAATGGTGGATGCGCCGCCAATCTGGCCGACGGGCGGGTTTTGGCACACGCTCATGACGACTCTCCGTGTTCACATTCCGATCCTTTCTCATAACGTATCCTGTATCTGCGGGGCGGGGCGCTCGGCCGCGGCGGCTGGCAATCGATCTGACGCCCAGCGAAAATAATTTTCGTTGAAACAAAATATCGTTCGCTGCGTTGCACGCGTTCGTCTATCCACGCCGGGCGCACAAAAAGTCCACACATTCGGCGGCGGTTTGCGCACCGCGTGTTGGATAGTCCGTGTACGAATTTATTTTCACACACCCCTTGAACCAAGTCGGTCCAAACACCAATTCACCCATATCCCCACAACTGCATTCATCGCCGCGGGCGTACCGCGCAATGGATCGGCATGGGCGGAAGAACCAAACCAAGGAGGAGAACTTCGATCTCGACGGCAAGACGCTTCGAACCTTTCTCGACAATGCCTGCGGATCGGCGAAGAGTCCGCGTTGCGGTGCGGACTCGAGGTGCGCCCAGAAAAACTCGAGCGCGCGGATCAGTGCTTCCATCAGGCGGCGGTGCGCGGTGACCGTCTCGGGCTTCGACAATTCGCGCCGCGCCGCCGCGAGCAGGATCGCGTCCTTGTCCGGGAAATATTGGTAGAGCGTGCCGATGCTGACGCCGGCGCGTTCGGCGACCGCGTTGGTGTTCAAACCTTCGGCGCCGTCGCGCGCGATCACCTGGACGGCGGCTTCCAGAATTGAATCAAAGGTCGCCTGCGCCCTCGCCTGGCGCGGCCTACGACGTTGATTTTCCTCATGCTTTTTCATCGGCACGGACCTTCCGAACGCGAGTACCGGCACCCAAACTAGCCGCCTAGGATTTCGCGTCAACTCGATGGAATGAGGCGATGACCTACGAAGAATGGCGCAACCGCATGACCGGCAACGCGTTCGACGACGACGACGTCGCGCGCTGCTACGCCAGCCGGCCGCCCTACGCACCGCAGATTTTCGACGTCCTGGCTGAACTCGTTCCGCACCGGCGTTGCCTCGTCGACCTCGGTTGCGGAACGGGAAAGGTTGCGGCGGCGCTCGCGGACCGCTTCACCGACGTGTTGGCGCTGGATCCGTCCGGCCCGATGATCGCCGAGGCGCGCAGACTTCATGCCGCGCGCCATCCGAACATACGTTGGCTGCAAGCGGGTGCGGAAGACGCGCAATTTCCGGCGAGCATCGATCTGGTGACGGCGGGAACGTCAATCCACTGGATGGCGCACGATGTGCTGTTTCCGAAGCTTGCGGCGCGGACGCCGCTTGTCGCCGTGCTGAACATCAAGGCGCCACCCTGCCCGCCATGGGCCGACGCATACCGCGCCTTCATGACCGATTGGCTCGCGCGCATCGGTCAGATCTACGACGAGAAATCGTTCGACGCGAAGAACCGCACCTATGAGAACTGGCTCGACATCGGCGGACGCAGGAATTTCACCACGCGTTTTCGCCAGGACGTCGGGGACTTCGTCACCGCCCTGCACTCGACGGCCACGTTCAGCCGCGGCCGCATGGGCCAAGAGCTTGCGAAGGAATTCGACCAAATCCTGCAAACAATGATCAAGCCATGGTGTCCGGACAGTTTTCTCACCCTCGATCTGGAGTCCGAGCTGGTGTGGGGGGCGCCGCGGCGCACGCCGAAGAGCTAGTCGCTCGTCGACACCCGCCGGTGCATGGAGAGTTCGTCATAGTCCTTGCCGTCGACCCGGATGGAGGCGGGCAGCCGTCCGACGGTCGCAAAGCCATGTCGCTCGTAGAGCCGTATTGCGCCCTTGTTGGTTTCCGTCACGGTCAGCGTCACATGCTCGACGGTCCGCGACGCTTCTTCGAGCGCCGCCTTCATCAGTGCGTCGCCGACGCCTTTGCCGCGATGGGACGGGCGCACATAGAACGCGCCGATGCCGCCCTGGTGGCGATGCTTCTTCTCCGGTTGCCGGCCGACGCTGATGATGCCGATGAGTTCCTCGCCGTCCCAGGCGCCGAAGCCGGTGCCTCCGGCAATGCGCCGGCGCCACCATTCGATCGGCTTGGCGGCCTCGTCGTCATGGTCGGCGCCGAAATTCTCGGGATGATTGCGCAGTGCTTCGAGCCGCACGTCGCGAACCGCTTCGGCATGTTCGGGCAGGACGCGCGCGATCTTCACGCCGTGCCGCCGAAGCGCAGCTGCCATTCGGCGATCTGCTCGTCGGTGATCTTGGCGAACAGCACGTCGGGCGGATTGATCGCCTGGCCGTGATCCAGATCGTCGAGGAATTCGACCATGCCTTCGTCCGGCCACGGGATGATCTCGGGCGCCGGCTGGATCGTGTGATGGATCGCGCGTGCCACCGTCGGCATCACCGGCCACGCGAGATGGCCGAACAGATGGATGAGATTGAGGCCCATGCGGATGCCGACCGCGGCCTTGGTGCGGTCGTTCTTGAAATGCGTCCAGGGTGCCGCTTTGGTGATGTATTCGTTCGCCGCCACCCAGATCGCGCGCAGCTCGCCAAGCGCCTTGCGGAACTCGCAAGCGTCGAGATGCGCGGTGTATTGCGCGACGCGGCCGTCGAGCTCGGCACACAGCGCCTTCTCGTCGGGTCCATATTCGCCTTCCGACGGCACCACCCCGTCGAAACGCGCGACACAGAACTTCGTCACCCGGTTGACGAAATTGCCGAGAACGTCGGCGAGATCCTTGTTGATCACGCCGGCGAAATGATCCCAGGTGAAGTTGCTGTCGGCGCTCTCCGGCGCGTTCGCCATGAGGTAATAGCGCCAGTAATCGGCCGGCAGGATTTCGAGCGCACTGTCCATGAAAATGCCGCGCTTCGCCGAGGTCGAGATCTTCTCATCCTTGTATTGGAGATAGTTGAAGCCCTTGAGCCGGTCGACCTTGTGCCACGGCTCACCGGTGCCGATGATCATCGCCGGGAAGATGATGGTGTGAAACGGCACATTGTCCTTGCCCATGAACTCGTAATAGGAAACGTCCTTGGAGTCGTACCACCAGTTGCGCCAGGCATCGTCGTCGAGCTTGTTCTTGTCGGCCCATTCCTTCGTCGCGCCGATATACTCGATCGGCGCGTCGAACCAGACGTAGAACACCTTGCCCTTGAGTTTGCCGTCGGCGATGTCGTCCGGCACCGGAAAACCCCATTCCAGGTCGCGGGTGATGCCGCGGTCCTGCAAGCCCTCGTCCAGCCACTTGTTGGCGATCGAGGTGACGATCACCGGCCAATCGTTCTTGTGGCTCGCGATCCAGGCGCGCAGCTCGTCGACCATCGCCGACTGTTTGAGGAACAGATGCATGCTGTCGCGGATCTCGATGTCGCTGGCGCCCGACACCGCCGAGCGCGGATCGATCAGGTCGACGGGATCGAGCACCCGGGTGCAATTCTCGCACTGGTCGCCGCGCGCCCGGTCATAGCCGCAATGCGGACAGGTGCCGATCACGTAGCGGTCGGGCAGGAAGCGCCCGTCGGTCGCCGAATAGGCCTGCTTGGTCGAACGCACGTCGAGATGGCCGTTCTTCCACAGCTGTCGTGCGAAGTGCAGCGTCATCTCGCGGTTCTGATCCGACGACGAGCGCCCGAAATGGTCCCAGGAAAGGCCGAAGCGGTCACCCAGATCGCGCTGCACCGCGTGCCACTTGTCGCAATATTCGCGCACCGGAATGCCGTCCTCGGCCGCGGCGAGTTCGATCGGCGCGCCATGCTCGTCGGTGGCGCATATCGCGAGCGTCTCGTAGCCGCGCGCCCGGCAGAATCGCGCGAAGACGTCCGCCGGCAGCATCGAGCCGACCAGATTGCCCAGATGCTTGGCGCCGTTGACGCTTGGAATAGCGGAGGTGATGAGGACGCGCTTCATAAGACCGGACTGCCTGAAAAGGGGCGCGAAGATTAACTTCCTTCGCGAATCCGTCCACCCTTAGGACGGTCGGGGCAGCTTTGCAAAGGGAGGGGCGGCATGTTGGAGGAACCGGAACACAAGCCGCTTTTCCGGGCGAATTTCCAGTCCAATCTGATCGCCGGCCTGCTCACGGTCACGCCGCTGATCATCGTGTGGCTGGTGTTCGACTTCTTTCTGACGACGCTGTCGCAATGGGGCCATCCGCTCGCGGTCGAGCTGAGCGCCTTCTTCGAGCAGCGATTTCCGGTCCTCAAGCCCTGGCTCGACGACGAGAATGTCCGCTGGGTGATCGGCGTCGTCGTCGCCCTGCTGGCGCTCTACTCGATCGGCGCGATCGCGAGCCGCGTCGTCGGCCAGCGCCTGATCCACCTGTTCGAACGCATCATCGCCCGCATCCCGCTGGTGGAGACGATCTACTCCGCTTCGAAGAAGCTCGTCGACGTCATGCGCCAAAAACCCGGCAGCAACACGCAGCGCGTGATGATGATCGAATTTCCAAGCCCGGGCTTGCGGGCCATAGGCTTCGTCATGCGCACGTTTCCCGACGCGCGCACCGGCGAGGAACTGGCCGCGGTCTATGTGCCGACCGCGCCCAATCCCACATCCGGCTATCTTCAGATCGTACCGCTGGCCAAGCTGACGCCGACCGCGCTCAAGAGCGAAGAAGCCATGACGATGATCCTCTCGGGCGGCGCGGTGACGCCCGATCACGTCTCGATTGCGCCGAAGTAACGTCAGGGCAAATTTCCCGGCGGCGACGCGCGACGTTGCGCCTTTGTCCCATTGATCTGAATCAAAGACCGCCGGAGGCCGCGATGCCGACAGTCGTGCCGTCGAAACTCGCGAGGTCCCCGTGAAGATTCCGCAAGAGATTGCTCAGACGATCATCGATCCAAAGGCTTACGCGGCGGAAAAGCCCGTGCAGGATGCCTTCACCTGGCTGCGCCGCGAGATGCCGCTGGGCGTGGCGGAGCCCGAGGGTTTCGATCCGTTCTGGGTCGTGACCAAGCATCGCGACATCCTCGAGGTCGAACGCCAGAACGATCTCTTCCACAATGGCGACCGCTCAACGGTGGTCACGACGCGCGCATCGGACCACAAGGTGCGCGCCATGATGGGCGGCTCGCCGCATCTCGTGCGCTCGCTGGTGCAGATGGACAATCCCGACCACGGCCACTATCGCCGCCTGACCCAGCCCTATTTCCTGCCGCAGAACATCAAGAAGCTAGAGCCGCGCATCCGTGAGATCGCGAAGAGCTTCGTCGACCGCATGTTCGACAAGAACGGGCGTTGCGACTTCGCGCGCGACGTTGCCTTCCTCTATCCGCTGCACGTCATCATGGAGATCCTCGGCGTGCCGGAAGTGGACGAGCCCTTCATGCTGCGGCTGACGCAGGAGCTGTTCGGCGCCTCGGATCCGGATACCAACCGGACCGGCAAGCTCGCCGCCAACGAGGACGAGGGTCTGCAAGCCATTATGGCGACGGTCGCCGACTTCGTGACCTACTTCAACAAGATGACGATGGATCGCCGGGCCCATCCGCGCGACGACGTCGCCTCGGTGATCGCCAACGGCAAGATCAACGGCCAGCCTCTTGGCGAGCTCGAGGCGATGTCCTACTACATCATCGTCGCGAGCGCCGGCCACGACACCACGTCCAACACCACCGCGGGCGCGCTCTGGGCGCTGGCCGAGGCGCCGCAGCAATTCGCCAAACTCAAGGGCGATTTCGCGAACCTGTTGCCCAGCTTCATAGAGGAGAGCATTCGCTGGGTCACGCCGGTCAAACATTTCATGCGCACGGCCACGGCCGATGCAACGGTCGCCGGCAGGAAGATCGCGAAGAGCGACTGGCTGATGCTGTCCTATCCATCGGGCAATCGCGACGAGGAGGTGTTCGAAGATCCCTTCATCTTCAAGGTCGATCGTGCGCCCAACAAGCAGGCCGCGTTCGGCTACGGCGCCCATGTGTGCCTCGGCCAGCATCTCGCCCGCATGGAGATGCGCATCCTGTGGGAAGAACTGCTGCCGCGCCTCGACAGCGTCGCGCTCGCCGGCGAGCCTAGGCGCACCGAGGCGAGCTTCGTATGCGGACCGAAGTCCGTTCCGATCAGCTTCAAGATGCACTGATGGACGGCGACTTCCGTACCTGGCAGTGCGAGAACTGTGGCTTCATCTATAGCGAACAGGACGGCTTGCCCGAAGAAGGCATCGCGCCCGGAACGCGCTGGGAGCAGATACCGGACGATTTCGTCTGCCCGACCTGCGGCTTCGGCAAGGCGCAATTCAGCATGATCGAAATCTGATGCGGACCGCCCGGTCTCTGTTGCCCGCTGACGGCTGAACCGCGCCGACGGCGACGGATCGCTTGCCATTGCGGCATGCTCTCAGTATTTGATCTTTCGCGCGCCGGCTTAGCTCAGTTGGTAGAGCACCTGATTTGTAATCAGGGGGTCACAGGTTCGAAGTCCTGTAGCCGGCACCATTTAATTGGCGGTCGGGCACTTTGCCGCCCACCAACCCAAAGTGCCCGCCCGCGCAATTCTGATTTCAATTTCGTTCGGCGCTCAATCGCGTTTCGCGGCCAGTCGCTCGCCCGCCTTGGTCGACAAGAGCGAGACGGCGCGCGCGGCCGGCGCTTGTCGGGCCGCTCCACCATCGCTCGCAAGCAAACCTGCCAGGCGCTTGTCGCGGCCGTAAAGATCGTCGCGGAACCCGACCGTGCCGTCCGGTTGCGCGATCGCCGTCCAATAGAGGAGATAGACGGTGAGCGGATCGTCGAGATCAAAGCGCTGAGTCTGGCCGGTCTTCACCGCATCGGTCAGCTTCTCAAGGCCGTCTTCGGCGTCGCCGGACAGCGCCAGGGACGCCAGCGGGAAAATCTGCTCGACGCGAATGCAGCCATGGCTCACCTCGCGCGTGTCGGCCTGGAACAAATTCTTGTCCGACGTGTCGTGCAGATAGACGTCGAAGTCGTTCGGCATGTCGAACATGAGCGCGCCGAGCACGTTGTTCGGTCCGGGCGGCTGCTGGATCTGGTAGGGCATGTTGTTCGCGCTGACGCGGCGCCAGTTGACGTTGGCGCCATGCGGATCGTCCGCCGGCCCGTCGGCCAGCACGAAGTCGCGTTTGGCGAGATAGTTCGCGTTCTTCCGAAGGCGCGGCAACCACTTCGCGGCGATGCTGTCGGGAATATCCCAGGGCGGATTTGCGACGATCGCCTTCGCCGTGGTGCGCAGGATCGGTGACGGCGTCGCCTTGTTTCCGATGATGACGCGCGAATTCAGCAGGACCTTGCCGTCCGCGACATATTCGAGACTTTGGTCGGGAATGTTGACGACGATGTAGCGGCCCTCGAGCGCCCGAGGCAGCCAGCGCCGGCGCTCCAGATTGGCGATGATCTGTTTCACGCGCCATGCCGCAGGCACGTTCAGCGATGCAATGACATCGGGACCCGCCTTGCCGTCCACCTTCAGCCCGTTGCGGGTTTCATATCGCGTAATGGCCTGGCTGATGTCGTCGTCCGTCGGCTCCGGGTTCGCGGCCAGAGCCGGATTTTCCCATGCGAGCCTGCCGGCCAGCACCTTGCCGCCGCTCGCCGGCACGACCGGCCAGCCGCCATGCGCGGCGATCTCGCGATAGCGGGACAGGGCATCGACCAGAATGCGGTAGCTTTCATCGGGAGGCGGCAGGTCGGCGAGGAACATGTCGAGCGCATCGCGCGACAGCGCCCGGCTCAAGGCCGAGACCACATCGTAATTCAGTGCGGGAAGCTCGACGTCCTTATAAACCTCGCGCGGCTTAGTCCGCCCCATCCGCACGTTCGAGGCGTAGCGCAGAAGCGCGGCCGTAACCGCCACGTCGAATTTCGCGGCGTCCGCGCCTTGCCTGGGCGGACCGCTCCACTTCGCGAAGCCGGTTGCATAGTCGATGTTGCGCAATCCTTGATCCTCGGCGTGTTCGAGGACGTCGCGAACGTGAGCGGCGCGCGCATTCGCGGTCTCATCGCCGGACCAGACGGGTTGGAAATCGCGTGCCTGATAAAACGTCGCCAGCAGACCGAACTCATAGGGCGTGATGGTTCGCGGCAGCTGGTGAGCGGCAAGCAGCTGTTGCAGCGCGCTGCGCGTGTCCAGCGGAACGGAATTCGGCACGACGGCCGCCGCCGCGCCAGACATGGGCAGGCTCCACGCGCCGATCACCAGCGCGCAAGCGAGCCTCCTGCCCCTATGTCCCGCAAAAATCCGCATACGACCTGTTCCGCAGTTGCAACGAAATGGCACGGCTCTGCGTTCCCTAGCCCGATTGGACCTGTCCAATTGCCGCAGACTATCCCCAACGTTTGGATTTCCGGACGCGAGGGATGCCTACACGCAGATTCGAAAGCAACCGAGGAGGATTGAGTGACGAGTATTCTGAGCAAGAGCGCCCTGCTGTCCATGGCAGGCGCAGCACTTCTTCTGGGCGGTTGCGCCTCGACCGACGACGTCAAGCATGCCCAGGACACCGCCGATCAGGCTCTGGCCGCGGCGCATCATTCGCAAGAGAGCGCGGACTCCGCCATGTCGGCGGCCCAAGCGGCCCAGCAGAGCGTCGATCAGCTGCGCAGCCAGATGAACACGGCTCCTCCGATGCATCACAGAGGCGAAAAAGGCTAAGCGTCCGCGAGACGTGCGGTCAGACCGACGTCTGGCCGCCGTCGACGCGCAGGACTTGCCCGGTCGTGTAGCCGCCGCGCATCAAATAGAGATAGGCCTCGGCCACTTCGTCCGGCTCGCCGATGCGGCGGATCAGCTGGCGTTGCGTCATCGTCTTGAAGCGCTCTTCGCGCTGATCGGCGGGAATGGAGTTCCACACGTCTGTGCGAACCGCGCCTGGGCACACGCCGTTGACCCGGATCGGCGCAAGTTCGACGGCCAGAGCGTGCACCAGATGTTCGATCGAGCCGGCCATGGCCGTGCTGACCGGCGCGCCTTTGCGCGGCCGGTGCGCGACCGTGCCGTCGGTCAGCGTGATCGAGCCGCCTTCGCGGATGTGCTTGCGCCCATGCTTCACCGCGGCGACCGCGCCCCAGAAGCGCACGGCGAAGAGGTCGCGTGCGCCCGCCAGATCCAGCTCGTCGATCGAACTTCCGCCGAGCAAATGGCCCCAGTCGCCGGCCGTGAACACGAGATGATCGAACGGCCCGACCTTCTCGAAGAAGGATGCAACGCTGCCTTCGTCCTTGACGTTGACGGCGATCGCCTCGGCGCCTTGCAGCTTCTCCGCCACGGCGCCGAGCTTGTCCGCGCTGCTCGATCCGACGACGACGCTGGCCCCACCGGCCATCGCACCCTGCGCCACGGCGAGCCCGATGCCCGACGTTCCACCGATTATCGCCACGCGCTTTTGCCGCAGGTTCATCGATTTCGTCCTTTCAGATCGCCCCGTCACTCTAGCGGACCCGCTCCGCCACGGCCAAGCGCTCTTGACGATAGGGAAACGGCTCGCAACGCTTGCGCCAAACAGAACAGACGGGAGAGCGGCATGATCGCATTTACACGGGAGCGTACGGAAAACGGGGTCACCGAACGGCTCTTCGATCTCACGGTGGCCGGCGAACGCGTGCCGGCTGTCCTGTGGGCACCGGAAGGCGCACATGGTCCGCGTCCGCTGCTGCTCATGGGTCATGGCGGTTCGCAGCACAAGAAGATCGGGACGCTCGCGGCGCGCGCCAGACAATATGCGCAGCGCCTGGGATACGCGACGCTCGCCATCGATGCGCCGGGCCATGGCGACCGCATCAGCCGCGAGCAGGCCGAGAAGCTTGCCGCGGAAGTCGGTGCGCGCGTCCGCGGCCAGGCCGGCACAAATCCCGCCATGTCCGCCGAAATGATGAAAATGATGGCGGAACGCACGCAGCGTGCGGTGCCGGAGTGGAAGGCCGCGCTCGACGCCGTTCAGTCGCTTGAGTTCGTCGGCGCAAACGGCCCGGTCGGCTATTGGGGCGTATCGATGGGCACCGCCATCGGCGTACCCTTTGTCGCGAGCGAGCCGCGCATCAAATGCGCGGTGCTGGGCCTGGCAGGTTTGCGCGCTGGGCAAACGGCCTTCGAGGAGGCGGCGAAAGCGATCACGATCCCCGTCGAATTCGTCTTTCAGTGGGAGGATGCGGTGGCGCCGCGCGAGAATGGCATCGCCCTTTTCAACGCCTTCGGCTCGAAGGAGAAGACGATGCACATCAATCCGGGCGCGCATGTCGAGATTCCGAACTTCGAAGGCGGGTCCTGGCAGGCCTTCTTCCTTCGCCATTTGGGTGCGGCCAAAGAACACGCGCGCGCCGCCGCGTAATCGAGGCAAATTGCATCCGGCGCCGCGGCCCTTGCCGCGGCGTCTTGCTGTGTCCGGGGCGGCACATTCAATCGAACGCCACTGTCGAAGGAAGAGTCATGCGTGACATCGTGATCGCCCGCCAGTTCCGCGGGCCGCCCAATTCGGGCAATGGCGGCTATGTGTGCGGCGTGCTCGGGCGCGAGATCAAAGGTCCCTCGACGGTAGCGTTGCGCGCGCTGATTCCGCTCGACGTGCCGCTAAAGCTCGATACGACGGACGGCGGCGCGAAGCTACTCGGCAGCGACGGCACGCTGATCGCAGAGGCGGCGTGCGCCGAAGCCGCCCTCCCCGTTCCCCCGCAGCCGCCATCGCTCGCCGAAGCGCAGGCGGCAGGCGCCCGCTGTCCGGTGATCGAAAAGCCGTTCCATCCGCCCTGTTTCACCTGCAGTTCGATTCGAGAGGACGGCGACGGCCTGCGCATCCTGCCAGGACAGATCGCAGGCGCACCCGACGGTCACATCGCTTGCGTATGGACGCCGCACGCGTCGTTCGCCGACGCGAACGGGAACATTCCGGAAGAAATTGTCTGGGCGGCGCTGGACTGTCCCGGCTCGCTCGCCTGGATCGTCAAGACCGGCATGGGAGGCGGCTTGCTCGGCACCATGACGGGTGAAGTTCTCCGTTGCCCGCGCGCCGGCGAGCCGACCATCGTCATGGCCTGGCCGATCGAACAGAGCGGGCGCAAGTTCGTCGCGGGCGTGGCGCTGTTCGATGCCAGGGGCCAGCTGATGGCGCGCGGCTCGCAGATTTGGATCTCGCGCAGCCTTCCGAAGTGAAGACCCCGAGGCGGTTGTTTTACTCCGCCGGCGCCGTGTTCGCCGCCATGTCATAGGGCAGCGCGTGGAACGCGTCGGCGGCACGCTGGGCCGCGGCGAGATCATCGCCACTCAGCTGGGTGCGCAACGCCTCGATGCGCTGCTTCGACTCGGCATCGCCCTGGCGACCCGCGACTGCGTACCACTTGTAGGCATCGAGCAGGCTTTGCGGCACGCCGTCGCCGCGCTCGTACAGGACCGCGAGATCGAATTCCGAGTCGACATACCCAAAGGAGGCCGCACGAGAGAACCAGCGCGCCGCTTCAGACGGCGTCTTGTCGGTGCCGAGGCCCTCTGCATAGGCGATCGCCAGATTGTGCATCGCCTTGCGATTGCCCTGCAGCGCCGCTGCTTCGAACCATTGCAGCGCCTTGCCCGCATCCGCCGATGCGCCGACGCCTTTTTCATACAGCGTGCCCAGCAGATACTGCGCGACCGGCTGGCCGTGGATTGCCGACAATGTCATCCAGTGCAACGCCGCCGCGGGATCCTTCGGCGTGTCCGTGCCATCCAAATAACGAATGCCGATGTTCAGTTCGGCCACCGGGTCGCCGGCTTGCGCCCGCGCACTCAGACGATCGAGCGGCGTCTGGTGCGGCAGGGCCGCGGCGGTCGAGGCAACGCGCTCGACATTCGCCAGCGCTTCGAGCCTGCCGTCCTGGACGCCTTTGCTGAACGCCATGCCGGCCGCGGCGACGAAGATCGCGAGCACGGCCGCCCCGCCGAGCAGGTAGCGTGTGAGATTGTTGCGGACCTTCTTCGTCGTCGGCTCGGTCGCGGCAGTTGCCTGCGCTGCCGCCGCCGCGGCGACGGCGTTCTTGCGCGCTTCGGCGATGAACGATTTCGGCGCATCCGTCGCAGACGCTTCCGCGTCGGTCGACTCTGCTACCGGTGCTTCGGCCGTCGGCGCTTCGGGAGCCGCGGCTTGTTCGGCTAGGTCGGCTGCCGGTTCGACGGGTTCGATCGTTGCCGGCTCAACCGCGGGTTCTTCGGTCTGGCGATTTTCGGCGAGGGCCGCGCGCGCCACGCCCTCAACCGTCTGGATGCGCAGCGTCGTCTCGTTCAGCGCGGCGCGAACTTCGTTCGACGAAGCCTTGAGGCGAGCTTCGGCGGCATCGGCCCGCTCCTGCAATTCCTTGACCGTCGCCTCGAGCGCCTTGATCGCCTCCTCGGATGTCACGGCGGCGGCACGGCTGTTCTTCTCGACCTGCTCCTGGCGACCTTCCATGGCCGTCATGGCACGTTCGAAGACGCGCAAGCGGCGCTCCAGCCAGGCGTCCGGCGCGCGCGCGACTTTGTCCGGCGCGTTGTCGGCGGGGCGCGGCTCCTTTGGCTCTCCGTCATCGGGCGCCACCTGGGCCCCGAGAAGCTGGGCGATATCGGCGCGGCGCAGCAGCCGTTGCCGCGGTTCGGGCGGCGTGTTGCCGTCCGTCTGGTTCGTGGCGAGTGCGTTCGAAACGTCCTTGGCGAGGTCGATCGCTTCAGCGGATGTCTCGGCTTGCGGGACATCCTGCGCAGGAGCGGCCGGATCCGCTTCGGCCTCCGCCTCTGCATTGACCGGACGCGGCAGGGAGAGAATGACGGCGCTTTCCGGCGTATCGCCGCCCTCATGCTTGGGCCATTCCACGTCGCTCATGGTCCGCGCCAGCGACGCCAGATCCTCGGAAACGATCGACATCAGGAGATCCTCTTTGCGGGCGAACTGGCCGTACACCGCCGCGCGCTGCAGGCCGCACTCGGCGGCAACCTTGCTTAGCGTCAGTTTTTCGACGCCATCGCGTGCCGCCACGGCGCGCGCGGTTTCCATGATCGTGGCGCGCGTAGCGGCGCGATCTGGCTGGTCTTCGCTGGTCTGACTGTTCGGCACGATACCCTCACCCAATGCAGGCAGAATGGCAGCGCCGCGTTACCAAACCGGCAAATCGATAGTTCGGTTTCTAACGGATTTGTCCCCAAATGGGGCGCAGGCGCTATAGTTTACAGGTAATCGCGCGGAAACCTCCATGACGACAGTTCCGATCGAGGGAAACTGCGACAGCCGCTTCGCACGGGTCCGCGAGGAATTCGCACGCAATTTCGCCGACCGCGGCGAGCGCGGCGGCGCGCTGGCGATCTGGCACGATGGACGCGTCGTTGCCGATTTGTGGGGCGGCTGGTCCGACGTTGCGCGCGCTTCGCCGTGGCGGCGAGAGACAATCGTAAACGTCTTCTCGGTCAGCAAGGCGCTCTGCGCGATCGCCGCGATGCGCCTTGTCGACCGGGGAAAGCTCGATCTGGACGCGCCGGTTGCCGGCTATTGGCCGGAGTTCGCCGCAAGCGGCAAGGACGGCATAACGGTCCGCCAGCTGCTGTCGCATCAGGCGGGGCTTCCGGCGATCCGCGCACCGCTGCCGGACGGCGCCGCGCTCAACTGGAACGTTATGGTGGCAGCGCTTGCCGGACAGGCGCCCTGGTGGAAGCCGGGCAGCGGCCACGGCTACCACGTCAACACATTCGGTTTTCTTGCCGGCGAATTGGTCCGGCGCATCGACGGCCGCACGATCGGAACCCTGTTGCGCGAGGACGTCGCGCGGCCGCTCGGCGCCGATATTCATATTGGGCTGCCATCGTCCGAACATACGCGCGTCAGCGAATTCCAGTGGCCCGGCAATCCGCAAAAACCCGATATCGCCAATGACGACGCCCTGATGCGTTGGAACACCTATTGGAATCCGCCGGGCTTCTCGGGCGCGCACTGGGTCAATCGCAAGGAGTGGCGCGAGGCCGAGGTGCCATCGACCAACGGCCACGGCAACGCACGCGCGATCGCGCGCGTTTATGCCGCTCTGGCCAATGGCGGTGAGATCGATGGCGTCGAAGTCCTGAGCCGCGAGGCGATCGAAGCCGCGACTGTCGAGCAGGTCTACGGCCACGACCTCATCAACGACCGGCCCAGCCGCTTCGGAATCGGATTTCAGCTGACCCAGCCCGAGCGGCCGCTCGGCCCCAATCCTCGGGCCTTCGGCCACTTCGGTGCCGGTGGCTCGCTCGGATATTGCGATCCGCAGGCACGCATCGCCTTCGGTTACGTGACGAACGATATGGGACCGCGCTGGCAGAATCCCAGAAATCGCGCACTGCTTGAAGCGCTCTATGCCGCGATCTAGCACTGCACCCGATTGAATCCGTCGAGCACGATGAGCTACTCGGCTGCGCTTGCCACTGCAGCCGGCGCGGGCCTGGGGCGATTCACGACGCGCATCAGCACATTGATCGTCACGATTGTGAACAGATAAGCGATCAACTGGGCGCCGTTCGGTTGATCGCTGTAACCGATCAGCGTGTGCAGCATGCGCCCAACGATGCCGAGAACACCCTCGCCGCCTTCGGGCAACAGCCAGGACGTGTCCCAGATCGGCATCATGAGCACTTGCAGGAAGCCTGCGTTCTGGATGAACAGCACCGCCTGCGACGCCATGCCGGCGGCAAGCAGCGTGATCAACCAGCCGGTGACCGAAAACAAGCGGTGCGCGGGAATCGTCAGCAGGCCGTAGAACATGGCCGCCGAAACAGCTGCGCCGGCGGCAAGTCCGAGTGCGCCCCCGGTCAGCACCGATGCCGTCGTCAGACCACCCTGCGCTGCGACGCCGTAGAGAAAGAGCACGACCTCCGAGCCTTCGCGCAGCACCGCGACGCCAACCACGATAGCGAGCGCCGTCAATGTGCGCTGGCCAGACGTTACCTGGGCGCCCATCGTGCGCATCTCGCGCGCCATCTGTTTGCCGTGGCCGGCCATCCACACATTGTGCCAAGTGAGCATCACGACCGCGAGAATGAGGATTGCGGCGTTGAACAGTTCCTGACCATAGCCTTCGAAGAGATTGGAAATCTCACCTGCGAACGCCGCGACGAGGCAGGCGCCTGCGACGCCCGCACCGATGCCGAGCGCGACCCACAAAGACCGTTTTGCCACGCCTTGGGTCGCGGCCAACACAATGCCGACGATCAATCCGGCTTCGATGACCTCACGAAAGACAATGATGAGCGCGGCCAGCATTGCCCTACTCGGCGATCACGACGCCTTGCGCCGTGTCGGAATGATATTCGCCCATGAAAGGGTATGTGCCGGGCGCCAGTGGCCTGAGACGCACATTTCCCGAACTGTGACCGGCGACGACCTTTTCGACCTTGAGAGAGGTCGAGTTCGAACTCCTCGGCGGCATCGTCGTTGTTCGTCAAAGAAATGACGTTCGGCATGCCGGCCTTCACATGGATCGTCGACGGCGTGAACTTGTGATTGGAAAGCGAAACGGGAATCGCGCCGTCGGCAAACGCGGGAGCGATCCAAAGCGACAGGGCTACGACCAAGACTACGCGACCGAACATGAGCGATCTCCTGAACACGATAGATATGTAATCGCAACTCATTCTCAAGTACAGGGTCCGAAAGGTCGCGCCGGTTCTATCTTTGGTTGTGCGCAACGATATTGCTCAACCAGCGCATAGCTCAGCATGATTCGCGCCGCGCGCGTTTCTGCGTCTGTTCTCACACCATTTCCGGCAATTCCCGCGACGGTCATTCGGCCGGCCGCCATTCCTTAGTCGTGTCAGAGGACCGCATGGCAGATGGAGACGCCCTTGGAGCGCTTGACGCAGACTTCATTGCGCGCGCTCTCGCCCATCGATTCCTGCTGGGCGAGCCCGCCACGATCGCGACGGCGGATCAGAGCGATGACAATCTCGCATGGCTGCGCGCGAGCTATCCCGAAGCTGCAATAACCGCGGTTACGGCCGACCGCTTCGTCGAAGAGGCGGAGCGGCGGTTCGGCGACACGCTGGCAGACGCGGCGGCCAACGGGTTGGCCCGCGACAAGCCGATGTTGTCGGCGCGGATGATCATCAACCGAAGTCAGATCGCGGCGCTTTTCATAGGTGCGGTCGCACTCATCGCGACCATTGCGCTCACGCCATACGAAGCGTCGCAAACGATTGCCGCCATTCTATCGATTAGTTTCCTGGCGGGGACGATGTTTCGTGCGGTCTTGGCCGTGATCGGCGCGCGCGTCAGGGCCACGCACGATGCGCCCGCGCTCGAGCCGCTTCCCGTCTACACCATCCTGGTTCCGCTTTATCGCGAGGCCAATGTGCTGCCGCGACTGGCGCGCGCCCTGCTGCTGCTCGACTATCCCGATATGTTGGCGCAAAGGGAAAAGCAATTCTAGCGCGGCCTGCCTAGTTTCTGTGCATGGCAGAGATACGAACGGTCACGACGCTTGAGTCGAAGCGGACCGAAATCAGGAACGCAATAGCCGAGTATGAGCGCCTGTTGGCGCAGGCTCGCGCGGACCTGGCTCATGTGACCGCCTGCATCCGGCTGTTCGACACCAGCGACACGACGCCCTGCCGGATACCGGCCTATGCGGACCTACACAGACTCTTCCGGCACCGGGAGCTAGGCGCGCTATGTCACCAAGCCCTAGCCAAGAACGGGCCTCAGGACACGCGAGAATTGGCCCTGTACGCGATGGAAACGAAGGGCTTGGACACCGGAGACGAGGCGCTGGCTAAGGCGGTGACCTATCGGGTTATCCAGACACTTCGGATGCAGGCCAAGCGCGGGAGAATCGCGGATCAAGGCAAGCGAAAAGGCCGGATTGTATGGGCGTTGCCAGCGCTTCCATTGGAACGCTAGGGGCACTTCTATCCTTGGGATCCATTGGATGAGGGAGTAATATTGAACGGTCGCTCATGGAGCGGAGGGGCGATGAATACGCCTCAAAGCCTCGAATGCCCGGTGACCAATGCGCGGTGTACCAAGCCTGAGTGCGCGCGCCCGAAGTGCCTTTTGCAGCTATATACCGAATTCAAAACCCGGCAACTGGAAGAGCGCGGAGCCGTGGGACGGAAACTCAACAAATTTCTCAAGGGAAAACTCCGCGCAAATCTTACGCCGCTTTGATGTGCCGCTGGTAATACCCGCTGAAATCCACTGACGGCCCGCGCTTCAGGGCCAGCTCGGTCACGCGGCGGACTTGAGTGCCGTTATCGACGCGGCGCGCATCCTCACGGAACGCGCTTTCCTGAGCATAGCGCAGCAAATATGGCCCGCTGACGTGATGGAAATGACCCATCTCGGCGCGGCGAATTCTGGAAAAATAGCTCTCGGCCTGATTGGTGCAGGCTTCGCCATCCGAGTACGCCTCTTGATGGTTGATGCGCTTCATCTCGTACTTGGAAGCGAGGCCATCCCAGCCGCTCGCCTCATCGGCGTTCAACACGGTGCCATGCTCAACGCGGCTCTTGATCCATGAGAGCGCAGCGCCTTCCGAACGGAACACGGCGGGAAGCTGAATTGCCGTTGCGCTCGCGCACGATAACGAGTGACTGGCGCTTGCCGGACTGGTTGACCGCGAGGCGACGGTCGCGGCGGTTCTCGCGAAAATTTGCCGGGCGGACGTAGCCACCCGACGTACATGCCATCCACTTCCGCCACTTTGCCAGCGCCGCCGATCTTGCGGCCCTTGAACTCTTCCGCCATCGCTTCGCGGACCTTGTGCAGCAAGAACCCAGCAAGCCTTGTGCGACATGCCGAGATCGCGGGAGAGGGCCAGCGCGTTCTTGCCCTTCACCTCGTTCATCGCAACGGCGATAGCCGCCAGATAGGTCCGCAGCGGGGCCTTGTGGGCGGCAAAGAGGGTGCCCGACGTGATGCTGAAGTTCTTGCTGCACGCCTTGCAACGAAAGCGCAGGAGGCCCGTGGGGCGGCGGTACTCGTACGGCTCAACCCCACCGCATTCCGGGCACACAGGCTCGCCGTCTGTCTCCGACCAGCGGATTTTGCGGAAGGCAGTTTCGGCTTCCGTCTCCGACATGCGGAAGACCTGAGCGAGGCTCAGGCTCCTTGCCGCTTTTGTCTGGAGGAAGTGGGTTGCCACCTGAAAACTACCGAATTCGTTACCTAACGAATATGGGAGTTTCTAGAGGGGTTGTCAACGGCAATCTAACGAATATAATAGGTCACGAATTTGATAGGACGGACCAATGGCTTACGCAAAGACCGAGGAAGAATGGGGCCAGCGTGCGGCAGCGCACCTAAAGGCCGAGATGAAAAAGGCAGAAGTGACCTACGCCGATATGGTCAAACGGTTGAAAAAGCACGGGTTCAAGGAGACGGAGGCTTCCCTGACCATGAAGCTCAAACGGGCAGCGTTTTCCGCGTCGTTTTACTTGGCCTCTCTAGCGGCCTTGGACCTGCCCGGCGTAAGCTTGGAGGATGTTTAGGGCGGGGGCCTTGGCAGTAGCGGCGATGCTTTTGATCGCTGCGGCCCCGATTCAGTCACACCCCGAACAGCCACGGCCACAGAACACCAATGGTGCACATGCCAACCCCGATCATCACGCTGGGCAACCCGGCAAGCCGAATAAGCCTCCGCGTTCTGCGCCGGTAGTACAAACCCCATCCTCCGAGCTGCAACACACAGCCGCTTCCGAACAGCAAACTCATGAGGAACCATGGTGGCTGTGGTGGCACGATTTTGGATTTTGGATTGCTTGGTTCACTGTAGTTTTGGCTTTGGTGAGCATATGGCAGGGATGTCAAATAAGACGCAGTGAGACGCTCACCCTGGCTGCGCTTCGCTCCGCGCAGCGGCAAGCGCGCGCAAGCATCAGGGCTGCAACCGCCGCCGAAAACACTGTTCAAAAGATGGAGGAAACCGCCGAGCGCCAATTGCGTGCCTACGTTGGCGTGACTGGCGGCAGAGTGGAGATAGCCATGGGCTACTCCGATGGCGTCAGGAGACCCCAGATGCACGCCCACCTGAAGATCCGCAATACTGGACAAACCCCGGCTTATGAAATGCGTGGAAAGGGAGCCATTCGATACGGAAAGAAGTTTGACCCACGTTGGATCGACGATACCGAATTCTTCTCTCAGAATACCTACATGCTTCCCGGCGCGAAATTCGACTACAAGATCGTTGAAAACGCGGAAGACATTGGGACTCCAACTCCACCAGACAATCCGCCCGGAAATATTTACGTGTTCGGACGACTCGAATATCGAGACGCCTTCAAGCATCAGAGATGGTCGAATTTTCGATATATCATCGGCGGCGAGATCGAGCGCGGACATGGAACCATCGCCCCTACCGAAGAAGGCAACGACGCAAACTAACGCGGCCAGTGCCGCTCGCGCCCACAGGGCACGTTACTCCAACGCCACCTCGCTCATATGTGGCCCCCCTCGCGCGGTTGCGAATTCGGCTGATTTAGCGGATTTCGCGGAGGCGGCGGCTTTTGTCCCTTTGCGCCAACATATCGGACTATCCGAACGATAAGCTCGACATCAAGCTCATCGTCGAAGCCGACGACATCGAGACCGCGAGCGCCGCAGCAATGCTCTTGGGACGCGGGCCATTCGAGGTGCTGCACGTGCCGCCCGGACTTCCGCGGACAAAGCCGCGCGCCTGCAATTACGCGCTGAACTTCGCACGCGGCGAATACACGGTGATTTTCGACGCGGAAGACCGCCCCGAACGCGATCAGCTGCTGAAAGCCGTTGCCGCATTTCGCTCCCGATCCGGCGATGTCGCATGTCTGCAAGCGCGACTCAATTTCTACAATGCCGATGAGAATTGGCTTACAAAACTCTTCGCGCTCGACTACGCGCTCTGGTTCGAAGCCCTGCTTCCGGGGCTCGATCGACTTGGCGTTCCCATGCCGCTGGGAGGCACGTCGAACCATTTTCGGACCGCGGTCCTGCGCCGGCTTGGCGGCTGGGACCCCTATAACGTCACCGAGGATGCCGACCTCGGCATCCGCATTGCGCAACTGGGCGGTCGCGTGGCGATGCTGAACTCGACCACTTTCGAGGAGGCGCCGACGCGTCTTGGCGTCTGGATGAAACAGCGTTCGCGTTGGCTCAAGGGCTACATGCAGACATGGCTCGTACACACACGCGAACCCCTGTCTCTCCTCCAGCGTGTCGGGATGGCCGGCTTCTCGGCCTTTCACCTGTTCATCGGAGGCTCGGTCGTCACCGCGCTCATCAACCCGATGCTCTGGGCGATCTGCGCGCTATCCATCGCGCTCGCGCCGCACGATCCGGGAAATCCGCTGCTGTGGGCATCGGGGCTTATCGGCGGCAACGCGATCCTGACTGCCCTCGCCGTCGCGAGCCCCTTCAAGCGCGGCTGGAGCCATCTTGCACCGTACGGCCTGACCGTCACGGTCTATTGGGCGCTGATTTCGTACGCCGCATGGCGCGGCCTGATGCAGCTCGCGACCAATCCCTTCCATTGGGAAAAGACTGCGCACGGCCTGAGCCGGCTTACGCGGCGACGCGGCTGATCCGTGCGCACCACGCTTCTCATAATGGCGCTGTGGACGAGCATCGCCGGTGCGCAAGCCGGAGCGTGGACGCTGCAGCGCGGCCATTGGCAGATTTTCACCGACACGATCGAAAGCGAAGCCAGCAGAAGCTTCGGCTCGGACGGCCGCGCGAGCGTACCGACGACGTACAACAAGCTCCTGGTGCAGAACTACTTCGAGTACGGACTGACGAATGCGATCACGCTGTTCGCCACACCGGTTTATGTCATCGCGAAGGTCGAGACGCCGACCGTGCCGCTGACCGTCGCGCACAACACGTCGATCGAGGGCGGTGCAAGACTTCTGCTCTACGCCGGTCACGGACGATTGTCGCTGGAAGGATCTTACAAGACGGCGGGAGCATTCGACCTGTCGGTCTCGGCTCACAATGATTCCGGCCGGCAGATCGAGTTGCGCCTACTCTACGGCACGAGTTTCGAATTGTTTGGGCGCGATGGCTTCGTCGACATCCAGGCCGCAGAGCGCTGGATCCCGCGCCCGAGGCCCGATGAGACGCCGGTCGACATCACGGCGGGGCTGTGGCTGACGCCGGACACGATGGTTCTGGCGCAGAGCTTCAACATCGTCAGCGGCGGCGATTCGATACCGCCTTACACCTACTACCGCACCCACAAACTCGAGCTATCGCTGGTCGAGAAGGTGTCGCGGCACTGGTCGTTGCAGTTCGGCGCGTTTTATTCGCCGGCCGGCCAGAACGCGCTCGTCGAGCGCGGCCTCGCAATATCGCTATGGACGCAGGACTAGCCGGCCTTACTCCGCCGCCTGC
This sequence comes from uncultured Alphaproteobacteria bacterium, assembly GCA_963741735.1. Classification (GTDB taxonomy): domain Bacteria; phylum Pseudomonadota; class Alphaproteobacteria; order Micropepsales; family Micropepsaceae; genus Rhizomicrobium. Next base: position 1,097,542 of record CAVUJB010000004.1, read on the forward strand.
TGGAATTCGAGGCTGTCGAAGTTTGCGGCCAGCGCAGCGCCGTTCGGCTTGCTCTTCAGGCGCGCGAGGATGTTGTCGCGCGACTGATTGCGGCCAAAGTCGGCCTGCGTCACCGCGTGCCACTCGATCATCTGGTTCCACACCGGATCGATCACGTCCTTACCCGGGATCGTTTTTCCGTCGACCGTCTTGATCGTGAGGCTGCGCAGTTCCGAGACCACGGTCGCGAGATAGGCGACATGGATCGCCTCGTCGGTGCGGATGCGTTCGACCATGTCCGCGGCATGATTGGCGGCGGGACGGCGATCGGTGAAGTTCGTCGGATCGCGCATGATGTTCTGGCAGAAGGAGAAGAAGCTCTCCGCCTTCACCTCGATCATCAGCACGTTCATCAAGAGCAGGATCCAGTCCTCATATTCCTTCGCGATCTGCGGCATGCGGCGGCCGGTCTCCGGACGCGACAGGCTCTCGGGCACTTCCGGAATCGGATAGGCGCCCTTGCCGAACAAGGCGTCTCGCACTGCGAACCACATATCGTCATGGCCGCCGATGCCGAGATTCTTCTGTCCACCTTCGTCGTAGCCGTGCGCCGCGAGCAGACCCTTGTTGAGATGGCCGAGGCAGGTGCCGGTCAGATCTTCGACGACGATCTGCTGGAAGTCCGGCGCCACAGCCTGCGCAAGCATCAGGCCGCGCGCTTCGATGATGCCGGTGATGGTGAGCGAGTTCCAAAGCGTCTCGCCGAAGCCGTGACCAAGCAGGAACTTCTGCTGATCCACCGTCGGATAGGGACCTCGCTTCAGAAGCCGCGTCGTCGCGTCGATGACCGGCGCGCCGCGCTTCTTGAGTTCCGCTTGCCAGGCTTCGACGGCGGGCCAGCGATTGAGCGTGCGCGGAGAAATGTACTTGCCGGCTGCGTCGAAGCCGCCGTGTAGCCGATAGCCGGCCTCGTCATGCGGCCGCGCATAGGCGTGGTCGGCCATGATCTCATCGCGCGTGTAAGTGAGCTTGGTCATGGTTCCTCCGCTGCGGGCCGCGGCTCTTGGTGGCCTGGCGCCAATTTGAACTGATAGTTTGTCAGTTCGCCCATACTGTCAACGCCCGCGTCACGTGCCCGCCACCTTCCGGATAGGGCGGATCGAAACAAATTGTGTTGCGTTTTGAAGGTGTTGCGAAGCCTCGGACACACTTTCGCGACACGCCGCGCCGAGCGTGGCAGCGCGGAAGGCCTGATGGCTTCCGCTTCACACCCAAGGAGAAAAAAAGATGAGACAACGAATCATATTCGCGGCCGCTTTTGGCGTCGCGATGGGTTTCGGCGTAGCGGCGGCGCTCGCCGGCACGCCGGGCTATTACGTCTCCGGCGAAGGAGGCGTTTCGCTCCTTCCCGATCTGCACCTGAACGATCCTGCGCCCGGCACGCGGAAGGACAGCTTCGGCACCGGCTTCGCCGCCGGCGGCGCGGTCGGCTATGACTTCGGCACGGGATGGCGGGTCGAGCTGAATTCGCTCTATCAGCACTCGAACCTCAGCCGGCTCGATGGCGTTACCACGCCGGGTCATCTGTCCTCCACGAGCGTGATGGCGAATGCCACCTACGATCTGCTGCCCGACGCCCAGTTCACGCCTTATGTCGGCGCCGGTCTCGGCTTTCAGAATGTCGGCGGAGAAATCGGACCCTTGCGCGGGCGCGCCTGGGAGCCGGCCTATCAGGCGGAAGCGGGCCTGCGTACCGACATCAGCGACAAGGCCTCGCTGTTCGGTGAATACCGGTTCAGCCAAAGCAAATCCGTGCGGCTGGCGGATGCGACGGACAGTGCCAACCAGCACTTCTCCGATCACGCCCTGCTCGCGGGGATCAGCTTCAAGCTGAACTGACGCATCTACCGAGGTGCCCCGCGCGCGTTGCGCGCGATTCAATCTGAATGACGCGCTGTGCGCGTCGGGGGGCGGGCATCTCGGCGGGGGCGGCGGGGGCAAGTGATCCAAATCGCCATAGAGCGCGACGAGCGCACGACCGCGCGCGATATGCGCGCGGATCTCAGCCAGCAATGCGCGACGCGCGCGCGTATATTTGCCATGCTTGAGCGCATTGCGGTTACCGCGCTGTGCGCCGCGCTTAGACCGTGCGGTGCATTTCATGCGCCAGATCTCGCGCGATTTCCAAGCCGCGTTCCTCCAAATGCTCTTCGCGCCACTCCTCGTCCTGGAGCGTCAGATTCGCTTCCTGTTGCGGGTGCTCCGGCTGCTCGAGCTGGGCGCGGCGATCCGCGGCCGCGACACGCGCCAGCTTGAGCTGGATCTCTCTGCGCATTTCGTGCCGTTTTTTTGAATTCAATTCGGCAGGAGGCGTCTTAGACGTTTGAATCCGCTCGACAATCGTGCGGTGACGGCGTTCCACGAGCGCGACATGAGCGAGCGTCTGCGCGACGCCGGCATTGGCGCGCATCAGTCGCGCGGCGGCGTGGAGCGGACCGAGCCGGTCGCCGCGGCTGACCGACGCCAGCTCGCTGCACCGCGCGACGAGCGCCCGGCCCTCGCCAAGATGCAATGCAAGCTCTTCCGCGACGAGGCAGCGAAGCTCTTCATCGCGTGAAGGGCGCGCTTTTGTTTGTCCAGCAGAAGCTTCGGCCGGTTGTGAGTCCTGTTCTTTCATCGAAAAGAAATCGCGGCGCAGGAGGGCGATTTCAAGATGGGAATAGGAAAATATTTCTATCAACAGTCCGTGGGCGGATGATCGAACGATTTCAACGGAGGGCGGAATGGGCGTGTTGGATAAGTTGGAGTTACGAGGCGCGTCTATCCCCACGCGTTCGCTGCGGCCCCTATTTTCACGGCACTTCTTGCGCGCTCGATTTCCGCCGCTTCGAAATCACCGCACCGATGTGCCAAACGCGAGCGCTACCGCTCGCATTTTCACCCGCCGCCGTCGATTGAACCGCCGAGCAGAACGCGCCAACACTATGTGCCATGGGACTTGTCACTGAGACACTCGCCTATGACGGTGGCCGGAAGGTCACTGTGTACGTTCCCGCGGATCCGCCGGAAGCTGTGGTGTTCGCGGGTGACGGTGGGCTGATCGCGCCATGGGGAGCATCTGTCGAGGCGGCCGGCGGACCGTCCACGATGATCGTCGGTGTCCATCGGCTGGCGGACGAGACGCTGCGGCTCCACGAGTATTCGCCCGGCTTCGATCCGAAACGGTTCGCGGCCCATGAGACGTTCTTCGTAGAGGACGTCCGCGCATGGACACGGTCGCGCTTCGGCGTCGAACTGCCCAAAGAACGCACTGCGGTGTTCGGCGTTTCGGCGGGTGGGGAGTTGGCGCTCGCCACTGGGCTTCAGCATCCTGACGTCTACAGCGCTGTGTTTTGTGCCTCGCCGGGCGGCGGTTACCGGCCGCCGGACGTGATGCCTAACTCGCTTCCGCGCGTGTATCTCGTCGCCGGAACACGAGAGCCCTTTTTTCGCGACAACGCGACCCGTTGGGCCGACGCATTGCGCGATGCGGGGGCAGACATCGTGATGACCGAGCGTGAAGGATCTCACGGCGACACATTCTGGCGCGCAGAACTCCCGCTCATGGTGGCCTGGGCGTTTGGACGATAGAATATCGCGGACGCGCGCCTTAGGCATGGCCGGTCTGCAAATCGATATAACCGCTAGAGAATCAGCAGCGCGGCTACGGCTTCAGCGCCTTGACGAGAAAGCGCGTGAGATTGTCGATCACTTCCTCGCGGCGGCGCTGAGAGCGGGCGCCTTCGCTGCCGACCTGATGGATCGCGCCCAGGATCGCCTGGCCGACGATCTCCGGATTGTAGCTGTCGCAGGCGAGGCCCTTGCGCATCGCCTCGCGCACGATCTCGCCCCAGTCGAAGCCCCAGCGCACCAGAAGCGGCGTCGCCTGGACGCCTTCGGCGTCGATCACCAGTTCGTCGGTCATCGCGGCGGCGAGCACGCCTGGATGTTCGGCGGTGTATTCGTAAATCGCCTTGAGGTTGGCGGCGATTGTGCTTTCCAAGGTTTGCTCTGCCGGCTGGCGCGCCTTCATGAACTCGTGCAGCTCCTCGCGCGCATCGTCCACGAAAGCGAGGAAGCACGCCTTCTTGTCCGGATAGTGCAGATAGAAGGTGCCGTGGCCGAGGCCGGCTTCGCGCGCAATGTCCTGCGGGCGCGTTGCGTGATAGCCGCGTTCGACGAAGAGTTTGCGCGCGGCGCGCTTCAGTTTTGCGAGGCTCTCGGGCTTACGCCGTACGGGGCGCTGATCCGCAGATGCGAGTGTTGTATCGTCCATGGCTCCAGCATCCTCTCGGTTTACGCCTTAAGTCAACGTTCGCGTCTTCTGCCCGGCGCGCGCGCGCACTAGGATAGCGCATCACAAGGAGAATACCGCGATGCGCAAACTCTTGATCGGTACGACCGCGCTGGCATCGATTCTCGCCCTGACGAGCCCGTCACTTTCCATGGGCGGCGGTGGCGGCGGAGGTTACGGCGGCGGCACGATGACCGAGCCGACCTACAGCGATTATCAGATCGCGGTGCGACTCATCAAACACGAGCAATATGCGGACGCGATCCCGCATTTGCTGGTCGCGCTTGCCGACAAGCCGACCGATGCCGACATCCTGAACTATCTGGGCTACACCAAGCGCATGACCGGCGATTATCCGGCGTCGCTCGACTACTACAAGCGCGCGCTGGCCTCGAAGCCGGATCACAAGGGCGCGCACGAATATCTCGGCGAGCTGTACCTTCAGATGAACGATCTTGCATCGGCGCAGCACGAGCTCGACACGCTGGCGAGCTTGTGCCCGGACGGCTGCGACGAGCGCGATACGCTGCAGCAGAAGATCGCTGCCTATGCGCCGCCGGCCGCGCCCGCGACCGCACCGTCGACAACGAGCGGCAACTAAGCTCTGACGTTTAGCTGAATTGGATTCACGCGGAGCCGCGGGGAACGCAGAGGTCCATCTCCACTCCGCGAACTCCGCGCCTCCGCGTGAGAAAATGGGCCGCGCTTGCGCGCGGCCGATTGCCTAGGCCGCTTTCTTCTCGCGCAGCGCGCGCCAGACGCGCTCCGGCGTCGCCGGCATGTCGATGTGCAGCACGCCGAGCGCGTCCGAGATCGCGCTCATAACCGCCGGCAGCGCGCCGACGGTTCCGGCTTCGCCGCAGCCCTTGGCGCCGAGATCGTTGGTGACGCACGGGATCTCTTCGTACTTGAAGTCTATGTCAGGCATATCGCCGGCGCGCGGCATCGCATAGTCACTGAAGCTCGCGGTCAAAAGCTGGCCGGTCTGTTCGTCGTAGACCATGTTCTCGAGCAGCGCCTGGCCCAGGCCCTGCACGATGCCGCCATGGACCTGACCCGCGACCAGCATCGGATTGATGATGCGGCCGAAATCGTCGACGCAGTGATAGGACACGATCTGCGTGTGGCCGGTCTCGGGATCGACCTCGACTTCGCAGACATGACAGCCGTTCGGGAAGGTCGAAGCCTGGCCGTGATACATCCCGTCGCTGTCGAGGCCGTTCTCGAAACCCGGCAGCTTCTCGCGCTTCAGCGTGACGGCAAGTTCGCCGACCGTGATCTTGCGATCGCCGCCCGCCACCGCGAAGGTGCCGATGCCTTCGACGACGGCAAAGCCGACGTCCTTGCCGCCGGCCTGTAACACCTGCCCGGCCGCCTGCTTGCCCTTCTTGATGACTTCATCGGAGGAGACCATCAGCGCGCCGCCGGACATGTTGAGCGAGCGCGAGCCGCCGGTGCCGCCGCCATTCACCCATTCGGTGTCGCCCTGCTTCACGGTGATCGACTCGAAGGGCACGCCGAGCTTCTCGGCGACCAGCTGGGCGAACGCCGTTTCGTGGCCCTGCCCGTTCGACTGCGTGCCGCACCACAATTCGACGCCGCCATTCTCGGTGAACTTGATCGCCGCCGGTTCCTGTCCCGCCGCGCCAGTGATCTCGACATAGTAGCCGAAGCCGAGGCCACGCAGCTTGCCACGCTGGGCGCTCTCGGCCTTGCGCTTGGCGAAGCCGGCCTGGTCTGCGCGCTTCAGGCCTTCAACCAGGAGGCGCGGATAGTCGCCGGAATCGTATTTGAGTCCCCAGGCGTTCTGGAACGGCAGCTCCGACGGCGAAGGCAGATTGCGCAAGCGGATTTCCGTGCGGTCGAGGCCGGTCTTCGCCGCAGCCGCGTCCATCAGCCGGTCCATCAGATAGGCGCCTTCGGGGCGGCCGGCGCCGCGATAGGCATCGACCGGCGCGGTGTTGGAGAAATAGCCCTTTACGTTGGCGTAGGCCTTGGGCACGCGATAGACGCCGCCGAAGATGCGGCTGCCGGCGAGCGTGGGGATGAACGGTGCGTACACGGAGAGATAGCCGCCCATGTTCGCGGTGCCGGTGATGCGCAGCGCGAGGATCTTTCCGTCCTTGTCGAGCGCGAGCTCGCCGGTCGTGATCATGTCGCGGCCGTGATCGTCGGCGAGGAAGCTTTCGGTGCGTTCGGCCGACCAGCGCACGGGGCGGCCGATCTTCTTGGCCGCGATCAGCACCGCGGGCTGCTCGGGATAGAGGAAGCCCTTCATGCCGAAACCGCCGCCGACGTCCTTGGTGATGACGCGCAGCTTCTCCAGCGGGAGATTGAGGATCTGGCGCGCCAGCCCGCCGCGGATGTTGCCCGCGCCCTGCGAGGTCACATAGATCGTGTAGTGGTCGTTCGCCTTGTCGTAGACGCCGATCGCGTTGCGCGTCTCCATCGGCATGGCGCTGACGCGGTTCTGCACAACCCGAAGCTTCACGGCATGCGCCGCGGACTTGAACGCAGCCTCGACGCCATCCCGGTCGCCGTCTTCCCAGTCGAAGCTCAGATTGTTCTCGGCACCTTCCCAGATTTGCGGCCCATTCGGTGCGGCCGCCAAGGTTCCGACCGCATCGAGCGGTTCGTATTCGACGGCGACCAACTCGGCCGCGTCCTTGGCCTGCGCATAGGTCTCCGCCACCACCATCGCGATCGCCTCGCCGGTGAAGGTCACGCGATCCTTCGCCAGCACTTCCTTGGGCGAGGTCTTGGTCGATGAGCCGTCCCGGCTCTTGATCGGCGCCATCAGCGGCATCGGCTTGGCGCCGTAAGCCTTGATGTCAGCATAGGTCAGGACGTCGACCACGCCGGGCGCCGCCTTCGCGGCGGAGATGTCGACCGACAATATCTTCGCATGGGCGTAAGGGGAGCGATGGAAACAAGCGAATGTCTCGCCGTCAAAGCGGAGGTCGTCAGTGTACTGACCGTGACCGGTGACGAAGCGGATGTCCTCGGTACGCTTGACCGACTGGCCGATGCCGAATTTCATGCTTATGCTCCCGAATAGATATTCATCTCACGCGCGCGAAGGATCGCCACGCGATCGGCGGCTCCGGCAGGAAGCCGCGCTAATTCGTGTAGCTGGGATCCAGCCGATCGCACTTGCGGCGCAGCGCGGGCCACGCGAGCGAGCCGACCATGCCGTTGAAGGCGCCCTTGCCCTGCATCGCGGTCTTCTCCGGCACGCCCTGGTTCGGCCAGTTCGGCGCGGCGCCGCCGGCCAGCGCGCGGACCTGCATCGAGCAGGCGCGCTCCAGATAAAACATGCGCAGAAACGCGTCAGCGCAGGTCTTGCCGAGCGCGAGCGTGCCGTGATTGCGCAGCAGCATCGCGTTCTTGTCGCCGAGGTCCGCCACCAGCCGGTCGCGTTCGTCGAGGTCCAGCGCCACGCCTTCATAGTCGTGATAAGCCATCTCGCCGGAGATCATCATCGCGTGCTGGTCGAGCGGCAGAAGACCATCCTTCTGCGCCGACACCGCGACCCCGTCTGTCGTATGCAGATGGATGACGCAGCCCGCGTCCTCACGGTTCATGTGCAGCGCGGAGTGGATGGTGAAGCCGGCGGCGTTCACCGGGAACGGCAACTCCATGATCTTGTTGCCGTCGACGTCGATCTTCACGAGGCTCGATGCGGTGATCTCCTCGAACAGCAATCCATAGGGATTGATCAGGAAGTGGTGCTCGGGGCCGGGCACGCGGGCGGAGATATGGGTGAACACCATGTCGTCCCAGCCATACATCGCAACCAGGCGATAGGTGGCGGCGAGGTCTTCGCGGACGGCCCATTCCTCGGCCGATACTTTCCCCTTCACGGAGCCGACATCGGTCGGTGTCGGCATCTTGCGGGCAGCAGCGCTCATGGGGGTCTCCGGCGAATGGCGAAGCACAAGATTGGACCCGCCCGGCCCGTCCGTCAAACCCGATGAAGCCTACAAAAATCGCATCTCCAGCACCGCCCATGCATAGCCGGCAACTCGCCAGCATCCGTCTTCTTTCTGCAGCACGAAGGACTGGCCACCATGTTCGTCGAAGGGTCTTCCGCGCAGCTTGCCGGTCCAGCGAGTCGGCAGGACGAAATAGGCTCGCTCGCCGCTCTGGCTGAAATCCTGCGCCCCGCCGAGGGTGAAGGCGAGATCGCTCAAGGTGCGCGTGTGGCCGCGCATAGCGGTGCGCCAGACAGCCGCGTCGGTGAAGATGTGCGGCGGGAAATTCTCGATGATCGTCACCGCGCGGGCGAAGGTGCCGTCGAGCGCCGCCTCGTCGCTCGTCGCGATGAAGCGCAGGACACCACGAGCTGCCTCGAGCATCTCTTCGTCGGGCGCGTTCATCGGACGCGCTTCACGGCCGTCTTCCAGCCTTCATAGAGCGAATTGCGCGCCGACGATTTCATCGCTGGCGAAAAGCGGCGGTCGAGAGCCCAGCGCGCGGCAATATCCTTCGTGTCCTTGAATAAGCCGGCTGCCAGTCCTGCAAGGTAGGCCGCGCCCAACGCCGTGGTCTCTGTCACCTGCGGCCGATCGACGGGAAGGCCAGTGAGATCGGCGAGGCGCTGGCAGAACCAGTCGTTCCCCACCATGCCGCCGTCGACCTTCAGCGCCTTCGGCGCGCGCAAGCCCGAGCGCTTCATGTCCTTGGCCATGGCTTCGAGCAGATCGCGGGTCTGAAAGCACACCGCGTCGAGCGCGGCGCGCGCGATTTCGGCCGCGCCCATGTCGCGCGTGAGGCCCAAGATGGCGCCGCGCGCATCGGGGTCCCAGTAAGGCGCGCCAAGACCGGTGAACGCCGGGACGAAGTAGAGACCTTCGGCTTCCTTTGCCGTGCGGGCGAGCGCCTCGATCTCCTCGGCGCTGCGGATCACGCCGACCGCATCGCGCAACCATTGCACCACGGCACCGGCGACGAAGATGCTGCCTTCGATGGCGTAGGCCGTCTTTTTGCCGATGCGATAGGCGCTGGTTGCGAGCAGACGGTTCTTCGAGGTGGGCACCTTCGGTCCGGTGTTCACCAGCGCGAAGCATCCGGTGCCGTAGGTCGATTTCACGTCGCCGGGATTGAAGCAGGCCTGGCCAAAAGCCGCCGCCTGTTGATCGCCGGCGACACCCATGATCGGGATCGAAGCACCGAGCAACGATTCCTCTACGCGGCCGAACTCGCCGGCGCTGTCGAGGACCTCCGGCAACGCCTTCCTCGGAATCTTGAACAGCTTCAGCAGATCGGCGTCCCAGGCGAGCGTCTTCAGATTGAGCAGCATCGTGCGCGATGCGTTCGTCACGTCGGTGGCGTGCACATTGCCGCCGGTCAGATTGTAGATGAGCCATGAGTCGATCGTGCCGAGCGCGATCTCGCCAGCCTCGGCACGACGGCGCGAACCGGGAATGTGGTCGAGCAGCCATTCCATCTTGGTGGCGGAAAAGTACGGATCGAGCAGAAGGCCGGTCTTGGCGGCGATGCGCGGCTCGAGCTTGCGTGCCTTCAGCGCGCGACAGCGGTCGGCCGTGCGCCGGTCCTGCCAGACGATGGCATTGTGCAACGCCCGACCGGTCCGCCGGTCCCAGGCGACCGTGGTTTCGCGCTGGTTGGTGATGCCGATGGCGGCAACCGATGCAGCCGGCACGCCTTTCAGCGCCGCACGGCAACAGGCCAGCGTCGCCTGCCAGATCTCCTCGGGGTCGTGCTCGACCCAGCCGTTGGCCGGATAGATCTGACGCAACTCGATGGCGTGGGATGCTACGGGCTTCGCGCCGGAATCGAACAGGATCGCGCGCGTGGAGGTCGTACCCTGGTCGATCGCCAGGATAAAGGGCTCTTCGGTCAGGGGCATGTTTCGAACCGGAACGGTGGACAACCCAACTAGATTAACACGCTGTTAACGCCGATTTGCCAATCTAATCTTTCGGCTCAGAACGGAGCCGGTGCAGAACGCATTTCGGGGCAGAATGTGGGGCTTACCGCACACGATATGAGCGACATGGGGCGCCTGGCCCAGCTCGCGGTCAACCCTCAGGGCACCAGCCGCGAGGAGATCTACCTCGCCGTCGCTTCGCTCTATCGCATCCAGGGGACCGGGCTGAACGAGCGCGAACGCGCGCTGATGCACGAAATCCTCCGCCGCCTGACGCGCGACGTCGAGATGGCGATCCGCATCGCGCTGGCCGAACGGCTGGCGGACGACACGACCGCACCGCACGATCTCATCTTGCTGCTGGCTGACGACAAGATCGAAGTCGCACGGCCCCTTCTGCTGCGCAGCCCACTTCTGACCGACGCAGACTTCCTCAAGCTCATCGCGGAGAGCAGCGAAGCCCATCACGCGGCGGTGGCCGAAAGGCCGCATATTGGCGAACCGATAACGGATGTGCTCGTCAAGAGCGAGGCGGAGCCCGTTCTGGTGGCGCTGATCCGCAACGCGACGGCCAAGATATCGGCGATGGCGTTCGAGACCTTGGTCGAAAAGTCGCGCCGCATCGCGAGCCTGCAGGAGCCGCTGACCCAGCGCCGCGATCTTCCGCCGCTGCTGGCGACGCGCATGTGCGAGTGGGTCGCCGATGCGTTGAAGAACTACATCGCGAAAAACTTCCCGATTGCGCCCGAGCGCCTGTCGACCGCGATGAGCGCGGCATCGACCCTTGTCCAGAGCGAACCCGCCGCGCCCAGGAACCCGCCGGCGGAAGGCGCGCAGAAACTGATCGAGAAGCTTTCGGCGTCCGGCCAGCTTAAGGCGGGTTTCCTGCTTCGCGTCCTGCACCAGGGCCAGATCGACCTGTTCGATCTGGGCCTCGCCAAGCTCGTCAACCAGCCACTGCCGGAGCTGCGCCAGAAATTCTATGGCGGCGGTGCGAAGGCCGTTGCGCTCGCCTGCCGCTGTGTCGGGATCGATCGCTGCGTCTTCAATACGGTTTTCAATCTGTCGCGCCAGGCAATGGATATGCGCGTGACGCAGACCCAAGCCGATCAGGCCGAGGTCGAGCGCGTATTCTCGAAGCTGTCCAAGCAGACGGCCATGGCCGAACTGGCCATTCTGACGGTCGACTAGCCTCGAACGCGGACGAGCCAAGCGCGGCGGCCACGCTTTGCCTGATTGCGCCCGCGCCTGCTAGATTGGCCGGATGATCGATCCTTTCGGCCGTCCTATCTCCTATCTGCGGATTTCCGTCACGGACCGCTGCGACTTTCGCTGCGTGTACTGCATGTCGGAGCATATGAGCTTCCTTCCCAAGAGCGACGTCCTGACCCTGGAGGAGCTCGAACGTCTTGCGCTTGCCTTCGTGCGCAAGGGCGTGGAGCGGTTGCGCATTACCGGCGGCGAGCCCCTGGTCCGCCGCAACGTCATGCGGCTGTTCGACCGGCTCGGCGCCCAAATCGGTTCCTCCAATCTCAAGGAGGTCACGCTGACGACCAACGGCAGCCAGCTTGCGCGCCACGCGCGCGATCTGGTTTCCGCCGGTGTGAAGCGGGTGAACGTTTCGCTCGACACGCTCGATCCCGACCGGTTCCGCGCCATCACGCGCTGGGGCGAACTTGCGAAAGTGCTGGACGGCATCGACGCCGCAGAGAGCGCGGGCCTCAAGGTCAAGATCAACACGGTAGCATTGAAGGACGTCAACGAAGGCGAGATCGAAGATCTGGTCCAGTGGGCTCATGGCCGCGGTTTCGACCTGACCCTGATCGAGACGATGCCGATGGGCGAGATCGACGGCGACCGCGTGGAGCAATATCTGCCGCTGTCGCTCGTTCGTGCCGGGCTGGCGCGAAGCTTCACCCTGGAAGACATCGACTACCGCACCGGCGGTCCGGCGCGGTATGTCCGCGTCGCCGAGACCGGCGGGCGGCTCGGCTTCATCACGCCGCTGACGCACAATTTCTGCGAGAGCTGCAACCGCGTTCGGCTGACCTGCACCGGCACGCTCTTCATGTGCCTTGGCCAGAGCGACAGCGCCGATCTGCGGGCGCCGCTGCGCGCCTCGCCGGACGATGCCGTCCTGGATCGCGCGATCGATGCCGCCATCGCGCGCAAGCCCAAGGGCCATGACTTCGTCATCGACCGGCGCCACGCAGCGCCCGCGCTGGAGCGCCACATGTCGCTGACGGGCGGCTGAGAGAATGACGCACGCGTTTCATTTCGTCGCCGCTCCGGCGCCGGACGCGCAGGCCGCGCTGGAGCGGCTGCGCAAGCGGCATGGCGACGCCGGCGCCGACAAGGCGGACATCGTCGTGGCCTTAGGCGGCGACGGCTTCATGCTTCAGACGCTGCACAACTTCCTGAGCCGCAAAAAGCCGATCTATGGGATGAACTTCGGATCGGTGGGATTTCTGATGAATGAATTCGGCGAGGACGATCTGGACCGTCGCCTTGCCGTGGCCGAGTCGGCGGAGCTGCATCCGTTGCGCATGCGGGCCGAGAGTGGGAACGGCACCGTAGAAGCGCTGGCGTTCAACGAGGTCTCCCTGCTGCGACAGACTCGGCAAGCGGCCAAGATCCGCGTCCTGGTCGACGACAAGCCGCGCATCTCCGAACTGATCTGCGACGGGATCCTGGTTTCGACGCCGGCCGGCAGCACCGCCTATAATCTGTCCGCCCACGGACCGATCCTGCCGATCGATGCCGAATTGCTGGCGCTGACGCCGATCAGCGCGTTCCGTCCGCGGCGCTGGCGCGGCGCACTCCTGTCGCATCGTGCACGCGTCCGTTTCGAAGTTCTCGAGCACGCAAAGCGCCCCGTGAGCGCGGTTGCCGACGATCTGGAGGTCCGCGACGTCATCGCGGTCGATGTCGCCGAGGACCGCTCGATCAGCATGACGATGCTGTTCGATGCAGGACACAGTCTCGATGAACGAATACTTGCCGAGCAATTTATTGATTAACCTTCCGTTGTTTCACAAGTCGTTAAGAAGCGTGACGTAGTTTGATCCACGTGTGCTCTGACGCGGGTGGCGGCAGACATGAGTGGTTACAGATTTGACAGGCTGAAGGTGCTGGTCGTCGACGACAACCCGCACATGCGCAAGCTCGTCATCGCGATCCTTCAGGCGTTCGGCGTGGTCCAGATTTTCGAGGCCGCCGACGGCAACAAGGCGTGGGCGGTGCTGCGCGAGGCCAATCCCGACGTCGTCATTCTGGACTGGATGCTGGAAGGCATGACCGGCATCGAGGTCGTGCAGCTCGTCAGAACATCCGCCCAGACACCCAACCCGTTCGTTCCGATCATCATGCTGACCGGCTACACGACGCTCGACTATGTGCGCCAGGCGCGCGATGCGGGCGTCAACGAATTCCTGGCCAAGCCCGTCTCGGTAAAAGCGGTCATGACGCGGCTCGTCTCGGTGATCGAGCATCCCCGGCCCTACGTCCGCACCAAGGGCTATTTCGGACCGTGCCGGCGCCGGCGCAGCACGACCGAATATCGCGGGCCCGAGCGCCGCATGAATATCGCAGATGCCGTTGCCCCGGAGGCCGCCGAATAGCGGCCGGAGGAACCAGCATGGCACGCCAGCATCCCATCGAGATATTCATGCCGCCCAACATGCTGAAGGCGAAGGTCGGCAGCGCCGTTGGCGGCATCGACATGGCCGCGGTCAAGCGCGCGGAAGCGGCCATGGAGACGATGAAGTCAGAGTTCGGCGATTGGCTCGCGGAGGACGTTTCGCGGCTGGGGTCATGCCGGGACCAACTGGCGAAGGCCCCGACGTCCGCGACACGAGCCGACTTGTTCCGCGTCGCCCACGATCTCAAAGGCCAGGCCGAAACCTACGAATATCCGATGATCTCGCGCATCGCCGCCTCGCTGACCAAATTGCTCGAGGAAACGGCGGCGTCGCGCGAGACGCCCCTCGGCCTGATCGACGCGCATGTATCAGCGATCCGCGTGGTGTTCCGCGACAAGATCAAGGCGGCGTCCGATCCCATTGCGATCGCGCTGTCCGAAGAGCTCGAGGCGCGTGTCAACGAGGCGTTGGCCGCCGCCTGAGCCCCCGCTACATGTCGTCTCGCATGTTGGCCGAAGTCTGCGCATAACCCGCGTCGTCACGAATGCGCAGGATCTGGCCCTCCGGGCCGCTCTCGATCCACGGCGTCACCGGCAGAACCTTCGACGACCGTGCAGCGGCGAGCGCGTCCGCGACCGTGCCGGAATTGTCGAGCTTCACCAGATTGGCCTTGGTCGGAAAGATCACGTTCCACTTCTTACGGTCCGAGATTGCACCGCGCGGCGTGATCCAGATCGAGTTCGACCAACTCCCTGCCATCATGGCTGCCGGCATGGCCGACCGGCGACGAGGCCAGAAAAAAGTGCGTGTCGAAACGTTTGGGCAAATTCGCCGGTGTGATCCAGTGCGCAAAGTGGACGAGTTGATCGAGCGCGAGCCGAAGCTTCTCCTTGTCGAGCACGTCGGAGAGCGAGACTTCGCGTTTGTCGAGCATTGCCCGGTAGTGCTGCAGTTCGTTCAGCCGGTCGGCCGCAACGAAGCCGCCAGTCGTCGCATCGCGCGCCAGCAGGATGCCGGATTCCTCGAAGGCCTCGCGGATGGCGCCGGCGCCAAGCGCGCGCATCTCCGCCGTCCAATCCTTTCCGCCGTCGCAATGGCGATCCAACGCGGCGTCGCTGTCGCCCTTCTCGAGCTTGCCGCCTGGAAAGACCAGAGCGCCGGCGACGAAATCGATCTGGTGATGGCGCTTGACCATGAACACTTCAAGCCCCTGCTCGCCATCGCGCAGAAGCAGAATGGTCGCGGCGGGCACCGGCACGGCGGCTGGCTTGGCAGTTTCGGACATGAATCCTCGCTCTTCTTTTGCGCAAGTCTAACGAGTGACGACCGCCGCCGCCAAGCTCATCGCCAGGGTCGATGCGAGCACGACGTAGAATCCGTCCGGCCCGAGGCTCGACATCACGCCGCCGGAAGCGAGCGGTCCCAAAATCGATCCGAGCCCGAAGAGCAGTACCAATCCTGCCGCAGCGGCAACGCGGTTTCTCGGCTCGATCGCATCGTTCGTGTGCGCGGCGGATATCGCATACATCGGGAAGATGAGGCCGCCGACCAATGCCGATGCGGCGAATTTCGCGATCATGCCCTGCCCGTCGGCCCATAGGCCGAACAACGAGACCGCAATGCCGCCGACCGACATCAGCACGATGGTCGCGCGTCGCCCCGCAGCGTCGGACAGCCAGCCCATCGGAAACTGCACGACGGCGCCTCCGATCATGGCGAGTGCCATGTACAGGCTCACCTGAAAGAGACTGAAGCCGCTGCGCTGCGCATAGACCGGGCCGAAGGTGAAGACGATCGACCAGGAGACGCCGGCCAGTACGGTCGCGATCGCGCCCAATGGCGAGGCGAGAAACAGCCGCCAGATTCCGAACGGCTCCGGCGGCGCGCGATGCGGCGCGGTGCGGCGCGCGAACGAGACCGGCACAGCGCCTGCGACGAAGAAGACCGACGCGAGCAGGAACGGCACAAGCGATCTCGGGTCGCCGACATTCAGAAGAAACTGCGATGCCGTCATCGCGATCATCTGCACGACCATGTAAATGCTGAAGACGCGGCCGCGCTGCTTGTTCTCGACGCGATCGTAAATCCAGCTCTCGGCACCGACATAGAGGCTCGAAAGGGCAAAACCGGACACCACGCGCAACACGGTCCAGGTCACAGGCGTGACGAAGACGGCATGGGCGGTGATGGCCAGCGCGGCGCCGACTGCGCCGGCGACCATGACGTTGACGTGCCCGAAACGGCCGATGATCGTGCGGCTCGCCAGCGGCGCGGCGGAGTAGCCGACATAATAGCTCGCCATGACGATGCCGATGGTCCAGGCGGGAAACGCCTCATAACCCGCGCGCACGCTGAGCAGGCTGGTCTGCAAGCCGTTCGCCGTCTGGATGAAGAATATCGTGAGAATGACGGAAAAGACCGAGGCAACCGCGACCCGCATCACGTCCCCTTGCTGATTGCAGCGAGGCTTTAGTTGGTGGCTGCGCCGCGCGCAACGGGATCGAGCGTCGAAAGAATATCCATCACTGCCGGCGTCATCAGAAACGGCGTGGAGGGCGCGTCGGACCCGGCGTCCGCGTCGCTGGAGAAAAAGCCATGGCTGGGCCGCCACGACGTGAAGCTTGCAAGCAGGGAGTCGGTGTTCAGCGGCGACGTGGCGGCGCTATCGACGACAGGCGCCTGCACGACCGCGGGCGCCACGGGCGCAGACGACGGCTGAAGGGCACGGCTTCCGTTCGGCTGGCTGATCGCCCAGTTGTAGACTTCGCGAACCGTCTTCGGCGAGCCGTCGTGATGATAGAATACGCTGCGATTGGACTCGGCTGCTGCCGGAAAGGCGCCGGCCGCCGATGCGTTTGGCTGGTTCTCGCTAAGACGGATCAGATGGCAAGCCGCGCCCGTGCCGAGGAAGTGCGCTGCATATAGCTCGCCACCGCACACATCGCGGCCGAGCGAGCCCTGCATCGAGGCCCGCGTGGCTTGCGCGAACTCTCCCTCCAGCATCGAAGCGACCTGAGGGTTGTTACGCAGGGCAAGAATTGCCTGGCGGTCGGCGGGATTTGACGTCCTGAAGTGCCCGTCGGCGCCCTGGCTGATGGCGCCGGCAAGCGAGCTCAGGCCATATTTGGCGCCATAGGTTTTGACGAGGCCAAGCCAAGTCTGATCGACGAACTGAAAGAGACCGGAAGCCGACGAAGTGCCTGCTTTAGCTGAAGGTTTCAAGCCCAACTCGCGCATTGCGGTGTCGAGCAGATAGTTGAAATCGGCGCCCGTCGACTGGGCCGCGCGCTGAAGCGCCCCCAGGACAAAGGACCGATCGGACGTGGCGTTTGCGGCTTCTGCCTGCATGGCACCGGGTTCTCCTGCGCGAACAGGAGCAACGGCCGTGCCAGACGGGTTAACGCAGATTTACGAATTGCCGCACGAAATTGGCCGCCTCGCCGGGGCGATAGGAAACGGCCGGGCTGTGGCCCCAGACCGGTCCCGGCCACGCCGGATCGCCGGGACTTCGCCCCACCACCTGCAGATGCAATTGGGGCACCAGATTGCCGAGCGCTCCAATGTTGATCTTCGCCGCACCCGACATCTGTTTGAGCGTCTGAGCCGCCTTCGTCGCTTCCTCGGTCAGTACGGCGCGGTCGGCGGCGTCCAAATCGAAGAGCTCGACGGCGTTCGCGCGCCTAGGCACCAGGATGAGCCAGCGATAGCGCGCGTCGTTCATCAGAAGGACGCGCGACAGCGGCCAATCTTCGACAAAAGTCGTATCGGCCGCGAGCCGTGGATGCAGCGTGAATTCCGCCATTTTCAAATTCGCTTCGACAAGCAGGTTCGAAATCGAACATAACCCATTCAGGTCGGGCCGGGGGAGCGTGTGCGCGTCGGGATCATCGGTTGCGGAATCGCTGGGCAGGCTGCCGCAATCGCCATGGCGCGCGACGGCCATGAGGTCACGATCTTCGAGCGCTTCGCTGAGGCCAAGCCGGTCGGCGCGGGCTTGCTGCTGCAGCCATCCGGCTTGCAGGTGTTGGAGCGGCTCGGCGCGCGCGCGCAGGCCGAAAGTTGGGGCGCGCCCATCCAGGCACTCGATGGTAGGACGGTCCGCGGCCGGCGCGTGCTCGATCTCAACTACGGCAAGCTGCACGGTTTGGGCATACATCGCGGCGCCTTGTTTAATCTGTTGCATGAGCGGGTGAAGTCGAGTGGCATCGCATTGCGCCTTGGCTTTGATGTCGCGGCAGTCGAGCAGCCCAACGATCCCGTCATCGTATCCACCACCGGTGAACGAGCCGGACCGTTCGATCTTCTGATCGATTGCGCCGGCGCGCACGATCCCGCTCGCCAGAACCTGCATGCGCGCGTCGCGGCGCCGCTCTATCCGTGGGGCTGTTTGTGGTGCGCAGTGCCCGACCGTGAAGGGACTTGGACCGAGCGGCTGCGCCAGCGTTACGACGGCGCGCACACGATGATGGGTGTGCTGCCGATCGGACGCGCGCCCGGCGCCGACGATCGACACGTCGCCTGGTTCTGGAGCCTGCCGTTGGCGGAATACGATGCGCAGAAGGCAGCGGGCCTCGGCGCGTTCAAGCAGCGCGCGCTCAAAGCCTGGCCGCAGATCGGCCGCATCCTCGACGAGATCAAATCGTTCGACCAGCTTGCGCTTGCGACCTATCGCGACGTCCGGATGCGGCCGTGGATCGACGGACGCGTGGTCGTGATGGGCGATGCGGCCCACGGCACCAGTCCGCAACTCGGCCAAGGCGCCAATCTGGCGCTGATCGACGCGATCACGATTGCGCATTGCATCCGCAAAACTTCGAAGGTGACAGAGGCGCTCGCGAACTATGAGCGCATGCGGCGGCCGCACATCGCCTATTACCAGCTCACGTCGCGCGCGCTGACGCCGGCGTTCCAGTCGCACAGCCGTATCATGGCGTTCCTGCGCGACACGTTCCTCGTCGCGGCCCGGTACATTCCCCTTGGCGGCTACATCACCCGCACGACGCTATCGGGCATCCGCGAACTACCCTGGGGCGTCTGGCGGCTGCCCGATTAGGGTTTGGCGAAACGGCGAGGATCGAAGGCCGCGATAGGCGGCGTCCCTTTGAGAACATTTTGCGCGATCGTCTCGGCGACGGCGGGCGCGAACAGGATGCCATTGCGATATTGGCCGGTAGCGGCGAACAGTCTTTCGACACTCGCCGGTCCCAGGATCGGCAGACCGTCCGGCGAACCCGGACGCAAGCCCGCCCAGCGCTCGACGATCGGCCAATGCGCCAAGCCCGGCATCAGACCGATGGCACGGGCGGAGAGCCAGTCGACAGCATCGTCCGAAACGCTCGTGTCGAAGCCGACTTCGGACATGGTCGCGCCGATCAGCATGCGGTCGGAACGGGGCACCAGATAGATGCCGTTGCCCCAGACGACGGACGGGGGCATGCGCGCGCCTTGTGGCGGCGCGACTGCCACGATCTCGCCTTTGACCGGTTTGACCGGCGGAAGCGCCTGCGGCGGCAGGCCGCCCAGTTCGCCAGACCAAGCGCCGGCAGCCAGGATGTAGGCGTCCGCCTCGTAGCGATGGAACGGCGACAGGACGCTGGCGACGGCATCGCCGCTGAGCTCGAAACGGACGGCCGGCTCGTTGACGCTAAGGACTCCGCCGCTGCCGACGAAGGCCTCGGCCAAAGCCATGCCGAGCGCGCGGCTGTCGACCTGGGCTTCGTCCGGCGCCCACAACCCGCCGGCGATATCGGCTGCCAACATCGGCTCCTTTGCCAGCGTCTCGGCGGGCGTCAGGCGCCTGGCGCCGCGGAATGAGTCGAACGCTTGAGTCTCGGCGGTGGTGCGCGCGACGATGAGCGCGCCGCTCTTCCGGTAGCCTATCTCCATATTTGATGCTGCTTCGACTTCCCTGGCAAAGTCAGGCCATAGCATGCTGGCATGTCTGGCAAATTCGAACTCGGGTGTCTCTGCGGCGCCCATCTCGCCCGCCACCGCGATCATCCCGGCGGCTGCCCACGTCGCGCCTCTCGCCGCCTGCGCGCGCTCCAAAATCGTCACTTCGGCGCCGGCCTGGCGCAAACGCCAGCCGATCGAGAGGCCGGCAACGCCAGCTCCGATGATGACAGCCCTCATGCCCGCTGGACCGCCGCGGCCGCAACACGTCCGCCGGCAGCCAGGAAACACAGAATTCCAATGCTATAGGCGATCAAGCTGAACCAGTTCGGGAAGATGCAGGCGAGCGCGAAGGCGATCAGCAGTTCGATCTTTCCGATCAGGGTGCCAAGCTGGCCGACACCAGCGGGCGCCAGATTGCTGCCGGCTGTCGCGCCAGCCCGGACCACCAGTCCGAGCAGCAGGAACATCGCGGCCAGCGCTCGGTCCGGCTCGGCCAGCGCAAAGGCGAACGGAACCGCGGCGCAGAATGCGAGGTCCAGCACCCGGTCGAGATAAGCGCCGAAGCCGGTCGCTCCCTCGCGCCGCGCAACCGGTCCGTCCAGCGCGTCCATCACCGCGCCAAGCAGCAGAAAGCCCAGCGCCACAAGATAGTATCGGTAGCCGATGTCCAAGACAGCGACGATACCGCTCGCGAACGCGGCCAGGGTCATGCCGGTCGCGCGGATACCGAGCGCCGACAGCCGGCCGGCGAGCGGCGCCAGAAGCGGTTCGGAATGGCGGCGGACCAGGGCATCGAGCATGGCAGTGGGCTTATTGCGTTCAACAAGCATGGTCAAACCGCAAACCTGTGTCGGATATTGGGCAGCGTGCCCTGCCCGTCCGGGGTAACCAAAGTGCCAACTCCGGCGTATATTCAGCGCAACGACATCGGAGATCGCAGTCATGGAAAAAGCCACATTCGGAGCCGGATGCTTCTGGGGCGTCGAACACTTCTTCCGCGAGGTGCCCGGCGTGATCGATGCCGTGTCCGGCTATGCCGGCGGCCACGCCGCCAATCCGAGCTATCGTCAGGTCTGCAGCGGCACGACCAACCATGCCGAAGTGGTCGAGGTGACGTTCGATCCGGCCAAGGTTTCCTATGAAAAGCTGGTCGACCTGTTCTTCAAGATGCATGATCCGACGACCTTGAACCGCCAGGGACCGGACGTCGGCACGCAGTACCGCTCGGCGATCTTCACCCACTCGCCGGAGCAGGCGCGCATCGCCAAAGCCAAGATCGAGGAACTGACCAAGGCCGGCGCGTTCCGCCGGCCGATCGTCACGACGGTCGAGGACGCCCCGCCCTTCTGGCCCGCGGAGGATTATCACCAGCGCTATTTCGAGAAGAATGGTGGTTCCTGCCATATCAGCTACAAGGAACTCGAGCATCAGTGAGCCTCTGAGGCTTTAGCGTCGGGGGACATCTCATGGCCGTCGGAATGGTTTCGAACGCCGCGTACGGCGCAATCGGGCGCGGCGATAGGTTCTCCGGCGCGCAATGGGCGACGCGCTCGCCGGTGCTCGGCCAGCACGGCATGGCGGCGACCGCTGTGCCGCTCGCCACCCAGATCGCCATCGACATCCTGAAGGCAGGCGGCAGCGCAATCGATGCCGCGATCGCGGCCAATGCCGCGCTCGGCCTGATGGAGCCGGTATCGTGCGGCATCGGCGGCGACTGCTTTGCGATCGTGTGGGATCCGAAGACAAAAAAGCTCCATGGCTATAACGGCTCGGGCCGCTCGCCGAAGGGGCGCGATCTTGCGGCGATGCGCCAACGGCTGGGCAGTATCGAGACGTTTTTCAAAGCCAACAATTTACCGTTCCGACCGCACATTCCCCCGTTCGGCTCGCTGGCGGTGTCGGTGCCGGGCGCGGTCGACGCGTGGGGCGCGCTGCACGCGAAATTCGGCAAGTTGCCGCTCGCCGAAGTGCTGGCGCCGGCGATCTCCTATGCCGAAAACGGCTTTCCGGTGACGCAACTCGTGGCGCTGTACTGGAAAGGCAACATGGCGAATTTCGAGCGCTATGCGGCGATCATCGAAGAGCTCGACAATGCGCGGCGCAGCTATCTGGTCGACGGCCGCACGCCGGCGGAGGGCGAGGTTTTCCGAAATCGCGATCTCGCCCGCACCATGACGCTGATCGCCGAGGGCGGTCGCGACGCCTATTACAAGGGCGAGATTGCACGCACGATCGACGCCTATTTCAAGCGGATCGGCGGCGACCTGCGCTACGAGGATTTCGCGGCACATCACGGCGAGTGGGTCGAGCCCTTATCGGTGAACTATCGCGGCTACGACGTCTACGAGTTGCCGCCCAACGGCCAGGGCGCCGCGGTGCTGCAGATGTTGCAGATCCTCAAAGGCTTCGATCTGAAGGCGATGGGCGCGGGCTCGGCCGACGCGCTGACCGCGATGGTCGAGGCCAAACGGCTGACGTTCGAGGATCTGGCGAAGTGGTATGCCGACCCGGCGTTCTCAGATGTGCCCATGAAAGGGCTGCTCTCGGATGCTTATGCCGATCAGCGCCGCAAGCTGATCGAACTGAAGCACGCCAGCACCAAGGTTGGGCCCGGCGATCCGCAGCTAGCTCAAGGCGACACAACCTATTTCACGACCGCCGACAAGGACGGGATGATGGTGTCATTCATCCAGTCGAATTTCCGCGGCATGGGATCCGGGCTGGTTCCGGACGGGCTCGGCTTCATGTTCCAGGACCGCGGCGAGCTTTTTTCGCTCGATCCAAATGCCGCCAATGTCTATGCGCCCGGCAAGCGGCCGTTCCAGACGATCATTCCAGGCTTCGTGATGAAGGACGGCGCGCCATTCCTGTCCTTCGGCCTGATGGGCGGCGACATGCAGCCGCAAGGTCATGTGCAGATGGTGACCAACATCATCGACTTCGGCATGAACGTGCAGGAAGCGGGCGACGCGGCGCGCTGGTATCACGCCGGCGGCAGCGAAGTGACGGGCGCGACGGCGGCTGGCAACATCGTGCAGCTGGAGACGGGTTTCGATCCTGCGGTTCATGCCGAGCTTGCGGCGCGAGGCTATACGGTGAGGCCCGGAACGGGCGCCTTCGGCGGCTATCAGTCGATCATGTGGGACGCGAAGAACGGCGTCTATTGGGGCGCATCGGAGATGCGCAAGGACGGCGCGGCAATGGGCTATTAGGCCGCCGCCGCTTCGCGTTCCGCCCGTTCGTCGTTCAGCCGCATGAAGTTGAGCACAAGGATAAGCGCGACCACGCTCATCATGGTCGACGGAATCCACAGGATCAGTCCGCCAAAATGCTGATCGGATATGGCGCTGATCGGCAGGATGCGGCCGCAGATGGTGTAGACCGGATATAGGTCGCTGCTCGACAGCGCGAGGATGGCGCCGACCAGAATCTGGGGCGGGACCACCGCCATCATCAGAAGCGCGCGCACGCCGCTGCCGACGCGGGCCGGCGGCCTGGGCCGCGGATCGAGCACCAAAGTCCAGAAGAAGATGCCGTTCACCGCCATCGACCAGTTCATGACGTCGTAGAGGTTGGCGTCGAGCATCACGCGGGTGTGGATCGACGGGATCAGCCAGAAGTAAATCAGTCCGACAAACAGGACGGGCGCGATCGCTGGATGCTGAGATATAGTCCACCGTCCCTCGGGCGGCGCGCGACCCGAACACGGGTTTGAGGAAGTCCGGCATGCCGCGCCAGACCGTCGAGCCCGCGACAGCCGAGCGCGATCAGGAATGGACCCAGGTGATGCAGCACCAAATGCTGAAAGCGATGGAAGAAGAACAGGTGCTGCGAGAGATAGTCGTAGCGCGTTTGCACCACGGCATAGATCGCGAGCACACCGGCGACGAAACAGACCGTGCGCCATAGCGGCGGGCGCTCGCCGGGCTGCGATCGCACCCAACCGCGCACGTACCAGGCGAGCGTGAGTGAGACACACAGGAAAACGATCCAGGAGAATTCCCACGGCATCCACACTGGCAGTTCCGCCGGGAAGATGCGGCAGGCGACATCGACGATACCGCCAGCGGCGAGCAATCCGCCGTACAGAATCCATTCGTTGCGGAGCGCTGACAATCCGGACATCGGCAGCCTTATAAATCGCGGCGGGCGCGGTTTGCGAGGCGATTGGTCACAGCGACCGTCGAGTCATGTGCGGCGCGGCCATGTTATGCCCGGCCCATGAAAGCCGCACGCGTCACCGCGTTCCTTCTGCTGCTCTTCGCGGCCGGCTGCGGTCCTAAGCCAGCCACGTGGCATGCCACCGACATCAGCGGAGCAATGCCGCCGCTGTCCTTCACGCTGACGCGCGCCAACGACGGTGAGACCGTCGGCGGCGGCGACTATCGCGGCAAGGTCGCGATCCTCTATTTCGGCTACACGCACTGCCCGGATGTGTGCCCGACGACGCTCGCCAATCTCGCCGACATGTTGCGGAAGCTCGGCAGCCAGGCGAGCCAGGTGCGCGTGCTGTTCGTCACGGTCGATCCGAACCGCGACACCCTGCCCCTGCTTAAGAAGTATGTCGCGGCCTTTGCACCCGAGATCGATGGTCTGCGCGGCACGCCGGACCAGATCACGGTGCTGACGAGGCGCTATCGCGTCGCCTTCAGCGTCACGCCGGCATCGCCCGGACATCCCTACGAGGTGACGCATTCGAGCGCGGCATTCTTCTTCGACAGGTCCGGGCGGGCGCGCCTCGTCGCTACTTCGACCGACAACACAGCCGGCCTCGCGGCCGATGTGAAGCAGCTTCTAGATATGTAGTGCTTTCTTGTCGGCGTCGAGCACGGCTTCGTGCAACATCTCCGACAGCGTGGGATGCGGGAAGATCGTCGTCGCCAGATCGGCGTCCGTCGCTTCCAGCGTGCGCGCGATGGTGTAGCCGTGGATCAGTTCGGTGACCTCCGCGCCGATCATGTGCGCGCCGAGCAGCTCGCCGGTGTCGGCGTCGAATACCGTCTTGATGAGGCCCTCGGAGTCGCCCATCGCGATGGCCTTGCCGTTGCCAATGTAGGGGAAGCGGCCGACCTTGATCTTGCGGCCCGACGCCTTGGCCTTGGCTTCGGTCATGCCGACGCTGGCGACCTGCGGCCAGCAATAGGTGCAGCCGGGCACCCTCGAGGGATCGAGCGGGTGAACGCCTTTCACATCCGCGATGCGCTCGGCGACGATCACGCCTTCATGCATCGCCTTGTGCGCGAGCCAGGGTGCGCCGACCAGATCGCCAATGGCCCAGACGCCCGGCACACCGGTTGCGCCCCATTGGTCGATCACGACATGGGTTCGGTCGACCTTCACGCCCGCGGCTTCGAGACCGAGATTCTCGACATTGCCGACGATGCCGACGGCCAGGATGACGCGCTCAACGGTCAGCGTTTCGGTCTTGCCGTCTTTCGCCTTCAAGGTGGCGGTGACGCTGTCCGCGCCCTTTTCCAGCTTCTCGACCGTTGTCGCAGTCTTGAGCTTCATGCCCTGCTTGGTGAAGGCCTTGGCGGCAAGCGTCGAAATCTCTTCGTCCTCAACGGGTAGCACGCGGTCGAGCACTTCGACGACCGTCACCTCCGCGCCGAGCGTGCGATAGAAGCTCGCGAACTCGATACCGATGGCGCCCGAGCCGACGATGAGAAGCGACTTCGGGAACGCCGGCGGCACCATCGCCTCGCGATAGGTCCAGATCAGCTTGCCGTCTGGCTCCATGCCCGGAAAGGTCCGCGCCCGAGCGCCGGTGGCGAGGACGATGTTCTTCGCGTCGATGTCCTGCGTCTTGCCGTCTTTCGTGACGGTGAGCTTCCCTTTGCCGGCGAGCTTCGCCTCGCCCGCGATTACCGCGATCTTGTGCTTCTTCATCAGGAAGGCGACGCCGTTGGAAAGCTGCTGCGCCACCTTGCGCGAGCGTTCGACGATCTTCGCCGCGTCGAACTTCAGATTGTCGGCGCTCATGCCGAATTCATTCAGACGATGCATCAGGTGCCAGATCTCTGACGAACGCAGCAGAGCCTTTGTCGGGATGCAGCCCCAGTTGAGGCAGATGCCGCCAAGCTTGTCGCGCTCGACGATCGCGGTTTTGAGGCCGAGCTGCGCGGCACGGATGGCGCAGACATAGCCGCCGGGGCCAGCGCCGATGACGACGACGTCGTAGGTGTCAGCCAAGAGAGCCTCCAAAGACGCTCAGCGCCAGGACGCCGGCCATCACGGGCAAGAGGAAAAAGATCGTGTAGATGCCGGATATCGCGAGGAACTTGACGGACGTCATGGCCCAGCCCTGACCGTAAAAGCGCTTCATCGCGAGGAAGATATAGAGCGAAATGACGGCGAAGGTGAGCCAGGGAACGAGGTCGCCGGCGATGATTTGTGCCAGACCGACCGCGACCATCAGAGCGACGAAGGCGAAGGTGTGGATGCTGAACGAAAAGACGAGATGATCGACGAGGTAGAAATCCTTGCGGCGGCGGATGTGGAACAGAGCAAGCAGCAACGCATAGAGCGGCAGGAGCAGAAACAGCGCGCGCGGAATCCATGTGGTGAGCGGGCCGTTCAATGCGGCCGGATCGGCCGCGATGCGGTTGATCGCGTCATAGATATTGCCCTGTATCCAGTCCGACGCCTTTCTGCCCGGCCCATCGACTTCGACGAATTTGCGCTCGAGCAGCTGCCTGCGCGCCGCGGCTGGTAGTGCCGAATGATAGGCACCGATGTGCGAGAAGAAATGCATCCTGGAACCGAATGTGAAGAATCCACCCGGCCGGCTCGCCTTGTCCTTTGAGATCGCGAGCAGCGGCTTCACGGCCTTCCTGACATCGGGGTCGGTTTCGGCAGGATCGTAGGCCGGGTTCTTGATGAAGGGGTTGCCCTTAGCGTCCCACACGACAGGCACCTGTTTCGCGGTGACCTCGAGCTGGAGCAGCGCGATGTTCGTGACACCGAGAAGCACGAAGAAGACGAGCGAGACGAAGAGGTAGAGGCGGATCGCCGGGACGTAAGGCTGAGTTTGACCGCGGCGGAAGGCGGCGGGCAATTCGCCGGGCTCGAACAGCAGCGCACGTGCCGTGCGCAGGATGCGGCTGTCGAAATTGACGACGTCCTTGACGAAGGCATAGAGCAGTGCGCGCACCGAACGCCGGCCGGTGACGCTTGGCTGGCCGCAATTGGCGCAATAGGCACCGAGCAGCGGCTGGCCGCAATTGATGCATTTGCCGGTCTTGGCGCCGCGTTCGGCGAGCGCCGAGGCCGCGATCTCGAGCGCGGCGGCGCCGCCGGTTTCGAGAATGGCTTCGACATCCCCCGTCATGTGGCCGCCTACAGAAGCATCGAAGCCGGTTCTTCGATGAATTGCTTGAACGCGGCGAGGAACCGCGCGCCGGTCGCGCCGTCGATGACCCGGTGATCGCAGGACATGGTGACGCTCATCATGGTCGCGATCTCGATTTTGTCGCCGACGACGACGGCACGCTTCTCGCCGGCGCCGACCGCGAGGATCGCGGCGTGCGGCGGGTTGATTACCGCGGTGAACTCCTTGATGCCGAACATGCCGAGATTGGAGATCGCGAAGGTGCCGCCTTCGAATTCGGCAGGTTTCAACTTCTTGGCGCGGGCGCGCTCGGCCAGCGACTTCATCTCGTTGGAGAGGATGGCCAGCCCCTTCTCCTCGGCGCGGAACAGGATCGGCGTGATGAGGCCGAAATCGAGCGCGACGGCGACGCCGATGTCGGCGTGCTTGTGACGCAGGATCGCATCTTCGGTCCAGCTGGCGTTCACTTCCGGCACGCGCTTCAGGGCGAGCGCACAGGCCTTCACCACGAAATCGTTGACCGAGAGCTTGTAGCCGTTCTCCTTCGGCGCGGCTTCGTTGAGGCGCGCGCGGGTCGCAAGCAGATTGTCGATATGGCAATCGATCGTCAGATAGTAGTGCGGGATCAGCGTTTTCGCAGACGTCAGCCGCCGCGCGATGGTCTTGCGGATCGAGGTGTGCGGAATCTCCTCATAGTCTTCCGGCTTGAAGTAGGCGCGTGCATCGGGCAGCGGCGCGATGCCGCTGATTGGTTGCGCCGCGGTCGCCGGCGCTTTTGCGGCGGGCGCGGCGGCGGGCTTCGCAACCGGCGTCGCGGTCTCGACATCCGATTTGACGATGCGGCCACGCGGACCCGAGCCGTGCAGCGCCGCGAGGTCGACGCCCTTCTGAGCCGCGATGCGGCGCGCGAGCGGCGAAGCGAAAACGCGGGCGCCTTCCGGTGCCTCGGCTGATTGTCCCCCTCCTCCCTTGCGGGGGAGGGCATTCGAAGCAGGCGAAGCCTGAATCGAATGGGAGGGGGATATGTTCGCAGCCCCCTCCCCCGCGCGCGTTGCGCGCGCGCCCTCCCGCGGTGGGGAGGGGGGAGAAGACTTCGGCGCTACCTCGGCCGTCACCGCGGACTTGATCGATTGCATGGCGGACGCGATGTCGACCTTCGCGTCGCCATCCTCGCCGATCAGAGTCGCGATCGGCGCGTTGACCTTGATGCCTTCGGTACCTTCGGCAACGAGCAGCTTGCCGATCTTGCCCTCGTCGACCGCCTCGAACTCCATCGTCGCCTTGTCGGTTTCGATTTCCGCCAGGATGTCGCCGGAGTGAACCTCGTCGCCTTCCTTCACCAGCCACTTGGCGAGCTTGCCCTCCTCCATCGTGGGCGACAGCGCGGGCATGAGGATCTGCGTCGCCACTAGTTCGACTCCAGCCGCGCGAGTTCGCCGGCATGCAGCTCCCAATGCTTGCCGTCGAACTCGGTGGTCATGACAGAAGCGAATTCCTCGGCATCGAGGCAGCGGAAATTCACGCTGTAGCCGTCGGGATGGCTGCGCGGCACGTAGAACGACTTGATGCCGCAGACCGAACAGAACAGATGCTTCGCCGCGCCGGTGTTGAAGGTGTAGGTCGTTAGAAGCTTCTCGCCGCGCAGGAGCTTGAAGTCCTTTTTCGCCACGATCAGATGCAGGTAACCGGTCTTCGAGCACATCGAGCAGTTGCAATCGACAAGCTCGACTTCGCTCGGCGTGCGCACCTCGAATGCCACGCCGCCACAGTGACAACCGCCCTTGTGCCAGGTCTTCTGTTTCTTGGGAGCCGCCATGATCAGGTCCGGTAGCAAACAGCTTTGGCGGCGGCGACGACATCGTCGGCTGTCGGCAGCGCCAGCTTTTCGAGGTTGGCGGCGTAGGGCATCGGCACGTCCTTGCCGGTGATCTTGGTCGGCGGCGCGTCGAGATAATCGAATGCTTCGAGCGCGACGGCCGAACAGATCTCCGATCCGATCGAACAAACCGACCAGCCCTGTTCCACCGTCACGATGCGGTTGGTCTTCTTGACCGAAGCGATGACGGTTGCGGTGTCGAGCGGGCGCAAAGTGCGCAGGTCGATCAGTTCCGCGTCGATCCCCTCGGCGGAGAGTTTCTCTGCGGCTTCCAGGATCAACCCGACGCAGATCGAGTGCGCGACCAGAGTAACGTCCTTGCCCGGCCGCACGACGCGCGCCTTGCCGATCGGCAGCACGAAATCATCGAGCTTCGGCACCGGGAAGGAACGGCCGTAACAGATCTCGTTCTCCAGGAAGATCACCGGATTGGGATCGCGGATCGCGGCCTTGAGCAGGCCTTTCGCGTCGGCCGCGAAATAAGGCGCGATCACCTTGAGGCCCGGGATGTGGGCGTACCACGAAGAGTAGTCCTGGCTGTGCTGCGCGCCGACGCGCGACGCCGGTCCGTTCGGCCCACGGAACACGATGGGCGCATGCATCTGGCCGCCGGACATGTAACGCGTCTTGGCGGCCGAATTGACGATCTGGTCGATCGCCTGCATCGAGAAATTGAAGGTCATGAATTCGACGATCGGGCGAAGGCCGGCGAAGGCCGCGCCGACGCCGAGACCGGTGAACCCGTGCTCGGTGATCGGCGTGTCGATCACGCGCCGGGCGCCGAATTCCTCGAGCAGGCCCTGGCTGACCTTGTAGGCGCCCTGATATTGAGCAACCTCCTCACCCATCAGGAAGACGGTATCGTCGCGGCGCATTTCCTCCGCCATCGCATCGCGCAGAGCCTCGCGCACGGTCATCGTGACCATTTCGGTGCCCGCGGGAAATTCTGGATCGGATATTCCTCCCCCAGAGAGGGGGAGGTCGCGAGCCGCAGGCGAGCGGGTGGGGGTCACTTCGGGGACGGTAGCCGGACCCCTCCCCGAACCGGCTTCGCCGGTTCGAACCTCCCCTTTCAGGGGAGGGACTTGCGCTTCGACCTTCTTTTCCGCCGGTGCAGCAGCGCCGGCTCCGTCGCCCTCGCCGATCAGTGTCGCGATCGGCTGGTTGACCTTGATGCCTTCGGTACCTTCGGCAACGAGCAGCTTGCCGATCTTGCCCTCGTCGACCGCCTCGAACTCCATCGTCGCCTTGTCGGTCTCGATCTCCGCCAGGATGTCGCCGGAGTGAACCTCGTCGCCTTCCTTCACCAGCCACTTGGCGAGCTTGCCCTCTTCCATTGTCGGAGAAAGCGCGGGCATGAGAATTTCGATCGACATCCGCCGCTCACGCCAGGACGTCGGTGAAGAGTTCGGACGGTGCCGGCTCGGCGCTATCGGTCGCAAACTCGGCGGCGTGATTGACGACGCCGCGGATCTCCTTGTCGATCGCCTTCAGATCGTCCTCGCTGGCGATGCCCTGCGCGACCAGCTTCTGGCCGAGATGCTCGATCGGGTCGCGTTTCTCGCGCACCTGCTGAACCTCCTCGCGCGTGCGGTACTTGGCGGGATCCGACATGGAGTGGCCGCGATAGCGGTAGGTCTTCATTTCCAGGATGATCGGGCCATTGCCGCCACGGCACCATTCGATCGCCTTCTTGCCGGCGGCATGTACCGCCTCGACATCCATGCCGTCGACCGCTTCGCCGGGAATGTTGAAGGAAGCGCCGCGCTTGTAGAAATGCGTTTCGGCGCTGGCACGATCGACGCTCGTGCCCATGGCGTATTGATTGTTCTCGATCACATAGACGACAGGCAGCCTCCAAAGCTCGGCCATGTTGAAGGACTCGTAGACCTGGCCCTGGTTGGACGCTCCGTCGCCGAAATAGGTGATGCTGACCGCGTCGTTGCCGCGATATTTGTTGGCGAACGCAAGACCGGTTCCGATCGGAACCTGGGCGCCGACGATGCCATGTCCGCCGAAGAAGTTCTTCTCCTTGCTGAACATGTGCATCGAGCCGCCTTTGCCCTTGGAATAGCCCGTGGCGCGGCCCGTGAGTTCCGCCATCACGCCTTTGGGGTCCATTCCGCTCGCGAGCATGTGTCCATGGTCGCGATAGGCGGTGATGACCTCGTCGTGCGGCCCGACATCGGACTGCATGCCGACGACGACGGCTTCCTGGCCGATATAGAGGTGGCAGAAGCCACCGATCAGGCCCATGCCGTAAAGCTGGCCCGCCTTCTCCTCGAAGCGGCGGATCAGGAGCATGTCCTTGTAGAACTGCTTGAGCGACAAGGAGTTGGAACCCGATACGGCGTCCGCGCCGGGCGTTCCCCCGGCCTGGTCAGACGCGTTCATCGGGTGCGACCTTCAAGTCTGCCGGAGAAAGGAGAGGCATGTCGCGTTTTGGCAAGCGCAGCCTAGTTTGGCAAGCGTTGACGTCCTGTCAGGACCTAGTGTCGTGGTTTCGAAGTTCGCGCCAAGGCTGATATTGGGCGGCTTGCGAACTTCGGAACCGGAACGACACTAGGAATCAACAAGTTGCTAGTGTCCCTTCGATCCCGAAATTCGCAGGGAAGACGATATCGAAAGCAAGCGAATTTCGGAATCGGGACACTAGTGTCCGGCGCGCGGAACGGCGACCTGGCCGGGGCCACCGATCATGAGCTGGCTGCGCGCCAGCTCCTCGATCAGATCGGGATCGGCGACGTCGGGCTGCATCAGGGCGATGCGGTGTTCCAGACGCTTGCGGGAATCCTGCGCGAGGGCCAGTTGTTCCTTGCGGACGCCGAGGCGCGCCTGGATATCGGAGAGCGCGATCACGCCGCGCTCGCCCCAGATCGCGTAATACCCGAAATAGGCGACGACCGCGAGACTGACGGCCGGTATCACGGAAATGCCGAAAAAACGTGTCACGCTGCGTCTGATTCGCATGCCATGAACAAATCACGGACTGATTCGGCCGGTCAAGCGGAAAGTCGCTGAGTTTCGAAACTATTTTCTTAAGACGCTACGGCCAGCATAGATCGCCTGGTCGCCGAGCTGTTCCTCAATGCGCAGCAGCTGGTTGTACTTCGCCAGACGGTCTGAGCGGGAGAGCGATCCCGTCTTGATCTGCCCGCAATTGGTGGCGACCGCGAGGTCGGCGATGGTCGAGTCCTCGGTCTCGCCGGAGCGGTGAGACATCACAGCGCGATAGGCGTTGCACTGGGCCATGTCGACGGCATCCAAGGTCTCCGTCAGGGAACCAATCTGGTTCACCTTGACGAGGATGGCGTTGGCAACGCCCTTCTGGATTCCCTCCGCCAGCCGCTTCGTGTTGGTGACGAAGAGATCGTCGCCGACCAACTGGACCTTCTTGCCGAGCGCCTGGGTGATGCCGGCCCAACCTTCCCAATCGTCTTCCGCCATGCCGTCTTCGATCGAAACGATCGGATAACGGGCGCAAAGCTGCTCGTAAAACTTGACCATGCCGGCGGGATCGAGCGTCTTGCCCTCGCCTGCCAGCACGTACTTGCCCTCCTTGAAGAACTCGGAGGACGCCGGATCGAGCGCCAGCATTACGTCGTCGCCGGGTTTGTAGCCCGCCTTTTCGATCGATTTCACAATGAAAGCCAGCGCTTCGTCGGCGCTCTTCAGATTGGGGGCGAAGCCGCCCTCGTCGCCGACATTGGTGTTGTGACCGGCGTCGTGCAGCGCCTTCTTCAGCGTGTGGAACACTTCGGCACCGACGCGCAGCGCTTCGCGGAAGGTCGGCGCGCCGACCGGCATGATCATGAATTCCTGGAAGTCGATCGGATTGTCGGCGTGGACGCCACCGTTGACGATATTCATTTGCGGCACAGGCAAAGTCTGCGCCCTGGCGCCGCCGACATATTTGTAGAGCGGCAGATTGGCGGCATTCGCGGCGGCCTTGGCGATGGCGAGCGAGACGCCG
Source organism: uncultured Alphaproteobacteria bacterium (assembly GCA_963741735.1). Lineage (GTDB taxonomy): Bacteria > Pseudomonadota > Alphaproteobacteria > Micropepsales > Micropepsaceae > Rhizomicrobium. The sequence continues at coordinate 1,130,462 of CAVUJB010000004.1, forward strand.
AGAATCGCGTTGGCGCCGAGCCGCGACTTGTTGGGCGTGCCGTCGAGCGTACACATCATCCGGTCGAGGCGGATCTGGTCTTCGGCCTCCATACCGCACAGCGCGTCGAAGATTTCGCCGTTGACCGCGGCAACCGCCTTCTCCACGCCCTTGCCGCCATAGCGCTTGCCCCCGTCGCGCAGTTCGACGGCCTCATGTGCGCCGGTCGAGGCGCCGGAGGGAACCGCGGCGCGGCCGAAGGAACCGTCCTCAAGGCGCACATCGGCCTCGATCGTCGGATTGCCGCGGCTGTCGAGAATCTCGCGGCCGGTGATGTCGATGATGGCGGTCATGCCGTTCCCGTCATGGATAGTGTTCCGAATTCGGGCCTGCTTTAAGGGATCGCCCGGCCACCGGCAAGCGCGCGACGGAGACCATGGGACGGCGCGTTGAAGAACGATCACGATGGAGTTCGTACATGTTTCGCACCACCCTCATCGCCCTGACCGCGACGCTCATGATATCAAGCGCCGATGCCGACAGCACACCGCCCGCGCCGCCACCTGGCGCCGGGCACGGCATGATGCGCGGCATGTTCACCCAAGACGAGCGCATGATGCTCATCACCGACATGTTCAAGGCGACGCAGGGCATGACGGACGACCAGAAGCACGCCTATCGCAAGGGCCAGCGCGACAAAATCATGGCGATGTCGGACACCGACCGCGCCAAGTTCAAGGCCGATCTCGACGCGCGCTGGTCCGCACTTACCGCCGATCAGAAGGCGGCCATTCAGGCTCGGATTCAGGCCTTCATGGCCGCCCGCATGGCGGGCTCCGGCGGCGCCGGCGCACAGTAAACGCAATCATCCGAATCCTGTAGGCTGAGTGTACAAGGCTCCCGCGCGTCCCGTGCGGGAGTTCAGCCTATCGGGGATCAAACGCCATGACCGCCATACCTGCCGAGCTGCTGAGCGCGGCCGTCACCGTCCTGTCCGTCCTGTTCGTCTTCTATACCGGCATCAATGTCGCGCAGATGCGCGGCAAGCATAAGATCAGCGCACCCGCCGTCACGGGAAATCCGGAATTCGAGTGTGCCTATCGCGTGCAGGTCAACACGCTGGAGCAATTCGTCATGTTCTTGCCGCTGCTCTGGCTCGCAACGAGCTATTTCCATTGGCTCGGCTGGCTGCCGGCGGCGTTCGGCCTCGTCTGGGTGATCGGCCGCATCGTCTATCTGCGGGGCTACATGGCCGCGCCGGAAAAGCGCAGCACCGGATTCACCATCACCTCGCTGGCGACGGCGGGTTTGCTGGTCCTGTCGCTCATCGGGATCGTGCAAGGCTTCCTGGCGGTCGCATAGTGCCCCGCTTCCGAAGTTCGTGATACATCGCAACAGCCACTGACACGAACTTCGGAAGCAAGGGGGGCACTAGCAAATCGATGATTCTAGTGCCGCTTTTCGATTTGAAGTTCCTAACCGAGCTTGCGGCAGTCTCCGTAGGACCTTCAAATCGGCGGCACTAGTTCAGCAAGGGCCGCTTGGCGATGCGGTCGATCTCGACGAGATCGGTGAGCAGCGCGGGGATGTCCTTCAGCTTGATCATGTTGGGGCCGTCCGACGGCGCACGGTCGGGGTCTTCGTGCGTCTCCATGAAAACGGCCGCGACGCCGGCCGCGACCGCGGCGCGCGCGAGGTAAGGCGCCATCTCGCGGTTGCCACCGGTCTTGTCGCCCTGACCACCGGGCTCCTGCACCGCGTGCGTCGCGTCCATCACGACGGGCGCGCCGAACTTCGCCATGATCGGCAGAGAGCGGATGTCCACGACGAGCGTGTTGTAGCCGAACGAAACGCCGCGCTCGGTGACGAGGATGTTCGGATTTCCCGCGCCGGTGATCTTGGCGATGACGTTCTTCATGTCCCAGGGCGCGAGGAACTGACCCTTCTTGACGTTGACCACCTTGCCGGTGCGGGCGGCGGCCACCAGGAGATCGGTCTGGCGGCAGAGGAAGGCCGGAATCTGGAGGATGTCGACGGCCTGGGCGACAGCGGCGCACTGATCGCGCTCATGCACGTCGGTCAGCACCGGCAGACCCAGCGTTTCGCGGATTTCCGCGAAGATCGGCGCGGCGAGTTCGAGGCCGAGGCCGCGCTGGGCGTTGGAGCTGGTTCGGTTGGCCTTGTCGAAGCTCGTCTTGTAGATCAAGCCCACGCCGGCCTTCAGGGCAAATTCCTTGAGCGCCGAAGCGGTCTCCAGCGCATGCTGCCGGCTCTCGAGCGCGCAGGGGCCGGCAATGATCGAAAGCTTGCGCGCGTTTCCGATCTCGACGGAACCGACCTTCACGACGGCATTGGGCTGCATGCGGCGATCCTATGGACGATGCCGCCGCACTATACAAGAAACTCGGCGGCCTATGGGACCGTGTAGCGTACCGCGGCGCTGAAGCCGGCCAGCGGCGCGATTACGTCCATCACGTCCCAGAAGGTAGTGGAATTGACGCGTACGACGTCGCCGGGGCGAATCGGCGTCGCCTCGTTGACCACCATGCGATGTTCGGTGTCTTCGCCCTGATGGCGGACGTAGATGACGCTCTCCACCGCCTTGCCGGTGAAGCCGCCGGCGACCGCGATCGCACTCGATGCCGTGATTCCGTTGGCATAGGGATATTCGCCGGGCTTCTGAACTTCGCCGATGACGTAGAATGGACGATAGGTCGTCACCTCGACGTTGATGCGCGGATCGTTCAGATAGCCGTTGCCGAGCGCTGTCGTAATGCTTCCCTCGAGATCGTGCGCGGTGAGCCCGGCGGCCTTTACCTGTCCGATCATCGGAAGCCGGACATAGCCCGTCGCGTCGACCTGGAATTCGCCCCCGAGATCGGCTTCGCCATAGACGATGACCCGGACCTTGTCGCCGGTGCCGAGCCGGTAATCGGAGCTGATGCTCGCCGAACTCTCCGGTGCCGTCGCGGCGTACGCGCCGGCCGTCAGCGCAAGCCCGAAGGCGAGCGCCAATGTCCAAAGCAGCTGCAGTGAGCGCGGTCGATCCATGCGGCCACCTTAAGTGACTGTTCTTTCTGAATCCCTACGGTTTTAGGGAGACGGTGAACCCCTGGTTAACGCTGCCCTGGCCGCAAAGCGGTCCTTAAGAAAGGTGAATTGTTCGCATCCGAAAGCGCCCCTTGCGCATCTCAAGGACGGTGATTTCGAGGAGGCGAAGAGATGAACCAGTCCGTTCGAGCCATTTTGCGGGCGCTCACTTCGACGGCATCGTCGGTTCTGGTCGTCACGATCCTGCGTGGTTCCGGCCTTGGCGCGGACGCCGCCATCCAGGCGGGCCTGACGGTGGCGGGGGCAATGACCATATTTGGACTGGCATCATTGAAGGGCGACAGCCATATGCCTAGATGCAATGTGGCATTCGGGGAGCCCGCGCCATGAGCCTGTCGGATACGGTCGCCGCGCCCTTTCTCGTCGGCACCGCGCCGCCGCCCGAAAAGGCCCCAAGCCTGCTCGAAATGCTGTTCACGAAGCAGCGCCAACGAATTCGAGCGCCTGCCGCGGCCCGCCTTCGAGCTCCCGGTGTGGGAGTGGAAATCGGTCTTCGGGCACAATTTCGTCGTGAGCGACCCGACAGGCGTCAAGCGCGTGCTGCTCGACAATGTCGCGAACTATCCCAAGACCGAGATGGAAACCAAGATGCTCGGCGCGGTCCTCGGCGACGGGCTGCTCGTCAGCCAGGGCGACAAGTGGAAGACGCATCGCCGGCTGATGGCGCCGAGTTTCGACTTCAAGTCCATCGTTGCCTACTCGCCGGCGATGGTCGCTTCCGCCGAAGCGTTCGCGAACGCGTGGGCAGCGAGAGGAAGCGGGGCGGTCATCGACATCGCCGAGGACATGACGCACCTCACGCTCGAAGTGATCTCGCGCACCATGTTCTCCGCCGACGGCCAGGAGCTGGGCAGCCTGGTCGACCACTCGTTGCGCAAGATGGACGACTCGCTCGATTTCAACGTGTTCGACATCCTGCCCCTCATCGGTCCGCCGCGCATGAAGCGCAAGATGGACCGCATCCACGAAAACTTCAAAACGATGGATGCGACGATGCAGAAGCTGATCAGCGCGCGGGAGAGCGTTCAGAACGGCGCGCCGCGCGATCTGCTCGATCGCCTCATCGCGGCGCGCGACGGCGACACGGGCGTGCGGCTTTCCAACGACGAAGTGCGCGACGAAGTCGTCATCATCTTCCTCGCCGGACACGACACAACGGCGCTGGCGCTGACCTACACCTGGTATCTTCTGTCGCAGCATCCGCAGGTCGAGGCCAAGCTGCACGAAGAACTGGCGCGCGTTCTCGGCGGACGTCCGCCGACGCATGACGACCTTGTGAACCTGCCCTACACGAAGATGGTGATCGAGGAATCGATGCGGCTCTATCCGCCGGCTCCGGGCCTCTCCAACCGCGCGGTGCTGCAAGACGACGAGATTTGCGGCGTGAAGGTTCCCAAGGGCGCAACAGTTGCCGTCATTCCCTGGGTGATCCATCGCCACCGTATGCTGTGGGACGATCCCGAACGCTTCGACCCCGAGCGGTTCTCGCCGGAGCGCAGCGAGGGCCGGCATCGCTTCGCCTATCTGCCGTTCGGCGGCGGACCGCGCGTGTGCATCGGCATGGCGCTCGCCATGACCGAGGCCCAACTCATGCTGGCGACGCTGGCGCAGCGCTTCCGCATGAAGCTGGTGTCGGGGCAGGACATCGTCCTGCAGCACCGCATCACCATGCGGCCGCGCGACGGCATCAAGATGATCCTGGTGCCGCGCTGAGCCTTTTTCGCCCGTTTTAACCTGCCCCGAACAATCGCTGCCGATCCCCTGTTCGCGTCTGCGAAATCGGGTTAAGATGTTGTTAACTATTGGCGAACTCCGCAGACCGACATGGGACTGATCGAAACCGATAAAGCGCGCGCCGAACTCTATCTGGCGCCCTTCGTCACCTGGCACCTGTTCCGCCCGATCGCACTGCTGGTGGGCGAGTTCTCGCTCTATCTTGTCTGTGTACTGGGCGCAGTCCTGGCCCAGGGAATCTTCGCCAAGCTCGGCTTCGCGTTCGCGGCCGGAGTCCTGACCGCGACGCTGGGCATCATCGGGCACGATTGCGCCCATCGCGGCGGCACACGCTATCAGTGGCTCAACCGGCTGATCGGGACGATCGGATTTTTGCCCGCCCTGCATCCGCTGAACCGCTGGGCCTATCACCACAATCAGGTGCATCACCGGTATACCGCGCAGATCGGCATCGACAACGCGTTCTCGCCGATGACGGCGGAGCAGTATCGCGCCGCCTCCCCGTTCGGCAGGGCCTATTACCGCTACCAGCGCTCGCTGGCCGGACACGCGACTTACTACTTGATCGACATCTGGCTGCTGCAGATCATCCTTCCGAGCGCCGCCGAACGGAAGACGTTCCGCGCGCGCGACTATGGGGACTTCGCGCTCGTCATTGTCTGGCTGATCGCGCTGCTCGGCGGCCTCACGCTGGCGGCGCATTATTTCCGCAACCAGAGTTACGGCACCGCATTCGCCGAAGCGGCGCTATTCGGACTTCTGATCCCCTTCCTCCTGTGGAACCTCTACATCTCGTTCGTCACCGTGATCCAGCACACCGGACCGAAGGTGCATTGGTCGCTGCCGACGGGCCGGCCATCCACTGCCGAGCAGAAGATGCGCGGCACCGTGCACATCGTGTTCTGGGAGGCGTTCGATCTTCTGTTCCACCGGCTGATGCAGCACACCGCGCATCATCTCAACCCGATCATTCCGATGTATTCGCTCAAGAAGGCGCAGAGCAGCCTGGAGAGTGTGCGCGACGACGTGATCGTGGTGCACTGGACGCCGGCCTATCACTGGCGGCTGATGCGCGCCTGCAAGCTCTACGATGCCGACGCGGATGGATGGTGCGATTTCGCGTTTCGCCCAACCGCATGACACTGCGCGGTAAGGGTTGCTTAACCCTGCCACGCACAAGTTGCGTCATCGGCCAGCGATACGCGCGCCGGTAATCGTTCGTTAGCCCAACCGAAACCAGACTGCCGCCGGATTTTCCTCCTGGCGGGACGATGGACGTCGCAAATGCCCAATCCATTGCGGCCGGTGCACCCGCACCGGCGGTCCCACAGCGCACATACGCGCGCGGGTTCGGCATCTTCGCCGTCTATTTCGGCCTGTATCTCGCCACGCTGGTGGGCACCGTCGCGCCCTTCCCGCTCGCGCTGAACATCGCATTCTCGATCGCCAACGGTGTCTTCATCGCGATGGTCTTCATCGTCGGCCACGATTGCTGTCATGGCGCGCTGGTCCCGGGCCCCAAATGGAATTTGTGGCTCGGCCGCGTCGCCTTCCTGACCATGCTCCATTCGGTCAGCCTGTGGCGGCTTGCGCACAACAAACGGCACCATGGTCGCACGAATCTCAAAGGGTTCGACCCCGTTTGGGCTCCGATGAGCGTTCGCGAATATCGCGCGGCGTCGCCGGCCCGCCAATTCCTCGAACGCATTTACCGCGGCGCGCTCGGCCCGATCCTCTATTATCACCTCGGGATCTGGATCCCGATGCTGCTGCTCCCGGTCGGGCGCCTGGCGCGCGCGAACTGGAAGGAACATGCGTTCAATTCCGCGTTCGTAATCCTTGGAGGCATTGCGATTTTCCTGGCGATCCTGGTCGCCGGCCACACGTTGGCGCCGCATCGCGCCTTGTGGGTCGTGGCGGTCGTCGGCTGGCTCGTTCCGTTGCTGGTGTGGAGCTATCTGGCCGCCGTGACGACCTATCTGAATCACACCCATCCCGACATTCCCTGGTTTGCGGACGAGGAAAGCTGGCGCAGCAATGACGGCCATGTCCGCGGCACCGCGCATGTTAGAATTCCGCTCGATATCCTGCCGCTCTATTCCGACGTCATGGCCCATCCAATTCATCACGTGAACCCGTCCGTTCCGGTCTATGCACTGCCCGACGAGCAGGCGCTGCTCAAGGCCAAGCGCGGCAGCGAGTTCAAGGAGTACGTGCTGTCGGTCGACGAGTACCGGCGCATCGTCAAGGCCTGCAAGCTCTACGACTTCGAGCGCGCCTGCTGGACCGACTTCTCGGGCAATCCGACGTCCGCACGTCTGATTTCCGGCTGACGTGGAATTGCCGGCGGTCAGCGTCTCTCGCGCACATGTCGTCGCGGAGGCACCTCAAGCATTTGATGGACGGCTGCGGCAAAGCCCAAACGGTTGATCATTGTTTGCCGTATTCGGCCATTTTGGAAGCCGGCTACCCGACGCCGCGCCAGCCCACAACGCGCAAGCCGATGCCGTAGCGATATGAGCTCAGGTGACTACACCAACCGGCTCTTGCGCACCGCTGCGGCGATGAAGGACGTGAACAGCGGGTGCGGCTCGAGCGGGCGCGATTTCAACTCGGGATGGAATTGCACGCCGATGAACCAGGGGTGATCGGGGATCTCCATGATCTCCGGCAAGCGGCCGTCGGGCGACCAGCCGGAGACCTTGAAGCCCTGCTTGCCGAGCAGCTTGGCGTATTCGGTGTTCACCTCGTAGCGGTGGCGGTGACGCTCGCTGATCTCGGTTGCGCCATAGACCTCCGCAACGCGGCTGCCCGGCGTCAGGACCGCCGGATAGGCGCCGAGCCGCATCGTGCCGCCCAGGTCGCCGCCTTCGCTGCGCGTCTCTTTCTGGTTGCCCTTGGTCCACTCCGTCATCAGCCCGATGACCGGATGCTTGGGATGGCCGATCTCGGTCGTGCCGGCGCCCTCCAGCCCCGCAAGATCGCGCGCCACTTCGATCACCGCCATGTGCAGCCCGTAGCAGATGCCGAAGAACGGCACCTGGCGTTCGCGCGCGAACTTGACCGCATGGATCTTGCCTTCGGTGCCGCGCTCGCCGAAGCCGCCGGGCACCAGAATGCCATTGACGCCCTCGAGGAAGGTCGGCGCGTCGGGACGCTCGAAGATCTCGCTATCGATCCAGTCGAGATGAACCTTCACATTGTTGGCGACGCCGCCATGCACCAGCGCCTCGGACAGCGACTTGTAGGAATCCTTCACCTGGATGTACTTGCCGACGACGGCGATGCGCACCTCGCCTTCGGGGTTCTTCACCCGCTCGACCACCGCCTGCCAGCGCGTCAGGTTGGGAGGCGGCGCATTGTCAATGCCGAACACCTTGAGCAATTGGGTATCGAGGCCGGCCTCGTGATACGCCATCGGCACGCGATAGATCGTGTCGAGGTCGAGCGCCGGGATCACGCGCTCGGCCGGCACGTTACAGAACAGGCCGATCTTGCGGCGGTCCTCGTCCGGGATCGGATGGCTCGCGCGGCAGAGCAGGATGTCGGGCTGGATGCCGATGGCGCGCAATTCCTTGACCGAGTGCTGGGTCGGCTTGGTCTTCAACTCGCCTGCGGCCTCGATATAGGGCACCAGCGTCAGATGCACGAACGCGGTCTTGCCGCGCGGCAGCTCGTTGCCGAGCTGGCGGATGGCCTCGAAGAACGGCAGGCCCTCGATGTCGCCGACCGTGCCGCCGATCTCCACCAGCAGGAAGTCGAGGTCGTCGATGCCGTCCAGCACGAACTCCTTGATCATGTCGGTGACGTGCGGGATCACCTGCACGGTGCGGCCCAGATAGCCGCCCTTGCGCTCCTTCTCGATCACCTGGCTGTAGATGCGGCCCGACGTGACGTTGTCGGACTTGGATGCCGAGACGCCGGTGAAGCGCTCATAATGTCCCAGATCCAGATCGGTCTCCGCACCGTCGTCGGTGACGTAGACTTCGCCGTGCTGAAACGGCGACATGGTCCCCGGATCGACGTTGAGATAGGGGTCCAGTTTCCGCAAACGGACTTTGTACCCGCGAGCCTGAAGCAAAGCCCCGAGTGCGGCGGACGCAAGACCTTTTCCCAAGGAAGAGACCACGCCGCCGGTGATGAAGATCAACCGCGCCATGGAAGGCCAACATGTCGAAAGAGGTGCGCGCACTCAAGCGGAAAGATTCAAAATCGCGATGAGCTGACATGCTCAGAGAACAATGCCCGCGAACGTACTGAATCGGCACGCTTTCATCACACGACACCGCACACCGGCGTGCGGCGTTGCGGACCGTCGCAATGCTCTTCTTGTCGCAGCTTCATCTTTTTGCCCGATACCCAATTCGCCGGCTCCGAATTGCCGGCTTGGGCAATGCGCGACCGAGGTGCGCGCAATCCCGCTCCGCAGACGCGCCGCGGGGCCGGACATTCGGCAAGGTTTCGAAAAACTAGTGCGGCGTCGGTACGGCCGGCGTCGCGGGCCGCGGGGCTTGCGCCGGCAATGCTGAAGCGGGCGCCGGGGTCGCCGGTGTCTCGAGGAACGACTTTTCGTCGCGTCCATGCAGGGCCAGCAGATTGAGGCCCAGGCAGGTCAGGAAGAATAGTCCCGCGAGGATCGAGGTCAGGCGAGTCAGGGTGTCGGCCGCGCCGCGCGGCGAGAACAGGCCGCCGAGGCCCGAGCCGCCGCCGCCCATGCCGAGCGCGCCGCCTTCCGAGCGCTGCAACAGGACAGCGATGACGAGCGCCACCGCGACGAGCATTTCCACCGCAAGCAAAATGACCTGCACCAGGGCCTCCGGCCGAATTCAGGGGGCGGTCAATAGACGAAACGGGCTCCTGCCGCAACGGCGGCGGGCATTCTCCCAAACGCACTTTCCGCGGAAAACCGGGCTAACCGGCAGCCGCCGACGCTTCGGCCAGGTTGCGGGCGCGAATGATGGCCACCGTCGCGTCGATTTCGCCCAGGATTTCGGTGGTCGATTTCTCGTTATTGAAGACGTGATTTAGGCTGAGCGAGGCATGGCCCAACAGGTGCATCGCTGCGTTGCGATCGACGCCCGCCTGAAGACCTTCGACCGCGGCGAGGACCGAGTCGCACCATTCCACGGCCGTATCGAGGTCGTTGTCGCGGCAGCGCCGTGCCACCGCCTTCGAAAGCGTCGTGATCTTCTCCAGCTCGAGGACGTAGGACTCCGCGCCCGGGATATGTTCCTGCATGAGGCGCCACAGGATCGAAATCTGGAAGGCGTCGCGGCGGAGCTTCTCGGTGTTGAGGAGATCGCGGGCGGTGCGCAGTTCGGCGTCGAGCCGCATCGTCGCCTCCTCCGCCGACAAGCGGTCCTTGGCCTTCATCTTGAGCGAGTTCGGCGGATCGAACATCTCGATCGCGGCGGAGCGCGCATTGTCCTTGCGCCGGTCGGGACCGACATATTCGCTTGTGACGACGAAGGCCTTGCGGCGCTCGACATGGGTTTCGATGCGCTGGCCCAGAAGGCTCGTCGAGAACGGACGCAACAACAGATCGTCGGCGCCGGAATTGACCACGCGGGTGACAAGCGCGGCCGACTTCTCCCAGGCCGTTACGATGATGACGATGAACGGATTGAAGCCGGACGAGCCCTGGCGCAAATCCTGGATCATCTTGCAGAGATCGCCGTCGGCGCCTTGCGTCTCGCACAGCGCCAGATCGGGCGGGCGGCGGCGGATCGCGTCCGAAAACGCATCCAGCGCGCCCACGGTCTCGATGCGCCTGAAGCCCAAAGTGTAAAGCGCCGCGCGCGTGGCGGTCCGATTGGCCGCGACGGGATCGTAGATCAGCGTTTCCGTGGATTCGTAGTATAAACGGCTCATATCCCGCGCCGCGCCCGCCGTTGCCAACGTGTAAAAATTGACATGCAGCGGGTTAAGGAACGGTGGGATTACCCGGTTAAGACGAAGCTCGCGCGGCCTCTACAATTGTAATGAAATCGGATGCCTTGAGACTCGCACCGCCGACCAAAGCACCGCCGACATCGGCGAGCGCCAGGATCTCCTTGGCGTTCGACGGTTTTACAGAGCCGCCGTAAATTATCCGTAACGGCGCCGGCAATGCGCTCTTGATGAACGCATGCATCTGCGCGATTTCGGACGAGGTCGGCGTCTTGCCCGTTCCGATCGCCCATATCGGTTCATAGGCAATCGCCGCGTTTGCCGCCGACGCACCCGGCGGCACGCTTGCCTTGAGCTGGGCCGAACACACGTCATAAGCGCGGCCGTCAGCGCGCTCGGCTTCGGTCTCCCCGATGCAAATTATGGCGAGGAGGCCGGCACGCCATGCCGCCCTCGCCTTCGCGGCGACCACCGCGTCGCTCTCGCCGTGATATTGGCGCCGCTCGGAATGTCCGACGATCACCGCACCGGCGCCCGCGTCGCGCAGCATCTCCGCGCTGATATCGCCGGTGAAGGCGCCGGAGATTTCGGCGTGGCAGTCCTGGCCGCCGATCGCGACCGGCGTGCCTTTCGCGACAACGGCGGCGCGCGCCACGAGCGTCGCCGGCGGACAGATCAGCACGTCGCAGTCCGGCGATTTGAGCGCGCGGGCAAGCGCCTCGATCTCGGTGAGCGACGCGCCCAGCCCGTTCATCTTCCAGTTTCCGGCAATCAACTGACGCATGTCTCTCTCATCCAGGGCATCTCACCGGCGGCAAGCCGGCATCCGGCGTGCCTTGCCCTTGCCCCACCCCCTCCCTATCATCCGCCGCTTTTTGCCGCCACGGCATCGGAGATATCGGGCCAGTCATGCTTCAGGAAATGCGGAAATACGCGAAGTCGTGGGTGTCGTCGATCTTCCTTGGCGCGCTTGCCCTGAGCTTCGCCATCTGGGGCATCGCCGACATCTTCCGCGGCTCCAGCGACACCACGGTGTTCTCGGTCGGCTCCACCCAGCTGCCGGTCGAGGCCTATTCGCGCGACTTTCACAACCAGATGCGCAACGCCGGCGTCGTGCTGCCGCCCGACCAGGCCAAGCTTCTGGGCCAGCAGGTGCTGGAGCACATGATGCTGACCACCGCGCTCGACAATCTGGCCGGCGAGCTCGGCCTGACCGCGAGCGACGCGCGGGTGCGTCAGCAGATCCAGGCGATGCCGGTGTTCAACGGCGCGCTCGGCACCTTCGACCACGACGTCTTCCTCAACGCGATCGGGCGCGCCGGCTATAGCGAGAACGAATTCGTCGAGACCTCCCGCAAGGACGCCGCCCGCGGCCAGATGCTGAAGGCGGTGGAGGGCGGCTTTTCCATGCCGTCGGACTATGCGCGCGCCATCTTCTCCTTCATCAACGAGCAGCGCGCCGCCCAGTATGTCGTGCTGACGCCGGCATCGCTGGGCGACATCCCGCCGCCGAGCGAGGCGGAACTTGCCACCTATGTCAAAGCCCATCCCGAGCGCTTCAGCACGCCCGAATATCGCTCGGTCAGCCTCGCCGCGATCGGCGTCGACGACCTGGCGAGCGCGATCACGGTGACCGACAAGCAGGTGCAGGACGAACTCGACCTGCACAAGACCGATTACGTGGTGCCGGAAAAGCGCGATCTCGAGCAGATCCAGTACGCGACGCAGGCCGAGGCCGCGGCCGCGAAGGCGGAATTCGACGGCGGCAAGAGCTTCGATACGCTTGCCACCGAACACAAGCTCAAGCCGGCCGACTACAAGCTCGGCTCCGTCGTGGCCGAGGATCTGGATCCGGCACGTTCCAAGGCGTTCTTCGCGCTGCCGGCGAACGGCGTCAGTGCGCCCGTCAAGAGCACCTTCGGCTGGGTCCTGATGCACGTCGCCAAGATCACGCCGGGCACCTCCAAGACCAAGGACGAGATCCGCCTGATCGTCCAGCGCCAGCTCGCGCTCGCCAAGATGACCGACATGGCGAACGCCTTCACCGACGATCTGGGCGGCGGCGACACGATCGACGAAGGGGCGCGCAAGGCCGGCATGCATTTCGTCCGCGTCGCGGCCGTCGATGCCCAAGGCCTGGCGCCGGACGGCAGCAAGGTCGCCGCGACCGCCAATCCCGAACTGCTTGCCGCGATCTTCAAGGCCGATGTCGGCGAGGACGGCGATCCCTTCGCCACCCAGGACGGCCACTATTATGCGATCAAGGTGGACGGCGTGACGCCGCCCAAGGCCAAAACTCTCGATCAGGTGCGCGCCCAGGCGCTCGCCAGCTGGATGGCGGAACGCCGCGCCGCGCTGCTGCAGGCGAAAGCCGCGGCACTCAGCGCGAAGGCCAATGCCGACCATTCGCTGGCCGGCGTTGCGGCATCGCTCGGCACGGCCGTCCAATCGAGCCCGGCGCTCAACCGCGGCACCAACAGCGGCGTGTTCGACGCGAACCTCGTGCGCGCGATCTATGCCGCACCGGCCGGCGGGACGGTGTTCAGCCGCTCCGCCGACGGAAGCTTCGTGGTCGCGCGCGTGTCCGGCATCGCCCATCCGCAGCCGCCCGAATTCGACATCGGCTACTTACGCGGCGTGAGCGCCTTGTCGGGCGAAATCTCATCCGATATCACCTTGTCGCTGGCCAAGGCGGTCGAGCAGCGCGACGGCACGAAGGTCAACCAGAAAATGATCGACCAGACCGTCGGCAATTCAGGAACCGGATCTTGATCGAGCGATGGCGACCGAACCCGACTTTCCCGCCTTCGCGCGCACTTACGAGTCCGGGCGAGCGCAGGTCCTTTACACAAAGCTGATCGCCGATCTGGAAACGCCGGTGTCGGCGTTCCTGAAGCTCGGCGAAGGTCGCGACAACGCCTTCCTGCTCGAGAGCGTGCAGGGCGGCGAGGCGCGCGGCCGCTATTCCATCATCGGACTGAAGCCGGATCTGATCTGGCGCTGCCGCGACGGCAAAAGCGAGATCAACCGCGGCGCACGTTCGGCGCCCGACAAGTTCGTCGCCGACAAGCTGACCGACAAGCCGATCGCCTCGTTGCGCGCACTTCTGGCAGAGTGCCGGATGGAGCTGCCCGCCGGCGTGCCGCCGATGGCGGTGGGGCTCTACGGCTATCTCGGCTACGACATGGTGCGGCTGATCGAGCGACTGCCGAATGTGCCGCCCGATCCGCTTGGCCTTCCCGATGCGATCCTGCTGCGCCCGACGATCACCGCGATCTTCGACAATGTGCGCGACGAGATCCTGATCGTCACGCCGGTGTGGCCGGAGAAAGGCGTCGATGCACGCGCCGCCTATGCCCGGGCGAGCGAGCGACTGCAGGATGCAGCCGACGATCTGGAGCGCCCTGCCCCGGCATCGCCGCCGGTGCCGGAAAATCTGCCGGCGTTCACGGCGATCGAGTCCAACACGACGCATGACGACTATCTGAAGATCGTCGAGCGCGCGAAGGAGTATATCCGCGCCGGCGACGTGTTCCAGGTGGTGCCGAGCCAGCGCTTCCGCCGCGCCTTCACGCTGCCGCCCTTCTCGCTCTATCGCGCGCTGAGGCGCCTCAATCCGTCTCCGTTCCTCTACAATCTGGCGTTTCCCGGATTCTCCATCGTCGGATCGAGTCCGGAGATCCTGGTGCGCCTGCGCGACGGCGTGGTGACCATCCGTCCGATCGCCGGCACGCGGCCGCGCGGCAAAACGCCGGCCGAGGACGAGGCGCTGGCCGAAGAGCTAATGAACGATCCCAAGGAACGCGCCGAGCATCTGATGCTGGTCGACCTGGGGCGCAACGATGTCGGCCGCGTGGCGAAAACCGGCGAAGTGAAAGTCACCGCGAGCTTCTTCATCGAGCGCTACAGCCATGTGATGCATCTGGTGTCGAACGTCGAGGGCAATATCCGGCCCGGGCTCGATGCGATCGACGCGCTGGCGGCGGGCTTGCCGGCCGGCACTTTGTCGGGCGCACCCAAGATCCGCGCCATGGAGCTCATCGACGAGTTCGAAAAGGAGCGGCGCGGCGCGGTCTATGCCGGCGCGGTCGGCTATTTCGCCGCCGACGGATCGATGGACACCTGCATCGTGCTGCGCACCGCCGTGGTCAAGGACGGAGTGATGTACGTCCAGGCCGGCGGCGGCGTGGTGGCCGACAGCGTGCCCGAGGCCGAGTACCAGGAAACCGTCAGCAAGGCGGCCGCCCTGATGCGCGCGGCCGAAGAAGCCGTGCGCTTCGCGACGGCGGGAAAACGCGGGCAGTAAGTCTCTTCATTCGTGACCTCGTAGCGTTGCGGGGCGCATGCCGCAAACCGGCGGCGGCGCTTCGGATGCAATTGTCGGGATATGGGTGAATTGGTGTTTCGACCGACTCGGTTCAAGGGGGACTCGAAAATAAATTCGTACACGGACTATCAACGGTGGAACTCACGCGGAGCCGCGGAGAACGCGGAGATTCCCGGGAGACGTGTTGGATAGAGATATGTGTGCGGTGCGGCGAACGATATTTTCTTTCGCGCGAAAATAATTTTTTGCGCAGCGATCGGACGGAATCATCAACATTGTCATGGCCCGCGAATGCGGGCCACCCAGGTGACGCCTGCTCTTACTCTGGCCAAAGAGTCTTCCATCCACGCTGGCAATATCGTGCAGAACCCAACTGGGTGGCCCGCATTCGCGGGCCATGACACCGGTTGGGTTACATCGTATCGGAGACGAAGCTTCTAATGCGCCGCGAGCGAATAGCGCACCTCGCGCTCGGTCTTCAGGCGGATGGCTTCGGAGAGCGGCACGAGGGTGAAGCCATGGGCCGCGGCATGCGCGGTCCAAACGGCGAGCGCGGCCAAGGTCACGTCGTGCGGATGGCCGATGGCGATGGCGATGCCTTGCGCCCGCGCGCGGACCTCGAGCTCTATCAGCTGGGCGCCGACGGCGTCCGCCGTCTGCTCGTCGTCGAGAAAGACGTCGCGCCCCGCGCTCGCCACACCGAAGGAATGGCTGACGCTCACGACCTGCGTCGATGGCGTCGTGCGGGAGTCGAAGAACAACAGATGCCGCGCCGCCAGATCCTCGGCGACCGGAATGAGCGCGAGCGTGTCGGCGGTGAACTTGCTGCCCATGTGATTGTTGATGCCGATGGCACCGGGCACCCGCGACAGCGCGACATCGAGACGGCGGCGGATTTCGTCGGGCGAAAGATCGGTGGTGAGCGCGAGCGGCCCGGGATCGTGATCGCCCACGGTCTCCATCGGCATATGGACCAGCACCTCGTGGCCGCCGCGCAGCGCCTCGGCGGAGAGCCACGGCGTCGCATCGGCATAAGGCAGGAAGGAGAGCGCGACCGTGCTGGGCAACGCCAGCGCGCGGTCGGTGTGGGCAAGATCGGCGCCCAGATCGTCGATCACGATGGCGACCTTGGGATCGCGCACCGGCTCAGGCGATGGCGTCACCGGCTCGGTGGTGCGCGCCAGCAGCCAGTCGGGAAATTCGCGCGTCACGATGGGATAGAGAACTTCGGGCGCGTAGCGGCTCGGCGCGATGGTCTCGGCGATCGGCACGTCGACGATCGAATCGTGCGGCACGTCGCTCGCCTGTGCCGCGACCACGCCGGGTGGAAGGATGATGCCGAGCAACGCCGGGAAGCCGGCAATCGCCTGGCCGCCGCCGAGCGCGACGGCAAGCAGGAGCACGACCCAGAAGGCCGCTTGCGTGCCCTGCATGAGGACACGCGGCGGCCTTGGCCGACGCTTGGCGCGAATCGGTTTCAGCCGGTACATGCCCCTGTGTAGGAGCACGGGATGGCCTGTCAATCGAGTCCGTAAGTTCCCCGACGCGTCAGCTCTTCAGATCGACGTCGACCTCGGCCGACAGACCCGGGCGCAGGCGGGCGATGTCGGCCTGTCCGGGAGAAAGGCGGATTCGCACCGGCACACGCTGGACGATGCGGGTGAAGTTACCGGTCGCCGGTTCGAACGGCAGCAGCGAAAATTCCGAGCCCGAACCCGGCGCGAAGCTCTCCACCGTGCCGTCGAGCGTCTTGCCCGAGAGCGCGTCGATGGCAATGCGGACGTGCTGGCCCGAGAGCATGCGCGCGGTCTGGGTCTCCTTGAAGTTGGCGACCACATAGAGCGTGTTCATCGGCACCACGGTCAGAAGCTGGGTCCCGGGCTGGACATATTCGCCGACCTGCACCTGGCGGTCGCCGACCACGCCGTCGACCGGAGCGCGGATGATGGTGTGCGAAAGGTTCTGCCCGGCCAGCGCCAGCGCGGCATTGGCGCGCGACAGGGCGGCGAGCAACTGGCCGCGGCTCTGGTCGACCACGGCAAGCTGCTGCTCGCTGGCGGCATAGGCGGCGCGGCTTCTGTCGGCGTCCGCTGCGGCGCTCTCGGCCGCCGCGCGCATTTGGTCGGCCTGTTGGCGCGAGACATCACCGCCGGCGACCAGGATGTCGAAGCGGCGACGGTCCGCCACGGCGCGCACGCGCTCGGCGTCGGCGGCGCGGATCGCAGCGGCAGCGGCGCGCGCATTGGCGGCGGCGAGGTTCTTCTGCGCGGTGAATTGGGCGAGCGCGGCTTGCGCCGACGCGACATCGGCCTTCGCCGCCGTCACGTCTTGCGCGTATTCCTCGTCGTCGATGCGCACAAGCGGCTCGCCGGTGCGCACCCGCTCGTTGTCGCGCACCAGAATGGCGGCGACGAGACCGTGCACCTTCGGCGCGATGATGGTGGAGTCCGCCTTCAGATAGGCATCGTCGGTCGAGACATGCGAAGCGGGGGTCGCAATCCACCACGTGCCTGCCAGCGCGAGTGCGATCGCGGCGGCCGCCACGATGAGCGCACGTCCGGGCAGCTTGCGCACCCGGGACAATGGCGCGGTTCGTTCGAAGGTTGCGGTCGTCGTCATTTCTCGACCCTCACAATTTCGCTTCGCCCGCCAGGGCGCGTTCGGTCAGACCCAGTCGCGCTTTGATGCCGGCGCGGGTGGAGGCCAGAAGCTCGTCGGACAGAGCGCGGTCGGAGATCGTGCGCGACAGCGACACGGCGCCCGCCATGGCCGCCAGGATCGCCGGCGCCAGCCGCTCGGCATCTTCGACGCCCGCGGCCGTCATCCGCGCGGCGAGCGCATCGCACATCCTCTTGAGGCCTGTCTCGAAGGCGGCGCGGAACCTCTTGGTCTGGCGCGGCATGTCGGAGCCAAGCGCGGTGATCGCGCAGCCGCTCGCCGGATCGTCGCGATGGGCCTGAGCGACATAGAAATCGATATAGGTGGCCAGCGCGTGCTTCGGCGGCAGGCCGTCCAACAAACGCTGGACGCGGCGTTGCGATTTCGCAAAGGCCTCGGCCACCGCCTCCACCAGCAACGCGTCCTTGGATTTGAAGTGGGCGTAGAAACCGCCATGGGTGAGGCCGGCAGATTTCATCACCTGGGCGACCGAGAGCCGGTCCGGCCCCTCCGCGCGCAACGCCGCTGCTGCCACGGTCAGCAGCTTCCTGTGGGTCTCTTCCTTGTGCGATTCGGCGTAGCGCATCTTGCGATCCTGGTCCCGAGCTTTATATGATGATGGTAATATAATACGTCAAGAGGTCAAGATGAGCGCCGCAGGACTTGCCGTTCCGGCCTCTTCCCCGCTCGCGGATTACAGCCCGCACCGCAAGTTTTTGATCTTTGGAATCATGGCCTTCGGCCAGTTCATGGCTCTCCTCGACACCCAGATCGTGGCCGCGTCGCTGAATTCGATTCAGGCCGGCCTGTCGGCCGGGCCCGACGAGATCGCCTGGGTCCAGACGGCCTATCTGATGGCGGAGATCGTGATGATCCCGCTCGCAGCCTTTTTGAGCCAGGCGCTGTCCACCCGCTGGCTGTTCACCGCCTCGGCGGTGCTGTTCACGCTTTCGAGCATCCTGTGCGGCATGGCCTGGAGCATCGAGTCGATGACGGTGTTCCGCGCCCTGCAAGGCTTCGTCGGCGGCGCCATGGTGCCGACCGTGTTCGCCACCGGTTTCGCCATGTTCCAGGGAAAGCAGCGCGCCATGATCCCGGCGATCCTGGGCATGGTGTCGACGCTTGCACCGACTTTAGGTCCGACGGTCGGCGGCTGGATCACCGATAGCCTGAGCTGGCACTGGCTGTTCTTTATCAACATCGTACCCGGCGCGTTCATCGCGATCGCTCTGCCGCTGCTCGGCAAGGTGGACGAGCCGAATCTGGGGATGCTCAGGCGAATCGACTGGCTGCACGTGATCTCGCTCGCGATCTTCCTGGGCGCACTGCAATATGTGCTGGAGGAAGGGCCGCGGCACCAATGGCTCGAGGATCCGACCGTGACGACGGTCGCCTGGATATCCTTCGTCGCGGCACTGGTGTTCTTCGAGCGAACCTTCGCCTCGACCATGCCGGTCCTGAAGCTGACGCCGTTCAGACGGCCGACTTTTGCGATGGCGTGCGCGCTCAACGTCGTGATCGGCATCGGGCTCTACGGCGCGACCTATCTGACGCCGATCTTCCTTGGCCGCGTGCGGGGCTATTCGAGTCTCGATATCGGAACCACCGTGTTCGTGACCGGCATCTTCATGACCTTCAGTGCGCCGCTCGCCGCGCGGCTGACGACGATCGTCGATCAGCGTGTGGTGATCGCGGCCGGCTTCGGACTGTTCGCGTTCTCCTGCTGGCTGTTCTCCGGCATCACGCCGCAATGGGGCTTCTGGGAGCTGTTCCCGGCCCAGGCGATCCGCGGCTTCGCCGTCCTTTTGTGCATCGTGCCGTCGGTCGGCATGGCGCTGAACGGGGTACCGCCGGACGAATTGCGCTTTGCGTCCGGCCTGTTCAACCTGATGCGCAATCTGGGCGGCGCCATCGGCATCGCGGTCGCCACCACGCTGCTGCAGGATTTCGGCCGCATCCATGGCGAGGCGTTCGGCGAGGCGCTCGGCCACGGCAATACCAGCATGCTGGCGCCACTGGTGAGCCGGATCGGTACGCTCGGCGCCGACGCAGCGCATGCGAAATTGGTGTTGTCGGGCGAGATCGCGCAATTCGTGACGCAACAAGCCCTGTCGCAGGCGTTTCAGGACGTGTTCGCCCTTCTGGCGATCCTGTTCGTCGCGGCGCTCGCGATCGTGCCGTTCGCCAAAGTGCCACCGCTGTCGAACGACGCGCCGCCGGTCGAGGCGCATTGACGTTCGTCGAGCGTCCTAACGGTCCGGGCGGAGCACGGTGAGCTGGCGCGGCCCGGCGTTCGCGGCGGCATATGCGACCGCTGCATTGGCATCGTCCAATCCGAATTCCGTCAACTCGAAACCGGCAAGATCGATCAGACCCGCACGGATCAATTGCACCATCCGCGGCACGACATCGCGCGCATACATCCACTGGCCGCGCAGGGTGACGCCGTTGTGCATCAACCAATTGTAAGGGAGCTGCAGGTCGCCGCGGACGCCGCCCATCAGCACCACGCGTCCACCCCCGCGCACCGCCAGCAAGGCCGCAAGGACCTGCGAGGGCGAAGCCTCCCGCGGCAGAAAATCGAGCACGATATCGATCAGCCCGCCGGCGGCTTCGACAATGCGGCGCCGGTCGTCCGCCTCGACGCCGGTCATCTGCGCCGGCCGGACCCGCGGGCCGAGGCGGCGGACGAGTTCGTCGAGCGCGCTGACATTGCGGCCGGTAGCCACGACCTTCCCAGCACCCATCGCCAGTGCAACGGCAACGCCGGCACCGCCGAAGCCGCCGGTTGCGCCGTTCACCACCAAGGTCTCGCCGGCCCGCAGGTCGCCAGCCAGCAATCCGCCATAGGGCACGAGCAGACGGCCCAGCGCGGTCCACCGGCCCGCATCGCCCGTTTCGATATCGCCGATGGGGGTGACGTTTTCGGTGGGAACCAGCATCCGTTCGGCGAAGGAGCCGTGGTGATAGAAACGGTGCAGCGGCATGGCCTCGTCGTTCCGCGCCGTCCAACCCAAAAGTATGGTGTCGGGATTTATCGCATCGTCCCGCGAACGGATGGTCGAGTCGCAATAGACCCATTCGCCGACGGACAGCTTGGTCGCGTCCGGACCTGTGGCGCGCACCCGACCGATCCCTCCCGGTCCCGGTACGATCGGCAGTTCGAGCAGGTAATTCCGGGCGCCGGAGAAGACACCGGCGGCATAGCCGGCGATGCCGGCAGCGACGACATCGACGACGACTTCGCCGGTTCCCAACACCGGGTCAGGCAGCGTCTGGACGGCGAGCGGCGCGCCGAATGCGTTCAGGACCGCGGCTTTCATGGGAAACCTCTCAAAAGCTGACCGCCGCGACCCTACCAGCGGTTCCGCAAGTCATTCAGGCCTGGTATTATCCTGGGATTGCAAGACCCAGACTGGAGACGCCACAAATGGAAGATCTGAAGCGGCGCGAGCTGGGCGACTTCCTGCGGGCCCGGCGCAGCCGTCTCACGCCGGAGAGCGTCGGACTTCCGCACCGCAGGCAGCGCCGAACGCCGGGTCTGCGCCGCGAGGAGGTGGCCGAGCTCGCCGGCATCGGCGTCGATTGGTACATCAGACTCGAGCAAGGACGGCCGGTGACGCCGTCGGTCGGCACCGTCGATGCGCTGGCCCGCGCCCTGAGGCTGACAGAGCTCGAGCATCAGCATCTGCGCGCGTTGGCGGGCGGGGGCCGACACAAGCCGTTTCAGCCCGAGACCGCCCCGCCCACGCTGCTTCGCCTGCTGCGGAGTTCTGACTCAGCCCGCCTATATCACCGGACGGCGCCGCGACCTCGTGGCCTGGAACCAAGCGGCCGACGACATCTTCGGCTTCGATGCGCTCCGCGACGACGAGCGCAATATTCTCGTCTCGATGCTGACCGTTCCTCGGAGCCGCGACCTGTTCGGCCCCGGCTGGACCGACGAGGCGCAACGAATGGTGGCGCAGTTCCGCGCAACGCACGATCTGTGGGCCGGCGACCCGGCATTCGTCACGCTGCTACGGCGCTTGCGCGACGGCTGCGCGGAATTCGACGGCTGGTGGGAACGCCACGACGTCCGCCGGCCGGTCTCCGGCGTCAAGACGTTGCATCACCCCAAGAAGGGCGTGATCTCCTTCGAACATGCGAGTTTTCAGGCCAATGACGATCCGGGTCTGAAGCTGGTGATCTACACGCCGGTTCCGCCGGAAGGCGCGAACGGAGCACGTCGCGATGTCCATCGGGGATCGCAATAGAGCGCCGGCGGACTATTCGAGAGCGTTCAGGAGTAGCTCCAGCGCACGCCTCGAAAATTCGCGCATATTGGCGGCGCGATCGCCGTCGCCGGTCTCCACCGTGATCGCGTGCGAGACGGGACCGCTGAGCGCGATGCAGGTGTGGCCGGCGGCGTCGCCATAGGGATTGCCGGTCGGACCCGCCGCGCCGGTTTCCGACAGGCCCCAGGTCGCGTTGAAGCGTTCGCGCGCGGTTCGCGCGAGAAGCTGCGCATAAGGCTCGCTCGCGGACCGCATGCCGGCGACCGCTTCGCGCGGCAGATCCATCAGCAGCACGCGTGCCTTGGCGGTGTATACGACGGCGCCGCCGAGGAAATAGGCCGACGCGCCGGGAACCGCGAGCAAGGCCGCGGACAAAAGACCACCGCTCGAGGACTCGGCGATGGCGATCGTCTCCTTGCGATACTTGAGACGCTGGCCGACACGTTCGGCGAGCGGAAGCAGATCCTGCATGGGACGTCCTCACGGATTTCGATGATCGCAGCATACATGCGCCTGCGCCGCGGGAAACCCTTGCCGCACAGGGACAATCGTGCACCATGCCCATATAAAGTCACGAAAAGCTGCAAAGCGGCACATTGGGTTTGTCGGGACAGCATGAGCCGATCGGGCCTTGCCAGAACATCCGTGGCGCCGGCGATCGCGATCCGCCCGCCGCCGCGCACGCCGCGCACGCTCGAAGAGACGCTGATCTCGGTCGGGATCGTGCCGCGCTCGCACGGGCGGCGCGTGCATGGGCTTCTGTGGCGCTGGTTCGCGTTCGAGTCGACGCCGCTTGCGCTGACCGATGCGGCCGGAACCGTTCTGATCCTGCTCGTGGCGCTGACGATGACCGCGACCGGCATGGCGCTCGCGGTGGCGTTGCACGCGGCGGCGACGATCTATGCGGTGCTCAACAACGGACTGCCATATGCCGGCGCCGCCCTGATCGCCGCTGCGGCGTTGAAGGCGACGCATTCCTACTTCGCCTATCGCGCGACACGCTTCTCGCGCTTCGTGGGATTTGTCCTCGCCGCCTTGCTGTTCGCGGGCGGTGTGTGGCTCGAAGTGATGTTTGGCTATGCCGACTTCGTGCCGTGGCTGTTCAAGCCGATCCTGGCGCTGGCCGGCGGGCACGCGACGGCGCGCATCGCGACGTTCAACGCGACGCTCTATTCCTATTTCGAGCCGGCGATGGCGGGCGTTCTCGCTCTTCTGCTCTTTGCAAAACAAGCGAAGAGCGCGCTGGTGCGGCGCGCGACCAAGGACTCGGCGCCGGATCGCCTGGAGCGGCGTTGCGATCAGCCTGTGCGTGCTTCTGGTCGCCGGTCATGCCGGCTACCGGCACTATACGGGCGAGGACAAGCGCGACGGTCTCGGCTTTGCGCTCGGCGGCGACGCACCGCCGCCCGGTACCGCGACTTACGGCTCGCTGTTCGCGCCAGGCGTGCAGTGCCATGTCTCGAGCCTTTATGGCCGGCGCAGCGATCCGATCGACAAGACGAGGATCGAGAACCATCAGGGCATCGATCTCGCCGTGAAGCAGGGAACGCCGGTCCATGCGATGGCCGACGGCCGCGTGATGTTCGCCGAGTTCGACACGGGGTTGGGCAACTTCGTGGCGTTGCAGACCCAAGGCAGCGGCGCGCCGGTGATCGTCAACGGACATATGAACCAGCTCGCGGTGCATGCGGGCGACGTCATTCGTCGCGGCGACGTGATCGGATTCGCCGGCAGCACCGGGCGTTCCACCGGACCGCATGTCCATCTGCAGCTCTGCCCCAGCGGCCACATGCATCGCGGCGGCTTCGTCTGCGGGGGCTCGACCAATCCTTACGAGAACTGGCAGACCCTTTCCGCGCTGGCGCACATGTCCTGCGTCGACGGTCCGGAGATCTTTTGAACAAATGAATCGTCACGCGGAGCCGCGGAGGACGCGGACGCTTGCTTTCCGCTACGTCGGGTCAGCACACTGCCAACTCACGCGATGGGGAGCGGCAGGATGGATCTGAGCTGGAGCGCGGACGATACGCGGTTTCGCGACGAGGTGCGCGCGTTTCTCGCTGCCGAACTGACGCCCGACCTGCGCAAGGCCGGTAAATCGCTGACCTCGGTCTATGGCGACTATGAAGTGTCGATGAAGTGGCAGCACATTCTCTACAAGAAGGGCTGGGTCGCGCCGGCCTGGCCGAAAGAGTATGGCGGCACGGGCTGGAACGTCGTGCAGCGCTATATCTGGGCGAGCGAGACCGCCGAGGCGGGCGCGCCGCCGCTGTCGCCGATGGGGCTTGGAATGTGCGGTCCGGTGCTGATCGGGCATGGCACGCCCGAGCAAAAGGCCTATTGGCTGCCGCGCATGCTGGCGGGCGAGGACTTCTGGTGCCAGGGCTATTCGGAGCCGGGATCGGGTTCCGACCTCGCGTCGCTGCAGATGAGTGCGCGCGACGAAGGCGATCACTTCGTCTGCAACGGTCACAAGATCTGGACCACGCAGGCGCATCTGGCGAACATGATCTTCTGCCTGGTGCGGACGTCGAAGGAGAAGATCCCGCAGCTCGGCATCACCTTTCTCCTGATCGACATGAAGGCGCCCGGCGTGACCGTGAAGCCCATCGTGTTCTCGAGCGGCGAAGCGGTGCAGAACGAGGTGTTCTTTACCGACGTGCGCGTGCCGAAGAGCAATGTGGTCGGCAAGATCGGCGACGGCTGGACGGTGGCGAAATATTTGATGCTGTTCGAGCGCGGCGGCGGCACGAGCGCGCCGTCGCATCGCGTTCGGCTTGCGCGAATCCGCGAGATCGCGCGCGCCGAAGGGATCGACGATCCGGAATTCGCCGCCAAGATCGCGGAGGCGGCGATCCAGGTGGAGGCGATGGGCGCGGTCGAAATGCGCGTGATGTCGTCGCTGAGCAGCGGCCAGCCACCGGGACCGGAATCTTCGATGCTCAAGATGGTGTCGACCGATCTCAGCCAGCGTTTGACCGAACTGGCGCTCGAAGCGGTGGGCTATTACGCGATGCCGTTCCAGCCCTTTGCCGTGTCGCCGGGCGGACCGACGCCGGGCTTTCATCGCCTGCACAATCAGGAACCGGTGGGACCGGAATATTCCTGGCCGGTGACGGCGAAATATCTCAACGATCGCGCCGGCTCGATCTATGCCGGGACGAACGAGGTGCAGCGGAATATATTGTCCAAGGCGGTATTGGGACTTTAGCGATGGATCTGGGCCTTCAGGACAAAGTGATCTTCGTCGCAGGCGGAAGCCGCGGCATCGGGCTCGCCATCGTCGAGACCTGCCTCAAGGAAGGCGCCAAGGTCGCGATGACGGCGCGCGGCGCCGAAGCGCTCGAAGCCGCGCGCAAGCGGCTGGCGGAGCAGTTCGGCAAGGACCGCATCTGGTCGATGCCCGGCGACATGCGCGACAGCGCCACCATCGAAACCGCGCTCACCACGGTCGAGCGCGACGTCGGGCCGATCTGGGGCGCGGTGGCCAATGTCGGGCTGTACCCCTCGCCGCCCGGCCTCGAGGTCGACGACGCGAACTGGGACGCGGCGCTGACGCAGAATCTCGACAGCGCCTATCGGCTGGCGCGCGCCGCCCTGAAGCGGATGACGCCGCGCAGGGAAGGCGCGTTCCTGTTCATCTCCTCGATCGCGGGATTGGGCGCGCTCGGCTCGCCGGTCACTTACGGCACGTCGAAAGCGGCGATGAACCATCTGTCAAAGGAATTGGCGAAGCTCGTCGGCGCCAGCGGCGTGCGCGTGAATTCGATCGCGCCGGGCAACATCATCTTCCCGGGCGGCTCCTGGGAGCAGCGCTCGACCGGCGAGCAAGCGGACACCTGGGCGCGGTGGATCCGGCGCGAAGTGCCGATGCAGCGCTACGGCAAGCCGGAAGAGATCGGTGCGGTGGCGGCGTTCATGCTCTCGCCGATGGCAAGCTTCATCACCGGCGCCGTGCTGCCGGTCGATGGTGGGCAGACGCGCTAGCGCTACGCCGCGACTTCGATTTCCTTCGATCCGCGATCCCAGGCATCGACCACGACGCACGCGACGGAGTTGCCGACGATGTTGGTGCCGCTGCGGCCCATGTCGAGCAGATGGTCGACGGCGAGGACCAGCAGCAGGCCGGACTCCGGCACGTGAAAATAGGGCAGCGCCGCAAGGATCACGACCAGCGAGGCACGCGGCACGCCGGCCATGCCTTTCGATGTGACCATCATCAGAAGCAGCAGGGTGATCTGCTGCCCGATGCTGAGTTCGATGCGATAGGCCTGCGCGATGAACAGGGTCGCGAAAGTGCAATACATCATCGAGCCGTCGAGATTGAAGGAATAACCGAGCGGCAGGACGAAACTGACGATGCGGCGCGGCAGGCCGATGTCCTGCAATTCCTCCAACAGCTGCGGATAGGCGGCTTCGGAGCTCGCGGTCGAGAAGGCGAGAAGCACCGGTTCGCGGATGGCTTTCAGCAGCGGCACAATTGCGCCGCGCCGGATCACGGCCGCGACCGTCAGCAGCAGCACCCACAGAACGAGCAGCGAGAAATAGAAGCTGCCGACGAATTTCGCGTAGGTCACCAGGATTCCGGCGCCTTCGGTCGCCACGGTCGAGGCGAGCGCGGCGAAGACGACGAGCGGCGCAAGCTTCATGACATAGCCGGTGATCTTGAGCATGACGGTGGCGACCTGCTCGACCAGCGCAACGATCGCGGGCGCGCGCTTTTCGGTCGCGGCGATCGCCGTGCCGAAGAAGCCGGCGAAGACGACGATCTGCAGGATCTCATTGTCCGCCATGGCTTCCACGATGGATCGCGGCACCAGATGGGTGATGAAATCCGACAGGGTGAAGGTGGCCGCCGTCGGCAATGCGCCCGCCGTGCCGGCCGGCAGCGCAAGTCCGACGCCGGGCTGGAACAGATGCACAAGGACAAGGCCGAGGCTGAGCGAGACCAGCGAAGCCAGCACGAACCAGGCGATGGCTTTGGCGCCGACGCGGCCGACGGCGGCGGCGTCTTCCATATGGGCGATGCCGGCGACGAGAGTCGAGAACACCAGGGGCGCGATGATCATCTTGATCAGTCGCAGGAAGATCGTGGTGATCAGGCCGAGGACCTCGGCGAACGATTTGATTTGCCCGGCGTCGAGCCAGGCATGACTGAGAAGGCCGACGGCGATGCCGAGCACCATGGCGGCGACAAGCAGGATGGCGAATAGACGGCTCAACGAATTCCCTCGGTCTGCGATTTGCGGCCGCGGAGTTGACGGGGATCAGGCCTGCGGCGCAAGGCCGAATTTGCGCAAGGCACATGTGAACAGATTTACGGTGGAAGCCTGCAGGCCGTCGCTAGCCCAGCGTCTTCTCCATCGCATAGTTGTGAATTGCGACGCCGTTGATCTCGAAATCCCGGCGCGCGGTGACGGCAAATCCCTTGGCGAGGAACAGCCGGCGCGCGAGCTCGCTGGCTTCAACGTATAGTCGCGAAATTCCTTGTGCGCGCGCCCGCCGTTCCAGTTCGTCATAAAGCCCTGATGCGACGCCCGTCCCGACCCGATCCGGCCGGCAATAGAGGTGATCGATGTGCCCATTCGGTTCGAGATCGCCATAGGCAAGTGGGACGTCATCGGCATCGACCGCAACGAGCGAGAGGCGGCCGTCGGCAGCGCGGGCGGCAAAACGCGCCGGATCGGGCTTCGATGGCGCCCAAGCGACGACCTGAGCGGCCGAATAGTCACTTCGAGCGGCCTGGCGCACGAAGTCGAAGAAGATGTCCGCCAGCGCTGGCGCGTCGCCGTCGCGATAGGTGCGAATGATCATCCGATCTTCTTCAGCGCCCGGTTGAACAAATTTACGGTGGAAGCGTGCAGGAAGTCGCCGGTCGCTTTCGGCGCGCGGCCGGCGCAGGCGCGCGCAAAGGTACCCTCGAGAATGGCGCCGAGCTTGTAGCAGGCGAGAACCTCGTACCAATCCGCTTGCGACACATCGCGTCCGGTTTGTGCGGCGTAGCGGGCGATGATTTCGGCACGGGCCGGAAAACCCTTCCACGATCCGAATACGGGTCCGGTCTCGGCGCCGTCTTCGGGCCAGGACGATAGCAGCCAGCCCAGATCGATCATCGGATCGCCGAGCGTCGTGAGCTCCCAATCGACCATTGCGGTCATCTTCGGCGAGCGGCGGTCGAACAGCACGTTCCCGAAATGAAAGTCGCCATGGATGATGCCCGGAACGAACGATGCGGGACGGTGCGCGTTCAGCCAGCCACCGACCTCGTCGACCCCGGGGATGCCCGAGAGGCCAGGCCAGCCGGGAAACTCGGCATAGGATTCGAGCTGCGACTTCCAGCGGCCGACCTGACGCTCCAGAAAATTGTCGAGCTTGCCAAGGCTCGAAAGACCGCGCGCCGCGAAATCGACCTTGGACAGCGCGGCGATCGCGTCGACCATTTCGAAACCCATCGCGCGGCGGATCGCGGGATCGTTCGCGTGCAATGGCGGCATCTCCTCGCGCGGCGTGAAGCCTTCGATCGGCTCCATCAGGTAGAACGCAGCGCCGAGCACGGCCTCGTCGCCGCAGGCCGCGATCACGTCGGGATGCGGCACATCGGTGCCCTTGAGCGCGGTCAGAACGCGGGCTTCGCGCCGCATCGTCTCGTTGGAATTGGCGCGCAGATGCTTGGGCGGCCGGCGCAAGACGAAGGTGCGACCGCCGCGTTCGAACTTCAGCAGGATGTTCTGCGTGCCGCCGCCGAGCAGGTGCGGGTTCCCGATCGCGCCGCCGGCGAGCCCCTGCCCGTCCATCCACGCCGCGAGCGCATCGAGCGACAGGAAGCTCTGCCAGTCCTGGTCGCCGCGCGGCACCACGGTGGGCGGAAGGTCATCGGCCATCCGCCATGCTGGCATAGCGGCGGACGCCGTCAAACTGCCGCTGCGGCAGCGTGGACGGGCTTACGCGGTTGCGCGAGAATTGCGCATGGATCTGGCGGCCGTGAGACGAGCCTATCGCGACGACGGCGTGGTGTTCCTGCCGCGCGTGCTGGACGACGCCGCGCTGAAGGACGCGCTCGCGGCCTATGACTGGAGCGTCACCCATCCCGGCCCCGCCGCCAGCAAGATCCGTCAGCATGGCGACGCGCTGTTCTATCAGGACCTCTACAATCCCGGCTGCACCGACGCCTACCGGCCGATGCTGCAATCATCGCCGTTGCCCAAACTGATCGCGGATATCTGGGGCACGCCCGATGTGTGGTTCATGTACGAGCAGGTGTTCCTGAAGGAAGGCGGCGAGAGCCGGCGCACGCCGTGGCACCAGGATTCGTCCTATCTCGCGATCGCGGGCGACGATCTCGCGGTGGCGTGGATCACCTTCGATGCGGTAGCCAAGAAAGACAGTCTCGAATTCGTGCGCGGCTCGCACAAGGGTATCCTCTATAACGGCTCGAGCTTCGAGCTGGGCAACGACACCGCGCCGCTGCATCCCGGCGATGCGTTGCCGCGCCTGCCGGATATCGAAGCGGCGCGCGATGCGTTCGACATCGTGTCGTTCGCGGTCGAGCCCGGCGATCTGGTGCTGTTCCATCCGGCGATGCTGCATGGCGGCGCACCGACCCATCCGGGCACGCGGCGGCGGACGCTGACCTTGCGGTTCTTCGGGCGCGACGCGTTCTACGACAAGCGGCCCGGACCGGCCGGACCACGCCTTCCGCCCGATCACGGTTTGCGGCAGGGCGACCGCTTGCGCGATCCGGGATTTTTGAAGCTGGCTTGATTAACTCACGCGGAGTCGCGGAGGACGCGGAGTTCGTGCTCATCTCCGCGCGCTCCGCGTCTCCGCTTGAAATCTCGCTCTCCGCGCAACCAGCATGCCAATTTGACCACGCCAAGATCAACCAACGGCCTGCTTGTCTCCAACTGGGTCGCCCGCAATGCGGGCCATGACAGAAATGGGTTTGGCGAAAGTGGCGCTAGTCTTTGCGATTCAGAATCTCTAGCGCCTGCTCGGCGAGAACTGCCACGCCGTTTACGGCTGGGCGATCGCTGGGGGTGACGCCGGCGAGGGCACGGCGATAAACACCCTGGCCGATGCTGGCCAGGCGGAACGCACCGAATGCGACGTAGAAGTTCCAGTTGTCGATGTGGTCGCGGCCGGTGCGGCGGCAATAGGCGTCGCGGTATTCGGCTTCGGTCGGAATGCCGCTGGTCTTGAAGTCCACGCCGTCGAGCGTGCCCCAGCCCTCGCCGTGCGAATGCCACATGAAGCCGTTATAGCCGATGTCGGCGAGCGGATGGCCGATGGTGCACAGCTCCCAGTCGAGCACGGCGATCAGGCGCGGCTCGGTCGGATGGAACATCGTGTTCTCGAGACGATAGTCGCCGTGCGCGATCGAGACCGATTGATCGGCGGGGATCATGCCGGGCAGAACTTCGATCAGCTTTTCCATCGCGGGGATGTGTTCGCTTTCGGCGCCGCGATATTGCTTGGTCCAGCGCGCGACCTGGCGTTCGAAGTAGCCGCTGGGGCGGCCGAAGTCGCCGAGGCCCACGGCCTGGTAGTCGACCTGGTGCAGCTTGGCGAGCGTGGCGTTCAGCTCGTCATAGACGGCGGCGCGTTCCTTCGGCGTGAGACCCGGCAGGCGCGCATCGCGGAAGATGCGGCCTTCGAGGAAATTCATCACATAGAAGGCGGTGCCGATGACGCTGTCGTCCTGACAGAGAAGGCGCATGCGCGGGACGGGGACGCCTGTGTTCTCCAGCGCCTTCATCACGCGATATTCGCGGTCGACCTGATGCGCGCTGGCGAGCAGCTGGCCCGGCGGCTTCTTGCGCAGGACGTAACCGAGCGGACCGTTGGGGCCCTGGGTGGTGAGCTTGTAGGTCGGGTTGGAGGCGCCGCCCTTGATCTGCTGCACGACCATGTCGCGGCCGAAGCCGTCGATGTGCTTCTCGAGATGCGCCTTCAGCTTCGCTTCGTCGAAACGCAGCGCCGGGACGACGTCGCCGATGATGCCGTCACTCATTGCTGAGTCAGCTTGTTAAGCGTCTCGAACAGCGTGCCGGCGGCCATGCCGTCGCGCGTGCCTTCGGGGTTGAGCGTGGCGGCCTTGTCGAGTTCGTAGATCTCCGGCGGCACGTACCAGTGCAGCTTGTCGGAATTGTACGCCTCCCACACGACCTTGGCGACTTCGACCGGCGGGATGGAGCGGAACATGCCTTCCTTCGGCGCCGCCGCGGCGACGCCGGGCGGCAGGATCGGCGTGTCGATCAGGCCGGGTAACACGTCTGCGGCGCGCACGCCGAGCATCTTGAACTCGACCGCCAGCGCCTCGGTCAGGCCCTTCACGGCGTGCTTCGTCGCGGAATAGACCGCGATCCCGGGCATGCCGTAGGTGGCCGAAGAGGACGACGTGGTGAAGCACAGCGAGTTCGGCGTCGCTTTGAGATATTTGATGCCTTCATGGATGCCGATGAGCACGCCGACGAAGTTGGTGTTGACCACCGCCATCACGTCCTCGAAGGACTGGTCGGCGAAGAAGCCGCCGCGGCCGATGCCGGCATTGTTGTAGAGGATGTCGAGCTTGCCGTCGGTGTCGGCGGTGAACTCGGCCAGCGCCTTGGCGTATTTCTCGCGCAGCGTGACGTCGAGCAGGCCGGTCTTGCAATTATCAAAGCCGATTTCCTGCTCGAGCGTCTTGAGGCCGTCGGCATTCACGTCATAGCCGCCGACGAACCAGCCCTTGCCGGCGAACAATTTCGCCGTCTCGCGTCCCATGCCGGAGGCGGCGCCGGTGATGAAGATGGACTTGCGGCCATTGGCTCTGGACATGGGACACTCCGGGTTGGCGGCGCAGGTTACGGAACGACGACAGTGGGTCAACGGTGACGCAGGGATAACATCTCGCGCCGGCCAACCGGCTGAATCTCAAGCCTCATTGGACTTTGCAGAGACCACGGCCATGGCGGTCAGGAGTTGCGTCAGTCCGGGGTAGGTGCGCGGATCGATGCCGGTCAGCCGGCGCACCCGCGCGAGGCGGTGATAGACGGTATTGCCGTGAACATCGAGACGTCCGGCGCACGCCTTGATGTTCATGCTTGTCGCGGCATAGGCCTCAAGGGTCTGCGCGAGGCCGGCGTCGATCAGCGCCGCGGCCCAGGCGGGCGTAAGGCGCAGCGCCGTCTCGTCGGCGCGATGGCGCAGATAGGCCTCGACGCCAACGTCGGCGAGATGCTGGATGTCGCCACTGGAGAGTTCGATGGCATCGGCAGCCTCGGCATAGGCGCGGGGCAATTCGGAGATGCGGCGCACATCCAGTCCGATGCCGATGCGCGGCTCGAGATCAACGCTTCCTTTCCAGTCGGGCAAGCTGTTGCGCAGCGCACGTGCCAGCCGGCTGCCGGTATCGGAATCGGACGTAACAATGAGGACGATCTCGTTGTCGCGCAGATTGATCAGGCGGCCGAATTCTTCCGCGGGGATCGCCAGCTCCAGCGCGCGCGCCAGCACGCCGCGCCGACGCGCTGAATCGGGGCGGGACTCTTGGCGGTCGGCGCGAACCACCGCCACGGACATCGTGCGGCCGTCGGCGATGCCGCAGGCAGCGCAGAGGTCGAGGGCGTCGGCGTCGCGCGGCAGCTGGCCGTGCAGCAGATCGTCCACCGCCGCGATGTTGAGCCGCGTGCGCTGCGCGGCGAGGATGGCTTCTTCCGCAAGATAGGATTGCGTGAGGACGTTGCTGATCAGATTGGTGTAGTCGATGCAGTAGTCCGACAGCAGCATCGCGGTGCGCAACCCTTCTTCCGGGCTGGCAGCGTAGCGTTCGATCGCGGCACAGAGCGTGAGCCAGAACGTCTTGTGGCCGGCGCGATAGCCCTGCAGGACGGCGGTCAGTGGCACACCGGCGCGGGCGCGCCGAACACCGTGCACGCGCACGAACGCCATCGGATCTTCGCCGAGGCGTCCGATTCCGTCGGTCGGCAACAGGAGGAACGCCTGAAAGTGCTCGACGACATGCTCGCGCGTCCGGTCGAAATCCGAGGTGATGATCGCGTCGATGGCGGGATTCTGCGCCCGCGCATGCTGCAGCACCAAGGGCGCCTGCCCTCCGCCCTCGCCCGACAGCATTGCCATCATGCGACGCGCCAGCGGATCGTCGCTCAGCCTTTTGCGCCATGCCGCGCCGACCGACTTGGCATCCTGCGCGAGCATGTCTGTGGACTTCCACAAAGCCGTCACCAACACGTTGTGCAAATTGCCGAATGGAACGAATTTGCTTGTACGAATACCATAATCGGACCGAACGCAGCGAGCCCGGAGGTCCAGCGTGAAGCATGACATCGTAAATCACGAGGCGTGGCTTGCCGCCCGCAAGGCGTTCCTCGCCAAGGAAAAGGAATTCACGCGGCTGCGCGACGAGTTGTCGGCGGCGCGCCGTGCGCTGCCCTGGGAAAAGGTCGAGAAGAACTATGTGTTCGAGGGACCGAAGGGCAAGGAGACGTTGGCCGATCTGTTCGCCGGCAAGAGCCAACTCGTGGTCTATCACTTCATGTTCGCGCCCGACTGGGAGGCCGGCTGCAAGAGCTGTTCGTTCTGGGCCGACAATTTCAACGGCATCGGCGTGCATCTGGCGCATCGCGACATTGCGTTTCTCGCCATATCGCGCGCGCCGCTCGCCAAGCTGGAAGCCTATCGCAAACGCATGGGTTGGAGCTTCAAGTGGGTTTCCTCGAACGGCAGCGACTTCAATTACGACTTCCTCGCCTCTTTCACGCCTGATCAGGTCAAGAACGGCGGCGCCCAGTTCAACTATTCCGACATGAAGCCGCCCGGCGAGGACATGGTCGGGATCAGCGTGTTCACCAAGGACGAGGACGGCACGATCTATCACACCTATTCGACCTATTCGCGCGGCGTCGATTTGATGAACGGCGCCTACAATTATATCGACCTGACGCCGAAGGGCCGCGACGAGGGCGACAAGAGCCAGTTCTGGGTGCGCCGGCACGACGAATACGACAGGTGACGCCGTCGTGATCTGCTGCTCGATCGTCGCGCTGGTGTTGACCAACCTACTCAGCGTTATCGGAAATCGCGGACGGTCGAGCGGCGCAGTTTGCGCCGGGCCGGCACGGCGCCAGGCCTGGCGCGGCTTGGCAATCGTAATCGGACTGGACGTGATGCTGATGACCGGCGCAACCGCGCTTGTCTATGCCGCGCCCGCGCTTCCGGCGACGTTGGGACACATTTGCGCGTTCGCGTCGAGATAAGCGATCGGTTCACGCAGCGGGCTTTGTCGGCCCCTGCAGCGGCGGCGGCTTGGAGGCGGCCTGCCAGTCATGGATCGCGCGGATCGGGGGCCAATCGTTTGGCAGGACCAAGCCGATAACGTTGAGCGTGAGATTGTCGCGAACCATGGCCAGGGTGAACAACTCCATGCAGACCGCGGCGATGGCGACGGTGCGCGCCGGAAAGCGCCACGCGACGAGGAAGCCGATCGACATCATCGTCGTGTCTGACACCGAGTTCAGGATGCTGTCACCGACATAGCCGGCGGCGATGGCCTGTTGGCGATAATGCTGGATCGTCGATGGCGAGTTCTCCGTGATTTCCCACGCAATCTCGACGCCCATGGCGATCAGGAGACGCGCGGCGACCGGCATACGGGGCGCGATGAGGTGCAGGATGGCGAAGAAGATGAAGCCGTGAATGATGTGGGAGAAGCTGTACCAGTCGGCGAGCTGCTGCGAGGTGTCGGCGCTCCAGACATCGTTCACCCAGAGCAGGATATGGCCGCTGGCGGCGAGGAACGGTTGGCCGAAATTGTGCAGGACGGCGATCTGCAGGGCGACCAGCGCCAGCGCAGCCGGATAGAACCAGATCGGCCACGCGCGCGCGTTCACGAATCCCCCAATGACGGCCCCAACGCGCACAATTGCCGCTATTCCATGTTGAACAGGCTGAGCGCGGTCTTGCCGAGTATGCCCTGCGCAGTCTCGACGTCCTTCACGCTGTCGAACACGGCCTGGATGGACGAGCGGGTGTAGCCGAGGGTGGATTCCTGGTGCGGGTAGTCGGATGACCACATCGCGGTCTCCGGCCCGATGCGGTGGATGATCTCGAGGCCCGCGGGATCGGTCATAAAGGTGGCAAAGCAGTGATTGCGCCAGTACCAGCTCGGCGGATGTTTCAGCTTGGGCACCATCATGGTCGGGAAGGAATTGTAGGCCATGTCGGCGTCGTGAAGCATGGACGCGACCCAGCACAGGCCCGCCTCGACGAACACGACTTTGAGGCTTGGGAAACGGTCGAACACACCGCCGAAGGTCAGCATGCCCCATTGCTGGCGAAAGCCCTGCATCTGGGCGATCAGCGCCGTACCGGCGGCGCCGGAGCGCGCCTGAACGATGGCTTCGCCGATGTGGAAGCACAGCGGAATGCCGGCCTCGGCGACCGCTTCCCAGAACGGGTCGTAGCGCCAGTCGTTGTAATGGATGGTTTTGCCGTCGACGTCCTTGCCCGGCTTGTTGGGAAGCATCAGGCAGCGGCCACCCAGCGCCTTGATGCGGCGAATGGAGTCGCGGGATTTGGAGAGGTCCCAATAGTTCGGGATCATCACGGGAAAGAGACGTCCCTGCCCTTCGGCGCAGCGCTCGGCGATGTCCTGGTTGTAAATCGAGAAGATTTCGTCGCGCAGCGTGTCCTGACCAAGGATGTAGAGGCCGAACAGGCGTTGCGGGAAGATCAGCTCCTTCTCCACGCCCTCAATGTCGAGGTCGCGCAGGCGGGCTTCAACGTCGAGAAATCCCGGATTGCTCTCCAGCGCGTCGTAGAGGACGCGCGCGATTTCGGGCGGCGTCATCGGCTGGCCTTCGCAGGTGAACTCGAAATAGCCGTCCTTCTTTTCGACGCGAGGTTCCTTGTCGCGCAGATGCTCGGGGAATTTGCCATGCCAACAGTCGCGCTCGAACATGTGGCTGTCGGCGGAAATGATGCGGGTGCCGGCGGGCCATTCGTTTGTCTTGGCTTGCGGCGTACGCCTGGCGGCCACCGGCATGCCAATCATTTCCGGAATCTCGAGGACGAAACCGTCTGTGGCCATACCGGCCTCCCAACCGACGCGACTGCGCACATTTGAGACGCGTTATCGGTTTGCGGGCAAGCGGAAACTCGGCGGTTTCAGTGGACGCTGCGGAAGGCTTCATACGAATCGCGGGATGGGTCCGCGCTGCGGGGTCTGATCGGGCAGATCGATCATGATTTCGTCGACATAGCACCAGCCCCAACCTTCCGGCGGATCGTAGCCTTCCATGATCGGGTGTTTGGTGTGATGGAAGTGCTTGGTCGCGTGCTTGTTCGGCGAGCTATCGCAGCAGCCGACATGACCGCAGATGCGGCAGAAGCGCAAATGCACCCAGGGCGATCCCGTCTTGAGGCATTCCTCGCAGCCGAGCGCGCTCGGCGTCACTTTCCTGATTGTTGCCATGTGCGTGCAATGTTCGGCCATCAGACTTTCTCCGTTGCGTTTGGGCCGCCGTCGGCGAGATAGGCATGGATGGCGGAGACCACCTGGGCGCCCTCGCCCACCGACGCCGCCACGCGCTTGACCGAGCCGGCGCGCACGTCGCCGATGGCGAAGATGCCGCCATGGTCGGTCTCCAGCGCGCGATCCGCGCGCGTGCAGACGAAGCCCTTGGCGTCGAGCCTGACGTCGCAGCGTTTCAGCCATTCGGTGTTGGGATCGGCGCCGATAAAGAGAAAGACATGGCCGATGTCGCGCGTCGTGACCTGGCCGGACTTGCGATTGGTCCACTCCACCGCGTTGAGCACGCCGTGATCGCCTTTGAGCGCGGTGACTTCGGTGTGCGTGAGCAGTTCGATGTTGGGCTGGGCGGCGATGCGATCGATCAGATAGCGCGACATGGTGGCCGCAAGACCCGCGCCGCGCACGAGCATGTTCACCTTCTTGACCTGGGTCGCGAGATAAACCGCGGCCTGCCCGGCCGAGTTGCCGCCACCGACCAGCACGA
The DNA here is from genome assembly GCA_963741735.1 of uncultured Alphaproteobacteria bacterium. GTDB lineage: Bacteria > Pseudomonadota > Alphaproteobacteria > Micropepsales > Micropepsaceae > Rhizomicrobium. Next base: position 1,167,451 of record CAVUJB010000004.1, read on the forward strand.
CTTCCTGGCCCGCGCAGAGGCGCGCTTCCAGGGGCGATGCCCAGTAATGGACGTGCGAACCTTCATAGTCGCCGAGATTCGAAACCGCGAGGCGCTTGTAGCGCGCGCCGCTGGCGATGATGACGGAGCGGGCGCGGATGTCCTCCCTGTTCGCAAGCCCGATGTGGAAGATGCCGTCGCGCTGCGAGAGGCTGGTGACCTCGTCGGGAATCGCCATCTCGGCGCCGAACTTCTGCGCCTGGTTGAAGGCGCGCGCCATCAGCGCCATGCCGGTGATGCCGGTGGGAAAGCCGAGATAGTTCTCGATGCGCGCCGAAGCGCCCGCCTGGCCGCCGAAGGCCCGGCAGTCGAACACCACGACCGACAACCCTTCCGATGCCGCATACACCGCGGCCGCGAGACCGGCGGGGCCGGCGCCGACCACCGCCACGTCGAAGATCTTCGCCGGATCGATATTGCTGACCATGCCGATGCAGCGCGCGAGTTCGTTCTCGTCAGGATTGCGCAGCAGCTGGCCGTTGGGGCACAGCACGATCGGCAATTGTCCCGGCGCGACATGAAAGCGCTCGATCAGCGCCTTTGCCTCGGGATCGCTGTCGGGATTGAGGATGGTTTTCGGATATCCGTTGCGATCGAGGAAACCGGCAAGCCGCAGCACATCGCCATTGCCTTCGCGGCCGACGATGATCGGGCCGCCGGCGCCCGTCTCGATCAGACCGACGCGGCGCAGGATAAGCGCGCGCATGATGCGCTCGCCGAGATCGGCCTCTTCGACCAGAAGATCGCGCAGCCGTTGCGGCCGCACGACCACGGCCTCGACAGCGCTCAGCGCCTTGGCGTCGACCAGCGCCGGGCGGCCGGACAGCTGGGCCAGCTCGCCCATGAAATGGCCGGGGCCGTGGGTAACGATAAGCCGGTCGTTGCCGGACGGATCGCGCTGGCTGATCGCGACCTCGCCGACCAGAACGATATGGAAGCCCGGCGACACCGAGCCGGTCTCCGACAGATGCTCGCCCGGCGCATAGCTGCGCGTATCGCCGAAGCGGCGCAGGCGCTGAACTTCCGCCGTCGCCAGGACAGGGAACATCTGGTCATGGCGGGTGGCGATGATGGACTGGACTGGTGCGGCCATTGCGCTTTCCGAATGGTCAATTCCGGCCTATCTGACGGGACATAAGAGCCAGTCGCAAGCGGCTCTTCCATCGCGGCGGGCAGACGGCGTAGAAGGGACCGAGTTCCCGGACGAGACAGGCCGTGCTGCTTCTGATCGATAACTATGACAGCTTCACCTACAATTTGTTCCACTATCTGGGGCAGTTGGGGGCCGAGGTCGTCGTCAAGCGCAACGACGAGCTGACAGCCGCCGAGGCGCTGGCGCTGAAGCCGGACGCGATCGTGCTGTCGCCGGGTCCCTGCACGCCGAACGAGGCGGGCATCTGTCTCGATCTCATCAAGCAGGCGGGTGGGCGCGTCCCGATCCTGGGCGTGTGTCTCGGCCATCAGGCCATCGGCCAGGTCTATGGCGGCAGGATCGTGCGCGCGCCGCAACCGATGCACGGCAAGCTGTCGACCATCCATCACACCGGCAAGAGCGTGTTCCGCGGGTTGAACAACGACTTCCAGGCGACGCGCTATCACTCCCTGACCATCGCGCCGGAAAGCATGCCGGCCGAGCTCGAAGTCACCGCGACCAGCGACGACGGCGTCATCCAGGGCATCATGCACAAGACGCATCCGGTGCATGGCGTGCAGTTCCATCCCGAGAGCATCGCGTCGGAACAGGGCCACGCGCTGCTGCAGAACTTCCTCGATCTGGCGAAGACGCGCGAGACGGCATGAGCGGCGATGAATTCGCCGGCCTGCTGAGACGCGTCGCGGAAGGAGAAGCGCTCGACGCCGAGCAGTCGGCGCGCGCCTTCGGCGCGATCATGGCGGGCACGGTCAGCGAGACACGGATCGCGGCGCTGGTGACGGCGATGGCGGTGAGAAAGCCGACTGTCGCCGAGATCACCGGCGCGGTGCGCGCCATGCGCAAGGCTATGACGTCGATCGAAGCCAACCCCTATGCCATCGATCTGTGCGGCACCGGCGGCGACGGCCAGGGCACGCTCAACATCTCCACTGCCAATGCCTTCGTGGTCGCCGCCTGCGGCGTTCCGGTCGCCAAGCACGGCAACCGCAACATGTCGTCGAAGAGCGGAACGGCCGATTGCCTGGAAGCGCTGGGCGTGAAGATCGATCTGACGCCGGCGCAGGCGTCGCAGTGTTTGCGCGAGGCGGGCCTGACGTTCCTGTTCGCGCAGGCCTATCACCCGGCGATGAAATTCGCCGCGCCGGTGCGCACGGAACTCGGCTTCCGCACGATCTTCAATCTGCTCGGACCGCTTTCGAATCCGGCGCGTGTCAGACGGCAACTGGTCGGCGTCTATGCCGCAGAATGGACCGTGCCGCTCGCCGAGGTTCTGGGACAGCTCGGCGCCGAACGCGCCTGGGTGGTGCATGGCGACGGCCTCGACGAAATCGCGACATCCGGACCGACGCGCGTCGCGATACTCGATAGCGGCAAGGTGACCGAGCGCGAGATCGGGCCCGAAGATGCCGGCATCAGCTGGTCGCCGCTCTCGGCGATCGCCGGTGGCACGGCGGCGGAGAACGCGGCGGCGCTGCGGCGGATGTTCGAAGGCGAGCGCGGCGCCTATCGCGATATCGTGGTGATCAATTCGGCCGCGGCGCTCAATGTCGCGGGACGCGCGGCCGATCTGCGCGAAGGCGCAGCGCTAGCCGCCGAAGCGATCGACAGCGGCGCGGCGCGGGCCAAGCTCGACAAGCTCGTCGCAGTGTCGAACGCATGACCATCCTCGACGACATCGCCGTTTACAAGCGCGACGAGATCGCGTCGGCCAAGGCGCGCATGTCGACGGCGGAGATCGAGACGGCGGCGGGCGCGGCCGGGCCGGTGCGCGGCTTCCGCGCCGCACTCGAAAGAGCGCGCAACGAGGGACGCCATGGATTGATCGCGGAAATCAAGAAGGCGAGCCCATCGAAGGGTCTGATCCGTGCCGACTTCGATCCCCCTGCTCTCGCGCGCGCCTATGAGCAGAGCGGCGCGGCGTGCCTGTCGGTGCTGACCGATACGCCGTCGTTCCAGGGCGCCCCGGAATTTCTGACACAAGCCCGCGCGGCGACGCGGCTACCGGCGCTGCGCAAGGATTTTATGCTGGACTCGTATCAGGTGGCGCAAGCGCGCGCCTGGGGCGCCGACTGCATCCTCATCATCATGGCGATGGTGGACGATCTGACCGCCAAGACGCTGATGCTCGATGCGGCGCACTGGAGGATGGATGCGCTGGTCGAGGTGCATGACGAGAAAGAGCTCGAGCGCGCGCTGGCGCTCGGCGCGAACATGATCGGGATCAACAATCGCGACCTGCACAGCTTCGTCACCGATCTCGGCGTCACATTGCGGCTGGCGCCGCGCATCCCGAAGGACGTGCTCGTGGTGGCGGAAAGCGGGCTTGGCACGCCTGACGATCTCAAGCGCCTGGCCGATGCCGGCGTGACGACCTTCCTGATCGGCGAGAGCCTGATGCGGGAGAAAGACGTCGCGGCGGCGACGCGGACGCTTCTGGGGCGGTAGGATCCAACCTAAAATGCAATAATGCCGTCAACTCCTTGTCATGGCCCGCGAATGCGGGCCACCCAGGTGACGCAGCCAATTGCGTCTAAGATTTCGCTCGATGCCCAACTGGGTGGCCAGCACTCCGGCGGGCCATGACACTGAGTTTGATGACAGCGTGGCGCCGAATTCGGCTACACTCGGCGCATGAACAAGCTTACCCACCTCGACGAAAAAGGCGCTGCCCGCATGGTCGACGTCTCGGAGAAGTCCGTGACCGAGCGCGAGGCGACCGCCCAGGCCGTGATCACAATGTCGGCTGAAGCATTCGCCGCGGTGACTAGCGGCACCGCCAAGAAGGGCGACGTGCTGGCGGCGGCGCGCATCGCCGGCATCATGGCGGCGAAGAAGACGAGCGAGCTTATCCCGCTGTGCCATCCGATCGCACTCACGAAGGCCAATGTCGATTTCGAGCCGGACGCCGAGCGCAATGCCATCCGCATCCTCGCGAGCGCCAAGACGAGCGGGCAGACGGGCGTCGAGATGGAAGCGCTGACGGCCGCCAGCATCGCAGCACTCACGATCTACGACATGATCAAGGCGGTCGATAAGGCGGCCGCGATCGAAGGCGTGAAGCTGCTCGCGAAATCCGGCGGCAAGAGCGGCGACTTCGCCGCCGAGCCGGCGAAGGCCGAGAAGCCGGCCTATCGCTCGAGCGGCATGCGCGGGCGCGCAAAGCCGGCAACCTTGATGGGCGAAGTCGCGGCACCCCGGCGCAGTGCCGATCAGCAGCGCGACGCCAACCAGCAGCGCGAAGCCTTCCGAACCTTCATGACGTCCAACCGGCTACGCGCCACGCAATGGGCCAAGGATGCCGGCGTGCCGGCGGCGGAGATCTACGCCTATCTCACCGGCAAGACGCGCGCGATGCCGGCGGCAGTCGCCGAGAAGCTGGCGCGTGCGGCGCGGACGCGCGTCGACGACATGTTCCGATGATCCCGGTCGACGAAGCCGTCACGCGGATCACGTCCGCCTTTTCGCCTGTCGGCGCGGAGCGCGTGCCGGTCGGCCAGGCGATGGGCCGCGTGCTGGCCGAAGACGCGATCGCGAAACTGAGCCAACCGCCGGCGCCGGTGTCGTCGATGGACGGCTACGCGCTTCGCGCCGTCGATGCAGCAAAGCCCGGCGTGAGTTTGAAGGTGGTCGGTGCAGCGCCTGCAGGGCATCCCTACGCCGGAAAAGTCGGAGCCAACGAAGCGGTACGGATCTTCACCGGCGGCGTGGTGCCGGAGGGTGCCGACAGCATCGTCATCCAGGAGGATACCGAGGCGAAGGGCGATCTGGTGACGTTGAATGTCGCCGCGATTTCAGGCCGCCACATCCGCGTCGCCGGTCTGGACTTCAAGACAGGCGAAGCGGTGGCGGCGAAGGGACGGCGGCTCACCGCGCGCGATCTGTCGCTGATCGCTGCAGGAGACGTCGCCGAGGTTTCCGTGCGGCGGCGACCGAAAGTTTTCTTTGTCGCGACGGGCGACGAGCTCTCCCTGCCCGGCGCGCCGCGCAAGCCGGGCGGCATCGTCGCCTCGTCCGGCTATGCGCTGGCGGCGATGATCGAAAGCTGGGGCGGCGAAGCGGTCGATCTGGGCATCCTGCCCGACACGGCCGATGCCGTCGCCGGTATCGCAGACAAAGCCAAGGGCGCCGACCTGATCGTCACGCTCGGAGGCGCATCGGTCGGCGATCATGATCTGGTGCAGAAGGCGCTGGGGCCGAAAGGCTTCGAACTCGATTTCTGGAAGATCGCGATGCGGCCGGGAAAGCCGCTGATCTTCGGCAAGCTCGGCGCGACGCCGCTGCTCGGACTGCCGGGCAACCCGGTTTCCACGCTGGTCTGCGCGTTGCTGTTTCTCAAGCCCGCGATCGCCGCCCTGCTCGGCACCGCCGATCGAAGCGCGACCGCAACCGCGCGACTTGCGAAGGATCTGAAGGAGAATGACGGACGGCAGGACTATATCCGCGCCAGCATCGAGATGCGCGACGGCGAACGCTTTGCCGAGCCGTTCGCGATCCAGGACTCTTCGATGCTGAGCGTTTTTGCGCGCGCCGATGCGCTCATTGTCCGTGCGCCGCGCGCCCCGGCGGCGCCCGCGGGCGAGACGGTGCAGATACTGCTTCTCCAATAGAGAAAGAGCGGGCCGAAGCCCGCTCTCCCCGATCAGAACTGGATCCAGATGCCGTTGCGCCAATAGCCGCGGCCGTCGTGATGGTGGCGCCAATTGTAGTGGTGATAGTGCCAGCGCCAGCCGTCTCCGTAGAAACGAACACCGAGGCGGCCCGGATAGTCGTAGTGGCGATCGGTGTGCCAACATTCGCCGAAGCGATTGCAGACCGTGTAGGCACTCGCGCCGTTCGTCGTCGCAGCGAGTGCGCCGGCGGCGAGCAATGCCGCGGTGGCACCCTGAAGTGCGAATTTGCGAATCGTCATGGGGGTCTCCATGGTTGGAAGCGCCCTCTCCGGCCCAGTGAACGGCTGCCGGCCGGTCCCGTTCCGGGAACCCCTGCTTTTCCCAGATATTGCGCGTTGACGCTCCGAAAGAACTAAAGTAGAACGATTCTCCATGTTTCGGCTTTGTTCACCCTGATTTGGGGACCTGCCAGAAGGGACGTGGAATTCATGCTCACGCGAAAACAATATGAGTTGCTGATGTTCATCCACGAGCGGATCCGGGAAACCGGCATTCCGCCGTCATTCGATGAGATGAAGGACGCGCTCGACCTGAAGTCCAAGTCCGGAATCCATCGCCTGATCACGGCATTGGAAGAACGCGGATTCCTGCGGCGCATGGAAAAACGCGCGCGTGCGCTCGAGATCATGAAGTTGCCGGACAATGTCGCCGACACGCTTCGGCCCGCGACGACGCGCAGCCAGGCGCAGCGGCCGAGCCCGCGTCATGGCCGCGGCGAAAATCGAATTTCCACCGATGCGCGCATGGCCGGCGGGCCGCGGCGCGCGGCCGGCGACGGCGAGAACGCGGTGCATGTGCCTCTCGTCGGCCGCATCGCCGCCGGCACGCCGATCGAGGCGCTGCAGAACAAGGTGGGCGAAGTGCCCGTGCCCGGCGGCATGCTGGGCCGCGGCGATCACTACGCGCTCGAAGTCACCGGCAACTCGATGATCAATGCCGGCATCCTCGACGGCGATACGGTCATCATCCAGGAAGCCGATGTGGCCAACACCGGCGAGATCGTGGTGGCCCTCGTCGACAATCAGGAAGCGACGCTCAAGCGGCTGCGCCGGCGCGGCAACTCGATCGCGCTGGAGGCAGCCAATCCCGCCTATGAGACGCGGCTGTACGGCGCCGACCGGGTGCGTATTCAGGGCAAGCTGGTCGGCCTGATCCGGCGGTATTGAGGCGGGCTCCAGGGCCGCACGCCGCGATCCTGTGCGACGGTTTCGACCCGTAGCGGCGGCCCGAACCACACCGCATAACCGCTGTTGCGCGCGACGTCGAAGCGGTCGATGACAAGTTTCGGCCCGGCGCATTTGTGCCGCGTGGGCACCGCGCTGACGACGATTGCGGCGGACGCGCAATCCTCCGCCAGCGCATCGACACGCGCGACATCGGCGACGATCATTCCGGCGGAGGTGCGCGCGATGCAGCCGAGGGCGTCGCAGTGCACGCCGTCACGCGTCGTGGCGACGGCGTCGCCGACGTCCCGCCCATCGCCGTCGCGCCGCAGCCATTCGGCGGCGGAAAAGCCGTCCTTCGCCTCGCGAAAGAGTTTCAGCGCGCCGTCGGGCGCGCGGATCGCAACCGTCAGACCGTCGCGCGCGACGAGCAGATCAGGCTGCGGCGTGAGATAGGCGACAGCAATGCCGGCGAGCAGCGGGACGATGCCGAACCAGCGCCAATGCCTGCGCCACAGTCCGAGCCATAGACCGCCGAGCGTGACGAGCACCAGCGCCGACACCGGCCAGGCCGGCATGACAGAGACCGCGCCGGGAAGACCGGAGACCCAGCGTCCCATCGCCAGCATGATGTCGATGCCGAAGCCCAGCACATGCAACGGCCAGGCGTCGAGACCGAACGGCATCAGGAAGACCGCCAGCGCCGCCGCCGGCATCGCAACGAACCCCATGACCGGCATGGCGAGCAGGTTGCCGAGCACCGAATAATGCGTGGCGCGATCGAAGTGATAGATCGCGTAGGGCGTGGTCGCGATGCTGCCGACCAGGCTCGTCGTGGCGATGCCCCAGGCATAGCGGCGGACCTCCAGAAAGCGCTTAGGTTCGAAGATCTCCGGCCGCGGCCGCGCCTGCTCCCATTCCGCGACCGCGATCAGGCCGAGGACCGCGGCGAAGGACATCTGGAAACCCGGCTCGACGAGGCTTTCGGGTCCGAGGAAGAGAATGACCGCTGCCGCCAGCGCCAGCGAACGCATCGAAATCGCCGGCCGGTCGATCAGGATCGCAAACAGCATCGCCGCCAGCATGACGAAGGCGCGGGTCGAGGCGGAAGTGGCGCCGGAGATCATCAGATAGAATGCGGCGCAGACCAGCGCGGCCGCCGCCGCCCACTTCTTGATCGGATAGTTGAGCGCGACCGCGGGGATGGCGGCAAGCACGGCGCGCACGACCCAGAAGAGGCCGAGCCCGACAAGGGCCATGTGCAGGCCCGCGATGGCGAGCACGTGCGCGAGACCGGCGTCGCGCAGCGCCTGCTCGTCCTTGTCCGAGATCGCGGCGCGGTCGCCGGTGATCAGGGCAGACGCGATGCCGCCGGTGCTGCCGGGCAGGACGGCATGGATCCGCGCCGTGATCCGTGTGCGGAGCGTCTCGACGAACAGGCGATAACGGTCGCGCCACGACGGCACCGACAGCGGCGCGATCGGCGACGGACGGCCATAGGCGTAGCCGACGCCGCCGAGCCGCAGATAGTAGGCGGCGCGGCCGAAATCGTTCGCGCCGGGCGCAGCGGGCGCCGGCGGCGGCATCAGGACGGCGTTGACGTGCACCCAGCTTCCCGGTGCCGGAAGAGGCGTTGGGGCACGTACGGAGATGCGCACGCGTTCCGGCCTGTTGTCATCGGTGAACCGCTTGCCGCGGATATCGCCCAAGACAAAACGGATTCCCTTGCCGCGCAATTCGGCCTGCTCGACGCGGCCGTCGATGCCGAGCGGACCGATGCGGTGCGTGAGAACCGGCGCGGCGACAATCTCGGTACGCGCCTTGGCGAGCGCGAAGCCGAACGCGATCGACGCCATTGCTGCCAGCAGGATGCGCAGACCCGAATGATGCGTGCCCGCGACGCCGAACATGGCGGCCACGCCCGCAACGGCAGCGAGCACGGCCCAGGGCCAGGCGGGCTCGAACGGCAATGCGAAATAGAGGCCGATACCCGTGCCGAGGCCGGCCGGCAACCAGAGCGGCCAGCGTTCGCGCTCGGCCAGCGCAGCAGCTGCGATGGCGCCACCAAGCGATGCCGGCCAGCGCGTCAGCGTCAGGCCGTTCACGGGCCGCCGGAACGGCGAAAGGCGGGCCACTACCCCCACGGGATTCCGTTTGCTAGAAGCACAGATAAGCCGCAAACGCCGGCCCCGTCTCCAAGCCAAGCACAATGACCGATAACAAGAAACCCGTATTACGCTTCGCGCCCTCGCCCACCGGCTATCTCCATATCGGCGGCGCGCGCACCGCGCTGTTCAACTGGCTGTTCGCCAAGCACACCGGCGGCACGTTCCTGCTGCGCATCGAGGACACCGATCGCGAGCGCTCGACGCCCGAAGCAGTCGACGCCATCCTGAAAGGGATGGAGTGGATGGGCCTCGATTGGGACGGCCAGACGGTCTATCAGTTCGCGCGCGCCGGCACGGCATCGCGCCGTGGCCGAGCAGCTCCTCGCCGAGGGCAAGGCGTACAAGTGCTTTGCGAGCGCCGACGAGCTCAACACGATGCGCGAGGAGCAGCGCGCCGCCGGCCGGCCAATCCGCTATGACGGGCGCTGGCGCGACCGCGATCCGGCGGAAGGCGGCGACAAGCCCTATGTGATCCGCCTGAAGGCGCGGCAGACCGGCGACACGGTGGTGCATGATGTGGTGCTGGGCGATGTGACGTTCCAGAACGACCAGCTCGACGACATGGTGCTCCTTCGGAGCGACGGCAACCCGACCTATATGCTCGCCGTCGTGGTCGACGATTTCGACATGGGCGTGACGCATGTCGTGCGAGGCGCCGATCACCTCAACAATGCGGCGCGGCAGCTGCAGATCATCGAGCAGATGGGCTGGCCCGTGCCGGTCTACGCCCATGTGCCGCTGATCCACGGGCCGGACGGCGCCAAACTCTCCAAGCGCCATGGCGCGCTGGCGGTGGAAGCCTATCGCGATATGGGCTATCTGCCCGAAACGATGCGGAACTATCTGCTGCGGCTCGGCTGGAGTCATGGCGACGACGAGATCATCTCAACCGAGCAAGCCATCGCGTGGTTCAACCTGGAGAGCATCGGTAAGTCTCCGGCGCGGATGGATTTCAAGAAGCTCGACAATCTCAACGGGCATTACATCCGCCTGAGAAGCGACGCGTCGCTCGCAGAGGACGTCGCGGCGCTGCTGGCGCGTCAAACTCCGCAGACGATCCTGGACGCGCAAGCGCGCGCCCGGCTGGCAGCGGCGATGCCTGGCCTGAAAGAGCGCGCCAAGACGCTGGTCGAGCTCGCGCAGGCGGCAGACTTTCTGTACACGGACGGTCCGCGCACGCCGGAGCCGGCGGCGCTCAAATTTCTTCTTCCCGAAAACCGCGCCACGCTCGCCGCCGTGCTGCCCGCACTGGAGGCCACCGATTGGAGCGGCCCGGCGCTAGAGGACGCAGCCAGGAACTTCGCAACTGCACAGGGCCTGAAACTCGGCCAGGTTGCGCAGCCGCTCAGGGCCGCGCTGACTGGAAAAGCGGCATCGCCGCCGCTGTTCGAAACCATGGCGGTGCTCGGGCGCGAAGAATCCCTAGTCCGTTTAAGGACTTATGCGGCGTGAACCGGAACGATCCCCTGCTTCGGAAGCGGTGGGACGGGTGGCGAAATTAACGATCCCTGCTTATAGTTGCTGCAGTGCGATATCGGTTCGGCGCCCGGTCCGGGCGGCATTTCAGGGGAGCCTCTCATGAGACAGAGCAAGATCAAGCCCGCCGGCTCGGCCACGCTGACCTACAAGAACAAGCAGTACGAATTGCCGACCTTCAGCGGCACCGAAGGCCCGGAAGTCGTGGACATCCGCAAGCTCTACGGCGAAGCCGATGTCTTCACCTACGATCCCGGCTTCACCTCGACCGCCAGCTGCGAGAGCGACATCACCTTCATCGACGGCGACAAGGGTATCCTGCTCTATCGCGGCTATTCAATCGACCAACTCGCCGAACATTCGAACTTCCTGGAAGTCTGCTACCTGCTGCTGCACGGCGAGCTGCCGGGCAAGGCGGAGATGGCGAAGTTCGACCGCGCCATCACGATGCACACGATGGTGCACGAGCAGCTGGCGCAATTCTTCCGCGGCTTCAGGCGCGATGCGCATCCGATGGCGGTGATGTGCGGCGTAGTGGGCGCGCTATCGGCCTTCTATCACGACTCCACCGACATCAACGATCCGCGCCAGCGCGAGATCGCGAGCCACCGGCTGATCGCCAAGATGCCGACCCTCGCCGCGATGGCCTACAAGTACACGATGGGCCAGCCCTTCGTGTATCCGCTGAACAGCCTGGGCTATACCGAGAATTTCATGCGCATGACGTTCTCGGTGCCGGCCGAGGAGTACAAGATCAATCCCGTGCTGACCAAGGCGCTCGATACGATCTTCATCCTGCACGCCGATCACGAGCAGAATGCCTCGACCTCGACGGTGAGGCTCGCCGGTTCTTCCGGCGCCAATCCGTTCGCCTGCATCGCGGCCGGCATCGCGTGTTTGTGGGGGCCGGCGCATGGCGGCGCCAACGAGGCGGCGCTCAAGATGCTGGAAGAGATCGGCACGGTCGATCGCATTCCCGAATTCATCAAAAAGGCGAAGAACCCCGACGACAATTTCCGCCTGTCGGGCTTCGGTCACCGCGTCTACAAGAACTACGATCCGCGCGCCAAGGCGATGCAGGTGCAGTGCCACAAGGTGCTGGACGAAGTCGGCCATGGCGACGATCCGACCTTGAAGATTGCGATGGCCCTGGAGAAGATCGCGCTGGAGGACGAGTATTTCGTCAAGCGCAAGCTCTATCCCAACATCGACTTCTATTCCGGCATCACGCTGCGCGCGTTGGGATTCCCGACCAGCATGTTTACCGTGCTGTTCGCGCTGGCGCGCACCGTCGGCTGGATCGCGCAGTGGGGCGAAATGCTGGAGGACCCGCATCAAAAGATCGGGCGGCCGCGGCAGATCTACACCGGCAAGGCGTTGCGCGAATACGTGCCGCTGGCCAAGCGGTAGAGTTTCGCTAGCGCGACCGCTTCGCGCGGACGAAATCCACAATGGCGTGCGCCGCGCGGAGCGACGGCGCCTCGCTCCCTTCGCCCAGCATCCGGGCCACGGCGTCGAGATCGGCGATCTGCTTCGCGGCCGCCGTCTTGTCGGTCAAAAGCGGGACAATGGCGTCGGCAAGAGCACCGGGGGTCGCCTTGCCTTGCAGGAGTTCCGGCACGGCCTCGCGGTCGAGCAGCAGGTTGACCAGCGCAAAGAATTTGAAACGAAACAGCACCTGCGCCAGCGCGTAAGTCAGCCCGCCGACGCGGTAGGCAACCGCCATCGGCGTGCGGGCGAGCGCAAGCTCGACGGTCACGGTGCCGGATGCGGCGAGCGCGGCATCGGCGGCATCGAAGGCAGAGAACTTGTCGATCTCGTTCTCGATGATGTGCAGCGGTGCCGGCCAGCCGTCGCAGGCGGCGCGCACCTTTGCGGCGACGTGCGGCACAGTCGGCAGGATCGTGATGAGGCCGGGAACGCGCCGCGCGATCTCGGCCACGGCCTGCTTGAACACCGGAAGGATGAAGCGGATCTCGCTGGTCCGGCTGCCCGGCAGCACGCAAAGCAGCGGCGCGTCGGGCGCAATGCCGAGGCGTGAACGCAACGCGTCGCCGCCCTTGATCATCTTCGCGCGCTCGATAACGGGGTGGCCGACGAAAACGGTGTGCAGGCCATATTGCTCGAAGAAGGGCGGCTCGAACGGCAACAGCGCCAGCAACAGGTCGAAATTGCGCGCCATGGCGCGGGCGCGATACTGGCGCGACGCCCAGACCTGCGGCGCGACATAGTCGATCGTGGGGATGGACGGATCGAGGCGCTTGAGCTTGCGCGCAATGCGATGATTGAAGTCTGGACTGTCGATCAGCACGACGGCGTCGGGCCGCCGCGCGATCGCCACGGCGGCGATGTCGTTCACCCGGCGCAGGATCACAGGGATCTTCGGCACGACTTCGCGCAGACCCATCACCGCCGTGTCGCTCAGCGGAAAAAAGGATTTGAGGCCCTGCGCCGTCATGGCCGGGCCGCCCATTCCGATGATGCCGACGCTGTCGCCCGCGACGGCCTTGAGCGCCGTCATGAGCTGGCCACCGAGCTGGTCGCCCGACGGTTCGCCGGCGACCAGCATGAGCGACAAGGGTTTTTCGGGAAGCGCGCTCACGGCCGGGCCGGAACGCCGACGACGAAAAGCCCGAGCGCATCGGCCGCTTCGGCGACGGCGGCGCGGCCAAGCACCAGCGCGGTATGCGCCTCGATCGCGATACCGGCGAGGCCGCAGGCAGCAGCGTTCTTCACCGTAGCGACGCCGATCGTGGGAAGATCGGTCTTGCGGTTTTGCATCGGTTTCAGGGCCTTCGCCAGCACACCGCGGCCCGGCGGCAAGCGGCCGAGCCGCAGCAGCATCGCATCGGTGCCGTCCTTGCCTTCGATGCCGAGCACTTGGCCGTCACGGACCACAACCGCCTGGCCGACGTCGCGCGCGCCCTGCTCGCGCGCCATGTTCATCGCGGCCGCGATGTCTTTTTCGTCTTCCGGCGCCGGAGCGACGCGGCCAAGCGGCCCGGCCGGAATTTGAAGCCATGGCGCGACGTCGGCGACGCTTTTGATGGCGAGGCCTTCGCGCTCGAACAGGCCGACCATGGCGTCGAGCAAGGTGTTGTCGCCCTTGCGCATCGCCCACAGCACGGGCGGAAACCAGGACAGGCCCTTCAGGTCGTAGCGCAGCTTGAAGAAGTTCGGCCGCGCGACATAACCGGCGAACACGACCTCCCTGCAGTCATGGGCATGCAGGAGCCCGAGAGTCTTTCCGACAAGGCCCATCGAGCTGCGATCGTGCGGGAAGGATTCCGCCCAGTCGCCGGCGCCCTCAAGCGCGACCACAAACACAGAACGGCCCGCGTCGCGTGCGCTTTCGGCGATCGCGCGCGGCAGTTCACCGCCGCCGGCGATGATGCCGAGCGCGCTCATCAATCCTCGCCGCCGTGAACGCGCGACGGACCGGCGACACACAGGCTCTGCTTGGCGTCTGCGAGGATGAAATCGACGATTTCGCGAACCTCGGCAACGTCCGGCCAGGTCGCCTTCGCGTCGCGCGCCCGCTCAAGCAGCGAACCGCCGCTCGTCAGGAAGATCGCGCGGAACGCGGCGCGCAATGCGTTGATCGCGTCGCGCGAGACGCCGCGGCGCTTGAGGCCAATGAGGTTGAGTCCGCCCAGCACCGCGTGATCGCCGGTCGCCATGCCGTAGGGAATCACATCGGTGTTCACGCCCGTGACGCCGCCAATCATCGCGCCCTTGCCGACGCGGCAGAACTGCTGCACGGCGGAAAGCCCGCCGAGGATGACCCCCTGTCCGATCCGGACATGGCCGCCCAGCACCGCGCCATTGGCGAAGGTCACGCCGTCGTCGACATGGCAGTCATGGCCGACATGGCTGTAGCCCATGAAATAGCCGCTGTTGCCGACCGTGGTGACACCGCCGCCCTTGCGGCTGCCCAAACTCATGCTCACGCCTTCGCGCAGCACACAGTCGCTGCCGATGACGAGCTTACCTTCGAAGTCGTTGCCGCGGATCTGACCTTCGCCGCCCAGCACGGCTTGCGGATGGACGACGGTGCGCGCGCCGATGCGCGTGTCGCCCTTGACCACAACATGCGACAAAAGACGGACGCCGTCTCCCAGCACCGATTGGCGCCCGACAACGCAAAATGGACCGACCTCGACGCCAGCGCCCAGCGTCGCACCGTCTTCGACGATCGAGGACGGATGGACCGCCATAAACTAGAATCCCAATTCCGAAATTCGCACAATCTCTATATGAGGCCCCAACCGAATTTCGAAATCACAATTCTAGGCCGCATCATTACTGCGGATCATCGCGCTGAATTCGCCCTCGGCGCACAGCGCGTCGCCGACAAAAGCCTTACCCTCGAACTTCCAGACCGGGCCGCGATGCTGCAATGCCCTCACGTTGAGGCGAAGCATGTCGCCGGGCACGACAGGCTTGCGGAAACGCGCCTTGTCGATGCCCATGAAGAACACCATCGGCGTCTGCGCCAGCGCCATGGAGTGGACGATGAGCGCGCCGGCAGTCTGCGCCAGCGCTTCGATGATGAGGACACCGGGCATCACGGTGTAGTCGGGAAAGTGACCCTGGAAATGCGGCTCGTTGAAGCCCACCGCCTTGTATCCGTTGCCGCTTTCGAAGGGGACGATGTCGGTCAGCCGCTCGACGAACAGGAACGGCGCGCGGTGCGGCAGAAGTTTCTTGATCTGCTCCACGTTGAGAACGGTTTCGGACTGTCCGCTGTCACCCATGGCCGTCACGTTTCGACTTCTTTGCCAAATTCGTCAATGTATGAATTTCGCGCAACCATTCTCGCACCGGCTTCAGCGGCGCGCCGCCCAAATCGATGCCGCCTTCGTAGACGGCACCGGACGGCGATGCGGAGCGGGCCGCGATGCGGGTGTTGGGGCCGATCTTGGTGTGGTCGGCAAGGCCAACCTGCCCGCCGAGGATAACGAAATCGCCGAGCTCGCAGCTTCCCGAAATGCCGACCTGCGCCACGACGACGTTGTGCCGGCCAAGATGGGTGTTGTGGCCGATCTGGACGAGGTTATCGATCTTGGTGCCTTCGCCGATGACCGTGTCGCCGAGTGCACCGCGATCGATCGTCGTGCAGGCGCCGATCTCCACCTTGTCCTGGATGATGACGCGGCCGATCTGGGGGATCTTAAGATGGCCGGACGGACCGCTCGCAAAACCGAAGCCGGGTTGTCCGATCTGGGCGCCGGGTAGAACCAGGACCCCGTCGCCGAGATAGGCGTTGGCGATCGTGCAGTTGCTGCCGATCTCGCAATTGCGGCCGATGGTCGTGCCGCGTCCGATGACGCTGTTGGGACCGATGCGCGTGCCGTCGCCGATCTCGGCGCCCGGACCGATCACGACACCTGGGCCGAGAACGACCTTGGCGCCGATGTTCGCGGACGGATCGACCGCGGTCTGCTGCGACCATGCGACAAGGCTCGAGTCCGGATAGAACAATCCCGCGGCCAGCGCGAAGGCATGCGGCACCGAAGCACAAGGGATGGCGACGAGGCCGTCGCGCATCTTGAGCGGCTTGGCCGTGCGCGCCGGCACGAGGCAGAAGCCGGCCGCCGTGTCGGCCAGCCCCAACGCGTGTATGCCGGAGCCGCCCGAATAGAAACTCAGATGCTCGGGGCCGGCACCCGACAGGCTCGCCAAGTCGGCGACGCGCGCGCCGCCATCGACGCCGTCCGGCAGCGCCACGCCCACAGCCCCGCATATGTCCGACAGCGTGAACGGACCGCGGTTGTCGTAGAAGCGTGGATCGGCCATTCAAGCCTTGCGAGGGTTATTGCGGCGGCGCCACGCCGGGCGGCAGCGGCGTCGGCGTGACCTTTACGGCCGGTAGCTTCTGATTGAGCCTGGCGATAGCGACGCCGGTGACATCCACATCGACAGTGCCGAGCACGACGGCGTTGCGGTCGAGCAGAAGATTGGCGCCGCGCTCCTGCATGATGCCCTGGAGAATGGGGCCGAGCGCCTGTTCCACCTGCTGGCGCGCGATGAGCACACCGCCCTGGATCAGGCCCTGCTGTTTCTGGACGTCGGCCTGAAGCGCCTGCTGCTTGGCCTCGAACGCCCGGATCTTCGCGGCCTTGACCGCCGGCGCGAGGATCGCGATCTGCTGCTGCAGGGCGGCGCCTTCCTGGCGCAGAGCCGCGTCGCGCGCCTTGAGACCGTTTTCCGCGGCGACCGTCAGCGACTGGACCTGTTTCATGATGTTCTGGCCGACCGCCGAGCCGCGCAGGATCGCGGAGCGGTCGATCACAAGGATCTTGGGCGCCGGCGTGCCCTTGGCCGGCGGTGGCGCGGGCGGCGCGGCGAGCGCCGGCGCGGCAAGGCTTGCCAGCAGGAGCGCGCCTGCGGCGGCGCGTGCAATCGACGAAAGGAATTTCATGGTCATAACCCCGTTCCAGCACTGAAATAGATGATCTGAGCCCTGTCGTAGTTTGTCTTCAGGAATGGAATGCCCAAGTCAATCGTGATCGGGCCGAATGGTGACTTCCAGCCAACCGCGATGCCCGCCGAGGCGCGCATGGCAAGGTTATCCTTCACGCAGCTCGACAGCGAGCATGGCGGGACCGGCGTATCGAGATGGCCGACCGTGCCGAAGTCGCTGAACAGCGAAAGGTTGACGCCATAGCTCTCCGGCAGGAAGTCCGGCAGCTTGATCTGCGCGCTGCCGATGGCGAAGAAGTTGCCGCCAACCGCGCCGGTATCACCCTTTACCACCGTATCGCGCGGCCCGACGCCGGCCTGGGCGAAGCCGCGGAAGGAGTCGCCACCCTTGAAGAAGCGCTCCTGGATCGGGATGGTCTGACCACCATAGCCGGTGATGTAGCCGGTCTGCATATTGAGCGAACCGATCAGCGAATCCCAGAAGATCGGGTGGTAGATGCCCATCGATGCCTGGGTGCGAAGATATTTCAGCGAACCGCCGAGGCCCGCGAAATCCTGCGACAGGGAGAAGACGAGGCCCTTGGTCGGCTTTATGGGATCGTCGAGCGTGTTGTAGACGAAGCTGTAGCCGAGCAGCGATGTCTTGGTCTCGCCGGCGGCGAGCTGGACCTCGAGCGGCGCGCCCGCGAACGGCGAGATCTTGTCGATGCTGTAGCGGTAGCGCAGACCGACGGTGCCATACTCCGATGTCGGGAAACCGAAACGCAGGCCAGCCGCGGTCGAGTCGCCCTGATAGGCAGCCTGCTGATAGTCGGTAATGACCTTGTAGAGATCGAAGCCCGCCGCCAGCGGCCGGTCGAGGAAGTACGGCTCGGTGAAGCTGAACTGGAATTCCTTGCTGATCGTCGAGAGCTGGATGCTGGCGCGTAGATATTGGCCGCGGCCGAACAGGTTCTGCTGGGTATAGCTGAACTCGCCGACGAAAGAGCTGGTCGACGAATAGCCGGCGCCCAGCGAAATCGAGCCGGTGGACTGTTCGGTGACGCTGACCGTCAGGTTGGTCCGGTCGGGTTGCGATCCCGGCGACTGCTTGATGTCGACGTCCTTGAAGAAGCCCAGACCGCGAATGCGGGTGCGCGAACGATCGACCAGCACGCGGTTGAAGGCATCGCCCTCGACCAGCCGGAATTCGCGCCGGATGACCTTGTCCAGCGTATGCGTGTTTCCGACGATGTTGATCTTCTCGATATAGACGCGCGGCCCCTGGTCGATCTTCAGGATGACGTCGATCGCCTTGTGATCGCGGTCTCGGGCGATACGCGGATGAACCTGCGCAAAGGCGTAGCCCTTGGTGCCCGCCGCATTGGTCAGCGCATCGATCGCCTTCTGAATGAGGTCGGCGTTGTAGACGTCGCCCGACTGGATCTTGACCAGCGGGCGAAGCTCGGCCGGCGTCAGCTCGCGGATGCCGGACTGAATTTCGACCTTGCCGAACTTGTATTTGTCGCCTTCGTCGAGCGTGAAGGTGATGTAGAAGGAACGGCGGTCGGCCGTCAGTTCGGCGACCGCGGAGACGACGCGGAAGTCGGCATAGCCGTGGCTGACGTAATAGCGCCGCAGCATTTCGCGGTCGAAGGTCAGCCGGTCCGGGTCGTAATTGTCGTTGGTCGAAAGGATCTTGTACCAGTCGCTCTCTTCGGTAGCGATCTGCGATTTCAGGGTGCTGTCGTCGAATATCTTGTTGCCGATGAAATTGATGCGCGCGACGCCCGTCGAGGGACCTTCGGTGATCGAGAAGATGAGATCGACGCGGTTCTGCGGCCGCTGGATGATCTGCGGATCGACCGAGGCCGCGAATTTTCCGTTTCTGCGGTAGAGCTCGATGATGCGCTGGACGTCGGCCTGGACCTTGGAGCGCGTGAAGACCGTTCGCGGCTTGAGCTGAACTTCCTTTTCAAGGTCCTTCTGGCTGACCTTGCTGTTACCTTCGAAATCGATCTGGTTGATGATCGGATTTTCGACGACGTCGATCTGCAGCGTCGAACCGTCGAACTTCATCTTCACATCGGCGAACAGGCCGGTCTGATAGAGAGTCTTCAGCGCGATGTCGGTGGTCTGTTCGTTGTAGATGTCGCCTTCGCGAAGCGAGATGTAGGACATGACCGTCGCAGGCTCGACGCGCTGGGTGCCGTAAACCACGATGTGCTGAACGCGCTGGACCACCGGCACCGGAGCCGCCGTCGGTGGCGGCGCCGCCGGTGCAACGGGCGCCTTGGCCGACGCCAGCGATCCGCCCAGCGACAGAATGGCGACCATTGCTGGAGCCGCGCGCGCAACACGGGCGAACAGGGTGATGTGGCTCATCCAGTCGTCTCTGGTACTCGTTGCGGGCTCGACTGCCCAATGACGGCAATCCGCCGAGGTTTCAGAAAAGATTCAGGCGTACGAGGTCATTCCAGGTCGCCAGGAGGAAAATCCCCAACACAACCGCCAGCCCGAGCCTGAATCCGACGTCCTGGGCCCGCTCACCGAGCGGCCGCCCCAAAACACCTTCGAATGCATAGTACAGAAGATGGCCCCCGTCGAGCAGCGGAATGGGAAAAAGGTTGACGAGGCCGATGCTTACGGAAAGTAGAGCCGCCAGTTCGATGAGCGCAATGAAGCTCACGGCGGCGACCTGGCCGGAGAGCTTGGCGATGCCGATGACGCCCGAAATCTGGCGTGTGCCGCCGGAACCCTGGGTGAGCGCGCGGAAGGTCGTGGCGATTATGTCGCGGACTTCGGTGAGAGCCGCACCGAAGGCCTGAACCGGGCCAAGGCGCACGAGCCCGACATGGGCTTTGCTCGTGATGCCGAGCAGTCCGACCTTCAACGTGTTGTTGAACGCATCCTTGACCGTGGTCTCGCGCGGCGTGGCGTAAACCGTAATTTCATGTCCACCGCGCGCAACGACGATCGGCATCCGCCGGCCGGCGCTCAGCGAAACGATCTGCTGCAACTCCAGATAGCTGTCGACGCTATCGCCATCGACGGAGACGAT
The DNA here is from genome assembly GCA_963741735.1 of uncultured Alphaproteobacteria bacterium. GTDB lineage: Bacteria > Pseudomonadota > Alphaproteobacteria > Micropepsales > Micropepsaceae > Rhizomicrobium. Next base: position 1,187,586 of record CAVUJB010000004.1, read on the forward strand.
GTGATCGCCGGCCCGGATGCCCGCGGCCGCAGCCGCGCTGTGTGGAACGACCGCGCCGACGTCCGGCGGCACCACGGACTGGCCGTGGAACATGAAGAGCGTGGTCAGGATCACAAGCGCGAGGATGAAGTTGGCGAGCGGTCCCGCGAGGACGATCAGTGCACGCTGCCACAGCGGCTTATAGGGGAAAGCGACCATTCGCTCCTGCGCATTCATGCGCGCGGCAGCTTCGCGATCGGGCGTGCTGGCGCCGTCGGCGTCGCCGAAGAACTTCACGAATCCGCCGAGTGGAATCCAGGAGATCTTCCACAGCGTGCCCTTCTTGTCCGTCCACTTGACGATGGCGGGGCCGAAACCGATCGAGAAGGTCTCGATCCGAACGTTGAAAAAGCGCGCGACGGAGAAATGGCCGAGCTCGTGGAAGAACACCACGACGGTGATCAGAAATAGAAAGGCCGGAATGCCGTAGACCGACCAATCCGCAAGACCGTGCAACGCGCTCATCATCGCCTGTTTGCTTTCCTGCGTTCGTCAGTTCACGAAGCGGCGGCATATGCTGCCGGCCCGTTCGCGCGCCCGGCCATCCGCGGCAAGTACGCCGTCCAGCGTGTCGGCCGGCGCGTTGGCTTCCGCCGATTCTTCCAGCGTCGTCTCGACCACGCGCGGGATATCGAGAAAGCCGATGCGCCGGTTGAGGAAGGCATCGACCGCGATCTCGTTGGCGGCATTGAGAATGGTGGGCGCGAGCGCACCGATGCGCATCGCTTCGATCGCGAGCCCGAGGCAGCGGAAGCGCGCGTGATCGGGCTTGCGGAAATCGAGCCGGCCAACCGCGGCGAGATCGAGCCGGCGCGACGGCGAAGCGATACGGCGCGGCCAGGCGAGCGCGTGCGCGATCGGCGTGCGCATGTCCGGGGCGGAGAGATGCGCAAGCGTCGAGCCGTCCTCATAGGACACCAGGCAGTGCACGATGGACTGCGGATGGACGAGGACATCGAGCTTTTCCGGCGGCAGCGCGAAGAGGAAATGGGCCTCGATCAGTTCGAGCCCTTTGTTCATCAAGGTGGCGCTGTCGACCGAGATCTTCGCGCCCATCGACCAGTTGGGGTGCGCGACCGCCTGCTCGACCGTACAGACGGACATCTGTTCCAGCGTCCAGTCGCGGAACGGGCCGCCCGATGCGGTCAGCGTGACCTTCTCCACTTCCTTGGCGCCCTCGCCGTTCAGCACCTGGAAGACCGCGTTGTGCTCGGAGTTGACCGGAATGACGCAAGCGGTCGAATTGGCGAGTGCACGATGGAAGACGCCGCCGGCCGCGACGATGCATTCCTTGTTGGCGAGCGCAACCGTTGCGTTGCGCGCCACCGCCGCCAGGGCCGGCTCCAGCGCGGCCGCGCCCATGATCGCCACCATGATCGTGTTGGAGGGACGCGCCGCCGCGTCGATGACCGCGGCGCGGCCGGCCGCAACCTCGATGCCGCTTCCGCTCAATGCCTCTTTGAGGTCGCGATAGCGATTCTCGTCGCCGATGACGGCGAGCCTGGGATTGATGGCGCGCGCCTGGCTGGCCAGCATGTCGACATTGGAATGGGCGGTGAGCGCCTCGACCGGCAGCACGTCGGCGCCATAGCTCTGACGCGCATGGGCGATCACGTCGAGCGTATTGACGCCGATCGAGCCGGTCGAACCCAGCACCGTGACGCTGCGCGCCAGTACCGGCTCGAGCGCCGTGATTTCCACATTCCCGCGCGTGGCGGCCAGTGCGTTCACGGATGCGCTCCCAACATTGGGCCAAAGCCCAGAATGACGACGGCGAACGCGAGTGCGGGCGCGGCGAAAAGCGTCGAATCGATGCGGTCGAGCATACCGCCATGGCCGGGGATCAGCCCGCCCGAATCCTTGCGCTGAAACACCCGCTTGACCCAGGATTCGAAGAGATCGCCGGCATGCGCCACAACCGCGATGCCGGCACCGAGCAAGGCGGCGCTCAACGCGTCGCCGCCGAGGATACCGATATACAGCGCCTCGAAGAGTGCCGCGGCCGCAACGCCGCCGAGCGTGCCGGCCCAGGTCTTGTTCGGCGAGAGAGCCGGCCAAAGCCGTGGTCCGCCGACGAGATTGCCGACGAAGAGTGCCGCGGTGTCGGTCGCCCATACCGCGATGAACAGACCGACGATGATCCAGGCGCCTTCCGCCGCGCCGCGCAAGGCGACAAGGGCGAGCGCGGGAAGACCGAAATAGAACGCGCCGGCGCCGTGCCATGCGGCGCTGCGCCCCCGCAGACCGGCATAGAGACCGCTGGCTGCCGCGCCGGCCGCCAGCACAACGAGGGCGGCAAGGCCGTTATGCGACAGGAGCTGCACGGCGAGCGCGGCGACGACGGTGACGGAGGTAATGAAGAAGGCCGGCCCGAACACCGGCTCGCCAAGCATGCGGTGCCATTCGCGCGCCGCCGCGATTCCGGCGATCGCCACGAACAGCGCGACGGACGGCGCGCCGGCATAGATCGCGCCGATCGTCAGCGCGGCAAGCGCGCAGCCGAACAAGGGACGCGTGATCCAATCGAGGTTGAACCGGATACCCTTGAAGCCGGGTGCATGATCCGCTGGCGCGGCGGTGGGGCTCAACCGGTTCAAGCCACCGCCTCCGAAATGCCGCCGAACTGGCGCTCGCGCTGCGCGAAATTTTGCAGCGCGTCCATCAGCTCCTCGCGGCCGAAGTCCGGCCACAAGGTGTCGACGAAGAGCAGCTCGGCATAGGACGACTGCCAAAGGAGGAAATTGCTCAGCCGGCGTTCGCCGCCGGTGCGCACGACGAGGTCCGGTTCCGGCAAGCCGCCGGTGAAGAGCCGCGACGCGAAGAGTTCGGGCGTGATCGTTTCGGGATCAAGACGGCCTTCCTTCGCCGCGCGAGCGAGCTCGCGCGCCGCATTGGCGATCTCTTCCTGGCCGCCATAGTCGAAGGCGAAGGTGAGATTGAGGCCGGTGTTGTTCACGGTGCGGTGCTCGGCTTCCTCGATCATCTTGAGGATGTCTGTGGCGACGCGGTCGCGGCTGCCGATGATGCGCACGCGCACGCCGCGTTCATGAAGCTCGTTGAGGTCGCTGCGGAAGTAGCCGCGGAACAGGCCCATCAGGGCGTTGACCTCGGGCTTGGGGCGCTTCCAGTTCTCCGACGAGAAGGCGAACAGGGTGAGGTATTGGAGCTTGATGTCGGACGCCGCCCTCACCACCTCGCGCACCGCGCTCACGCCGGCGACATGGCCGGCCTCGCGCGGCAGCAGGCGCCGACGCGCCCAGCGGCCGTTGCGATCCATGATGATCGCAACGTGGCGCGGTAGAACCGTCGGCGGCTGAGGCGCCATTCTCTTCCTCGCGCGCAGGTCCATCAGACCTGCATGATCTCCTGCTCCTTGCCGTGCAGCGAGGAGTCGATTTCCTTTATGTGGGCGTCGGTGATCTTCTGCAATTCGTCGCCGTGTTTGTGGTGTTCGTCCTGACCGATTTTGTGGTCTTTTTCGAGGCGTTTCAGCAGATCCATTCCGTCCCTGCGTACGTTGCGGACCGCAACTCTGGCCGCTTCGGCGTACTTGGAGGCCAATTTGGCCAACTCCTTGCGCCTTTCCTCGTTAAGCTCCGGTAATGGAATGCGCAGCAGCTGGCCGTCCATCTGCGGATTGAGGCCCAGATTGGCGTCGCGGATCGCCTTGTCGACGGCCTTGGCCAGGCCCTTGTCCCAGACCTGTACGGTTAACATCCGAGGTTCCGGGGTCGAAATGGTTCCGATCTGATTGATCGGAACATGGTTGCCATAGGCCTCGACCGTCACCGGGTCGAGCAGCGCCGGGCTCGCCCGGCCGGTCCTGAGGCCCGAGAACTCGCCTTTCAGCGTCGCGACCGCGCCCTTCATGCGGCGGATCAGTTCGTCCTTGTTATATGTCTCTGCCATAGCGTCTATCCGGACTGATGCGAGCCTAGACCATTGTCAGGCCCGGTCTTCGATAATCGTCGCCCTTCCCTGGCCGCGCAGGACGGAGGCGAGCGAGCCTTTATCATGGATCGAGAAGACGATTATCGGAATCCCATTTTCGCGCGACAAGCTGATCGCGGAGGCATCCATAACCTGAAGATCGCGCGATAAGACCTCGTGATAGCTCAGGAAATCGTAGCGTTCCGCGTTGGGCACCTTCTTGGGGTCGGCGCTGTATACGCCGTCAACTTGGGTCGCCTTGAGCATGGCGTTGCAGTTCATTTCGGCGGCGCGAAGAGCGGCGGCGGTGTCGGTCGTGAAGAAGGGATTTCCCGTGCCGGCGGCGAAAATGACCACCCGGCCCTTCTCCAGGTGGCGGATGGCGCGGCGGCGGATATAGGGCTCGCAGACCGTGCTCATGGGGATGGCCGACTGGACCCGGCTCGGCACATCGACCCGTTCGAGCGCCGCCTGCATGGCGAGCGCATTCATCACGGTTGCGAGCATGCCCATATAGTCGGCGGTCGCCCGGTCGATGCCCTTGGCCGCGCCGGACAGGCCGCGGAAGATGTTGCCGCCGCCGATCACCATGCAGATCTGGGTGCCGCCGCGCACCGCCTGCTCGACGTCGGAAGCGATACGGTCGACAGTCGCGACATCGATGCCGTAGGGCTCGTTGCCCATCAACGCCTCGCCGGAAACCTTCAAGAGAACCCGGCGGTACTTCGGCGTTGAGGCCATATCGATTCCGTTCGTTTTCGCGATCCTACCCTGCCCTTGCGGGCGGGCAGAGACTCAATTCTTCGGGCCCGCCATCTTCGCGACTTCGTCGGCAAAGTCGCCTTCGACCTTCTCGATGCCCTCGCCGACCTGGAAGCGCACGAAGCCGGCGATCTCGACGGGCGCGCCAAGATCCTTGGAGGCCTTCTCGATCACCTTTTCGATGCGGGTCTCGCCGTCGACGACGAAGGTCTGCTGCAACAGGACCGACTCCTCATAGAACTTGCGCATGCGGCCTTCGAGCATCTTTTCGATGACGTTCTCGGGCTTGCCGGACTGACGCGCGATGTCGGCCTGGATCTCGCGCTCCTTGGTGACGACGGCCGGGTCGAGATGCGCCGGCGAGAGCGCCAGTGGCGACGCTGCCGCGACATGCATCGCAATCTGCCTGCCAAGCGCGTTGAGCTTGTCCTTGTCGGCGCTCGACTTGAGCGCCACGAGCACGCCGATCTTGCCGAGCTCCGGCGAAGCGGCATTGTGGACATAGGCCGAGACGACGCCGGGATCGACCGCGAGCATGATCGTACGGCGCACGCTCATATTCTCGCCGATCTTGGCGATGAGATCGGTCAGCGTCTGCTGCACGCTCGCGGGGCCCATCTTCTTGGAAAGCAGCTTCTCGAGATCGCCCTCTTCCTCGAGCGCGAGTTTCGCCGCCGTCTTGACGAACTCCTTGAACTCGTCGTTGCGGGCAACGAAATCGGTTTCCGAATTGACCTCGACCAGCGCGCCGACATGCCCGCCGGTGGCGACGCCGACCAGGCCTTCCGCAGCAGCGCGGCCGGCCTTCTTCGCCGCCTTGGTGATGCCCTTCTTGCGCAGCAAATCCATGGCGGCTTCCACGTCGCCATTGGTTTCGCCCAGCGCGTTCTTACAATCCATCATGCCTGCGCCTGTCTTGTCGCGCAGCTCGCGCACCATCTGTGGCGTGACGTTGGCCATATCCGGCTCCATACCTTCGTTGCCGGAAGCCGCGACGACGCGGCTTCCCAATCTTCATCCTGTGCGCCGGCGGATTGCGCCGTGCGCTTTACGCGGTTGCTTCGGCCGTGGCGGCTTCGACCGGGGCAGGCCCGGTATCCGTCAGCACCTCGGCGGCGCCGGTGTCGATACCGGCGTCGGACTGGCTCTGGCTGAGGCCGTCGATGATGGCGCGCGCGACGAGGTCGCAATAGAGCGCCAGCGCGCGGGCCGCGTCGTCATTGCCCGGGATCGGATAGGCGATGCCGTCGGGATCGCTGTTCGAATCCAGGATCGCGGTGACCGGGATGCCGAGCTTCTTGGCTTCCGAAATCGCGATCGCTTCCTTGTTGGTATCGATGACGAACAGCATGTTCGGCAGGCCGCCCATCTCCTTGATGCCGCCGAGCGAGCGGTCGAGCTTGTCGCGCTCGCGCAGCATGCCGAGCAGCTCCTTCTTCTTCAGGCCCGAGCTTTGCGCCGAGTTCAGCGTCTCTTCGATCGTGCGCATGCGCTTGATCGAATTGGAAACGGTCTGCCAGTTGGTCAGCGTGCCGCCGAGCCAGCGATGGTTCACATAATACTGGGCGCAGCGTTTGGCGGCCGAGGCGACCGGCTCCGACGCCTGGCGCTTGGTGCCGACGAACAGGATACGTCCGCCGCCGGCCGCGATATCGCGCAGCGCGACGAGCGCCTGGTGCAGCAGCGGCACCGTCTGTGTCAGGTCGAGAATGTGGATGTCGTTGCGCGAGCCATAGATGTAGGGCGCCATCTTCGGGTTCCAGCGCTGCTGGCGGTGGCCGAAATGGGCGCCTGCTTCCAAAAGCTGGCGCATGGAAAAATCTGGCAAAGCCATCAGGTCAGTCTCCTTCTCCGGTTGGCCAGACGCTTGAGTTATCCCCACAAGGGAGACACCGGACGGGGACGAAGGAAAACCCTTCGAAACCCACTCGAGCGTGCGAGATGGCGCGGCTTATAGGGGGATGCGGCAGGCCGCGCAAGACATGCCGCGTGGGCGCAATAGCACCAACCCTGCTGCCTTGAAGATATTCGGACCGGGAACGAGTGTCAAGATTGACTTGACAAGATTTCTCTCTCCAATTCGGCCCCCCGGGGAGGCGCCGTGCGCACCAGCAAGCCGCAGAGACAGGCAGCGATCGCCTTCATCTATGTGACCTTGGTGATCGACACGATGGCCGGCGCCATCGCCTATCCGGTTCTGCCGAAGCTGGTGGGCCAGATGAGCCATGGCGGCCCGGCCCAGGTCGCCGAAGTGTTCGGCATCTTCGGCACGATGTTCTTCGTCATGCAGTTCTTCGCGGCACCGCTCCAGGGTGCCCTGTCGGACTCCTATGGCCGGCGGCCGGTGCTCCTGATTTCCTGCATCGGATTGGCGCTCGATTATGTGGTGATGGCGCTCGCGCCGACGATCGGCTGGCTCTATGTCGGCCGGGCGATTTCCGGCATCACGGCCGGCAGCATTACGGCGGCGACCGCCTATCTGATCGACACGACGCCGCTCAAGGACCGCACGCGGATCTTCGGCCTTGCCGGCGCCGCGGCGAGCGTGGGCACGGCGCTCGGGCCGGCATTGGGCGGCCTTGCCGGGTCGTACGATCTGCGCCTGCCATTCTGGATCGCCGCCGGACTGTGCGTTCTGAACACGCTGTACGGGCTCTTCGTCCTGCCGGAGTCGCTGAAGCCCGAACTCCGCGCGCCATTCTCCTGGAGCAATGCCAATCCTGTCGGCGCGATGCGCGGGGTGGTGCGGGACTATCCGTTCCTCATTCCCTGGGCGCTGGTGCTTGTGCTGTACGGCGTCGGCACGATGGGCGTGAACAGCATCTATGCCGTCTATGTATCGTACCGCTACGACTGGCTGCCGCGCGATATCGGCCTGTATTTGAGCGCCGTCGGCGTGTGGAGCATCGTGGTGCAGGGCCTGATGCTGCCCTGGATTGTAAAGCGGATGAGCGACCGCGCCGCGATGATCGCAGGCTCCGTCCTGCAAGCGATCTCCATCGCGGCCGCCGGCTTGGCGTCGAGCGGCATCGGCTATGCCGCGTTCGCCTTCGTGTGGATCGTCGGCCTTGTGGTGGACGGCGCGGCGACCACAACGCTGTTGACGCAGAGTGTCGGCCCGTCCGACCAGGGCCGTGTACAGGGCGCGGCGCGAAGCCTTTCCAGCGCCTACGGCCTGATCGCGCCCGGATTGTTCGCACTGATCCTGGCCAACGCCATCCGATATGGCGGCAAGGCGGGATCGGGCATCCCTTTCGTGCTGGCGGGCGTCATGGTTTTCGCGGGATTGATCCTCGCGGCGCGCATTACGCGTCCTGCGGCGAAAGCCTGACCTTGTCTGCAATGGCGTTATGCGGGATGACACATCCCCTTTTTCCACCCGCCCGCTAGAGTCGACACATGCGCTCGCCCATCCGTCCCGCCATCGAAGCCCTGGAACCCAACGGCATCGGCCTCGTCGCCATGATGGGGCTGGGTGAGCCCGATCTCATTCCGCTGTGGTTTGGCGAGAGCGACCTCGTCACGCCGTCCTTCATCCGCGACGCCGCCAAGAAGGCGCTGGACGACGGCAAGACGTTCTATTCGCAGTCACGCGGCATACTCCCGCTGCGCGAGGCGATTCGTGCCTTCCACAAGCGCACGACCGGCGCCGATGTGGCGCTGGAACGCATTTCGATGCCGGGCGCCGCGACGCTGGCCGTCGTGACCGCGCTGCAGATCCTGTGCGACACCGGCGACAATGTCGTCATCGTTTCGCCGATCTGGCCCAGCATTTTTCAGGCGGCCCAGATGGTGGGTGCGCAGCCGCGCTTCGCGCGGCTCGACGACGACTGGCGCGCTTCGCCGGCGCGCTGGCGGCTCGACCTCGAGAAGATCTTTTCGCAGTGCGATGCGCGCACAAAGGCGATCTTCATCGCCTCACCCGGCAATCCGACCGGCTGGGTGATGACGCGGGAAGAACAGAAGGCCGTGCTCGCGTTCGCGCGGGAACGCGGCATAGCCATCATCAGCGACGAGGTCTATGGCACGTTGACGTTCGACGGTTCGGCGCATGCGCCCTCCTTCCTCCAGATCGCGGAGCCCGACGACAATGTCTTCGTGATCAACAGCTTTTCCAAGGCGTGGGCGATGACGGGCTGGCGGATCGGCTGGCTGGTCCATCCCGCACGGATCGAAAAGCAACTCGGCGTCATGACGATCGCCAACAACACCGGGCCCACTTCGTTCGTGCAGTACGGCGCGCTGGCCGCGCTGTCGCCGCAAGGCGATGCATTCCGCAACGAGATGCGCGACCGCTGCGCGGTGGGCCGCGAGGTGGTGCAGAAATTCATCGACGGCCAGAACCGCATCCAGTGGATCAGGCCGGAAGGCGCGTTTTATGGCTTCCTGCATCTGGAAGGCCTGACCAACTCGCTGGCCTTCGCGCAGAATCTCGTGAAGCGCGGGCGCGTGGGCGTGGCGCCCGGATCGGCGTTCGGACCGGCAGGCCAGGCGGACTCCTTTGTGCGCATCTGTTTCGCACAGGATCCGGCCCTGCTCGGCGAAGGCCTGGCACGGATCGAAACGGCGCTCGCAAGTTTGTGATCGCGGCGGCGCGGCTTGGCCTGCCGTCAACGCGAATGTGAGCGGCAACAACCTCGCCCCTGTGCCAGAAGGCGCTCGTGATCTCGGCGATTGGGACGCCTTCCATGAGATTGGCGGTTGCCGCTTTGCTTGCCGGGGAGCTGCTTGCGACAGCTGCCGGCGCCGCGCCGCGCGACTTCCAGACGTATCGGCCGAGCCTGCCGGCGACGAAGATCGCCGCTTCGGAAGCCCCCAACATCGACGGCGACATCTCCGATCCGGTGTGGCAGAAGGCGCCGGCGATCGACGAGTTCTATCAACTCGAACCGCATGAGGGCGCGCCGGGCGACGAGCGCACCGTCGTGCACGTGCTCTATGACGAGAACAATCTCTATCTCTCGATCATGTGTTTCGACGACGAACCGCAGAAAATTACCGCGCACATCAAGGCGCGCGACGGCCAGATCGACCAGGACGACCTGATCCGCATCTATCTCGACCCCAGCATGACGCGACGCAATGGATATATCTTCGAGATCAATCCGCTGGGCGCGCGGCGCGAGGGGCTGCTCCAGAACAATATCGACGTGCTTTACGAATGGAACACGTTGTGGAGCGCCAAGGCGCGCATCCTGTCAAACGGCTGGTCGGTCGAGGTGGCGATTCCGTTCCGCAGCATTTCCTACGACAAGGCACGCACCGACTGGGGATTCGATTTCTTCCGGCTGGTGCGGCGCAAGAACGAACGTATCCGCTGGTCGTCGATCGTGGAGACGATCCCTTCGCCGGACATTTCGCGCTCCGGCACGCTGACGGGCATCAGCGGGATCGACGGCGGGCTCGGGCTCGATTTCCAGGCCTATAGTGCGATCCGCTATCAGCGCGATTGGGACGCGCCGGGCCACACCGGCTTCCAGTACCGGCCGAGCGGCAACATCTTCTACAAGGTGACGCCGTCGCTGACCGGCACACTGACCTTCAACACCGATTTCTCCGACACGCCGCTCGACCAGCGGCAGGTGAACATTTCGCGCTTTGCGCTGTTCTATCCCGAGACGCGCGACTTCTTCCTGCAGGACGCCTCGGCGTTCGAGTTCGGCGGTTTGCCGATTCACGACGACAATAACGCCAAGCCGTTCTTTTCGCGCAATATCGGGCTGGTCAACGGCTCCGAGCCGGTGGATCTTCTGGCGGGCGGAAAACTTTCCGGCAATTACGAGGGGCTCGACATCGGCGCGCTGGTGGTGCGTACCAACGGCGCAGGCGCGATCGGCGGCCAGACCCTGTCGGTAGCGCGCGTCAGCATGCCGATCATGGATCATTCCAAGCTCGGCTTGATCTTCACCAACGGCGATCCGACCGGCGTCTCGCAGAACAGCGTGGCGGGCGGCGATTTCCAGTTCCGCGCACCCGACCTGATCCCCGGCAAGGAGGTACAGGCCGACGTCTATTACGAGCGCAGCTTCTCCTCCACCGTCGGCGACGACGATTCCTTCGGCGCCGAACTCAATTTCCCCAACGAGCCGTGGTACGGCAATTTGCGCTTCAAGGATGTCGGCGAGCATTTCGATCCCGCGCTCGGCTTCGTGAGCCGCCCCGGAATCCGCGAATATGATCTGAACCTGGCGCGCCGCATCCGGCCGACCGACAGTTTCGTGCGCTGGTACGAGAACGGCGTGTGGGCCGACGAATTCACCGGCCTCAACAATGTCTCGCAGTCGGCGCTCGAAGGCACCTGGACGGCCGCCTACACCCAGCGCGGCGAGTTCGCCCTGCTCGAGACCTGGAATGACTATGAGAAAATCCCGGTGGCGTTCAGCCTGCCGCACAATGTGGTCGTGCCGGCGGCGGATTACGACTGGCAGGTCTTCCACGGCCATGTCGAGACGGCGACCGACCGCTTTATCGCTGCCGTCTTCGACGTGCAGTGCTGCGGCTTCTACAACGGCCATCTTCTGAAGACCGATCTGACGCTCAATCTGCATCCCGACGACACATTCACCTTCAGCGGCGAGCATGTGATGGAGCAGATCAGCCTGCCGACCGGGCACGTTGCGATCCATATCGGCTCGATCGACGCGGCGATGAACTTCACGCCCGACATGCAGCTGCGCATGCAGACGCAATACGACAATATCAGCCACAATCTCGGCTTCTCGCTGCGCTATCGCTGGGAGTTCATTCCGGGAACCGAGCTTCTGATCGCCGCCGGCGACGATTCGACGGTCGACGGCTTCGGCCGCTATGTCTCGCACCTGAGCCAGGTCTCGGTCCGCATCGGGCACATTTTCAGGGTGTAGTTAGCTCGAACGGCGTGGACGGCTCCACCTCCACCCAATTCAGTCGCTCCGCGACCGAATTGTCCTCCCCCGTCGAGGGGTGAGCAAATTGTCTAGACCAACTCCACCTGCGCGACGCCGGGCAGCGTCTTGATCGCATTCTTGAGCGCGACGGAGACGGCGAGGCGCTTGGGAAGCGCAATCTCCACCTCCTCGCCCGGTCCGCCGGGGACGACGAAGGTGACGATGCCCTTGCCCGGCTGCTTCAACTGCGCCGCGATGGCGCCGAGCGAACTGCCGTCCTGGAGATAGACGCGAAGCCCCTCCCCCGCATTGGCGGCGGCGGCATCGAGATCGGCGATCGCCGCGGCGCGCAGCTTGAGATCGTCGCCGTCCCATTCCGCACTTGCGGTGATGAGCACCGACTTGCCGGCCTCCAGCAACGGTCGCGAGGCGGCGAGCACTTCGGGAAACAGCATCACCTCGAACATGCCGGTCGGATCGGAAAACGAAACGAAGGCATAGCTCTCATTGTTGCGGCTGCGCCGCTCATATTTTCGGATCATGGTTCCGGCGAGCACGGCCTTGAAGCCGGAGCGGCGGCGATCCTCGATCAGCGAGGCGAAGGTCGTGGCGCCCAACCGGCGCAGCGGCGCGGCATAGGCGTCGAGCGGATGGCCGGAGAGATAAAAGCCCATGGCGCTGAACTCCTCGCTCAGCCGCTCATGCGCCGGCCAGTCGCCAACGGCGGCGAGGCGGACCTCGTCCTGCGCTTCGGACGGGCCGCCGAACAAAGTGGCCTGACCGGTCTCGCGCTCGCGCGCGTTGCGCTGGGCGCTGTTGAGCAGGATGTCGGCGGAATCGACGACCTGCCGGCGATTGCGGTTGAGCCCATCGAACGCCCCGGCGCGCGCCAGGCTCTCGAAGGCGCGCTTGTTGACGAGCCTGGGATCGATGCGACGGGCGAAATCGGCGAGACCCTGGAACGGGCCATTCGCCACACGCTCGGCCACGACATGATCCATCGCCTGGCGGCCGACGCCCTTCACCGCGGCGAGCGCATAGAAGACGAGCCCCTTCTCCGCATCGCAACTGAAAACGGATTCGGAGCGGTTGATGTCCGGCGGCAGGACCTTGATGCCCAGCCTCTGCGCTTCCTGGCGGAAGACATTGAGCCGATCGGTGTTGCCGATATCGAGTGTCATCGAAGCGGCGATGAATTCGACCGGATAGTTCGCCTTCAGATACGCCGTCTGATAGGCGACCTGGGCGTAGGCCGCGGCATGGCCCTTGTTGAAACCATAGCCGGCGAACTTCGCCGCCTGCTCGAAGATCTGCTCGGCGATGCCGGGCAGGATGCCCTTCTTGCCGCAACCTTCGATGAATTTGTGCTGATGCGGCGCCATTTCGGACGCGATCTTCTTGCCCATGGCGCGGCGCAGAAGATCGGCTTGGCCGAGCGAATAGCCGGCCAGTTCGCGCGCGATGTTCATGACGTCTTCCTGATACGTCATGACGCCGAAAGTTTCCTTCAGGATCGGCTCAAGCAGCGGATGGAGATATTCGGGCGCTTCCTTGCCGTTCTTCACCGCGATGTATTTGGGGATCGAGTCCATCGGACCGGGGCGATAGAGCGCGACAAGCGCGATGAGATCGTGGATGCGGTCGGGCTTCATTTTGCGAATGAGATCGCGCATGCCCTGGCCTTCGAGCTGGAACACGCCCACGCTGTCGCCGCGCGCCAGCATCTCGTACGTCGCCTTGTCGTCGAAATCGATATTCTGGGTATCGAGATCGATGCCGCGGCGCTTGAGCAGTTCCTCCGCCTTGGCGATGACGGTGAGCGTCTTGAGGCCGAGGAAGTCGAACTTCACCAAGCCGGCCTTTTCCGCATCCTCATAGTCGAACTGGGTGACCGGCATCTCCGAGCGCGGATCGCGGTAGAGCGGCACGATCTCGTCCAGCGGCCGGTCGCCGATGACGACACCGGCCGGATGGGTCGATGCGTGACGATAGAGCCCTTCGATCTTCCCCACGATGTCGAAAAGCTTCTGCGCCGTCGGCTCCTGCTCCGCGATCTGCTGCAGCCGCGGCTCCGACGCGATGGCGTCCAGGAGCGACACGGGCTTTCCCGGCGGGTTGGGAACGAGCTTGGCGATGCGGTCGACCAGGCCGAGCGGCATCTGCAGCACGCGGCCGGCGTCGCGTACCGCGGCGCGCGCCTGCAATGAACCCAGTGCCATGATGTGAGCAACGCGGTCGCGGCCGTACTTCTCGCGCACATAACGCACGACCTCGTCGCGCCGCTCCTGGCAGAAGTCGATATCGAAGTCCGGCATCGAGATGCGCTCGGGATTGAGGAAGCGCTCGAACAGAAGGCCGAAGCGGATGGGATCCAGATTGGTGACGTCGAGCGCCCAGGCGACGAGCGAGGTGGCGCCGGAGCCGCGAATGCCGACAGGAATTCCCTGCAGCCGCGTCCATTTCATAAAGTCGGAGACGATCAGGAAGTAGCCCGCGAAATTCATCTTGATGATGACGTCGAGCTCATATTCCAGCCGGTCGAGATAGACCTTCTCCTCGGCATGCTTGCCGTGCGCGGCAAGCCGCTGCTTGAGACCGGCGAAGGCCTGCGCGCGGATTTCCTCTTCGGGCGAGCGGCCGGACTCGGGCACGAATTTCGGCAGGATCGGATCGCGCTTCTTGGGACGGAAGGCACAGCGCCGCGCGATCTCGAGCGTGTTGTCGATCGCTTCGGGCAGATCGGCGAATTGTGCCGCCATTTCGGCCGAAGACTTGAAGCGATGCTCGCGCGTCAGGCGGCGGCGATCGTCCTGAGACACGAACGCACCATCGGCGATGCAGAGCAGCGCATCGTGCGCCTCGTACATGTCCTCCTTGCCGAAATGCACGTCGTTGGTGGCGACGAGCGGCAGCTTCCGCGCATAGGCGATGTCGATCAGCTTGTCTTCCGCGGCCCGTTCCTCGGCGAGGCCGTGGCGCTGCAATTCGATATAGAGCCGGTCGCCGAAGATCTGCGCCAGACGCTCGACCAGCGCGTCCGCCGCCGGAAGCTGACCTTCGACGATCAGCTTGTTGATCGCGCCGCCCGGACCGCCGGTGAGGCAGATGAGCCCTTCGGCATGTTCGGCGAGCTGCGCCGCGGTGACATGCGGCCAGTCTCCGGGCTCGGCGCCCAGGAACGCGGCGCTCAGCAGCTTGGAGAGATTGCGGTAGCCGGCCGGATTCTGCACCAGCAGCGCCAGGAACGGCGGCTTCTTCCGCGACCCTAACGTCGTGACCGGCGCTTCGAGCTCGACCGAGACCTGGCAGCCCACGATCGGCTGCACGCCGCCTTTGGCGAGCGCGTCGCTAAGCTCGTAGGTGCCGAACAGATTGTTGACGTCAGTGACGGCCACCGCGGGCATGGCGTTCTCGCGCGCCAGCGTCGCCAACTCCTTGGGCCGCAGCGCACCCTCGAGCAGCGAATAGGCGCTCTTCACCCTCAGATGGACAAAAGTCGCCGGTTTGCGGTTCTCGGGCATGGCCGATCCACGTTAGACGCGTTGCGATTCCAGAGTGCAGTATCGGCGCGCCCGCCTGCCTTCACAGGGGCGCGCATTGCCTCATCCACAGATCAGAGGCTACCGCCGACGCTCAAAAGCTCGAAAGAATGGCCTGGGCGACCGGGACCAGCAGATAGGACGACGCCACGAACACCACCAAACTCACGCCAGCCGCCGCATCCTTGAACCACATGATCGCCATCTCCCTGTCTGTACCTGTATGTTCTCATTCCGTTCCATTGGAGTCAAGAACAAAACGTGATCGAATAATATCGCAAGCGATGTGCTATTTTCCTCTTTCATTTAACGTACATGTTATATAACGTTCCCGTTAGATGATTTCTCTCGACACCACATTCGCTGCCCTCGCCGACCCGACCCGTCGCGCCATCCTGGCGCGGCTGACTGAGGGCGATGCGACGGTGGGCGAGCTTTGTGCTCCGTTCGACATTTCCGGGCCGGCAATCTCGCGCCATTTGCGCGTCCTGGAGGACGCGGCGCTGATCACTCGCGAGCGCGATGGCCAGCACCGGCGCTGCCGCCTGGCGGCAGGCGCAATGGACGGCGCGGCCGCGTGGATCGAGCGGCACCGCCAGTTCTGGAACGGCAGTTTCGACAAGCTGGACACGCATCTCAAACGGCAAGATCCAAACGACACGAAAGGTGAGAAGTCGTGAACACGGCATTCGACATTCCGGTGATGGCGGTGGTCCGCGTCTTCGACGCACCGCCGGCGCGAGTGTTCGACGCCTGGATGAACAAGGACCAGTGGGAGGCGTGGGTCGGGCCGGATGGCTGTACCGCGCAGATCACACGGTTCGAGCCGAAGGTCGGCGGCAATTACAGGCTGGTCATGACGATCAGCGACGGACGCAAGATCCCTGTGGTCGGCATGTTCAAAACGATCGACCGGCCGAACGGCTTCGCGATGACCTGGTGCTCCGAATTGGGCGAAGGCGACTCGCTGGTGACGGTGTCGCTGCGCGCGGTGGGCGGCAAGACCGAACTCACCTTGCGCCAGGAGGGCCTGCCGACGGCTGCCTTGCGCGAAGATCACGCCAGAGGCTGGAACAGCACACTCAACAAGCTTGACCGCTATGTCAGAGGAGACACGCCATGAACGCTGCAGCGACGAAGCCGATCGAACTGGAACTGACGCGCAACTTCGATGCGCCGGTCGAGCGGGTGTTCGACGCCTGGCTCAGCAAGAGTTGGGGCGAATGGGCAGGGCCGCCCGGCGTGCACGGTGAGGTCACAGTCATGGAGCCGCACGTCGGTGGACGCTACCAGATCGCAATGCACCGCACCGAAGGCGAGCCGCTCAAGGTTGGCGGCACCTATCGCGAGATTGCGCGGCCATCACGGATCGTGATGTCGTGGAAGTGGGAGCACGAAGACGTCGATACGCTGGTCACCCTCAGCTTTCGCGCGATCGGCAGCAAGACCGAACTGCGTCTGCGCCACACCGGCTTTGCCACAGTGGAACGGCACGACGCACATACGAACGGCTGGACCGGCACGCTGGAAAAGCTGGCGCAACGACTGGCGAGGAGTTGAGCATGGCCAAGCTGGAAATATTCGGCGTTCCGCAGTCGACCTTCGTGCGCACGACGCGCATTGCGCTGGAAGAAAAAGGCGTGCCTTACACATTGACGCCGATGCGCCCGCAATCGCCGGAGATCCTGGCGCTTCATCCCTTCGGCAAGGTACCGGCGATGCGGCACGGCGATTTCGCGCTGTTCGAGTCGCGGGCCATCATCGCCTATGCCGACCGGGTGTTTGAGGGCCCAAAGCTGGTACCCGACGATCCCAAGATCGCGGCGGTCGCCGAACAATGGGCCTCGGCAATCGCGATGAGCGTGTTTCCAGCTTCATTCCCCTATATGCGCGAGTTCGCGTTTCCGAGCGGACCGGACGGGACACGCGACGACGCGGCGATTGCCGCGGCATGGCCGGCGGTGCGCACGAATCTGGCGATTCTCGATCGGGCGTTGAGCGATGGAATTTATCTGGCCGGCGCGACTTTCACGCTCGCAGACATGTATGCCCTGCCCGTTCTCGCCTATCTGCAGGGATTTCCGGACAGCGGCTCGGTCATGAAGGACTCGGCGAGTCTGACACGGTACATGAAGCGTTGCGTCGAACGGCCCAGCTTCGTTACGACGATTCCGCCGCCAATGAGCGAATTGCGCTGATCAGCGCACCGCTTCGCGAATGCGCGCGAGCAGCCAGTCGATGCCGGCATCCTCGCCGCCGGCGCGGCGGACCGCGGCGACCTCGATCGCATTGGGCACGAAGGGCGGCTTCAGGATCTGAAGGCCCAGCAACTTCGACTGACGCTCGGCGAGCTTTCTTGGACATGTCGCGATAGCGTCGCTCGTCGCCACGATCATCATGACGGTCAACCAGCGCGGTACCGCGGCGGTGAAGGCGATCGTGGGCGTCGTGGTGCCCAGCTCGCCCGGCCCGATCTCGCTCTCCGAGTGGGCGAAAACATGCCCGATGGCGGCGTATTGCGCCTGGGTGATCTTGCCCTTGAGCTGCGGGTGGCCCTTGCGCGCGACGATCGCGTAACGGTCTTCGTAAATCGTCTCCGACACATATTCCTGCGTCAGCGGCCCGAAACGGCCGAGCGCGATGTCGATCTCGCCGCGCCTGAGTGCGCTCACGGACTGCCCGGCAGAAAGGAAGTCGATGACGAAGGAGGCTTTGGGGGCCGCCTTGCGGAAGGTGCGCACGAGATCGGCGCCGATCAGCGCGGTGACGAATTCGGGCGCACTGATGATGAAGCGCCGCGCGCTGAGCGCCGGATCGAACGCGCCTTCGCGCTCCAGCGTGGCGCCGGCGAGATCGATCAGCGCATCGATGCGCGGGCTGAGTTCGAGCGCCCGGCGCGTCGGCTCCAGCCCATGCGGGCGGCGGATGAACAGGGGATCGCCGAACAGGTCGCGCAACCGCGTCAGCGCGTGGCTGACGGCCGACTGGCTGAGACCCAGCTCTTGCGCGACCGCGGTGGTGCGGCGGCGGCGCAGCAGGCCGCGGAAGACGAGCAGCAGCCCGCCATCCAGACGCCGGATATTGTTCAAATCGATATCACTCATGAACCGAATTCAGTAATCGAATTTCACTCGCATGGCTAGTGTCGCCGCGTTTTGAACAGGAGCGGCACATGAGGCCCATGATCATCGGGTTCGCGATCGCGGCGGCGCTCGCCCTCCCCCGACAGGCGCAGGCAACCGATTGGGGCCATCTTTACGCCTATGTCGACTGGACGAACGACTACCGCTTCTATGGCGCGAGCGAGAGCGGCCGCCAGCCGGCGGTCCAGGGCGGGCTGCACTGGATGGGGCCGGAGAATTTCTATGCCGGGCTGTTCGTCTCCAGCGTCGACTTCCACGATTACCGCAACACCAGCACGGAGACCGATTTCTACGCGGGGCGGCACTTCCTGTTCGACGACAACGATCTCAACGTCGAACTGCTCTACGGCATCTATCCGGACAGCGCCGGTCATCCGACCTACCTGCCGCCGGACACGATCCTGCCGGGCTATAATTTCCCCGAAGCGATGGCCGAGTTCACGCACAAGTTCGGCGCGCTCAGCCTGGGCGGGAAAATTCTGGGCGAGCCGCGGCCCGACAGCCATGGCGGCTTTCTCTGGTCGCTGACCGGCGAAGGAAGCTACGCGATCACCGATTGGCTGAAGGCCAGTGTCGATGTCGGCCATCAATGGGCGTCGCGCGGTCCGCGCGGCTTCTATTGGGACGCCGGACTGACAGCGAACTACACCTGGCAGTGGGCGTTCGACGTCCGATACTACGACACTGGAATTTCGAATGCGCGGTGCTTCGGCACGAACTGGTGCCGGGCGGCGGCGGTAGCCAAGATTACCTACACCTTCGCGGTGTTCTAGGCAGGCTGTCGGGTGCGGCCGTCGATCAGCTGGCCGTCCTGCAGCAGAAGCGTGCGGTCCATGCGGGCGGCGAGATCGAGATTGTGCGTGGCGACGAGCGCCGCGAGGCCCTCTGAGCGCACCAGATCGACCAGAGCGTCGAACACGCCGCCTGAGGTGCGGCTGTCGAGATTGCCGGTCGGCTCGTCGGCCAGGAGAATGCGCGGACGATTGGCCAGGGCACGGGCGATCGCCACGCGCTGCTGCTCGCCGCCGGAGAGCTGCGCCGGGCGATGTTCGAGCCGCGCCCCGAGGCCCAGATGGGTCAGGATATGCTGCGCATCGCGCTCGGACACCGCGCGCGATTTGCCGGCGATGCGCTGCGGCATCACGACATTCTCGAGGGCGCTGAATTCGGGCAGCAGATGATGGGCCTGATAGACGAAGCCGATCGTGTCGCGGCGGATGCGGGTGCGCTCGGCATCCGGCAAGGTCGAGGCCGCCACGCCCTGAATGTAAACCTCGCCGCTGGTCGGCGCTTCGAGCAGACCCGCCATATGGAGCAGCGACGACTTGCCGGCACCAGACTGACCGACCAGCGCGACGAGTTCGCCGGGCTTGAGCGACAGGCTGATACCGCGGAAGACCTCCAGCTCGCCCTCGCCTTGCGGATAGGTGCGCGTGACGTTCTCGAGGCGAAGGGCGTCACTCATAGCGCAGCGCCTCCACCGGATCGAGGCGCGCCGCGCGCCAGGACGGATAGAGCGTGGCGAGGAAGGTGAGCACGAGCGCCATCGCGACCACCGAGACCACCTCGCCCGGATCCATCTCGGCCGGCATGCGGCTGAGGAAATAGATCTCCGGATTGAAGAGATTGGTGCCGGTCAGCGAGGAGAGAAACTGCCGGATGGTCTCGATATTGGCGCAGAACAACACGCCGATCACGAGGCCCAGGATCGTGCCGACGATGCCGATGCTCGCGCCCGCGATCAGAAAGACGCGCATCACCGCGCCGCGCGTGGCTCCCATGGTTCGCAAAATGGCGATGTCGGGCGACTTGTCCTTCACCAGCATGATGAGGCCCGAAACGATGTTGAGCGCGGCGACCAGGATGATGAGGGTCAGAATCAGGAACATGACGTTGCGCTCGATTTCCAGCGCCTCGAACAGGCTCGAGCTGATCGATTGCCAAGAGAGCACGCGGGCATAGGGACCGGCGACCTGCGCGATCGGCAGCACCATGGAATTGACCGCGTCGGGATCGGAGACCATCACCTCCAGCCCCGTGACGGTGTTGCCCATATTGAAATAGAGCTGCGCCTCGTCCAGCGGCATGAAGACGTAGGTGCTGTCATACTCGCTCATGCCGATGTCGAACGTGCCGGCGATGGTGTAGGTCTTGATACGCGGCGTGACGCCGAACGGCGTGACGTTGCCGCGCGGCGCGATCAGGGTGATCGTGCCGCCGGGTCCGGTTCCGAGTTTGCGTGCCAGACGCGCGCCGACGATGACGCTGTCGCCGCCCGAAAAGCGATCGAGCGCGCCGGGCGAAAGCGTCTTCGAAACGGTGGCCAATTGGCCAAGATCGCTCGCGCGAATACCGCGCACCATGACGCCGGGCGAGAGGCCGCCGCCAGAGGCGAGCGCCTGTCCATCGACAATGGGCGCTGCGCGCGTCACGCCGGGAACGGCGCGGACCTTGGCGGTGATCGCGTCAAAATCGGCGAGATTGCCGCCGATGCCCTGCACGATGACGTGACCCTGCAGGCCCAGAATTTTCGAGAGGAGTTCGTGACGGAAGCCGTTCATCACGGACATCACGATAATGAGGGTGGCGACGCCGAGCGCGATGCCGACCAGCGAGAATCCGGAGATGACCGAGACGAAGCTCTCCGCACGCCGGGCGCGCAGATAGCGCAGCGCGATCATCCATTCGAACGCGGCGAAAGGATGGGTGGCTTGCCCGGCCCCGCGCGCGCGGGGAGCCGTGATGTCAGACGGGAACTGTTCGACCATGCGGCTTGGGGGCCCGGGCATCGGTTTCAAATCGGCCGCCTCTTCTTACGAGACGCCGGTTAACAGAGCAATTCGAGCGGCCGGTCAGTGGACCAGACCTGTTGCACGCGTCGCGATGTACAGGCAGCCCAGCCCAATCACGAGGGCGATCCACCCTGCACTCTGGCGCTTCAGTTCCTCCAAGTCGGTCGAAAGGCGCGGCTTGCTTGCAAAGAAGGCGCCGATCATGACAAGCGCGAAGAATCCGGCCATCAGGACCAGCGGCGGATTGGAATGCGGCAGGCGCCCAAGAAGCGTGAGAACCTCCCGGCCCAGCCAGACGATGACGGCAAGGATGGCGAGAAGGATCAGGCATCCCTGCAGAAGCCCCTTGGAGTTGCCGCGCTCCAGCATGCAATTGGACGGATCCTTCGGATCGTAAATCACCGGCACCGTCGACCCGACCGTGTAGCGTGCAGCGACGGTTTGGGCGTCTTCTTCACTGTTCTCGCCGTCGAGCCTCACCCGCGCACCGCGATAGTGCGTTCCGCCGACCGTGAACTCATACTCGACGTCCGGAAGATCGAACGTGGATTGCGGCTCGTTCTCGAAGCGACGCGTCCGCGTCTCGATCCCGGATTTGACGATGCGTGCACTCGTCTGAGGCCAGCCTGCCGAGACACGGTCCTGGCGGACGCGGGCGACGGCAATGCTGAGCACGATCAGGATCGCCACGGCGACAAAGGAGAAGAATATCGTGCGGCTGGGGTCGTCGCTTTCTCCGAGCCCGAAGGGAAGCGACATGCCCATTCCAACCAGGAACCGGAACAGGGCGAGGCCGACGACCAGTGCGACGACCGCCGCCAGGGCGCCATGCGGCAAGTCCCTGGAACGGCGCGGCGCGGGTGGGTCGCTGGGCATCGGCGGACGGGCCTTTCATCGCCCGATTGCTTCGGGTAGTGCTAGATAATCCCGATTTCAGAGCAATTCACGAGAATCCCATGTCCCAGCGCGCCCTTTCCGTATCCCGCATGACCGGCAACCGGTCGACCTTCGCGGAGTGGTACCAGGCCGTGGTGCGCGAGGCCGACATGGCCGAGCCGTCGCCGGTCCGCGGCGCGATGGTGATCAAGCCCTGGGGCTATGGCGTGTGGGAGGAGATGCAGCGCGATCTCGACCGCCGCATCAAGGAGACGGGGCACGAGAACGCCTATTTTCCGCTCTTCATCCCGCTCTCCTTCATCGCCAAGGAGGCCGAGCATGTCGAAGGCTTCGCCAAGGAGATGGCGGTCGTCACCCATCACCGCCTCAAGAAGATCGACGGCAAGCTTCAGCCCGACCCGGACGCAAAGCTCGAGGAACCTTACATCGTCCGTCCGACGTCGGAGACGATCATAGGCGACGCGTTCTCGCGCTGGATCAAGAGCTATCGCGACCTGCCGGTCCTGTTGAACCAGTGGGCCAATGTGGTGCGCTGGGAGATGCGGCCGCGCCTGTTCCTGCGCACCACCGAGTTCCTCTGGCAGGAGGGCCACACCGCGCATGCTTCCGAGAAAGAGGCGATCGAGGAGACGATGCGGATGCTGGAGGTCTATCGCGCCTTTTCCGAAGAGACGCTGGCCGTGCCGGTGATCGCGGGCGAGAAGCCGGAGAACGAACGCTTTCCCGGCGCGGTTGCGACCTACTCGATCGAGGCGATGATGCAGGACGGCAAGGCGTTGCAGGCCGGCACATCGCACTTCTTAGGCACCCATTTCGCCGAGGCGCAGAACATCCGCTTCCAGAACGATGCCGGTGAGCTCGAATTCTGCAACACGACGAGTTGGGGCCTTTCGACGCGCATGGTGGGGGCACTGGTCATGAGTCACGGCGATGATGACGGCTTGCGCCTGCCGCCGGCGGTGGCGCCGCGCCAGGTGGTGATCGTGCCCATGCTGCGCGACAAGCCGGAAGATGCCCAGGTGCTGGAGTTTGCGAGCGGCCTCGTCGAAGCCCTGAAAGGCCAGCGCGCCTTCAACGAACGGCTGCGCGTTCTGCTCGACACCCGTGCGACCAAATCGGCCGACAAGCGCTGGAACTGGGTCAGGCGCGGCGCTCCGATCATCGTCGAGATCGGTCCGCGCGATGCCGCCAGCGGAACGGTGACGTTTATGCGCCGCGATGTCCTGCGCAACGGCGACAAGATCGCCTCGCACGCTCTTCCGCGCGATGAGTTCGTCGCCAAGGTGCCAAGCATCCTCGCGGAGATTCAGAGCACGCTGTTCAAGGAATCGAAGGCCAGACTCGACGCCAATATTAAGACCGACGTGGAGACGTTCGCGGCGCTTGCGGAGTATTTCGGCGAGGCCGGCGACGACGAGAGCAGCGGCGAGTTCAAGGGCTGGGTCCGTGCGCCCTGGTGCAAGCCGACCGGCGCCGAGCTCGATGCCATCGATGCGAGGCTCAAATCGCTCAAGCTCACCTTGCGCAATGCGCCGCTCGACCAGCCGAAATCGCTCGGCCCTTGCCTGTTCACCGGCAAACCCGGCGTCGAGGAAGTGCTGATCTCACGGGCGTATTGAGTTACCGCCCCACCGGTGTCATGCCCTGGAAGCTGACGCGTTCGGGGATATTGTCGATCAGCGCCTTGATGTCGACCGGCGGCGCAACGTCGATGCCGCTGCCGCGCGCATGGTCGTTCAGTTCCTTGATATTGAATCCCATCTGGATGTCGTACGTCCGGTCCGGCTGGTTGCGCAGGCGCTGCTCGGCATCGTACCAGCGCCGCTTGGTCCTGCTGTCCGGACAGCTTGCGAGCTCGTCGCCACTCGCACCCCATCGCAATTCGACGCAATTGTAAGGGTCGAATGAGAAGGCGAACAGCCGGTGCATCATGTCGTCGAACGTGATGCTGGCCGGGCGCCTGGCGGAGTTGAGATAGGTGATGGTGCAGGCGTTCGATTGCGCCGCGTAGGCGCGGTTCAAATCCTGCTTCAGGAAGTTGCCGTCGTAGACGATGCGCGGGTCGCGCTTGACCCACATGTCGATCATGTTCGCGAGATCCTTGTAAAACTGCACGAACGCGGCCTTGATGCGGGCATCGCGCGATGGCGTGGAGTAGGTTTCCCACTCGACATTCTCCGAGCCGTAGATGTTGTCCGGCATCCGCTCGGGATGCGGCTTCATCGCGATGCCGTCATGAATATCGAGATCGACATATTGCGCGCGATCCCGAAGATCGTTGCACAAGGTGGTCATCGTCGCCTTGAGCTCATAGACCGGATTGAAATCCATCCGCCCGCCGGACACGGCGACGCGGACATATTCGTAGAAGCCCAGTTCCTCGCCATTGTAGAAATAGCGCGCCAGCCTCACGTCCTGCTTCGGATTGGTCTCGGTGCCAACATACTGAACGAGCGAGAAGTCCGCGATCTGGTCGTTCTCGGCATAGGCGAGATGGCCGCCGATGAGATGGCCGGCAGAGTCATGGTGGTAGCCAACCAGCTTGAATGGCCGCCAGTTCTTCAATCCGCCGCCGAGCCGCATCGGGCTCTGGCCGAACTGCGCACCATAGACGCTGCGGGTGATCGTGAAATCGGGATGGGCATCCATGTAGTAGATGCGGCCGTCCTCATCGACCTTCCAGACGATGCCGACATGACCGTTCACGTCGTAGACAATGCTGCCGGGGTGGATGCTGCCGGGCTTGAGTGCCGGCGAATAAAAGTCGGAGAGCACGCCGCGGCGTTCGCTGGCATCGGTGCGGTAGGTTGCGGAGAAGACGTCGTCCAGCATCTTGCGCAGCACGGCGGGGCCATCGATGCCGTCACCGCGATCGACGATGTCATGACGCGAAGTGGCGCGGTTGGCGGTTTTGGTGAAGCGCAGATCGCCGCCCTCCCCGCTCACGCTGTCGACATAGCCGAACGGCAGGCCGTTCTTCCAGGCATAATAGGCGCGCAGGAGGTAAGGGAGCTTGGCGCAATCGACGTCGATATCGACGAAATTCTGGTCGGTGTCGCGGTAGGGATTGGCGGGATCGCGCAGGCAGCTCTCCGACGAACTGCAATCGCTGGCGCCGATCGCGGCAACGAACTTGCCGAAGCCCGCTTCGTCGGCCGCCGTCCAGTGATCCCTGGTGACGCGCCATGCGCCTGCCGCCCGCGCACCGCCGGCCCCGGAAAAGATCGCGATTGCCGCGATGATGAACGCCCACCGTCGCATCATTTTCCCACCGCCCGGCGCAACGCTCCGTTCGGAACAGGATCAAGTCAAGGCGATATGGTTAGCGAGCGGGACGAGGTGGCGCGGGACAGCTTGCGTTCTCGCCGGAGATCACCGTGCTGCCCGAGAGATGGACCGTGACGTCCGGCTGGCCGCGATGCCGGGCCGGACGGTCGACATAGATGTCCTGCGGTACGACGGTGGCAGCGGCGGTATCGGCGGCAACGACAGGATGGCCCTCGGCGTCGACGCCGCCAACATAGTCCGGCGATGGACAGGAGGGCTCCGGCGGACCGGCAAGAATTGGGTCGGGACTCGCAGGCTGGGCGTAAGCCGAGCAGACCGGCAAGAATGCAGCCAGAACGAGAAGAAGCGCGCTGCGCTTTAGGTTGAAATGATGTTGCGCCAACAACTTAGCCACCTAGCAAGAAATTTCGTGACAGTTTCCGCAAAGTCCATTATGAAGCGGACCCATAAATAGAACGTAAGGCGCTACCAGAGCGGCCAAGTTCGGGGAGACCTATCCGCCCAAGGCGGATGGAAAGGCCGGGAAACCGGCCTTTCCCATTTCAGAGACATTCGGCAAGCATGGCCCGGGAGCGACTCAGCGCTCGTCGGGGATTTGCCATGCTCGAACGCATCTTTGCGCTCAACGCCCACGGCACGACCGTCCGGCGGGAAGTCGTGGCGGGAGCCACGACATTCCTGACGATGGCCTACATCATGTTCGTGAACCCCAAGATCCTGGGCGGCACGGGCATGGATCCCGGCGCGGTGTTCGTCGCCACCTGCCTCGCCTCGGCCGCGGCGACCGCGCTGATGGGGCTCTACGCCAACCTGCCGGTGGCGCTCGCGCCCGGCATGGGGCTGAACGCCTACTTCGCCTTCACCGTGGTGCCGGCGCTCGGCGGCGACTGGCGGCTCGCGCTCGCCTGCGTGTTCATCTCCGGCGTGCTGTTCGTGATCGTGTCGCTGACGCCGGCGCGCGAGTGGCTGATCAACGCCATCCCCAAAAGCCTCAAGCTCGCGATCGCGGCCGGGATCGGATTCTTCCTGGCGCTGATAGGGCTGGAGAATGCCGGGATCGTCCAGGCGAGCCCCGCGACGCTCGTGCAGCAGGGCATGCTCTCCGATCCCAAGGCGCTGATCGCGGCCGGCGCCTTCGTGCTGATGTTCGCGCTGACGGCACGCCACGTGATCGGCGCGGTGCTGATCGCCATTCTGGCCGCGACGCTCGCCGCGGTGTGGCTGCATCTGACGCCGCTGTCGAACGTGTTCGCGATGCCGCCATCGCTCGCGCCGACCTTCCTGCAGCTGAAGTTTCAGGGACTGACCGGTGCGACCGTGGCGATCGCCGTGTTCTCCTTCCTGCTGGTCGAGATGCTGGACGCCTCGGGCACGCTGACGGCGGTGGCGCATCAGGCGGGCCTGCTCGACAAGGACGGCAGGCTGAAGAATGCGCGGCGCGCGCTGGCGGCGGATGCGGTCGGGACGCTGATCGGCTCGACGCTCGGCACTTCTCCTGTCACCGCCTATATCGAGAGCGCCTCCGGCGTGCAGGCCGGTGGCCGCACAGGTCTGACCGCAGCGGTCGTTGCTGCGCTCTTCCTGCTCAGCCTGTTCATTGCGCCGCTGGCCGGCGATGTGCCGGCATTCGCGACCGCGCCGGCCCTGGTCTTCATCGCCGCCCTGATGGCGAAGGGGCTGAAGGACGTCGACTGGGACGATCTGACCGAATCCGGGCCGGCGGTCGTCACCGCGCTCGCAATCCCGTTCACCTATTCGATCGCGGCCGGCATCGGAATCGGGTTCATCGTCTATGTCGCGATCAAGCTGGTATCGGGACGCTGGCGCGAGGTGAACCTGGCGGTGGCGATCATCGCGGCGGCGTTCGTGGCGAAGATTGCAATCGGATAACTTAGAGATCGAGAATCTTGAACGCGATCAGCGCGTAGAAGATCGCCCATAGAACGACGGCGATGCCGGTGGCGATGAGCGCCTTGCGGCCGAGCATCGGCGAGAGCGGCGCGCCGGAGTCGGGGTCGCGCTCGCTGCCGAGGCCGACGGGCAACAGGCAGAACAGCGACAGAAACCACAGGATGGCGAACGATCCGAACAGGACGACGCCATGGATGAAGCCGGTCAAGCCTGCTCGAGCTCCACCAAGGTGCCGACGAAGTCTTTCGGATGCAGGAAGACGACCGGTTTGCCGTGGGCGCCGATGCGCGGCTCGCCCGTGCCGGTGATGGTGGCGCCTTCGGCCTTCATTTTGGCGACGGCGGCGTGAATGTCCTCGACCTCGTAGCAGACATGGTGCATGCCGCCGTTGGGGTTCTTCTTGAGAAAATTCGCAATCGGAGAGTTCTCGCCGAGCGGCTCGAGCAGTTCGATCTTGGTGTTGCCCAGATCGACGAACACGGTGGTGACGCCATGGTCGGGCTGCGCCACTTCGCCGGAGACCTTGCCGCCCAGAATGTCGCGGTAGACCGCGGCCGCCTTCTTGATGTCGCTGGTCGCGATGGCGACGTGGTTGAGGCGTCCGATCATGATTTCTTCCTTCGATAGCGCTGGCGGATTTCTAGCGTCAAATCTGAACCACTTCCACCCGCGTCACGGGCTTCTTGCCCCAGGCGTTCTCGGCAGCCCGGCGGGCGGCGCGGCGGACACTTTCCTTGAGCAGACTCTCGTCGGCGCGCTTGGGATTATGGCGCCGGATGGGTTCCTCGAGCGCATCGCGGATCGCGCCATGCACGGGTTCGGGGATGCCCTCGATGATGATGGACGGTTCGGCGGCGACGCGGCCCTTGCCGTCGAGCACGAGCGTGATGGCGATGACGCCGGCATAGCCCATCGAACGGCGGTGGCGCGCCAGGCCGGCGCCCTCCTCGATCAGGATGCGGCCGTCCATGTGGACGCGGCCGGCGGGCACCTCGTCGATGATGCCGGCGCGGCCGGGCGCGAGGCGGATGAGCTGGCCGTTCTCCGGCACCATCGCCTGCGGCACCTGGAGCGAACGGGCCAGCCGCGCATGCTCGGCCAGATGGCGCGGCTCGCCATGGACCGGGATGGCGATTTGCGGGCGGGTCCAGCGGTACATCTGCGCGAGCTCGTCGCGGCAGGGATGACCGGAGACGTGGACGAAATGATCGTCGGCCGAAAGCACTTCAACGCCCAACAGGGAGAGCTTGTTGTGCAACTCGTGGATTGCGATGTCGTTGCCGGGGATGACGCGGCTTGAAAAGATCACGGCGTCGCCCTTGCCGAGGCTGACATTGGGATGGTTGCCCTCCGCAATGCGGGCAAGGGCGGCGCGCGGCTCGCCCTGGCTGCCGGTGCAAAGAAAGAGCACGCGGTTGGGCGGCAGCTGGGCCGCTTCGGCTTCGTCGATGACGCGCGGAAAGTCCTTCAGATAGCCCGTTTCGCGCGCCGCGTCGGTGATCTTGTGCATGGCGCGTCCGACCAGCGCGACTTGGCGGCCATGCACCTTCGCTGCCTTGGCTACGGTATCGAGACGCGCGACGTTGGAGGCAAACGCAGTGACCGCAACGCGACCCTTCAAGGTGCCGATCAGATTGGTGAGGCTTTCGCGGACGCGCGCCTCCGAGCCGGACTCGCCGGCGACCAAGGCATTTGTGGAATCGCAGACGAGCGCAAGGACACCCTCGTCGCCCAGACGCCTGAGAGCGTTCTGGTCGGTCACCTCGCCGATCAGCGGATCTGGATCGATCTTCCAGTCGCCGGTGTGAACGACGACGCCGAGCGGCGTGCGGATGGCGAGCGCGTTGGGCTCGGGAATGGAGTGGGTGATCGACATGAACTCGATCGCGAAGGGACCGAGCTCGATCCTGCCTGAGAGCGGCACGCGCTTCGGATGGACTTTCGCGGACAGCCCAGCCTCTTCGAGTTTGCCTTCGATCAGGACGGCCGTGAACGGCGTCGCATAGACCGGGCAGCGCAGCATCGGCCACAGATGCGGGATGGCACCAATGTGATCCTCATGCGCATGGGTGGCGACGATGGCGAGCACATTCTCCCGCTGTTCCGCGAGGAAGCGGATGTCCGGCATGATGAGGTCGACGCCGGGGGTCGAGGTCTCGCGGCCGAACAGCACGCCGCAATCGACCACGATCCATTTGCGATCGTCCGGCGGGCCATAGCCATAAGCATTGAAGTTCATGCCGATTTCGCCCGAGCCGCCGAGCGGCAGGAAGACCAGTTCGTCGTCGCGCGAAGGATGGTTCATGCCGCGGGCGGTTTCGCCTTGGCGCGTTCGGCATTGCGCGCGTGGATCTGGATGAGGCCGCGGATGGTGAGATCGGGATCGAGATGCTCGATGGCCGCGGTTTGGCGATGAAACAGGTTGGCGAGGCCGCCCGTGCCGATCACGGTCATCGGCTTGCCATACTCTTCCTTGATTCGGGCGACGATGCCCTCGATCAGGCTGACATAGCCCCAATAGAGGCCCGACTGCATGGCCGGCACGGTGTCCTTGCCGATGACGCTCTGAGTGCGCGCGACGGCGACGCGCGGCAACATGGCGGCGGCGCCGTGCAGCGCCTCGGCGGAGAGATTGGCGCCAGGCGCGATCACGCCGCCTTCATAATCGCCCTTCTCCGAGACGACGTCGAAAGTGGTCGCCGTGCCGAAATCGACGACAATGAGCGCGCCCTTGTAGCGCTCATGCGCCGCGATTGTGTTGACGAGACGGTCGGCGCCGACGGCTTCGGGCCGGTCGACATTGACCTTGATGCCGAGATCGAGATCGGGATCGCCGATCACCAGCGGCTCGCAATGGAAATATTTGCGGCAGAGCTGGCGAAGATCGAACATCGCGGACGGCACGACCGACGCGATGATGACGGAGTCGATGTCGGAAAAGGTCAGGCCCTGGAGCTGCAGCAGCGGCTGGAGCAACACGGCATATTCGTCGGCCGTGCGCGTGGTCTCGGTCACCGCACGCCATTCGGCGCGGACCTCCGTGCCGTCGCTGACCGCGAAGACGATGTTGGTGTTGCCGGCGTCGATGGCGAGAAGCATGAATTTCCTTAAGCGAAGAACACTTCGCCGGCGGCGATGTGGCGGACCTGGCCCGCGCTTTCGCGCAGGATCAGTGCGCCGTTGCCGTCGATACCTTCGAACACGCCGCTCGTTTCCTCTGCCGCAAGTCGCGCGCGGATTCGCGTGCCGAGACCTGCCGCGCGGGCCAGCCAGGCATCGCGGATCGCGGCGAAACCTTCGGCCAGCCACACGTCATACCATCTGGCGAACTGGGCCGCGAGGTTCAGCAGCGCGTCCTCCGCCGACGGCACGGCCGCGCCAAGCGCCTTCAACGAGGTTGCGGGGAACTCGGTTCCTTCCGGATGCGTCGCGAGGTTTACGCCGAGGCCGATGGCCAGCCAGCCTGGCGCCTCGCCTCCCGTGCTGGCGGACTCCAGAAGGATGCCGACGAGCTTGCGCCCATCGGCCAGCACGTCGTTGGGCCACTTCACGCGGATCTGCGCATAAGGGGCAAATCCGACCAGCATATCGGCCGCCGCGATCGCCGCGACGAAGGAGAGCTGGGCGCATTCGCTGGCCGACTTTCCCGGACGCAGCATTAAGGTCGCGGCAAGGTTGCCGGTCGGCGAATCCCACGCCCGGCCGCGCCGGCCCCTGCCCGCCGTCTGGCGCGCCGCAGAGATCCAAACCGGACCGGGTTCGCCGGCCGCCGCAAGACGGCGCGCTTCCTCATTCGTCGAGTCGATGACATCGAACGCTTTGAGGCCATAGCCTCTCGGCCATGACGCGGTCATGGCCGGGTGCTCACGGAAAGAGCGAATGGGCCGCGGTGCCGGCGATGGCGATGAGCGGTGCAGGAACGACGACGAAGAACAGCGAGATCGCGCTGGTGCCCCACATCACGATGTTCGTGCCATGGCCGACATCGCGGTCGAAAGTGCGCACCGGTTCGTCGAAATACATGATTTGGATGATGCGCAGATAATAGAAGGCGCCCGCGACGCTGGCGACGATGTTGATGATGGCGGGCACATAGAGATGCGCCTGCATGGCGGCGCCGAACACATACACTTTGGCGAAGATGCCGGCGAGCGGCGGCAGGCCCGCGAGACTGAAGGTCAGGATGCCGAGCGCGAGCGCAAAATGCGGCTGGGTGCGCGACAGGCCGGCAAGCTGGCGGATATCCTCCACGCTCTCGCCGTCGCGGCGCATCGCGGCGATGCAGGCGAACATGCCGAGATTGGTGACGAGATAGTAGGCGAGATAGACCAGCATGCCCTGAACGCCGGCCTGCGTTCCGGCAGCGAGGCCGAGCAGCGCATAGCCGACATGGCCGATCGAGGAGTAAGCGAGCAGGCGCTTGATGTTGGTCTGGCCGATGGCGGCAACGGCGCCGAGCACAACGGAGAGCACCGAGATGACGACGATAATCTGCTGCCATTGATGGGTGACCGCCGGGAACGGCGCAATCACGGCGCGAATGAAGAGTGCAAAGGCGGCGACCTTGGCCGCGGTCACGAAATAGGCGGTGATCGGCGTGGGCGCGCCTTCATACACGTCGGGCGTCCACATGTGGAACGGCACGGCGCCGACTTTGAAGGCAAGACCCGCGACCAGGAACACCAAGCCGAAGATCAGACCGATATTGGCGCCGCTGCCGGCGGTCGCCTGCGCGATACGCGCAAATTCCGTGGTGCCGGTGAAGCCGTAGATCAGCGAGATGCCGTACAGCAGCATTCCGGACGACAGCGCGCCGAGGACGAAATATTTGAGACCGGCTTCCGTCGAGCGCAACGAGTCGCGGTTGAAGGACGCGAGCACGTAAAGCGCGAGACTCTGCAGCTCGAGCCCCATGTAAAGCGCGATGAAGCTCGATGCCGAAACCATAAGCATCATGCCGAGCGTGGCGAGTACCATCAGGACGGGGAGCTCGAACCGTTCCCGGTTCTCGATGGCGAAATATTCCTTGGCCATCAGGATGCAGAGCGCCGAGCCTATAAGAACGAGAAGCTTGGCGAAGCGCGCAAAACCGTCGACCACGAAAGCCCCGCCGAAGGCCGATGCCGTCTGCGGATGCAGGAAGATGTGTACGCCCGCGACCGCCATCAGCAGGATCGCGAGCCAGGAAACCAGGCCCGTCGATCGGTCGCCGCCGATGACGCCGCCTATCAAGAGCACCATGGCGCCGACGGCGAGCGTCAGTTCCGGCAACAGGACTATCAGATCGGCTTGCAGGGTCACTTCGCGTCTCCCCGGGCCGCGAGCGTGGGCGCATGGTCGATGGCGAGCGCCGTCCTGTGCTCGGACAGGAGATTGGCGACCGAGGCCGAGGTCACGTCGAATACCGGCTTCGGATAGATGCCCATCAGGATGGTGACGGCGACGAGCGGGGCGAGGATCGCGATCTCGCGCGGCGAAAGGTCCTTGATCGTCATGAGCGCCGGCTTGACCAGCTCGCCGAACACGACGCGGCGGTAGAGATAGAGCGCATAAGCGGCGGACAGGATCACGCCGGTGGCGGCGAAGATCGCGACCCAGGTGTTGGCCGCAAAGGCGCCCAGCATGGTCAGGAACTCGCCGACGAAGCCGCCGGTGCCCGGCAGGCCGACATTGGCGAGGGTGAAGATCATGAAACAGGCGGCGTAGATCGGCATGCGGTTCACGAGACCGCCATAGGCGGCGATCTCGCGGGTATGCATGCGGTCATAAACGACGCCAACACAGAGGAACAACGCGCCGGAAACGACGCCGTGGCTGAGCATCTGGAAGATGCCGCCGTCGAGCCCCTGCTGGGTCAGCGTGAAGAGGCCCATGGTCACGAAACCCATATGGGCGACGGAGGAATAGGCGATGAGCTTCTTTATGTCTTCCTGCGCCAACGCGACCAGCGAGGTGTAGATGATGGCGACGATGGAGAGCGCGAAGACGAGCGGCGTGAAGGTGACGGACGCGCTTGCGAACATCGGAAGCGAGAAGCGCAGGAAGCCGTAGCCGCCCATCTTCAGCAGGATGCCGGCCAAGATCACCGAGCCCGCGGTCGGCGCCTCGACATGCGCGTCGGGCAGCCAGGTGTGGACCGGCCACATCGGCATCTTGACCGCGAAGGACGCGAAGAAGGCGAGCCACAGCCAGAACTGCATCGCCACCGGGAAGTGGAAATGCAGCAGGGTGACGATGTCGGTGGTGCCTGCCGTGTAATACATCGACAGAATCGCAAGCAGCATCAGCACCGAGCCGAGCAGCGTATAAAGGAAGAACTTGAAGCTCGCATAGACGCGCCGCTTGCCGCCCCACACGCCGATGATCAGGAACATCGGGATCAAGCCGCCCTCGAAGAACAGGTAGAAGAGGACGAGGTCGAGGGCGCAGAATACGCCGATCATCAAGGTCTCGAGCGCCAGGAACGCGATCATGTATTCGGCGACGCGCTCCTCGATCAATTCCCAGCTCGCCAGGATGCAGAACGGCATCAGGCCCGCGGTCAGCACGATGAACAGCATCGAGATGCCGTCCACCCCCATGTGATAGCCGATGCCGGGGCCGAGCCAGTCGGCCTGCTCGACGAATTGGAAGGCGGCACTGTGCCCGTCGAAGCGGAACCAGATCACGAGCGAGAGCGCGAACTCGACCAGAGTTGTGATCAGCGCAATCCAGCGCGCATTGCTGGCGACCGTCTTGTCCGAGCCGCGCGTCAGCATGATGGCCAGGACGCCCACCAGCGGCAGGAAGGTGATGATGGAAAGGATCGGCCAGCCGGTCATGGCGTCGCTCCCGCGAGCATGAACCAGGTCGCAAGCGCGACCACGCCGATGAGCATGGCGAAGGCATAGTGATAGACGTAGCCCGATTGCAGGCGAACCGCGCCGCGCGTGGCATCAAGCACGCGGGCGGCGATACCGTCGGGCCCGAACCCGTCGATCACCGTGCCGTCGCCGCGCTTCCACAGGAAGCGGCCGAGCTTCTGCGCAGGGCCGACGAAGAGGAAGTCGTAGAGCTCGTCGAAGTACCATTTGTTGAAAAGGAAGAGGTAGAGCAGCCCGCGCTTCGCCGCCATCTGGCGCGGCAGTTCGGGATGCAGGATGTAATAATAGTAGGCAACCCCGAAGCCGAAGATGGTCAGCACCATCGGCGCGACCTCGACCCATTCAGGGAAATGCTCGACCTGCGGGTTCATGCCGTTTCCGGCAATCGCCGCGATGGCGCCGTGCCAGAAGCCGGCCGATTGCGCGCCGATGAAGAAATGGTCGAACAGAATACCGGCGAACGCCGCGCCGGCCGCCAGCACCGCCAGCGGCGCCAGCATCGTCCACGGTGCCTCATGTATCTCCGACAGCGCGGGGGCGTGATGCTCTCCGGGCTCGTCATGGGCGTGCGCGTCGCCGTGCTCGCCCTTGTCCAGGCCGCGGTAACGGCCGTGGAACGTCATCAGGAACTGGCGCCAGGAATAGAACGAGGTCATGCCGGCGGCGAGCAAGGTCAGCACGAAGGCGTAGGTGCCGATGCCGGTATGCGCCTCATAGGCCGCGTCGATGATGGAGTCCTTGGAATAGAAGCCGGCAAGACCGACATGCGCGTTCGGGATGCCGACGCCGGTGAGCGCAAGATTGCCAATCAGCATCATCGCCCAGGTGAAGGGAATGGCGCGCGCGAGACCACCCATCTTCCGCATGTCCTGTTCGTGGTGCATGGCGTGGATCACCGAACCGGCGGCAAGGAACAGCAGCGCTTTGAAGAAGGCATGGGTGAACAGATGGAACATCGCCGAGCCATAGGCTGATACGCCGGCGGCGACGAACATGTAGCCGAGCTGCGAACAGGTCGAATAGGCGATGACCCGTTTGATGTCGTTCTGGAAGAGGCCGACGGACGCCGCGAAGAACGCCGTTGTCGCGCCGATGAAAGTGACGAATCCCAGCGCGGCGGGCGCATGTTCGAACAGCGGCGAACAGCGGCAGACCAGGAACACGCCGGCGGTCACCATGGTCGCGGCATGGATCAATGCCGAGACCGGCGTCGGGCCCTCCATCGCGTCCGGCAACCAGGTGTGCAGGCCCAGTTGCGCCGACTTGCCCATCGCGCCGATGAACAGGAGCAGGCAGAGCGTTGTCAGGATGTCGACGTCCCAGCTTCCGAAATGGAAGGTCTTGCCGACCATCGCCGGCGCGGAGGCGAACACCTGGTCGAAGTCGAGCGTCTTGAAGACATAGAAGATGCCGAAGATCCCGAGCGCGAAACCAAAATCGCCGACGCGGTTGACGATGAAAGCCTTGATCGCGGCGGCATTGGCTTCCGGCTTCTTGTACCAGAAGCCGATGAGGAGATAGGAGGCGACGCCGACGCCTTCCCAGCCGAAGAACATCTGCAGGAAATTGTTCGCTGTCACCAGCATCAGCATCGCGAAGGTGAAGAACGACAGATAGGAGAAGAAGCGCGGGCGAGACGGATCCTCGGCCATGTAGCCGATGGAGTAGAGATGCACGAGCGAGGAGACACCGGTGACGACGACGAGCATCACACCGGTCAGCGCATCGACGCGGATCGCCCAGTCGACGCGAAGATCGCCGGAGTAGATCCAGGGCACGAGCTGCACGATGTGGGAATGGCCGAGCATCGTGGTGTCGTAGAAGGCGACGATCGAGAGCGCGGCGGCGACGAACAGCGCGCCGGTGGTGACGAGCTCCGAGGCGCGCGCGCCGATCAGCCGGCCGAACAGGCCCGCGATGGCGGATGCGATGATGGGCAGGAAGACGATTGCCGAATACACGCCCTAGCCCTTCATCAGGTTGACGTCTTCCACGGCGATGGTGCCGCGGTTGCGGAAATAGACGACGAGGATGGCAAGCCCGATGGCGGCTTCCGCGGCCGCAACGGTCAGAATGAAGAGCGCAAATATCTGCCCGACCAGATCGTGCAGGAAGGCCGAGAACGCCACGAAGTTGATGTTGACGCTGAGCAGGATCAGCTCGATCGACATCAGGATGACGATGATGTTCTTGCGGTTCAGGAAGATGCCGAACACGCCGATCGTGAAGAGGATCGCTGCGACCGTCAGATAGTTGCCCAGCCCGATCGCCATGTTACGCCCCCTGCCCCGGCTTGACGTCGACCACGGTCATCGCCTCGCTCATGACGCGCGCATTCTGCCGGCCGATGTTCTGGCGGCGCACGCCCGGCCGATGGCGCAGCGTCAGTACGATGGCGCCGATCATGGCGACCAGGAGAACGAGGCCCGCGATCTGGAAGTAATAGATGTAGTCGGTGTAGAGAATCCGGCCGATCGCTTCGGTGTTGCTGATAGTGGTCGGCGTCGGATGCGCCAGCACGCTCGGCGCCACCGGCGAGAATTTCCACAGAGCTGCGCTGCCGATCAATTCGAGCAGAAGAACGATGCCGACACCGGCGCCGACAACGATGTATTGCTGCGCGCCGGACTTGAGTTCCGCGAAATCGACGTCGAGCATCATTACGACGAAGAGGAACAACACCGCGACCGCGCCGACATAGACAATGATCAGGATCATCGCGAGAAATTCCGCACCGAGCAGCACGAACAGTCCGGCCGCATTGAAGAAGGCGAGGATCAGGAAGAACACCGAATGCACGGGATTGCGCGCGACGATGACCATGAAGGCCGACGCCAGCAGGACCGCCGAGAACGCATAGAAGGCGATGGCTTGCAGCAGCATCCCGGTTACCTGTACGGCGCGTCGAGTTCGAGGTTGCGGGCGATTTCGGGTTCCCAGCGGTCGCCGTTCGCGAGCAGACGTTCCTTGTTGTAGTAGAGCTCCTCGCGCGTCTCGGTGGCGTATTCGAAGTTTGGGCCCTCGACGATGGCATCCACCGGGCAGGCTTCCTGGCACAGCCCGCAATAGATGCATTTCACCATGTCGATATCGTAGCGCGTGGTGCGGCGCGAACCGTCGGCGCGCGGCTCGGCCTCGATGGTGATGGCCTGGGCAGGGCAAATCGCCTCGCACAGCTTGCACGCGATGCAGCGCTCCTCACCGTTGGGATAGCGGCGCAGCGCATGCTCGCCGCGGAAGCGCGGGCTGAGCGCGCCCTTCTCAAACGGGTAGTTGATCGTCGTCTTGGGCGTGAAGAAATAGCGCATCGCGAGAAAAAAGCTTGTGATGAACTCCCAGAAAAAGAGTTGACGGGCAGTGCGGTCGAGCGTGGCCATGTTTGCCTCACGCATGGTGGTGGAAGACGAGCACCCAGC
Source organism: uncultured Alphaproteobacteria bacterium (assembly GCA_963741735.1). Lineage (GTDB taxonomy): Bacteria > Pseudomonadota > Alphaproteobacteria > Micropepsales > Micropepsaceae > Rhizomicrobium. Next base: position 1,225,032 of record CAVUJB010000004.1, read on the forward strand.
CCGCCGTGACCACCACCCACAGAAGCGACGTCGGCAGGAACACCTTCCAGCCGAGCCGCATGAGTTGATCGTAGCGATAGCGCGGCACCATGGCCTTCGCCATCGCGAAAAGGAAGAAGAAGAAAAGCATCTTGAGCGCGAGCCAGATCACGCCCGGTACGTAGGTGAACGGCGCGACATTCAGCGGCGCCAGCCAGCCGCCGAAGAACAGGACCGAGCACAAGGCGCACATCAGAAGCACGCTGATATATTCGCCGAGGAAGAACAGCAGGAACGGCGTCGCGGAATATTCCACGAAGAACCCGGCGACAAGTTCGGACTCGGCCTCGACAAGATCGAAGGGCGGGCGATTGGTCTCGGCCAGCGCCGAGACGAAGAAGATCGGCAGCATCGGAAACAGGATCGAGAAGACGTTCCAGTGCGCGAAAGCCAGAACCCCGTCCGATGCCTGCGCGCGCACGATGGCCGACAGGTTCAACGAGCCCGCGAACAGGAGCACGGTGATGATGACGAAGCCGATTGAAACTTCGTACGACACCATCTGCGCCGCGGCACGCAGCGCGGACAAGAAGGGATATTTCGAGTTCGAGGCCCAGCCCGCCATGATGATGCCGTAGACGCCGAGCGACGACATGGCGAAGAGATAGAGGATGCCGACATTGATGTCGGCGGCGACCCAGCCATTGTCGAGCGGTACCACTGCCCAGCCGGCGAAGGCGAGCGTGGCGGTGACGAGCGGCGCAAGGACGAAGATCACCTTGTTCGCGCCGGCCGGGATAATGACTTCCTTGAAGAGGAATTTGAACGCGTCGGCGATGGTCTGCAGCAGGCCGAATGGACCGACCACGTTCGGACCGCGACGCAACTGAACGGCCGCCCAGATCTTGCGGTCGAGCAGAATGACCGCGGCGACCATCAACAGCATGAGGAATTCGAGCACTCCGAGCACCAGGACCTGGCTCAAGGTCCAGGCCCAGCCGTAGGGAAGTCCCAACGTCGCGAAATAGTGCGTCAGCAGCATCGCACTACTCCGCCGCCATTTGCGAGGAGCCGGTCACGAAAGTGCGGCTGCACTCGGCCATGGTTGCGCTGGCGCGCGCGATCGCGTTCGTCAGATAGTAATCGGTCATCGTGCTGCCCAGCGGACGACCCGTGTCGAGCGGGCCGCCGGCGCCGACGGTCGACCAGTCGGTCGCAGACGCGCCGCCATGCGGCACGACCTCATGATGATCGGCAAAGTGCGGTGCATCGGCGATCATCGCCGCGCGCAGCGCGTCGAGCGTGTCGTAGGGTAGCCGCTTGCCGAGCACGTCGGACAGCGCGCGGACGATGGCCCAGTCCTCTTTGGCTTCGCCCGGCGGGAAGACGGCGCGATGTGCCGGCTGCACGCGGCCCTCGAAATTGACGTAGAGACCTTCCTTCTCTGTGTAGGCGGCGCCGGGAAGAATGACATCGGCATTGTGTGCGCCAGCGTCGCCATGACTTCCCTGATAGACGACGAAGGCGCGGCCGAGATGGCCGACGTCGTAATCGTCGGCACCGAGCGAATAGATGAAGTCGATCTCGCCCTTCTGTGCGCCGTCGACGATCGCGGCAACATCGCGCCCGCCCTCGCCCGGCACGAAGCCGAGATCGAGTGCCGCCACGCGCGAGGCGGCGGTGTGCAGAATATTGAAGCCATTCCAACCGCCTTCTGCCGCCTTGCCGCCCGGCCCGATCATGCCGGTGTCGGAGGCGATCTTCGCGGCGAGTTTCAGGATCTGGGCGCCGTCCGAGCGGGCCACCGCGCCGGCACCGAGAACGACCATGGGCCGCTTGGCGTCGCGTAGCGCGGCTGCGAAGGCGTGACCGCCATTGGCGATTTGCTCGAGCACGTCGACGCCAGCGCCAAGATCCCTGACCGGATAGGTCTGATCCATCGTCACGCCGATGCCGGCGATCTGGATATTGGCCGCGAGCCAGGTCTTGCGGATGCGGGCGTTCAGCACCGGCGCTTCCCAACGCGGGTTGGCGCCGACGAGCAGGATGGCGTCCGCCGCCTCGACGCCGGCGATCGTCGTGTTGAACAGATAGGACTGACGCTGGCCACCGATCCGTGCGCCATCCTGGCGGCAGTCGATGTTCGTGCAACCGAGCGAGGTCATCAGATCCTTGAGCGCCTTGATCTCCTCGGCGGCCGCGAGGTCGCCGACGATGGCGGCCATCTTGCCGGGCGAAGTGGCGGCGACGCGCGCGGCGATGGTGGCGAACGCTTCCGCCCAGCTGACCGGCTGCAACTTGCCGCTCTTCCTGACATAGGGCCGGTCAAGCCGCTGCCGCATCAGCCCGTCACAGGCGTGTCGCGCCTTGTCGGAGATCCATTCCTCGTTCACGTCTTCGTTGAGGCGCGGCAGCACGCGCATCACCTGCGGCCCGCGCGTGTCGATGCGAATGGCCGAGCCCTGGGCATCCATGACGTCGACGGAGTCGGTGTGGCGCAGCTCCCAGGGCCGCGCATTGAAGGCATAGGGCTTCGAGGTGAGCGCGCCGACCGGGCAGAGATCGACCACATTGCCGGAAAGTTCGGAGGCGAAGGCCTTCTCCAGATAGGTCGTGATCTCCATGTCCTCGCCGCGGCCCGTGGCGCCGATGTCGGGGACGCCGGCGACTTCGGTGGCGAAGCGGACACAGCGCGTGCACTGAATGCAGCGGGTCATCACCGTCTTGACCAGCGGACCCATGTTCTTGTCTTCGACGGCGCGCTTGTGTTCGTGAAAGCGGTTGAAGGCGGCGCGGCCATAGCCCATCGCCTGATCCTGCAGATCGCATTCGCCGCCCTGGTCGCAGATCGGGCAATCGAGCGGATGGTTGATAAGAAGGAACTCCATCACGCCTTCACGCGCCTTGCGCGCGATCGGCGAGGTCGTGTTGATCTTGGCCGGCGTGCCGTCGCGGTTGGGGAAGATGTCGCGGACCTGCAGCGCGCAACTCGCCTGCGGCTTCGGCGCCCCGACCCATTCGACAAGGCACATGCGGCAATTGCCGGCGACCGACAGACGCTCGTGATAGCAGAAGCGCGGAATCTCGGCGCCGGCGTTCTCGCACGCCTGCAACAGCGTGAGATTGTCGTCCGCCTCGATTTCCGTGCCGTCGATGATGAGCTTGCGGGAGGGCATCGCGCTACTCCGCCGCCATGCGCGCGCGTTCGGCGATGCGCCGCTCGAGCTCGGGACGGAAGTGACGGATCAGACCCTGGATCGGCCAGGGCGCGGCGTCGCCGAGGCCGCAGATCGTGTGGCCTTCGCACTGCTTGCCGACTTCCCAAAGCTGGTCGATCTCCTCGACGCGCGCGTCGCCGGTCTCCAGACGCTTCATCACGCGCCACATCCAGCCGGTGCCTTCGCGGCACGGCGTGCACTGGCCGCAGCTCTCGTGTTTGTAGAAATAGGCGTAGCGCGCGATGGTCTTCACCAGGTCGGTGGACTTGTCCATCACGATCACCGCCGCGGTGCCGAGCGACGAGTTGACGGCCTTCAGCGCGTCGAAGTCCATGATGACGTCGTCGCACACCGATTTCGGAATCATCGGGCAGGACGCGCCGCCGGGAATGACGGCGAGCAGATTCTCCCATCCGCCGCGCACGCCACCGGCATATTTCTCGATCAACTCGCGCATCGGGATGCCGAGGGCCTCTTCGACGACGCAGGGCGTGTTCACGTGGCCGGAGATCTGGAAAAGCTTGGTGCCGGTGTTGTTGGCGCGGCCGATGCCGGCGAACCATTCGGCGCCTCGCCGCATGATGGTCGGCGCGACCGCGATGGATTCGACATTGTTCACGGTCGTCGGACAGCCATAGATGCCCATGTTCGCCGGAAACGGCGGCTTCATGCGCGGCAGGCCCTTCTTGCCCTCGAAGCTTTCGAGCAGCGCAGTTTCCTCGCCGCAGACATAGGCACCGGCGCCGTGATGGACGTAGCAGTCGAAGTCCCAGCCATGGACGTTGTTCTTGCCGATCAATTTGGCGGCATAACACTCGTCGATCGCGGACTGCAGCGCCTCGCGCTCGCGCACGAATTCGCCGCGGACATAAATGTAGGCCGTGTGCGCGCGCATCGCGAAGCAGGCGATCAGGCAGCCTTCGATCAGATGATGCGGATCGTTGCGCATGATCTCCCGGTCCTTGCAGGTGCCGGGCTCCGACTCGTCAGCATTGACAACGAGGTAGTGTGGCCGGTCCTTCACCTCCTTGGGCATGAAGGTCCATTTGAGACCGGTGGCGAAGCCGGCGCCGCCGCGACCGCGCAGGCCGGACTTCTTCATCACCTCGCAGATACCTTCGGGACCGAGCTCGAGGATCTTCTTCGTGCCGTCCCACAGCCCGCGCGATTTCGCGCCAGCGACGCTCTTGTCCTGGAAGCCGTAGATGTTGGTGAAGATCCGGTCCTTGTCGGCGAGCATCAGGCGTTTTCCGGTTTCTTCGCGTAGAGCGCAGGATCGGTGAGCGTGTTGGCACCGCCGGTAGCCTCACAGCCGATGCGGCCGGCTTGCGGGCCAGGCTTGGGCTGTTCGCCGCGGCGGAAGGCCTCGATCAACCGCGCGGTGCTTTCGGCGGTCAGGTCTTCGTAGAAATCCTTGTAGACCTGGAACACCGGCGCGTTGGTGCAGGCGCCGAGGCATTCGACTTCGGTCCAGGACAGCATGCCGTCTTCGGTCGGCGTCATCTGCGCCGGGCCGATCAGTTTCTTGCAGACCGCCATCACATCGTCCGAGCCGCGCAAGGTGCAAGGCGGCGTGGTGCAGACCTGAAGATGAAATTTCCCAACCGGTGCGAGGTTGAACATCGTGTAGAAGGTCGCAACTTCCAACACGCGGATAAACGCCATGTCGAGTCGGCGGCCCACCGCTTCGATCATCGGATGGGTCACCCAGCCTTCCTGTTCCTGGCCGATCCAGAGCAGCGAGATCACCGCGGACGCCTGACGTCCAGGCGGATATTTCGCGATCTCCTTCTCCACGCGTGCCATGTTCTCGAGACTGAACTCGAAGGAGGCAGGCTGAAGCTCCGGCGGAGCGAGACGGCGCAGGCTCATCGGTCGACCTCGCCGAACACGATGTCGAGCGAGCCCAGCACCGCGGAGACGTCCGCCAGCATGTGGCCCTTGTTCATGTAGTCCATCGCCTGCAGGTGCACGAAGGACGGCGCACGGATCTTGCAGCGGTACGGCTTGTTCGAGCCATCGGAAACGAGATAGACGCCGAACTCGCCCTTGGGCGCCTCGACCGGCGCATAAACCTCGCCCTTCGGCACGTGAAAGCCTTCGGTGTAGAGCTTGAAGTGGTGGATCAGCGCTTCCATCGACGATTTCATCTCGCCGCGCTTGGGCGGCACGACCTTGTTGTCTGTCGAGGAGACCGGACCCGACGGCATCTTTTCGATGCACTGGCGAATGATCTTGACCGACTGGCGCATCTCTTCCATGCGCATGACGTACCGATCGTAGCAATCGCCGTTGCGGCCGATCGGAATCTGGAAATCGAGATCGTTGTAGCACTCGTAAGGCTGCGCGCGCCGCAGGTCCCAGGCGACGCCGGCCGAACGCAGCATCACGCCGGAGAAGCCCCACATCTCGGCGTCGGCGCGATTGATCACGCCGATGTCGACATTGCGCTGCTTGAAGATGCGGTTCTCGATCAGGAGGCTGTCGATGTCGTCAAGCAGCTTCAAATAGCCGTTACAGAATTTTTCGATGTCTTCGAGCAGACCGGGCGGCAGATCCTGGTGCACGCCGCCGGGACGGAAATATTTCGCATGCATGCGCGAGCCGGAAACGCGCTCGTAGAACGACAGCATCGTCTCGCGGCTTTCCATGCCCCACAGCGACGGCGTCAGCGCACCGACGTCCAACGCCTGGAACGTGACGTTCAGGACGTGGTTCATCAGCCGGCCGATCTCGGAGAACAGCACGCGGATGTACTGCCCGCGCTTGGGCACTTCGAGGCCGAGCAGCTTCTCGATCGCGAGCACGAAGGCGTGCTCCTGATTCATCGGACAAACGTAATCGAGCCGGTCGAAATAGCCGATGTTCTGCAGATAGGTCTTGTGCTCGATAAGCTTCTCGGTGCCGCGATGCAGCAGACCGATATGCGGATCGACACGGGTGACGATCTCGCCATCGAGATCGAGCACGAGGCGCAGCACGCCGTGCGCGGCCGGATGCTGCGGGCCGAAATTGATGGTAATCTGGCCGTCCTCGGCACCCGTCTTGTTGCCGGGAGCGATGTTCTGAAGAGCGGCGCTCACGCCTTCCTCCCCGGATTGCCAGAGCCGACGTCAGGGGCCAACGCGACACTCTCGATGATGTGCGGCGCGCCCTCCCAGGGACTCATGAAATCGAAGTCGCGGAATTCCTGCACCAGCTGGACGGGCTGATAGACGACGCGTTTCAGTTCGTCGTCGTAGCGGACCTCGACATAGCCCGTGAGCGGAAAGTCCTTGCGCAGCGGATGGCCGGAAAAACCGTAGTCGGTGAGCAGCCGGCGCAGATCGGGATGATCGGAAAACGCGATGCCGTACATGTCGAACGTCTCGCGCTCGAACCAGTTGGCGGCGGGATAGACGGCGACGACCGAGGGTACCGCCTCGTCGTCGCCGGCCTCGACATGTAGCCGGATACGCATGTTCTTGGTAAGTGAGAGCAGATGATAGACGACGTCGAAGCGCTTGGCGCGCTGCGGCCAGTCGACGCCGCAGATGTCGACCAGGATTTTGAACTCGCACGCTGGATTGTCGCGCAGATGGGTCGCGACGCGCACGATCTCGCCGAGTTCGACCGTCAGCGTCAGTTCGTCGTTCGCGATCATGTGGCTGCGGATCGCACCGGGCAGCGCGTCGGTCAGCGTGGTCGCGAGCGCGGTCAATTCGGTCATCTCAGCGCTCGATCGTTCCGGTGCGGCGGATCTTCCGCTGAAGAAGCATGATGCCGTAGACCAGCGCCTCTGCGGTCGGCGGGCAGCCGGGCACGTAGATGTCGACCGGCACGATGCGGTCACAGCCGCGCACCACCGCGTAGGAATAGTGATAATAGCCGCCGCCATTGGCGCAGGAGCCCATTGAAATCACGTAGCGCGGCTCCGGCATCTGGTCGTAGACCTTGCGCAGCGCCGGCGCCATCTTGTTGGTGAGCGTACCGGCGACGATCATCACGTCCGACTGGCGGGGCGAGCCGCGCGGCGCGGCGCCGAAGCGTTCCAGATCGTAGCGCGGCATGTTCGCGTGCATCATCTCGACGGCGCAGCAAGCAAGACCGAATGTCATCCACATCAAGGAGCCGGTGCGCGCCCAGTTCACCAACGCTTCGGCGGAGGTGACGAGAAAGCCCTTGTCGGCCATCTCCTGCTGCATCGCCTTGAAATACGGATCGTTGTCGCTGACGGCGCGGCCGCCTTCGACGCCCGCGCGACCCGCGGTCCCATAAGGAGATGTGGGGCCGGCCGGGATCACTCCCATTCGAGCGCTCCCTTCTTCCATTCATAGATGAAGCCGACCGTGAGCACGCCGAGGAACACGATCATCGACCAGAAGGCGAAGACGCCGGTAGTGCCGAGCGTGATCGCCCAGGGAAACAGGAACGCCACTTCCAGATCGAAGATGATGAACAGGATTGAGACGAGATAGAATCGCACGTCGAATTTCATGCGCGCATCGCCGAAGGCATTGAAGCCGCACTCATAGGCGGAGAGCTTTTCGGCGTCCGGCTTGGACGGCGCGACGATCACCGGCACGAGGATTAGTGCCGTCGCAATCACGCCCGCGATCCCGATGAAGATCAGGATCGGCAGGTACTCCAGAAGGAGCTTGTCCATAGGCACCCCGTTCGACGTTCAGCCCTGCGCGTCGGCGCACCCCAACTGGGCCAAGCGATGTGTCATTTCGCGGGTGCAGTATAGGCAGTGAGCACGCGCGGGCAACGCGGGTTTAGACCAAGATTCGGTGCGAAAAAACAGGATTTTTGCGGTTAGTTGCGAGCCATTCCCAACTACCCAAAACGCCACACCACAAGTCCCTGGAGCGGTCCGTTTTGCGATAGCGTCCGCCGGCGCCGGTGCCCCGGGCGGACTGCCATTTTTCACCGCTCAGGAGTGAAAAATGGCGGGAGCGACGGGGCTCGAACCCGCGACCTTCGGCGTGACAGGCCGACACTCTAACCAACTGAGCTACGCCCCCGCATCTAAGGCGTTGGCGCCTTTTCCGCGAAAGGGGGCCGGTGTAGGGCGTGGCCTCCATTGCTGTCAAGCTGGACGGGGTTTTGCGGGCTCAACTCAAGGCGGCGCGTGGCGAAACTCGTCGAGCGTCACCTCGCCGTCCCCATTGGCGTCGAGCTGCTCGAACTGGGAACGGATCCCGGAGGCGAATTCGTCGAAATCCACATAGCCGTCATGGTTCCAGTCGATCAGCGGCATGGCAGTGGATTCGTCCTGGCCGATCAGCCGCTCGTTCGCCGCGCGGACTTCCTCAGGGTCAAGCCGGCCGTCGCGATTGGTGTCCGCCTGCCAGAACCTCTGGCGCAGCCCGGCCTCGAGTTCGCGGCGCGTCACCGTCCCGTCATTGTTGGTGTCGTAATTCGCGATGAGCATGCGCCCGGAATGCCATTCCTCTGGCCGCGCCGGTGCATAGGGCGACCAGTGCCGCGTGGCTGTCGTGCAGCCGGCCGCCAGCAACATGCAAACGAAAGTGATGAAGCGCCCCATGGGCGAAGTTCGCCACTCCAGCTGACGGGACGTCAAGCCGTCGCGCGCGCCAAGACCTTATTGGCCGTCGGGGTCACCGCCACGGCCTCGCCCATGTCCGCGGCCGCCGCGATGTCCGCCGCCACCCTGCCCGCCTTGCGGATGCGCGGCCCTGGGTTTGAGTTCGTCCGCAGTCAGCTGGCCGTCACCATTCTTGTCGAGCGTATCGAACAAGGACAGCGTCGCGCCGGAATACTCGTTGAAGTCGATGCAATTGTCCTGGTTCCAGTCGACCAGTGGCGTGGCCTGCGAAGCGTCTTCCTGCACCCGCATCCGATTGATGGCACGCACCTGGTCGGGGCCGAGGCAATTTTTATGGCCGACGTCGTAGGTATCGAATTCGGCCTTCAGACCGGCCTGGAGCTCGGCGCGGGTCAGGATGCCGTCATGGTTGGCGTCATAGCGCAGCAGCGCGGCGGCGGGCGAGTGCCAGTTCTCGTCGCGCGGCGTCGCATTTGGATTCCAATGAGGCGTTCGCGGCGTGCCGGTGCAGGCGGCGAGCACAAGCGGCAGCGCGATCAAAATGGCTTTCTTCATGCGGCCAATCTAACCCACCGAGACGGCACCCGCGATCACCATGTGTCGCAAAGCGTCGCCACATGGCGTTTCTTTAATAGAGACCGGATTTGCCCTTCATCGCGTCGAATATCGCGTCGCTGCTGTAGCCGACGCCCTTCTTGAATACGAATGGCATATGTTCGATTGCCGTTACGTCGCGCACGGGATCTCCGTCGACGATGCTCAGATCCGCCCGCTTGCCGACCACGAGAGAGCCGACGTCGCCATCACGCCCGAGAAAGCGGGCGCCGTTCAGCGTGGCGATTTTGAGCGCCTGTGGAAAGGCGAAGCCCGCTTCCACGAGAAGTTCGATCTCACGCTTGCCGGAGAAGCCGGGGACGACGCCGCCGTAGCCGGTCGGATCGGTGCCGGCGAGCAGCGTGCCGCCGGCATCGGCGAACATCTTCTCCAGCTTCATGAGCTTGGGGAAGATCGCCGTGTAAGGCTTGGTGCGAGGATTGGTGGCGGTCGCGGACCATGCATCCTCGTACTGTTGGCGCAGTTCCGGAATGAGCATGGAAAGCGCGCGCTCCGGGGCCTTGGGCCTGCCGGGCGTGAAGGTTTCCAACACCGTCAGCGTCGAGGTCAGCGCAACATGCTTCTGCACCAGAAGATCAATGAGCGACTTCACCTCGAGGCTGTTCTCGTCGACGTCCGCGATGGCCTGTTGCGAGCCGGGCGGGCAGATATCGGGCTGCTTTCCCTTGTAGAAGTCGGTCATGACGGCAAAACCATGCTCGAGATTGTCGATGCCGAGATCCGCCGCTTCGCGATAGGTCACCGAGCAGAGATGGCCGGTGATCTTGAACCCGCGTGCATGCGCGGCCTCGATCGCCGCCTTCAGCTCGGCGCGCGTGATGTTGATGTAAGCCTTGAAGGAGGTCGCACCCTGGTCCGCCCAGCTGTTCACCATGCGCGTCGCATCATCCGGACCGCTCAACGAGTGCATTTGAAGGAACGGGTTGGCCTCGCCGTTCAGATAGGGGCCGGTGACATCGAGGTCGGGTCCGATCGCTTTCCCGTCGGCGATGTCGCGCGCGAGGTTGATATCTGCGTAAGGCTCCAGCGAACCGCCCGTGCGCGCCGTGGTCGTGCCGCCGGCGAGGTATAGGGGCGGGAAGGAGACGTCCAGTGCCGCATACATCGGACCGGTCGGATAGAACAGATGCTCATGCACCATCACGAAGCCGGGCAGCAGCGTCCTGCCGTGGCCGTCGATGATCGTCGCGCCGGCAGGAGGACGGATGCGCGACGAAGGACCGAGCGCCGCGATCCGGCCGTCCTTTACCACCAGTGTCTGGTCGTATTTCGGGCCGCCGCCCCTGCCGTCGATGATCTCGGCGTGCGTGATGGCGATGACGGCCTCGCCGTAGGCAATGAATTTGGCATCCCCGGATGGCTGCGCCGGCGGCGGCGGGGCGTCGTCCATGTCCTGGGCCAGGGCCGCGAAGGAAACGGCCACCAGAGCAAGGGCCGAAAAAAGCACCGAATGCACGCGCATGACCGCCCCAACAAATACAGCCGCGGGGACATTGGCACGGCGGCCGCACGGCGCAAACGCTGGCAAGGGCTGAAGATGCTGCTATAAGCCCGCCGAACGGGCGGTTAGCTCAGCTGGTAGAGCATATCGTTTACACCGATAGGGTCGGCGGTTCGATCCCGTCACCGCCCACCAACCTACGCTGCGCGGCGGCGGCTGAGATATTGTTGGGGCGTGAGATGAGGGAAATCGCGGTCTTCACGGGAACCTCCCATCCCGAACTCGCAGCGGAGATCTGCAACCATCTCGATGTGCCGCTCTTGCCGTCACGGATGCAGCGCTTCGCCAACGACTGCCTGGAAGTGCAGCTCGAGGCCAATTGCCGCGAGCGCGACGTCTTCATCATCCAGACGCTGTCGGCACCGGTGCAGGAGCACCTGGTCGAGCTGTTCCTGATGCTGGATGCGGCGCGCGGCGCGTCGGCCTCGCGCATCACGGCGGTCATTCCGTTCTATGCCTATGCGCGATCCGACAAGAAGGACGCACCGCGCATCTCGATCGGCGGACGGCTCATCGCCGACCTGCTGGTGGCGGCCGGCGCCAACCGCGTGCTGGCGATGGCGCTGCATTCGCCCCAGGTGCACGGGTTCTTCAGCGTCCCGGTCGACCATCTGCATGCGCTGCGCGAGATGGCCAACCATTTCCGCAAATACGATCTCGGCAATGCCGTGGCGGTGTCGCCGGACCTCGGAAACGCCAAGGACACGGCAGCGTTCGCGCGGCTTTTGAACATCGGCGTGGCGGTGGCCGCCAAGCAGCGCATCTCAGACACCGAGGTGCGCATCAGCTCCATCATCGGCGACGTGGCCGGCAAGGACGTGATCGTGCTCGACGACGAGATCGCGCGCGGGACGACGACGTTCGAACTGCTGAGCCATTTGCGCGCCCAGAACGTCCGTTCGATCCGCATCGCCTGCACCCACGGCCTGTTCGCGGCGGGCTCCGCCGAAAAGCTCAGCGACCAGCCCGACGTGCTGGAGATCGTCTGCACCAACACGGTGCCGATCACCTCGAAGGCGGCGAAGTTAACGGTGCTGTCGATCGGACCGCCGTTGGCGGAAGCGATCCGGCGCATCCATGACGGCAAATCCGTGAGCGCGGTGTTCCACGCTCACTAGCCAGGATTACTGGTTCAGCGAATCCTTGAGCTGCTTGCCGGGGCGAAAGCGCGGCTGCTTGGACGGCTTGATGGTGATTTCCTCGCCGGTCTGCGGATTGCGGCCCTTGCCGCCGGCGCGGCTGGCCACCACGAACACGCCGAAGCCCGTGAGGCGGACCTCTTCACCCATCTTAAGCGTGGCCGCGATCAGGTCGAACACGCCATCGACCGCTTTGGCCGAGGTGTTCTTGTCCAAACCGGTGTGTTCGGACAGCTTCTGGATGAGGTCGTTCTTGTTCACGAGACGGCTCCTTTGCGCGATTCGCTCCCGGAACCTCGACTGTATGGCCAGTCCGGGCCCGGTCCAACCGGAAAACCCAAGAATTCAGCGGAAAAAGGCGTAAAAGAAACCCCGGACGGTCGCCCGGCCGGGGTTCTTTACGTTCGTTAACGCCGGATCAGTGCGTGACGACGGCGTCGTTTTCCGGCGTGGCCGGCGGCGGCGTGACCACCTCTGGCTCGATCCAGTCGATCGCTTCGGGTTGGCGCACAAGGGCGACCTTCAGCACTTCGGCGACCGAGGACACCGGGACGATCTTCATGCCGGACTTCACATTGTCGGGCACTTCCGCCAGGTCCTTCTCGTTCTCCTGCGGAATAATCACCGTCTTGATGCCGGCACGCAGTGCCGCAAGCAGCTTTTCCTTGAGACCGCCGATCGGAAGCGCGCGGCCGCGCAGGGTCACCTCGCCCGTCATCGCCACGTCGCGGCGCACCGGAATACCGGTGATGACCGAGATGATGGACGTCGCCATGGCAAGGCCCGCCGACGGGCCGTCCTTGGGCGTGGCGCCTTCCGGCACGTGCACATGGATGTCGACCTTGTCGAACAGCGGCGGCTTAATGCCGAAGGTGGTCGCCTTGGAGCGCACATAGGACCGCGCCGCGTCGATCGACTCCTTCATCACGTCGCCGAGCTTGCCGGTCGTCTGCATGCGGCCCTTGCCGGGCAGCATGACGGACTCGATCTGCAGCGTGTCGCCGCCGACCTCGGTCCAGGCCAGACCGGTGACGACACCGACCTGGTCTTCGCCCTCGACTTCGCCATAACGGAACTTCCGCACGCCCGCATAGGTGTCGACATTATCGATCGTGACTTCGACCGAAGACGTCTTGTGGCTGACGATCTCCTTCACCGCCTTGCGGGTCAGGTTGGCGATCTCACGCTCGAGATTGCGCACGCCCGCCTCACGGGTGTGATAGCGGATGAGCGACATCAGTCCCGCGTCGGTGATCTTCCACTCATCGTCCTTCAAGCCGTGCGCCTTCATCTCCTTGGGGATGAGGTGGCGCTTGGCGATCTCGACCTTCTCATCCTCGGTGTAGCCGGGGATGCGGATGATCTCCATGCGGTCCATCAGCGGCCCGGGCATGCGCAGCGAGTTCGCCGTGGTGATGAACATCACATCCGACAGGTCGAAGTCGACCTCCAGATAATGGTCGTTGAAGGTGTGGTTCTGCTCAGGGTCGAGGACCTCGAGCAACGCCGACGACGGGTCGCCGCGCCAGTCGGCGCCGAGCTTGTCGATCTCGTCCAGCAGAAACAGCGGATTGGCCGTCTTCGCCTTCTTCATCGACTGGATGACCTTGCCGGGCATCGAGCCGATATAGGTGCGGCGATGGCCACGGATCTCCGCTTCGTCGCGCACGCCGCCGAGCGACATGCGGACATATTCGCGGCCCGTGGCCTTGGCGATCGATTTGGCGAGCGAGGTCTTGCCGACGCCGGGCGGGCCGACGAGGCAGAGGATCGGACCCTTCATCTTGCCGGCGCGCTGCTGCACGGCGAGATATTCGAGGATGCGCTCCTTGACCTTCTCCAGACCGAAATGATCGTCGGCCAACACCTTCTCGGCGGCGACGATATCCTTGCGGACCTTGGACTTCTTGCCCCACGGCAGGGACAGGAGCCAGTCGAGATAGTTGCGCACGACGGTCGCTTCGGCGCTCATCGGCGACATCGAGCGCAGCTTGCGCACTTCGGCGTTCGCCTTGTCGCGCGCTTCCTTGCTGAGCTTGGTCTTGCGAATGCGCTCCTCGAGCTCGTTCATCTCGTCGCGGCCTTCGTCGCCTTCGCCGAGCTCCTTCTGGATCGCCTTGAGCTGCTCGTTGAGATAGTACTCGCGCTGTGTCTTCTCCATCTGGCGCTTCACACGGCTGCGGATCTTGCGCTCGACCTGCAGCACGCCGATCTCCGATTCGATCAGCGAAAGAACCTTTTCCAGACGCTCGACGGTGCCGAGCGTCTCCAGCAACGCCTGACGGTCGGCGATCTTGACCGACAAGTGCGAGGCGACGGTATCGGCAAGCTTCGCCGCGTCGTCGATCTGGGCCACCGATGCCAGCGTCTCGGCCGGCACCTTCTTGTTCAGCTTGATGTACTGCTCGAAGTTCGTCTTGACCGTGCGGACAAGCGCCTCGATCTCCTTGGCGTCGCTGACGCTCTCGGGGATACGCTCGATCGTCGCCTGGAAGAAGTCGGTGCGCGGCACGAAGCCGGTGACCTGGGCGCGGCTCTTGCCTTCGACCAGAACACGGACGGTCTGATCGGGCAGCTTCAGAAGTTGGAGAACGGTCGCGAGCGTGCCGATGCGATGCAGGCCGTCGGCGCCCGGATCGTCATCGTCCTTGTTCTTCTGGGTAAGCAGCAGAATCTGCTTCTCGTCGCTCATCACCTCTTCGAGCGCGCGGACGGACTTCTCGCGGCCGACGAAGAGCGGAACGATCATGTGTGGGAATACGACGATATCGCGCAAAGGCAGCACCGGCGCCAGATGGCCGCTGTTGTCGCCTGACGGTTTGATCGGCGGGTTATTGCCGTCCTGATCTGACATTCGCTTTCTCCTAACCGCCCGCATTCCACGGGTCGGGTGCTGTGCGGTACCAGCCCCGGATGGGCGCAGGAACCGAGTGATGGAGTCTCCCGAACTGGGCCGACTCCCGGACGAGTTAAAGTGGCCCCCCGATGGGGCTCTTTCAAGGCGCGCGGCAGACGCCATTCGCCTCATTGGATTCTACCTAAATGAGGTTTCCGAATCGTGGCGGTGACACCGCGTCACGATTGGACTTAGGAGGCGCTCTTTTGCGCCGCTTCGCCCTTGTCCGAGTAGGTGTAAAGCGGCCGCGCCTTACCCTCGACAACATCGGACGTGATCACGACTTCCTGCACGCCGTTCAGCGTCGGCAGCTCGAACATGGTCTCGAGCAGGAAACCTTCCATGATCGAGCGCAGGCCGCGGGCGCCGGTTTTGCGCGCGATTGCCTTGCGGGCAATCGAGTGCATCGCTTCTTCCTGGAACCGCAGCTTGACGCCTTCCATCTCGAACATGCGCTGATACTGCTTGGCGAGCGCGTTCTTCGGGCGCGTCAGGATCTCGATCAGTGCCGGTTCCGAAAGATCGCCGAGCGTCGCCAGGATCGGCAGACGGCCGATGAACTCCGGAATCAGGCCGAATTTGAGCAGGTCTTCCGGCTCCACTTCACGCAGAACCTCGCCGGTGCCGCGTTCGTCGGGCGCACGGACATTGGCGCCGAAGCCCATCGAGGAACCATGGGTGCGCGACGAGATGATCTTGTCGAGGCCGGCGAAGGCGCCGCCGACGATGAAGAGGATATTGGTGGTATCGACCTGCAGGAACTCCTGCTGCGGATGCTTGCGGCCGCCCTGCGGAGGCACCGACGCGACCGTGCCTTCCATGATCTTGAGGAGGGCCTGTTGCACGCCCTCGCCCGACACGTCGCGGGTGATGGAGGGGTTGTCGGACTTGCGGCTGATCTTGTCGACTTCGTCGATGTAGACGATGCCGCGTTGCGCCCGCTCGACATTATAGTCGGCGTTCTGTAGCAGCTTGAGGATGATGTTCTCGACGTCCTCGCCGACATAGCCGGCTTCGGTCAGCGTCGTCGCATCGGCCATCGTAAACGGCACGTCGAGGATGCGCGCCAAAGTCTGGGCGAGCAGGGTCTTGCCGCAGCCGGTCGGGCCGATCAGCATGATGTTCGACTTCGCCAGCTCGACGTCGCCGTTCTTGCCGGACGAATTGATGCGCTTGTAGTGGTTGTGGACCGCGACCGAGAGCACCTTCTTGGCGTGCTGCTGACCGACCACGTAATCGTCCAGAACCTTGAAGATTTCCTGGGGCGTCGGAACGCCCTCCTTCGACTTCATGAAGGAGGTCTTGTTCTCCTCACGGATGATCTCCATGCAGAGTTCGACGCACTCATCGCAGATGAAGACGGTCGGACCGGCTATGAGCTTGCGCACCTCGTGCTGGCTCTTGCCGCAAAAGGAACAGTAGAGGGTATTCTTGGACTCGCCGCCGCTGGCCTTACTCATTGGCACTCCAAGGCTTTTCGCCCATCCTGATCCCGCATTGATCCTTCTGGATCAGTGCCCTGCACAACCCGCGCCAGCCGAAGCAGCGCCATTCCCAATTATTCGACCACGTTAGCGCGGGGCGGATCAAGATTTGTTTAAAGCCGTCATTTCCCTAGGGAAATCGATGATTTAACCAACCTATGCGCCTTCGAAACCTTCCGGCCGGCGCGCCATTACCTGATCGATCAGGCCGAACGCCTTGGCTTCCTCGGCCGTCATATAAGTATCCCGGTCGAGCGCCTTTTCAATCTCCGCCACGGTCCGGCCGGTGTGGCGGGCATAAATCTCGTTCAGCCGATGCTTCAGCTTGACGACTTCCTCGGCGTGCCGGGCGATGTCGGCGGCCTGACCGTAGTACGAGGCGCTTGGCTGGTGGACCAGAACGCGGCTGTTGGGCAGCGCGAAGCGCTCGCCCTTCTTGCCGGCCATCAGCAGCAGCGAGGCAGCGCTTGCCGCCTGGCCGATGCAGAAGGTCTGAACCGGCGGGCGGATCAGCTGCATCGTGTCGTAGATCGCGAGCCCCGCGGTGACCACGCCGCCCGGCGAGTTGATGTACATATGAATTTCTTTCTTGGGGTTTTCGGCCTCAAGGAAGAGAAGCTGGGCGGTCACGAGGCTGGAGCCATAGTCTTCGATCGCTCCGGTGATGAAGATCACCCGCTCCTTGAGCATGCGCGAATAGATGTCGTAGGCGCGTTCGCCGCGGGCGGTCTGCTCAACCACCATGGGCACCAGCGTGTTCATATGGACGTCGCGCGGGTCTGCCATCTTGGCCAAGCCTTCTGATTCGAGCGGATCGAGACTGTTACGCGCCTCAAGGCGCGTCAATCTCACACATATACAGGGCCGCATCCTGCCAATGCGACCCTTACCCACTCAGGGTTATTGCGAGGTGAACGCGACGGCTATTTCGCCTTCAGCTTCTCGACCGCCTCGTCCGGGTCCATGAACAGCGTGTCGCGGTCGACCTTGGTTTCCGTGACGTCCGCCAGTTCGGCGATGAAGTCCACCACCTTGTCCTCGAAGATCGGCGCGCGGACTTCCGCTGCGGCTTGCGGGTTCTGGCTGTAGAAGTTGAACACCTGCTGTTCCTGGCCCGGGAACTGTCGGGCGCGGGCAGTGATTGCGCGCTGCACTTCCTCGCCCGAAACGCTGATGCCATTCTGCTCGCCGAGCTTGGCCAGGACCAGACCGAGACGCACGCGGCGTTCGGCGATGTCGTGATATTCCTTCTTGAGCTCGTCTTCGCTCTTGCCTTCGTCGGCGGCAGTCTTGCCTTCGCGTTGCAGCTCGGCCTCGACTTGCTTCCAGATGCCTTCGAACTCGCTTTCCACCATGCCGGGCGGAAGGGCGAAGGCGTGCTGCGCGTCGAGCGCGTCGAGGATGCGGCGCTTCAGGTGCAGCCGGCTGGCCTGCGCGAAGTCGGACTTGATTTGCTCGCGCACGCGATCTTTCAGCGTACCTAGATCGTCGAAGCCCAGCTTCTTGGCGAGTTCGCCGTCGATCGAGATCGGATCGGGCTTCTTGACCTCCTTCACGGTCACCTCGAACACGGCGTCCTTGCCGGCGAGCGTCGCTTCCGGATAGTCGGCGGGGAACGTGACCTTCACCTCGCGCGCCTCGTCCTTCTTCGCGCCGATCAGCTGGTCCTCGAAGCCGGGAATAAGCTGGCCGGTTCCCAGACCGAGATTGAAGTTTTCCGCCTTGCCGCCGGGGAATTCGGTGCCGTCGACCTTGCCGAGGAAGTCGATGACGACGGTATCGCCCTTCTCGGCCGGCTCACCCGCCTCGCGCGGCGAGAAGGTCTTTGCCTGCTCGGCGAGGCGATTGAGCGCATCGTCGACATCGGCATCGCCGACTTCGCCCACCAGCTTCTCGACCTTGAGCTTGGAGACGTCGGTCAGCTCGAACTCCGGCATCAAGTCGACCTTGACCGTGAATTCGAGGTCGGTCTTGCCGTCGACCACCTGCTCGTAGGCGCTGACGAGATCGACCTTCGGCGGCGCGGCCGGCTTCAGGGAATTGTCGGTGATCGCCTTCTGGCTTGAACTCGTTGACCGCCGCCTCGACGATCTCGTTCATCATCGACTTGCCGAAAGTCTTTTTCAGGTAGGAGACCGGCGCCTTGCCGGGACGGAAGCCCTTCAGGTTCACCTTGGGCTTCATCTCTTCGATGCGGCCGGTCAGGCGCGAGTCGAGATCCGCCTGCGGGATAACGACCTTGAATTCGCGGCGCAGGCCTTCGGAGACGGTCTCGGTGATTTGCATGGCGAAATTCCCTGGATGAATCGATGTCCGGATTGGTGCGGGCGGAGGGACTTGAACCCCCACGACTTTCGCCGCTGGAACCTAAATCCAGTGCGTCTACCAGTTCCGCCACGCCCGCTCCGGGGCCTTGCCGTCCGGCGCGGGGATTTTTGACCCGAACCGGCGGAAGGCGCGCCGTATAGCAGGGGTTTTGGGGGGTGGCTAGGGCCGGCCGGACGCGCTAGCGCATCGGGCGCAGATATAGAGCGACATCCCAGTATTTACCGAATTTGCGGCCGATCTCGCGGTAAGTCCCGATCTGCTCGAAGCCGACCGATTTGTGGACGGCGACCGAGGCTTCGTTGGGCAGCGTAACGCCGCCGAAGGCGCGGTGGATGTCCTCGCCCTTCAATGCGTCGAACAGCGTCTCGTAGAGGCGGCGGCCGAGGCCTTTGCCGCCCTCGCCCGGCGCCAGATAGATGCTGGTCTCGATGCTCGTGTCGTAGGCCGCCTTCTCCTTGAAACGCGCCGAACAGGCCCAACCGATCGGCGCCGCACCGCGCGCGGCGACGAAACAACGATAGCGGCCGGCCGGCGCGAACTGGTCCAGCCACTCCTGACGCTGCGCGAGTGTGCGTGGCTCGAGGTCGAATGTGATCGGTGTGTTGACGACGTAGTGGTTGTAGATGTCGAGGAGTGCGGGGAGATCGCTTGGCCTTACCAGCCTTATGGCGACGTCACTCATTACCGTTCAATTCCCTAAGCACGGCCGGAAGCTGTTCCGGCAAATCCTCCGCGATCAATCCGGGGCCGAATTCATTCGCCGCCTCGCCGTGCAGCCATGCGGCACATGCCGCCGCCTCGAACGAATTCAGCCCTTGCGCCATCAGACCACCGATGAAGCCGGCGAGTACATCGCCGGAACCGGCGGTCGCCAATGCAGGCGGCGCATTGCTGTTGATGATGGCGCGGCCGTCGGGCGCAGCGATCACAGTGTCTGCCCCTTTGAGCAGCACGGTGCATTTGGCCTGGGCAGCGGCGGCGCGCGCAGCCTCGACCTTGCTCGTCGAGGAAGCGAGCAATCCGGGAAAGAGCCGCTCGAACTCGCCCTCATGCGGCGTGAGAACGGCGGGCTCGCGCAAAAGCGCGAACAGAACCTTCTGCTCATTGCGGAACGAGGTCAGCGCATCGGCGTCGAGCACCGCGGCAGCCTTGCTGCCCAATATGGCGGCGACGAGTTCCTCGGTATCGCGGCCGACGCCGCATCCGGGGCCGATGACGACGGAATTGAAGCGCGGGTCCTTCAATAGATCGGCGAGACCTGCTGACCCGCTGAACGGCTTGACCATGATCGCTGTGAGCGCGGCGGCGTTGACCGCAACCGCGTCCGGCGGACTGGCGACGCTGACAAGGCCCGCGCCGATGCGCAACGCGCCGCGCGACGCGAGCCGGGCGGCACCCGTCGCATGCGCCGGTCCGCTGACGACCAGACAATGGCCGCGGGCATATTTGTGCGCCTCGGGCTTCGGCCACCGAAGGCTCCATTGCCCAGGGCCGTTCTCGAACAGCTTCGGCTTGATCGCCCCGAGCGCGGCATCGGGGATGCCGATGTCGGCGACGACGACCTCGCCGCACAGCGCACGCCCGGGAAACAGAAGATGCGCCGGCTTCTTGCGGAAGAACGTGACGGTTAGACCGGCATCGAACGAACAGTCGCCGAGCGCCTTGCCCGAATTGCCGTGAACGCCGCTCGGCACATCGATGGCGATGATACGGTCCTTGTATTTCGGCGAAGCCTGCGCGAGGCGTTTGGCCTCGCCTTCCAGCGGCCGCGACAGGCCGGCGCCGAACAGGGCGTCGACGAACAGATCGGCCATGCGATTGCTCTCGGCGATCCGGATCGTCTCGCCCGTCCAGCGGCGGGCCATTTCGGCGGCATCGCCTTTCAAGCCGTCGACATCGACCAACGTCTCGACCCAGATGTCCCAGCCGCGCGCGTTGAGATGGCGCGCCGCGACGAAGCCGTCGCCGCCATTGTTGCCGGGCCCGCAGAACACCGCGATCGGGCGCGGCGTCCAGCGCTTGCATATCTCGTCCGCCACGGCGCGACCAGCCTGCTCCATCAGCTCGATCGTCGCCACGCCATGCGCGGCCGCGTAACGGTCGGCGGCGTAGGCGTCTTCGTTGGTGAGGACTTCGGTTGTCATCGCACGCGATAATGATAGCGGTAGAGTTCGCAATGGAATCCTAAACGCTCGTAGAGCCGAATGGCAGGGGCATTCGAGGCCAGAACCTGCAGACACACGCCGCCGGCACCGGCCGCTTGGGCCCGGGAGAACAGCGCCAGCAAGGTTGCCCGGGAAAGCCCCATGCGACGTTGCGCTGGATCAGTGACGACCCATTGCACGCAGGCCATCCGCTCATGGATGCCGCAGAAGGCGACGGAAGCGATCTCGCCATCCTCGCCGCGCGCCTCGGCGAAGAAGGCCGGCACGGCGATCACGTCGAGCACGGCATGCAGCGCGCGCGCTTCCTCCGGCGTACGGCGGGAATGGATGCGGTGCGCCTCCAGCCAAGCCCTGGTCGGACGGCCCTCATGCACGTCCGTGGCGATGGCCGCCTCCGGCCTCGGCGGCTTGCGCTTGCTGAAATTCATGTAGAGCGTGCAGGTCTCGTCCTCGGCGCGGTAGCCGCGCGCATCCAGCGTCCGTTCGAGCTCTGGATCGGCATGACTCAGGATGCGGAAGTAGGACCGCTGATCGTGGGCGCGGTAGATCGCTTCGGCATATTCGATCTTCTCGGCGAGCGGACGGCGGCCGGGACCGATGACGTTGACCGAGTTGGTTCGCCGCGTCGCGCCATTGGCGAGGCGGATCAGCCAGCCGTCATAGAAGACTTCCTTGAGCGCCGGCCAGGCGTTCATGCAGGTCTCTTCGACCTGAGCGTGAAGTTTGGGCGTGTCCATGGCGTTCTCCGTGTGAGAGCCGGACATGCGAGGTTCTGGATACGAAAAAGCCCCGCTCGGTCCGGCGGGGCTTTTGTGAAAACTCGCGTTCAGGCGCGCGTGCTCATCCACCCCATCGGAAGGTGGTACGGCGTCGCGAGCTGACGAACATCGAATTCATGGCCGCGGACAATACGGAAAATGCGCGCGCGTGCAAGTCAAAACCCTTTCGGCGTCTTGTCGAAGTGCGGATCGGCGAGCTCATAAGCGTAGCTCGCGGCCAGCACGCCGGCGTCGTCGAACATCCGCCCGACGATCTGAAGTCCGACTGGCAAACCGTCGCTCGAGAAACCGCACGGCACGGATGCGGCCGGTTGCTGCGTCAGGTTGAACGGCACGCTGAACGGCGTCCACGCCATCCAGGCATTGCCGTCGTCGTCGAGCGGAGAGAGCCGGCCGACATCGAACGCGGTGGTGGCAAGCGACGGCGTCAGCAGGAAGTCGTATTTCTCCATGAACTGGCGCATGGCACTGCCATAGGCGCCGCGGGCCAAATTGGCGTTCAGATAGTCCTTCTTGGTGATCGCGACGCCCTCCTCCGCCATCCGGCGCAGGCCGGGATCGAGTTTCGCCTTCTGCTCGGCCGAGTAGTCGCCGAGCAGGATGCCGGCGCCCGACCACCAGAGCGTGCGGAACGTCGCGCCCGGATCACCGCCGGGCGGATCTACCTGCTCGACACGCGCACCCAATTGCTCGAAGCGCTTCGCGGCCGCGGCCACCAGCGTTTCGATCTCGGGAAGAATGCGATTGGCGAAGCCCATGCGCGGGCTGAAGGCGATGCGCTTGCCGGCGAGCGGGGATTCGATCTCGGCCGCGTAGTCGGTCGGCACGTAGGGCAGCGAATACCAGTCGCGCGCGTCGGGTTTCGCAATGACGTTCATCAGCATCGCACTGTCGAGCGCGGTACGGCTCATCGGCCCGACATGGGCGAGCGTGCCGAACGGCGACAGCGGATAGGCCGGCACCCGGCCGAAGCTGGGCTTGAGGCCATAGGTCCCGGTGAAAGCCGCCGGAATGCGGATCGAGCCGCCGCCGTCGGTGCCGAGCGCCAGCGGGCAGAAGCGCGCGGCGAGCGCGGCCGATGAGCCGCCGGAGGAACCGCCGGGCGTCTTCGACTTGTTCCACGGATTGCGCGTGATGCCGGTGAGCGGGCCATCGGTCGTGCCCTTCCAGCCAAATTCGGGCGTCGTGGTCTTGCCGATCAGGACGGCACCGGCTTCGCGCAGGCGAGCGACCGTCGGCGCATCGGTGTCGATATAGGCGTTTGGATCGACGGTGAGCGAACCGCGCCGCGTCGGCCAGCCTTTGGTCACGAGCAGATCCTTCACCGCGACCGGTACGCCATCGAGCGGCGACAGCGGATCTCCTTCCATCCAGCGTGCTTCGGAAGCCTCCGCCATGGTGCGGCTGGCCTCCGGGTCCATGTGGCAGAAGGCGTTGATCTCGGCGTCGAGCGCTTCGATGCGCCCGAGGCAGGCTTCTGTCACTTCGACCGGCGACAGCTCGCGCGAGGCGAACAGCGCGGACATTTCCGAAGCGGTCAGTTCGTGGGGTTCCTTGGACACTCAGTTCACCTTCGTCAGCGGGGCTTCGCGGCCCTTCTCGACCAACCGCAATTTGCCGCCGGCATTGTCGAACACCGTGACCGAGCAGTTCTCCGGCGAGAAGGTCACCACGCGGTCGTCGCCGACCGCCGCACCCATCAGCACATTGATGGCGACATAGTGCGAGAAGATCACGGCGTCGTCGGCCAGCGCCGCCACCGCGGCGACGCAGGCTTCACGCCACTGCGCGAGGTCGGTGCCGGCGTCGCGCCACGATCCGGCCATCAGCGTGCGCAGCCAGATGCCGCGCTCTTCGAGAGTCATACCCTTGGGCGAAGGAATTTCCGCGACGGCGTGCTCGATGACCGGCGACTTGTTCCAGAGTCTCGCGAGAGGTGCGGCGGTCTCCTGAGTGCGGCGGAGCGGACTGGAGAGAATCGTGCGCGGGCCGATCGGTTTCAGTTTGTCGGCGACCGCGACGGCCTGGGTCCTGCCGAGTTCGTCGAGGCCGGGGTCCATGCCCTCGCCGAAGCCGGCGGCGGCCCGGCCGTGCCTCACTATGTGAATGCGTGCCATTGGGATCAGTCCTGAGAATTGCGATGCCCTATCGTTTCCCATCCCATGATTTCGACCGCCACCCCATTTGCAAAAATATTTGAATTCAATTCGGAGAAGAGCGGTCTAGCCGGTTGAGTGCGCAGGAAAATCGCTACGCTGACAGATCAACATGATTGCGCAGGAAGGTGCCCGCAGGCTCGGCTTCGGCAACTTAATTGTGCGTCGTTATTTCTTCCCTCCTCCCGGCATCTCGAATGGCGCCCGAAGGAAATAGGAATATAGTCCGACAGTTCTACGCACAGGCCGAGCTATATTTATTTAGCGAATGTGCTAAATGTTTTCACATGACCCGCGCGCTTCGAGAACTGGACGACTATGAGGCCGTGTTCGGCGCGCTGGCGCACGCTTCGCGCCGGCACATCCTTGTCGTGCTCAAGGCGCGCGGCGGACGCGTGTCGGCGGGCGACATCGCGGCACGGTTCTCCTGTAGCTGGCCGACCACGAGCCGGCACCTGCGCGTGCTGCTCGAAGCCGGGTTGGTCGCGGTCGAGCGGCAGGGCCGCGAGTGGATTTATGTGCTGGACGCCGCGCGCCTGAAGGCGGTCGCCGGCGGCTGGTTGAACTGGTTCGAACCGAAGGAGGAACAAGATGCCGAAACCGGCCATCGTCTTCGCGCTGTATAAGCCGCATCCGGGAAAAGACGCCGAACTGCTGAAGCTCGTTGCGGGCCACCATGCGGTGTTGCGCCAATTCGAGCTTGTCACGAACCGCGTTCCGGTCATCTGCCGCTCAGCGAACGGCACGATCATCGAGGTGTTCGAATGGGTGAGTGAAGACGCGCACAAGCGCGCGCACGAACATCCGCAGATCGCCGCGATCTGGGAACTGATGGCGGAGATCGGCGGCATGCCAACGCTCGGCAGCCTGCCGGAAGCGGCGCACACCTTTCCGCACTTCGAGCCGGTGTAGGCCTACTACTTCCTATCCGGATAGCTCACCGCCATGCCGGCGCGGACGTCCTGCTGCACGCCATATTGCGGGAAGGGATAGCGAAAGCCGTTCTTGCCCAGCGCCTTCATACCGTCGATCGCCTTGATCAGATAGTCGGGCGGCGTCGCCATCAGCATCTCGTCGTCGAGCACCCCGCCATAGCGGCGCTCCGCGAAGCACGGGATCGACAGCGACGGCGTGCGCATCGAAAGCGCGCGCCCCCACGAATCCGCGCAGGCGCTCTCGCCCACCACGCTCCAATCGAAGCGCTTGTAGCCAGCCCATTGCAGGCCGTTGATGAAATAGATCATCGCGCCGGGCGTGGCGTAGAACAGCGCGATGTCGGGCGGATCGAGCTTGCCGGCGGCAAGCGGACCGACGGCGAGCGCTTCGTACACGCCGTCTTCCACGCAATGCATCGCGGCCTGATGTGCGCCGGCATCCTGCAGCGTGGAGAACCACACACCCTTCATGTGCTGGCCGGACTTCCACTGATCAGTCTTGGCGTTGCCGAGGCCGACGACGGCGCGGCATTGATCGCCGACGAGATCTTCCGATGTGATGCCGACCGTCCAGCCGAGCCGGCTGGCCTGGCCGACGACCTGGTCGAGCGTGTGGACCGACTTGGGCCGGCGGATGCGGTCGATCGCCTCCATGTCGGCGCGGCGCTCGAACAGCTTCATCGCGAAAGGGATGGAGCGGAGCTTGAGGAGGTTCTGAAGCTCGGCGACGACGGCGGACCAATCTTGCATTGGCATTCCCCTAACGGCTGCCTTGGGTGGAGAGCTCTTTGCCCTTTGCACGTCAGGGTCTAATCTTTGCACGGGTTACGGATGGAAGCTATGAGCGACGCTCTCGGCCCCGGCGATCTGGTTCTCTGCGTCAATGCCGCGCCGAACCATGCGACGGGCAGGCCGGTGCCCCTGCAAGTCGGGGAGACCTACCGTGTTGTCGCGATTATGGAATATGCCTGCCCATGCGGACGTTCCGATGCTCTGCTGGATGTGGGCGTTGATTTCGCGTGGTGCCAGACGCGCTTCCGCCTCCTGCCCAAGCCCAAAGCCGAGAAAAAGCCCCGCCGTGCTTCGGTGCCTAAAGAGAAGGAGACGGTTCGATGAATCGGCGGCCTTGAATCTTGTTGTAAGCGGGAGAGGTCATTGGCGCGTCAAATCGAGCCCAGCGCGTCCCACATCGCCATGGCGAGGCCGAAGGCGCGGGTGTCGCCAGTGGTGGTGCCCGCCATCTTGTTCATCGCATAGCCGAAGCTGGCGCGCGCATCCATGTCGATGATGGCGAGCGAGCCGCCATAGCCGCCCCAGAAGATGGTGTTGGGGTTGGGCAGCGGGATCATGCCGCCCGCGAGGCCGAAACCCATGCCGAAGCGCGCCGGCACGGCCATGATCTTGTCGGGACCCTCAATCTGCAATTCGAGCGCCTTGCGCACGCCGGCCTCCGACAGGAAGCGCTTGCCCTTGGCTTCGCCGCCGTTGGCGAGGATGGCATGCACCTCAGCGATCGAGCGCGCGTTGCCGGTGCCGCCGGCCGCCGGAATCTCCGCGCCGCGCCAGGCGCGCGTTTTGGTTTCCGAAACGTCGATGCCTGGATTGGTCGCCATGTTGCGCATGAGCTCGGTCATATTGGCGTTATCGCCCACCGCATCGCCGGGCGGCGGCGGGATGAGTTCGGCGACGCGGTCGTCTTCCGACGCCGGCAGACCGATGTGGAAATCGGCACCCAGCGGCTTGGCGATTTCCTCGCGGAACACGGTGCCGACCGAGCGGCCGTCGATCCGGCGGATGACCTCACCGACGAGATAGCCTTGCGTCATGGCGTGATAGCCGGGCGCGGTGCCCGGCTCCCAGAACGGCGCCTGGGCGGCGAGCAGCGATGTCGCCTTCTCCCAATCGTAGAGATCGTCCTTGGTGATCGGCTCCTTCCAGCCGGACAAGCCGGCGGAGTGGCTCATCAGATGGCTGACCTTGACGTTCGCCTTGCCGTTGGCAGCGAACTCCGGCCAGTACTTCGCGACGGGCGCGTCGAAATCGAGCAGGCCGCGATCGGCAAGCAGAAGGGCGGTCAGCGCCGTCATCGTCTTGGTGGTCGAATAGACGTTGACGATCGTGTCCTTGACCCAGGGCTTGGTCTTCGCCGGATCGGCATAGCCGCCCCACAGATCGACCACGGTCTCGCCGTTCACCGTGGCGCAGAACGAGGCGCCGATGTCGGCGCCGCTCTTGAGGTTTTCCTCGAAGACCTTGCGGACGCCTTCATATCCGTCATGAACGTAGCCGTGAACGTCGGACATGCGATGCTCCTTGACGCGCTTAGACCGGTGCTGCTCGCCCTTCGACAGGCGCAGGACGAGCGCCCCACAATGCTTACCTCATCCCGAGCCTGTCGAAGGAGGAGGCCTGCGAAACTCTAGCCAAATCGGAACAAGTTCGTCACCTCGCCCGGCGCAACGGCGCCATGCTTGCCGAGGATTTCCTCGCGCATCATCCAGTCGAGCGTCTGATCGTCGTCCGGCGTGTGGGCGAGGAAGCGGCGGTTCTGCTCGTCGCGGCCCACCACGATGCCGAAGCGTTTTCCCCGGCGATCGAGCACGACGGTGTAGGTCTCGACGGTGCCCCTGCCGTTCGGCTGCTCGATCACCTGCGGATGGGCCATCGTATCGATGTCCTTCTGATAGGACTTCGGATCCTCGCGCTCCCATTTTCCGAGCTTCGGCCGCGTCGAATAGAGGCCGATGGAGTGCTTGGTCACGTACCAGCCATTGCCGGTGCAGAGGCCAAACTTGCCCGGCGCTTTGCGCACCTTGTCCGCCATCTGCACGATGGAGTGCATGACGTAATTGTTGCCGGGACCGCCGAAATAGGGAAGCCCGCCGGTGATGGTGAGGCCGCGCGGATCGTCGGTCGCGATGCCGAGTTCCTGGCAACCGATCTCGACCGCGCTCGGGAAGCAGGAATAGAGATCGATGAAGGAGACGTCGCCGATATCGAGATCGGCCATGGCGAAGGCCTTCCTGCCGATCGTGCGGATGGCAGGCGAGGAGTAAAAGTTCACGCGCTCCGTGACGTTCCAGATGTCGGCGGCGTCGCCGCAGCCATGGAGATAGACCCATTTCAATTCCGGAATGCCGAGCTCGCGCGCCTTGGCGACGGAGGTCATCACCAGGGCGGCCGCCATGTCGACCTCGATCACGGCATTCAGATATTTGGTGTAAGGAAAACCGACGAAGCGGTTCTTCTCCGACGGCGTCGAAATCTCTTCCGGCGGGCGATAGGTCGGAAACCAGGAATAGGGATTCTCGGAAGCGACCTTGGTGAAGGGCGAGAAGAACTGGCCGAGCCATTTGAGATGCTCGGCCGGCGAGCGGCGCTTGATGCCGCGCAGGCCGTTCTCGAACAGCGGATAGACGTTGACCGGGAATGCGAGGCCGTGGCGGCGCTCGCTGTCGGTGGTTCCGGCGCGGTCCTCGCCGATCTGGATGGGATCATCGCCCGGATCGGAATCGGGTCCGGTCGCCCAGCCGAGATCGACACTCTGCTTCACCGCGCCGAGCATCGAGGCGATGTACTCCGCGCCGGCGAGCAGCGCGACGTCGCATTCACCGCGCGCGATTTCCTCCGCCGTGCGGTTGACCAGCCATTGCGGCGTGTTGCCGCCGGTGGCGGTGTAAAGCGCGCGGCGCGGCTTGGCGCCGATCCGGTTGGCGACGCTGTGCGGTGGATTGCGGAACATGCGCTTGGGCAGACGGCCCTGGTCGCCGGGCAAGTCCGCGGTGAAGCGGACGATCGCGACGGTGTCGATGGCGGCGGTGAGATCCTTGGCGCCCGTATCGGCGATGGCGGAGGCCGCGACCTTGGCCAGCATCTCGATCGGGTTGAGGCTCTCCTTCACCTTGCCCTCGCGCGCCGTGCGCTGGGTGAATTGCGCGCCGCCGACGAGGATGGGCGTACGCGGGTCGATATTGCTCATGCGTTCTTCCCGAATGTTGTTGTGAGCCGCTTCAGCGTCTCTTCGATGACCTCATGCTTCTTGCAGAAGGCAAAGCGCACCATGTTACCGGGCTTGCCGTCCTTAAAAAATGCGCTCAAAGGAATGAGAGCGACCCCGGCTTCCCTTACGAGTCGCTCGCAAAACTGGTGGTCGGGTTCGTTCGTGAGGCCACTGATGCCGGCTGTGAGAAAGTAGGTACCCTCGCACGGCAGGACCTCGAAGCCGAGCTTGGCGATGCCAGCGGCGAGCTGATCGCGCTTGGACTGGAGCTCCTTCGTCAGGTTCAAGGTAAAATCGATTTGACGTTCAATTCCATAAGCCACACCGAGCTGGAGCGCGGTCGGCGTGGTGAAGGTGATGAACTGGTGCGCCTTGCTTACGACCTGGACCAGCCTCGCCGGGCCGGTGACCCAGCCGACCTTCCAGCCGGTGAGCGAGAACATCTTGCCCGCCGAGCCGATCTTCACACAGCGCTCGCGCATGCCAAGGAACGTGATGAGCGGCGGCACGGCCTTGCCGTCGAACATGAGGTGCTCGTAGACCTCGTCGCAGATCACGACGGCGGGCGTTTCCTTCACGACGCGCGCCAGCGCTTCGAGTTCCTCGCGGTCGAAGACGCGGCCGATCGGATTGAGCGGCGTGTTGATCACGACTGCTCGCGTCCTGGGCCCGACCACCGCACGCAGCGCGTCCTCGGTGAGGCGCCAGCGCGGCGGCGCGAGCTTCACGCTTCTGACCACGGCGCCGACGGCCTCGGCGATCGGGCGATAGCAATCGTAGGACGGCTCGATCAGCACGATCTCGTCGCCCTGCCCCACCAGCCCCATGATCGAGGCGGTCAGCGCTTCGGTGGCGCCGGAGGTGACGAGCACTTCGCTCTCGACGTCGAAATCGAGTCCATAAAATCGTCTGGCATGGCCGGCGATGGCGCGGCGCAGTTCCACCCTGCCCTTCATCGGCGGATACTGGTTCGGGCCTTCTATCAGCGCCCGCGCCGCCGCCTCGCGCACCGCGAGCGGCCCATCCTCGTCCGGGAAGCCCTGACCGAGATTGATGGCCCTGTGCTCGATGGCCAGCGCCGACATGTGGGTGAATATCGTCGTCGGCAGCGTGGAGAAGACGGGGTTGAAGCTGGGCATGACCGAACATTCGCAAGGCCAAGGCGTCCCTTCAATAGAGTGGAGTTGCCCTTGCGACAGGTTGCCCCCGGCCGGAAAAGCCGTACGCTCGACAAAAATCGACATCGTTAGGGAGAGACCCATGGCCCATGACATCGTGATCCGCGGCGGCAGCGTCGTCGACGGCACCGGCGCCGAACCGTTCAGCGGCGACGTCGGCATCAAGGACGGCCGCATCGCGGAGATCGGCAAGATCGCCGCCAAGGGCGCCGAAGAGATCGATGCCGAAGGCCATGTCGTGTCGCCGGGCTTCATCGACCTGCACACCCATCTCGATGCGCAGATCGGCTGGGACCCCGATCTGACTCCGATCAGCTGGCACGGCGTGACGACGGCGCTGATGGGAAATTGCGGCGTGACCTTCGCGCCATGCAAGCCGAAGGACCGCGAATTCCTCGCCGCGATGATGGAGTCGGTCGAGGACATTCCGCGCCAGGCGATCATGACGGGCCTGCCCTGGACCTGGGAGAATTACGGCGACTATCTCAATGCCGTCGAAAAGCTGAAGCCGGGCCTCAACATCGCCGGCATGGTCGGACACAGCGCCGTCCGCTACTACGTGATGGGCGAGCGCTCCTTCGCGGAAGCCGCGAGCGACGCCGAAATGCGGCAGATGGCGGACATCGTCGGCAAGTCGGTGGATGCCGGTGCGGTCGGATTCTCAACCAACCGCTTCGCGCCGCACAAGGCGCCGGACGGCCGCTCCATCCCCGGCACCTTCGCCGATCCGGCCGAGCTCGTGGAGATCGGCAAGGCGGTGGCAAAGCGCAACGGCTTGATGCAGGCCGTCGGCGCCACCGGCGACGTGCTGAAGGCGATTGCCGATCAGTCGGGCAGCCGCGTGCTGTTCTCCTATGGCGTCGGCGCAGACAAGGGTGCCGGGATCAAGTCGGCGGAAGGCCTCGACAAGCTGGCCGAGGGCCGCGACCTGACCGCGATCTGCCAGGTCAAGGGCACCGGCTTCATGTTCGGCCTGCAATGCAGCCTGCCGTTCCAGGGCGAGACCTGGGACAAGGTGCGCGCGCTCGACCTCAAGGGCCGCGTCGCGGCGGTGAAGGATCCGGCGACCGCGGCGAAGCTGATCGCAGAAGGCAAAACGCGGATCCTGCTCGAACACACTTATTATATCGGCGACGGCGAGACGCCGAATCTCACCGCCCCGCGCAATCAGAGCGTCAAGGACCAGATGGCCGAGCGTGGCGAGAACTTCGTCGAGCTGTTCCTCAGGCTGTCGCGCGAGACCGACGGTCGTGCTCTGTTCAACTTCCGCCTGTTCTGCGCGGACATGGACGAGCTGGGCGATCTGTTCAAAAGCACCAAGCATGTGCTGCCGAGCCTCGGCGATGCCGGCGCGCATGTCAGCCAGATCATCGACGCCGACTGGGCGACGTTCGTCCTGAAATACTGGATCAAGGAGAAGCAGGTTTACACCTTGCCCGAAGGCATCAAGCGCATGACGTCGGACGGCGCGCGCGTAATGGGCCTCAAGGATCGCGGCGTGCTCGCGGTCGGCAAACGCGCCGACGTCAACGTGTTCGACATGAACCGCGTGACGCAGCTTCAGCCGCATATCGTGCACAATTTCCCGGGCGGGGCGCCGCACTTCACAATGCGCGCGCGCGGCTACAAGGCGACGCTGGTCAACGGCAAGGTCAATGTGCGCGATGACCAGTCGACCGGCGCGCGCGCCGGCATGGTGCTCAGGCACGGGCACTAGGCCGGACCGGGCCAAAACCCGCAATCCCGGCAACGCGGCGGCCGCCTAAATATTAGGCTGTCTGACTACATTCGCGGCACACTCGCGCCGCGGAGAAATGGCCGATTCCCAACCAATTGAAAAACAAAGGGAATTTTTGCGCCGAAAGCGGCACAAGTCCTGCTAATTCGTTAACGGAGCGGTGTATCTGAACCGCCGAGGAGACATGGATGAAAAAGATCGAAGCGATCATCAAGCCGTTCAAGCTCGATGAAGTGAAGGAAGCGCTGCAAGAAGTCGGAGTCCAGGGAATTACGGTGACCGAGGCCAAGGGCTTCGGGCGGCAGAAGGGCCATACCGAGCTATATCGCGGCGCCGAATATGTCGTCGACTTC
The DNA here is from genome assembly GCA_963741735.1 of uncultured Alphaproteobacteria bacterium. Classification (GTDB taxonomy): domain Bacteria; phylum Pseudomonadota; class Alphaproteobacteria; order Micropepsales; family Micropepsaceae; genus Rhizomicrobium. Next base: position 1,257,047 of record CAVUJB010000004.1, read on the forward strand.
CTGCCCAAGGTGAAGATCGAGATCGTGGTCGACGAAGGACGCGTCGAAGCCTCCGTGGATGCCATCCAGAAGGCTGCGCGCACGGGCCGCATCGGCGACGGCAAGATATTCGTCCTCAATGTCGAGGAAGCCATCCGCATCCGCACCGGCGAGACCGGCGCGGACGCAATCTGAGAAATCCCGTGTTGGGTTAAGTGAGTTCAACTTCTTGAAGGGGAAGACCTGAAAGCCATGTCAAATACGCCCGCAAGCATTCTCGCGATGATCAAGGCCAAGGAGGTCAAGTTCGTCGACATCCGCTTCACCGATCCGCGCGGCAAGTGGCAGCACGTCACCTTCGACCTTTCCATGGTCGATGACGATTTTCTGACCAACGGCACCATGTTCGACGGCTCGTCGATCGCCGGCTGGAAGGCGATCAACGAGTCCGACATGACGCTGGTGCCCGATCTCGACACCGCCGTCATCGATCCGTTCTTCGCGCAGACCACGCTGGTCCTGATCTGCGACGTGGTCGAGCCGACCACCGGCCAGCGCTATGCGCGCTGCCCGCGCTCGATCGCCAAGGCGGCCGAGAAATATGTCAACGCGTCGGGCGTCGGCGACACGACCTATTTCGGTCCCGAGGCCGAGTTCTTCATCTTCGACGACGTTCGTTTCGAAGTGGGCATGAACAAGGGCTACTACTATCTCGACGCCATGGAAGGCGCCTACAACACCGGCACGGAATACGAGCAGGGCAATCTCGGCCACCGTCCGGGCGTCAAGGGCGGCTACTTCCCCGTGCCGCCTGTCGACAGCGCGCAAGACATGCGCGGCGAGATGCTCGCCATCATGGGCGACATGGGCATCCAGCCGGAGAAGCACCACCACGAAGTCGCAACTGCGCAGCATGAGCTTGGCTTCAAGTTCAACACGCTGACCAAGTGCGGCGACTACATGCAGATCTACAAGTATGTGATCCATCAGGTCGCGGCCGCCTACGGCAAGTCGGCGACGTTCATGCCCAAGCCGATCTTCGGCGACAACGGCTCAGGCATGCACGTGCACCAATCGATCTGGAAGGGCGGCAAGCCGCTGTTCGCCGGCTCGGGCTATGCCGATCTGTCGGACACCTGCCTCTATTACATCGGTGGCATCATCAAGCATGCCAAGGCGATCAACGCCTTCACCAATCCCCTGACCAACTCCTACAAGCGCTTGATCCCGGGCTTCGAGGCGCCGGTGCTGCTCGCCTATTCGTCGCGCAACCGCTCGGCGTCGTGCCGCATCCCGTTCTCGGCGTCGCCCAAGGGCAAGCGCGTCGAAGTACGCTTCCCCGATCCGGGCGCGAACCCCTATCTCGCCTACGCGTCCATGCTGATGGCGGGCCTCGACGGCATCGAGAACAAGATCCATCCGGGCGACCCGATGGACAAGGATCTCTATGCCCTGCCGCCCGAAGAGCTGAAGCAGGTTCCGACAGTATGCGGCTCGCTGCGTGAAGCGCTCGAAAATCTCGACAAGGACCGCGCCTTCCTCAAGAAGGGCGGCGTGTTCAGCGACGACTTCATCGACGCCTATATCGAGTTGAAGATGGGCGAGGTGTATGCCTTCGAGCACACACCGCACCCGGTAGAGTTCAAGATGTACTATTCGGTCTGATCGGCCGAACTCGAAACAGGACAAAGGGCCGGGAGCGATCCCGGTCCTTTTTCTTTTCAAAACTGGATTGGGATCAGGCGGCGGCGATGTCGCCGCCTCTTTTCGCTTCCGGCATGATCGTCGGCAGCACGACATAGGCGCAGCAGCCCTTGCCGGGCTCGCTCTCGAGCCAGGCGCGGCCGCCATGCAGCTCGGCAAGTCCGCGCACCAGCGCGAGGCCGAGGCCGGTGCCGCCGGCCTGGCGGTCGTAGCGATTGTCGACCTGGCTGAACGGCGTGAAAATCTTGTCGAGCTTCTCGCGCGGGATGCCGGGTCCATTGTCTTGCACGGAGATCTGGAAACCGCCGCCGCGCGCGGGCTCGGCGCGCACGGTGATGCGGCCGCCTTCGGGCGTGAACTTCACCGCGTTGGAAACGAGATTTATGAGGATCTGCTTGAGCGCACGCTCGTCGGCATGGAGCGGCGGACAGGCGGGATCGATCTCGATAGCCAGCGTCTGCTGGCGCTCGCGCGCCTTGGCGCCGATCAATTTGAGCGCGATGTCGAAGGTGCGGCGCGCGTCGAGCGGATGCGGCGCGATCTCCATCTTGCCGGCCTCGATCTTGGCGACGTCGAGCAGATCGTTGATCAGGCTCAGAAGATGGGCGCCCGACGAGTGGATGTCGCCGGCATATTCCTTGTAGCGCTGCGAGCCGACCGGCCCGAAGCATTCCTGGGCGATGATTTCCGAGAAGCCGAGAATGGCGTTGAGCGGCGTGCGCAGCTCGTGGCTCATATTGGCAAGGAACGCGGTCTTGGAGGCGTTCGCGGTCTCCGCCTCGAAGCGCTTGCGCAGCGCCTCGTCGCGGGTCTCTTCGAGCTCGCGCGCGAGGTCCTCGACCTGGAAGCGCAGGCGCGCGTCTTCGTCGACGCGGCGCGCCAGACGGCGCCCATCGAAGAAGAGCTGCGCGGCATAGGCCGGAATGAGAAGCGCCGTGCCGTAATCGAGCCATGTGCCGCCCAGCGCGAAGCGCGCCGCGGACACGAGCGAGATCGGCGCCAGGCAGGCCAGGAACATGTCCATGTGCGTGGCGCGGCTGACGATCAGCGTCGCGAGCATCGCGATCGTGGCGCCGGCGAGGAAGATGTGGTTGAGCTGGCTGGACTGGTCCCACAACAGCCAGGGCACCAGGCCCCAGATCGTGCTGATGCCGACCTGCAAGACCATCATGCGCGCGAACCAGGGGCGCACGGCTTCGTAATCGGTCTGCCCGGCCGTCGTCGCCTGATAGAACGAGATGATGTTGGAAGCGAGGAACATCGCGATCGCGACGATGCAGGGCAGAAGGATCGTCTGCTCGAACGGGCGATGGCCGAGATAGCCGAAGCGGTCGGAACTGAGCCAGGCCAGCGCGAGCGCCCAGACCGGCGAGGTGAAGCGCGTGGTGCGCATCGCCGCGGCGACGAGCTCGAGCTGCGCGTTCAGCACTCGCACGTCGGCGCTGCGCCTCACTCTCAGCTGCTGTCCGAAGCCCACGGCCACCCCTGACTCTCGTCCCGTTGATTGCGGGACTCGGATGACACTACCGGCGGGTTCTTAAAATATTCTGAGACGGATAAGGGTTATTCGTTTGCGGCGGCAAGGCGCGCCTGCCTTTCGACCATTAACGGGAAGTGAATGCTTACCGTCGTGCCGTGCCCAATCATGCTCTTGATCGCGGCGCTGCCGCCGTGCAGCTCCGCGAGGCCTCTGACGAGCGCAAGTCCAAGTCCGGTGCCGCCGCCCGGCTGGCGGCTGTAGCGGTTGTCGATCTGGGTGAATGGCTGAAAGACGCGGTCGAGCTTCTCGGGCGGGATGCCGGGACCATTGTCGCTGACGTCCAGCTGCAGGCCGCCATGCCGGGACCGGCGGCAGGCGACGTCGATCCTGCCGTTCTCCTGGGTGAATTTGACGGCGTTGGAGACCAGATTGAGCGCGATCTGCCGGAAGGCACGCTCATCGGCGACAACGAGGCCGAGATCGGGCGCAACGGAATAATGCACGGTCTGGTGCCGGGAAAGCGCGCGCGGCGACATCAGCCGCTCGACTTCCGCCAGCGCCGCCGCCGGATCGAGCGGCCGCGGGTCGATCTGCATCTTGCCGGCTTCGATCTTGGCGACGTCCAGAAGATCGTTGATGAGGCTCAACAGGTGAGCGCCCGATGCGTGGATGTCCCGGGCATATTCGCTGTTGCGCGCCACCCCATTCGGACCGAGCGCCTGGTGCGCGATGATGTCGGAGAAGCCGAGAATGGCGTTGAGCGGGGTGCGCAGCTCGTGGCTCATATTTGCGAGAAATGCGGTCTTGGCGGAATTCGCGGCTTCGGCCTCGTAACGCTTGCGAACGGCCTCCTCGTTGCTGGCGCGCAGTGCGATCGAGAGATCCTCGTTGGCGAATTGCGTGCGCAGCTGGTTGTCGATCCGGCGCCGCCCGACGATCGCCATCGAGCTGACATAGGTGATCCACAAGGGTACGAGGTACGACAGCGCAAGGGCCACTTGTCCGGGCGCCGTGACGACACGCACCGAATAGACCGCGATCAGCGGCAGCGTGCCTGCGAGGAAAAGCCTGGTGTGCGCCAGCCGCGTGTACATCACGGCCCAGACGACGGCCACCATGATCATGGTGACGTAGATATTGTTGACGCCGTCGCCGCTCTGCCAATAAAGCCAGCCGATCACGCCCCAGACTCCGCTCACCGTCAGCTGAGACCAGACGAGCACGCGCTCCGCCGCATCGACGTCGCGGATCGGCTTGCGATAGCGGTTGTAGAGCACGAAGAAATGCGTGGACATCACGGCATGAAGGCAGAATGCGATCAGCAGATGACTGACGGGAACACGCCCGAATGTGGCGGGCCAGAGCAATAGCGGCATGAACAGCAACGCCGACCAGATCGGATTGACGTAAACGTTGGCCGGCAGCGCCGCCACGACCTGCTTCAGGCGCTCCAGCTTGAAGCGCGGGTCTTCTCGTCCGGTCAGGCGGTCGAAGATGCTCATGTGCCGCAATGTCACGACTGCAGGCCACTCGACGCCGGCCGTGGCAACGTTCTAGACAAGCTCCGTTAAAATTTGGCTGTGGCGGTAACCACGCGTTTCATCGCGATAGGAATCCGTTAACCTAGCCCCGAGCCCCGAATCAGAAAGTTCCGCACCCTTCGCCATGGCGAAATCACCCGACCTGTTCGACAGCGACGCACCGTCATCCAAGGCCTACACGGCCAAGGACATCGAGGTCCTGGAGGGGCTCGAACCCGTCCGCCGCCGGCCGGGCATGTATATCGGCGGCACCGACGAGCGCGCGCTGCATCATCTGGCCGCCGAGATCCTCGACAATGCGATGGACGAAGCCGTAGCGGGCTTCGCCAACCGGATCGAGATCGAGCTCGCCGCCCCAGACGTGCTCACGATCCGCGACAATGGCCGCGGCATCCCGACCGACGCGCATCCGAAGTTCAAGAACAAGTCGGCGCTCGAAGTGATCATGACGACGCTGCATGCCGGCGGAAAGTTCGGCGGCAAGGTCTATGACACGTCCGGCGGCTTGCACGGCGTCGGTGCATCTGTCGTCAATGCGCTGTCGGACTGGATGGAAGTCGATGTCGCGCGCGACAAGAAGAGCCACAAGATGCGCTTCGAACGCGGAAAGGCGATCGGCAAGCTGAAGGACATGGGCGCGGTCAACCGGCGCGGCACGATCGTATCGTTCCATCCCGACCCGCAGATCTTCGGCAAGGACACGCATTTCTCGCCCGCCACGCTTCATCGCATGGCGAAATCCAAGGCCTATCTGTTCCGCGGCGTCGAAATACGCTGGAAGTGCGATCCAGCCCTGATCAAGGGCGACACGCCGGCCGAGGACACGCTGAAATTTCCCGGCGGCCTTCTCGACTTCCTCAAAAGCGAAGTCGGCAACAATTCCACGGTGACGCAACGCGACTTCTCGGGCCGCACCGAAAATCGCGACGGAAAAGGCGCGGTAGAGTGGGCCGTGACGTGGACGCCGCAGATCGATCCCTTCGTGCACTCCTATTGCAACACGATCCCGACCTCGCAGGGCGGCACGCATGAGCAGGGCCTGCGCAATGCGCTGACCCGCGCGCTGCGGAGCCATGGCGAGCGGGTGAACAACAAGAAGACGGCGCTCGTCACCGCCGACGACGTGATGGCGGCGGCGTGCGGCGTGCTGTCGATCTTCATTCGCGAGCCGGAATTCCAGGGCCAGACCAAGGATAAGCTCTCTTCGCCCGACGCGCAGCGGCTGGTGGAAAACGTTGTGCGCGATCACTTCGATCACTGGCTGGCGGAAAGCCCGCAGGAGGCCGACCGGCTGCTCGACTTCGTGGTCGACCAGGCCGAAGACCGGCTGCGCAAACGGCAGGAGAAGGAGACTGCGCGCAAGAGCGCGACGCGCAAGCTGCGCCTGCCGGGCAAGCTTTCCGACTGCACGCGCGACGGCCGCGACGGAACGGAGATATTCCTCGTCGAAGGCGACAGCGCCGGCGGCTCCGCCAAACAGGCGCGCGACCGCGCCACCCAGGCCGTGCTGCCGCTGCGCGGCAAGATCCTGAACGTGGCGAGCGCGGCGGCAGGCAAGCTGCAGCAGAACCAGGAACTCGCCGATCTCGTGCAGGCGCTCGGCTGCGGCACCGGGGTCAAATATCGCGAGGACGATCTGCGCTACGACCGCGTCATCGTCATGACGGATGCGGACGTCGACGGCGCTCACATCGCGTCGCTGCTTTTGACGTTCTTCTATCGCGAGATGCCGGGCCTGATCAAAGACGGCCATCTCTTCCTCGCGATGCCGCCGCTCTATCGCCTGACGCAGGGCGCGAAGACGGAATATGCGCGCGACGAGAAGCATCGCGACCAGCTGCTCAAGACCGCGTTCAAGGCGAACAGCAAAGTCGAGGTCGGCCGCTTCAAGGGCCTGGGCGAAATGATGCCAGCGCAGCTCAAGGAAACGACGATGAAGCCCGGCAACCGCACCCTGGTGCGCGTCGAGATCGGCGACGAGACCAGGCGCGAAACGGACAATCTCGTCGAGCAGCTGATGGGCAAGAAGCCCGAGCTGCGCTTCCGTTACATCCAGGAAAATGCGCAGTTCGCGAGCGGCGTGGACGTCTAGGGAATCCGCAGCTTGCCGAACACGGTTGTCGTGTCTCCAGATTGCGAGCGGACCGCGGTGTCGGGTCGCGCCTTGAGCAGCCTACCTCCGTCCGGCGGCAAATCTGTGCGCTGCTCGCCGATGAGAAGATCGATCGGATGTTGCGAGGCGAGAGTCAGCTTTACGTCGCCGCAATCTCGCGTCGCGCACGCGATCACCGTGCCAACCGGATTGACGTTGTCCGGCGCCGGCGTGAACTTCCAGTCTCCAAGCGCGATAGCGCTGAGCGCAGCATCTTTTGGAACGATGACGAAGACCCGGGTCGCCTTGTTCGAAGGATAGAGCTTCAACGACACATCGCGTCCACCGTTGACGCGCGTCATCACGACATCGACGCTGGGAACTGCGAAGCGCGTCGCACCCGCCGGAGCCACATAGGACGGCTGGAACGAAATCGGCGTTGCCCGTTCGGTCTTCTCGCCGAAGGGCGCGGCGTCACGCAGCGCGCGCGGCAGCGGCGCCATGGTATCGGCCGTCCACGTTGCGCGATTTCGGATGTGATCATCGACAAAGCCGAGGCTCAGCCGTTGCGGCTGGTCCGCGCTGAAAGTCGGCTGCAATGCCGCAACCACAGCCAGCACGACGGCCAGCGCCGCGATGCCGCCGGTGATCTGGAGCCAGCGGCCGCGCGAAATCGGTTTCACGGCGATGAGCGGCAGAAGGGTCATTGCCGCCGACGCCGTCGAAATCGTAAGCAGCGGATGAACCGTCAGACCGAGTGCGCTTTCGGAGGTGCCCGCGAGCGACAGCCAGATCACCAACGGCAACAGCGCCGCGGCGAACATCGACGCCTGACCCACCGTCCCTGTCCAGGCGCCGCGCAGAGTCGATTGAGCGAGCAACAGCACCGACGCGAGGAGGGCCGGAAACAGGAAATAGGGACTGAAGCCCGTTGCAAACACGGATGTGATGACGGCAAGCACGGCGTACCATCCCCACACCGACAAGGCCGTCATGCGCGGGCTCGCAAGCCGCGACACAAGCAGCGTGGTGCCGAGTACACCCACATAGAGCGCGATCCTGAGCCAAATGGGATGGGCATAGGACGGATCGGGATAGCCCGAAATCAGAACGGCGAGCTCGAACAAAAGATAGCCCATCGCCGCGGCGCCGAGCACTGCCAGGAGCGGCAGCGACAGCGCCGCGAGATAGCGGCCGATGCCCAGCACTTCGCCGCGCGAGAACAACGCCGCGACAAGCAGCAGAACGAGCGACACGACCGACAGCGGCAGCGCCCACGAAGCTGGAAGTCGTGGCACGATGCGGCCGAACAGCGTGACGTCGATGTCGTCGCCGCCCTTCAGCGATGAAAAATCCGTCTGCAGCAGCGCGGAGGCGATGCCGAGCACGCTGTCGCCATGGTGCTGCAAGGTCGCAAGGCTGAGGTTGGCGCGCTTGTCGAGCGGCGTGTGGTAGTCGGCGACATTGCCGATGAAGGCGAAATTGTAGCCGGTCAGGCCTTGGCCGATGAAAGGCGTTAGATCGGTGTCGTTGGGCAACAGCCTGTAGACCAATTCAAGCAACGAGCTTGTCGCAGGATTGGGCACGCTTCTCGCATACAGCGACACCAACTGGCCGTCGCCCGGGCTGGTCTGGAACATCAGGCTCGGTCCTTGATTGCCGCGTGCCTCGGCATTGACCACGACACCGACGCGCGCCTTCAGCTCGGGATTGTGAAGAAACGCATTTGCTCCGAGCAGCCCTGCTTCCTCACCGTCGGTGATCAGCGCGACGATCGGATGCTTCGTTTTCAGACCCTGAGCTTTCAAAGCGCGAACAGTTTCGAGGATCGTCGCGACACCGGACTGGTCGTCGGACGCGCCGGGCCCGGCCGGCACGGAATCATAGTGCGCCATCAGGACAACCGCCTTGCCCGTACCCGGCGCTACATCGGCGATGATGTCCTCCGTCATGCCGCAGGCGACAAAGCCGAAATGCGGTCGCCCGTTGCAGCCGAGCGCGCGATAGATCTGAGTCTTTATGCCTAGCGCCGAAAACTCGGCGCGGATCCGATCGCGTACAGCCTGATTGGCGGGGCTCGAAACCGGGTGCGGGACTTCCGGTCCGAGCAGGCGGCCGAGCGTCGCGTAGGCTCGCGTGGCGGAGAATTCGGTCGCCGGCGCATCGGCGCTCTTCGGCGAGGGCAAGCCGTTATAGACGGCGCCGAGAAACCAGATCGCGATGGCAACGGCAATCAAGACGATCAGGCGCAGTACGCCCTGCATTCCATTCGATTTCATGACGGCCTCCCCGCCGGCCGACCTTACAATCTTCGGATAACAGCCGTAAGGCGGGAGTTATTGCGGGAGGAGCTGTGCAGCCGCAGGCGCCGGCGGCTGGCGCCTGCGAAACGGCTGGATCATCTGGCCCAGGAAGCCGTCCGGCATCGGATCGTCAATGCCAAAGGCTGTCGGCTGGCGGCGCGGCATGTAATAGGTACCGAAAAGGATGTCCCAGAAGGGAAAGGCGCCGGCGAAGTTCTTGTCGAGACCCTCATCGGCCCTGGTGTGGTGCCAACGATGGAAGGCGGGACTGACGAAGAAGGCGCGGAAGGGACCGAGGTCCCACTTCACATTGGCATGCACCATGATCGCATAGAACGTGGTGACTGGCGCATAGAGCGCGACGGTGGTGAGATTGAAGCCTAGCGCGACCAGCGGTACCGCCTGGATCAGTTTGGCGCCGATATCGTTCACCGGATGCAGGCGCACCGAGGACAGCCAGTCGAGCTCTGTCGAGGAATGGTGCACGGCGTGGAACGGCCACAGGGGGCCACGATGGAACAGCCGGTGCTGCCAATAACCGAAGAAGTCGCCGACGACGAAGACTTCGATGCCCTGGAGCCAAAGCGGCTGACGGCTGAGGATGCCGTGACCCTGAGCGAGCGTCTGGAAGTGCAGTCCGAAGATCGCGATCAGCGGCAACAGCGCAATCGCGATGGCGATCGGCGTGACGGACTTGGTGACGATCGGCGTCCACAGCCAATAGACGCAGTCGGTCCAGAAGCCGCGGCGCAAGAGTTTCTGTCCGGGAACCGAGGGCCACAAACGCGCCAGCACAACATAGAAGACCGTCAGAACGCCGAAGGCGATGAGAAGGCCGACGATCTGCTGCAGGAGGTCTTTGTGCTGTGCCATTCCAGCCTTCCAGAGCCGGTCAAACGCGGGTGGCGTACGGATTCCGTCGCCTAGGGCCGCAGGACGAGCTCGTAGTTGATCTCATCCTCGGTCGTTCCGTCCGGCCAGGCAATTGAGTTGCGCCCGATCGGGACGAAGCCGAAATGCTGGTTGGCGCGGCGCGAGGCCTCATTCGAGGCACGGTGAGAAACGATCACCCGGCGAAAGCGCCCGGCCGAGCGGATCCAGTCAAGCCGCGCCTCATACAAAAGCCGCGACAGGCCCGCCTTGCGATATGCCGGCAGAATGAAGGACATGGCGAGAAGCGCAGTCTGCGGTTCCTCGCGATGGGTGAAAGCCGCTGTGATGCCGATCAGCGTCTCGCCATCGAACAACGCGAAGATGCGATGACGAGGATCGGCGAGCATGGCGTGCCACTCTTCGTCGGAGCGTGTGGAGGACTCCGCCACGCTGCCGAGATAGACGCCAGGCGCGGCGGCAAGCGCCGCGAGGCGGAAATCGCGGAACAACGCCCATTCCTCGGGCACGAATGAACGGATGCGAAAGTCGCTCATCCACGCACAGTCCGGCGCGACGCCGGCCGCGTCCAGATGCAGTCTGGAATAGCCGGCTTGCTCCCATGGGTTGACATTTTGGAAATTGTTCCTATGTTGCGGTGCACATAGGAGTCGCCTGTCGATTCGGACGGACGGCATTGGGCGCTCGAGATGCGCCCCACCAGGAGCGTATAAGACGAGCATCGTGACGAGCGCCGGCGCGCAAGCCGGCAGTGAAGAAGTACTAGACCCGCCTACTTCTTTTGAAGAACCAAGCCCCCCCGCCTCCGAACCCGCCGGGTTCGACACACTTGGACTGTCGGCAGACGTCCTGAAGGCTGTGGCCGAGAGCGGCTACACCACGCCGACGCCGATCCAGGCCAAAGGCATTCCCGAGGTCCTGAAGCGGCGCGACGTCATCGGCATCGCCCAGACCGGCACCGGCAAGACGGCGTCCTTCACCCTTCCCATGATCGAGATGCTGGCCCGGGGTCGCGCCAAGGCGCGCATGCCGCGCTCGCTGATCCTGGAGCCGACGCGTGAACTCGCGGCCCAGGTCGCCGAGAGCTTCGAGAAGTACGGCAAGTTCAACAAGCTTTCGATGGCGCTTCTGATCGGCGGCACCTCGTTCGACGACCAGGACAAGAAGCTCGACCGCGGCGTCGACGTGCTGATCGCGACACCCGGCCGCCTGCTCGATCACTTCGAACGCGGCAAGCTGATGCTTTCCCAGGTCAACATTCTCGTCATCGACGAGGCGGACCGTATGCTCGACATGGGCTTCATTCCCGACGTCGAGCGCATCTGCAAGCTCCTGCCGTTTACACGGCAGACCCTGTTCTATTCGGCGACCATGCCGCCGGAGATCACGCGGCTGACCGACCAGTTCCTCTCCAATCCGGTGCGCATCGAAGTTTCGCGCCCCGCGACAGCGGCGGTGAACATCACCCAGGAGATCGTCAACGTCCCGGCAAACGACTGGGCCAAGCGCGAGGCGCTGCGCCGTTTGATCCGCGAGGCCGAGCCGACGCTGAACAACGCGATCGTGTTCTGCAACCGCAAGCGCGACGTCGATGTGGTGGCGAAGTCACTGGTCAAGCACGGCTTCGACGCAGCGCCGCTGCATGGCGACCTCGATCAGTCGCTACGCACCAAGACGCTCGACAAGTTCCGGGCCGGCGATCTGAAAATTCTCGTCGCCAGCGACGTGGCCGCGCGCGGCCTCGACATTCCAGCCGTCAGCCACATCTTCAACTTCGACGTGCCCTATCATCCCGACGACTATGTCCATCGCATCGGTCGCACCGGCCGCGCCGGGCGCTCGGGCCAAGCCTACATGCTGGCGACGCCGCGCGACGACAAGCAGGTCGACGCCATCGAGCGGCTGACCAAATCGAAGATCGCGCGAAAGACGATGGAAAATCTCGAAGTGCGCGAGGACCGCAAGCCGCGCCGCGACGACGAACGCGGCAAGGGACGCGGCGGCCGCGACCGCAATCGCAAGGATCGCTTCCGACCCGACAAGTTCCACGATCACGTGGCGGCCATGGAGCCTGTCGCAGCGGTCGAAGCGTCCGCCGTGCCAGTGCAGGCCGAACCTGTTGTGCGTGCGCCAGAGCAACCCCGGCACGAACGTCACGGGCATCCGCGCCACGAACAGGCCCGTCACGAGCAACCGCGCCAGCACCAAGACAAGAAGAATCACGAGCCGCGTCGCGACCAGCACAAGCCGCGCGAGCAAAAGCACAAGGCGCATCAGGACCGCAAAAACGACGCGACGCCGGTCAAGCCGGAGAAACACGAATTGCCGGCCTTCCTGTTCCGGCCCGTGAATCTGCCGCCGAAAAAGGCCGACGCGTAAGGGTGCGCGAGCACCTTCAGCCTCACATCGACAAATGGCGGCTGGCACCGGACGGTGCGCCGTTCGAGACGCATTCGTCCTGGCTGTCTTTCGTCAGGCACGGCGGCAATCCAGCGCTGTTAAAGGTCTTCAAGCCCGGCAGCGACGAAGCGCCGAGCGCGCGCTATCTCGCGGCGCATCACGGACACGGAACGGTCCGGGTGTTCGAAAGCGACAGCGAGGCGATCTTGCTTGAGCGGATCGAGCCCGGAACTCGGCTCACCGAACTTCCTCTCCGGGGACGCGACGACGAAGCCACCCACATCGTCTGCGACACGATCGAGAGGCTGCAAAGCGCGAAGGTCGATGCCGCGGGCTGGCCAGGTCACGACGCGCACCTTGCGGAATTTTCGAAATGCTATCCCGTGGCTCCGCTGACGCAGGAGATCACCGCGCGCGCCGAAGCCATGTTCCGCGAACTCGACGCTTCGCAGGTGGAGCGCGTGTTGCTGCACGGCGATCTGCATCATGAGAACATCCTGCTCGACAAATTGCGCGGTTGGCTCGCCATCGATCCCAAGGGCGAAGCCGGCGAAATCGCCTATGAGCTGGCGGCGCCATTGCGCAATCCGCTGGAGAGTCCGGATATGTTCATGTCGGACGCGCAGATGGACCGGCGTGTGCGGATCTATTGCGAGCGTCTGAAGCTCGACCGCCAACGCGTGCTCGGCTGGTGCTTCGCGCGCAATTGCTCGGCGGCGCTATGGTATGCCGGCCGCACACCCGAGCCGCTGCGCGACAAGGCGTGGCCAGCGGCCACTTTGTCGGCGCTCAAGCTGCTCAATGGTTCCCATAAGAATTATTCATGATTTGTCGGCGGTTGGCGTCGGTTCTTGAGTGCAAATGACGCTGCCGGGCACTATGTTTGCTGCAATGCAGCAAGCCATTGAACCAACCATAATTCACGACACCCGCCGTATTCTCGTCCTGCAGGGCGGCGGGGCGCTCGGCGCCTACCAGGCCGGCGTCTATCAGGGCCTGGCCGAAGCCAATTTCAAGCCGCAATGGATCGCCGGCACGTCGATCGGCGCGATCAATGCCGCGATCATCGCCGGCAACGCGCCGGAAGACCGCCTGACGCGGCTGCGCGAATTCTGGGAGACGGCGACTTCTTCCCTGCCATTCGGATTCGATTTACCCGAACCGCACAGCCGCGCGCTCGTCAACGAGGCCTCAGCGTCATGGGTCGCAGCGGCTGGCGTTGCAGGCTTCTTTCGTCCGCGCATTCCACCCGCGATCTTCTATCCGCCGGGCTCGCCGCAAGCGCTCAGCTTCTACGACACCAAGCCGCTGCGCGAAACGTTGGAACGGCTGGTCGACTTCGATCGTATCAATGCGAAGGAAATTCGCTTGAGCCTCGGCGCGGTGAACGTGAAGAGCGGCGCGCTTATCTATTTCGACAGCGCGCACCAGAAGATTGGGCCGCAGCATGTGATGGCCTCCGGCGCGCTGCCCCCTGGCTTTCCGCCGATCGAAATCGACGGCCATTATTATTGGGATGGCGGTGTCGTATCGAACACGCCGCTGCAATATGTGCTGGACGAGGACCACGAAGACGACCTGCTGATCTTCCAGGTCGATCTGTTCAATCCGCACGGGCCGATGCCGCGCACCATCCTGGAATCCGCCGAGCGCGAAAAGGACATCCGCTATTCCAGCCGCACGCGCAGCAATACGGAAGCGACGCTCTCCCGCCATGATGCGAAGATGGCGGTGCGCGCCCTGCTCGATGCGCTCCCCAAGGACCTGCTCGAGACACCCGACGCAAAGCGCGTCTCGGCGCTGGCGCGCGAGAACGCGATCACCGTGATCCAGGTGATCTACCGCGACAAGCCTTACGAGGGCGCGAGCAAGGACTTCGAATTCTCCCGCCAGAGCATGCTCGAGCACTGGGCGGCGGGCCACAAGGACATCTGCCGCACCATGGAAAAGCGCGAGCACATGGTGTGCGACCGCAAGAAGGGTTCGACCACGCTGATCGACGAAGGGGCGCTCGACGGATGAAGCGCGACGAAATCCTATCGGCCTCGTCGATGCCGCTGTTCAGTCCGAGCTATCCGCGCGGACCGTTCCGCTTCATACGCCGCGAATATCTGATCATCACCGATCCCGCCGTGATCCGCGCCGCCCGTAGATTGCCGCGTCGCGGATCTGCCGATGCGCGAAATCGTCGGCGGCCGGCACCAGATCGTCGACTTCGTGCTGCCTATGGGCGCGTCCTGCACGATTATCTTGCCACCTAGAGGAGTTTCCCATGTCGCTCAAAGCGAAAACGGCCGTCGTCACCGGATCGACCAGCGGGATCGGGCTCGCCTATGCGCGAGCCTTCGCCAAGGAAGGCGCGAATGTCGTGATCAACGGCTTCGGCGATGCGGCCGCGATCGAAAAGGAACGCGCCGGCATCGAATCCGAGTTCGGCGTGGGCGCGATCTATTCGCCGGCCGACATGACCAAGCCCGACGAGATCGCCGGCATGATCGGGTTGGGAGAGAAAACCTTCGATTCCGTCGACATCCTGGTATGCAACGCGGGGATCCAGTTCGTTTCGCCGGTCGAGGAATTCCCGGTCGAGAAGTGGAACCAGATCATCGCGATCAATCTCTCCTCTGCGTTTCTGTGCATGCGCGCGGCGGTGCCGGGCATGAAGAAGCGCGGCTGGGGACGCATTATCTCCACAGCGTCGGCGCATTCGCTGGTGGCGAGCCCATTCAAGACCGCTTATATCGCGGCGAAGCACGGGATCGCCGGCCTGACGAAGACGGTGGCGCTGGAGACCGCGACGCACGGCATTACGGTCAACTGCATCAGCCCGGGCTATGTATGGACGCCACTGGTCGAGAAGCAAATTCCCGACACGATGAAGGCGCGCAACATGACGAAGGAGCAAGTGATCAACGACGTGCTGCTCGACGCCCAGCCGACCAAACAGTTCGTGACGGTGGATCAGGTCGCGGCGATCGCGGTCTTCCTGTGCTCCGACGACGCCAAGAACATTACCGGCGCGAACATCTCGGTCGACGGCGGTTGGACGGCGGCCTAGCGCGAAATCGCTCCGGACATCGTGATTATCGCGCGGTGTATCCTCCGTCGATCACCAGTTCCGCACCGGTGACGAATTTCGCTTCGTCCGATGCGAGATAGACAGCGCCCCACGCAATGTCATCGGGCTCGCCGATATGTCCGAGCGGATGCAGAGAAGCGGTCGCCTTGCGAGCCTCGGCTGCATCAGGTGTGTCTTCCATGAAGTGCTCGACCATCGGCGTCCAGATGAACCCCGGATGGATGGAGTTCACGCGGATCTTGTCCGCCGCGTAGATCAGCGCATCGGTCTTGCTCATCAGCCGGACTGCGCCTTTCGAAGCATGATAGGGCGGCACGTCCGGCGCGCCCACCAGGCCATAGATCGACGAGAGATTTATGATGCTGCCGCCGCCCGCCGCCTTCAGATGCGGGATTGCGTGTTTCGTGCAGAAGAAGACGCCCTTTACGTTCACACTCTGGACCCGGTCCCATTCGGCCTCGGTCAATTCGTGCGTCGGCTTGTTCGTGCCGGAGATGCCCGCATTGTTCACCAGCACGTCCAGACGTCCAAATCGCTTCGCCACGCCCGAGATTGCGGCGGAAACGCTCGCCTCGCTGGCGACATCGCAGTGCCAGTAACCGGCGTGATGGCCCCGGCGTTCGATCTCGGAAACTAGAGACGCGCCATCCTTGTCGAGCACGTCGAGAACCGCGACGTCGGCCCCCTCATCCGACATGCGGATGCAGGTCGCCCTGCCCAAGCCGAGTGCGCCGCCGGTCACGATGGCGACCTTTCCTTGCAGTCTTCCCATGGCTTTCTCCAAAGAAAATGGCCGCCCCTTGTCTCAGGGGGCGGCCAGCAACTGTTTGATTGCCGTCAATTCGGGGCGGAATACTTCAGCGCTTGATGCCGCCGTCGAGCATTTTCTGGATGCCGGCTCCATAGGGCGGCCGCATCATCGCGGTCAGATCGCGGCCGACCTGCTTGAATACGGCCTTGGGGTGGCTGAAGGTGCGGAAGCCATCGATGCCGTGATAGGCGCCCATGCCCGATGGGCCGATGCCGCCGAACGGCAGATCCTCCATCGAGACATGCATGACGACGTCGTTGACCGACACGCCGCCCGAGGTGGTGCGGGTCAGCACACGCTCCTGCTCAGCATTGTCGCTGCCGAAATAGTAGAGGCCGAGCGGCCGGTCGTGGCTGTTCACATAGCTGATCGCGTCCTCGACATTGGCATAGGTCTTCACCGGCAGCAGCGGGCCAAAAATCTCGTCCTTCATGATCGCCATGTCGTCGGTCGGATTGAGCACGATCGTCGGCGGGATCTTATGATAGGGCTGCTGGCGGAAATCCTCCTTCGCCGGATTGAGTTCGACGATTTCCGCGCCCTTGGCCTTGGCATCGGCGAGATAACCCTGCAGACGATCATAGTGCCGCTGGTTCACGACCGAGGTGTAATCGGGATTGTCCTTTAGGGTCGGGAACATCGTGCTGATCGCGTCCGCCGCCTGATGCACGAAGTCCTTGGCCTTGCCTTCCGGCACCATCACGTAATCGGGCGCGAGGCAGATCTGGCCGGCATTAAGCGTCTTTCCCATCATCACGCGCTTGGCGGTGAGCGCCATATCGGCCGAGTCGCCGACGATCACCGGCGACTTGCCGCCAAGCTCGAGCGTGGTCGGCACCAGATTCTCCGCGGCCGCCTTCATCACGTGATAGGCGATCGAGGTCGCGCCGGTGAACAGAAGATGGTCGAACGGCAGGCGCGAGAACGCGCCGCCGACATCGGCACCGCCGGTGAACACCGCGACTTCGCTCTCGTCATAGACGGAGGCGAACATGCGGGCCATCAGTTCGGCGGTGCGCGGCGTGAACTCGCTCGGCTTGATCATGGCGCGGTTGCCGGCCGCGAACACGCCGGCCAGCGGCGTGAAGGTCAGGTTCACCGGAAAGTTCCACGGCGAGATGATGCCGATCGTGCCTTTGGGCTGGTATTCGATATAGGCCCTGGCGCCAAACAGACCGAGGATCGCCGGGCTTACTTTGCGCTTCTCGCGCTTCATCCATTTGCCGAGATTTTCCTTGGCGTGCTTGAGCGGACCGATCGAGCCAGACACATCGGTCAACAGCGAGGCATGGACCGAGCGATGGCCGAAATCCTCGCGCAACGCGTCGGCGATCGCGTCCTTGTGCCCGACCAAGAGACCGATGGCGCGGTCGAGCCAGTCGATGCGCCTCTCGGCGCTTGCCGGGCCGTCCTTCAAGTGAGCGCGACGCTGTAAATCCAGGACACGGCGCATGTCCGCGGCGGCATCGTTGGCGGGCCTCAGCTCGGCGGCGCTCATCGTTTATCCTTCCCTAAAAGGCTGAATTTTTGTCATTAAATCAGTGCCCCGCCCGCCCATCAATGGCGCCCTTAAGAGTTTATTACGAACCCGTTCTTCACTATACGCCACGCTCGATTGTGCAGCCGGGGAGTCAAAAGTTGCGTAGCGAACGGGAGCACGCGCTCGCCAAAACGACACTTGCCCTGATGGGCGAGTGCGACGTTCCGCCCACGCCCGACAATTACGAACTGTTCTACGCCTATTCCGCCGGCGAACACCCCTCCATCGCGCGCATCATCGGCGACATGATCGCCGCGCGGCGCGAGTTCACGCCGACGATCCTGCAGGAGCTGCGAGAGCGAAGCTTCCCCAAGGACAGGACGGAGCGCGCCGTCGAGTCGATCGGCGAAACGGTCACCGTCTCGCTCGACGAGGCCATCGCCAAACTCGAAGAGGCGAGCAAGGATGCGCTGGACTACGGCAACACGCTGTCGGCCGCACGCGGCGTGCTCGGCGACGAACATTCCCCCGAGACGCTGCGCAAGCTGGTCGGCAATCTGGTGTCCGCCACCAAGTCGATGGAAAACCGCACCCGTTCGCTCGAGCAGGAACTCCACAATTCTTCGCAGCAGGTGAGCGACCTCAGAACCCAGCTCGACAATGTGCGCAAGGAAAGCCTTACCGATCCGCTGACCGGAATCGCAAACCGCAAGGCGTTCGACCAAGGGCTGCAGACCGCGATCGCCGAGTCACGGCTGAATGGCGAGCCATTGTCGCTCTTCATGTGCGACATCGATCTGTTCAAGTCGTTCAACGATACCTGGGGACATCAGACGGGCGACCATGTGCTCCGGCTGGTTGCCAATTGCATCTCGGAGAACACCAAGGGCCGCGACACCGCTGCGCGCTATGGCGGCGAGGAGTTCGCGGTTATCGTACGCAAGGCGGCGATCGGCGACGCCATCAAGCTCGCTGAGCAAATCCGCAGCACAGTGCAGGGCAAGAAGCTGGTCAAGAAGTCGACCGGCGACATCCTGGGTTCGATCACGATCTCCATCGGCGTCGCTCAGCTCGTCGGCGATGAGTCCTCGGCCGCGCTGATCCAGCGGGCCGACACCTGCCTCTATTCGGCCAAGCATGCGGGCCGCAATTGCGTCATCGGCGACAACGACCACCGGGCCGCCCGCGCCGAGATCGACGCGGCCTAACCGGCGACACAAGATTTCGCCGGTGGCATTTCGGGGGCAATATCCCGCCTGTTGCACTATGGCTGCTCAACTCGCGAGTCCGTGACTTGCACCGGCGCTCGAACTCCTGACCTATTGCTGACAGATTCATGATCGGCCCAGGTGCAGCGGGCCAAGCTTTCACACGGAGAATTCAGCGATGAGACGCAGCCTTGTCCTATTGGCCGGCGCCTTGAGCGTGGGCTGCGCCCTGGCCGCGGACACCAAGCCCGAACTCGGCACCTGGGGCGTCGATCTGACAGCCATGGACACCAGCGTGAAGCCGGGCGACGACTTCTTCGACTACGTCAACGGGACCTGGGTCAAGAAGACCGAAATCCCGCCGGAGCGAAGCAGCATCGGCGGCTTCCAGTTGCTGCGTATCAAGAGCGAAGACCGGATGAAGATCATCGTGTCCGAGCTCGAAGCCAAGCCCTACGGCCAGCTCACGCCGGAAGAAAAGAAGCTGCGCGATCTCTACGATGCGTTCCTCGACCAGAAGCAGATCGAAGCAAAGGGACTGGCACCGGCCATGGCGGATATCGCCACGATCGACAAGATCAAGACGCTCGACGATGTCGCGCGGGCCATGGCCTCGACGAAACTTGCGACGCAAAGCGTCTTCAACATGAGTCTCGGCATCGACCAGAAGGACCCCAACGCCTATTCGATCGTGCTGTCGCAAGGCGGTATCGGCATGCCCGACCGCGAATATTATCTCGGAAGCGACGCGGCGCTTACTTCGGCGCGCGACGCCTACAAGAAATATCTTTCGGCAATGCTGACGCTCGCGGGCGTCAAGGACGCCGACGCGCGCGCCCAGGCGGTCTACGACGTCGAGGCCAAGATCGCGCAAGTCCATTGGACCCGCGCCGAGAACCGCGACGAGGTGAAGACCTACAACCCGATGACGGTCTCGGAGCTGAAGGCGTTCGCGCCGGATTTTCCCTGGGAGGCGTTCCTCGCCGAAGCCGGCGTGCCGCTGAAGGGACCCAAGGGCGAGCGCGTCCTCGTGGTGACACAGAAGTCGGCGTTCCCGGCTCTGGCGAAGATCTTCGCCGAGACACCGGTGCCGGTGTGGCGCGACTATCTCCTCGTACACTACCTGCACAGTTTCGCCGCTTACCTTCCCAAGAAGTTCGACGACACCGATTTCGCCTTCTACGGCACGGTGCTCGGCGGGCAGGCCGTGCAGCTCGACCGGCCGACGCGCGGCGTGCATCTGCTCGACAATCTGATCGGCGAGGCGCTCGGCAAGCTCTACGTCGCGAAATACTTCCCGCCCGAATCCAAGAAGAAGGTGCAGGACCTCGTCGCCAACCTGCTGAAGGCCTATGACGCCGACATCCGCACGCTTCCCTGGATGTCGGAAGAGACGCGGCAAAAGGCGCTGGACAAGCTGCACAAATTCACGCCGCATATCGGCTATCCCGACAAGTGGATCGACTATTCCGCTTACACTGTGGCTCCCAAAAAGCTGATCGCCGACGTTCAGGCCGGAGCGATCTTCGAATGGCAGCGTGAACTGAAGCGGCTCGACGACCCCGTCGACAAAGGCGAGTGGGGCATGACGCCGCCGACGGTCAACGCCTATTACTATCCGCCGTTCAACGAGGTTGTGTTCCCGGCCGCGATCCTGCAGGCGCCGTTCTTCGATCCCAATGCCGACGATGCGGTGAACTATGGCGGCATCGGCGCGGTGATCGGGCACGAAATCAGTCACGGCTTCGACGATCAGGGCTCGGAATATGACGGCGACGGCGTGCTGCGCAATTGGTGGACCGACGCGGACCGCAAGGCTTTCGACCAGCGGACGACCGAACTGTCCAACCAGTTCGATACCTACGAGGCGCTGCCGGGCCTGCACGTGATCGGCCGCAACACACTGGGCGAGGATATCGCCGATCTCGCCGGTATCGCGATCGCGCTCAAGGCCTATCACATCTCGCTTGACGGCAAGCCGGCGCCGGTGATCGACGGTTACACCGGCGACCAACGCTTCTTCCTGTCCTACGGTCAAATCTGGCAACAGAAGGTGCGCGACAACGCGCTGCGCACCCAGGTGCTCTCCAACGAGCATGCACCGGGCAACTTCCGCGTCATCAGCGCGACGCGCAACATGGATGCCTGGTACGACGCGTTCAACGTCAAGCCCGGCGACAAATACTATCTGCCACCCGATCAGCGCGTCCATCTTTGGTAGTTCAATCGATAGTGCCGCCGGTGCGATGCCGGCGGCGCCCTTCCATTCAGCCATGAGGTGATCCCACATGAAGCGCAGCGCCCTTGTCCTCAGCGCCCTCGCCGTCGCCATGAGCGGCGCACTCGCTGCCGAGCCCCAAGTGAAGCCGTGGGGCGTCGAGCTCTCCTACATCGACAAGGACGTGAAGCCGGGCGACGACTTCTTCATGTACGCCAACGGCAATTGGGTGAAGCACGACGTCATTCCGCCGGACCGCACCTATTCGGGCGTCAATCTCGAACTCGACAAGCAGAACGAGGCGCGGCTGAAGGGTCTCGTCGCCGATCTTTCCAAGATGCCCGATGACAAGCTGACGCCGGAGGAGCGCAAGCTGCGCGATCTCTTCAATGCGTTCATGGATACCAAGACGATCGAGGCGAACGGCCTCAAGCCCGCAGAAAAGGATCTCGCGACAATCGCCGGCATGAAAACCCTGAGCGACGTTGCGCGCGCCATCGGCGACCCCGCGCTCGGGCTCGACGGGCCGTTCGCCTTCTACATCGGGGTGGACGACAAGAACTCCGACGCCTACTCGATCAATCTTTTTCAGTCCGGCCTCGGCATGCCCGACCGCGACTATTACCTGAAGACCGACAAGGAGATCGTCGCGACGCAGGCGGCCTACAAGAAATATCTGGCCGATATGCTGGCGATCACCGGTGCGAAGGACGCGGCGGCACGCGCCGACAAGATCTATGCGCTCGAACTCGCGCTCGCCAAGGTGAGCTGGGCGGCGGCCGACCGGCGCGATGCCGACAAAATCTACAATCCCATGACCGCCGCGGACCTCAAGACGCTTGCGCCGGGCTTCGACTGGGATGCGATGCTCAAGGCGGCCGGCATTCCGGAAAATGGTGGCGCACACAAGGTCATCGTGGCCGAGAAGTCGGCCTTCCCCGGCCTCGCGAAGGTGTTCGCCGAGACACCGATGGAGGTGTGGCGCGACTATGAGACCGTTCGCTACCTGCACCGCTTTGCTTCGTGCCTCCCGAAGAAGGTCGACGACACCGATTTCGCCTTCTACGGCACGGCGCTGAACGGCAAGACGGCGCAGCTCGAACGCCCGATCCGCGCCATCAGCCTTCTCGACTCGGCCATGGGCGAGGCATTGGGCAAGCTTTATGTCGCCAAATATTTCCCGCCGGAGGCCAAGGCCAAGGCGCTGGTGCTGGTCCAGAACCTGCTCAAGGCTTACGACGCCGACATCCGCACGCTCGCCTGGATGACGCCCGCCACGCGCGCCAAGGCACTCGACAAGCTTCACGCGATGGCGCTGAAGATCGGCTATCCCGACAAGTTCCGCGACTATTCGGCGCTCACGATCGAGCGCGGCGATCTGATCGGCAGCATCAAGAACGCTACCGTATTCGAGTGGAACCGCGAACTGCGCCGCGTCGACGGCCCGGTCGATCGCGCCGAATGGGGCATGACGCCGCCGACCAACAACGCCTACGACAATTTCAATTTCAACGAGATCGTGTTTCCGGCCGGCATCCTGCAACCGCCCTATTTCGATCCCAACGCCGACGACGCGGTGAACTATGGCGAGATCGGCGCCACGATCGGGCATGAGATCAGCCATGCGTTCGACGACCAGGGCGCCAAGTACAATCCGCGCGGCAATCTGCAGAACTGGTTCGCGCCCGAGGATCTGAAGAATTTCCAGTCCCGCACCAGCGCGATCGCGGCGCAATACGACCAGTACGAGCCCCTGCCCGGCCTTCACATCAACGGCAAGCTGACGCTGGGCGAAAACGTCGCCGACATCGCCGGCCTCGTCATCGCTCTGAAGGCCTATCACATCTCGCTGCACGGCAAGCCGGCGCCGGTGCTCAACGGCTATACCGGCGATCAGAGATTCTACATCGCCTATGCCCAGAGCTGGCGCGAACGTCATCGCGACGGTGCGATCAGGAGCCAAGTGCTCTCCAACCCGCACAGCCCGTCGGAGTTCCGGGTGAACGGCGTGGTGCGCAACACGGACGGCTGGTACGCAGCGTTCAACATCAAGCCGGGCGACAAGTACTACCTGCCGCCCGACAAGCGCGTGCCGGTGTGGTGAACGGCTGAGATCGATCGGGGAAACGCCATGAAGAAGTTCGCTGCCGCCCTCGCCGGCCTAGCCGTCGGTGTCGCCGTCGCGGCCGCGCCTGCACCGCACAAACCTGCTTTCGGCACTTGGGGCGTGGACCTTGCCGGCATGGACCGCAGCGTCAAACCGGGCGACGACTTCTTCGAATATGCCAATGGCACCTGGTTCAGGAACACGCAGATTCCGCCGGACCGCACCAGCACGGGCTCCTTTCAGAACCTGCAGATCCTGAGCGAGAACCGCATGCGGGAACTGATCGAGGGCCTGGAGGCACGCGACTACGCGACGCTGTCGCCGGAAGAAAAGCAGATCCGCGACCTGTATGATGCATTCACCGACGTACCCGACATCGAGAAGCGCGGCCTCGATCCCGTCAAACCGGACCTCGCCCGCATCGCGGCGCTTCAGACGCCGCAAGATGTGGCCAAGCTGATGGGCGATCGGGCGTTCCCGTCCTCGAGCGATGGATTCGCCATTGCGGCCGACGGCATCGCACCAGACGCGAAGAACTCCAACGCCTATGTGGTGAGCCTGACGCAGTCGGGACTCGGCATGCCGAACCGCGACTATTATCTCAAGGACGATCCTGCGTTGGCGGCGACGCGCGATGCCTACAAGAAATATCTCGCGACAATGCTGTCGCTGGCCGGAGAGACCAAGGACATCGAAGCCCGCGCCGCGGCCGTCTATGCGATGGAGAACGACATCGCGATGGCGCAGTGGCCGGCGGCCGACCGGCGCAACGCCGACAAGGTCTACAATCCGATGACGGTGGCGGAACTGGCGAGTTTTGCGCCGGGCTTCGACTGGATCGACTATTTCAAGGCCCAGGGCATCGAGCCGACGCGCAAGGTGATCGCGCGCGAGAACACCGCCTTCCCCGCGCTCGCGAAAATCTTCGCAAACACGCCGGTCGCGGTGTGGCGCGACTATCTGACGATCCACTACATGCACAGCATGGCGCCGTTCCTGCCCAAGGCGATCGACGACGCCGACTTCGAATTTTACGGCAAGGTGCTGGGCGGCCAGGACCGGCAGCTGCCGCGCGAAACCCGCGCCGTGCATTTGATCGACGCGGCGCTGCCGCATCCGTTCGGCAAGCTCTATGTCGCGAAATATTTCCCGCCCGAGACGAAGGCCAAGGCCGAGAAGCTCGTCGCCAATCTGCTCAAGGCCTATGACGCCGACATTCGCAAGATCACCTGGATGAGCGACGTCACCAAGCAGAAGGCGCTCGACAAGCTGCACGCGTTCACGCCGCACATCGGCTATCCCGACAAGTGGCGCGACTATTCCGGACTCGTCGTCAGGCGCGACGATCTCGTCGGCGACATCGAGCGCTCGAACGCCTTCGAGTGGCAGTATCGCCTCGATCGCATCGACCAGCCGGTCGACCGCAACGAATGGGGCATGACGCCGCCGACGATCAACGCCTATTACACCCAGCTGTTCAACTCGATCTTCTTCCCGGCCGCGATCCTGCAGCCGCCATTCTTCGACCCCAATGCCGACGATGCGGTGAATTATGGCGGCATCGGCGCGGTGATCGGACACGAAATCAGCCACGGCTTCGACGACCAGGGCAGCAAATATACCGGCGCCGGGATTCTACAGAGCTGGTGGACGGACGACGACCGCAAGGCGTTCGAACAGCGCACCGGCATGCTTGGCACCCAATACGATTCCTATGAAGGTCTTCCCGGCCTGCATGTAAACGGCAAGCTGACGATGGGCGAGAATATCGGCGATCTCTCCGGCATTTCCATCGCACTCAAGGCCTATCACGCCTCGCTGGGCGGCAAGAAGGCGCCGGTGCTCGACGGCTTCACCGGCGACCAGCGCTTCTTCCTCGCCTTTGCGCAGATCTGGCGCGGCAAGTACCGCGACGGGCAGATGCGCCAGCAGCTGTTGTCCAATCCGCACAGCCCACCGCATTTCCGCGTCGTCGGGCCGACCCGCAATGTCGATGCCTGGTACGCTGCGTTCGACGTCAAGCCGGGCGACAAGATGTACCTGCCGCCGGAGAGCCGCGTGAAGCTGTGGTGAGCTAGGCTCGGCGCGTGCGTTTGGCTGGGCGCGCTACCGCCTTCCTTGCCTTCTTCTTCGCGGCCGGCGAAGCCAGCGCGACGGTCAGCGCGGCGCGCGCCCATTGCGCCAGTTCGTCCGGCTCGTCGTAGAGACGATCCGGAAGGCTGAGCCAAGTGGTCGTGATCAGTTCCTCGCCCTTGTAAAACGTGAAGGGCTTGCACTTCTCGGCGTCGAATGCCTTTCGGGTGTCTTCATCGGTCTTGAAGTAGATCGTGTCGCCGTTGAAGACCATGCCGATCATCGTGTCGCCGGCATAGATGCCTTCGCCGCCGAAGAAGCGGCGCAAGGCGATCCGCCCGAACTCGGCAAAGAGATCGTCGAAGCGGTGCGGGTCGGACTTCGGCGCCACGGCCTAATGCGAAACGTCCTTGGCGGGCGCAATCGACACGCTCTCGCCGCAGCCACAGGCCGCCGTCTGGTTCGGATTGTTGAACACGAAGCGGGCGCCGAGTTTCTCCTTCACGAAGTCCATCTCGGTGCCGATGAGAAACAGAATCGCCTTGGGCTCGATGAAGATCTTCACGCCCTTGTCCTCGACGACTTCGTCGAGCGGCTTGACCTCTTCGGCATAGTCCATCGTGTAGCTCATGCCGGCGCAGCCGCCGTTCGTCACGCCGACGCGCACGCCCTGAAATTTGCCCGCGGCGTCCGCCATGATCTCGCGGATTCGAGACGCTGCGGCGTCGGTCAGACGCACGGCCTTCGGCCGTTCGCGGCGGGGCTTCTGCGTTGTCTGCGTCGTCGTCATCGTTTCGCCTTCGAGGGACTTCCCCCACCCAAAATCGCTTCGCGATTTTGACCTCCCCACAAGGGGGAGGTGATTCCTCTAGTACATATTCAGTTCGAGTTTCGCTTCTTCGCTCATCCGTTCCGGCGTCCAGGGCGGATCGAAGGTCATGTTCACCGTGACCTCGCCGATGCCTTCGACTCCTTCCAGCGCCGACTTTACCATGACCGGCATCTCGCCCGCGACTGGGCAGCCGGGCGCCGTCAGGGTCATGTCAACGGTGACGTCCTTGTTGTCCGCGACATCCACCTTATAGATAAGTCCGAGTTCGTAGATGTCCACGGGGATTTCCGGATCGTAGACGGTCTTCAGTGCCGCCACGAGCTTTTGCGTGAAATCCTCGAGTTCCTCAGCACTGAGCGACGAACCCATGGCATTGATCTCGGCCTTGTTCGGTTCGGCGTTCATTCCGTTCCCGCGGCGGTGCCGCCCTCCAGAGCAGATTTCATCGTGTGCCAGGCGAGCGTGGCGCATTTGACGCGCATCGGAAATGCCGACACACCGGCCATGACATCGAGCCGCTCGCGATCGTCGTCGGAAAGGTCGTTGGCCGGCTCGCCCTTCACCAGATGCAGGAAACCGCCCATCAGCTTCTCGGCTTCGGCCGTGGTGCGGCCTACCAGCATGTCGGTCATCAGCGAGGCGGAGGCCTGGCTGATCGCGCAGCCCTTCCCTTCGAACTTAATGTCGGAAATGCGATCGTCCTTGTCGACCAGAAGATAGATCGTGACGCGATCGCCGCAGAGCGGATTGTGCCCCTGGGCCGTATTGGTGGCGCCTTCCAGCTTGCCGAAGCGGCGCGGATGGCGCGAGTGATCGAGGATCACTTCCTGATAGAGCTCGCGCAGGGAATCGTCCATGGCCTAACCCAAAATCTTCCGCGCCTTGGCGAGCGCATCAAGCATGACATCGACTTCGGCGCGGGTGTTGTAGAGCGCGAAGGAGGCGCGCGTGGTGGAGGCGACGCCGAAACGCTCCATCAGCGGCTGGGCGCAATGATGACCGGCGCGCACCGCAACGCCTTCGCGGTCGAGAATGGTCGCAAGGTCGTGGGCGTGCATCCCGTCGGCCTCGAAAGACAGGATCGACGCCTTGCCGGGCGCATCGCCGATGACGCGCAGCCAGTTGAACTGGCGCACGCCCTCGCGTGCATAGGCAAGCAGGTCGTGTTCGTGCGCCTTCACCGCGGCGCGGTCGAACGAATTCATATAGTCGAGCGCAGCGGCGAGGCCGACGCTTTCGATAATCGGCGGCGTGCCGGCCTCGAAACGGGCCGGCGGATCGGCATAGGTGACGAAGTCGCGGGTGACTTCGCGGATCATCTCGCCGCCGCCGTTGAACGGACGCATGGCCTTCAGGTGGGTGCGTTTGCCGTAAAGCGCGCCGATGCCGGTCGGACCGTAAAGCTTGTGTGCGGTCAGAACATAGAAGTCGACGTCGAGGTCGCGGACATCAACAATCTCATGCACCGCGCCCTGACAGCCGTCGGCCAGCACGGGAACGCCCTTGGCGTGGGCGAGTGCAACGATCTCCTTCAGCGGCGAGACAGTGCCGAGCACGTTGGAGATGTGCGTCACTGCGACGAGCTTGGTCTTCGGGCCGATGGCGGCGGCGACCGCTTCGGCGTCGAGCGAGCCGTCGTCGCGGACGTCGACCCATTTGAGCACCGCGCCGTTGCGCTCGCGCAGAAAATGCCAGGGCACGATGTTGGAGTGATGCTCCATGACGGTCAGCACGATCTCGTCGCCGGGCTGGATACGCGGCGCAAGATAGGAATAGGAGACGAGATTGATCGCTTCGGTACCACCCTTGGTGAAGATTATCTCGTCTTCGTGGGCGGCGTTCAGGAACTTCTGCACCGTGCGGCGGGCGGCTTCGTAGCGGTCGGTCGCCTTCGCGGAGAGATAATGCACGCCGCGATGAACGTTGGCGTACTCACTTGTCGCGAAGTCGCGCATGGCATCGAGCACCTGGCGCGGCTTCTGCGCCGAGGCGCCGTTGTCGAGATAGACGAGCGGCTTGCCATAAACCGGCTTCGCCAGTATCTCGAAATCCTTGCGCGCGGCGGCCGGATCGAAAGCAGTGGCGAACTTCACTTGCGCGGTCATGGCGTCATCGCCTTCGGCAGCGCGTCTTCAACCGCCTGCCAGACCTGCGCGCGGATCGCTTTGTCGGCGATCTCGGCGACCGCTTCCTCGAGGAAGGCGCGGACCAGCATGTTGCGGGCTTCGGCCTCCGGGATGCCGCGGGCGCGCAGATAGAACAGCGAATTGGCGTCGAGATCGCCGACCGCGGCGCCATGGGCGCACTTCACGTCGTCGGCGAAGATTTCGAGCTCTGGCTTGAGGTCGGCCTCGGCGCGTTCGCCGATCAGCAGGGCCTTGGCGGTCTGGCGGCTGTCCGACTTGTCGGCGCCTTGCGCGACCGTGATCTTGCCCTGGTAGACGGCGCGGCCCTTGCCGCCTACGATCTTCTTGAAGAGCTGTGTGCTCTGGGTTTGGCCGACGGCGTGGACGACATGGGTCGTGACATCGGCTTGTGCGGTGCCGCCCAGGACCGAAACGCCCGATAGATGCGCCTGCGAATTCTCGCCCGCGAGCGCGATCTGGAATTCGGCTCTGGCGAGCTTCGCACCGCCATTGAAGAGATGGGCGCGGTAGACGCCGTCGCGCGCGATGCGCACGGCGTATTCCTCGACCAGCACCGCACCGGCGGCATGCGGCGCCATGCGGATATGGGTGAGTTGGGCGTTGGCGCCGATCACGAGCTCGACGCCGAGATTGGAAAAGCCGTCGCCCCTGCGCGTTTCGCAGAGGGTCAGCGACGCACCATCCTCCAACACGATCAATACGCGGGCGCTGCCCATGCCGGAGAAATCCGCCGCGAACATCTCAGCGGCGCGGTTGCGCGGCACGCGCACCGCAAAGCCCGTGCGGGCATGCGCCAAGGAAGCCGACGCCATGGCGTTCTGCGGCAGCGTACCAAGATGAGACTTTACCCAATCCGGCGCGGCTTCCGCGTTTGCGAGATCGAAGAGTTCGACGCCTTCGGGCAGCGCGCCGACGGTCCACGCAACCGCTGTGTCGTCATTCGCGCCGTCGATCGCCGTCTTGAGGTCGGAATATTTCCAATCCTCGATCCGCCGATGCGGCACGCCCAGCGCGGCGAAGCGGTCGGCGGCTTCGGCGCGGCGTTCGTCCAGCCAATGTGCGGATGCGCTGCTCATGCCGCCTTGCCTACGATGTGTTCGTAGCCCTTTGCTTCGAGCTCGTGCGCCAGCTCCTTGCCGCCTTCGGCAACGATACGGCCACCGGCCAGCACGTGAATGCGGTCAGGCACGATGTATTCGAGCAGGCGCTGGTAATGCGTGATGACCAGCATGGCGCGTTCCGGCGAGCGCAGCGCGTTGACGCCCTCGGCGACAAGCTTCAGCGCGTCGATGTCGAGGCCTGAGTCGGTCTCGTCGAGGATGGCGAGCTTCGGCTCGAACAGTGCCATCTGGAGGATTTCGAGCCGCTTCTTTTCGCCACCGGAGAAGCCGACATTGAGGGCGCGCTTGAGCATCTCTTCGCTGACCTTCAGCGCGGCCGCCTTCTTGCGCACGGTCTTGAGCACCGTCATGGCGTCGACTTCCTTTTCGCCGCGGGCGCGGCGCTGCGCGTTCAGCGCGGTTTTCAGGAAGGTGAGTGTGGTGACGCCGGGAATCTCGACCGGAT
The DNA here is from genome assembly GCA_963741735.1 of uncultured Alphaproteobacteria bacterium. GTDB lineage: Bacteria > Pseudomonadota > Alphaproteobacteria > Micropepsales > Micropepsaceae > Rhizomicrobium. The sequence goes on from CAVUJB010000004.1 coordinate 1,286,958, forward strand.
ACTGCATGGCGAGGAACACGCCCTTGGCGGCGCGCTCTTCGGGCTTCAACGCGTTCAGGTCCTCGCCGTTGTAGGTGATGGAGCCCGAGGTAATCTCGTAGCCGGCGCGGCCGGCGAGGACATAAGACAGCGTCGACTTGCCCGAGCCGTTCGGGCCCATGATGGCATGCACCTGCCCGGCCCCGATCGTGAGCGAGAGGCCCTTGAGGATTTCCTTGCCGTCGACGGCGACGTGAAGGTCTTTGATCTCGAGCATGACTAACCGACACTGCCTTCCAAACTAATGCCGACGAGCTTCTGCGCCTCGACCGCGAATTCCATGGGGAGCTGCTGCAAGACTTCCTTGCAGAAGCCGTTGACGATCAGCGCCACCGCCTCTTCCTGCGGAATGCCGCGCTGGAGGCAGTAGAAGAGCTGGTCCTCGGCGATCTTGGACGTCGTCGCTTCGTGCTCGATATGCGCGGTCGGGTTGCGCGCTTCGATATAAGGCACGGTGTGGGCGCCGCACTTTCCGCCGATCAGAAGCGAGTCGCATTGCGTGTAGTTGCGCGCGTTGGCCGCCTTTGGATGCACGCTGACGAGGCCACGATAGGTGTTCTGCGCCCTGCCCGCCGAAATGCCCTTTGAGATGATCCGCGAGCGCGTGTTCTTTCCCAGATGGATCATCTTGGTGCCGGTGTCGGCCTGTTGGAAATTGTTGGCGATGGCGATGGAGTAGAACTCCCCGACGGTGTCGTCGCCGCGCAGGATGCAGCTGGGATATTTCCAGGTGATGGCCGAGCCGGTCTCGACCTGCGTCCAGGAAATCTTCGAGCGGTTGCCGCGGCAGTCGCCGCGCTTGGTGACGAAATTGTAGATGCCGCCCAAGCCGTTCTCGTCGCCGGGATACCAGTTCTGCACCGTCGAGTATTTGATCTCGGCGCCTTCCAGCGCGACGAGCTCGACCACGGCGGCATGCAGCTGGTTCTCGTCGCGCTTGGGCGCGGTGCAGCCTTCCAGATAGGAGACGTAAGAGCCCTCGTCGGCAATGATCAGCGTACGCTCGAACTGGCCGGTCTCCGACGCGTTGATGCGGAAATAGGTCGACAGCTCCATCGGGCAGCGCACGCCCTTGGGCACATAAACGAAGGTGCCGTCGGAGAAGACGGCCGAATTCAGCGTGGCGAAGAAATTGTCGGTCACCGGCACGACGGTGCCGAGATACTTCCTCACCATGTCCGGATAGTCGCGAATGGCTTCGGAGATCGGGCAGAAGATCACGCCCGCCTCGTTCAGCTTGGCCTTGAACGTGGTCGCGACCGAGACGCTGTCGAACACCGCATCCACAGCGACGCCGGCCAGCGCCATCTGCTCGTGCAGCGGGATGCCGAGCTTCTTGTAGGTTTCGAGCAGCTTGGGATCGACCTCATCGAGGCTCTGCTTCAACGGCGTGTTCTTGGGCGCGGCGTAGTAATAAGCGTTCTGGTAGTCGATCTTCTGATAGTGGACACGCGCCCAGTTCGGCTCGCGCATCTCCAGCCAGCGCCTGTAGGCACCGAGGCGCCATTCGAGCATCCATTCCGGCTCGGATTTCTTCGCCGAGACGTAGCGCACCGTGTCTTCCGACAGGCCCTTGGGCGCGCGCTCCATCTCGATGTCGGTGATGAAACCGTACTTGTACTTCTCGCCGATCTCGGCGACCTGCTTCTTGGTGTCTGGCGCGGCGGACATCAGGCGGCCTTCCGCGCGACGCGCGCTGCGAGCTTGGCAATGGCGGCGAGCGCCGCATCGACATCGGCGGCGATCGAATCCCAGCCGAGGCTGACGCGCAGCGCCGACTTTGACAGCAACTCCGGCACGCCCATGGCGGCCAGAACATGCGACGGCTTCACCTTGCCCGACGAGCAGGCCGATCCGGACGAAACCATCACGCCGTCGAGATCGAGCGCCATCACCGCGGTCTCGGCAGAGATGCCCGGCAGCGCGAAGTTCGAGGTGTTGGAAAGGCGAGGTGCGTTTGCACCGAAGATCACGGCGTCACGAACGATATTCTTCAATTCGGTTTCAAAGCGATTGCGCAGAGCCGGCGACATCGGCTTGGCAGCTTCCGCCGCGGCGCCGAAGCCAGCGATGCCGCAGACATTCTCCGTGCCGGCGCGATTGCCACGTTCCTGCCCACCGCCGAGGATGGTGGCGGCGAGCGGCGCACCTTCGCGCACGATCAAGGCGCCGGCGCCTTGGGGTCCGCCGAGCTTGTGGGCCGAGAGCGAGACATAGTCGGCAAGCTCCAAAGGTATCTTGCCGGCTGCCTGAACCGCATCGACCAGCAGCAGAGCATCATGCCCGGCGAGCGCCGCGCGCACATCGGCGAGCGGCTGGATCACGCCGGTCTCGTTGTTCGCGGCCATCGCGGCGACGAGCGCGCGGCCCTTGCCCTCGCGCAGCAGGACGCGCAGCGCTTCCAGGTCGACGACACCGTCGGCAGTGACTGGAATTTGTTCGAGTCGGATACCTGCTACGCGCTCCGCGATCGCCGCGGCATTGGCGCGGACCGAGTCATGTTCGATGGCCGAGACAAAGAGGCGCGTGATGCGCTTGCCGGCTTCCGCGGCGCCTTGCACCGCGCCCCACAGCGCCAGCGCATTCGCTTCGGTGCCGCCGCTGGTGAAGATCACATCCTGCGCCCGCCCACCCGCAAGGGCCGCAACCTGTTCGCGGGCCCGCTCCACCGCGGCGCGGGCTGCGCGGCCCCGTCCATGCACGGACGATGGATTGCCGCCGATGCTCGCGGCAGCCTCCATCGCGGCGCGCGCGTCGGGGCGCAGAGGCGAAGTCGCATTGTGATCCAGGTAAGCCATGGTGCCGATTGAGACGATCAGGCCGCTTCGCGTTCGCCGGCGTTCGCCACGGCGGTGCAGGGCTGGGTTCGTCCAAGCACGCGCTTCTCGACAACGTCGGCCAGCGTAACCGACGACAGGAAGACGTGGATCTGGCGGCCAAGCTCTTCCCACAGATCGTGGGTGACGCAGCGGGCGCCCTGGCCGGTGCAGCCCTTCGCGCTGCCCGGCTTGCAGCGCGTGGCGGCGATCGGCTCGTCGACCGCGACGATCACATCGGAGATGCGCATCTCGCCCGACGGACGGCTGAGGCGATAGCCGCCGCCCGGGCCGCGCACGCTCTTGACCAGCCCACCGCGGCGCAACTTGGCGAACAGCTGTTCCAGATAGGACAGCGAGATCTCCTGGCGCTGCGCGATATCGGCCAAAGAGACCGGTTTGTTGGCGGCCTCATGCTGGGCCAGATCCGCCATCGCCATGACGGCGTAACGACCCTTGGTGCTCAGACGCATATCCTTCTCCTTGGCTGCGGTGCGTTTTGCCTTGCTTTTCGGGGGCCCAGTCGGTGTAAGAACGGGCCCTTCAATCCGGCGCGCGCGAGATTCCTGCTGAACCGGATATAGATTGCCCCAGTAAGATGGTCAAGAATTGGCGTGATACACTTTCCGCATAGCTATAATTCCTTGAATTCCCTGTTTGTTTTCGGGTCATTCCGGGTCGGAAATACCCATCAAATTGCTGTGCAATCGCCTCACACCGCTGACGGAAGAACCCATGCCTGACATCATTCTGCCCGGCCCCGCAGGGCGCATAGAAGCCCGTTATCAGCGCCAGAAGGCGCCCGGCGCGCCGATGGCGCTGGTGCTGCATCCCCATCCGCAGTTCGGCGGAACGATGAACAATCCGCTGGTTTATGACCTGTTCCACATGTTCCACAAGCTCGGCTGCACCACCGTGCGGTTCAATTTCCGCGGCGTCGGCCGGAGCCAGGGAACCTTCAATTCCGGCTCCGGCGAGCTGTCCGATGCGGCCGCCGTACTCGACTGGATGAACACGCTCTATCCCAATCCGTCCAATGTCTGGGTATGCGGCATATCGTTCGGCGCCTGGATCGGCATGCAGCTTTTGATGCGCCGGCCGGAGATCACCGGCTTCGTCTCCATCGCGCCGCCGGCCAGCATGTACGATTTCGCCTTCCTCGCGCCCTGCCCGGCTTCGGGCCTGATCGTGCACGGCACCAAGGATCAGGTCGTGCCGGAAGCCGACGTGCAGAAGCTGGTCGACCGTCTGACCGCGCAGAAGGGCATCAAGATCAGCTACGACAAGATCGAAGGCGCCAACCATTTCTTCGACAAGCACGAGTCCGACGTCGTCGAGGCGGTGGAAGCCTATGTCCAGAACATGATGAGCAAGCCGCGCGAAGGGCGGTAGCTAGTCCTTCAACCGGGCGGCTTCGTCGCACCACGCGATCATGGCTTCGTAGAAGCGGATCGCCATCGGCAAGGCGTAGCGCCGGCGCGCCGCCGATTTCGCTTCGGGCGGTGTCTTGCGGGCCTGCTTCAGCTTGCGCAATTCGCCTTCGAAAAAGGCGCGATCAGACGCCAGGCGCGCAGCAATTTCGTCCGCGCCGAGCACTCCCAGGAACGCCGCGCGAAGCATTGGCTCGTAGCGCAGGGAATAGTCGGCCTCCGCGCACAACCAGCGTCGGAGCTCGGCGCGCCCGGCCGCCGTGATCTGCCAGCGGCGGCGATTGCGAATTCCCGAGACATCGTCGGGAACGGCGAAGCCGAGTTCATGAAGCCGCGCCAATTCACGGTAAATTTCCCCTTTGGGCGCGGGCCAGACCACACTGGCTGAAACGTCGAAGTCGCGGCTCATCTCGTAGCCGGTGGCCGGGCCTTCCGACAGCAGGCCGAGCAAAGCTGCACGTAACGTCATCGTGAGGCCCTTGAAATTCTCATCTTCACATGTGATATATCACATATGAACTCGCACCCGAAACGCTTCATAGCGACTCTCGCCGCCGCCGTCCTGTTCTCGATCGGAGCCCCCGCAGCGGATCTGCCCGCGCCGACGTTCGATCCGGTTCTGGACGCCGATTCGTTCACCGCCGAGGCGCTCCTGGCGCATCCGCCCAAGGAGATGAGCGCAGCGACGCGCGCCTATCTGGCGGAGGTTTCCGCCGCCGCGCGCCTGGATTTCGCCGGGACCGAACGCTACCTGAAGGCCGCCCTTCACGGGCGCGGTGCCAATCCGCAGATTGCGCGGCGCGCCCTCTCCGTCGCCGGCGGCGCAGCCTTGACCGCCGGGTTCTATTCGCGCGCCGCCGACTGGCTGGACGAGGCGATTTCGCAATACGGCTCGCTGATGACGCAGCAGCAATACATCGACACCGATCAGAGCCGCGGCGTGGCAATGGCGCTGCGCAACGAACCGGCGCAGACCATCGAAAAGCAGATGGCCGGCACGATCCCCCTGTCCAAGCACGTGCTCGGCTTCACCACGGCGCCAGCGACCATCGAAGGTCATCCGCAAACGGTGGTTCTCGACACCGGAACCGGCATCTCCGCCATGAGCCAGACCACCGCCAAAGCGCTGGGCGTGCGCATGCTGACGCACAAGGCTGTGTTGAGCAGCGCGACGTCGCATGCACTCGAATCGACCGTCGCGATCGCCGATACCGTTAAGCTTGGGCCGGTGACGCTGCACAACGTTGTGTTCCTGGTGGTCGACGACGCGGTACTGGCGCCGCTGGGGATGGACAAGCGCGTGGACGTGATCGTCGGGATGCAGGCCCTGGCGGCCCTCGGCCGCGTGACATTCCATGACGACAAGCCGGGCGCCGATCCGGTGCAGCACAGTCTCATTCTGGCGCCGTCGCGGTGGACCGGCCATGCCGGCAATCTGCGCATCGAAGCTCTGTCGCCGTACGTGCAGGTGAGGACTAACGGCGATTTGCTGACCTTCTTCGTCGATGGCGGCGCCCGCAAGAGCAGCTTCGACAAGCGCTATGCCCGCGAATTCGCCGACCGGATCGTCAATCTGGAGCGCAAGACGACCAAAACGGCCGGCGCCGGCGGCGTCGAGGAGAGGCAATCGGCGATTTTCCCCACCATGGACTTCACGATCGACGGAAAGACTGTGACGCTCAAGGACGTCTCCGTCGATATGACGGGCAACGGATCCGACGTGAACTATGGCAGCATCGGCATCGACATTCTTTGGGCCAAGGGCGGCTACACGTTCGACTTCGGAACGCTGAACCTTTCGCTCGACGATCGCTAGAGGGTCCCCAAGAGAGCTAAGCGAGCGGCCCGATCGTGCACGGCACCAAGGATCAGGTCGTGCCGGAAGCCGGATGTCCAGAAGCTGGCCGATGGGCTGACCGCGCGGAAGGGCATCAAGATCACGTGCGACAAGATCGAGGGCGCCAACCATTTCTTCGACAAGCACGAGGCCGACGTCGTCGAGGCGGTGGAAGCCTATGTCCAGAACATGATGAGCAAGCCGCGCGAAGGGCGCTGAGCGTCGTCGGCCCGCAAGGCAACGCCGCCGGTCTATCCGCGCTGCCGAACCGCTTCCTCGATGGCCGTCTTCACATGCCCCAAATAGGACTTGTCTTTGCTCATCAGTACAGAAGTGTCCGCCCCGGCCGATCGCACCATCAGGCTGTAGGACGCCTTCGGGCGAAGATAGAACAGCAGGCCGCAGATGCCGGCCATGACAAGCGCGCCGAGATACTCCTTCGCGGACAGTGCGCCAAGCGCGCCAAGTCCGAACAGAACACCGATGACGATCCCCGCCGACGACGGCGAAATTTCCCGAATGGAAATCGCGCTTATGGTGTTTGTCGGATAACTGACGCCATTCACCACCGCGAGCGTCTTGGTGATGGTGACGTTCGCATCGGACATGATCGCAGCTTCGCTCATGCTTCCCCTCCCCGAAGGGGGAAATAAGAAAGCAAAAGCTACCGAAATGCAACTATAAGTTGCGTCATCACCTCGAGAGAGGCCTGCAGGGCGCCTTTACCGCAATCCCGTGCTGCGCATCGTGATGTCGATGGTGGCGGCGGCGGTGTGATGACCGGCGAGCTGCTCGCTGTCCTTCAGCGTCTTCAGCTCCCGCGCCAGCTGGGTCTTGGGCGCGCCCATATCGATCATCACGTCCAGAAGCACGCGCACGATCCCGCTCAGCGCGCTCTCATATTCCGTCATCGGACGATTCTGTTCCATCGAACCAAACTCCAACACGCGCCCCTCGCACCGAAGTATCGCCTCAATGTTCTTTCAATGCGTAAGAGTGCGTCCTCGCATTTTAGTCTTCGTGTCGATTAACCGGCTGCAACATAAGGGAACTTCGAGCGTTCAGACGCGATGGAACTTTCCACCGGTGATCGGCTGCGCGACGCCGGTTGTGGTCGGAAGACTGAGCGGCAGACCCTTCAGCGCGCGGGTAGCGAGATAGGCGAACGCTTCCGCCTCGATGAAATCGCCATTCCATCCCGCATCTTCCGCCGCGAGCACCGGCGCGTTCACGCGCGCACGCAACGCGTCCATCAATGTGCGGTTGTGGCGGCCGCCGCCACAGACGATCCAGCGATTGGGCATATCGGGGAAATGTTCGCGCGCTTTAGCGATCGAAGCAGCGGTGAAGGCGGTAAGCGTGGCGGCACCATCCTGCGGCGACAGTCTCTCGACAGCAGAGGCTCCGAAGTCCAACCGGTCGAGCGACTTCGGCGGCCGGACGGCAAAGAACTCGTTTGCGAGCATCCGTTCGAGCGCCTGATCGTCGACCTTTCCGGTACGCGCGAAGTTTCCATTGTCGTCCACCGGACGGCCGCTGTGGCGCTGCATCCAGTCGTCGATCGGCGCGTTGCCCGGTCCTGTGTCGAACGCCAGCACTTGGTCCTTGCCGATATAGGTGACGTTCGCGACGCCACCGATGTTCACCAGCACCACAGGCAGATCGCCAAGCGCGGGGGACGCGGATCGCGCGAGAACCGCGTGATAGAGCGGCACCAGAGGAGCGCCCTGCCCGCCTGCCTTCACATCGGCGGAGCGGAAATCGTTGACGACCGCGATCCCCGTCAGCCGCGACAGCAGCGCGCCGTCGCCGATCTGCCAGGTCCAGCGCTTCTCCGGACGGTGCAGAACGGTCTGGCCGTGAAAGCCGATCAGCGCCACGTCGCGCGGGCGAAGGCCCGCCTTCGCCAGGAGCGCCTTGACCGCCTCGGCATGGAATTCCGTCACGCGGCGCTCGGCCTCGCGGATCGAGAACGGCACCGGCGCGCCGGCGGCCACCGACTGCGCATCGTCGAGCGCTGCGCGCAGCATGGCTCGCATGTCCGAATCGTACTGGTAGGGCGAGCGCGGCACCGGGCACGGCATAATCCTCGCCGTCGGTGACGAGCAGGGCCGCGTCGACACCATCCAGCGAGGTGCCGCTCATCAAGCCGATCGCTTTCAGTGGTTCGGACATCCGTGCTAAACACCCGCCCCCTCACCCTTCGACAAGCTCAGGGTGAGCTACGTTTCTAATGCCTCATGCTGAGCTTGTCGAAGCATGAGGCGCAACGAGATAGTGCCATGCCCTCCGCGCCGCCTTTCCGCTCCGAATTTCTCCGCACCTTCGTGGAGCGCGGCGCCTATTACGACTGCTCGGCGGCGGAAGATCTCGACGCCCTGTTCCAGAAGGAGCGGGTCACCGCCTATATCGGCTTCGATTGCACCGCGACCAGCATGCATATCGGCAATCTGGTCCAGCTGATGACCTTGCGCCGGCTGCAGCAGGCCGGGCACCGGCCGATCCTGTTGATGGGCGGCGGCACGACCAAGGCAGGCGACCCGTCCGGCAAGGACGAGACGCGCATGATCCTGACGCCGGCACAGATCGAGGCGAACAAGAAGAGCATGGTCGCCGGCGTGCAGCATCTGCTGAAGTTCGGCAACGGGCCGACCGATGCGATCATGGTCGACAATGCCGATTGGCTCGACAAGCTGGAATACATTCCATTCCTGCGCGAGGTGGGAAAGCATTTCTCGGTCAACCGCATGCTGACGATGGAGAGCGTGAAGCTACGCCTCGACCGCGAGCAGCCGATGAGCTTCCTCGAGTTCAACTATTCGATCATGCAGGCCTATGACTATGTCGAGCTCTACAAGCGTTATGGCTGCCGCCTGCAATCTTGTGGTTCGGACCAGTGGGGCAATGTGGTTTCCGGGATCGATCTTGGCCGGCGCATGGAGTCGGTTCAGCTGTTCGGTCTGACGACGCCGCTGATCACCACCGCGTCCGGCGCCAAGATGGGAAAGTCGGTTGCCGGCGCGGTGTGGCTGAACAAGGACATGCTCCCGGTCTACGACTATTGGCAGTACTGGCGGAATACCGAGGATGGCGATGTCGGCCGTTTCCTGCGGCTGTTCACCGACATGCCGCTCGCCGAGATCGCGCGGCTCGAGAAGCTGCAAGGCGCTGAGCTCAACAACGCCAAGAAGATCCTCGCGACCGAGGCGACGGCGGTGCTGCACGGCCGCACCGCGGCCGACGAGGCGGCGGAGACCGCACGGCGGACGTTCGAAGAAGGCATCAATGCGGAAGGGCTTCCGACAGTATCGGCGAAGTTGCCCGAGGGGATTTTGAACCTTGCTGTGGCCTCGGGTCTTGCGGCTTCGAATTCGGAGGCACGCAAGCTGATCGCAAATAACGGGCTCAAGCTGAACGACATGGTGGTAAGCGATCCGCGCCTGCAGGTCAGCGCGAGTGATCTTTCGGCCGACGGAGTCCTCAAACTCTCGAGCGGGAAGAAGAAGCACGTCCTGGTGAAGCCACTCTGAATCGTCATGGCCGGCCATGACGATGAGTTTAGTGTGGAGCGCTGTCGGGGTTGGCCGCGTCCGGCGGGACGTCGGGATTTTGCGGCGTGACGACGACCGGCGCGGGCTGCGCGTTCGACGGTGCGTTGGCGGCGTTGGGCATCTTGCCTTCGAAGATGCGGCGGAAGATGCCGGGCGTAATCATCGAGAGCGGATTGACGGTCAAGGTCGGCTCGTCGGCGTCGCCGCGAACGGTGTAGGTCATGCCGATGATGCCTTCGCCCGGCTTGGAGACCAGGATATCGCCGAGCAGCGGTATAATCCCCAGCACGCTGTTGATGCCGAACAGCGGCACCAGAGTGCCTTTTATCTCGATCTCGTTTTTCGGCCGGTCGATATAGCCTTCGGCGCTGATGCCGATGGCAGGGCCTGAGGCGCGCGCATTGTGCAGGCCGAGGACGCCGTTGCTGGCGCTGAACGGCACTTTCAGCTCGTCTACCTCGATGCCGCTTCCCTGCAGCAGATTGACGAAACCTAGAAGCGAGCCGGAACTGAAGAGCCGTGCCAGGAACGGCTGATTCAGGATGCGAAAGTCCTTGAGCGTAGCCACGCCCTCGTAATCGTTGATCGCCGGATCGCCCGCGGGCGGCGTCGTCGCCGGACCGTGCAATGTCGCCTTGAGATCGAGCTTGCCGCCTTTCATGCTGGCGAAGCCGAACAGACCGCGCACGAGCGTGCCCGCATCGTTGGTCGCGAGCACCAGGCGGCGGTCGTTACCGGCAGCCGCCATGCTGCCAGAAAGGGTCCCGGACTTCGCGAACCGTCCCGTCAGGGTCAAGGTCGCCGGCCGCTCGCCGATGCCCGTCACGTCGAGCGCGAAGGGCGCGATCGCGACGCCGTTGCGCAACACCAGACGATCGAGATGGGCGCTGATATGAAACGGCTCGTCAAACGTCGAAGATGTCGAAGACCCTTTTCCGGTGTCGCTTCCGCGCCGCGCGAGCTGGGTCCCGTCGAGCGAACGGCCGCGCACATCGATGTCGAGACCCTGGCCGGAGCGCTTGAGATCGAGGGCGAAGTCGTTGGTCGCTCCGGCGCGAACCTGCGGCGCGCTCAGCGAAACGAGGCTTCCCTGCTCGTTGAAGCCCAGCGTTCCCGTCGCCTGGATGCCGGCGCCGGTGATGGTCATGTTCTCCGATTGAATGGCGCTGTGCGGTCCGAACTTCGCGGTGGCATGGGCCGCGGCCGCAACTCCGACCGGCTTCGAGATGCCGAGCAAATCGTAGGAAAGCGTGGCGGGCGTCAGGTCGATATCCATGTCCGCGTCCGAAAGCTGGCCGCGGTGTCCGGTCAGTTTCGCCGACAGGCCGATCGGGCCCTTCAGAAAGTCGCCGATGTCGACGCCGAGCGCCTCGCGTCCCGCCTGGTCGAGCTGACCCTTGACGCCGATCGTCGTCGTTACCGGATTGGCGGTGCGGAAAACCTCGACCCAGTCGATGTTCAAACGCGACGTCGACAGACCGGCGGCGCCATAGGCGTGCAGGTGCGTGTTGTCGATGTCGAACGTTATCTGGCCGTCGGACAGCCGCAATTTCTTTCCGAGCGAGATGCCGAAGCCGCTGACCACGGCGCGGATATTGATGCCGATATCGTCGACGCTCAGATTGCGGCGCATCGGCACGTGGAAACCCAGATCGATGGCGGCATTGCCGGTGGTGGCCGCGGGATCGATGCCGAAGCGGGTCGCGTAGTTCAGCGGCTGCAAATCGGTCAGCCGAAGCAGGTCGGTCATCGAGCCGTCGACATGCGCGGAGATGTCTCCGGGCGAGCTGGGCGCATTCAGATCGGGAATGATGGCGTGCCCGCGGCTGACCAGAAGCGGTCCGATGCGGGCGCGCGAAATGTCGGCGCCGAAGGTGGTTCCCGTCAGCTTGGCGGTGCCGAAAAGACCGGTGAGATGGGTGAGGCCGGTGACATAACTCGCCTCGACATTGAGCACCGGGAACGTCATCAGCAGCGCGCCGTCGGGAACGGTCGGTTGATCGAGCGCGCCGGCCGGAAGATGGGTCTCGAACTGGAGCGGGCCGAGGCTGCCGGAGTAGATGTTGGCCCCGATCCATTCGCGCGCGCCTTCGCCCATGCCGAGCGGCCAGTAGTGCAGCATGTCGCGTATGCTGAGCGTGGCGACATGTCCTTTGAGTTCCAGGACAGGCGATCGGTGCTCGACCAGCGTGATCTTTCCGGATGTATCGAGCACCAGCGCACCGCCGGACGTGCTCAGCTGATCGATCAGGATGTCGTGCGTCGCCGGCAGATAGCTTCCTTTCAACGTCACCAGCGGCAGGAAGACCGGCTGCACGAACGTGCCGGCCATGGCGAGCTCCGTCTTGTCGGCGGTGAGCGCGACGCCGAGCCGCGAGATCGCGCCGCTCGAGTCGGCGATCAGATTGAGCTGGCCCACGACGTGGGCGCGCATCTGGTCAGAGTTCGAGCGAGGCATCGTCGATGGCGATCCGGGCCGCCGAGCGGTCATAGCGCCCGGCGAGATGCATCTTTGAGACGCGGACAACCCTGTCGATGCCGACGATCTGCGCCGTGCCGCTGGCACCGACCGCGAAATCGGCGTGCAGAAGGTGCGTCCCCTCGATCGAGAAGCCGGAGGAGAAGTCCGCGACCATCGCGATGGTACGCAGGAACGAGAACATCTTGGCGTTGCGCCCGAGCGCGGCGATGTCGAGTCCTTGCACGGCAAGGTGGCCGTTCACGGGTCCGGCCTGCGGCGGCAGTTCCAGATCGCCCGAGATATGGGCGGGCTGGCCGGACACTTCGACGTCCGCCTTGAGCGTCGCGACGAGATTGCGGCCCGACGTTGCAATGCGCACATCGGCTCTGGGAGCAACGAGGAACAGGCCAGTGGTCTCGTCCAGGAATGCGACGCGCGCATCGCGGACGGCGAAGCTTTCAAGCGACGAGGCGCTCGAGCTGTTCTTGTTGATGGCATCGGTGATGCGGCTGATGATGTCGCGCTGGCTTTGATCGTGCTCGACGCCCAGCCTCAGACTGCCGTCGCTGTTGCGGACGAGCGTCAGCTGCACGCCGACAAGCGTGATGCGGGTGACGACGATCTTGCCCTGGACGAAAGGCTGTGCGGCGAGATCGATGTCGGCTTCGGGTGCCTGCGCGACGATGCGCCCGCTTGAGTCGAAGACCCGTGCACCCAGGACGACGAGGTTGACCCGGCCCTGGTCGCGCGACCACTGCACCGCCGCCTGGTCGTACTTGACCGTGATGCCGGGCAGCGCCTCGGCGAGCGCGTCCGAGATCTGACCCGAAAGAGGGCCGAGCGAGATCGGTCCGACCAGAAGCCGAAGTGCCGCACCCAGCACGAAGAACAGGATGGCAACGCCAAGCGCTGCGCCCGCAAGCGCCGTTCGGCTGATATGGTGCGACTTGACGTAACGCCCGACGAAGGACGCGTTCCAAGCCTCGGCGAGCGTGCCGCCCCTCGGTTCAGGGCTTGCGTCGCGGCCTGCTATGGGGTTCTGGGCCAATTGATATGCACCTCTACCCCCAATTTGCGACAGAATGGGGCCGAAGCTTGGCCCGCTTATTCAAATCAGCTATCAGCTTATGGCGCAGTCTTCGGCCTCAGGTAAACGCCCCCCTCTCGCGGAGAGCCAATGGACCTTAAACTCGGCGACAAGGCCCCCAAGTTCCGGCTTGCGACCGACGGCGGCGGCGAAGTATCACTTTCCTCGCTCAAGGGGCACCCCTTCGTTCTGTATTTCTATCCCAAGGACGACACGTCAGGCTGCACCAAGGAAGCCATCGGCTTTTCGGAAAACCGAAAGAAATTCGACGCCGCGGGTGCCACGGTGATCGGCGTATCGAAGGACAGCACGGCTTCACACGACAGATTTAAAACCAAGCATAAGCTCAAGATCGCATTGGCTTCCGATCCTGAGGCGAAGACCATCGAGGACTATGGCGTCTGGGTGGAAAAGACCTTGTATGGACGGCGGTATATGGGAATTGAACGTGCGACATTTCTGGTAGACGCCAAGGGCGTTATCCACAGCGTCTGGCGCAAGGTGAAAGTTCCCGGCCATGTCGAGGCCGTGCTTGCCGCGGCAAAGACGCTCGCATGACGCCCAATCCGCCCAAAAAACCAGCCGGTCCGCGGTTAACCTCGGGATCGTTTTTCTGGGGCAAAAGCTTGATTCGACGTCCCCAAACGAGTGAAATGCGGCCCTTCGGGGTAAGCGCGCTAGACGCTAACAAGGGGAAAGTCGGCATGGCAGGGACGCTCATCGAGCGCGTCTGGGCTTGGCTCCACGAGACCTTCCCCGAGCGCCAGATTTATATCCGCAGCGACGGCCGCGTTCAGTTCTTCACCTTCGGCCCCACCCTCCAGGCCACGATGGCCGGACTCTCTCTGATCTTCCTGGGCTGGGTGGCGTTCGCCACCGTCAACGTCATCTTCAAGGACCGGATCATCTCGGCCAAGGACCACCGCTATCAGCAGATGCAGTCGGCCTACGAGAACCGCGTCGCCGACCTGCAGCTCTCCTATGACGAACTGAACGGCGCGCTGGTTTCGGCCGAAGACCGCTTCAAGGCGACCGCCGACGAGCTGCAGCTCAAGCAAAACACCATCATGAAATTCCTGGATCGCAAGCGTCAGGTCGACGCCACGCTGGCGGGCTTGGCAAATTCGCCGGTTCGAGTTGGCGCCGATGCCCCTGCCGCAGGCGATAGCGGCGCGCCGGCGCCCGGCGATGCAGGCGACAGCGGGACGCCGAGCGACAGCATCGAAGGCGCCCCGCCCGCCGGTACCGCGCCGATCGACGCCGGCGGCGCCTCCGAGCTTCAAGTCCTGCCGCAGCCTCCGGCGGTCCAGCCGCGCACGGCCAAGCCCACCAAGGCAAGCTTCCTCGACCTTGGCGGCGCCGTCGGCAATCTGGCGGGCCTGCTGTTCGGCTCGCCTCATACCGTCCAGCCGACCTCGACCGCCTATGTCCAGCATCCCGCTCTGAAGGTGCTTGCCGAGCAGACCACCCGGGTCGCCAGGATCGGCCTCATAGAGACCCAGCTGATGGCCCGGACCCAGACCGAGGTCCAAGATGGCGTCGCTAATATCCAGGCCGTGATCCGCCGTACGGGCATCGACCCGGACGATTACACCCGCCGGTTGAACGCGTCCGAAGGTGTCGGCGGTCCTGACTGGCCGCTGCAAGCGATGCACGTCGAAGGCATCTCCGACGCGGCCTTCGCGAACGCCTTTCTCAGGGCCTCCGCCGTGCTCGACCAGATGAACAACCTTCTGTCGGCGATGCGGCACATTCCGCTGACGACGCCGGTATGGGGCTCGCAATTCGAGCGCACCAGCGGCTTTGGCGCCCGCGTCGATCCCTTTACGGGACACTATTCATTCCACCCCGGCGTCGATTTCGCCGGCCCCTGGGGTTCGACGATCGCGGCGACCGCTCCCGGCACGGTGGTGTTCGCCGGCGACCGCGGCGGTTACGGAAATATGGTGGAAATTGACCATGGTTTCGGAATCCATACGCGTTATGGGCATATGTCATCGATTCTTGTTCGTGTCGGGGCTAAGGTGAGTAAAGGCACGCCCATCGGAAAACTCGGATCGACGGGGCGGAGCACCGGACCGCACGTGCATTACGAGGTCTGGTACGACGACGTCGTGCGAAATCCGAGCAGCTTTATCGAGGCAGGCCGACATGTTTTCGAGTAAGAAGGACACTACTCCCGCTTCCACTCCCACCAATTCGGCCCAGGCGCCCGTCAAGCGCTCCGCCCGTACCTCAGCGCCCTCCATCATCAGCGCGGACCTCGTCGTCACCGGCACGCTGACGTCGACCGGCGACATCCAGATCGACGGCCGAGTCGAGGGCGACGTTCATAGCGCCGGTCTCGTCATCGGCGACAAGGCCTATATCAACGGCGAGATCCTGGCGGAGGAAGTCACGATCCGCGGCCGCGTCCAGGGCAGCATCCGCGCCCGCAAGGTTCAGCTCTGCTCGACCAGCCATGTCGAAGGCAACATCCTGCACGAGGCGTTTGCGGTGGAAACCGGCGCGTTCTTCGAGGGAAATTGCCGCCACGCGGACAATCCGCTCGCCGAAGACCCGAACAAGAAGACGAGCGAGATGCGCGCCACTCCGGCGCCGGCCGCTCCGGTTGTTTCCGCGCCGGCGCCGTCCAACTCGCCTTCGGCGATTTCGACGATGGTGACGCGTCCGATGGCGACCGACGCGAGCCGCGCCCCGGTCGCAGCGACCTTCACGCCGCTCAAGTCGAACGGCTGAACGCAGGAAGCTTGGAGTTCAGGCCCCGCTTCGAGCAATCGAGGCGGGGTTTTTGTTTTAGCGCTCCCACGGACGCTCAGCCACCGTTGCGCCACGATCTGAACGCCAAATCCTGCGCGCCCAACCGGCGAAACCGCAACCGATTGATCATCGTTTGCAGGATTCGGCGCAAACGCGTTCGGCGACGACCCTATTCCAGATCTTCGATTTTCTCGGCTTTCTTTCCGCCGACAGCCTGCGCCAGCGCTGCAGCCATGAAGGGGTCGATATCGCCGTCCAGCACGTCCTGCGGCGTGCGGCTTTCGACACCCGTGCGCAGGTCCTTCACCAACTGATAGGGCTGCAGGACATAGGAGCGGATCTGGTGGCCCCAGCCGATCTCGGACTTCTCACCGATGAAGGCGCCGGTTTCGTCCTGCTTCTTCTTGAGCTCGATTTCATAGAGCCGGGCGCGCAACATGTCCCAGCAATTGGCGCGGTTCTGGTGCTGCGAGCGCTCGGTCTGGCAGGCGACCGCGATGCCGGTCGGGATATGCGTTATCCGCACCGCGCTTTCGGTCTTGTTGACGTGCTGCCCGCCCGCGCCCGAAGCGCGATAGACGTCGATGCGCACGTCCTTCTCCGGGATGTCGATCTCGATCGACTGGTCGATCACCGGATAGACCGTGACGGACGAAAAGCTCGTGTGGCGCCGTGCGTTGGAATCGAACGGCGAGATGCGCACGAGACGATGGACGCCGGCCTCGCTCTTCAGCCAGCCATAGGCATTGTCGCCCTTGATGAGCAGCGTCGCCGATTTGATGCCGGCGCCCTCGCCCGCGCTTTCCTCCAGATATTCGACTTTGTAGCCGTGCTTTTCCGCCCAGCGCGTGTACATGCGCTCAAGCATCTCGGCCCAGTCCTGGCTTTCGGTGCCGCCGGCACCGGCATGGATTTCGAGATAGGTGTCGTTGCCGTCCGCCTCGCCCGACAGCATGGATTGCAGGCGCTGCTGCTCGGCGCGGGCGTGCAGTTTCTGGATGGTCTGTTCCGCATCGGCGACCATCGCGGCGTCATTCTCGGCTTCCGCCATTTCGCTCAGGCCGAGCGCATCGGAGAGTTCGTTCTCGAGCGCCTTAACCGCGCCGGTCGAAGCCTCGATCCGCTGGCGCTCGCGCATCAGCTTCTGCGCGACCTGCGGATTGTCCCAGAGCGTCGGATCTTCGGCCTTGGCGTTCAGCTCGTCGAGGCGGCGCAGCGCATTGTCCCAGTCAAAGATGCCTCCTCAGCAGGGCGATGGCCTGCTGGATCTCTTCGACGCTGCGCGTGATTTCGGGACGCATGATGGTTTCTCCGGCGCGCTGATATAGGGGGCGCCTGCGGATTCGTAAAGGTTGCGGCCGCTTGCTCCACCCCCACCCGATAGCGATCGCGCTCCCCCGTCGAGGGGCAGGGTTATTTTAGTAGAGCCCGCCATTGCCCGGCGCGACCGCGCCCGCGGCTGCCGCAGCGTTGGCCGGCGTCATGCCGGTGACGGGCACTTCGTCGCCGCCGATTTCGCTGTTGGGCGCATCCGGCTCGCCGGGCGCGGTGTTCGGCTTGAACACTTCGGGGATGCCGCTGCTCGACAGCTCGCCGCTATGATAGTCGACCTTGACGATCTCGATGCCCGGTGCGGGCCGGAAAGGTATGCCCGGCGTGTTGGAGAGAGCGCCCTTCATGAAGTCGCGGAAGATCGGCGCCGAGACGGTCGCGCCCTGCTCTACGCCGCCCAAGGTGCGCGGATTGTCCATGCCGGCATAGACGCCGCAGACCAGATCGGGCGAGAAGCCGACGAACCAGACGTCCTTGGAATCGTTCGACGTGCCGGTCTTGCCGGCGAGCGGTTTGCCGACCGCGAGCACCGAGCGGCCGGTGCCGCGCAGCACGACGCCCTGCAGCATCGAAACCATCTGATAGGCGGTCTGCGGATCGAGCACCTGTTCGCGCATGTCGGCGAGCAGTGGTTCCTGCTGGCCGTGCCAGTCGGGCTGATTGCAGCCGTCGCAGTTGCGCCCGTCATGCCGCCAGATCGTATGGCCGTTGCGGTCCTGAATGCGGTCGATCAGCGAGGGAATGACCTTCTTGCCGCCGTTCACGAACACCGCGTAGCCCGTCACCTGCTTCAGCAGCGTCGTCTCGCCCGCGCCCAGCGAATTGGCAAGCAGCGGCTGGAGATGATCGTAGGCGCCGAAGCGCAGCGGATATTGGATGACCTTGTCCATGCCGACGGCCTGCGCAAGACGCACGGTCATCAGGTTGCGCGAAAGCTCGATGCCGCGCCGCAGCGTCGCCATGCCGAGATAGCCGCCGCGCTCGAAATTCTTCGGCCGCCAGATATGGCCCGAGCCGTCGTTCATCTCGAACGGCGCGTCGAGCACCTTGCTGGCCGGCGTGTAGCCATTGTCGAGCGCCGCCGCATAGACATAGGGCTTGAAGGAAGAACCAGTCTGGCGCATCGCCTGGAAGGCGCGGTCGAACTGGCTCGAGGCATAGGAGAAGCCGCCGGACAGCGCGAGAACGCGGCCGGTATGCGGATCCATGACGACGATGCCGCCGTTGATCTCAGGAACCTGGCGCAGGCCGTATTCGCCGGGCTTGTCGGGCAGCGCTTCGACGTAGATGACGTCGCCCGGCTTGAAGACATCCTGCGGACGCGACGGCGCCGGCCCGCCATAAGGCGAATTCTTGAATTGGTGGTGCGCCCAGGCGAGCTCGCTCCACGGAATGGTCGCGGTCGTGCCGTCGTTGAGGCCGATGGTCGTGGTGGTGCCGTCGAAGGACAGGACCACGGCGACGCGCCAGCTTTCGATGCCGGACTGGTTCTGGATCGGCTTGAGCGTCGCCCGCCAATTGCCGGTGACGTCGATGTTGCTGGCGGCGCCGCGCCAGCCATGGCGGCGGTCATAGCGCACGAGGCCGGCGCGCAGCGCGTTCACCGCATAGTTCTGCAGCGATGTGTCGAGCGTGGAACGGACCTGCAATCCGCCGTCATAAAGCGCCTGCTCGCCATAACGGGCATAGAGCTGGCGCCGAACCTCTTCCACGAAATAGTCGGCGTCCTGGGTCTGCGAACCGATGGCACGCGTGAGCGTGACCAGCGGCTCGGCTTTCGCGGCACGCGCCTGCTCGGCGGTGATGTAGCCGTTCTCCTGCATCTGGCCGATGACCCAGTTGCGGCGGTCGAGCGCGGCCTGATGGTTGCGGATCGGATCGAACTCCGACGGCGCCTTGGGCAGCGCCGCAAGGAAGGCGACTTCGGCGATGTCGAGCTGGTCGAGCGACTTGTCGAAATAGTTGAGGGCCGCGGCCGCGACGCCGTAGGAGTTCTCGCCCAGATAGATCTCGTTCAGATAGAGCTCGAGGATCTTGTCCTTCGAGTAGGTCGCGTCGATGCGGATCGCGAGGATCGCTTCGCGGATCTTGCGCGAGAACTTCACGTCGGAATTGAGCAGGAAGTTCTTGGCGACCTGCTGGGTAATGGTCGAGGCGCCTTCGAGCCGCTTGTGCTGGAAGACATTGAAGATGTCCTTGATCGCCGCCCGCATGATGCCGGACGGATCGATGCCGGGATGGTTGTAGAAATTCTTGTCCTCGGCCGAGGTGAAGGCTTCGGTGATCAGCTTGGGCACGAAGCCGATCGGCACGAAGATGCGGCGCTCGCGCGCATATTCGCCGAGCAGCGTGCCGTCGCCGGCATAGACGCGCGTCGTCACGGGCGGGGTGTAGTCGCGCAAGGACTCCACGCTCGGCAGGTCGCGCGTCACCGCGAAAATGTAGACGATCGCGCCCAGAACACCCGCGGCGACAATCACCCCCAGCCCCAGGCCGGTGTAGAGGAAAATGCGGCGCAAAGTGCGCATGTCGGTCCTTTTCGTGACGCCTTTTATCGGCCGATTGTGGCAGTGGAAAGGTCTTAGATGTTTGCCCGCATATTTAGGGATTGAGGGCGCCAACCGCCGGCGCGAAATATTCGTCCACGGACGCCGCGATCGCCTTGGCCACGCCGTTGCGCCAGCGCACGGTATTCATCTGGCCAGCATCGCCGGTGTTGGAAAGATAGCCCAGCTCGATCAGCACGGACGGCGTGTCGGGGGCCTTCAATACGACGAAGGCGGCCGACCGGTGGGGCTGACGCGGCAAAATGTCCGTCGCGGCGGTGAGCGAGGTCACGGCGTCCTGGGCGAAACGTGACGACCTGTTCATGGTGTCGCGCTGCGCCAGGTCGATCAGGATGGGCGCGACCGCGGAATTCTCGCCCGTCAGATCGACGCCGGCAATGACGTCGGACTGGTTTTCCTTTCGCGCCAGCGCGGCGGCTTCCTTGTCCGAACCGGATTCCGACAATGTATAGATCGACAGGCCGTCGACGCTCGCATCGGGATTGGAGTCGGCATGCAGCGAGATGAAGAGATCGGCGTGCCAGGAACGCGCGATGCTCACCCGCTCCTTGAGCGGGATGTAGACGTCCGTGTCGCGCGTCAGATGCACCGTGTAATTGCCGCGGCGGACGAGCTCGCGGCCGAGACGCAGCGCTTCGTCGAGAACCAGATCCTTTTCCAGCAGCCCATTCACGCCGCTGGTGCCGGAGTCGATTCCGCCATGGCCGGCATCGATCACGACGATGTGCCGCTCGGTCGCGGCCGGCGCGGCGGGCGACGGCGGCAGCGATGCGAGCTGCTCGGCGGCGGCTTCGCGCGCGCGCAGATCGGCCGGCCAGCCGGCGGTCTTCACGAACTTGTCGGTCGTCGTCGGAATGAGATCGATGACCACGCGGTAGCCGTAGCCGCCGCTTGGCGGCAGAACGCGCGGCCCGCTGACGTCCATCGGACTGTTGAGGTCGATCACGAAACGCGAATTGCCGGGCCGGAAGAGGCCGAAGCGATAGCTTCTCACCGCCCCCTGCCCGGTCGGGCGCGGCGCGGCGTCGAGGTGCCACTGGACGGCCGGCATGTCGATCACCACGCGATCGGGATTGGCGAGCGTGAACACCCGCATGCTCACCGGATCGGAAATCTCGACGACGAAGCGCGTGCGGTCGGCGTGTTCGCCGATCCGGGCGCCCATGACGATCGGAAGCGGACCGGGCACCGGCTTGGCGGCCGGCACGGGAGCGGCATCCGGCTCGGTGCGGGCGGGCGGACCCTGTTCCAGAAGCCGGGAAATCAGGTCGTCCGCCGCCTGCGTGGCAGACGGACCGGCCCAGGCGGCCCCTGCCAGCAGAACGGCGGCGCCCAGGCCAAAAATCGTGCCCAACCGGCGATTCATTCCGAATTTCCGCAAACGGCGTCCCTACGCTCGCCGTAAACCATTTACGATCCGTTAGCATAGATTAAGCAGCGGCGAAAAAAGGGCGGGCTCGCGCCCGCCCTTTCCCCATTCTGGCGCGCTGCGCAGCTTTCAGAGGCCGATATCGGACATGTCGAGATTGGCCTTCAGGCCGACATAGACGAATCGGCCGATGGGATCGACCGGATAGGCGGACTGGCCGATCGCCGGCTTCTGATAGAACAGGTTGTTGACGCCAACATAGCCGTTCCAGCCCGGCGCGAAATCGTAGCCGACCTGAACGTCCTGAACGAAGCGATCGGGAATGTACAGGTACTGCTTGGCGAAGATGTTCGGCTGATCCTGGAAGTTCTGGATCGACGAACGCAGCGTGTGGGAATACCAGTCGATGTTGTAGTCGACCGTCCACCTTTCGAAACCCCAGACGATATCGAGATTGGTCTGCCATTTCGGCGCCGGCGTTCCGTCGAACCCGCCCGCCAGCGTGCCGGCACCCTGGACCGGCGCCTCGTTCGGCAGCGACTGGAACGTCAGATGGTCGAGCCAGTTGCCGATCAGGTGGACGTTCAGCGTGCCGTAATTCTCGCCGAACCAATCGGTCGTGTCGGCGACATAATCGAGCGTGAAGTCGATGCCGCCGGTCGAGAAGGAGGCGACATTGATCTCCTGCGCTCGGATCTGAGCGATGGACCCGGGGAAGCTGCCGGCCGGCGCACGCGTGACTTGTGCACAGAACGGATTTGCGATCGTGGAGAGATCGACGCACTCATCGGCGATCGTCTGTCCGGAAAGCGCCTGGATCGCGTTGGTGATCTTGACGTTGTACCAATCGGCCGTCAGGACCACGGCCCAGTCCGGCGGCTGAATTACGACACCGGCCGTGTAGGTTCGAGCCGTCTCCGGCTTGAGGCTGGTGTTGCCGCCAACAAGGGTGGGGATCGACGAACCCGTCGCCAAGTTGGTCGTGCCAGGAACATAAACTCCCGGTCCGAGCAGCGCGTCTTCGATAGCCTGGCAGTTCGCCTGGCGGAACGAGGTGCCGAGCCCGACCTGCGTTGCGTCGCAAGGGTCGGTCACGAACGAGAACAGATTCTGGTTCGGCGCGAAGAGTTCGCCGACATTCGGTGCGCGCACGGCGACGGCATCGGTGCCGCGGAACTTCAAGCCGTCAACCGGCGAGTAGAGACCGCCGATCTTCCAGCTCGTGCTGTCGCCGGCCGTCGAGTAGTGCGACTGGCGTATGGCGGCGTCGACCGACAATTCCTTGGCGAGAGTTCTGATCCGCGAGGATCGGCAGGGATAATTCGCCGAAGAATTCATAGACGTCGAAACTGCCACCGACCGGCGACAGGCCCGAGATCCACGCATTGTTCGACTGCGTCAGCGCGTCGGGAGTCGAATTGCTCGTCTCCTTGCGATATTCGCCGCCCGCCACGAGGCTGAGCGGCCCGGCAAAGCCGATATCCTTGAACTGCGGGAAGTCGGCGCTGACATAGCCCGAGAGGACATGCTGCATCAATACGCCCAGCGTATGGCTGTTGGCGGTCGCAAAGGCGATCGCGGCCTGCGATGCCGCCTTGGGCCCGAACGGATTGAACGGCACACAGCCCGAGTTGGGGCCGGGCGTGAAGGACTGCGGATAGTCCACGGTGGAATCGAAGACCGTCGACGTGTCGGAAAAGGCCGGAATGCCGAACACCGAAAGATCCGGCGGCGTCGCACCCGGGAAAAGGTTCGAGCGGCATGTCGGCTGACCCGTCGCGGGATCGATCACCGAATCCAGCGCCGCGAAAAAGCGGTCGGTCACGCGATTGTTGATGTTGATGTCGTCGACGTCCGTCTGTCCGTAGACGTAGGAGATGTCATAATTGAAATTGTCGAGGAAGCTCGGGTTCGGGATCTCGCCCTTCAGGTCGAGGACCAGCCGGTAGGTATCGCGCTTGACCTCTTCCTTGTTGCGGATGGAGAGATAGTCCTCCGAAAGAAGCCCGAAGCCCGCGGCGCCGGCATTGATTGCCGCGGCGACATTGGCCGGCAGGAACGCATTGTCGGGAAGAATTACCGTGAAGTCGTCGAACGGCGCGGTCGAGGTCGACTTGGTGTCGACATGGGCATATTTGAACTCGCCGGTGAAATTGAAATAAGGCGAAAAATCGTAGCTCGCATTGAGCTGCGCGATCTGGCGCCGCGCGGTCGGCTGGAAGTCACCCTGGAGGTCTTCGGCATAGGGCATGCCGGACGATCCGATGCGCGAGGCGTTTCCGATGTCCGTGCCCAGGATGTAGGGCTGGCCGTTGCCGAGCAGGTCGGGGTCTCCGAGGTTGAACGGGTCGGAGGTGATCGCGCCGGTCGGCGCGGAGAACTCGAACGCGGCGTCGTTCGTCGGGATGTTCGCCGGCAGGGTCGGATCTGCGCCGCTCAAATTCGCAGGATTGGCGACGAAGAACTGGATGCCTCCGGTGCGGGTGAATTTGCGCTGCGTAAAGAACAGATGGTCCTGGTAGCTTCCTTCGAGCGTGACGGTGATGTTGCCCTTGCCGTCGTCGAAATTGTAACCGGCCGATCCCGCGGCCAGGTATTTGCTGCCGCCGCCGTCCTCGGATGTTCCTGCCTGGAAACGGGTGACCACGCCTTCGAGGTTGTGCTTCAGCACGAAGTTGACGACGCCGGACACGCCGTCCGCGCCATAGACGGCGGATGCGCCGCCGGTGGAGACGTCGACATGATCGATCAGCGTTATCGGGATCGTGTTGATGTCGACCGCCGAGCTTCCGGTCGACTGGCCGACCGTACGGTGGCCGTCGATCAGCACCAGCGTGCGGACGTAGCCGAGATTGCGAAGGTCGAGCAGGTCCAGGCCGCCGAGCGATGCTCCGTCATTGGATGCGGGCGTGCCGTAGCCGTTGGTCTGGTAGTCGCCGAGCGAGCCGACCAGAGCGGGTATGCGCTTGAGATAGTCGCCGAGGTTGATGGTGCCGCTGTGGGCGATGTCCGGCGCGCCGATCGTGGTCGTCGGATTCGGCATGTCGAGTTCGGGCCTTGGAATTCGGGTACCCGTCACCGTCACGAGTTCGGGCGCCTCGTCGGCCGCATAGGCGATGCCTTGGGACGTCATAAGAACTGCGGCACTAGCCAGGATGGCTGCGCGCAGCGCATTGGTGCGGTGCTTTGTCATGATTGGTCCCCCGTTAGCCCGGATTGACTGGCCGATCCCCACACGTGTGCACATGCGAAGACTCGCCCACTCTATTGCCGGAGGATTTGCTGCAACAAGTTGTGCCGTTCATCGACCGGCAAGATTTACGAAGGCTGTTGCAAAAAGTTCTCATTTTTCCCCAGTTATCCTCGGATTATGCGGTCTGCGCATGGACACGTCGCGCCCTTGTTCGGGTGGCGCCGTAAACACTGCGTCGGCGGCGTACAACGCAGGGTTGGGAAACTTTTCCGTGCAAAGCCGTCATTCGGAACAATTTGCACGCGAGTTGCGAGAGATCGCAGGGTTTTCCTTGCCGTTACGAGCATCGGCCCATACAAGTGATTCATGCTGCACCGGCCGGGCACAGGTGTGCCCTGGTCGTAAGGTGTAGTGGTGCGGAGAGCGCGCCAGACGGCTTTTCAGCCCAGGCGCAGGCATCCTTCCATTGCAGCAGCATCCCTCGGGCCGGCGCTGCCGGCCATAAAGATTACCCTGTGATGACCGACATCGCGCGCACCCTTTCCCCCGACCCCGCAGCAAGGCTGCAGGCGGCGGCGCGGCGGCGCATGTCCCCAACTATGCGGACCATCCTCAGCCAAGCGCCACGACGCGCGGCGATGGTCCCGCTCGGAGTATTCAATGCCCAAACGCATGCTTATCGACGCCAATCACCCGGAGGAGACCCGGGTCGTCGTTCTCGACGGCAATAAGGTCGAGGAGTTCGATTTCGAGGCCGCGACCAAGCGGCCGCTCAAAGGCAACATCTATCTCGCGAAAGTCACGCGCGTCGAGCCGTCGCTGCAGGCGGCGTTCGTCGAATATGGCGGCAACCGTCAGGGCTTCCTCGCCTTCTCGGAAATCCATCCCGATTATTACCAGATCCCGATCGCCGACCGTCAGGCGCTGATCGCCGAGCAGGAGGCCGAAGCCCGCCGCCGCTCCGAGGACGACATCGAGTCCTTCGAGATCTCTTCCGGCCCGAAGCCGCCGATCTCCGACGACGAAGACGAAGAGACGGCGGAACTCTCCGACACCGTGGATGCAGCGCCCGAGGGCGAAGCCGCGCCGGAGTCCGGCGACGCGCTTCCGACCGAGGACGGCGTCGAATCCGGTCCGCCGGTCGAAGCGGCACCGAGCGAGGACCGCGAAGAAGTCTTCGAGCATCGCGGCGCCGCAAGCGACGATGAGGACGAAGACGACGATGAAGACGAGGACGAGCACGCCGCCGCGCCCGCTCACGAGCACGTCCATCTGAGCGAAGAGGACGAGGAGATCGACGACGTCGCCGAGGCCGAAGACGAGGCCGGCGTCGCCGACGAACAGACCGCCGCGGCGGCCGCCTCGCACATCCCGGCCGAAAGCGACGTGCATGTCGATACGCCCGAGCCGCAGATCACCGAAATCATCCCCGATATCCAGACGGCGTCCGAGCAGCCGCTCGACGGCGCCCCGATCCCGGAGGGCGAACATCCCTTTCCGACCGCCGAGCAGGCGGCGGAGAACGGACACGCCCAGGCCTTGCAGGCGCAACGTCCTTCGCAGCGCTGGGTGCGCCGGCGCCACTACAAGATCCAGGAAGTCATCAAGCGCCGCCAGATCATCCTGGTGCAGGTGGTCAAGGAGGAACGCGGCAACAAAGGCGCCGCGCTGACGACTTATCTCTCGCTCGCCGGCCGCTATTGCGTCCTGATGCCCAATACGCCGCGCGGCGGCGGCATCAGCCGCAAGATCACCAACGTCAACGACAGAAAGCGTCTCAAGTCCGCCGCCCAGGCGCTCGAATTGCCCGAGGGCATGGGGCTGATCATCCGTACCGCGGGCGAGAACCGCACCAAGGTCGAGATCAAGCGCGACTACGAATATCTCCTGCGCATGTGGGACACGATTCGCGAGACGACGCTCAATTCGATCGCGCCGGCGAACGTCTATGAGGAAGGCGACCTGATCAAGCGCGCCATCCGCGACCTCTACAACAAGGACGTCGCCGACATCACGGTCGAGGGCGAGGCGGGCTACCGCAACGCCAAGGACTTCATGCGCATGCTGATGCCATCGCATGCCAAGAACGTGAAGCCTTACGCCGAGCCGGTGCCGCTGTTCCAGCGCTTCCATATCGAGGCGCAGCTCGACGCGATGTTCTCGCCCACCGTGACGCTCAAGTCCGGCGGCTACATCGTCATCAACCAGACAGAGGCACTCGTCTCCATCGACGTGAATTCGGGCCGCGCGACGCGCGAGCATTCGATCGAGGAGACCGCGCGCAAGACCAATCTCGAAGCGGCCGAGGAAATCGGCCGCCAGCTTCGCCTGCGCGATCTGGCCGGCCTCATCGTCATCGACTTCATCGACATGGAAGACGGCCGCAACGACCGCGACGTCGAGCGGCGCATGCGCGATGCGGTGAAGAACGACCGCGCCCGCATCCAGATCGGCAAGATCAGCCAGTTCGGTCTTCTCGAAATGTCGCGCCAGCGCTTGCGCGCCGGCGTGATCGCCGGCTCGACGGTCCCCTGCCCGCATTGCGGCGGCCAGGGCATCGTGCGCTCCGTCGAGTCGACCTCGCTGCGCGTGCTGCGCGGCCTTGAGGAAGAAGCGCAGAAGCAGCGCGCCGAGGGACTGACCGTCAAAGTGGCCAGCGATGTCGCGATCTACACGCTCAACCAGAAGCGCCGCGAACTCTCCAGGCTCGAGAGCGAGTACAACATCACGATCAATTTCGAGCCGAAACTCGAGTTGATGGCGGGCGCCTTCGAGATCGATCGCGTCGGCCACCGCAATCCCGATGACTTCCCGCGGCCCGTGCTCACGCCTCCCACCGAGCCGGAGATGGAGGAAGAGGATCTCGACATCGAGGAAGAAGAAGAGCTCGACGAGGAAGACGAGGCCCTACTGACTGGCGAAGACGCCCAGCCCGAAGAAGAGCAGCCGGCGGTGCCGTCAGGCGAACGTCCCGAGCGCGGCGAGCGCGAAGGCGGCCGCAAGCGCCGCCGGCGCGGCGGGCGCAATCGCGGCGGACGCGACCGCGGCGCCGACCAGACCCGCAATCTTCCGCGGCCGGCCGAAGCACAAGGCGACGCCGTCGAAGGCGAAGTCATGGCGGCCGAGCCGGATGGCGCCGAAAGCTTCGAGACGCCCAGAGCCGACGGAACGCTGCCGGACGGCGGACAGCGCCGCAAACGCCGGCGCCGGCGCGGGCGCCGCGGCGGCAACCGCGAGCGCTTCGGCGGCGAGCCGAACGAACAGCAACCGGTGGCGGAGCCAGCGGCGATCGCCGTGTCGCGCACGCCGGCCGACTTCGGCACCGAACGTTTCGTCGAACCCGATGAGATCGACACCACGCCGCACGATGTTCCGGCGCCGGCCAACGCGTCGTCGTCGCCCTCCTGGTCGCTCACCGAAGCCAACGAGATCGACACCACGCCGAAGGACGATCCGAAGCCGGCGGCATCTTCATCGGCTCCCGCCAAGAAGGGCTGGTGGCAGCGGGCGTTCAAGTCGTAGCGGCGCGTTCCAGGTTCTCGAATTCGCGCGCGATTTGCGGGTGAGGCGAAGTGCGCCTCACCCTATTGCGCTGTCGTCGCTCGGCGGCTGGCGCCAGCCTGTGTATCGCGCCCAATCTTCCGCGCCCGCCATCAACAGATCGAACACCGGGTCTTTCACATCGTAATAGGCCTCGATGTCGTCGGGATGCAGACGCGCGAGCTGCTGCTTGATCGTGCCATAGGCGTTCGCCGCACCGCCATGCGTTCTAAGATAGTCGCGGCACAGCAGCGGATAGCGCTGATTGAAGCGGCCGGCGACGCGGACATGCACATTGGCGCGCCGGAGTTCGAATTTGAAGAAGCGCTTTTCGAGCTGCTCGGGCGCCAACGTCATTCCCGGCGGCGTGTGATCGGTCGTGTAAGGGCTCAGCGCGAAGCCCGCAGCAGGAAGCGGCAGCCGCGCCGCCGTGGCGATGTCCGCGACGGTGATCTGGACGTCGATGATGTCCTTGGCCACCAAACCCGGCACGGAGGTCGAGCCGATATGATGGATCGCGAGAATGTCCTTGCCCGCGGCATCGCGCAGGCGCGCGGCGATCTCGCGATATTCGTTGGGCCAGGAGTCGCGATAGGCAACGATCTCGATCATGCGCGGCTCCTTTCCTGTCGGTTTCGAACCTTACTCGTCGGCGAGACCCGGGTCACGCGGCGCCTCGCATGCAATTGTGGGGATATGGATGAATTGGTGTTTGGACCGACTCGGTTCAAGGGGTATGCGAAAATAAATTCGTACACGGACTATCAACGCTCGAAATCACGCGGAGGCGCGGAGAACGCGGAGATTTTCGGGGCGCGTGTTGGATAGAGCGCGTTGTGCGGCGCGGCGAACGATATTTTGTTTCGCGCGAAAATATTTTTCGACCCCTCACCCTTCCCTCCCCCCGCTTCGCGGGGGCGAGGGGTTCTAAGGGGTGCGCGTCGACAACGACTCCAACTGCAGGCGCCACCATTCGCCGTGGCGGCGGAGGAACATGATGTCCGACATGGTGTGGCGCGCGACGTGACTTTGCGGGATCGCATCCCAGCCGCGATGCTCGACGGTGACGAGGGTCTCCGCGCCGACCGGTTCGAAGCGCACTTCGACCTCGGTGTTCTGGTCTTTCGCGAAGGTCGCCTGTCGCCAGCCGAACACGAGCCGCTCGCCGGGCAGCCACACGCGGACGCGGCCGATGACGAAGACCGTGCCGCTCGGCAGCGTCTCGATGAAACGGCCACCCTCGCCCGGCTCGAACGACAACACGCCGCCGTCGCGCGGCGTGAAGCGGAAAAGCGGGTTCGGCTGCCACCACAGCGCGATGTCGCGCGTGAAGATCTCGAACGTCTCGAGCGGCGCGGCCCTGACGCGGACCGATACCAGGACATTGCTCATCGCGTGCGCGCCTCCGGCGCGATGCTCATTTCTTTCTCGCGCGCGCCTCGACATGGGTCTTGAAGGCCAGCAATTGCCGGCTCCACAAGGCCTCCGCTTCCTCGAGCCATTTCTTCAGATCGGCCATGGGTTGGGGCCTCAAACTATAGACACGGACGCGCGCGTCCAGACCGTCATGGCGCTCCTCGACAAGACCGACCTGGCGCAGCGTGCGCAGATGGCGGCTCATCGCGGGCGCGCTGACGCCGACGGCTTGCGCCAGCTCGCCGGCCGCCCGCGGCCGCTGCGCCAACAGATCGATCGCGCGGCGGCGCTGGGGATCGGC
The DNA here is from genome assembly GCA_963741735.1 of uncultured Alphaproteobacteria bacterium. Classification (GTDB taxonomy): domain Bacteria; phylum Pseudomonadota; class Alphaproteobacteria; order Micropepsales; family Micropepsaceae; genus Rhizomicrobium. The sequence goes on from CAVUJB010000004.1 coordinate 1,316,657, forward strand.
CAGCGCCGCCAACGTCGCGTCGATGCGCGGCTTCAAAGCGTTTCGCGAAGCTTCAGTCCGCTTGCCTCTTCCATCTGCGCGAGCGTGAGCGATTTGATCGTCTGGCCAAAGGTCCACAAATGGCCTTCCGGATCCATCGCCCGATAGGTGCGGTCGCCATAGAACTGATCCGACGGCTCGGCGACGATGGCCGCGCCGGCGGCGCGGGCGCGGGCGCAATGGGCGTCGATATCGGTGTCGACCTGGACGTGGATCTGCTGGGTGTTCTTGCCGCCGAGCGATTTGGGGCTTCGCGTGATCTCCGACCATTCGTTGGCGACCATCACGAAACCGCCGCGATACTTCATCTCGGCATGCACGATCTTGCCGGTATCGTCGGTGACGATGAGGCTCGGCTCGAAGCCGAAGGCCTTCTGGAGCCATTCGAGCGCCGCGCGATTGTCCTGGTAGTTCACCGACGGGCGAAAGACCACCGCTTCATCTGAATTGTCGGGCATGGCGTTCCTTTCCGGTTTCGGAAATATTTAACAGGAAATAAAACTAATGAGTCAAGTGAAATCGAGACGGCGCGTTGCGGGGCTTTTTCTTACTGAGACGGCGGCGCGGCGGCGCCGAGGCCGTTGGCGGCCGGATCGGACAGCGCCACGCAAATGCCGCCCTGGCACACGATGGCGTTGACCGTGTCGTAGGGTGCCTCGCCCGTGGACCGCAGATCGCTGCGTTGATTGAGCGGCTCGCCATGGGCGAGCTTGGCGAGCGCATAGCCGATGGCCGCGGTTCCGTTGGGACCTCCCGCGCCGGCGCCGGCGAGCGAGACCGCGCTGCCGTTCGTCGCGATCACCGGGGTGATGAACGCCGCCGCGAGGCCCGCCTGGCCCGATGACGGCGCGCGCGCCAGGGTCACGCCGGTGCCGGTCGCGGTGTGGCCGGAGCCATAGGGACCGTTCATCGTCACGGCACAGGCGACCGTCTGGCCGTTCGCGTCCATCGCGGCAAAGCCGGTGGCGCCCAAATCCTTCGGCAGATCGGTGACGTTGAACCGCGCCAGCGCCTGCTTCACGGCGACCACGACGTCGGCCTGCAGATCGTTGGCGCCGGCGCTGGTCTCCTGGGCGCGGGCGAGCGTATCGAACAGCGCGCCGGCGAACGCGCCCGCGCCGATATTGGCCGACGGCAGGTAGACCGTCTGATTGCCGAGCTGGATCGACTGCGGCACGGTGCGGATCACGCGATAGCGGGCGTATTCGGCAACGCCGATCGCGCCGCCCTGCGCCGAGGAATAGGCGAGGATGTGGGCGCCGACCGAGCCACTATAGAATCCTTCGGGCCCATCGGTGCGGATCGCGGCCATCGTCTGTGCAAGTTCGGGATTGGAGACGACCGCGCCGGCCGGCTTGGCAGCGCCCGACTCGTCAAGAAATTCGCTGGCGAGATTGGCGTCGAGCCGGATCACGTCCTGGGCCTGGGTCAACCGCGCGGAGAGCGCGTGCGAGATCGGAAAGCCCGAGGCGGCGTAGCTTTCGCCTGGCGCGACGTCGCGCTGCCAGGGAAGCGCGCCATAGACGCTCTGCATCAGCGCGAAGCCGCGCACATTGCCGGGCACCGCATAGGATCCGCCGCCGCTCGCGTCGCGCGCGAGAAAGTCGAACTCCTCGGTGCGGTTGCTGGCCGGATCGCGCACGATGCAGATGCCGCCGCCGCCCAGACCGGCGGCGACGGGATAGGTGACTGCGAGCGCGAAATAGGTCGCGGTCGCCGCATCCACCGCGCTGCCGCCTTGCGCCAGAATCGCGCTGCCGATCTGAACCGCATAGGGCTCGTCGCCCACCACGAGCGCGGTGGCCGCAGTGCTGCTGCTGCTTGGGATCAGAGCGCTTCCCAGATCGACCGAACAGGCGGACAAAAGCAGCAGGCTTGCCGAACAAGCCAAAAACCGGGAACGCAGCATCAGAATCTCTATCCCTGGAGGTAGTTAACAGGCCGGTCAATCCGTCCGTTGACGCCCGTTGCGCGCCCACATACGGTCCCCACCGGACGAGGGGCGCGGGGACTGTTAGGAGAGTTCAAGCCTTGGCGTTTTGCAACCCTTTGCTCCGTGTCCGGGAGATTTCCGGCGTCTTGTCGCGTCATGTGCGCGCCATAGCTTTCCTCGCAGGCTTCCTGATCAGCTTCGGCGCCACGGTCGTACCGGCGGCGGCACAGGGCATTATCCTGCTGCGCGACACCGAGACCGAGCGCGCCATGCGCTCTTACGAGGACCCGCTGCTCAAGGCAGGCGGCCTCGAACCGGCCGCGGTCAAGATCTACCTCGTCAACGATCCGACCGTGAACTCATTCGTGGCCGAAGGCCAGAACATGTTCATCCAGACCGGCATGATCATGTTCGCAAAAAACGCCAACGAGCTGAAAGGCGTGATGGCGCACGAGACCGGCCACATGGTGGCGGGCCATCTGTCGCGCGACACTGCCGCCATCCAGAAGGCGACGATCCCGATGCTGTTGTCGCTCGTGGTCGGCATTGCCGCGATCGCGGCGGGCGCCGGCGAGGCGGGCATGCTGCTCATGCTGGGCGGCCAGGGCATCGCCCAGGCGCAGTTCAATGCCTTCAGCCGCGTCCAGGAAGCGACAGCGGACCAGATCGCAATAAAGCTGCTCGACAAGACGCATCAGTCCTCGCGCGGACTGCTCTCGACCTTCGAGCGCCTGGCCGACGAAGAGGCCATGGCGCAGGACCATATGGATCCCTACGCCTCCGACCATCCGATGGGCCGCGATCGCGTCGAGAACCTGGCGAGCGAAGTCGAGGCGTCGCCCTACAAGGACGTGCCCGAGGATCCCGCCGTCGAGCATGAATATGAAATGATCCAGGCCAAGCTCGCCGGCTATATCGAGCCGCTGCAGACGGTGTTCAATCGCTATCCGCTCACCGACACGAGCAAGCCCGCGCGCTATGCCCGCGCCATGGCCTATTCGCGCAAGCCCGACCTGCCCAAGGCGCTCGCCGAGATCAACAGCCTGATCAAGGACGAGCCGAACAATCCCTATTTCTACGAAGTGCTGGGACAGATCTATGTGAGCATGGCGAAGCCGGAGCTGGGCGTGGTCGCTTTCCAGCACAGCGTCGATCTCATGCCGGACGCCTCACAGCTTCGCGTCGGCCTCGCCGCGGCGCAGCTCGCGACCGAGAAGCAGGCTTTGGCGAAGCCGGCGCTCGACAATCTGAGGATTGCGCTGCAGGAGGAGGACGACGACCCGTTCGCCTGGTACGAAGCGGCGCAGGCCTACAGCCAGATCGGCAACGAACCGATGGCGGATCTGGCAACGGCCGAGCGCTATTATTCGGTCGGCGCCATGGCACCGGCGGCGCAGTTCGCGGCGCGCGCGGAGCATGGCCTGGCACAAGGCTCGCCCGACTGGCAGCGCGCCAACGACATCGTCGCCATCGCGGTGCCCGCCGCGCGCCAGCAGCAGCAACGCTAAAGGACCTTTCATGATCGCGCAGTGGAAGATCGCCGCCCTGGGGGCGCTGGGCGGTGCCGCGATCGCGGTTACGATCGTGTTCGGCTCGGCGATCATGGGATTGCTGCCTGAGCGAATCGACGGCAACCAGGTGCGCGCCTATCTGATGGCGCATCCCGGCCTCATCGTCGACATGACGAACAGGCTCACCGAGCAGCAGGCCGACGACGCCGACCGCGCGCAGCAGGCGGCGGTGCGCGCCATCGGGCTCAAGACCTTCTTCGATCCGAAAATCGCCTTCGTCACCGGACCGGCCAACGCCAAGATGACGTTCGTGGAATTCTACGACTATGACTGCCCCTATTGCCGCGCCTCGCTGCCGGCCGTGAAGAAGTTCTACGAGGCCCATCGCGGCGACACGCGGTTCGCTTTCATCGAATTCCCCATTCCTTCGCAGCACGGGCCCGGCGCGGTGCTCGCCGCGCGCGCCTCGCTCGCGGCGCGGCGCCAGCCGGACAAGTTCGTCGCCTTCCATTTCGCACTGATGGGAGAGGATGGCGCCATCGACGAAAATACGATCTATGCCGACGCCGCCAGGTGCGGCCTCGACGTCGCCAAGCTGAAAGCCGACATGGCGGACAAGGAAATCGAGGAAGCGATGGACACGGCGCACAAGCTCGCGCTGCGTGCCAAGATCGACGGCACCCCGACCTTCATCATCAACGGACGGCTGCGCGCCGGCGCGGTCGACGACCAAACGCTGGCCGACGCGATGAAGCAGGCACCCGCCTGACGGTTCGGACCGGCGTCTCGTTTTCGAAGTTCGCTTAGGAGCCGATTTCGAGAGCGCGCGAATTTTGGAATCGCGACACTAGCTGGTCGGTGGATCACTCATCGGGGCGTGTCATCCCCGTTTCTCAAGAGGCTCGGCACGTATCTCCAACCACGGATAGCCGCGGCTTTCGTGATAGACGGATACGGTCGGGGGCGGAAACGACAGGTCGGCGAAAGCGCCGGCCGCAACACCGACGATGCCGGGAATACCGCTGTTGGTCGTGCAGACCGCCACACCGCACGCGGGACAGAAGCTGCTCTCGATGCGGCCTCCATCATCGCCGATCCGGACATGGTGGTTCACCTTTCCGGCGATCGTGACGTTGGCTTCAGCCCACCAGCCTTTGTAGCCGAAGGCGCTGCCCGAACTGCGCTTGCAGGCCAGACAGTGACAGACCGAGACGCGCAAGGGTTCGCCCTCGCACGTCGCCGAGAGCTGTCCGCAGGTGCATTCGGCGCGGCGTGTAACCATGACGTCCTCCTCAGATCAGCCCGGTCAGCGGGCTCGACGGATCGGCATAGGCTTTCTTCGGCATGCGGCCGGCAAGGAAAGCGAGCCGGCCAGCCTCCACCGCGTGCTTCATCGCGGCCGCCATCTTCACCGGATCGGTGGCATGCGCGATGCCGGTGTTGGAGATCACTGCGTCGCAGCCCAGCTCCATCGCGACCGCGGCATCCGATGCGGTGCCGATGCCGGCATCGACGATCACCGGTACTTTGGCGTCTTCGATGATCATGCGGATGTTGACCGTCGCCTGGATGCCCATGCCCGAGCCGATCGGCGAGGCGAGCGGCATGATCGCGACCGCACCGATGTCCTCGAGGCGCTTGGCCATCAAGGGGTCGTCGCTGCAATAGACCATCACCTGGAAGCCGTCCTTGCTGAGCATTTCGGTGGCGCGCAGCGTTTCGAGCATGTCGGGATAGAGCAGCTTCTTCTCGCCCAGCACTTCGAGCTTCACCAGACTCCAGCCGCCGGCTTCGCGCGCCAGACGCAGCGTGCGCACCGCATCCTCGCCGGTGAAGCAGCCCGCGGTGTTGGGCAGATAGGTGACTTTCTTCGGGTCGATGTGATCGATCAGCCTGGGCTGGTTCGGATCGGTGAGGTTCACGCGGCGCACGGCAACGGTGACGATCTCCGCGCCGCTCGCTTCGAGGGCGCGCGCATTCTCTTCGTAGGACTTGTACTTGCCGGTGCCGATGATGAGACGCGAGCGATAAGTCTTGCCCGCGACGGTGAAGGGCCGGTCGGCCGGCAGGCGCGAGACGACCGGCGCGTTGCCGCCGCCGATGAAGTGGACGATTTCGTAACGGTCGCCCTCCTCTACCCGAACCTCGTCATAGGTCGAGCGCGGCACGATCTCGAGATTGCGCTCGACTGCGATCTTTCTGGGATCGAGTCCCAGACCGACCAGCAACTCCTTCAGCGTCACCGCGCCGTTCAGGTGCCTGGCTTCGCCGTTGATCGTGACATTCAGGGACATGGGCGCATCTCTCTCATAAAACGGGAGTTGCGGCGTCCATCGCCGTCCACTCCCTACGCCGGTACGAGCCGGATCAGGTTCGAAGGGACCCGGCACCTGCCGGTCTCAGCCTCGCTGGAGGCGCCCCTGGGACTTTGGCGAATGCTAAACCCGCGCAAGCGCGCGATAAACCCCGTCTGCGCTTGGGTGTTTCCGTTCGGCTCTCTTCCCGACTATAAGGGTCGAATCCAGCCACCCATTGGAGTGCCCTTGGCCAAATCCGGCAAACAAAACAAGGCCTTGCCGATCTACGTGCTGAACGGGCCGACGCTCAATCTGCTCGGCACGCGCGAGCCCGAGATCTATGGCCACACGACGCTGGCCGACATCGGCAAGCTGGTGACGGCGCGCGCCAAGACTCACGGCCTTGCCGTGGTGTTCCGCCAATCCAATCACGAAGGAACGCTGATCGACTGGATCCAGGAAGCACGGCTGAAGGGCTGCGGCGTGATCCTGAACGGCGGCGCCTATACGCACACCTCGATCGCGATCTACGACGCGCTGAAATCGCTCGGCAAACCGATCATCGAAGTGCATCTTTCCAATCCGCACGCGCGAGAGAGATTCCGTCACCGCTCTTTTGTCAGCATGGTCGCCAACGGCGTGATCTGCGGCCTCAAGGAACAGGGCTATCTGGCGGCCGTCGACGCGATGGCGACGCTCATCAAAGGTCAGTCATGAATATGAAAGACATGAAGTCGATCGGAGCGCGGCTGACCAACGGCCAGAAGTCCAAGGACGGACTGGTTGACGCGGCGGCGATCCGCGAGCTCGCCGAGCTTCTCAAGGAGACGGGGCTCACCGAAATCGAGATCGAACACAATGGCGCGCGGCTGCGCGTCTCCAAGCAGGCCGGCGGATCGGTGATGGCGGCGGCGCCGGCGGCCGCACCCGCTGCCGCTGCGGCGCCCACCAAGACCAACGGACCAAATCCGGGCGCCATACCCTCGCCGATGGTCGGCACGGTCTACGTGTCGCCGGAGCCGGGCGCGCCGCCCTTCGTGAAGGTCGGACAGACGGTGAAGGAAGGCGACACGCTCTTCATCGTCGAGGCGATGAAGACGATGAACCCGATCCTCGCGGCGCGCGGCGGCACGGTCGCAGAGATTTGCGTCAGCGATGCCCAGCCCGTCGAGTTCGGCCAGACGCTGCTCATCCTCAACTGATGTTCGAGAAGATTCTCATCGCCAATCGCGGCGAGATCGCGCTTCGCATCAACCGCGCCTGCAAGGAGATGGGAATCTCCACCGTGGCGATCCATTCGACCGCCGATGCCGACGCGATGCATGTGCGCCTTGCCGACGAAAGCGTGTGCATCGGCCCGCCGCCGATGGCGCAGAGCTATCTCAACATCCCCGCGATCATATCGGCCTGCGAAATCACCGGCGCGGAGGCGATTCATCCCGGCTATGGGTTCCTGTCGGAGAATGCGCGCTTTGCCGAGATCGTGCGCGAACACGGCATCACCTTCATCGGACCGACGCCCGAGCACATCAAGATGATGGGCGACAAGATCACCGCCATCCGGGCCGTGAAGCAGGTCGGCATTCCGACCGTGCCGGGCTCCGGCGGCGCGGTGGAAGACGCGGACGCATTGCGCGTGGCGCGCGAGATCGGTTTTCCGGTTCTGATCAAGGCGACGGCGGGCGGCGGCGGACGCGGCATGAGGGTGGCGCAGAGCGAGGCAGAGCTGCCGCTGGCGCTCTCGACCGCGCGGGCCGAGGCCAAGGCCGCGTTCGGCAACGACCAGGTCTATATGGAAAAGTATCTCCAGAAGCCGCGCCATATCGAGATCCAGGTGCTGGCGGACGCGGTGGGCAATGTCGTCCATCTGGGCGAGCGCGACTGCTCGCTGCAGCGCCGGCACCAGAAGCTGTGGGAGGAAGCGGGATCGCCTGCCCTCAATTCCGCGCAGCGCGACGAGATCGGCGCAGTCGTCACGACGGCGCTCAAGAAGCTCGGCTATCTCGGCGCCGGCACGATCGAATTCCTGTTCGAGGACGGCCAATTCTATTTCATCGAGATGAACACGCGGCTGCAGGTCGAGCATCCGGTGACCGAGGCGATCACGGGCATCGACATCGTGCGCGAGCAGATTCGCATCGCGGCCGGCGGCGTGCTGGAAGTGCGCCAGGAAGACATCGTGTTCGCCGGCCACGCCATCGAATGCCGCATCAACGCGGAGAACGCCTTCACCTTCCAGCCCTCGCCCGGAACGATCAGCCAGTTCCATACGCCAGGCGGGCTCGGCGTGCGCTTCGATTCGGCGATCTATTCCGGCTATCGCATTCCGCCCTTTTACGACAGCCTGGCCGGCAAGCTGATCGTGCACGCCAACAACCGCAACGAATGCCTGTTGCGCCTGCGCCGCGCGCTCGACGAGCTGGTGGTCGGCGGCATCGAGACGACGATCCCCTTGTTCCAGGCCCTCGTCCGCGAAAAGGACATCATCGACGGCGAGTACAACATCCACTGGCTGGAACAGTGGCTGGCGACACACCTGGGCAAGTAAACCGGCCTTGCCGGCCCGGACCGTTTCTGTCGCTATTGCGATGTGAGCTATGCGCAAACCATCGGTTCGACCCGCTACGTCTTCGACGATCTGAAGACGCTTCTGGCGCGCGCGTCGCCCGCACGGTCGGGCGACCGGCTGGCGGGACTTGCGGCGCAATCGGCGGAAGAGCGTGTGGCGGCGCGGATGGCGCTGGCGGATTTGCCGCTCGCGGAATTCCTGAAGACGGAACTGGTTCCGTATGAGAGCGACGAGGTCACGCGGCTGATCGCCGACACGCACGACGCGCAGGCGTTCGCGCCGGTCGCGGCGCTGACGGTTGGCGAATTCCGCGACCGGCTTCTGGCGCACGAGACGACGACACAGACGCTGGCGGCGCTGGCGCCGGGACTGACGCCGGAGATGGCGGCGGCGGTCTCCAAGCTGATGCGCAACCAGGATCTGATCGCGGTGGCGCGCAAGGTGTCCGTCCTGACGCGGTTCAACGACACGATCGGGCTGCCCGGGCGGCTTTCGGTGCGGCTGCAGCCCAATCATCCGACCGACGATGCCAAAGGCATCGCGGCGTCGATCGTCGACGGGCTGCTCTATGGCAGCGGCGATGCGGTGATCGGGATCAATCCGGCGAGCGACAATGTCGCCACCGTCACGAACCTGCTTGCCATGATCGACGAGATACGGCGGCGCTGGTCGATACCGACGCAATCCTGCGTGCTGGCGCATGTCACCACGACGCTGAAGGCCATCGAGCAAGGCGCGCCGGTCGACCTGGTGTTCCAGTCGATCGCCGGCAGCGAGGCGGCGAACAGGAGTTTCGGCATCGATCTTGCGCTGCTCAAGGAGGCACGCGAGGCGGCGCTGGCGCTCAAGCGCGGAAGCCTGGGCGACAATGTCATGTATTTCGAGACCGGACAGGGCGCGGCGCTCTCCGCCAATGCGCATCACGGCGTCGACCAGCAGACAATGGAGACGCGCGCCTATGCGGTGGCGCGCGCGTTCCAGCCGCTGCTGGTCAACAGCGTGGTCGGCTTCATCGGGCCGGAATATCTGTTCGACGGCAAGCAGATCGTGCGCGCCGGGCTCGAAGACCATTTCTGCGGCAAGCTGCTCGGCCTGCCGATGGGCGTGGACGTCTGCTACACCAATCATGCCAATGCCGACCAAGACGACATGGACAATCTGCTGACGCTGCTGTGCGTCGCGGGCTGCACGTATGTCATGGGCGTGCCCGGCGCCGACGATGTGATGCTGTCCTATCAGAGCACCTCGTTCCACGACGCGCTCTATGTGCGCGAGGCGCTGAATCTCAAGCCGGCGCCGGAGTTCGAGGCCTGGCTCGCGCGGATGGGCATCCTGGGCGCGGACGGCCGCATCGCGCCGCAGCTTGCCGGCGGCGAGGCGGCGCGCCTGCTCGATTTCGCGAGGGCACCATGAGCGGGGCGGACGAATGGAACGCACTCGCGGCATTCACGCCGGCACGCGTCGCGCTGGGGCGCGCGGGCAACGCGTTGCCGACGAAGCGGGTGCTTGAATTCCAACTCGCCCATGCCCGCGCGCGCGACGCGGTAGAGGCGCCTTTCGATTCAAAGCGCCTCGCCGAAGCGATTTCGCCGGCCGTGACGGTCGAAACGAAGGCCGAAAACAGAACGGCCTATCTCGCAAACCCCAGCCTGGGAAAGTTGTTGAGCGACACATCGAGGGCGCGGCTGAGGCGCGGCGCGTACGATGCGGCGCTGGTCGTCGCGGACGGATTGTCGTCCACCGCGATCCACGGCCATGGCGCAGCGCTGGCGAAGGCGATTTTGGCGAGCGTGCCCGGCTGGAAGTGGGCGCCGACCACAATCGTCACCAACGGGCGCGTGGCAATCGGCGACGAAATCGCGCAAGCGCTGAACGCCGAATTCGCGGTCGTGTTGATCGGCGAGCGGCCGGGTCTTTCGGCGGCGGATTCCGTCGGCCTCTATCTGACGCGCGCGCCGCGGCCCGGCATCACGTCCGACGCCCAGCGCAACTGCATCTCCAATGTGCGTCCCGGCGGGTTGGCGCTCGACGACGCCGCGCACCGGCTGGCCTGGCTGATGACACAGGCCCGAAGGTTGCGCGTCACCGGCGTGGCGCTGAAGGAGGATGCGCCGGACGTCCTGACGGCGCAGCCCCAGGCTGATAAGCTTCCCGGACATTGAGGGGGAATCGGATGAGTTGGCTTTCGAGAATTCAGCCGCAGCTGCTCAGCATCCTGCGCATCGTCACGGGCGTCCTGTTCCTCGAGCACGGCATGCAGAAGCTTCTGCACTTTCCCCCTTTGCCGGCGGCGATGGCGCACGCCATCCCGCCCAACATGATGCCGGTCATCATGGTGGCGGGCGTGATCGAGTTGATCGGCGGCGCGCTCGTCACGGTGGGATTGTTCACGCGCATCGCCGCCTTCATCTGTTCGGGCGAGATGGCGGTCGCCTACTGGATCGGCCATGTGCCGCGCGGCGGTTTCTTTCCGGCGGTGAATGGCGGCGACGCGGCCATCCTGTTCTGCTTCGCATTCCTGTTCCTAGCCGCGGCAGGACCGGGCCCATGGGCGCTGAGCAAATCGCAGAAACTTTGAATCGAATGCCCGGGAGTTTCGAGAGCAAGCGGTAGGACACGCCGACCTAGGCTGCGTCCATGGATGCCATCGCGATGTCGCTGTCGGGCCTCAAGGCCGCGACCGAGCAGTTCACCGCTGCCGCGGCGCAGGAGCTGCGCGCCGTGACGCCGAACGCGCCGCAGCAGCAGCAGAGCGCGCGGAACATCGAGCCGCTGACCCTGTCGGGCGCCGACCTTGCCGCGGGCCTCGTGTCGCAGATGCAGGCGCTGGCGAACTATCGCGCCAACATCCGCGCGCTGGACGCCGCCGATCAGATGACCAAGACGACGATCAACCTTATCGGCTGAACATCCTCGCGCTATGATGCGCGATGCACGGTTCGCCGCCGCTCACGCCCGAGATCGTCTTGCGCGCCTATGCGCAAGGCCTGTTTCCCATGGCGGAACGGCGCGACGATCCCACCCTTTTCTGGGTCTCGCCCGAGCATCGCGGTATCATCCCGCTCGTCGGCTATCGCGTCTCCCGGCGTCTTGCGCGCACGGTCAAAAGCGATCGCTTCGCGGTAACGGCGGATCTCGCCTTCGTCGATGTCATGCGCGCCTGCGCGGCCGCCGTTCCGGGCCGCGAACAGAGCTGGATCAATGCGGAGATCATCCGCCTCTACACCGCGCTGCACACCGCCGGCCACGCTCATTCGGTCGAGTGCTGGCGCGACGGCAAACTGGTCGGCGGCCTGTATGGCGTCAGCCTGGGAGCGGCGTTCTTCGGAGAGAGCATGTTCTCGACGGAGCGCGACGCCAGCAAGGTCGCGCTGGTGCATCTGGTGGCGTTGCTGAAACGCGGCGGCTTCCAGCTGCTCGACACCCAGTTCCTGACGGCCCATCTTGAGCGATTGGGGGCGATCGAGATTCCGCGCCAAGCCTATCTTGCGCGGCTGCACGATGCGCTGAACCGCCAGGCCTACTGGCCCGAGCCTTCGGGCAGCGCGGGGGGCTTTTCAGTATCCGTTGCGTCGGGAGAAACGGGCTTGACCGGCGGACCGACCGCGACGTTCTCGCCGGGCGCGATGGCTTTGCAGGTGATCACCCAGACATCATAGAGCGGGTGTTCCATGCCGTTGAGGCCGGGGCTCGACGCATACATCCAGCCGGAGAAGACACGGCGCGGCGGCTGGTCGGGACGATGATCGTCGATCTGCACGAAGGCGGCCGTCTCCGGCGTCTCGGTCGACGGTGTCGAGTAGCAGAACCGCGCCGTGATGGTCAGCGTCGCGAATTGGACCGACGTTCCGATCGGCACGAGCAAGGTGGTCGGCCGGCCGGTGATCTTGTCGAGACCGCGCATCACGAGCGTGAGCGGCCCTTCCGGCTTGTCGGCTGTGGCAGTCGCGGCCGGCTTGGCCGCCGCCACGCTGACGGCGCCGGCCAACAACAGCAGCGCCGAAGATGCCAGAGCGAGTTTGCGTGCGCCCGTCACGGCTTGCCGCCGGCCGGTGCCGTGCCCGGCGCGGGTTTGTTGCCGCCGCCGATGAAGCGCCCGACCAGACCCATCAGATCGACCGAGCCCTGCACGTTGGTGATCGCACCGCCCGGCGGGAGCATCTTGTCGCTGCCGCCCGGCGAGATGGAGAGATAGGAACTGCCGAGCAGGCCGGTCGACGTCACCACCAGCGACGAATTGTCGGGAATCTGGATGTCGCTGCGAATGCTCATGTGCAGCGTGACGAGATAGGTCTTGGGATCGAGCGTCAACGCGCTCACCGCACCGATCTTGATTCCCGAGAGCCGAACGTCGGTACCGGTGGCGAGCCCGTCGACTCGCGGCATCTTGGCGACGATCTCATAGCCCTCGAGCGAGCCGGAGCTCGTGCTCGTATAGGCGAAGTAGAGGAACGCCGCGGCGACCGCCACGACGATCGCGCCCATGATCGTCTCGACCGTATTGCTGTTTCCCATCGCCTACTCCGGCCTCCAGGCCTGGTAGTCGCCCGTGGCAGCGGGGCGGACGCCGCCGCGCAACAGGCTGCCGTCCGGACGATAGGCGCCGGAGGTGCCGGTGAGATTCGGCTGATGTTCCTTCTCCCACGGCCTCTGCTTGAAGGGCGCCGATGTCGGCGGATCCTGGAAGGTGCGGTGCAGCCAGCCGTGCCAGTCGGGCGGAACTCGGCTCGCCTCGACGGTTCCGGCGTAGATCACCCAGCGCCGATTCCCCTTTTTCGTCTGGTAGTAGCGGTTGCCATAGGCGTCGGCGCCGACATAGCTGCCGGAGAGCCAGGTCGTCCAAAGCGTTCCCAAGGTGGCGTTGTGCCACCAGGCATAAAGCATTCGGATGAAAGACATAAAAGTTTGGCCGGGCTTCGGATTCGCGACGCGAATATAGGTGCAGCGCGGCGATCTTGCCATTGAGACAATGGCGACACGGTGACCGGACCACTTCGAATTCGACTATCCACAATCGATCCAAAAAACGACGCGAAGTAGGCGGCTGTCACAATCTAGAAAAAATTTTCTGCGCGATTCTTGTTAACCGCTTGACAGGGACCTTTCCCCAGCAAAATCGCACATTCACATACCCACCACATATGGTGGGTAAGATTTCGTTTACTACTTTTCGCTTGCGAGCGTTTTCGAACGGTGCCCATACTTGGGGCCTGTCGCTACTCGCGACACCAAATCTGGCGGATGGAAATCACCCCCCGCCGAGGTTCCTGCCACATAGGTAGCGGGCCCGGCGCGGGAAAACTGTCCCCGAAATGGTGCCGCGGGATCGACAACCGGGGCCACTTTCAGTTCGGGGATCAGTTCCATGCGCATTCGCCGTCAGTTCACGGTTGAGGGTCATTCGCCTTACGAAAACATCGCGTTCCGTTCTGCTTCCAGCGAGATCCGAAACCCCGACGGTTCGATTGTCTTCTCCCACGCCGACATCGAAGTCCCCGAAAACTGGAGCCAGGTCGCGTGCGACGTGCTGGCGCAAAAGTATTTCCGCAAGGCCGGCGTGCCGGCGGCGCTGAAGCCGGTGCCGGAGGACGGCGTGCCGGAATTCCTGTGGCGCCACGCCGCCGACAGCAAGGAGACCGCGGGCGAGCGTTCCGCCAAGCAGGTGTTCGACCGGCTCGCCGGGACCTGGGCCTATTGGGGCTGGAAGGGCGGCTATTTCGACGGCGAGGCCGACGCGCGCGCCTTCAAGGACGAGCTGTCCTACATGCTGGCGGCGCAGATGGCGGCGCCGAACAGCCCGCAATGGTTCAACACCGGCCTGCATTGGGCCTATGGCATCGATGGCCCGAGCCAGGGTCATTACTATGTCGACCACAAGAGCGGCCGTCTGACCAAGTCGACCAGCTCCTACGAACATCCTCAGCCGCATGCCTGCTTCATCCAGTCGGTCGCCGACGATCTGGTGAACGAGGGCGGCATCATGGACCTGTGGACGCGCGAGGCGCGGCTCTTCAAGTACGGCTCGGGCACCGGCACGAATTTCTCCTCGCTGCGCGGCGAGAACGAGAAGCTGTCGGGCGGCGGAAAATCCTCCGGCCTGATGAGCTTCCTCAAGATCGGCGACCGCGCGGCGGGCGCGATCAAGTCGGGCGGCACGACGCGCCGCGCCGCCAAGATGGTGATCGTCGACGTCGATCATCCCGACATCGAGCAGTTCATCGACTGGAAGGTGATCGAGGAGCAGAAGGTGGCCGCGATGGTGGCCGGCTCCAAGCTCGCCGAGAAACATCTGAAGCTCGTCATGAAGGCCTGCATCAACTGCGTCGGCTCCAATGACGATTGCTTCGATCCCAAGAAGAATCCGGCGCTGCGCCGCGAAGTGAAGGCCGCGCGCAAGGCGTTGATCCCCGACAACTATATCGAGCGCGTGATCAACTTCGCCAAGCAGGGCTACAAGGACATCGACTTCAAGGTCTACGACACCGACTGGGACAGCGAGGCCTATCTGACGGTCTCGGGCCAGAATTCGAACAACTCGGTGCGCGTAACGGACGAGTTCCTGAACGCCGTCCTGGAAGACAAGGACTGGAACCTCACCTATCGCGGCTCGGGCAAGATCGCCAATACCGTCAAGGCGCGCGATCTTTGGGAGAAGATCTCCTATTCCGCATGGGCCTGTGCCGATCCCGGCATCCAGTTCCATTCGACGATCAACGACTGGCACACCTGCCCGGCCGGCGGACAGATCCGCGCCTCCAATCCGTGCTCGGAATACATGTTCCTGGACGACACGGCGTGCAATCTCGCCTCGCTGAATCTGATGGCGTTCCGCAAGGACCAGGACGGCGGCGCCAAGGTGTTCGACGTCGCGGCCTTCGAGCATGCGGTCCGGCTGTGGACCGTCGTGCTCGAAATCTCGGTCCTGATGGCCCAGTTCCCGTCGAAGGAGATCGCGCAGCTTTCCTACGACTACCGCACGCTCGGCCTCGGCTTTGCCAATATCGGCGGCCTGCTGATGGCGGCGGGCATCTCCTACGATTCGCGCGAGGGCCGCGCGATCGCAGGCGCGATTTCCGCGGTGATGACCGGCGTGTCCTATGCGACCTCGGCAGAGGTTGCGGGCGAGCTCGGCGCCTTCCCCGAATATGCCGCCAACAAGGACGCGATGCTGCGCGTGATGCGCAACCATCGCCGTGCCGCGCATGGCGATGCATCGGGCTATGAGGGCCTGTCGACGCCGCCGGTGCCGCTCGATCTCGCGGCCGTCGCCAACAAGGATCTCGCCTTCGCGGCGCAGCGCGCCTGGGACGACGCGGTGTCGCTCGGCGAAGGCTTCGGCTATCGCAACGCGCAATCGACGGTGATCGCGCCGACGGGCACGATCGGCCTCGTCATGGATTGCGACACCACCGGCGTCGAGCCCGATTTCGCGCTGGTCAAATTCAAGAAGCTGGCGGGCGGCGGCTATTTCAAGATCATCAACCGCTGCGTGCCCGAAGCGCTGCAGACATTGCAATATTCGCAAGGCCAGATCGACGACATCGTCGCCTATGCGGTCGGCCACGGCACGCTGGAAGGCTCGCGCGGCGCCCTCAGCCACGATGCACTGCGCGCCAAGGGCTTCGGCGAGGACCAGATCAATGCGATCGAAGGCGCGCTGGAATCGGCGTTCGACATCCGCTTCGTGTTCAACAAGTGGACGCTCGGCACCGAATTCTGCACCGATGTTCTCAAGATCGACGCCGCCTCGCTGGATGCACCGGATTTCGACATGCTGAAGCTGCTCGGCTTCAGCCGGGCCGATGTGGATGCCGCCAATCTCCACGTTTGCGGTGCGATGACGCTCGAAGGCGCGCCGCACCTGAAGGAGCGGCATCTGGCCGTGTTCGACTGCGCCAATCCGTGCGGCCGTATCGGCAAGCGCGCGCTATCGGTCGAGAGCCACATTCGCATGATGGCCGCGGTGCAGCCTTTCATCTCCGGTGCGATCTCCAAGACCATCAACATGCCGAATGCCGCGACCGTGAAGGAGTGCGGCGAGAGCTACCTTTTGTCATGGCGTCTCGGCCTCAAGGCCAATGCGCTCTATCGCGACGGCTCCAAGCTCAGCCAGCCGCTGGCGAGCCAGGTGCTCTCCCTCGACGACGAGGAAGAGGAGATCGAGGAGATGTCGGCGACCCAGCGCACCACCGTCGTCACCGAGCGGATCGTGGAACGCATCGTCGAACGGGTGCGCGAGCGCGACCGCGAGAAGCTGCCGCAACGCCGCAAGGGCTACACCCAAAAGGCGATCGTCGGCGGGCACAAGGTGTATCTGCGCACCGGCGAGTATGAGGACGGCCGGATCGGCGAGATCTTCATCGACATGCACAAGGATGGTGCGGCGTTCCGTTCGCTTATGGACGCCTTCGCCATCGCGATCTCGATGGGCCTGCAATATGGCGTGCCGCTGGAGGAATTCGTCGACGCCTTCACCTTCACGCGTTTCGAACCTGCCGGCATGGTGATCGGCAACGACTCGATCAAGAACGCGACATCGATCCTCGACTACATCTTCCGCGAGCTGGCGGTCAGCTATCTCGGCCGCCACGACCTTGCCCATGTCCATCCGGAAGGCGACGAGGATGTCGGCGTCGGCACGGACGAGGGTTCGAGCGATGCGCGCACCCGCGAAGTGGTGCAGGCGATGAAGAGCATCGTATCGCCGGGCTTCGTGCGCGGCCGGATGCAGCGCTCCATCGCGGTGGTGCGCGGCGGCGCTGCGCCGAAGATGATGGAAGATCACGCGCACTCCCATGACGACGAGGAAGAAGGCTTTCTGACCGTCGAGGACGAAACGGTGAGCGAGGCGCTGAACGAGATCCGCACCAGCGTGCTGGCGGAGGCCGCCAATCCGGTCGGCGATCTGGTCGATTCGCTCGGCACACGGCTCAAAGGCGGCGCCGGCACACCCCGCGAACTCGCCGCCAAGCGCTCGGCGGAAGCGCGCATGAAGGGCTATGAGGGCGATGCCTGCGGCTCGTGCGGGAACTTCACCCTGGTGCGCAACGGCACCTGCATGAAGTGCAACACGTGCGGCTCGACGAGCGGCTGCAGCTAGGTGATCACAGCCATGGCTATCGGACTCCTTGGAGCGCTCAATTCAACCAACTTCCCTCAATACGGTGGTGCGCTCTTCGGCGACTACCTGGACGGGACGCAGGCCGCCGTTTGGACTAAGGGCCACACAATTCAGGGATTAGATCCGCGTTTTGTGCTGATGGACGATTTTGGATTTACCATGCACCGCCACGAATACGGAAATCGTTCATCGCCATTCGGCTGGGAGGTCGATCATATACATCCCAAGTCGATGGGCGGCTTGAATGTGTTTCATAATTTGCGCCCCTTGAACTGTCGGAAAAACGCACAGCTTGGAGGTCTAGTGGGCGGCCTCCTGGGCTGATCCAGCCGAACACCTCGCGATGGGTGGGAAGGGGTGGGATGCTCGCGCTCCCGCCCCTTCCGCTTTTGCACCGTCCGCGAAGCAGCGTCAGCCCACCTTCGCGCCCCGTGTTTACACTGATATTCTCGCGTCGAATCGACGCTCCGCGGGTGACAAATGAGTACCTTCGCCACCGTCCGCCACCAGCTCCACGAAGCCGAAGAATCGCTCCTCGCCGAATTGCGCACGGTCCGGCGCAATGCGCGCCAGGCGCACGACACGGCGGAGGCCGTGGCCGGGACGCTGACGATGGGCCAGCGCATCGCCGATACGGTCGCCGCCACGATGGGTTCGTGGCGGTTCATCATCATCCAGTCGCTGATCCTGCTGTTCTGGATATTTCTGAACATCACCGCTTACATCGAGCACTGGGACCCCTACCCGTTCATTCTTCTGAACCTGGCGCTGTCGTTCCAGGCGGCCTATGCCGCGCCCTTCATCATGATGAGCCAGAACCGCCAGCAGGACATCGACCGGCAAGCGGCCGACAACGACTACAAGATCAACATCAAGGCCGAGCTCGAGATCGAGTTGCTGCACCAGAAGCTCGATCAGCTGCGCGAGACCGAAGTTCTGAAGCTCATCGACGAAGTGCGCCAATTGACGGCGCTGCTAAGGCAGGCGGGTGTTAAGGTCCCGCCGACGGCATGATCGCAATCGCGCATCCGCGATGTACCGGCGCAGCGCGATGAAAATCCGGGCCCTCGCCCTTCTGTTCGCAATCATGACCACGCCCGCGCTCGCCGCATCGGACTGGAACGGCACCTGGGCCGGCAACTGGCAGGGCGGCGACGGGATCCAGCTGATCATGGCGGGCAACGACGCGATCGGCATCTATCTGCATGGCGATTATCTGTCGGACGAATTGAACGCCAAGGTTTCAACGGACGGCAAGACTCTGACCATCAACTGGGCGCACGGTAACGCCGTGCTGACGCGCGACGGCGACGAGGCGGCACACATCACGATCCGCGAGCCCGGAAAGCCTGCCGCATCCTTCAGCGTCAAGCGCGATCACTGAGCAGCGCGCCGTCAGCAATAAGATTGCCGGCAGTGATTCGTTTTTTGTGGACAAGTGATTCGTTCGACTCAACTCGCGGCAATTTCGCGCGCAATCTTCACTCGCGTCTGGGGTACCCGCGCACACGGGAAAGCCCAGGACACCTGAAAAGGTGATCGGCGCACACCTTGTACCGGACGGTGAGGGCTCGAGCCTGAAACGGACCGGAGTGCTACAAGGGCTGCCAGAAGCGTTCTAGAACGCGATGGTGGACCGGGAATCCAGGGAACGGCGGGGAAACCGTTCAAGCTGGGCGCGAGAGGCGGAACATGACCGCGCGAGCGTGATGCGGAAGGGCCCAACGAAAGACGGGCGGGAAGCATCGAACCAGATCGCACAGGAACTGACGAGGTCTGCGCTGCGCAGTGTGGACCAAGACAGACAAACCAGTGTGCTGACCGTGGACGGAGGCCATCGCGAGGGGCCTCCGTTTGCGTTTGTGTAGTGCGCTTCGCCGCTTCGCTCCTCCTGCTCTCCTGTAGAATAGCCCGTCCAGCACACGTGGTTCGATCGCCATGGACTTTCCCGGACTCGAGACGTCACGGCTCCATCTGCGCGCCATCGCGGCGAGCGATTGGCCGGCCATCTTTGCGTATATGTCGGATCCGCAAGTTACGGCGTTCCTTCCCGAGGGCACGCTCGATCAAAGCGCTGCGCGGGCCTTCGCGCTGGAGCAGGCCGGCGAAGGCGGGACGTCCGTCGCGGTGATCGAGAAGGCCAGCGGGCAGCTGGTCGGGCACATGCCGTTTCACCTGTGGTTCCAACCAGAGACCTACGAGATCGGTTGGGCGTTCGGCCGCGCGGTCCAGGGACGGGGCTATGCCACAGAAGCGGCACGAGCGCTTGTCGCCTACTCCTTCGAGACGCTCAGGGCGCACCGCGTCATCGCCACCTGCCAGCCCGAGAATCCGGCGTCGTGGCGCGTGGCGGAAAAGCTCGGGCTGCGGCGGGAGGGGCATTTCCGCTCCTGCCTCTACCAGGCGCCGGGCGTGTGGTGGGACGAATATTTCTACGCCCTGCTCGCGGAGGAATATGGGAAACCCCACGCTTAGCTCTGGAAGAGGTTCACGTCCGCTGCACCCGGCACGAAAAGCAACCGCGGCGCGCATAGTGGACGTGAAGATAATCCACCGCCGGATCGGCGAAGAATTTCTCGAACAGTGCGCGCGGATCGTTTTCCACGACGTCGGCGTCGGTCATCATGCCATCCCTGTCGTAGGCGCGCACGGAGAGCAGGCGGCCTTCGAACACCGGCGGCAGTTCGCCGACGCGATCGAATGATTTGCGGCCGCCCCCGCGGATGTAGATCGGGCCTGAGGCGCGGTAGGGCGAATGGGCCATGTGGTGCGCGAACGGGATGAGCAGGACGTGCTCGCCCGGCTCGGCGTCTTCCAGGCTGATACGGCAGGGGGCGGCGTGGGGTTCGTCGATCAAGACGCGGCGCATGCTGCGCTCGGCAAGCTCGGCGTCGTCGAGTTCGAAGAGCGGGGCGAATTGGGCGGCGTCCAGGCCGCGAATGCGGAAGGTCATCGGAGATTCCTGTCGTTTGTCACCCTCAAACTGGGACAGGGAGCGGGTGCGGTTCGACCCGGTTCTTGCTGTCGGCCTGCCCTTTCCCGCAGGCATGGCGCTTGCGACGAAAGGGGTGCCCGTACCAATTCGAGACATCTGCCCATGTCCAAGCTGATCGGTTTCATCCTCGCCCTGCTCGCTCTGAGCGTCGGCCAGGCCATGTCGGCGCCGGCCTATGACGCCGCCGCGGTGGCCCGCATCCATGCCGGCATCGTCGACTGCGTCGGCTGCAATCTCGAAGGCGCCGATCTCACCAACACATGCGTGAAGGCCCATGACCTCCACGGCGCGAATTTCGACGGCGCCAATGCCGTCCTGATGTGCATGTCGTTCGCCAATTTCACCGACGCCACCTTCCGCGGCACCGACCTGTCGGGCGCCAATCTCGCGCACGCGAAGCTCGACGGCGCAAATCTCAGCGGCGCAGTGATGGACGCGACCTCGCTCAAGGGCACCGATCTCACCAGGGCCCTCGGCCTGACCCAGAAGCAACTCGACCAGGCCTGCGGCGACTCCGACACCAAGGCGCCGGCCGGACTCAAGGTCCATACCTGCACCTAAACTTGTCACGGCCGGGCAGCGTCACCGGCCACCGTCTCCACCTAAGGCACCTTGACCCTCGTTCGGATATACCGGACGAGGGTTCTTTCTTATCTTTCGCTCCGCCATTGGTGCCGCGGCGGGGAACGAGGAGCAGGATGGCACGGCCGCACAGTGCCTATGCCGAGGAGTGGGAGAAGAACGCGCAGATCGATCCGCTGTTCGCGATCCTCACCCATCCGCACGCCACCGACCGCCGCTGGGACGCCGACGCGTTCTTCGCCACCGGCGAGACCGAAATCGAATTCGTCCTCGGCTATATGGACAAGATCGGGCTGGCGCCGGATTTGTCGGGAACGTTCCTCGATTTCGGCTGCGGCGTGGGCCGGCTCTCACGCGCACTGGCGCGGCGCTTTCGTGCCGGTATCGGCACCGACATCTCGCCGCGCATGATCGAGCTGGCGAAGCACTACAGCGAGGGCGATGCCGTCAAGGCATCCTACCTGGTGAACGCCGATCCCGATCTGCTGCAGGTGGAGTCCAGCAGCATCGACTTTCTCTATTCGCATCTCGTGCTGCAGCACATGCCCGCCGATCTGCAGGAGGCGTTCATCGGCGAGTTCTGCCGGGTTCTGAAGCCCGGCGGAATCGCAGCCTTTCAGCTTCTCGTCGAAGACGCTTCGGACGGACGCCGCGCCCTGTCGCTCCGTCGCATGATCCCCAAGCGCGTGAAGGTGCTGGCGAAGACCATTCTGGGGTTGAACAACCGCATTTCGATGGAGATGAACCCGGTCGGGAAGGCCGTCGTGGACGATGCGATCGTCGCGAACGGCTGCCGCATCTGCGACATGAAGTACTCCAACTCCGCCGAGCCGGGCCACAATGGACGCATCGTGCTGTTCGCAGAGGACGAGATATCGCGGGTCACGGACAGGAGCGCCGCCTTGGATACGTCTCGGCCTTCAACTTCATCCGCAAGCCGACCGCTTCTGCCGGATAGACTGGGCCGCGGCCAAGATCACTCTGCCGCCTGCGGCAGGTCCTTCTTCTTCCAGCGCAGCACCGGCTTGCGCGCGGCCGCGGTTTCGTCGAGACGGCGGCGCGGGGCAAGCCGCGGCGCGCCTTCGAAGCGCACGGTCTTGCCGGCCTTCGCCTCCAGCGCCAGCTCGCGCAGAACATGGATGAAGCGGTCGAGCGACTCCTTCGAACTCCGACTCCGTCGGTTCGATCAGCATCGCTCCGTGCACGACCAACGGGAAGTACATCGTCATCGGATGATAGCCTTCGTCGATCATCGCCTTGGCGAAGTCGAGCGTGGTGACGCCGCTGCCTTCGAGAAAGCTGTCGTCAAACAGCGCTTCGTGCATGCAGGGTCCGTCGCCGAACGGCGCGCTCATAACGTCCTTGAGCGAGGCGAGGATGTAGTTGGCGGACAGCACCGCGTCCTCGCTCGCCTGGCGCACGCCGTCACGGCCATGGCTGAGCATGTAGGCCAGCGCGCGGACGAACATGCCCATCTGGCCGTGGAAGGCGCTCATGCGCCCGAAGGGTTTGGCGCCGGCCGGCAGCTCGTCGCGATCCTCGATCAGGCGGAAGCCGCCGGCGTCATGCACCAGCAGCGGCAGGGGCGCGAACGGCGCCAGCGCAGCGGAGAGCACCACCGGCCCTGCTCCCGGCCCGCCGCCGCCATGCGGCGTCGAGAAGGTCTTGTGCAGATTGATGTGCATCGCATCGATACCCAGATCGCCCGGCCGCACCCGGCCCGCGATGGCGTTGAAGTTGGCGCCGTCGCAATAGAAATACGCGCCGGCTGCGTGCGTCGCATCGGCCATGTGACGGATGTCGCGCTCGAACAACCCGCAGGTGTTGGGATTGGTGAGCATGATGGCTGCGACGTCGGGGCCGAGCTTGCCTTCGAGTTCGACCATGTCGACGCGGCCGTCGGCAGTGCCTTTCACCTCGTCGATGGTGAAGCCGGCGAAGGCGGCCGTCGCCGGATTGGTGCCGTGCGCGGATTCCGGAACCAGGATGCGCGTGCGTTTCTCGCCGCGTGCGGCGATTGCGGCGCGGATCGACAGCAGGCCGCACAGCTCGCCATGCGCGCCGGCCTTGGGCGACATCGCGACCGCGGGCATGCCGGTGAGCGTTGTGAGCCATTTCATCAATTCGGAAATCAGTTCGAGCGCGCCTTGCGTTGTCGACTGGGGCGCCAGCGGATGCAGATCGCCGAAACCCGGCAACCGCGCCATCTTCTCGTTGAGGCGCGGGTTGTGCTTCATGGTGCAGGAGCCGAGCGGATAAAGACCCGCATCGATCGCGTAGTTCATGCGCGACAGCCGGACATAATGGCGGACGACTTCGGGCTCGGAGAGACCCGGAAGTCCGATTGGCTGTCGGCGGCGCAGGCCGGCGAGACGGGTTTCGGAGAGCTGCACGTTCGGCAGATCGACACCGGTCATGCCGTCGCGGCCCAGTTCGAAGATCAGCGCCTCTTCGTGATCGAGCCCGCGATCGCCGGAAATTGTCGGAAGCTCATTCGTGGCGATGGTGCCCGGCGCCGTGGGTCGGCCCTGATTGTTCATGGTCATCAGAGAATCTCCCCCAGCGCCGCGGCGAGCGCGTCGGCGTCTTCGTCGGACGTGGTTTCGGTGGCGGCGACGATCAGTAGATCCTTGAGGTTCGGATCGTGCGGCAACAGGCGCGAAACGGGCACGCCGGCCAGGATACCGCGTATCGCAAGTGTCTCGACCACGGCAGCGGCGGGCTTGGGCAGCCGAATCGTGAACTCGTTGAAGAAGGCCGGCGTGACGAGGCTGACACCCTTCACCTTTGCGAGCTTGTCGGCGAGCGCGCACGCCTTGGCATGGTTGAGGCGCGCAAGACGCGTCAGACCCTCCTCGCCCAGCAGCGAGAGATGGATGGTGAAGGCCAGGCAGCAGAGACCGGAGTTGGTGCAGATGTTGCTCGTCGCCTTTTCGCGGCGGATGTGCTGCTCGCGGGTCGAGAGCGTGAGCACATAGCCGCGCTTGCCGGCGGCGTCGGCGGTCTCGCCCGTCAGGCGGCCGGGCATCTGGCGCAGATATTTCTCGCGCGTCGCGAACAGACCGACATAGGGGCCGCCGAAATT
This sequence comes from uncultured Alphaproteobacteria bacterium, assembly GCA_963741735.1. Lineage (GTDB taxonomy): Bacteria > Pseudomonadota > Alphaproteobacteria > Micropepsales > Micropepsaceae > Rhizomicrobium. The sequence continues at coordinate 1,340,789 of CAVUJB010000004.1, forward strand.
GAGGCCGTTGCCGATCGACTGGCCTTCGCAGGCGACGATGTCGGCATCCTGGAAGCCCGGCGCTTCGAGCAGGCCGAGGGAGATCACCTCGGTCACGACCGCGATCACGAGCGCGCCCTTGGCATGCGCCGCGGCGGCGATGGGCTTCAGGTCGCGGATCAGTCCGAACACGTCGGGGCTCTGCACCACGACGCAGGCGGTCTGCTGGTCGATCAGGGCGGCGATGTCCTCCGCCCTGCCCGGCGTTACCGGAGCGCGCACGACTTCGCCCGAGAGCGCGGCGACGGTCTCGACGGTCTCGGCATAATGCGGATGCAGCCCCCCAGAGAGGATCGCGTTCGGCCGCCGGGTGATGCGCTGCGCCATCAGCACGGCTTCGGCGGTCGCGGTCGAGCCGTCATAGAGCGACGCATTGGCGACTTCCATGCCGGTGAGAAGCGCCACCTGGGTCTGGAATTCGAACATGTATTGCAGCGTGCCCTGTGCGATCTCGGGCTGGTACGGCGTGTAGCTGGTGAGGAATTCCGAGCGCTGGATCAGGTGATCGACGGCGGCCGGCACGTGGTGCTTGTAGGCGCCGGCGCCGCAGAAGAACGGTCCCGAACCCGCCGCGATGTTCTTCGCCGCCATGCGGCTGAGCTTGCGGTCGACCTCCAGTTCGCCTTGCGTGTCGGGAAGCGCGAAGGCCGACAGCGGCACGACCGCTTCCTTCGGCACATCCTTGAACAGCGCGTCGACGTTCGGCGCGCCGATTTTGGCGAGCATCGCCGAACGGTCGGATTGGGTCAGGGGGTGATAGCGCATTTGTTCCTGCTCTCTTCGGCAAATTCTCCAATCGTCTTGGCCGGCCCTGTGCCGGCCATCCATGATCACAACTGCCGCTCGGGTGATCATGGGTCGCCGGGACAAGCCCGGCGATGACGGACTTCAATTTCAAAGACCTTTCACGAATTCCGCGTACTGATCCGCCGTCATCAGCTTGGCGAGTTCGCCCTTGTCGGCGAGCTTCATCTTGAAGAACCAGCCAGCGCCCTCCGGATCGGCGTTGACCTTTGCGGGATCGGCGGTGAGATCGGGATTGTTTGCGGTCACCTCGCCGCCGACCGGCGCATAAACCTCGCTCGCCGCCTTGACGCTCTCGACCACCGCGGCTTCCGCGCCGACGCCGATCTTGCGGCCAACATCGGGCAGCTCAACGAACACGACGTCGCCGAGCTGTTCGGCGGCGTATTTGGTGATGCCGATGGTGGCGGTGTCGCCATCGACGCTGACCCATTCGTGCTGATCGGAATAACGAACTTCGCTCATGTGATGCTCCAGATGACTTCAGACGGCTCGGCGATAGCGGTGCGGCACGAACGGCATCGGCGCGACACGCGCCGGCAACGGCTTGCCGCGCACGACGAGGTCGATCTCCGTGCCGTCGGCGGCGAATTCGGATGCGACATAGCCCATGGCGACCGGCGCATTCAGGCTCGGGCCGAAACCGCCGCTGGTGATCCTGCCGATCACCTTGCCGGACTTGTCGGCGATCTCGGTGCCATCGCGCGCCGGCTGGCGGCCATCGGGCCGGATGCCGACGCGCTTCATCGGCGTGCCGTTGAAAATACGGTCCATGATTTCCTCGGCGGCCGGAAAATCCTTGTCGAGCTTGCGGCGCTTGGCGATCGACCAGACGAGATTGGCCTCGACCGGATCGGTGGTCTCGTCGATGTCGTGGCCGTAAAGGCACAGGCCCGCTTCCAGGCGCAGCGAATCGCGCGCGCCGAGCCCGATGGGCAGGACCTCCGCCTCGCCGAGCAGCGCGCGGGCGACGCGTTCGGCATGGATTGCCTCGATGGAGATTTCGAAGCCGTCCTCGCCGGTGTAGCCCGAGCGGCTGACGATGGCCGGCGCGCCGGCGACGGTGCAGCGTGTCACCTTCATGAAGGTGAGCTTGCCGATGCCAGGTGAATGGCGTTCCAGCACCGACGCGGCTTGCGGCCCCTGCAACGCCAGCAATGCGCGATCCGGGCGCGCCTCAAGCGTCGCTATGCCGCTCAGCTTTTCGGCGATGTAGGCGAAGTCGCCGTCCTTGGTGCCGGCATTGACGACGAGATAGAGCGGCGCTTCGCCGATGAGGCGCGAGAACATGAAATCGTCCATGATCGTGCCGCGCTCGTTCAGCAGCAGACCGTAGCGCTGCATGCCTTCCTTGAGGCCGGTCACGTCGGCGGGCGTCAACCGTTCGAGCGCCTTTGCCGGATCGGCGCCGGAAAGAAACGCCTGGCCCATATGCGAGACGTCGAACAGGCCCGCCTTCTCGCGGGTGTGCAGATGTTCCTTGAGGATGCCGGCCGGGTACTGCACCGGCATGTCGTAGCCGGCGAACGGCACCATCTTGCCGCCAAGCTCGACATGCAGCGCATGGAGCGGCGTCTTCTTCAGGCTCTCGTTCGGGTCGGCCATGAATGGTCCGTGTACAGAGTTTATGCCGGCGCGAACCGCTTTCGCGGCACTCGCGCCCCTCTGTCATTTGGACCTGAGAGATTTCCCCGCTCGGCGCAAGGCCGCCGCGGATTACCCCTTCGGTGAGAGCGCCGAAGATCGGCGCCCTGCTTTCCAGAAGTTCATCTCCCCACGCGGTCCTTTTGCCTGAGAGTTTCCGGGGCGGTTGCTCCTTCGGCCTACGCCCGGCGGGCTTCGGCCGACGGGTCGGCTTTCGAAGCTGGGCATACGTCTCCCGCGAGGGATCGTGTGATCGCCGTGGCCGCGCGCCTCACGGCGGACGATCACGTTGCGGTGCATCATAAAGGCCAAAGAAAGTGAGTCAACGAAGGCCGCACATTTGGCCGTTTTACTCACATTCTTTCGGGAACCTCGATGCCCAGAAGACCGAGAACCCTGGTCAAAACCGCGAGCGACAGCCCGCACAGACCGAGCCGCGAGGCGCGGACCGCGGCGTCCGTTTCGGACAGGATGTGATAGGCGCCGTAGAAGGTGCTGAATATCTGGGCGAGCTCGAAGGCATATTCGCAGAGGATATTGGGCGCCCGGCCCTTCTCCGCCGCCGTCATGGCATCGGACAAAGTCAGCAATTGCAGGATCAGCGCGCGTTCTTCGGGCGTGTTCAGGATCGCGCGGACCGGCGGATCGAGATCGGCCGGCGCCGCCTTGCGCAGGATCGATTTCATGCGCACGGCGGCATACTGAAGATAGGGACCGGTCTTGCCTTCGAAGCGCGAGAAGCGCTCGAGATCGAAGATGTAGTCGGTCTGCCGGTGGTTCGACAGGTCGGCGAATTTGAGCGTGGCGATGCCGACCATCCTTGCGATGTCGGCGCGCTCTTCGGCGGAATAGTCCGCGCCGATGCCCTGCTCGGCGAGCCGCTTTTCGGCTTCAGCCGTCACCATCGCGATGAGGTCGAAAAGCTTCATCACGCCGCCGGCCCGGGTCTTGAACGGCTTGCCGTCGGTGCCGTTCATCGTGCCGAAGCCGGCATGTTCGAGATGGGCCTTGCCCGCGAGCCCGGCCTTCTCGGCGGCGCGGAATACCTGCTCGAAATGCAGATGCTGGCGCTGATCGACGACGTAGAGGACGAGATCGGGATTCTGCTCCCTGACCCGGTCGACAATGGTTGCGAGGTCGGTGGTGCCGTAGAGCACCGCGCCGTCCGACTTCACCAGGATCAGCGGCGGCATTTCCTTCTTGTCGGTGTTTCGCTCGACCGGAATGACGAGTGCGCCTTCGCTCTCGACCGCGATGTGACGCGCCTTGAGATCCTCGACCATGGGCGCGATGAGCGGATCGACGCTGGCCTCGCCCTTCCACAGATCGAAATGGACGCCGAGACTTTCCCATTCGCGTTCGAGCCCGACCTTCGACACCTCGAAGAATTTTTCCCACAGCGCGCGATAGCCGGGACGGCCAGCCTGCAGTTCGGCGGTGGCCTTGCGCGCTTCCTCCAGACGTGCCGGATCGTCCTTGCAGGCGGCCGATGCCTTGGGGAACATCTCCTCCAGATCGGCCATCGTCACCGGCGGCTTTGCAGGGTAAGGCCCGGTGTAGTTCGGATCGAAATAGATCGGCGCGATGTTGCGATGACGGACCTCGGAGATGAGCTGCCCCATCTGAAGTCCCCAGTCGCCCAGATGCACGTCGCTCGTCACCGCCCAGCCATTGGCGCGAAAGAGGCGCTGCAAACTGTCGCCGATCACCGAGGAGCGCAGATGGCCGACGTGCATCGTCTTGGCGACGTTGGCGCCGCCGAAGTCGATCACGAGAGTCTTGCCCTTACCGGTCTGCGGCGCGCCGAGACGGGAGTCCTTCGCCATCGTGCCCAGGCGCACGGCAAGTGCGTCGTCGGTGAGGTCGAGATTGATGAAGCCGGGGCCGGCGATCTCCACCTTCGAGAACAGTGGGTTGGCCTTGAGGCGCGCGGCGACCTTGTCGGCGATGGCGCGCGGATTGGTTTTCGCGGCCTTCGCCGCCGCGAGCGCGCCGTTGCACTGGAACTGCGCCAAATCGGGCCGGTCGGAGCGCTGCACCTGGCCGAACGATTCCGACAGGCCCTCGGCCGCGAACGCGGCGCCCGCGATCGCGCTCAGCTCGGGCAGGAGCGCCGTCACGGCGCGGCGTCCGTCTTGCTGTTGTAGTCGAGCTGTTCGCGCGTCAGCTGGATGCCGACCAGGATCCCATACTCATAGGGTTTGTGTCCGTTCGCGTAGTGGAGGACGAGAGACGACACGTTCGCACTGAATGTGGTCGACGCCTCGCCCGGCGCGAAGTCGAGGGGGACGGCAAGGATCTGCTTGGTCAGGATCGTGTTGCCGTTCAAGGTCGAGACGACATAGTAGGGAACTTCATAGTGCGCGGCGACGCCGCTCGGCGGGCGCGTGGCCTGAAAGTTGATGGTGATATCGCTGTCGGCCGTGCCCTCGTCCTTGTCGAAGTCGCATGATTTGCGCAATCCCGTCATGCGGACCGAATAGAGCATGCCGGCCGGATCGCCTTGCATGTTGGGCTTGAACACCGTCATCGACGCGGTGTTGGCCAGAATGTTGGTGACCGGACAATTGATGCGATCGGACCTCGTCTCGCAGCCCGAAAGCAGCGGAAGCAACAGAACGATCAATGCCGCCATACGCGGAAAGGATTTCATACGCTGATCAGATCTTGTTGTGGGTGCCGTCGCACAAAGGCGCGGAATGGGTGTGCTTGCAACCGCAGAACCATACGGTCTTGCTCTCGCTCGCCTTGTACTCGACCGGCGTGAAGTCGCTGCCCTTGTGGCTGCCGTCGCAGAATGGCTGGCGCTGCGAGCGGCCGCAGGCGCACCACCAATAAGACCTTCCGGCCTCGACGTTTGCCGAGAACGGCGATTTCTGTGCGACAACCGGCTCTGCCATAAGTTCGCCCTTCGCTTGACTTTTTCCAGGCCGCAGCCGACTCCTCGAATGCGGTGCAAAACGCGCCGGACAATAGCCAAGCGCGCTGCCGAGGGGAAGCACGCCCTCAACGCGAAGAACGGGCCATGGCGGTCTATACGGATGTCTCCTTCGAAGAGCTGGAAGAGCTGCTTCGCGGCTACGATGTCGGCGTGCCGTTGAGCTTCAAGGGCATCGCCGAAGGCGTCGAGAACTCCAATTTCTACCTGCAGACCGACAAGGGCGCCTATTTCCTCACGCTCTACGAAAAGCGCGTGTTGGAGCGCGATCTGCCCTTCTTCCTGGGATTGATGGAGCATCTGGCGGCGCGCGGAATCGCCTGCCCGCAACCGGTGCGGCGCCGCGACGGCACGCAATGGGGCCAGCTCAACGGGCGGCCGGCAGCGCTGGTGACATTCCTGACAGGTCTCTCCGTGCGCCGGCCCGAGACGGTCCATTGCGCCGCGGTCGGCACGGCGCTGGCGAACCTGCACGGAGCCGGCGCCGGTTTTGCCTTGATCCGGCCCAACGCGCTGGGGCCGGAAGGCTGGGGCGAACTGGTGCAGAAAACCGCCGACGGCGCCGATGCGATCGAGGGCGGTCTGCGCGAGCTGATCGCCGCCAGCCACAAGAACCTCATCGCGAACTGGCCGCGCGATCTGCCGGCTGGCGTGATCCACGCCGATCTCTTTCCCGACAATGTCTTCTTTCTGAACGGGCAAGTGTCGGGGCTGTTCGACTTCTACTTCGCCTGCAACGACGCCTATGCCTATGACCTGGCGGTGACGCTGAACGCCTGGTGCTTCGAAGGCGACGGCAGCTTCAACGTCACGAAGGGCAAGAATCTGATCGCGGCCTATCGCCAGCAACGCGAGCTCACACAGCGCGAGGTGGACGCGCTGCCGGCCCTTGCCGCGGGCGCGGCGCTGCGCTTTCTGCTGACGCGTCTGTACGACCGCATCAATCACGATCCCAACGCGCTGGTGCGTCCCAAGGATCCGCGCGACTATTCCAAGCGCCTGCGCTTTCACCTCAAGGTGAAGCACGCCTCCGAGTACGGATTGTGACGCGGCCGCATGTCGAGATCTTCACCGACGGCGCCTGCTCCGGAAATCCCGGGCCTGGCGGCTGGGGCGCCATCCTGCGCGCCGGCGGGCATGAGAAGGAAATGTCCGGCGGCGAGAAGGCGACGACCAACAACCGCATGGAGATGATGGCGGTCATCAGGTCGCTCGCCGCGCTGACCAAACCTTCGTCCGTCATCCTGCATACGGATTCGCGTTATGTGCTGGACGGCGCGACAAAGTGGATCAAGAACTGGAAGAAGAACGGCTGGAAGACCGCCGACAAGAAGCCGGTGAAGAACGACGATCTGTGGCGGCTGCTGGAAGTCGAGGCCGAGCGCCACGACATCAAGTGGGTGTGGGTCCGTGGCCATGACGGGCACGCCGAGAACGAACGCGCGGATGCTCTCGCGCGCGGCGCGATACCGTAGAGCGCACCTCTTCCGCCTGCGGGAGAGGTTAAAGCTGCTTGAGAACGTGCTCGGCGCTCGACACCGAGAACGCGCCGGGCTCTTCGACGTTGAGTTCCTTCACGACGCCGTTGTCGACGATCATCGCGTAGCGCTGGCTGCGCTTGCCCATGCCGAAACGCGAGCCGTCCATCTCAAGACCCATGGCGCGCGTGAAGTCGCCATTGCCGTCGGCGAGCATGTGGACCTTGCCGTCCGACTTCTGATCCTTGCCCCAGGCGCCCATCACAAAAGCGTCGTTCACCGAAACGCAGGCGACCGCGTCGACACCCTTCGCCTTCAGTGAGTCGAAATTCTGCACATAGCCCGGCACGTGCTTGGCCGAGCAGGTCGGCGTGAAGGCGCCGGGAAGCGCGAACACAACCACCTTCTTGCCGGTGAAGAAATCGTCGGTCTTGACCGGTTTGGGGCCGCCGTCCTGCATCTCCATGAGCGTTGCGGAAGGGACTTTGTCGCCGACTTTGATGGACATGGAATTCTCCTGAAGGGGGTTTGGCCGGCTGCGTTTGTAACGCAGGCGGTACCCGGTCGCAAAGACCTCCGAATGAAGGTAGTTTGGGCGCATGGAGTTGCGAGATTTGCAGCAACCACATGGCGAAGAGGGCTTTCTGCACGGAAAGCTCCTGATCGCCATGCCCGGCATGGAAGATCAGCGTTTCGAGAAGAGCGTGATCTTCATGTGCGCGCACTCGACGCGCGGCGCGCTGGGGCTGATCGTCAACAAGCCGATTCCGGCGCTGCCGTTCCGCGAGCTGATGATCAAGATGGATATTCCGGTCACCGCCGCGACGTCGCGCATGCCGGTTTTGTTCGGCGGACCGGTCGATACCGATCGCGGCTACATCCTGCACGGCAACGAGCCGTCACGGCGCTCTTCGACGCTGCAAGTTACCCCCGATATCGCGCTGACGCCGACCGTGGACATGATCCGCGCGATCGCCGACGGCCGCGGGCCGCAGCGCTGGCTCATGGCGCTCGGCTATGCCGGCTGGGGCGAGGGCCAGATCGAGAACGAGATCGCCGCCAACGGCTGGATCCATTGCGATGCCGATGTCGGGCTCGTGTTCGACGCCGAGATGGACATGAAATGGCAGCTCGCGTTCGGCAAGCTCGGCGCCGGGCTCTCAGGCCTGTCCTCGGAGGCCGGCCGCGCCTGACGCGGCATGGTCGAAATGCATCGCGATGTATTGCAGCGCTTCGCTCGCCGGCAGCGGCTGCGAGAAATAGAAGCCTTGCGCGAACTCGCAGCCCAGTTCCCTGAGCTGGCTGGCATCCATTTCTGTTTCGACACCCTCCACGACGACGCTGCGCTTCAGATTGTGGGCGAGCGAGATGATGGAACTCAGCACGACATTGTCCTCGCCGCCCTCGGCTTGTCGGACGAGAAAGCTGCGGTCGATCTTGATCGTGTCGAGCGGCAGGGTCTTGAGCTGGCTGAGGCTCGAGGAACCGGTACCGAAATCGTCGATCGAGATGCCGGCGCCCAGTGCGCGGCAACGTTCGAGCGCGGCGCGGACATCCTGGTCGGCCGCCACCATGCTCTCGGTGACTTCGAGCTTCAGCGATCCCGGCGCAATCGGTTCGCGATGCAGCAACGCGCCGAGAAACACGTTGAAATCCCCGTCGCGCAGCTGGCGCCGCGAGACGTTGACGCTGACGAAGAGCGGCGGATCGAGCGGAAAGAATTTCTGCCACTGCGCGATGTCGCGCGCCGCTCGCTCCAGCGCGAAGCGGCCCAGCGCGACGATCGATCCGGTCTCCTCGGAGTGCTGGATGAAATCGGACGGCGACACGAGACCTTTGGTCGGATGGTTCCAGCGCAGCAGCGCCTCGAAGCCCGCGATCGTGCCGTCCGACAGCCGCACGATGGGCTGGTAATAGACCTCGAGCTGCGCATCCTCGACGGCACGGCGCAGATCGGTTTCGAGCGCAACGGCATCGCCCGGCGCCAATATTTCGAGCTCGCGCGAAAAGGCCCGCGCGCAGGAGCCGCCCAGACGCTTGGCATGCATCATCGCAAGCTCGGCATTCTTGAGCAGGTCGAGCGGATCGCGGGCATCGCGGCCGACGGCGATGCCGGCACTGGCCGGCGCGAAGACATTGCGCCCGTCGCGCGCGTAAGGCGCGGCGCAGGTCTCGACCAGCTCCTTGCCCAGCGCCTGCAGGTCGCCAGGCGGCTCGACGAACAGCACGGCGAACGCGTCGCCGCCGACGCGGAACACTTCGCCGCGGCCCTTGAAGCGCTGGCCGAGACGGGTGGCGACTTCGGCGAGCAGTTCGTCGCCGCCAATATCGCCGAGGCTCGCATGGATCGACTTGAAGCGGTCGATGTCGATCAGCGCGAACGTCACGTCCGGGAAGCGCGGCCCGAGCTGCTCGATCTCTTCCATCAGCGCGACGCGGTTGCCCAGCCCGGTCAGGGGATCGCGCAAAGTGCGGTGCAGAAGTTCGGACTCGCTTTCCTTGCGCGTAGTGACGTCGGCCATGAGGCCAAGGCAGCGCGAGGCTTGCGTCCCCTCGCCCATCATCGTGGCGCGCAGTTCGAACCAGGGATAGCGGTTGGTTTCCGTGCGGGCGCGGAACTCGACGCGGAAGGCAAGGCCAGGATGGCCGCGATAGTCGTCGATCGCCTGGCGGTAGACGCCGCGATCGGACGCATGCACGCGCTCCACCCAGTCGGCGTGCGCCATCTTGCCGGCGGTCTCCGAGAGACCGAGCAGGCTTGCGGCATCGCGCGAGAGCCGGACCATATCGGACGCGAAGTCGAGATCGAACACGCCCTGATGCGAGGCGCCGATTGCCTGGACCGCGGCACTTGTGAAGCCGCCAGGGGCCGGCGTCTCGCGCGGCAGCGTGTCGGCGGGCTCCGGCTCGGTGGCCGCAATCGATTGGAACGGAAGGACGGCGATGCCCTCGCCGGCCGCGACCGCGAGCGCGAGAAGCAGCGCACCGGCCGCCGCAAAGCCGCCGCTCGCCGAGGCCGCCCAGGAAATGCCCGCGTCGTTCATCGTGGCGATCGCCGACGCGATGGTGACGAGCGCGAAGACGAGCGCGCTGGGTGCCGCGACGCGTGCGGCTTGCGCGCCGAGCCGGCCGCGATAGACCAGATAGGCTGCGAGCGCGACCGAGCCCAGCACGACGCCGGTATCGACGAGGACGGTGGCGCCGGGAACGCCGAGATAGGCGAGCAGCGAGAAGCCGCAAATCGCGGGCAGGCCGATGCGGAGCCAGCGCTGCGCACGCGGCCAGATCTCATGCAGCGGCACGATCGCGTCGGAGAGCTTGGCGCCGGCCGCGAGCGACAGGCCCGCAAACGCCGCCATCAGCCCGTAGGGTCCGCCGACTGCGGTCGCAAGACTGCCGTCGAACAATCCGGTCTCCGAGAGACGCTCGAGCAGGATGACGGCGAGCGTGATCGCCGCCCAGCGCGCGGGCGCGTGGCCGAGCGTGACGGCAAGTCCAGCGACCAACAGGGCCGCTGCCGCGATCACCGCCCACACCGCCGTCGAGAAGATCGCGAACTGCCGGTTGTGCGCGGCGAGCGCCGGTTCGGTCCAGGCGAGCAGCGCCGGCGGCTCGGCGGCGTTGGAGATCTCGACCGCGATGGCGACGTTGGTCGCCGGCGGAACGATCACACGGTACGCGTGCCGGCCATAGGCTCTCATGTTCTCGACGACGACGAGCGAATCCGAACTCGCCACCGCCAGGATCGCCGGGCGCGTGGGCCGCGGCAGGAAGCGAAAGCTCACGCTCTGCGGCTGCGACGCCTGCAGCACGCGCGCGGCGGGGCGGATCGAGGAGTTGGTCGCGGTGAGCAGATACCAGCCCGAGCCGTCCGGCTGCGGCTTGCTGGAGGGAGCATGATAGGGAACCAGGTCGTTCCGCACCTCGATGGCGCCTTCGAGGCTGGCGAAATCGATCGGGCGCGGCGGAGCTGCTGCTTCCACCGCGATCAGAGCGAAGAGGCAAGCGGCAAACGCAAAGGCGAGTCGTTTCATCACGCGGGTTTATACGATTTCGTTGCGGAACAATCTTGTTCGAAGCGGCCTAGGCTACCCGCGCCTCGTCCGCGAGCAAAGCGAACAGGACATGATCGCGCCATTCGCCGTTGATCTGAAGGTAGCGCAACGCCACGCCTTCCTGGCGAAAACCGGCCTTGGTGAGGAGATTCTTCGACGGTTCGTTGGACGGCAGACAGGCCGCTTCGATGCGGTGCAGGCCCAGCGTGGTGAAGATGAACGGCACGAGCGCGCGCACCGCGTCATACATATAGCCCTGGCGGGCGAAGCGTTCGCCGACCCAGTAACCGAGCGCGCAGCACTGCGTCACGCCGCGGCGCACATTGGAGAGCGTACAGCCGCCCATCAGCGCGTCATCCTCATAGCGGAAGACGAAGAAGGCATAGGCCGAATCGAGGCGCGCTTCCTTCTGGTAGCGCTTGATACGGCGGCGAAAGGCGCCTTTGGTCAGCTCGTCGCTTGCCCATACCGGTTCCCACGGTTCGAGGAATGCCCTGCTCTCGCCGCGAAGCCTGGCCCAGGCCGGAAAATCCGCCATGCGCGGATAGCGCAAGTAGACAGCGCCAGCCTTGATGACCGGCTGCTGGCCCCCGGGAAATGTCAGGCCCCGCATGAACGCCATGGGGCCTGTGTTCATTCGGCGGCGCTGAGCTCGCGCGCCGATCCGAAGCGGCGCGCAAAGACGTCGTAGCGTTCGAGCCTGGCGACCGGACCAACGGCCGCGATTGCCGGATTGCCGGCCGCCATGACGCGATCGCCGAAGCGGCGCACCGCCGCGGTATCGATGAGCGTCGAGCTTCTCTGCCAGTTCCTCCATCGTCAGCACGCGGCCATAGGCGAACATCTGGCCGGCGATCTGTTCGGCGCGCTGTCCGGGACGTTCCAGACCCATCAGGAGGCTCGACTTCATTTGCGCCTTGGCGCGCGCGACTTCGGCATCGTCGGCGCCGGTGGCGAGCTTTTCCATCTCGCCGGCGATGACGGCGGAAATCTCCGCGGCCTCTGCGGCGCCGGTCCCGGTGTAGACATTGATGGTGCCGCCGTCGCGCGAGGCTTGGGCGAAGGCCGAGATCGCATAGCACAGGCCACGGCGCTCACGCGCTTCCTGGAACAGGCGCGAGGACATGCCGCCGCCCAGCGCGGTGACATAGACCTGGGCGACGAAGAAGTCGGGATCCGACGCCGAGACGCCGGGCAGCGCATAGGTGATGTGGGCCTGCTCGAGATCTTCCTCGAAGCGGATGTTGCCGCCGATATAGCGGGCCGGCAGCGGCGCCGGCGTCGGGCCGGGCTTGAGGCCGGAAAACTTGTCGGCCACGAGTTCGACCACGCGCTCATGCGAGACGGCGCCCGACGCGACGAACGTCATGCCGCCGGCGCGATAGTTCGCGTTCATGTAGGTGCGCAGTTCGTCCTGCGTGAAAGCAGAAACCGTTTCGGCGAGGCCGAGGATCGGCCAGCCCATCGGCTGTTCGGGATAGATCGCCGACTGCAGATGATCGAAGACGATGTCGTCGGGCGTATCGAGCGCCTGACCGATCTCCTGCAGCACGACCTGGCGTTCGCGCTCGAGTTCGAGCTGCTCGAACGTCGGATGGACCAGGATGTCGGCAAGCAGCTCGATGCCCAGCGGAACATCGGCCCTGAGCACGCGCGCGTGAAACGCGGTCTGCTCGCGGCTGGTGTAGGCGTTGAGATAGCCGCCGACCGCTTCGATCTGCTCGGCGAGATCGCGCGCGCTGCGCGTCGTCGTGCCCTTGAACGCCATATGCTCAAGCATGTGCGAGACGCCCATCAGCGGCTTTGTCTCGTTGCGCCCGCCGGCATTGACCCACACGCCCAGCATCGCGCTTTCGAGCTGCGGCATGGGATCGGAAATAACGGTTAAACCGTTGGAAAGTTTGGAGATTTCAGGTTTCATGGGACCCTAGCTTAGACTCGATATGAGCCCGCACCAAGGCCTTGTCGTTGCGCAAATCGACCAACCGCTCTGTCCCTTCGAACAGTCCCTTGAGCCTGGGCGGCAGGGCGGGCCTGGCGCCGGTCGCTTCCGCCACGGCATCGGGGAACTTGGCCGGGTGGGCGGTCGAAAGAACCACAAACGGCGAGGAGGATTGGCGGTTCATCCGGTAGGCGGCATGCAGGGCCACCGCCGTATGGGGGTCGATCAGCCGGCCGGTTTCGCCATGGGCCCGGGCGATGGTTTCCAGGGTCTCCCCGTCGTCCGCCCGGGCTGCGGCATAACGCGCGCGCAGGGCGGAAAGGACCGGTTCCGGTAGGGCCAGGCGGCGCTCCCGGGCGAAGGTTTCCATGGCCCCACGCAGCCAGGGGGCATCGCGGCCGGACGCCTCGAACAGGGCGCGCTCGAAATTGCTCGCCACCTGGATGTCCATCGACGGGCTGAGCGAGGGGTGCACCGCGCCGGACTGGTAGACGCCATCGGTCAGTACACGGAACATGATGTCGTTCGCGTTGGTCGCGACGACGAGCTTCTCGACGCCCAAGCCCATGCGCATCGCCGCTTCGCCGGCGAAGACGTCACCGAAATTACCGGTGGGGACGACGAAGGTGGCGGGACGGCCGAGTTGCGCGGTCGCGGTGAAGTAATAGACGCATTGCGCCGCGATGCGCACGAAATTGATCGAGTTGACGGCGGTGAGGTTCACGCGCGCAGCGAACCCGGTTTCGGCGAACAGCGCCTTCACGATCGCCTGGCAATCGTCGAAGGTGCCTTCGAGCGCGATGTTGTGGACATTGGCGTGCGGCGTCACCGTCATCTGGCGGCGCTGCACTTCGCTGACGCGGCCCTTGGGATGCAGCACGAAGACATCGACATTGGCGAGCCCGCCAAGCGCGGCAATGGCGGCGGAGCCGGTATCGCCCGAGGTCGCCGCGACCACCGTCGCGCGGCCACCACGCTTGGCCAGCGCGCGCGCGAACAGCCGGCCGAGCAGCTGCAGGGCGATGTCCTTGAAGGCGAGCGTCGGGCCGTGGAACAGCTCGAGCAAATGGAGGCCGGGCGCGATCTCGACCAGCGGCGCGATGCCCGCATCTTCGAAGCTGGCATAGGCGGCGTAGACGTCTTCGGCGATCTCATCCGAAGAGAAGCTCGCGCCGGCGAAGCGGCCGACGATGTCGCGCGCGACCTCAACATAGGGCGCTCTGGCGAAGGCAGCCTGCTCGGCTGCCTGCACCTGCGGCCAGGCATCGGGCAGGTAGAGGCCGCCATCCGGTGCGAGGCCGGCAAGCAGCACATCGGAGAAGCTGGCCTTGGGGGCAAGCCCGCGCGTGCTCACGAAGCTCGGGTATTCGCCTTTCAAATCAACCTCTTCGCCAACTTTCGGCAACATAATTGTTTGGCAAAAAAACTTCGCGTCGCCGCGCATTGTCCGAAATGCGCCCCGGACCGGACCGCCGATATAGGAAACTAGTCTTTCCGTTTCAAGCCAAGCCGGCCCTTGGACGCATGATAGGCGAGATAGACGCCGAGGAGACCCGCCGCCATCAGAAACCAGGTGATCGCATATTGCAGATGTTCGTTGCGGAAGGTGACGACGGTCTGCCCGCCCTTCGGCCAGCCGCCGGGATTGGGCGCGGCGTCGGCTTCGACCAGGACCGGCGCCGCGGGCTTGATGTGATCGGCGCGCGCGATGGCCGCGACGTCGCGTGAATACCAGATGCGCTTGGCGAGATCGGGCTTCGGGGTGAACGCTCCCGGCGCATCGGCCAGACGCCAGACGCCGACGATGCGCCGGCTGAGCGGCAGGAACGCCGCGCCGCGTTCGGGATGCTTGGGATCGCGCTGGATGACCTCGGCCTCCGCCCAACTTTGCGGGCGCGTCGCCGGATCGCGCAGGTCGCGCGGCACGATCCCCCGGTCGACCAGAAGAACGCGATCGTCGTCCGTCCAGAACGGCGTGACGACGTGATAGACCGGCGCGCCTTCGGGGCCGATGCCGAAGATGTAAGCCTCTTGCGAATGATCGAAGTGGCCGGTGAGCGCAACGCGGCGATATTGCGCGTCCGGTCCAAGCTTCAGCGCGCGATCGAGCGAGATCGGCGCCGCGGCGAGATTGCGATTCACCTGATCGATGAGGCCGAGCTTCCACTGCAGCCGCTCGAGCTGCCAGACGCCCAGCACGATCAGGAATGTGAACAGCAGCGTGCAGGCGATGGTGAGCGCGGGAAGCGGACGGAAGGACATCTTGTCAGTCGGCTCGATTCATTGAGGTTCGCGAATACCGTTGCGCCCGGCGCGAAGGAAACCGCCCGCGGCAAGCTGGCTGCCGCCAGTTGCGAGCACAACAATGATAAGCCGCGTTTCGGCGCCTGCATCGCCAAGATCGTCCAGAAGGAGGACGCCGCGATGCGGCAGCTGATCGCGATGGACCAGAACCCCGATGTCGCGATCCTTGCTGATGAAAATACGCTCTTCGTTCGCGGCCTCGGCCAGCAAGGCAGCGTCTCCCGGGTCCGATGCCCGCTCGGCCACATAGACCACATCGTGTCCAGCGGCGCGCAATTCACGAACTGCCGCGGCCACAATGTTGGTGTCGGCCAGAATTCGCAACTATTCAGCCGGGACGACAAGGCCCTCTTCGGCGGCGAGCTCGCTCAGGCGCGCAGCATAGAGAAGGCAGGCGTCGATATCGTCCAACTCTAGAACGGGATAGGCCGCCAGCACCGCTTCGCGCGTCGCGCCCTGGGCCAGCATGGAGAGCACCATCGCGGGCGTGATGCGGCGACCGCGGATGATAGGCTTTCCGCCCATCTTCCCCGGCTCGCTCCTGATCCGCGCGAGAAGCTCGGTTGCGTTCATCGGTGCACAATATCACACTTTCGCCGACGGCGCTCTCACGACTCCAGCTTTCCTTCGCCGGCCTTATGCTTGTACTGGAGCACCAGCAGGGCCGACTTCATCACGCGCAGAAAGACGATCGTCAGCACGGCGATAAGCGGCGCCCAGAGCACGGCATGGACCCAGAGGGGCGGCTGGAAAGTGAACTCCGTCCACAGCGCCAGGCCACAGACGATGGCGCCGACCACCAGGATGACGAGCGCCGCGGCTCCATCGCCGACATCGAACGTCTTGAAGTCCTGGCCGCACACCGTGCAGGCCGGGGCGACCGTCAAATAGCCATCGAACAGCTTGCCCTGGCCGCAGCGCGGACAACGCCCCAGCAGGCTCGCCTGCAGCGTGCCGGGCGTGGTCACGTCACATCAGCCGGCGACAACCGGACCGGCGCCCCAGACATAGATGCAGACGAACAGGAACAGCCACACCACGTCGACGAAGTGCCAGTACCAGGCCGCCGCCTCGAAGCCGAAATGGCGGGTCGGCGTGAACTGACCGGCGATGGCGCGGCCCAGGCACACGGTCAAGAAGATCGTGCCGATGATGACGTGGAAGCCGTGAAAGCCCGTCGCCATGAAGAAGGTCGAGCCGTAGATGGCGTCGAAATTGCCGACGCCCGCCGTCAGCGAGGCGTGTGCCGCATCCGTGAACGGCAGCAGCGCCAGATGGTTGAAGCCGAAGGTGAACGGCGCGTGGGCATATTCGTAGGCCTGCACGCAGGTGAAGGACGCGCCGAGCAGCACGGTGATCAAGAGGCCCTGCACCGCGCCCTTCTTGTCGCCATGCTGGATCGCATGATGCGCCCAGGTCACCGTCGTGCCCGAGGTGAGCAGGATCAGCGTGTTGAGCAGCGGGAAGTGCCAGGGATCGAGCGTCACGATTCCGCTGGGCGGCCAGGAGCCGATCTGCACGTCGTTGAAGAAGATCGCCGAGTTGAAATAGGCCCAGAACCAGGCGACGAAGAACATCACTTCGGAGGCGATGAACAGCAGCATGCCGTAGCGCAGATGCAGCTTCACCACCGGCGTGTGATCGCCCTTGACCACCGATTCATTGACGACGTCGCGCCACCAGCCGGCCATCGTGAAGAGCACGAGCGCGAGGCCGATCAGGAAGATGTAGGGCTGGCCGTTCACCGGCAGGCCGAAGAAGCCGGTGTAGTCCTTGTTCATCCAGAACACGGCGCCGATCAGCATGGTGAAGGCGCCGAGCGAGCCGACGATCGGCCACGGGCTCGGATCGACCAGATGATAGTCGTGCTTGACCTCGGTGTTGGCCATGATGCGAACCCTCTCCTACGGGTGAACCCGTACCATCGTCATAATGTAGAACAGCACCACGAGCGCGCCCAATGCGAGCGCGATGGCGATGCTGCGCCGCCGCCTTGCCTTCTCCTCGATGTCGCTCATTGCCATGGCCACGGCACGATGTGGACCAGGCGCTCGACAATCAGCGAGGCAAAAAGGGCGAACATGTAGATCAGCGAAACGCGGAACAGCCGCTTCGCGGCCGGCTCGCGCACCGTGTCTGTCTCGCGCATCACCGCGATCGCCTCGACCGCGAACCAGGCGCCGATTCCGCCGGCCGCGGCGAGATAGAGCGGTCCTGCGATGCCGATGAGGGCCGGCGCGAGGCCGAGCGGGATAAGGGCCGCGGTGTAGGCCAGGATCTGGCGGCGCGTCGACGGCTTGCCGCGCACCACCGGCATCATCGGCACGCCGGCGCGCTGATAGTCGTCCGAGCGCCACAAGGACAGCGCCCAGAAGTGCGGCGGCGTCCACAGGAAGATGATGGCGACGAGTAGGATCGGCGCGAGCGACAGCGAGCCCGTCACCGCGGCCCAGCCGATGGCCGGCGGCAGGGCGCCGGACAGGCCGCCGATCACGATGTTCTGCGGCGTGCGGCGCTTCAGCCAGAGCGTATAGACGCCGACATAGAAGAAGACGGTGAAGGCCAGCAGGCCGGCGGCGAGCGCATTCACGAACAGGAACATCAGCGTCACGGCCGCGACCGTGAGCGTCCAGCCGAAGCCGAGCGCCTCGCCGCGCGCGATATGGCCAGCCGGGATCGGCCGGTTAGCGGTGCGCGACATCACCGCGTCGATGTCGGCGTCATAGGCCATGTTGAGCGCGCCCGACGCACCGGCCGCGACCGCGATGCACAGCAGCGCGGCAAAGGCGGTGACCGGATGGATCGAACCCGGCGCCGCGACCATGCCGGCAAGACCCGTGAAGATCACGAGCGACATCACGCGCGGCTTCAGCAGCGCGAAATAGTCGCCGACGGTGGCGACACGGGACTCCGCGGTGAAGGTCGCGGCGTTGGCCATCAGGAGACCTTCGGCAGCTCGTTGAACTGGTGGAACGGCGGCGGCGAGGGCAGCGTCCATTCCAGCGTCGTCGCATACGGTCCCCACGGATTGTCGCCCGCGACGCGCTTGCGCGCGAAGGCTTCCGCCAGCATCACCAGGAACACCAGCACGCCGCAGCCCGCGATGAAGGCGCCGATCGAGGAAACGAAGTTCCAGCCGGCGAAGGCATCGGGATAGTCCGCGATACGCCGCGGCATGCCGGCGAGGCCCAGGAAGTGCTGCGGGAAGAAGGCGATGTTCACGCCGATGAAGGTGATCCAGAAGTGCAGCTTTCCGAGAAACTCGTTGTACATGTAGCCGGTCATCTTCGGGAACCAGAAATAGAACCCGCCGAAGATCGTGAACACCGCACCCAGCGACAGCACATAGTGGAAGTGCGCCACGACGTAATAGGTATCCTGCAACACGACGTCGACGCCGGCATTCGCCAGCACCACGCCGGTCACGCCGCCGACGGTGAAGAGGAAGACGAATCCGACCGCCCACAGCATCGGCGTCTTGAACTCGAGGCTGCCGCCCCACATCGTCGCGATCCACGAGAAAATCTTGATGCCGGTCGGCACCGCGATGACCATGGTGGCGAAGACGAAATAGGCCTTGGTGTCGACGCTGAGGCCCACCGTGTACATGTGGTGCGCCCACACCAAAAAGCCGATGAAGCCGATCGCCACCATCGCATAGGCCATGCCGAGATAGCCGAACACCGGCTTCTTGGAGAAGGTCGAGATGATGTGGCTGACCATGCCGAAACCCGGAAGGATCAGGATGTACACTTCGGGGTGGCCGAAGAACCAGAACAGGTGCTGGTAGAGGATAGGATCGCCGCCGCCGGCCGGATTGAAGAACGACGTGCCGAAATGGCGGTCGGTCAACAGCATGGTGATCGCGCCGGCGAGCACCGGCAGCGACAGCAGCAACAGGAACACCGTCACCAGGATCGACCAGACGAACAGCGGCATCTTGTGCAGCGTCATGCCCGGCGCGCGCATGTTGAAGATCGTGGTGATGAAGTTGATGGCGCCGAGGATCGACGAGGCGCCCGCGATGTGCAGCGAGAAGATCGCCAGATCCATCGCCGGTCCGGGCGAGCCGTAAGTCGAAAGCGGGGCGTAGATCGTCCAGCCGCCGCCGACGCCGATGCCGCCCGAGTCGCCTTCGACGAACATGGAAAGCACGAGCAGCGCGAAGGAGAACGGCAACAGCCAGAACGAAATGTTGTTCATGCGCGGGAACGCCATGTCCGGCGCGCCGATCATCAGCGGCACCAGCCAGTTGCCGAAGCCGCCGATCATCGCGGGCATGATCATGAAGAACACCATGATCAGGCCGTGGCCGGTCACGAACACATTGAAGGTGTGCGGGTCCTTGAAGATCTGCAGGCCCGGATACATCAGCTCGGCCCGCATCATCATCGACAGGAAGCCGCCGACCAGACCCGCGCAGATCGCGAAGATCAGGTACATCGTGCCGATGTCCTTGTGGTTCGTCGAATAGACGAAGCGGCGCCAGCCGGTCGGGTGACCGTGGGCGTGGTCGTCATGCGCGTGGGCCAGGTCGGTCATGGATATCTATCCTTGCTATTGCGCGGCCAGGCGCGTGTTGCTGCCGCTGATGGCGGCGAACTTCTTCTTCGACACGGCAAGCCAGGCGGCATATTCGGCGTCGGTCACGACCTTCACTTCGATCGGCATGAAGGCGTGCTTGGCGCCGCACAGCTCCGAACACTCGCCGTAGAAAGTGCCGAGCTGCGTGGCCTTGAACCAAGTGTGGTTGAGGCGGCCGGGCACGGCGTCCATCTTCACGCCCATCTGCGGCAGCGCCCAGGAATGGATGACGTCGGCGCCGGTGGTCTCGATCTCGACCACCTTGTTCACCGGAACCTCGATGACATTGTCGACCCCGAGAAGCCGCGGCTCGTTCGCCGCCTTGGCGGCGTCGTCGGAGAGGCCGAGCGAGTCGAAGGTGAAGTTGCTGGCCGGATATTCGTAGGTCCAGAACCACTGCTTGCCGATGGCGCGGATCTTGACGTCGGGCGTCGGGATTTCCGCTTCGTAGTAGAGCAGCTTGAAGGACGGCACGGCGATGATGACGAGAATGATGACCGGGATGATCGTCCAGGCGACCTCGAGCAGCGAATTGTGGTGCGTCTTGCTCGGAACCGGGTTCGCCCGCTTGTTGTAGCGGATCAGGATCCACAGCAGCAGCGCCAGCACGAACAGGCAGATCGCCACGATGATGTAGACCAGCAGCTGGTGGAAGCTCTCGATGCGTTCCATCACCGGCGAGGCGGCGGGCTGCATACCGAGCTCGTAATTGTACGGCAGCGCGAATGCCGCGTTCGCCCACAGCAGGACCGTCGCGGCCGCGCTAGCGCCAATGCCGGCTTTTCTGAAGGACATGAGGCGACCTCATAAATTTCGCGGACGGGGTAGCCCCCGTTTTTCACGATTCTTGCGAGCGATTTAGAGGCGCTAAGCCCCTAAAGTCATTGCGACCTTCTGGCACGGGGGATTGCCGGCAGCGGCCGGTTCTTCGGCACGTTGGCGGATGTGGGCAAGCCGCGGCAAAAGCACCTATATGTATAAGCATCAGAATCCACCTTTCCGGAGCCTGCCATGAGCAATCCGAGCGACCTTTTCTTCACCCGCACGGGGATGGACCGCAGCCGGGTTCAGGCGACGGTGAACGACGCTCTGAAGGGCGCCGACGACGGCGAGTTGTTCCTCGAATACCGGCAAAGCGAGTCGTTCGCCTTCGATGACGGGCGGCTGAAGGCTGCCACGTTCGACACGACGCAGGGCTTCGGGCTTCGCGCGGTGGCGGGCGAGGCGACCGGCTATGCGCACGCCTCCGATCTCTCGGAGGAAGCGATTCAGCGCGCCGCCAACACCGTGCGGGCGGTGTCGCGCGGCCATACCGGCGTCGCGGCAGGTGCGCCGGCGCGCACCAATACCAAGCTTTATACCGACATCGACCCTCTCGGGACGGCGGCGTTCGAGACCAAGGTCAAGCTTTTGGAAGACATGAATGCCTATGCCCGCGGCAAGGACAGCCGCGTGCGGCAGGTCTCCTGCAGCCTGGCGGGCGAGTGGCAGCAGGTGGAAATCCTGCGCGCCGACGGCGAGACCTATCGCGACATCCGTCCGCTCGTTCGGATCAATGTCTCGGTTGTGGTCGAGCAGGACGGCCGCCAGGAATCCGGCAGCTATGGCGGCGGCGGGCGCGGCGGCTACGATATCTATCTGACGCCCGACTACTGGAAGAGCTCGGTCGACGAGGCGCTGCGCCAGGCACTGGTGAACCTGCAATCGGTCCCCGCGCCGGCCGGCGAGATGACGGTGGTGCTCGGTCCGGGCTGGCCCGGCATCCTCTTGCATGAGGCGATCGGCCACGGGCTCGAAGGCGACTTCAATCGCAAGAAGACCTCGGCGTTCGCGGGGCTTCTTGGCCAACGCGTCGCAGCACCCGGCGTGACGGTGGTCGACGACGGCACGATCGAGGCGCGCCGCGGCTCGCTCTCGATCGACGACGAAGGCACGCCGACCTCGCGCACCGTGCTGATCGAAGACGGAATCCTGAAGGGCTACATGCAGGACCGGCAGAATGCGCGGCTGATGGGCGTGAAGCCGACCGGCAATGGACGGCGGCAATCCTATGCCTGTCAGGTGATGCCGCGCATGACCAACACCTACATGCTGGGCGGCGACAAGGATCCGGGCGAAATTCTCGCCAGCGTCAAGAAAGGTGTTTACGCGACCAACTTCGGCGGCGGCCAGGTCGACATCACAAACGGCAAGTTCGTGTTCTCCTGCACCGAGGCCTACATGATCGAGGACGGCAAGCTCGGCGCGCCGATCAAGGGCGCAACGCTGATCGGCAGCGGACCGGAAGCGCTGACGCGCGTGAAGATGGTCGGCAACGACATGAAACTCGACACCGGCGTGGGTACCTGCGGCAAGAACGGCCAGAGCGTGCCGGTCGGCGTCGGCCAGCCGACCTTGAGGCTCGACGGGCTGACGATCGGCGGCACTGCGGCCTGATGCGGGCAGCCTGGGTCGCCCTGACGATTGCAACTTTGTTCTTCGTCTTCGAGTTCCTGGCGCGCGTCGAACCGAGCCTCGCGGCGCCGGCCATCGCCGAATTTTATGGAATCAAGTCCGGCGCCTTCGGCGCACTGGCAAGCCTGTTCTTCTGGGTCTACGCCCCGATGCAGATCGTGGTCGGACTGCTGCTCGACCGCTACGGCGCGCGGCCCTTCATTCTTCTCGGCAGCTTCTGCTGCGCCGCCGGTGTCGCCGCATTCGCAGCGACGCCCTCGGTGCCGGTCGGCGCCTTGGGGCGCGCGCTAACCGGCTTTGGCGCGTCCTTCGCGTTCGTCGGTGCGCTCTACATCGTCAATCACTGGTTCGCGCCGGAGCGCTTTGCGTTTCTGTCGGGCGCCGTAAATGGCGCCGGCATGATCGGCGCCGCCATCGGCGCACCAATTCTAAGCCGCGTGATCGCGGCACAGGGCTGGCAATGGACCTTTCTGGCGACGGCGGGAGTTGGAGCGGCGATCTTCCTGACCGCCCTGCTGTTTCTGCGCGTCGTGCAATCACCGGCCACCGTTGCGACGACGTCCACCGTCGAGCATGTCCGCCGCAGCCTGAGCGACGCGCTCGCCAATCCGAGAAACTGGGCCATCTCGGTGATCGGCCTGTTCGGCTATATGCCGGTCAACGTCTACGCCGGACTGTGGGGCAACTCGCAACTCGTGGCCGAGCACGGCATGACTCCGAACGAGGCGGCATTCGGCGTATCGCTGATCTTCTGGGGGCTCGCAGCAGGCAGCGTCGCGAGCGGCTATGTCGCCGACTATCTGGGGAACCGCAAGCAGGTGCTCATGGCGGGCACCGTTCTCGCGGCGCTGGCATATGCCAGCGTCTTGTATGTTCCGACGCAGAGCGTGTGGCAGGTCGACCTCCTCCTGGCGTTGGCCGGATTCTTCAACGCCTCGCAGATGCTGACCTTCACGATGGCAAAGGAAGGCGAGCGCTCCAGCCTCACCGGAACGGTCGTCGCCTTCGTCAACATGGTCGGCATTGCCGGCGCGCTGCTGTTTCAGCCGCTCGTAGGTTACATCGCAGACGTGACAGGCGGCGATTTCCGCATCGCGCTTTCGACAATTCCGCTTTGCCTGTGCGCAGCAATCGTGATGCTGGCCTTCCTGACCGAGCACAGACATCCCGACCATGTGCCCGGTGCGCGCGTGCCGGCGGCCGCGCCGCTGCCCGCGTAGGGACCGATGCGCTGCGCCGGGATCGAAAAACCATTATGATCGATCCGAAATCTCTTTTCGCGAATTGAGCCATGGTGATTTTTAAGATCGCAACAGTTGCGGACTGGCACGAAGCAGAGCGCGCGGGGCGGTTCGAGGGCTCGGCGCACGACAAGTCGGACGGCTTCATCCATTTCTCGACCGGCCCGCAGCTCGCCGAGACGCTGCGGCTCTATTATGCGGGCCAGGACGGACTGCTTCTGATCGCGGTCGACGATGCGCAATTTGGCGCGGCGCTCAGATGGGAGCACGCGCCGTCGCGCGGGGAGGATTTTCCCCATCTCTTCGGCACCCTCCCCTTGTCCGCCGTGCTGTGGTCGCGACCGATCGCGCGCGACGCGGAAGGCACTGCGATCCTGTCCGATCTGGCGTAACGCCTGTCGGACAGTTTGCGGCGAGCGTCCAGGAACGGCGCCGGATCACGCAAATGCTACGCCGCGTCCTTCGCCCGTTTGCTACTCATGCCGTCTCAAATCCCGGGGCACGGGCCAGAATGTCCATCAGACGTCTTGCTGCGGTATCGATGCTTGCGGCCCTCACACTCGGTTCCCGCGGGGCAAGCGCGGACGATCCGGCCGCAAGCATCGAAGGAAAGTGGTACGGCAGGGCGGGATTTCCGACCGACCGCGTCGATCTCGGCTTCGAGTTCATGCGCGACGACAAAGGAACGCTCTCGGCTTTTCTCTACGGTCCCATCTTCAATTTCTACGGCTTGTCGATTCCCGGCGGGCTCGAACGCGAACAGAACGGCACGTTCGTCAACAAGGAACTGGGCATCAAGCTCACCCTGAAGGACGATGAGGCGGGCGGCATCCTGTTCGGCAGGACGCCCTTCACGCTGCATCGCGTGAATAGGCTGCCTTCCGAAGTGCCGGTGCCGGCGCTCAGTGCGGGACCCGGGCCGAAGTGGCGGACGAAGCTGGCGACCGCGATCTATGCCCGCGCGGCGCTGCGCGACGGCGTCGCCTATGTCGGAACATCGGGCGGCGAGTTCTACGCCATCAACGAGAAGGACGGCAGTTTCAAATGGTCCTTCTCGGCCGGCCGCGGCATTTATGGCGAAGCGCTGGCCACGGACGACGCAGTCTATTTCGTCTGCGACAACGGCTTCCTTTTCAAGCTCGACCGCGCCACGGGCACGGAAATCTGGCGCTACGATCTCGGCGATGCGCGGGTGCCGCGCATTCCTCCGCACCAACTGGTCGACAATAGCGGCGAGTTCGATTGGGACTTCCACGCGGCAAAGCCGATCATCGCCGACGGCGTGGTCTATGTCGGTTCCGGCGACGGAGGAATGAACGCGGTCGATGAGGCAACCGGCAAGCGCATCTGGCGCTTTCAGGCGGAAGGGAAAATCCGCGCCGCTGCGGTCGTCGACGGCCCGCGTCTGATCTTCGGAACAATGTCCAACTTTGCCTACGCGCTGGACCGCAAAAGCGGATCGCAGATATGGCGCATCGATACCCAAGGCCCGATCGTGGCCGCTCCCGCGCTGATCGCAGACACGCTGGTGCTCCCGATCTCAGCCGGCCTCATCGAGGGCGTAGACCCGGCCACGGGCAAGCGGCATTGGGCGATGCAGCCCTGGCTGTCGGCCGTGGACTCAAGCGCCGCATTGGACGCCGGAACGCGGTTCTTCATCGGATCGTCCGACATGCGCCGGATCTCCTACATGGATGCGAAAGATGGCAGCGTGCTCTGGCGCACGGACGTTTTCGGCTGGCCGTGGGCGACGCCGGAAGTCTCCGGCGAGCGCCTGTTCATCAGTGCGGCGGGCGCGACACCCTATTACGCGGGGGTCGGCGCACTCTATCCGATCCGGCATCTGGGAAGTCTGTCGGCGCTCGACCGCAAGAGCGGACGAATAATGTGGCGCTGGCAAATGCCGGACTGCCCAGGTGCCTGGTTGCAAGGCTTTGTCGCCCAGCCTGCGGCCGACGGCGATCTCATCATTGTGGGCGGCATGGATGGCACGCTGTACGCCTTCTCCGCATCCTAGGCGGATGGTCGAAGGAGCGGTTTGGCGCACTCCAGGCGCAAAGCCGGATGGATCGCGCGCTAGGCGCAAGGTACCGCTGTCATCCCGGAATTGGTTTTTGCGCACCGCTAAGAGCACACTCTGCTGATGGGAGACGCCAGGGTCTATTCAGAACGGTTGGGTGCGATCAGCGATGCGCAGTTCGAAGCCGTCGCGGAGCGTTTCGGACTGGGACGGTTCGTCAGTGCCGCGCCGACGACGGCGGGGCTGTTCGGGCAGAACGTGTTCGTCACCACGACGGATGGCGAATTCGTGCTGCGCGGCGCGCCGCATTGGGTCAAGGACTTGGACGAGACAGAATGGCGGCGCGAGGACCGCTGGCAATTCACGAGCGAGCGGTGGTTTGCGCAACAGCTTCACGAACGGACCAAGACGCCCGTGCCCTGGCCCATCCACCACGACGAGCGCGACGATATCTTCGGCTGGCCCTATCTGGTCATGCCGCGGATGCCGGGGCTTTGTACCGACGAGCGTGGCTTCATGCGGGCGGTCGCGCCGGACGACCGGCGCGCGGCTGCCGTCGCGCTGGGTGAAACGCTCGCGGAGATGCAGCGGCTGAGCTGGCCCTTCGCCGGAGCATTCAGCATCGAGACGATCGAACTCGAGGCCTATCCGGAGGGCGCGGTCGGCCGGACGGCGCGTGAGATTCGCGAAATGATCCGGGGAAACGGCGACAGGCTGGAGGCAGGCGAGATCGCCTGGATCGAGGACATCATCGCCGGTGCGCCTACCGATGTGCCCGTCACCTTCGTCCACAACGATTACAAGCTCGGCAATTTGACGCTGCTGAAGGACGGCGGCCGCTGGCACGTCGCCGGATTGTTCGACCTTCATCAGGCGCGCTTCGCGGACGGTGCGGCGGACATCTCACGCATGGCTTGCGGCTTTCTCGACACGGAGCCGGAGCTTGCGCGCCTGTTTCGCGAAGCCTATGGCAAGCCGCTCGATGCCGGGCGAATGGCGCTCTATGCGATCTACGACCGGCTGGCGATCTGGAGCTATTTCAGCCGGCCCGGCGTCGATGCCGGCTGGCTGCGCGGACGAACGTTCCGTGGTTGGGCGTCACGCTATATGGACGGCATCCTGAAGCTTCTGTGACACTCCTTGCATGAACCAGTTCGAATTCGTCGAAGCCGCGTTCGCCAATCCCAACAATCGCACCATCCTGGACCGTCTGCCGGCGCTGAAGGTGGACGATGCGTGGCTCGTTTCTGGCGCGATCTTCCAGACCGTGTGGAACGTGCTCACCAAGCGGCCGCCGGACTATGGCATCAAGGATTACGACATCTTCTATTTCGATCCCGACACGTCATGGGATGCCGAGGACGCCGTCATCAAGCGCGCCGCGGACTTGTTCGCCGATCTGAACGTGCCGATCGAGGTGCGAAACCAGGCGCGTGTCCACATCTGGTACGAGGAGAAGTTCGGCGCGGCCTACCCCCCGCTCACCCGCGCCACCGACGGCATCGACCGTTTTCTGTGCGATTGCGCGATGGTCGGCATGCGATATGCGCGCGAGGCGACGTACGGTGTATATGCGCCGAAAGGCATCGCCGACATCGCGAGCCTGACGATGCGGCCGAACCGGGTGCCGAACTTTCACCCTGATCGCTACAGGGAAAAGGCGGAACGCTGGCGCGAACTGTGGCCGGAGATTACGATCCTTCCTCCGTGAGGGCTTCGTATGATCGTCATTACCGGCAAGCCGCGCGATCTGGGCGACGGATTCCATGTCAGCCGCATTCTGCCGAGCATCGAGCGCCGGTCGGTCGGCCCCTTCGTGTTCTTCGACTATTTCGGACCGGTGGAGTTCGCGCCAGGCAAGGGCATCGATGTGCGGCCTCATCCGCATATCGGGCTTGCGACCGTGACCTATCTGTTCGAAGGCGCGCAGATGCATCGCGATACGCTGGGTTCGGCGCAGGAGATTCAGCCCGGCGACGTCAACTGGATGACCGCCGGGCGCGGCATCGCGCATTCCGAGCGGACGGGGCCCGCGCTGCGCGCCAAGGGCCACCGCATGCATGGCATCCAGAGCTGGGTCGGACTTCCCAAGAAGGACGAGGAAGCCGAACCGTCCTTTCAACACGTCGTATCGGCCGATCTGCCTGCGCATTCGCACGATGGGGTGACGCTCAAGATCATCACCGGCGAAGCCTTCGGATTAAAATCGCCGGTCGGCGTGTTCTCGCCGACCTTCTATGTCGACGCGAAGTTCCGGAATGGCGCCAGGCTGAAGACGGATGTCCCCTATGAAGAGCGCGCTGCGTTCGTCGTCGGCGGCACGGTCGAGATCGGCGATCAAATCCTTGGTGTCGGGTCGATGGTCGTTCTCGATGCGGGCGAGCAGTCGACCATTCGCGCCATCGGCGATGCCCGCGTCATGCTCCTGGGCGGCGCGCCGCTCGACGGAGAACGCCATCTGTGGTGGAATTTCGTCGCAAGTTCGAAGGAACGTATCGAACGCGCCAAGAACGATTGGCGGGCCGGCCGTTTCGGACTCATTCCCGGTGACGACAAGGAATTCATCCCGCTACCCGAAAACCATTAGGACGAAACGCCATGATACTCGACTGGAAGGAATATAAGGGACAGATCGCCGGCGCCGTGCGCGAGATGGCGGCGCTGAACCCGGATGTGGTGAAGGCCTATGCCGGGCTGCACTATGCGAACAGCAAGGCGAAACATCTCGACACCAAGACGCGCGAGCTGATCGGCCTTGCCGTCGCAATCACGCTGAAATGCGATGGCTGCATCGATGTGCACGCGGAAGGCGCGTTGCGCGCCGGTGCCACCAAGGAAGAACTCGTCGAAGTGATGGGCGTCACGATCTCGGTCAACGCCGGCGCGGCGATGGTCTTTTCGGCGCGCGCCATCGACGCCTACAACGCCTATTCGGCGAAGACGGAGACGACGCCATGAAGTACAATCAGCTCGGCAATACCGGCCTGTTCGTTTCGGAAATCTGCCTCGGCACCATGACGTTCGGCGGCCAGGGCATGTTCCGCGTGGTCGGCGACGTCGACCAGAAGGGCGCGACCGCCCTCGTCTCGAGAAGCCTCGAAGCGGGCGTCAACTTCCTCGACACCGCCGACGTCTATTCGCAGGGCCAATCGGAGCGGCTGACCGGCCACGCACTCAAGGACATCGGCATCAAGCGGTCCGACGTGGTGATCGCAACGAAATGCTATGGCCGCATGGGAACCGGGCCGAACGATATCGGCGCCTCAAGAGGCCACATCATGGATTCGGTGGCGCGCAGCCTGGAGCGGCTTCAAACCGATCACATCGATCTCTACCAGATCCATGCGACGGACCCCGTCACCCCGGTCGAGGAAACGATGCGCGCGCTCGACGATCTGACGCGTCAGGGCATGGTGCGCTATGCCGGCTGCTCCAACTGGCAGGCGTGGAAGATCATGAAGGCGCAAGGCATCTCGGCGCAGCGCGGCTGGGCGCGGTTCGAGACCCTGCAGGCTTACTATTCGATCGCCGGCCGCGACCTCGAACGCGAGATCGTGCCGATGTTGGCGGACCAGAAGGTCGGGCTGATGGTGTGGAGTCCGCTCGCCGGCGGACTGTTGTCGGGCAAATTCGGACCCGGCAGCAACGGGCCGGAAGGCGCGCGGCGCGCTGCGTTTGATTTCCCGCCGGTGAACAAGGACCGCGCCTGGGTCTGTGTCGAAGCGATGCGCGAGATCGGCCAGGCGCATGGCGGCGCAAGCGTCGCCCGCGTGGCGCTGTCCTATGTTCTCGCCAAGCCGTTCGTCACGACGGTCATCATCGGCGCCAAGACGATGGAGCAGCTCGACGACAATCTCGAGGCCGTGAAACTGTCGCTGTCGGCGGACGAGTTAAAGAAGCTCGACGAGGTCAGCGCCCTGCCGCCGGAATATCCGGGCTGGATGCTGGCGCGCCAGGGTGCCGAGCGGCGGCCGCAGCCGAAGTAGGTTCGCGTTGGAGGAAGAATGTTGAAAGGGCTCATCAAGGCCGCGCTGCTGGCGATCGGCATTCTGTCGCTTGCGCTCGGCGTGTGGTGGATTTGCCAAGGCACCGGTCTCGTGCCGGTCGGCTTCATGGCCAACCACATGCAATGGGCCTATCGCGGCATAGGGCTCGCCGCCGGCGGCATCATCATTGCCCTGCTCGCCCGAAGGATCTGAGACGCGCACATTCGCCGTTCGTCATCGTGAGCGCGCTCAGAGGAAATTATATTCCTTGAACAGCGGCGTCAGATCGCGGCCCCACTCGCCATTATAATTCTTGAGCAACTCTTCGGCGCGGGTGTAGCCGCGTGACACGAGCTCGCGCAGCGGATTGAGGAAGCCGTCCTCGCTCATGCCGCCGGAGTCAAGCGCTGCGCGGCGCTTCAGGCCGGCGGATGAGATCTCGAGCATGCGGTGCGCCAGCGCGTGCACGCTCGTGTTGCGGAATGGCGCCTTGAAGGCCTGTGTCGGCACGGCGTCGCGCATCGCCTGGCGTTCTTCCGCCGTCCAGTCCTTGACGAGGTCCCAGGCCGCATCGAGCGCGACCTGGTCGTAATAGATGCCGACCCACAGCGCCGGCATGCCGCAGATGCGCCGCCACTGGCCGCCGTCGGCGCCACGCATCTCGAGAAACTTCTTCAAGCGCACCTCGGGAAAGATGGTGGTGAGGTGATCGGCCCAGTCGCTCATCATCGGCTGGACGTCTTTCAGCTCGGGGATCTTGTGCGCCAGAAAATCGCGGAAGCTCTTGCCCGCGACGTCGATGTATTTGCCGTCGCGGTAAACGAAATACATCGGAACATCGAGCGCATAGTCGACATAGCGCTCGAACGACATGCCGCCGTCGAACACCCAGGGCAGCATGCCCGAGCGCGCATTGTCGACGTCGGTCCAGATCTGGGAGCGGTACGACAGAAAGCCGTTCGGCTTGCCTTCGCGGAACGGCGAGTTGGCGAGCAGCGCGGTCGCGACTGGCTGGAGCGCGAGGCCGACGCGGAATTTCTTGATCATGTCCGCTTCGGAGGAGAAATCGAGATTCACCTGCACCGTGCAGGTGCGGAACATCATCTCGTGGCCATAGCCGCCGACGCGCGGCATGTAGCGCCGCATGATCTGATAGCGGCCCTTGGGCATCTGGTGCGTCTCGTCCATCGACCAGGTCGGCGCGAAGCCCATGCCGATGACGCCGGCGCCCATCTCGTCCGCGACTTCGCGAACCTGGACCAGGTGGGTGTTCACCTCTGCGCAGGTCTCGTGCACGGTCTTGAGCGGCGCGCCGGAGAGTTCGAACTGGCCGCCGGGCTCCAGGCTGAGCGAGGCGCTGTTCTGCGTCAGGCCGATGATGTTCTTGCCCTCGAGCACCGGCTCCCAGCCGAAGCGCGCCATGCCTTCGAGCAGCTGGCGGATGCCGGGCCTGGTCTCATAGGCGAGCGGTTTGTGGGTCTTGAGATCGTAGACGAACTTCTCGTGCTCGGTGCCGATGCGCCATTCCGACTTCGGCTTACAGCCGTCGGACAGGTGGCGCACGAGATCGTCGCGCGTTTCGATCGGGCCGCCTGCGGACTGCGGAATGGACATCGGCCGGTTTCCCTGCGCGGGACATTTGAGAAGCCCCTACGCCCTAATGTGAATATTGAACTGCCCGTTCAGTGATCGCTTATCTAGTGTCGTCGTAACGATCCGGCAAGGGAAGCGGCTCCGGCCGCGAGGGCATGCAGGCGCCGAGTTGGACGGCCAAATACTTTCGTATTGACTTAATTAAGTGCTATCTACAATATTGCGATATGAACGGTTTGGCCGCCCTTGCCGATCCGACGCGCCAGCGCATCGTCAGTATGCTGGCGAAGGGCGCGCTGTCGTCCGGCGACATCGCCAAGCGGTTCGACATGACGGCGCCGGCGGTCTCGCAGCACCTCAAGACCCTGCGTGAGGCCAAGCTCGTGAAGGTGCGGGCCGAGGCGCAGAAGCGGATCTACGAGCTCAACGAAGAAGGCGTGGGGGAATTGGAAAAATGGGTGAAGGATCTTCGCAAGTTCTGGGCGAACAAGCTCGACGCGCTGGAAGCGGAGCTGCGACGATGAACTCGCTTGGGACTTGGGTGACAAGGCGATGAGCGACAGGGGCGAGATGTCGAGCGTACCGTGCGTGATCTTCACGCGCATCCTGCCCGGCCCGATCGAGAAGGTGTGGGCGCATCTCACCGACACCAAGCTGCTGCCGGCGTGGTTCGGCAGCGACAGTTCGATCGAACCGCGCCAGGGCGGCGCAGTGCGCCTGATGGGCGGACATATCCGCGGCGTCGTCACGCAATGGCAGCCGCCCAGGATGCTCGTCTACACCTGGAATGTGTTCGGCCCGGATGACGGCCGGGACGCGGTGTCGGAGTATCCGGAATCCTATCCGACCTTCGAGCTGGAACCGCGCGGCGGCGGCGTCGTGCTGACGTTCCGGCACTTCCCGATCATCGAGCGGTTCGTGCCGCAGAACGCGATGGGATCGCACACCATGCTCGACATTCTCGGCGCGGCGCTGCGCGGCGAGAAGGTGGAGGAGCGTGCGGCCTATTCGAGGAAGAACGCGGCGATCTACGGCGTGGATATTAAGGACTTGCAGCGCTGATCAACAACTAGAGCTGTCATCCCCCCGAACGCCGCGACAGCGGCGTGAGGGGAAGGAAACCCAGGCGTTTCCATCCTGCGCAGGGTTCAGACGCCTGGGTCCCCTTCCCTCGCGCAAACGCTGGCGAGTTCGCGCTCGCCGGGGATGACAGCGGTGCTTACTGCCAGTCTCCGTGAACGGATTGCCAGATCGCGAGTGCGGCGAGCGCGGCGGTGTCGGCGCGCAGGATGCGCGGGCCGAGCGTGACCGGCGTGACGAACGGCAGCGCGCGCAACGCCTCGCGCTCGGCGGGATCGAAGCCACCTTCGGGACCTGTGAGAATGGCGCATCGATCCGGTAGCTCCTCCCCCTGTAAGGGGGAGGCCGAGCCGCGCAAGCGGCTCGGGTGGGGGTCATCTTCGGAAGCGTTTGCCTGATCCCTCCCCGGATCGCGTGCCGCGATCCGACCCTCCCTTTTCAAGGGAGGGATTCCTTTTAGCGCTTCGGCCATCGGTTTCGCGTCACCGCCTTCGTCGCAGAAGATGAGGCGGCGATCCCTGGGCCAATTCGCGAGCAACTTATCGAAGGAAAGCGGCTCGCGGGTCTCCGGCACGCTGAGGCGCCCCGACTGCTCGGCGGCTTCGATCGCGTTGGCGCGCATACGCTCCAGATTGACGCGGCTGACGATGGTGCGGCGGGTGAAAACCGGCTGCAGCACGCGCACGCCGAGTTCGGTCGCCTTCTGCACGACATAGTCGGCCGGCGTCTTCTTGATCGGCGCGAAGCAGAGCCAGATGTCCGGAACATCGGCCTGCGGTGCAATCTTCCTCTCACATTCCAGTGAGCAGGAGCGCTTTGAAACGCCGGTGACCCGCGCCAACCACTCGCCGTCGGCGCCGTTGAACAGGTTCACCCGATCGCCCGCCTTGGCGCGCATGACGTGCAGCAGGTAGTGAGTCTGCTGTTCATCCGGAACGGCGCAGGCGCCCTGACGCAGCGGATCGCCGACAAAAAGGCGCAGTTTGCCGCCGGGATGGGTGAGTTCGTTTTCGCTCATCGGCGAATACTTGTAATGTGACAGGCATGAACGAAACAACCGCCGCGCCGGCCGATGCGATTGCGATCAGCTGGATAAACCACGCGCCCGCGCGGGTGAGGCCCCTCCTGCGCCTGATGCGGCTCGACCGTCCGATCGGCACCTGGCTTCTGTTCTGGCCGTGCGTGTCCGGATTGGCGCTCGGCGCGATCGCCAGCGAGCGGCCGTTTACGCGCTGGCACGATGTCTGGCTGGTCGTTCTGTTTGCCATCGGCTCCATCGTGATGCGCGGCGCCGGCTGCACCTATAACGACATCGTCGACCGCGACATCGACGCCAAAGTCGCGCGCACGCGCGGACGGCCGATTCCCTCCGGCGCCGTCACCGTGCGGCAGGCCTGGCTGTTTCTGGTCGCACAGCTTCTGGTGGGCCTCCTCGTCCTGGTCCAGTTGAATTTCACCGCGATCGAGATCGGTGCCGCTTCGCTGATCCTGGTCGCGGCCTATCCCTTCATGAAGCGCATCACCTGGTGGCCGCAAGCCTGGCTGGGGCTGACCTTCAACTGGGGCGCGCTGGTCGGCTTCGCGGCGCAGACTGGCGCGATCGATACCTCCGATCTGCTGCTTTATGCCGGCTTGTTCTTCTGGACGCTCGGCTACGACACGATTTATGCGATGCAGGACAAGGACGACGATGCCCTGATCGGCGTGAAGTCGACCGCCCTTCTGTTCGGCGCGCGAGCGCGCGACTGGATTCTCGGCTTCTACGCGGTGGCGTTCATGCTCATCACGGCCGCGGGTTTCGCCGGACATGCCGGCTGGCCCTTCGCCTTCGTGATGATCGGCGCGGGTGCGCATCTGCTGTGGCAGGTGCATCATCTTGCGGACGGCGGGCCGGAGACGTATCTCAAGCTCTTCCGGGCCAATCGCGATTCCGGAGCGGTCATCGCGCTCGCCTTCGCGCTCTCAAGCTGGATCTGGTGATGCAGGTGGAATTATGAGCCTGGAACCGTTAGTTCCGTTGAAACCCAGGGCGGCGTATAATCCCGCCATGAACGTGCAGCGCTTCGACCCCACCACCGCGTTCACGCCGCAGGAGATGGCGAGCGTGCGATCGCGCTCGGACGTCATCGGCATGCTTTGCGTGCTCCACGGCTGGGTCGTGATCGGCGCAATGATGGCGCTCTATGCGATATGGCCCAATCCGCTGACATTCGTTGCCGCCGTGATCGTCATCGGCAGCCGCCAGCTCGGGCTCGCGATCCTGATGCACGACGCGGCGCATGGCGTTCTGATGAAGACGCGCTGGCTGAACGAATGGGTCGGCGACTGGCTGTGCGCCTATCCGACCATGGGCGACCTGGTGCCCTATCGCCACTATCATCTCGTGCATCACCGCCGCACGCAGCAGCCCGACGATCCCGATCTCGGACTCTCCGCCAAATTTCCGATCACACGCGACAGCTTCCGCCGCAAGATGATCCGCGATCTGACCGGCCAGACCGGCTTCAAGCAGCGCAAGGCGCAGTTCCTGCGCGCGCTCGGCGAGCCGGGCATGAGCTTCGGCCAGCGCGCGAAATATTTCTGGAACCGGATCGGGCGGCAATATCTCGTGCAGCTCATCCTGCTCGCGCTGATGACGGCGTTCGGCAAGCCGCATTACTTCCTGATGTTCTGGGTGCTGCCCAACATCACCTGGCAAATGGCGATCACGCGCGTCC
This sequence comes from uncultured Alphaproteobacteria bacterium, assembly GCA_963741735.1. GTDB lineage: Bacteria > Pseudomonadota > Alphaproteobacteria > Micropepsales > Micropepsaceae > Rhizomicrobium. Next base: position 1,375,668 of record CAVUJB010000004.1, read on the forward strand.
GCAACATCGCCGAGCATGCGATGGTGCCGGACAATAACGATGTGTTCCGCAACGCGCGCACGACCTATGCGTCATGGTGGGTGCGGGCGCTGGTGGCGCCCTATTGGGTGAACTACCACGTCGATCATCATCTGCTGTTCTATGTGCCCTGCTACAATCTGCCCAAGCTGCATGCGCTGCTTCTCAAAAAGGGCTTCGGCGAGAAGATGGAAATCCAGCCGAACTATCTTGCGATGCTGAAGCTGGCGACCAGCAAGCCCGAGCCGATGGCGGCGCAGCCGGCCTGATCATTCCTCGCCCTGCTTGAACTTCATCCGCGCCCTGCCCTCCTTGCCCTTGCGGATGCGGTCGCGGCGCGTCTCCATGCGCGAAGCCCAGTCGTCCTTGTTCTGCTGAAAGCGGAGTTCGCGCTGGAGCTTGCCGTAGGCCTGCCAGCGCGCGGCGTCGAGCGAGCCGTTCTCGAGCGCCGCCTGCACGGCACAGCCGGGTTCGCTGCGATGACCGCAATCCTTGAAACGGCATTCGGAGGTCAGCGCCTCGACGTCGGTGAACGCAGACGATACGCCGGCATCGGCGTCCCACAGTCCGAGCTCGCGCATGCCGGGCGTGTCGAGGATCAACGCGCCGCCCGGCAGCAAGATGAGTTCGCGGTGCGTGGTCGTATGCTTGCCGGTTTCGTCGCGCTCGCGAATTTCATTCACCGCCATCACCTCCTTGCCGGCGAGTGCGTTGACGAGTGTCGACTTGCCGACGCCGGAGCTTCCGACCACGACGGCGGTCCTTCCCGGCTTCAGCAGCCCGGAGAGTGCCGGGAGCCCCTCGCCGCTCACCGCCGAGATCGCGTGCACCGGCACCCCGAGCGCGATCGCCTCGACCTCAGCCTTGCGGCTCGCGACGTCACCGCAGGCGTCCGCCTTGGTCAGCACGATCACCGGCTCGGCGCCGCTCTCCCAGGCGGATGCCAGATAGCGTTCGATTCGGCGCAGGCTGAGATCGCCGTTGAGCGACGCGGTCAGCAACGCGATGTCGACATTGGCGGCAACGACCTGGCCGCGCGGCGCGCCGGGACCGGCTTCTCGGCGCACGAACTTGCTCGCGCGCGGGAGCACGGCGCGGATGGTGGCCGCGCCTTCCGAGGGTCGCGCCGACACGGCGACCCAATCGCCGGTCACGGGAAATTCGCCGTCGGCCGCCTCATGCGCGAACTTGCCCGCGAGTGTCGCGGAGAGTTCGCCATCATCGGTCACGACCCGGTAAAGGCCGCGTTGCTGGACGATCACGCGCGCCGGCGCAAGACCATCGGCCGCGTGGGATGCGAATTTGTGGCGGAGCGCGTCGCTCCACCCGTAACGTTCGAGCACGGTGAATTCCTCGTGTCAGAGCCCGGATGAGCGCCGACGGCGGAATGTTCCGTGTACGGAGTGATTACGCAGCGGCGCGGCGGAGGGTGGTTTTCGCAATGACAGACATGGACACCTCCCCTGTTCGCGCGGGCCACGGCGGGAAATTAGGCGCGGGCTGCGGCCGCGTCAACTCGTGCCTTGCACGATCGGCTGGCCGGTCGCCTCGAAATAGACGTTCTTGATCAGGCTGTGCAGGAAGAAGGAATTGAAGAGCTGCGCCCGCCATTTGTCGTCGCCACAGAAAGCGGCAATCAATGGCTTGAAGTCGGTCTGTTTGTAGACGTCGTCGAGCGCGACGCCCTTTGCGGCCAAAGGCACGACCTGGCGCTGCACTTCAAGGAGCGCGGCCTTCACCTTGTCGACATAGGCGCGGTCGGTCTGCACCTCCCCATGGCCGGGAATGAGATAGGCGAAGTCGATGGCCTCGAGCTTGTCGAACACCTTGAGCCACGACGTTGGAAAGGAGGCGGCGGCGTAGGGGATCGGATTGACGACGATGTCGCCGGTGATCAGCACTTTCTCGCTCGGCACCCAGATGACCGCGTCGCCGTCGGTGTTGGCCTTGCCGAGGAACATGACCTCGACTGGTGTTTGCGAATCCGGGATGGAGAATTTGTCGGTGAAGGTTTGCGTCGCAGGATAGGCCTTCATGTCCTTGTAGCCGGCCACCATGCTGTCGCCGGCATCGACCATCTGCTGCCAGCCGGCGCGAACGGAATCGGGAAGATCGGTGCGCGCCGCCTGCTTCCTCGCATAGTCGACTTCGCCAGCATAATCGGCGCTGTAGGTCTTGATGTAATCCATCGGCTTGGTGGTCATGTCGATGCGCGTCGCCTCGGTCGAAACGATGACGACGTTCGGCCACGCCGCGAGAAAGGCGCCGGCGCCGAGATTATGGTCGCCGTGATAGTGCGTGTAGATCAGATATTTCACCGGCTTGGGCGAGATCGCGCGGATCTGCTCGACCACGTGCACGCCCGCGGGCGGCGAACCGCCGGCATCGACCACGACGAGACCGTCCGATTGCTCGATGACCTCGACATTGCCTTCGTAGGGCGCATCGGTCGCGTTCGGCCGATAGACGAGATGGACGCGATCGGTGACCGCGAGCGTCTGGCGCGCGAAACCGTCGGTTCCGGCTCGCGCCGGGAGTGCGGCGAGCAGCAAGACCGCCAACAAGACGGTGGCGCGGACGTGCGACATGATCGAAGCCCCTAACGACAGACGATGCAGTTAAGCTGCATGCGTCGAACAGACATATGGGCAACTTACAGTGTCACGGCGAATTGAACGGACGGGCGGCGCGAGGATCACGGCCGCGTGAGCACGCCCGCCGACTTCATCCGCGCGAACACCGCCCTCGTCGCGCCGCCTTTGGTGCCCGAGATCAAGCTGCATCTGGCGACGGAAGTCGTGCCGCTCTGGCAATTGACCGAGGAGGAATTGGAGGCGCGCGGCGTGCCGCCGCCCTATTGGGCCTTCGCCTGGGCCGGCGGACAGGCGCTGGCGCGCTACGTGCTCGATCATCCTGCGACCGTCGCGAGAAAGTCCGTGCTCGACTTCGGCTCCGGTTCCGGGCTTGTCGCCATCGCGGCTGCCAAGGCGGGCGCGGCGCGCGTGACCGCCGCCGACGTCGACCGCTTCGCCCACGCCGCAATCGAGCTGAATGCGACCGCCAACGGCGCCATCGTCGATGCCACCACCGACGACCTCATCGGGTCGGACGGCAACTGGCAGGTCATCCTGGTCGGCGACATGTGTTACGAGCGGCCTCTGGCCGAGCGCTTGCTGGCCTGGTTGCAGGAACGCATGCGCCGCGGCGCCGTGGTGTTGCTCGGCGATCCCGGACGCAGCTACTTCCCCAAGGACGGCGTGGAGCGACTCGACACGTTTCGCGTTCAGACCACGCGCGATCTCGAAGATCGCGAAATCCGCGAGACCAGTGTCTACAAGCTGAAGTAGCGGCGACGCGATCGTTGCCGCGTGAATTATTTGCAAACTCCGCCGGCGATGGAACGATCTTCATCATCGAGGCTTATCGGTTTGCATGTCGACGTGGGGCCGGCGCCCCAATGCGTTCCGGGCCGCCTCGCGCGATCGGCATTTCTCAAGAACGGAGAGGCTCCGATGGCGAACGGTTACAATACGATGCAATCCAATGCGGCGCAGAACGCGGCGAACATGTTCGCCCCGTTCGGCGAGATGGTGAACCACTCGCGAAACTATGCCGAGAAGAGCCTGCGCCTGATGCGCGAGGAGACGGTCGAGTTCCTCAACCGCCGCCGCGAACATACCGGCGAGGCACTCGCGGAATATCAGAAGGCTTCGGATCTGGCCGGATTCATGGCGGCGCAGGAGAAGTGGTTCGCGGATCTGAGCCGCGACTGCTACGAGACCTCGCGCCGGCTGAACGAAGCCACGCGCAAGCTGGTTACGGACGGATTAGGTACGGCGGGGCACGACGCCGAGGACAAGCCCGCGCCAAGCCGGCCCATGGAACATCGCGCGGCGGCGGAGTAAGCGGCTTCAGCGGCGGCCGGCGCGGGCAGGCGCCGGTCCGACATATCGCGCGTGCGGGCGAATGAGACGCTTGCTCTCGAGCTGCTCGGTCGCGTGCGCGATCCAGCCCGCCACGCGCGAGATGGCGAACAGAGTGGTCTCGCTGCCCACCGGCAGGCCGAGCGAGCGGCGCAATACCGTGAGCGCATAGTCGCAATTGGCGAAGGCGCCTGTCGCTTCTCTCACGGCTTGTGGAATCTCGACGGCGAGGCGTTTGTCGATCCCGGTGCGCAGCAGCGCAGCGAACAGCGCGTCGGCGCGCGGATCGTTGTCGCGATAGATCATGTGGCCGAATCCGGCGAAGCGCTCGCCAAGCGCGACGCGCTCGCGCACGATGGCGGCGATGTCTCCGGCGAGCAGCTCGTCGACCAATTTGGATGCGAGCGGGCCGACGCCACCGTGGCGCGGACCCTTGAGCGCCACCATGCCGGCGATGACCGCATCGTAAAGGCTGATGCCGGTCGAGGCTGCGCAGCGCACCGTGAAGGTCGAAGCGTTCAACTCGTGATCGGCCATCAGCACCAGCACGCGGCGAACGAGATCCTCGGCATGCTTGTGCTGCGGTGCCCAGGCCCGCGCGATCTGCTTGTGCAGCGGGTCGGCGGAGGGTTCGCTGTCCGTCATCGCGGCAACGATCAGGCGAAGAATGCGCGCGCCCGTGGCGGCACGTCCCTCGGCGACGACATTATAGGCGCGCGGATCGGCTTCGGCGGCCTGGGAGAGCACGGCGACGGCGCGATCGATCGGCTGAGCGTGGCGCGTTGCGTCCAGGATCGCGCGCATCGCTGGCGAGATCACCGGAAGATTGGACTTGGCGAAGGGATCGGCGGATTTCGAATCCCACAAGAGGCTGGCGCACTGTTCGAAGGTCGCGGTGTCGGCCAGATCAACGGCGCGGACGCCGCGATAGATCGGGCCTTCCTCGGTGATGGTGGAGACGGCTGAGTCCATGACCGGCAGATCGGCGGATTTGAGCCCCTGCCCTTCGACCAGCGGCGCGCGGCGGTTCTTCAGGCTGCGCACATCCTCGGCCCGGTAGCGGCGGCTGCGCGGCGTCTCGCCCGGCTCGGAGCGGATCAGGCCCCTCGAGACGTAGGCGTAGAGCGTGGCAGGCGAGACCGAGAGCTCGGTCGCGGCAGCGCGGGCGGTCAGATAGAGCGTGTCGGCAGAATTATTCATATTGATTATGCTAATCAAGATTGATCAATATGTCCAGGAACCCGATCTTTTGTGCAACGCAGCATAGGAGATCGAGATGACCATCCAGTCCAAAAAGTCGCCCATCGGCCTCGACGGGGTTCCCGCCGCCGAGACGGCGCTCAGCCATGTCGACGGTGCCAGGGGCGAACTGATTATCGCCGGCGAGCGGGTCGCCGACCTTGCCGCCAAATCGAGCTTTGAAGGTGTTACGGCGCGGCTGTGGACGGCGGCGACCGACGTGCCGATCAGCGAGGCGGAAGTCCGCGCCGCGCTCGGCGAGGCCCGGGTGCGCGCCTTCGCACACCTGCCCCAGTTCCTCGCCGCGAGCGAAGGACTGTCCATCGTGGACGGGTTCCGCGCCGCGATCGCCACCTTGCGTGCCGAACACGGTCTGACGCACGACGCGACCATCGTCGGCGCTCTGCCCGTCATCGTCGGCGCGCTGGTGCAGCGGAGCAAGGGCAAGCAGCCGCACATCCCGAACATGAAGCTTAGCCATGCCGCCGACACGCTTTCCATGCTGCACGGCCGGGCACCGAATGCGGCGGAAGCCGCGGCGCTCGATGCTTACTTCGTCACGGTGTGCGATCACGGGATGAACGCGTCGACCTTCGCGGCGCGCGTCATCGCCTCGACCCAGGCCGATCTGTTCTGTGCCGTCACCGGCGGCTATTGCGCATTGACGGGGCCGCTGCATGGCGGCGCGCCGGAACCGGTGCTGGAGATGCTGGATGCCATCGGCACGCGCGAACGCATCAAGCCGTGGATCGACGGCGCCTTGGCGCGCGGCGAACGGCTGATGGGTTTCGGCCACCGGGTCTACAAGGTGCGCGATCCGCGCGCCGATGTGCTGAAGACCGCCGTCGAGAAGCTTGCCAGCAATTCCGTCGACATGCCGTTTGCGGCCGAAGTCGAGGCTTATGCCCGCGAGGCGCTGCGCAGGAAGAAGCCGGATCACCCGCTCGACACCAATGTCGAGTTCTTCACCGCGATCCTGCTCGACGCTTTGCAGATCCCGCGTCAGGCCTTCACGCCGATCTTTGCCACGGCGCGGGCCGCCGGATGGACGGCGCATGCGCGCGAGCAACAGCGGCGCGGCCGCTTGCTGCGCCCGAGTTCGGCGTATATTGGCGACATGCCGGCCTAGGAACACGAAGGCGCCATCGATGCTGACGCTCTATTTCGCGCCGGGCGCCAGCTCGATGGCTCCGCATATCGCGCTCTACGAGATCGGCGTCAAATTCGACGCTAGGCCGATCTCCTTTGCGCGCAGGGAGAACCGCGAGCCGGCGTTTGTGGCGATCAATCCCGAAGGCAAGGTGCCGACACTCCTGCTCGACAACGGCACCGTGCTGACGGAAGTCGCCGGCATCCTGTTCTATCTCGGCCGACGTTTTCCGGAAGCCCGGCTACTGCCCAGCGATATCGAGGCGCAGGCCCGAATTGTCTCGTGGATGTCTTTCATCGCCTCGACCGTCCATCCGGCGCGGCGCCAGGGGCTGGAGCACGCAATGTCGGTCTACGCCATCGCGGACCGGCGGCTTGGCGCCAATAACTGGGCGGTGGGCGACTATTCCATCGCGGACATTCATCTGTTCCGGCTGTTCTGGCGCTTCAACGCATCGCTGAAGCCGAAGCCGGGGAGCTTTCCGCATCTCGAGGCGCACCATGCGCGGATGATGGTCCGGCCGGCCGTCGATAAGACCATCGCAATCGAGTCATCGTTCGGATACGAGCTTCCAGCCTGAGCGCTAGCGGTGGAGCAGTTCGTCAAACTGCGCCTTCGAGCCGATGAAGAGATCGAGATCGACCGAGCCGTCGATGCCGCCGAGCCGTGCATGATTGGCAAACTGGCGGAAGATCACGGTGCGGCCGCGCGACCAGCCGCCCTCGCCGAACAGATTTCGCACCCATAGCGGATAGGCGCGGAACGCGGGATCGGAGTCGAGATAATCCTCGAAGAAGGTCTGCGTCGAGTAGATTACGGGCGTTTTGCCGTAGTGGGCCGTCACGATCGCGATGAAGGCCCTGAGCTCGCGCGTGAGGCGGCCATGATCGGGACGCGCGGCGCAATTGCCGACATATTCGAGATCGATGGCGGGCGGCAGGTCGAGGAGGTGCCTGTCGGGCGCGGTGGCGATGAAGTTCCGAGCCTGTACGGGGCCGGACGCACACAGCGTGAAATAGTGGTAGGCGCCGACCGCGAGACCGGCGGACCGCGCCGCCGCTAGGTTCGCGGTGAAGGTGGGATCGGTCCAATCGCCGCCTTCGCTCGCCTTCAGGTAGACAAAGCGGATGTTCTGCGCCGCGACGCGACGCCAATCGATGGCGCGCTGGTGATGCGACACGTCGATGCCGCGGACCGGATAGACGAGCGCATCGGGATAAGAGAAGCGGTAAATGCCCTTCAGATAGAGCCAGGCCGCCAGCGCAAGGATCAGGATCGCCGCGCCGGCGCCGATCACGAACCATTTCGCGAGACGCCCCATCTCCCACTTCTCACACGAAATCGCGGCACATGCTTGATGCGGATGCGCCTAGGCGATCACGGGGTCACGATGGACGAAGGCTCGGGTTCGACATCGACAATGCCGCGGCCGACATGGCTGCGCGATCGGCTGTAGAAGAAGTAGACCAGGAGCCCGACAAAACCCCATCCCGGCAGGACCAGGATCGCGGTCAGCTCCAGCTTCACGTAGAGGATAACGCAACCGATGATCGCGAGCGGCGCCACGACATAGACCACCGGCGTGCGGAACGGACGCGCACGCGTGGGATCGGTGCGGCGCAGCACCATCACAGAGACGGCGACCATCGCGAACGCGAACAGGGTGCCGGAGTTCGAGTAGTCGGCGAGCTTGCCGACCGGCAGGAACGCCGCCATCAGCATGACCACCACGCCCGTGAACGCGGTTACCACATGGGGCGTCTTGAAGCGCGGATGAACCGAAGCCAGCGCCGGCGGCAGCAAACCGTCGCGCGCCATGACGAAGAACACGCGGGTCTGGCCGTACATCATCATCAGCACGACCGACGGCAGGGCGAGAAACGCCGCGACGCCAATCAGATTACCGATATGGACATAGCCGATGGTGCGCAGAACATGGGCCAGCGCCTCGTGGCTGCACACCAACGGCTGCACGGCGCCGGTGGCGACGATGGCGGCGCACTGCTGAGCCAATCCCTCGGAGCCCGGCAAATACGCCTGACCCATCGCGTCCTTCACCGGCTGCGCGCCGATAGCGCCCACCGCGCCGGCCGCGACGAGCAGATAGAACACGGTGCAGATCAGAAGGCTGCCGATCAGTCCGATCGGCACGTTTCGCTGCGGGTTTCGGGTTTCCTCGGCCGCGGTGGAGACCGCATCGAAGCCGACATAGGCGAAGAAGATCGACGACGCCGCTCCGACCACTCCGACCGTCCCCCAGCCGTTGGGAATGAACGGATGGAAATAGGCCTCCTTGGCCATCGGCAGGGTCAGTGCGATGAAGACGGTGAGCGCCGTGATCTTGATCCCCACCAACACGGCGTTGAAGCGGGCGCTTTCCGTCGTGCCGATGATGAGAAGGCCGGTGACGAAGGCGGCGACGACGACGGCCGGCAGATTGATGAAGCCGCCCTGGCTGGGACCGACCGCAAGGTAGTCGGGGACCGTGATACCGAGCGAATTGTGCATCAGGCCCACGAAGTAGCCGGACCAGCCGACCGCGACCGCGCTGGCGCCGACCGCATATTCCAGGATCAGCGCCCAACCCACCATCCAGGCGAACATCTCGCCCACCACGGCGTAGGTGTAGGTGTAGGCGGAGCCGGCAACGGGGACCATCGAGGCCAGTTCCGAATAGCAAAGCGCCGCCACCGCACAGACGAAGCCCGCGATGACGAAAGACAGCATCATGCCGGGACCGGCTTTCTGCGCGGCTTCCGCCGTCAGCACGAAGATACCGGTGCCGATCACCGCGCCGATGCCGAGCAGCGTGAGCTGGATGGGTCCGAGCGAGCGGTGCAGCGACTTCTTTTCCGCCGTCGCCAGAATCGCGGACAGCGGCTTGATGCGGTCAAAGAGCATATAACTCCCCATCTGGAGCCGCGGCGCGGCCGTCGGATCTGGGCGAGCCTAGCGTCTCCAGACGTGCGCGCAAGCGCCCGGTGACGGATAAGGTGTATCGGGTTAGAAACCGTCATGCCCTACCGCTCCCTGCGGGATTTCATTGCCAAGCTCGAAGCCGCGGGCGAACTGGTGCGCGTGCGCATGCCCGTGTCGACCGTGCTCGAGATGACCGAGATCCAGACGCGGCTGATCGCGGACGGCGGGCCGGCGGTGATCTTCGAGAAGCCGGTGAAGGCCGATGGGACAACGAGCGACATCCCGGTGCTGGTCAATCTGTTCGGCACCGTGAAGCGCGTTGCCATGGGCGTGACCATGGACGGCAAGGAGCGGCGCGACGCCGCCTCGCTGCGCGAGGTCGGCGAAGTACTGGCGACGCTTCGCCAGCCGCAGCCGCCGCGCAGCCTGGGCGAAGCGTTTGAGTTGTTACCTCTCGCCAAGACTTTGCTGGCGATGAAGCCGAAGAATGTGTCGCGCGCGCCGGTGCAGGAGGTCGTGCTGCGCGGTGATCAGATCGATCTCAACAAATTGCCGATTCAGACCTGCTGGCCCGGTGAGCCCGCGCCACTAATCACCTGGCCGCTGGTTGTGACCAAGGGTCCAGGCGAGGCGCGCGAGGACAATTACAATCTCGGCATCTATCGCATGCAGGTGCTGAACAAGACCCAGACGATCATGCGCTGGCTCAAGCATCGTGGCGGCGCACAACATCACGCGCGCTGGGCGAAGGAGAAGGCCGCGCCCCTGCCCGCCGCCATCGTGCTCGGCGCCGATCCGGGAACGATATTGGCCGCGGTGACGCCGGTGCCGGAGACGCTGTCGGAATATCAGTTCGCCGGCCTGCTGCGCGGCCAGCGCGTCGAGCTTGCCGATTGCGTGTCGCAGCCGCTGAAGGTGCCGGCGGAAGCGGAGATCGTGCTCGAAGGCGAAGTATCGCTCACCGACTATCGCGACGAAGGTCCGTACGGCGACCACACCGGCTACTACAATTCGGTGGAGCAGTTCCCGGTCTTCACCGTGACCGCGATCACCATGCGCCGCGATCCGATCTATCTGTCGACCTATACGGGCCGGCCGCCGGACGAGCCGAGCGTGCTGGGCGAGGCGCTCAACGAAGTATTCGTGCCGCTGCTCATCCAGCAGTTTCCGGAGATCGTGGATTTCTGGCTGCCGCCGGAAGGCTGTTCCTATCGCATCGCGGTGGTGTCGATGAAGAAGGCCTATCCCGGCCATGCCAAGCGCGTGATGATGGCGGTGTGGTCGTATCTGCGCCAGTTCATGTACACCAAATGGGTCATCGTGGTGGACGACGACATCAATGCGCGCGACTGGAAGGACGTGATGTGGGCGGTCTCGACCCGCATGGATCCGGCACGCGACATCACGCTCGTCGAAAACACGCCGATCGACTATCTCGATTTCGCGTCGCCCGAGAGCGGCCTCGGCTCGAAGGTCGGGCTGGACGCGACGAACAAGCTGCCGCCGGAGACCAAGCGCGAATGGGGCCGCAAAATTCGGATGTCGGACGAGGTTGTCAGAACCGTCACGGAAAAGTGGCCGAGCCTCGGCCTGCCGGGCGATGGAAATCCCGTCTGGCGCTAGCCCCTCTGCAGGGGATTGTCCGCAGGCACGTCCTTCGGCCAAATTGAGCCGGGGGATCGAGATGAAACACTTCTTTGCGGTCGCGGCATTCGGCATTCTCGCCGCGACGGCGGCAAACGCGCAGACCTGCGGCCTGACCAAGGTCGCAAGCTACGACATGCATTTCACCGATTCCGGGCACGTCGCGGTTGAGATCACGATCGGCGGACAGGACAAGCTCCTCGCGGTCGATACCGGCGCCTGGTTCAGCTATCTCACCGCCGAGGAAGTCGATGCGATGAAGCTGCCGCGCCGCTCGATGAGCGGCCAGTTCGTCGCCTACGATGCCTATGGCCGGCGCACGAGCGAAGTGGCGACCGCGCCGTCGATCATGCTCGGCCCGCTCGAAGTCGACGGCGTCGACTTTGTCGTTCCGCCGCGCGGCACGTCATACGGCACGAAGGTCAGCGGATTGCTGGGCGCGAACGTTCTCAAGAATTTCGATCTCGATTTCGATTTCGCGGCCAAGAAGTTCAATCTGTTTTCGCAGGATCACTGCCCGGGCCAGGTGGTTTATTGGTCCGCAGGCGGGGCCACGAAGATCCCTTTCAAGTTCAACGGCTCCGCGATCACGCTACCCGTTCAACTGGACGGACACGAGTTCGATGCCATGCTCGACAGCGGCGCCTTCGCCTCGACCATCAGCCAGCCGATGGCCAACCAGATTTTCAACCTGTCGCCGGAGTTGGCCGGCGTGGACAAAACGGTGCGCACGGGCAGCAATGGATCGAGCTGGAACGACTATACGCACACGTTCAATTCGCTGAGCTTCGACGGCGTCATCATCCCCTATCCCGTGCTCCATCTGATACCGGACAAGATGGGCGCCGCGGCCAGTGCCGATACGGCGCGGGAAATCAATGTCATGCCGCTGCATCTTCCCGACGTTCCTTTGGGCCTCGCCGAGCTGCGGCATCTGCACCTGTACATTTCGTACAAGGAGAAACTGCTTTACGTCACGGCGGCCGACGCGCATTAGACAGGGCGCGCGTCGAGGCGCCGACGGAACGCGCTTGACGGCCAACAAGAGTGCTCTACTTATGGGCCGGTCCTTGGGTGGTGTGGATTGATGGATAACCCGTTTCTGATGCCGTTCCAGATGGTCGCGTTCTATGCGGCGATCAACGCGCTCATCATGCTGGCATTGGCGATGCTGGTGGTGCGGGCGCGCGCAAAGACGCGCACCGAGATCGGCGACAATGCCGATCCGTCGATGATCGGACCGCTGCGTGCACATGCCAACAACACCGAGTACGTCCCGCTCGCGATCCTGCTTCTGCTGATCCTCTATTCGCTGGGCGCCAACGTCTTCGTGATCCATGCCGTCGGCGGTACGCTCACGCTCGGCCGGCTCCTGCACGCCTTCGGCCTGTCGCGGAACGTCGGAACGTCCGTGCCGCGATTCCTCGGAATGATCCTGACGTGGCTCGCCTACATCATCGCGATCGCGGCCACGCTCTGGCTGACGTTCTCGACGGGCGCTACACCCCAAGGATAGTTCGTGATGGCACGCGCCAACGCCCAACAGATGCTGGACCAGGCGATCCGAGGCGCCCTTGCCGCCGGTGCGGATGCCGCCGATGCGCTCCTGGTGGAGAACGTGTCGGCGAGTGTGTCCTACCGGCTCGGCAAGCTCGAGGACGTCGAGCGTGCCGAATCGCATGATCTGGGCTTGCGCGTGTTCGTCGGACAGAAGGTTGCGTTCATCTCCTCGACCGATTTCTCCCCCGACGCCCTGGCACAGCTGCCCGGCCGCGCCGTGGCGATGGCCAAGCTCGCACCGGAAGACAAATTCGCCGGCCTCGCACCGAAGGAACGCCTGGCAACCTCGTTTCCCGATCTCGACATCGAGGACCCGAACGAGCCGCCGGCCGATACGCTGGTCGAGTGGGCGCGCGCGGTCGAAGGGGCGGCGATGGCGGTCAAAGGCGTGACCAACTCCGAAGGCGGCGGCGCGAGCTTCAGCCGGACCGGCGTGGCGCTCGCGACGAGTGCCGGGTTCTTCGGCCGCTATGCAGGGACCTCGTGCGGCATCGGCGTTGCCGTCGTCGCGGGCGAAGGCACCGGCATGGAGCGCGACTATGAGCAGGCGAGCGCGCGACATGCGAGCGACCTGGAGTCCGCCGAAAGCGTCGGACGCGAAGCCGGCGAGCGCACGGTGAAGCGGCTCAATCCGCGCAAGGCGAAGTCGCAAGCCGTGCCGATCGTCTACGATCCGCGGGTCTCCGGCGGCCTGGTGGGCCATTTTGCTGGCGCCATTTCCGGCAGTTCGATCGCGCGCGGCGTGAGCTTCCTGAAAGACTTCATGGGCAAGGAAGTCTTCTCGTCCAAGATCAACATCGTCGACGATCCGCACCGCCGGCGCGGCTTGCGCTCCAAGCCGTTCGACGGCGAAGGGGTCGCGAACCGGCGCTGGCCGCTGATCGAGAACGGCGTGCTGAAAACCTGGCTGCTCGATTGCGCGAGCGCCAAGCAGCTCGGGCTCCAGACAACCGGCCACGCGGCGCGCGGCACGGGCGGACCGCCGGCGCCGTCGCCGACCAATCTTTACATGGACGCCGGGACGCTGAGCGCCCGAAGCACTGATCTCCGATATCCGCGAAGGCTTCTATGTGACCGAGCTGATCGGCATGGGCGTCAACGGCGTCACCGGCGACTATAGCCGCGGCGCTGCCGGCTTCTGGATCGAGAACGGCCAGCTCGCTTATCCGGTTTCGGAGATCACCATCGCCGGCAATCTGAAGGACATGTTCAAGAACCTCACGGCGGCGAACGATCTGGAATTCAAGCACGGCACCAACGCGCCGACCGTACGCATCGAAGGCATGACCGTTGCCGGCGCCTGACGCCGCCGCCGATCTCTCCCTGCTGGAGGCATGCGTCCGCGAAGCCGGCGGAATTGCGCGCGGTTTTTTCGGCGGCAGCTACAAGAAATGGGACAAGAGCAAAGGCAATCCGGTCACCGAAGCCGATCTGGCCGTCGACAAGTTCCTGCGCGAGACACTGTGCGCAGCGCGAAGCGACTACGGCTGGCTGTCGGAAGAGACCGAAGACGACGCGCAGCGGCTGTCTGCCAGGACCGTCTTCGTGGTCGACCCGATCGACGGCACCATCGCTTTCATGAAGGGACGGCCGCACTTCACCATCTGCGCCGGCATCGTGACCAACGGCGCGCCGGTTGCCGGCGTTGTCTACAACCCGATCACCGAGGAATGTTTCGCGGCGCGCGCCGGCAATGGCGCATTCCTGAACGGCGCGCCGATCCATGTCAGCGACCGCGCCGCGCTCGAAGGCTGCCGGATGCTGGCAGACAAGGCCATGCTCGCGCATCCGGCCTGGACCAATCCGCCGAACCGGCCGTGGCCGCCGATGGAAATCGAAACACGCGGCTCCATCGCGCTGCGCATGGTGCTTGTGGCATCGGGCCAGTTCGGCGCCATGCTGGCGCTCTCCTCCAAGCGCGACTGGGATCTGGCGGCAGCCAACATCATCGTGACCGAGGCCGGCGGCAACGTGACCACCCACACCGGCGACAAACCGCTCTATAACCGCGTCAGCACCTTGCAGCCCTCGGTCGTCGCGGCGGGACCTAAGCTGCATGCCCAGCTGATGGAGCGGGTGTCGCATCTCAATCTGCCGCGCGGACAGGAGGGTTGATGGCCGAATATGCGCCCAAGCAGTTGTTGCATCTTGTGTTCGGAGGCGAGCTGACCGCGCCCCACAGCATGGAATTCAAGGACCTGTCCAAGCTCGACATGGTCGGCATGTATCCGAACTATGCCGAAGCGCTGAAGGCCTGGCGCGGCAAGGCACAGTCAACCGTGGACAATGCGCAAATGCGCTACTTCGTCGTGCATATTCATCGCTTGATGGATCCAGACGAGCACTAGTGCCCCGCTTCCGAAGTTCGTGATACATCGCAACAGCCACTGACACGAACTTCGGAAGCAAGGGGCACCAGCAAATCAATGATTCTAGTGCCGCTTTTCGATTTGAAGTTCCTAACCGAGATTGCGGCAATCTCCGTAGGAACTTCAAATCGGCGGCACTAGACCGGCACCGCCGGAGAGTGTGAGATCGTTTCGTCTGCGTTTCGCGCAAGGACCGTCATGTTGGCCAAAACCGACGAGAAGATTCATAGAAGCTGCCCGCTGTGCGGCACCGCGCCGCCCGGCGGCGCGCCGTTGCGCTATTCGCATCCGGACTGGCCGTTGAAACAATGTCCCGAATGCGGCCTCGTCTATCTCGAATATGCCCCGGCCTATGTGCGGCTCGAGGAAGAACTCGGCTTCACCCAGCAATATGACAAGCATTGGGAGCGGCGCCTGAAGGAGCAGCCGATCCTGGCGCGGCTCGACAAGCTGACGATGTGGCGGCTGGGCATGCTGGGCGATCCGAACTCCGGCCAGCGGGCTATCCGCCTGGGCGAAGCCGGGACCGGTGCTCGACGTCGGCTGCGGCACGGGAGACGAGTTCGCAAAGCTGCCCGACGGATACATTCCTTTCGGCATCGAAATCGAGAAGAGCGCGGCGGCCGAAGCGCGCGCCATCTTCGAGCCGCGCGGGGGCAAGGTCTTGAACGCCGACGGAGTCAGCGGACTGGCGCAATTTCCCGAGAAGTATTTCAACGGCGTCGCGATGTGGGGATATCTCGAACACGAGGCCAATCCGAAGGCCGCGCTGGCCGGCGTGCGGCGCGTGGTGAAGGACGATGCGATCGTTCTGGTGAAGGTACCCAACTATGCGTGCTGGAACCGCAGCATCCTAGGCAAGAAATGGACCGGCTTCTGGCATCCCGATCACACGCAGTATTTCACGCCGGCGACGATGGCACGGCTCGCGAAGGACTGCGGGTTCAGCGCCAAATTCCGGCTCTACGGACGCATCCCGCTTAACGATTATATGTACGTCGTCCTGCGACCGGTCTGAACTTGGCCGCCGCTCGCTCCCGTCGCGCCAGCCATGCTAGAGCATCGCCATGACCGCCATTCCCGATGGCTCAAGCCTTAAGGCTGCACCGTCCAAGATCGTCCTACCGGCGCCAGCGGCGACCGGGAACGCCGCCATCATCAAGCGGCTGCTGAACGACTATGTGCGCCAGCAATGGACGACATTGGCCATCGCCTTGCTGTGCATGGCGGTGACTGCGGCGATGACCGCGGCGCTCGCCTTCCTGACCGATCCTGTCATCAAGTACATGTTTCTGGATAAGAGGTCCGATCTTCTGGTCCTCATCCCGATTGCCGTTCTCGGCGTGGTGGTGCTTCGTGCGGTCACCCAGTTCGTGCAGCAATCGATGATGGATACGGTGGGCGAGCGCTCGGTCGCCGCAACCCAGCGCGATATGCTGAGAAGCCTTGTGCATCAGGATATCGGAACGCTCAGCGCCATCCACTCGGCGCAGTTCGTGTCCAACTTCATATACGACGCAACGCTCATGCGCGATGCGATCGTGCGCGGCATCGCGGGCCTGGGCCTCGAGTTCATTTCGCTGATCGGCCTGACCGGCGTCATGATCTACGAGGACTGGCGGCTCGCCCTGATCTCAGTCGTCGTCATGCCGGCCGTGGCCTGGGTGTCGCAGGTGATCGGCGCGTCGCTGCGCCGGGCCGCTTCGCAGGGAATGGAGAAGACGGCGGAGCTTTCCATCGCGCTGTCGGAAGCGCTCGACGGAAAACGCATCATCAAGGCTTATGGACTGGAAGATCACATCTCGGCCAAGGCGAATGAGCGGCTCGCCCAACGGTTGCGCTATCTGTTGCGCGTGGTGCGCACGCGCGCCGCCGCCGTGCCCGCCACCGATCTGTTCGGCGGCGCAGTGATTGCAGCCACCATCTTCTATGCGGGCTATCAGGCGATCCACGGACAACTCGGCATCAACCACTTCGCCTCGTTTCTTACGGCATTGCTGCTCGCGCTGCAGCCGGTGCGCAACCTGACGCAGCTTTGGGCGACGGCTTCGTCCGGCCTTTCGGCGGCCGATCGCATCTTCGCCGTGATCGACCAGCGACCCCATATCATTGACAGGCCCGGCGTGACGACGCTCGTCATCGCTCCCAAGCACGGTGCGATCGCGTTCAAGGATGTGCGGTTCTCCTATGGCGCGCAGGAGCCATCGGTCAACGGCGTGTCGTTCGGTGTGACGCCGGGCGCGAAGATCGCGCTGGTCGGGCCGTCCGGCGCGGGAAAGAGCACCATCTTCAATCTGCTCTTGCGCTTCTATGACATCGACGCCGGCCGAATTGAAATCGACGGCCAAAGTATCCGCGACGTAACGCTCGCATCGCTCCGCCACAGCATCGCGCTGGTCACCCAGGAAGCCATCCTGTTCGACGAGACCGTCGCGGAAAACATTTCGCTCGGCAATCTCGCGGCGAGCCGTGCCGACATCGAAATTGCGGCGCGCAACGCGGCAGCGCACGATTTCATCATGGCGCTGCCCAACGGCTATGACACGAAAGTCGGCGAAGGCGGCCTAAAGCTCTCCGGCGGACAGCGGCAGCGCATCGCGATTGCCCGCGCCATGCTGCGCGACGCACCGATCCTCTTGCTCGACGAAGCGACGAGCGCGCTCGATACCGAGAGCGAACGGCAAGTGCAGGAGGCGCTGACGCGGTTGATGAAGGATCGCACCACGATCGTCATCGCGCACCGGCTCTCGACCGTGCTCGATGCCGACTGCATCTATGTTCTGGACAAGGGCCGAGTCGTAGAATCGGGCAACCACGAGGAACTGCTCGTGCGCGGCGGACTCTACGCGCGGCTCTACCAGCACGATTTCGACGAAGTAGCGGGGCAGGCCTGACATGGCGCGCGCCCCGCTCGGAATTCTCGCCTACAGGACCGCGACGCGCCTGCTCGCGCCGGCGGCGCCGATCCTGCTGCGCCGCCGCGGCCGCCAGGGCAAGGAACATCGCGACCGTTCCGCCGAACGGCTGGGTCATGCCGCGATGCCGCGTCCCGATGGTCCGCTCGTCTGGGTACATGGCGCAAGCAATGGCGAGTGCCTCGCGGCGCTGCCGCTGATCGAGGCGCTGACCGCGAAGGGAATCCATGTGCTGGTAAGCAGCGGCACGGTGACATCGGCCGAGCTGATGCAAATGCGCCTGCCAATGGGCGCGGTTCATCAGTTCGTGCCAATCGATACGCCCGCGGCGACCGCGCGCTTCCTCGATCATTGGAAACCGGATGTCGGGCTGTTCGTCGATTCCGACCTGTGGCCGAACCTCATCCTGGGCGCCAAGGCACGCGGCACGAGACTGGCTCTCGTCAACGCCCGGATGTCACAACGCTCCTTCGAAGGCTGGCGCTGGGCGCGGCGCACGGTCGGCGCCATGCTTGCCGCGTTCGACGTCTGCCTTGCACAAGACGAGCAAATCGCGGCCCGCTTTCGCGCGCTCGGTGCGCCGGATGTCCGCGTCACGGGAAGCCTGAAGGAAGATGCGCCACCACTCGCCTGCGATGCGGACGAACTCGCCCGCCTGAAGGCGGCGATCGGCACCCGGCCGATCCTTCTGGCGTCGCAAACCCATCCCGGCGAGGACGAAACGATCCTGCCCGCGCACGATCATCTGCGGCGGGAGCTTCCGGATCTGCTGACCATCATTGTGCCGCGCCATCCGGCGCGCGGAGCGGACATCGTGATGCTGTGCGATCAGCGCAAGGCGGCGCGGCGTTCCGAGGGTGGTGCGATCGCGCCGGACACCGCCGTCTATGTCGCCGATACGATGGGCGAACTCGGCCTCTTCTATCGATTGACGCGTTTTGCCTTTGTCGGCGGGACGTTGGTGCCAAAAGGCGGACACAATCCGCTGGAGCCGGCGCGGCTCCATTGCGCCGTGATGGCAGGTCCGCACACCTTCAATTCCGCAACCGCCTTTGCCGCGGTCTTTGCAGCCCAGGGCCTAGGACTGGTGCGAACGAGCGCCGATATCGTGGCGTTCGCCGGCCGGCTGCTCGCAAATCCGGCGGAGGCGAAGGCGCTCGGCGACGCCGCGGCGCGCGGCGCGGCCACGCTCGGCGGCGCGGTCGAGAAGACGATCGCAATGGTCGATTCACTACTGGCAAGACATGCGGCCGCCTGATTTCTGGACCAGGAAGGATCCGATCTCGCAGCTCGCGGTCGGGCTGCTGACGCCGGCCGGCTGGCTGTATGGCGCGAGCGTCCGCTATCGCGCCGATCACGCGCAGCCCTATCGGTCGACGGCGAAGGTGGTGTGCGTCGGAAACCTCACCGCGGGCGGAACCGGCAAGACGCCGATTTCCATCGCGATTGCGCGGCGTTTCATCGCGCGCGGCGCCAAGCCGGTGTTCCTGACGCGCGGCTATGGCGGAACGATACGCGGCCCTGCCTTCGTCAAGCCCGAAGATCTGGCGGCACATGTCGGCGACGAGCCGCTCCTGCTCGCGGCGGTAGCGCCCGTCATTGTGTCGGCGGATCGCGCTGCGGGCGCGAAACTCGCGGACGACAATGGCTTCGACACGATCATCATGGACGACGGACATCAGAATTTCTCGCTCGCCAAGGATTTGTCGCTGGTCGTGGTCGATGCCGAGACCGGCTTCGGCAATGGCCGCGTCCTGCCGTCAGGTCCGCTGCGCGAACCGGTCGCGCAGGGCCTGCGCCGCGCCGACGCCGTCATCCTGGGCGGCGACGAAGACGGCAAGGTCGAACTTGGCGACTTCAAGGGCCCGGTGCTGAGAGCGCGGCTCGTGCGCGAGGGCGATGTTTCGGTGATGGACAAACGTGTCGTCGCCTTCGCCGGAATTGGCCGGCCGGAGAAATTCTTCCATACGCTGGCCAGGCAAGGCGCAAAGCTGGTCGAGACGCGTGCCTATGGCGATCATCACGCCTACACGCAGTCGGAACTCGCGCGGCTGAAGGTGCGCGCTCGCGCGGAAGATGCGCTGCTCGTCACGACGGGAAAGGACTTCGTGCGGCTGACGCCGCCCGAGCGCGAGGGTATCGTTCCGCTTCCCGTGTGCAGCGTGTTCGACGATCCCGCCGCGCTTGACGCCTTACTTGACAGCGTTGATCGGCGTAGAGTACCCGCCAAGGGATCATGAACGACAAGACACCGGCCACATTGCCGCTCGCCAGCAGGTTGCGTTATGGCGCCGAGGCCGCGATTTTCTTCGCCGGCATCGGATTCTTCCGCCTTATCGGCCTGAACGCCGCGTCCGCCGTCGGTGGTTTCGTCGGCCGCAACATCTTCTATCGCATTACCGGCATGATGAATCGCGCAAGGGAAAACCTGCGCGCCGCGTTTCCGGAGAAGACCCAGGCCGAGCGCGAGGCGATCATCCTTGAGATGTGCGACAATCTCGGCCGCACCGTCGCCGAATATGCCCATCTCGATAAATTTTCGATGCACGGCGAAAATCCCAGGCTCGAAATCGTCAATCACGACATCGGCGAGGCGGCGGTCGCGCGCGGCAAGGGCGTGATGTTCTTCTCCGGCCATTTCGCAAACTGGGAGATGATGCCGTTCATCGCCGCCCAGCTCGGCTTCGAAGGCGGCGAGGTCTATCGGCCCCCGAACAATCCCTATGTCGATCGCTGGCTGGTCAAGCAGCGCGCGAAAAACGGACCCGCCGACCAGATCGCCAAGGGCGCGCAAGGCACTCGAAAGATCTTCACGCTGCTTCGGCGCGGCAAGTGCATCTTCCTGCTGACCGATCAGAAGACGAACGAGGGAATCGCGGCACCCTTTTTCGGCCGCGAAGCGATGACGACGCCGGCACCGGCAATGCTGGCGTTGAAGCTCGGTTCGGTCTTGCTGCCGGCATCGAACGAGCGGCTGCCGGGTTCGCGCTTTCGTATGACGGTCTATCCGCCGATCGACTACACCCCGACCGGCGACCAGGACCGCGATGTGTATGCTCTGACCTGTCTGATCAACGACACGGTGGAGCGGATGATAAGGCCGCGGCCGTCGCAATGGCTGTGGATTCACCGCCGCTGGCCGACGTCGCGCGAACAGGATCAGGTGCGCGGCAAACGCGCCACTCAGGCTCTCGGAGGAACCGGCGTGCGGGTCGAGAGTGAAGGGTCGAGCTTCACCTGAAACCAGTTCATGCCCCAATGCAGATGCGGCCCGGTCGCGCGGCCGGTCTGCCCGATATGGCCGATCACGTCGCCGCGCTTCACCGTATCGCCGGGGCTGACGAAGCGCTTGCTCTGATGCATGTAGTGCGTGAACACGCCATGACCGTGATCGAGCAGCGTAAAACCGCCCTCCAGGAAGAATTCGTCGCTCAATAGCACGGCCGCGTCCGCCGGCGCGTGGATCGGCGTGCCTTCGACATTCGCCATGTCGACGCCGAAATGCGGCGACATCGGCGTGCCGTTGTCGATGCGTTGGCTGCCGAACACGCCGCTCATGATGCCGGGCGCCGGCCAGTCGAACGGATCGGCGAACCAGACATGATCGCTGTCGGTCTTGCGCGCCTCGGCTAGGCGGGCGTGTTCGCGCCGGATGCGCTCGAGCGCGTCGGGCGGCGGGAGGACCGTCTTGGGCGGCAGGCCGTTGACGTGTTGCACGTTGTACTGGCGGACCACCGGCGTCACGTCACGGCTCTCGCTGGTGCCATCGGAGAATGCGGCCACGATCTGGGCGGCGCGCGTGCGATCCCAATCGAAGGCGCAGGCGAAGATGCCGCCCGATGACAGGCGCAAGACTTCGCCGTCGAACGTCACGCGCGCATCGGGTGTCGTGCGCCCGACGATCAGGCCGCCTTGTTCCATCGAACCCGAGAGAGCGATGCGCGAGGTCGCGGCGCGCAAGGTCGTGGGGACTGCGAGCGATGCGAGACCGCTGGCAAGTATCAATCGCCGCGAGATCACTTCGGCGTTTTCCCGGCTTCCTGCATGCGTTTCAGCGCCACGACCGGGTTCGCGTAGGCTTCCTGCAAGTCGACGCTCCAATAGCGCAGGGCCTCGACCGGAATGTGAACGCCGGTAACGGCACAGGCCACGAACGAGCCGGCCTTCACGACACGGAATTCGCCGTCGAGGAATTCGAGGATGGCCTCGCCTTCAGGCCTAAGATCACGATCCATCTTGTTCATGGCGACACCATACTCCCTTGCCTGCGCCGGCGGGAGAGGGTGGGCGCCGTGCGCCGGAAGGTCGCGGAACTATTTCTCCGCTCGCGGGCTTTCCTTTGGGACCTCACTGAGGAACTGACCGTGGAGCGCAAGTGGCTCGTCCTCGGCGGGGCTGCCGCATTGGTTGTCGTCGCAGCCGCCGTCGTCACGCTGAATTGGGACGCCTTCGTGCCGCTGGCCGCGATGGGCGTGAACTGGGTCCGCTATTGGGACGCGCCCAAGGGGACCCTGGAGACCCAGATGGCGCCCGGCGCGGCGCTGACGCCGCTTCCCAAGCCGCTCGCGCCCGACACCGGAAGGGATTGGCCGAGCTACAACAAGACGCTGACCTCGAATCGCTTTTCCGCGCTGGACCAGCTCAATAGGACGACCGTCGCCAAGATGAAGGTCCTGTGCACCTACGACACGGGCGATCATACGGGATTCAATAGCGGCATCGTCGAGTTGGGCGGGCGCCTGCTGTTCGCGACCGAATACGACACGTTCGCGATCGACGCCAACGACTGCCACCAGATCTGGCGAGCGCACGAGGACTACACACCCGCCACGCCGCAAGGCGTCAACCGAGGCGTCGCCGTCCTCAACGGCCGCGTGTTTCGCGGCACGCAGGACGGCCGCGTCATCGCCTATGACTTCAACACCGGCAAGCGGCTGTGGGCGACCACGATCGCCGACGCCAAAAAGGGCGAGAGCGTGCCGGCGGCGCCGATCGCATGGAACGGTCTGGTGTTCGTGGGCAATGCCGGCGGCGACCTGAAGGGCGTGAAGGGACGCATGTATGCGCTTGACGCGGCGACGGGACGGATCGTGTGGGAGTTCTATCTCGTGCCGCGGTCGCCGGGCGATCCGGAACGCGGGCCTGAAGGCAAGTCGCCGCTGAACGGCGCGAGCTGGCAGCGGCCGCCCGGCTCGCCTGTCACCGGCGGCGGAACCTGGACGTCCTATACGCTCGATCCGCAGAAAGGCCTTCTCTACATCCCGGGCGGAAATCCCGCGCCCGATTTCGCGATCGACGTCCGCACGGGCGAGAACCTCTATTCCGGCTCAGTCGTCGTGCTCGACGCGAAAACCGGCGACTATCGCGGACATTTTAAAATCGTTCCCAAGGACTGGCACGATTGGGACGTCTCGAGCCCGCCGGCGCTGATCCACACGGCGGCCGGCCGCGACCTGATGATCGACGCGCCGAAGGACGGGCATTTGTACGCTTTCGATCTTTCCGACAACGCCCTCGCCTATCATCCGGCCGTCACGCGCACGGAGAACACCGGCGTGCCCTTCTCGCCCGATCATCCCGTGCACTTTTGCCCGGGCTCGGTCGGCGGCGCGGAATGGAACGGCGCGGCCTTCGATCCGATGACGAATCTGGTGATGGTCGGAGAGGTCGAGTGGTGCACGACCGTCCGCGTGCAGAAGACGCAGGACGTCCTGGCGACGGCATTCGGCAAACCCTGGTCGGCGGAGGACTCGATCAATCCGTACAATGTGTGGGGCAAGCAGGATCCCTTCGGCCAGTGGCACGGCTGGGTCTATGCCGTCGACGCCGATAGCGGACATTGGCGCTGGCGCGCCGAAACGAACTATCCGGTGCAGAGCGGCGTCACGCCGACCAAGGGCGGGCTGGTGTTCTTCGGCGACATGGGCGGAAATTTCTATGCGCTCGACGCACGCGACGGCCGCAAGCTCTGGGGCAAGCAGCTTGGCGGAGCTGTCGGCGGGGGCGTCATCACCTACGACGCCGGACACGGACAGAAAGTCGCCGTGGCGACCGGCCTCACAGAGGTGCTCTGGCCGACGCAGATCACGACGGCGAAAGTCTCGATCCTCGGCCTTCCCTCCAAATAGCGAGTCTCAAAACAGACTTCCCTGCCCGCCGCCGGTCTTAGACTTGGACTTTGGCTTCGGCGTGGCGGTGCCGTCGGCAATCGCGCCGCGCTCTCCGTCCGCGAAGGTCAGGGTCAGGTGTTCGCTCGCCGCGATTTCGCCAGCGCGGCGATGGATGGTACCGCCCTCGCCCCGGACCAGCGCGAAGCCGCGCTCCAGCGCCGAACGATAGGAGGAACTTTCCAGCACGCGGCCGAGCGCATCCAGCGCTTTTCCAAGCTCGGTCAGCCGCGCTCTCTGCGCCTGGCGGAGCCGCTTGCCGGCCTGCGCGATGCGCTCGCCCTCGCGCCGGACATGGCGCCGCAGGTCGTTGGGACGCAGCGACGCAACGGCCTTGGTCAGGCGACGGTCGTGGAGCTGGAGATTGCGCTGAAGCGCCTTGGCGAGATTCTCACCGGCATGGTCGAGGCGTTGGCGCGGTTGCGAGAAGAGCGCGTCCGCACGCGGCAACACGCGGACAAGCTGCGCCAGATGACGGCGGCGGTCGTCCATGCTCTTGCTGAAGCTGCGCAGGAGGCGGCGCTGAAAGTCGAGCGTCTGTCCGACGAGATCGGCGCGCACCGGCACGGCGAGTTCGGCCGCCGCGGTTGGGGTCGGCGCGCGGATGTCGGACACAAAATCGATCAGCGTGGTGTCGGTCTCGTGACCGACGGCAGAGATCAGCGGAATCTTGCTTTCGAACACGGCGCGGACGACGGCTTCGTCGTTGAACGCCATCAGATCCTCGATCGAGCCGCCGCCGCGCGCGACGATCAGAAGATCGGGCCGCGGTACCGGACCGCCCGGCGCGATCGCATTGAAGCCGCGAATGGCGGCGGCGACTTCGGCAGCCGCGCGGTCGCCCTGCACCGCCACCGGCCAGAGCAGCACGCGGCGGGGGAACCGCGCTTCGAGCCGGTGCATGATGTCGCGGATCACTGCGCCGGTCGGAGAAGTGACGACGCCGATCACTTCGGGCAGGAACGGCAGCTTGCGCTTGTGCGCCGCATCGAACAGGCCCTCGGCGGCGAGCTTCTTGCGCCGCTCTTCCAGCATCGCCATCAGCGCGCCGAGGCCGGCGAGCTCGACCTGTTCGACGATGATCTGATAGCGCGACGAGCCGGCATAGGTCGAAATCCGCCCGGTGCAGACGACTTCGAGGCCGGCCTGCGGTTTGACCTTCAGGCGCTGCGCCGTGCCGCGCCAGATGACGGCGTTGAGCACCGCCTTTTCGTCCTTGAGATCGAAATAGACATGGCCGGAGGAGTGGAATTTCAGCCCGGAAATCTCGCCGCGCACACGTACGAAGGCGAAGGCATCCTCCACCGTGCGCTTGAGCGCGGCGGAGATTTCGCTGACGGAAAACTCCGGCAGATTGGCGATCGGTTTGGCGGCGGCTTCGGACATGACTTACAGATGATACAACGGCTTTGGCTACCGTGCAGGGCCGCCAAACGCTAGATTTCCCTATGGCCATCGAGACGCACGAGATCAAGGCGAACGGGCTAATATTCACCGTCGACCAGGCGGGTCCGGCCAATGGCGAGCCGGTGCTCCTCCTGCATGGCTTTCCAGAAACGCGGCATATGTGGCGGCACCAGCTTGCGGCGCTCGGCGCGGCCGGTTATCGCGCCATCGCGCCCGATCAGCGCGGCTATTCGCGCGGCGCGCGACCCAACGAGCTTGAAGCGTACAATACCGAACATCTGGTGGAGGATGCACTCGAGCTGATGCGCATTTTGGGACACGGCAGCTTCCATCAGGTGGGCCACGACTGGGGCGGGCAGCTTTCCTGGCTGATCGCCGCGACGAAGCCTGAGCGGCTTAGGAGCCTGAGCGTCTTGTCGCGACCCCACCCAGCGGCCTTCGCCCGGGCGATGAAGGAGGACACGCAGCAGGCGTCGCGGTCCGGCCATCATCGTGCCTTTCGCGAGACCGATGCGGTGGCGGGCATGCGCGAAGCGAATCTAAAACCGCTGAGAGACGCATTGACACGCCAGGGTGTGCCGACGTCGGACGTCGATGTCTATTGCGACGCGCTGTTGGACGATGGCGCAATCGAGGGCGCGATGAGCTGGTATCGCGCCACGGGCTTCGATGCCGGCGAGGTTCCGCCCGTCTCGGTCCGCACGCTCTATGTCTGGGGCACGGACGACGCGACCGTCGGGCGCAGGGCGGCAGAGCTGACAAAGGGATATGTCACGGCGCCCTATCGCTTCGAGGAAGTCGCGGGCGCGGGTCACTTCGTGGTCGATCAGTTCCAGGACAAGGTGAGCCGTCTGCTGCTTTCTCACATCAAAGGTTCGATATGAGAGTACTCCTCGTCGGTTCCGGCGGTCGCGAGCACGCGCTCGCCTGGGCGCTCAGCGCAAGCCCGTTGCTGACCAAGCTCTATTGCGCACCGGGAAATGCGGGGATCGCGGCGGTGGCCGAGTGTGTGCCGATCGCGGTGATGGATTTCGACCGCCTCGTCGCCTTCGCCAGAGAAAAAAAGATCGACTTCGCGGTCATCGGCTCGGATCAGCCGCTGGTCGGCGGGCTGTGGGATGCGTTCGAGGCGGCCGGCATTCGTGCGACCGGCCCGAGCAAGGCGGGCGCAGCGCTTGAAGGCTCAAAGGGTTTTGTGAAAGACCTCTGCGCCGAGCACGGAATTCCGACCGCCGCATATCGCCGCTTCCGCGAACCGGTGGCGGCGAAAGCGTTCGCGGACACGCTGGGCCTGCCCGTCGTGATCAAGGCGGACGGATGGGCGGCGGGCAAAGGCGTGATCGTCGCCGAGGCCCGCGCGGATGCGCACAAGGCGATCGACTTCATGTTCGAAGGCGGTTTCGGCGAGAGCGGGCATGCCGTCGTGGTCGAGGAATTCATGGAGGGCGAGGAAGCGAGCTTCTTCGCGCTTCAGCGATGGCGAAACAGTGATCCCGCTGGCCGGCGCCCAGGATCACAAGCGCGTGTTCGACGGCGACAAGGGCCCGAACACCGGCGGCATGGGAGCCTATTCTCCTGCTCCCGTGCTGCCGCCGAAAATGGAAGCCGAGGTGATGCGGCGTTTCATCGAACCGACCGCATCGGCGATGCGGACGAAGGGAACTCCCTATGTCGGCGTGATGTATCTCGGGCTGATGTTCACCAAGGAAGGGCCGAAGCTCGTCGAATATAATTGCCGCTTCGGCGATCCCGAAGCGCAGGTGCTGATGCCGCGGTTGAAGAGCGATCTGCTGACCCTCCTCCTCGCCATGCGCGACGGCGTACTCAAGGACGTCGATGTGCGCTGGAGCGACGATGTGGCGTTGACCGTCGCGATGGCGTCGAAGGGCTATCCCGGCGCTTACGAGAAGGGCCAGCCGATCACGGGACTCGAGGAAGCCGCGCGCTTGCCGGGCGTTCAGATCTTCCATGCCGCGACGGAGCGGCGAGACGGCCACTTCGTCGCCGCGGGCGGACGCGTGTTGAGCGTCACCGCAACGGGCAAGACCGTGGCGGAGGCGCAGGCCCGCGCCTACGCCGCGGTCGACTTGATCCACTGGGACGGCGCCTTCTGCCGCCGCGACATCGGCTGGCGCGCGATCGCGCGCGAGAAGTCCGGCGCGTGAACGAACCTGTCGAGGCCTTGCTGTTCGATTTCGGCAATGTCGTGGTCGATGTCGATTTTGGCCGCGTGACGGCGCGCTGGGCGGAGCATGCAGGCTGTCCAGCCGAACATGTCAGGCGGCGCTTTACCCATGACGAAGCCTATAAGCGGCACGAACGCGGCGACATCGATATCGGCCAGTATTTCGAATCACTGCGCGGCTCGCTCGGGATCGACATATCCGATGAACAGTTCCTCGATGGCTGGAACGCGGTCTTTGGCGGCGTGATACCCGGCGTCGCGCAACAATTGACCGCTGCGGCAGCGCGACGTCCGGTTTATCTGTTCTCCAACACCAATCCCGCTCACGAAGCCTATTGGGTGCCGAAGTTTGCCGAGGTGCTGACGCCGTTCCGGAAGCTGTATCTGTCCTCGGCTATCGGGTTACGCAAGCCGGATCGCGAAGCGTTCGACCATGTCGCGCGCGACATGGGCGTTGCTCCGGGGCGGATCCTGTTCTTCGACGACGTGCTGGAGAACGTCGAAGGCTCGCGCCGAGCGGGCTTTCAGGCGGTGCACGTGCGCCGCAATGCAGACGTCGCAGACGCTTTGGCCCGCTTGCCATAAGGCTTTGGTGCCGCAGCCTGAAGCGGCTTGTGCGGGTCCCGACAAACGGTCAAAAATGGGGCCAACAAGAGAAATTCGAAACGGGAGTATGGCGATGAGCCAGGAAGGCATCAGCCGTCAGGAGACCTATTCGGGGACCAAGGACGTCGCCCCGGCTCATGCCTTCGACGTGAAGAAGCTCGAGGCCTATCTCGCCGACCGGATCGAGGGATTCCAGACGCCGCTCCAAGTGCGCCAGTTCAAGGGCGGCCAGTCGAACCCGACTTATCAGCTCGTCACGCCCAACCGCAAATATGTGATGCGCAGGAAGCCGCCGGGCAAGTTGCTGCCGAGTGCGCACGCGGTGGACCGCGAGTTCAAGGTGATCTCGGCGCTTTATCCGACCGGCTTTCCGGTCGCCAAGCCCTATCTGCTTTGCGAGGACGAGAGCGTCACCGGAACGATGTTCTACGTGATGGATTGCGTCGAGGGTCGCGTGATCTGGGAAGGTGTCCTGCCGGGGCTCGACAAGAAGCAGCGCTGGGCGACCTATGACGCGATGAATGAGACGCTCGCACAGCTGCACAACCTCGACTACGTCAAAATCGGGCTGGAGGATTTTGGCAAGCCGACCGCCTATGTCGCGCGCCAGATCGCGCGCTGGACCAAGCAGTACCAGCTCTCCGAGACCGAGAAGATCGAGGAGATGGACAAGCTGATCGACTGGCTGCCCAAGCACCTGCCGGCCGAGGGCCGGCCGTCGGTGGTGCATGGCGACTATCGCCTCGACAATATGATCCTGCACCCCACCGAGCCGAAGGTGCTGGCGGTGATCGATTGGGAATTGTCGACCATCGGCGATCCGCTCGCCGACTTCACTTATCACCTGATGCAGTGGCAGCAGGAAGGCCGCGGCACGACCGCGGGCTCTGTGATGGGCGCGAACTTCGAAGCGCTCGGCATCCCGACCCTGGATCAGTATGTGGCGATGTACTGCAAGCGTACCGGGCGCAGCGAGACGCCAAACATGGACTATTACGCCGCCTATAACTTCTTCCGGCTGGGCGGGATCCTGCAGGGCATCGTCGGGCGCGTCCGCGACGGCACGGCAGCGAATGCCAACGCGGCCAGCAACGCCTCGGCGGTGCGGCCGCTTGCCGTCAGGGCCTGGGCCTATGCCAAGCGCGCCGGTGCGATGGATTGAACCTCCGCACTCGCGACATCCCGAAATTAATGAGCGGTTAAAACACCAGGATTCGGCCCAAAAGGGCGCAAACGTTATTTAACCTCGCGCAAGCTAGTCTGCCCGATCAGGCGGCAAAGTCCGCATTCGGGAAGGCCATGAGCGACAAGGGAGAGCCAAAGCTTGCGTTGAACGCCAAGCGTTTTCGCACGCATCTCGACCTGGCCGAACGGGCTGCACATTTCGGCTATTGGCGCTTCGATCTGCGCGACAATTCCTACATCTGGTCGCCGGGCATGTATCGGTTGCTCGAGGAAGATCCTTCGAAGCAGAAGCCGGACATCGAATATCTTTACCAGCAGATGGCGCCTGGCGACCGCGAAATCATCGAGCAGGCTCTAGCGACCGCAATCAAGACTCGCTCGGCCTTCGGCTATCGCACGCGTTCGCGCCATGCCAACAAGGCGGCGCAAATCATCGACACGCAGGGCGAGGTCGAGGTCGGCGAGGATGGCCGCACCATCGCATTGATGGGCGTGTGTCACGACGTGACGCAGCAGATTCGGGCCGAGGAAGCGCGCGAGAAAGCGCAGGCCATGTACCGGCTGATGACAGAAGAATGCGGCGACATCATCATCCTCTACTCGCTGAACTCCGAGCTTCTGTTCGTCTCGAACGCGCTCGAGCGAATCACGGGCCGCACGGCCGACGAGATTCGAAACGGCGGCTACAAGCTCCTCATCCATCCCGACGACGCGGCCGAAGCGGCCAAGATGAGCGAGCGGCCGGTTGACGCCGACAATCTGGTTGCCACCTGGCGCATTCTTCATCGCGAAGGCCACTATGTGTGGCTCGAGACCACGATCCGCACCGTGTACGACCAGGCGACGAAGCAGCCGGTCAACGTCATCAGCGTCTCGCGCGACGTCACGCAGCGCATCGAGGCCGAACAGGCGCAGCGCAAGGCCTATGAGCTGTTCCAGGTCATGACGACGGAAGCGTCGGACATCATCATTCTCTACGATGCGCAGGGGAAGGTGCTGTTCGCGTCGGACGCGCTGTGGCGGGAACTGAAGCGCAAGCCGAACGAGATCGAGGGCCGAAAATGGTTCAAGAACCTGGCCCACCCCGACGACTACAATCGCATGAGCAAGCTGGAGCTGCCGCCCAAGCAGGGCGAAACGCTGACGACGTCCTATCGCCTGAAGCATGGCGACGGCCACTATGTGTGGCTCGAGGTCATCACGCGCGGCCGCTATGACGAGAACGGCAAGACGCTTGGCTTGATCAGCGTTGCGCGCGACGTTACCGCGCGCATGCAACAGGAGATGGAGATCAAGGCCGCACAGGAGCGCGCCGAGGCCGCCAGCAAAGCCAAGTCGCGCTTCCTCGCCAATATGAGCCACGAGCTTCGCACGCCGCTCAATGCGATCATCGGGTTCACCGATCTGATGCGCCAGGAGACTTTCGGGCCGCTCGGCAGCCAGCGTTACGTCGACTACGCGACGGTCATCTACGATTCCGGCCAGCTCCTGCTCGACCTGATTTCCGACATGCTCGACATGGCCAAGATCGAGGCCGGCAAGCTCGAACTCAATCTCGAACGCGTCGACCTCGCAGGCACGATCGAAGATGCCGTGCGCCTGTTGCACGAACGCGCCGACACAAGCGGGATTGCGCTCGACGTCATCGCCGACCAGGCGCTGCCTTCGCTGCACGCGGACCGGCGCGCCGTCAAGCAAATCGTCATCAACCTGGTGAGCAACGCCCTCAAGTTCACCCCGTCGGGCGGCCATGTGACGGTTGAGGCGAAGACCGAAGACAATATGGCGCGCCTGTCCGTCAGCGACGATGGCATCGGAATTCCGGCCGGCGATATCGACCGCCTCGGCAAGCCCTTCGAGCAGGTTTGTGGCGATCCGATGCTGGCCAAGTCCGGCGCCGGCCTCGGGCTCGCGCTGGTCCGTGCGCTGGCGGAGCGTCATGGCGGCACGCTGACGATCGCCAGCACCGAAGGCGTCGGCACCAAGGTATCGGTGACGTTACCGCTCGCCGCGGAGAGACGCGCCGCGCGGCGCGCCTGATTTTCGGCAATCGGCGGAGCGCCCGGTTCAGGCGCTCCGCCCTATCGCCTATTCCGCCGCGGCGCGCTTGGGCGTTTCGGCATGCTTGCCGAATTCCAGGCGCGCGATCGTGCGGCAATGGACCTCGTCCGGACCGTCCGCGAGGCGCAGCGTGCGCTGGCTCGCATACATGCGGGCAAGACCGGGATCGCTGGTCACGCCGCCGCCGCCCCAGGCCTGGATCGCATCGTCGATCACCTTAAGCGCCATGCGGGGCGCAGCGACCTTGATCTCCGCGATCTCGCTGCGGGCGACCTTGTTGCCGACCTTGTCCATCATGTCGGCCGCCTTGAGCGTCAGCAGGCGGCACATGTCGATGTTGATGCGAGCCTCGGCGACGCGCTGCTCCCACACCGAATGATCGGCGATGCGCTTGCCGAACGCCTCGCGGGTGAGAAGACGCTTGCACATGATCTCGAGCGCACGCTCCGCGACGCCGATGGTGCGCATGCAGTGATGGATGCGGCCCGGTCCGAGGCGCCCCTGCGCGATCTCGAAGCCGCGGCCTTCGCCGAGGATCATATTCTCGACCGGCACCTTGACGTCCTTGAGCTCGACCTCGCCATGGCCATGCGGCGCGTCGTCATATCCGAAGACGGGCAGCATGCGCTTGATCTTGACGCCGGGCGCATCGCGCTCCACGAAGATCTGCGACTGCGCACTGTGGCGGCCGCCGTCCGGGTTGGTCTTGCCCATGACGATCATCACCTTGCAGCGCGGATCGCCGACGCCCGACGACCACCATTTGGTACCGTTGATGACATAGTGATCGCCGCGGCGCTCGATATGCGTCGCGATGTTGGTGGCGTCCGACGAAGCGACGGCCGGCTCCGTCATCAGGAATGCCGAACGGATTTCGCCGGCGAGCAGCGGCTTCAACCACTTGTCCTGCTGATAGGGGCTGCCATAGCGCTCGAGCACTTCCATATTGCCGGTGTCGGGCGCGGAGCAGTTGAAGACTTCCGACGCGAAACCGATCCGGCCCATGATCTCTGCGAGCGGCGCATATTCGAGATTGGTGAGACCGGCGCCATGTTCGCTCTCGTTGAGGAAGAAGTTCCACAGGCCCTGTGCCTTGGCCTTCTTCTTGAGGTCCTCGACGATCGGCACGACGATCCAGGGATTGCCCTTGGCACGCGCTTCGTCCATCTGCTTGGCGTAGACCGGCTCGGCCGGATAGACATGGGCGTGCATGAAATCGCCCACCTTTTTCATCCACTCGCGCTGGCGCGGCGAATAATCGAAATCCATGACGTTCCTCCACTGATTTATAGCAAGTGGGGCGGACTTTAGCGCGCGGGCACCGGTGGTGCCAGCCCCGCCTCGGGCAAATTTGCAGTATCTTGCGCGCTGCGCCGCACTCTGCCGACGCGACGCGATTGATCCGGATCAAGGCTTGCGGCGAAGCTGGTCATGCTTGCGCTAAATGCCGCTCGGTCCTTCAAGGCAAGGCACGGTCGAGCAACCGCAGGCGTCAAGGACCCGCGTTGACAGACGCGCGCGCGGCGCGGCAAGCACCCGCCATGCTGCTTTGGGCGGGCGTTCTTCTCATCGTTATCGGCATCGCGTGCCTGCCCATCGACCGGTGGGCCGCGCACGCGATCTACGAGCATGAAAGCGCGGCGTTCGAGCGCTTCCTGGAAAGCACGACGCATCTGGCCAAGGCCGCGCATTGGCTGGTGGCAGCGCTGGTCGTGCTGGCCGCGACGCAGCTCACGCTCACGTTCTGGGGCGAGCAGAAGGATTTGAGGCTCGCCTGGCAATGTGCGCTGGCCTTCATCGTCAGCCTCGCACTGGGCAGCGCGGTCCTGCACGGCGCGAAACTGATCGTGGGGCGAAGGCGGCCGCGCGACGACATGGAAATGAAGCTCTACGGCTTCGTCTGGTTCAAGTTCCGGCTCGACTACAATTCCTTTCCGTCCGGCCACGCGCTCACGATCATGTGCGTGGCGGTGATCGCGACCTGCGTGTGGCCGCATCTGGCGCCGCTATGGTTCGCGGTTGCGATGTGGCTCGGCCTTACGCGCGCGCTTCTCACCGCTCACTTCCTGAGCGATGTGTTCGTCGGTCTGGGGCTCGGTATGCTCGCGACGCGCGAGACTTTATTGTATCTGTTCGCCCACCTGGCTCCCGCCTGGTACTGATCCCTTAGAGGCATCCGATGTTCGCGCCCTTCTTCACTCTGGACGGCTGGATCGCGCTGGCGACGCTGGCCGCATTGGAGGTCGTGCTCGGCATCGACAACATCATCTTCCTGGCGCTGGTCGCCCATCGCGTGGCACCCGAAAAGCGCAAGGTCGCGCGGCGCATCGGGCTGGCACTGGCGCTCATCCTGCGGATCGCACTGCTCTCCAGTATCGCCTGGATCATCCATCTGTCGCAGCCAGTCGTGACAGTGTGGGGTATCGGCTTCTCCTGGCGCGATCTGGTGTTCGCCGGCGGCGGCCTGTTCCTGCTCACCAAGAGCACGCGCGAAATCCACGAGATGACGGAGGAATACGAGGAGCATACGCGCAAGCCGGTGTCGTCGCTGGCGGTCGCGGTCATCCAGATCGCGCTGTTCGACATCGTATTTTCCATCGATTCCGTGGTCACCGCCGTCGGCATGGCGGAGCAGCTGTCGATCATGATCGCCGCGGTCGTGTTCGCCATGTTCATCATGCTTGTCGCGGCCGCGACGGTCGGAGAATTCGTCGAGCGGCATCCGACGGTCAAGATGCTGGCGCTGAGCTTCCTGCTGCTCATCGGAACGGCGCTGATCGCCGACGCGCTGCACTTCCACATTCCGCGCGGCTATCTGTACTTCGCGGTCGCCTTCTCCGGCATGGTCGAAATGCTCAACCAGTTCGTGGCGCATCGCCGTGGGCGCCGCAAGAAGGAGCGCGACACGAAGCGCTCGGCGGAGCGAATCGCTCCGCTCTCCTAAGGGGAATTCGCGGCGGGGATTTCCCTCAGGCGGCGCGGAAGCGCTGAACCATCGGCGATTCCTCGTCGAGCATCTTCTTGAACGAGGGCCGCGCATGAATGCGCGCCACATAAGCGGCGAGCTTGGGCCAGCGCTTGGCATCGATCGTCTCGCCGCAATGGACGAAATTGACGAACATCGTGCCGATGGAAATGTCGGCGATCGAGAACGCGCCGCCGGCGAGATATTCCTTGCCGCCGATTTCGTGCTCGAGGTGATCGAACAGCGGCGGCAGCTTTTCGGTCAGCGTCTTCTGGCAAATGGTCTCGTCGGGTTGTCCGCGCATCATCTTCTTGACGATGCGTTCGAAGAACAGGCCGCCGCCGATGTTCTGGGCCATGACGGAGTCGGCATATTCCTCGTACCACAGCGCCCTGGCACGCTCGAAAGCGTCCGCGGGATAGAGCGCGGGCTTGGGATATTTGTGCTCGAGATAGTCGCAGATGATCGAGGAGTCGGGCAGCGTGTTCGGCTCTGGCCGATCGGTGTCGCGCAACACGGGAATGCGCTTCAACGGGCTGATGGCAAGGAATTCGGGCGGCGGCGTGAAGGGATTGACCTGCTCCAGCGTGTATTCGACGCCCTTCTCGGTGAGCACCACGCGCACCTTGCGCACGAAAGGCGAAACGCTGCCGCCATAGACGATGAGTGCCATGTCCTGCTCTCCCGGAAAATCGATTGCGCCGACTAAAACACGAATTGTCATGCCCGCGAAGGCGGGCATCCAGTTTGTTTCCCTGGATTCCCGCTTGCGCGGGAATGACAAGAGAACAGCAAATCACGCCGGCGCCATCACTTCCAGCTTCGGCGAGCGCTCCTTCGGAAGATTGTCATAGAGATCGGCGATCAGATCGCTTTTCACCCCTTTCCAATTGGGGTCATTCCACAAATTCACGAATTGCAGCGGATCGTTCTTCAGATCGTAAAGCTCGCCCTCGCTGCCGTCGTAACGGATGTGCGTTTCGAAGCCGGCATAGGCGGGAAAGTGCGTCTCAAGACCGTTCGGCTGGCCGGCAGTCGACGGCTCGTAGCGCGTAAGCGAATAGCCGTCGCGCACGATTGAGCGGAAGTGCATGCCGTAGCCGGGAAACTGGCTGTCCCACTCGCAAAGCGCGCGCTGGCGCGATCCGTCGTCCGTTAGCGGCAGCGCCTTGCCCTGCATCCAGGGAGCGGGATCGATGCCGGCGATGGCGCAGGCCGTGGCGGCGATGTCGACCTGCTCGACCGGCTGCTGCACACGCGCGGGGGCGACCTTGGCGTTCGGGGCGGGCCGCCAGATGAACGGCAGCCGCATCAGGGAGTCGGTGTGGAACGGACCCTTGTAGACGAAGCCGAAATCGCCCTGCAGCTCGCCATGGTCGGTGGTGAAGATCACGTCCGTATCGTCGTTCCAACCGCGCGCCTTGACCTTGGCCATGACCTTGCCGACCGCTTCGTCGATCAGCTCGTTCATGACATGAACCTTGGCGTTGATCTCGCGGATATTGTCGGGCGTCAATTGCTGCGGCCGGAAGTTCTGCGGCCCGCCTTCCGCGTTGACGAAGGTGCCGTCGTAATATTCGAGCCAGTGCGCCGGCTTCCTCGCCAGCACTTCGCGGATCTTCTCCGGCGAACCGGGATAGCCGTCCGGCATCGGCAAGTCGCGCCAGTCGCAACGGCCGAGCTCGTCGAGCGGCGGGTCCCAGGGATGGTGCGGATCGGGAAAGCTCAGCCACAGCATCCAGTCGTCGTTCGTGTCGAGCTTGTCGAGCCAGTCAAGCGCGAGACCCGCGAGCCAATCGGTGTGATAAAGCCCACGCGGGATCTTGTGATTGGTGGTTTCCGGCGCGCCGGTATCGCCGCCGGGCGAAGCGTTCAGCAGGGGCGGCCAATTGTCGTACACCTCCTTGCTCTGGGAACGCAGCCAGCGGCCATAGTGGCCGACCGGCCGGCCGCCGAAGGTCGCCGTATGCAGCGCATGGATCGCATAGTCGAAGCCCCGCCAGGGGCCGAAATCGCCGTCGCGCTGACGGATGTTCTCCTTGAACTTCATCTGCGGATCGAAGCCGGGCTCGAAATGCGCCTTGCCGACGAGCGCGGTCTTGTAGCCGGCCTTGTCCTTCAAATATTGCGCGAAGCTCGGCGCGTCTTCAGGCAGCGGAACGCCATTGGCGAACACGCCATGCGTGCGGACATATTGACCGGTGAGCATCGACGAGCGCGCCGGCATGCACACCGTGTTCTGGTTGTAGGCGCGGGCATAGTTGATGCCGCTCGCGGCGAGCGCGTCGATGTTCGGCGTGCGGCAAAACTTGTTGCCGTTGCAGCCGAGCGAATCCCAGCGCTGCTGGTCGGTGGTGATGAAGAGGAGCTTGCGGCCCATGATTCAGCCTTTCAGAGGTTCGAGACAGCCCGTGTCCGTGAGGACCGGGTCGAGGCGTTCGCGCACGGCGCTATCGAGCGTCTTGTAGGCTTCGCGCAAATCCCACAGGCAGCGCTGCTGGTAGCGGAAGGTCCCTTGCGAATAGGTCCGGCCGTATAGCGGCACCGAGAAGGTCGGTTCGCCTTTCTCGAAGGCCTTGGCATTGGCGATGAGGAACGGGAAGTAGACCTCGCCAGCCATCTTGAGGAAGCCCTTGATCGCAGGCGGCAGGGGCGCGGCAGGATCGCGCCAGGTGCCTTCGATGCCCGAGGCGTCGTCGAGATTCATCAGCCAGCGGAAGGTGAAGGGCGCGATCTCGCGCATCAGGTCGTCCGGCGTCGGATCGACGGCGAGCTGGCTGAGTTGTCCCATCCAGCCGAAATCGGCGAGCGAAGGACGCGAACCGAACAGATAGGCTTCCTCGCGTCACATGCGCTTCGAGGAGCGCCATGATCTCTTTCGCCGACTGTTCGATGATCGGAGCGTTCTCCGGCGTGCAGCCGACGATCGGCATGCGGCCGACCTGGCGGTCGCGAAACATCTGCGCCGATTTCAGGATCGCATCGCGGCCCTGACCGCTCAGACGGTCGAAGGAGAGCCATTCGCTCATCTGTTTCTGGTCGCGCTCGCGATACCAGCGATAATGGAACATCGCCTTGGTGCCCCACTCGTCCGCCATGTCCTCGAGCAGATAGGCGAGGAAAGCCTGGCCGGGATCGTCGGGCACGATGGAGCGCTCGGCGTGCAGACGCTCCAAGGTGAAGATCATCGGGGTGGAATCGTTGTGCCAGGAGCCGTCCGGAAACTGGATGATCGGAATGACCGGCGCCTTCACATGGGCGAAGATGGAGCGGTCCGCCATGTTGACCTGCTTCCAGATGTGAGGAAGCCGCCGATAGCGCATCACGGCGCGCATCTTCATCGAATAGGGCGAGCCGAGCCCGCCATGGATCGTGTAGACGCTCACGACGCGGCCACAGTGCACAGAAGCGCCGAGCGTTCGAGCGCAGCGTCGCGGTGATAGGCGATAGCGTTGTATTCCTTGCTCGTCGCCATCTGCAGGAAGGTCTGGCGCGAGGGATAGCGCACGCACAGGACCTCGTCCCATTCCTCGCCCGCGCCGCCGATCACGACCATTTGCTGATGGCCGCTCCACACGAGGCTCGCGCCGATCTTGCCGAGGATCGGCTGCACGTTCATGCCATAGCGCTGATAGGCTTCGCGGCCGGAGAGTTTTTCCTTCGCCTCCGCCTTGTCGGCGTCATAGTCGGCATGGGCGCGGAATTTCAGCAGGTTCACCATGACGATCGGTCCTTCCGGACCCTCGTTCATCAGCCTTGCGATCTGCTCCGGCGTCGGTCGATTTGTCATCGGTGCTTCCCAATATGTGAACTTGTATTCCGGTTCTGAGTTAGGCAGTCTCCCGCCGCCCAGTCAATCGGTTGCTGGGAAAGAGGGACATCGTGACACTTTCCATCGATCTGTTCTGGTCGTTCCGCAGCCCCTATTCCTATTTGGCGACGCCGCGTCTGGTTGAAATGACGCAGCAATACGATCTCGCTGTGAACGTGCGGCCGGTCTACCCACTGGCTGTCAGGTCCGGGGAGTTCTTCTCGCAGGTCAATCCGCTGTGGATCGGCTATCTGATGCGCGACACGCTGCGGATCGCGCAGATGCTCGACCTGCCCTATCGCTGGCCCAGGCCCGATCCCGTGCTGGTCGATCCGGTGACGCGCGCCGGCGTGCCGAATCAGCCCTACATCCATCGCCTGACGCGGCTCGGCTGCGCGGCGGCGGAAGCGGGACGCGGGCTGCCGTTCCTGAAAGAAGTGAGCCACACGATCTGGTCGGGTACGGCCGACAATTGGCATGAGGGCGATCATCTGGCGAAGGCCGCGGCGCGCGCCGGCACCGATCTCGCCGAACTGGATCGCAAGATTGCCGCCAATCCGGACAAGTACGAAGCGATCATCCAGGAAAACCAGAAAGCGCATCTCGCGGCCGGACATTGGGGCGTGCCGACGATGGCGTTCGAGGGCGAGCCGTTCTTCGGACAGGATCGGCTTGACGTCCTGCTATGGCGACTGAAGCAGAAGGGACTGAAACCCCGATGAGGCGGATCCTGTTCGGCGCGGTCGCCGCGATCGCGGTCATCGTTGCCGGCGGCGGCCTGGCGCTGCGCTCGCCCAGCGTCGATGTGTGGCTGTTCCGCCAGGTCGTTCACCACGCCGTGTCGGTGCCCGATGCGAAGCTTGCCGAGGACAACGAGCTTTCCGTGCTGCTGGTCGGCACCGGCACGCCGCTGCCCGATACCAGCCGAGCGGGTCCGAGCACGATGATCGCGGCGGGCTCGCACCTCTATCTCGTCGACACCGGCATCGATTGCGCGCGCAACCTGCAGCTCTGGCACGTGCCGCTCAATAAAATCGACGGCGTGCTGATCACGCATCTGCATTCCGACCATATCGGCGGACTTGCCGAGGTGCGCCTGCAGACCTGGGTCGCGGGCCGCAAGACGCCGCTGAAGGTCTACGGCCCGCCCGGCATCGAGCGCGTGGTGGCGGGCTTCAACGAGGCCTATGCGATGGACGACAGCTATCGTGTCGCGCATCACGGCAAGGCAATGCTGCCGCCTGATGCGGTGCCGCTGGTCGCGGTGCCGATCACGATCGCGCCCGGCGCGACGACCGCGCCGGCATTCGACGACGGCGGGCTGAAGGTCACCGCGATCCTGGTGCATCACAAGCCGGCGACGCCGGCCTATGGCTATCGCTTCGACTTCATGGGCCGCAGCGTGACGGTGAGCGGCGACACGATCTATGACGAAGGCCTCGCGCATGCCGCGCAAGGAAGCGACGTGCTGGTGCATGAGGCGCTGGCGCCCGAGCTGGTCGGCATCATGCATGACGAGCTGATGGCGGCGGGACGCACGCGGCCGGCGAAGATCATGCACGACATTCCCGGCTATCACACCTCGCCCGTCGATGCAGCCAGGATCGCGAACCTCGCGCACGCCAAGCTCCTTGTTTACACCCATCTCCTTCCGATTTTGCCGAACTGGATCGCGGTGAACGCGTTCCTGAAGGGCGTCGAGGATGTGCGGCCCGACGGCGTGAAAGTCGGACATGACGGGATGGTGGTGCGCCTGCCGGGGCATTCGAGCGATATCGATGTCGGCGATATCAACTAGAGTTTGCCGCATCAATTCTCACTGCGAACTCCGCTGTCATCCCCTCCGTACACGGAAGAATTCCCTGAGGAGCAGCGACGATGCCTCGGCATCGCCGGCGCGGGCGACGAGCGGACGGTGATGGCAGGTCGGCTGCTCGAAGAACTTCGGGCCGTGCAGGATCGCCCCGCCCTTGGGATCGTCGGCGGCGAAGACCAGCCGCGAAACGCGCGCCAGGCTCATTGCTCCGGCGCACATCGCGCAGGGCTCGAGCGAGGCATAGAGCGTGGTGCCGAGCAGCCGCTCGTTGCCGAGTTTCGCCGCGGCGGCGCGCAGCACCAGCATCTCGGCATGGGCGGTGGGGTCCTTGCGCTCCAGGATGCGGTTGCCGTCGGCGGCGACGAGCGCGCCGTCGGCAGCCAGCAGCACGGCGCCGACCGGCACCTCGCCCCTGGCGGCAGCCGCTTTCGCTTCTTCGAGCGCGAGTGCTATGGCTTCGTCGTCATTCATGCCGAGATCCGATTTGGCCAAGACTAGCACGGGCAAGTGGGCGCCCAAGACCGACGCCGAGAAGCCCGAACGCCTGGACGCCGAGGATGGCGCCAAGGGCGAACGCATCGCCAAGGCGATCGCGCGCGCCGGCCTGTGCTCGCGGCGCGACGCGGAGAAGTGGATCGCGGAGGGCCGCGTGGCGGTGGACGGCGCGGTGCTCAAATCGCCGGCGCTCAACGTCACCGACCTCAACGTCATCACCGTCGACGGCAAGCCGATCGCGGCCAAGGAGCAGACGCGGCTGTGGCGATACCACAAGCCGGCCGGACTGGTGACGACGCACAAGGATCCGATGGGGCGGCCGACCGTGTTCCTGAACCTGCCCAAGAGCCTGCCGCGCGTGGTATCGGTCGGACGGCTCGACTTCAATTCCGAAGGGCTGTTGCTGCTGACCAATGACGGCGAGCTGGCGCGGCGGCTGGAACTGCCGGCCAGCGGCTGGCAACGCACATACCGCGCGCGGCTGTTCGGCAAGGTGAGCCAAGACGATCTCGACAAGCTCGCGCTCGGCGCCACCATCGATGGCGTGAAATACGGGCCCGTCATCGCCGACCTCGAACGTTCCAAGGGGATGTATTCCTGGGCGAGCGTGAACCTGAAGGAAGGCAAGAACAGAGAAGTGAAGCGGCTGATGGAGCGGCTCGGCCTGAAGGTGGCGCGGCTGATCCGCGTGCAGTACGGCCCGTTCCATCTGGGCCATCTGGCGGAAGGCGCGGTCGAGGAAGTGCCGGCGCGGCTGTGGCGCGAACAACTCGGTATCGGGCGCAAGAAGCGGTAGAGACGAGGCATTGTGGCCGCGACGCGCTGGACCACATCGTATTGTTTTCGAGTCTTTTTTGTTTGATGGCCCCCGTCTTATCGCATTTCTTGAATTCAATTCCGTCCGTTTTGCGTCAAGCGATTGATCGCGCGAGACAAACGGCGAATGTGGCGCGCGCACGAAGCGTGTAAGAGCGCGACGTGAGCGGGTGAAGGACTCACGCGGGGCCGCGGAGATGGTCGCCGGAATTATTCTTGTCCAGCGCGAGGAGACGGCACTTATCCAACAATAGGCCGCGCGATTCTGCGTTCCAGCTGCTTCGTCGAGCGCCCGTGCGTATGCATTTCGGCCCCGGATTACAGGGCTTTCCGGAAACAACCGCCTTTTCATCCGGCCATTATACGGCCGGCGGAAGGTGCGTTGGATAAGCGCGCGCTGCTCAGGCCACCACGTTCGTGGTGTTGCTCGCCGCCGGCTGATTGAAGGCGTCGAGCAGGCCGAGCACCGGCGAAGCGGCGGAAGCCGCCGTGCCGACGACCGTCTGACTGGCATGCTCGAACGCGGAGATGGCGGCCGAGAACTGCGCCGCGCCGATCGAGCCGGTGCCGTTCGGATCGAGCGCCGAGAAATCGGCCGCGGCCTCGGAGGCCGTACCGCCCTGAGACGTCACGAAGGAGGAAAACTCGCTCTGATCGACCGAGCCGTCGCCATTGCTGTCCATCGCGGAAACGAAATCGGCGCCGACCTGATCGGCCGACGGCATGCCATGATGATGATGGTGGTGATGCCGGCCGTGCGCCGCCTGCGCGCTCTGCAGATCGCTGGCGAGCTGGGACTGGGTGAGATTGCCGGTGCTGCCCTGTTTGAGGCCGGCGAACAGCGCGTCGGCCTGGTCCTTGGTGCCGCCCTGGTTCTGGATGTAGCTCTCCATCTCGCTCTGCGAGACCGTGCCGTCGCCGTCGCTGTCCATCGCCGCCATGAGCTGGGCGAGCGGGCTCGACGCGGACGATGCCGTGGCGATCGAGGTGCTGGTGGGCGGCACGGACGCGGCGCTCGCGGCTGGCGAGGCGGCGATCTGCTGAAGCTGGGTGAGCAGCGCCAGGATCTGGTCGCTGAGCGTCTGGGTCGGCGGCGTTCCGCTGGCTGCCGAGACGGCCGGGGCATCGCTTATCGCCTGCGAAGGATTGGTCCTCGGAGCGGCGGCCGTGCCGGACGGCGCAACCGGCGCAAGCCGGTTGAGAAGCACCGAGAGATACTGATTAAGACCGCCGACGCCGCCGATGGACATGTCCGTCCTCCACGAGAGGTCGCGGGAACAGGCCGCGATGCTTCAAACGGTTGCACGCGGCATGCCCTTTTGCGGCGAAAGGCGGGCGGCGCAAAACAGGATTAGGAAATCCTTACCCGACACAGTCCTGCGACAGATGCGGCAATTGCCGCCGCGGTGCGGGCAATTCCTGCCGGTGCGATTTGCGCCGCACGGGTAGGATTCACGCGGAGCCGCGGAGAACGCGGAGACGAGCGCCTCCATTGCCACCCACATCGCGTCATGGCCCGTCGGAGCGCTGTCGCTGCCGACCCGGCGGGCCATGACAACTGAATTTGCGGAATGGCCTCTGCGTGTGCACTCTCCCCTGCGGCAGGTTTCACGCGCCGTGCGGCGAAGTTTCTCCGATTGATTTCGATCAAGTCCGTGCGTCCGGTGTGGCAAATCATTCGGTGTCAGCGCACGAAGTGGCAATGAGTCGGGCGCGCAGCGGAGCGAAAAAATGAGCACCAGCACTCTTGTGAAAACCACCGCGGCCAAAGCGGCCAAGACCGAGCATTTCGACGTCCTGATCGTCGGCGCGGGAATTTCCGGCGTCGGCGGCGCCTATCACCTGACACAACAATGTCCGGACAAGAGCTTCGTCGTGCTGGAGAGCCAGAAGAGCTTCGGCGGCACCTGGCTGACGCACACCTATCCCGGCATCCGTTCCGACAGCGACCTCTATACTTTCGGCTACCGCTTCAAGCCGTGGACCGGCCATCCGATCGCCAGCGCCGACGAGATCCTGAAATATATGGGCGAGGTGATCGACGAGAACGATCTGGCGCGGC
Source organism: uncultured Alphaproteobacteria bacterium (assembly GCA_963741735.1). Taxonomy (GTDB): domain Bacteria; phylum Pseudomonadota; class Alphaproteobacteria; order Micropepsales; family Micropepsaceae; genus Rhizomicrobium. The sequence goes on from CAVUJB010000004.1 coordinate 1,418,981, forward strand.
ACATCCGTTACGGCCACCAGATCAAGACCGCGCGCTGGTCGAGCGCCGACAAGCTGTGGGCCGTGGAAGCCGAACAGGACGGCGAGACGCGCCGCTTCACCTGCAATTTCCTCTGGATGTGCCAGGGCTATTACCGCCATTCGGAAGGCTACACGCCGCGCTGGAAAGGCATGGAGCGCTACAAGGGGCGCGTCGTGCATCCGCAGACCTGGCCCAACGACCTCGACTACAAGAACAAGAAGGTGGTCGTGATCGGCTCGGGCGCCACCGCCGCGACGCTGGTGCCGGCAATCGCGGGCGATTGCGAGCATGTCACCGTGCTACAGCGTTCGCCGACCTATTTCATTCCCGGCCGCAACCAGAACGACACGGCCGACAAGCTGCGCCAGCTCGGCATCGACGAGAGCTGGATCCACGAGATCGTGCGCCGCGAGATCCTGTTCATGCAGGATGCCTTCACCAAGCGCGCGGTGGCCGAGCCCGAAGCGGTGAAGCAGGAACTGCTCGCGGGCGTGCGCGCCTACCTTCCCGAGGAGGAAGTCCAGAAGAACTTCACGCCGACCTACCGGCCATGGCGCCAGCGCATCGCCTTCGTGCCGGACGGCGACATCTTCCAGGGCATCAAGGCCGGCAAGGCATCCGTCGTCACCGACGAGATCGAGACGTTCACCGAGAAGGGCCTGCTGCTCAGATCCGGCAAGGAACTGGAAGCGGACATCGTCATCACCGCGACCGGGTTCAATCTGAACGTGCTGGGCGACATCGATTTTCAGATCGACGGCAAGCCGCTCGATTTCCACAAGACCGTCACCTATCGCGGCATGATGTTCACCGGCGTGCCCAACCTCGTTTGGGTGTTCGGCTATTTCCGCGCCAGCTGGACGTTGCGCGCCGATCTGGTGGCCGATTTCGTCTGCCGGCTCCTGAAGCACATGCAGGCGAAGGGCGCGAAGGAGGTCGAGGTGGCGCTGCGGCCCGAGGACAAGGACATGAAGCTGTCGGACTGGATCGATCCGGAGAATTTCAATCCCGGCTATCTGATGCGCGGCATGCATCTTCTGCCGCAGAAGGGCGACAAGCCGGAGTGGCAGCACAGCCAGGACTATTGGGCGGAGAAGGATTCGCTGCCGAAGATCGATCTCGACGACACGGCGTTCCGCTATTGCTGAGATGTGCGCGCTATCTACCGCGCGCGAGAGCGTCTAGGGTGGATTCTGGAGAGGCGCCAAGTGGAGTACACAATAGAATGAGAATGCGAACATTGCTGGCCGGAGCCGCGTTTGCGGCCATCGCGGCCGTCGGACTGGCGTCGAGCGCGCAGGCGCGCGTCGGGTTCTACATCGATACCGGCGACTACTGGCGGTATCATCACCACGACTATTGCTACTATCACGATTGCGGCGATTCCTGGTATCGGCGCCATCACCGTCATCGCTGGCACGATCGCGACTGGTGGCGCGACGGCGGTGGGCATGGCGACGGCTGGCACGATCATGGTGGCGATTGGCATGACGGCGATCATGGCGATCACGGAGACGGTGACCATGGCGACCACGGTGGCGATCACGGCGATCATCATGGCGATGGTGACCATGGTGATCATCACGATCACGACGGCTACTAGACCGTCCTTGAATTGAATGGCCCGCCTCCGCTCGCAAGAGCGGGGGCGGTTTTTTATTGCATCGCCCGCATCGCGTCGCGGATCGGGCGGAAGCTGATGCGCCTGATGCCGGCGGCATCGAGACGCGATTTCAAGCCATCGTCGACTCCGCAGGCCGCGTCGTGGATGCGGATGGCGCTCTCGGTCTTGTCATAGGCGTGCAGCTCCGGCCCGTCCTCCACCGGATGCAGGATCACCTCCATCACGCCGGTGCGCGGGCTTTCGAGATAGCGGTCGAAGATCTGCGCAGTCTCGGTCCCCCATTGAAAACTGAAATGGTCGGGGAACAGGACGCCGGCGTCATCTGCCTGTTTGCGGCCGTGAAAGCCGAGCCGCTCGTCGGCGCTCCTGCCCGCCATGCGCAGCGGCAATTTATATTCCTGCGCCAGCTTCACATAGATCGGATAGAGCTTCGCGTTCACCTGCAGCGTGCCCATGTGGTTGTCGAGATGGGTGATGTCGACGCCCCAGGCGAGCGCCTGATCGATCTGGGCGCGGCACTCCGCTTCGACATCGACCGGATCGGCCAGGGACCATAGCTCGGCGGCGGTGCGCGGCAGAAAGCCCTGCGCATCGCGCAGGGAAGGCGCGCCGGTCAGCGCGCGCCAGCGATAGGTCGGATATTCGCTCGTCAGGGTGAGGTGGATGCCGACGTCGAGATCGTGGAACAGTTCCACCGCCTCGCGCGCCCAGGGGCACGGCACCATCAAGGTCGCCGAGGTCGCGATGCCATGGCGCATGGCGCGCGCGCTCGCGACATTGGCCGAATGGGACGAGCCGATGTCGTCGCAATTGACGATGAGGAGGCGCGCGTCCGCGGCGGTGGCCCAGGCGTTCGGCGAGTGACGGCATGTTTCCCTCCCGTTTTCCTAACCTTGTCATGGCCCGCGAATGCGGGCCACCCAGTTGACGACAAGCGCCCCGTGGAAAGCTAATCTGCGATTCAATGGTGGGCCCTTCGCCAGGTATCACCTAGTTGGCCCGCTCTCCGGCGGGCCATGACAATGAGGGATCGAAAGACCCATGGCCGAGATACGCCCCTACAAGCGCGAGGATCTGGAGGCGCTGTACCTGATCTGCCTGAAGACCGGGGCATCGGGGCACGATGCGAGCAATCTCTATCACGACCCCAAGGTGCTGGGGCACATCTATGCCGGGCCCTATGCCGTGATCGAGCCGGAATCGGCGCTGGTGGTGGAGGACGAGACGGGCGTCGGCGGCTACATCGTCGGCACGCGCGACACGCGCGACTTCGAGAAGCGCCTGGAGAGCGACTGGTGGCCGGAGCTGCGCACCGAATATGCCGACCCGCCGGTCGAGCGTGCCTGGAGCGACGACGAGCGCATGGCGCATCTGATCTATCATCCGCCGCGCACGCCGCGGAAAATCACCGAGCCCTATCCGGCGCATCTGCACATCAATCTGCTGCCGCGCCTGCAGGGCCAGGGCCTCGGACGGGTGCTGATCAGGACCTGGCTGGCGCGGATGGCGGCATCGGGCGCGCCGGCGGCGCATCTGGGCGTCGGCAATTCCAATGCGCGCGCCGTGCGCTTCTATCGCGCCTTCGGCTTTCACGAGATCGAGAAATTGCCCGCGCCGTACGAGGCGATCTGGTTCGGCATCAGCACGGGCTGAGGCGAATTGCGCTGGGCAACGATGGCTGATAGAAGCCGCGCGCGCTCCCCCGAGATTCGGCCATGAAAAAGAAGAAATACGAGAAGCCGCAGCCCTTCGCCGCCGAGACCAAGGACTCGCGCTTCGCCGGCACCTTCGAAGTGCTGATCCCGGTCGAGGGCCGCAACAAGCCGCTGCGCGCGCCCAAACAGTTCGAGACCATGCAGGCGGCGGAAGCCTGGCTGCACAGCCCCGACGGCAAGGACATGATCGCCGAGCTGATCGAGGATGAGGCGAAGCAGCGGGAGAAGTAGTGCCGGGTCGCCGCATGCGAAGGTCGCTTGGCGCCCATGCGCAAAGTGCGCTTGCGGCATGAGCGACGCTGAGGCCTAGTGCGCGCCGCCATGGACGACGTCGCCGACCACCGACATACCGCACCGCTGCAGGTGCATTCGACCGTATTCGTCGTGCTGTTCGCCGTCGGCTTCTGCCATGCGCTGAACGACATGATGCAGTCGCTGCTGCAGGCGATCTATCCCAACCTGAAAGCGACCTTCGATCTGGACTTCGCCCATATCGGCCTCGTCACCTTCGTGTTCCAGGTGACGGCGTCGCTGCTGCAGCCCCTGGTCGGCGCCTACACCGATCGCCGCCAGGTGCCCTATGCGCTGCCGGTCGGCATGGTGTTCACCTTCTTCGGACTGATCGGCCTGGCGCTGGCGCCGACCTATCCGCTTCTGCTCGCCGCCGCGGCGCTCGTCGGCGTCGGATCGTCGACCTTTCATCCGGAAGTCTTCGCGCGTCGCGCATCTGGCGGCAGGCACCCGGCGCGGGCTGGCGCAATCGATGTTCCAGGTCGGCGGCGCGATCGGCACGGCGCTCGGGCCGCTGCTGGCGGCGCTCGCCATCCGGCCCGGACAGCGCGAGTCGGTGGTGTGGTTCTGCGGCGCGGCGCTGCTCGCCATCGTCATCCTGTGGCGGGTGGGCGAATGGTATCGCAGGAACGTCACGACGCGCGCGCCCAAGCATGGCCATCTGCACCTGACCGAGGCGCTGACGCCGGGACGCGTGAAGGCGTCGCTCGCGATCCTGGTGCTGCTTGATCTTTTCGAAGTTCGTCTACATGGCGAGCATCGGCAGCTATTTCATCTTCTACCTGATCCACAAATTCCATCTGAGCGTGCCGGCGGCGCAGATCCACCTCTTCATGTTCCAGGCGGCGGTGGCGGTGGGCACGATCTCCGGCGGGCCGCTCGGCGACCGCTTCGGGCGGAAATATCTCATCTGGTTTTCGATCCTGGGCACCCTGCCCTTCGCGCTCGCCCTGCCTTACGCGAATTTGTTCTGGACGGGCGTGTTCAGCGTCGGCGCGGGGCTGGTGCTGTCGAGCGCGTTTCCCGCGATCGTGGTCTATGGCCAGGAGCTGCTGCCCGGCCGCGTCGGCCTGATCTCGGGCATGTTCTTCGGACTGTCGTTCGGCATGGGCGGATTGGGCGCCGCCGCGCTCGGCGTGCTGGCGGACGCGCGCGGCATCGAGTTCGTCTACAGCGTCTGCTCGTTCCTGCCGCTGATCGGATTGCTGGCCGCGTTCCTGCCGGACCTGCGGCACAAGACCTAGTTGGGGTTCACGCGGAGCCGCGGAGAACGCGGAGTAACCTCGTTCGTCATCGCCGGCCTTGTGCCGGCGACCCATGATCTCAACTGATGCATGGGTGTTCATGGGTGGCCGGCATAAAGCCGGCCATGACGGTGGAGAGTGAGTGCCTATCGTTTCGCCGCGGCGGACGCGGCTTCGCGGCGGGCGAGGCTTTGCGCCGGCCATTCGCTCTTCATGTCGTAATAGACCTCGCACACCTTGGCGGGCTTGCCGGTCGCGGTGCCGGCGGGCAGAGCGCCGGACAAATCCACCCACGGCACTTTGGAGCGCGTGAAGATGTGGACGTCGGGCGCGATGCCGTGCGGCGCATCGAGCGTCGAGACGCGCAGGAAGTAGAGATAGCCGCGCCGGCCATAATCGCTCCACAGCGCGACCTCGCAGGTGGGGCAGCGGAAGATGTCGTGCGGCCGGCCGCTGTCGGTCGGCATGGTGACGGCGCGCGGCGCGCCCTTGAGCAGCTTCACATGCGCGGCCTCGATCAGCGCGTTGATGGCGAAGGCGCCGCCCGTCTGCTTCTGGCAATCCAGGCAATGGCAGCAATGGGTGAACATCGGCGGCGCCGTCATCTCGTAGCGCACCGCGCCGCAACTGCATCCGCCTTGTTGGGACATGGGAGGTTCCTTCACGCGTTGCTGGCCAGCGCCTCGGCCAGATAGAACAGGATGCCGCCGCTCATCAGGATGAGGAGCGCGGCGAAGGCGAGATCGATGCGGTCGCCGGTGTCGGCGACGACCTCCTTCTTCTCGATGTCGCGCGCGGTGACGACGAAGCGGTAGCCGGCGACGCCCATCATCACCACGCCGATCACGATGAGGGCGAGGCCCGCGATGTTGCCGAAGGCATAGTGCGGCGGAAGGATGTTGGCGGCATGGGCCCCGCGCGGGGTGACGCGCGCGATGTAGGAGAGGAACAGGTCGAAGCGCTCGACGATGAAGCCGAAGGCGATGACGGCGAGCGCCGTGCGCACCCAGGCGAGGAAGGTGCGCTCGTTGGCGGCGTGATCGGTGAAGTTGCGGATGGTCATGGGGGGCTCGGCTGCGCGGCCCGGCAATGGTGCGGGCGGAAGGGGTGGAGTGCAAGGTCCGAGCTGATTGACTAGTGCGGCGCACATCCGGGCCCAGGCGTGTCGCGGCGAAGCAAAGGGAAATGCACCAATAACAGCGCACATACGGAGGCGAGAGCGGTTACGCTGTGTTCGTTCAGACAAGGACTGTGGCTTGACCAACGGTCGCGCAAGAGTTGAAAAAAACCATTAGCCAATTTATTCTTTGTTCGAGAAATGACCATCGCAATGGTAAGTGATAAGATGGATCCTACTTCACGTTTGAGGCTGTGCAGTCGGTCCGATTATCCAATCTCTAATGGCGGTTATCGCGGGCATGGCGCTGATATCGATGTAACTCAGCCCCAGAAAAAATGAGGAGTATATGACGTTGAATTCGACTCCGAACGCGCTCGCCAGGACGCGGAATAGATCTTTGCCATGGGTCAGTTGGAAATCCTCCAGATTTTTAAAGATTCGCTCTCGGCCTCCGCTAGTTCATCAACTTCCTTCAACCTCGCTAGCGAAATGTTCGCGTTTTGCAATAATGCCGAAACCAATTTATAAGTTGAGGCCCTTGGTGTAGTCACCCGCGATCAGGTATTTTGTTATGCCGCCCTCAGAATACGTGCTAGAGACGCGGCGTCGTTGTAATGATCCTCTTGAAGCAAGCTCTAGAAATGCTCTTGCGGTCGCGCTGAGAGCCCATTCTTTTCAGGTCCGGTGACTTCGCCTGAATCTCTTCGATGCTCTTCTTTAGAACATCTTTCTCCGCCGGTCGTTTCCTTTTAGGCCGTCCAAGATACGAGGCAGAAGTTCAAGCTGCTCGGCTTCGAAGTATTTGCGATAATTCACCTGCGCTTCGCGAACAAACTCCTTTACGCGAACAGACAGGACCTTGGACTGATCGCGCCGTCGTCGAGCGACTGAGCCTCGTCGCGCGTCTGCTTCTAAAGTCGAATACATCAGCAATTCCTGATCGTCCTCGCTTACATTTTGTAGAAGGGCAATCGATCGATGAATGTCCAGCAGCTGGTATCGAACAGTATTGAGGACTGGGAGCGCCCCCGACCTCAAACGTTCGCGGCGCTCGTTTTTATCCTGCGGATACTCATCGGATCTCTTTCGTGCCAAATCTGCAGATATTTCGCCAAACTCGAGTGCAGCGGAAACTGTTTATCTGCTGTTCTCTGCACAGAGAGAATATGTCCGGTAGAAAGGACGAGTCGAGCCAAGTCGAAGGGCACTTGGCGAAATAGATCGAAGTTTAGGCCCAGCATGCCCTCGATCATCCGAAGAATCGTGGTCTTACCACTTCCGTTCGGTCCAGACAGAATAAGTAACGCTGGCTCTCCCTTGCGGTCGGAGGCCACGGGAAAGTCCAAGCAGTAGGACAGGTCTCGATCAAAAAGGCCGTAAACTTCGAACCGAATAATGCTGCTCGCGATGTCGACTTCCGGATCACTAGGTCGAGACGCTCTTGCTTCTGCCATTTCCGCCTCCGAACAGGCATTTCAATCTACGCTGGCACAACGCACCTTGCCAACACAACCAGCTTAGGTCCGATTCGATTCGTAGGGCTGGCGGCGCATGAAACTGGGCGTCTCCGGCTCTCGCGTGCTCTTGCGCGCGCCGCCTTCTGCCTGATCCGTTTCGCTGGTCGCGGCGGCATCATCGCGAGCGACACTCGCAAGTTAGAGCCAACGTAGTTGCGCCCTCGCGCTTACCTTGGCGCTAAGCGCTGGGCGCGATGGGTGGCCCGGTCAAGCCGGGCTATGACAACTTAATTTACACAAGCTGCCCACCTACCTACGCGTTGACGCGCTTGTGGCACCCCTCACCTAGCAAAATCCAAGCGCTTAGCTCGCTCACGCTTCGCTAAGCGCAGGATTTTGCGTCGCTCGCATGCTGTCGCTGCGAGCCCCTCAAGGGGAGAGGTAAGAGTTAGACGTGCTGCCCGCCATTGATGTGCAGCTCGGCGCCCGTCACGTAGGATGATTGATCCGTGCACAGATAATAGATCGCCCGGGCGACTTCTTCGGGCAGGCCGAGGCGGCGCAAGGGGATCGTCTCGACCAGCTTCTCGGTGCCGGGCGACAGGATCGCGGTGTCGATCTCGCCGGGCGCGATCGCGTTGACGCGCACGCCGAGCGGCCCGAAATCCGCCGCCATCTCGCGCGTCAGGGCGGCGAGCGCCGCCTTGGAGGTCGAATAGGCCGAGCCGGCGAAGGGGTGGACGCGGCCGCCGGCGATCGAGGTGACGTTGACGATGGCGCCCTTCGCGGCGGCGAGCTCGGCGACGAGGCCGCGGGCGAGCCAGATGGTCGAGAAGAAGTTGACCTCGAACACCTGGCGCCAGACGTCCTGCTCGGTGGTGAGCGTGGTGAGCCGCTCGCCCTTCGCGCCCTTGGGCGAGATGCCGGCATTGTTGACGAGCGCGTCGAGCCGGCCGGTCTTCAGCCGCTCGCGCATCTCGGCGATGGCGCGGGCGGTGTCGTCGGGGTCCGAGAGGTCGACCTGGATATGGTCCTCCGGCCCCGCCGCCCAGGGGCAATCCTCCGGGAAGGCGTGGCGCGAGCAGGTGATGACGCGCCAGCCCGCGCTCGAGAAGCGCTTGACGGTCGCATGGCCGATGCCGCGGCTGGCGCCGGTCAGGATCAGCGTGCGCGGGGGTTCGTTCGTGGTCATGGAGGGAGAGTAGCAGGTCTGAAGGCGCAATGGGTCGGCTCGCAACTGCGGCCTCCCCTTGAGGGAGGGTCGACAAAATTCGAAGCGCAGCGCAGAATTTTCGGGCAGGGGCGATTTCTCGGTCGGGAGACGTCACCGCCTCCCGCGAAATTTGCTGCGCAGATTTCGAGCCTCCCTCAAGGGGAGCGGTAGTTGCTGAGTGGCTTCGGGAGAACGAGCGAACCGCAATGACCCGGAAGGAACCATGGACGATCTGACCGCCCTGGCACTGGTGCTGGCGGCCGCCGTGGTGGCGGGGCTGGCGATGCAGCGCGTCCGCCTGCCGGCGGTGGCGGGGTTCATCCTGGTGGGCGTGATCCTGGGACCGACCGGGTTCGGATTCATCGCGCAATCGAGTTCCATCGAGACCCTGGCCGATCTGGGCGTGCTGATGCTGCTCTTCATCCTGGGCATGGAGCTGCGGCTGCAATCCTTCGTGAAGCTGCTGCCGCTGGCGCTCGGCATCGCGGTGGCGGAGATCGCGCTGTTCACCGGCTTCACCACGGCGCTGGCGCAGCTCAGCTCGGGCGAGACCACGAGCGCGGTGGTGATCGGCTTCATGCTGGCGATTTCGTCGACCGCGGTGGCGATCAAGATGATGGAGGACGCCGAGGAGAGCCAGACCGCGGCCGGCAAGCTGACGCTCGCGATCCTGGTGGCGCAGGATCTGGCGGTCGTGCCGCTGCTGCTCCTGACGGGCGCGATGGCGCCGCATGCCGGTCAGGCGGCGTTCGCGCTGGCCGGGATGAAGCTCGCGGTGGCGGTGGCGCTGCTCGCCGGGTTCATCGTGCTCCTGACGCGGATCAAGAGCTTCCGCTTTCCGGCGTCCGAATTCTTCCTGAAGGATTTCGACGTCGGCACGCTCGGCGTGCTGGCGGTGTGTTTCGCGGCGGCGGCGGTATCGGGCCTGCTCGGCCTGTCGCCGGCGCTGGGTGCGTTCCTCGCCGGGCTCGGCGTCGGCCATTCGACCTTGCGGCGCACCGCCATGACGCTCGCCCAGCCGGTGCAGTCGATCCTGCTCTTCATCTTCTTCCTGTCGGTCGGCCTCTTGATCGACCTGCATTACGTGCTGACGCATCTGTGGCTGATCGTGATCGTGCTGGCGGTGGTGACGGTGGGAAAGACCGCGCTGAACGCGGTGCTGCTCAATCTTGCGGGCCAGCCGGGCGAGGTGGCGTTTCCCGCCGCGCTGTTCCTGTCGCCGGTCGGCGAATTCTCCTTCGTGCTGGCGAGCGCGGCGGCAACGACCGGCGCACTGACGCCCGAAGGCCACAAGCTCGCCATCGCGGTGATCGCGCTGTCCCTGCTGGTGAGCCCGTTATGGTTCGTCGGCGCGCGGCGGGCGCATCACCTGGCGCTGCGCGGCATCACCGAGGCGGATTCGCTGTTCAAGGAATCCTATGCCCGCGAGCTGTTCTTCCTGAAACATTGGGGACGGCGCGCGGCCAATGCCGGCGCACAAGCCGCCGCGGCCGCAGCCGCCGCCGGATCGTCGGTCATCGCGAATGCGTCTTCCACGCCGGTCAGGCGGGCGCCGCCGCAGCAGCCGGACACCGAACACGACGCCTATCGCGAGCCGTTCGGCGACATCGCGGGACCCGGCATCCTGCCGACGGCGCCGCGCCGCGACGAGAAGACGTCCGGCTGATCAGCGCCCGGAGAAGACGGGCTTGCGCTTCTCGAAGAACGCCTTGCGGGCTTCCTTCGCGTCTTCGCTGCCGAACGCCATGCGGATGTTGGAGAGCTCGTAGCGAAGCTGCTGTTCCATGTCGGTCAACTCCATCGATTTCACCATGCCGCGCTTCAGCAGCCGCAAGGTGATCGGCGACCATTCGCAGAGCTGGGCGCAATAGGCGGCGGTGCGCTGGGCGAGCTTGTCGTCGTCGACGACTTCGCCGGCCATGCCGAGCGCGACGGCTTCCTCGCCGTTGGCGGTGCGGTTCTCCATCATGAAGCGCAGCGCGCGCTCGTAACCCATCGCCTGGGGCAGCGTGATGGTGAGACCGGCGTCGGGCGAGCCGCCGATGCGGGTGTAGCCGGCCATCAGCCGCGCGCCGCGCGCCACGATGCGCACATCGGTCGCCATGGCGAGGCCGAGACCCGCGCCGACCGCGACGCCATTGATCGCGCCGACCACCGGCTTGTCGCAGCGCTTGCGGATGGCGAGAAGGAAGCTGCTGACCCAGCCCAGATCGTCGAGCTGCGCGGTCTGCGGCGAGGCCGGATGGAAGCGCTCGCCGCCGGTGAGGTCGAGGCCGGCGCAGAAGGAATCGCCGCTGCCGGTGATCGCGACCACCCAGACATTGTCGTCCTTCGCCGCCTCGTCGACAGCGGCGACGACGCCCCAGGCGAGCGCATTGCTGAGCGCGTTCTTCTTTTCGGGCCGGTTGAGAACGATGGTCCGAACGTGTCCGGAGTCCGAGACTTTCACGAGATTCGACATGTGCGTTCTCCCTGCCTTGTTGGTCTGGGTGGCATTGTCGGGCGGGGAAGCGGCAGAGCGCAAGCGGGCCTGAAGAAGTCTTAATCGCTATTGTCGGTTGGTGCGGGAGTCTTAGGTCGCCGCGAGCGGCACCGGCATTTCCACACCCGCCGGGTCCTGGTGGATGATCACCTCGGCGTGCGGGAACGCGGCGCAGAGCTCGGCCTCCACCGCGTCGCTGATCTCGTGCGCGCGGATCAGCTGCATCTTCGGATCAAGCTCGATGTGCAGCTGGATGAAGGTGTGCACGCCGGCCGAGCGGGTGCGCAGATCGTGCAGGTTCATCACCTCGGCATGGTGGCGCACGATCGCCTTGATCCTGTCGCGGTCGGCTTCCGGCAATTCGCGGTCCATCAGCTGGTCGTAGGACTGGCGGAAGACATGCAGCGACGTCCAGCTCAGGATGGCCGCGACCGCGATGCCGATGATCGGATCGGCGACGAGGAAACCGAATTGGGTGGACAGCACGATGCCCAGAACGACGCCGGCATTGGTGACGATGTCGCCGACATAATGGGTGCTGTCGGCGCCGACCGCGACCGAACCGGTGCGCGCCACGACGATGCGCTGGGCAATGACGAGCACGACGGTAAGCAGGATCGAGGCGGCCATGACGCCGAGGCCGAGCAATGGGAACTCGATGGGGTGCGGCGCGACCAGACGGCTGACGGATTCGATCACCAGGAACGCGGCCGAGCCGATGATGAAGGCGCCCTGCCCCAGCCCTGCCAGCGGCTCGGCCTTGCCGTGGCCGAAACGGTGCTCGCGGTCGGCGGGGGTGAGCGCGTGGCGGATGGCGAGCAAATTGACGCTCGAGGTGATGACGTCGAGTGCGGAGTCGGCGAGCGACGCCATCATCGCGATCGAGTCCGTCAGGATGTAGGCGACGAGTTTCATTGCGACGAGCAGCGAGGCGACGCCGACGGCGGCGACGGCGACCTGCACCATCATGGTGCCGTGGCGGTCTTCTCCGCCGTTCACGGGAACAGCCGCTCCGTCCGCCACGGCCCCTTGCCGTCGCGGCGATAGGCGAGGCGGTCGTGCAGGCGGAACGGGCGGTCGCGCCAGAACTCGATCTCGAACGGCGTGACGCGGAAGCCGCCCCAGTGCGGCGGGCGCGGCACCTTGGCCAGCGCGTATTGCGCGGCATAGCGCGCGATCTCCTTCTCGAAGGACCAGCGGCCTTCCATGGCGCGCGATTGGGCGGAGGCCCAGCAGCCGATCTGGCTGTCCTTCGGACGGGTGGCGAAATAGGCGTCGGATTCCTCGGCGCTCGTCTTCTCGACGCTGCCGCGGATGCGGACCTGGCGGCCCAGGCTCTTCCAGTGGAAGTTCAGCGCGGCGAAGGGCTGGCCGGTCAGCTCGGTGCCCTTGGCGCTGTCGTAGTTCGTGAAGAAGACGAAGCTGCCGTTCTTCGCCTCCTTCAGCAGCACCATGCGCACATTGGGGCGGCCCTGGGCATCGACGGTGGCCACCGCCATCGCTTCGGCATTGTTGGGCTCGGACTTTTTGGCTTCGGCGAACCAGGCGTCGAACAGCGCGAAGGGATCATCCTTAACGCCGATGCCGCCGTCGTCGACCGGTCCGCCGATATCGCTCATGGTGCGGAGATAGCACTTGGCGCCTTCGCGCGGTAGGCGCCTTCGGAACATGCCGGCCGGTCGAAATATTTCTGGAACCGCACGCCTTCTGCCTTCAATCCGCCATGCCTTGTGCTAATCGTGACCACGGGCAGACGGGCGTACGACTTCCATGAAAATCGCGGGGTTCGCAACGGGCGGCGGGCTGGACACGCATCTTGCGGCCAAGGGCGACGTCCGCCTCGCCGGACTGGACGGGTTGCGCGCCATCGCGGTGATCGCGGTCATGCTGTTCCACGCCGACCTCAACTGGGCGCGCGGCGGCTATCTCGGCGTCGACCTGTTCTTCGTCATTTCCGGCTTCCTCATCACCGGCCTGCTGGTCGCCGAGAGCGAGGCGACGGGCCGGTTGAACCTCGGCCAGTTCTACTGGCGGCGCGCCAAGCGGCTGCTGCCGGCCTCGTGGCTGATGACGATCGCCGCGACGGTTGCCGCGGCGCTGCTGGCGCCGGACGCCCTGCCCCGGCTGCGCGGCGATGCGCTGGCCTCGTTCTTCTATATGACGAACTGGGAGATGCTGTGGGTCAACACCTCCTATTTCGAGGCGATGGGCCGCCCGGCGATGCTGCAGCATTTGTGGTCGCTGGCGATCGAGGAACAGTTCTACATCTTCTGGGCGCCGGTGATCCTGTTCGGCCTGCCGAGACTCGGACGCCGCGGTCTTGCGCTGCTTGCCGCCCTGCTCGCGGCGTCGTCCGTCGTGTGGATGGCGGTGCTGGCGGCGAAGATCGGCTGGCCGGAACAGGGCAATGGCACGCGGCTTTATTTCGGCACCGACACGCACGGCTTCCCGCTCCTGATCGGCGCGGTGCTCGGACTTGTGTGGCGTCCGAACGGCAAGCCGCGCCCGGCCAATCCGGCGGAGGGCGAAGGCGTCTTCCTAGCCGGCCTCGGCGCGCTTGCCGCGATGGCGGTGCTGATGGGCTTCCTCGGCGAGGAGACGCTGTGGCTCTATCCGTGGGGCTTCCTGCTGTCGGCGGCCGCGAGTTGCGTGCTGATCGCGTGTGCGACGTCGCACAGCGCCGCGTTCGGGCGCTGGCTCGATTGGGCGCCGATGCGCTGGATCGGCGAGCGCTCCTACGGGATCTATCTATGGCATTGGCCGATTTTCGTGCTGACGCGGCCCGATCTGGATCTACGGCTGGATGCGACGGAGATCCTCGTCCTTCGCTTCGCACTGACGATCGGGATTTCGGCGCTGTCATACCGCTTTGTCGAACAGCCGATCCGCCACGGCGCGCTGGACCGCATCTGGCAGTCGCTGAAGCGGCAGGAAGAACGCACCCATGCCATGCGCCGCGCCGCCGTGCTCGGCTTGTCGGCAGGGGCGGCTCTCGTCGCGGTGGCGGCGATCCTGATTTTCGCACCGGCATCGCCGCCGGTCGGCAATTCGCTGGGCCTCGAAGCGGCGGCGAGCGTGCCGCACGTCGCGCTGAAGCCGGTGATCGTGCCGGTGGTCGTTCCCAAGCCGGACGAACCCGCGGTCGAGACCTTCACCGGCAAGGATCTCACGGCGGTGGGCGATTCGGTGCTGCTCGGATCGAGCGCGCTGCTCAAGGCGACGCTTACCGGCACACAGGTGTATGCGACGATGGGCTGGCAGACCTCGGACGTTCTGAACCAGATCAAGGCGCTGATCAAAGCCGGTACGCTGACGCCGGTGGTGCTCGTCCATCTGGGCACCAATGGCTACATCTATGAGAGCCAGCTGCGCGCCATCCTGTCGCTGCTCGCCGACCGCAAGCGCGTGATCCTGATCAACACCCATGTGCCGCGGCGCTGGATGGAATCGAACAACGCACTGATCGACCGCCTGGTGCCGGACTATCCCAATGTCGTGCTGGTCAATTGGCGCGACGTGTCGGACGGCCAGCCGGACTATTTCATCGCCGACGGCGTACACCTGACCGATCTGGGCCAGCGGGCCTTCATCACCGAGATCATGCGGGTGGGAAATCTCGTCACCGGGCCGGTGACGGCGCCGAGCGCGGACATCGTCGATCCGACGCGGAGCTATGCGTCCGGCTCGGGCGATCTGTCGCCGACCCTGGTGCGCATCCCGCAACCCGCCGCGAGCGATGCCTATTGGCGGCGCATGGCGCGCTGCGAGACGGGCGCGAACTGGCAGAACGCCGGACGCTATTCCGGCGGGCTCGGCATCTTCGTCGACAATTGGAAGAACTGGGGCGGGCTCGACTACGCGCCGACGCCGGCGGCGGCGACGCAAGCGCAGCAGATCGAGATCGCCAACCGCATCTCGACCCAGGGCTGGCAGAAGCCGGACGGCGGACGCGTTCCGCCGATCGGCTTTTCGAGCTGGCGCTGCCTGTCGGCGGTCGGACATCCGCGCACCGCCTCGCGCTTCACGTTCACGGCCGAGAGCGTACTCGCGCAGCGCTTCCACCTCGGCGAGCATGGCGACGTTGTCCGCGATCTGGAATTGATGCTAGGTCTTCCGAGCGACGGCGTTTACGGAAAGCGCGTGCGTCAGCGGCATCTGGCGCTTCTCAAGACCAAGGGCCTGCCGGCCGAGCTTGCAGGTTCCCAGTCGTAGCATCGAAACTCCCGAGACCGGCTGATTTGAAACTCCCATTTGGTTCCAGATCGACCGGTGCCGCGTGCGCGGCGGTCGTTGCGCTGCTCCTGTCGCCACCGGCACATGCACAGGACAATGCCGTGACTTTCGTGTCGGGGCCGAGTGTCGGCGACCTCGCCTGCCCGCACGCGCCGCCACCGAAACCGCACGGGCCGCATATTCCCGAGCCGCTCGGCGGCACCGACATGCCGGCCACCGATCTTCTGGGCACGATGGCGCATCCGGTGATCCGCGAGCAGCCGATCATCGATAGCGCGAAGATCCCGGAGTTCGCGCTGCGCGACGGCAGCGCGTTCAGGCCGCGGCGCATCGCGGTGTGGGGCGACAGCCATGCCGCGGCCGGCCCATTCATGCCGACGGTGCAGGACATCATTCGCGCCAACGGCGTGAGCATAGGTTCGCATTTCCTGCCGCCGACCATGGGACGCGCCAATGTGCGGCTGCCGACCTTGCATGCCTATTGCATCGGGCATGGCTGGTCGTCCGACATCGCGTTCCTCTCGCCGGCCGTGGTGCAGACCGGGCCGGCGCTGATGAACCGGGTGGCGCAGGCAGGACCGGAGAGCTATCTGTGGCTCGATTTGCGCAGCGCCGAACGCGAGGCGACGGTCCGCCAGATCCAGATCGTCTATCGCGCGCCGCAAGGCGCCGAACTGGACGTCTCTGTGAACGACGGGCCGCAGCAGCGCATTCAGCTCAAACCGTCCTCCGACAGCGCGACGCTTATGATCCGCGGCGACGCACTGATCTCGACGATCAAGCTCGACGTGGCGCAAGGGAGCGTCGTGCTGCACGGTTTCCTGCTCGACTACGATCAGCCGCCGCTCGTCACCTTCGATGTGTTCGGGCTGCCTTCGTCGACGGCGCGCGGCTGGGCCAATGCCGATCCGGCTTATCTCGCCAGGGCACTCAGCGGCACGGATTATGACGCGGTGATCCTGGAATATGGGACGAACGAGGGAAACGATCTGCGTTTCGATCCGCGCGTTTATGCTTCCGACCTCGCAGCCGCGCTGACCAATATGCGCAGCGTCTTCCCGCATGCGTCCTGCGTCCTGGTCGGGCCGCCGGATCGCGGCGTCCTGATGCGCCGGCAAGGCGGCTCGCTCGATCTGCTCACCTTCAGCCGCATCCATCAGCAGATCACCGCAACGCAGGCCGAGGTCGGCGCCCGCTTCGGCTGCGCCCTTTGGAACTGGCAGGACCTGATGGGCGGGCCGGGCGGCAGTTACGGCTGGGCGCATCATGTGCCGCCGCTGGCCGGCGCCGACCTGACGCATCTGACCGGCGCGGGCTATAAGCGTAGCGGCGAAGCGCTGGCACGCAGCCTTGGCTGGGGCACGCCGGGCGAGTTGCCGTTTCCGCCCTGACTCAGCTGGAGAAGACATGCGCTCGCCGTCCATCGCAGTCCTCGCTTTCGCGCTTGTCCTTGGGCTCAGCGGTTGCACGACAGTTCACGACACCGACGAACTCAAGACGATCTTCGATTCCGGCGTCGCGGCCTATGACGCCGGCCGTTACGAAGAGGCGTTCCAAATCTTCCAGTCGATCGACGAAGAGGACGTTGCGGCGATGCGCAACGAAGGCCTGATGCTGCGCGAGGGCAAAGGCGTCGCCAAGGATCCCAAGGCCGCCGAGGATATGCTGCAGCGCGCGGCGGAGGCCGGACTTGCGACCGCGCAATTCGATCTGGCCGAGATGCTGCTCGACGGCGAGGCCGGCGAGCCCGACCCCAGGGCGGCGCTGCCCTGGCTGGTCCAGGCGTCGGCGGCACACCATCCGATCGCCGAGTACCGGCTGGGACAGCTTTATGAGGACGGCACGGTGATCCAGAAAAACCTCGATACCGCGCGCGCTCTCTACGCCGACGCTGCGGCGCGCGGCGTTCCGGGCGCAAAAGAGCGGCTGGACAAGCTCGGCGGGCCGGTTCCGGGCGCCCAGCCGGCGGGCGAACCGCACCCTTAATCTTCTTGTTCGCCGCACTATATTGTCGGCTGGCCTGGGCCGATTCCGGCGCCGGGCAGGAGATGTCATGCGCGATCCCTATGAAATCCTGGGCGTTTCGAAGTCCGCGAGCGAGGCCGAGATCAAGAAGGCCTTCCGCAACCTCGCCAAGAAGCACCACCCCGACACCCACGCCGGCGACAAGGACGCGCAGAAGAAATTCCAGGAGATCTCCGGCGCCTACGACGTCGTGGGCGACAAGGAGAAGCGCGCGAAGTTCGACGCGGGCGAGATCGACGCGGCCGGCAATCCGCGCGGCTTCGATCCGCGCCAGGGCGGGCGCGGCGGGCCGTTCGGCGGCGGCGCCGGGCCGCAGGATTTCCATTTCACCTGGGACAATCAGGGCGGCGAGACGCAGGAAGGCTTCCGCGCCGAGGACCTGTTCGCCGATCTGTTCGGCGGCGGGCTTGGCGGGCGCGGCCGGCGCGGCGGCGGACGCCAGCCGGCGAAAGGCGAAGACTTCACCGTCGCCACCACGATCAGCTTCGACGAGGCGGTGAAAGGCGGCACGCGGCGCGTGATGGTGCCCAACGGCGAACAGATCGACGTGAAGATTCCGCCCGGTGTGAAGGAAGGCCAGATCGTGCGCGTGAAGGGCCGCGGCGGCGCCGGGCGCAATGGCGGGCCGCCCGGCGATATACTGATTCAGATCGCGATCGCGCCGCACCCGACGATGACGCGCGAAGGCAATGACATCCGCATGGATCTGCCGGTCACGCTGAAAGAGGCGGTGCTGGGCGGCAAGGTGCCGGTGCCCACAATCACGGGCACCGTGTCGCTGTCGATACCGCCGAACTCCAATTCCGGAACGGTGCTGCGGCTGAAGGGCAAGGGCGTGACGCCGGCGGGCGGCACGGCGGGCGATCTGTATGTGAAGCTCGTCGTCACCCTGCCCGAGCGCGCCGATAGCGAGCTGACGAAATTCGCGGAAGGCTGGATGGCCGACTACGATCCCAGGGCGAAAATGAAATAGCCATGTCCGCCATCATTCGCCGCCCGGCCCTGATCTGGATCGTCCTCGCGGCGGTTTGGATGGCCGGTTCCGCAGCGATTTTCATCTATGGCGACATGGTGGGCGAGTCGGTCGGCCGCGGTCTCGGCTCGCTGTTCTGCGTCATGCTTTCGGCGGGCAAGCACGCGCATTGCGCGATGAAGCCGGATTATTCCTGGATCCGGGACCAGTTTCTGGCGCGCCAGATCTATTGGGTGGTCCTGCCCCCGATCGGCATCCTGCTCTGGGGCAGCATGATCGCGATCGTCAAGGCGCGGAACGCCGATGGCGCGTGAGCGCTGCCCTGCGCATTCACCCGGTCGCAAATCTAAAGCTCGGACAGCAACTTCAAGTTTGAAGTCCACTTGCCATGGCGCCGAACCGCTGCCGCGAAACGGCTATCGGCGGTGACGACATGGGTCGATTCGCGAATGGCGAGCGCGAGGTAGAAGCAGTCGTAGATCGGATGGCCGATCTCGACGGACAGAGAAAATGTGCGTTCAGCGTCCTGTTCGAGGTCCACCGAAGTCATTGGCGCCGCGCGCAACTGGGCGAAACGGATGAGTGCTTCGGATTCGCTCAGCTGGCCAAGCTTAACGTAACGCCAAAGTACGTTTCCCGCTTCGGCGGTCCATAACGCAGAGGTCGACAGGGGCTGGGCGGCCAGCGCAGTTGCCTTTGCGCTATCGGGTTCCGAGATGACCCACTTCAAGATTACCGAGGCGTCGACGACGATCACCGGCTGTCGCGACTTTCGCGAAGAAGCTCTGTCGAATCCGCGAATGTCCGGCCGCTGTCTTCGAGTTCCTTCCGCAACCGATCCATCTCAGCCCATACGCCTTCATTTTTGGGCTTCAGCGCCTCTTCGAGGATGGCGCGATGTTCGGCTTCGGCGCTTCGGCCGTGCTTCTTCGCCCGCTTCTTGAGCGCGGCGGCAATAGCGGCAGGGACGTCACGGACGAGCAATTGGGCCATTCGAAAATGATAGCATGTGATATCATTCAGGACAAGCGGCAGCTGCGCGGTCGTTGAGCGCTCAACCCACCGCGAATTTGGCCACCGCGCGGCCGACTTCGAGCTGGAACAGGATGCCGTCATGACCGGCGCCGGGGCGCAGCAGCTCGTCGGCGGCGCATTGCGCCAGTTCGGTCTTGAGATCGGATAACCGCGCGATCGCATCGTCGGGATCGTGCACCACCAGGATCTTCCGCGGCAGTTCAGCCGCGACGGCGCGGATCGAGAGCGCGGCAAGCGGCGCGGTCGTCGCCGCCTCGACACCATGCACGATGTCGGCGACGTCGTCCGCGCTCGTGTTGTCGGCCGCGGCGTAGGATTCGATCACCGTCGGCATGCCGGAGGCGCCCGCAATGAAGGCGAGCGAACCTGCCTTCATCGCCGGCGCGCCGCGCCAGGGGCGCGGTCCCATCGCGAAGGCGGCGGCGAGGCCACCGAAGGAGTGCGCGATCACCGAGCGCCACTCGGCGACGCCGAGTTCGGTGCTTGCCGCGATCAGCGTTTCGACCCATTCGACCAGGGTCGAGGTCGGCTTCGCCGGATTGGCCTCGCGCGTGCCGCCATGCGCCGGCATGTCGAAGGCATAGACGCGCAGTCCCTGGCGGGTGCAGGCGGAAATCAGGGGCTGGAAGAATTCGGCCTGCGAATTCCAGCCATGGACGGCCAGCGCCGGCGCGCCGTCCGCCGGACCGGCGACAAATCCCGTCAGACGGCCGAAGGGAAGATCGAGCGCCACGCGTTCGAACTTCGCCGAAGCCTGTTTACGGCGGGCGAGCTGCACCGGCGTGCAGAAGCGATCGAATGCGGCGCCCAGCGGCGGTTCTCCTCGGCGAATGTAGCGTGGCGGACCATAGCATGGGATAATCGCTGCAAAACGCGCAGGGGGAACAGACATGCAGAACTTTCAGGGTCCGTCGCAGGTCCATTTGATCGTCATCGCCGTCATCATCCTCGTCTTGCTGGTGATCTATTTCGTTCCGATCGTGCGCATCGTGCAGCGCACTGGCCATAGCGGCTGGTGGGTGCTGCTGGCGCTCATTCCCTTCGGAAACCTCATCGGCCTGTGGCTGCTGGGGTTCGGCCGCTGGCCCGCGCTCGAAAAATAGTGACCGCAATCGAACCGCGCGTGCTCTTGATCGGCGGCTCATCGAATGCCGGCAAGTCCACCGTCGCCGCCCTGCTCGGCGCGCGGCCCGGCTGGATGCATGTGTCGACCGACAGCCTGGGGCGCCATCCGGGCCGGCCCTGGCCGACGCCGCAGCGCGCGGTGCCGGAGCATGTGGCGAAGCACTATCTGACGCTCGGGCCGGACCAGCTGCTCCGCTCGGTGCTGGTGCATTACCGCAACATGGCGCCCTCGATCTGTACACTGATCGAACGGCATGCCCGCGATCCGGCCCAGCCGAAACTCGTGCTCGAAGGATCGGGGCTGCTGCCCGAGACGGTCGTGGGGCTCGATGTCGTAGGCGCGGCCGCGGTCTTCCTGACGGCGAACGACGATCTGTTCCGCGCCCGCATCGTGCGCGAGAGCGGATACGACACGCTCGATCCGCGAGGGCAGAAGATGGTGGAGAAGTTCGTCGCGCGCACCCGGCGCTACAACGCCTACATGATGGAGGGCGTGCGAGAACACGGCTTGCCCTTCGTGATGGTGGACGGCGCGAAAAGCGCCGAAGCGCTGGCGCAGGATTGTCTGCGTCTCGCGCGCTAGTCCAAAGCGGCGGCCTGCTTGTCCTGCCCGGCGCGCGGCGCGCGAATGCCCGCGACGATGGCCGCGACACTCAATCCGCCGCTCAGGAGTTCGGCGATGTTGGCAACCTGGTCCGGCAGCAGCCAGTAGGACAGGCCGAAACCGACGCCGCAAACGATGGACGCCGTGCGCCACGGTTCGCGGAACGAGCGCTTGTGCGCCTTGCGCAATGCGTTCCACTGCGCGAGTTCGGCATCGACGTCGTCAACCTTCTGGTGAACCGGCGGCGCAATCGCGACTTGGGCCGGCGGCGGCGCGGCGGGCATCGCGGTGCGCTGGGGCCTCGCCGGGATTGGCGATTGCGATCTCTTTCCGAAAGTCTTTTGCTGCATGACGTGCACCCGATTGGCGTCCAGCGTGCCATGGCAGGCTTAGCGATCGATTAAAACTTCGCGGCGCGTTCGCCGCGTCGCGCCGCGGAAGCAGTCGAAACTCTGCTACGCTGCATCAAAAGCGGATTCCGGGGGCGGCGATGAAACGCGTGGCAGGAATGTTGGCGGCGGTAATGTTCGCGGGACATCCGCTCGCAGCCGCCGCGCAAGATTGTCGGGCCGATCTGACCGACGCGCATCAACGCATCGCCGACATACAGGCGCGCGATCCGAAGATCGACGAGCTGGTCAAGAAGCACGACATCAAGGGCGCCTGCGAGATCCTCCATACGAACATGAAGGATATGACGGCGGCGCGGGACAGCATGAGCCGCTGTCTGACGGGCTTCGACCGCAACGAAGAGGTGGCGGAACTCAATGCCAACCTCGCCGATCTCGCCAATGCGCTGAACGCGCATTGCAGCTAGCACGCGCCCTTTGCTAGTCTTGGTTTGCCGCGCGACTGGCGATTGAAGATGGCCAACCATCGGGGAGCGCGGCTGGATTGAAGCCGATCGCCTGGGCAGCCGGTTTGTGAGAGCCGGTAAATCTTCCGAGTGGGAGAATGCCCATGGACGCATATCGCACAGAACTTCGTTCCTTCGATCCCGACATCGAAAGCGCCATCGCCGGCGAAGAACGCCGTCAGGTGGACGGCGTGGAGATGATCCCGTCGGAGAACTACACCTATCCCGAAGTGCTGGCCGCGCTCGGCAGCGTGCTGACCAACAAATATTCCGAAGGCTATCCGGGGCGGCGCTATTACGGCGGACAGCAATTCACCGACCGCATCGAGAACATCGCGCGCGAGCGGGCCTGTGCGCTGTTCCGCTCAGAGCACGCCAATGTGCAGCCCTTGTCGGGTTCGCCGATGAACCAGGCGGTCTATTTCGCCTTCCTCAATCCCGGCGACACGGTGCTGGCGATGGATCTGTCGCATGGTGGGCATCTGACGCACGGCGCGCCGGTCTCGCACATGGGAAAAGTGTTCAAGTTCGAGCGCTACAAGTCCGAAACCAACCAGGGCGGCGCGATCGATTTCGACGGACTGATGCGGCGCGCGAAGGAAACGCGGCCGAAGCTCGTCTTGTGCGGCTATTCCTCCTATCCGCGCGACTATGACTATGCGGCGTTCAAGAAGGTGGCGGACGAGGTCGATGCGCTCACCATGGCCGATATCTCCCACATCGGCGGCCTCGTCGCCGCCGGCGTGATGCGCAATCCGTTCGACGCCGGCTTCGATGTGGTCACGACCACGACACACAAATCGCTGCGCGGGCCGCGCGGCGGGCTGATCCTGAGCAAGGCGGCGCATGCGAAGAAGATCGACGCGGCGGTGTTCCCGGGCCTGCAGGGCGGGCCGCACATGAACAATGTCGCGGGCGCGGCGATCACCTTCAAGAAGGCGGCCGAGCCGGCGTTCAAGGATTATGCGCTCGCAATTCTGCGCAACGCGAAGGCGCTGGCCGCGGCGCTGATGGAGGAAGGCGCGAAGCTCATCACCGACGGCACCGACAATCATCTGCTGGTGATCGACACGGTGAAGAGTTTTGGTCTCGACGGCCGCGCGGCGGAGGAAGCGCTCGACCGCATCGGCATCACCACCAACAAGCAGATCATTCCCGACGATCCGCGACCTCCCCTGCGCCCCTCCGGCATCCGGTTGGGTACGCCCGCATGCACGACGCGCGGCATGGACGAAGACGACATGCGCGCCATCGCCAAATGGATGGTCGCGACTCTGCGCGCGCCGGACGATGCGGCTGCGATCGAGAAGACGCGTGCCGAGGTGCGCGCGATGTGCCGGCGCCATCCGGTGCCGGGGATCGATTGAAAGCCCGCCGCGGCCCTAAGGCGAGCGGCCCGCTTAGCTTGGGATTGCGATCTTGCCTAAGGCTTGGCGCCGGTGCCGGCGCGTTTTGCGGCGGCGGAGGTTGCATCCATCGGCCGTCGGGTGGTCCCCAGCGATGCATCCAGCCCGGCCCATTCTCGCCGTGCATCATCCAGCCCGGCCCGCCTGGGCCATGCATGATGTCCATGCCGAACGGCTTGCCGCCGTTCATCGCGGCGGTGATTCCGCCCGCGAGCGCCAGAAGCGCGATGAGCAACACCCAAAGACCCAGTATGCGGCCGAGCAGCGCGACGAATCCTTCGGCCTTGCTGGCAGCGAACAGGATGAAAAAAGCGACGATGCCGAGCACGGTGGCGTGCAGAACGGCTCCCAAGATCCAGTGCATGTTTCCCCTCAAGCAACTCTTGTTATGCGCGCGACGATATCATGCGGGGCCGATCATCGTTCGATGAACGGCAGCTTTATTTTGGTGCGGGTCTGACGCGCAGCCGGACGACGGCAATTGCCGGCCCGGGCGGGATTAACGATGTTCTGCCGCGGCGACGGACAACGACGCAGGATCCGGCGCGCGCAACTTACGATCCCGGCGCCTTGCCGTCGCGCTCGGCGGCAAGCATCTGACGGCGCACGAGACCTGGAAAGAAGCGCGCGACGCGGGCGAGCTGGCGGCCGCGGGCGCCGACGATGTGCTTGAGAGCCTTCGAGCCGACGGCGTCGAAGATCACGCCGGTGCATTCCTCCACCGTGTAGACCGGCGTGCCGCCGGCGCGGATCGCGTCCGACATCTTCTCGTTGCTGTTCTTGGCGCCCGAATCCAGGATCGGCGTGTCGACGAAAAACGGCATGATGCACTTCACCCCGACGCCGAAGCGGGAGAATTCGACCTCGAGCGCTTCCGACAATCCGCGCACCGCGAACTTGGTCGCGGCGTAGATCGATATCTTCGGCGCGCCGTAGATCGCGGCACAGGACGAGATGTTGATGAGCTGCGAGCCCGGCGTCTTCTTCAGAAAGGGGAGCCCGGCGCGGGCGCCGTTCACCACGCCCTTGATGTTGATGTCGAGCTGGCGTGCGATTTCGTCTTCGCTCTGGTCTTCGATGTAGCCATAGGACGCGACGCCGGCATTGTTTACGAGCACGTCAAGCCGGCCGCCGCTCGCCGCGGTGAACACCGACAGCGCATCGGTCCAGGCGGCAGCATCGCGGACATCGAGCAGATAGGTCGCGCCATTTTCGCGGCCGATCGCTTCGAGCGCGGCCTTCAGCCCGGCGGCGTTGATGTCGGCGAGGCCGACAAACCAGCCCTCTTTGGCAAAGCGCTTGGCGGTTCCGAGCCCGATGCCCGACGCCGCGCCAGTGATGAAAACTGCCTTCCTGGTGGTCATTTTCCGTGCGGTATCCCTCTATTAGTCATCGCCCGCGAATGCGGGCGACCCAGTTGGGCACCGCACAATTTTCGAAGGCATCGTCTGCGTCATTTCATGCGATAGGGACGACTTTGTCACCTGGGTGGCCCGCATTCGCGGGCCAGGACACCGGGCCCCCTAGACCATGCGTACCGCGCCTTCTAAAGTCGGGCCAATAACCATTCAACACGGGGAAGGAAGACACCCATGAGCAGAGAAGCCGTCATCGTTTCGTACGCCCGCACAGGCCTGGCCAAGTCCGGCCGCGGCGGGTTCAACATCACGCCGACCATGTCGATGGCCGCGCATGCCGTGAAGCACGCGGTCGAGCGCGCCGGCGTCGACAAGGCCTATGTCGAAGACTGCTACATGGGCAATGTGGCGCACGGCGCCGGCAATGTCGGACGCCAGGCCGCCCTGCTCGCCGGTCTGCCGGTGACGACCGCGGGCGTGACGATCAACCGCTTCTGCTCGTCGGGCTTGCAGTCGATCGCGATGGCCGCGAATTCGATCCGCGGCGACAATTCGCAGTGCATCGTGGCGGGCGGCGTCGAGTTCGATCTCGATCCCCGGCGGCGGCGCGGGCGCCAACAATGTCGACAAGCGGCTGGTCGAGGAATATCCGGCGATCTTCATGCCGATGATCGACACCGCCGACATCGTCGCCAAGCGCTACAATATGAGCCGCGAATCTCAGGATGAATACAGCCTGGAGAGCCAGCGCCGCATGGCCTCGGCGCAGCAGGCCGGCAAGTTCAAGGACGAGATCGTCCCGATGAAGACCAAGATGAAGGTCGTCAACAAGGAGACGAAGGAAGAGAAGATCGTCGACTATGTCGTGGAGAAGGACGAGTGCAACCGTCCCGACACGACGATCGAGGGTCTGCGCAAGCTCGAGCCGGTGAAGGGCCCGGGCAACTTCATCACCGCGGGCAACGCTTCGCAGCTGTCGGACGGCGCGGCCGCCGTGGTCGTGATGGAAGCGAAGGACGCGGAGAAGCGCGGCCTTCAGGCGATGGGCCGCTTCATGGGCTGGGCGACCTATGGCTGCCAGCCCGACGAGATGGGCATCGGTCCGGTGTTCGCCGTGCCGCGCCTGCTCGAGCGCTATAATCTCAAGGTCAGCGACATCGATCTGTGGGAACTGAACGAGGCGTTCGCGTCGCAGTGCCTCTACAGCCGCAACAAGCTCGGCATCGATCCGGCGAAGTACAATGTCAATGGCGGCTCGATCGCCATCGGCCATCCCTTCGGCATGACCGGCGCGCGCTGCACCGGCCATGTGCTGCAGGAAGCAAAACGCCGCGGCAACGTGAAGTACGCGGTCGTGACGATGTGCATCGGCGGCGGCCAGGGCGGCGCCGGCCTGTTCGAGTGCTATAACTAACGCTCGACGGCGATAGAAATGCGAAGGGCCGGGGCGGCGACGCTCCGGCCTTTTCGTTTGGACCTCAATGAGGCGGGAACGGGTCGCGCCAGCTTTCAAATGTGTTCAGCCGGTCATGCCAGCGGCGCACCGCGGGGAATTCGGCAAGCGGCATGCGAGCAGCCTCGGCATAGGGCAGCGCCACCGCGACAGAGAAATCGGCGATCGATAGCGCGCCGCCCAACAGCCATTCTCGGTCCGTCAGATGTGCGTCGAGCACAGCGGCGTAACGGCGGAACTCGTCCAGCGCCTCCACCACCACCGCCGGATCGGCGGGGCCGATGGCGAAGCGCGGCTTGATGATGTGCTCAAAATAGAGTGCGCCGCAGGCGCGGCCGAAGTGATGCGCCGCCCAGCTGAACCAGGAGAGCATGTCGATCTGCGCCGCGCTGTCCGCCGGCCAGAGATCGGATTCCTGCCGGCGCGCGAGGTAGCTGATAATCGCATCGGCTTCGCAGACGACGCGCGTGCCGTCGGTCAGTGTCGGTACCTTGCCGCTCGGGTTGAGCGCCAGCATGGCCGGCGTGCGATGCTCGGCCTTCGCAAGATCGAGATAGACATATTCGACCGGCGCACCGAGATATTTCGCCACCGCGCAGGCCTTGCGCGGCGATAGGACGTCGGACCAGTACAGGCGCAGCATGATGTTCTCCTCAAGCGAACAGGGCTTCGAGCTTGTCGAGCGCGCCCGACCAGCCTTCTTCGTGGCTCTGCTTCGAGGGTTCATCGTGCAGCAGCGCATGGACGAGTGTGAGTTCGGTGCCTTCGGGAATTTCGCGCAGCACGAAGGACAGCTCGGACTCGCCGGGATCCTCCTGCCCACCGGTCCAACGCCAGGTCATCTTGAGCCGATGCGGCGGAGCGACTTCGAGGAAGGTACCGGTGCTTTCGTGTTCCAGGCCGTCGAGCATGCGGAAACGAACTTTGAAGCGACCGCCGACGCGGGCGTCCATTTCGGCGATCAGGACCGGACCGGCGTCGGGCCCCCACCATCGGACGACATCCTGCGCGCGGGTCAGCGCTTCGAAGACGATCGACGGTCGCGCCTTGATGCGGCGCACCAGCGTGAGGCTCGTCATTTGCCCGCCTTCCGCGCTTCGGTTTCCCTGGCTTCGGCATACACCGCGAGCCGGTCGAGGCCGGCGGACCAGAAGCGTTCATAGCGGCGCAGCCACTCCATTGCCTCGCGCATCGGCTTGGGCGAAAGCCGCACCGTCACGGTGCGGCCCGTCTTGGAGCGCGTGATCAGGCCAGCGTCGTCGAGAATATCGAGATGCTTCATGACCGCGGGGAGCTTGATCGCATGCGGCCGCGCGAGTTCGCTCACCGACGCGTCCTCGCGCTCCAGCCGCGCGAGGATCGCGCGGCGCGTCGGATCGGTGAGCGCGGCAAAGGTGCGATCGAGGCGCGCGGTCTGGTTCACTGGTGCGCCATGTCTCATCGCCGGGCTGCCGGCGGACCATTTGCCGTCGACCAGGCACGAAGAAGGTCGACATCGGGTCTCCAGGACCGTCGGGGCCGCCCTCCACCGGTGAGCCGGTGAAGATTGGCGCCCCAGGCCGCGGCGTCGGCGCGGTAGACCCATAGAACATCATGATGCGGATGCCAGTGGCCGCCGGCGTCGGATAGATAGCTGCCCTTCGACAGCATGTAACACATCGCACCCGGCGCCGGTTCGGCGTTGGCGGCGGTGGAGGTGCCGGCCCGCGCCAGCATCTCGTCCCTGGTGAGGCCGGCCAGTACCCATTGCGTGCGCTCCAAATGAGACGGCAGCACGGTGCGCGCCGCGGCGGGATTGATGCAGAGCGGCCCGCGCATCGTGGAAATTCCAGAACTCGGCATCGTTAAAGCCGCTGGCCCAGGACCGCTCGATCAGGCAGACGAAGCCGTTCGTGCCCTTCGCCGCGGTCTCATAGCCATGGTCGGTGAGAACCATGACGTCCGCGGCGTCGGAAATCGATGCGCGGTGCGGCGCTGCGCGCCAGCGCGATCTCGTCGGCCGCCGGCATCAGATATTGTTCGAGCGGCGCCATGCTCGGATAGGAGGGTTTCGGCTCGGCAGCCAGGCCGCTCCCACTCAACAGCAACGCCAACCCGCATGCCGCCAATCCTGCGTTCGTGCTCACGCCCATGGGCTTGTTCTCCCGCCGCCTATACTTCACCACATGGTGAAGTGTTTACGAGCCGGCTCGACTTGTCAAGCACGGGCGAGCCGACCGGCGTGTCTCGCCGGCCACATGCCGATGAACGGCAAACGCTGCAAGGCGAAAGACGGCGTCGCCACAAAGTGCATCGGCGGCGGCCAGGACGGCGACCCCGGCCGAGCATCGCGAAGCGATGCGAGGGGAAGGAGAGCCAGGTGTCCAGCACTGTTCAGGCGTTTTGGCGCCTAGGTCCCCTTCCCTCGCGCACGCTATCGCGCGCGCTCGCCGGGGATGACAGCGGAGCTTGCGGCCGGTTGCGATTGGCCCTTCACTATCGCCAACAAGACATTCAGGGAGCCATGCCATGCGCTTTGGAATCTTCTATGAGCACCAATTGCCCAAGCCCTGGAACGAGGGCGACGAGGCGAGGCTGTTCCATCAGGCGCTGGAGCAGGTCGTGCTCGCGGACAAGCTCGGCTACGACTATGCGTGGGAGGTCGAGCATCACTTCCTCGAGGAATATTCGCATTCCTCGGCGCCCGAAGTGTTCCTCGCCGCCTGCGCCGCGCTGACGAAAAATATCCGCGTCGGTCACGGCATCCGCCAGGTGATCGCGAACTACAATCATCCGGCGCGCACCGCCGAAGGGCTGGCGACGCTCGACATCGTCTCCAACGGGCGGCTCGATTTCGGCATCGGCGAAGGCGCCACAAGGCTCGAGCTCGGCGGCTTCAAGATCCCGGCGAAGGAAAAGCGCGCCATGGCGCTCGAAGCCGCGGAGCAGATCGCCAATATGATGACGATGTCGCCCTACCCCGGCTATGAGGGCAAGAGCTTCTCGTTTCCCTGCCGCAATGTCGTGCCCAAGCCGATGCAGAAGCCGCATCCGCCGATGTGGATGGCCTGCACCAACCGCGACACGATCCGCGTGGCGGCGCAGAACGGCATCGGCGCGCTGGCGTTCTCGTTCGTCGATCCGGAGGAGGCCAAGACCTGGGCCGACATCTATTACGGCATCATCAAGTCGGATCAGTGCGTGCCGATCGGTCACGCCGTGAACGCGAACATCGCGATGGTGTCGAACTTCTCGGTGCATCCCGACCGCGCCGAAGCGATCCGGCGCGGCCAGGAAGGCTTCGAATTCTTCGGCTATGCGGTGAATGCGCTGGTGGCGCATGACGTGAAGCCGGGCCGTTCGTCGCTGTTCGAGGATTTTCAGAAATCGCGCGCGCGCCAGGACGACGAGATCATCGCCGCAGTGAAGGGTGCGGCGCGCAACGCCAACGGCATCGGCACGCCGGACGACATCCGCGACCATATCCAGGGATTCCAGGAGGCGGGTGTCGACCAGGTGATCTTCCTGCAGCAGGCCGGGCGCAACAAGCACGCGCATATCTGCGAGGCGCTGGAGCTGTTCGCGCAGCGTGTGATGCCGGCGTTCAAGGCCCAGGTCGCGGCACGCGAGGCGAAGAAGGCGGCCGAGCTTGCCCCCCACATCGCCGCGGCGATGGCGCGCAAGACATGGATGAAGCCGCTCAGCGACGCGGAGATTCCGATCGTCCCCTCCTCGCGCCCGCGCGCCGAGACCAACGCGGTCCGGCGCTGAGCCGACGCCGGCGCTCAACGCCGGATCCGGAACCAGCGCGACTTGATCGTTTCGAGCGCGAGAAGGCTCACCGCGCCGACGGCCAGGCACACCGCCAGGTCGTCCCAGTGCAATCGCCCGAAGTGGAACAGCGCCCGCGCCGGCGGCCAGAACAAGGCGACCGCGAGCACCGTGCCGACGCCGGCAAGCAGGACGCGCAGCGCCGCGTTCGGCCGCAGCAACGCCGCCAGCGGCGAGGAGTCGAAGGAGCGGTTCACCAGGATCAGCCCCAGATTGACCAGGATGAGCGAGACGAAAACGAGCGCGCGGATGTCGCCCTCGGGCATGCCGGCATGCGCTACCGCGATGAGCAACCCCGCGAGGATGGTGAGCGCGGTCACGCCCTGCAGCAGCGCCCAGACGAAGCGGTGGCGCGGCAGCAAGGGGCTTGCGGGATCGCGCGGGGGCCTGCGCATCACATCGGTCTCCTCGGCTTCGGCCTCCAGCACGACGGAACAGGCGGGATCGATCACCATCTCGAGAAAGGCGATGTGGATCGGCGAGAGAATGAGCGGCAGCCCGAGGAACAGCGGAATAAGCGCGAGGCCGGCGATCGGGATGTGCACCGCGACGATATATTCGATGGCCTTGCGCAGATTGTCGTAGATGCGCCGGCCGAGCCGGATCGTCTTCACGATGGAATTGAAGTCGCCATTGAGCAGCACGATCGAGGAGGCTTCGCGCGCCACATCGGTGCCGCGCCCGCCCATCGCGATGCCGATATGGGCCGCCTTGATCGCCGGCGCATCGTTCACGCCGTCGCCGGTCATGGCGACGACCTCGCCGTCGGCCTTCAGGCACTGCACGATTCGCAGCTTCTGTTCGGGACGGATGCGCGCAAGCACGCCGGTGCGCTTCAGCTCCCCCGCGAGCTTTCGATCGTCCATCTGTTCGATCTCGTCGCCGGTGAGCAGGGTGTCATCGATGCCGGCCTGGCGCGCAATGGCGCGCGCGGTCTGCGGATAGTCCCCGGTGACCATCACCACGCGGACGCCGGCGGCGCGACACTCGGCGACGGCAGCCGGCACTTCGGCGCGCAGCGGATCGGAGAAGCCGATCAGGCCGGCATAGTCGAAGGGTAAACCGCGCGGCGAGTCCGGCAGCGTCTCCGCCACGGCAAACGGTTCCGTCCGCGCGACCGCGAGGACGCGGATACCGTCGGCGGCGAGCGCATCGACCTGACGCGCGATCGCGGCGATGCGGTCCTGCGGCAGACGGCAGAGTTCGGAGATCGCCTCGAACGCACCCTTGGCGAATGCAACGCGGCCGGCCTCGCCGTCATAGACATTCGCCATGGCGAACAGATCGGAGCGCAGGCCGTAAGCGCGTTCCAGACGATCCTGCGGCCTGGCGATGTTTGCGCTGCCGGCCAGCGCGTGCACCGCCACGTCCATCGGATCGGACGCCTCGCGCGGCGAGGCATGGAACGCCGCCCGCAGGACCGCCGCGGCGCCTGGCGGCAGCGCCGCACCGGCCGCGCGATTCCACGCCACGCCGTCGCCCAGAATCGAGACCACCGTCATGCGGTTCTCGGTCAGCGTGCCGGTCTTGTCGGTGCACAGCACGGTGGTCGCGCCGAGCGCCTCGATCGCCGAGGTGCGGCGCGTCAGGACCTGCGCCTTGGAGATGCGCCAGGCACCCATCGCCATGAAGACCGACGTGACGAGCGGGAATTCCTCCGGCAGAAGCGACATGCCGATCGCGATGCCGCCGAGCACGGCTTCGAGCCAGGAGCCGCGCCACAGGCCGAACAGCAAGACGGTCAACCCGCCCGCCACCGCGCCGAAGATCGCGAAGTCGCGCACCAGCCAGCGGATCTGTGATTGCAGATGCGGCTGCTCGGTCTCGATGGCCTGGAGCGAGCGTCCGATCTTTCCCATTTCGCTCGCAAGACCGATCGCGTCGACCCGCGCGAGGCCGGAGCCGCGGGCCACCAGCGTGCCGGCGAAGACGAAGGGCGAGTCCTCGCCGCCCGGCGCGTGCGACGCGGATGCAGGCGCGGTGACGCTCTTGCGCACGGGCACGGACTCGCCGGTCAGCAGCAACTCGTCGACGACCAGATCGTGCGCGGAAAGCAGCGTTGCGTCGGCGACAACGCGGTCGCCTTCGGAGAGGAAGACGATATCCTCGCGCACCACCTCGCGGCCGGCGATGTGAACGCGCACGCCATCGCGGATCACCAGTGCGCGGGGGCTCGCAAGACTGCGCAGCGTTTCGAGAACCTTCTCGCTGCGGTTCTCCTGAACCAGGGTGATGGAGACCGACAGCGTCGCGAACGCCAGAAGCAGGATGGCTTCCACATGGTCTCCGAGCAGCAGATAGACCACGCCACCCATCAGCAGCAGCGCGAACATCGGCTGGCGCACGACCTCGAACAGGATGCGCAGGAAGTTGCGGCGATCCGGCGCCGGAAGCTCGTTGTAGCCTTCGGCCTTGAGACGCGCCGCCGCGACCGCGGAACTCAGGCCCTGCGGCGCGGCGAGTTCGGTTTGCACTGGCGGCACGCGCTATCCACCCGCGAGGATTTTACCGCCGCAGAATACCCGACCGGGGCGCACCGCAATTGACGTCCCTCAACGCTTTGCCGCAGCGGACTACTTCGCCAGCGCCTCGTAGGTCATGCGCTGGAACATCGGCAGCGCGAGGCGGCCGCCCATGCGCTGACCCGCCGCGAGATTGGCGAGCGCGCCGGGCTCGAGCGGCATCGAGTTCTGGATCAGATAGATCATGATCAGATCGTTCTCGGGGTCCGCCTGCCACCAGGTGCCGAAGGCGCCCGGCCAGCCGAACGAGCCGACGCCGCCCATGCCGAGGAAGCCGAGCTTCTCCGGCTGGTCGATCACCGAGACGCCGAGGCCGAAACCCATGCCGTCCCACATCGGTATCGAGCCGAGGAAGGGAATGGCGCGCTGCGTCGGCGTGAGGCGGTTGGTGCACATCAGCTCGACCGTCGCGGTGCTGACGAGGCGTGTGCCGCCGAGCTCGCCCCTGTTCAGCATCATGCGCGCGAATTTGAGATAGTCGTCGGCGGTCGAGATCAATCCGCCGCCGCCGCCGCAATAGTCGGGCGGCACCTCGAACTGACGGAAGGGCACGGGCTCGAGCAGATTTTTCTCGGTGTTCATCCGGTAGACCACCGCGGCGCGGGCGCGCTTCTGTGGCGGCACGTAGAAGTCGGTGTCGGTCATGCCGAGCGGACCGAAGATCCGCTGCATCAGAAAATCGCGGAACGGCATGCCGGCGATGCGGCCGACCAGGAAGCCGAGCACATCGGTCGAGTGGCTGTAGTGGAAGCGTTCGCCGGGCTGGTAGAGCAGCGGCAAGGAGGCGAGCCGCGCCATCCAATCGTCGGGCGTCATGTGGCTGTTCAGCACGTCGCCCAGCACGCGCTGATATTCGTGCGCAATCGGACCCATCGACGAGAACCCGTAGGCGAGACCCGAGCGATGGGTGAAGAGGTCGTCGAAGGTGATCTCGCGCTCGGCGGCCACGGTATGGTCAAGCGGTCCCTGCGCGTCCTTCAGCACCCGCATGGTCTTGAACTCGGGCGCGAATTTGGTGATCGGGTCTTCGAGCTTGAACTTGCCCTCCTCCATCAGCATCAGTGCCGCGATCGAGGTGACGGGCTTGGTCATCGACGCGATGCGGAACAGCGTGTCGCGTTCCATCGGCAGCTTCTTTTCGAGGTCGCGATGGCCGAGCGTGTTGATCTGCGCGATTTCGCCGTGCCGGAACAGGAGCGTGACGAAGCCCGAAAGGTCGCCGGCCTCGGCGATGGGCTGCAGCGTCGGGGCGATCTTGGCGAGGCCCTCGCTCGCGAAACCCTTCGGGTTGGTGACGACTTTATCCATGGCGGCGTTTCCTGATGTTGTTCTGCTGCGATGGTGGCAAGGAATGACGCCCGAGTCACGGGTCTTCCCGCGCCCGGCGAGAAGGCCTTCCCTGGACTGGCGCTCTTTCCTGGTCGCTAAGACGCGACCAGGTTCATCATGTCCTCGAAATTGCGGTGGTAGAATTTCTCCACCGTCGCCGGCGACAGGCCCTGCAGCGTTTCGTCGAACTTGCGGATCGGGTCCTTGCCGCCCTCGGGATGCGGATAGTCGGACGAGAACAGGAACAGCTCCTCGCCGGCATCGCGGATCATGTGGCCGACATCCTCGCCGGGGAACGGCGTGAAGCGCACCTGACGGCGGATATAGTCGGACGCCTTCAGAGACAGCGTGCCGACCTGCGGATCGGTCTTCTTGAACATGCGCTGTCCGGCATCGAGCGAACGCAGGAAGTGCGGCACCCAACCGGCGCCGAGCTCGATCGCGCCGCCCTTGAGCGCGGGGAAGCGCTCGAATACGCAGTCGAACACCATCGCGGAGAGGAACATCTGCGCCGCGAAACTGATGGTCATGTAGTCCTTCACGCGCAAATTCTCGCCGCCGCCGAGCCAGTCGGTCGGACGCGGCAGGCCGTTATTGTCGTACGCCTTGTCCATCACGCGGGTGCCGCCGCCGATGTGCAGCATGAACGGCAGGCCGAGATCGACCATCGTTTGCCACACCGGATCGAGATCGGAATGGCCCGGCGAACGCCCGCCCGCCGCCGCGGCGTTCACCCACACCGCCTTGCAGCCGAACTTCGCGGCGTTCCTGATCTCGGCAACCGCAAGCTCCGGGGTGTCGAGCGGCACCACGGCGATGCCCATCAGGCGCGGATCGCCGGAACAGAAGTCGCCCATCGCGCGATTGTGCGCGCGCGCGCCGCCATAGCGGAGCTTGGGATCCTTCTCGGACGCGAACTGGGTCTGCGCGAAGGTCGAGAATACGAGTTGCCTGGTGAAGCCCAGATCGTCGAGCGCCTTCCTGCGGTCGTCCTTGTCGAACGCACCGTATGCCGCCCAGCCTTTGGAGCCGCCGATGATGTTGGCGCGCTGTTCGGCGACGATCGTCGCGTCGGTGCGGGCAGCCTGCGCCTTGGCGATTGCCTTCTCGGCCATCTTGCCGGCGCCGCCGAGCTTCAGGCCGGGAAGAATGTCGCGGATATCGGGATCGGCATGGGTCTTGAGCCAGTCGAAAGTTTCCATGATGTGGCTGTCCGCATCGCACATGATGCGCGTTCCCGCATATCCCATGACGCTGTCTCCCGAGCTTGTTGTCTTTTGTTGTTTCGAATTGTGGGTATGGAGCTTCGCGGCGTCAACAGCGCTGACGCTGGGTCAGGAATGGTCCTTGAATTCTCTCATGTTTCCGGCCACAGAGTGCCTAGCGATTGGGCGGCCGCGGGAGCGTTAGGACATGGCCTTTGACGGACTCATGAAGGGGAAGCGGGGCCTCGTCATGGGCGTCGCGAACAACCGCTCCATCGCCTGGGGCGTCGCCGAAGCGCTGCACAAGGCCGGCGCGGAACTCGCATTCTCCTATCAGGGCGAGGTGTTCAAGAAGCGCGTGGTGCCGCTGGTCGAGCCCTTGAAGCCCGCGGCGCTGATCGACTGCGACGTCAGCAACCAGGGCTCGATCGACGCGGCGTTCGCGGAACTGAAGCGGATATGGGGCACGCTCGATTTCGTGGTGCATGCCATCGGCTTCTCCGACAAGGACCAGCTCGACGGGCGCTACATCGACACCACGCCCGACAATTTCCGCATGACGATGGACATTTCCTGCTACTCGTTCACGGCCGTTGCGCAGCGCGCCGAGAAGCTGATGCCGAACGGCGGCGCGATGGTGACGCTGACCTATTACGGCTCCGAGAAGGTCATGCCGCATTACAATGTGATGGGCGTGGCGAAGGCGGCGCTGGAAGCGAGCGTGCGTTACCTCGCCGAAGATCTCGGCAGGAAGCAGATCCGCGTCAATTCGATTTCGGCCGGTCCGATCAAGACCCTGGCGGCGAGCGGTATCGGCGACTTCCGCTATATCCTCAAATGGAACGAATATAATTCGCCGCTCAGGCGCAACGTGACGATCGAGGAGGTCGGCAATTCCGCGCTCTACCTGCTCTCGGACATGGGTAAGGCGGTGACCGGCGAGTGCCTGCATGTCGACGCCGGCTATCACGTCGTCGGCATGAAGGCGATCGACGCGCCCGACATCACGGTCAGCAAGAGCGGCGACGGCGGATGAGAGACGAAGTGAGTGACTTCCGGTCCCTCACGCTCTACGTCGTCCGCCATGGCGAGTGCGAGCACAACGCCGCCGGATGGGCAGCGGGCTTCGACAACTCGCCGCTGACAGCGAAGGGTCGCGAGCACGCGCGGGCCAATGGGAGGACGCTGGCGGAATTCGCCGGCGACCTTTCGCAACTCGACTTCTTCGCAAGCTCCTTGCATCGGACCTGTACGACGATGGAACTGCTGCGCGAGGGGGCGCGGCTGCCGCCGACCGGCTATCGTGCCGACGGCCGCCTGATGGAGGGCAATCTCGGCGATCATACACGTCTGCCGGCGCGCGAGATGCTGCGTCTCGCGGACGCTTCGCCAAGTCCGTGGACCTTTCCGCGCCCCCATGGCGAGAGCATGGCGCAGGTGCAGGAGCGGGTCGGACGGTTCCTAAGAACGCTGAAGCGCGACAGCGTGATCGTCACGCATGCCCTGCCCGCGATCGTCATTCGCGGCGAATATCTCGGCCTTTCGCCCGAGCAGATGATGGGCTACCACATGCCCAATGCCGGGTTGCTGCGCCTGTCCATGGGGACGGAGGCACGCTTCGGCGACGAATAGTCCTGGGCGATGTCGCATAACACCTTCGGCCATCTGTTCCGCGTCACGACCTTCGGCGAGAGCCACGGGCCGGCGATCGGCTGCGTGATCGACGGTTGCCCGCCGGGCATCGCACTGACGGAGGCCGACATCCAGGCCGATCTCGACCGGCGGCGTCCGGGGCAATCCAAATTCGTCACCCAGCGCCAGGAGCCGGACACGGTGAAGATCCTGTCGGGCGTGTTCCAGGACGAGCGCATGGCGAGCCAGGTGACCACCGGCACGCCGATCGCGCTGCTGATCGAGAATGTCGACCAGCGCTCGAAGGACTACAACGAGATCCGCGACAAGTTCCGCCCCGGTCATGCCGACTATACCTATCTGGCGAAATACGGCGTGCGCGACTACCGCGGCGGCGGGCGGCAGAGCGCACGCGAGACGGCGAGCCGTGTCGCCGCCGGCGCGGTGGCGCGCAAGGTGCTGGCTTCGCTCTACCCGAACGCGAGCGTGCGCGGTGCGCTGGTGCAGATGGGCACCAAGACGATCGACCGGGTGAAATGGGACTGGGCTCAGGTTTTGAAAAATCCGTTCTTCTGCCCCGACGCCAGCGCTATCGATCCGTGGACGGAATATCTCGAGGCTGTGCGCAAGAACGGTTCCTCCGTCGGCGCGGTGATCGAGGTGGTGGCGGACGGCATTCCGGCCGGCCTCGGCGCGCCGATCTACGCCAAGCTCGACGGCGACCTCGCCGCGGCGCTGATGAGCATCAATGCGGTCAAGGGCGTGGAGATCGGCGACGGCTTCGCGGCGGCGGCGCTCGCCGGCGAAGAGAATGCCGACGAGATGCGCGCCGGCAACGACGGCAAGCCGCGGTTCCTCGCCAATCATGCCGGCGGAATCCTGGGCGGCATCTCGACCGGCCAGCCGATCGTCGCGCGCTTCGCGGTGAAGCCGACCTCGTCGATCCTCTCGCCGCGCAAGACGGTCGACGTCAACAATGTCGAGACCGACATCCAGACCAAGGGCCGCCACGATCCCTGCGTCGGCATCCGCGCCGTGCCGGTCGGCGAAGCGATGATGGCCTGCGTGCTGGCCGATCACGCGCTGCGCCAGCGCGGGCAAGTGGGATAGCTACGTCAACCCTCCCCTTGAGGGAGGGTCGAACCGCCAAATGGCGGTTCGGGGAGGGGTCCGGTGCCAAGCGCCAGCGCGCGCGATATCCCGTCGATCACAGCGTCGGGGCGCTTCAGGACGTCAAGATTTGAAAATCGAAGCACTCGAAAGCCTCGCTCGACTAGAAAGCGGGTGCGGACCTCGTCATATGACAGATGTTCTCGTTCGTTGTGCTGTCCGCCATCCAATTCCACGATGACCTTCGCCTTCGCGCAGAAGAAATCGGCAATATACGGGCCAATCGGTTGCTGACGGCGAAACTTGGCCGAGGCAAGGCGCTTGTTCCTTAGTAGCGACCAAAGCCTCCGCTCCGCATCAGTCGGCGCCGAACGGAGACGGCGCGCGAACGATCTCTTGAGATCGCGCCGCTGAAGGCCATCTGCCTTTTTCATGTGTGATCGGACCCCTCCCCCAAATTTGCTTCGCAAATTTGGACCCTCCCTCAAGGGGAGGGTCACGTACGCTCCACTATCTCCACCTCGGCAGATCGGCCGCGGCCTGCGCGCCGATGGAGAGCTGCGGGTCGGAGGGATAGGCGCCGATCTCCGACTCCTTCTTGGAGACACAGGCGCGGATGTCGCTGGCGAGATCGGGGAAATCGCCCGCCACGCCGACCGAATTCAGCCAGCAATTGTCGAAGAAGGTGTAGTGGTCATTGTCGCCGCAGCCGAAGGACGGGCGGTCGGGCCGCGCCGCCGTCATCACGAAGCGGTTGGGCGCCGAGAGCGGCCCGACGAACACGCCGGAATAGCAGGCGGCGACGAACACCACGGTCGGCCGGTCGCCGCAGGCATTGCCGATCACCGTCGCCATATTGTCGGGCGAGAAGGTGTCCTCGTCGAGCACGATGCCGTCCGGCGAACCGTGGCTGGTGAAATAGACGAAGCAGCCGCCCGAGGTTCGGTTCGACAGATCCCATAGCTGGTTGGCGATGTCCTGCTTGTCGGAATGATCCGTACCGGGATGAATGTCGGAGCGCACCGAGAACTGGATGATGTTGGCCGGCGAGAAGCCGAGCCGCGTCAGATCGGCGGAGACGTCGCGCCGGGCATTGTCGAACACTTCGGACGGCGCGCCGGAATGGGAATGCCAGTCGCCGGCCACCACGATGGCCGCCCAGTTGGAGAAATCCGCCGCCGCGGCGGGCACAATTGTAAGGGCCGCCAGCAAAGCGGCCAGAATGCATGCCCGATAGCCGAGGAACGTCCTCACCTTCAACGCCCGAATGAGCCCACCAGCTCAATATGCGACGACCAGAGGAATTGGTCCACGGGGATCACGCGGCCGAGGCGGTAGCCGCCGCCAACCAGAATGGCCGCATCGCGGGCAAAACTCTGCGCGTCGCAGGAGACATAGGCGATGCGCGGCACCTTGGAGCGCGCCAGTTCGGCGGCCTGCGCCTGGGCACCCGCGCGTGGCGGATCGAGCGTTACGGCGTCGTAACGGTTCAACTCGGCCGCCGTCAGCGGCAGCTTGAAGAGGTCGCGCTTCTCGGTCGTGACCGGCTTCAGGCCGGAAGTTGCGCGCGCCGCCGCCGCGAGCGCCGCCAGCATCGTGGCTTCGCGCTCGACAGCATGGACCCGTGCCTGTTCGGCCAAAGGCAGCGAGAAGGTGCCGCAGCCGCTGAACAGATCGGCGATGGTCTTTGCGCCTTTCACTGCCTCGCGCACAGCGGCGAGCAACGCCGCCTCGCCGTCCCGCGTCGGCTGCAGGAACGCTTCGGCCGGAAGCTTCACCTCGGCCTTGCCGAAGCGAACGCTCGGCGCGGCGCTTTCGAAGGCGAGCACGCCGTTCCAGGTGATGCGAACGGCCTTGAGCGCCGCGTCGGCGAGCGACGCGGCAAGCGCCGGCGTGAGCTTCTGGCTGGCGCGGAGGGCGATGTCGAGACCGTTATCGGCTTCGGTGACATGCGCCTCGGCATGCTGGCCGGCCGGCAGCAGCGCCGTCATCGCCGCGCGCAGACGCGGCACGAGTGCGACGAGCGCCGGCGTCAGCACCCGGCACTCTTCCATGTCGACGATGGAATGGGACTTCAGCGCATGGAAGCCGATCTCGGTGCCGGTGGCGCGGCGGGCGATCTTGAAGACGGCGCGCCGGCGGCTGCCGGGGGCGACGGCGACCGGTGCCGCGACCTCGACCGGCTCCAGGCCATGTCGCGCCAGCGCGCGCAGCACCGCCTGCCGCTTGCCGTCGAGATAATCCTTAGGCGGAACATCTTGCAGCGTGCAGCCGCCGCAGGTGCCGAAATGGCGGCACAGTCCGCTCACGCCTTCTGGGCGGCGAGCAGGAACTCGCGATTTCCGTCGCCGCCTGTGATCGGGCTCTCGATGCGGCCGAGCACCGTCCAGCTGGCGAGACCGCCGATCCATTCGGCCGCTTCGTCGAGCGCCTGTTCGCGCGCGACCTCGTCCTTCACGATGCCGCCCTTGCCAATGGCGAAGCGGCCGACCTCAAATTGCGGCTTCACGAGCGCCACCAGCCAGGCGCCGTTCGCGGCCAGCGCAAGCGCCGGCGGCAGCGCGAGCTTGAGCCCGATGAAGCTGACATCGATCACCACGGCCTGGGGATGTTCGGGCACATGCTTGATCGAAAGGTCTCGCGCATTGACGCCGTCGGCGGCGACCACGCGCGGATCGTTCCTGAGCTTGGGCGCGAGCTGCGCATGGCCGACATCGATGGAATAGACGCGCTTGGCGCCGCGCTCGAGCAGCACTTCGGTGAAGCCGCCGGTCGAGGCGCCCAGATCGACGCAGATGCGGTCCTGCGGCGAGAGCTGGAAGCGGTCGAGCGCCTCGATCAGCTTGAGCGCGCCGCGCGACACATAGGGATGCGGCTTCACATATTCGATGGCGGCGTCGGGCGGCAGAATCTGCGCCGGCTTGCGCAGCGTTTCGCCGTTCACGCGCACGCGGCCCGAACGGATCGCGGATTGCGCCTCTGTGCGGCTCTTGGCGTAGCCATGCTGGACGAGGATGGAGTCGGCTCGGCGGGATTCGTCGGTGGTGGAGTTCATCTCTTCTTCTCTCAGTGGCAAAAGCAACTTCGAAGGCACGCGAGCCCGCGCGCGCCTCCCCATGCCCCCCATTTTCAGCCCAATCTTACGCGATCTTCCCGGCGGCTTCGTGTTCGCGGCCGAGCGCGTTCAGTGCCGTCGCGACGATCGACTTCGCGTCGAGGCCGGCCGCCTCGTACATCTTGTCCGGCGTGTCCTGGTCGATGAAACGGTCCGGCAGCACCATCGGGCGGATCTTCAGGCCGCGGTCGAGCAGCCCTTGTTGCGCGAGGAACTGCATGACCTGAGCGGCGAAACCGCCGACCGCCCCCTCCTCCACCGTGATCAGCACCTCATGTTCGCGCGCCAGACGCCGGATGAGATCGTGATCCAAGGGCTTGGCGAAGCGCGCATCGGCGACGGTTGCAGACAATCCGTAGCCGGACAATTTCTCGGCGGCCAGCA
The DNA here is from genome assembly GCA_963741735.1 of uncultured Alphaproteobacteria bacterium. Lineage (GTDB taxonomy): Bacteria > Pseudomonadota > Alphaproteobacteria > Micropepsales > Micropepsaceae > Rhizomicrobium. Next base: position 1,460,323 of record CAVUJB010000004.1, read on the forward strand.
AGGCATGTTCGAGCCTGGTGCCGTAGGAGAGGATCGCGATCGAGCTTCCTTCCTTCCAGATCTTGCCTTTGCCGATCTCGAGCGGCACGCCTTCGAGCGGACGCTCGATGGTGCCCCAGCCTTCGCCGCGCGGATAGCGCAGAGCCGATGGCCGGTCGTCGATATGCACGGTCGTGGCGACCATGTGGACGAGCTCGGCCTCGTTGGCCGCGGCCATCAGAACGAAGTTCGGCAAGGTGCCCAGATAGGCGATGTCGAACGAACCGGCATGGGTCGGACCGTCGGCGCCGACGAGGCCGGCACGGTCCATCGCGAAGCGCACCGGCAGCGACTGGATCGCCACGTCATGCACCACCTGGTCGTAAGCGCGCTGCAGGAACGTCGAATAGATCGCGCAATAGGGCTTCATGCCTTCCGCCGCGAGACCGGCGGCGAAGGTCACCGCGTGCTGCTCGGCGATGCCGACATCGAAGGTGCGCTTTGGGAAGATCTGCTGGAACAGATCGACACCGGTGCCCGACGGCATTGCGGCGGTGATGGCGACGATGCGGTCGTCCTTCTTGGCCTCCATGATGAGGCTCTCGCCGAACACCTTCTGATAGGCGGGCGCCCTGGAGTTCGACTTCTTCTGCTCGCCCGTGATGACGTCGAACTTGGAGACGCCGTGATACTTGTCGGCGCTGGCCTCGGCGGGCGCGTAGCCTTTGCCCTTCTTGGTGACGACATGGATCAGAACAGGTCCGTTCCTCATGTCGCGGACATTCTCGAGCACCGGAATCAGATGATCGAGATTGTGGCCATCGATCGGGCCGACGTAATAGAAGCCGAGCTCTTCGAACAATGTGCCGCCGGTGACCATGCCGCGGGCGAATTCCTCCGCCCGCTGGGCGCCGATCTTCATCGGACGCGGCAGATGGCGCGCGATACGCTTTCCGAGATTGCGCAGGCCGCGATAGGTGTGGCTCGACACCAGCCGCGCGAGATAGGCGCTCATCGCGCCGACCGGAGGGGCGATCGACATGTCGTTGTCGTTGAGGATAACGATGAGGCGTGCGTCCATCGCGCCCGCATTGTTCATCGCTTCGTAGGCCATGCCCGCGCTCATCGCGCCGTCGCCGATCACGGCGACGACATTGTTGTTCTCGCCCTTCAGATCGCGTGCGACGGCGAAGCCGAGGCCCGCGGAAATCGATGTCGAAGAGTGCGCTGCGCCGAACGGGTCGTACTCGCTCTCGGCCCGCTTTGTGAATCCGGACAAGCCGCCGCCCTGGCGCAGCGTGCGCATGCGGTCGCGCCGGCCGGTGAGGATCTTGTGCGGATAGGCCTGATGACCGACGTCCCAGACGATCTTGTCCCTGGGCGTGTCGAACACATAGTGCAGCGCGACCGTCAGTTCGACGACGCCGAGCCCGGCGCCCAGATGACCGCCTGTGACCGAGACGACGTCGATCGTCTCCTTGCGCAGTTCGTCGGCGAACTGGCGCAGGTCGCGCCGGTCGAGCGAGCGCAGCTGATACGGCTCGTTAACCGTGTCCAGAAGGGTCGTTTTGGTGGGAAGTGCCATGTCCAAACATTCTCCGCGCAATTATAAACGCGCGATACGTGTTGCAGTGCAAAAAGTTCGGCCTTTTCGGCCCTCAAATCAAGCAGAACCGAGATCGGCCGGTTCCGTACCCGTGGCGCCGCCGGCGCCATGCACAATCTTTTCGAGACGGCTTTCGGCCGCTTTCAACTTGCTCTCGCAGTGGCGCTTCAATGCCTGACCGCGCTCATAGAGAACGATCGAATCCTCCAGATCGACTTCGCCCTGCTCCAGGCGCGACACGATCTCTTCCAGCTCCTTCAACGCCGCCTCGAAGCTCAACTGGTCGATGGGCGGCGCGGCTTCGGTTTTGTTCTTAGGGGACATAGAGTTGCTTGCCCTTCATTGCACCTTTTTCCCGCAAACGCATCAATAGATTTTGCTCTGGAGCTTGATGCTTTCCTGCCTGCCCGGAATCACATCGAAGGCCACGGACAGGCGCACATCGTCCGCAGTAAACGGCACGGTGCCATGCCAGAAATAGGATGGAAACAGAACCAGCCTTCCGACCTTCGGCTTGACGAGATGGACGGGTATATCGCGCGCGCTCAGCCCCAGGTTCGATTCTCCGAACTTTAGCCAACCTTGATGCCCGGCTTCGTCGTCGATCGCGTCGGGCAGCGAGACATAATAAGCCGAACTGATCCAGCCCTCGGGGTGGATGTGATTGGCGTGATAGCCGCTCGATCGCAGCCGCGCCGACCAGGCGCCGGAACAGGTGAATTCGGATTGCTTGCGCGAGAGAAATGTCCGCGACGGATCGTCCGGCAACTCGCGGATGTAGCGCGAGACGGTCTCGGCCAGTCGCTCGTAGAGCGGCTGGATGGCGCGCATCCGCCGCGAGAACAGATGTCCCATGGTTTGCGTCCCGCCGCGCAAGGTCTGATCGAACGGCTCGGCCTTGAGCGTGTGCAGGCTCGCCAGATCCTCCATCAGAACCTGGTGGAACGAGGCCAGATCGGTATAGCCCGGCGGCGGATCGAGATCGAACACCCGCACATATTTTCCGATGTCGACGAGCTGATCGAAGCGGCTGTCGCCCAGTTCGCGATAGGCGAGCGACAGGCAGGCCGACGTCATCTGATCGAGCGGCGCCATCGCGAGCGCCTCCTCGAGCACGTCGCGGGCCGTGTCCAGCTGATGATCCTGCAACAGGGTCGATCCCAATTCGCGGCGATGCTGGACATTGGCGGGCTCCTGCCGGACCGCATCCGCCAGCAGCTCGGCACTGTCGCCAAATCGCTTCTGCAAGGTCAGCGCGCGCGCCAGCGCGTTGGTCACATCGGCGCGCTCGGGCGCCATCTCGTGGGCGCGGCGCAGAAGCGGCTCGGCGGCCTGACCGTCGCGCTGATGCAGCAGCTGTTGTCCTTCGGCCAGCAGAAGATCCGGCCGGTCGCCGATGCGCGCCCGCGCCTTGGCATAGGATGTCCGATCGAGATCGGGCCGCCCCGCCATATAAGCCAGCGAGCTGTAGGCATAATGCGCAGCGAGATCGTCCGGCGCGATTTCAAGCGCCCTTTCGTATGCCGCCAGCGCCTCCTCGACGCGGTTGGCGCGCGACAGCGCCGTGCCGAGCGCGTAATGCACTTCGTAGCTTCCCGGTTGCAGCGTCGCGGCGTGCTGCAACATGGCGATGGCTTCGTCGAACCGGTCGAGCGAGGTCAGCACGACGCCGCGATAATAATGCGCGCCGAAATGCATCGGATTGGAGGCGACCGCCGCATCGAGCGCCTGAAGGGAATAGGCCGCCTCGCCCCGCTCGCCCATCAGCGAGCCCAAAAGCGTCAAGGCATCGGTGTGCGCCGGATCGCGCGTGGCGGCATTCTTGAGCGCGTTGAGCGCCTCGTCGATGCGGCCCTGTTCGTGAAGCACGACGCCCAGGTTGTAATAGGCCTGCGCATATTCGGGTCTGAGCTGGATCGCGGCGCGATAGGCGCGCTCGGCCCCCGCGGCTTTGCCACCCTTGCGCAGAATATTGCCGAGATTGTTCTGAAGGGCCGCCTCGCGCGGCGCGACGGCCAGTGCCCGGCGCATGATCAATTCGGCCTCGGACAGGTTGCCGCGGTCTTTCAGCACCAATGCCAACAAATTAAGCACGTCGGGGACGGCCGGAAAGGATTGCGCCAGACCGCGCAAAATCTTCTCGGCGGCGGCCAGATCGCCTGCGCGCTCGGCCTGATCGGCTTGGGCCAGCCCGTCCTTGAGGGCGGCCAGACGAGTACCGGCATCCTGGGCGGGACCTTGGGGCGGGGCCATCGGTTCGCGGCTCATTTGGTGGTGATCGGCATAGCGCCGTCCAGATGCCAAAATCCCGGCGCAAAGAGAATGCCCGGCGAGCGACTCTGTACGGCGGCGCCAAATCTCCCCTTGATGGTAACTCGAACGGCCGTTGGCGGTGTCAACTAGGGTCCATTTTCTTTGTTCTTTTATTGCCTTAGCCCTGTGCTCCTTGGCACATGCTGACAAACTGGCACGTAAATGACACCGAAATGCCACAGTCGATCCGTGAATTTTACGGCGCGCCATTTCCCTTTTGACCGCCCCAATACGGGCTTCTAGCTTCCCTGCGAACGGGTCGGGGCGCGTCCAAATTTCAGGCGTGTGCTGAGCCTAGGCTGCGTTGCAGCTACGTAACCAGTACCGGAATGAATCGTCCGCCGACTTTTCAGTCGCTGCGACAAACCAAGGGGGTTTCCAAGTGTTTCAAGTGCAAAGCAAGAGGGGCTTGAAGTCGGCTCTGCTCGTCGGAGCTGCCACCGCCACCGCTCTGGGTCTCAGCGCTCCGGCGCGAGCAGCGGACGACACCGCGACAGAAACGGTCGTGGTTACCGGTTCGCGCATTCCGCAGACCGGCCTGTTCAGTTCCAGCCCGTTGCAGTCGATCGGCACGGCGGAATTGAAGCTGAAGGGCTCGACCTCCGTCGAATCTCTGCTGCGCGACCTGCCGTCGATCTACAATGACGGCGACAATTCAGCGACGAACAACGCCTCGAACGGCGTCGCGACCATCGACCTTCACGACCTCACCCCCATTCGTACTCTCGTCCTGGTGGACGGCAAGCGCCTGGTGGCCGCCGACTATCTGGGCAATGTCGACGTGAATAACATCCCGGCAAGCCTCATCGACCATATCGAAATCCTGACCGGCGGCGCTTCGTCCGTGTACGGCGGCGACGCCGTGGCCGGCGTCGTGAACCTCGTCCTCAAGAAGGACTTCGAGGGCATGTCGGTCGACGCTTCGTGGCAGTCGCCGTTCAACTCCGACGGCGCGATCACAACGACGGAAGGCATGATCGGCTTCACGTCAGGCGACGGCAAAGGCAACGTCACGATTTATGGCGGCTGGCAGAATCGTCAGCCGACCTTCCAGGGCGATCGTCCTGGGTCGGCCTTCGCGCTGAACTCGCCCGCCGAATTGTCGGCGCACTTCGGTTCGAGCGCGGTTTGCTCGGCCACTGCTCAGTCCCAGCATTTCGGCTTCTGCCCAGGCGGCAGCTCGAGCATTCCAGAAGGCCGTCTCTCGGCCGGCGCCGGCTCGGGCAACATGTTCTCGACGACGGGAACGCTGGTCCCCTACGACCACCACCTCTACAACTTCGCGCCGATCAACTACCTGCAGACGCCCAACACGCATTGGGACTTCGGCGCGACCGGTCACTACGAAGTCGACCCGATGCTCGACTTCTACACGCGCCTGACGTTCGCCGATAACAATGCGGCGTCGCAGCTCGCCGAAGTGCCGATCAACCAGGGCTTCTCGGTCAACTACGGCAACCCGCTGATGACCGCCCAGGAGCGCGGAACCATCTTCACGGCGGCGAACGTGACTGCCGGTCTTTGCTCGGCGACTGGCCCCGGCGGCAGCTTCCTTGCGACGGACACCTGCTCGTTCAACTATCGCCGGCGACTGGTCGAAAACGGTCCCCGCCATTCGGCCGAAGATCACATGGCGTTCCAGATGGTCCTCGGTGCGAAGGGCGATCTCGGCTCGGGCTGGTCATATGACGTGTCGATGCAATATGGCCGCACGGTTTGGACGCATCTCCTGACGGGCGACGCGAACGGTACACGTTTCCAGCAAGCCTTGCTGGCGGGCGGCACCGCGGCGAATCCCGTTTGCTTGGATCCGACCAATGGATGCGTGCCTGTCGATATCTTCCACGGCGCGGGCGCGTTTACCCCGGCCCAGGTGAATTTCTTCACCGTCAAGCTGAACGCGATTGCCGTCTCCGAAGAATATGACGCGCAGGCCTCGGTCACCGGCAATCTCGGCGAATGGGGCATCCAGTCGCCGCTCGCTTCGGCCCCGGTGGCGGTGGCGTTCGGTACGGAATGGCGCCGTGAAGCGGCGAGCTACCAGCCCGAACTCCTGTCTCGCGCTCAATGGTTGCAGCCTTGGCTTCGGCGCGACGCCGTCCACGGGCGGCAGCTACCTGACCACGGAAGGCTTCGGCGAAATCCAGGTCCCGCTGGTTACCGACAAGGAGTTCTTCAAGCAGCTCGAGCTCGATGCCGGCTTCCGCTATTCGGATTATAACCGCGCGGGCGCCGTCACCTCGTTCAAGTTCGGCATGTCCTGGCAGCCGGTCGACGATTTCCGCTTCCGCGGTTCGTTCAACCGCGCGATCCGCGAAGCCAACGTCGCCGAACTGTTCCGCGGCGCGACCTTCTCCGCTCCGTCCGGAACCGATCCTTGCGCAGGCGGCTCATTGTACACGCCCTCCCTGGCACTCTGCCTCGCCAGCGGCGTGAAGAGCGCCGGCGACTATCTGAACACCAACGGACAGGGCAACCTGGTTTGCGGCGGGCAGTGCTCCTCCTACCTGAAGGGCAATCCGTTCCTGAAGCCCGAGACCGGCGACACCAAGTCGCTCGGCATCGTGTTCACGCCGACCTTCATCGACGGCTTCACGGCAACGGTCGACTATTACGATATCGCGATCCAGCAGGCGATCGTCGCCCTGCCGTTCGACACGATCGTGGCAGGCTGCTTCGATCCGGCGAGCAACCCGTCGCAGAGCTTCTCTGCACCGGCTTGCGCCGCGATCCATCGCGGTCCGTTCGGCGAGTTGTACTCGACGACCGGCTATGTCGATCAGACCTTCGACAATATCGGTAGCGTGAAGACCCGCGGCATCGACATGCAGTTGGACTATGCGACGGATGCGTCGACGTTCGGCCTGGATGAATCCGATGGTTCGCTCGCCGTCAATCTGACGGGAACCTATCTGGCCAAGACATCCTTCAAGCCGTCGCCGACCCAGGCGGAGGAAATCTGCACCGGCCAGTTCGGTCCGGTTTGCGGCGCTCCAGCGGCGAAGTGGAAGCACTCCATGCGCATCACCTGGACCTCCTCGGACTCGGACATCGATATCTCGTTCCGCTGGCGCTATATCGGCGCGGTCAAGTTCGACCAGTTCACGCGCGGCATCATCAACGATCCGCTCGAGAACCACATCTCGGACTTCAACTATTTCGATCTGTCGGGCAACTGGGATATCGGCCACGGCATCGAACTGCGCGGCGGCGTGAACAACCTGTTCGACAAGAAGCCCCCGCTGGTCGACGGCTCGTTCGCCGGCGCTGCCAACGTGGACAGCGGCAATACCTTCCCGGGCACGTACGACGCGATCGGCCGCGCCTACTTCATCGGCGTGAACGTCAAATACTGATCGTTCGCGACATCACAGTCCTGGAGCGGCGGCCCAAAAGGCCGCCGTTTCCTTTTGTGGCCGGCCCCCACCTTGTCGCAGGCACCTCGCCGCCCTAGACAGGCGTCTGGTGCGCAGGCACGAGCCGGACGACGCCGGAATGAGCCCAAGATGACGGACGCAACCGCCGACACAACCGCCGAGACGCCGTCCCCGGCGATCGCCGGCGTGCTTGCCGCGCTCCAGGCGAACGACATACCCAAAGCCGTCGGGCTGGCGCGCGCGGCGCTCGACCAGGGCGATGTCCACCCTCTCCTCCTCAATCTGCGGGCCTACTGGTTCGAGGACCAGGGCAAGCTGGCCGAGGCTCTGGCGGATCTCGAGAAAGCGCGCACGCTGGCGCCCGACGACGTGCCGGTGCTCAACGCGCTCGGCCTGTGCCTCAGCAAACTCGAGCGCTGGGACGACGCCATCGCCGCCTTCGACGCGGTGATCGCGCGCGATAAGGGCTTCGCGCCGGCACATTACAACAGAGGCTGGAACAGCGAATTCCGCGGCGACCTGGAACAGGCCGGCAAGAGCTATCGCGATGCTCTTGCCCTCAATCCGCGCTATGCCGAGCCGCTGTCGCGGCTGGCGGGACTCGCCGCGCGGCGCGGCGACTGGGAGGAAGCCGACCGGCTGGCAACGCAGGCGCTGGCGCTCGACGACCGGCAATTCTATGCGCTGCAGTCGCAGATGCGGGTCGCCATCGGGCAGAAGGATTATCCGCGCGCCGATGCGCTGATCGCAAAACATCTTGCCGACGATCGGGCGCGGCCACTGGACCAGGCGCTGACATATGCCTATCTCGGCGATCTCAGAAACGCGCAAGGCCTCTACGCCGACGCCTTCAAGGCCTATAGCGAAGGCAACAAGGCGCGGGTGGAGATTTTCACGCCGCGCTTTCGCGAGCCGGGCGTCCAGTCGGCGGTCGATTACGTCAATTGGCTCGGCGACTATCTGGCGCGCGCGCCTGCCGCGATGCTCGCCGCCGACCGGCAGGCCGCGCCGCCGCCGGAGCCCGGCGATCCGCTGGGCCATGTGTTCCTGATCGGCTCGCCGCGCTCGGGCACCACGTTGCTGGAGAATGTGCTGATCAGCCATCCGGCGATCGTCAGCCTGGAGGAACGGCCGGCGCTGAAGGATGCGATCGGCGAATTCTTGACCAGCGAATGGGGCCTGAAGCGGCTTTCCGCGCCGATGCGCCGCGATCTGGTGAAATTTCGCAAGCTCTATTGGGACAAGATCCGCCGCGAGCGCGTGGAGCCCGCGGGCAAGGTGTTCGTCGACAAGAACCCGCTCTATCTCGTCAACCTGCCGGTCGTCGCGAAGATGTTTCCCAACGCCAAGGTGATCTTCGCGCTGCGCGATCCGCGCGACGTGGTGCTCAGCTGCTACCGCCACGTTTTCCAGATGAACCGTTCGATGTTCGAGTATCTGACGCTCGAAGGCGCGGCGCGATTTTATGACGCCCTGATGCGCTACAGCATGACCTGCCGCGAGAAGCTGGGGCTCGACTGGCACGAGCTGCGCAACGAGAGCCTGGTGGAGGATTTCGAGGCCGAGGCCCGCAAGGTCTGCGCCTTCCTGGGTGTCGAGTGGAGCGCCGAGATGTCCGACTTCGCCGAGAAGTCGAAAAAGCGCTTCATCGCGACGCCGAGCGCGACCCAGGTGATGCGCGGCATCAGCCGCGAAGGCGTCGGTCAGTGGCGCCGCTACAAGAACGAACTGGCGCCGGTGCTTGCGATCCTCAAGCCCTGGGTCGAGCGCTTCGGCTACGAGCCGGACTGAAGTCTATTGCCGGCCGTAATAGTCCATCATGGCATCCTCGAGAGCGCCGAGATCGTCGCGCGCTCATGCGTCCGAAAGATGCGGATTCCAGATGTCGAAGATCAGGATGACGCGCAGCCGGTCGCTGTCGTTCCAGGCTTCGTGCTCGATCGTGTCGTCGAACACCCAGGCCTTGCCGCGCGCCCAGGGCCGCGTCTCGTTGCCGACGCGGAACCGGCATCCGTCCGGCACGATCAGCGGCAGATGCACGATCAGCCGCGTGTTGGTGGCGCCGGTGTGCGGCGGGATGTGGGCGTGCGGCGCGAGCGTCGAGAAGAACGCCGTCGGCGCGTGCCTGGCGATGGCGGCCATCGGGGCGGCGGCCAAAGCCTGTGCCGTGCGGGGGCAGCGGGCGCAGTGTTCGTCGACGCGCCTGGAATCCTTCCAGAGGAAATAAGCGCTCCAGTCGGGCGAGTTGTTGAGCTCGGCCCATTGGTTGAGCGGCACGCCCTCGGGATGTTTCACGTAAGGCGCGAAATCGCCGCTGCCGGCGCGCAGGAGCTCCTGCAGCTCCTTCTCGATGTCGTCGGTCGCCGCCTCGACATCGGCGAGCCAGGGGAAGTCCGCATTGTCGTAATAGGAGATCGCCGGAAGCTGCGGGAAATGCAGGTTCGACGGCTGCTGGGTGTAGACCTTCGCCTTGCCGGTGGCGACGTTCAAACATTCCTCCATCCGGCCGGTCAGCGCCGCGCCACCGAGCTTGCCGCGCAGGAAGGCATCGAGCGCCTGCGCATTCTCGCCCGTCACCTTGCGGGCATTGGCGGCCATCGCGGCGAGCGAAGGAGACAGCCGGTGATCGGGCGGCGTGATCGCCAGCGCGTCCTTGTAGATGCGCGCCGCGACGCGGCGATTGCCGGTGCGCTCGAGCAGCGCGCCCTTGGCGAGCAGCGCCGGAAAGCACAGCGGATCGGCGGCCAACGCGCCGTCGAGCGCCGCCATCTCTCCCGCCGCATCGCCGGTCGCGCGCTTGGCCAGCGCCAGGTTGAGATGGATGAGCGCATCCTTCGGCGCACCGCGCGCCGCGCGCTCGAGTAGCAAGGCGCCGCCGCGCTGATCGCCGCGGTTCATCGCCTGCTGGCCCATGAAGTGCAGCGCGTCGGGCTGCTCGGGCACCAGCGCGAGAACCTGCTGCCACAGCCGCGCCGCCTCGTCCGGGCGACCGCCCGCCGCCGCGTTCAGCGCCGCATGGCGCAGCTGGGCGACGCGCGGGTCGGCGCTCACGGCTTGGACCACATGCGAAGCAGGTTCTGCCGGACGCCCTCCAGGCGCACGCGATTTTCCCAGCGCATGTTGCCGGCTTCCAGCGCCGCGACTTCGTTGAGCTCATAGAGCTGCGTGCGGCGGTATTCGTCGGGTATCTCGCTCTCGATGAAGGTGATCGACACCAGCCGCGTGCCCGACGTCACCGGGCGTACTTCGTGCAGCATGGTCGACGGATAGACGACGACCTCGCCGGGCGCGCCTTTCAGGATCACGGGCCGCGTACCCAGATGGACGACAAGCTCGCCGCCCTGATAGCTCGCCGGATCGGAGATGAAGACGGTGGCCGAAAGATCCGACGGCTGGTTGTTCGCGTCGACCAGAATGCGCGCCGCATCCGCATGCACGCCATATTTCATGCCCGGCTCGTAGCGGCAGAGCAGCGGCGGCGCGACCCGGCGGGGAAACGCGAATTCGCGAAACGGCTCGGACCGCGCGAACGCGTTCGCGACGATGCGCACCGACTCGGTAAAGCGCGGGTCGGCGACGTCGGCCTGCAGATTGACCTTGGCGACGTTGGCGGGATTGGAGACCCGGCCGTCGACGAATTTCAATTCGCGCGCCAGTTCGGTCAGGCGCGCAACTTCCGCCTGGTTCAGAAAATCGTTCAATTCCAAGAACATAGGCGCGCCGCCAGGGCCCGAATGACCGCCAGACGCTAGCAAATGGACCGGTGCGAAACAAATCGAGGGCGCCACTGGACCGGGGCAAAGGGCGGTGGAAGACTCCGCCGGCTTGCTTGGTGGAGGCCATGATGAGGATTTCGGCAGGTGCATTGATCACGTGCGCCGCACTGTTCGGTGCGACCGTTCAGGCCCAGTCGGCCGCCTTCGTGCTCGGCGACAATCTCGGCCATAGCTGCTTTGCCGATGCGGAAGCGCTGTCGGGCGACCCGGCGGCGATCGACGGCTGCACCCGGGCGTTGTCGTCCGCGCTGTCGCCCACCGATCGCGCCTCGACCTATGTCAATCGCGGCATCCTCAAGGCCAACAGAGGCGATCCGGCCGGCGCGCTCGCCGATTACGACGCCGCGATCGCGACCGCCCCGGACCTGGCGGAGATTTACGTTAATCGCAGCGCGACTCTAATTGCGTTCCGCCGCTATGGCGACGCACAGGAGGATGCCAGCAAGGCGCTCAAGCTTGGCGCGCACCGCATGGAGATCGCCTACTACAATCGCGCGATCGCCGAGGAGCAGCTGGGCAACATCCAGGGCGCCTATGACGATTATCGGGCCGCGCTTCAGGCCCAGCCGCAATTCGTCGCCGCCGCGCAGCAATTGACGCGCTTCAGGCGCGTCGACACCAACGGCAGCTGAGCGACGCTCAGCGCGGCAGGTTCGTCGCGCGCAACTCCACCCCGCCGCGCGGCAGATCGCCGACCGCGCCGACCACCGCGCGCACCGGCGCCGCGTTCATCAAGGTGACGAAGCTTTCCATCGCGCGCACGCTGGCGGTCGAATTGCCGAACGCATCGCCCAGCACCTGGAAGATGTCTTTCTGGCGCGGATAGAAGCGGAAAACCACGCGCGCGTCGGCCGGCAGGCCGGCGAGCTTCTTGGCGTCGTCCACCGCGGTCCAGAACCCGCCCAGCTGATCGACCAGACCGCGCTGGCTGGCATCGGCGCCCGACCACACGCGGCCCTTGGCGATGTTCTGGACGGTCGCGAGCGGAAGCCTGCGTCCCTTGGCGACCTTCTGGGTGAAGTCGGCATAGATCACGTCGGCCTCGTGATTGAGCGCCGCGAGCTGATCGGGGGTGTAGGGCTGGAATTCGGAATTGTAGAGCGCATTGCGGCCGACGCCGACGGAATCGGTGCCGACACCCGCAAGCGCGAGGCTGCGGTCGAGCGACACTTTTCCCGTAAGCACGCCGATCGAGCCGGTGATCGTGCCGGGTTCGGCGACGATGCGATTGGCAGAAAGCGAGATGTAATAGCCGCCCGAAGCAGCAACGCCGCCCATGCTGACGATCACGGGCTTTCCCGCAGCCTGCGCCTTCTTGACCGCATCGAGGATCTGATCGGACGCCGTCACCGAGCCGCCAGGGGAATCGACGCGCAGGATGATCGCCTTGACCGAAGTGTCGGCCGCAGCCTGACGGATCGCTTTTGAGAGATCGTCGCCCGCGATGACGTTGCTGGTGCCGAACAAGCCACCGCCGGCGCTGCCGTCCTGGATCTCGCCGGCCGCCTGGATGAGCGCCACGCGCGGGCCGGAGCCGCGCTCGCCCGCCTGCTTGCGCACGCGCACGAACTGGGCGATCGGCACGATCTTGGCGCCGTCGCCGGCACGCGCAAGTGCCGCGCGCTGGGCATCGTCGTCATAACCGATCTTGTCGATCAGACCGGCGGCGCGCGCATCCTCGGTGAATTGCGGGCTGGCCTGGAAGGCCGCGACGACGCGGTCGCGTGTCAGGTGGCGCGCGGAAGCCGCGCCGCCCGTCGCATCGTCGTACCAGGACTGCAAGAGGCGCGTCAGCTGCTCGCGGTCGGCCGGCGTCATGTTCTTTTCCATGAACTGGTCGGCGGCGCTCTTGTAGTCGGCGCGCTTGACGATCTGCGGATCGGCCTGAATCTTGTCGAGCAGGCCGCGCAGGAAGACTTCCGCGCCGCCCTCGCCGGCTGCGGTGAACGGCGCGTTGGGCTGCATCCAGATCTCGCTGGCGGCGGACGCGGTCAGATAGTCGCCAAGGCCGGCGGCGAGAAAGCCCTGGCTATGGGCGATCACGAACTTGCCGGACTTCTCGAACTTCTTGAAAGCAGTATCGAGTTCTTCGGCCTGCGCGATGGAGATATTTGCGCTGCCGGCGCGCACCAGCACGCCCTTGATGCGCGGATCGCGTTCGGCGGCGTCGAGCGCCAGCACGATGTCCATCACGGTCACCGGCGTGCCGCCGAAATTGAAATTCACATTCGAGGAGTCCTGCAGCGGCTGGCGCAGGTCGAGCGCGAGGACCATGTTGGACGGCAATCCGTCGCCCTGGAAGGCGCCGACGATTGCAAAGACGACGAAGAGAAGAACCAGGAAGACAACGAACTTCGTGATCCCGTTCAAAACGCCCAGACCGATGGACTTTGCCCAGCCGAGAAATGCGACCATGGGGGAAACCTTTCAACAGAGAGCGCGTGGTTCAAACAATATGGGCAGCAGATTAAGGAAGACCAATGGCGCCCACGCGACAAGGCGGCGTAGCACAGTCGTCAGACCCTATATAAGCTATTGTATTACAAAGACTTTAAGGGCAGCTAATATTTGAGCCCAAGGGTCAGCAGGTTCTGGCTGAAGGCGAACCAGATCGTCGACAGGCAAGCAAGCGCCAACAGCAGATCAGTGCGCTTGGTCCACCAGGGCCGCGTTCCGTCGCGAAGCCCGATGACGAAATTCCACACCGGTGCGACCGTTCCGACGACACCGGCGATGCCGATCAGCTGGAGAATGCGAAAGACCCAGTCGATGGCGGGGCTCCAGCTCGCCAGACTCGTTGCGAAGAGGAGGAAGGCGACCGGAAAGCCGGCGAGGAAGATCGCATCGAGCAGCGCATCGACTCGCGCAAGGCGATAAAGCAGCCGCGCGCGACCCGTCAGCAGCAGCGGCCGATCGTAGCGCCAGCGCAGGATTGCCTTGATCGGCCAGAACAGGACCGCGAGCACGAGGATCGCGAACGTGGCCGCGAGAAGAATGAGGTTCCACAGCGCCTGCGTGAAACTGGCCGGCTGCAGCACGATGATCGGACCGATATCGTCGGTGCCGATCTGGTCGACATGTCCGTCGCGCCACGACGCCTGCACGAGGCTTTTTCCGTTCACCTCCTGCCAGACGAACGGCTTGATCTCGCGCCAGTGCTTGAGATTGCCCGCCGCATCCACCAGCGGCGGCACGATCAGCGTGCCGTCGGCCGCGACCGAAACGACAAGCGGCTGCAGCATGGCGAGGTAGCGGGTGAAGCTCGAATCGCCGCGCCGGCTGACGACATAGGCGCCGGCGACCTTGCGGCCGTCCTTCAGCCGCGGATTTGAGCGTCGGCAGCGGCGCCGCCTTGGGCGCGGGGAAATAGCGATCCATGAAGCGCAGCATGAATCCGCGGCGGATGATCGAGACGGCCCTGCCCTGACCCGCGCTGTTCAGCGAAATGAAGACACGCCGTGTTCCGGCGTCGAGGATGAGCTCGAGATTGGAATGGAACACGCCGGTGTCGCCGCCATGCGCGATGATCGGGATGGCCGTTGATGTCGTCGTGATAGAAGCCGTAGGCCATCGGCGACAGCGCCGAGAACGGGCGGAACGCGACGCCATGCATGCGGATCGCGACATCGGCCGGCAGGATGCGCGCGCCGTGATATTCGCCATTGTTCAGATGCGCGATCATGAAGCGCGCGATGTCGCTGCCGCTGACGGACAATCCGCCCGCCGGCGTCATGGAGATCATCTCGAACGGCACCGCCTGGCCGGAGGCGGTCCGGTAGCCCTTCGACATGTCGGCGGCGAGCGCGCGCGGCAGCGGCTGGACGAAGGTCGCGTGCGTCATGCCGAGCGGCGCGAAGATGTGGCGCTGGATATAGTCGTCGAACGGTTCGCCGGAGACGCGCTGGACGATGTAGCCGGCGAGCGTGGCGCCATAGTTGGAATAGGCCGGCACCTGTCCGGGCGGGAAGATGCGTTCGGGCAGCGACTCCTTCAGGACCTGATCGAGCGGCTCGACCGATGCCGGATTGCCGAGCAGCAATGGCCGCAGAGCCTCCTCGAATCCCGGCGTGTGGGTCATCAGATTGCGCATCGTCACCGGCTTGCGGAACGCGGGCGGGATCTTGAAATCGAGATAGGCGTTGACGTCCTTGTCGAGATCGATCTTGCCCTCGCCCACCAGCTGCATCACCGCCGTCCAGGTGAAGAGCTTGGAGACCGAGCCGGGGCGAAACAGCGTGCGATCCGGATCGACCGGCGCGCGCGTCTTCGTGTCCGAGACGCCGTAGCCCTTTTCGAACAGGACCTGTCCGTCCTTCACCACCACGACGACCGCGCCGGCGATATCGCCTTGCGCCAGTTCGACCGGAATGAAGCTGTCCGAGAAGGCTTCCACGTCGCTGCGGGTC
Organism: uncultured Alphaproteobacteria bacterium; assembly: GCA_963741735.1. GTDB lineage: Bacteria > Pseudomonadota > Alphaproteobacteria > Micropepsales > Micropepsaceae > Rhizomicrobium. The sequence goes on from CAVUJB010000004.1 coordinate 1,475,780, forward strand.
AGCGGCGCGCCCGGCGTGGCGGCGGATGCGGGAAGCGCGCCCAGCAGCGCGAATGCCAGCGTTGCAACGACTGCGCTTTTCATGGCGTTCCCCTCAGAACGACGGAAAGGTAGGTACGTCCCCCTCGCGGCGCAATTGTCGCTGGCGGTGGATTGTGCGGTGCGGTGCAACAAAAGCACTGGAACTGGCGAAACCGCATTCGTACAATCCACGGAATCACATAGATAAATCGTCGCGATGCGACGGTCAGGGCAGGCGGCGTACGCGCCGACGGATCAATTGAGCGTCTCTGAAGCAAAGCCGCAGCGCGGTCCCCTTTGGCGTCTCGTGCCGCTTGTAAACAAGCATGGCTGGGCGTTCTGGGGCGGCATGTTCTTCATCTGCCTGGGACGCGTGTTCGAGGCCGGCATGCCGCTGTTCGTCAGCCAGGGCATCAACCATGTGACGTCGCACAACTGGAACCTGCTGGAGCCGGTTCTCGGCATCCTGGGATTGGCCGTGGTGCGCTATTTCTCCGTCGCCTATGGCCGCAAGCTCGTCCGCCTCGTCGGCGTCACCGTCACCTACGACATGCGCGAGCGGCTCTATTGGCACTTCGAGCTGCAGGGACCGCGCTTCTTTGCCCGCTTCCCGACCGGCGATTTGATGGCGCGCGCCATCAACGATCTCAACCTGGTGCGCCAGCTGATCGGGGTGGGCAGCCGCACGCTGATCGTGCTCGGCTTCTCCGGCCTCGTCGCCTTCGCCTTCATGCTGTTCCTGTCGATGAAGCTGACCCTGTGGCTCCTGCCGGTCATGCCGTTCATCGCCTTCATGGGCTACTACCTGTCGCGCCGCATCTATGTGCAATCGACGCTGGTGCAGGAAGGTTTCTCCTCCCTGTCGGAATCGGTGCAGGAGAATCTCAACGGCATCCGCACCATCCAGACGCATGCGCAGGAGGACCGCGAGGTCGCGCGCTTCAAGAGCGTCTCCGGTGCCTATGCCGACAATTATTTCCGGCTGATGGTGCTGAACGCGGCGCTGAACGCCTGGATGGTCGTGTTCACCGGCCTTGCCGTGATGATCATCATGGGCTTCGGCGGCTATCAGGTGCTGCACGGCGAGATGACGGTCGGCACGTTCACCGCCTTCACGCTCTATCTCGGCATGGCGGTGGCGCCGATCCAGCAATCGGGCCAGATCGTCTCGATGTTCCAGCGCGGCTCGTCCGGCGCCGCTCGGCTGTTCGAAATCCTGGACTATGAGCCGGAGATCCGCGATGCGCCCGATGCGGCGCCGCTCGACAAGATCGGCGGCGACATCAAGCTGCAGCATCTGTCCTACACCTATCCGCGCCGGGCGTCGGCGAAGGAGGCGCGCGGCACCGATCCGAACAAGACCGACATGGGGTGGCCGGCGCTCGACGACGTTTCGCTCGACATAAAGGCCGGCGAGATGATCGCGATCCTGGGCCGAGTGGGATCGGGCAAATCGACCATGCTGCGTTCGATCGTGCGCCTGCTCGATCCGCCGCCGGGAACGGTCTATCTCGACGGGCGCGACATCCGCCTGTTGCCGATCGCGCAGGTCAGGAGCCAGATCGCGCTGGTGCCGCAGGATCCGTTCCTGTTCGCCGACGAATTGGGGCGCAACATCTCCTACGACAATCCCAAGCGCGGCAACGACGAGATCTGGAATGCCGCCGAAGCCGCCGATCTGGAAGACACGATCCAGCGCTTCCCCGATCACCTGAACACGCTGGTCGGCGAGCGCGGCGTGACGCTGTCGGGTGGGCAGAAACAGCGCACCAGTCTGGCGCGCGGACTGATCCGCGACACGCCGGTGCTTTTGCTCGACGACTGTTTCTCGAGCGTCGACACAGAGACCGAGGAGCACATCCTGTCGCGGCTCAAGGAATTGCGCGCCGGGCGTACGACGATGCTGGTGTCCCATCGCGTCTCGACCGCGCGGCATGCCGACCGCATCGTGGTGCTCGACGAAGGCCACATCGCCGAACTCGGGACGCACGCCGAACTGATGGCGAAGGACGGCATCTATGCCCACTTCGCGCGCGTCCAGGGCCGGCGCGAGAAGCTGGTCGAGGAATTCGCGCGCGAGACCGCGACCGAGGTGGCGAAATGACCGTCGCGGCAGCGAACAACGCGCCGCGCCGGATGCGCGGCGCCTTCGACGACGACGTCTATGGCAAGAACCTGGACGTCGGACAGGTGTCGCGCCTGATGCACTGGATGCGGCCTTATCGCGGCATGGCTTACACATCGCTCGTGCTGGTGCTGCTGTCGGCGATCGCCGCCATCATGGCACCGACCGTGATGAGCCGCGTACTGGTCGACGGCATCGTGTTGCATCATCGCGGGCCGGCGCTGGCCGACCTCGGCCAGGAGGCTTTCAACCAATGGATCGCCGTGCATCTGGGCGTCGCGCCGCTGATCGCGGCCTGTATCCAGTACATGTTCTGGATCCTGCTGGCGGCCGGCTTCGGCCGCGGTTTCGGCATCCTGTTCGGCAGAGCCACCTTGAACACGCTGCGCGATCTGCGCTGCGACCTGTTCGAGCATCTGGAGCATCTGCCCTCGGCGTTCTACGACCGCGTCGCGGTCGGCCGCGTGATGACGCGCGTCGCCAACGACGTTGAGACGCTGTTCGAATTGTTCGCCGGCTTCGGCCAGCTCGCCGGCCAGTTCGTGCCGTTCTTCGTGGCGATCACGATCATGGTGACCCTGTCGCCGACGCTGACGCTCGAGCTTTTGCCGGTTATGCCGGTCGCGGGCTTCTTCACCTGGATGTTCCGGCGCATGTCGCGGCCGCTTTACCGCGCCATCCGCATGACGGTGTCGCGGCTGAACGAGAATCTCCAGGAAAATCTCTCCGGCATCGAGGTGGTGCAGCTCTACGGCCGCGAGAAGATCAATTTCGACCGCTACAGCGCGATCAACAACGACAACCGGGTCAACGAGACCAAGGCGCTCAACATCGAGAGCTATTACGGCCCGTTCATCGACGGCATGAACTATATCGGCATCGCGGTGATCGTGTGGTTCGGCGGCCACCTGGTGCTGGGCAACGACATGACGGTCGGCGTGCTGCTGCTGTTCACCCAGTTCCTCGACATGCTGTTCCGCCCGATCGTGGCGATGGGCGAGCAGTGGAACATCGTGTTCCGCGCCATGGCGAGCGGCGAGCGCATCTTCCAGGCGCTCGACTGGAACGAAGCGCTGCGCGAGCCCGAGCATCCCACGCCCTTGCCGCCCGATCTGCATGGCGAGGTCGAATTCCGCCACCTGTCGTTCGCCTACACCCCCGAACACCCGATCCTCAAGGATGTCAGCTTCACGATCCGCCCGGGCGAGCGCATCGCCATCGTCGGGCCGACCGGCTCGGGCAAGACGAGCCTCATCCGCCTGCTCTGCCGCTTCTACGACGTGCCGGACGATTCGATCTTCCTGGACGGCATCGACATCATGCAGATCAAGCCGGCCGACATCCGTCGCCGGATCGGCGTGGTGCTTCAGGACTTCCACATCTTCTCGGGCACCGTGTACGACAATATCGCGCTCAACGATCCGGCGATCACGCGCGAGGTGGCGATCCGCGCCGCGACCTTGGTGCATGCCGACCCCTTCATTCGTGCCCTGCCGCAGGGTTACGACACGCCGCTCAACGAGCGCGGCCGGAACCTAAGTCACGGCCAGCGCCAGCTTCTCGCTTTCGCGCGCGTGCTGGCGATGAACCCCGAAGTGCTGGTGCTGGACGAGGCGACCGCCAGCATCGACACCGAAACCGAGCTTGTGATCCAGGATGCGCTGAAAAAGCTGACGGAGGGACGCACCTCGGTAATCATCGCCCACCGCCTGCAGACCATCAAGGACGCGCACCGCATCGTGGTGCTGACGGAGGGACGCGTGCGCGAGGTCGGCACCCATGAGGAGCTGATTGCCAAGGGCGGGCTCTACAACACCCTCTATGAACTGCAGTTCCAGAACGCCGCCGAGCTCTGATTTCGCAAAGAAAAGCCCGGCCGAAGCCGGGCCTCGCTAGACGCTGAGCGACCTTATTTCGCGTCGCTCTTGGCGTCGCGGATGGCGTCCTTGACGCCGCCGACGGCGTTCTGGACCTTGCCCACCACCTTGTCGGCCAAGCCTTCGGTCTGCAGCTTCGCATCGCCCGTGGCCTTGCCGACCGTTTCCTTCACGGCACCCTTTGCCTGATTGGCGGCACCGTTGATACGATCCTTGTCCATTGCGATCTCCTGAGCGGTTCACACTACAGGGAGCAAACGTCGGGACGGCCGCGCTGTTCCGGTTTCGCGCGCCGGAGAATTTCTGAGGAACGATGGAACCATTCGAGCAGATTCTGGAAGAGGCGCACGCGACGATCGTGCCCGGCATCTACGATGCGCTTTCGGCGCGAGTCGCGGTCAGGGCCGGCGCGCGCGCCGTCTATATGAGCGGCTTCGGCGTCGCCGGCGCGAGTTTCGGCGTGCCCGACATCGGGCTCGTCAGCGCGTCGGAGATGATCGAGCGGGTCGGCGTGATCGCGAACGCCTCTTCTCCGGTGCCGCTGATCGCCGACGGCGACAACGGCCATGGCGGGCCGCTGAACGCGGCGAAGATGACCAGGGCCTATGAACGCACCGGCACCGCCGCCATCCAGCTCGAGGATCAGGTATTCCCCAAGCGCTGCGGCCACATGGAAGACAAGGAAGTCCTGCCGCGCAGCGAGGCCATACAGATCATCCGTGCCGCGGCCGAGGCGCGCGCGAGCAAGGCGTTCAAGATCATCGCGCGGACCGACGCGCGCGCCACGCACGGCCTGGACGAAGCGCTCAAGCGCGGCCACGATTTCCTCAAAGCCGGCGCCGACATCCTGTTCATCGAGGCGCCACGCAGCGCCGAGGAACTTCGCCGCGTCGCCGAGACATTCAAGGGCGTTCCTCTGATCGCCAATCTGGTGGAGGACGGCAAGACGCCGCTTTTGAGCGCGGGCGAGATCGAAGCGCTCGGCTACAGGATCATCCTCTTTCCCATTTCCGCCCTCCTGGCCGTTACCCGAAGGCTGGAGGAGGCCTATGATCTGCTGCTCAAAGGCGAGCGTAAGAGCCTCGATGCCGGGCGTGCCAGCTTCGCCCATTACAATGAGATCGTGAGGCTCCCAGAATTTTTGGCTGTAACCGAAGCGCTCGAGGAATCGAATAAGGGTACGTAGGCTCCGGACGGAGACGGGCGATGACATCCAGACGCAATCTTCTGCAATTGCTGCTGCTCGGGGGCGCGGGCACCGCGCTCGGCGTCGCGCCTTCCCTCGCCAAGACCTTCGAGGTCACTCACAGCGACGCGGAATGGCGCCGGATCCTGGGCCCGTCGGCGTATCACATCATGCGCGAACAGGGCACCGAGGCGCCGTTCACCAGCCCACTGCTGAACGAGCATCGCAAGGGCACCTTCGTTTGCGCCGGCTGCGCCCTGCCCTTGTTCTCGTCGACCACGAAGTTCGACAGCGGCACGGGCTGGCCGAGCTTCTGGGCCCCCCTGCCCCATGCGATCGAGACCACCACCGACAATAGCTGGATCGAGAGCCGTACCGAAGTGCATTGCCGGCGCTGTGGCGGGCATCTGGGCCATGTGTTCGACGACGGGCCCAAGCCCACCGGCCTGCGCTATTGCATGGACGGCCTCGCGCTGAAGTTCGTGGCCGCCAAGACCACCTGACTTGTGCCGGGGCGGCCTTCGCCGGACAATGCGCCATGGCCACCTTCGAGTCCGACGGGCTGACGCTCGCCTATGACGATGTCGGTGCCCCCGGCGAGGGGCGGCCGATGATCCTGGTGCACGGCTTCACCTCCAACCGGACCGAGAACTGGCTCCGGCTTGGCTGGTATGGCGCATTCGAGCGGCGGCGCATGCGGATGATCGCGCTCGACAATCGCGGCCATGGCGAAAGCGCCAAGCCGCACGATCCGGCGATGTACAGCCGCGAGAAGATGTCGAACGACATCCTGGCCCTGATGGATCATCTGGGCATCGAGCGCGCGCATCTGATGGGCTATTCGATGGGCGCGCGTCTGGTACTCGCCGCGGCGCTCAAGGCGCCGAAACGGTTCGCGACACTCACCATCGGTGGCGTCGGCGAGAAGCTGTTCGAGCGGCGCGAAGTGACCGGCAATCCGATGGCGGAGGCGATGGAAGCGGCCGATCCCGAGACCATCAAGGAGCCGATGCTGAAAAGCTTTCGCCAATTCGCCGACGCGCAGGGAGAGGATCGGCTCGCGCTTGCAGCTCTGACCCGCGCGAAGGACCAGCCGCTCACCAGGGAAGAGCTCTCGAAACTCGAAGTGCCGGTGCTGGTCGTGGCCGGCGCGCGTGACGAGCTGGCCGGCGATCCGGAGCCGCTGGCGAAGATCTTTGCCGACGGACGCGCGGTGAAGCTACCGGGCGTCGACCATTTCTCCGCCATCCCGCACGGGCTCTACAAGGCGGCGGTGTTCGATTTCCTCGACGGGACGATCTAAACCGCCTCCAGCCACTGGATGCTGAAGAGTCCTGCCGCATCGGTCCAGACGCGGCGCGGCGCATAGTCGGCTTCGGCGGCGAGCGCCTTGAACCCGGCAAGCGTGTATTTGTGCGAGTCCTCGGTGTGGATCGCCTCTCCTTGCGCAAACGCGATCGTCTCGCCGCCAATTCGCACACGCCGCTGCGCAAGACTGACGAGATACATCTCGACGCGCTGGGCGACTGGGTTGTAGCAGGCATAATGCGCGAAGGCGCCGAGATCGAAGTCCGCAGCGAGCTCGCGGTTGGCACGCGCCAGAAGATTCTTGTTGAACGCCTCGGTGACGCCTTCGGAGTCGTTGTAAGCCGCGTGCAGGATCGCCGGGTCCTTCACCAGATCGACGCCGATCAGGAGCCCGCCGCCATTCAACGTCTCGCGCGCGTGGCGCAGGAAGGCGACTGCCTCGCGCTGCGTGAAATTGCCGATGGTCGAACCGGGAAAGAACCCGGCACGGCGCGCCGCGCGGCATTCCAGAGGCCCGAAGCGGATCGGTCCGGTGAAATCCGCCACCACCGGATTGACGCAAAGGCCGGGATATTCGCTCTCCAGGACTTCGGCGACCTGGAGCAGATAGTCGCCGCAAATGTCGATCGGGATGTAGCTGCGCGGCGAGCGGAGGGTATCAAGGAGAAGCCGAACCTTGCGCAGCGATCCGGCACCGAATTCGACCAGTTCGATGTCCGGGCCGATGAATTCGGCGATCTCCGGCGCATGCGCTTTCAGCAACCCGATCTCGGTGCGCGTCGGATAATATTCGGCGAGTTCGGTGATGCGTTCGAACAGCACCGAGCCTTCCGTGTCGTAGAAGTATTTGCTCGCGATGCGCTTGGGCGTTCGGCGCAGGCCCTCGAGGAAGGCGCGGCCATATTCGCTTTCGGCGCCGCGCGCGGCAATCGCAATCGGATTCATGCGTCACCCGCCAGGCGGATGCCGCTGAATTGCCAGCGGGCGGCCGGCGGAAAGAAATTGCGGTAGGTGTCGCGGATATGACCGGCCGGCGTCGCGATCGAGCCGCCGCGCAGCACAAGCTGCCCGACCATGAACTTGCCATTGTACTCGGCGACGTCGCCGTCGAACGGCCGATAGCCGGGATAGGGATCGTAGGACGAGCGGGTCCATTCCCACACTGCGCCGCGGTTCGGCGGCCCGGCAGCTTCCCATTCGAATTCGGTCGGCAAGCGTGCTCCTGCCCAGGCGGCATACGCCGATGCTTCGTAGAAGCTCACATGTGCGACCGGCGCGTCCTCTTCAAGCGCATGGGGGCCATGCAGAGAGAAGATTCGCCAGCCTTTGAGCTCGCCCATCCAATAAAGTGGCGCGTTCAACGAGTCGCGCTGGACCATCGCCCAGCCGTCGCTGAGCCAGAATTCGGGACGGCGATAGCCGCCGTCTTCGATGAACTGCCGATATTCGCGATTGGTGACGGCGCGCGAAGCAATGCGAAAGGGCTGGAGCAGCACCTTGTGACGCGGCGTCTCATTGTCGAAGGCAAAGTCCGCACCCGAGTGACCAATCTCGACGATGCCGCCCGGATGATCGATCCAGGACAGCGGCTCGGCGGCCTTTGCGCCATCCGGCTGCGGCGCCGCATAGGCCGGAAGGAGCGGATTGCAGGAGAAGGCGTGCAGGATGTCGGTGAGGAGCAGTTCCTGATGCTGCTGCTCATGGTGCAGGCCGAGTGTCACGAGCGCCGCCGCTTCGGCCGGACCTTCCGCGATAAGCTTCGTCATCGCCGCATCGACATGGCCGCGCCAGGCGAGAATCTCGGCGACCGAGGGGCGGCTCAGAAGACCGCGTTGCGGCCGCGGATGACGCGGCCCAAGTCCCTCATAATAGGAATTGTACAAATAGTTGAACGCAGGATCGAACGGCTTGTAGGCCGGCGCGAATTTGCCAAGCACCACGGCTTCGAAGAACCAGGTCGTGTGCGCCAGATGCCATTTCGTGGGGCTGGCATCCGGCATCGACTGGATGTTCTGATCTTCGATGCTGAGCGGCGCGGCGAGCGCCTCGGTCTGCCGTCGCACGGCGAGGTATTGTGCGAGCAGCGGCGCCGCAACGTCCGCTGCGGCGGGAACGATCGCCTCTCTGGCCATGCGGGTGACTCTCGCTATCGGTCGTCAACGGCAACCATAGCAAGAAAGTTCCCCGAATGTGTCAGCTACCGAGCATCACGGGTTTGTCACGATACATCGCCGGGAAGACGCGCCTGAGCGCATCGATCTTGGGCATGTCATTGTAGACAATGTAAGGATAGGTCGGGTTATGGATCAGAAAGTCCTGATGATAGCCCTCGGCCTGAAAGAAGCCCTTGAGCGGCTCGATCTTCGTCACGATGGGTCCGGAAAAGACGTGCGCGGCGTTGAGCTGCGCGACATAGGCGGCCGCGATCTTCTGCTGCATCGGCGAGGCGAAGAAGATCTCCGAGCGATAGCTCGAGCCCGTATCGGGTCCCTGATAGTTGAGCTCCGTCGGATCGTGCGCCACGGAAAAATAGACGCGTAAAATCTCGCCGAACGAAACGACGCGCGGATCGAAGGTGATTTGCACCGACTCGGCATGGCCCGTCGTCTCGGTGCCGACGAGCTCGTAGATCGCGGTCGCCTTGGCGCCGCCGGAATAGCCGGCCACCACCTTGGTCACGCCGCGCACATGCTCGAAGAGGCCCTGCATGCCCCAGAAGCAGCCGCCGGCCAGCACGGCCGTCTCGCTGGCGACGGCCTGGTTCTTCGCTTCGTCGAGAGCAGGCGCCGGAACCGCCTTGTCGATCGCGTCGGCGCAGGCCGCGGACAGGCTGCACAGCGCCGCAACGCCGGCGGCAAGGGCGAAGGTGCGAAGGGAGCGCGGCATGGGTCTCTCCTGTTGTTCGAGACTTACTTCGTCCGGCGAGCCGATACGGTTACAGCTTACCAGCGCAGCAGCAGGCGCCCCAGAAGGGCGCCGAGCAAGCCGGTGGCGGCGATGCCCGCCGTGTACCACAGCGCCACGAACGGCGCGGCGCTCTCGGTGCAGTGGAACGCGTAGATGAACGTGCCGAGCGCGCCGGCCAGGACGCCCGCGGCGGCGCCCGCCAGGGTCAGCCGGGTCGGCGCCAATGCCCTCAGGCTCCAGAACAGTCCGATGAAGATCGGCAGCGACAGCGCCAGGATATTGCGAACGCAAACGTCGCTCGAACTTCCCAGGATCATCGCCATGCGCTGGCCAGCGGCCGCCTCAACCAGCCGGTAGAGCGCCATCGCGACAATCAGGCCCGAGGGCAGGAAGAGCAGCAGACGCAACGTCCCGCCTTCGCCGCCGGGCCGCGCAAGCCGGTCGACCAGTCCAAAACCCAGCAGCGCGATGCTGAGCGCGTAGCCGAGCTTCATCCAGAAGGGTGCGGTGTGCATCGCCGGCATCATGTCCGGCCGCGTGCCGAGCCATTGCAGCATGATCGCGATCGACACCACAGCGCCGATGCCGAGTCCGAGCGCGAGCCTGCGGCCGACCGCATGGGCCGCGACAGGTTCGCTATCGGCCGCGAGCGCGGAGATGAGATCGTCGGTCTTCACGAGCCCTCCTCCCCGATGCGGCCAGCAAGCGTCTTCAGGCCGCGATGGACGCCGACCTTCACGGCCGATTCCGAGATTCCATGACGTGCCGCGGCTTCGGCGGTCGACAATCCTTCGAGCTTCACGTCGCGGATGAGTTTCTGGGTCTTCAGCGGTAAGCCGCCCAGCAGACGCTCGACATCGAGATGCGCTTCGGCGGCGTTCGAATCCTCGGAGGCGAACAGATCGGCGGGATCGTCGAGCGGATCCTCGGCGCGCCGCTTGGTGCGGCGATAATGGTCGATCAGCTTGTAGCGCGCGATCGCATGCACCCAGGCGGTGAACGGGCGGGTCGGATCGTAGGTCGAACGGCGCGCGTGCATCGCGATCAGCGTCTCTTGCAACAGGTCCTCGGCATCGGCGGCCCGGCCCAGCCGGCGGACGAAGTAGGCGCGCAGATGGCTGTTCAACCTGCGCAGCAATTCTGCGTAGGCCGCGCGCTCGCCGGCCAGCGAGCGGACCATCAGCGTCTTCAACTCGTCTTCCGACGCGATCAAGCCTGCGCCTTCGATATCAAGTTCGCGTGAGCCATGCGGAAGGTTACATCGCCGCAGGATTTCCGCCAATTGCAGGAATAGTTCGCGCGGATGTAACCGAAGCGGTGCCGCCGCCGAATTCGTGGCTGTGATACGGGCCACGAGGCAAAGATGAAAGCGACGCTGACAGGAATTGCGCTGGCCGCCGCGCTGGCTGCTCCGGCGCACGCCGCCCAGCCCATCGTGGTCGAGCTTTTCACCAGCCAGGGCTGTTCGTCCTGCCCGCCGGCCAATGCGAGCCTCGCCGCGGTCAGCGCGCGTCCCGACGTGCTCGCGCTCAGCTTCGGCGTGACCTATTGGGACTATCTGGGCTGGAAGGACACCTTCGCGCAGCCGCAATTCACCGAGCGCCAGATCGCCTATGAGCCGCATCTGGGCCATGGCGGACCGTTCACGCCGCAGATCGTCGTCAACGGCATGGCCGACACGGTCGGAAACCGCCAGAGCGATGTCGAGCATCTGATCGCGCGGGCGCGGCTCGACGGGCCTGCCATCGCGCTCAAGGACAATGTCGTCTCGATCACGGCCGGGCCGTCCGACGGCGAGGCCGATGTCTGGCTCGTGCAATACGATCCGCACACCATCGATGTGCCGGTGGCGCGCGGCGAGAACGAAGGCGTGACGTTGCCGCACAAGAACGTGGTGCGCGCGCTGACGCGCATCGGCGACTGGTCGGGCCGCGCCGCAACCTATCGCATCATGCCGGCGGCGAACGGACTTTCGACCGCCATCCTGATCCAGAAGCCGCATGGCGGCGCAATCATCGCCGCCTACAAGTCATGAGAGAGCGGCAAACGATGTTCCGGGCTCACATCCGAAACTCGCAGCGGCAGGCGCCGCGCGACAGTTCCACCACGAAGAGGATCAACATGAAATCGCATCTCACACTTGCCGTCGCCGCTCTGGCCGGCGCCCTGCTTGCCGGCACCGCCGCCAACGCAGCGTCCGTCACGCCCAGCAATACGATGGCGCCGTCCAACACCATGGCGCCCGCCAACAGCATGGCGCCGACCGGCACGATGGGCACCATGCATCCGATGACCCACCACATGATGACGCATCACAAGCCCAAGGGTCACAAGAAGCCGATGGCATCGAACCATCCGATGGGCGCGATGGCGCCGGCCAACAGCATGGCGCCCGCCAACACAATGGCGCCGGCCAACACGATGGGCGGCACGCACTAAGTCCCTATAAGCGACTGCCGCCTTGGCCGGGCGGGACGTGCTGCCCCTCCTGCGTCCCGCCCGAGCCTTTCCGGCCAAGCCGGAAAAGCCATTGCTCCCCGGCTGATCGGGCGCCTAGCATGGGACGATGCTGACGCGCAGACACGGAAATCTCGTCCTTCGCAAAGGCCAAGCGCCCGCCGCGGCGGAGCAGCTTGAGCGCGAAGGCTTTGCGCTAATCCGCGACGTTCTGGGCGAAGAGGATGTGGCCGCGCTGCGCACTGAAATCGCGGCGGTCTTCGAAGCCAGCAGCGCCGACCGCGAACGCGATACCAACGATGAATTCCGCTACGGCATGCTCAATCGCTCGCCGCTATCGCAGAAGGCGATCGCAGCGCGCGCCATTCTCGATGCGATCGAGCCACTGCTCGGCGAGGATTGCCATGTGATCGCCAATACTGCCTGGCGAAATGCGCCGGGGCACCAGGGTGGCGTCTGGCATGTCGATGCCGGACCGCATGTGCCGCGCCCGGAGGGCGTGGCTTGGCCCGACGCCATTCCCTATCCGGTGTTCGCGATCGGCGTGCATCTGTTTCTTCAGGACTGTCCGCTGGAGGCCGGGCCGACCGCCGTACTTCCCGGCTCGCACCGCTCGGGCCGGCTGCCGCCACGCGACCGCATCAACGATCTGGATCTGAGTTTCGACAACCAGAAGCCGGTGCTGCTGCCGGCCCGCGCCGGCGACGCGATTCTGTTCGTTTCGGACGTCTGGCACCGCGGCACGCCGGCACAGCCGGGACAAGGGCGGTTCTTCCTGCAATGCCATTATGGCCGGCGCGATCTGGCCCAGCGCATCTTCACCACGGCGCAGGTCAATCACCTGTCGCCGGACGCAATCGCGCGCGCCGAGAGCGATCGCGAGCGCACGCTCATCGGCTTGCACCAGCCATTCTTCTACGACGGCTGATAACTTTCAGATGTGGATGAGCTCGGAGCTGACGCGCGGCTGCGCCGAGCGGCTCGTCTTGGCCTCCAGCTCGATCAGCGACGTGAGTTCGCCGACGAGCCGGCGCAGCTGCTCGGTGCCGATGAAGTCGTCGAGCGCCAGGTAGATGTCGAGTTCGGGCTTGTCGTCGTTCTGGCTGATCAGGCTCATTTCGCGGATCGGACACTTCTGGCGAAGCGCGCGCTCGCTGCGCGTCAGATCCTCCTTCAAGGACGACAGGCGAATGACATCGAGTTCTTCGATTTTCATGCGAAAGAGAAACATGACGGCCTTCCGTTAACCCCAGACGACAGCATGCTCTCGCAAAAGGTCTAAACCCGGCCTACGCCGTTACGTTGCATTTTATCGAATTGCGCGCAGTCGACCCGATTTGGGCGCGGCATCTTGGATTGGGCGCGCGCTAAGGGACTCAATTTCCAAGCGAATTGAGTCACTTGTCAGGTCTTAAGGAAGGTTAACCGTTAACCTTGATCGACCCCTCATTTGGGGGGAGCGCATCCAATTGATTTTGCAGACTCTTTCGTCTATTAAGACTTTATTAACTTAAGTCTCTGGCGACTGAACGACTCAACGTCAGCGCTGGTTCCGGGTAGTGGCGTCCGAATGAGAGACGCCGGTGGGGTGCCTTCAGGAGCGGATGGGTCAGTTCTCCAAGGGGTACCTTTATGCTTGCGTATGAAGAGTTGAAGGGGTCGACAGGGCGTCAGATCCGCTTTCGTCCCCCGCGCTACGACGCCAGGCGGATGTTTCCGAACCTTGCGCCGCGGGTGCGCGTGCGCACCAACGCCTATCGCCTGCACGACATCAGCCTGAGCGGACTGGCGGCACTTTCCAAGCAGGCCAACGACGATCTGCCGGAAGTCGGCGAGACCGTATCGCTCAGCATCCAGCAGTCGGGCCTTCCGATCTTCGAAAGCTCCGCGCGCGTATGCCGCGCCGAGAGCACCGTGTTCGGTTCGAAGATCGCGTTCAACTTCCTCGACCGCTTCGTGGAATTCGACAAACTGCTCACGCGCAACACCCAAGCGCTGATCGCGGCGCGCGCGCCGGCCTTCGAGTCGAGCCAGCTTGTGCCGCACGCCTATCGCGCGTTCTGCGCCGACGTGCTGAAGCTCCTGCGCTCCTACCGGCTGGTTCTCGAGTCCAATGCGGCGGTGGCGACAGAGTTCAAGCACGGCCTCGACCAGATTGAGGCGTTCGAAACCTGCGAGCCGCGCCTGATCCAGCAGTGGCGCGGCATGTGGCAGACGGGCAACGACCTGGCGCGTGCCATGGCCGGCGACCGGGACGTGCGCGAGGCCGCAAAGGAGTTCACCGAACTCGTCCTGACGCCCGAGCTGCGCAAGGGTGCAATCTGGGACCGCTCCTACGCCAAGCCGCTCGGCTATCCCGGCGACTTCCAGATCATGAACCAGGTCTATGACTGGGAGCGCCTCGGCGGCGATGCCTATGAGATGCTGATGCATCGTATCGGCCTGGAAGTCGCCGAGTGCATCAGGACCCGCATGGAGGTCGTGCGCACCCACATCGCCGACGTCGTGCGCGAGCGCGGCCAGGACCGGCCGGCGCGCATCACCAGTCTGGGCAGCGGCCCGGCGCGGGAAGTTGAGGCCTATCTGAGCAACCACACCTCTTCGGGCCATCGCGCCGAGTTCTCGCTGATCGACCAGGAGGAAGTGGCGCTTCGCTACGCCAACGAGAACACCTATCCTTACGTGCTGCGCTCGGACGGCCGCATCAAGGTGCAGGGCCTGAATCTGTCGTTCACCGACATCCTGCGTGGGACCGAAGGGCTTGCCGGCCTGCCGCCGCAGGATCTCGTCTATTCGGTCGGGCTGCTTGACTATCTCACCGATCATCGCGCCAAGGCGCTGGTGAAGCGGCTGTTCGAGCTTTTGACGCCCGGCGGCCTTCTCGTCATCGGCAACATGAACGAGTGCACGCTCAGCAACTATTGGCCGATGGAATACATCACCGACTGGTCGCTGCAATATCGCAACGACGCCGAGATGATGGCGTGGACCGACGGACTTGGCGCCGTCAAGGCGTGGACCGAGACCGAGCGCACCGGGCGCGTCAGAATGCTGTTCGCGCAAAAGGCCTGATGTCAGACCGCTTTCAGGAGGCGGACGGGCGGAACGGCGCGCATGCGCTCGGACGGCAGCGCGACGGTGACGACCGTGCCCTGCCCCACTTCGCTCTCGATCGTGAGCGTGCCGCCGTGCAGCTCGGTGAGCTTGGCGGTGAGCGGCAGGCCAAGACCGGTGCCGCCGTGGCTGCGCGACAGAACGGTTTCCACCTGCTCGAACGGGCGGATGATTCGCGCGATATCCTCCGGCGCGATGCCGATGCCGGTGTCGCGAATGCGGATCAGGATGCCATGCTCGGCGGCGGCGTCGAGCGTCAGAGAGACAAGCCCGCCGGGACGCGTGAACTTGATCGCATTGGTGAGGAGATTGAGCACGATCTGGCGCATCAGCCGTTCGTCGACGCAGGCATACACGGATTTTTCCGCGTCGGGGAATTCCAGATCGACGCCCGCGCCGACGGCGCGGCCGCGGCACATGCGCAGCGCATCGTCCAGGCAGCGCGCGAGATCGATGTCGTCTTCCTGCAGGGTCAGCTTGCCGGCCTCGGCCTTCGCCAGATCCAGAATGTCGTTGATGATCGCGAGCAGATGGTTGCCGCTCTCGTTGATGTCGTTGACGTACTCGGCGTAGCGCGCATTGCCGATCGCGCCGAGCAGCTCCTTCTTGATGATGTCGGAGAAGCCGATGATCGCATTGAGCGGCGTGCGCAGCTCGTGACTCATGTTGGCGAGGAACTCGCTCTTCGCCCGGTTCGCCTTGTCGGCCTCGAGCAGCAGGACGTTGGCGGCGGCGTTCTTCGCCTCGATCATCTTCTGCGCCCGGTAACTGCGGCGGATGTACATTTCCTGGATGTAGCCGGAGAAAAGGCCGACCGCAGTCGCCATCACCAGGAAGAAGTTGTTGCTCAGATAGTGCGTGAAGGGGATCGGATTGATGAGGGTCGATACGACCTGATAGGCCGCCACCAGCACCAGGGAAACCAGGAGCGCGTTGACGAAGCGCAAACGCACGAGCGTGCTGCCGTAGATCACGACCATGATCAGGCCGGCGTAATAGAGACTGTTGAACGGCGGCGCCATGATCGCGGTCATCACGACGACGCCGAGGCCGGGCAGAAACGTCGCGAAGGCGAGCACGCCCTGGGAAAATCGCTCGAACGAGGGAACATAGGTGAGCGCGGCCGCCGCCAGGAGCACGGGACAGGCAACGGCATAGCGGATGAACAGCAGCGCGCTTATCGTGTCGCCGCCGACGACGCTGTCGAGTATGCCGAACGACATGTAGAGTATGGCCGCCGCGACCAGATAGGTGCGGATCAGCGGCCGTGCTTCCTGGAGGCTTTCATGGCGGTAGCGGTTCTCGACCAGATCGTCGGTGAACCGCAGACGCAGTCGGTCGATGACGTACGCCGCGTCGGCCGAGCCATGGTCATATTGGAACGGCGGTTGCATGAAGATGGCCGGAGAATCCACGCACAATTTCCCCCGGCATTCTCCTTGTGCTGAGTAAAGAATTGCATAGCGGCGAAGGTTAACGGCCCCTTCACCAGTTTCACCCAATCTCAACAGATCGGATAAGATTCCCCGATGCCTTCCTCCTCGCCTTCCCGCAAGGCAGCCGCCGCCCTCGCCTGCGCGCTTTTATTCGCGGGCTCGCCCGCGATCGCCGCCGGATATGGACTTAAGGAATACAGCGCGGACGCCATGGCCGCCGCCTATGCCGGCGCCGCCGCAACCGGCAGCGATGCGAGCTATCTCGCCTACAATCCGGCATCGCTGGCGGGCGTTTCGGGCACCGATTTCGCAGTCGACACTGTCATCATCCTGCCCGGATCGCGCGGCGCCTACACCGCGGCGACGACATCGGCCGGAAATCCGACCGGCGGACGGCTGGGTCCCGCGGGTTTCATCAGCGGCGCCATCGTGCCTGCCTTCGCGCTGCGCCATCGCCTCACCGACCGGCTGGCGATCGGAATCAGTGTCGACGCGCCCTGGGGCCTCAAGACGGATTATCCCACGGGCTGGGCCGGACGCTATTACGGCCTCAAGTCCGAATTGCTGACGATCAACGCAAAGCCGACTGTCTCCTACCAGGTGACGCCGGAGCTTTCCGTCGGCGCGGGACTTCAGGTCGAGTTTGCGCAGGCGACGCTGACGAGCGCGATCGACACCGGAACGCTCGGCGCGCTGAACGGCATTCCCGGTTCGGTGCCCGGCGGTCAGGATAGTTTCGCGCGGCTGAGCGGCAAGAACTGGGCGTTCGGCTACACGGCCGGCATCCTCGCAACGCCGGCGGATGGGCTTTCGATCGGGCTCGCCTATCACTCCTCGATCCGCCACGACTTCAAGGGGCCGCTGACCTTCACTTTGGATTCGGCCGGCATCGGCGCCACGATCAGATCGCTGACCGGGCTGTTCGCCAATACGCGTCAGTCGACGCCTCTCGATACGCCCGACGTCGCCGAGTTCGGATTGCGCAAGGATTTCTCCGAGCGCTGGACCGTCATGCTGGAAGCCGACTGGATCGGCTGGAGCCGGTTTCACGAACTGCGCGTCGTGGCCGCCAATCCGCTTCAGCCCGACGATGTGACGACCGCGCACTGGCACAACACGATGTTCGGATCGCTCGGCGCGGAGTACCGCGCGAGCGAAGACTGGACGTTCCGCTTCGGAACCGCCTACGACCAGAGCCCGGTGCCCGACGCGACGCGCGAACCGCGCATTCCCGATGCGGACCGCATCTGGCTGTCGGCCGGCGTGCGCTGGAAGATGAACGACGACTTCTATCTCAATGTTACCGCTTCGCGGCTGTTTTTCCTCAAGACCGACGTCATGCTCAACCCCGCCATTCCCGGCGCGGCGCTGCGCGGAACGCTGTCGGGCACGACGGAATCCTACGCCAATGTCGCGGGCTTCCAGCTGACCTATCGGCCCGGCTGAACGCCGCAAGGCGTCCACAGGGCGCGAGGGATTGACCGTGTATCCGGCGAGGGACAGAGTCTTCGCAAAGCCCTTGCACGCAATGGCCGGCAGCTGGACATGATCATCAAGCGACATGGCGACTGGCTCTGCGCGAAGGTCGGTGACGAACTCGTCATGATGAGCGCGGAAAAGGGCAACTATACGCCATGGCGCGGATTACACATTGCGATTACGACAAATCCCGGGGTCGAATTCGAATTGAACCGGCGGCGCGTGGTCCTGAGCCCGGGAAGCGCGTGGTATTTGCGGCTGAGCGATCCGCACCGCGTGGCCAATCGCGGCGGCACGGACCGCGTCCATCTGGTCATCGACGCCGTCGTCAACGATTGGCTGCGAGAGATGCTGGCGCGATCGGCGGAGCACGCGGTTTCGGCCTGACCCACGCGACAATTTGCAGGCGCCACGGGCCCTGCCTACAATCTCCTGAAGTGACGCCTCCGGGTCAAGGAAGGCGCGGGACCAGGAAAGGCGACCGCAGCATGGAAATCGGCGAGTGGACCGCGACGGGAGAATGGCCGTCGACGCCGGAGCTCAACAAGATCTATCGCGAGATTCGTGCGCTCGGGCTCGAATCGAATCTGGCGGAGCTCGAGGCGTTCGGCTTCACGGTCGTTCGCGATGCGCTCGATCCCGAGCTGACGGTCCGGTTGCGCGACGCGGTGCTGCGTTCTGCGGAAACGAGCTTCAAGAAGAAGCTCGACTTGAACGACGAGACAGAGCTGCACGAATACCAGCTGGCGCCGTTTCTTCTCTACAAGGACGCGATCTTCGAGCAGGCCCTGCTCAATCCCAAGCCGCTCGCGCTCGTCACCTATCTGCTGGGGTACAGCTGCTGGCTGAGCAGCATGACGAGTCACGTGAAAGGACCTGGCGAGGTCGGCCTGTTGCTGCACAGCGATACCGCCAACGGCGTGCCGGCGCCCTTCTCGGCCTATTCGCATGTCGCGAACTGCAACTATGCGCTGACCGATTACACCGAAGAGGGCGGCGCGCTCGCCATGGTGCCCGGCAGCCACCGCTATCACCGCCAGCCCAGCGCGTTCGAGAACAAGCTCGCCGGCAATGAGCGCAATCCGCACGTGATCCCGATCGAAGTGCCGGCCGGCACCGCGATCGTGTGGCACGGCAACCAGTGGCACGGATCGTTCCCGCGCAAGATGCCGGGGCTGAGGGTCAATCTGTCGATGTATTTCTGCCGGCAATATATGGCGCCTCAGGAGCTCTATGCGGGTTCGGTGCCCGACGACCTGCTCAAGCGGCACGGCCGCAACTCGCGGATGGCCCAGCTACTCGGGTTGAACGCCTTCAACGGCTGGCGCGACGAAGGCCCTCAGATGGATGCGCGCCGCACCATGCGCGCCGGGCGCAGCTGGCAGTCCTGACCGCATCCACGCTCCGTGCGCGGCGCTCGACTGAATTTGGGAGTGCTGATGGTGCCCCGGGGGCCAAGTCATTCGCCAGCCGCCAAGCGTGGGGCCGCCAGGTCGCGTACAGCTCGAAGTTCGAATCTTGGTTTCATCGGGCCCTGACAAAGGCGCAGGCGCTCCGAGCAAGCCTCGGCGGAGCTGATTGGGCGGGGATCGATGAAATCGATCCTCCCAAGCCAAAATGGATGCGATGGCGCACCTATGACCAAATCGTCACTCGCTCCCGCGACTATGAAGCCATTGCCGATCAACACACATTTGCTCTTGTGGCGCGCCTGATGAAGCGACGTTAGGCAACAGATTTCGAAATCGAACTGGTGTCTCCACTTTACTGACCCCAAAGGCTCCGCCATGGCAGCTTCTGATACGCATCGCAGCCAGATGGGGTTATTACGGCAACTAACAGGGGCGGCCGCCACCGCGGCGGGTGGATCGGCCATAAAATCCTGTCCATTGCCGAGTTGCGGTTTATGCGGGCAATCGGCACCGAGTTACTGATGTCGCCGCGGTAAATAAATCGCAAGTTCCGGCCACGACCGGCGACGAGTTGCAGAAGGCTGTTTCCGTCCTGAAGAAATAACGTAGGCGCCACGAGGAAGCGACAGTGAGGAGCCTCAGCAACCCAGCCAGGCCAATCAACGTTGGGTGGCTTCAACTGTACAGGGCCGGCGGGACGCATCCCATTCCTTGTCAGGAAATCCCGCAGTGTCCGTGACCGCAGCTGCAAATCCATATGGGCAACCGCTGATGGCTGCGGAACAAGGAATTTCAAGGGCAGAGTGATCGTCAGGAGCGCCCCGGTAAGCAGCATTATCCTAACGCACGAGATCAAGGTCACGCCTCAATTCAAACAGTGACCAGCCCAAAGCCGCCATTGGGAGCAGCGCGCCCACCAAGGTGGCCCCGACAGGGCCATGCCAGAAGTGAAAGTTGGTTCGAGATTGAACGATCAGGGCCAAGCGCGCGGTATTTATCGCAAATACAGTCAGGAATGTCGCCGCAAACGTCAGGTACTCCGACGATCGGGGCTTGGGGCGAAAGCTGCGCACAGCGGTAACAAACAGGAGCAGCGCAAAAGAGGCGTTCGCGAATGAGGTGCATCCCCATCGAACTATGAGGTTGTCACCGCTTTCGACGAAATTCATCACATTGCCAACTACGTGCACCCCGGTAAAAGCGGCTACAGCTATAACGTCTAAGCGCTCCAAGGGCGTCCCAAAGAAAAGCGGGATGAGCCGCCCCCACAACATCGGCACTGACAATGCGAGCATCACAATACCGGCGGATCGAATCTCTTGCGTCGCGTGGCCGCGAGAACGTGAGGTACAGGCCAGTAACCGACAGCAGCTACCCAACTGATCTCTGGGAGCGGCCACATCAGCATGAGCAGAAGTGTCCCAATCACGAAGCCATCGGACCGCGAGAGAGGGTCCCTATTGCCCAGCCAGAGAAGCCGGATGATTGCCAAGGCGCTTGCCCAAACAATCCAGTTGGCAGTGGCACTTCCTGCCGAACTGCTCCAACCATCGTGAATCCATTGATGAATCTGGCTAGCGACGCCATTCACAAATGTCACGACGAACACGGCGACAAACCATTCCCGACGCTGGAATATCATCCGCCTCGACGGAAGGGACGTCTGAAGCACAAATCTCTTTCTATTTTGGGTCTCCATTGTAATATAGTTATTGGTGAAGCGGAGGAAGCTCACATGTCCAACATCTCAAGATCTCTTACGCTGGCGATGGGCTTGGGAGTCACACTCATTTCGCCTGCTGTCGCGGGCACTACTCCCGGTCCCACGATGGGTGGCGATATTTATTCCGGCCTAGTCGCGGTAGCCCTGGTGGGAGCCGCATTTCTGACGATCCGATATTTTCGCCGTCGCGCGCATTAGTCGTCGCGGCCGGAAGCGCTCGCGAACATGTTATTCGCGGTATTGCTTTTCGGGGCCGCCGTCCTCACTGAGTGTCTGGTGACACGGTTTAATGGATTGAGTGTCTATAGCTGGCACGAAAGCGAACGCACACTTGGTCTGATTGTCGGATGGCTTCTCATGGCGGAGTTGGCCCCGCTGATTTCGGGTCCGATTTTTGAATTTTCGTATGAGCATAGGTTTCTGTCGCCGCCCTCAGGGTCGGTGAGCATCATTCTGCTCCTGGTGGGAGCGGACTTCCTCTACTATTGGTCGCACCGGCTGAGCCATCGCTTTAGCTGGCTATGGGCCTCCCATTTCGCCCATCACACATTAAGTCGCCTGAATTTCCTGTCGTCGTTTAGGCAGGGATGGACGGATTTGTTTTCCGGGATATGGCTGGCTTGGTTACCGCTGGCGCTCCTGGGTCTGCCGCCGGAGACGTGGCCGATCTATTTCGTCGTGCTCGCCGCATGGCAATTGTGGATTTACAACGAATGGGTTGGCCAACTTGGCCTGCTGGAATTGTTCTTGGTAACGCCATCGCACCATCGCATTCACCATTCTTTGGCGCAGGAGCATCGAGATCGAAATTACGGTGGGGTATTGATAATCTGGGATCGATTGTTCGGGACTTTTGTCGCCGAAGGGAGCCATCGCATCTCCGCCTTCGGTATTCCGGATATGCCGGACGAGCAGGCAAGCCCTGCCGCAGTCGCGTTCTCGCAGTGGCGCGCCATGCTGATGGCAACACCAGTCAGACCGGCTGGATGACGGTCGTGGTGAGCGGCGAGCGCACGCCGCCGACCCTCCCAAGCCGAAATGGATGCGATGGCGCACCTATGACCGGATCGTCGCTCGCTCCCGCGACTGCGAAGCCATTGCCGATCATTATACGATCGCCCTCGTGGCGTGCCTCATGAGGCGAGGTTAGGCAACAGATATCTCGAATACCAACGGTCCCGGCATTTTCCTGAACTCAATTCATGCAAACGCGCACGCCAATTACGACATCGAGAACAACAAAATTTCGGCGCCGACGGACGGCAGCGGCACGACCTTCGGCATTCGAATTGCCGTCGGGACCAACGGCAGCACCGACACCCAGGTCATCAGCCTGCTGATCAGGAACAATGTCACGGCTGGGGACAGTGGCGGCGGCTTCATCGCGTCCGGCATCGGGTTGCGCAAGGACAGCACGAGATCCGAATGTGACGTTCAACATTGTCGGCATGGCATCGGGATCGCAGTCGTCGCCCACGATCGAGAACTACGTGAACTCGCAAAATCCCGGCAGCGCGGCCGGCAATTTCGGCGTCGGCGGCACGACGCTCATCTCGGCGACGAGCGGGTTCACCGGCATCGCGACGCTGCCGCAAAACTAGCGAACCGTTCTCGATAGCTCTTAGCTGCCGTGAGGCTCGTGTGAGAACCGTCGACGGAGTGAGCCTGCTCCCACTCCGAAGTCGTTGAACGAGGAAGTGGGCCAAATTCGAATATGTTGTGTCTCGACGCTTCCCTGTTGGAAGTCGATTGGGTCGACGCGATGGGTACACAGGAATTATCCCGGCACCCGAACAGCGGTGGATGGCGTTCAGTCCAACCCTTCGAATCCATGGTGCCCGGGGACAGAATCGAACTGCCGACACGTGGATTTTCAATCCACTGCTCTACCGACTGAGCTACCCGGGCTGACCGCCGGAAGGGCCGGGCTATTTACGCGACAGCCGCCGCCCTGTCCAGCGGGGGGAAAATCAATGCAAATCAGGGTCTTCCTCGGCTTCCGGGGCCTCGCTCCCCTCGTCCAGCGGCGCGCCGGGAATCGCATATTCGCCCTTCAGCCAGCGAGCCAGATCGAGGTCGGCGCAGCGCTTGGAGCAGAACGGGCGCAGCTTCGCGTCGCGCGGCTTGCCGCAGATCGGACAGGCGCCGCCTTCAAGCGGTTGCGACATCGAAGCCCTCGCGCGCGAACGCCGCGTTCGGTTCGAAGCTGACGCGCGCCACGCCGCGCCGCGCGAGCGAGCTGCGCACCTCTTCGCCATGCTCTTCGAGCCAGCGCACCACTTCTTCGGATGCGCGCACCGCAACCGGGCGGCCGGGCGCCGAGGCGCCGGCGCGCTCCACGCTGCGCAGGATCTCGAGCGCGACGCTCTCGCGCGTGCGCTTGCGGCCATGGCCCGAGCAGCTGCGGCAGCACTCGCTCATCAGCTTGACCAGCGGCTCGCGCACCCGCTTGCGCGTGATCTCGACCAGGCCGAATTCCGACATCGGCGAAATCTGCGTCGGCGTGTGATCGCGCGACAGGCTGTCGGCAAGGACGTCGAGCAGCTTTTCGATGTTGGCCGGCTGCGACAGGTGAATGAAGTCGACGACGATGAGCCCGCCGATGCCGCGCAGGCGGACCTGGCGGCCGATCTCGTCGGCGGCTTCCAGATTGACGTGGAAGCTCGTCTCCTCGAGGCCGGTCGATGCGGTGAAGCTTCCCGAATTGACGTCCACCGCGGTCAGCGCCTCGGTGCCTTCGATGGTGATCCAGCCGCCGGACGGCAGCGGCACCTTGGGCACGGTGAGACGGTCGATCTCCTCTTCCAGGTTCCACGCGTCGAACAGGGCGCCTGGACCTTTGAAGAGCTCGACCTTGGCTTCGGCTTCGGGCATGGCGCGGCGGCAATAGGCGCGCGCGGCTTCGGCGGCGACCGCATCGTCGATCACGACGCGCGAAGTGTCGCTTCTCACCGTGTCGCGCATCGTGCGCTCGACCGGATCCAGATCGTGATAGAGCGTCGCGGGCGCGCGGGCGCTTTGACGGCGGGCGAGAACGGGCCGCCAGGCTTCCGCGAGCCGCTCGGCATCTTCCTTGAGGTCGGCGAGGCTCGCCTCGATCGCGGCGGTGCGCAGGATATAGCCGGCGCCGGGCACCAGACGGTCGCCACCTTCGGCGATCATCGCCTCGCCGAGCGCCAGCATGCGTTCGCGTTCGCCCTCCTCCTCGATGCGGCGCGACAGCGCGACGCCCGGCGTATTGGGCACCAGCACGGCGAGGCGGCCGGGAATGGTGATGTTGGCGGAGAGCCGCGCACCCTTCTCGCCGATCGGATCCTTGACCACCTGGACGAGGATCTCCTCGCCCTCGCGCACGCAATCGCCGATCTTGGGCGTGCGTTCTTCGTCATAGCCGGGCAGGTCCGCAAGGCAACGCGCCTCGCGTGCGCCGAGAAAGCCGGCGCGCTCCAGCCCGACATCGACGAACGCGGCCTGCATGCCGGGCAGGACGCGCTGCACGCGGCCGAGCATGATGTTGCCGATCAGGCTGTGGCCGCTGCGCCCGTCTGTCTTGCGGCGCGGCCCACCCTCTTCGAGGCCGAGCGTACGCTCCAGCATCAGGTCCTGCAGGCGGCCGTCCTCGACGACGGCGACACGGATTTCCCCCGCACCTGCGTTGATCAGGACGTCCTTCTGCATCATCGGCTCAAGCAATAGCGACGCGGGAACGCTAACACGGATAGCCGGAACCCCGAAGCAGACCGACCGCTTCGCGCAAGGGAAGCCCGACCACATTGGAATAAGAACCGCCGATGTGGCGAATGAAAGTTTCCACCCGGCCCTGGATCGCGTAGCCGCCGGCTTTGCCCAGCCCTTCGCCGCAGCGCACATAAGCCGCGATGTCGGCCTCGGAGAGCCGCGCGAAAGCGACCTTGGTCTCGCAAGTCCGTGTACGGAGCTTACCCTCCGGCGCCAGTGCCGCGATGGCGGTAATCACGGTGTGACGCCGCCCGGAGAGCTTTTCGAGATAGGCGCGGACCTGTTCGTCGGTCTCGGCCTTGTGCAGCAGCCGGCGGCCGCAGACCACGGTCGTGTCGGCGGCGAGGAAGATCGCGGGCGCACCGCTCCACCTGGCGAATGCCGCGCGCGCCTTCTCCTCGGCAAGCCGCAGCGTGTAGGCGCGCGGCGTCTCTTTCCTGTGGATGGATTCGTCGATGTGGGCCGGCGCCACGGCATCCGGAGCGATCCCGGCCTGGGCCAGCAGGGCGAGCCGCCGCGGGCTCTCGCTGGCGAGGACCAGCAGCGGGGGCTTACTTGAAACGATAGGTGATGCGCCCCTTGGTGAGGTCATAGGGCGTCATTTCCACCATGACCTTGTCGCCGGTGAGCACGCTGATGCGGTTCTTGCGCATCTTGCCGGCCGTGTGGGCGATGATCTCGTGGCCGTTCTGCAGCATGACGCGAAACGTGGCGTTGGGCAGGCGCTCTGAGACCGTACCCTCGAATTCCAGAAGTTCTTCCTTTGCCATTCAGCCTCGTAATGGTTTCAAGCCGGCGGGAGATTGCACCGAAACCGGCCAAAAGCAAGGTTTTCGGCGGTCCCGGGGCCCAGGGCGCCGCCGCGAGCCCCATAAAAGGAGAGAACCGCCGAGCGCCCGCCGTTACAGACGACGCCCGGCGGTTCCCGCCCTGATCAAAGCACCTGAGCTGGCCGGCGGAAGACCGGATGGCCAACCACAAGCACCTTCGCCTCAACCGCCGCGGCCGTTCGCGAACATCAGGGACAGGTGCTCCCGGATTCGCCAGACGGAGCGTCCCACCGTTCGTTGCGGGTGCGCGCGAGAATCGCACCCTTGGCCTGTCTGGTCTCGCGGCCCCTTCGGATGGGGACCTTGGGGCGGCCCCGATGGGGCGCGCGCGGGAATTCCGGCATGCGTTCGTCCTTCGACTTCGAAGGAGAAATGGGGAGGCGCGGACGCGATGGGAAGATGTGGATAGAAGAATTGATCAGCACACGGATTTTCTAATGGAATCCGAGGAGGTGCCTGTAACAATCGGCGTAAATCGCGCCGTCTATCCAACATCACACCGAAATGGGGCGGCTTGGACGGAGAGATTCACGCGGAGGCGCGGAGTGAATCGGCAAAGAACAGCGCACTACCTCTCTCCGGTAGGTCGAGGAGAAAGCTCAACTCGATCGCCTCGCCCGCGTGGAGGATATCCCTCACCCTTCCCTGCTCCGGCACTATGGACGCTTCGCTTGCTGCGCAAGATTGGAATGACCCTGCCCTCGCCCGGCACATCCTTTACGCCATCGCTCTCCACCCACGGGTGGAGCACAGTCGCAACCTGGGTCCCCTTCCCTCGCCTCGCGCTTCGCGCGCGGCTCGCCGGGGATGACAGACGGGACATGAACCGCCGGTGCACCCGCCGACCGTGCTATAGTGCGATGTTCAGCAGGGAGACGGCCATGGCGACGAAGCACAAAGTCAAGACTTCGAAAGCGGAGGCCAAGGCGCCCAGATCGCGGACCGCAAGCGGGACGCCGCGTCTTTCCGCCGCCGCGCTGCATCACGAGGCGCATCTGGAGTCCGAGCGGCTTTCCAGACTGCGCAAGCGGCCGACGCGCTTCTGACGTCAGTGAAGCGACCGACGGGATGCGACCCGTTTGCCGATCGGGTTCGCGCAGAGCCAGACCAGGCGCGGGCCATCAGTGCCCGCTTGTACTGCCGCGCTCCGCGACAGGGGAATTGCCGCCGTGGAACCGCCCGAAGCCGCGCGCCGACATCACGCCGATGAGCAAGAGGCCCAACCCCAGGCTGGCAATCTGATCCGCCGCGCGAGGATCGAACCGGCCCACGCGCAGAATGAGACAATAGGCGACCACGAGGTTTGCGAAGCCCCACAGCACGTTCACCGTCGATGACGACAGGCCCTTGCCGGGCGGCTTGGCAAACGGGCTTTGGAACGGCCGCCCCGTCACGCCGCTGACATAGTGCGGCACGGCGTTGGCGAGAAACGCGCCACCAAAGACATATGCGAGGTCATGCAGCCAATTCACGATCGGGCCCCACGTTCCACCAGTGTCGCTCTACAGACGCCGAGAACCGCGCTGGCGGGCAATGCCACGCCTTGTCGCACCGCAGTTCCCAAAACAAAAGCGGCGCCCGGAGGCGCCGCTTCTGCATGTCGACAATCAGACGGTCGCCAATCGCAAACTCCGCAGGCGCCGGCCTAACGAGTAACGGCGCTTCGCCCTACGCAAGCTTGCCTCAGGAGAAACGGCCCTGGGTGAGCCGTCCATGTCCCTAAATGGCGTCGTCTGCCCCCAACATGCCTCCGTCCGATAATCTTCTTTCGATCCTAGAACTTGTAGTGCACCTCGATGCCATAGGTGGCCGGGGGTGTCGGCGAGTAGCTCGAGACCTGACCGGTCGCGTTCTCGCCTCTCACCGCGCCATAGCCGGCCGGGTTGTTCACGCCCTGGACGAAGCAGACGGCGCTGCCGCCGACCGAGTTGCAGCCGGCAAGACGGGTTCCAAGCGCACCGGCGTCGTAGCCGATGGTGTTGAAGATGTTCTTGCCGAACAGGATCGCTTCCCAGTCGCCATCGGGAGAGTTGTAGACGAGGCGGGCATCGACCTGGTCCCACGGCGGCGCACGGTTATACGACCGCGTGAACAGCGTGCCGTACTGCGAGCCGCGCCACACATAGCTGACGGACGGCGTGAAGGTGCCGGCCGTGTCGGTGTGGATCGTGTATTGCAGGTTGATCGCGATCTTGTTCTTGGGCGAGTTCGGCAGGATGTTGCCCTTCAGGAACTGCGGCTTGGTCCAGCCAAAGGGCAGTCCGTTGAGCGCACTTGCCGTGCCAAGAACACCGATCGGGTTCGTGGTGTAGATGTCCGGCGAGCACGGCGTTACGGCACCGATCACTGCCGGCTGGATATTTGCCGGGTCGAACGGCCCAAGAATGTGCGCCACGCCGAACGCCGTCTGGCATTGCAGATCGGTATAGGCCGGCTTGGCACCCGGCGCGGTGGCATTCGGATCCGCCGGATCGGCCGCCATGCCGCTCGTGATGTGAGCATCCAGATAGGAGTAGTTGAACAGGATCTGGAGGTTCTCGAGCGGCGTCATCAGCGTCTCAAGCTCGAAGCCCTGCGAGATCGATCCCGGGACGTTGAAGAAGTTCGTCTCCGCCTGGGTCAGGCCGCCGGCCGACTGAAGCGTCGTCAGCGGGATCTGCAGGTTCTTGTAGCCGTAGTGGAACAGCGCGGTGTTGACCTGCAGCCAGTCGCCGAAGGTCTTCTTGGCGCCGATTTCGAACGAGTTGACCGACTCCCTCTGGGTATAAGGCGCGAAGCTCAGGACGGTGAAGATACCGATATTGAAGCCGCCCGACTTGTAGCCCTTGCTGTAGCTGCCATAGACCAGCGTCGAGTCGTCCGGCGTCCAGTCGACCTTCACGGTGCCGGTCAAGGCGCCCCAGCTGGCGTGGTAGTTGCGGCTGGCAAGTCCGGTGACGGGATTGTAGGTCGTCAAGCCCAACACGCCTCTGGGAAGCGGACCGGGCACGCCGCTGGCAACGACGCTGCCAAGCTGCGTCAGGTCGACGGCCGGAATGCCGCCGGGGACGAACGAATTGAACTCCGGAGCCGTGTAACAGTTCGGAACGCCGAAGCAGAGCAGGCGCACGGATTCGGTGCCGTACTTGCGGTCCGCCGAGTAGCGAATGCCGCCAGTGAATTTCAGCTCGTCATTCCACGCGTATTCGGCCTGGGCATAAGCGGCTTCCGATGTCGCGTGCATGCGCGGCTGGTTGTTGAACCACAAGCTGCCGGCCACGGGCGCGCAGATGCCGGCCGTTTGCGGACAGAAGGTGCTCGCATCCGACACCGGATCGCCGAGGAACCCTTCATATTGCGGTTGGCCAGGATTGCCGGCGGTTACCGGCTGCGAATAGTGCTGCTGGAAGATGTAGAGGCCGGCGGTCCACTGCAGCGGGCCGGAGCCCGTCGACAGGAACGTCAGCTCGTTGCTGATGAAGCCGTTATGTTCCTGGTAGTTGAAGCTGCTGTCCCCGCTGAGCTGAAAGTCCGCCGCGCTGTGAGGGAAGAAGGCGTTGGCGACCTTATAACCGGTGATGGCGCCGCGTGCCGCGCTGGTCGCGCCGGCGTTCTCGGTGCCGCCCGTGAGGATGTAGCGGTAGAAGGTGCCGCCGAGAACGTCCGCGACGTCGAAGTTCCACGGGGTGTGCCACGTCAGATGCGTATTGAGCGAGTAGTACTCGGGCAGGTGCACGTTATAGGGAATGACGCGGTTGATCTTCCACGGCGAGTTGACTTCGGGATTGAGACACGCCTGGGCGAGCGACAATCCGCCGGCTGTCGTCGGCGCATAGGCCGTCGTGATGCCGCCTGCCGCGGCGGCATCGTACGGCGCGCCGGCCGCCGAGCAACCATAGTGCGGGTTCAACTCCGTCGAGGCGACACCGAACATGTAGGTCGGCGCGTCGAACTTGTTCCACAGGCTGGATTGGGCACCGGCATTGCCCGCGCCGCCCATCCACTGGGCGCTCTGGAACTTGGTCCAGAAGTCGAGCGCGCCGCCGAAGAAGGAGGTCTGGAGCTGTCCGTCCGCGTACCAGTCGTCATAGTGCTGATATTCGCTGCGCATGCCGGGGATGATGTTCTTGGCGTAGCCGATCCCCTGTTTGTCCCAGTTGCCATAGACCCTGTAGAGCCAGCCGTCGCCGATCGGACCGGACAGGTTCACTTCGACGATCTCGTGATCGTAGTTGCCGTAAGTCGCGCGGATTTCGCCTTCGAACTCTTCGGTCGGCCGGCGGGTGATTTCGTTCAGCGCGCCGCCGATGGCGTTGCGGCCGTAGAGGGTGCCTTGCGGACCGCGCAGCACTTCGACGCGGTCGAGATCGAGAGAGGAGCGTCCGGCGGCCACCGCGAACGTCTCGTAGAGACCGTCGTCGTAGTTCGCGACGGATGCATCGGCCGAAAGCACGTTCGTCAAACGGCCGACGCCGCGCAGCGAGATGCGGTCGGTTGCCGTGCTGTATTCGAGGCCCGGTGTGAAGTTCGTCATGTCCTGAATCGACTGGACGCCGATCAGATCGCGGTCCTTGCTGCCGAACACCGAGATGGCGATCGGCACGGTCTGCACGTCGGCGCTGCGCTTTTCAGCGGTCACGACGACCGTTTCGATTTCGGCAAATGCAGGCGCGACAAACGCCGCCGCCAGCAACAAACCACCAACGAACGCTGCGGACCTACGGGTCCGGACGACACGAATAGCTGACACGATTCCCCCCTAAATCAGCCCGCGTCGCGCGGGCCTTGCTGTCCGATGCCCCCACCCGCTTCTCGCGGAGCGCCCTGTGGTCGAAGCATTATGACGGTTTCAAGGATATGGGAGATCGAAAGTGTCTACAATATAGACGCAAGTGCAATAAAATTACGAACAGAATTGTTCATCATCCACCAAATGATGAGCGCTATGTGACTTGTCACAAATGAATTTCTTACGCTGTATGCGACACTTCGCGAACAAGCGTAAAAAATGCTGCGATGCGGCAGGTGAAATTATCAAAAGCTTGCTGCGCCGCCCAACCGGCTCAACGCGCAAAACCCGAGTCGATTTTTGGCGGTTCGAAAATATCAACGAAGCGTATCGCGCCGCCCGACACGGCATTGCACGCCAATCGAGCCGACGGCGTGCAGACCCCACTCTTTAGATCGGCGCTGCGACGTCGATGCGCGCTCCGCACGATGCTGGAGAGGTCGCGCACGGTGCGTTAGGAACGGGCCATGAAGAAGACCGCACGCGCCCGACGCATGACGCCCAAGGACCGCCGCGCGCAAATCCTCGATGCCGCCGTAAAGCTCATCGTCTCGACCGGTCATTCCGGCGTGTCGCTCGAACAGGTCGCGGCCGCGGCGTCCATCTCCAAACCGCTCATCTATAAGTACTTCCCAAGACGCGACGATCTGCTCAAGGCGCTGCTGGAGCGCGAGTTCGCCGACCTCAGCGGCCGCGGCCTCAACGACGTGCCGCGCGCCATCGCGCCGGAGCGCATCATCCGCGGCACCGTGGAACGTGCGCTCAACTATTATTTCGAGCGCGGTCCGATCGTGCGGCTGCTCTCCGGCGATCCCGCCGTCGCCGCTCTCGCGCGGCAAGGCAATCGCGCCTCGCGCCGCAACACGACGGACTATTTCATCGCCAAGTTCATGGCGGCCTATGGCGTGCCGCTGGACGTGGCACAGATCGCCGTGACCATGGTCGTCAATGCGCCGATCAATTCGATCCCGGCGCTGCAGCGGCGCGGCATCGGCGCGGCGCGGACGATCGACGTCTGGACGGATTTCATCATCGGCGGCTGGAAGGCGCTGGAAACAAATCACGGTTCCGGCACGAAGCCCCCGAAGAGGACCGGAAAACGGCGGCGTTCCTAGGTCTTGCCTTATTATAATCGCGTTCTACTATCGCGCCCACTGACAGGGAGGACGACCATGACCTATTCCGCCGGACGCACCATCTTCGACGCCGACAGCCATGTGATGGAAACGCGCGAATGGCTCGAGCCGTTCATGGACGCCGATCTCAAGCAGAAGCTGCGCCCGCTCTATGGCCGCGAGCCGGGGCGGATCGACAAGCTGCTCGACCAGGCCAAGGCGCGCAAAGGCGATGCCGAGGCCGAGGCGAAGGCGTTCGAAAATCCCATCGCCGGGCCCAAGGGCTGGATCGCGGCCGGCGCGTTCGATCCCAGGGAGCGCACGCGCGTCCTCGACCTGTTCGGATTTTCCGGCCAGCTGGTGTTCGGCACCTCGTCGCTCGCACCGGCCCTCGCGGCGAAGGATGAGGGCGTTCTTTATGCCGGCGTGCGCGCGCACAACGAAGCCATGGCCGCGTTCTGCCGCAGCGATGCGCGCCTGATGGGCGTCGCGTTTGCGCCGCTCGACAATCCCAGGCGCGCGCTCGAGGAAGTCGATGCGGCGCTCAAGTGCGGCAACCGCGCGATCATGGTGTCGGCGGGCCCCGCCGGAGAGCGCTCGCCCGGCCATCCCGATCTCGATCCGGTGTGGCAGCGCCTTTGCGACACCAACACGCCGTTCATGCTGCATATCGGGCCGGGCACCAAGACGCAGCCCATGCCGTTCCGCAACAATGGCCGCGAGCGCGCGCCGGACCTGCATGGCGGCGGCGAGAATCTGCGCTTCGCCGACTACATCATGCTGTCGTTCGCGCCGCAGGTGTGGCTGACCGCGATGGTCTATGACGGCGTGTTCGAGCGCTTCCCGAAGCTGCGCGGCGGCATCATCGAATCCGGCGCCGGCTGGGCGCCCGAGTTCCTGCGCGAGCTCGACCTCGGCCTCAAGAGCTTCGGCCGCACCGATCCCTATCTCAAGGCGATGCAGATGAAGCCGTCGGAGCAGATCCGACGCGCGGTGAAGTTCACGCCGTTCCCGGGCGAAGATGCCGGCCGCATGATCAAAGACGGCGGCGCCGACCTCTTCATGTTCTCGTCCGACTATCCGCACCCCGAAGGGACCAACGACCCCAAGGGCCGCTTCGAGCGCACGATGGCCGATATCGGCGAAGATGCGAAGGAGAAGTTCTACCGCAGCAACTTCGAGCAGATGATGGGTCTGGGCGCCTTCGCCGGCACGGCCTAAGACCGACGTTCACGTGTCCGAGGCCTGCTTTATCGCGAAGCGGTCCTGGATTCGCCTCAGCAGGCCGTCGCGCACCGCGCGGTAGGCGTCCAGCCGCTGGTCGCGCGAACCCTCGATGATCGTGGGGTCCATGGTCGGCCAATATTCGACATCGACCGACATGGTGTGCGTCAGGTCGAGCGCGGTGTGATGGGCCTCGGGCGAAAGCGTGACGATGACGTCGAAGGCGGTATCCGCCAGATCTTCGAAGCGGCGCGGCTTGTGGCCGCCGATCTCGATACCGAGTTCCTCCATCACCTCGATGGCGATGGGATCGATGTCGCCCGCGCGCACGCCCGCCGAACGCACATAGACGAACTTGCCGAAGAGATGGCGCATCAGGGCCGCGGCCATCGGGCTCCTGACCGAGTTCATCGTGCAGGCAAAGAGGATGGCGCCCGGCAGCTCCTCACCGTGAGGCCCCCGCATGGCGTCAGAACCGCCTGGGTTCGGCCTCATGCTTCGACAAGCTCAGCATGAGGGATTGATGCGAATCCTCATCCTGAGCCTGTCGAAGGATGAGAGGGGCCGATCGATCCGAAAACATCCTGCCCTACCCCTTCAGATGCAGGACGCAGATCAGCGTGAAAATGCGGCGCGCCGTGTCGTGGTCGATCTCGATCTTGCCCTTCAGCCTGTCGCGCAGCAGCGTCGAGCCCTCGTCATGCAGGCCGCGGCGGCCCATGTCGAGCGCCTCGATCTGGGACGGCGGCGCGTTGCGGATGGCCTTGAAATAGCTCTCGCAGATCAGGAAGTAATCCTTGATCACGCGGCGGAACGGGGTGAGCGAGAGCATGACCTTGCCGTGCGGCGTGCCGTCCTCGAGCTGGATATCGAAGGTGAGACGGTTCTCCTCGACGCCGAGCATCAGCTTGTAGGGGCCGCCATGCGAGCCTTCCGGGTGGAAGGAATTCGATTCCAGCAAATCGTAGATCGCGATGTCGCGTTCCTGCTCGATCTCGCGGGTGCGCCGAACGATGGTGCGTTCGTCGAGCGAGATGTCGATGAGGCGGAACGGTGAAGGATCGGCCATCCGTCAGCGGCCGCTGTTGAGCCGGGCCGCGATCGAGCGGGCATGCGCGTCGAGCCCTTCGGCTTCGGCGAGCACGATGGCGTCCGGCCCGATTTTGGCGATGGTGCCGG
The DNA here is from genome assembly GCA_963741735.1 of uncultured Alphaproteobacteria bacterium. Lineage (GTDB taxonomy): Bacteria > Pseudomonadota > Alphaproteobacteria > Micropepsales > Micropepsaceae > Rhizomicrobium. The sequence continues at coordinate 1,509,678 of CAVUJB010000004.1, forward strand.
GCTCGCAGGCGAGCAAGGTGGTGCGCTTGAGGAAATCGAGCACCGACAGGCCGGAAGAGAACCGCGCGGTGCGCGCGGTCGGCAGCACGTGATTGGGACCGGCGATGTAGTCGCCCATCGCTTCGGGCGTAAAGCGGCCGAGGAAGATCGCGCCGGCATGGTGCACGAGCTTCAGAAGCGCCTGCGGATCGGCGGTCGCGATCTCCAGATGCTCCGGCGCAATGCGGTCGACCAGCGGCGCCGCATCGGCGAGCGTCGTCACCGTGATGATCGCGCCATGGTCGCGCCAGCTGGCGCCCGCGATCTCCTTGCGCGGCAGAAGCGCCAGCGCGCGCTCGACCGCGGTGTCGACCTTTGCGGCAAACTCCCGATCGTCGGTGATCAGGATGCTCTGCGACGAGGCATCGTGCTCGGCCTGGCTGAGCAGGTCGGCGGCGATCCAGTCGGGATTGTTGGCGCCGTCCGCGATGACGAGAATCTCGGAAGGGCCGGCAACGGAGTCGATGCCGACCTTGCCGAACACTTCGCGCTTGGCGGCGGCGACATAGGCGTTGCCCGGTCCGACGATCTTGTCGACGGCCGCGATCGTCGCGGTGCCGTAGGCGAGCGCGGCCACGGCCTGCGCCCCGCCGACACGATAGATTTCGGATACCCCTGCCCGCTTTGCGGCCGCGAGCACCAGCGGATTGATCGCGCCGCCGCTCGCCGGCGTCACCATGACGATGCGCGCGACTCCCGCGACGCGCGGCGGGAATCGCGTTCATCAGGACCGAGCTCGGATAGGCCGCCGTGCCGCCGGGCACATAGAGCCCGACGCTGTCGAGCGGCGTCCAGCGCCAGCCGAGCTTCGCGCCGGTATCGTCGGTGAACCAGGCATCCTCCGGCAACTGGCGGCGGTGATAGGCCTCGATCCGCGCTGCGGCGACACCCAGCGCATCGAGCGAGGCCTTCGAGCATTTGCTCTCGGCGCCGTCGATCTCGGCCGCCGTCAGGCGCAAGGTGGCCGCCGAGACGTTCGCGCGATCAAATTTGTTGGTCAGCTCGATCAACGCCGCATCGCCGCGCGCACGCACGTCCGCGATGATGCCGCGCACCGCGGCCGCGACATCTTCCTCCGTCTCGCGCTTGGCATTCAGCAGCGCGTCGAACTGCGCCGCAAATCCGGGCGCCGATGCGTCGAGCCGGCGCGCCATGTCAGGTCTCTTCGTGCTCGGGCCGGCCGCGCGCCGCCCACACGCCGCTGATGTCGGAGAGGCCGGCGTCGATGCATTCCACCTCGAGCCGGAGCGCGCCGCCGCCGGCGAAGACGAGCTCCACCGTGCCGCCGGGATCCTCGCCGCCCTTCGGCGTGAAGCGGATGGCGAGCAGCGAGACCACGGCATCCGGCGCGCCGCGCTTCAGCTTGTGCGACTTGACCGACAACACGCCGTCGAAATGCAATCCGGCGCGCACGCGCAGATTGCCGCCGCGCGGCTTGCCGGTCTCTTCCCACTGGAAGCGGTTGAAGGCGGCGGCGAAGCGCCGTTTCTTCGGCAGATAGACGAGATCCTTCATCTGCGCGACCGCGTCCTGCAGGCGCGCCGACATCACTTCGAGATCGCCGGCGTCCTCCGCCGTCAGCGTGAGTGCTGCATTCATGCCGACTGCCGTTCGATATCCGCGCCGACGCCGGAGAGTTTCTCCTCCAGCCGTTCGAAGCCGCGATCCAGATGATAGACGCGATTGACGATCGTTTCGCCCTCGGCGACGAGGCCGGCAAGCACGAGGCTGACGGAGGCGCGCAGATCGGTCGCCATCACCGGCGCGCCCTTGAGCTTCTGGACGCCGGTGACGGTCGCCATGTCGCCTTCGACGCGGATATTCGCGCCCATGCGCGTCAGTTCCGGCACGTGCATGAAGCGGTTCTCGAACACCGTCTCGCGGATGTGCGAGATGCCGTCCGACACCGCCATCAGCGCCATGAACTGCGCCTGCAGATCGGTCGGGAACGCGGGAAACACGTCGGTCGTCATGTCGACCGAGGTCGGGCGCACGCCGTTGCGATGCACGGCGATGCCGCGATTGGTTTGCGTCACCTCGGTGCCGATGCCGCGCAACAGGCCGTAGAGCGCCGCATTCGATTCGGCGCGCGCGCCGACAAGCTCGACCTCGCCGCCCGCGAGCGCGGTGGCGATGGCATAGGTTCCGGTCTCGATGCGGTCGGGCATCACCGAATAGTCGCAGCCCGACAGCCGCTCGACGCCGTCGATGGTGATCTCGCCGGTGCCGAGCCCGGTGATCCTGGCGCCCATGGCGATCAGGAAGTTTCCAAGATCGCCGGTCTCCGGCTCGCGCGCCGCGTTCTTGAGGACCGTGCGGCCCTTGGCCAAGGTCGCCGCGGTCAGCAGCGTCTCGGTAGCACCCACCGACGCGCGCGGCACGGTGAAGGTCGTGCCCTTCAGTCCGCCATTGGCGTTCGCGATGACATAGCCGTCTTCCAGATCGATCCGGGCACCCATCGCCTCCAGACCCTGGATATGAAAGTCGACCGGCCGCGCACCGATGGCGCAGCCGCCGGGCAGCGACACCTTCGCCTCGCCATGGCGCGCCAGAAGCGGGCCCAGCACCTGGAAGCTCGCGCGGAACTTGCGGACGATGTCGTACGGCGCGAGCGCCGATTCGATGGACGAGGCGTGGAGGCGGACCGTATCGCTCTGGCCAAGACATGTGCCGCGGCGGATGTTCAGATTGACGCCGAACTGCATCACGAGGTCGGCCATCGCCTCGATATCGGCAAGACGCGGGACGTTTCTCAAGGTCACCGGCTGGTCCGTCAGCAAAGCGGCGGCCATCAGCTTCAGCGCCGAATTCTTGGCGCCGCCGATCGGAATTTCACCCTTGAGGCGATTGCCGCCCCGTATGCGGATTCTGTCCATGATTCCTCTGTGACGGCCAAAACCGCCCTTCGACCCCTTTGTAGCGTGGCAGGATGCCCCGGAACAGGCGCGCGATCAGGCCACGTTAATCGGGCTTCTTGGCCGCATTCGGGCGATCGGGCGCCCGGTTGGAACCATCGTCTGGCGCGGCCTGCGTGTCCGGCGGTGCCTTGGCCCGCGCGGCCGTCTTGCGGCGTTTCAGGTTGGCACGCAAGGCCCGGGCGAGACGCTCTTCGCGAGCTGAAGATTTGCGCATGCGGGCTGCGATCCGGGGCTTTCCCTTTGGCGACGGCTTGGGCTATAGCAGCCGTCCTTTTCGCCCGTCCGGGCTTGGGATGCCGGAGTAGCGTAGTGGTAGCGCAACCCCTTGGTAAGGGGTAGGTCGTGAGTTCAATTCTCACCTCCGGCACCAGATTCTCAAATGAAATCAATTATTTAATTTGGTACAGATCTCTGTCCGGCGGAACCGGGTGCCAATCGACACCGGCGGCCGCCAGACTGTCGCACCTCTTAAATCGAACGCGCGCGGCAGACGCCATAGCGGGCTTTCCGCTCCGGGGTTCGGACTCAATTGCCTTCGGACATATTCAACGTCGGCCGTGGCCCGCTGTTCATCTTGAGGGACCCCGCAGGCGGCGTCGAAGGACGCGAGCCATGACAGATGAGGTGGCGTCTTCGCGTCGCGTGCAACACCGCGACCGGAGCCGTGCTCGGCGCCACGGACGCGCGCCAGCGAATTTGCGCTCGCAAAAATGACACGCGACTCCGCGCGCATCGAACGAACGATCGCGAAGTCGGGCGCGCTCGTCTCGCCGCCGCGATGAAGGACGTGCTGCGGTAACAATACCTAATCGATCTGTATGAAGAGCAAAGGACACACCCGGTGTAGCCTTTCGCTCTCGATTGATCTCACTCAACGAGCGGGCGCCGGCATCCATTTCACATCGTTCGCGCAGCGCAGGCCGCGCCGCGTGACAAGCGTCTGGACGCCAGGATCGGAAATGGTCGAAGGACAAACCTCGCCCGTACGACGGCTCGACCGGCTGATCCTCCTGCCGGTCGTCCTGGCCCTGATTGCCGTTTGGATCGTCGCGGGCATCTTCGTGGCGAGCGAACGCCGCGCGGTTCTCGAAGAAGCCAGAACCCGCCTCGATGCCACGGTCGGCACGCTCGCCGATTACAGCGCGCTGGCGGCGAAGTCCGCGGCGACGACGCCCGACGAGTCGACCGCAGAGCGCACCGCCGCGATCTGGCGCGCGCTCGTCGAATATCCCACGGCGAGCATCTGGGTCGAATCCGGCGGACGCGTCATCGACGGCCAGCCGCCCAACAGCGCGCTCGGCCCCTATGTCTTCGTCGAGCAGCGCCGCGGCGACCTCACCGTGCACGCCGCCATGCCGGTGGCCGACGTCCTCGCCGAGTGGCGCCGGAGCGCCTGGTGGGAAGGTTCGATTCTGGCGGCCGCGACGCTCGCATTCCTGATCCTGACGCAGCTTCTGGCGCGCGCCATAAGGCGGCGCAACGAAGCCGAAACGCATGCGACGCTGGAACACGATCGCATCGAGCAGCTTTCGGCCTTCCAGACCGAGCTGACCAAGACCGTCGAGGACCGCACGCAGGAATTGCGCGTCGCCAACTCCCAGCTCGAGACCGAATTGCACGATCGCAAAGTGGCCGAAGAGGCGCTGCGCGAACACGACGCCCTGCTCAACGCGGTGACCAAGAGCGCGGCCGAGCTTCTGGGCTCCCAAGGCTATGAAGACGCGGTCGCCGCGGTGCTGGAACTGATCGGCGAAACCGTGGCCGTCGGACGGGCGCAGCTCTGCGAGATCGAACGATCCAAGGACGGACACGTTCACGCCGTCATCGCGCAGGAATGGTACGGTGCCGGCCTGTCGCCCACGATCGACAGTCCGGACTTCCGCGCCGTCGACCTCACGACAGCCATGCCGAGCGCCATCGCGCCTTTGCTGGGCGGCCGGCCCTTCGATGTCTTCGTCGCCGACATTGCCGGCGACCTGCGCGAAAAATGTCTCCAGGCGAACATGCACTCCTTCCTGCTGATCCCGGTGATGATCGAAAGGAAATTGTGGGGCGTGCTGGTCTTCGTCGATTCCGGATCGCTGCGGCGCAAATGGAGCTGGGCGGAGACCGATGTGCTGGAGACGCTGGCCGGGCTGATCGGGGTCGCGATCATCCGCGCGCGCTATGTGAAGGAGCTGGCCGATGCGAACATGATCGTCCAGAACAGCCCGACGATCCTTTATCGCCTGCGCGGCGAGCCGTCGCTGCCGCTCATCTACATCTCGCCCAACATCACCAAGTTCGGACACGATCCCGCCAAGCTGCTGGCGGCGCCGAACTGGTTCGAGATGCTGATCGATCCGGAAGATCAGCCGCGCTTCGGCGAGGCCATGACCAAGGCGCTGCAGAAGGGCGCGGGCGGCGGATCGATCGAATTTCGCCTAAGGACCGGCGACGACACAAGGCGCTCGGTCGAGAACCGCTACACACCGGTGCGCGACAAGCTGGGCCGCCTCGTCGAAATCGAAGGCATCATCATCGACATCACCGAGCGCAAGATCGCCGAAGAGAAGATCGCGCAACTCGCCCGCACCGACGGCCTCACGGGGCTCGCCAACCGCACGACGTTCGTCGACCGCCTGCGCCAGTCCTTCACCGCGACGCGGCGCGGCGCCAGCCCCTTTGCCGTCCTGTACATGGACGTCGACCACTTCAAGGACGTCAACGACACGCTCGGTCATCCGACCGGCGACCTGCTGCTCAAGGAAATCGCCGAGCGACTGAAGGCCAACACGCGGGAAAACGACGTCGTCGCCCGACTGGGCGGCGACGAGTTCGCCATCTTGCAGACCGAAATGGACAATCCGGCCCGTTCCGGCGAACTGGCCACCAAGCTTCTGCACGCGCTGGCCGTGCCCTATTCGCTGCACGGCAACATCGTGCACATCACGGTGAGCATCGGCATTGCGCCCTGCGTGCCGGAGACCATTTCGCCGGACGTGATCCTGACGCAGGCCGATCTCGCGCTATATCGCGCAAAGGAACAGGGCCGAAACTGCTACCGGTTCCACACCGACGATCTCGACGCGCAGGTTCGCGAACGCGTGACGCTCACCGCCGAGCTGCGGGAGGCGTTCGACAAGGGCGAGCTCGAATTATTCTACCAGCCGCAGGTCGAGGTCGTGTCGGGAGCGATCGTGGGGGTCGAGGCGCTGGTGCGCTGGAACCATCCGACGCGCGGCCTGCTGCTCCCCGTCGACTTCGTTCCAGCGGCCGAGCAGACCGGCGTCATCATGCAGCTCGGCCATTGGGTGCTCGAGCACGCTTGCGAGCAGATGCGGCATTGGCGCGACGACGGCGTCGCGCCGACCGTCATGACGGTCAATCTCTCCCTCATGCAGCTCAAGAATGCCCGCGAGCTCGTGCAGGACGTAACGACGGTTCTCGCGAAATGGAAATTGTCGGCTTCCGATCTGGAGTTCGACGTGACGGAAGCGACGCTCGCGCAACTCAAATGGACGCGCAACGACGTGCTGTCGCAGCTTTGCCGGCTCGGCACCAAGATCGCGATCGACGATTTCGGCACCGAATATTCCTCGTTCGACTATCTGAAGGCCTACAGCGTCAACCATCTCAAGCTCGCGCGCTCACTGATCGCCAAGGCGGTCCACGATCCCGAGCGCGCCGACATGATCCGCGTGATGATCGCGATGGCGCATGATCTGGGCCTCAGCGTCATGGCCGAAGGCGTCGAGACGAACGAGCAACGCATGCTTCTCATCTCCACCGGATCGCCGACCAAGGCGCAGGGCTTCCTGTTCAGCGAACCTCTGCCCGCCGAGAAAGTCCGCGTGCTGCTTCGCCAGAAGCAGATCAAGCCATTGCCCGAATCCGTCGCCGAGTCGCTTCGCAAGCGAAAGGCCGCAGCCGGGCCGGAAGTCGCAAAGGCCTGACATGCCGCAACCCCGCCGCAAATCGACGTCTCTCGCGATGCGCCTGGCATCCATGATATTCGGCGCCGCGATCGCCGTCACATCGGCGATAAGTCCGGCCGACGCCGTTGTGACTCAGGCCGACCTGCTCGTCGCTGGGCGCGCGATCGACTTCATCGACAATCTCAAGCACGGCGACGCGCGCGTCGGGATCGTCTACGACCCTGCCGTCGCGCCCTCCTCGCAGCAGGCCGACGAACTGCGCGCGCTGATGGATGGCGGAATGCGCATCGGCAATCTGACGCTCAAGCCGGTCATGGTCCCCATCGGCCAGCTCGGCAACGGCTTCGACCTGGTGTTCCTGACCGAGGGTGTCGACGCCGGTGCCGCGAAGGTCGGCCGCATCATCCGGCAACGCAGGATTCCCTGCATCACCTTCGACCTGGTCCAGGTGCGCAACGGCAACTGCGTGATCGGCGTGCGCACGCAGCCCAAGATCGAGGTGCTCGTCAATCGGGCGGCGGCGGAGGCGAGCGGCACCGACCTCGCCGCCGTCTTTCGCATCATGATTACGGAGATTTGAGCGATGCAGCCAAAAAAGCGCGTGCATCTGGAATATGGTCGGCGACACGTCGCGAAATTCGCGGCATGCGGCTTCTGCGCCGCCGTCCTGTTCGGCGCCGGCGCCGCATCAGCCCAGTCGATGGACTATGGTTCGCTGGAGAGTCTGTTCGGCGAACCCGTCACGACGTCCGTCACCGGCTCGCCGCAGCGCGCGAGCGACGTTCCAGCCAGCATGATCATCGTGACGCAGGACGAGATCCGCCGCTCCGGCGCGCGCAATATTCCCCAGATCCTGCGGCACGTTCCGGGCCTGGACGTTCTGCAATGGACCAACGACCAGGCCGATGTGGCGGTGCGCGGCTACAATCAACCGGACTCGCCGCGCCTGCTGGTTCTGGTCGACGGCCGCCAGGTTTACTCCGACTCCTACGGCTACACGCCGTGGAGCGCGATCCCGGTCCAATTGTCCGATATCCGCCAGATCGAAATCGTCATGGGGCCGAACAGTGCACTGTTCGGATTCAATGCGGTGGGCGGCGTCGTCAACATCATCACCTACGACCCGCTCCATGACGACATCGATACGTTGTCGCTCATCGGGGGCACCCAGGACCTCATCGGCGGATCCGCGACCGTCACCTATCCGATCGGCAAGGACGGCGGCGTGCGATTGTCGCTCGGCGGACGGCGCGATACCGATTTCGCCACGCCGCAGCAGCCGACCGATGTCGGGACCCGCAACGGCGACTACCGCAAGGCCATCGACCTGCTCGGCCATTTCCGCCTTGCACAGGGCGTCGACGCGAGCCTGGAGCTCTCGCACGCCGAAGCAGCGGAGCCGGAATTCTCCGCCACCTATCTGACCCTCTTCGCGCAGTATCGCACCAGCTCGCTCAAGGGACGCGTCGCGGCGGACACGGGTCTTGGCCTGATCGAGGCGACCGCTTACATGAATTGGTACGACACATGGCTTGCCGGCTCGCCCACTTCGGGCGTTCTGTTTCACGTGACGAATCCGGTCTACGTCGTGCAGTTGCAGGACATCTTCAAGCCCGGACCGGCGCACACGATCCGCGTGTCGTTCGAATATCGCCACAATGCGATGGAGACGACGCCGATCGGCGGCGCACATGTGTTCTATAGCGTGCTGGCCGGGGGGGCGATGTGGGATTGGGCGATCATGCCCGAATTGAAGCTCACCGATGCCGTTCGCATCGACCATTTGTCGCTCGGCCGCAGCGGCCCCATTCCGCCCGGCCTCGGCCTGACCAATGCGGACTGGAACGGCCATTCGATTACCGCTTTCAGTTTCAACAGCGGCCTCGTCTGGCATCCCGACGACGCCGACACGTTCCGCTTCACCGCGGCGCGCGGCGTGCAGCTGCCGAGCCTGGTCAACTTCGGCGGCGTGACCGTTCCGACGCCCCTCGGCTACTACGCCGGACTGCCGACGATGAAGCCGACGATCGTGATGAACTACGGGCTCGATTGGGTCCGCGAGGTCGCCGACTGGGGCGCGCGGATTCGTCTGCGCCTTTTTCACCAGACGACAAAGGACATCGTCGCCGATATCGGCGGCAGCGCGCCGCTGCTCGGTCTCATCCTGACGCCGGCCGATGCCGGAAACTCCGAAGCGACCGGCCTCGAGCTGAACGTCGACGGCACCTTTGCAGACGATTGGCGATGGGGACTGAGCTATACGCCGGAGGTGATCTCGGACCATTTCCTGCCGGGGTTCTCGGCCAAGTCCGCGCAGGTCGATTTCGCCGACACCCATCCCGATCATGTGGTGAACGCCAATCTGGGATGGGCGCAGGGGCCATGGGAGATCGACGGCTATCTGCGATATGAATCGGCGTTCCACGGGCTTCGCACCGCGCCCGGCCCGAACCCCATCGTGCCGTCCGGCGAGATCGTGCGCATTGCGGATTATGTGTCGGTGGACGCACGCATCGCCTATCGGCTCACGGACAATCTGACGGCGTCGCTGTCGGGCCAGAACCTGCTGCAATCGCCGCAAGTGCAAACCTCCGCGCCGGCGATCGAACGCAGTGTCCAGTTCGCGGTGACGGCCAATTTCTGACCGGGCGCGATGAGCCGCGGCACGCTTTTCGTTCTGGACGGCGCCAGCGCCTCGGGCAAGACGACGCTGGCCTTTGCCCTGGTCAAGGGCGATCCCAATCTGGTTCTGGTGCCGCGCTATACGACGCGCCAGCCGCGCGCCGCGGCAAGCGATGCGCTGGAATATATCTTCGTTACGCCGGAACGGTTCGAAGAGATGGCCGAGGAGAACGCCTTCATCGAATATCGCCGCTTCGACTTCGGCATGAGCTATGGACTTGCGGCGAAGGAGATCGACGCCGTCCTGGCGAGCGGCAGGAGCGCGGTCGTTATCGCCGATCTCGGACGGGTGCAGGCGCTCAAGGCGAGCTATCCCGACGCGGTAACGATCCTCATCGACGTTCCACCGGACCTGCTGCGAAAGCGGCTGATCGCACGCGGCACAAACACGCCAGAGCAGATCGCCGAGCGGCTGTCGAATGCGACGGCGGTGCGGCGATCGGATTACGACTTCGTGGTGCCGAACGACGGTAGCCTGGACGATGCGCTGCGCGTCCTGCGGAGAATCATCGACGGCAGGCACAAGGCCGCCACCTAGCCGGCGACGGCGGCTCCCAGACGCTGGATCATCTCTTCGCGCAATTGGCGCTTGAGGATCTTGCCCGAGGCGATGCGCGGCAACGCTTCCTTCTCGAAGTGGAAATAGCGCGGGATCTCGTAGCGCGCGAGCCGCTCGGCGAGGAACGCGCGCAGTTCGCCCTCGTCGATCTTTTTGGTGGCATAGAGCGTTGCGGCGAGCTCTTCGCCGAGCCGCTTGTCCGGCACGCCATAGACGCTCGCCTCGCGGATGTCGGGATGCTCGAGCAGCGCCGCCTCGACGGAGCCGCAGCCGATATTCTCGCCGCCGCGGATGACGAGATCCTTGATGCGGTCGACGATATAGAGAAAGCCCTCATGGTCGAGATAGGCGACGTCGCCGGTGCGCATCCATTCGCCGTCGAAAGCCTGCGCATTGGCGTCCGGCCGCTTCCAGTAGCCGCGCATGATCGAAGTGCCGCGCACCTGCAACTCGCCGCGCTCCATCACCGGCAGCACCTTGCCTTGCGGATCGACGATGCGCAGGTCGAGCACGGCCGACGAGCGGCCCGAACTTTCGGGATGATCGACATAGGCCTGCGCCGAGATGCCGGCGCCGATCGCGTTGGTCTCGGTCATGCCCCAGCCGGTGTTGGGCCGCGCCTTGCCGAAGGCCTTGTCGATGGCGCGGACCTGGTCGGGCGCGCGCGGCGCGCCGCCGCCGCCGACGACGAGCAGCGAGCTCAGATCGCGCCTGGAGCGGCGCGCGACCTCGACCAGATCGCCGGTCATTGCGGCCGGCGCGGTGAAGGCGGTGATGCGCTCGCGTTCGATGATCTCCGCGGCCTTTTCGGCGTCCCACTTGTACATGGAAACGATCCGCCGCTGGGCGCGGAAGCTCGCGAGATAGACCGCGTGCAGTCCAGTGACGTGGAACAGCGGCACGGCGAGAAGCGTCGACGCTTGCGGCGCGTCGGCGGACGGCGCCGCCACGGCGCCCATCGCAACCGCGACCTGACCGTCCAGTTCCCACGAAAGCAGCGCGCTGATGACATTGCGATGCGTCGAGACGGCGCCCTTGGGATGGCCGGTCGAGCCCGATGTGTAGAGCATGATCGCGTCGTCGTCGGGCCCGAATCCGACCTCGCGGCATCGCATCGGTGTCGGGACCCTGCATCAGGTCGCCGAACGTCACGCCGCCGGCCGGCGCATCCGCCCGCACCGCGATCACGGAGAGGCCATCGGGCAAGCGTTCGCAGGCGGCAAGCCGTTCCAGCCGCTCGCGATCGGCGATCAGCACGCGCGCCGCGCAGTCCTGCAGCGCATATTCCATCTCATGGGACTGCCACAGCGCGTTCATCGCAACCGCGATCGCGCCGATCGATGTTGCGGCGTTGAACGCGATCATCCATTCGGGAAAGTTGCGGGTGGAGATCGCGACGCGGTCGCCCTTGCGCACGCCATAGCGTTCGATCAGCACGGTGGCGAACTTGGCCGCCTTGCGCCATACCTCCTCGAAGGTGAGCCGTTCCTCTTCATAGACGAGGAAAGGCTTGTCGCTCCGTGTCGCGGCATAGAGATCGCGCAAGGTCGGCGGCGCGTTCTTGAAGACGCGGCAGCGGCGGCCAAGCGCCTCGGTCTCGTACAATTCGAAAGGCTGACCGGCAGCGGTGAGCTGCGCAATCGCTTCGTCCCTGGCCAACATGCATCTCCGCCGTGCTGCAATTTCCGTCCGGTCTGCGCCGGCGCAGGAAATCCCTTACTTGGTGCCGGGGCGGAACGGCAAGTCCCGGGCGACAAGGTCGACCCGCGGGGCGGGTCGGTCGCTTGCCTCCACGCGGCGCGCGGGCAAAACTCGCGCCTCTTTCAGGGGTTGCATCATGCGCATCGCCGGTCTCGCGCTCGCTTGTCTCTTCGCCACAGCCGCGCTTGCGGCGGACAACGCGCCGCACCCCTTGTTGCAAGGTATCGCTGCCGACGTGAAGCCGGCGGAACTGCACGCCACCATCGCCAAGCTGGTCGGCTTCGGAACGCGCCACACTCTATCGGACACCGTGTCGAAGAGGCGCGGCATCGGCGCGGCGCGGCGCTGGGTCAAGGACCGCTTCGCCGCGATCGGCCGCGCCTGCGGCGGCTGTCTGGAGATCGCGACGCCGGAACAGACCTTCACCGGCGAGCGCATTCCCAAGCCGACCGCGATCATGGACGTGCTGGCGATCCAGCGCGGCACGAGCGATCCCGGCCGCGTCATCGTCATTTCCGGCCATCTGGACTCGCGCGTGACCGACATCCTGAACGCGACGAGCGACGCGCCGGGCGCCGACGATGACGGCTCGGGCACGGCGGCGGTGATCGAGGCGGCGCGCGTGCTGTCGCGCCACAAATTTCCCGCGACGCTCGTCTATGCCGTGCTGTCGGGCGAGGAGCAGGGCCTCTATGGCGGCAAGATCCTCGCGCAATACGCCCACGACCAGCACTGGCAGGTCGAGGCCGATCTCAACAACGACATCGTCGGCAACACCAACGGCGCCGACGGGATGAGCGACAGCACGCATGTGCGCATCTTCTCCGAGGGCACGCGCTCGATCGAGACGCCGGAGGAGGCCGAGCACCGCCGCTACAATGGCGGCGAGGTCGACAGCCCGTCGCGCAACCTTGCCCGCTTCATCAGCGGCATGGCCGACACCTATCTGACCGGCCTCACGGTACGGATGGTTTATCGCACCGACCGCTACAGCCGCGGCGGCGACCAGGTGCCGATGCTGGCGGCGGGCTTTCCGGCGGTGCGCTTCACCGAGGCCATCGAGAACTACACGCGCGAGCATCAGGATCTGCGCACCCAGAACGGCGTGCGCTATGGCGACGTGCTCGACGCGGTCGATTTCGATTATCTCGCGCAGGTCACGCGGCTCAACGCCGTCACCATGGCGGCGCTCGCCATGGCGCCGGCGCCGCCCACCGACGTGAAGATCGAAGGTGCGGTGTCGGCCGACACGACGATCAGCTGGTCGGCGGCGGCCGGTGCCGCGGAGTACCGGGTGTGGTGGCGCGACACGACCGCGCCGTTCTGGAGCGACAGCCGGTCGGCGGGCGCCGCAACGACGCTGACCTTGAAGGACATCACGATCGACGACTGGTTCTTCGGCGTCTCGTCGGTCTCGGCCGACGGCTATGAGAGCCCGGTCGAGTTCCCCGGGCCGGCCGGCGCCTTCGTTGCGCCCTGAGCGGCAGCGGCGTATCGCGCCTTCAACGCACCGGTGAACTCTGGCAGTGTGCCGCCATGTGGGCACTGACCGCGGACTTTCTGATCGGGGCATTGCTGCTGGCCGCGGCCGTCGGCGGCGTCGCGCTGTTCACCATCGCGCGCCAGGACGATAGCCGCAGCGGCCAGATATTCGGCGCCCTGCTCGGCGTGGCCGCCGTGCTGGCGCTGTCCTATCTGACCGTGGGCCATCACTGGCCGTGACGGTGCTCGTCCGGAAGCGTCGCGCTTCCGGACGCAGTGCAGCCGCTCATGGCGCCGCCGACCGGCGCGATCACGCGGACTTCTTTTTCCTGGTGCTTTTGGTCGCCTTCCGGGCAGGGGATTTCTTGGCCGCGGTCTTCCGCGTCGCCGGCCGGCCCGCCTGCTTGCGCGGTTTCACTTTGGCGCCGTCTGGCCGGAGCGTGCCGGTCTTGTAGGCGGCCGCCGTGACCTTCACCGCGGGATCGGCGGGAGGCTTGTTGGCCGGCGCCATATCGACCTGCTGCGTTGCAGCCTTCGAGCCCGTCTTCAGATGCGTGGTGACGTCCGTGAGGATGGACGAGATGCTCTGCCATAGCGGCTCGCACTGAAACGCCACGGTGCCGCCGCTGCGCTTGCGCATCGACAGCGTGAAGTTGATGTCGCCCACGCAGATGAAATGCGTGGCCTCGCTGCGCGCGGAGATGGCGAGCTTGGCGTGATCGTCGGACTCCGGCCATTTGATGTCGTAGCCCAGCGGTTTGAGATTGATCCCGCCCATGTCGACCACGGTATGGATCTTGTCGCTCTGCAGCGAGGGCGGCGTGGTGCCATGCGTCCAGGTCTCGACATCGAGATTGTCGTGCAGGGTCGGCCCGACAAGGTCGTTGTAGAAATCCAGCCCCCAATATTTGTTCTTGGCGATGGAGGTGAACTTCACTCCGGCTTTCGACATGAAAGGAACGGTGGTCGAGAACGGCGAGTTGCCTTCCACCACCTTGCCTTCCATGAGCTGCACGCGCGGATCGTTTGGCAGATGCACCAGATCCACCGGAATCGGCGAGGCCAGGAACACATGCGGCTGCTGCGCGGAATACATCTGGTTGGCGATGGCGCGCGAGACATCGCAATTCTGCAAAGTGATGCAAAGCAGCGTCTGCGCGTTGGGAAGTCCCGAGTTGGGGAATTCATACACGCTCTTGCTCTCGGGGAATTTCGGCGTGGACTGCACCAGCCAGAACGCCGTGTCGCTCCCGAAGTCATAGGCGAGCACGCCCTTGGTGTGGCCGAGCACGCCGTCGGTCTTGCCGCTGAGCGGGTCCTCGTCATTGTAGAAAAACCAGCCCAGATGCTGGGTGTTGGCTCCGGGCTTGGTGTAAAGCTGGTTGATCGTGTTCGGCAGCGCGCCGTTCGTGGTCACCAAATCCTGGGGCTTGAGCAGCCTGGCCGTACTGCCTTCGGTGGAATCGAAATAGACATATTCGGCACCCGTCAGGCCGGACACCTTCTTTCCGGCATTGGTCGTCGATTTGCCGGACACCTTGTACATGAACCACCAATCGACGGCCTTGCCGTCATTGTCCATCGCGCTCAGATCCATTGCCATGTTCCTTTCTCGCTGGTTGGAAGCGCCCGGCCGCGGCGGCGGCGTCTGTGCTGTGTTGGTGCCATCGGTGACTTGCTCGACTCTGCATCGGCAAATGTTCGCAAAGTTCCGGACGCAAGGAGCGATCAAACGACGCGCACTGGCCTGTGTCTATCTTGGGACATCACTTGACTGTGCATTGTCCCGCGAACGCGCACGCCAAAACGCGCGTTGACGCTTGGGCGGCGGCTTGTTAGCTGTCTGCCAACCCACGGATCCCGCTTGAAACCTCTTCTGCACGTGCTGCGCGGCCAGCCGCTCGACCGCCCGCCGATCTGGCTGATGCGCCAGGCCGGCCGCTATCTGCCGGAATATCGCGCGCTGCGCGCCAAGGTGCCGAGCTTCCTCGATCGCTGCTTCACGCCGGAGCTTGCGATCGAATTGACGATGCAGCCGGTGCGCCGCTTCGGCATGGACGCGGCGATCCTGTTCGCCGACATCCTGCTGGTGCCCCATGCGCTGGGGCAGACAGTCTCCTTCGTCGAAGGCGAAGGCCCGAGGCTGGAGCCGATCCGCGACGCGGCGGGATTGGCGCAATTGAGCAGCGAGAAAGCCGCCCAGATCCTGTCGCCGGTGATGGAGACGGTGAAGGGCGTGCGCGCGGCTCTGCCGCCGGATGCGGCCCTGATCGGTTTTGCCGGCGCGCCATGGACGGTGGCGACCTACATGATCGAAGGCCGCGGCAAGACGGACTACGAGAATTGCCGCCGCATGATGTGGAGCGAGCCCGAAGCTGTTCCAGGCTCTGATGGACATTCTCGTCGATGCCACGTCGGCTTACCTGATCGCGCAAGCCGATGCCGGCGCGGAGGCGCTGAAGCTGTTCGACAGCTGGGCCGGTGCCGTTCCCGCGTCGCTGTTCGACTTGGCGGTGATCGCGCCGACCGCCCGCATCGTCAAAGCCGTAAAGGCGCGGCACCCGAACGTCCCCGTCATCGGCCTGCCGCGCGGTGCCGGCTCGCATGTCGCGCGCTACGCGGCGCAGACCGGGGTCGACGCGGTGGGGATCGATCACATGACCGACATCGCGGCGGCGGCCGCGACGCTACCGGCGCATATCGCGGCGCAAGGCAATCTCGACCCGATGCTGCTCATGGCCGGCGGCGAGGCCATGGAGGCCGAAGCGCGGCGCATCGTGGATGCGATGCGCGGCCGGCCCCACATCTTCAATCTCGGCCACGGCGTGCTGCAACACACGCCGCCCGAGCATGTGGCGCGGCTAGTGGATGTCGTCAAAGGCCGCTAGCGGGCGGCCTCCCTCACGCGGCACGATCGCCCGATACAGATGCCATGTCGCGTGGCCGAGCACCGGCACAACGACCACAAGTCCCAGGAACAGCGGGAGTGCGCCGATCACCAGCGCGCCCGCCACGATCAGGCCCCACACCGCCATCGGACCGGGATTGACAAGCACGGCGCGGACCGACGTCTTGACCGCGGTGTCGAGCCCGACGTCGCGGTCGACCAGCAGCGGGAACGAGACCACGCCGAGGACCATCGCCACCAGCGCGAAGAAGAAGCCGCAGATCATGCCTTCGACGAACAGCGTCTGCCCGCCCGGCGTGCGAAAGACGTCATGCACGAACTGGCCGAGCGAGTTGACCGGCGCCGGGCCGAAGATGTGCAGATAGATCGCCCAGGCGGCGCCGAGCCAGGCGAAGAACAGCGCGATGAGGAATGCGCCGAGCACGGAGATCGCGCCGACCGCCGGTGCCCGGAAGACATCGAATGCATTGGACCAGCGCGCCGCGACGCCCTGCTCTCTCAGCCGGCTCATCTCGTAAAGCCCGATGGCGGCGAACGGACCGACGATGGCGAATCCCGACGCGAGCGGGAAGAGCAGCGGCAGAAGATCCGCCCGGAACATGATGCGCGCCAGAACCAGACCGGCGGCGGCATAGACGACACCGACGAACAGCACGTCGCTGCGATAGGCTTCGAAGTCGTCGAAGCCCTTCCTGAGCGCGGTCATGAGATCCGCATAGGTTATGCGGCGCACGGCCGGCACCGGCGAGTGGATGGTGTCCTGCATGTGCTGGAGCGAGTGGCCGGCGGTCTTCATCGCGTGCGCCGCTTCGACGAATTGCGCGCCGGTCCACTCGATCGGATTTCGGATAGTCATGAGCGTTTCCTCCCGAACGTTTTGTTCGAGGGCCTTGGAATCGCCCGTGGCCTGGCGGCCTTCTGCCGTCGGTCACGGGAGACCCCGCAACCTTCGATTTGGGGGGAATCATACTCCTGTGCCGGCGGGAACCCCACACCTTTCATTCAACGGCATCGCGGGCTCTGCTAAGCTGCGGGCGTCGGAGGGCTGGGAGGTTCAAACCAGAGGGAGCAATCCGATGAAGTACAATATTATTGGAGCGGCGGCCGTTCTGGCCTTCGTCGCCGGTGCGGTCGTTGCCGGTCCGATCGGCGTCAAGCCGGCGAATATGGGCGTGCCCAACCCCTATCAGTACGAATGCGCGGCCGGATTCAACAAGATGAATGCGCAAGGCACGCCCGGCACGGCGCCATGGAGCTACACCTGCATCACGCAGCAGATCTCGTGCGCCGGTCTCGGGGTACCGTCCGGCCCCGTGGGGATCAACTCGATCCGCAATGGGCGCGTGCAGTTCAAATACACCTGCGGCGAGTTCGTGCAGCCGAAATAGGCGGCGCGATACGTCTTGAAGGGGAAGCGGCGGCGAACCACCGCCGCTTCCGGCGCTACTCCGCCGCGATCGAGACGGTGCGTCCCTGGTCCTTGAAGTTGATCGCCTGGAGGTAGCGGATGCCTTCTTCGGCGATGTCGTCGCCCACCATGCGGGTGCCTTCGGCGGCCAGCTCGTCCATGTCGATATACATCGCATAGAATTTGCGCGTGCGGTCGGTGATCAGGCCGGCATTGAGCAACGTCTTGATCAGTACGCGGAAGATGTTGGTTTCGCCCTTGAAGCGGCGCATCGGGTCGCGGTTCTTGCGGCGCTCCATGATGTCCTCGATGACGCGCTGCGGGTCGAGGCCGAACTTGCCGTAGATCACCTGCTGCTGCTCGGGCGAGCCGTTGTTGAAGAGCAGCGACTGGGCGCAATGCGCCGCCCAATCCTCGACCATGTTGCGTTCGCTCTCGGTGAGCTTGGGTATCGTCTTGTCGGCCCAGATCTTGCCGAACTTGTGGTGGAACGCCTCGTCGGTCATCACCAGCTGAAACAGCTTCTTGGCCAGCGGATCGCGATTGTAGCGATAGCCGTTGGCGAAGGCGCCCATCGCGAGCCCTTCGACCAGCATCTGCATGCCGATGATCTTCTTGTAGACCGCCGGGCTCTCGATGATCTCGATCAGCAGCGCCTTGAGCGCCGCGCCGCACGGCACCGGGCGGCCCCAGCGCGACTTGATGTATTTGGCGAAGGCGGTGACGTGGCGGGCCTCTTCGCGCGTCTGGTTGGCGGCATATTCCTGCGCGCCCTGGTCCTTGAGGACGTGGCAGAGCGAGGCGGAAAGATTCAGCGCGCCCTGCTCGCCATGCAGGATGGAGGAGAAGTTCCACAGCTGCATGTAGTTGATGAAGCGAATGCGCTCCTTTGGGTCCTTCAGGCTCTCATTGATGTAGGGAAGGCGCAGCAAGGGCTGCATGTCTTCCGGCATCAGGGGTTCGTTCTCCAGGTCGAACGGCTCGTCGAAGTCGATGTACTTCTTGTCGAGCGGATCCCAGAAATGGTCGTGCGTCGCGCTGATGATCTTGTCGAAGGCGGTCGAGCGCTGTTCGTAGCGGTCGAGCTCGATCATCAATTCGAAGTCGTCGGGCGCCACCGCGCCGTACATCGCGTCCTTGGTGATGTTGGTGTCGGTCATGGCGTCCCTCCGGTGATCCCTGCTCCTCACCCTTCGACAAGCTCAGGGTGAGGGTACTTTCATTGATCCTCATCCTGAGCTTGTCGAAGGATGAGGCAAACGCAATCAGTGGCGCTTCGGTATTACCACATCCAGATGCTCATATCCCTTAACGAAGGTCGAATAGGAGCGTTGCGGCTCGCCGACCTGTTCGATCACCGGGAAGCGCTTGAAGATCTCTTCCCAGATGATCTGGAGCTGCAATTCCGCCAGCCGGTTGCCGACGCAGCGATGGATGCCGAAGCCGAAGGAGATGTGGCGGCGCGGATTCTCGCGGTCGATGATGTAGTCGTTCGGCCGCTCGATCACCGTCTCGTCGCGATTGCCCGAGACGTACCACATGACGACCTTGTCGCCCTTCTTGATCTTCTTGCCCTGGAATTCGATGTCTTCCTTCGCCGTGCGGCGCATATGGGCGAGCGGCGTCTGCCAGCGGATGGTCTCCGACACCATGGAGGAGATCAGATCGGGGTTCTCGCGCAGCTTCTTGTACTGATCGGGGTTCTGGTTCAGCGCCACGATCGAACCGGTGATCGTATTGCGCGTCGTATCGTTACCGCCGACCGTGAGCAGCACCACATTGCCGAAATATTCGCGCGGCTCCATGTTCCGGGTCGCCGGATTGTGCGCCAGCATCGAGATGAGATCGCCTTTCACCTCGGTCGCGTTGACCCGCTCGTTCCACAGCCGCGTGAAATATTCGTGATACTCCTGCATCTCGGCCATCTTCTGCTCGATCGTGTCGACGATGCCGTAGCCGGGCGCGGCGGTGACGACGTCGGACCAGCGCGTCAGCTTGCGCCGCTCCTCGAACGGAAAATCGAACAGGGTCGCGAGCGTCATGGTGGTGAGCTCGATCGAGACCTTGTCGACCCAGTCGAACGGCTCGCCGATGGGGAGCGAATCCAGAATCTTGCCGGCGCGTTCGCGGATGATCGGCCCCAGATATTGCAGGTTCGCGGGGTTCACGACCGGCGTGACGACTTTGCGCTGGATGTCGTGCTTGGGCGGGTCCATCGCGATGAACATGGGCAGCGGATCGACATTGGCCTGGCCGCCGCCGATCGTGATGCCGCCGAGCGAGAATTCCGAGCTGAACACCTGATGGTTGGTGTCGACCGCCATGATGTCGTTGTACTTGGTGATCGACCAATAGGGACCGAACTCGCTCTCGGCGCAGTAATGCACCGGGTCCTCGCGGCGAAGGCGCTCGAAGTACGGCCACATCGTGTCGGTCTTGAACAGGATGCCCTGCGCGACGTTGATCTTGTCGAGCGGCAACGCGTAAGCGGCGTCGCGGGCGTCTTTCTCGATGGCGTTGACGGCGATGTTCATGGCCCTGGTCCTCTATTGCGTTCCGGCCCGTCCGTGACGGTCAGGTGCGCGCCGGGATGATGACGGGAAGCGTTTCGTAGCCCTTCACAAACGACGAATGGGTACGCGTGGGCTCGCCCACGACGCGGATATCCGGGAACCGCTTCATGATCTCTTCCCAGATGATCTGGAGCTGGAGTTCCGCGATGCGGTTTCCGACGCAGCGATGGATGCCGAAGCCGAACGACAGGTGCTGTCGCGGCCGCTCGCGGTCGATGATGTAGGCGTTGGGATTTTCGATGATGTCGTCGTCGCGGTTGCCCGAGACGTACCACATCACCACCTTGTCATCCTTCTTGATCTGCTTGCCGCCCAGCTCGAAGTCGGACAGCGCCGTGCGCCGCATATGGGCGAGCGGCGTCTGCCAGCGGATCGTCTCCGACACCATCGAAGTGATCAGCGACGGGTTGGCGCGCAGCTTGGCGTACTGATCGGGATATTTGTTCAGGGCATAGACGCTGCCGCTGATCGTGTTGCGCGTCGTGTCGTTGCCGCCGATGATCAGGAGCACGACATGGCCCTGATATTCGCGCGGGTCCATGTTGCGGGTCGCTTCGCTATGGGCGAGCAGCGAGATCATGTCGAAGCTCGGCGGCGCGTTCACCCGCTGGTTCCACAGATCGTTGAACGCGCTGAAGCACTCGTTCGCGGCCTCACCCTTGTGTGCCCAGCTCTTGGCGGGCCCATGGCCCGGCTGGTTGGTGAACATGTCGGACCAGTAGGTCAGCTTGCGGCGATCCTCGAAGGGGAAGTCGAACAGCGTGGCGAGCGTCATCGCCGTCAGTTCCTTCGACACCTTGTCGACCCAATCGAACTCCTCGCCGATGGGGAGCGAATCCAGGATGATGCCGGCGCGCTCGCGCACCTGCGGCGCCATGCGCGCCAGATTGTCGGGCGCGACGACCGGCGTGACGGTCTTGCGCTTGGGGCCGTGGAAGGGCGGGTCCATCGAAATGAAGCCGCCGGCGTTCTTGTCGCGCGGACCGCGGATCTTCTCGTTCTCGCGGATCGATTCTTCGGTCGCCAGAACGATACCGTCGGCAGACGAGAACACGGCGTGGTTGGTATCCACCGCCATGATGTCGTTCCACTTGGTGACCGACCAATAGGGCCCGTAGGCGCTGTCGGCGGTGTAGTGGATCGGGGCCTCCTTGCGCAGGCGTTCGAACACCGGCCAGATCGTGTCGTTCTGGAAGCGGTCCGCATTGGCCGGATCGAGCTTGTCGAGCGGCGTCGAATAGGCGTCGTTGCGGGCCTGTTCCTGATTTCCGACGGCAACGTTCATGGCTTATTCCTCCATCAGTGCTGACGCATCTTTAGTGTTGGCTCTGCGGCATGCGGACAACCAGCCCGTCGAGCTCTTTTGTGACCTTGATCTGGCAGGAGAGCCGGCTGTTGGGCGCAATCTCCGGCGCGAAGTCGAGCATGGTTTCCTCCATGTCGCTCTTGGGCGGGATCTTCGACTCGAAAGCCGGATCGACGAAGACGTGACAGGTGGCGCAGGCGCAGGCGCCGCCGCAGTCGGCGTCGATGCCGGGAATGAGATTCTTCACGGCGCCTTCCATGACCGACCAGCCTTCCGGCACGTCGACCAGATGTTCCTTACCGCTATGTTCGATGTATTTGACCTTGGGCATGTCGTTCCGTTTTGATTGTGAAGGTCGGCGGGCCGCCGTTCGACGGACGGCCCGCTCCGACGATTATTCCGCGGCGATCCGGATCGCGGCGGCGTTGCTGCGATCCTTGAAGTTGATCTCCTGCAGATATTTGATGCCTTCCTCGGCGATGTCGTCGCCGACCATGCGGTCGCCCTCGGACTTCAGCTCGTCCATGTCGACATAGGTCGCGTAGAACGCCTTGGTGCGATCGGTGATCAGGCCGGATTTGAGCAGGGTCTTGATGAGCACGCGGAAGATGTTGGTGGACTCCCGCATCCGCTCGCGCTGGGCCCCGTCGGCACGCAATGCCAGAAGGCCTTCCATGACCTTGGCGGGATCGAGCCCATAGTCCTGGTACATCTGCGCCTGCTGCTGCGGGCTGCCCATGTTCATGATCAGCGACTGGAAGCAATGCGCCGCCCAGTCCTCGACGATGTTGCGCTCTTCCGGCGTCATCTTCGGAATGGTCTTGTCGGCCCAGATCTTTCCGAATTTGTGGTGGAACGCCTCGTCGGTCATCACGAGTTGGAACAGCTTCTTGGCCAGCGGATCCTGGTTGAACTTGTAGCCGGTGGCGAAGGCGCCCATGGCGAGACCCTCGACCAGCATCTGCATGCCGATGATCTTCTTGTAGACCTCCGGCGCGGAGATGATGTCGACGAGAAGCGCCTTCAGCACGTCGCCGCAGGGACGCGGGCGTCCCCAGCGCGCCTTGACGTATTTGGCGAAGGCGGTGACGTGACGCGCTTCCTCGCGCGTCTGGTTGGCGGCGTATTCCTGCGCGCCCTGGTCCTTCAGGACGTGGCAGAGCGAGGCGGAAAGATTCAGCGCGCCCTGTTCGCCATGCAGGATGGAGGAGAACGTCCAAAGCTGCATTTCGTTGGCGAACTTCACCTTCTGGCCGGTCTTCTCCAGATGATCGCGCACATAGGGGATCTGGAGCTGGAAGATCTGGTCGTCCGGCATCATCTGGACATGCTCGATGTCGAACGGGGTGTCGAAATCGATGTATTTCTTGTCGAGCGGATCCCAGAAATGGTCGTGGGTCGCGCTGATGATCTTGTCGAATGCGGTCGAGCGCTTTTCGTAGCGGTCGAGCTCGATCATCAACTCGAAATCGTCCGGCGCCACCGCGTCGTACATGATGTCCTTGGTGATGTTCCCGTCGGTCATTTCCATCCTCCAGATGATGCGTTGTGTTCTTGTCAGTTGTCCGCGAGCGACTGCAGCAGCGCCGCGGTGCGTTCGATGAAGACTTCGCGTTCGGCGCCGACCAGCGGTTCGTCGCGGATCAGGCGCTCGACGAGCAGGCCGATGAAGATCGAGGCGAAGATGCGCGCCCGCGCCTCGACATTCTCGCCGCCGAGCCAATCGCGGATCGGGCCCAGGAAACGCTCCTGCACGGCGACGTTGAGATGCGGTGCGGTCGTCGGATTGGTCGCCGCCTGGAGCAGAAACTCGAAGGCGTGCGTGCGCTCGACATTCTGGTGCGCGTGGCCGGCCATCATCTTGGCGACCTCGTGCGCGAAGGTCTTGCGGTCCCACTGCGAGATCGCGTCGGGCGCGATCGAATCCTTGAGCGCCGCCTGGAACAACCCGTCCTTGCCGCCGAAATAGCGATTGATCAGGGCCGCATCGGCGCCGGCATCGGCGGCGATGTCGCGCAGGAAGGCGCCGTCATAGCCGGAGCGGGCGAAGTGGGTCTTGGCGGCTTCCAGAATGGCGGCGCGCGTCGCTTCGGCATCGCGCTTGCGCGCGGCCGGCCGCTCTGGGACGAGGGCATGGACGTTTGTCATTCGTGAATGACAAATTGCGCCCGTCTTTGAACCATGTCAACGGGGAATGACATCGGTTTTCTCCGGGCGGCGATGTCACGCGAGCGCGATAGCCGGGCCCGGAACTGCTTCTAGATTTGGCCGGACCGCTATCGAAAGGACACTCTTATGACTCGCCCCCTCGCCCGTGCCGCCGGCGCGGCTCTCATCGTCACTTCTCTCTTATGCGCCGGCCCTGCCCTGGCCTGGACCCGCCCCGGCCACATGCTGACCGCAGCCATCGCGTTCGACGACCTGATGGCGCGCAACCCGGCCGCAGCCGCCGTCATTGCCGACATCATTTCGCGTCACCCCGACCGCGCGCCCTTCCAGGTCGCCGTCGAACGCACGGCCGGACCCGATGCGACTCTGCGGCTGATGATGGAATGCGCCCGCTGGCCGGACGATGCGCGCGGCACGATGTTCGACCATCCGACCTGGCACTATGGCGACACGCCGAGCGGCGATGCGCCGGCGCCGCTTCAGACTTCCGGCCAGGCGATCGACGCTCTCGAACTGAATTTCCACGAAGCCGCCGATCCGCAGGCGCCGGTCGCCGACCGCGCGCTGGCGCTGTGCTGGGTGATGCATCTGGCCGGCGACATCCACCAGCCGCTGCACACTTCGACGATCTATTCGCCGCGCTTTCCGAAAGGCGATGCCGGCGGCACGCTGCAATTCGTGATCGATCCGGAAGTCA
This sequence comes from uncultured Alphaproteobacteria bacterium, assembly GCA_963741735.1. GTDB lineage: Bacteria > Pseudomonadota > Alphaproteobacteria > Micropepsales > Micropepsaceae > Rhizomicrobium. The sequence continues at coordinate 1,534,037 of CAVUJB010000004.1, forward strand.
ACAAGGCGGTGAGCCTGCACTGGTATTGGGACGACCGGGTCAACAAGAGCGCCGACCCGCACGCGATCGAGATGCTGGCGGCGAAGCTCGAGAAGAAATTCACCCGCGACAGTCTGAACGAGATGACTGCGGCGAGCGCGCAGGATTTCGCGCAATGGGCGGCGGAGAGTCATGCGCTGGCGATCGCGCGTGCCTATCCTCCGGATCTCGTCACCGGCTCGAGCGAGGCCGACGCGAAGCCGCTGCCGCCCGGCTATTCCCAAATGGTGGAGGATGTCGCGTCGCGGCGGATTGCGCTCGCCGGCTACCGCCTCGCGACCCTGCTCGAAGCCATCGCCGCCGCGCCGCCGCCGAAGGACGTGAGGTAACGGACGTCAGCTCTCGGCCAGCTCCCGCTCCATCGCCTCGCGCATCTTGAACTTCTGCGGCTTGCCGGTGACGGTCATCGGTATCTCGTTCACGAAACGCACATAACGCGGCACCTTGAAGTGCGCGATCTTGTCCTTGCAGAAGGCGCGCACCTCTTCTTCGCCAAGCGCGTGGCCGTGGCGCAATTTGATCCAGGCGCAAACCTGCTCGCCATACTTCTTGTCCGGCACGCCGAACACCTGCACCTGCTCGACCGCCGGATGGGTGAAGAGGAACTCCTCGACCTCGCGCGGATAGACGTTCTCGCCGCCACGGATGATCATGTCCTTGAGCCGGCCGACAATGCGGACATAGCCTTCGCCGTCCATCGTGCCGAGATCGCCGGAATGCAGCCAGCCCGATTTGTCGATGGTCTCGGCTGTGCGCAGCGGCTCGTCCCAATAGCCCTGCATGACGGAATAGCCGCGGCAGCAAATCTCGCCCGGCGTGCCGACCGGCACGACCTTGCCGTCCTCGCCGACCAGCTTGATCTCCAGGTGCGGGCCGGGGCGGCCGACCGTTTCGACCTGCTTGTCGAGCGGATCGTCCTTGGTGGTCTGGTGATTGACCGGCGAGGTTTCGGTCTGGCCATAGGCGATCAGCACCTCGGTCATGTGCATCTCGCCCTGCACGCGCTTCATCACCTCCACCGGGCACGGCGCGCCGGCCATGATGCCGGTGCGCAGGCTGGAGAGATCGAAGTCGCGGAAGCGCGGATGTTCGAGCTCGGCGATGAACATTGTCGGTACGCCGTGCAGCGCGGTGCATTTCTCGGTTGCAACGGCCTCGAGCGTTTTGACCGGATCGAAACCGTCGTTGGGAAACACCGCCGCCGCGCCATGACTGATGCAGGCGAGATTGCTCATCACCATGCCGAAGCAGTGATAGAGCGGCACCGGAATGCACAGCCGGTCCTTCTCGCTGAAGCGCATGCCCTCGGCGACGATGCGGCCATTGTTCAAGATGTTGAAGTGGGAAAGCGTGGCGCCCTTGGGCATGCCGGTGGTGCCGGAGGTGAACTGGATGTTGATCGCCTCGTCCGCCGACAGCGTCTTCGCGATATCGGCGAGCGCGCCGGTCTTCCCGTCGCCCTTGGCGCAGATGTCGGCGAACTTCCACATCCCGGCCGGCGGCACATCGCCCGTCGCGATGATGTGTTTGAGTTCGGGCAGCTTTTCGCTCTTCAGTTCGCCGGGCGCGCAGAAGTCCAGCTCCGGCGCCAGATCGTGCAGCATGCCGGCATAGTTGCTCGTGAGGTACTGCTGCGCAGTGACCAGCGCCTTGCAGCCGGACTTGTTGAGCGCGAATTCCAGCTCGTAGACGCGATAGGCCGGATTCACGCAGACCAGGATCGCGCCGATCTTGGCGGTGGCAAATTGCGTCAGGCACCATTCATAGCAATTGGGCGCCCACACGCCGACGCGATCGCCCTTCCTGATGCCAAGCGCGAGAAGGCCGGCGGCGAAGCGATCGACTTCGGCGCGGTACCGCGAATAATTCCAGCGAATGTTCTGGTGGCGGACGATCAGGCCGTCGCGATGCGGAAAGCGGTCGGCGATGCGGTCGAAGCAGGCGCCGATGGTCTCATAGACCAGGGGCTTGTCGGCGGTGGCGCTGAAATAGCTTTCCGTCAGCATGCGGGTAGTCCTCCCGCGGCAATCGTGGCGCAAACTAACATGTTAGTAAACCACGACGCTGCGGATCGATTTGCCCTCTTCCATCAGATCGAACGCCTCGTTGATGCGCTCCAGCGGCAGGACATGGGTGATCATCGGGTCGATCTGGATCAGGCCCTTCATGTACCAGTCGACGATCTTGGGCGTGTCGGTGCGGCCCTTGGCGCCGCCGAAGGCGGTGCCGCGCCACACCCGTCCGGTCACCAGCTGGAACGGGCGCGTCGCGATCTCGGTGCCCGACGGCGCCACGCCGATGATCGTGCTTTCGCCCCAGCCGCGATGACAGGCCTCCAGCGCCTGGCGCATCACCGTGACGTTGCCGGTGCAGTCGAAGGTGTAGTCGGCGCCGCCGTCGGTGAGCGCCACGAGATGGGCGACGAGATCGCCGTCGACCTTCTTCGGATTGACAAAATGCGTCATGCCGAAGCGGGTGCCCCAGCTCTTCTTGTCGTCGTTGAGATCGACGCCGACGATCATCTGCGCGCCGACCAGCTTCAGTCCCTGTATGACATTGAGACCGATGCCGCCGAGCCCGAACACGATGGCGTTGGAGCCTGCCTTCACCTTGGCGGTGTTGATCACGGCACCGACGCCGGTGGTGACGCCGCAACCGCAATAACAGGCTTTGTCGAACGGCGCGTCGTCGCGGATCTTGGCGACCGCGATCTCAGGCAGCACGGTGTAGTTCGAAAAGGTCGAGCAGCCCATATAGTGGTGGACCGTCTTTCCGCTTGATAGGAAAAGCGCGAGGTACCGTCGGGCATCACGCCCTTGCCTTGCGTGGCTCTAATCGCGGTGCACAGATTGGTCTTGCCCGAGAGGCACGACTTACATTGCCGGCACTCCGGCGTGTAGAGCGGGATGACATGATCGCCCGGCTTCACGCTCGTCACGCCGGCGCCGACTTCACGCACGATGCCGGCGCCTTCATGACCGAGGATCGAGGGGAAGAGACCTTCAGAGTCGAGACCCGACAAGGTGTATTGATCGGTGTGGCAGATACCGGTCGCCTTGATCTCGACCAGCACCTCGCCAGCCTTCGGTCCGTCCAGGTCGAGCTCGACGATCTCGAGCGGTTTCTTCGCCTCGAAGGCGATAGCGGCGCGGGTTTTCAAAAGGACCTCCTACCCTCCCCTTGAGCGAGGGTCGAAATTTGCGGGGCGCAAATTTCGGGGAGGGGCCAACGACGACGCAAGACCCCTCCCCGAAAATTTCTACGCTTCGCTACGAATTTTTCGGCCCTCCCTCAAGGGGAGGGCAGATTTAGGCCGACGGCCGTCCGTTCACGATCGACACGCGCTGGCCATAGCGCGAATAGGGGTAGTAGTCCCACACCGCGTGGTGCTGCGTGCACCAATTGTCCCAGAACACCAGCGTGTTGGGCTTCCAGCGCACGCGGCACTGGAATTCGACGTGATCCTCGATGTGTTTCCAAAGTACCTCGAGCATGGCCGTGCTCTCAGTGCGGCTGAGTTCGTTGATGCGGGTGGTGAAGCCGCGGTTGACGTAGAGCGACTTCTTGCCGTTCCACGGCACGGTGATGACCACCGGATGCACCGTCTTCGGCCAGCCGCCTTCCGGCGCGGCGGTGCCGTAGCCGCCGGTATAGGGCTTGGCACCGTCATGAGTGGCGGTGAGCTTGCCGACGAATTCCTTCATCGTGTCCGACAGCGCCTCGTAGGCGCGGACGGTGGAGAGATAGAGGGTGTCGCCGCCGCCGATCTCCGGCGTCTGCGTGATATAGAGCATCGAACCCATCGGCGGTTCGACGTCGCAACTCACATCGGTGTGCCAGCCTTCGCCGGCGACGAATTTCGATTTCTGGTCCGCCTTCACGACGAGGACCTCCGGATCGCCCGGCGGGAATGGCGCCTTGTCGTTCGCCGCCACCTTGGCGTGGTCGGGCGCGGTGTTCTTCACGTGATAGGGATGGACGTGCAGCCGGCCGAACAGGCGGGCGAAGCGCTTGTGGTCTTCGCCGGTCAGGACCTGGTCGCGGAACACAAGCACATGATGCAGGGCTTGGGCGGCGCGGACCTCCTGTTCCTGCTCCGGCGACAACGGCTTCGACAGATCGACGCCGCCGATCTCCGCGCCGATCACAGGCGTGAGCGGATCGATGGTGATGGTCTTGGGTTCGAAATGGGGCGTCTCGAACGCCACCTTGTCGCGGACGCGCGTGGTCATGGCTTCCTCCCTGATTTGTACGGAGCATGCGCCCGGCCGTTGCGGGCGGCCAGCCGGTTGGCCTAGAATTCCGTTGAACGGAATTCACGATGACCCGGCTTCCCGTCGACAAGGCCCTGCGCGTGCTCGAGGCGCTCAACGCCAAGCCGGTGATGACACTGGCCGAAGTGGCGCAAGGCGCGGGGCTGGCGAAGTCTTCGGCCGTGCGCCTGCTTCAGGCACTGACCGCCGCCGGTTATGCGCAGCATCTGTCGCGCAGCGCCGGCTATCGCGTCACGTCCAAGGTGCTCGGGCTTTCGTCCGGCGTGCATCCGGCCGAACGGATCGTGGACGCGGCGACGGCCCCGATGCGCGCCTTCACCCGTGCGCATCGCTGGCCGCTTTTCATCGCGGTGCGTGATGGTCTTCGGATGAGTGTGCGCTACGGCACGGTCGGCGACAGTCCCTATGCCGTCGATCCGTCGGTGTTCGATCAGCCGAGCCCGATGCTGTTGGGCGCCGTCGGCCGCGCCTATCTCGCCTTCTGTCCCGACGCCGAGCGGCGCGCAATCGTCAAATCGCTCAAGGCCTCGCGGCGGCGCAGCGACGCGCTCGCGAAGGACGAGACGGCGCTCGCCGCGATCCTGCGCGAGACGCGGCGCAAGGGCTATGCGGTGACCGACGAACGATTGCGCGCGCTGACCGAGCCGGTGGCGCCCAAATGGCGCGACACGCGCCGGCGGGCCACGGGTCTTGCCGTGCCGGTGACGGCCGAGGGGCGCGTGCAGGCAAGTTTGGTGCTGCGCTATTTTCCGAACGCACTGACGGAGACGGATGCCGCGGCGCAATATCTGGAGCCGTTGCGCACGCTCGCGGCGCAGGTCGCGGCGGCGCAATAAATTTTCGCGAATGGCTGCCGCCGGCACGAGCGCCGTGCGTTAATCCGGAACCCTCCTCGGAGACCCGGACCATGCACATCGATATCGTTACCGTTCAGCCGCTGATTGCGCTCATCTTCGGCATCCTGATTTTGCTGCTGCCCAGGATTCTCAACTATCTCGTCGCCATCTACCTGATCCTGGTCGGTGCGGTCGGCCTGTTCCCGCACCTGCTGACCAGGTTCCTGCACTGAAACCAGGCGGCGGCTCGACCGTTTCCTATTGTCCAGCCGGCCATGTCCGGCGGGAAAGGAAGGTTCGCATGCCGCTCACGCCCGAAGACAAGAAGAAGCAGGATGAGAAGATCGACCGGCAGATGAAGGACTCGTTTCCGGCATCCGATCCGCCGTCATTTTCCGGCGGCAAGCACATCATCGGCGCACCCAAGGAGCGCAAAAGCCGTCCTGCCAAGGGACACGATCACGCCGTGAAGGAAGCCGAGAAGAAAGTGAAATCCGGCGAGGTGAAGGTGCCGGAGACCTATTAGCGGCGCGCCTCCGCAACGCGGGAAACCTTGCCGGACCGCGGCGCTTCGACTAAGCGCTGGCGCATGGAAGAGACTGTCAGCATCGCGCCCTTCGCGCCCACAGACGAGACCGGCGTCGTCGCGCTGATCCTTTCGATCCAGCGCGACGAGTTCGGCTTCGCCATCACCGCCGCCGATCAGCCCGATCTCGCTGCCATTCCGGCCTTCTATCAGAGCGGCAGCGGCGGCTTCTGGGTGGCGAAGTCGCAAGGCGGCGTCGTCGGCACGATCGGGCTCAGGGACATCGGCCATCGCCAGGCCGCGTTGCGGAAGATGTTCGTGGCCGCGCCTCATCGCGGAGCCGCGCACAATGTCGCCGCGCGGCTGCTTGCGGCGCTGCTCGTCCATGCGAGGCGAAGCGGCGTCGCGCGCATCTATCTCGGCACGACGGAGAAATTTCGCGCGGCCCACCGCTTCTACGAGAAGAACGGATTCGGTCTCGTGCCGGAAGACGCGCTGCCGCCCGCTTTCCCGCGCATGGCGGTCGACACGCGGTTCTACGCGATCGATCTGTGAAGGCTCCGGAAGAGCGGAGCACGAGAGCCGGGCTCAGTCCGGCTTTCGGGCGCGCGTGCAGCCGAACGCCAGCTCCTCGGGGAATTGGCCCGAGGGTTCGAGCGCAAGCAGCGCGTCCGCAAGTTCGGCGTCGAACGCCGCGCTCCGGCCGCGCAGCGCCTGTTCCGAGCAGACCGAGGTCGAACGCAGATAGCCGATGATGCTCTCGACGGTCCAGATGTGTGGCTGGATGTAGTCGGTCGTTGTGACATCGACAAAGCCAGCGGCACGCAATAGATCCTCGCCTTCCGCGATGCTGGTCGTCGCGCCGGGCGCAGCACTGGCCCAGCCATCGGGAAAGAAACGGCGCGCGACGGCAAGCATCGCCGCCTTCCAGGGCTGCGTGCCCTGAAAAAATCCGGCGCCACCCATGGTCGCGATCAGGCCGCCTGGTTTGAGCCAGGCAAAGGCGCGCGCCGCGACGGCCCGCTGGTCGAAACGGTGGAATGCCTCGCCGATGGTGATGAGATCGAATTCGCCCGACGGGGCGTCCAGAGCTCTCGGCCCTGCCGGTGAACCAGCGGACATTGTCGATGTTCTCGCGCTCAGCGCGGCGGCGGGCGGCGTCGATCATCTCGGGTTCGAGGTCGACCGCCCAAACCTCGTCGAACCGACTGGCCAGCGCAAGACAGATGCGTCCGGGCCCGCAGGCGATATCGAGCAGGCGTTGCCTGGCCGGTAGCCGGTTCAACAGATCGTCGAACAGCGCCGCGGGATAAGGCGGGCGGAATCGCGCATAGGCTTCGGCGGTGCCGCGGAACGCATCTGGCGCGAGATTGGGTGCATCCGGCATGGATGGCACCATAACCCAGACACGCGGTCAGATCATTCCGCCGCTTTTGCCGCCGACTTGCCGCGCGCGATGCGCTCCTGCGCCATGCGGTCGGCGATGATGTTGGTCGGTTCGCCGTCCTTGGCGGCGCGCACGAAGATCGCCGACAGCGTGTCGGCGATGCCAAGCACGCGGCGCTCGACCTCGGCGTCGCTCCAGTTCTCGATCTGGGCGGCGACGCGAATGATGCCGCCGCCATTGATGACGTAATCGGGCGCATAGAGGATATTGGCGTCGCGCAGCATCGCGCCGTGATGGTCGCGGGCGAGCTGGTTGTTGGCGCCGCCGGCGATCACACGGGCATGCAGGCGCGGGATCGACTCGTCGTTGAGGATCGCGCCGAGCGCGCAGGGCGAGAGCACGTCGCATTCCGCCGTCACGATGCGGTCGGGCGCCACGGCCGTCGCGCCGAGCGTCTCGACCGCTTGCGCGACCGCCTTCTCGTTTGTGTCGGCGACGATCAGCCTGGCGCCTTCGCCGTGCAGGCGTTTGGCGACGCCCATGCCGACCTTTCCGAGGCCCTGGATCGCGACGGTGAGGCCCTTGGTCGTGTCGACGCCGAGGCGGTGCTTCACCGCGGCCTTCAGGCCTGCAAACACGCCGAGTGCGGTCGCCGGGCCGCTGTCGCCGCCGGCCTTGCCCGGCTGGTCGTAGCCCGCGATGAATTTGGTGCCGCGCGCGATCACCGGCATGTCCGGCGGCAGGATGCCGACGTCCATCGCCGTAACATAGCGCCCGCCGAGCGTATTGATCGCGTTGGCATAGGCGGCAAACTTCGCCTCCGACTTGTCGGTCGCCGGATTGCCGAGGATTACCGCCTTGCCGCCGCCGAGCGGCAGATCGGCAATCGCGTTCTTGTAGGACATGCCCTTGGCGAGCCGCAGCGCATCGGTGAGCGCCGCGTCGGCATCCGCATAGGGATACATCCGCGTGCCGCCGCAGGCCGGACCGAGCGCGGTCGAGTGGATGGCGATGATCGCTTTGAGGCCCGAGGCCTTGTCGTCGAAAAAGGCGACGGCCTCGTGATGATCGAAATCCGGCGAGTCGAAGACGTTCATTCCGCTGCCTCCGTGACGGGGACGTGTCGTTCGGCGTCGGCCATGTGCAGGCGGCGCAGAAGCACGGTCTCCTTCGCCTTGGCGTTCTGGTAGTTGCCGTCCTTGATGTAGCCGTAGCCCTTGACCTCGAGCGGCAGCTCGGCGAGCGACACGGCGGTGGCGTGATTGGCCGGCGTCAGCCCGGCGGCAATCTCGCCGAGCAGCTTCTCATAGTCGCCGATCATCTTCACTTCGAGCTTGCGCTCGGGATTGCGCGCGAAGATGTCGAGCATCGTGCCGCGCAGGCCCTTGAGCGCGGCGAGCACGCGGAACGCGCCCATCATGTAAGGCCCGAACTCCATCTTGCGCGGCCGGCCGGTGTTGGGATCGGTGGCGCCGAAGATCGGCGGCGCCAAATGGAAGGAAAGCGAGAAATTGCCCTCGAACTCCTGGTGCAGCTTCTTGTGGAATTCGCCATTGGTGTAGAGGCGCGCGACTTCGTACTCGTCCTTGTAGGCCATCAGCTTGAACAGCGCGCGCGCCGCGGCTTCGGCAAGGCCGTGCTTGCCTTGCGTCTTGGCGAGCTCGGCATTGCGGATGCGCTCGATCGTGGCGCGATAGCGCTCGGCATAGGCCGCGTTCTGGTAGCCGGTGAGAAAGGCTGTGCGCTTGGCGACGATCTCGTCATAGGTTTCGGCGAACTTCGGCCCTTCCGGCTTGTCGAGGCCGGCCATCTTCAGGATCGCGGCGCGGTCATGCGCGGCGAGCCGGCCGAGCCGGAAGGCACGTTGATTCACTTTGACCGCAGCGCCGTTGAGCTCGATCGCCTTCAGGATCGCTTCTTCGCCGATCGGAATTTCGCCAAGCTGATAGGCATAGCCCGTCTGGAACATGTTGGCGTAGATCGTGTCGCCGAGCAGGCGCAGCGCCAGTTCCTCGGCGTCGATGCTTTCGATGCGGCGGCTGGCACGCGCGATGCGCGCCCGCATCGCCGCGATGTCGTAGCTGATCGTGTTGTCGGTGACGAAGGCCGCGGTCGGCGTCAGCCCGTCATTGATCACCGACACGGTGCGCTCGGCATTCAGATAGCCATATGTGTCGGGCTTCGCGGACATGACGATGTCGCAGCCGATCAATACGTCGGCCTGAGCCGTCGGCACGCGCGGCCCGTGGATGCGCGCCTTGTGCGCGGCGACGCGCACGAAGGAGGTCACCGCCCCGCCCTTCTGGGCGAGGCCCATCATGTCGAGCGTCGCCGCCGACTTGCCTTCGATATGCGCGGCGGTGCCGAGGATCGCGCCGATCGAGGTCACGCCGGTGCCGCCGATGCCGCCGATCACGATGTTGAAGACGTCGCGCGTCACTTCCGGCAGGACCGGCTGCGGAATATCGAACGCCGCGTTGGCCGCACCGTTCTTGGCGCGGGTCTTCAAGCTTCCGCCATGCACGGTGACGAAGCTCGGGCAGAATCCTTCGACGCAGGAGAAATCCTTGTTGCAGGAGGACTGGTTGATCTTGCGCTTGCGGCCGAATTCGGTCTCCAGCGGCTCGACGCTGACGCAATTGGAGGTATGCGAGCAGTCGCCGCAGCCTTCGCAGACCAGCTCGTTGATGAAGGCGCGCTTGGGCGGATCGACCATCAGGCCGCGCTTGCGGCGGCGGCGCTTCTCGGCGGCGCAGGTCTGGTCGTAAATCATCACCGTAACGCCTTTGACCTCGCGCAGTTGTTTCTGCACGGCGTCGAGATCGCGGCGGTGTTCGATCGCCGTGCCGGTTGGAAAACTAGCGACTGAGTGCTTCTCCGGCTCGTCCGACATGACGACGATGCGCTTGACGCCTTCGGCGGCGACCTGGGCCGCCATTTCCGGCACGGTCAGCTCGCCGTCGACATGCTGGCCGCCGGTCATCGCCACTGCATCGTTGTAAAGCAGCTTGTAGGTGATGTTCACGCCGGCCGAGACCGAGGCGCGGATCGCAAGCAGGCCGGAATGGAAATAGGTGCCGTCGCCCATATTGGAGAAGACGTGCGGCCGCGTGGTGAACGGCGAAGCGCCGATCCACGGCGTGCCCTCGCCGCCCATCTGGGTGAACAGCGCGGTGTTCCGCTGCGGCTGCCATGTCACCATATAGTGACAGCCGATGCCGGCCATGCCGATGGAGCCTTCCGGCACCTGCGTCGAGGTGTTGTGCGGGCAGCCCGAGCAATAGAACGGTGCGCGCTCATAGAGCGCGGTCATCTGGTCCTGCTCGCGATGCTTTTGCTCCAGACGCCCGACCAGCGCACGCATGCGCGGCGTCCAATTCGGCTCGCCGACGATCTTGGCCACAGCTTCGGCGACGCGGCCGGCGTCGAGATCGAGGATCGAGCGGATGAACGGCTTGCCGTCGCGCCCCAGCTTGCCAAAGACGCGCGGGCGCTTCTCGGCGTTCATGTTGAACAGGATCGACTTGATCTGGCCTTCGATCAGGTCGCGCTTCTCCTCGATGACGAAGACCTCTTCGAGGCCGTAGGCGAAGCGCTGGATCTGGGTCGGCTCGATCGGCCAGGTCATGCCGATCTTCAGCACGCGAAACCCGAGCGCCGCCGCCTCGCGGTCGCCGATGCCCAGATCGTCCAGCGCCTGGCGCAGGTCGAGATAGGATTTTCCGGCGGTCACGATGCCGATCCGCGGATTTTCGCTGTCCATCACCACGCGGTTCAGCACGTTGGTGTGGGCGAAGGCGATGACGGCCGGGATCTTGTGCTCGCGCAGCCGCTTTTCCTGGGCTTGCGGATTGTCGCCGAGGCGGATGGAAAGACCATCCTTCGGCATCGGAAAGCCGAGCGGACGGACGATCGGCACGCGATGAGGGTGGACTTCGACGGTGGCGGACGCGTCCATCGTCTCGGCCAGCGCGATCATCGACACCCAGGTGCCGGCATAGCGCGACAGCGCCCAGCCATAGATGCCGAAATCGAGAACCTCCTGGATGCCGGCGGGATTGAGGACCGGAATCTCCAGATCCATCATCGTGAATTCGCTCTGGCTCGGCAGGGTCGAGGATTTGCAGGCGTGGTCGTCGCCCAGGATGGCGAGCACGCCGCCCTTGGGCTGCGTACCGGCCGAGTTGGCGTGCCGGAAGGCATCGCCGGATCGGTCGACGCCCGGCGCCTTGCCGTACCACATGCCGAACACGCCATCGTATGTGGCGCCCGGGAAGAGGTTCGCCTGCTGCGAACCCCACACCGCGGTGACCGCCAGGTCTTCGTTCAGACCCGGCTTGAAGACGATCGAGTGCTTGTCGAGGAATTTCTGGGCGCGCCACAGCTGCTGGTCGAAGCCGCCGAGCGGCGAGCCGCGATAGCCCGAGATGAAGCCTGCCGTGTTCAACCCCGCGCGGCGGTCGAGCTCGTGCTGCATGAACGGCAGCCGTACCAGCGCCTGGATGCCGGTGAGGAAGACGCGGCCGGTCTCGACTTCGTATTTGTCGTCGAGCGAGATGGGCATCAATGTCATATTTTGCGGTCCTCAGGCCCCATATGGGGTCGCGCGACTCTGAAACAAAGTTGTCCGACCATAGCTTTTGCTAACCGCAATTGGCTTGCGTTTTTCGATGGGTCCGCCGCAACAGAGGTGCGCAAGGAGCACGCACCTCGCAATAAATTCATGCTGTCGCGCGGCGCTTTACAGCCGGACCAAGGCGGGTCTTGATGCGCGCATGCCGACTCTCGACCAGCTCCGTTCCAGCCATCCGGAAATCCGCGCCGACTACACGATCGCGCAGCATTGGGAGCACTATGACGCGGCGCAGCACGCGACCTGGAAGACGCTGTACGAGCATCAGGCCACCGTCTTGCCGGGCCGCGCCTGCAGCGAGTTCCTCGACGGGCTCGCCAAGCTCAAGCTGGTCTCGCACGAGATTCCCCATCTGGAGCGGCTGTCCGACGATCTGGAGAAGCTGACCGGATGGCGCGTGGTGGCGGTGCCGTCGCTGGTGCCCGACGAGATTTTCTTCGACCATCTCGCCAACCGCCGGTTTCCCGCCGGCCAGTTCATCCGCAAGCCCGACCAGCTCGATTACATCGAGGAGCCGGACGTCTTCCACGACGTGTTCGGCCATGTGCCGATGCTGGCCCATCCGGTGTTCGCCGACTACATGCAGGCCTATGGCAAGGGCGGGCAGCGGGCGCTGACCCAGTTCCATGCGCTCAAGAACCTGGCGCGGCTCTACTGGTACACGGTCGAGTTCGGACTGATCGCCAAGCCCGAAGGCTTGCGCATCTACGGCTCGGGCATCGTGTCGAGCCGCGCCGAGTCGATCTATGCGGTGGAGAGCCCCTCGCCCAACCGCATCGGCTTCGACCTCGAGCGCGTGATGCGCACCGAATACCGGATCGACGATTTCCAGGAGAGCTATTTCGTCATCCCGTCCTTCGAGGCGCTGATGGAGGAGACCTACAAGGACTTCGCCGCGCTCTATTCCAAGCTGCAGCACGGCGCGACCCACAAGCCCGGCGACATCCTCGCCTCCGACCGGCTCTTTACCCGCGGCACCCACACCTATGTCGGCGGCAGCCACGCGGCGTAGACGGCGGACGTCAGAAGTGTCCGAACCGCGATCAACGCCCTGACTTTGCCGGAGCACGGACACTGGCTAAGGTTCGCCGCCGGCCACGAAGCGGGGCGGCCGAGGGGAGAAGCCCATGAATTACCTTGCCGGCGCGGCGCTCGCCGCCGCCCTCTGTGCCTCGCAAGCGGCGAGCGCGGAAACTCTGTTGTTCAACGATTTTCAGAACAATATGACGGGCGCCTGGATCGCCGAAAACGACCACTATTTCGGCACCAGTACCTATCAGGGAAACATATCGCTGAAGCTGAACGCGGGCGCGTCGGTCACCGATACGATCTCGCTCACCGGTTATGAGGGGATCAGCATCGCGGCTTCGTTCGCCGCCTATGCGATGGACGCCCATGGCGCGTGCTTCGCAGAGGTCTCGGTCGATGGCGGCGACAATTGGATCAAGATTCTGCGCGTCGGGCGCGGCCAGGACGACGGCTATGTGATGCACGAAGGCAAGATCGACGTCCCCGAAGCCGACAACCAGCCGAAAGTCATTCTGCGCCTGCACAACAGTGGTACCGGTGGTGCGACCTGCTGGGCCGACAATATCACCGTCACGGGCACCGCCATTGCCCCGAAGCCGGCCGCGCCGCCGGGATAGTGGAAGGTACGGACATGACACTGAAAGTGATCGGCGCCGGGTTCGGGCGGACGGGAACGCTGTCGCTCAAGGCAGCGCTCGAGCAGCTCGGCTTCGGCCCCTGCTATCACATGGTCGAAGTGTTCAAGAATCCGAACGCCCCGCAATGGTGGATCGATGCCGCCGACGGCAAGCCGGACTGGCCGAAGATCTTCGATGGCTACAATGCGACCGTCGACTGGCCGAACGCCACCTTCTACGCCGAGCTCGCCGATTTCTATCCCGACGCCAAGGTGATCCTGACCGAGCGCGATCCGGAAGCCTGGTACACCTCGACCCAGAACACGATCTTCGCCGACGCCACGGCGCCGGGCAGGCCGGCCATGTTCCGCAAAGTGATCGGAGCGCTGTTCGACCAGCGCATGAACGAGCACGATCACGTCATCGAGGTCTTCAAGCGGCACAATGCCGAAGTGCGCCGCCGCATCGCGCCCAAGCGGCTGCTGGTCTATGAGGTCGCGCAGGGCTGGGAGCCGCTGTGCAAATTTCTCGGCGTGCCGGTGCCCGACGCGCCGATGCCGAAGACCAATTCGACCGAGGAGTTCGTGCAGCGCCGCGCTGCCATGCAGCGTCAGCGCCCCTCATAGGCGCGCTTGAGCGCCGCGACGTCGAACTTGACCATCTTCAGCATCGCATCCGCCACGCGCTTGGCCCGCGCGCGGTCCGGATCGCGCATCATCGCATCGAACCCTTCTGGTACGATCTGCCAACAAAGGCCGTAACGGTCCTTGAGCCAGCCGCATTGTTCTTCCTTGCCGCCGCCTTCCAGCAGCCCGGCCCAAAGCCGGTCGATCTCGGCCTGGTCCTCGCATTCGATCATGAACGAGACGGCGTGGTTGAACGGATCGAGCGGGCCCGCGGACATCGCCTGGAAGGGCCGACCCGCGAGCGTGAACTCGATGATCTTGACCGAGCCGGCAGGCCCGCTCGGCGAATCCGCCGGGAGGGCGGAGACAGAATCGATGCGCGAGTTGGGAACCAGGCTGCAATAGAAACGCGCAGCCTCCTCCGCCTCGCTGGAATACCAGAGGAATGGCGTGATCCTGGTCATGGCGGTCTCCTTTAGCGTGAGTCCCTTACAAGACGGACGAAGTCGAGCCGTTCCTACAACCGCGGCAGAAAATTGCGGCGGGACTTCGGGCCGTCACAGCAGGTCGGCGACGAGGACACGATAGTCCGTCATGCCGCGCAGATAGGCCGGCAGTTCCGCCGCGGGCACGAAAACCGGTTCGGCCATCTCGTCCTCGGCGCGGCGCGCGAACGTCTCGCGAACGCCCTTCGCCGAAAGTGCGGTCTCGACATGTGCGATGACAAGGACATTCGAGGTCCCCGACACCACGATGCCGATCCCTTGCGGTTGGCCGAGATCGGTATCGCGGATCCCCACCTCCTCTGCGATTTCCTTGAACAAGGTGCGTTCGATGTCGGCGCCCGTCGACACAGCCAGCTCGCTCGGCTGGACCCCACCGCCGATGAAATCGATCGCACCGTTCCGCGTTCGCTTGCCGAACAGATACTGTCCGTCGGCGGTGCGGATCGCGCCCGCGATCGACAGATGATGCAGCGGCGCGAGCCCGGCCGCCTTGTGCTTTTCCTGCAAGCCGCGATAGGTCGCGACGTAGCGGAACGAGATCGTACCAAGCCGCAGAGTCAGCCCGCCGTTCGGCGATCCCAGCGTGTCCATATTTGCAACTCGGTAATGCACGCCATCCCACAGACGGTGGTTTTCGGCGGCTGCCAGTGCGGTCAGTTCGCGCCACTTGGCAGCGACGAGTTGTTCGTAGTCGGCGTCGACGCGCCAGACGTGATCCACGGGTTCGATGCCAATCTCGGCGATGCGGAACTTGCCCTGATAGGCGATGCGGGGTTTGAACATGCGAGCCTTACGCGACCGGCTTCGGTGCCAGCGGGACAGTCTTCCAGAATTGCGGATCGTGGCCGAAGAAGATGCGCGCGCCGCCGCCCTGGAGCCGGCGCAACAGCGCCAGGCTCTCCTTCATCTGCTCGCGGTTATAGGCGTGGCGCGGCAGGTGCATCGTCTCGAGCGTCTGCTTCAGATAGCAACAATCCGCCGCCAGCACGACCGTGCCGCTGTCGAGCGCGACCTTCAGCGACTGATGGCCCGGGGTGTGACCGGTCGTCGGGAACACCACCACCGTGCCGTCGCCGAACAAGTCGAGTTCGCCGTCGATCTCGCGCACGGTCGCCATGTGCTCGAAGTCGAGCGGATTGTAGGTGCCGGCGTCCTGCATCTTCTTCAGATGCGCCGCGCGCCACTCCTTGGCGTGCACGATGAGCGTGGCATCGGGGAAGAACGCGTTGCCGCCGCAATGATCGTAGTGCAGATGCGAATTGACGACGTAGCGGATCTGCGCCGGCGTCACGCCGAGGCGCGCGAGCTGCGAGGCGATGTCGAGGCCGTCTGCGAAGTCGATTTCCCAGTCCTTGGCGGTCGGACCGAGCAGTTCGGCCTTGCGCTGGCGCAGCTCGACATTGAGGCCGGTGTCGAACAGGACGTTGCCCTCAGGATGCACGATCAGATAGGCGGGAACCGGCACGGTGAGTTTGCCTGTCTCGCCTTCGAGGAAGCCTTCGCGCGCGCCGGTGACCGTGCCGCAACCGAAGGCGAACAGCGTCACGCTCATCTCAGCGGTCTCCCAGCACGGCCAACACGTCGCCCTCGGTCAAAATCTGCGGCAGCACGCGCGGGCTCGCGGCACCCGGCGCATAGTAGAGATAAAGCGGCACGCCGGAACGGCCATGGGCGGCGAGCAACGCGGTGATGGCGGGATCGCGGCGCGTCCAGTCGGCGACAATGTAGGCGATGTGCTTGCGCGCGAACGCCTCTTTCACGCGTGCGCCCGACAGCGCCGCCTCGTCGTTGACGAGGCAGGTGATGCACCAGGCAGCGGTTGCATTGACGAACACGGCGCGGTTCTCGGCGCGCAGGGCCGCGACGCGCGCTTCCGAGTAAGGCTCGGACGCAAGGCCGGTGACGTTGACGCTGCTCACCTGCGCCGGCATCGATTTCAGAAGCTCCAGCGACGACAAGGCGGCGATGATCGCGATCAGGGTAACGAGCGCGCCGACGCCGCGGCCGCGTGGCGAAAGCGCTCGCGTCGCGCCCCACACCCAGGCGCCGAAGCCCGCCGCGACCATCGCGGCCAGGATCGCGGCCACCGCATTGGCACCGGCCTGCTGCGCCAGCACCCAGACGAGCCACGCCGCCGTGCCGTACATCGCGAACGCCAGTACCTGCTTGAAGCGCAGCATCCAGGCGCCGGGCCTGGGCAGCGCGCGCATCAGCATGGGCGAGACGCCGAGCGCCACGAACGGCAGCGCAAAGCCGATGCCGAGCGCGAGGAACACGCCGAGCGCGATCGCGGCGGACTGGGTCAGTGCATAGCCGAGCGCCGCCGCCATGAACGGCGCGGTGCAGGGTGCCGCGACAGCCACCGCGAGCACGCCGGTGAAGAAGGAGCCGACCATGCCGCCGGCATGGGTGAGCCGCTCGCCGCCGCCGAAGCTTTGGATCTCGAACACGCCGGAGAGATTGAGGCCGACGCCGAACATCAAAAGTGCGAAGCCTGCGACGACGAGCGGTTCCTGCAGCTGGAAGCCCCAGCCGATCGCCTGGCCGCCGGCGCGCAACGCGATGAGCAGCGCGCCGAGCCCGACGAAGCTCAGGATCGCGCCGGCGCCATAGGCGAAACTCTCGCGCACCGCTTCGATCCGGTCGCGGCCGGCCTGCGACGACAGCGCGAAGGCCTTCATCGCCAAGACCGGCAGCACGCAAGGCATCAGGTTGAGGATCAATCCGCCGGCGAGTGCGAGCAGCAGCGCGAGCGCGAAGCCCATGCCGCCGCCCGGGCTCTCGAAGTCGGCATCCGGCACGGGACCGGGCAACGCCTTCACGTCCAACGCCTGGACCGAACCATCGGTGGAGGTCAGCACCAGCACCCCATCCAGCGCGCCGCCCTTGCGCGCCAGCGCCTTGCCGGGCGCCATGCGAAGGACGAGGCCGTCGCTCGCGAAGCCCATCGTCTGCGGCGCCGGACCTTTCACGAGTTCCTGGTGCCAGGGGAAAGAACTCGGCGGAGGCCGGATGCGCCGCGACGAGCGACTTGGCGGCAACGAAGAGATCGAGCACGCCGCCGATGCGGTAGCGCATGGCCCAGGGCGATGGCGCGGGCAATCTGGCGCGCGCGGCGGCGAACAGCGCGGCGGTCGATGCATCGCTGGGCCCGGGCGCGCCGATGCGGAACGGGATACTGACCGGAGTGTCCTGCGGAATGCAGATTTCCTTGCAGACGAGAAAGCTCGCGATCGCTTTCATGGTCACCACGTCGCCGGACTTCGCGGTGGCGGGCGCGGTGACGCTCGTCAGGATGACAGCCCTGCCCTCATAGCCGAAATCCATGTAGGGACCGACGGGCAGACGCTTCGGATAGGGCCATTGCAGATCGCCGGCTTTCCAGCCCGCCGGCAAGTTCCAGGTCAGTATCGTCGGCTGGCCGACATCGCCGGGGTTGCGCCAATAGGTGTGCCAGCCAGGATGGATCACCTGCTCCAGCGCCACCGCGACCGTGCCGCCGGGCGCGACCGCGTCATGCTCGGCGATCAGCCGCGCCTGAACCTTCGGCACATCGTCGATCGCGGCCGACGCGGGCGCCGCGAAAAACATTGCCAGCAGCAGGGTCAACAAGGCCTTCATGCCAAGGGTCATAGCTGCGTCCGTCCGGCTTCGCCAGCGCCCTCGCGCGAGCGTGACCGTAACGCTAGTGTCCGCGCAAACGACATCGAGGAGACGAATATGCGTAACAGCAACCGCCAGTGGATCTTGCGCAAACGCCCGGAAGGCGACATCAAGCCGGGCGACCTGGAATTGGTCGAGCAGCCCATTCCGGTACCCGGACCGGGGCAGATTCTCGTCCGTACATTGTATCTCTCGCTCGATCCGACGAACCGCATCTGGATGAGCGACATGGAGCAATACATGCCGCCGGTCGAAATCGGCGACGTGATGCGCGGCGGCACGCTGGGCGTGGTCGAGCAATCGAACAATCCCGATTTCGCGCCGGGCGACATCGTCAACACCTTCACCGGCTGGCAGGAATATGTCGTGCAGGACGGCGCGCAGAAGATGGCCAAGGGCGTTCCCCTGCCCGCTTACATGAGCGTGCTCGGCGCGACCGGCGCGACCGCCTATTTCGGACTGCTCGATCTCGGCAAGCCCAAGGCAGGTGAGACCGTCGTCGTCTCGGCGGCGGCCGGCGCCGTCGGCTCCATCGTCGGCCAGATCGCCAAGCTCAAGGGCTGCCGCGTGGTGGGCCTCGCGGGCTCCGACGAGAAGTGCCGCCATCTGGTGAAGGATTTCGGCTTCGACGCCTGCATCAACTACAAGAAGGAAGACGTCCGCGCCGCGCTGAAACGCGAATGTCCCAACGGCATCGACGTCGACTTCGAAAACGCCGGCGGCGAGATCCTCGATGCGGTAATGGACAATCTCGCGATGAAGGCGCGCATCGTGCTGTGCGGGATGATTTCGCAATATAACGCCACGACGCCGCCGCCGGGCCCGAGCCTGACCAACATCCTGATGAAGCGCGCGCGGATCGAGGGCTTCATCATCCTCGACTATTTTCCCCGCTTCGGCGAGTTCGTCGCCGACATGTCGAAATGGGTCGCCGAGGGCAAGATCAAATACGACACCACGATCGTGAAAGGCATCGAGAACGCGCTGTCGTCGCTCGACATGCTGTTCACCGGCAAGAACACCGGCAAGCTGCTGATCCAGGTCTCCGAGGAAAAATGAAGATCGCGCGCGATCACGGCGAGGACGTCTCCAAGGCGATCGACGAAGGACTGTCGTCCTTCAATCGCGGAGCGATCGGCACAGCGGGCTCCACGCCGGTGAACGTCACGGTCCGCGACGACGACGGCGCGATCAGGGGCGGCGTCGTCGGCCGCGTGTTCCTCGATTCGTTCCATATCAGCACGGTGTGGATCGACGACAGGTTGCGCGGGCAAGGCCACGGCAAGGCGATGATGGAGCTCGCCGAAGCGGAAGGCCGACGTCACGGCGCGACCAATGTCTGGCTCAACACGCTGAGCTGGCAGGCGCGGCCGTTCTACGAATTGCTCGGCTATAGCTGCTTCGGCGAAATGCCGGTCCTGAACGGCACGGAGCGCCGCTACTTCATGCTGAAGTTGCTGTGAGAGACGTGCCATGCGCATAACCGGCGGACAGTTCCGCGGCCGCGCGCTGGCCGAACCGGCGGACAATCGCGTGCGGCCGACCTCGGACAAGGTGCGCCAGGCGATCTTCAATGTCCTGGCGCACAATGATTACGGCGTGGCGCTGGAAGGCGCAAAGGTGATCGATCTGTTTGCCGGCACCGGCGCTCTGGGGCTCGAAGCACTGAGCCGCGGCGCGGCGTATTGCCTGTTCGTCGACGACTGCGCGGAGAGCCGCGCGCTGATCCGCAAGAATGTCGAGGCACTCAACCTGACCGGTGTGACCAAGATCTGGCGGCGCGATGGGACCGACCTCGGACCGCTCGGTGCCGGCGCGGGCGGGCCGTTCGACATCGCCTTTCTCGACGCGCCCTATCGCAAAGGGCTGACGGCACGCGCGCTCGCAAGCCTCGCGGCCGGCGCCTGGCTGGCACCGAATGCCATCGTCATCGCGGAAACGGGCGAAGACGAGACGGTCGAGAGCGATTTGCGGCTGCTCGACCGGCGCGTCTATGGCGCGTCGGCGGTTCAGATCTTCGCCGCCTCCTGAGGCTGTTCGGCGAGTGCCGCGTCGAGCCGCTCCGATGCATGCTGCGCGTAGTAACGACGCAGCACGACGAAAACGACGCTTGCGCCGACCAGCGATATCAGGATCGTGTGCGCGATCGGCACGCCCAGCCACACCAGAAACGCTGTGACTCCTAGGCCCGACGAGATGCCGATGTCCCAGCCGCACTCCGCCAGCACGTTGAACCGCATGACGCAGGGGCTGTGCTTGGCGCGATTATAGACGGCGGTCATCATGGTCGGGATGTAAATGCAGCCGACCAAGGATCCCATCGCATTGGCCGCAATCGCGAGTGCCGGATTATGGCCCGAGTTCGCCCGCATCACGATCACCGCCATGATCAGGGCGATCGCGTACCACACCGCTCGCGCGCCATTTCCGGAATCGATGAACCGGCCCAGCGCCAACCCGCTGACCGCGCCGACCAGCGAGGCGATCGCCAGTGCACCGCCATAGGCGAGATAGCTCTGGTGCAGCGTCAGAAACAGCGCGATCTGCCAGGTGACGGAGTAGCCCGCCGCCACCCAGCCGTCGCCGATGAAGATCATGGCGCCCGACAGCGCATAACGGAACGCGCCGGGCACGCGTCTTTGCACGGGGACATCCGGCGTCCACAGGAGCGGGATCGCGGCAGCCGCCTGGATCGCCGCGGTGGCAAAGAAGGTCGCGCGCGGACCGTAGATCACCAGCACCCATCCGGCGGCGAGCGGCGCCACGATGCCGAGCACGGCCGACACAGCTTCGCGCAGACCCAGCTGCTGGCCGCGATGCTCCTCGTCGCCCATCGATGCGTAGTAGGCGTGATAGCTCGGCCAATAGACCGTATCGGCCAGGGCGGTGACGAACAGCATGATGTAGAGCCCCTGCCCCACGCCATGGACGCCGACCAGGAACGGGAAGGAGATCGCCATCAGAAGCGTGCCCAGGATCAGGCTGACGCGTACGCCGGTCCGGATGGCGACCGGCATCAGAAAGCTGCGCAGCACAAGGCGCATCAGGAAGGTGCATGCGGCGGCGAGCAGGACGCCCGGCACACTGACGCCCGCCTTCAGCAGATAGACCAGCCAGAATGCGCCGCCGCTGCCCAGCGCGGCGGCGGTGATGGCGGAGTGCAGATTGACGAGATTGACGTTGCGATTGTGGAAGAAGGCCATGGTGGTCCCGCGACAGAAGCGTTGGATCGGAGAAGGCGCGATTCATCGTCCGGGCGGGCCAGGTGGGCCTCGCAGACACGGACGCAGTTACCTTCTTAGACGGCCGATCAACACTTTGGGGACAGAGCCTCAATGAACGTACCCACGCTAGGCCGGTTCGCGCGGTCGATCAATCCGCAAGGTCGGCCGCTGCCGCAATTGTGCGCTAGTGTGTGTTCATGAGCACAAAGTTCAGGCCAGCCACAGTGGACGACGCCCGGTTTCTCGGTTGGGTCATCTTCATGGCGGCGCGCGGACACCTGCCGCGCGGCTGGTTCGACATCGTGCTCGAGCGGGACGAAGCGTTCGGCGTCGATTTCTGCGCGCATCTCGCCATGGCGAAGGCGCGCTCCTGGTGGCACTTCAGCTACTTCACCGTCGCAGAGGTCGACGGACGGCCAGCGGCCGCGGCCTGTTCGTTTGCCGATTCCACGCCGTACTACGTTTCCGGCGAGGCGATGGCGGAAGCCTCCGAGGCGACGGGCATCGGCAAGTCGGAACAGGCGGAGCTTTGGCCGCGCGGCCGCTTCATGATGAGCGCGACGACCGGCGAGGACGAATGCTGGACGATCGAGAACGTCGCGACCTGGCCCGCGTTTCGCGGCCGGGGCGTCGCGCGTTCGCTGATCGAGAATATGCTGGGCGATATGCAGAAAAGCGGCCCGAGACGGGCGCAGATCAGCTTTCTGATCGGCAATGCGCCGGCAGAATCCTGCTATCGCGCCTGCGGCTTTTCCTTCGCCGAGGACAAGACGGCGCCCGATTTCGAGGCCGCCATGAAGGTTCCCGGAATTCGCCGGCTGGCGCGCGATCTGTAATTCACAGATCATCGCTGCGAATCGCTTTCGCGAGAGTCGACGCGGAAGTCTTTAAGGATTTACGCTGAGCGTGGCGTTGCGTTCCGGGAGCTATTCGCGTGGCTGAATGGGATCGTTCCAAGGCGTTGGCCGCCTTCGAGAGTTTCGGGCTTCACGGCACCAATGCCGCGCTGGCGATCTATTGGCTGTCGCTGTGGGACGGCAATCGGCCACCGCAGCGCAGCGCCTTCAACCCCATGCAGGTCAGAGAGCTGCTGCCCGCGATCGCCATCACGCAGATGAGCGCGAACGACGAAGCGGTGTGCCGCCTTTCGGGTTCGCACATCGATCAGGCGATCGGCAGGCCGTTGCTGGGCGTCAAAGTCATCGACCTTGTCGATGGACGGCAGCGGCCGGTCAGGCGCGCGCGGCTGAAGGCCATCGTCGACGGCGGCGTGTCCCTGTCGCGCGTTCGCTATGACAGCGCGAGCGGAGACGACGCCTATGCGGAGGTCATCCAGCTTCCGTTCCACGGCGTGATGGAAGACGGATCGCGCCAGTTCCTGTCCCATATGGACTGGCGCCCGTCGATGTCGCGTCCCAACTCGCCGGGCCGTGCCGAGTATGCCGGCATGCCGGACGAGTTTTACGCCATCGCCCTCGCCTGATTTAACCGATATCGGGCTCGACCAGGCCGAGTTTGGCAAGCTCGTCTTCCAGCGCCGCGCTGAAGAACTGCCCGCTCGTCGCGTCCGACCCGGTGAGATCGGGCACGAGCTGCGTGCCGCTATTGAGCTTGAGACTGCCAAGGTTCGACTTGTCGAACTTGGCATGCGCAAGCTTCGCCGCGCGAAGCGAAATGCCGCGAAGATCCGCGCCCGAGAAATTGGCATCGCGCAGATCGGCGCCCTCGAACCTCGCCGCCTGCAGAAAGCTGCCCGAGAAATCGAGGCCGACGGCGACCGTGTTGCGGGCCGAGAGTCCGGCGAGCTGCCGTCCGGCGAAATGCGCCTTCAGCGGGCGAAGATCCTCGCCGTCGAGAGTTGCGGGCGCGCCTTCCTTGCCGCCACTTGTGATCCAGAGCTCGTGCGCCTCGATCCTGGCCTTGAGGGTATCGAGCTTGGCGGCGGCCTCCGGCTTGACGTCGACCACGGCCCCCTCCAGCGCACTCGGCGGAACATCGAGCTGCTCGAGATTGACGCCGGTGAGCACCGCGTTCTTGAACGTCACATTGACGAGCTTGGCGTTCTTGAAGTTGGCGCCCTCGAGGATCGCGCCGGTGAAATTGGCGCCCTCCAGCTTGGCGTTGCCGAACGAGGCGCCCTTCAGCGAGCAATTGGAAAAGTCGACGCCGGGAGGCGGCGTGTCGCGGCTGATGACCTTCACGCGGCCGACCGAGTACATCATCGTCGCGGCGCGCAGATCGGCGCAGTCGAGCTTGGCGAAAGCGAGCCTTGCGCCGGCGACGGAAGCGCCGCGCAGATCGGCGGCCTCGAGCTGGGCGGACTGCAGATTGCAGTAGCGCAGATCCGCGCAATAGAGGTTCGCATGGTTCAGGTTCGAGCCGCAGGCGTTGGCGCCCACCATCGAGGAGCCCGAGAAGTCCGCTTCGGCGAGATTGCGGTTGGCGAGATTGAGTCCGTCGAGATTGGCGCGCGTCAGCATCGCCCGGCGGCCGTTCTGCTGATAGGCGAGATAGCGCTCATGCGTGACCAGAATCGCGTTCAGCTCCTGCTGCGTCAGCGATATGCGGGCTTCCTCGTAGAGATTCTTGAGCACCGAATTGCCTCTCGGGAATACAGACCAAGTACTGGCGCGTACAATATCTGCATGAAATCAGGCGTAGAATAGGAGCAAAGCGTTAAGACAAGTTTGCAGAATGGCGGAGTCCCTTAATGCAATCCAAATGGGCCGGACCGGTGTTGCCACCGCTCACCGCCCGGCGTCACCGCCGCCCGAACAGCCGCTCGATGTCGGAGAGCTTGAGTTCGACATAGGTCGGGCGGCCATGATTGCACTGGCCCGAATGCGGCGTCGCTTCCATGTCGCGCAGAAGGGCGTTCATCTCGTCGGCATTCAGCCGCCGGCCGGCGCGCACCGACATGTGGCAGGCGAGCGTGCCCGAGACCTCCTCCAGCCGCTCCTTCAGCGACGACGCATTGCCGGTTTCTGCAATGTCGTCGGCGAGATCGCGGACCAGTCCCTTCACGTCGGTCTGGCCGAGCAGCGCCGGCAGCTCGCGCACCATGACGGCGTCGGGGCCGAACGGCTCGACCACGAGGCCGAGCTCGGCGAGCTCGCCGGCGCGGGCGGCAATGCGGTCCACTTCGGCCGGATCGAGTTCGACGACTTCCGGAATCAGGAGCGGCTGGCGGGCGATGCCGCCATTCGCCAGCGCCTTCTTCATGCGCTCATAGACGAGACGCTCATGCGCCGCATGCTGGTCGACGATGACGATGCCGTCGGCGGTTTGCGCCACGACATAGGTCTCATGCAGCTGGGCGCGCGCGACGCCGAGCGGCAGATCGGGCGCGGGTTCCGCGGCCGGCTCCTCGATACGCGCCGCCGGCGCGGTGTCGTTGAGCAGCGGCGCATAATAGCCGCGGGCGGGATCGTTGACCGACGAACGCGGCGCATAATCCTGCTGATAGAGCGGTGCGCCCGGACGCAGCGCGGACAGCGCGGCACCGGCGACGGTGGTCGAGGCGCGATGGCCGGCTTCGGCGAGCGCGCGCTTGAGCGAGGAAACGATCAGCCCGCGCACGAGGCCCGCATCGCGGAAGCGCACTTCGGTCTTGGCCGGATGCACATTGACGTCGACAAAGGCCGGATCGCATTCGAGGAACAGTGCGAGCGCGGGATGGCGGTCGCGCGCCAGGAAGTCGGCATAGGCGCCGCGCACCGCGCCGATCAGAAGCTTGTCGCGCACCGGCCGTCCGTTGACGAAGAGGAACTGCATCTGCGCGTTGGCGCGGTTGTAGGTGGGCAGCCCGGCGAAACCGGCGATCGTCACGCCTTCGCGGGAGACGTCGACCGGGACGGCGTTGTCGCCGAACTCGCGGCCCATGATTTTCTTCAATCTGCCGAGGTGGCCGACCACCTTGCTGCTCGAGGCCGCCTCGGCCGGCAGCTCGAGCGTGCGTCGGCCATCCATGGTCAAAGTGAAGGCGACGTCGGGCCGCGACATGGCGAGGCGCTTGACGACATCGAGCGTCGCAAGGTCTTCCGAGCGCGCCGATTTCAGGAATTTCAGCCGCGCGGGCGTGGCGAAGAACAGCTCGCGCACGTCGACGCGCGTGCCGTGCTGGCCCTTGCTGCGGAAGCCGGCCGGCGCGGGAGCCGCAACGAAGCCGCCGTCGACGCGGATTTCGTGCGCCTCGCTCGTCGCGGTGCGGCTGACGATGGCAAGCCGTGCGACCGCGCCGATCGACGGTAGCGCCTCGCCGCGAAAACCGAGCGTGGCGATCCGGGTGAGGTCGTCATTGCCGCCACTGACGGGAAGCTTGGACGTCGCATGGCGTTCGACCGCGAGGACGAGTTCGGCCTCCTCCATGCCTTCGCCATCGTCCTCGACCAGAATGAGATCGGCGCCGCCATTGGACGTCCCGATCTCGATGCGGGAGGCGCCCGCGTCGAGCGCGTTCTCGACCAGTTCCTTCACCGCGGCGGCAGGACGCTCGACCACTTCGCCGGCGGCGATGCGGTTGATGGTTCCTTCCGAGAGGCGGCGAATCTTCATTTCGAAATCCTACCCTCCCCTTGAGGGAGGATCGAAGGCGAGTTCGCCTGCAAGCGCGAAATCGGCTTCGCGGAGGCGTTAATTCACAGGAAAGACCGCTCCCCGTCCTCACGCTGCCGCTACGGACTTCGCTTCGCGGAATTCGACCCTCCGTCAAGGGGAGGACAGATTTTGCAAATACTCCCGCGCCAGGACCTTGCCTTCCTCGACGCCGGGCTGGTTGAACGGATCGACGCCCATCAGGCGGCCCATCAGGATCGTCTCCAGCATGAAGTGCATCAACAGCGCGCCGTAACTTGCTTCATCGACAGCATGGACATGCATGGTGCGGACAGGGCGGCCGTTGCGCGACAGCGTCTGCGCCGTAGCCCGCCATTCGGCATCGACAAGATCGCCGACAGTGCGGCCCGCGAGATAGGACAGGCCGAGTGCTTCGCTGCGTTCGCGCGGCGCGGCCGGGCCCTTTCCTTTCGTGTCGGTCGACAGGATCGTGTAGAGCGCATCGTTCGGGCCGTCGCGGAAGAGCTGTAGCTGGCTGTGCTGATCGACCGGTCCGACCACGCCGATAGGCGTGGTGCCCTTGCCGTCCTTGCCGAGGCTTTCGGCCCAAAGCTGGCGCCACCAGGCGCTCAGCAGCGCAAGCCGGTCGGCATAACTCCACAAAACAGTCTGGTGCAAGCGGCTGCCGAGCGCGTGATGCAGGGCCGCGCCCGCGAGCGCCGGATTGGCTTCGCCATCGGTCGCGAGCGTCGCCTCGACCACCGCCTTTGCGCCGGCGCGCAGCGCCTCTACGTCGAGACCGGCGATGAGCGCGGGCAACATGCCAACCACGGAGAGAACCGAGTAGCGCCCACCGATGCCCAGCGGATGGTCGAGGATCGGCGCGCCGATCGACTCGGCGAATGCCTTGAGCGGCGACGGCTTCGGCTCGGTGACGATGGCGAAGTGATGCTTCAGATATTTGCCGCCGCCCGCCTTCTCGATCGCGTCGGCCGCGGTGAGCACCTGGATCAGAGTCTCCGCCGTGCCGCCGGATTTCGAGATCGCGATGAAGCGCACGGTCTTGAGATCGAAACCGGCGAGCGCCGCCCCCCAGCTCTCGGGATCGGGATTATCGTGAAAGCTGATCCGCGGACCA
Organism: uncultured Alphaproteobacteria bacterium; assembly: GCA_963741735.1. Lineage (GTDB taxonomy): Bacteria > Pseudomonadota > Alphaproteobacteria > Micropepsales > Micropepsaceae > Rhizomicrobium. Next base: position 1,561,089 of record CAVUJB010000004.1, read on the forward strand.
TTGCCGCGCCCGAGCGACATGAGCGCCTGGCCGCCGAGGCTCGAGCCACCGATGCCGAGAACGACGACCTCGGACGTGTCCTTGGTGAAGGCAGCGGCAACCGATTGCATGGCGGCGAGATCGTCGGTGCGGTCGGCGATGCCGAGCAGCTCGAGCGACTTGTCGTCCGCCTGGCGCCGGAGCCAGGCCAGCGCCTCGCGCCCTTCTTTCAGCGCCGCGTCGAATTTGTCACGTGCGATGGCGCCCGGACCGGACAGCGCGAGTTCGAGAGAGACCGAATAGGGGAGTGAGTGCGACATGGCACATCCTAACCGAGCTTCCCCTCGAGGGAGGGTGAAAAAATCGAGCTCACATATGCGCCGGCGATCTGGAGGGCCGCAGCGCCGCCGGACGGCGCGTCGCGACCATGATCGAGCCGCCCACCGCGACCGTCATGCGCGACGGATTGAACAGGCGCGCCGCGGCGCGTTTCACATCGGCCAGGGTCAGCGCCTCGATCATGCTGTTGCGGTGTGCGACATAGGAGATCGGCAACCCGGCACGCTCGAAGGCGTTGAGCTGGACCGCGGTTCCGGCATTGGAAGCGAAGGCCAGCGGATAGGAGCCGGTGAGATAGGTCTTGGCGTCGCGCAGCTCCTGTTCGGTCGGACCGTGCGCCGCGTAGTTGGCGAGCACCTGGCGCACGACGTTGAGCGAGGTGTCCATGCCGTCCTCGCGGGTGGCGACCTGGCCGAGCACCATGCCGCCGCCGTGGAAATCCGCAAGACCCGTCGAGATGCCATAGGTCAGGCCGCGCTTCTCGCGTACTTCGTCGGTCAGCCGCGAGGAGAATCCGCCGCCGCCCACGATGTAGTTGGCGACATAGGCGGCGAGATAGTCGGGATCGTTGCGCGGGATGCCTGGCAGGCCGAAGATCGCCGTCGGCTGCGGCACGGCCATTGCGACCACGCTCTCGCCCGGCATGCCGGCGCGGCGCACGGGAGGCGGCGGTGGCGGCGGCGCGGCGGGAAGCGGATCGAAGGTCGATTTGAGCAGCGCGGTCAGCGTCGCGGCATCGATGTCGCCGGCAACCGCGATCTTCACGCCGCCCCTGACCCAGTGCGTGCGCGCGAAGGCCCGCAGATCGGACGCGGTGATCGCGCCGATGCCTCGCGCATCGCCGTTCACCGGATGGGCATAGGGATGATCGCCGAAGTAAAGCTTGTAGAAGCGGTTGGCGGCCACGGCGGCGGGGTCGTCCGCGTCCTGGGCCAGGCTCTGCAGCAACTGTGCACGCACGCGCTCGACCGCATCGGCGTCGAAGCGCGGCTTCTGGAGCGCGAGCGCGAGCAGCCGGAAGGCATCGCGCGCCTTCGACGACAGCGTCGAGACCGACAGGATCAGATCGTCGCGGTCGGGCGACATGGCCAACTGGATCGCATCGTCGGCGAGCGCGGCCTGATAGGCTTCGGAGCGAAGATCGCCCGCACCTTCGTTGAGCATGTACGCCGCGAAGGCGGCGAGGCCCGGCCTGGCCGTTGGGTCGTAGACCGAACCCGCCGGCAGCGAGATCGACACCGAGACCATCGGCACGGTGTGATCCTCGGCGAACCAGACTTCCTCGTTCGGACCGATATCGAGCGCCTTCGGTGCTGCGGCGGCGGCCGGAGCCACGGCGGCAAGGACAAGCAGGAAACCGAGCGCGATTTTCTTCATGCATGCTCCGGCGTCAGATAAAGCGTGACCGATTGGCGAAGATCGAGCGCGGCGGCCCGGCGAACGGCCTCTGCCGACACCGCCTTGATGCGCTCGGGCCAGCTCTGGACATCGCCAATCGTCAGGCCGACCGCCAGAGCTTGACCGTATTCCGTCGCCAGCGAAAGCTGATTGTCGCGGCGATAGACTTCGCCGGCCACGAGCTGGGTCTTGGTGTGGTCGAGATCCGCGGCGGCCGGCGGCTTGGCGGCGCATTCGGCGAGCACCGCGTCGACGGCATGTTCGACCGCCGCCAGAGTCACGCCGGGACGCGGCACGGCGAAGACGGAGAATTCGCCGGAATTGCGCGCGTCGCCGTCATAGGAAGCGCCCGCATCGGTGGCGAGTTTTTGTTCGACGACCAGCTTCTTGTAGAGCAGGCCGGTCTCGTCGCCGCCGAGCAGCGATGCCAGAACCTCCAGCGCTTCGGCCTGTCCCGGCTTGTCCTGCGCGTAACTCGGCACGCGATAGCTGCGCGAGAAACTGGGCACGCTGACGTCGCCCCGCGCGATCGACAGGCGCGTCGGGCCGAGGCGTTCCGGCTCGGCATAGACGACGCGCGGCGCGAGCGGCCGGGGCGGCACCTGGCCGAGTGTTGCCGCGGCGGCCTCCTTCACCGCGTCGGCGGTCACGTCGCCGACGACGACCAGGATCGCGTTGTTGGGCGCATAGTGGGAATCATAGAACGCTTGCGCCTGCGCACGATCGAGCCGACGGACTTCCTCGGGCCAGCCGATCACCGGCCGGCCATAGGGATGTGAAAGATAGAGCGCCGCCTCGACCTGCTCGTTGGCGAGCGCCTGGGGGCTGTTATCGATGCGCATGCGGCGCTCCTCGAGCACCACGTCGCGCTCGGTTCGCACGCTGGCGTCGGAGAGGTCGAGATGGGCCATGCGGTCGGCCTCGAGCGACATGGCGAGCTTCATCCGGTCGCGCGCGAGCTGCTCGTAGAAGGCGGTGTAGTCTTCGGTGGTGAAGGCATTGTCGTCGCCGCCATTGCGCGCCAGGTCGCGCGAGAAGGCATCGCCCGGCTCCGCCTTGGTGCCGCGGAACATCATGTGCTCGAAGAAATGGGCGAGCCCGGAATGGCCGGGCGGATCGTCCATCGCGCCGACCTTGTACCAGATCATTTGCGTCACGACCGGGGCGCGGTGATCGGGAATGACGACGACCTGCATGCCGTTCTGCAGCGTGAAGCGCGAGATGTCCGCGGCGCCTTGCGACGGAGCGCCGGCGAGCGCTGCGCCAAGAACGGCCAGCGCAAGCCCGGCCAGAACAGGTGCTGACAGCGCGCGAACTCAAGAGAGAGCGATCAGAACGGCCAGACGTGATCGAGCCAGCTGTCGTCGCTGGAATTCTGCGGCGGCGGCGGCGGCGGCGGTGCGGCGGGCGCCGGCGCTGTCGTCGCGCCGCCGGCACGCGCGGCATCGATGCGGCGCGCTTCGGCATCGGCGTTCACAGGCTTGTCGCCGTCCGGCGCGACCGGCGCATTCCAGAACAGCACGCTGCTGGCGAAGCCGTCGTCCGAACCGCGCATGCCGCTGGTGTCGGAGGCGAGCTGCTGGCGGATCGAAGGATCGGAATTCTGCACTCCGGCCGATGCGAGCAGATAGCGCTCGCCCATGCTCATGGTCGGTGGCAGGGAAGCAACGACCGCCGTGGGATCGGTGTTGAACAGCGCCGACTGCGCGGCCTGTGTGGGCTCGACCTGGTTGGCCGGCGCGGCGCCGGGCGCCGGCGGCCGCAGATTGAATTCGGGCGGGATGGAGAGCGGCGCCTTGGTCACCACGGCGAATTCGTCGGGCGCATCCTTGGACGTGCCCGCGGCCTCGCGAAAGCTGTCGCAGCCGGAGACGGCGGCGGTCAGCGTGACGGCCAGCGCAATCTGAACAAGGCGGCGCGTGTGCATTTGCTACTCCCGAAGTTCTTAACTCTAACCCGTTTCGCGGCCCGCACGTGTCTCGGGCCGCATCAGCGCATCGTAGATGAGCGCGATGACGCCGAAGGTTATGGCGGCGTCTGCGACGTTGAAGACATACCAGTCATAGCCCAGCGCGTAAAAGTGGAAAAAGTCGGCCACTTTGCCGTAGATCAGCCGGTCGATCAGATTGTTGCCGATCGCGCCGCCGATAACCAAGCCGATGCCGATGGCCAAAGTGCGGCGGTGGACGTTCCACAACCACCAGCCGAGGACGCCGATCGCCAGCAAAGACAGGAAAACCAGCGCGGTCGAGCCGGCGCGGCTGTGGGCCGGGAACAGGCCGTAGCTCACGCCGGGGTTCCACACCATCACAAGATTAAAGAACGGCAATACGGGGATGGCATCGCCCGGCGGCATCGACTTGAAGTCGAAGCCGTACAGCAGGGTCAGCTTGCTCACCTGGTCGAGGAAGAGCGCGCCGGCCGCCGCCGCGAGGCCCCAGTCGCGCGGAGTCACGCTCATGGCCGGGCTCCCGTTTCAAACCGCATCCACCGCCTCACTGCACCGGTTGCACAGATCGTCATGCGCCGGGTTGTGCCCGACTTCCGGCAGGATCATCCAGCAGCGGGCGCATTTGTCGCCCTCGGCGTGATGGAATTCGACCGCAACGCCCGCGACGTCCGGCAGCCGGAAGGCATCGGACGGCGGCTCGTGAGTCGAGACGCGCGCATTGGAGGTGATCGCGATCTCGCCCAAATCGAGGCCGTCGAACAGCGCCGCGTCCTTCGCTTCGCTCACATAGAGCACCGGCCGCGCCTCGAGGCTGGCGCCGATCACCTTGTCCCTGCGCTTGAGTTCGAGCGCGCCGGTGACGACGCGGCGCAAGGTGCGGATGCGGTTCCACTTCTCGATCAGCGCGTCGTCCTTCCAGCCGGGCGGCGTTTCCGGGAAGGTATGCAGATGCACGCTTTCATTCTCGCCGGGGAAGCGCAGCAGCCACGCCTCTTCCATCGTGAAGCACAGGATCGGCGCGAACCACATCACGACGCGGCGGAAGATGTCGTCCAGCACCGTGCGGGCGGCGCGGCGGCGCTTGGCCGACTTGGCGTCGCAATAGAGTGCGTCCTTCCTGATGTCGAAATAGAACGCCGACAGCTCGTTGGTGCAGAAGGAGAAGACAGTGTTGTAGACGCGATTGAAATCGTAGTTGCGGTAGCCTTCGCGCACCAGGACGTCGAGCTCGGCAAGCTTGGCGAGAATGTAGCGTTCCAGCTCCGGCATCTCGTCCGGCGCGATGCGTTCCTTCTCGTCGAAGCCCGCGAGGTTCGCGAGCATGAAGCGGATCGTATTGCGCAGGCGGCGATAGGCGTCGGCATTGGCCTGGATGACGTCGCTGCCCATGCGCAGGTCTTCGGTGAAGTCCGAGGACGCGACCCAGAGGCGGAAGATGTCGGCGCCGTTCTTCTCCGCGACCGCCTGCGGCAGGATCACATTGCCGATCGACTTCGACATCTTGTCGCCCTCGCGGTCGAGCACGAAGCCGGCGGTCAGCACTTCGTCGTAGGGCGCGCGGCCGCGCGTGGCGCAGCTCTCCAGCAGCGAAGACTGGAACCAGCCGCGATGCTGGTCAGAGCCTTCCAGATAGAGATCGGCGTGATCCTTCTGCGGCCATTCCGGTTCGAGCGGCTGCTCCACCGTGAAGACATGGGTCGAGCCGGAATCGAACCAGACGTCGAGGATGTCCCTGACCTGTTCGTAGTCGTTCGGATCGCGTTCGTTGCCGAGAAAGCGCGCCGGCGGCGAGTTGTACCAGGCGTCGGCGCCCTCCTCGCGGAAGGCCTCGGTGATGCGCGCGTTGACGTCGGGATCGTTCAGGATCGCCTGCGTCTTCTTCTCCACGAAGATCGCGAGCGGCACGCCCCAGGCGCGCTGGCGCGACAGCACCCAATCGGGGCGGTCCTTCACCATGCCGGCGAGGCGGTTCTCGCCCGACTTGGGGAACCATTTGGTGTCGTGGATGGCCTTCATGGCGCGGGCGCGCAAGCGTGTCGGCCGGATCGGACGTGATCGGCTTGTCCATCGCCACGAACCATTGCGGCGTGGCGCGGAAGATCACCGGTGCCTTGGAGCGCCAGCTATGCGGATAGGAGTGGCGCAGCGTTCCTTGCGCCAGCAATGCGCCGGCCTCGATCAGCGCCGCGATCACCGCCTTGTTGGCGTCGCCATCCTTCTTGCCGTCGCGCGACAGGATGAACTTGCCGGCGAACAACGGGACATTCGCCGAGAACGAGCCGTCTTCCTTCACCACGCTGAACGCGTCGGGATCCTTGGCGGCATAGCCGGGGAAGGTTTCCGTCATCAGGACGAAGTCTTCTTCGCCGTGGCCGGGCGCGGTGTGCACGAAGCCCGTGCCGGTGTCGGCGGTGACGTGATCGCCAGGAAGGACGGGCACGTCGAAGTCGTAACCCTTGCCGCGGAACGGATGCGCCGCGACTGCGCCCTTCGGTTCGGCTGCACCGACACGCTTGAGCGTGACCTTCGCGTGCTTTGCGGTCTGATCGGCGAGTGCATCGGCAAGTGCAAGTTTTTCGCCACTCTGAGCGAGTGCGCCCTCGCCTGCCTCCGTCACTTCGTAGAGTCCGTAGTCGAGCGTCGGCGAGTAGGCGATGGCGCGGTTGCCGGGAATGGTCCACGGCGTGGTCGTCCAGATGACGATGCTCGCGCCTTTCAGCGCACCGCTGACAACCGGAAACTTTACGAAAATCGTCGGCGACGTCTTCTCGTGATACTCGATCTCGGCTTCGGCGAGCGCGGTCTTCTCGACCGGCGACCACATCACCGGGCGGAAGCCGCGATAGAGCAGCTTGTTGGCGACGAATTTGAAGAGCTCGCCCGCGATCACGGATTCGGCGCGATAATCCATCGTGGTGTAGGGCTTGTCCCACAATCCCATGCAGCCCAGCCGCTTGAACTGGGTGCGCTGCACGTCGATCCAGTGCTCGGCGAAGGTGCGGCAATCCTTGCGCAGCACGTCGATCGGCACGTCGTCCTTCGACTTGCCTTCCTTGCGGTACTTTTCCTCGATCTTCCATTCGATCGGCAGGCCATGGCAGTCCCAGCCCGGAATGTAGGGCGCGTCGTAGCCGAGGAAGCCGCGGCTTCTGACCACGATGTCCTTCAGCACCTTGTTGAGGCCGGTGCCCGAATGAATCTCGCCGTTGGCGTAGGGCGGACCGTCATGCAGCACGAAGAGCGGGCGGCCCTTCGCCTGTTTGCGAATGCGGCCGTAAAGGTCCGTCGCCTCCCAGCGCGCGAGCCATTTGGGCTCGGCTTCCGGCAGGCCGGCGCGCATGGGAAATTCGGTCTCGGGCAGGAACAGCGTGGCGCGGTAATCGCGCGCGTCGGTCGTGGCTTCGGTCTTGGACATGTCTTTCAAGGCTTTCGCGGGATTGAGGGCGTCATCGTCCGGCCCGGTCTCCGCGCATAGGGGTCACCCCCGGCTCGGAGCCGGGTGACAAATTCGCGAGAATGCCGCGAAATCAAGCATTTGCCTTCAAGCCCGCAAATCAGCAGACGGGTTCTAACAGTGGGGCGGTTAACGGTCCAGCCTAGCCTTCGCCGGCCGTTTGGTTCACGCGGAGGCGCGGAGACGCGGGGTTCGACAGGCGATTCACGACGCGCCGGAGGCCCTCTTTCAATGTCGGCGCGCCGAAATTGATCAACAGTCCCACTCGCAAGTCGAGCAGCCGCAAATAGGTCAGCAGTTGCTTGGAATGAACAGGTGCCGCCCGTTCGACCGATTTGATTTCGACCACAACGCGATTGTCGACAAGCAGATCGATCCGAAACGCCTCGTTGAACTGCAGACCGTCATACTCGAATGAGACCGATTTCTGCCGCTCGACAATGAAATCCTCGGCGCGCGAGATCGCGCGCCAAGATCACTTCGTAGACCGACTCCAGCAGGCCAGGACCAAGCCTGGTGTGTAGCTTGAAGGCCGCGTCGACGACTGCACCCGTAATGTCGTCAAGCGGACGAAGCGCCTCCTCCGCGTTCTCCGCGGCTCCGCGTGCAATATCCATTGAAACCATCTCCCAAGCCGGGGAGATTGTGTCTCAGCTTTGTCGCAGGACTCTCTTGGCTTCGTCGCTGTCCTTCGTAATCTGAGCGATGAGGGCATCCAAGGATTCGAACTTTTGTTCGCCGCGCAGGAAGGCGACGAGCTCGACCGCCAAGTGCTTGCCGTAGAGGTCGCCGTCGAAGTCGAACAGGAACGTCTCCAGCAGCGGCACCTTCGTCTCGAACATCGGACGGATGCCGAAGTTCGCAACGCCGTCGCGGCTAAAAACCACATGATCGCCCTCGAGCACCTTGACATGCACGGCATAGACGCCGAAGGCGGGAATGAGGCAATCGGTGGGCCGCATGTTGGCGGTGGGGAATCCGAACGTGCGGCCGCGCTTGTCGCCGTGCTCGATCCGGCCCTCGACGCTCCAATTGTGACCGAGCAGCTTCGCCGCCTTCTCGGGCTTGCCGGCCTTCAGCGCTGCGCGGATCTCGGTGGAGGAGATCTTGTCGTGATCGTGCGCGATGACGGGCTCGAAGATCGTGACGCCGAAGCCTTCCATCTCGCCCATATAGGCGAGCATCGCGGTGTTGCCCGCCCTGCCCTTGCCGAACTGGAAATCGGCGCCGACCACGATGGCGCCGATGCCCAGACCCTTGACGAGGACCTCCGTCACGAAGTCCTCGGCCGGCATCGTCGCCATTTCGGCGTCGAAGTGGAGAGCATAGAGCACGTCGGCGCCGAGTTCGGCGATCAGCCGCGCCTTGGCACGGAACGGCGTCAGCCGGAACGACTCCGGCGACGGGCGGAAGAATTCCTGCGGATGTGGCTCGAAGGCGAGCACGCCGAGCGAGGCGTTGCGCTCGCGCGCCATGTCGCGCGCTTTCGCGATCAGCGCCTGATGGCCCAGATGCACGCCGTCGAAATTGCCGACCGCCACCACCGCGCCCTTGAAGGCGTCGGGAACGTCCCTGTAGTGGCGGAATATCTTCATCTTGTGTGCGTACGCCGACAAGCAGGATTCACGCGCAGGCGCGGAGGCGCGGGCCATTCCACTCCGCGTTCTCCGCGGCCCCGCGCGACAAATTTATTTTGATGCGCGCTGCGTGCGCGACCTGTGGTCATTTCGGCCGCGACGGCGCCATCACCATCGCCTCGCCGTCGACCACGGTGGTTTCGCCGACCTTGCAGACACAATCGAACACCACCCGGCGCTTCTCGGCGTTGACCTCGCGTACCGTGCAGGTGGCCGTTACCGTGTCGCCGATCCGGACCGGTGCTTTGAAGCGGGTGGTGAGCGACATGAAGATCGTGCCGGGACCGGGCATCTTCATGCCGAGCACGGTGGAGATATAGCTCGCCGACAGCACGCCATGGGCGATGCGACCCTTGAACATCGTGGTCTTGGCGAAAGCCTCGTCGAAATGGACCGGGTTCACGTCGCCCGACACCTCGCCGAACAGCTGGATGTCCCGCTCGGTGACGGTCTTGGTGAAGCTCTCGGACATGCCGGGCTTCAGGTCCTCTATGTAATAGGTCATGGGCGGTTCCTGATGGCGCTGACCCGTTCTATCGGGTCGCGCCGCTACCAGACAAGCGCCCGCATCGCCGCGCGGGCATGCACGCCCGCATTCCGCAACAGTTCCGCTAGGTGAGTCTCGGTGAATTCCTTGACGTCCTCGCCGTGAATGCCGTCGGCGATGAACAGTGCATCGAGGCCGGCGGCATTGGCGCCGGTGATATCGGTGGCGAGGCCGTCGCCGATCGCCAGCATGCGCCTGGCGCCGCCCGCGACCGCGCGGACGTGATCGTAGATCGGCCGGTGCGGCTTGCCATAGTAAACGACCGTGCCACCGAGCTTCTCGTAAGCCTGCGCCAGCGCGCCGGCGCAATAGACCAGCCGTCCACCGCGCTGCACGACGAGATCGGGATTGGCGCACAGCATGGTGAGCCCCCTCGCCTTCAAGTCGGCCAGCATGTTCTTGTAGGCGTCGGGCGTTTCGGTGTCGTCGTCATAGAGGCCGGTGCACAGCACGAGCTCGGCATGGGCCGCGTCTGTGCATTCGATGTTGAGGCCGTCGAACACGCCATGATTGCGCTCGGGTCCCACATGCAGCATGGCAAGACCGCCGCGGCCCGCGCGACGGACAAGGTCTTCCCGTGCGACGCCGCCAGAGGTCACGATGGTGTCGTAGCAGTCGAGCGGCACGCCGAATTGCTCGAACTGGGCTTCCAGATCGGACGGCGGTCGCGGCGCATTGGAAAGCAGGATGACGCGGCCATGCTTGTCGCGGAACGTCTTGATCGCAGCGCAGGCCGCCATGTTGGCATCGGTGCCGTTGCACAGGACGCCCCAGACGTCGCACACCAGCGCGTCGTAGTGCGGCGCGAGTTCGGAGAAATGCGTGAGGAGCTGGAGCGTCATCTCCTAGCGGTCGCATGCGCCCGCCCGTCCGGTCAATGCGGTCAAAAATAGCGCGAGACGCGGACGAGAACGCTTGAGGCTTGCGGAATGCTTCCGAGGTCGGATCGCCGGCCGCCGAAGGTCACGTCGACCAGTCCGCCGACCGACCAGCTGTCCGAGACACTATAGTCCGCGCTGAGTTGCGCGATTCCCGAGCCGTCGCGCGTATCGGCCTGGACGAAGCCGGTCAGGCTCAGATCGTGGACGATCGCGTCCTCCCAATCGGCGCGGAAGAACATGCTGCTGCGCGCCACCGGCTCCTGGCGGTCGGAGGCGTAACCGCGGATGTACCAGAGCGCGCCGCGGGTGGCATCGTTCGCGCCGATTCCGGTGGCGAACCAGTTTCGCCAATCCCGATCCGAGAATCCGGCTTCGTGAAAGTGGTACTCCAGGTTGAAGGAGAGTTCGTCTTCCGTCGCATAAGAGGCGCCGATGGAAAGGTCGTTGCGAAAGCCGCGCACCGCCGTCTGCGACAGCACGTTCGCCGCCGACGACGGGAGCGAGCCGGTGGCGATGCCATAGGCAAGCGCGTTGTGGACGAGGCTCGCCCGTTCGCCGCCGCTCCATTCCAGATAGCCGACGACCGACTTGCCGAAGACGCGCGTGACGTTCAGCCCGAACATAGTGTCGCCGCCGGCGGCATAGACCAGAAGTTCCGGGTCGAAGTCGTCTGCCAGCCGCACGCTCGCCTTGGCAAGGAAGCGGGTTTGCGCATTGGTGCGGTCGAACATCGGATCGAAGCTCGGCAAATTGTCGTTCGTCGTAGATCGCGCTCTCGCGCGCGATCTTGGGCGCAAGTGCCAAGGTCAGCGCAAAGCCTTTCCACACGCCCTGGCCGAGCAGCATGAGCGTGCCGAGCCTGTCCTCGCGCAGCACGGAGGGATCGGCGGAGAGCGGCTCGACCACCGCGCGGGTCTTGAAGACATCGGTGGGATTGAAGCCCAGCGCCACGCCGCTCTTCAGATTGATGCGGCCGGCTTCGAGATAGAGGCCCGAACCGGCATCCCAGGCGAGATACGCCTCGCGCAGATCGTGGCGGATGGTCTCGTGGCTCGGGAAATCGAGCGTGTCCTCGGCCCGCAGATTGAGCCGGCCGCTATAGTTGAACGACAGCGCAGGCGTGACCCGCCACGCGACGCGGGCGTCGAGGAAGAGGCGCTCCTCCCAGGACGGCGAAACCGATGGCGGCAGCGGAACGGCGAGATTCGAGCGCACGGAATAAAGCGCGACATCGTCCTGCACATAGTACCGCCCGGTGAGCGCCGACGGCGCCTCCACTGCGGGCGGCGGCGCGTTGGCCGCCGACGGGATCCGGTCGAGATCGCCGTTCTCGTCGGCCCGCGCGCCGCTCGCGGCCAGCAAGAGGGCGGCGCAGAGCACGGCGCGCATCATTGCGCCGTCACATGCGGGAGATAGTCGCGCTCGAACCAGGAGTCTTCGATGTCGCGATATTGGGCGCCCGAGAAGTCGAGCGTGGTCACCAGGGCCGGATTGACGGCATCGATGATCACCGCCTCGGTCGGCCGGATGCGATCGAGGCTCATGGCGAAGTTGCGGTAGTAGAGGATCTTCAGCAGCCGGCCGCTGTCGGAATAGAACTTCGCCTTGATCGGATAGAAGTTGTCCTGCTCGACCCAATACTCGACGCGGTTGTAGGTGGCGCTCTCGTTCGCCGCCTTGAGGTCGAGATGCCAGCAGTCGCGTTTCTGGCGGCCGGCATCTTCGATCGCTTCGGTGCCCAGGAGCGTCGCGGTGTAGTTGACGGCCAGATTCTCGGTGAGCAGGTCGCCCGCCGAGGCCTGGCCGAACAGGATCTGCTGCGGCGGGATGCGGATGCTGTCCTTCGAGGCGGGATCGTAGAACCACAGCACATTGCCGCGGAACAGCACCATCTTGCCGGCGTCGCGCGGCGGCGAGACATAGACCACGAGATCGCGGAACTGGCGAGTCGCCGGATCGACCTTCGAATAGACGCTGAATGTGTTCTGGTCGGTCGGCTTGCCGGAATTGTACTGGGTGGTGACGACCGCGAGGTGGAACGGCTTGTCCGGATTGCGCACCCGGTCCGCGCCGGCGACGATGTCCTGCGCCTGGTCGGCCAGCGCCGCGGTCGAAAGCAGCGCGCAACCAAGCGCTATCCCAAGGAGGCTTCTCATCATCCACCTACACATGGCGCAGCGCGTCCACGATGGGCAGCCGGGCCGCGCGGTTGGCCGGCAGCAGTGCCGCTAGCGTCGCGACCGCGACCAGCACGATCCAGACGGCGGAGAGCATCCCGGCTGCATCCATCAGATAAAGCTTGAGCGGAATCGGATGGGCGTCGCCCGGCGGTATCCAGGTCAGGCCCGAACTGTTCACGAGCCCGGTCACGGCGAAGGCGGCGGCGAGGCCCAGCGTCGCGCCGATGACGCCGAGCATCGAACCTTCGAGCAGGAACTGGCGGCGGATGCGGCTGCGCCGAACGCCGAGCGCGCGCGTCGTGCCGATCTCGTCGGTGCGTTCGACCACGCTCATGCTCATCGCATTGGAGACGGTGAACAGCACGACGACGCCGATGATCAGCGCGATGAAGGAAAACACGGCGACGAAAAAACCTTCGCTCTGGCCGACATAGGAATTGATCTCCAGATAATCGTGGGTCTCCAGGTCGAGATGGTGCGCGGCGATCAGCTCGCGCACGCGCGCGATGGCGCGCGCCGTGTCCTCGCTGCGATGCAGCTGCAGCATGATGGCGGAAACCTTGTGCGTGCCGCGGCCATAAACCAGCTGCTGCGCCTCTTCGATGTTGAGCTGGACGTAATTGCCGTCCATCTCGCGGCTGCCCTGCACTTCGATCTGCGGAATCCGGACCGTGACGATGTTGGGCGCGCCGCCGGCCGTGGATGACAGAAGGTTCAAGGTCGGCGTGCCGGACGCTGCGGCCGTGGAGAGACCGCCGGTCATCGCACTGAAGTCCTGCGACGGTACAGACGAGACGTCGGCACCCTCGCTTTGCGGCGCGTTCTTCGGCGGCTTGGGGCAGCCAGTGAGATGGAGCGCCTCGCACATGCCGAGCGTGCGCGCGAAGCCGAAGCCGATCGTCGCGACGGTCGGATCGCCGTCCTTGAGAACGGTCGTGTCGCCGGTCGCGCTGGTGTCGTATTCGTCCCAGCGCTTCATGCGCGCGAGGTCGGACGGCACGAAGCCGGTCGCGAAATAGGTTATGGATTCGCCGTTGACCGGATTCTCCGCGATGCCGTTGAGAAACTGGGCCGGCGTCGCCACCGCGATCATCGGCGCCAGCACCGGATCGCTCACGAGCAGCTGCTGCACGGACTGGTAATTATCCAGCCCCCAGATGGCGGGATCGCCGGTGCCGAAATCCCAAAATCCTTTGCGGGACACCTGGAGATGGCCGGTGCGCTGCACCGCGCCGGTCTGAAGCAGGTAGATGTCGTATTGCGCATAGGCGCCGAAGATCAGCATCGCCGCGCCGCCGATGGCGATCGCCAGGATCGTCATGATCGAGCGCCGCGCGTTGCGGAAAATGTTGCGGAAGGCGATCTTGAACATCATGGCGTCGTCCCCGTCAGTTCGCCGTCGCGGATGGCGAAGATCTCGTCGGCATGCGCGATGAGTTGTGGGTCGTGCGTCGAGAACACGAAGGTGGTGTGCGCGTCGGCCTGCATCCTGCGCATCAGCGCGATGATGCTGGCGCCGGTGACGGAATCGAGATTGGCCGTGGGCTCGTCGGCCAGCACCAGGGCCGGATGCTTGACGAGCGCGCGCGCGATGGCGACCCGCTGCTTCTGGCCGCCGCTGAGTTCGTTCGGCCGCTGCCAGCGCTGGTCGGCGAGGCCCACCGCCTCCAGCATGGCGAGCGTGGCGCGGCGGCGCTGGGCGGCCGGCGCGCCGGTCAGAAGCAGCGGGTATTCGACATTCTCATAGGCCGACAGCACCGGGATGAGGCTGAAGCCCTGGAAGATGAAGCCGATGTTGCGCGCCCGAAAATCCGACAGCGCATTGTCGGGCATCCGCGTCACGTTCGCGCCCGCGATCTCGACCGATCCGGAGGTCGGCGCGTCGATGCAGCCGATCAGGTTCAGCAGGGTGGTCTTGCCGCTGCCCGACGGGCCGACCACGGTGGTGAAGCGCTCCGGCGCGATCTCCAAGCTGACGCCCCTGAGCGCCCGCACCTCGGTCTTGCCGACCCGGTAGCTCCTGGCGACGTTGCGAAGGCGGACGACGGGTCCTGTGTCATTCGGCATGCGGCTCGCTCCGGCGTTGTGCAGCGGAACGAGAGCGCAATGCGCGCCGGCAGGCTCGCCGATTTCTCCAACCGGCTCACCAATTCCTGAAAACGGTGCCGTTATGCGGTTTCTGGTGCGATTTTCTTCGGTGCCGCGGGCATCGGCACATCATCCAGGGCGCGATAGGCGGACGGTGTCATGTTCGTAATGTCACGAAACCCACGGTTGAACGTGTTGACCGACTGGTAGCCCACCGACAGGGCGATGGTCAGGATGGGGACGCGCCGCATCTTGGGATCGCGCAGCTGCCCGCAGGCCTCCTGGATGCGGTAGTCGTGCAGGAAGGCGTTGAAGTTCTGGTAGCCGAGCTCCTCATGGATGAGCTTGCGCAACCGGTACTCCGGCACGCCGGCGAGATCGGCGAGCTCCTTCAGCGTCAGGCTCGGCCGGCGATAGACATGCTCGACCTCCAGAAGGTTGGCGAGCCGCGACAGCGCGGCCAGGGTCTCCGCATCGGCCGCTTGCGGCGGTGCCGGGGCGGGCGCTCGAACATGACCGGGGTCGAGAATCTGGCTCGCATCGCCGTTCATCAAGGCGAACAGCACGGCGACCGCGATGACGAGGCCGCACGCGATCATCGCCTCATGCGTGTAGTAGTTCGCGATGATGTCGGGGTTGATCAGAACGCGCACCAGAAAGCTGGACACCACGATGTTCAGACTGATGACGATGAATGTGACCGCGCGAATGGTCCGGCGAATCTCGACCAGGTCGGCTTTCCAATCCGCGACGGTCCAATACAACGCGGCCAGCGCGAACACGGCCTCCAGCGTGGCCGGAACCACCTGCGTCGCAACAAATTCGTACCGCCATGTCGGCGAGATCAGCCAGTGCACCGGCACTTCCAGGAACATCTGCAGCGCGTACAGCGCCAGCAGCCAGCGCGGAAAGCGGCGCCCCTCGCTGAACAGCTCGTGGCACAGGATCATGAACAGGCCCGGCGTGAGATTGCGGGCAAAGTTGAGGAACATCTCCCAGCCGCCGACCTCGAAGTGATAGGGCGCGGGAATCCAAAAGCGGTAATCGTAGCGCCCCAGAAAGACATCGCAGGCGCTGCAGAACGCGATCAAGGCGATCAGCTGGGCTGTTCTGAGCCGCGGCGTCACCGTGAGCATCCGAATGCTGAGGAGCGCATTGCAGACGATCGTCGCGATGTCGATGGCCAGGAAGAATAGCGGCAGACTCACGCCTGTTCGGCTCCTCGGGCAAAGGCGGCGATATAGCAGAGATATTCGGCGCGAATTACAAGCGGGTCGCAGTGGCCCGGCGCGGCGCGGCTTATCCCGCCTTGCGCAGGGGGACGACCGTATCCATCGCCTTCAGCGATTCCTCGCGCACCGCGCGCGGCTCGCCGAACAGGTAACCCTGCGCAAAATCGACGCCGTAATCGAGCAGCTGGACGACGGTCTTCTCGTCCTCGACGCGTTCGGCGATCAGGTTGAGGCCATTGCGCTCGACGAGCTTCTTGAAATCCTCGGCGGTGACGGTGGCGTTCGCGCCGTCCATTCCATTGGTCAACGTGTGGGCGCGGACCTTCAGGTGGCGGAAGCCGAGCTTCTTGAGCTTCTGGAAATCGAGCGCCAGCGTGGTGACGTGATCCATCGAAAGCGCGAAGCCGAGACTGGAGAGATAGGCGAGATTGGATTCGCCATGCGCGCCGGCCTTGGCGATGGCGCCTTGCGAGAATTCGAACACGATCTGGCCGGCAAGATCGCGGTTGTGCTGCATATATTCGAGGAACTGCGGGAAGAATTCCGCATCCGTCAGCGTGTCGCCGGAGATGTTGCAGAACACGCCGATGTCGCGCTGCTTGTGGGTCAGGCGGCGCACGATCTGCACGCAGCGGAACAGCAGGAGGTTGTCGACCACCGACATCAGGCCCGCGGGCGCGGCGACCTTGATATACTGCTCCGGCATGATGACCTTGCCGTCTTCCGAGCGCAGGCGCGACAGCGCCTCGTAGAAGCGCAGCTTGCGCTGCGGCAGGCTGACGATCGGCTGGAGATAGAGATCGACGCGGTTCTGTTCGAGCGACGAGCGGATCGTCTCGAGCATCGGCGATTCGACCAGCGTATTCACATAGGCGCTGGCCGGTCCTTGGCTCGGGGCGGCGGCGCGCGGATGGGCTGGCTCCTTCGCCGCGCTGCGCGAGACCTTGCTCGCGAAATCGCGCATCAGGGTTTCGAGCACCTGGAGTTCGGCGACGATCTTGCGGCTCTGCGCGTTGGTCTTCGCCTCGATGGCCTTGGACATGTCGTCCATCTTGGCGCGCGTGTCGTTGAGCGCCTGCTCGAACTGGAAGCTGACGCGCTTGAGGCCGGCGATCTCGCGATCGGCGATGCGCTTGTCGCGACGGCGGCGGAACGCGGCATGCGCCTGGATGCAGCCGAGCGACAGGACGAAGCCGGTCAGCAGCGCGATCGGCGCCCCGGCCACCAGAAAGACGGCGGTGCCGATCGTGGCGCAGGCCAGAAGATAGGTCGCAGTGACGAGAACGCGGGTCATGGTTGAACTCTGGGTTCGCTAGGCAATAATTGCAGGGGCGACATTTCAAATTGCTTAACCAAAACGAGCGCGGTTCTGCCAGATTGCGGCCGTTAACAAGAGGTAAAGATGGGACCGTTCCAGGCCATCGCGGGCTTCGCCGTCGCCGGCGGCCTTGCGGCGATGACGCCGGGACTGGACACCGCGCTGGTGCTGCGCGCCGCCGCGGTCGAAGGCTCGCGCAAGGGGATCGAGGCGGCGTTCGGCATCGCCGCCGGCTGTTTGACCTGGGGTCTCACCGTTTCTGTCGGCTTGGGCGCGCTACTGGCGGCATCGGCGTTCGCCTACAACGCGCTGCGGGTCGCCGGCGCGCTCTACATGCTGTGGCTGGGCGCACGGATGCTCGCGGCGGCGTTTCGCAAACAGGCGCCGGAGACGACGGCCGCGATGCCGGTGCGCGCCGACCGTTCCTGGGCGCTGCGCGGTTACCTGACCAACATCCTCAATCCCAAGGTCGGCGTGTTCTACGTCTCTCTGCTGCCGCTGTTCGTTCCCGCCGGCATGAACGTCACGGGCTTTACCATGCTGCTTGCCACGATCCACGCGGCAGAGGCACTCGCCTGGTTCACGTTGTTGACGACGCTGCTGCGTCCGCTCGCCGGCTGGATCCAAACGGCGCGGGCGGCGCGCACCCTCGACGGCATCACGGGCAGCGTCCTGCTCGCCTTTGGCGTCGGCCTGTTTTTCGAGCGGCGCTAGCGTACACCGCGAGTCCGGCGCTAGACTTCGCGCCAGATCATCGGCGGAGGAACAACATGACGACGGCCTACGATTTCAGTTTCAAGAAGATCGACGGCGGCGCGCTGCCCATGTCGAGCTTCAAGGGCAAGGCGGTGCTCGTAGTCAATGTCGCGAGCCAGTGCGGATTGACGCCGCAATATTCCGGTCTCGAAGCCTTGTGGAAGGCGAAGAAGGACAAGGGCCTCGTCGTGCTGGGCGTGCCGGCCAACAATTTCGGCTCGCAGGAACCGGGCACCGAGTCCGAGATCAAGACCTTCTGCGAGACGAAGTTCGGCATCGACTTTCCGATGACCGCGAAGGAAGACGTGATCGGTGCCGGCGCGCATCCGATGTACAAATGGCTCGCGGGCGAACTCGGCGAGGACGCGGCGCCCAAGTGGAACTTCCACAAATATCTGATCAACAAGGACGGTACGATCGGCGGCGTGTTCGGCCCGCGCACCACCCCGGACGATGCGGCGATGAACGCCGAAATCGACAAGGCGCTGGCGAAATAGGCGCGGTCAGGACTCGAAGAACCGGATGACGACGCGGCGGTTGAGCGGCTCGACCGTTTCGTCGTTGGTCGGCACGGCCAGTTGGGTCTCGCCGAAGCCGTGGGTTTCGATGCGGCGGTCGCGGATGCCTTCGCGGTCGAGCGCCGCGGCAACGGATTGAGCGCGGGCGCGGCTAAGTTCCAGATTGTGCTCTTCGCTTCCCATCGTGTCGGTGTAGCCGTCCACCACAATGATGCCGTGGCCATGGCGGGCCTCGTCGGCGAGGGCCGCGATCACGCGCTGCGCATGGTCGCCCAGTTCCGCGGAATCGTTGCGGAACAGGACCTGATCCGGCACGTCATAGTCGGTCTCGTTGCCGTTCTGAGTCACGCGCCACGGCGTCTGGCCGGCAGAATGGGCATCGTTGTCGGCACTCGCACATCCCGCCAGCAAAAGCGCGGCTGCGGTCACGGCCAGGGGAATACGAAGCATCGTTTGTTTCCTTCACGTATGGGGATTTTCCCACTCGTAATGGAAACGCGCCTGCGGCCGAATAGTCGCAATATTCCGCCGCGAATCACATCTGCGGCTTGATGCCGTTCTTCTCCAGCACCAGCGAGGCGACGACCGGCTTGCCGTCGGCGCCGGTTGCGACATTGGCGAATACGGCGAGGCCGGTCTTCGCGTCCGTCGGCTTGGCCGGCACGATCGCGACGATCGGAGTCGACGGCGTTACCGACACGCTCGCGACACCGGTGCAGCCGCCTGTAGCCGCCGCAGGCGCATGGCCGACGCATTTGCCGTTCACCGATGTCCGAGCCGCGATAGGTCACTTTCAGCGACCAGCCGTCCGACATGGTGACGGTGCCATTGGTCATGCTGCCCGCCGTGGTCGGCGCGCCATGCACCACCGCGACCGTGCCGTTGGTCATGCTGCCGGCAATCTTCGTGCCGTCGGGCAGGTGATCCCAGGGATAGGAGCCCTCGCCGACATGAATCGGAAGAATGTGGATCTCCTTGGCGACCAACGTGTCGTTCGGACCCGGAATCGAGGTGATGCCGACGAAGTCCGTCGCCTTGATCTGGTCGAAGCGGCGCGGCTCGACCGCGGCATAGAACGTCATCGGAACCGTGGTGCCGGTGACCGTGCCGCCGTCATTCTTGGTGATGACGATCGTCGTGCCGTTGATGCTGGCGATCGTGCCGCGCACCAGCATCGGGGCGGCGGGCGGCGCGTCGGCGGCGAACGCCTGGCCCGCGGCGAGCGTCAGCGCCGCGCCGATCATCAGTGTACGAATTTTCATCGGAAATCCCTTCGGGTGAATTGCGCGGGCGCCAATCCATACGAAATCGGACGATGAGGCAAGCCGCGAGCGGTTTACGGCGTACCACAGTGCCAGACGCGGCAATTGTCTCAGCCGGGCTTCGCCTTGATCAGTATCTCGATGCGGCGATTACGCGGCTCGGCCTTGTTGTCGCCGGTCGCGACGCGCAGATGGGTCTCGCCGAAGCCCTGCGACGACAGGCGCGCGGGCGAGACGCCTTCGTGCGCCAGCGCATCGGCGATCAGCCGGGCGCGCTTCTGCGACACGGCGAGATTGGATTGCGGCGAGCCGGCCGTGTCGGTGTAGCCGCTGACCTGCACGGTCGTGTGGCCGTAATTCTTCAGGATCGCCGCCAAAGGCTCGAGCACGTCGTCGCCTGCGACACCGCCATCCGACGAAAACAGAAGCGCGTTGGGGACGACGAGATTGATGTTCTCGCCCTGCCTGGCCACAACGACGCCGTGCAGATGATGGCGCAACTCGCTCTCCAGACCGTCCATGTAGGAATCGACGCGTGCCAGGGTGAGTGGGCCCGTCGGCGCGGTAGTCACCGGCGCCGCTGCATGGCGGGGCGCGGCATTGTGAACGGCCGGCGCCGGCCGCGGCATCGGCAGGTCGGCGACCGGCCGGGGTCCGCCGCCGCACGCCGCGACCGGCAAAGCCAGAAGGGGGATCAATGCTCGAAGAAGACGCATGCGGACTGCCGGCATGATGAGAAACCCGTCACGATTTTCGCCCCGCAATGGTGGCGGATATTTGGCCGCGGGCGCCCCGCCCTGCTAAAGAGAAGGCACACGACATTCCATAACGCACAAAGGTGGGAAATGAACCTGTTCGATCTTTCGGGAAAAGTGGCGCTGATCACCGGCTCGACCAAGGGCATCGGCGAGGCGATCGCGCATCGCATGGCGGAACATGGCGCCAAGGTGGTGATCTCCAGCCGCAAGGCGGACGCCTGCGACAAGGTCGCCGCCGACATCAACAAGGAGCGCGGCGCCAAGGTCGCGTTCCCGATCCCCTGCAACATCAACTACAAGGAACAGCTGCAGATGCTGGTGGACGAGACCCACAAGCAGCTCGGCAAGATCGACATTCTGGTGTGCAACGCGGCGCTCAATCCGGCCTATGGCCCGATGTCGAAGATCGACGATGCCGCCTTCGACAAGATCCTCGGCGCCAACATCAAGTCGAACCACTGGCTGGCGCAGATGGCGCTGCCCGACATGATCGAGAAAAAGGACGGCGCGATCATCATCGTCTCCTCGATCGGCGGCTATCGCGGCTCGACGGTGATCGGCACCTATTGCATCTCCAAGGCCGCCGATGTGCAGCTCGCGCGCAACCTCGCGGTCGAGAACGGCCAGTACAATATCCGCGTCAACTGCATCGCGCCCGGCCTGGTGAAGACCGATTTCGCGCGCGCCTTGTGGGATACGCCGGAAGCCGAGAAGCGCTCGAGCGTCGGCACGCCGCTACGCCGGCTGGGCGAGCCGGACGACATCGCCGGCGCGGCGGTGTTCCTCGCTTCGAAGGCAGGTTCGTGGTTGACGGGCCAGTCGATCGTGATCGACGGCGGATCGCTGGCGTAAGAGGGACAAGATGAAAGTCTGGACGATATTGGCGCTCGCCGCGCCGTTGCTGGCGTTCGCGCCGGCCGCGCAGGCGGAGGACGAAGCCGGCGGCATCGACTGCAACAATGCCATGGCGCAGAGCGAGATGAACATCTGTGCCGACAAGGATTACCGCGCCGCCGACGCCGGGCTGAACCGCGCTTACAAGGCGGTGATGCGCGATCTGGACAAGCACAGCCAGGATCTGTTGCGCGCATCGCAGCGCGAATGGATCAAGTTCCGCGACGCCGAGTGCACCTATGTCAGTGCCCAGAACGAAGGCGGCAGCATCTATCCGATGGTCTATTCGGGCTGCCTCACGACGATGACCAAGGACCGCGTCAAGCAGCTCAAGGCGGGGCAGCAATGAGCGCGGCGCGCGGTCTTCTCGCTTGCGCCGCGCTGGCGGTGCTTGTCGCCGCGCCGTCGCTCGCGGCGGGAATCGATCCGGTATTGGACGATCCGATCCTGCACTGGACCGACCATGCCGAGGTCAAGAATTGCGAGACGACCGACACGACGTTCGAGATGAACGTCTGCGCCGGCCGCGCGCTCAAGGCCGTCTACCTGCCGATGGTGGCGCTCTACAACAAGCTTTATGCGCAATACGACGCGCCGAACAGAAAGCTGTTACAGGCGTCGCAGCGCGCCTGGCGCGACTATGAGCGCGCGGAATGCTCGTTCGAGACCAACGGCACGGTCGGCGGCACGATCAATTCGACGATGGTCACCGATTGCGTCGCCGATCTGACGAAGCAGCGGCTCGCGCGCCTCAAGGCGCAGGCCGACTGCGAAGAAGGCGACATGAGCTGCAATCACCCATGAGCGCGCTCACGCGCCCAGCACGCTTTCCGCGCTCTTGAAGGGCAGCTTCTGCGCATCCGCGACCGCCTTATAGGTCAGCGTGTTCTTGTAGACGTTGAGGCCGGCGGCGAGGTGCTTGTTCGCCTTCATCGCCTTCTCCGCGCCCTGCTCCGCCAGCGCGATGGTGAACGGCAAGGTGGCGTTGTTGAGCGCGAAGGTGGAGGTGCGCGCCACCGCGCCCGGCATGTTGGCGACGCAGTAATGCACAACATCGTCGACCACATAGGTGGGGTCGGCGTGAGTCGTGGCGTGCGAAGTCTCGGCACAGCCGCCCTGGTCGATCGCGACGTCGACGATCACCGAACCCTTCTTCATCTGGCTGACCATGTTGCGGGTGATCAGCTTGGGCGCCGCGGCGCCGGGCAGCAGCACGCCGCCGATCACCAGATCCGCGCTCACCACCTGCTCCTCGATCGCATCGATCGTGGAGTAGAGCGTGTGCATGCGCGAGCCGAACTGCTCGTCCAGCTCCTTCAGGCGATTGAGCGAGACGTCGAGGATGATGACATGGGCTTCGAGGCCCATCGCCATGCGCGCCGCATTGGTGCCGACGACGCCGCCGCCGAGCACGACGACCTTGGCAGCCGGCACGCCCGGCACGCCGCCGAGCAGCTGGCCGCGCCCGCCTTGCGCGATCTCCAGGCAATGCGCGCCGGCCTGGATCGACATGCGCCCCGCCACTTCGCTCATCGGCGCAAGCAGCGGCAAGCCGCCGCGCGCGTCGGTGACCGTCTCATAGGCGATGCAGATCGCGCCGCTCTTCAACAGCCCCTGGGTCTGCTCGGGATCGGGCGCGAGGTGCAGATAGGTGAAGAGCACCTGGCCGGGCTTCAGCCGCGCGATCTCGACCGGCTGCGGCTCCTTCACCTTCACGATCATGTCGGCGGTGGCGAATACTTCGTCCGCGGTCTTCAGGATCTTCGCGCCGACGCGGGCATACATCTCGTCGTGCAAACCGATCGCCTCGCCGGCGAGCGTCTCGATGAACACCTCGTGGCCGCGCGCCGTCAGCTCGCGCACCGCAGCCGGCGTCATGCCGACGCGATATTCGTGGTTCTTGATTTCCTTCGGCACGCCGACGCGCATGGCCTGATCCTTCGCGGTTGGAACGGCGGAACCTACCCGGCCCCCTCGCCTGCTTCAATCAAGCGGCGTTGCGCACGGAGCGCGCGGGCGGACCGAATGTTTCAGGAAACCGTCCTGGTCAGCCAGAGAACGAGATCGTCGTCGATTTTCGCCTCGTCGCCCCAGTTCACGCGGCGGCCGTGCGCGGTGATTCCGCGTGCGTCCGGCACATAGCCGCGCAGCACATAAAGCCGCTGCGCCGCGCCATAGTCGTGATGCAACCCGACACCGATGCCGATCGTCGGCGAGCGCTCAAGGATGAGGCGCTCCGCCTCGTCCATCAGCGCCGAGCCGATGCGGCGGCGGCGAAGGTGCGGGAGAACGTTGAAGTCGTTGACCTCGGGGATGCCGGCTTCCGCGAAAGGCGGATAGACCGATTGCCAGAGCACCGTGACGTAGCCGGCGAACGCTCCGTCCCAGCGCGCCACCGGCACGACGCGCGCGCCGCTCGCCTGCTCTTCGACATAGCGTTCATATTGCGCAGCGGGCTTGTTCCAGCCGAGCGCATCGAACGCCGCAACCATCTCGGCGATGTCGGAAGATTGCAGCGGCGAGATCGACAGCATGCGCCGACCTTAGCGATCCGTCGTCCGCCGCCGCAATCCCGCCACTGCGGACGACCCCGGAATGGGGCGAAGGGGCCGTCCGCCTGCTCAGTTCATGCGGTCAGTGATGGTGTCCGCCACCGCCGCCCCATCCGCCGTGCCCGCCACCACCGCCGTGCCAGCTGCCGCCACCGTGCCCGCCGCCACCGCCGTGCCAGCTACCGCCGCCACCGCCGTGCCAGCTGCCGCCGCCACCGCCGTGCCAGCTGCCGCCGCCATCGTGATCGTATCCGCCGCCGCGGCGGAAGCCGCCGTCGTGGAAGCCCGAGCCGCCGTGCCAGCCGCCATGCCAGTAGAACTCGCGATGGCCGCCATGGTAGCGCGAACGGAACGGACCGTTGAACCAGAGGCCGTCGATGAAGACCGGGCCGTCGTAATAGTCGTCGTAATAGCCGTCATCATAGTCGTCGCAGCGATAGGGGTCGTAGTAATAGCTGCGCGGGTCGCAATAGGCGTCGTACGACCGGCCGTAATAGCCGGGGCCGTAACCGCCGATGCCGATGCCGATCGACACATGCGCCGCCGCCGGGGCCGCAGAGACGACGCTCGCGCCCGCCAGCAGCACCGCACCGAGCGCGGCCTTCGCAAAAAGTTTCATGGCTTACCTCGTCTTGAATCGATTGCCGGTCGCGAGAATGGGTCCGCGCGGCTGAACCGCACATGAACGCGGTTGTCAGGATTCAGCGCGCCTAGGCGGAACGGCCGCGTCCTTCGATCGGCCAGATCGCCTCCAGCGTGTCGCCGCGCACGCAATGATAGAGGTCGTATAGATTTACAGTGGGATCGCAATGCGGAACCACGCAGCGCACGACATCGCCAGGCACAAGCTGGCGTCCGTCCTTCGGATAGGTGATGCCGCCCTGCTCGTCGCCGAAGAAGAAGTAGGCCGCACCGTCGGGTGCGCCGGAAGCGAGCAACGGCGGCGCGGCATCTGTGGCGAAGGATTTGAGGCCGGCATCGGTGGTCGCCAGCCCCTTGCGATTGGCGCTGATCACCGTCGACTGCACGAACAGCGCGGTCTCGAACGGCGCGCGGTCGCCGGGTTTGACCCAGACGTCGTTATATTGGCGGTCC
This sequence comes from uncultured Alphaproteobacteria bacterium, assembly GCA_963741735.1. Taxonomy (GTDB): domain Bacteria; phylum Pseudomonadota; class Alphaproteobacteria; order Micropepsales; family Micropepsaceae; genus Rhizomicrobium. The sequence continues at coordinate 1,585,928 of CAVUJB010000004.1, forward strand.
ATGAAGATGTAGGAGCCGACCTGAAGCTCGGTCAGCACGTGCGCGTCGGGATCGATGTCGAAAGTACCGGTGCCGCCGCCCGAGAGGATCGCCGGCGCATGTCCGGTCTTCCTCAGCGCATCGCGCAGTTCTCCGAGCATCTTCATCACTTCGAGCGAGGCGGCGCGGCGCTCGTTCGGCGATTCCATGTGCTGCGCCTGGCCGGCGTAACATTGCAGGCCCGCATAGATCAGGCCCTTCGCCTTGCTCACCTGCTCGACCAGCGCCGGCGCATCGGCGGCGCGGATACCGGTGCGGCTCATGCCCGGATCGATGTCGACCACGACCTTGAGAGCTTTGCCCGAACGCGCGGCGGCTTCGTCGAGGCGCGCGGCGACGGCGGCGTTGTCGCACACCACCATCAGTTCCTCCATGCGCGCATTGAGCGCGACGAGCCGCGCCATGCCGGCCTCAGTGACGACGGGCGATGTCAGCAGGATCGACTCGATGCCGCCCGCGGCGAGCGCCTCCGCTTCGCCGAGCTTGGCGCAGCAGATGCCGTTGGCGCCGGCCGCGATCTGGCGCCTGGCGATTTCGACCGATTTGTGGGTCTTGGCATGCGGCCGAAGTCCAATGCCGGCTCTCTTTGCGTGCGCCACCATGTGGGCCACGTTGCGCTCGAACGCGTCGAGGTCGAGCACCAGAGCCGGCGTCTGGAGCCGCGCCGCCCCACCTGGGATGCCGATCAGATTTTCGTTGAGCTTCGTCATGCTTCCTCTGCGATCGGACAATGCAATGGACGAGTATTGCGCAAAGCCGCGCGCGTTATAAGGTCGGCGCGTGAGCTTTCCCCTCGTCCTGATCTTCTTCTCCGCCGCCGTGCATGCCGTCGTCAACGTGCTGACCAAGCGCGCCGACGACAAATACGCCATGCGCCTCCTGATCGGCGTGTTCTCCGCCGTGCTGGTGACACCGGCCCTGTTCTTCGTGCCGCTGCCGCACGGCGCGGCCGTGTGGCTGCTGGCCGGAACCGCGGCCGTCCATGCGCTCTACGAGCTTCTGCTGGTCCGCTCCTATGAGAGCGCGGCTTTCTCGGCCGTTTATCCGGTGGCGCGCGGCACCGGGCCGCTGTTCACCGCGCTCGGCGCGATCCTCATCCTGCGCGAGCATGCCCCGCTCACCGAGCTTCTCGGCATCGCGCTCGTCTGCGGCGGCGTCATCGCGATCGGCGTGTCGCATCGCGCCGCGGACGGCGCGCTGAAGGGGCTCGTCTTCGCACTGGGCACCGGGTTCACCATCGGCTGTTACACGCTGATCGACGCGACCGGCGTGCGGTCCGTGGCCGAACCCTTCTCCTATGTGCTGTGGTTCTTCGTGGCACATGGTGCGAGCGTGCTGATTACCGCACCGGGAATCCGCGGCCGGGCCGTGATCGTCGAGGCCGGCAAGCAATGGAAGCTCGGCGTCGGCGTGGCGGCACTGTCGATCCTCACTTACGGCTCGGCGATGCTCGCCTACCGGTTCGGCGCGACGGCCCAGCTCGCGGCGCTGCGCGAGACCAGCGTGCTGTTCGGCACGGCGCTGGCGATGACCTTCCTCGGCGAGCACATGACCTTGCGCCGCTGGATCGCCGCCGGTGTGATCGCGGGCGGCGCGATCCTGTTGCAGGTCGGCTGATCAGCCGTCTGTGCCGAAGGGCAGCCGGCGGACACGAACGCGCGCGTCTTCGATGATGACAACGCTTCCTTGATCGAGAAAGGGATTGAGCGCCGGAAGATTGGCCACGAGCAGATTGACCTGCTTCGACGGCGTTCTCTCAACTCCGCGCCGGAACAAGATCACAGACGGTTTCGCGGCTTGGCGAAGCGCAAGAAGCGCGCCGAAGTCCGTGTCGGCGGAGAGCAGCACGCGATTTTCGTCCCGCGCCAACTCGAATATCGTCAGATCGTCGCTGCGCTGCATGCCGCGATCCCTGACATGGACCGCATCGTGTCCCAACCGGGAAAGCTGCGATGCGATCGCCGGTGATAACGCATTGTCGACGAGAAATTTCACGGAGCAACGAGTGGCAGCTCACGTTCGCGAACCGCTTCAGCGGCGTAACGCAGGGCCTCACGGATATCGTCCCGCTCGAGGTCGGGATAGTCGTGCAAAATCTCCGCTTCGGTCATGCCGTCCGCAACCATGCCCACCACGGTTGCCACTGGGATGCGCATTCCGCGCACGCACGGCACGCCGCCCATCTGGCGGGGATCGATGGTGATGCGTGAGAACGTCATAGCCGGCCCATTCTGTTCGAACGTGCGAATAATATCACGCTTCGCCTAGCTTTTCACACCCGCCGCCGCCAGCGCCTTCGCCTTCGCCGCCTTCAGATCGTAGGTCATGTTCATCATATGGCGCTGCGCCGGAAGGCCGCCACCTGCCTGCAACGCCACCACGAAATGCCAGCCGCCATAGGCATCCGCCGTCAGATCGCGGATGAGATTGTAGACGCGCATGCGCTGCTCGACGTCGACGTTCGGCTTGGTGTGCAGATATTTGCGGATGTACTTTCCGCTCGCCGGATTGCGCAGGTCCGCCTCGCTCGGCAGCGTCAGCACAAGTCCGCCCGACAGATCGTGCAGATACTTCACCGTCTGATGGTAGTTGGCGGCGTAGTAATACTTCGCCGCGTTGATCGCGAGCGTGTTGGGATAGACCATGCCCGTCTCGGTCTTCTCGTAATGCCGGCAGGCATAGTCGAGCGACATCTTCAGCATCTGGGCATAGGTGATGAGTTCGGCGATCGACGAGCGCGCCACCGCGTCGTTCTCCTTGCCTTGCATCTCGGTGACGAGCTGTCCGAGCCCGACGAACAATTCCGCGGAGTCCACCGCGCCGATCACCCCGCCGGTGCGCTCCCACAGGCCGAGCGAACGCGCCAGCGCGCTGGCGAGTTGCACTTCGCCCGCCAGGAACACGCGGTCCCACGGCACGAAGACGTCGTCGAACACGACGAAGCCTTCGGGCATGGAGTGGTGCGAGCTCGCCGGATAGTCGAAGGCGTTGAGCTCGGCCGGCGCGAAATTGCGGTTGATGATCGACACGCCCTTGCTGTTCACCGGAATGGAGAACGACACGGCATAGTCGGTCTCGTCCTGCCGCATCCCCTTGGTCGGCATGACGACCAGCTCATGGATCACCGACGCGGCGGTGATGTGCAGCTTGGCGCCGCGCACCACGATGCCGTCCTTGCGGCGCTCGACGATGCGGACATAGAGATCGGGATCGTCCTGCTCGTGCGCGCGGCGCTTGCGGTCGCCCTTGGGATCGGTGATCACTTCGGCGGCGCGCAGATCGTTGTCGCGGCAATATTTGTACATGCGCTCGATGTTCGCCGCATATTGCGGGTTCACCTGCGCGACCTGGTCCTTCACGCTCATCAGCGCCATGTAGACGCCGGAGACCGCGGTGCCGATGGAGGTATGGCTGAGGAGCTCGACGCGCTTGGCGAGATCGGCCTCGCTCATCGGGACTTGATAGATGCGGTGCGCGCTGCTGCCGTCCTCGGCGCGATAGCGGCGCAATTCGCCGAGCTTGGGATCGTCGTATTTGTAGTCTTCCGCCGTCAGCGCGATGGGAACGCGGAAGCGCGGATGCTTGGTGATGTCCGCGATGCACTCGCCGTCCCAGTAGGTGACGCGCCCGTCGTTGAGGCTCGCGACATATTCCTCCGGTCTCATCAGGCCCATGGTTTCACCTTCCAAAGTCCGTTCGCGATGTTAGCCAAGTTTGCCGGACGCGGCAGGGGTGTGGCGCTGCTGTTGACGTAGCGGCGGCGCGGCCACCTAATGGCGGCGATGAAAACCTTCTATTCGCCGGCGCATCTCGAACACGCGCCGCAGCTGGAATTCGAAGGCGGGCGCCTCAGCCCTGCCGTCGAGGTGCCGCTGCGCGCCGAGCGCGTGAAGGCGGAGATCGAGCGGCGCAAGATCGGGCCGATCCTTCTGCCCTCCGACTTCGGCATGGCGCCGATCGGCCGCGTCCACGATGCGGGGCTCGTCAGTTTCCTCGGCGAGGCAAGTGAATTGTGGCGAAAGGCCTATGGCGAAGACGCGCCGCCGGCGATCCCCTCGTCCTGGCCGGCGCGCGGCTTGCGCGCGCGCTACGACGGCGATGTGGAGTCGCGGCTCGGCACCTATGCCTTCGACACCGCGACGCCGATCGTCAAAGGCACCTGGCGCGCCTCGCTCGCGGCGGTGAATTGCGCGCTGTCGGCGGCGGACGCGGTGAGGAGCGGCGAGCGTGCCGCTTTCGCGCTGGCGCGGCCGCCGGGCCATCATGCCAGCGCCGACGTGTTCGGAGGCTATTGCTATCTCAACAATGTCGCCATCGCGGCGCAGTGGCTGGCCGATCAGGGACTGAAGCCGGCGATCCTCGACGTCGACTATCATCACGGCAACGGCACGCAGAGCATCTTCTATCGCCGCGGCGACGTCTTGTTCTGCTCGATCCACGGCGACCCCTCCTTCGCCTATCCGCACTTTTTAGGCTTTGCCGACGAAGGCGGCGAAGGCAAGGGCGAAGGCGCGAACCTCAACCTGCCGCTCGCGATGTACACCGATTGGGTCCGCTACCATTCTGCGCTCGGTTATGCGGCGAGCCGCATCGAAGCCTTCGCACCCGACGTCCTGCTGGTCTCGCTGGGGCTCGATACCTACGAAGCCGATCCGATTTCGAAGTTCAAATTGCGCAGCGAGGATTATCTGCGTATCGGCGAAACGGTCGCACGGCTGAAACTGCCGACCGTGTTCCTGTTCGAAGGCGGCTACAATCTGGATGCGCTCGCCGAAATCACGGTCAACGTGCTCGAAGGTTTCGAGGGCGGCAAGGCGTAGTTACGGCGCGTCGCCGCCCATCTTCTGCAATTTCTCGTGCAGCCTGTCGGCGGCGGTCTTGATCGCGTCGGCGGCTTTTCCGGCGTGCTCGCCGGTCTTGGATTGCATTCCGTCGATCGCCTTGTCGACCGCCGCCTTCACGCTCGCCGCGGTGCCGCCCTTCTGATATTCGCGCACGATCACGTCTTCGAGCCGGCCGATCACCGCATCGACGGTGAAATCCTTGTTCAGGCTGCGCTCGCGATGCTCGACGATGGAGTAGATGTCGATCGAATCGTCGATCGTGCGCCCCATCTCGACCAGCTTGTAGAAGCGCTCGCCTTCCTGCTTGCCCTTGACGACGAGATCGAACACCGCCACCGCGAGCGTCAACGGGATCTGGAAGAAATTGTGCAGATTGTTGAGCGCGAGCTTCATCTCGAACACGGCGACGTCGCGAATGAACTTCCAGCGCGCGTGCGGATCGCTGTTGGAGAGCAGCGGGGGATCGGGTGTCGCATCTGCCATGAACGGCCGCCATGTTAGTATGGCACCAAGGATAACGCAGGCGGAGGCCGTTGTGACAAGCAGCATTGCGGGACCGCTGCGCGACCTGACCCAGGCCGAGGGACGAAACGCCTTCGGTGCCGATCCTGCGAATTACGATTCCGCCCGGCCGCGCTATCCGGACTGGGTGTTCGAGACGCTGCAAAGCCGTTGCGGGCTCGGCCCGGAAACCGCGACCTTCGAAGTCGGGCCCGGAACAGGGCTCCCGACCGAGCGACTGCTGGAACTGGGCGCCGCCCCGCTCGTCGCCATCGAGCCGGATGCGCGCCTCGCGGCCTTCCTCTCGCGCAAGCTGACGGGCCATCGCGCCCTGTCGGTGATCAACACGCCATTCGAGGATGCGCCGCTCGAAGACGGCCGCTTTGCGCTGGGCACCTCCGCGACGGCATTCCATTGGCTGGACCAGCGGGCCGGCCTCGCCAAAGTGGCGCGCGCGCTTCGGCCCGGCGGCTGGTGGGCGGCGTGGTGGAACGTGTTCGGCGATCCGGACCGGCATGATGCGTTCCACGACGCGACCAACTTGGTGCTGAATGGCGGAGACTGGAGTCCCGGCCAAATTCCGTTCGCCCTGGACGCCGCCGCACGGCGCACCGACATCGAGGAGGCGGGCGCGTTCGAGGATATCGACATCGAGATCCGCAAATGGACGCTCGTACTCGACCCGGCACAAGTCCGGGCCCTCTACGCCACCTATTCGCAGTTCAGCGTGCTTGCGCCGGATGAGCGCGAGCGCATCCTCGATGAACTGGCGCGCATTGCCGCGGAAGAGTTCGCAGGGCGCGTGGAACGCAACATGTGCACCGCGCTCTATACCGCGCGGCGCGCATGACACATGGCGCCATCAGGCCTTCGTCGTCGGCGGCGGGTTCTGCGAGCCGGGCAGGATGTCCTTACCCAGCTTGTCGGCCTGCTCGGAGATCGACGTGCCGGCATGCTCCAGCGCCTGCTGGATCTTGTCGACCTCGATGCCGTGCTGTTCCGCCGTCGCCTTCAGCGCCTTCATATGGTCGGGCATCTTGGCGAGTTCCGCATTGAGCGTGTCGGAGACCTGCTTCAGCTTCTCCGGCGTCAGGCCCGCCTTGTTGGCGACGTCGTGCAAATTCTTCTGAATGGCATCGAACCAGCTCATGCCGATCTCCCGCAATGGATGAGCGTCACTCTATCACAAAGGGCGCATCGCCGAACATCGTTTCGGGACTGGGAACCGCGCCCATCGGTGCGGTGACTTTGAAGATTGCACTGGCGCGCAGGCACAATTCGCCGTCCGCGGTGGCCAGCCCATGCGCAAAGAAGAGGCTCTTGCCGGAGCGCAGGAACTCGGCGCGGCCTTCGACCCAGGCGCCGAGCTTGGCCGGCGCGAGATAGTCGAGCGTGAGGTTCACGGTCGGCGCGAAGCCGACATCGGCCTTGGCCTGCATGCGCGCGCCGATGGGGATGAACATGTCGGCGAAGGTGGCGAGCATGCCGCCATGGGCGACGCCGCCCGGATTGCAGTGGCGCTGCTCGACGCGAAAGCCCATCAGGAAGTTGGTGCCGTCCCACTTGCCATAGAGCGGGCCGATGGCCTCGAGAAATCCGGTCATGGTTCTGAGCGGCCGGAAGCCTTCGGGAATGTCAGCGGACATGGAAAACCTTGGATAGCGAGCCCAACGCTCTAGCGGCGAATCCGAAGGCGCACAACGGCCACCTCACATTTGCGTCACCATGACCGCGCGGCTTGCCAGCGCCGCGCGCAAAACTTACGTTGCGGGACGCAATCGAAATCGCGCAATGGAATCCGGTGCGAAGGCTCTTCCTGCTTCTGCCGCTGCTGCTTCTCGCGCTCGTGGACCATGCCGGCGCCGAAGAGCACAAGGACCGCGAATTCCAGGAATGCGTCGACTGCCCGCTGATGGTGGGCATTCCCGCCGGCAGCTTCATCATGGGGAGCGCCGCGGGCGAGCCCGGCCATTTCGACAATGAAGGCCCGCAACACACGGTGACGGTGCGCGCCTTTGCGCTCGCCAAGTACGACGTGACGAGCGAGCAGTTCCTGAAATTCCTCCAGGCGACCGGCTACAAGCCCGCGGCGTGCAATTCGATCCTGAATTTGCGCTGGCATCAATCGGAGGCCGGGCACGCGCGGCCGCCGGTCGAGGTCGAACCGCCGCAATGGCCGGCGGTGTGTCTGGAATGGAAGGATGCGAAGGCCTACATCGCCTGGCTCAACACATTGGCGAAGGCGGCGCGGCCGGAGCTTGCGGCCCGGGCCGGACCCTACCGCCTGCCGAGCGAAGCGGAATGGGAATATGCCGCGCGCGGCGGCACGACGACGGCGCGCTGGTGGGGCAACGATCTGGGAACCGGCAACGCCAACTGCAACGGCTGCGGCAGCACCTACGATGCGCGCGTGCTGTCCGACGTCACCGCATTCGCGTCCAACCCGTTCGGACTCTACGGCATGCTCGGCAACGCCTGGCAATGGACCGCCGATTGCTGGCATCCGAGCTATGCGGGCGCGCCGCGCGACGGCAGCGCCTGGATAGGTGGAGATTGCGGACGGCACGTTCTGCGCGGCGGATCGTGGGACAATGTACCGGTGTTCGTGCGCTCTGCCGCGCGCAGTGGCGCGCCGGCCGTGGCCGGCGAATATGACTATTCGAGCCTTGCCGGATTCCGCGTCGCGCGGACATTGCCGTAGCAAGAAATCCCCCCTTCCTCTTGAAGGAGGGAAGAAGCGCCTGCGACATCGCTGCGCGCGACAAGCTGGGCCGTCGCGATTGTTCGTTGACCAGTGCGGGCCTACATCGGACGCATGGATCAGGTTACCGCCCGGCCCGCCGCCTTCAGCGACAGACCCCTCGTTCGCGGCCTTTTGGGGCGTTGTCCCAAATGCGGCGAGGGCCGGCTGTTCCGCGCTTTCCTGAAGGTGGCGGACACCTGCCCGGTCTGCGGCGAGGAACTGCATCACCAGCGTGCCGACGATTTCCCCGCCTATCTGGTGGTCGTCATCGTCGGCCACATCGTCGTCGCCCTGGCGCTTGTCGTCGAGGCGGCCTTCTCGCCGCCGCTATGGCTGCATGCGCTGATCTGGCTGCCGCTTACGTTCGCGTTCGCTCTCGCCCTGATCCAGCCGGTCAAGGGTGCCGTCGTCGCCTTGCAGTGGCAGGTGGGCATGGACGGCTTCGCGCCGGCCAAGCGTTTGCGCGACGCGATCGCTATCTGAGCGTATCGCGCGGGTTGAGATTGAGCGTCACTTCGATCCGCTCGCCGAAATCGCCGTCCGGCAAGGTCAGAGGCGAGGACAACAGCACCGCGTTGCGCGCGCTGAGCGCGATGTCGCGATAAAGCGCATCGCGCGTGTAGCGTTCGCGATCGAGGATCACCGCACTCGCCACCGTGCCGTTGCGCAGGACGACGATGCGCAGCGCGACTTCAAAACTCTGCGCGCCCAGCGCGGTGACGTTGAAGTTCCATTTGCGTTCGACCTGGGCGCGGATGAGGTCGCGCACCGCATAGGCGGTCTCGCTACCTGGCGCCGCGTCGTTGCTGGTTGCCGGCGCATCGGTGGCGCCGGGCGTATCGGTCGGTTTGATGTTGGACTCCGGTTGGCGCAGCCGCGCCAGTGCGCGCAGCCGCGTCTCCAGATTGTCGGGCAGCGGCTTCGTCGCCGTCGGTGAGGTGCCTTCGGGCCGGTTGGCCGAGGCCGGCTCATGCGGCGCACGGCGCGGCGTGACGGGCTGCGGAATCTTTGCGTGCAGCGGCTCAGGCGGCGATGTCGTTTCCGCGCCGAGCCGCACGATCTCTACCGGCACGAAACGCGCCGGCGCAATCTTCGGCGCCGTCGCGCCGCGCAGCATCAATAACAGCACGAGAGCTGCGAACAATCCATGCAGCGCCACCGAGCCGGCGATACCGCGTCCGTCGCCGCGCGCAAAGGCGAGCCCCTCGCGCAGAAGCGCCTGTCCGGTCTCAAGGTCGAAGCGGGTGCGCATGCGTGTGCGATCTTAGCCTCTCGCGCTCCCCGGCACCGATGCTGCTCCGCCGCCGTTTTCCGCGCAAGCACTCGGGCTGTGCGACTGCTGCCGAACGGCGCGCTCGACACGAGGCGCCGACGCACTTCATCCTCCGTTCAACAATGCCGTGACAGGATCGGGGAGTGGAGCAAAGGAGCGCGTTCTAACCAAGGGGAAAGCATGAGCAGTCTTGAACAAAAGCTTCGCGGCTATCGTCTGACGACGGCCGAAATCCTCTATCGCCTGCCCGACCACCCGGTGATGTTGCAAAGCTTCATCTGGCAGGATCTCGATGTGGCGCCGCGCTTTCCGGTTCTGAACAAATTCCTGCGCTTCTGGGAGACCTCGATCGAGGGCAAGCTTTATCAGGTGCGCGTTGCCTCGCGCGGACTGATCTCCGATGCCGAACTCAAGCTGATCGGCGGCGAATTCTCGCTGCACTGAGCTCCCCCGGTTACCGGGTGCGCTTCTCGTCGCAGGGGTTGACGACCCATGCGCTCGCCCCTAAATACCCCTACAGATGGTGTAGCACTCTCGTTACACGAGTGCTGCCAATCGAGAAATTCCTTTTGTTTCAACTATTTAGGGAGCAAGACGCATGAAATTCCGTCCGCTTGGCGACCGCGTTGTCGTCCGTCGCGTGAAAGAGGAACAGAAGACTGCCGGCGGGATCATCATTCCCGAGACAGCGCAGGAGAAGCCGCAGGAAGGCGAAGTCATCTCTGTCGGCCCGGGCGCACTCGACGAGCACGGCAAGCGCGTCGTCCCCGAAGTGAAGTCCGGCGATTTCGTGCTGTTCGGCAAATGGTCGGGCACCGAAGTGAAGGTCGACGGCGAGGATCTCCTGATCATGAAGGAATCCGACATCATGGGCGTGCTGGAAGGCCGTCCCACCGCGAAGAAGAAGGCCGCCTAAGCGCGCCTTCCTCACAGAACAAATCACCAGGAGAAAATAGATATGGCAGCCAAGGACGTAAAATTCGGCGCCGACGCGCGTGAGCGTTTGCTCCGCGGCGTCGACATTCTCGCCGACGCAGTGGAAGTGACGCTCGGCCCCAAGGGCCGCAACGTCGTGATCGAGAAGAGCTTCGGCGCCCCGCGCACGACCAAGGACGGCGTGACGGTGGCCAAGGAGATCGAACTCGCCGACAAGTTCGAGAACATGGGCGCGCAGATGGTCCGCGAAGTCGCGTCGAAGACCAATGACGCTGCCGGCGACGGCACCACGACCGCAACCGTTCTCGCCCGCGCCATCGTGCGCGAGGGTTCCAAGGCGGTCAGCGCCGGCATGAACCCGATGGACCTGAAGCGCGGCATCGAGAAGGCGGTCGAAATCGTCGTCGCCGACCTCAAGAAGCGTTCCAAGAAGGTCAAGGCGAACGAGGAGATCGCGCAGGTCGGCACGATCAGCGCCAACGGCGACCATGAAGTCGGCAAGATGATCGCCGAAGCCATGGCGAAAGTCGGCAATGAAGGCGTGATCACGGTCGAGGAAGCCAAGAGCCTCGCCACCGAGCTCGACGTCGTCGAAGGCATGCAGTTCGACCGCGGCTACATCTCGCCCTACTTCATCACCAACGCGGACAAGATGGTCGCCGAGCTCGACGAGCCGCACATCCTGATCCACGAGAAGAAGCTGACCAGCCTGCAGCCGATGCTGCCGATCCTCGAAGCGGTGGTTCAGAGCGGCCGTCCGCTCCTCATCATCGCCGAAGAGATCGAGGGCGAGGCGCTTGCGACTCTTGTGGTCAATAAGCTCCGTGGCGGCCTCAAGGTTGCGGCCGTGAAGGCACCGGGCTTCGGCGATCGCCGCAAGGCCATGCTGGAAGACATCGCCACCGTGACCGGCGGCCAGGTGATCAGCGAAGATCTCGGCATCAAGCTCGAGAACGTCAAGCTGAACATGCTGGGCACGGCCAAGAAGGTCCGCATCGACAAGGACAACACCACCATCATCGACGGCGCCGGCAAGAAGGCCGACATCCAGGCGCGCGTGGGCCAGATCAAGACCCAGATCGAAGAGACCACGAGCGACTATGACAAGGAGAAGCTGCAGGAACGTCTCGCGAAGCTCGCGGGCGGCGTTGCGGTGATCCGCGTCGGCGGCGCCACCGAAGTCGAGGTGAAGGAGAAGAAGGACCGCGTCGACGACGCGCTCAACGCCACCAAGGCGGCGGTCGAGGAAGGCATCGTTCCCGGCGGCGGCGTGGCGCTTCTCTATGCCACCAAGGCGCTCGCGGGCGTCACCGGCGAGAACGAGGACCAGACCCAGGGCATCGCGATCGTGCGCAAGGCGATTCAGTCGCCGATCCGCCAGATCGTCGAGAACGCCGGCGTGGAAGCCTCCATCGTGGTCGGCAAGCTGCTCGAGCAGAAGTCGAACACCTTCGGCTATGACGCGCAGTCCGAGACCTATGCCGACATGATCGACACCGGCATCGTCGACCCGACCAAGGTCGTGCGCGTCGCGCTGCAGAACGCCTCGTCCGTTGCCTCGCTCCTGATCACGACCGAAGCGATGGTCGCCGATCGTCCGAAGAAGGAAGCGGCCGGCGGCGGCGGCATGCCCGGCGGCGGCATGGGCGGCATGGGCGACATGGATTTCTAAGGTCCGCGTCGTTCGGCACGACCGAATGAGAAATGCGACAAGGCCCGGTGGCGACACCGGGCCTTTTTGCTTGCGTTCTTCGCGGGTCCCGCGAGCTATTCAAATCCGGCGAGCATCGTGCGCTCGGCGCGGACTTGGAGCGGCGTGCGGCCGAGGACGGCCTTGAAGCTCCGGTTCATATGGCTCTGGTCGCAAAAGCCGCTCGTCAGGGCGATGTCGGTCGGCGGCGCGTCGCTGCCGCGCAACAGCATGACGGCGCGCTCCACCCGCTTTCTGCGCACCGTCTCATGCAGGCCCTCGCCCCTCGCGGTACGATAAGATCTCGCCAGCCAGGCGGGATGCAGATCCAGCCGGCGCGCGATTTCGGCCGTCGCGGGCGGCTTGTCGTCGAGGAGCGTCAGCACGTCGCCAAGCCATCGCGGCTGGACCCGCGCTTCGTGGGTAAGCGCGAGCCGCAAAAACGCCGCCGTCGCTCGCGCCACGTCCGTTTCGCTCTTCGACACGTCGTTCCATTCAACCGCCAGAGCACGGGCGGCGGCGCCGACCGGTCCGCCGACCCAGCTTTGAGATCGCCGCATCGCCAAATCGACGCTCGCGAACCGCATCCAGTCGGGATCGAACTCGATGGAAACAGTCTCCAACCCGCGAGCACCGATGCAATTGGCATGACACGTCCCGGCCGGGTGCAGCACCGCCGAAGGTCCGGCAATGCGCGCCTCCCCGTTGTCATTGCGCTCCAGGCAATCTCCCAGCGCCGGCAGCATCAGGAACGGCCAGTCGTGCCGATGCTCGCCGATGATCTGCCCCGCCGGGTGGATCACCCAAACCCCGCGCGCGCCGGAAAACGTCCGGGCGCTTCGCTCCAGGCCATGAAATCGGCGGTTGGTAAGCACGCTCACCTTCGAAACGTCCAATACGGCCGCTGCCGCAAACCCTATAGGCGGTGCAGGGCAAATAAGAGTATCCGGCATGTTTGGAAAATCCACGATCGCCTGCGCCGCGGGCGTTTCCCTTGTGATTTGCACGGTCACGACTGCGTGTACGGCGGCGGCATTGCCGCCGAGCGCGCGCATCCTCGCCGCCGCGCAGCACGCCTATGGCCGCGTCGACTTCGACCGCGTGGGCGTGCTGGTGGAGACCGGCAGCGAAGACGTCTCCGGCCTGCACGGCAAATGGCGACATGCGGAGGATACCGCCACGGGCCACATGCATGAATCGGTCGATTTCGGAGTCTATGCCGAGGCCGAGGTGTTAGACGGCAAGGATGACTGGCGGCAGGACCATTCGGGCGGCGTGCACGCATTGAATTCCGCGTTCGCCAAATCGCATGCGGTGACGCAGATGTGGCTGGCGCGGCGCGGCTTCCTGCGCCCAGGCGCAGACGGAGCGAACATCGAATATCTGAAGGCGCAGCAGGCCGACGGACGCAGCTTGGAGACTATCCGCGCCACGCCGGCCGGTGGCCAGCCGGTGGAGTTGTGGTTCGACGCCACGACCGGCCTGCTCGAACGCAGCATCTGGGAGATGCCGATCTACATCGAGACCATACGCTATCAGGACTACCGCCGCGTCAGCGGGTCCATGGTGCCGTTCAAGACGGTCGAGACCACGGACTATTCCGACTCTGTCGATACCGTCACCGTCGACAAAGCCGAATTCGTCGCAAAGCCGGCGGACGGCGAATTCGCACCGCTGAAAACCCCCAATGACTCCACCGTCGCCGGCGGCGTGGTCACCGTTCCCATTTCCTATGACGGCGATGTGGTGATCGAGGCCATGTTGAACGGCAAAGGACCCTTTCGATTCATCCTGGACACCGGCGGCCACGACATCCTCACGCCCGAAGCGGTCAAGGCGCTCGGCCTTACCGCCGTGGGTGCGGGCCAGTCAGGTGGCGCGGGCGCCGGCACGGTGAGCGAGCAGTTCGCGCGCGTTGCCACGGTTCAAATCGGCGGCGTCACCTTGCGCGACCAGGCCTTCTTCGTCGATCCGCTGTCCTACGACACCGTGGAGATGGGCACGAAGCCGCCGCTCGCGGGCATCATGGGGTTGGAACTGTTCGAGCGCTTTGCGATGGAACTGAACTACCACGCGAAGACTCTGACCTTCCGTCCCATCGCGAGCGCGCCGCCCGGCCACGGCACTGCGGTGCCCATCAGCTTTACCGACGACCAGCCCACCTACACGGCGAAGATCGACGGCATCGCCGGCGCCAACGGGCTGGACACCGGCAATTCGGGCGCGCTGGTCGTGCAAGGCATCTGGGCCCAGAACAACGGACTCCGGGCCCGGATGCGCCAAGGCCTGGTGACCGCGGGCTTCGGCGCCGGCGGCATGTCGCAGAACTGGGCGGTCCGCGCCGATGTCGAAGTGGCCGGCGTCGCCTTTCCGCATATCGTCGCGAGCTATTCCGAGGATAAGAAAGGCGCGTTCTCCTCGCGCATCGAGGCGGGCAACATCGGCAATCGCATCTACGAGAATTTCACGCTCGGCTTCGACTACCGCCGCAACATTGTGTGGTTCGATCCGCAGCCCGGCCCGTTCCCGGCGCCGCGCCCCTATCCGCGCACGGGAATGAGTCTCTTCAAGAAGGCGCCGGACGCATTCACTGTCGCGGTCGTGCTGCCGGGCGGGCCAGCGGCCGAGGCCGGCATCGCGGCGGGCGACGAAATCGTCGCGGTGAACGGCGTCGCGGCGAACACGCTGTCGGGATGGGACATGGGGCGCATCACGCGCGGACAGCCCGGCACCAAGCTGAAGCTCGACTTCACGCGTGCAGGCACAAAGCAATCGGCGGTCGTCACATTGCGTGAATTGCTGCCCTGAGGCTGCGGCGGCATGGAGCTGGGACGCTAACTTCGCCGCGCGCGCAAACGCCACCACTGTCGCGACCATTTACGCCACCGGTTCGGCGAACCCGCCCGCGATCCAGCGTTTGGCGATCTGGATGGTGGCGCCGAGCACGCCGGCGACGCCGAGTGCATCGCGCGCGGCAGGGCGAAGAGGTGCACGCTTCTCATTCGGTCGCGCTCCTATTTCTTCTCCGGATCGACATTCTCTTTCGCATCCGGCTCGTCCAAATTCCACGCCACCTTCACCGTCATGGGCGCATCGACGAGTTGCCCGTCCTTGATGGCGGGACGGTAATGCCACTTGGCCACGCACTCCTTCGCGGCATCGTCGAGACCGTCGTGGCCGCTGGATTTGGTGACCTTGATATCGCGCACCGTGCCGTCGGCCGACACGGTGAAAGCCAGTTCGGTCGTTCCCTTGCGGTCGAAGATGCGCGCGAAGAACGGATAGTCGTCCCGGCAGTTCTCCGGCTTGGACAGCATGGGCGGCTGGGAGACGTGCTGAATGACGGGCACGCGCACGACCTCCTTGACGACCTTGACCGGCGCCTCGGCGGGCACCTGCATTTTTTCAAAGAGATCGTAGAAGAACAGGATCGAGGACCCGGTCGCGATCGCGCCCGCGATCACCACCGCCCAGATATGGTGGCGAAACCGCCCGCTGTAGAACAGCCCGGACGACACGACGAAAACCAGGAACTCGATGACGATCACGCCAGCCTCGACATGGAATTGCGCGCACTCTAACCGGCGTTCGCCTCGCCTTACACCCGGGTGAACGGCAGCGCGGTCGCCACCACCGTCTCCACCGGCGCGGCGAATCCGGAATCGATCCAGCGCTTGGCGATCTGCACGATGGCGCCGAGGATGCCGGCGATCTCCAGCGGGCTCTTCGCGCCCGGCGCGAAGATCTTCGCCAGCTTCAGCGACGCCTCGCGGCTGATCTGGCGCATCGCGGGTGCATGGTCGTCGAGATCGACGAGGAAGACACGCGCCTGGCCGGGATGCGCCGCCAGCGCGGCATAGAACGCCTTCAGCGCGCTGGCGACCGGGTTCTTCGCATCGCTGTGCCGCGCCACATCCGCGAGCAGTTCGTCCTGCGCCAGCCGATAGGCATCGACGAAGATCGCGTCGCGGTTGGGAAACGATTCGTAGAAATAGCGCGCGGTCAGCCCCGCCTCGGCGCAGATCGCGGCGACCGAGGTCTCGCGGCCGAAGCGGCCCACAACCTCGAGCGCGGCGCGGACCAGGCGGGTGCGGCGATCGGACTGGCGATCCTCGAAACTCAGGCCCGAATAGCGGCGTTTTTCCCCAGCCATGGCGGTTTTCTCGAAGCACCTCTTGACAAAGATGTGGCATCTGACAATCTGACAATCAAGATTATCAGATAGGTGCCCGATGGCCGAGACCGCTCTCCCCACGCCCCGCCGCGATTGGCCCGGCGCCTTCCGCGCCATGCGCAAGCTGCTTGGCGATCCCAACGACACCCATTCGGTGTTCCGCATCATGGCGGCGCTCAACGCCGGCACCGCGGCGAAGAATTACCGGCGCCTGCTGCGCTCGGCCGAAGGCGGACGCATCGCCTATCGCCGGCCCGAACTGATCGAGCATCTGAGAGATCGCGCCTGGCTGGCGCAGTTCGCGCCCGGAACGGTCGGCGCGGCCTATCGCGCCTTCCTCGACAAGACCGGCTACTCCGCCGACGGATTGAAGGCGGTGGGCGACGAGGTGCATGGCGAGCGGCTGGTCGACCATCCCTATGCCTGGTTCGGGCGGCGCGAGCGCGACCTGCACGACATCTGGCACGTGCTGACGGGATACAAGGCGGACGATCCGCTCGGCGAACTGTGTCTGGTGGCGTTTTCCTATGCGCAGACCGGCGGCCTCGGCTGGGGCTTTATTGCGCTGTCGGGCACGCTCAAGAGTCTGCGCGAACCTGGCGGGCGACTCGTCCGGCGCGCAGTGTGGGAAGGCTATACGCATGGCCGCGCCGCATCATGGCTGCATCTGGAAGACATCGACACGCTGTTCGCCGAACCGCTCGACGCGGCGCGTGCGCGGCTGAATATCGCGCGGCCGGCGGCCTATGAACGCGCGCAGCAGCAGTTCAGCGACATGGCGCCGGCGAGCCAGCACGCCGCGGCGTAAGCGGCGCGGGCATTTAAGACCAGGGCGGGGATCGGAAACGATTTCCGCCTTTATTTTATGGGGTTTTCTCATCGTCCCGTTTCGGGCCGCCCCACAATCGTTCTTATTGCCTCAACAATTCGGCCATATTCGATGGCGATACTGCAACGGTAGCGAAGGGACGCAGCCAGGCGGCTGCGTGGGGATCGATGTTCAAGCACGCCGCATTGGCCGTTGCCATGCTTGCAATCGGCGCGTTCTCCGGCTGCGACGCCGCGACGGCGCCGCCGCCCGCGACCACGACCTCCATTCCGATGAAGAAGGACGGCGGCGTCTATGTCGTGCCGGTGTCGATCAACGGCGCGGCCACCATCGACTGCATCGTCGACAGCGGCGCATCGGATGTGAACATCCCCGCCGAGGTCTATCGCAAGCTCGTGCGCGAAGGAAAAGTGCAGCAGAGCGATCTGCTCGGCACCCAGGACTATGTGCTGGCCGACGGCTCCAGCGAGAGCGGCCGGACCATCCGCATCAAGTCGCTGAAGGTCGGCAGCATCACCGTGACGAACGTCGTCGCCAGCATCGGCGGCAACGGATCGAGCGCGCTGCTCGGTCAGAGCTTCCTCGAACGATTTCATTCCTGGTCGCTCGACAACACCCGGCATGCGCTGGTGCTGATCGGTCCGCCGTCGGCCGGGCCGCACATTCCGACCGGCCCCAAGACGGTCGATGGGCCGCCCTCGGTCGCCAATGCCGGCACTGGCGGCTCGCCCACCAGCGGCGCACCCGGCGGCGGCGCGCATCCGCAAGGCCCGGTCGACCGCACCACCGTGGCGCAGATTCCGGGCGATCATACGAGCCATCGCGGCCGCTCTCATACGACGCCGCCCGAATCGTCCGATCCGCTGGACGATCACCTGACGGCGCAGCACAGCCAGGACGACGGCGATCAGTAGGTCGACGCGGCGAACGGCAGCGGCCGCGCCTTGAAGCGCGAAAGCCAGAAGTGCAGCGATCGCTGTGTTGATCTTCGCCCCGTTCAATGCCCGCGTTCGATGAGGGATATGTGGCGCCGGCGCGGCGTCGGCAAAAACCCGACCTGTTCCGGCCGGAGATTTTTCAAGTCTTGCCGTTGCGCAAAATCTGAACTTGTCTACGCGCCACGAAATTCTCGATGAGGGTCCCCATGTCCTACACCATCTATGACGCATCCGTTCCGGTGATGATCCGCGCGCTCACCAATCTGTCGAAGATCCTCGACAAGGCGGTGGCGCAGGCCAAGGCCGAAGACAAACCGCTGAGCGGGCTGATCGAGGCGAAGCTCGCGGCCGACATGCGGCCGTTCACCTTTCAGATCCAGTCTGCGTCCGACGCCGCCAAGGGCTGCGCGGCCAGGCTTGCCGGCATCGAGGCGCCGTCGATGCCCGACACCGAGACGACGTTTCCCGAACTGAAGGCGCGCCTGCAGAAGACCATCGATTTCCTCAACACAGTGAAGCCGGCGCAATTCGCCGGTGCCGAGGACAAGCAGATCGTGCTCAAATTTCCCAACGGCGAATTCAAGTTCACCGGCCGCGATTTTCTCGCCGGATTCTCGCTACCGAACTTCTTCTTCCATGTGACGACGGCATACGCGCTGTTGCGTCACAACGGGATCAACATCGGCAAGATGGATTTCCTGGGCGGGGTGTAAGCGCGCCGGACTATTGCGAATCCGTGCTGGGCGCCGCCGGGATCTGGAGATAGGGCTCGACGGTGCCCTTGTATTTGATCGTCATCGGCTTGCCGTGGCGGTCGACGGTCTTGCCGACGGCGAGGCGGACCCAGCCCTCGCTGACGCAATATTCCTCGACATTGGTCTTCTCCTGGCCGTTGAAGCGGATGCCGACGCCCCGCTCCAGCAGTTCGCGGTCGTAGAATTTGCTCGACGGATCGGTGGAGAGGCGGTCGGGCAAACTGTCCGTCATGGCGGCCGGTCCTGAGGAATTGCGCGCCACGGCATAGACGGGCTGCGCGGCCTTGCCAATGGGATTGCAACCCGCATCTGCGATACCCATTTGAACGGTATGGCTGAGATCGTCCCCTGCCCCCATTGCGATACGCTGAACCGCGTGCCGACCGACCGCCCCGCCGTCCAGGGTCAGTGCGGCCGCTGTCACAAGACCCTGTTTGAGGGCCACCCCCTCGCCCTGACCGCACAGCGTTTCGATCGCCATGCCAATGCCGAATTGCCGCTGCTGGTGGATTTCTGGGCCGAGTGGTGCGGGCCGTGCAAGATGATGGCGCCTGTGTTCGAGAAGGCCGCGCGCGATTTCGAGCCGCGCCTGCGCTTCGCCAAGGTGGATTCCGATGCCGAAGCCGCGCTTGCCGCGCGCTTCAATATACGCTCGATCCCGACCTTGGTGATGCTGAAACGGGGCCGCGAAGTCGCGCGGCTGTCGGGGGCCTTGCCGCCGTCCGAACTCAATCGCTGGATCGAGCAGAACCTGCCGGCCTAGGTGACCTTCACCTGACAACTGCCGAGAAGGACCGATGCGAACCGGCCGTCGGCGCCCGCCAGCGGAAGAGCGACCTCCGCATGCGTGATCGTGGAGCGCCCAAGCCGGACATGCGAGACCGCGACGATCGGCGCGAGCGCCTTGTTCACGGCATTGAGGATGGCGCGCAGTTGCTGCGCAATGTCGGGTGCCAGTTCGTCGGCCGACAACCCCGTCGCCTCGCGCCCGAAGCGCCGGATCAGATTGGTCCCGCACAGACGGATACGCCGCTCGCCGCCAACCTCGATCAGTGCAAGGTGACCGAGCCACGGCTTGAGTTCGTGCACCGGCAGCTCGTCGCGCAGCGGCATCGCACGCCCGCCACATTTTTGCAGCCAATAGGAGAGCAGGTTCTCGAGGCGCGGCGGCAGCGTCAGCGGCCGCTCGCCGAGCCGATGAATTTCCTGGGCTTCACTCATGCGGTCGCGCGCGGCGTGGTACGCCATGACCTTCGGGGAAGTCGATCCGCCCGCCGCGGCACCTCCTTGACGCATTCCGCACGACACCCCGATAAAGGCTTAGCTACTGGCAAGATTTGGGCAGGCGCTCGCAAAGGCATCCATGTTTTCCACGGTTGACCTGAATAATAATCGGATTCTGAAGTCTTATCGCAGACAAAACTTTAGATACATGACTTTTCCTCGCCTCGTCAATAGAAAAGAACAGGGCAGCGGCAGTGTCTGGGCGTAAGGGTAAAGTAAAATCGGACTCGGCCGACTTTGCTCGGGAAGGCCCGGCAGTTTTCCGGATCGAACTGGGCGAACGGATACGTTTCCTGCTCGACCAGTTCGCGACCCGGGTCGAGGCCGCGGAAATAGCCGCCGTCACGCCGGAGCATCTCGCCTCCTACATTGCGGGCCGTGCCAAACCACCCTTCGAGCTGATCGCGCGGCTCGCGCGCGCCAAGGGCATTTCGCTCGACTGGCTGGCGACCGGAGAAGGCGTGTCCTCCGCCGAAGAAGCGGAACCGGAAGGGTTCGTTCCGATCGCATTTCACGCCGATGGCGAGTCGCGATACGGCGCCGAAGAAAGTGCCGATGCACCGTTCGCTTTCTCCCGCGCCTGGCTGCGTACGGAGGTGAAGGCGCCCGAGGACAAGCTGCGAGTTGTCATCCATCGCGGCAACGCCAACGAGCCGGCGATCAGGGACGGCGACGCCATGCTCGTCGACATCTCGGTGGATCGCATCGCCGAAGACGCATTCTACGTCTTCGCGCGTGACGGCCGTCTTCAGGCAAAGTTCGTCGAGACCTATATCGACGGCCGCGTAGCGCTCAAATCGCGCAATCCCGACTTCGAGACGCAGCTTCTGACCGCCGATGACGCCGCCCGGCTGAACGTGTTCGGCAGGGTGCGCTGGCGCGGCGGTACGCTCCCCTGATTCCGTCTCCGTCGTGCCACAATTGGCGTTAGACTTCTCTCTTGTCCGCAACCGCGGGAACGAGGGGAAACGACATGCTCAAGTCCGCTGCACGCCGGGCCATGATCGGCGCGGCATTTCTGGGCGCGCTGACGATCCTGGCCACGCCGGCCCAAGCGCAGCGCTGGCGCGATTGCCGCGACCGGATTCACGATGCGCATCATCGTCTCGAACTGGCGATCGCCAATCACGGCAATTTCAGCCGCGAGGCACGGCGCGCGCAGGGGCGATACAATGATGTGCGCATGTGGTGCTGGCGGACCTATCGCGGCTGGTGGGACGAGCGTTATGGCCGCTGGCGCACCGATCGCTGGCAGTCGCAGGACGACTGAGCCGGCTCAGGCCTTCGCCTGCCGCGAGATGGTTTCGCGCAGCGCCGCGTTTTCGTCGCGCTTGGCGGCGAGTTCGCGCTGCGCCTCGTGCAGCTGATTGAGCATCTTCTGCTGTTCGAGCACGCCGTCGCGCTTGGCCGCGAATTCCGCGCGCAGATTCATCAGCTCGGTGACGTCCTCGACGCTATGGATGATCCATTTCACATAGCCGTCCTCGCCCAGAACCGGAACGTTGAACGGACTCCAATAGCGCACTTCGTAGCCGCCGACGCCGCGGCGCTGGATGTCGTATTTCTGGATGTTCATGCGGTCCGGCGCGCGGTTCTTGAGCACCCTGAGGAGCGAGGCGCGCAGATTCTGGACGCCGTCGGCGCTCGAATCGTCCGGGTTGTCGGGAAACACCTCGAAGAGATAGTGTCCGACGATGGTATCGCGTTCGGTCATCGTTGCCCGGCAATAGGCGCTGGTCGCAGCGACGATGTTGAAGCTCGAATCCAGGATCAGGAAGAGTCCGGGCGACTGTTCGAAGACGGCGCGAAAATCCGGCGATGGGTCGGCTTGCTTCCCATTTGCGTCGGAGGGGCCGCTCACGGAATCCGCAACATATATGCCTCGGCGCGAGTATTGAGTGTATTCGCGGGATCGCAAGGCGAAACCCGATCCGGGTATCCCCCTCATTTTGGGGGGACGCACCCCGATTTCACGCCTGCGCACCCACCGGTAGTAGAGAAACGCAACTTGTATGCAGGCAGGACGTGCAGCGCCCGGTCACTTCCAATGATCCAGTTCGATCCACCAATCGCCGGCGATGTTCTTCTCGAACGAGGCGATCGCCGCGCGTTTGTCGAGATAATGATTCAGGTCGCGCGGCGGCGGTTCCTTGATCTCGATGATGCGGTACATCGGAGCGCCATAGCGATACTTCTTGTAGGCCGCATTGCGTCCGATGCCGGACGACCAGATCTCGAGCCAGAACTGGCAACCGCGCACATATTTCACGCCTGTCGCGCCGATCTTCTTCAGAAGCATGTTGAGGCGTTTTTCGTCAGCCGCCAGTAGTTGCGGCTGCGACCAGGGCGGATCGCGATTGATGGTCTGATCGTAGCGAAGCTTGCAGAGCTCGGTTCGCAATGCCTCGAACGTCGCGCGCTTGGCGAAGAACGCGGCCGCCATTTCCTTGTCGGTGGGCGGAGCCTTGCCGCAAGCGGCCAGACAGAGCGCGACACAGCAAAGAATCAGAAAACGCAGTGACGTCATTTCACCTGCCGGTCGATGATCGCGGCGGCGGCGATTATCACGAGGAGCGTTAGCAGCGATAGCGCGGCGAGCGTCAAAATGTCGGAGGGCGGAACAGTATTGTAGGCGCCAAAGACTGTGACCGCCCCGACGGCAAGGACCAGCGCGGCAGCGGCGCCGCGCCGCGCAAGGCTCAATTGCGAGCGCAGCAGGAACGCGCCAAGGCCCAGCGCCGCGACCATCAGTTCGACAATGAGTGCATAAGGCTGCTCCAGACCGAGGCCGACCGCCAGCGAGCCGGGCCATAGCGGCATTTCGGGTACGTGCACCAGGAAATCCAAGATCCAGTGCGAAAAGACGGTCGCGGCAATCACGGCCGGCGCGAATGCGAGATACTTCCCTTCGCCGCCCGACCACGTCCAGACAAAGGCCGCGGCAATCGACCAGAGGAGCGCGCCGGCAAGGCTGTGCGACCAGGGAAAGTTGAAGGCAAGCGCGTGGCGCGTTGCGAAGTCGCCCGGCACGGTCGCGCCCTCGACATGCAGAATCACGAACAGCCACAGCACGATGTCGAGCAGAACTGCGCAGGCGATAAGCGTTCCCAGCCCGATACGCGGCGCCACGGCTTTAGCCGCCAACCCTGCCCCCAGATGGCCCACCAGCATGTCCCGCCGCCCTCTTCCGAAAACACACTATATCACCGCGCGGAAAAGCGACCGTTTGGAGGCGGCGGGTCACATTTTCGGGATGTCCGTGGCGGTCGCGGGTCATTCACCTGCCCGCGCGGCGCAGAGAGGAAGGGCCGGGATTTCCCGGCCCCTCTCTCGCGATCTCTAGCTGTCGTGGCCGTTGTGCGGCGCAGGTTCCGGCGTGAACGGGCCCAGCTGGCAGATTGCGTGCGTCTGCAGCACGCGGATCGTCTGCATTCCGCCGCAGATTTCGTCGTCGCCGCGCAGCACATAGGCGAAGCCGTTGAACTTGAGGCCCGGACAGGGCGTGCGCAGCGTGTTGCGCCAGACCTTCCCGCCCTTCATCCGGAACAGGATCGTCGTCGGACTCAGCACGGTCGTCCGGTCGATGTAATGGGACTTGAGGCAAACCGGCGCATCCGCCATGGCCGGAGCGACGCCTGCACCGCCGATGATGAGCGTGGCCAGGAATAGAACGATCTTCTTCATTGCAATTCTCCCGAAGAGTTTCTGCCGCTCCGTCGTCATATTCGCGCAGACCGCCGCCCGCGCATAGCCGAAATCTCTGCCACTTCCTTGACTTACGCAGTCAATTCAACTCATGGTCCGCCCCTCTCTTCCGTATGGAGACTGGACCATGTCCGCCGCCCCGCCCATTCGCATCACCCTGCCCGACGGGAAGTTGCTGGAGTTCAAAAAGGGCGTTACGGGAGCCGAGATCGCGGCCTCGATCGGCCCTGGCCTCGCCAAGGCCGCCCTCATCCTCGAAGTGAACGGCCAGCAATGGGACCTGTTCCGCCCCATCGAGCAGGACGCCAAGATCCGGATCATCACTCGGAAGGATCCGGAGGCGCTCGAGCTGATCCGCCACGATGCGGCGCACGTGCTGGCGATGGCCGTGCAGGATCTGTTTCCCGGAACCCAGGTGACCATCGGACCGTCGATCGAAGACGGGTTCTACTACGACTTCGCGCGCAGCGAACCGTTCACGCTCGACGACCTGCCGAAGATCGAAGCCAAGATGCGCGAGATCATCAAGGCGGGCGTGCCGACCGCGCGCGAAGTGTGGCCGCGCGAGAAGGCGATCCAGCACTTCAAGGACATCGGCGAGACCTACAAGGCCGAACTGATCGAGAGCATCCCTTCCAACGAGGATGTGTCGATCTACTATCACGGCAACTGGCACGATTTGTGCCGCGGTCCGCACTTCGCCTCGACCGCGCAGATCGGCGACGCGTTCAAGCTGACCAAGCTCGCCGGCGCCTACTGGCGCGGCGACTCGAAGAACGCGCAACTCCAGCGCATCTACGGCACCGCCTGGCGCGACAAGAAGGAACTCGACGAATATCTCCATCGCCTCGAGGAGGCCGAGAAGCGCGACCATCGCCGCATCGGCCGCGAGCTGGAGCTGTTCACCTTCTCGCCCGACGTCGGCGCCGGCCTGCCGCTGTGGATGCCGAACGGCATGGTGATCCGCCAGGAGCTGGAATTCCTCGCAGTCCAGGAAGAACGGCGCGACGGCTACAAGCGCGTGTCGACGCCCGAGATCACCAAGGAGAATCTCTATATCCGCTCGCGCCACCTCGCCTATTACGGCGAGGACATGTACTCGCCGATCGATATCGAGGGGGAGAACTACTACCTCAAGCCGATGAACTGCCCGCATCATCACATGATCTATCTGGCGACGCGGCATTCCTACCGTGAGCTGCCGGTCCGGCTTGCGGAGTACGGCCATTGCTATCGTTACGAGGCGTCGGGCGGACTGTCGGGCCTGATGCGCGTGCGCGGGTTCACGCAGAACGATGCACACATCTATTGCCGCTTCGATCAGGCGAAGGACGAATTTCTGAAGGTGATGCGCCTGCATGCCCGCTACTACGACCTGATGGGCATCAAGGACTACTACATGCGGTTCTCGCTTCCCGATCTGACCAAGAAGCACAATTTCGTCGACGAACCCGAGGCGTGGCGCGCATCCGGCGAGATCATCCGCGCCGCGATGCAGGAGAGCGGCTACCCCTATGTCGAGTCCGAGGGCGAAGCGGCGTTCTACGGCCCCAAGGTCGACTTCATGATCAAGAGCGTGATCGGAACCGAATACGCGATCTCGACCAACCAGCTCGATTTCATGGCCACCAAGACCTTCGGCCTCTCCTATATCGGCGAGGATGGTCAGGAGCATCCGGTCTATGTGATTCACCGCGCGCCGCTGGGCTCGCACGAACGCTTCACCGCCTTTTTGATCGAACACTATGCCGGCAACTTCCCGACCTGGCTGGCGCCGATCCAGGCACGCGTCATTCCGATCAGCGAGAAGGCGACGGACTATGCGCACAAGGTGATGGATGCGATCTTCCAAACGCCGGTCGTGAACGGCACCACGGGCCTGCGCGTCGATATCGACCTCGCCAACGAGCGCATGCAGAAGAAGATCCGCGACGCGCAGCTGCAGAAGATCCCTTACATGCTGGTGGTGGGCGAGCGCGAGGCCGCCGAGGGCAAGGTCGCCGTCCGGCTTCGCTCGGGCAAGGATTTGGGGCCGATGCCGCTCGAAACCGTCATCGAACGGATAAAAAAGGAAGCCGAATCCCGCAAAGATGTTGCGGAATAGCACTTGCGAAACCGGCTCCGCCTCCTATTCTTAAGGCGTCAACCGCCCGCGCGGCGCATTGAGGACCCAAGCCCATAGCCCTGACCCGAACAACGTTTCGCGAGGCTTAAGGCAAGGTCCTCGCGAAACGTGCCGTCGCGCGGGTTCCACGAAGGAGAGAAAGTCATAGTACCCAGACGTTTCCAGCAGCCCGACAAGGCGCCAGCCAAGGAAGGCCCACGAGTCAATGAAGAGATCTTCTCGCGCACCATTCTTCTGATCGGAGACGACGGCCATAAGTATGGCGAGATCGGCATCGACGAAGGGCGCGCGATCGCAGAGGAAAAAGGCTTCGATCTCGTCGAAGTATCTCCCGAAGCCAAGCCGCCCGTCGTCAAGCTGATGGACTACGGCAAATTCAAATACGAACAGCAGAAGAAGGCCGCCGAAGCGCGCAAGAAGCAGAAAGTCATCGAGATCAAAGAGATCCGGATGCGGCCGATGATCGACGATCACGACTATGACGTGAAGATGCGCTCGATGCGGCGCTATTTCGAGGAAGGCGACAAGGTCAAGGTGACGTTGCGCTTCCGCGGCCGCGAGATGGCACATCAGAATCTCGGCATGGAGCTGTTGAACCGCGTCCACAAGGACGTCGAGCCCGTCGCCAAGATGGAGCAATGGCCGAAGATGGAAGGCCGCCAGATGATGATGGTTTTGGCACCGCGCTAGGTGCCAAAGCGCCGCGCTGAGACTGGCATTTCGTCGATGAAACGGACGATTCAAGCAATTGGGGCGCTGGCGGCGATGGCCGCCGGCGCTCTTTGCTTTGCGCAGGCCGCCGATCTGCCGCCCTACTTCGCGGCGATGAACCAGCCCGTGGCGCCGTTCAAGATCGCCGACAATCTCTACTATGTCGGCGCGAGCGACGTGACGTCGTATCTGATCGTCACGAAGGCCGGGATGATCCTTCTCGACGGCGGCTTCGAGCAGACGGCGCCGATGATCCTGGCGAACATCCGGACGCTCGGCTTCGATCCGAGGCAGGTGAAATTCATCCTCAACAGCCACGCCCATTTCGACCATGCCGGCGGCATCGCGGCGATCCGCGCCGCGAGCGGTGCCCGCTTCGTCGCCAGCGCCGCAGACGCGCCGGAGCTCGCTGCCGGCGGAGCCAACGATTTCGCTCTGAAGAACGCGGATTTCCCGCCGGTCAAGCCTGACCGGATTATCGCCGACGGCGAGAGCGTGACGCTGGGCGGCGTCTCGATCACCGCACATGTCACCGCCGGCCATACCAAGGGCTGTACGACATGGACCTTGCCGCTCACCGTCGATGGAAAGTCCGAGACGGCGCTTTTCCTGTGCAGCCTGTCGGTCTTGTCGGAATTCCGGCTGATCGGAAACCCGCTCTATCCCAATCAGGCCTCCGACTTCGAGAAGAGCTTTGAGACACTCAAGTCGCTCAAATGCGACGTGTTTCTCGGGTCACATGGCCAATTCTTCGATCTGAAGGCAAAGGCCGCGCGGCTCGCCGCCGGTGCCGCGCCCAATCCCTTCATCGATCCGGCCGGCTGCCGGGCCTTCATCGCGAAAGCGCAAGCCTATTTCGACAAGCGTCTCACCGATTGCAAAGCCGATCCGGCCTGCGGCAAGGACGAGAAGCCATGAACGTCCACCCCTTCCTGATGTTCGAGGGACGCTGCGAAGAAGCCATGAATTTCTACGTGTCGCTTCTTCCCGGCTGCGAAATCCTCGACATCGCCCGTTACGGCCCGGGTGCCCCCAAGGAGGGCACGGTGATGCGGGCACGCTTGCGCGTCGGCGGCCAGGAGATTGGCTGCAACGACAGCTTCGTGAAGCACGCCTTCACGTTCACGCCGGCCTTCTCGCTGTTCGTCGATTGCGACGCCGAAAGCGAATTCGACCGCATCGTGCAGGGGCTGTCGGATGGCGGCCAGACGCTGATGCCGGCCGGGAACTACGGCTTCAGCAAGAAGTTCGCCTGGGTGAACGACCGCTTCGGCGTGTCGTGGCAGATCAATCTGGTTTGAGGGCCTCAGTAGAGCGCGCGATAGGCGACTGGCGTCGCTGCCGGCGTTGCGGGCCGCGGCAGCGGGTGCATGGCGACGCGACGCGGCGCACTCCCCGGCGGCATGCCGGAGATCATCTTGTAGGCGACACGGCCGTTCTGAAGAAGGAGCGTCACTTCGGCCGGCTGGGTCGCGGCCTTGGCCTGGCCAAAGCCGAGCGCGGCAAGGACGCCGCCTCCGTGCGAGTGCCGCTGGTCCGCGGGCTGGATGACGAGCGCCTTGCAGCGGTCGCGCGCTTCGATAATGCAGTTGCGCAGCGCTTCATTGAGACGATCGAACTTCACCGAATCGCCGGGCATGAAATGTTCGAGCACGCCGAAATAGGACAGAACCTGCACGTTCGGCGTGCCGGTATCGAAGCCGATTTGCGAAAGTTGCGAGGCGCGGGTCAGGCCAGGCTGGACCCGGGCATAGGCGGCCGCCAGGTCCTTGAGGGAACGAATGCCTTGCGAGGAAGGATCGGACTGGCGCGGCAGCAGGATGAGCGCGATGCAGCTCACCAGAACCAGCATCGCCGCCGAAATTCCAATTGAAATGGCATAGCGGGCCGAGCCGCTACGCTGTGCCTCACCCATCATACCCCAACGCCCACTTTTTATGGTTGGGTGATCCTAAACAGGTTCCTGTGGATAATAAAAGCACATGCTGGCGGCGTGGTAACTAAGTGCGGTTACGGATTGACGGCCGCGGCACAACATCGGGCAACGGTCGACAACTCGCAGTTGGCCCCGGTAAGAACGATCGCCACCGTCTTGTTTTTAGTATCGAATTTGCCCGCGAGCAGCGCGGCCAAGGCGGCCGCCCCGCCCGGTTCGACGACCAGTTTCAATCGCTGGGAGGCATAGCTGACGGCCCGTTCGAGCTCGGCGTCGGTTATCCACAGCGCACCCGCAAGATGCTTTTTTGCGAGCGCGAAGGGAATGCGGCCGGGCGCCGGCGACATGAGTGCGTCGGCAATGGACGCATCTCCGCCTGTCGCGAAGGTCCGCTCACCCGATGACAGCGAGCGTCCCATGCCGTCGAACCGTTCAGGCTCGACCGCGTAGACCTTGGCGTTTGGAGCTGCCTCGGACAGTGCGAGCGCGATGCCGGTAACGACCCCGCCGCCGCCACATGGCACCAGAATGGCATCGAGCGTCGCACCGCATGCCGTCGCGTCGGCCGCGATCTCAAGACCGATCGTCCCCTGGCCGGCTACGACCTTCGCATTGTCAAAGGGCTCGATCAGCGTCGCACCGGTGCGCGCAACGATCTCGCGCGCGATGGCCTCGCGATCGTCGGCGGCGCGATCGTAGAACACGATCTCGGCACCGAGCCGGCGCGTCCCCGCGATCTTGGGTTCCGGCGCATCCTTGGGCATGACGATGGTGGCCGGCACGCCGAACTCCTTCGCCGCGGCCGCCACGCCCTGCGCGTGATTTCCGGAAGAGAATGCGACCACGCCACGGCCGCGCTGCCCAGCCGGTATCTGCAGGACCGTATTGACCGCGCCGCGAAATTTGAACGAGCCGGTGCGCTGCAAGGTTTCGGGCTTGATCAGGATCCGCCCGCCCATGCGCGCATTGAGATCAGCGCTTTCGAGCAGCGGGGTGCGCACCGCGTATGGCGCGATCCGTTCCGCGGCGGCTTGGACATCGGCGAATGTGGGAAGGGACATGATCGGCTCTGACGGGCACCGCGTACTGTAAACCATCCTTCCTTCGGGGCCCGCGCAAATCGCCGCATTTTGGACGAAAGGGGGTTGGCACCTTTCCAGAGCCGGGACTAAGTTCCGGGCGCGTTTGGCCGGGCTGGCGACGCGAAGCCTGAATTCACGAATTGCAACACGCGAGACCTCGCATGCTGAAAGTCTATCAGCAGCAGAACGGCGGCCTGAAGGGTTTGGTCCTTTCGGACACGGACCCGATTCCGGCCGACGCGGTCTGGATCGACCTGTTCAGCCCGACGAACGAGGAGCGTCGAAAGGTCGGCGATCTTCTTGGCGTCGAGATGCCGACCCGGGCCGACATGGAGGAGATCGAGATCTCGAGCCGGCTCTATCAGGAAGGCGGCGGAATCTTCCTCACGGCGCTCGTGATCTCCAATTCGGACAGCGATAATCCGGTGGCCGACGTGGTCAGCTTCGTGCTGACCAGGGACAAGCTCGTCACCATCCGCTATATCGATCCGCAGCCCTTCAAGACCTTCGCCGCGCGATGCGAGCGCGGCAATGCCAATCCGCAACGCGCCGAGATGGTCCTGATGGCCCTGCTCGACGTCATCGTCGACCGGATGGCCGACGTGCTGGAGCGCGCCGGCGCGGAGATCGAGGTCATCTCCAAGGACATCTTCCAGCCCCATGAAGGCAAGGTCCTGCAGTCCAAGGACTTCCAGAATGTGTTGCAACGGCTCGGCCGCAAGCACGATCTGACGGGCAAGATGCGCGAGAGCCTGCTCAGCATCAGCCGCGTGCTGTCGTTCCTGACGCCGGCGATGGAAGGCAAGCCGAACAAGGAAGCCCGTACGCACATCAAGACGATGACGCGCGACGTGCAATCGCTGCAGGACCATACGAGCTTTTTGGGCGGCAAGCTCAATTACCTGCTCGATGCGACGCTCGGCCTGATCAATATCGACCAGAACAACATCATCAAGATCATGTCGGTGGCATCGATCGTCTTCCTGCCGCCTACCCTGTTCGCCTCGATCTGGGGAATGAACTTCCACTTCATGCCGGAGCTCGGCGAGTCCATCGGCTATCCCATCGCGCTCGTCGTCATCGTCATATCCGGCATTCTGCCCTACGTCTGGTTCAAGCGCCGCGGCTGGCTGTAGGCTTCTGCCATGCAGCATCCCTCCCGGGGCATTGCGCTGAAGATCGGCGCCACGCTCGCCTTTTCCCTGCAATATGTCGGCATCAAGCTGGCGGGCTCCGTGCCGGTCGGCGAGGTCGTGTTCTTCCGCGCCGCCTTCGCATTGTTGCCGCTCTTTGTGCTGGCGCCGTTCACGGTGGGGCTGCGCCATACGGTGCGAACCGACCGGCCGATGCTCCATCTGATCCGTTCGGCTGTCGGCGCCACCGGCATGTTCCTGAATTTCGCCGCGCTCAAGCTGCTGCCGCTGGCCGACATCACCGCCTTCGGCTTCGTGCAGCCGATCTTCGCCGTCGTGCTGGCCGGGCTGGTGCTGAAGGAGGTGATCGGGCCTTATCGCGGCTTCGCCGTGGTCATGGGCTTCGCCGGCGTGCTCCTGATGATCGAGCCGCATGGCGGCCTGTTCGCGATCGCCGCCCATGGCCTTTCCGCCGGCGCCGGACTGGCGCTGACCGGCGCGCTCGGCTCGGCGTTCGTGGTGATCTACATCCGCCAGATGAGCGCGACGGAACGCAGCGAGACCATCGTCTTCTATTTCATGTCGTTCTGCGCGGTGGTGGGCGCGCTGACCATGTTGTGGTGGCGCGTGCCGCTCAGCTTCGGCCAGACGGCCTGGCTCATTGCCGCCGGCATTTTCGGCGGCTTCGGCCAGATCCTGATGACCTTCAGCTACCGCTATGCCGAGCCGTCGCTGCTGGCGCCGTTCGACTACATTGCGATGGTCTGGGCGGTCACCTTTGGCTATCTGATCTTCGGCGAGATACCGGCGGTGCTGGTGATCGGGGGCGCGGCCGTGGTGACGGCGGCGGGTGTCTTCATCGCCTGGCGCGAGCACCGTCTCGGCCGCGAACTCGCCTCCCGCGTGGAAGCCGTCTAGGCGGCGTTCAAACTGGCTTTGCCCGACAGCGCGTCGAGTTCGGCTACGAATGCGGCGCCGAAATAGTGGAGCAGCTCCTGCCGCACGCCGTCATAGACACTGGGGCCCTCGCCGGAGCAGCGCAGGCTGCCGTCGACGACTTCGGAGCTCGGCACGAGCACGCCGTGCTCGAAGGTCGCCGGAAACAGCGTGCTCACCAGCGGCTTCAGCTCGTGATAGTCGATACCCTTTTCGATCGCATAGGCGTGGATGATGCAACCGCGTCCGCCCGGCGCGTGGAACACGCAATGGCCGTCGACCGTACGGGTGCGCAAATAGCGGCCGGTCGGAAACTCGGCATCGTCGGCCACCGTTTCGGTGAACCATTCGGTCCGGGGCGCGGCAATGCGGGAGGAGAAGTCCTCGCCAAGCGCTGCGATGCGCACCGCATTTCCGAGATCGATGTCGACGCCATAGGTGCAGCACTGATCGTTGCAGAAGGTGCAATCCATGCAGTGCGCGAAATAGCGGAGCGAAAAGATCGCCATATCGACGGAATGAATGACCGGCGCACCCTGCACGCAGGTATAGGTCCGCGCGAGTTCGACGACGGCCATCAGCGGGCGTTGGCGAGTGCCGTATCGACCAGCTTCACGATGAGCTGGTCGTAGGCGATGCCGAGCTGTTCGCCGGCGGCGGCGAATCCGGCGTCGGGCGCGATGCAGGGATTGGTGTTGATCTCCAGCACCAGCGGCTCGCCCTCCGGCGTCACGCGGATGTCGACGCGAACATAGCCGGTGAAGCCGAACAGCTTCCATACCCTCGTGCAGGAGCTCTTGAGCTTGGCGGCAAGGACGGGATCGTTTTTCTCGGTGTCGAAGTCGCGGACCATCTGGTCGTTGATGTCGAGGCTCTCGTCCCATTTGGCGGGATAGCCGACGATGCGGGGCTTGTCCTTGGGCCAATCGTCGAAGCGCATCTCCGCGAGCGGCATGACGATCGGCTGGCCGTCCGGTCCCTCCATCATCGAGATGTTGTATTCGCGGCCGTCGATATACTCCTCGGCGAACCACTTGCCGCCGTGGCGGCGCGCGCTGTCCTCGGCCCGGCGCTTGACGGCCTCGGCGCCGAATACGACGCAGCCATCGTCGAGGCCGACCGAGGCATCCTCAAGCGTCGACTTGACGATGTAGGTCTTGTCCTTGAGTCCGCTCCAGTCCGGCGGCTCGCACCAGTCGGCGGTCGCGATGCCGGCCTCGCGCATCTTGCGCTTGGTATAGGGCTTGTCGGAGGTCAGGGCCATCGCGACCGAATCGACGCCGGTATAGATCATGCCGGCCTCGTCGAGCATGCGCGGTGCGATCGGCGCGAGCGCGCCCAGCCCGTCGATGCCTTCCACCATGTTGAACACGATGTCGGCCTGTTCGCGCTTCAGCAATTCCGCCAGGCGGTCGGGATCGGTGGTGAACGGCGCCAGCGGCGCTTCGTGCCCGTTCTTGATCAGCGCCTCGGCAACCGCCTTGGCGGAAGTGATCGTGTCGATCTCCTCCGGTGGAGCATCGGGCGGAACATCGGAGTGCAGGACGAGGATGCGCATCAGACGTCGGCGCTCGGCCTGGGGAGGTGCGGATAGCGTCGCATGAACGAATCCATGATCTTTCCTATCAATTGCTGATACGACAGGCCCTCGCGCTTCGCAATGAAACACATATCGGAATAGTCGGGCCGCAGCCCGGCGAGCGGATTGACCTCAATAAAGTGCGGACGGCCCAGACCGTCGCAGCGAATGTCCGCCCGGCCGCCGTCGCGGCAGCGCAGGATGCGCCACGCCGCCAGCGCCACGTCGCTCGCGGCCTTGGCCTCGGCCGGCGGCGCGGCGACGATGTCGAGCCTGCCCAGCCAATCTTCCTTGTTCTTCAGACCGTAGCCATCGCCGACATAACCGGCCAGCTTGACGATCTCGCTGACGCCGAGAACTTCCGCCTCGTCGCCGGTACCGGTGATGGCGACGGTGAATTCGCGTCCCGGCAGGAAGGTTTCGACCAGAACCGGCTGGCGGAAACGGGCCAGCAGATCGGCGGCGGTGTCGCGCATCGCGGCCTTGTCGGCCACCTTGTTGTTGGTGCCGATGCCCTTGCCGGAGCCTTCTGCGACCGGTTTAAGAAACAGCGGATAAGGCAACGCGATCGCGTCCACATCTTCGATCCGCTCGATGACCGCGAAGTCGGCCGTGGGGACGCCGGCCTCGCGCAGCACCCGCTTTGTCATCGCCTTGTCCAGGCTCAGGGCCATCGTCAGCGGATCCGAGAACACATAGGGGATGTCATAGGCTTCGAGGAGCGCGGGAACCTGGGCTTCGCGCGACACGCCCTTCAGCCCCTCGCAGAAATTGAACACGCAATCCCAACGCTCGCCCCTGCCGAGGCGTTCGGTCAGGCGCCAGACATTGCCGATCCGGTCGGGCGTGAAACCAAGTCCGGAAAGCGCGTCGCACAGCGCGGCGATCGTCACATCGCTGTCGAACTCAGCCGTCTCCTCCTCGCCATAGCCCATGGCGAGATAGTCGGCCCGGAGGTCATAAGCGACCCCGATGCGCATGCGAATGCATCTCCTGCTTACTCGGCGGCGAGCTTGAGCGCGCCCAGCGTGCCGCCCGGATCGGGGTAGCGATAGATCCGCCCCTCGAAGTTGCGCAGCAAAAGGTCGTCGCCGTCGCGTCCGGCCACGAAGTCAGGCGCGATCTGGATCTTGCCGCCGCCGCCCGGGGCGTCGACCGCGAAGATCGGCGTGGCGTAGCCGGTCGTGTAACCGCGCAGGCCCTCGATGATCTCCAGCCCCTTCTCGACATTGGTGCGGAAGTGGGCGGACCCGCGGATAGGGTCGCACTGATAGAGGTAGTAGGGGCGCACGCGGCGCTTCAGAAGCCCCTGCATCAGCGGCTTCATCACCTCGATGTCGTCGTTGATGCCCTTCATCAGGACCGTCTGGCTGCCGAGCGGGATGCCGGCATCGGCGAGGCGTGCCGTGGATTCGGTGACCTCGTCGGTCAACTCGTCGGGATGGGTAAAGTGGATGCTCATCCACAGCGGATGATGCTTCTTGAGGATGTTCACCAGGTTCTTGGTGATTCGCTGCGGCAGCACGACCGGGATCTTGGTCCCGATTCGCAGGAATTCGATATGCTTGATGGCCCGCAGGCGTCCGAGCAGCCAGTCGAGCTTGTCGTCGCCCAAGGTCAGCGGATCGCCGCCCGAAAGCAGGACGTCGCGGACCTCGGTGTGCTTCTCCAGATAGGTGAGCGCCTGTTCCCACTGCTTGTTCGAGAACTGGTACTCGCCGCCCGGGTTTCCGACCACGCGGGCGCGCGTACAGTAGCGGCAATAGGTCGAGCAGGTTCCGGTGGTCAGGAACAGGACCCGGTCGGGATAGCGATGGACCAGACCCGGCGCGGCCATGTCGTGGTCCTCGGCCAACGGATCGTCGTCCTCGCCTGCGGTGGTCAGGTATTCGTCGCCGGTCATGATGTGCGTGCGGCGCAACGGTTCGCGCGCGTCCTTCAGGTCCATCAGGCTGGCGTAATAGGGCGTGATGCCGACCGGCAGCGAGCCTTCGTGACGGCTGACGGCTTCGAACTCGTCGGCTGAGAGCGAGAATATCCGGGCAAGCTCGTCGCGGGTCCGGATTCGGGCGCGCATCTGCCAGCGCCAATCGTTCCATTCAACCGTCGAAGTGCCGGGATAGAACTTCTTATAAAAGGCGCGGGAACGGGAATTGACGGGGAAGCGAAGGGCCACCTTCTTCGCAGGTGCCGGGTCGGCTGCCGGTGTGGTCGCTTCCCTGAGTTGGGGACGGAGGTCCGGCTTTGGGCGGATCGTCCGAAGCGGAGGCTTGGCTTCGCGCCCCCGCGCTATTTGGAGACTCATCGTCCTATAAGACGCTCCGATGTTGCCGACCACGCGAAAGCCCCAACAACTCCCCATCAACGGACGCGGCAACGTGTTGATATTTAGAGGCTTCCAATCGGTCGTCAAGTGAAACAAGGCGAAACGGTCCGGGACCCTTGCATGCCGCCGTCACGCCATCGGTCATCGAACGGGTCAATTGATGCGTACAAAGAATAATCTCGGCGCCTGCTCGAACGGAAGTACGCGAGTGGCTAATCGATTCGTTTGAACCTTGTGTCATCGCGTTTAGATGAATTCGAAATTGCGCGAATCGCGCCTCTCGCCGCGAAGAGAACGAGCACGCCAAGCGATCGTTGCCCCTCGCCCATCGCGTCCAAGCAAGGGGGACCGCCATCGCACGGGCCTGTGCATGAATGAGGGGGACCTGTGACCGGCGAGCCTCACTCGGCCGGCGGGACCGACATGTCGTGGTTCGCGCTGACCCGATAGAGGGTGAGGTGGACTTTGCGGCCGCGCGAATAGTTGAGGCCAGTCATCTCGTCGACCACGACCGCGTCGCCTTCGAGCTCGGCGAGATGGGCAAGGAAGGCGGACCGCTCGCTGTCCTCGATCAGGGCGAGCCCGCCCTGGAACGCACCGGCCTCCGCCGCGCCGGTTCCGTTGGTCAGCCGCGTCTCGGTGCCCAAAAGAAAGACAAGGCTTGGCTCGGTGTAGCCTGCGAGCGCCGGCGGCGGGTCGCCGGCCTGCTTGTGCCTGGCGATGAGGACCGCGGCGCGGGGGCTGACCCAGATCTCATCGAGGCGCGGCGCAGCGCCGGCCGTCAGCGCCGGAAACAGGATGAGTGCGGCGAACATCGCCAAGATCGCTGCGATCAGCGCCGAGCGGCGAAGATAGGCGATCAGTGCAGCCAAGCCCGCCAATCCGCCCGCGGCACCAAGCGCCATCAGCCACCAGGTTGCGCCCGGACCATAGCGATCGGACAGCATGGCGGGCGCGGCCGCGAACGCGACGATGCCAAGCAGAAATTGCAGAGCCGCGAGGTAGAACAGGATCGGCAGCCAGCGCGGCTGATTCTCCTCGCGCGGCGCAAGAATCCAGACGGCCGCCAGGATCGCCAGCGCCGGATAGGCCGGCAGCACATAGTGCGGCAGCTTGGTCGGCACGATCTCGAACATCGCCCAATTCGCTCCCGCCCAGGCGAGCAGGAACCGCGTCGCGGGATCGGTGTACTTCCGGATCGCTGCGCCCAGTCCTGGAACCACGAAGAGGATCGCCGGCCAGAAGGTCAGCGTGGCCAGGAGCAGATAGTAACTGGGCCAGGCTCCGTGGGATTCCTGCCCGCCGGCTAGCTTGGCCGCGAAGTCCTGACCCAGCGACTGCTGATAAAACGCGCCATGAGTCTCGAACAGGATTGCGACCGCCCAGGGCGCGACCACCAGGACCGTCACGCCCAGTCCGTAGAGCGGTTTGAGGCGCGCCAGCCAGCGCCATGCGCCGCGATCCCAGGCGATGAGCGCGATGACCGTTACGCCACAAACGGCGGGCACGACCGGACCCTTGATCAGGATTCCCAGAGCGAACGCCAGCCAGCCCAGCAGGATGGTGCGCGTGGTCGGTGTCGGGTGCACTGGATCGCGCGAGGCAAGATAGACGCGAAGCAGGACGCCCATCGCCCCCAACGCGCAGGCGAGTTGCACCGCGTCAGTGGTCGCGATGGTCGCCTCGGCGGTCAAGAGCACGCTCGTCGCCATCAGGGCCGCACCGAGCCAAGACACCTCAGGGTTCGCGAGTGCGCGGGCGCACCAGAAACACAGCAGAACGGCGATCAGTCCGCCCAGCAGCGACGGCAGGCGGTAAGTCCAGATATGGCTGCGGTCCCCGAAGCCGGCGATCGCCGTCGTCGCGGCCTGCAGCCAATAGATGCCGACAGGCTTCTTGTAGCGCGGCACATGGCCGAACCTGATGTCGATGAAATTCATGGTCTCGAGCATCTGTCTCGAGGACTGCGCGAAGCGGCTCTCGTCGCGGTCGAGCGGCGGCAGGCTGAGGACGCCGGGGGTCCACAGAAGCAGGCAAAGGACAGCCAGCGTCGCCCACCAGTGCCGCGCCGCCCAGGAAAGCACGCGACGGGTGCGCGTCGGCGGCGCCTCTACGACCGGGGCCGGAGCGGCAGCCTCGCTCATCTGGAATAAGTCGTGCTTCGCCCGGGGGCCGCGGGGTTCAGCCGAAAGGGACTGGGCGGCGTTAGGGTCATCCTGGAAGAAGCCTGTTTCTTGGGGGCATGGGCCTGTATAAGGCGCCCGGCCGGACTGCGCGATGTGACGGCGGGCCGGGAAGCGCGGCCGGTAACCACTCTATTCTACGACGGGATCGAACGGAACCTCAGCATGGCGGTCGCCCTATCCGTGGTCGTTCCGGTGAAGGACGAGGCAGCCAACGTAGCGCCCCTGGCGCGCGAGATCGCTGCCGCCGTCGCCGGCGAAGGCCCGTCGGAGATCATCTTTGTCGATGACGGTTCGACCGACGGCACCGGCGACGCGCTGAAGGCCTTGAAGGGCGAGCTGCCGTCCCTGCGCGTCATCCAGCATAGCCGCAATCTCGGCCAGAGCCGAGGCATCCGCACCGGGGTGCGCGCGGCGCGCGGCGACATCATCGTGACGCTCGACGGCGACGGTCAGAACGATCCGGCCGACATTCCCAAGCTGCTCGCACTCCTGAACGGCGGGGACGCGGCGAAGGTCGGTCTTGTGTCCGGGGTGAGGGCGAAGCGCCGGGACACGTTCAGCCGGCGGCTGGCATCGCGTGTGGGCAACGGCTTGCGCAACTGGCTGCTCAAGGACGGCGCCAGCGACACGGGCTGCGGTCTGAAGGCGTTCCGTCGCGAGGCATTCCTTGCCCTTCCCTACTTCGATCACATCCACCGCTATCTGATCACGCTGATGATCCGCGAGGGCTATGATGTGCGTTTCGTGGACGTGAACCATCGGCAGCGGGCGCATGGACAATCCAAGTACACCAATTTCGGCCGGCTGCTCGTGAGCGTGAACGACGTTCTCGGCGTACGCTGGCTGCAACGGCGTTTCAAAGCGTCGGGTGAGACAAGGGAACTGTAATCATGATGGCTGCGGTCGCCGGCTGGCTCACGCCGGACCATATCTGGGCACTGATCGGCGGCGCGGGCACGGCGCTCTTCGCATCGCGTTTCATCGTGCAGTGGATCCAGAGCGAGCGCGAAGGCCGCAGCATCATTCCCGTGGCGTTCTGGTATTGCAGCCTCGGCGGCGGCCTTGTCACGCTCGCCTATACCATCCACCTGCAAAGCGTGCCGCTGTCGGTCGGACAGGCGAGCGGCCTGATCGTCTATGCGCGCAACCTGTTCCTGATCTTCCGCGAACGCGCCGCGCTGCACAACGCCGCGGAAGGCCGCGACGCCGCGCAGGTTTAACCAAGACATTGCAAGCAGCCCCTGGCGGCGCCCACTTTCCGCCCCAATATGATACAAGGCTCGCGCGGCCAGGGTCGGCCCGCATGTTCGGCGCATTTCCGGAGCACCGGCTCTTTCGGAAATGCATCTGGGGAGGATTTTTCGATGCTTCGCTTGTTTCCACTGCTTGCGCTGCCCCTCATTCTCTACAACCTGATCGCGTTGGGCGGCGGCGCGCTCATGCACTACAACATCCAGGACATGCTGAGTTACGACCATGCGCTGGTCATCACGATGTTCTCCGGCGACAAGTGGCGCTTCAGCTTCGGCGATTTCCTCGTCCTGGTGTCGCTCTGCCTGCTGTTCGTGGAAGTGGTGAAGGCAACGCGCACGACCTCGCGCGAGATCATCAATCACGGCCTTTCGCTGGTGATCTTCGTGATCGCGCTGATCGAGTTCATTGCGCTCAAGAATTTCGCCTCGACGCCGTTCTTCTTCATCATGTTCATGAGCCTGTTCGACGTGGTGGCGGGCTACACGATCTCGATCGTGGCGGCCGAGCACGATCTGGGCCTGGGCCGCGCCGGGACCGATTAGCGGCCCGGCGGCGAGCGGCGGCCCTCCGGCTGCCGCCTCGTGTCCGGCGGCGGCCCGCGCGGGCTGCCGATTTCGGCGACGCCGGCCTCTTTGGGCCGGCGTTTGCATTTGCGGCCCGCCCGGGATATCTCGCGCCGCTGCCCTTCATCCAGACGGGCTCCCCGGACAGGTGGCCGAGTGGTTTAAGGCGCACGCCTGGAAAGTGTGTAACGGTTGATAGCCGTTCGAGGGTTCGAATCCCTCCCTGTCCGCCAGGCTTCGTGCCCCCCCGTTAACCAGCAGTGAATGACTTCCTACGTAAGCTTATCCGGTGTGCCGGAGTGCGTTTACGCATGCAACGTCAGCGGAAGGTCGCGCTGCGCGACTCGCTCATCACCCGCTATTCGGATTCGCTGGGCGAGATGATGATGCGCCGCCGCACCGAGGCCGCGCTGAAGGCCGCGCGCGCCGAAGCCGAACTCGCCACGCGGACCAAGTCCGCGTTCCTGGCGACGATGAGCCATGAGCTGCGTACGCCGCTGAATTCGATCATCGGCTTCTCCGACGTGATCATGTCCATGAAGGCCGCGCCGGACTGCGGAGCCAAGAGCGCCGAATATGCCGGGCATATCGCGAACTCGGGCCGCCGGCTGCTCGAAGTCGTCACCGACGTGCTCGACATCTCCAGGATCGAGAGCGGCACCTTTGTGCTCGACTGCCAGCCCGCCGATCTCGGCGAAATCATCGATGCCGCCGTCGAGATCCTGCAGTCCGCGATCGCGGCCAAGAACCAGACGCTCGACCTACGCGTGCCGCGCGACCTGCCGATGCTGTCGGTCGACTACAAGCGCGTGCGCCAGATCCTGGTGAACCTTTTGTCCAACGCCCACAAGTTCACCCCCGAGCGCGGCCGCATCATCCTGGTCGCCAAGCGGACGCCGGACGGCGGCGCCACGATTGCCGTTGCCGACACCGGCGTCGGCATGTCGGCAGACCAGATCGCAGTCGCACTGCGCCCGTTCGGCCAGGTGCAGGGCCATCTGGCGCGCACACAGGAAGGCGCCGGCCTCGGCCTTCCGATTGCGCGCGGCCTTGCCCACCAGCATGGCGGCGAACTGCATCTCGAGAGCCAGCCGGGCCAGGGCACCACCGTGTTCCTGTCGCTTCCCGCCGACGGCAAGAAGGCGGCCACACGATGAACCAGGTCTTCCGCCCACCGCCGCCGGCGGCACCGGCGAAAGAACGCCGCGGCGTTCCCGCCTCGCCGCCGATCCAGATCGCTCATGTCGTTTCCGTCGCCGGCAGTCACTGCATCGCGGTGCTGGAGAAGGCGTCGCAAGGCGCCGTCGCCGCCAAGGACCCGCGCGTGCAGATCGGCGCGCTGGTCAAGATCGTGACGCCGGCGTCTTCGGTGATGGGCCTCGTCTCGGCGCTGACTTCGCCGATGCCCAATTCCGACGGCCATGAGGAGATGGGCCTCATCGAGATCAACCTCGCGGGCGAGGTGGCGATCGACGACAGCTCCCGCCGGCTGACCTTCAAGCGCGGCGTCACGCAACTGCCGTCGATCGGCGATCCCGTGCTGTTCGCCGACCGCCACGACCTGACCCGCGTCTACGCGCCGCCGGCGCTCGCCAGCATCAAGGTCGGCTCGCTGTTCCAGGACCCCAGCGTGCCGGCCAGGCTTCTCACCGACGACCTGCTCGCCAAGCACTTTATCGTGGTGGGCTCGACCGGTTCGGGCAAATCCTGCGCGCTGACCGCCATCCTGCAGCGCCTGCTCTACGAGCATGCCGGCGCCCATGTCGTGATCCTGGACGTGCACAACGAATATTCGACCGCCTTCGAAGGCATGGTCGAGAAAGTCACGCTGAACAATTTCAACCTGCCCTTCTGGCTGCTCAACTTCACGGAGCTCGCCGCCGCCCTGACCAGCAAGGACCAGCATCACGAGGCCGAGATCGAGATCCTGAGCGAGGCCGTTGTGTTCGCGAAGCGGCGCTATTCCGAAGCCGCCGCCGGCCGGGCGCGCAAGCCTCAGGATGCCCAGACGGTGATGAGCGTCGACACGCCGACGCCGTTCCGTCTCTCCGACGTCACCGCCTATATCGACGACCGGCTCGGCAAGCTGGAGCGCACGCATCTGACGCTGCCCTATCGCCGGCTGAAGACCCAGATCGAGAGCCTGGTCGCCGACCAGCGCTACAATTTCATGTTCGGCAGCCTGACCATCCAGGACACGATGACCGATGTGCTGTCGCGCCTGTTCCGCATTCCGAACGAGGGCCGCCCGATCACGGTGGTCGACCTTTCGACCGCGCCGCCGGAGATTCTCGACGTCATCATCTCGGTGATTTCGCGCCTCGCCTTCGATCTGGCGGTGTGGAGCAACGGTGCCGTGCCGATGCTGCTCGTCTGCGAGGAAGCGCACCGCTATGCCCCGGCGGCGGCGGTCGACCAGACCTTCGTGCCGACGCGGCGCGAACTGGGGCGCATCGCCAAGGAGGGCCGCAAATATTCGCTGAGCCTCGCGCTCGTCACGCAAAGGCCGTCCGATCTCGATCCCAACATCCTGTCGCAATGCGGCACCGCGGTCGCACTGCGCCTGTCGTCGGAACGCGACCAGCAGGTGATCCGCGCCAACACATATGAAGGCATGATCGACCTGCTCGATTTCCTGCCGCTGCTCGGCGACCGCGAGGCCATTGTGCTGGGCCAGGGCGTGTCGATGCCGATGCGCATCAAGTTCGACGTACTCGGCAAGGGCAACGTGCCCAAGAACATGAACGCCGGCTTCTCCAAATCGTGGAAGACCCAGCGCCTCGAGCGCGCCTCGCTCGACGCCATCGTCACCCGCTGGCGCATGGGCGGCCGGGAGAAGGAATAGCCCCACCCCATCACAATTCTTGCGCCCGCCGTGCCTGCGGCGCAGACTTTGCGCCTGCTGGGGGGGCAGCATGCAATCGCGTTGGATCATCCGGATCGCAGGCGGCATGGCGGCCGCGTTCCTGCTGCTGGGCGCAGCGCAGGCGACGCAATATTGGGAGATCGATCCCGTCGCCGATCCGGCCGTGTCGGTCGGGACCTATGCGGTGGTCGGCGGCAAAACCTCCCCGGACGGCGTCAATTTCAAGCTGCCCAACAATTCGCTCGACCAGCCCATCGAATTGACGCTGATCGCCAAGGCGCCCTCCGCGCCGCTGCATCTGAGCGCCTTCAAGGACGATGGCCAGAGCTTTCTGGACAAGGACACCGATGCACACGGCCGGCTGAGCCTCAAATTCCGCACCGGCGACACGATGGAATTCAAGGTCACGGGCGCGGCCGGCGCGGCCTATCAGCTCTCGGTGTGGCGCGGCCCCGCCATCGTGCTGCCCCATCCCGACCCGGTGGTGTCGATGGCCGCGGTGACAGGTCATGCGGACAGCGCGGCGACGCCGGCGCCTTCGCCTCCGGCGGCATCGGGCGGCGCGAGAGCGCCCGCAGCGGCAACAGGTTCGAACACGCTGATCTATCTGCTGCTCGGCGGAATATTGCTGGCGCTGGTCGTCATCGCGTTCCTCGTCTATCGCGGCCAGCAGATGCGGGCAAAGCCATGAAGCGCGTGCTCGTCGCCATCGTTCTGTCGCTCGTATGGGCGCCCGCGCTGGCCCAGACGGCCGACGATCTCACGCCCAAACTGATCAAGCCGGCCGACCGCGATCCGCGCCACGCCGAGGAAATCCAGCACAATATCGACGCGCTGAAGGATCTGTTCGAAAAGATCGAGAAGGCGACCGGCGGCAAGGTCAACCCGAATACGCCGATCGACATCGGCGAGCTGAAGAATTACGGGCTCAACAATCCCAGCGTGAACATCGTCGGCGCGCTGCAGACCGCGCTCAATCTGATGGAAGCGTACGGCGTCATCGATCCGCGCGAGAATTTCATCCAGCCCGATCTCGATCCGCCCGGCATGCCGCCGCTCGCCTCGCGCGCCGTCGGCGATCCCAATCTCACGCCCGAGGAATATGGCGCGTTCCGCAAACTGCTCGGCGACATCGACCGGGCGAAGAATTTCCTCGAGAAGAACTACGTCGTCCTGAAGCAGACCGAGATCAAGACCAAGCGGCTGAGCGATCTGGCCAACAGCGCCGCCAACATGAACGGCATCGCCGGCCTCTATTGGGCCAAGATCCAGGGCGATCCGAACGATCCGATGAACAAGTCGAAGGCGGCGTTCTACGCAAAGTATGACGGCGCGCAGGCGAACGGGCTCAAATTCCTCAACGACCAGCTCAAGGCGATGGGCGACTTCGAGTACAAGAAGTACGGCGACCGCAACTGGTATCTCTATTTCGGCCTGCCCTATTACAATTTCATGGTGGCGCGTTACACGCGGGCGTGAGAGCGAAGCGTCAGAACCTCTCCCCCACCATCTCCTCGCTCTTGGCCCACAGCGCCTTGGCGTGTTCGGCGTCCAGACCATAGGGCCGGATGCCGCCGCGCGATTGCGGATTGTCGTTGAGCTCGGCGACGTGGCAGTCCTCGCAATATTTGCCGCCGACCTCGTCGGCGCCGGCGACGAACCCCGCCCACACGCTGGTCGCCGCGCCTTGCGGGATCGTCTTCCACGCGAAGGCGGGCGCCGCGCCGCCCGCGGCCTTCGCGGACTCTTCGATGTTCTTGATCATCCCCTGGATCATCTCGGGCGTCATGTGCCGTCCGAGCTCGGTCTGGATGCCGCCGGGATGCACGGCGGCGGCGCGGATGCCCTCGCGCCTTGTGGCGGCGGTCGAACTCGACGGCGAACAGAATGTTGGCGGTCTTGGAGCGGCCATAGGCGACGAACGGCTCATAGGGCGTGCGTGCAAATCCGGGATCGGCGAGATCGACGTCTGCGAAGCGGTGGCCGGCCGAGGACAGGTTCACCAGGCGCGAGCCGGACTTCAGCAGCTTCGCGATGCGATTGACGAGCACGAAATGGCCGAGATGGTTGGTGCCGAACTGGGTCTCAAAGCCGTCCGCGGTCGTGCCCTTGGGCGTCGCCATGACGCCGGCGTTGCAGATGACGACGTCGAACGGCTTGCCTCGCCTTGACCAGCGCGTCGGCGCAGGCGCGCACGCTCTTGAGCGAGGCGAGATCGAGTTGCACGAGTTCGAGG
Source organism: uncultured Alphaproteobacteria bacterium (assembly GCA_963741735.1). Classification (GTDB taxonomy): domain Bacteria; phylum Pseudomonadota; class Alphaproteobacteria; order Micropepsales; family Micropepsaceae; genus Rhizomicrobium. Next base: position 1,630,572 of record CAVUJB010000004.1, read on the forward strand.
CCGCCGCCGTGCGCCGCCTGGGCGCGGACCGGCTCCGTCGCACTTGCGCGCTTTGTCCAGATCGCGCGCGGCGCCGACCACTGTCGCACCATGCGCCGCGAGCGTGCGCGCGGTCTCGACGCCGAGACCGGCGGAGACGCCCGTCACAAGTACACGCTTGCCCGAAAGGTTCACGCCTTCCAGAACGTCGTCGGTCGTGGATTGTGCGCCGAATTGCTTGGTCATCCTGTTCTCCGTGGACTGGGGCGACAGAACAAACGCCCTGCGGGTTCCGAAGACAAGAGGCGCAAGCTCTCCTAGCGGAACCGCGAACATGGTTGATCGAGCGCGCCTTGCCGCGCACAGTCGCGCCGCAAGACTATTCGGGACATAGCACCATGAAAGTCTGGGAAATCCAGAACGCCTACGGCATCGACAATCTGCATGTCGCGGAGAAGCCGGAACCGAGGCCCGGACCGGGCGAGATCGTGGTCGCGATGAAGGCGTCCTCGCTCAACTATCGCGATCTTCTGACCGTGCAGGGCATGGCCGGACATTTCCCTCTGCCGCTGATCCCGTTTTCCGACGGCGCGGGCGAGGTGCTCATGGTCGGCGACGGCGTCACGCGCTTCAAGCCCGGCGACAAGGTCTGTCCGACGTTCTTCCAGTCCTGGGTCGACGGGCCGGTGGCGATGGAGAAGCTGACGCGGGCGCTCGGCGGACCGCTTCCCGGCGTGCTGCAGCAACACATGCTCCTCGATCAGAACGGCGCGGCGAAGGTCCCCGATCATCTGTCGTTCGAGGAGGCGGCGACGCTGCCTTGCGCCGGCCTCACCGCATGGCGCGCCCTGACGTCCGAAACCAAGCCGGGGCCGGGACAAACCGTCTTGGTCCAGGGCACGGGCGGCGTCTCGATCTTCGCGCTGCAATTCGCCAAGGCGCGCGGCGCGAAGGTAATCGCGACGTCATCGAGCGATGAGAAGCTCGCGCGCGCCAAGGCGCTCGGCGCCGATCACCTCATAAACTACAAGACGACGCCCGACTGGGGCGCGAAGGCGCGCGAGCTGACGGGCGGACGCGGCGTCGACGTCGTGGTCGAGGTTGGCGGCGAGAACACGCTTACCCAATCCTTCGATGCGGCGCGGGTCGGCGGGCATGTCGTGGTGATCGGCGTGCTCGGCGGCTTTTCGAGCCCGGTGATGATACCGCTCGTGTTCGGCAAGAACCTGCACATCCACGGCATCACGGTGGGAAGCCGCGAGCAATTCGACGACATGGCGGCGCATATCGCCAAGTGGAAGCTGAAGCCGGTGGTCGACAAGGTGTTCCCGTTCGGCGAATTGCCGGCCGCGCTCAAGCTGATGCAGGCCGGCGGCCACTTCGGAAAGATCGTCGTAGAAATCTGAGGTTCCAAGTGTTCACGTGGAGTTCGCGCAGGATTTCTGCGCCAGTCCGCGTGCTCCGCGTCTCCGCGTGCTATGGTTCGAGCGTATCTCAGGCAGAATTAACTCCATGCCGAAGCTGCTCGAAGGTTCCTGCCGCTGCGGGGCGGTGCAGTTCAGCGTCCAGAGCCACACGCCTTATCCCTACCAGCTCTGCTACTGCGCGATCTGCCGCAAGACGGCGGGCGGCGGCGGCTTCGCGATCAACGTCATGGGCGATGCGGCGACGCTGAAGATCAAGGGCAAGCGCGCGATCGGCATCTATCATGCGCGCATCTGCGACGAGGACGGGAACTGCACACGAGCAAGGGCGAACGGACCTTCTGCTCCAAATGCGCGACTGCGCTCTGGGTCTACGATAAGCAGTGGCCCGACCTCGTGCATCCCTTCGCCTCGGCGATCGACACGCCCTTGCCGAAGCCGCCGTCCAAGGTGCATCTGATGCTGCGCTACAAGCCGTCCTGGGTCGTGCCCGACATCGGACCGGGCGATCAGAAATTCCGCGAATATCCGAGACTGTCGATCGAGGACTGGCACAAGAAGCGCGGACTCTGGATCGACTAGGGCCTGGGCGCCGGCGCGTCCTTCTCGACCGTGAGCGAGAGGGCGACGAGCGTGCCGTTGGCGTCGGGCGCCGCGGAAACGGTGATCGCGGCACCCGTGAGCAGCAGCGAGATGTCGCCGGTCTCCATCGAGATCACCGGCACGCCGCGCGCGATCTGGAACTGCGCCTGACCGGTGCAGCCTAAGCCGCCCAGCGGCGCTCGACCGGTGCACTGGCCGGTGGCGTCCGGCGCCGCGCCATGAAAGTTCACCGCCAGCATGCCGCCGCTGCCGCCAGGCACGAATCCCGCGATGGTACCGTTCGTGAGGATGCGCGTCGCGCCGGCATCGAGCGGATATTGTCCTTCGTTCAGCCTGCCCGTCGCCGGATAGAGCCGCACGCCGAGCGCCCGCAGCTTGCCGTCGGCACCCTTCAGAGCAGCGACGCTCGCAAAGCCGCCGGGCGCCAGATCGGTCAGCGGCAAGATGCGCTGATGCACGATGCGCGTCGCGGTCGTCATGCCGAGCGTGACGATCTTGCGGTCCGTCGTCTTGAGCGTGAGGAAGGGTCCGTCGAATTGCTGGATCACACCATGGACCTGCTGCGCCGGCGCGGCCTGTGGCGCGACCGGCAAGGCAGGCTGGGTGACGTCGCTGGGCGGCCGCAGGATGACGGGCGGCTGGGCGCCGGGCACTGGCGGAACAGCCGGCTGGCCGAACGCGGCGGATAAGACGAAAGGCGCGCCCGCTAAGAGCGCAAGAGCAAAAAGGCGGGCGCGCATCCAGAACCTGATTAGTGTCTCGGCTTCATGAACTTAAGAATGAATTGGTCCGTATGATGGCGGATCGAGGGATCGAACACGAGCTTGTCGTGCGGATCCTTGGGGTTGCGCAGGACATTGCTCTCGCCCACCAGTTTGAAGCCGGCCGCCTCGACCTCCTTCTTCACCACCGCCTCGTCGATGCGATGCAACGTGTTGGTGGCCGAAAGGCCCGAGCCGGGCGCCGCCGCATGGTCGAGGACGATGTAGAGGCCGCCGGGCTTCAGCGCGGCATAGACGGCCTTGTTGATGAGCGCCAGATCGGCGGGCGCGAAGAACGGATCGTGCAGGTCGTGATAGTTCTGCGCCGTCCACACCACATCGAGAAGTTCCGGCGCAGTCAGATTGTTGATCGGCGCGTGGATGACGCTGACGTTCGGATAGGCGGCGAATTGCTTCGTCACGTCCACGCCGGGAAAGCGCTTCTGGATCATCGCATCCTCTTCGGTCGGGACGTAGGAATAGACCCAGCCCTTGTCGCCGACGACCTTGGCGAAGATGTGCGTGAAATAGCCGGTGCCCGGAATCAGATCCATGACACGGCTGCCCGGCTTGATGCCGGCGAAGGCGATCATGTCGGCGGGCAGGCGCTCGGCATCGAGCTGTTTCTCCGCATCGGGCCGCGCGGAATCGGCGATCGCGGCGGTGACATAGGCGGGCGGTGCCGCGAGGGCGGCGCCGCTCGCGGCGAGTGCGGCAGCAAATCCGGCCGCCAGAATCAATTTGTTCGTCATGATCCCTCCTGTTGCATGGTGCGCACCATAGCGGTTCCGAACCGGCCACGCTGTACCGCAATTGCGGTGTAAGGCGTTTTGGCATCACGGGACGGTGAATTTTTACACAGGAAGTTCAGGATTTCAGCGCGCCGCGCACCAAGGCGCGATAGAGAATATCGGTGGCATTTGTGGGCTTCGCCAAACTCAGACGCGCCAGGGCTTCGCTCTCATCCGGTGCGGCCGAAAGTCCCGATGCCAGAAGGCGCGCGAGTTCGAGCGGCGACGCGGCCTTCAAGCGTTCGAGCGCCGGCAGCAGGCGCTGTTCGACGTTCGTGAAATCGCTGCCGAACGGATAGTCCGGCAACAGTCCCTGGTCGCGCGCCGGCTTCAGCGCGGCGGCAACGCGCTCGGGATGGTTCTCGCGATGCGCCGCGGGAATCTCAAAAAGCTTCGCGATCTTCCCGGCATCCTTGGCGCGGCGCAGCAGCTCGTCCTGAAAGCGCGAGTCCGCGATGGCCAGCATGGCCGCAACGACATGCTCGTCGCTTCGGCCCCGCAAGTCCGCGATACCATATTCGCTGACCACGATGTCGCGCATGTGGCGCGGGATCGTGGTGTGGCCATACGACCAGCGCACATTCGATTGCATGCGCCGCCCCGCGCCGCGCGTGGAGGCGATCGCAAGGATCGAGCGCGCATCGGGCAGCGCGAAGGCCTGCTCGACGAAGTTGAACTGGCCACCGACGCCGCTGATCACGCGGCCATCCTCCAGTCCGTCGGAGACGACCGCGCCGAGCAGGGTCGCCATCAGCGCGCTGTTGACGAAGCGCGCCTTGACACGCGCCGCCGTCTTCGCGGCCTCGCCGCCATAGAGCTGGTTGGTAAACGAGATGCGCGTCATCTGGATGCGCGCCAGCGCCTCAGGCGCCATCTCCCGCAGACGGCGGTAGAACGAGCTTGGTCCGACGAAGAACCCGCCATGCAGCAGCACGCCGTCGACGGCGCGCTTGAGAATTCCAGCATCGATCAATTCGAGGAAGCCGTCGACCAACATCTCGCTGACGCCGTAGAGGCCTAGCGTGAAGGGCGCGCCTTCCTCGATCGCGAGCGGCGGCGCGCCGCCGGTGAGCCTGCCGATCGTCTCGCGGAACGCATCGTTTCGCTTGTGGCGCAGGATCATCGCATTGACCGCGGCGTCGCCCTCCTCGCCGATGCCGATCTGCAAGGTGCCGCCGTCCGCGATCAGGCGCGCGACGTGAAGCCCGATGGCGTGCTTGGTTGGCGGGATTGGCTCGCGCGGCGCGGCGAAAAGCGTGAAGTCGGTAGCGGGGCCATCGAGCATGTGGCTGAAGGTGGCGGCCGGAAGGTCGCCTTCTCCCGGCATGAAGGGGAGTTCGCTGTTGACCTGGCCCAGCAACAGGAACTTGGCGCGGCCGTCCTTTCGCGCATCGAGAAGATCGAGCGTGAGATCGGGGTTGCAGCTCAGACTGTAGCGGTCTTCGCCGTTCACGGTCTTCTTGGCGACCAGTTGCGCGATGACGTTGACACCGCGCGCCAGCAGATAGGATGCGGCATGGGTGTAGTTGGCCGATATATAGCTGCGCTGCGCGGTCTCATTTGTCATCCACCGTCCGGCGAGAAAAAAGAACTCGTCGACGCGGACGTTCGGCGGCAGCGCGTTTCGGTGCACCGGCGACCGCATAGTCGAGCGCGGGATAGCCGCCGATGAGACGCTTGGAGATCGGATCGATGAAGCGGTGCTCGAGTTCGCTTTTTGCGACCGGTGCCTCGAGCGTCAGCGCGGTGAAGATGTGCAGCTCGACCGAAGGGTCCTTGGCGGCGCGCTGGTAGAGCGCGTTGGCGATATGGTTCGCCTTGCCCAGCCCCAGCGGCAGGCCGAGCACGATCCTGCGCCCGACCTCGGCGATGACGGCTTCCGCGAGCGCATCGGGATCGGTGAACGGTTTGGGCATGCGCGTCTATCAGTCCGGCGGGCGGACCGGTTATAGAAGGATATGACCGCAAGGGAAGACCTGGAAGATTTCAGCGAGGTCGCGCTCGCGCTGTCGCAGATGGGGCTCCTCGGCGACGACGAGCAGTTCGCAATTGCGAGACTTTCCGGCGGCGTGTCCTGCGACGTGTTGCGGATCGAGGTGAAGCGCCGGCCGCCGGTCGTGGTGAAGCGCGCGCTGCCGAAGCTGCGCGTCGCCGCGGACTGGCGCGCGCCGCCGGAGCGTGCCGCGACCGAGGTCGCCTGGATCCGCCTTGTCGCCGGCATCGATCCGCGCTGGGTGCCGCACATCCTGGGCGAAGACCGCGACCGCCACCTGTTCGCAATGGAGTTCCTGCCGCCCGACAGATACCCGGTGTGGAAGGCCGAGCTTGCCGCCGGGCGGATCGATCCGGATTTCGCGCGAAGCGTCGGCGCGGCGCTGGCCCGCATTCACGGCGCGACGGCGGGCAAGGCCGACATCGCCGCCGCCTTCGCCAACGATTCGCTTTTTCTCGCGCTTCGCCTTGACCCGTACCTGCTATTCACCGCCGAACGGCATCCAGCGCTGGGACCTGCGATCCGCAGCGAGGCCCAGCGTATCGCCGCCGCGCGGATCGCGCTGATGCAGGGCGACATCAGCCCGAAGAACATTCTGTGCGGGCCTGACGGGCCGGTATTCCTCGATGCCGAGACAGCCTGTTACGGCGATCCGGCGTTCGATCTCGCCTTCTGCCTCAACCACTTTCTGCTCAAGAGCGTGTGGCACCCTGAGTGGACGGACGACTACGCCCGTGCCTTCGCGGCGATGAAGGACGCTTATCTCGCCGGCGTCGCCTGGGAGCCGCCGCAAGCGATCGATGCGCGCACCGCGCGGCTTCTGCCGATGCTGTTCCTCGCCCGCGTCGACGGCAAATCGCCGGTCGAATATCTGACGGACGAAGGCGACAAGGCGTTCGTGCGCGCCGCGGCGATCCAGATGATCGTCGAGCCGCCTTACAATCTCGAACTATTGGCGCAGACCTATTTCTCGGTCGCGGCGCAGCGGGCGGGATAGCGCCCCTACTTCCCGCTGTCGGCTCGAGACTAGCGCTGCTTGTCGACCGCATGCGCCGGCTTGACCGCCAGGTCCGACGGCGCGCCGAGGTGCCGGGTCCAGGCCGCGAATTCCAGCGCGATGCCGTCGGGATCGTAGAAATAGATCGAGCGCACGAAGGTCGTCGGCGTGGGTTCCAGGCTCACCTGCGCCGGCGAATCGTCGTGGCTGATGACGCGCGACGGCTTGAGCCCCTTGGCGACCAGCTTGTCGTAATATTCGTCGATCTTGTCTTCGGCGACATTGATCGCGACATGGTTCATCGATCCGTGTGCGGATGGTCCCGGAATCATGTTCGGCGTCGCCGACGCGACGCCGGGCTGGGCTTCGGGCGCATTGGGGAACCAGAAGAAGGCGAGGCTGTCGCCGTTTCCGATATCGAAGAAGAAATGCTGGCCCATGCCGTTGGGCAGCTCGATCGTCTTGATCAGCGGCATGCCGAGCACGTTGGTGTAGAAGTCCACGGTGCGCGCCATGTCCTTGCACACCAGCGCCAGATGATTGACGCCCTGAAGATCGAATTCCTTGTTGGCCATACCGGGCTCCCTGCGTTTCACCGATGTTAGCATAAGCGCGGGCGTCAGAGGTAGACACGCGCCATGAGTTGAAACTGGTTCTCGGTCTGCTGCGGCCGGCCGCCTTCGAGGGCGCGTTCGGCGCGCCGGTCCTCGACCAGCAGATATTCCGCGCTCAGGCGCAGCCAGCTGCGCGGCAGCCAGCTTGCCGTTGCGTCAAAGGCGCGGCCGTCCTCGCTGAGCGGCGAGCCGGTCGACGCCGCGGTGCGGGTCCGCGTCTGGAAGACATCGGCGCGCGCCGCGAGCCAGACATCGTCGAGGTCCCAGCCGATCAACGCATAGGCGGCGCGAAAGCCAGTCTGCGTGAAGACCGACGGCGCCGGCCTGACGATCGTGTCGCCGCTGACAGCCTGGGACAGAAAGGTGACCGCTCCGAACTGCCGCCGGAAACCGAGATCCCAGAACGAGGTGTGCCAGGCGAATTCGCCGCCGCGCGAGCGCGTCGGGTCGGCCTGGTTGTCGTAGCGCATGACTTCGAAGCCGGTGTCGCCGTCGATCTCGTAGGAGAAATCGAGATACCAGCCGGGACTATCATCGATCTCCGAGAACAGGTGCTCGCTCAATGGCGGCGTGCGATGCAGCAGCGTCGCGGTGGCGTCGGGCAGCCGCGTCTTCTCGAACAGGCCGGTGACGCGGTCGTCGAAATTCCAGCCGCGGTCGGCCATCACGACGCCGGCCGGATCGTTCCAGCCGAACAAGGCGCCGATCAGCGTGACGTCGTTGCCGTTGCTCTTCCATTCGACGGTGCCTTCGCCGCCGATGGTGCGAAGCTCCGCGCCGACCCAGGAATTGATCGCCGACGGCGTGATCGTCCAGAACGAGGACCAGCCGATCTGCTCGTTCTCCAGACTGAGCGGCGGAAAGAACGCGCCCGCGCGCACCGACCAGCTCCACTGCGTGGAGGCGGGTGGCGCATAGCGCGCGAAGGCCTCGATGAGATCGGCGGCCGGCCCATAGTCGGGATTGAGACGCCCATCGGCTTGCAGCGACCATGTCTCGCCGACGAGGCGCGCCTCGCCGACGATTTCGCCCAGTTTCAATCCCGGATCGGCATCGTCTTCGCCGAAACGCAGTTTGCCGAGCCCGCCGTCGAGATAAGACGCCGTGCCCGGCGGCGCGATCAGGCGGACATCGCCATAAGCCTGTCCCTGAATTTCGGCGCCGCAGCATGCGCTGGAGCCAAGCATCATCAGGGCCGCAAGGATCGCGAGACGAAGCATCATGGGGTGCGAAATTAGCAGGAATGCACGATACGGCCCGCAATGGGTATCGCGCCAACGGCGTCCCATAACACCCCGTTAACTGCACCGGGCCTAAAGTTTCCCTCACGAAACGAAAAGCCTGCGGCTGACTGTCATGTCGAAGGGCATCCTCGATACCGTTGCGGAGACCAATCCGACTCGCTTCGACCATCCGGCGTGCGCGTTCCTGATGCATTATTGGGAACAGAAGCGCGGCGGTCGGGCGATGCCGGCGCGTGCCGACATTTCGCCGGCGCAGCTCAAGGACTATCTCGGCTGGGTGACGATCCTCGACGTGCTCCCCGGCGCGCGCGATTTCCGCTATCGGCTGATCGGCACGCTGGTGACGCAATATTTCTCATCCGACTGGACCGGCAAGACCGTGCTGGAGGCCTTCGCGACCAACGGCGAGGCGGTCGGAAAATTGGTCAACTCGACCTTCCGCAAAGTGGCGCGCGACAAGGTCGTCATGCGAACCGCGGGCAATGCCAACTGGCTCTCCGAAGGCATGGAAGAGTTCGAAGCGATCTATCTGCCGCTCTCCGACGACGCCGTGAACGTCACCCATATTCTCCACGCCTTCGTCTGCGATCGCGACCGCATGCTGATGGGGCGCCAGATCGCGCGCAACAATGGCGGCAAGCTGATTGCGCCGCCCAAGGTGGCCTGAACCGACATTTGCTTGTGATGGCGGCCCACCTCCGTTAGCTATCGTTGGCGGGGGGAGCCAAACATGGCCGAAGCGGAGACGCGTCCGGCACGGATGGGACTGGTGCTGTCGGCATCGGCAGCCGGCACCGTGTTCGAATGGTACGACTTCTTCATCTTCGGCTCGCTGCTGTCGATCATCTCCGAGCACTATTTTGCCGGCGCCGGCGAGACCCAGGGCTACATCTTCGCACTGCTGACTTTTGCCGTCGGCTTCGCGGTCCGCCCGGTCGGCGCGCTGGTGTTCGGCTATTTCGGCGACCGCGTGGGGCGCAAGCGCACCTTCCTCGTCACCATCTCGATGATGGGCCTTGCGACCTTCGCCATCGGCCTTCTGCCCGACACCGCGTCCATCGGATATCTCGCGCCCTATCTGCTGATTGCGATGCGCGTGCTGCAGGGCTTTGCGGTGGGCGGCGAATATGGCGGCGCGGTCGTCTATGTCGCCGAGCATTCGGCGCGCGACCGGCGCGGCGCGGCCACGGGGTGGATCCAGGTGGCGGCGACCATCGGCCTGTTCCTCGCACTGACCGTCATCCTTCTGCTGCGCACCGCGATGGGGGAAGGCGCGTTTACCGCCTGGGGCTGGCGCGTGCCGTTCCTGCTGTCGCTCGGCCTGCTCGCGGTGTCGGTCTGGATCCGGATGCGGCTCGACGAATCGCCGGCCTTCCGCACCCTGGTGGCGCAAGGCACGACGTCGCGGGCGCCGCTGTCGGAGGCCTTCCTGCAATGGCGCAATCTGCGCATCGTGATCGTGGTGCTGCTCGGCCTTTTGATGGGCCAGGGCGTGGTCTGGTACACCGCGCAGTTCTACACCCAGTTCTTTCTCGAGCGCGTGGTGAAGGTCGAGCCGCGCATCGTCAACGAATTGATCCTGAGCGTGACGGTGGCGAGCGCCTTGCTCCATATCGGCTTCGCGCGGCTGTCAGACCGGGTCGGACGCAAGCCGATCATGCTGTTCGGCCTCGCGCTGGCGGCGTTCACGCTGATCCCGGGATTTCGCTGGCTGACCGAAGCGGTCAATCCGGGCCTGACCGAGGCCATCGCCCGCGCGCCGGTCACCGTGTTCGCGGCGCCGGGCAACTGCTCGTTCCAGTTCGACCTGATCGGCAAGGCGAAATTCACGAGTTCCTGCGACATCGCCAAGAACACACTTGCCAATCTCGGCGTGCCTTATCTGAACGAACCGGCCGAACCGGGCGAACTCGCGCGCATCCGGATCGGAACGCTGACGCTGTCGAGCATCGACGGCAGCGTGCTGGCGCCGTCGGCGCTCGCCGTGGCGCAGAAGAACTTCTCGGGAGAAGTAAAGACGGCGCTGACCTCTGCCGGTTATCCCGAGAAGGCCGATGCGAACCGCATCAACGTACCGCTGGCGCTCGCGATGCTTCTGATCTTCGTCGTCGCGGCAGCCGCGCTCTATGGACCGCAGGCGGCCGCCCTCGTCGAACTGTTTCCGACCCGCATCCGCTATTCGGCGCTGTCGTTCCCCTATCATGTCGGCGTGGGATGGTTCGGTGGTTTCCTGCCGGCGATTGCGTTCGCGATCGTGGCGGCGACCGGCAATCTCTATGCTGGCCTATGGTATCCGGTGTCGATCGCCGGAATGGGCTTCGTGGTGACGCTTCTGTTCCTGCCGGAAACGCGCGGTCGCGATCTCAACGCCTAGCGGCTCGATTACCCTTTGCCATCCAGCGGCACGCCGGCTTCGCTCTTGCTCGAATGGATGACGAGCGAGCTCTTGACGCTCGCGACATTCTTTTCGGCGGTCAGCGTCTCGGTGATGAAGCGCTGGAAGCTCGACAGATCGGTCGCGACGCATTTCAGCAGGAAGTCGACCTCGCCCGAAAGCATGTAGCACTCGCGCACGGCGGGCCAGGACCGCACCTTCTCTTCGAACTGCTTCAGGTCGCCATCGTGCTGGCTGGACAGGCCGACGAAAACGTACGCCGTCACTTCAAAGCCCAGTGCCTTGGCATCGAGGTCCGCGTGATAGCCCTGGATGTAGCCGGTCTTCTCCAGCGCCCGCATGCGTCGCAAGCATGGAGGCGCCGTAATCTTGGCGCGGCGGGAGAGTTCGACGTTGGTGATGCGGCCATTTGCTTGGAGTTCGGCCAGGATGCGCATGTCGATGGTATCGAGCTTGTGATGCTCCACGGCGGGACCTTCAAAAGACTTGGAAACGGGCACATTTAACTCTTCCACGGCCACCAGCGCAATAATATTTCTACAGTCTGGATATCCCGAAATATGATTCGTCGGGCGTTATCCACATCCTTGCGCCGCGGGACCGCAAGTCCCTGTCTCGAAAGTCCAATTTGGCGACTTGACCTTTTCTCCATTGGTTCCGATATCAAACGGATCAAGCCAAGGAGCATGGGGCTTTCGAGGCGCGCAGCCGCATCCCGGCGAGCGCGCCGGATGTGTCTTGCTCCCCACGGTTCGGAGCGCACATGTCCCATTCCAAGGTCATTATCCTGGGCAGCGGACCGGCCGGCTGCACGGCCGCCGTCTATGCCGCGCGCGCCATGCTCGAACCGACCCTGATCGCGGGGATCCAGCCGGGCGGCCAGCTCACCATCACCACCGAGGTCGAGAACTATCCGGGCTTCGCCGATGCGATCCAGGGCCCCTGGCTGATGGAGCAGATGCAGGCCCAGGCCGCGCATCTGGGAACCAAGATGGTGCAGGACACGATTGCCGCCGTCGATCTTTCGCGCCGGCCCTTCACGCTGACCGCCGACAGCGGCACGGCATACACCGCCGACACACTGATCATCGCGACAGGCGCGAGCGCGAACTGGCTCGGCCTCGCTTCGGAAAGCAAATTCCAGGGCTTCGGCGTCTCGGCCTGCGCCACCTGCGACGGCTTCTTCTTCCGCGGCAAGAATGTGGCCGTGGTCGGCGGCGGCAACACCGCGACGGAGGAAGCGCTGTTCCTCACCAACTTCGCGGAGAAGGTCACTCTGATCCATCGCCGCGACACGCTGCGCGCCGACAAGACAAACCAGGCGCGCGTGATGGCGAACAAGAAGATCGACTGCCTGTTCGACACCGAAGTTGTCGATGTGCTTGGGACCGAAAATCCCAAAGGTGTGACGGGGATCAAGCTGAAGAACACGATCACGGGCTCGAAGCGCGAGCTTGCGGTGGACGGACTTTTCATCGCGATCGGCCATTCGCCGGCCACCGAGTTGTTCAAGGGCAAGCTGGAGATGGACGAGACCGGCTACATCAAGACCGCGGCGGACTCGACGCATACGTCCGTAGCCGGAGTATTCGCCGCGGGCGACGTCAAGGACAAGATTTACCGCCAAGCCGTAACGGCGGCCGGCATGGGCTGCATGGCGGCGCTCGAAGCCGAACGCTTCCTGGCGGGCGGTCACTGAAATGCCCGAGCACCATTGTGAAATGAACAGTCACGAACGTTGTATTGAAGAATGTAGCTAGGGCCTTCATGAGAGCGGCCCGGAACAGGTAACGAAGATGGATTGGGACAAACTTCGCATCTTTCACGCGGTCGCCTCGGCAGGCAGCTTCACGCATGCCGGCCAGATGTTGACGCTCAGCCAATCCGCCGTCAGCCGTCAGATCAGTGCGCTGGAAGAAGAGATCACCACGCCCCTGTTCCAGCGCCATGCGCGCGGCCTGACGCTGACCGACGAAGGCGAGATGCTCTACGCCGCGGTGAGCGACGTGCTCAACCGCCTGGCGCAGGCCGAGGAAGCCCTCAAGAATGTGCGCGAGGCGCCGCGCGGCGCGCTGAAGATCACTTCCAGCCACGGCATCGGCACCTATTGGCTCGTGCCGCGCCTCGACGCGTTTCTGAAGGAGTATCCGGAAGTCGAAGTCCATCTGGTGATGGAGGATCGCGAGCTCGATCTGGCGCAGCGCGAGGCCGACCTTGCCATCCGCATGCGCGCGCCGGTGCAGGCCGACCTGATTCAGCGCAAGCTGTTCACCGTGCACTACCATATGTACGCGACGAAGGAGTATCTCGACTCGCACGGCACGCCGAAGTCGCTCGAGGATCTCGCCGACCACACGATCATCGCCTATGGCGAGACCGCCGCGCCGGAGATCCGCGAGATCAACTGGTTGCTCGAGGAGACGCGCCGGCGCATGAACGGCAAGGGCCGCACCGTGCGCATCAACAACGTCACGGGAATACTCTGCGCGACGGAAGCGGGCCTCGGCATCGCCTCGGTGCCGGACTATGTCGCCGCCGAGCGGCCGCATCTGATTCGCGTGCTGCCCGACGTGCCGGGACCGTCCTTCGACGTGCACCTCGTCTATGCAGATGCGCTGCGCCAGTCCAAGCGCGTGGCGGCGTTCCGCGACTTCATGGTGAAGTCGTCCAAGGACTGGCGGTACTGAGGCAACAGCGGAGCCTGACGCTTACATGTCAGGAATGCGTGTCCTTCAAGAAGTCGTCACAGACTTTTGCCGGGAGACCGGCCACCGGACTGAGGGCTGACATACTTGCCGTGCGATCCCGACGGCAATCTGCGGATATTCAACGAGTTGAAACCGGACAATTAATTCTTTGCGACACCTATTGAACCGGCGAAACGGTTCCATATCTCCAGGTCGCTGCGGCCTCCCCCCAATTTACGGCCGCGGCACGGTCTTTTGCCCCAAGCACCAGGCCGCGCGTGGCCCAGGCCGCGCATCCCAAGCAACGACTCGTGCCGGAGCGGGCAATCGCTCCGGCACTTTTTTTGGGGGGCGGCCCGCCTCGCCACGCGATGTGATAGAAAGTTACCCAGTTCGCTGGAGCAAGATCGCGTTTCTTCGAATCGCGACTTCGCTCTAGTTTCTTGAATGGGCGCGCAATATGCGGGTGAACCGAAATACGGTTTACCCGATTGCGCCTTAGGGAGACCCGACGATGTCCCACGCCTTCACACGGATGGCCGCTCCGCTCGCCGCCCTTCTGCTGGTCGCGTTCGGACTTTCCGGCTGCGGCATCAACACGGTCCCGACTCAGGACGAACAGGTGAAGGCCGCGTGGAGCGAGGTGCTGAACCAGTACCAGCGGCGCGCCGACCTGATTCCCAATTTGGTTGCGACCGTGAAGGGCTACGCCAAGCAGGAAGAGACCGTGTTGCGCGAGGTGACCGAGGCTCGCGCGCACGCCACCCAGATGACCATCCCGTCCGACATCCTGACCAATCCGCAGAAATTCCACGAGTTCGAGCAGAATCAGGCGGCGGTCTCCGGCGCGCTGGGACGGCTGCTGGCGGTCAGCGAGAATTACCCCGACCTGAAATCGAACCAGAACTTCCTGGCTCTGCAGGCGCAGCTCGAGGGTACCGAGAACCGCATCGCGGTCGCGCGCAAGGACTATATCGATGCCGTGCAGGCCTATAACACCACGCTGCGCACGATCCCCTCGCGCTGGGTCGCCGCGATCTTCTATCCCGACGCCAAGCCGCGCGAGACCTTCACCATCAGCGAGAAGGCGCAGGAAGCGCCGCACGTGCAGTTCTGACGATGCGCCGATTGCGGTCGAGCATTGCGATCGCCGGCCTCGTCGGCGCGTTGCTGCTCGCGATGGCGGCGGCGGCGCAGGCCGCGCCCACCTTCCCCGAACTCAACGGCCGCGTGGTCGACGATGCCGGCATTCTGTCGGCAGACACGCGGAACGAATTGACCGCGCTTCTCGCCGAGCATGAGCGGCAAACCGGCAACCAGGTGGTGGTCGCGACGGTTCCGTCGCTGCAGGGCCTGACGATCGAACAATATGGCTACCAGCTCGGCCGCGCCTGGGGCATCGGGCAAAAGAAGAAGAATAACGGCGCGATCCTGCTCGTCTCGCCCAACACGCGCGATGTGCGCATCGAGGTCGGCTATGGCCTCGAAGGGACGCTGACAGACCTTCAGAGCAAACTGATCATCCAGAACGTGATCCTGCCCGCCTTCCGGCGAAACGATTTCAACGCCGGCGTGTTGAGCGGAACGATCACATTGCTCCAGGCCCTGGGCGGCCACCCGTCCGCGAAGACGGTCGCCTGGCCCGAACCTGAGGTGGACCCCAATGCCAGCGACGATGGCGGCGGGTTCCACATCCCCGTCATCTTGATCATCATCGTGCTGTGGCTGCTGTTCGGCCGCTTCTTCTGGCCGTTGTTCTTCCTTGGCGGACTGGGCGGCCGCAGCTGGGGCGGCGGCGGCGGATTCGGCGGCGGAGGGTTCGGAGGCGGCGGATTTTCCGGCGGCGGCGGCTCGTTTGGTGGCGGCGGCGCCTCGGGGCATTGGTGATGCGCGCGCTATCCAAAGCCGATCACGAGCGGCTGAACATCGCGATCGCCGAAGCCGAGGACCGCACGAAGCTGCACATCGCCGTGGTCGTGGTGCCGGCCAGCGACCGGTACGTCTCCTATCCGCTTGCCTATGGCGCGCTGTTCGCGCTCGCGCTCGGCGGCGCGCTCGCACTGGTCTGGCCGCACGTCTCGATCCGGCTCGCCTTCGTGCTTCAGACGTTCGGCTTCGCTTTGGTTTCGGTGGCGCTCGACTGGCTCCCCGTACGCCTGCGGCTCGTGCCGCGTCATGTGAAGCGCACGCGCGCGCATACCATGGCGCATCGCGAATTCGCCGCCCGCATTCTGACCACGCACAAGGGCGGCATGCTGCTGTTCGTCTCCTTGGGCGAGCGCTATGTCGAGCTGATGGCCGACCGCGACCTGCACGCCCGCGTCGGCCAGAGCGTGTGGGACGACATCGTCGGCACGCTCACCCGGCAAGCCGGCGAGAAGCCGCTCGGCGAGTGCCTGCTCGCCGCGATCAAAACGGCAACCGCGGCCGTCGAGCGGAATTAGTCCACCCGCGTCGAACTCAGGTCGGCCGCGTGGCGCGCGATACCAGCATGTAGCCGACGCCGGTCGACAAAAAATTCACCCCGAGCAGGATGCCGAGTGCAATCGACGAGATGGCGGGCCATCCGGCCGCGATCAGCACCGCCAGGAAGACGCTGGCGAGGCCCGACAGGAGCATGCCGACCCACCCCGGGTGCGGGCGCATCTCGAAGGCGAAGAAGAGTTCGAACGCGCCCTGGATCATGAAGATCACGCCGACCACCAAAGTCAGGCCGACCGCGCCGGCGAGCGGATTGAACAACAGGAACACGCCGGCTGCGAGTGAGATCAGGCTGAAGAGCAGAGCGCCGAAGAACGGCCCGGTGCCGTGGATCGAGAAGGAGCCGGCGAACGTCAATCCGCC
Organism: uncultured Alphaproteobacteria bacterium; assembly: GCA_963741735.1. Taxonomy (GTDB): domain Bacteria; phylum Pseudomonadota; class Alphaproteobacteria; order Micropepsales; family Micropepsaceae; genus Rhizomicrobium. The sequence goes on from CAVUJB010000004.1 coordinate 1,646,904, forward strand.
CGAAATGAGCAAGGTCCAGCCGACCAGCAGCGCCGCGACCAGCGTCGAGACCAGCGGATAGACGATCGCCGCAAAGCCCAAGGCCGCGAGTGCGAGACCGAGCCAGAACAGCGAAGTCGACGATTCGCGCAGCTTTCCGTGAAACGGGTTGACGTCGCTCATAGATTGCCTCCGTGCCGGTGCCCGGCTGCAAGCCGGGCACCGCGCAATTATCAGGCCGCGACGCTATGCGAGGCAACCACCTGATCGGCAAGCTTACCGGTCAGTTCGGCAAGATGATCGAACATCATCTCGAACGTGCCGACGCCCTGGGTGAGCGAGCGCAGATCGATGATGATGTCGGACAGCTCGGCGAGCGGCATCTGCGCCTCCACGGTGTCCCAGCCTTTCCATCCCGGCCGTGCATCGAAGCCCATCAGCTGGCCGCGCCGGCCGCTGACGACGCCGTTCACCTTGGCGGTCGCATCGCTCGGAACGTGGATGCGCACATGCATGATGGACTCGAGCAGCACGGGCGCGCAGATCGGCATGCCTTCGGTCATCGCGATGCGCGCCGCCGTTTGGAACGCCGCGTCGGACGAATCCACCGTGTGGAAGGAACCATCGACCAACGCCACCGCCACATCGACCACCGGGAATCCGAGCGGGCCCGACCGCAGATAGTCGACGATGCCCTTCTCGACGGACGGGATGAAGTTCCGCGGCACCACGCCGCCCTTGATCTTGTCTTCGAACACGAAGCCCGAGCCGCGCGGCAGCGGCCTGATTTCGAGATGGACGTCGCCGAACTGGCCGTGGCCGCCGCTCTGGCGCTTGTGACGTCCGTGCTGGGTCACGCTTTTGCGGATCGTCTCCTTGTAGGGCATGCGGGGCGGATGGACGACGAGCTTGAGTCCGTATTTGCTTTGCAGCTTCTCGACCGCGACCTTGAGATGGATTTCGCCCTGGCCTTCGAGGGCCATCTCCTGCAGCTCGGCGTTCTGTTCGAACTGAAGCGACGGGTCTTCCTCCCGCAGCTTGGCGATCGCCGAGGTCAGCTTCACCTCATCCTTACGGTCGGCCGCTTCGACGGCCAGACGATAGACCGGCACGAGCTGTTCGATCTCGACCTTCGGGAGCTTCGCCTTGCCGGTCGAAAGCGTCTCGCCCGTCAGCACGCCTTCCAGACGGCCAAGCGCGACGGTGTCGCCGGCATGGGCTTCGGCGAGCTTGGACTGCGCTTCGCCCTTCAGCACAAAGATGCCGCCGACGCGCGCTTCGCCGCCGTCGCGGCGCTTGAGCAGCGCACCATCCTTGAGCGTGCCCGACAGAATGCGCGCCAGGCTGAGCTTGCCGCCATGGCTGGAATTGTAGGTCTTGAGGATCTGGACCGTGGCGTCGCCGTTTGCGTCGAGACCGACGCGCGCGGCGGCGGCCGAGACGCCGGGCACTTCGTGGCGCAACGCCTTGAGCAGCCGGCGGACGCCATTGTCGCCTTCAGCCGAGCCGATCAGAACCGGCACCACGAGGCCTTGCGCCAATTCCTTGGCGAGATCGCCGAACACCTCCTCTTTGGGCGGATCGACGTCGGAGAGCAACTCCTCCATCAGATGCTCGTCAAAGTCGGCGAGCTTTTCGAGCATCGCGAAGCGCGCTTCCTTCTCGCCGGCCTTGTCGGAAATGTCGACGATTTCGCTCGGCGCATGCGGCCGGTAGACGTAAGCACGCTCCAGCGCGAGGTCGACGAAGCCGGCGACGGCATCGTTCGCCCAGATCGGAATCTGACGCAGCAGAAGCGGCGTGCCGCTGGAGTCCTGCAGCATGGCGAGCAGCGCGCGCAGGCTGCCGCTCGCCTTGTCGATCTTGTTGACGAACAAAAAATGCGGAATCTTCAGATCGGCAAGCCGCTTCAGATAGGGCTGAAGCATCTGGATTTTCGCGGGTTCCGGCTCGCACACGACGATCGCGGCGTCGACGCCTGGCAGCACGTTCAAGGTGTCGGCGAGGAATTCGATCGAACCGGGACAATCGAGGAAGGTGAAGGACTGATCCATGTATTGCGTGGTGGCGCAGTTCACCTCGACGCTCATTTGCCGGGCGCGCGCCTCGGGGCTCGCATCGCCGACCGTGTTCTTCTGCGCCACCGATCCTTTTCTCTGCACCGCGCCCGTGATGGAAAGAATGCTCTCGAGCAGCGTGGTCTTGCCGCTGCCATAGGGTCCCACCAGAGCGACGGTGCGTGGTTCTCTGCCGTTTTTGACTTGTCCTGACATTTGAGCGCCTCCTTCGGGCCTGCTGCGTGCAGGTCCGGGGCGCGGCGGGCGTGCATCCCGGTACATCGGGTCGCGTCACGCGCCCCATTCGAGGCAAAGATGGTCGCGCCGCCTCCAGGCGAAGGCAAGCGGATTTACGCGCAACAATCGGTCGGCAAATCGCCCCGGTTTAACCGTACGCATCGCGCTTTATCATGGCCGTGCAAACGTCTGGGCGAACGACCTGCCCTGCCGGTATCATGCACCCGACTTCGGGGAGAATTGCCATGTGCCGAAAACATGAGGGATTGTCGCGGCGCGGCTTCGCATCTCTCGCCGTCGGTGCGGCCGGGCTTGCGGCTCTTTCGCGGCCGGCCATGGCAGCAGCCGATATCGAGGCGCTCGCGCTTACGTGCATCGACTACCGCCTGATCGACGACGCGGTGCGATTTTTCAATTCGATGAAGCTGCGAAACGAATATGACCAGGTCGAGCTCGCGGGCGCCGCACTGGCCGCGGTGTCGCCGAAGTTCCCGTCCTCCAATCAGGCGTTCTGGGACCATGTCGCCATCGCCAAGACCCTGCACAACATCAAGAAGGTGATCGTGGTCGATCACCGCGACTGCGGTGCGTACAAGGTGGCATTCGGCGACGCCTATGCCGGCAAGGGCGAAGCCGAGACGGCGCAGCACAAGGGCGTCATGCTCGAGGCTCAGGCGATGTTGAAGGCAAAGTTTCCCGATCTGGGATCGGAATTCTATCTTATGGCGCTGAATGGCAAGGCCGAACGCATAATCTAGTGTCCCGATTCCGAATTTCGCACGATCCCGATATCGGCTTATTGGCGAATTTCGGCATCGAAGGACCCCGGCAACTTATTGATTCCCAGTAGCCTCGCGGCCCGATTGCAGGCATGTTGCGCCATCGTCAAAACAGATTTGGGGATCGAACATGAGACTGTATGGACTTGGTGCGCTCGTACTCGTTGCAATTGCTTCCTGCTTCGCCCTGGCGCCTGCCGCCGAAGCGCGCTGGGCGCCGTCGGGTTCCTATGCCGACAGCTGCCGGCACATTCGCTTCGACGGCGATCTGCTGACGGCGACATGCCGCCGAGCCGATGGCTCGTGGCGAAACACCTATCTCGACAATGCCGACGATTGCGACGGCCGCGTCGTGAACAATGACGGGCAGCTCGAATGCGGCTACAGCGGCTGGCATCGCTGGGACGATCGCGGCGCCGGCCCGCGCGGCGCCTATGTGGATACCTGCACCAACATCCGCATGGACGGCTACACGCTGCGCGCGACCTGCCAGCGGCGCGACGGGGGCTGGCGCTGGACCTCGCTCGAGGACGCGTATAGCTGCGACGGTCACATCGCGAACTGGGACGGCCGGCTCGTCTGCCGCCGCGACTACTAGGACAGGGAGGCACCGGCTCGGCCGGTGCCTCTTCCGCCTCTACAAGAAGACTCTCGCGCCGAGCTGAAACTGCGTGTCGTTGCGCGCAGCCGTGCCGCCTTCGAGCACACGTTCGCCGCGCCGGCTGTCGATATTGAGAATTTCCGCGCTCAGCCGCAGCCAGTCGCGCGCGTTCCAGATCAGCGCGCCGGTCAGCGCGCGGCCGTCTTCGTCGAATAGCGTGCCGGAGGAATTGCGGGTCTGGAACAGATCGGCACGGCCCGAAACTCGCCATTCCTCATCGATGTCGTAGCTGAGCAGCAAGAACGCAGACCGGAAATCCGTGACGATGTCGGGACCGTAATAGCCGCCGATTGCGGTGTCGCCGGCGAGCCCTTGCGCGAGGATCGCGACGCCGGCGAGCCGTGACGTCAACGACACGCTCCAGAAGCGCGTGTGCCATGCCGCATCGCCAGACGTCGCCGCGTCCGGGTCGGCCTCGTTGTCGTAACGCAGCGCCGCGAGCTGGCCGACGCCCGACAGCTCGACGCGGCCGCCGGCGTACCAGCCGACATGGCCGTCGATGTTCTGGAACAGGCCGGCGCGGCTCGGCGGCGTCTCGCCGAACAGGGCCGCGGTGGTGTCCGGTTCGCGCACGCGTTCGAGCAGTCCGCTCGACCGGTCGTCGAGCGCCCAGCCGCGATCGGCCATGATGTCGCCCGCCGGCTCGTTGCAACAGAAGAATGCACCGACCGCGGTGAGCGTGCCCCAATCCCGGCTGAAGGCAACGGTGCCCTCGCCGCCGATCGTGCGCAGCTCTTCGCCGACCCAGCTGTTGATCGCCGACGGCGTGAGCGTATAGGGGCTGGTCCAACCGAGATCGTCGTTCTCCACCGAGATCGGCGGAAAGAACACGCCGGCCTTCGCCGACCATTGCCAGCCGCCTTCCGCGCCGGGACGCCAGCTCGCATAGGATTCGAGAATGTCGAGACCGCTGCGCTGCTCCGGCTCCAGCCGGATCACGCCGACGGCATGCAATTCGTCGGTGACCGCGAGCGTTCCCTGCGCCACCGCTTCGACCAGACGGAAATTCGGCGAAGGCTGGGCCGCGCCGAAACGGAATTTTCCGAGGCCGCCGTCGATCCAGCTCTTCTCGCCGCCCGCCGGCAGGACCAGGCGCGCGTCCGCATAGGCATCGACGGAGAAATCCATCGCCTGGGCATTCGGGACGAGCACCAGCAAAGCGCCCGCCGCCATGAGCCAGCAGTTGCGCATCATCCGGGGATTATCGCGCCGCGCGCATTAAGGTGGGGTTTGGATTCGGTAAACGCGTGGTAAAACGCACATGTCTTACGGCGTAGAACTGTCAGTCGCGTCGTGTCCGCCAGAGGTGACTGCCATGCCGCTCAGCACGCCGCCACGCGCCACGACCGATGTGCGCCTCCTGCACAGGGGCGATACTCTTGCGCTGTGGGACCGGCCGGGAGACGCGCTGCCGCTATTTCTGATCCACGGCAACAGCACATCGCGCGAGGTGTTTCGTCCTTTGTTCGAGTCCGCGACTCTGGCACAGCACAGGATGATCGCGCTCGATCTGCCCGGCTGCGGCGATTCCGACGACGCGCACGCACCGAAGGACACCTACACGCTGCCCGGCCTCGGCGAGGTGGTCGTCGATGTCGTCAATCGACTCGGCCTCAAGCGCTATTTGCTCGTCGGATGGTCGCTCGGCGGCCATATCGCGATCGAGACGCTGCTGCATGGTGCGACTCCTGATGGCATTGTCCTGACCGGAACGCCGCCTTGCGGACCGGACCCGGCCGAGATCGCCGCAACCTTCCTCCCAGGCACGGGCGGCGAGGTCATGTCGATGGAGCACCCGACCGAAGAGCAACTGGCGGCGTTCATCACAACCGTCTACGCGCCGTCCGCGCCGGACGAGCTGCTGCGCCGGATAGCGAAGCGCGCCGACGGCAAGCTCAGGCAGCGCTTCTTCGAGCACGTTTTCGAACACCCCGAGCTTGAACCGCAACGCAAGACGATCCGCGATTGGCCAGGCCCCTTCGCGCTCATCCAGGGACGCCAGGAACCGTTCTTCCGCGCTGCCGATCTCGACCGGCTGGCCTGGGGAAAGCTGTGGCGCGGCAAGACCCAATGGATCGAGGATGCCGGCCACGCGCCGTTCTTCAATCAGCCTGAAGCCTATGCCCGCCTGTTGCAGGCCTTCGCCGGCGATCTTCCCCGCTAGCGCAGGTTTCCGCAGAACCGCTGGATGCGGCGGCAGGCTTCTTCCAGGGCTTCGGTCGAAGTCGCGTAGGAGATGCGGAAGAACGGCGACAGTCCGAACGCCGCGCCATGCACCACGGCGACGCCTTCGCTCTCGAGCAGCGCGTCGGCGAAGTCGGCGTCGGTCGCGATCGTCCGGCCGCCCTGCGTCTTCTTGCCGATCAGATTGCGCACCGTCGGATAGACGTAGAACGCGCCTTCCGGCGTCGGGCACTCGATTCCGTTGGCCTGGTTCAGCATCGAGACCACCAGATCGCGGCGCGCCTCGAAGATCTTCTGGAATTTCGGGATGAAGTCCTGCGGGCCGTTGAGCGCTTCGACGCTCGCCCATTGCGAGATCGACGACGCATTCGAGGCCGACTGCGACTGCAGCTTCGCCATCGCCTTGATGAGCGGCTCCGGCCCTGCGCAATAGCCGATGCGCCAGCCGGTCATCGAATAGGCCTTGGAGACGCCGTTCATCGTCAAGGTGCGCTCGTACAGGCGCGGCTCGACCTCGGCGATGGTGGAGAATTTGAATCCGCCATAGACGAGATGCTCGTACATGTCGTCGGTCAGCACCCAAACATGGGGATGCTTGAGCAGCACGTCGGTCAGCGCCTTCAGCTGCGCGCGCGAATAGCAGGCGCCGGTCGGGTTGGAGGGCTGATTGAAGATCAGCCACTTTGTCTTGGGCGTGATGGCGCGGTCGAGCGCTTCCGGCGTCAGGCGGAAGCCGTCCTCGAGCTTTGCCTCGACGATCACCGGCTTGCCGCCGCCCAGCAGCACGATATCGGGATAGGACACCCAGTACGGCGCGACGCAGACGACTTCGTCGCCCGGGTTCAAGGTCGCCAGCATCGCATTGAAGATGATCGCCTTGCCGCCCGGCGAAACGAATGTCTGCGCCACGGTGTAGTCGAGATTGTTCTCGCGCTTGAACTTCTTGGCGACGGCCGCGCGGAGTTCGGCGATGCCCTCGACGTTGGTGTATTTGGTCTCGCCGCGGCGAATGGCGGCGATTGCCGCTTCCTTGATGTTCTCCGGCGTGTCGTGATCCGGCTCGCCGGCCGCCAGCCCGATGATGTCGCGCCCCGCTGCCTTCAGCTCGCGCGCCTTCTGCGTCGCCGCGATGGTGGGCGACGGCTGGATACGTTGCAGCGACTCGGAGAGGAAGCCTTTCGGCAGGGATTGCGACATGGGACTCGTACTTTCGAAACCGGGCCGATGACCTATCAATCCCCGGCCCTGCGGCACAAGCGAAAACCACCGATTTCGGGCGGTTGGGGGACCGGTATGAGCGTTTATCAACCCGCACTATTCTGTCTCAGCCGATTCGAGGTCCCGTGCCATGCGCCCGCTGCTCGTGCTGTTCCTTGGTGCGTTGCTGCTTGCTGCCTGTTCCAGGTCGACGACCCCGCCGGCCGGGCGCTGGGAAGGAACATACGAATCCGGCAACACCTTCATCGCGGCGCGCCTCGAAATTCTGCCGGACGGCCAGGTGCGCATCAGCGCGCCCGACGTCACCGATGCTTCGGTCGCGAACGAAGACGACAGGGTGGAAATGCGCCAGAACATGGCCGCGAGGCTCGCCGGCGGCTGGGGCGAGATCGCGCCGCGCCCGATGGATTTCGACGGCACGACATTTCGCAAGCCGGGCGGCATCGCTCCTCAGATCGACTGGGACTCATCGAGCAGGACGATGATGCTCTACGTCTATCTCGGCACGCAGCCGGTGATCAAAGTTCCGCTAAAACCGGTCGGCGGCTTCAGCGACAACCCCTGGCCGCATTGATTGCGTCCTTAGGCCTTGAGAAAAGAGAAATACGCCGCCAGCACAAGACAGGCGAAGGCCGCGATGTGATTCCAGCGGATCGAACTCGTTCAGGTAAAGCACCGAGAAGCCGGCGAACACCACCAGCGTCACGATCTCCTGGATCGTCTTGAGCTGCGCCGCCGAATAGACCCGGTGCCCGAAATGGTTGGCGGGAACCGCAAGGCAATATTCGAATAGCGCGATCCCCCAACTCACCAACACCAGCTGCCATAGTGGCATCGGCGGATAGCGGAATTGTCCGTACCAGGCGAATGTCATGAAGACGTTCGAGCAGCACAGAAGAAGGATCGGGAAGATCATTGGCCAGGTCATGAATTCCCTTTCTGGGTCCCAAATCCGATAGCTTACGGCGTTCTTGTCATGGACGACTCCAGGTGGAAAGTGGCATGCTTCACGACCAAGTGATCGTGGAGGCCGTCATGAACGCTCGCATCCCATCCGCATTGGTCGCAGCGACGTGTGTCGCATTTTTCGCAACATCCGCAAGTGCCGCCGTCACCGTGATCGGTTCCGGTTCGGCGCAACTTTGCTATCAGGCCGCCGACACCGGCGCCTCGCCCGCCGACTACATCTCTTATTGCAACGAGGCGCTTGCCGGTCCGCTGTCGCAGGACGATCGCGCGGCGACTTACGTGAATCGCGGCGTGCTCAGGCTTGCGATGAACGAAGTCGAGTCCGCTGCCGCCGACTTCAATGCCGGCCTCGCCATCAATGCCAACATGGGCGAAGGCTATGTCGATCTCGGCGCGACCATGATCTCGCAAAAGCATTACGCCGAAGCGATCGCCAACATCGACAAGGGTCTCAAACTCGGGACCAAGGAACCGCATCTTGCATATTACGACCGCGCAATGGCGAATGAGCAGCTCGGCAATCTGAAGGCCGCCTATGACGACTATCATCAGGCGTTGACGCTCGCGCCCGACTTCACGATGGCGAGCGACGAGCTCAAGCGCTTCAAGGTCGTCGAGAAGCCGAACGGCGCCTGACACGGCCGCAAAATCGCATTACGGATATTTGTTTCGCGAGCCTCGCGGGCGGTGCCGTTCCACGACAGTCCGTTACAATTTCAAACTATGCCGCGCCCGCCGCGCGCCACATGATAGGCGCGTAGTTGCAGTGCTTTAGTTGGCCGTGCCTATCCTGGCGCTCCACGTCCGGGCACGGTCGAAAGGGCGGCTGGGCGGCTAAGACGCCCCCAAGTCGAAGCTCACTTCCCGGCCGCCCGCGCGCCGCCCTCATTCAGAGAAAGTCGTTGTCGCGGGCCTTTGCGCCGGTGTAGTTGGCTTTGTTTTCGGCCTTCGAGCGTCTATGTAAGTTGCCCCCGCGAAGAGAGTCTCCATGAAATTCCTGATGCGTTCCACGTCGTTGGCCGCCCTGGCGCTTGCCGTCAGCGCCTGCTCCACGCCGCCGCCCGAGCCGCTGAAGGAAGGCGACGTTCCGCCGGCGTTCACCGCGCCGACAACGCCGGAGACCGCCAACGCGCCGCTATGGCCGGCGGCCGACTGGTGGACCGGTCTGAACGCGCCCGAACTGCCGCCACTCGAAGAGACCGCCCGCACCGAAAATCTGGATCTGCTGGCGGCCGCCGCGCGCGTGCTCGAGGCCCAGGCGCAGACCGGCATCGCGGGCTCGGCGCTGTTTCCCTCGCTCAGCGCCACGGCCAACGCGCAGCGCAGCGGGACCAACGCCAAGGGCGTACCGGGCGGCAACAGCCACAACACGTTCGGCGTCGGCGCCGAAGCCAGCTACGAAGTCGATCTGTGGGGATTGAACCGCGACCAGCTCGAAGCCGCGGAACAGTCCGAGCTCGCGGCGCGCTATGCGCAGCAGACGGTTGCGCTGACCATCACGGCAGACGTCGCCGACACATATCTCGACGTGTTGGCGCTGCGCCAGCGCATCACCATCGCCAAGTCGAACATCGACGCCGCCAGGCGCATCCTGACCATCACCGAGGCCAAGGTGACGAACGGCGTGTCGTCCAATCTCGAACTTGCGCAGCAGCGCGCGCTGGTGGCGGGCGAAGAGGCGGCGGTGCCGGCGCTCGAGGAACAGGAGCGAGAGGCGCGCTACGCACTCGCCATTCTTCTCGGCCGCGCCCCTGAGGGCTTCGACGTAACGGCCGTCAACCTGAACGGCATCGTGGCGCCCACGGTGCGCGCCGGCGTTCCGGCGACGCTTCTCGAGCGCCGCCCCGACATCGCGCAGGCAGAGGCCGCGCTTCTGTCGCAGCACGCCAATCTGGATGCGGCGCGCGCCGCGTTCCTGCCGCAGATCAATTTGACCGGCAACATCACGCAGCTGTTCAATCCTTCCAGCCTGGCCTGGAGCATCGGCGCATCGCTTCTGCAGGCGGTGTTCGACGGCGGACGATTGAGCGCGGAAAGCGACCTGGAGCGCGCGCGGCAAACCGAACTGCTGGTCGGCTACCGCAAGGCGGTGTTCAGCGCGCTCAGCGATGTCGAGAGTTCGACCGGCCAGGTCGCCTCACTGACCGCGCAGGAGCGCTACGTCTCCGAACAGGAGACCAACGCCGCGGAGGCCTACCGCATCGCCGAGCTGCAATACCGCGAAGGCGTGACCGACCTGCTCAACGTGCTGCAGACGCAGCAGACGCTGTTCAACGCGCAGGATCAGCTGGTGCAAATCCGCCTTGCGCGCCTGCAGGCCGGCATCAGCCTCTATCGCGCACTCGGCGGCGGCTGGACGGTGGCGACCGATCCCAACGCGCCGCCCGACCGGGGCTTCTCGCCGCTCTAGTCCCTATTGATGCCCGATGACGCGGCGGGTCTGGTAGCCCTTTGACAGCGCCTTCACCTCGTCCCCGGTGAGTTTGACGTTTACCGCGGCGATGGCGTCGTCGAGATGCTTCATCTTGGAAGCGCCGACGATCGGCGCGGTCACCGCCGGCTGGTGCAACAGCCAAGCGAGCGCGATCTGCGCGCCGCTGACGCCCTTTTCCTTCGCCAGCGCATCGACGCGGTCGCGGATCTCGTAATCGCTCTCCAGAAATGCCCGCGCGGTAAGGATATTGGCGTCGGACTTGGCGCGCGTGGTCTGCGCCTCGCCGTCGCGTGCGCGGTTGCCGGCGAGGAAGCCGCGCGCCAGCGGGCTCCACGGGATGACGCCGATGCCGAAATCGCGGCACAGCGGCAGCATCTCGCGCTCCTCCTCGCGATAGACCAGATTGTAGAAGTCCTGCATCGAGACGAACTTCGTGGCGCCCATCTTCTCCTGGGTGTGCAGATATTTCGAGAATTGCCAGGCATACATCGACGAGGCCCCGATATAGCGCGCCTTGCCCGCCTTCACGACGTCGTGCAGCGCCTCGATCGTTTCCTCGATCGGCGTGGTCGGATCGAAGCGATGGATCTGATAGAGATCGACATAGTCGGTCTGCAGCCGGCGCAGCGAATTGTCGATCGAATGCATGATGTGCTTGCGCGACAGGCCGCGGTCGTTGACGTCGTCGCTCATCACCCCGCAGACCTTGGTCGCGATGACGACGCGGTCGCGCTGCGCGAAATCCTTGAGCGCCTTGCCCACGATTTCCTCGCTGCGGCCGACCGAATAGACGTCGGCGGAATCGAAGAAATTGATGCCGGCTTCGAGCGCCCGCTTGATAAAGGGCCGCGCCTCTTCCTCGCCGAGCACCCAGTCGCGCCAGTTGGGCGAGCCGTAGGTCATGGTGCCCAGACAAATGCGCGAGACCTTGAGGCCGGTCTTGCCGAGACGTGTCGTTTCCATGTGCTTTCTCCCACTACCACCGGGTGAAAGCTTAGCGCGATTTCGCGCTGCGAGCGCGTCAGAAACCGAACATCCAGCCGGCGATCTTGGGCAATAACCCTTTGAAGATCAGGGGGGCGTCGGTAACGGCGAGGTTGATGCAAACAGGCCCTGCATCCGCCATCGGGCAATGCGTCAGCTCCGGCGTCGTCGATTGCACGTCGCCCGCCTGATAGCGGCCGGTCGCGTCGCTGTAGCTGCCGGTCAACACCAGCGTCCATTCCTCGCCGCGGTGGGAGTGCGCCGCCACCGCGGCGCCCGGTTCCGCGCGGATCAGGCGCGCACGCGTGGAACCTTTGGTCGCGAGCGGAAAGATCGAAAGCCCTTTCGTGACGGGGCGCCAATCGAGCGTTTCGAAATCGCCGCCGACATAGACCTGCAGCGGCGCCGGCACGTTGGTCGCGAGATTTGCATTGCGCACGATGCTGGCGGTCGAGGAATCGAGCCGTGCAAGGACGGCTTCATAGGCGCTGCCGCTGAGTGCGATGGGCGCAACCTTGGAAAGCAGCGAGCCGCCGGCCGCTTCGGCCCGGCGCACGACGGCGCGGCACGATTCGCACAGCGCAAGGTGCGAGGCGACCAGCAGCGCGACCGCTTCGTCGGCGGCGCCCGACGCATAGGACAGAAGCAGTTCTTCGCCGGGATGGTGGGTAATACTCATGTTCCGTCTCCCAAGGCCAGGCGCAGGCGCGCCATCGCGAGGCGTATGCGGGACTTGACCGTACCCAGCGGCAGTCCCAGTTCGGTTGCGATCATGCTGTGCGGCTTTTCGGAAAGAAAGGAAAGCTCGATGATCTGCGCCTGTTCGCGGGGCAGCTCTGCAAGCGCTGCACGCAGGCGAACTTCCGCGCGCGTCCAGTCCATCGATTCGTCGGCGCGGCGTTCCTCTTCGGGTAGGAGCGCCGGATCGTTGGGATCGAGCTCGGGCCGGCGCTCCTTGCGGATCGCGTCGATCCGAAGATTTCGCGCGATGGTGAAGATCCAGGTCGAAGCCGAGGCCCTGGCCGGATCGAACTGTTCGGCCTTGCGCCACAGCATCAGCAGCGCCTCCTGTGCCAGATCCTCGGCCACCGCATTGCCGGCGCCGAGCCGCATCAGATAGCCCTTCACGCGCGGTGCGAAATGGTCGAACAGCAGTTTGAACGCCGAACGATCGCGCTGGCGCGCCACGGCAAGCACGGCCGCGTTCATGCGCGCTGCGTCGGTCGGCGCCCCATCCATCGACGTCACCCGTCCCCGACGGCGCCAGGCGGCCGCGCCTGTCCGGGACGGGGAGAAGAACCGGGGTGCGGCCGAAACATGCGCCATCATAACGCGTCTTACGGGCGTTTGAGCCATTTGGATCAGCCGCGGCCTGATCCAGAGCAGGCGCAGGACCGTAAAGTCACCATGTCCGAGCGAAAAAGCGCCATTTACGAGGGCCATGTGATGCATCGCCGGCTAACTCCCCGGCGCCATGCCTTCCGCTATCGCGTCTTTGCCCTGCTGCTCGATCTCGACGAACTGGAGAGCCTCGACAGCAGCCTGCACCTTTTCGGTGTAAATCGCGCCGCGCTGGTCGGCTTCCGCGACCGGGACCATGGCGACGGCCGGCCGCTGCGCGCCTGGCTCGATGCGCAGCTCGCGAAGGCAGGCATCGTGGCCGATGGCGCAAAACGCGTGCTGTGCTACCCCCGGCTGTTCGGCTACGTCTTCAATCCGTTGAGCGTGTCGTTCTGCTACGGCGAGGACGAGACGCTCGCCGCAATCGTCTACGAGGTTCACAATACCCATGGCGAGCGCCACGCTTATGTATTGCCTGTCCGCCGGAGCCCTGGCGAAGGCGGACGCGTCGACAACGACGACACCTTCGTGCGCCAGCGCTGCGCCAAGGACTTCACCGTCTCGCCCTTCCTGTCGATGGACTGCATCTACAATTTCAAGCTGCGGCCGCCCGGCGACGACGTATTGATCGCCATCGAAGAGGAGGAGCATGGCAGTCCTGTCCTCACGGCAACCTTCAGCGGAAAGCGCCGCCCGCTCAGCGAAGCGACACTGTTTGCCATGCTGTTGCGTCATCCGCTGATGACCGTCAAAGTCATCGCCGCCATCCACTTCGAAGCCGTGCGGCTGATGTGGAAGGGCGTGCCGCGCCATGAGAAGCAAGCGGCGACCGGCGTCAGGAGGGACGCCGCCGATGCGAGCACCGACGTTCGAACCGTTCGATCTGCCGCCGGCAGCTGAAACGCTGCGCCGCGAGGTGCGCGCGTTCATTGCCGAGACCATTCCCCACCGCACCGCGCGCGAACGCGCCAAATCCTGGTCCGGCTTCGACAAATCCTTCAGCCGCAAGATGGGCGAACGCGGTTGGATCGGCATGACCTGGCCGAAGAAATATGGCGGCCAGGAGCGCAGCTTCGCCGAGCGCTACGTGATCATCGAGGAGATGCTCGCTGCCGGCGCGCCGGTCAGCTTCCACTGGGTTGCCGACCGCCAGAGCGGACCTTTGCTGCTGCGTTTCGGCACGGAAGAACAACGGCAAAGCCTGTTGCCGCGCGTCGCGAAGGGCGAACTTTGTTTCTGCATCGGCATGAGCGAACCGGGCGCCGGCTCCGATCTCGCCGGCGTGCGCACGCGCGGCCGCAAGGTCGATGGCGGCTTCCAGGTGAACGGCCAGAAGATCTGGACCTCCAACGCCCATCACGCCGACTTCATGATCGCGCTGGTGCGCACCAGCGACGGCGAGCGCCACGCCGGCCTGTCGCAGCTGATCGTCGACATGAAATCGCCGGGGCTGGTGGTCAAACCGATTGCCAATCTCACCGGCGAAAGCCATTTCAACGAAGTCTTCTTCGACGACGTGTTCGTGCCCGATGGCATGCTGGTCGGCCGCGACGGCGACGGCTGGCGCCAGGTCGGCGCCGAACTCGCTTTCGAACGCAGCGGGCCCGAGCGCTATCTCTCCTGCGTGCGCCTCGTCATCGAGTTCCTGCGCATCGTGGGCAAGACGCCGAGCGAAGCCGAGCGGCTGTTCATCGGTTCCATCGCGGCGCAGATGTGGACCTTGCGCCAACTGTCGCTGTCGGTGACCGGGAAAATCGTGGCCGGCGGCGATCCGGCAGCCGACGCGGCGATCGTGAAGGATCTGGGCACCTCGCTGGAACAGGAAATCCCGCGCGCCATCCAGGCGCTCGTCCCGCCGGGCGGAAGCGACGGCGCGTTCGACGAAACGCTGAGCTATCTGCTGCAATCCTCGCCCTCCTTCTCGCTGCGCGGCGGCACGCGCGAGATCCTGCGCGGCATCATCGCCCGCGAATTGGGGCTCAGATGAGCGAGCTGCGCGCACTTCTGTCGGAGACGACGGCGAAGGTCCTGGCCAACCTTTCAGACGACGACTCCAAGGCCTGGAAGCAGATCGAGGATTCCGGCCTTGCGAACGTGATGGTGTCCGAGAGCGACGGCGGCTTCGGCGGCGGCTGGGAAGACGCCTTCATCGTACTGCGCGCCAGCGGCTATTACGCGACGCCGATCGCGCTGGCCGAAGCCGTGGTCGAGCCCAGGCAGCGCAACGCCGCGAGCGACGCATCGCTGCGCCACATGGCGCTGGCGCGCGCCTGCCAGATGGCAGGCGCGATGCAGGCAGCGCTCGAACTTTCGGTGCAATACACGCGCGAGCGCCAGCAATTCGGCAAGCCGCTTTCCACCTTCCAGGTGGTCCAGCAGCAGCTCGCGGTCTTTGCGGAAGAGACAACCGCCACCAACATGGCAGCCGCCGCGGCCTGCCGCGCCGCCGACCGCGGCGACGCCGCTTTCGAGATCGCCGCCGCAAAGCTGCGCGCCAATATTGCCGTCTCCACCGCGACCAGCGTGGCGCATCAGGTGCACGGCGCGATGGGCTTCACCGCCGAATACAAGCTGCACCGCTTTACCCGGCCTCTCTGGGCGTGGCGCAGCGAATTCGGCAACGACCGCTATTGGGCGGACCGGCTGGGTGCCGCAATCGCCGCGCGCGGACCGGACGGCTTCTGGCCCGGCCTTGTCGCGCCTGCGACAATCGGAGCCCTCGGCTCGGCCGATTGATTCACGGCTCTCGCGCTTGTAGAGCCTTGGCCATCGATATCCAGCGGACAAAGCGAAAATGAGCATCAAGGGCAAAGCCTATGTCATGGGCGCGTTCGAGCATCCGACGCGCGAGGCGACCGGTATCTCGACGCCGCAGCTGCACATGCAATGCATGCGCGGCGCATTGGAAGATGCCGGTCTGACGAAAGACGACATCGACGGCTATTTCTGCGCCGGCGACGCGCCGGGCTTCGGCGCCATGTCGATGGCCGACTATCTGGGCCTGCGCAATCTGCGCCACATGGATTCGACCGAGACCGGCGGCTCCTCCTACATCCTGCATGTCGGCCACGCGGCCGAAGCGATCGCGGCCGGCAAATGCTCGGTCGCGCTGATCACGCTCGCGGGCAAGCCGCGCACCTCTGGTCCTGGCGGCGGTGGCGGACGCGGCGGCGGCTTCGCCGCGGCACCGGAAGCGGCGTTCGAAATGCCCTATGGCGGCACCACGCATAATCAATATGCGATGTGCGCCACGCGCCACATGCACGAATACGGCACCACGAGCGAGCAACTCGCCTGGATCAAGGTCGCCGCGTCGCATCACGCGCAATGGAACCCGCATGCTTTCCTGAAGGACGTCGTGACCGTCGAAGAGGTGCTGGCTTCGCCGATGATCGCCACACCGCTGCACCGGCTCGATTGCTGCGTCATCACCGACGGCGGCGGCGCGCTGATCGTGACCAGCCCCGAAGTCGCCAGGCGCCTGAACCGCCCCAAAGTAAAGATCATCGGCGCGGGCGAGGCGCCCAAGGGCACCTATGGCGGCAAGGTGGACCTCACCTATTCCGGCGCGGTGTGGAGCGGTCCGAAGGCTTTCGCGGAAGCCGGCGTGACGCCGAAGGACATCAAATATGCGTCGATCTACGACAGCTTCACCATCACCGTGCTGATGCAGATTGAAGATCTGGGCTTTTGTGAAAAGGGCCAGGGCGGCAAGTTCGTCGCCGACGGCAATCTGATCTCCGGCGTCGGCAAGCTGCCGTTCAACACCGACGGCGGCGGGCTCTGCAACAACCATCCGACCAATCGCGGCGGCATCACCAAGGTGATCGAGGCGGTGCGCCAGCTGCGCGGCGAGGCGCATCCCAAGGTGCAGGTGAAGAATTGCGATCTGGCGATCGCGCACGGCACGGGCGGCTCGCTCGGCACGCGGCACGGCGCCGCGACCGTCATCATGGAACGGGAGTAAGAGATGTCCGAACAGGGTGAAAAGAAGGCTCCCGCCGTTCGCAGGATATTCCCACCAGCGGTCAACGAAGAGACCGCGAAATTCTGGAAGGCGGCTGAAGAAGGCAAGCTGCTTTACGGCTATTGCCTCGCCTGCAACGAGCCGCACTATTTCCCGCGCAGCTTCTGCCCGTTCTGCTTTTCCGAACGCGTCGAGTGGCGCGAGGCGAGCGGCAAGGCCACGGTCTACAGCTATTCGATCATGTACCGATCGCCGACCGGGCCTTACACGATCGCCTATGTGACCTTGTCGGAAGGGCCGCGTGTGCTGACCAACCTGGTCGACTGCGACTTCAAGAAGATCAAGGTCGACGCGCCCGCCAAGCTGGTATTCAAACCATCCGAGGGCGGCGCGCCGGTGCCGTTCTTCACGCTGGCGTAGAGCACGGCAACCTCTCCCGCTTGCGGGAGAGGTCGAACGGCGCGAAGCGGCGTTCGGGTGAGGGGGCAGAGCGCGATCATGGCCCTCACCCGGCTCACGTCGTTCGCCGACCTCTCCCGCAAGCGGGAGAGGTTATCAGTTCTTCAACTTTCAACCGAGCTTGCAACCGCCATGAAACTTCTTGCAGCACTCCTTATCCTCGGCGCCGTCGTCACCCTCGCCTACTGGCTGAACTATTTCATCGCGGGCGATGTGCGCGTGCTCCCGGACTATTGGTACAGCGCGTTCGAGGACTCGTTCCCGGTGGCCGACGGCTGGATGGCGCTGTGCATGTTGTTCGCCGGCATCGGCCTGTGGCGCGGCACACGCACCGGCGCCTTGTTCGGCCTGATGGCGGGAAGCGCGCTGCTCTACCTCGCCGGCATGGACATCACGTTCAATGTCGAGCATGGGCTCTACGCGTTGCTGCCGAAGTCGGGACCGATGCTGACCGAAGCCTGGATCAACGCGTCGTCGCTCGGGCTCGGGATCGCTACGCTTCTTATGAGCTGGCGCGTGGCCGCGCATTCCGCTGCCGGATGATCGAGAATTCGAGGCCCGACGCGACGATGGCGTCCCGCACCGGCCAGAAATCCGGCACGATGCGCAGCTCGATGTTCGCGTCGGCATGCAGCTTCAACAGATCGCCGACCGGCTCGACCGAAAGCGGCTCGACGGTTTCGCGCGTGGTGAAATAGCCGGCTTCCGGCACCTCATGCGTCGTGAACGGCGCGGGCTCGAAGCGATAGACATAGAGCGTGCAGGCGCGCATCCGCTCCAGCCAGACGCTTTCGATGGCGTGCATCCGGTTGATCGCGCCCATGCGAAGCAGGCCACGGCCGATTTCGGTCAGCGGTTTGCCGATGCTCCAGCAACAGGCGCGCGGGCAATCGCGCGGAAACCAGAAGCCCGGCGCGTGCTCCTCGTCGACCACCCAGACTACGGCATCCGTCACCGTCGCGGTCCTGGCGACATGCGGCCGGAAGACCGTGATGTTCGGGTCTTCGGAGAAGTGGAGAAGGGTTTGCATGGTCGCGATTTTACCCTCCCCTTGAGGGAGGGTCGAAAAATCGTAGCGCAGCGAAGATTTTTCGGGGAGGGGTGTTGCGCCAAAGACAAACCCCTCCCCGAAATTTGCTTTCGCAAATTTCGACCCTCCCTCAAGGGGAGGGTAGAAATGCGCCCCTAGAACAAATCCGGCTGCGGGTTCGGCCTTGGCGGCGGCGCGGGTTTGCCGGCCTTTGCCATGTCCATCGGCAGGTCGGACGGTTTGAGCATCGCCTTCAGCTCATCGACGGTGGCCGGCTCCTCGCCAAGCCATTTCGCCCAGTCCGCGTCGGCGAGCACGGCCGGCATGCGGTCGGTGATCGTGCCAATCACTCCGTTCGCGGGCACCGTCACCATCGCGAAGGTCTCCAGCGCCTCGGTGCGCTGCGCCCAGCGCTCCCAGATCACCGCGATTGCGGTGGCGCGCCGGTCCTTCATCGTCACGACATGCTGCTCGGTCTTCCTGGGCGTGATCTCCTTGCCTTCGTTGAAGGTGTTGACGACAACGAGGCCGCGCCGCTCGAAGAAGGCGTTCTTGAAAGTCGGTTTCTGCTCGATGGTTTCGGCGCGGACATGGATGAACTTCGTCCCCACTGAAGGATCTCGCGCATCGGCCGGCACGAATCCCCAGCGCATGCGCGCCGCCTCGCGCTTCTTCTCGAAATTGAGGCGGATTACGGTGGCGAACCGCATCGGCGTCACCGTCTCGGCGGGGCCGGCCGGCGCACCGATGAGATCGGCGAGCGTCACCAGCTCGCCCCACGACATCATCTGCGTGAACTTTCCGCACATTTGCGTGCAGCCTCAGAATCGCTCTTCCCTTAGCACATGGTGAGCCGGAAGGAATGGGACAAGCTCGCGGACGCCTTCGAGCGGGAAGTCTGCGACATCACGCGCGAGACGAAGTCGGACCGCATCGCGCGGATCATGCGCGGCCTGCCGCTGTCGAAGGACAAATCCGTGCTTGTGGATCTGGGTTGCGGCCTCGGCACCTTCATCGCGCGCTATGGCGGGCTGTTCCGCCAAAGCTTCGGCGTCGAACATGCGCCGCGGATCATCGCGCGGGCGAAAAAGGCGCTCGGCCGGCGCAGCGACATCGCCTGGCTGACGTCGAGCCTTCCGCCGGCGGCGCGGCGGATCGGGAAGCGCGCCGATCTCACCGTCTGCATGAATGTCATCACCATGCCGGGCACCAGGACGCGCGAAAGCATGTGGCGAAGCATTGCACGCGTCACCAGAAAGCACGGCCATGCGCTGATCGTGGTGCCGTCCATCGAATCCGACCGCATGGTGGAGCGCGTCGCCTATGGCACGACACGGGCCGCGGCCGTCGCGGAAGCGCCCGACGGACTGGTCGATCGCGGCGGCAGCCGGCAGAAGCATTTTGCGCGCGAGGAGCTGCGCGATCTGCTCGCGCGGCACGGCTTCCGCACCAAACACATCGCGCGCATCACTTATCCCTGGCAGAAGGAAGGCCTGCGCAAGCCGCGCAACGCCGGCGCGCGGATGCCGTGGGACTGGCTGGTGCTGGCGCAGAGAAAGTGAGCGCCGGCTAACCCGGCTCGACCGGAAAGCCCGCTTCGCGCCAGGCCTTCATGCCGCCGTCCAGCGCGGCGGCGCGCAGGAATCCCAGCTCGCGCAGCGTCGCCGCCGCCAAGGTCGAGATCTTGCCGAATTCGCAGCACACGACGATCCGCACCGTCGGATCGGGAAACGCCTCGTCGACGCGCAACTCCAATTGTCCCCGGGGCAGGTGCCTGGCCGACGCGATGTGACCTGCACTGAACGCATCCTTCTCGCGAACGTCGAGCACCACCAGATCGTTGGGACGCTGCGCGACCTGCGCGTTCAGATCGGCGAGGCTGACGAAGGGTACCGAGGCCGCAGCTTTCGCCAGAAGCTGCGTCACGCTGGTGGCGCCGCTCATATTGACCCGCAACGCCTCGGTCAGATGGGTCGGCGCCGACAGGTTCAGACTGCGCATCATCTCGACGAACGCCGCGCGGTCCTTCTTCTGCAGCCGCGGATTGCCCGCCAGCTCCGCACCGATGGTCGAATGGCCACGCCCTTTGTAGTCGTGCGCCGGATAGACCATCAGCGCGGGATCGAGCTTCAGCAGTTTTCCGAAAAGGCTGTCATAGAGCTGATCGGGGTCGCCGGTGGGAAGATCGGTGCGGCCCGTTCCACCGATCAGCAGCGTGTCGCCGGTGAACACCCGGTCGCCGGCCACCAGGCACATCGAATCGCGCGTATGTCCCGGCGTGTGAAGCGCGGTAACGCGCAGGTTTCCGACGATCAGCATGTTGCCGTCGTCGAGCTTCAGATCGACGAACGGCGCCGGGCTGTCGCGATGCATGACGACCGGAACATTCAGCGCTTGCGCGATCTGGCGCGACGCCGAGAAGTGATCGGCATGGGTATGCGTGTCGATGACATAGCGGATGGTGAGCCCGTCGCGCGTCGCCATCGCGCGATAATGATCGATCAGCTGAATCTCGGGATCGATCAGCGCGGCGGAGAAGGTTTCGGGACAGCCGATGACATAGGACTGGCACCCGCCGACCGCGAATTGCTCGAAAATCATGACGCGTCCCTCGGATGCGCTTGCACTATCGACCCACCCGTCCCGTCACGGGCATCGAACTCGTCAGCCCGCCATCGACCGCGATGTGCTGGCCGTTGACATAGGACGCCTCGTCGGTCGCGAGGAATAGCGCCATGGCGGCGATCTCCTCCGGATGGCCATAGCGCTTCAAGGGATTGAGCTGGCCGATGCGGTCCGCCGAGCCGCGCTGCTTGGCATAGTCGAAGATCGGCTTGGTCATGCCGGTCTCGATGATGCCGGGACAGATCGCGTTCACCCGTACATTGGTGCCGGTCAGATAGTTGGCCGCCGTGGTCGCAAGATTGATCACGCCCGCCTTGCTCGCGCTGTAGGGCCCGCCGCCCGCCCCCGAGCGGATGCCGGCGACCGAGGCCGTGCAGACGATCGAGCCCTTCTTGTTCGGGATCATCACCCGCGCCGCATGCTTGATCGCCAGGTACACACCGATCAGGTTGACGTCGAGCACCTGGCGCCAATGCTCCGCCGTCAATTCGAAGAAGGGCGGCTGCCCGCCGCCCGAGACGCCGGCATTGGCATACATGATGTCGAGCTTGCCGAATTCCTTGACCGCGGTGTCGACCGCGCCTGCGATATCCTTCTCCGACGACGCATCGGCGACGATCGCGAGCGCCACGCCGCCGGCATCCTTGATCGCCTTCGCCGTATCCTCGACCTCCTTAGCGCGATCGACGCACACGACCTTGGCGCCCTCCGCCGCGAACATTTTGGCGGACGCGCGGCCGATGCCGCTCGCCGCACCCGTGACGATGGCGACCTTTCCCTTCAAGCGATCCATGACGTCTCCCTCCCTTTCGCGCTACCGCTTCGCTGTTTTAGCGCGGCGGCGATCTCTGGCCGTGAGCATGGCTGCTATGCCGCGCCCGTCAAGACGGCGATTTGGCGGGACGGAAAGCCTGTGCGAAAATGTCCGCGGGATATTCATTCGATCGTGTCATGGCATCGCGACAGGCCGTTCTCGGCATCGACCGGGGCGGCTTCCACTTCGGCGTCAGCAAGATTTTCGAGAACGTGTCGTTTCTGCTGGACGATGCGCGCACCGCGCTGGTCGGCGAGAACGGCGCGGGCAAGTCGACCCTGCTCAAATGCCTGGCGGGCGAGCTCGATCTGTCCGACGGGCAGATCGTGCGCTCACGCGGGCTGCGGGTCGGCATCGTGCCGCAGGAGATTCCGGAGAAACTCGCCAATGTACGGGTCCGCGACATGCTGGAGCGCGCGCTTCCGCCCGATGGGCGCGACGACACCTGGAAAGTCGACGTCCTGTTCGACGATCTGCGCATTCCGCCCGACATTGCAGCCAAGACCTTCGGCGAACTTTCCGGCGGCTGGCAGCGGCTGATGCTCATCGCCGCGGCCAAGCTCGGCGAGCCGGATATCGTCATCCTCGACGAGCCGACCAATCATCTCGACATCGAGAACATCAACAAGCTGGAAGCCTGGCTGGAGGAAGACCGGCTGCCGATGCTGATCGTCAGCCACGACCGCGAATTTTTGGGCCGCACCACCTCGCGCACGATCTTCCTGCGCAAGGACGGCGCGCATGCCTTCAAGGCGCCGTTCGGAATCGCGCGGGAGGAGCTGTTGCAGCGTGACGCGACGGCGGCGAAGCAGCGCCATCTCGAGGAACGGGAGGTCAAGCGGCTCGAACAGGTCGCGGCGCGCTACAAGATCTGGGGCGTGCTCAACTCCAAGTTCCACAAGAAGCAGCGGGCGACCGAGAAACGCATCGCGCGCATCGAGGACAATGCGACCGAGGTCTTCAAGGCGAAGAACCGCAAGCTCGAACTGAACGACGAGACGATCGACGCCAAGGTGGCGCTCCGGCTCTCCAATCTCGTGATCAAGACGCCGGACGGATCGCGTACGCTGATCACCATCGACCGGCTCGTCGTCGCGGCGGGCGAGAAGGTCGCCTTGCTCGGCCCCAACGGCAGCGGCAAGTCGACCTTGTTGAACGTGCTGGCGCGCGCCTACGACCCCGCGCAGGAACATTATGACGGCCGCGCGCCGGTGCGCTTCAATCCGGCGACCAACCTCGTCTATTTCGACCAGCGCATGGCGGACTTGCCGCTCGACCTGTCGCTGCGCGATTACATCGCGCAGCTGAAGACGGTGAACAACGCGCAGGCCGTTTCCATTCTGGCAAAGGCGGGCTTTCCGTTCGAGCGGCTGGACGACAAGATCAGAAAGCTCTCCTATGGCGAGCAGTCGAGGCTGGTGTTCCTGCGGCTGAAGCTGTTGGCGCCGAACTTCTACCTGCTGGACGAACCCACCAACCATCTCGACATCGAGGGCCAGGAGGATCTCGAAGAGCAGCTCGAGAATTCCGACGTCTCCTGCATCTTCGTCAGCCACGACCGCTACTTCACGCGTACCGCCGCGACCCGGTTCCTCGAAATCCGCCGCGGGCGGCTGGTCGATGTGGAGGATGCGGACGACTTCTTCGACCGGCAGGGTGAAGGGTAGGACCGCGCATGCGTGTGGATTTCTGCGCAACCCTCATCGCCGGGCTTGACCCGGCGACCCATGATCGCGCCCACCGCATCGTGTTCCAGGGTGGCCGGCACATGGGCGGCCATGACGAATTTTGGTTGATGCGCTAAAGAAAGCCATGCTCGAAGGATCGAAGGGATGAACCTCGCCAAGCCCCGCGTCGATATCGGCCTCAACACCAACAATCTCGAAGCCATGCTCGCCTTCTGGCAGAACGAGGCGGGGATCGCCTTCGATCACGTGCTGCCGATCCGCAAGGGCACGAAGCAGCACCGTCATGACGCCAACGGCTCGGTGCTGAAGATCAATCACCATGCCGAGTCGCTGCCGGAAAAGCCGCCGTCGGGCTATGCCGAACTGCTGGTGGCCCGCGACGGGCTCGCTGCGCCCAAGACCATGCACGATCCGGACGGGAACCCCGTCACGCTGGTGCCCAAAGGCATGGATGGCATCACGCAGATCGGCATTCGCCTCAAGGTGCGCGACCTCGCGGCGCATCGCCGCTTCTACGCCGAAGGACTTGGGCTCGCCGAGGAGAAGCGCGCCGCCGGTGCCGCCTTCCGCGCCGGCGAGACGCTGTTGCTGCTTGACCCGTCACCCGACGCACCGGCCGATGCCACGATGGAGGGCAAGGGCTGGCGCTACATCACCTTCCAGGTCTTCAAGGTCGATGAGGAACATGCCCGCATCCTGGAGCGCGGCGGGCGCGAAGCGATGAAGCCGACCACGCTCGGCACCACGGCGCGCATCTCCATGGTGCGCGATCCCGACGGCAACTGGATCGAGATTTCGCAGCGCGCCTCGATCACCGGTTCACTGCAATAGCCGCCCCTCATCCTTCGACAGGCTCAGGATGAGGAATTCAGGATTCGCCCCTCATGCTGAGCTTGTCGAAGCATGAGGGCATGGCGGCTGACGTCGCACTTTGTTAGAACATTGCGATGACGTTGGAGCCCATTTCCACTTTCGAACTGGTGGCCTGGCAGGGACCGTTCGACGAAGCGACGCGCGCCGCCGCGCAGGACGCGCTCGAGAGCGGCAAGGTCCTCTATTTTCCGAAACTGCCTTTCACCGTCGGCAACAGCGAGAACGCGCTTCTGACCGATGCGCTGTCCAACGGCCGCGCCAAGAACATCAGCCGCGATCCGGACGGAAGGATTCAAGGCGATGCCGCCTCGCCCGAAGCCGCCGCGCAGCTGTCGGCGATGATGGGACGCTTCGCCAGCCATGCGCGCGCGCTCGTGCTGTCGCTGTTTCCCGGCTACGCGCGCACGATCGACCAGGCGCGCACCAGCTATCGTCCGGTCGAGATCGCGGGCCGCAGCTATTCGCCGCGCAACGACGACAAGCGGCTGCATGTCGATGCCTTCCCGTCGCGGCCGCAGCGCGGCCGGCGCATCCTGCGCGTGTTCTCCAACATTCATCCGATGGGCGCCGCGCGCGTCTGGCATGTCGGCGAGCCGTTCGAGGACGTTGCAAAGAAGTACCTGCCCAATGCGCGCAAGCCGTTGCCGCTGGAGCCCTGGCTGTTCGAACTCCTCGGGGTGACGCGCGGGCGGCGCAGCGACTATGATTATCTGATGCTCGGCCTGCATGACGGTGCCAAACTCGATCCTGGCTATCAGAAGAACTCGCCGCAGATTGAATTCGCCTTTCCGGCCGGCACGAGCTGGATGTGCTTTACCGACCAGGCGATGCACGCGGCGCTCGCCGGCCAGTTCGCGCTCGAGCAGACGTTCCATCTGCCGGTGGAAGCACTTGCCCATCCGGAGCGTTCGCCGCTCAAGGTTCTGGAACGGATGACGGGGCGAGCCCTCGTCTGAGCGGCCGGAATTTTCCGCAAGGATAGCAGGCAATCTTCGATCGCGAATACTGGCCTGCGCACGCGATAACTGCTTGAATTCCTGCGGCTGGCGTCTGGTCAATTGCAGGGGCGAATATGCGCGTCAAAATCCCGGTCCTGAGCCTTGCACTCATCGTCGCGCTCGCGCCGGATTCGGCTTCCGCCGGCCCATGCAACCTGATGCGGATTGCCGCGATCGACATGGGCTTCGACGACGCCAGCAATCCCTATGTGCCGATGACGATATCGGGGCAGACCGTCAATATGCTGATCGACACCGGCGGCATCTTTTCCATGCTGAGCGAGCAATCCGTCGCGATGCTCGGTCTGGAAAAGCTGCCGGTGTTCGACAGCCAGGTGAAGATGTTCGGCGGCTACCGGGTAACCGAATATGTCGAGGCCAAAGACGTCAGTCTCGGCGGTTTGAAGGCCGATCGCATACCCTTGCAGGTCGTTCCCAAGGAAAGTCTTGCCACCGGAATTGGCGGCATGATCGCGCCCAACGTACTCATGCACTATGACGTCGACTTCGATTTCGGCGGCGGCAAGTTCAATCTATTCTCTCCCGACCATTGTGCCGGCCAGGTCGTATATTGGACCCAGGTGCCTTACGCGACCATTCCGATCGCCGTCGATCCCGTCGGTCACATCAAAATTCCCGTGACGCTGGACGGCGTCGAGCTGCAGGCCGTCGTCGATACGGGTGCGACCTACTCGACCATGCAGCTTGGGCTTGCCAGAGCTTTATTCCCGATCGGCGACAAGGACCTGAAGTCGCTGACGACGCGGGCGGGCAAAGTGTATCAATATCATTTCAAACAATTGTCGTTCGGCGGCATCTCGCTGACCGATCCGGAGATCCTGTTGGCGCCGGAGGACATTGCGAAGGTGCCCGCCAGCGAAAAACTGTTTCTCATCGGGATGAGCACGTTGCGCAAACTCCATCTGTACATCGCCTACAGGGAAAGAACGATCTACGCCACCGACGCGTCGGCGCGGTAGCACCGGTCAATTCCAGAACGCGCCAATCCTCTCCGCCTCCGCCCTGCCCTGCGCCACGCCGGCGAGCGCGACATCGCCGCGGCGCGACGAGTCCATCAGGTTGTTGCCGAACGCTTCGAGGCAATCGGCGTCGGGCACGATGAGCTCCACCTTGGCGCCTGACGCCTTGAGCGCCGCCACTTCGCCCTCGACGCGGGCCTTCATAATCTCCAGGCCCATCTTCGCCAGCACCGCGACCACCAGCACGCGGTCATGGCCCTTGCCGAGATCGGCATTGGTGCCCGAGCGCATGCCGCCGTCGATATAGCGCCTGCCGTTGATGGTGATCGGCGGGAATATTCCGGGTACTGAGCAACTCGAGGCAATGGCGCGGCCGAGCGGCACGCCCGATGTTTCTTCCCACAACACGAAGCGGCCTTCCTCGGCGTCCACCGCGGTGCAGGCGAAGCCGGGCGGCCAGCCCTCGCCCGAAATGGAGCCGAAGCTCGCGATGAACTGCTCCTCCGGCATGGTTTGGGCCTTGAGCGCGAAGGCGCCAATCTCCGACAGCAATGTGGCCGGTGGTTCGCCTTCGGCCGGACGCCGCGCCATGAATCGCATCAGCGGGGTCAAGTCCGGTGCGGCCCTGCGCGGGCCCGAAGTCGATGCGGCGCGGGCGGCTGTCTCTTTCTGGGCCTGTTCTACCTGCGCGCGCACCAGTGCCTGGGGCGGCCTGCCGGACGCCAGCGCGGCGCCGGCAAACGATCCGGCCGAGGTGCCGACGATTCGCTTCGCCGCCGCGAGCTTGATCCCGGCCTCCGCAAGCCCAGCCGCCAGACCCAGTTCCCAGGCGATACCCACAGGACCGCCGCCGCCTAGAATAAGTGCACGGCTTTCCATGGCCCACTCCCTTCTGTTTTGTTTCAATCGATATAGCATGGCCTTAAGAGCGCGCCCCAGTTAGAGTTTTCCCAGGATGAGCACAGCACACGACGCCACGCCTCACGACGCGCGCGCCCGCTTCCGCATGGAGCGTGCGCCCCGCCTGCTGCGTCTGGTGGCGGAGGGCCAATGGACGACGAAGGACGCGGCCAAGCTCGACGCCCAGTTGCGCGCCATCGACATCACCGGCGCAACCGACGCCGAGATCGACGGCCGCGGGCTCGAACGGCTGGATAGCGCGGGCGCCTGGCTGCTGGTGCGCACCAAGCGCGACTGGGAAGACCGCGGCAAGCGTGTCGGCCAGATCGCGCTCGACCAGCGCTACGGCTCGCTGATCCACACCGTCGAGCATGAGCACACCGCGCCGCCGGTCGTCATCCACAACCGGCACACGCTCAAGGCCTTCGTCGAGCGGGTCGGCAAGGCGACGATCCACGGCTTGCAGCAGGGCTGGGGTATACTTGGCTATATCGGCCGCGTGACGGTCGAAGCCACCGAGGCGATCTACCATCCGCGCGGCAATCTGAAATTCGCCGCCCTCATTCACCAGGTGGAGGAGACCGGCATCAACGCGCTTCCGATCGTCGGGCTGCTCGCCTTTCTGATCGGCGTGGTTCTCGCCTATCAGGGCGCCGATCAGCTGAAGCGTTTCGGCGCCGAACTGCTCACGGTCGATCTGGTCGGCGTCGGCCTGCTGCGCGAGATCGCCGGGCTGATTACCGCGATCATCGTGGCGGGACGCTCCGGCTCGGCCTTCACTGCCCAGATCGGCACCATGCGCGTCAACGAAGAGATCGACGCGATGCAGACGATCGGCATCAATACCGTCGACGCGCTCGTGCTGCCGCGCATCATCGGTCTGGCAATCGCGCTTCCCTTCCTCACCTTTTATGCCGACATCATGGGCCTCGCCGGCGGCGCGATGATGTGTTACTTCGACCTCGGCATCACGATCCCGCAATTCATGCGCGAATTGCAGAGTGCGGTGACCGTCAACACCTTCATGGTCGGCCTGATCAAGGCGCCGGTCTTCGCCTTCATCATCGGTCTCGTCGGCTGCTTCGAGGGACTTCAAGTCGAGCGCAACGCCGCCAGCGTCGGCAAGCTGACGACCCGTTCGGTCGTCGAATCCATCTTCCTGGTCATTGTGCTCGACGCAGGATTCTCGATCATGTTCTCGATCATAGGAATCTGACCGTGCCAGGGGGGAGCGAAAGAGACGTCGTCATCAAGGTCCGGGGGCTGGTCAATGCCTTCGGCAGCCAGATCCTACACGACCATCTCGATATCGACGTGTACCGCGGCGAAGTGCTGGGCGTGGTCGGCGGATCGGGCACCGGCAAATCGGTGCTGCTGCGCTCCATCATCGGGCTCAACGAGATCCGGTCGGGCACGATCGAAGTCTTCGGCCAGAACACCGCGCATTTGAACGAGCGGCAGTGGCGGGGAATCGAACAGCGCTGGGGCGTGCTGTTCCAGGAAGGCGCGCTGTTCTCCTCCCAGACGATCGCGGAGAACATCCAGGTGCCGCTGCGCGAATATCTCAACATGCCGCAGCATCTGATGAACGAGATCGCGTCGATGAAGCTCTCGATGGTCGGGCTCGATGAGTCGGCGGCGCCGAAGCATCCGTCGGAGCTTTCCGGCGGCATGAAGAAGCGGGCCGGCCTTGCCCGCGCCCTGGCGCTCGATCCGGAGATCGTCTTTCTCGACGAGCCCACCGCGGGCCTCGACCCGATTTCCGCCAACATGTTCGACGAGCTTGTGAAGGACCTGCAGCAGAGCCTGAATTTGACGGTGTTCATGGTAACGCACGATCTGGACACGTTGCGCGCGACCACCGACCGCATCGCGGTGCTGGTCGACCGCAAGATCGTCGTGGGGACGATCGACGAATTGCGCCGCAATCCGCATCCATGGATTCAAGAGTATTTTTCCGGTCCGCGCGGACGCGCGGCGGCCTGAGGGGGGACTATGGAAACCAAGGCAAACTACGTCGCCGTAGGCGCCTTCGTACTGGCCTGCATGCTGGCGCTGGTGGTCACCGTCTTGTGGCTGGCCGGCGTGCAGTACAGCCAGGAGTATGTGTTTTACACGACGAAGTTCACCGGCTCGGTGACCGGCCTCGGCAAGGGCACGACCGTTCGCTACAACGGCCTCGAGGTCGGCCGCGTCGACAGCCTCGACTTCGCGCCCAACGATCCGTCGAGCGTCATCGCCACCTTGGAGGTTCGCCCCGATCTGGCGATCTACAGCGACGCCACCGCGACCATCGCGAGCCAGGGCCTGACGGGCGGCTCTTATGTCGAGATCGATGGCGGGAAGCTGCGCGCGGACAAGG
Organism: uncultured Alphaproteobacteria bacterium; assembly: GCA_963741735.1. Lineage (GTDB taxonomy): Bacteria > Pseudomonadota > Alphaproteobacteria > Micropepsales > Micropepsaceae > Rhizomicrobium. Next base: position 1,676,443 of record CAVUJB010000004.1, read on the forward strand.
ACAAGCTGGCCCAGACCACGCACAAGCCCTATCCCGAGATCAGATCGGTGCCGTCGGTGTGGGCGGCGCTGCAAGAAAGCGCGCCGCAGATCGTCGCCAAGATCAATAAGATCGCCGACAAGCTGAACAACGTCCTCAGCGACAAGAACCAGAAGGCGATCGCCGACATCCTGGCGAACCTCGACACGGTCACGACCACGGTGGCGGCGCATTCCGCCGACATCAGCGCGACGCTGCGCAACACCAACGAAGCGACGCGCAATCTGGTGATCGCCTCGCGCGATCTCCACCCCACGCTGCTCCAGGCCGACGCCACGCTCAAGAAGCTCGACAAGCTTTCGACCGACGCCGATGCCGTCGTCACCGGCGATGGCGTCGCGCAGCTTTCGGCGCTCGTCGCCGAGTCCCGCCGCCTGGTGGGAAGCCTCACAAAACTGTCCGACGAACTCAACCGCGAACCGACGCGTGTGATCTTCGGCGACAGGCGCAAGGGATACACACCCAAATGAGCAAATTCTCGATCGACCGCCGCGCCCTGCTGGTGACCGGCGTTTCCTCCGTCGCGCTGGCCGCCTGCAGCAACATCATCGGCCCGCCCGATGCCTCGCCGCTCTATATGCTGAAGCCGCCGAAAATGGCCGCCGGCGGCGGGCCGCGCGTGTTCTGGCAGCTCTCGGTCACGATGCCCGAGGCGCCCGACAGCCTTGACACCGACCGCATCGCGCTGGTGCAGCCGACCAGCCAGATGGACTATTACGCCGGTGCGACCTGGCAGGACCAGCTGCCGTCCTTGGTGCAGAGTTCGCTGATCGAAGCCTTCGAGGCGAGCGGACGGATTGCCGCCGTCGGACGAGACACCGAAGGCCTCAAGGCGGACTTCGTGCTCCTGACCGACATCCGCGACTTCCAGGCGCGCTACGACGTCGCCGACGCGCCGCCGACCGCCGTGGTGCGCATCGTGGCCAGGATGATGGCCGTGCGCGGACGCACGATCGTTCAGACGATCAATGCCCATGGTGAGGTCGCGGCCGGCGAGAACAGCGTGGCGAGTGTCGTGGTGGCGTTCGACCAGGCTCTCGGCAACGCCGTCAGTCAGATCGTCGACGGCGCGCTCGCCGCTCCCGCGCCGGAGAGAACCGCCGGTTGACCGGAACCTGCATAGAATCGCCCCGGAGAGCCGACTGACGCGTGCGGCTCATCCGTATAAGATCGGAACCTCAGACGGTGCGAATCGCGCCGGCGGGAGTGATTTATGCGCATCGTCATCGTGGCCGCCGCGGCGCTGATTCTCTCCACCGGTGTGGCGCTGGCCGGATGCAATCTCGACGCCCCGGACGCGCGCGCCGCCGGCGTGGGTTGCGCCCAGGCCTGGATGGACAAAAATCTCCACCTCAACGACATCGTCACCGTCGGCACGCACAACAGCTACAAGCAAGCCATTCCCGACAAGATCATGTCGCTGATCAAATTGGGCGCGCGCAAGGCCGCGCTGGGATTGGACTACTCGCATCTGCCGCTGCCGCAGCAGCTCGACGATGGCGCCCGCGCCATCGAACTCGACGTCGTCTACGATCCGAATGGCGGGCTTTACGACCACCCGGCCGGTGCGGCGATGACCGGCGTGCCGGTGCCGGGCGACTATATCGACGCGATGCAGAAGCCCGGCTTCAAGGTGATGCACGTTCAGGACATCGACTACCGCTCGGTCTGCACCACCTTCGTCGAGTGCCTGCAGGAATTGAAAGCATGGTCGAAGGCGCATCCCGATCATGTGCCGATCCTCGTCACGCTGAACGCCAAGGACGATTCGATCCCCCTGCCCAGCTCCGTCACGCCGCTGAAATTCGACACCGCCGCGTTCGATGCGCTGGATGCCGAAATCCTTTCAGTCTTTTCGCGCGACGATCTGATCGTTCCCGACCAGATCCAGGGCACCTTCCCCACGCTGCGCGAGGCGGTGCTCCAGCATGGCTGGCCGACGCTGGGCGAGACGCGCGGCAAGTTCCTTTTCGCGCTGGACGAGGAAGGCGACAAGATCGTCGCGTATCAGGGCGGCCGCAAATCGCTCGAGGGCCGGGTGATGTTCGTCAACGCGCCCGACAATTCCCCGCTTGCCGCCTATCTCACGCTCAACGAGGCGTTGACCGACACCGACCACATCACCGCCGACGTGCAGAAGGGCTTTCTCGTGCGCACGCGCGCCGATGCCGACACGGTAGAGGCTCGCGCCAACGACACCGCCAGACGCGACAAGGCATTTGCCTCGGGCGCGCAGTATATCTCGACCGATTACATGCATCCCGATCCGCGCTTCGGCTCGTATGAAGCGCGCATGCCCGGCGGCGTGGTCGCCGCCTGCAATCCGGTGCGCGACCCCAACCGCTGCGACGGGATACCGGTGGAAGCCGATCACCGGTTTCCCTGAGACCGGGTTTACCGCATCGCCTCGCGATAAGGTGTCAGATCCCAGCCGGGCTGGCGCTTTTGCGCGCGCGCCAACGTCGTCTCCGTCCAGAACGGATCGCCGGGCCGCTGCACGCCGAAACAGGCGAGCTGTTCCGGCGTCGCATGGTTGAAGATCTTCCCCCACGGCTTCGTGTGATGGAACTGCCAGGCATGAAAGCCGATGCTGTCGTCGTTGGCCTTCTTGAAGCACGTCATCAGCGCATAGCGATGGCCGTGCGGTGCCGTCAGGTTCGTGCCGCGATGATAGACGTCGATGCTGTAGGGAATGGCCGTGCCCGCCGTCGAGGCGCTCGAGCGGCCAAACGGCCTCAGACCTTCCTGCAATTCCGCATGCGCCTTGGGATCGGGATTTATCGAGGCTTCGGGTCCGGCGATCTTCTCGCTATCCGGCCGCGTCACGAAGTGCATCGGGCCATGCGCATCGCTGACGTCGCTGAAATAACAGAGGATGGTGATCGAGTTCTTGGTGCTGTCTTCCGACGGCACGGTCAGCGTGTGGTTGGAGAAATCGGTGTGGAAAGGCTGGTCGTAATCGGCGTCGCCGGTGAACTTCGCCCAGGATTGACACTGATAGACCCGCACATCGTCGGTCTTGAGCGCCTGCTTGGCGAAATCGATGATGGCCGGGTGGACCCCGATCAGGTTCAGCGCCGGTGAACAGTTGACCGGCACCGGCTGGATGTCGGTGAACTGTGCCGGGTTGAAGCGGCCGACTTCGCCGCCCTTCTTCTTGTCGATCGCTTCGGCGGCGCCTTCGCTGCGGCCGAACACGGTTTCGAAGTCCGCCTGGACGGCGGCGACTTCCTCAGGCGTAAAGAAATTCGGGATGACGACCGCGCCGTCGCGCCGCCAGGCGTCGAGATGCTCGGGCCGATATCGCGCGCTCATTCTTCCGCCTTAGCGCGATCCTTTTTGCCGCGACTTGCGCGCCGCATAGCGCGCGTCGCGCGACGCTTTCTGTTCGGCCAGCAGCTGCACCAGCTTGTCCGCTTCCTCGCGCTTCATGCGCTCGCGCTCTTCCACTGCGAGCTTCTCTGCCTCGAGGCGTTGGGCTTCCTCGGCGGCGCGGCGCTCGGTCTCGCGCTGCGCCTCTGCGGCCTTCTCGGCGGCGCGCGCTGCGATCCGTGCCTCGCGTTCCTCGGCCAGGCGCTTGCGCTCGGCCTGACGCTTGGCGAACTCCGGATCGTTCAGCGGCGATTTTGCGCGTGCCCGCTCAAGCTGCGCCTGCTTCGCCTTAGCGGCGGCTTCCAGCCGGTCGTTGAACCCTTTTTCCTTGAACCCACGCATGCCCTGCAATCCTGTATTCCTTTTCGCTAGGAGGTCGGGAAACTGACCGCAATGCAGCCAATTATCAAGCCGGTACGGGGTGCAGTTTGCGTAAAATGTGACATAAGGCGCGCATGGCCGCCCCCCTCCTCCTGTTGCAAGACATCCATGTGACGTTCGGAAACACCGCTCTTCTGGACGGAGCGGAACTGTCGGTCGCGGCCGGCGAGCGACTGTGTCTTGTGGGCCGCAACGGTTCGGGAAAATCGACCCTGCTGAAGATCGCTGCCGGACTGATGGAGGCCGATGGCGGCACGCGCTTCGCCCAACCCGGCGCCACCATCCGCTACCTGCCGCAGGAGCCGACGCTCACCGGCTATGCCGACACGCACGCCTATGTCGAGGCCGGGCTGATGCCGGGCGACGATCCGGCGCGGGCCTATTACCTGCTCGGCAAGCTCGGTCTCACAGGCGCCGAGGCGCCGGAGACTTTGTCGGGTGGCGAGGCCAGGCGCGCGGCACTGGCGCGCACGCTCGCGCCCAAGCCAGACATCCTTTTGCTCGACGAGCCGACCAACCATCTCGATCTGCCGGCGATCGAGTGGCTGGAACAGGAGCTCTCGGCGCTCAAATCGGCACTCGTCATCATCAGCCATGACCGCCGCTTCCTCGAGAACCTGTCGCGCGCCACCGTGTGGCTCGATCGCGGCCAGACGCGGCGGCTGGAGAAGGGTTTCGGCGCATTCGAGCCGTGGCGCGACGAGGTGCTCGAACAGGAAGACATCGAGCGCCACAAGCTCGACCGCAAAATCGCCATGGAAGAGGACTGGCTGCGCTACGGCGTCAGCGCGCGGCGCAAGCGCAACCAGAACCGCCTCGCCCGTCTGCATGCTCTGCGCAAGGGCCGCCGCGAAGCATTGAAGGCCACCGGCCAGGTGCAGATGACGGTCACCGACACCGGCGAAGGCGGCACGCGCATCATCGACGCCAAGAGGATTTCCAAGAGCTTTGGGGAGAAATGCGTCGTGCGCGACGTGTCGGTCCGCATCCACCGCGGGGAGCGCGTCGGCATCGTCGGCGCAAACGGCGCGGGCAAGACGACGCTGCTCAACATGCTGACGGGCGAGCTTTCTCCCGATGCCGGCAATGTGAAGGTCGGTATCGCCGTCACCATGGCGCGGCTGGACCAGACCCGCACCGTTCTGGAGCCGGACGACACGCTGGCCAATGTGCTGACCGGCGGCCGCGGCGACCACATCCTGGTCGGCACCGAGATGAAGCATGTCGTCAGCTACATGAAGGACTTTCTGTTCGCCGCGCAGCAGGCGCGCACGCCGGTGAAGGTGCTGTCGGGCGGCGAGCGCGCGCGGCTGTTGCTCGCAAAGGTGCTGGCGCAGCCGTCGAACCTGCTGGTGCTGGACGAGCCGACCAACGATCTCGACCTGGAGACCCTCGATCTTCTGGAGGAGATGATCGACGACTATCCCGGCACCGTGCTGGTCGTCAGTCACGACCGCGATTTCCTCGACCGCGTGGCCACATCCGTCCTGATGGCCGAGGGCGACGGAAAATTCATCCAGTATGCCGGCGGCTACAGCGACATGGTCGCCCAGCGCGGCCATGGCGTCGATGCCCGCGCGATATCGGTGAAAGCGCCCGGCGCGCCGAAGGAACGCCGCCGCGCCGAGCCGCAAAAGCGCAAGATGAACTTCACCGACAAGCACGATCTCGAGAAGCTACCGGCGCGCATCGCGGCGCTGGAACACCAGATCGCCGATCTGCAAAACCAGCTTTCGGCGCCCGACCTTTATGCGCGCGACGCCAAGAAGTTCGCCGCCCTGTCGCAGAGCCTTGCCGAGGCGCAGCACGCGCACGCCAAGGCGGAAGAACGCTGGCTGGAGCTCGAAATGCTGCGCGAAGAACTCGAGAACGGCTGATCGGCCGGGACAGTCATCGCCACGCGCACGCAGACGTCCTCCGCGAGCTGGGCGCGGATCCTCGATGGGGCCCGAACCGTTAACGCCCCCTCAGCAAATTGGCGCCAGTATTGCCCGTTCCTCCGGGATTTCGGCCATGCCGTCTGCACCCCAGTCTTCGCGCGTCGCCGCGCTCGACGGCCTGCGCGGCCTGCTGGCGGTGGTCGTTCTGTCCTGGCACGTCGCCGCGCCGTTCGGCATCGATTGGATGCTCGTGCCCGCGAACGTCGCGGTGGCGCTGTTCTTCGTGATGTCGGGTCTTGTGCTGACGCGCGCCTGGGATGGTCGGCTTGGCGTGTTTCTGGTTCGCCGCTTTCTGCGGCTCTGGCCGGTCTATGCCATCTGCCTGGGCCTGGGCTATGCCGCCGCGTCGGTGCATCCGCTGTGGAGCGAATTTCTCTGGTATCCCTTCATCGGGCCCAATGATCGGCCCGCGATCGATCCGCCGGTCTGGTCGCTGTTCCTGGAAGCCTGGGCCATGCCTCTGATGCCGCTGATCGTGTGGGCGGGACGCGCGGGCACGGCGCGAGCCGCGCTGTCCATCGTGGTGCTTATCCTGGCAGGTCTGTGGGAGCCGAAGATCGCCGTGCTGGGCCTGTTCGTCGCGGGCGCCTTCCTGGCACGCGGCACATACCGCAGCCGTTTCCTGGAATCCGCACTGCCGCAATGGCTGGGACGGGTATCGTACAGTCTGTATCTGGTTCACTTCATCGTGCTGGCGCTGGCGGTGCGCGCCTTCGGTCCCTGGGGCGGCGTAGCGGCCATCCCGGCGGCGTTCGCGGCGGGCTGGCTGGTGTGGTGGAGCGTCGAGCGTCCCAGCATCTGGTCATCGCGCTGGGTGGCGCGCCGGTTTGAGAACGGCGTCGGCATTCAACTGGGCGTACTGCGAAGACAGGGATGAGATGCGCGGTATGGCGACCCGGCTTGCCTCGGTCCCGAGCAACCGACCTTCTCGTCCACCGGCCTGGTCTGGAAATAAGTTGACGAGGTTCGCTGCAGCGTCAAATCACTTGCGGTGATAGGTCAGCGCCAGCGCGATGCAGTGGGCGAGCGTCTTCTCCGGCAGCTTCGATTTCAAGTCGAACAGCAGAGCGCGGTTGCCGCCGAAGCGGAAACTGCGCGGATAAAGATCGCGGAACGTGTCCACCAACCCGGTGGTGCAGATGAAATACATCGCGACCTCGTGTGGCGCCTTCGCCTTCCAGCCCAGCCGGATCGTGCTGCCGCCCTTGGCGCGATAGGCCGGCTCGCCCCATTTGAGCGATTCCTCCAGCTCACAGTCCGTCTGTTTCGCAACCCGGTAGATCATCGCGCGCAGCGCAATCAGCCGGGTGCGAACGTTCTTCGGGAACGCACGGAACACCGCGGCGACGGACGGATCGGAAATCTTCTGCATGGCGCGGCCAGCTTACGCGTCGCAGGCGGCGTTCGTGTCAGCAGTGCGAGAAGTGGCGGACAGGGTGAGATTCGAACTCACGAAACCCGTAAAGGTTCTCCGCATTTCGAGTGCGGTGCCATCAACCACTCGACCACCTGTCCGTGAGGGATCAGATACTGAGGCCCGGGCCAAACCGCAAGTCCGCCGGCCTAATCGGCCGCGATCCAGCTGATTTCGGCCCGCGCCTTGTCGGACAGGAGCGGCGTTACGCGCGCCAGGCCCTCGCGCATTTCGTCCTCGAAGCCGAAGGGCGGATTGACGACGACGAGGCCCGCGGCGCTCAACCGCTCCTTGTCGCCGCCCTCGGCGCGGCCGATGTCGATGTCGATCCGCAGCGCCCGTTTGGCGCCGGCGGCCAGCACCTCGCCGCAGAACGCGCTCGCCTCGCCCGCCGACTTGATCGGAAACCACAGCAGATAGATCCCCGTCGCGAAACGCTTGAGGGCCTCGCCGAGCGCGCGCGCCTCGTTCCGGAATTCGTCCGGCTGCTCGAAAGGCGGATCGATCAGCACCACGCCGCGACGCTCCGGCGGCGGCAACAGTGCCGCAAGGCGCGCATAACCGTCGGCGCATTCGCTCTTCAACGCCTTGCTTTTGAATGTCGCGAGCGCGGATTTGAGCGCGGCGGCTTCCGCATCCTGCCGCTCGATCGCAACCAGGCGGTCCTGCGGCCGAAGCAGCATGGTCGCGATCAGCGGCGAGCCGGGATAGAAACGCGCGCTGGCGCCTTCCACGATGGCGAGATAATGGTGCAGCGCGGCCGGCAACGCCGTACCCATCACTTCAGGCTTCATCAGCCGGCCGATGCCGTTCGCCGCCTCGCCGGTGCGCGCCGCCATCTCGCTCTCCAGATCGTAGAGCCCGCGACCGGCATGCGTGTCGATCACCGCGAATGCGGCGTCCTTCTTTCGCAGATGCAGGAGAATCGCCACCAATGCGAGATGCTTCACGACGTCGGCGAAATTCCCCGCGTGATAGCCATGGCGATAATTCATAAGTTTCGTCCGCGCGCTGGCATGTGCACCACTTTCGTATATCATTACGGATGTTTCACATGGGGGAATTGATGAAATCGCACTGGACACTGCTCGCCGCTGCCGCGCTTGCTGCGGTCATTGCCACGCCGGCCATGGCAAGGCCCATGATCACGCTCTACAGCGCGCCCTATTTCCGCGGCACTTCCGTCGATCTCGACCATCCGGTGCGCGATCTCGACCGTTACGGGTTCAATGACCGCGCCCAGAGCGCCCGTGTCCATGGCACCTGGATGCTCTGTGCCAGCGACGATTTCCGCGGCGATTGCGTCACGCTCACCCACGACACGCCGAACCTCAAGCATTACGACATGAACCGGCGGGCGAATTCGGCGCGGCCCGTGGGCGATGACTTCGACGATCATCACCACCACGACCACATGTAATTCGGCAGATCGGCGCGATTAGTGCCGCCGATTTGAAGTTCCTGCAGCGTTTGTCGCAAGCTCGGTTAGGAACTTCAAATCGAAGAGCGGCACTAGAATCTTTGATTTGCCAGTGCCCCCTTGCTTCCGAAGTTCGTGTCAGTGGCTGTTGCGATGTATCACGAACTTCGGAAGCGGGGCACTAGAGGCGGGGGCGCGAAGTCTCCGCTACTCGCAGAACACGCGCACCTTGGCCCGCTTGCCGTGATTCTCGGAGTCTACGTCGACCTGCAGATCGCGCAGCTGTTCGACGATTTCCTCGAGGCTTTCGGGCGTCAGCTTGCCGATATCGACGTCGATGCCTTCCTTGCGCAGCGCCTCGTTGACTTCCGTGCGGGCGCGCGGCGGGATGATGCTCGTCAGCTTCACGCCGGCGCGCAGCAGCTGGATCGGCACGCGGACGTTTACCTTGGTCGGGCCGTCGTGACCGTCCAGCGCATCGACCACGACACGCAGATATTTGACCTTGTCGTTGCGGCGCGTCTCGCTCTGCGGCCCGGCGATCAGCGTCGCCGGCTCGCGCTCCAGCGCGGCCAGCAGGCGCTCGGCCTCGTCGGCCGTGATCTTGCCCTGGGCCAGCATCTCCAGGATTTGGCGGCGGTTCTCGCTCATCGTTCGTGGTCCTTTCAGTAGACGTGAATGAAGACGTTGGCGTCGGGACTCTCGACCTCGACATGCATGCCGTTGAGGCTGCCCAGCACGGCGACGAACGCGCCCAGCGTCTTGAAGGGATGAATGTCGATCACGGCGCAGACCACGAAATAGACCGGCAGCAGCACCAGAAGGAACGGCAGAAGCAGCAGCCAGACCAGGAACAGCGGCACCCAAAGGCGGATGCCGCGGTGAACCTTGTTCGGCAGCACGTGCACGACGGCCAGCATGGGCAGCGATGTCATGGTTTGCCCTCCAGTTCCGCGATTGCCTGTTCCGCGGTGATGTCCCCACGGCCCAGCCGCTCGAGCACATCGCTCTTGGCCGGCGCGGGGTTGGTTTCGACGAATTCCAGTTGAGCGGAGATGCGGTTCAGCCGCGCCTTGACCGTCGGGTAGCTGACGCCGAACACGCTCTCCATCTCCTTGATCGAACCGTGGCTCCTCACGAAGGCGGCGATGAAGATCTGGTCATCGAGCGGCAGGCGGGCGAGCTGGGGCAGCTCAAAGGCGCCCTCAAGGACGATGTCCCGGTCGGCCAACCGCACCCGTTCGACGATCAGGGGGGCACCCTGGGTCAGCGCCGTCAGTTCCTGCCAGTCCTTGGCCATCGCCGGAAGCCATATTCAATTGCCTACCCGATGTAGATAAAGAAAATTGATTTTTCAAGCAATGAAAATTGACTTTCTTGAGAAATCGCATAAGTTGCTGAAAATATTGGGGAAGGCCGCCCATGCGCCCGTCACGCCGCTATCGCCCGGCTGCGTTCTTCACGCTGACCTTCGCGTTCTCCTGGATTGCCTGGCTGGTCTCGGCATGGCTGAGTTATCGGCCGGGGCAGCAGACGGCCAGCCAGCTCTTCGCGGCGTTCGGCCTGCTCGGCCCCTTCGCGACCGCCTATATCCTGCTGCGCGGGAGCCCGGCGCTGTGGCGCGACTTCAAACGGCGGCTGATCGATCCGCGCCTGTTCGACTGGCGCTTTCTGCCCGTGACGGTCCTTCTGATGCCGGCGGCGACCTATCTCGCCATCTGGCTGTCGGTGAAACTGGGACGGCCCGCGGGCCAGCTGGCGCTGGTGCCCAACCTCGCCGCGATGGTGCCGCTGATGTTCCTCGCGCCGCTGTTCGAGGAACTCGGTTGGCGCGGTTACGGCGTCGATGCTCTGCGCGCTCGCTTCGGCATGGGCGGCACGACCGCGCTCTTCGCCGCGCTGTGGGCGCTGTGGCATTGGCCGCTGTTCCTGATCGACCATACCTACCAACACGATGTGTGGCTCGCGAGTCCCGTCTATGTCGCGAACTTCTTCGTCAGCGTCCTGCCGGCGGCGGTCATCGCGAACTGGCTCTATTACAAGCACAATCGCTCGATCGCCGCGGCCGTTCTGTTTCATTTCATGCTGGACGCCGTGGCGGAGAGCTTCAATGCCGAGCAGTTCGCCAAATGCATCGTGACCGGCGTCTTCCTCATCGCCGCTGCATTGATCGTGATCGTCGACCGCAAGGCCTTTGCGCGCGAGCCAAAAGGCTTCGTCGCCAGCGAACGAACAGCGCCTGCCTGACTGCCGTTTCGCCATTGTAATTGCGGCTTCCGATACCCATATCATCTGTAGCGGCATATATTTGCCCACGTTTCCCCGAAAGCACCAATCCGATGACCAACAAGCCAAACATGGCTGCGGAACCCGTTTCGCATCCCGATACGAAGACCGTTCCCGCAACGCCGGTTCATGACGCCGGCAAGACGGACACATCGCACGCTCCGGCCGCGATGAAGCCGGCTCCGCAGGCGATGCCGGAAAAGAAGATCTGATCGAAACGGGGAAGGATCTTCCCCGCTCGTTTTTCGGTGCGCCCCAGGCGCCTCGTGCATGGCGTGACGCGCAAGCGGCGCCCCTTTCGCGCGATTTGGCGTGTGCGTGCCGGAAGCCGCGGCGGCCGGGCGGTTGGGACTTACGGTCCCGCCGCCTCGCTGCCGCTGGTATGAAAAGGACCAGGCAATGCCCACGCGCATGTTGAGCCGCGTCGTGATCTTTCGCAGGCCATTCGTGCTCGACGGCTTCGAGCGCGTCGAGCCCGCCGGGACCTATACCGTGGACACGGAAGAGGAGACGCTGGACGAAGTGTCGTTTCCCGTCTGGAAGCGCCTTGCCACCGTGATGCACATCACCCATGGCGGCACGACCGAGTATGTCCGCATCGATCCAGAGGAGTTGCGCAAGGCGCTGGAGCGCGACAATGCGCAAGACGAGCCCGCCGCCACCGTGGTGAAGCTCGACGCCGATCGGATGCGCAACAATGCGCGTCTCGCCCGGCGCAAGAAATATTGAATCAAGGAGCCGCGCCGTGAGCACAAACTTCGAGTTGAGCCGCATCTACGCCCAAGGATGGAACATGGCTGCAAAACTCACGCCCGGGCAAGAACGCGTGTTCAAGGCACAGGGTATGGACGCACTGAACCCTTATGCCGGCGCCGACCAGCGGGCACGCTGGGCCGAAGGATTTCAGCGAGGCGCTGGGACATTCCAACAGCTTGCCCCCTCGCCACGTGCTCGGGCTACGGCGCGTGCAGCAATGACGGTGCACAAGATCCGCTATCGGCGGCCCGAAGCGCCGTGGAGCCTCACGCAGATGACCACGCAAACTGCCGAGGATGCCGCGACGCAAATTCAACGCCTCATCGCTCTGGGCTATTCGGTCACGGACGTGACGCCGTCACTGGCGCCGGCTTCGGACGCGCATTGACGATCGCCTCCCTCACTTCGAAATCTCTTCCAGGGTCAGGTTGCGCACGCGCGGCCCGAATATTCCGATCGCCAACGTCACCACGCCCATGCTGGCCGCGATCAATCCGAATACGCCGGTGACACCGAAGCGGCCGAGGAAGAACGCGATGACGAAGGCGCTGAAGACGGTCGAGAGCCGGCTGAAGGAATAGACGAAGCCGACCGCCAGCGCGCGGATGCGGGTGGGATAAAGCTCCGCCTGATAGGCGTGGAACGAGAACGACATGATGTTGTTGAACAGCGTCACCAGCACACCGAACAGGATCAGCGGCACGGCTTCACGCATCTGAGCGAATGCGAGGCCGAATACCGCAACCAAGGCGGCTGAGCCCGCGATCTGCCATTTGCGCTCGATGCGGTCGCTGAACATGGCGGCGAGAAGCGGCCCGAACGGCGCCGCGATGGCGATGACGAAGGTGTAGCCGAGGCTCGCCGTCACCGCGATGCCCTGCTTGATCAGAAGGCTCGGCACCCAATTGTTGAAGCCGTAAAAGCCGACCGTCTGGAACAGATTGAACACGATGAGCATCACGGTGCGCGTCCGATAGGGCGCGCGCCAGATCTCGGCGAAGCTGCCGCGCACGGTCTCCTGCGCGAGGTCGGCCAGCGGCGGCGCAAGCGCGCCGCTCTCCGCGATCGCCTGCGCCTCGAAGCCGAGAAGGATGCGGTCTGCCTCCTCCAGCCGGCCGTGCGTCGCAAGCCAGCGTGGGCTCTCCGGCACCGCAAGCCGCACGAACCACACGATCAGCGCGCCGCCCGAACCCGCCAGCACCACCCAGCGCCAGCCGTCGAGGCCGAATGGCGCGATGGGCACGAGCAGCCACGCCAGGAACGCCACCGCCGGAATGGCGCTGAACTGCACGACCTGGTTGAAGGCAAACGCGCGGCCGCGGATTCCGCTCGGCACCAGCTCGGCGATGTAGGTGTCGATGGTGACGAGCTCGACGCCGATGCCGACGCCGGCGATAAAGCGCCACAGGTCGAGGCCGAACGCCGTCGTCTGAAACGCCATGGTCGTTGCCGCCGCCGTGTACCAGAGCAGCGACACGGTGAAGATCGTGCGCCGGCCGAAGCGGTCGGCGACAAAGCCGAACAAGGCGGTGCCAAAGAAGAGTCCCGCGAAGAACGCGGCGACGAAGCCGGCAAGGCCTGTCGTGCCGAACAGCCCGGGCGTCGTCGGGGTCAGGATGCCCGCCTTCACCAGTCCCGGCCCGACATAGGCCGACAGGAACATGTCGTAGAATTCGAAGAAGCCGCCGAACGAGAGCAGCACCACGCGCGTCCATAGCGCGCGGCCGGGCGGCAGGCGCTCCAGCCGCGCGGCAATCGACGCGGCGCTCTCCGATACCATTCCCCTGCCCCCGAACTAGCTGGTCGTCAGATACTCCGGCACGCGGCCCTTGGCGAGTTCGTCAAGCATCTCGCGGAATCCCGTGCGGCAGCGAAAACCCATGCGGGCCGCAGCGCGTGACGGATCGTAGACGCGATCGATCCGGTCGAACATCGTCCAGCCGAGCTTCGCGTAGAGCGCGGGATAGTCGGGGAAATAGCGCGCCACCACGGCCGGCGCGTTGCGCATCAGCTCGGCGCAGTCGCTGCGCGCGAAAGGCGGGGTAGCGCATACGATGAACGTGTCGAAGCCGAGTTCCGGCGCCTTGGCGAGCGCCGCAACGTGGGCCGCCGCCGCGTCGGCCGCGGTCAGCCTGCGGAACAGCAGCTCGTTCGCCTTGGTGTTGGGTCCGGATTGCGACGATGGCATGCGCCATGTCGTCGGTCTCCGGAAAGAAGCGCGCAGTGCGCAGCACGACAACCGGCAGTCCCGACAGTTCATGCGTCAACCGGCAAAGATGCTCGGCGGCGAGCTTGGTCACGCCATAGATGTTGCGCGGCATCGGGTGGAAGTCTTCCGTCAGCCACGCGGCCTCCGCCGCCCTCGCCTCGCGGATCTCCCGGCTTACCATCAGGGACGTGGTCGAGGTGAACACGAAGCGCGCGACGCTCTGCGCCACCGCCTCCTCCAGCAGATTGAACGTGCCGCGCACATTGACCTCGAGGAAGTCCTCGCGGCCATGGGTCTCGATATTGGGCTTGTGCAGCGCGCCGCCGTTCACGATCGCGTCGATCTTGTGATCGCCGATCAGCGCGCGCACCAGCGCCCGGTCGGCGACGGAGCCGACGACGTCCGTGTCCGCGCCGGGTTTGGGATCGAGGCCGACCACATAGTGTCCATCCGCCTTCAGCCGCGGCACGAGATGAAGGCCGAGCCAGCCCGACGAACCTGTCACGAGAATCCGCATCATTGCTCATAGGGCAGCGCTTCGCTGGCGTATATGCAACATCTTCCCCCGCCAGTCTGCCCTGCGTTGCCGGCATATGGCATAGTCGGCGTGCCGCGGAAGAAGGCCGATCATGTCCGGTGTGACCTCACTGAGCGACGAACTGCGTCAGCGTTCGGCGACGGCGCGCGCCGCCGGACTTCCCTATGTCGTCGGCGTGGCGGGCAGCGTCGCGGTGGGCAAGAGCACCTTCGCCGCCGGACTGCGGGCCGCGATCGAAGATTGGCCGGAGCGTCCCGCCGTCGAGGCGATCGCGACCGACGGCTTTCTCTTTCCAAACCATGTGCTGGAGGAGCGCGGCATCTCGATGCGCAAGGGCTATCCCGAATCCTTCGACGTCGTGTCGTTGCGCAGCACGCTCGCCCAGTTGCGCCGCGGCGAGCATGTCGCGGTGCCGCGCTATTCGCACATCACCTACGACGTCGGCACCGCCGATCCCCACCTCGTGCGAAATCCGGCCATCGTCATCCTCGACGGACTGCATCTGGCGCAGGTCGAGCGCGAAGGCGCGCCGCGCCTGATCGACTGGCTGATCTATCTCGACGCCGAGGAGGCGGCGATCGAGGGCTGGTTCACCGCCCGCCTTCTGCCGCTGATGGTGGAAGGGCGGGAGGATCCGAATTCCTTCTACTATCGCTTCCGCGATTGGGATGATGCGGCGCGCACCGATTTCGCGCGCCGGGTGTGGCAGAACATCAATCTTCCGAACCTGCGCGATCATATCGTCAGGGACCGCGACGCCGCCGATCTGGTGGTGCGCAAGCGCGCCGACCACAGCATCCACGCGATCGAGCCGCGCCCATTCTGAGCAGGCGCGGCACCGTGACAGGCGAAGGGAATGGCCATAAGCTGAAAAGGTCGTTTTCCGCCGCCTGTGCGTTCATTTCGGCAACGGGGATTTAGTTTGACGAGCCTGTCTCTGGTACTCACCGCACCGTTCGGAATTGAGCATTGTCCCTATCTCGATGACGTTCTCGTCCAAGCGAAGGGACAGGACATCGAGTTGATCGTCTGCGACGGCAGCGCCGATTTCGTCGACCGCAGCCGGCCGGGGCTTCGCCACATCCCGCTGGCCGGCCGCAACCTCTACGGGATCGTCACCGAAGGGATCAAGCACGCAACCAAGGACTGGATCGTGATCTTCGAGGACCATGGCAGGCCGCTGCCGGGCTACCTCGAGGCGTACCGCGATGCCGCCCTGGCCAATCCTGACATCGATCTGTTCTCCGGCGGCCTCGACAATCTGACGAGCGTGTCGCCCTGGTCGTTCGCGACTTTCCTGCCCTGCCTGCACGTGTTCTGGGCGCCGACCGGAATCGATCCGGGCTGCGCCACGACGGCGAACCTGATGATCCGGCGCAGCGCGATCCTGCCCGAAGAGCTGACCGACGAAGGCGGCTTTGTGCTTCGGACCCTGCCCCGCCTGATCGCGGCCGGCCGGTACAAACATTGCCCGAACGCCGTCGTCGATCATGTCGTGGACGTGACGTGTGCCGAAGCGATGAAATTCCAGTTCGGCCTGGCCGAGACGGGCACGCTCGTCCGCCGTGCCTCCTTGCCGCCCAGGCCGTTGGCCGTTCAATTCCTGCGCGATGCGCTCGGACTGGTCTACTATGCGACGGTCGCGCCGGCGCGCGCGTTCTGGAATTTGCGCCGCACGTCCCAGTTTCGTCCGGCGGTGCTTGCCAGGCTCGTTGTGCTCGGCCTTCCGACCGGCGCGGGCATCTTGTCCGCCGACCTGAAGCGGCTCGCAAAAGCCCGACCGCAACAGCATCCGTCGCCGGTGGCGATTGAACATCCCCTGTAACGACGATCCAGGTCGAGCCCGTTTCTCCTCGGCGCCAACATCGGTTGATGAGGTATGAGTACTTTCATCGCGCCGGCTGACACGGTCATTCAGCCGAATGTGAGTCTGGGCGTCGGTTGCGGGGGCGCCACGCAGCCCACGATGCTGGGACATCGCTGCGTCATACGATCGGGCACGACGATCTATGCCGACGTGACGCTCGGCGACCATGTCCAGACCGGTCACGGCGTCCTCATCCGCGACCATACGGTGATCGGAAACCACGTCGTCATCGGAACGCAGTCGATCATCGAGGGCAACGTCACGATCGGCGACTATGTCAAGATCGAGTTGCTTTGCTATATCCCGACGCATGTGAAGATCGGATCGCGCGTGTTCTTCGGACCGCGCGTGACGTTGACGAACGATCGCTATCCCCTGCGCCAGCGGGCGAAGTACCGGCCGCACGGCGCGACCATCGAGGACGACGTCACGATCGGCGCCGCCGCCGTGATCCTGCCCGGGATCACCATCGGCCGCGGCTCGTTCGTCGCCGCCGGCGCGATCGTCACCAAGGACGTGCCGCCGTTCAGTCTGGCGATCGGCCTTCCGGCACGAATGCGCCCCCTGCCCGAGAAGCTGCGCGAAGCCAACCACGCGCCGGACTGGGTGCAGGAAGTGCGGGACGAGGCGCGATGAGCGCGCCGCGCTCGACGGCGGTGCATATCTATCCTGCCGACATGCGCCGCGAGGGCCGGATCGTCCGCATCGCCCAGCATTTGCTGCAGCGCGGCTACTTTGCGGCGGTCGAACTGGCGGGCATCGGCGACGGCACGCTGCCGCGGACCCAAACGCTTCCAGGCGGTGTCGGCGTGCGGCGGTTCGCCGTTTCGAAGCGGATTCGCGCAGTCTCCGTGCTGCTCTATTGGGCGCTGTGGAATCTGAAACTGATCTTTCACTATGCGCGGCGTTCCACCGCTTGCGTGAACGCGCACGCGGTTACGGTGTTGCCGGCCGGCTGGCTGATCGCGACGCTCGCCGGCTGTCCGCTCGTCTATCAGCCACACGAGCTCGAGACCGAAATGGATTTCAGGGGCGGCGCGTGGGCGGGAAAGCGGTTCCGCCAGGTCTGCGAGCGGCTGTTCATCCATCGGGCGCAGCGCGTCGTGCTGGTCAGCGAACCGATCGGCGAATGGTATCGCAAGGCCTATGATCTCGAAACGGTGTCGGTCGTGCGCAACATGCCGGCCGGCGGCGTCCCGGCGCCGCTGGAGCGGGACTATTACGCAAAACGTTTCGGCTTCCCGCCGCAGGATCTGGTGTTTCAGTATCAGGGCCTGATCGCCGCCAATCGCGGCATCGAAGCCCTGCTCGAAGCATTCGCACGCGTGCCGCCGGACCGGCACTTCGTCGTTCTCGGCTATGGCTCGCTCATCGGGAAAGTCGAAGCAGCGGCCAGACGCCTGCCCAACGTGCATCTCCATCCCGAGGTTCCGCCGGACGAGCTTCCGCGCTTTGCCGCGGCGGCCGATGTCGGCGTCGTGATGATCGAGAACGCGGCGCTCACCTACGAACTGTGCTGTCCGGGAAAATATTGCGAATATCTGAGCGGCCACCGGCCGGTCCTGCTCAGCGATTTCCTGTGGCTGTCGCGCGAAGTGCGGTCCTATGATTGCGGCTGGCCCGTCTCGCTCGAGCCGCAGACACTGGCCGATGCGATTGCCGGAATCGATCGGGACGAAATCGCGCGCAAGACCGAGGGCGCGCGCCGCTGGGCGGCCGAGAACAATTGGCAGACCGAGCAGCGCGTACTCGACGCCGTCTATTCCGGCCTCGCCGTGCGAGAGATTGGTGCCCCTGGCCGGACTTGAACCAGCACGCCCGTGAAGGCAACAGATTTTGAGTCTGCCGCGTCTACCGTTCCGCCACAGGGGCACTGTGAAGAGGATATTCCGGAAGGCCCGCGAATATAGTCGGCGATGCCGCGAGGTCAACGCCGCGTCACCCGCCCTCTTTGCGCGCGCCCGGATAGATGCGAAAGCCCGGCTCCTTCCGCGCGTAGGGAAACGACGCGTAGAACCCGCCGGCGCCCTCGGTCGACAAAAGGTCCATCCGCTGCGCGCCGGTGCGAGCGTGGACTTCCTCGACCAGCCTTCGCCCGATTCCCGTCCGGCGATGGCTCTTCGCCACGCCGATCAGGATCAGATAGGCCTGGATCTCTCCATCGCTTCCGGCCGTGGCAAAGCCCGCCACTACCGCGCCATCCAGCGCGACGGCGCTTCGGATTCCCGGCGCGGTCAGCGCCCGGTGCGCACGCGCCGGGTCTTCCGGATAGGACGGCCAGCCCTCGGCGCGGCAGATCGCAATGACGCCGTCCAGATGTTCGGAAGCGTAATCCACATAGGCGATCATCGCCTTTCTCCCTGCACTGCAATTGCCGCCGCGGCGCGTTCGCTCGTAGTCTGTGTGAAACCGCTACCTGGAGAACAAGCATGAAGCTCTACACCGAAAACTATCCCGCCCCCAATCCGCGCAAGGTGCACATCTATCTCGCCGAGAAGGGCATCGACAATGTCGAGCGCATCCACACCAAGATGGGCGAGCGCATGCACAAGGCACCCGATTTCGTCGCCAAGAATTCGCTCGGCCAGGTTCCGGTGCTGGAGACCGACGACGGCCGCTTCCTCTCCGAGTCCGTCGCGATCTGCCGCTATTTCGAGGCGCTGCATCCGACGCCACCCCTGTTCGGCAGAAGCCCGTTCGAGATGGCCGAGGTCGAGATGTGGATCCGCCGCGCCGAATTCCGTTTGTGGACGCCGATGGGCCAGGTGTGGATCAACGACGATGAGCGCACCGCGCGGGTCAATCCGAACCAGTTCAAGGCGTATGGCGCACATATGCGCAAGGCCGTCGCGAACGCGATGAAGTGGCTCGACAAGGAAATCTCCGGCGGCGGCGAGTTCCTCGTCGGCGACTATTATTCGATGGCCGATATCGTGCTCATCTGCGGCATCGATTTTGCGAAATTCGTCGACATGCCGATGCCCGATGATTGCCCGCATTTGAAAGCATGGCACGCGCGCGTGTCGGCGCGTCCGAGTGCAAAGGCGAACGGCGTGTGATCTTCACATATCGAGGACGTCGCCGGCATCGGCGTGCCGCTTCAGCGCCGAAGGCGGATAGGACGGCGGAAGCCCGCGCGCGTCCTTGTCGTTCGGCGCCACGCCGGTGGTGTTGACGTACCAGCCGAGCAGCTTCTCCTGCAGCGCCGCGCACGCGCGCCGGCCATCCGGTGAGCAAGCTGCAGCGCGAGGCGCCGCGCACCGGAAACGGCGCGTGGCAGTTCTCGAATAGCGTGCCGCGCTTCGCCAGCCTGTCGAGGTTCGGCGTCTTGCACAGCGGGTTGCCAGAGGTGCCGGCCGCATCGGCCCGCATCTCGTCGGCAAAGAACAGGATCAGGTTCGGGCGCGTCATGATCTCTCCCTGTCGGGGAGCCTAGAACAAAGCCGCGAGGTTCGCGAAATCGTCGTGCGCCCGAGGCAACGCGACGATCTTCGTCCGCGGCAGGAAGCGCGTCAGCGTCGCGACCGTCTCGACGGTCGGCACCGGGCTTTCGGCGCTCTCGTTGACGACAAGGGCGGCGACCGTGAGGCCGGCGCGCGCGATCACGTCCATCGCGGTCAGCGTGTGACTGATGGTGCCCAGATAGGTACCCGTGACGACGATCAGTGGCAGGCCGAGCGCGCGCGCCCAATCGAGCACGGTGTGGCGTTCGTCGAGCGGCACCATGACGCCGCCGACCCCTTCGATGAACAGCGTGCCTGTCTCCATTGCGATGGCCCTGCGGCAGAATGCGACCAGCGCGTCGAAGTCGATCCGCTTGTTCTCGCGCGCCGCCGCCATGTCCGGCGACAGGGGCGCGGCGAAACGCCAGGGTGAGATCCGATTCAGTGTTTCCGGGGTCACCGGTTCACCCAGGGCGTCCAGCAGCACGCCCGGGTCGCTCGCAGCCGCAGTGGCCATGTCGAAGCCGCTGACCACGGGTTTCAGGGCCGCGACCCTTCCGCCCGCTTCGCGCACGCTCCGGATCAAACCTGACGTGACGAAGGTCTTGCCGATGTCCGTGCCGGTTGCGGTGACGAAATAGGCGCTCATCGCCGCTCCTGCCCGCGCGGAGCGCGCACCGTTTTCACAAGCGAACGTCGTAAAAGTTTTGCGTCGGCCTGATTGATGAATTGTTCCATGCATCCAACTTGCACGTCTTCGCCCGTCCCTATAATGGCTTGACACCTTCTCCACAAACCAGGTGCAAGATGAACGCTCCCGACTTTCACGCCGCGCGGAACGACTGGACGCACGAGGAGATCGCGCGCCTTTTCGCGTTGCCGTTCGCCGATCTCATCTTCCGCGCGCAGAGCGTGCACCGCCGGAATTTCCCGGCAAACGAAGTGCAGATTTCGACGCTGCTTTCGATCAAGACCGGCGGCTGCCCGGAGGATTGCGGCTACTGCTCGCAAAGCGCGAGCCATGAGACGGGCCTCAAGGCCTCCAAGCTGATGGAGATCGATGCGGTGCTCGCCGATGCGCGCGCCGCGAAGGCCGCCGGCGCGACGCGCTTCTGCATGGGGGCTGCGTGGCGCTCGCCCAAGGACAAGGATCTCGACGCGGTGTGCATGATGGTCGAGGGCGTCAAGGCGCTCGGCATGGAAACCTGCGTCACGCTCGGCATGCTGACGGGTGCGCAGGCCGAACGGCTGAAGGGCGCCGGCCTCGACTATTACAACCACAACATCGACACGTCGCCGGAATATTACGGCGAGATCATCACCACGCGCACCTTCCAGGACCGCCTCGACACGCTGGAGCATGTGCGCAACGCCGGCATCCATGTGTGCTGCGGCGGCATCGTCGGCATGGGCGAGGAAGAAAGCGACCGCGCCGGCATGATCCATGCGCTCGCAACCCTGCCGCGCCATCCCGAGAGCGTGCCGATCAACGCGCTGATGAAAGTGAAGGGCACCAGGCTCGGCGACAGCGATCCGATCGACCCGATCGATTTCGTGCGCACCATCGCGGTGGCGCGCATCACCATGCCGAAATCCTTCGTGCGGCTGTCGGCCGGCCGCACGGGAATGAGCGACGAGGCGCAGGCGCTGTGCTTCCTCGCCGGCGCCAATTCGATCTTCTACGGCGACAAGCTGCTCACCACGCCCAATCCCGAGGAGAGCCACGACCATAAGCTGTTCGCCAAGCTCGGCGTGACGGCGATGGGGCTGAACAATTGACGGCCGAGACATTCATTTCATCGTCATGGGCGGCCTTGAGCCGCCCACCCATCCGGCGCGCGTCGGCGCGCCGACATGACTACTTTTTTGCGCCCGCATACGCGGGCGCGATGGATGGCCGCCTCGAGGGCGGCCATGACGAAGTGGTATAACGCGTGAGCGCAAATCCCGACTGGTACGCCGCGGGCCTGCCGCATATCTGGCTGCCCTACACCCAGATGAAGACGGCCAATCCGCCGCTCGCCGCCGAACTGACGCGCGGCACCCGCATCGTGCTCGCCGATGGGCGCGAACTGGTCGACGGCATCGCGAGCTGGTGGACGGCCTGCCACGGCTACAACCATCCGCACATCGTCGGCGCCATCCGCGCCCAGGCGGCGAAGATGCCCCATGTCATGCTGGGCGGGCTGGTGCATGAGCAAGTGTTGACGCTGGCGGCGCGGCTCTGCGCGATCGCGCCCGGCCGGATGGAGCGCGTGTTCTTCTCCGATTCCGGCTCGGTCGCCGTCGAGGTCGCGATGAAGATGGCGACGCAATATTGGCTGAACCGGAACATCCGTGGACGGACGAAGTTCCTCGCCTTCAAGGGCGGCTATCACGGCGACACGATCGGCACGATGGCGGTGTGCGATCCCGACGAAGGCATGCACAATCTCTTCACCGGTCTTCTGCCGCAGCATCACATCGTCGACCTGCCGCGCGACGAGCAAAGCACCGCCGCGCTCGACCGCTTCCTGCACAGCCATGCCGGCGAGATTGCCGCCATCCTGGTCGAGCCGCTGGTCCAGGGCGCGGGCGGCATGCTGTTCCACGACGAGGAGACGCTGCGCACTTTGCGCGCGCTCGCCGACAAGCACGAACTGCTCCTGATCTTCGACGAGATCTTCACGGGCTTTTGCCGCACCGGTGCGATGTTCGCGTGCGAAGCGGCCGGCGTTGCCCCCGACATCCTGACGCTCGGCAAGGCGCTCACCGGCGGCACCCTGCCGCTCGCCGCGACTCTTGCTTCGCGAAAAATCTTCGAGGCCTTCTGGTCCGACGATCCGGCGCATGCGCTGATGCACGGGCCGACCTATATGGGCAATGCACTGGCCTGCGCGGCGGCCAACGCCTCGCTCGACCTGTTCGAGCAGGACAATCTCCCGATGGCGGCCAACGACATCGCCGCCGCGCTGACCCGGGGGCTCGCGCCCTGTCTCGGCATGAAACAGGTGAAAGATGTGCGCGTGCGCGGCGCCATCGGCGTCGTCGAACTGGACGCCATCGCGAATATGAACGATCTTAAGGCAAGCTTGGTGGCCGAAGGCGTCTGGGTACGGCCGTTCCGCACCATCGTCTATCTGACGCCGGCGCTGACGATCGCAGAGGCCGATCTGATGACGCTGACGGACGCCATCGTGAAGGTCGTAGCCCGGGGAGTGTGACGATGCGCTGGCTGATCTACGGCGGAATCATCCTTCTGGGTGCGCTCATTTTCAGCCAGGTCATCGCCCAGATGGACCTTGCGCCGGTGCCCGGCGACATCCTGTACGACAAGGAAAACTGGCATATCCACATCCCGGTGCTCTACTCCCTGGGGACCAGCGTCGTTCTGGCCCTTCTCATTTGGTTCTTCAGGCGGTAAGCCGACCCGTAGCCCCCGGCACCCCCGATTCCAGCCATGACGCATCGCCCCATTCGCCGCGCGTTGCTTTCCGTTTTCGACAAGACCGGGCTGGTCGATTTCGCGAAGGGTCTCGAGCGTCACGGGGTGATGCTGATCTCGACCGGCGGCTCGGCCAAGGCGCTGCGCGACGCCGGCCTGAATGTCGCCGACATCTCCGACATCACCGGCTTTCCCGAGATGATGGACGGCCGCGTCAAGACGTTGCATCCCAAGGTGCATGGCGGATTGCTCGCATTGCGCGACAAGACGGACCATGCCGCCGCGATGAAAGAGCACGGCATCGCGGGCATCGATCTTCTCGTCTCCAACCTCTATCCGTTCGAGGCGACCGTCGCGAAGGGCGCCTCGTTCGAGGACACGATCGAGCAGATCGACATCGGCGGCCCGGCGATGACGCGCTCGGCGGCGAAGAATCACGAATGGGTCACCGTGGTAGTCGATCCGGAAGATTATGCCGCTGTGCTGGCCGAGATGGATGCGAACAAGGGCGCAACGTCTTCCGCGTTGCGCCGCAAGCTCGCGCAGACCGCTTTCGCACGCACCGCCGCCTACGACGCCGCGGTGTCCAACTGGTTCGCCGAACAGCTCGCGAAGGATGGCGAGACGGCGCCGCCGCGCTACCGCAGCTTCGCCGGCACGCTGCGCCAGCCGCTGCGCTATGGCGAGAATCCGCACCAGAAGGCGGCGTTCTATGTCGGCGGCGAAACGCGCTTCGGCGTCGCGACCGCCGAACAGATCCAGGGCCGCGAGCTCAGCTACATCAACCTGCTCGATGCCGACGCCGCCTTCGAGCTGGTCGCCGAATTCAGCCAGGGGCCGGCCGTCGCGATCATCAAGCACGCCAATCCCTGCGGCGTCGCTATCGGCAAGACCTACAAGGAAGCCTATCTGCGGGCGCTGCGCTGCGATCCGGTCAGCCGCTTCGGCGGCATCATCGCGCTCAACGGCACGCTCGACGGCGAGACGGCCGAGGAAATCGCCAAGATCGTCACCGACGTCATCATCGTTCCCGCCGCGACCGAGGAAGCCAAAGCCGAAATCACGCGGCGCCGCAACGCGCGCCTGCTGATCACAGGCGGTCTGCCCGATCCCTACAAGGAAGGGTGGACGGTCAAGTCGGTGGCCGGCGGCCTTCTGGTGCAAACGCGCGATGACGCCAATGCCGACAAGCTGGAACTGAAGGTCGTCACCAAGAAGCAGCCGACGCCGCAGCAGCTCGCCGATCTGCGTTTCGCGTTCCGCGTCGGCAAGCACACCAAGTCCAACACCATCATCTACGCCAAGGACGGTGCTACCGTGGGCATCGGCGCCGGCCAGATGAGCCGCGTGGACGCGGCCCGCATCGCCGCGATCAAGGCGCGCGATGCGGCGAAAGAGGCCGGCCTTTCCGAGCCGCTCACGGTCGGTTCGGTCGCGTCGTCGGACGCGTTCTTCCCCTTCCCCGACGGATTGCTCGCGGTGGCGGAGGCCGGCGCGACGGCGGTGATCCAACCCGGCGGCTCGATCAACGACAAGGACGTCATCGCCGCCGCCGACGAAGCCGGCATCGCGATGGTGTTCAGCGGCGTGCGCCAATTCCGCCACTGAGGCGGCCGAAAAATATTTTCACGCGAAAGAAAATATCGTTCGCTGCGGCGCACGCGCCGCTCTATCCAACACGCTGCGCGAAAATCGCCACGGTTTCCGCGCCTCAGCGCGACGACTTGCGTGGATAGTCCGTGTACGAATTTATTTTCGCCCGCCCCTTGAACCGAGTCGGTCGAAACACCAATTCCTCCATATCCCGACAATTGCATCCGAAGCGCCGCGCGGGCTTTCGCGCCGCGTCGCATAGCTGATCGAGAAGGAACCATTGGATGGTCTGACAGACGGATTTCGAGAACCGCGATTCGATTCGCACCCGGACTCCGTCTCGATCGAGCCTCAAAAAAGCGAATTTCGCTACGCCTGCACCTTCGCCCACTCGTCGCGGATCCATTGCGCACAAGCGACGGAATGCTCGAACAATGAATATTTCGCGCCACCGCCATAGTCGGGCCACGGAATGAACTCGGTGGAGATCGTCGCGAGCTGCGAATCCGGATCGCTGGCGTGGTGCCGAAGGAGCTGGCGCACCACCTCCTTCCACGGTTCGAGATCCCGTTCGCGCCACTCGGCATGCCATTCGCCCGGCTTTGGTTTGAGGAACGGCGCCTGAATGCCGCGGCCAGGCTTGCCGTCGACCATTGCGAAAATGTTCGGCGGACCGTTCGGCACCGCGGCGCGCGCATGGGCATGGCGCACATAATTCGCGCCGATCCACTGGCTGCACACATTGCCCGGCTGGAAAGGATCGAGCACCACCCTGCCCGCCTCGACATCGGCGCGCATGTCCTGGACCTCCTGCTCGGCGGGATTGTCCATCTTGAAGATCACATGGGAGTGGTCGAGCGTCATATTGAACTTCACACCGCGCGATTCGACGAGCTCGGCAACGCGCTCGACGCGGCCGAAATGCTCCGACCACATGTTCACATGCACTTCGAAGCAAGGAACGACGCCGCTTCTGTCGCCGATCTCGGCGGCCCAGCAATAGACGTCGGCGATCTCCTCGTCGCTCACCACATGGCCGTCCTTGTGATGGGTGAAGATCTGCACGTTCTGCACGCGCGTGCCGTATTCCGCCGCCATCTGGAGATGCCATTGCAGCAAAGGCTCGTCGCGGCCGAGCTGATAAAACCAGCCGCCGGCGGTGAGCGGAATGCCGTATTTGGAAATCGCCCGCTTGAAGATCGCGGCGTCGGGCGGCGCCGGCGTCTTGTCGAAATAGTCGAACACGCCGGAATCCTTGACCATGCGAAAGCGCGTGTCGGTGTCGAATTCGTTCCACACGGTGTGCATCACACCGGCTTCCTGGATGCCGATCAGCAGTTCCTTGGCCATCAGCCGTCGGTCAGCTTGAAGGGCCGCGGAATCTCGCGGGCGTGCGGATTGCCGGCCGGCTGATAGGAATAGAGCAGCGCGCGCCGGTCCTTGTCCGACAAGTTCGGCAGCGAACGGTGCACCAGGAAGGCATTGAAGAAGACGGCCGTGCCGGCCGGCACTTCGAGCGCCACCAGCCGCGTCAGATCGTAGGCATCGGTGTCGATCTCGCGATTGCGCAGGCCCGTCGTTTCCCAGCGCTTGGCGACGCCTTGCTTGTGCGAGCCCGGCGCGACTTCGAGGCAGCCATTTGCGGCATTGGCCTCGTCGAGAAACAGCATCGCGGTGACGACACGCGGCGCGATATTGGTGAACGCCGCCCAATAGGGATAGTCCTGGTGCAGGATGATCGGCCCGCCTTTCCGGGCGCGCTTGTAGTTGATCTTCTCGGTGAAGAGGACGATGTCTTCCTCGCCGATCAGGTCCTTGCAGGGATCGGTCAGGCGCGGATCGTGGCCCCAGGCCCTGAGTGGCTCGCTGAAATGGGCAAACGGCTCGACACCCATCAGGAGATCCGGGCTGTCCGGCTCCCATTTGATGTTGATGCCATAGCCCTCGTGGCGCTCGAACATATAGCTGCCGACGACGTGTTTGGTATTGCGCTTGGCCGCCAGGAGGTCGGCGCCGAGCTTCTCGCAATCCGCGGCGATGGCGGCGCATTCGCGCGCGTCGAAGACGCGTTCGCGCACGACGAAGCCGTCCCGATCGAGACCCGCTTTCTCCTTGTCGTCGAGGCGCCAGGACTTCGTCAGGACATCGCTCATGACCGCCTCTCCAGTTCCTCGGCCAGTGCCTTCTTGCCGGCGGCGACCCAGGGAAAGTCCTTCGGCTTGTCGCGCAGCACCGGCGTGGTCTGAAACTCGTTCGCCCAGGCGCGGCGGATGCGGTTGGTCCGGTTGATCCCGGCATAGTGATGGGTGCGGGCGTGATGGAACGTCATGCCGCCGGCCGGCAGCGGCACCGGCACGCCGGCGCTGGTGTCGACCTTCTCGCTGAATTGCAGGACGTGGATCTTGGGATCGTCGCCGCCATGCATGTGCGGCAGAACTTCGCCGCGATGCGATCCCGGCACGAACCACAGGCACCCATTGTCGGTATCGACTTTGTCGAGTGCGAGCCAGGTGCCCAGAGCGTTGTAATCCTTGGTGACGTCCCAATAGGCCTCGTCCTGATGCCACGGCGTCTCGGCCGGGCTGTTGGCGCCCTTGAAGATCAGATGGCCCCAGCTCTCGACCTTGACGGGTGCCGTGTTCAGCAGCTTGGACGCCACGCGATGCGCGTTGCGCCACATCACCGTGTCGCGGATCTGCGGCACATGGCGTTCGGGCAGAAGAAGCTGGCCGAGCTTGGGCGCGCCGGTCGTGCCGTAAGGCCGCGACAGATCGAAGATGCCGTCGAGATAGCCGGTCGGCGGCATGGCGAGCAGCGCGTCATAGACCTCGCGCAGCCATTCGAGCTCCTCGTCCGTCGTCATGCGCGGCAGCGCGAGATAGCCGTTCTCGACATAGAAGCGGATTTCCGGCTCGCCGATATCGATCTCGAATTCCTTCGTCGGAAGGGGACGGACGTCCATGCATGCCTCCATCAGAATTCCGTAGAAACGGGCGGCCGTGCCGCCGAAGATTTCGTCGCGCTCTGCGGGCGCGAGATGCGCCGTCAACTTCTGCGCGATTCCGTGCCAGCCGATATAATCGCCGGCCAGCGTCAGCACCGGCCAGTCGCTGCCCCACATCAAGCGGCGCGGACCGAACGCCTCGACCAGGACGTCGACGTACGGTTTGAGGTTGTCGATCGTCCAATTCGGAGCGGCTTCGGTGGCAAGGCCCGACAGCTTGCAGCAAAGGTTCGGAAAATCGTGCGCGATCGATCTCATCTGCGAACGCCAGGGATCGATCTCGCCACGCGCGATGTAAGGTTTGGCGCCATGGTCGATCACCATCGGAAGGTCCGGATAGCGCGCGAAGAATGTCGTCGCGACCGGCAGATGGCGCGGGAAGATCAGGACGTCGAAGCGCAGACCGTTCGGCACGAGCGCCTTCAGCCCGGCGCTGAGTTCGGGCCGAAGGATCCAGACATCCTCCGGCAGGCTCTGCAGCATGGGCCGCAAACTCTTGAGCATCTTGTCCTGCGCCAGCCGCGCGATCTGATCGGCTGCGTCGCGCGCCGCGAAATCAGCCCAGCCGACGACACCGGCAACGAATGGCGTCGCATGCGCCAACGACAGGAGGAACTCGGTTTCGGCGACGGTCTCGGCGCCCTGCACCAAAATCGTCTTGTCGATGCCGCAGTCTTTCAGGAAGGGCGCAAGATCCGGCGGCAGGAAGTCGCGATAGAGCGATGGGAAATCCTTCTGCGTCAGCCAGGCATAATCGCCGCGCGCGATCTTGCCAGAAATGATGATGGGAATCGACGCGGATCATGCCGGCACCGGCGCATCCGGATGCAGAAGGCCCTGCGATTTCAGATCGCGCCACAGCGCGGCGGCTGTCTTGCCTTCGAGAAGCGCGACATTGCCGTCGACCTCCTCGGCGCTGACCGCACCCGGTATGACGCTGACGACGAGCGGGTGGGCGGCGACGAATTGCAGCGCGGCCTGCCGCAGCTCGACGCCATGCGCGGCGCAGACGGCCGCAAGCTTCTTGACGCGCGCGGCGACCTCTTGCGGAATCGCGCCGTAGTTGAACGTTGATTTGCCGGCGAGCACTCCGGAATTGTACGGCCCACCGAGCACGATGGCGGCGCCCTTTGCCTTGCACTGCGGGAACAGGGTATCGAGCGGTTCCTGTTCGAGCAGCGTGTAACGGCCCGCCAGCAGGAAGAGATCGGGATCTGCGAGCTCGAGCATGCGCGCGCAGGGTTGCCACTCGTTGACGCCGATGCCGATGGCGGCGACCGCGCCGCTCGACCGGAGTTCATCGACCGCGCGCCAGCCGCCGGTGCGCATCAATTCCTGGATGCGCGCTTCGGAGCCCTCGCGCCCGCCATGATTGGGGCCGTCGACGTCGTGAACGAACAGGATATCGACGCGATCGAGCTTGAGCCGCTTCAGGCTCTCCTCGAAGGAGCGCATCACGCCGTCATAGGAATAGTCGTAGACATATTTGAGCTTCGGCACGTCCTGGTAAATGCCGGCATCGAAAGTCTCACCCGATGCGAGCGGCTCCAGCAGGCGGCCGACTTTAGTCGACAGGAGATAGGAATCGCGCGGATGGCGGCCGAGGATGCGGCCGACCCGGCTCTCGGAAAGACCAAGACCATAGAGCGGCGCGGTATCGAAATAGCGCAGGCCTCTGTCCCAGGCGCGGCCGACGGTCCGGTCGCAGAATTCCTCGGTGAGCGGATCGGGAAAGTTGCCGAGCGGCGCCGAGCCGAACCCGAGCAGCGTGAACGGCAAGGTCCGTCCGCGGCGCGTGACGAATTTGCGGACTTCGGATGCGGCGAACATGTCCTTGCCTGCCTGTTTCGCGCTGCGCTTGCCGATGGCCTGCGCAATTCCCTCTAGTATTTTAGATAGTCACGATCGATCAAGTTGACATTTTACTGGTGCGAAAATACCGCAGTTTTCCCCGTATGATGCTTGCGACGACGCATACTAACATGTCAATCTCCCGAAATAAGGTGTCACAAAACTATTTCCCGGGGAGGGGCAGTATGTTTCGCACTTTGAGGGGCGGCGTATCCGTCCTTGCGCTGGTCGCCGCCGGCGCGGGCTTTGTTCCGACGGCCCACGCGGCCATCGAAACCGTCGTGGTAACGGCCGAACGCCGCACGGTCGACCTGCAAAAGACGACTTTGGCGGCGACGGTCCTCAACGCCGACGACATCAGCAAGAAGAGCGTCGTCAACCTCGCCTCCCTGCAGTCCGCGGCGCCGGGCATCACGATCAACGACTATGGCTCGGCCAACGTCTTCAACATGCGCGGCGTCGGACGCGAGGCGGTGGACGTCGAAATCCCCTCGGGCATCGCGATCTACCGCGACGGCGTGCCGACTCTGGCGGGCTATTTCCAGGGCGAGCCCTATTACGACATGGCGGGCATCGAGGTCTTGCGCGGACCGCAAGGTACCTTTGCCGGTCAGAGCGCGTCGGGCGGCGCGGTGTTCATTCGGACCCAAAATCCCGACCTCAACGGCGTATCGGGCAATTTCATGCTCGGCGTCGCGAACTACAACCAGTTCGAGGCCGAAGGCGCCATCAACTTGCCCTTGGCGGACGACCTGGCAGTGCGCATCGCCGTCAATCATCTGGACCGGCCGCAAACCTGGTACAAGCTGAACGGTACGTTTACCGGCAATCCGGGCACCCGCGAGGTCGACAATGCGCGTGTCAGCTTCTACTGGCAGCCCAATGAGCAGATCGAGGTGCTGTGGAAGAACGATGTGGGCCGGCTCGATTTCGGCGGTAATCCCGTCAGCGTTCCCGGAGATCCCCTCTTCCACATCACCCTGAACGATCCGATGGAGTATCAAGACAGGTCGTTCCGTTCGGTGCTCGACGCCAAATACCATTTCGGCAGCGGCATAACGCTGAGATCGCTCACCGGCCTGCAGAACATCTCAACCGTGAACAACCTGGATGCCAACGGCGGAATGCCGTCGCAGGCCTCGTTCAAGAGCCAGGGCAACTTCTATTTCTATTCGGAAGAGATCAACCTGGTGTCGCCGGAAGATCAGAACTTCCGCTGGGTGCTGGGCGTGTTCGCCGAGAAGCAGCACGGCCGCATTCCGGACTTCAACGCGACCGGCCAGGACGGCTTCACCTTCACCGGATTCGGCTTCGGACCCGACTTTCCCTTCCTGACCACACCCTGGGTCCAGAACGAAGAAGATCTCGCCGTCTTCGCAAGCACACAGTACGACTTCAATCCGACGCTGACGCTCGAGACAGGCGCGCGCTACAGCTATAATCACAAGAAGTACTTCACAATGCTGACGTTCGGCTTCGGCACGTTCCCGCCCACCATCCCGTACCTCGATCCGCCGGGCGGCGCGACGGAACAGGCATCGGGCGACTATATCGACGGCAAGGTTGCCTTGCAGTGGAAGCCGACGGACAAGGACTTCGCCTATATCCAGTGGGCGCGCGGCCATACGGTGAAGGGCATCAACATCTTCCCGCCGCATGACCAGTACAAGCCGGTCGAGGTCTATGACTACGAAATCGGCTGGAAGACGAGTTGGTTCGACGACCAGCTGCGCTCCCAGTTGGATGCCTATTACGAGGACATCGGCAACTATCAGGCCGTGTTCGGCATCCTGCTGCCCGGCGCACCGGTACCTTCAGGTAGCGAGACCCGGAACGCGGTAAGCCGCAGCCGGATCTGGGGTATCGAGGCCAGCGGACAGGGCAATTTCGGCAACCTGTCGTTCGACTTTGGCGCCGCCTATCTCAACAGCCAGATCGGCACCTTTCCGAACGTCGTGAATCCATTCGCCACCGATGCGGTTTCGACTGCGGAAGCGATTGCGTTTGGCTCGAATTGCCAAACGGGTTCTCCGCTGGTCAATCTGACCGGTGCGAAGGCGCCGTTTTCGCCGGAGGTCACCGGCAATTTCGGCGCGCAGTACGCGATCCGTACCGGAAGCGGCTGGGTGATCACGCCGCGAGGCGATGTCTCGTACGCCAGCGCGAACCAGGCAGACCTGTTCAAATGTTCGATCGAGACGATCAAGGCGCGCACGCTGGTGAACTTGCAGCTGCGCGTGGACAGCGAGGACAGCCCGTGGTGGGCGAGCCTGTGGGCGACGAACGTGACGGATGAGCGCTACGTGTCTGCGGTGCAGAACATTCCGCCGATCTATTATGCCGGACCGCCGCTGCAGTTCGGACTTCGCATCGGACGTTCGTTCTAATCCCAAAAGGGCATGATGACGGAAAGCACCGCGGGACCGATCGAACTTACTATTGAGGGGAGTCAGGGCGCGGCCGGCAACGGCGGCGCCCTCGCCTTGTCTGCCAGGCAGAAGGCGCTTTATTCCACGGGCGATCTCGCCGAGGCGGTCATCAGCGTCGCGCTCGGTCAGTATCTGCTGTTCTATCTGACGGCCGTGGTCGGCATGTCTGGCTCGCTGGCCGGAACGGCGCTGGCCTTGACGCTGGTGGTCGACGCGATGATCGATCCGCTGGTCGGCTATGTCAGCGACAACAGCCGTTCGCGCTGGGGCCGGCGGCATCCCTTCATGATGGCGGCCGCGCTGCCGCTTGCGATCTCGATCGGATTGCTGTTCTCGATTCCCCAAATCGAATCCACGCCGCTTCTGTTCGGCTATGTCTTTGCGGTGCTGCTGCTGCTGCGCTTCTCCTATTCGGTGTTCGTACTGCCCTACATCGCGCTCGGCGCGGAGTTGGCGCGCGATTACACCGACCGCTCGATACTGCAGGTCTATCGCAACTTCCTGAACATCTGCGGCAATCTACTGACTGTGGTGCTCGGCTTCGGCGTCTTCATGAGCGGCCACAACGGCCTGCTCAACCATTCGAACTACATTCCGTTCGGCTGGACCTGCGCCGGGATCATACTCGTCATGGCGCTGCTCTCGACAATCGGTACCCTGTCGTTTCGCGACCGCATGTATGAGATCGCGCCACACGAACGTTCGGCATTGGCGCGCGCCGCCGGCGAGCTGCGCGACGTATTCCGCAATCACTCCTTTATCATGCTGCTGCTGACGATCGTGATCTTCTGGGTCGCGCAAGGCAGTGCGATCAATCTCGGCGTCTACACCTATACCTATTTCTGGAAGGTCAAGGCCGACGTCATTCAGATCGTTCTGATCGCCGGCACGGCGGGCTTGTTCAGCGGCATTCCGGTGTGCGCCTTCTTGCTCCGCCGTTTTGAAAAGAAGGACATTTGCACCGGCGGCATCGTGATCGTCTGCGCCCTGCTCTTCCTGCCGCCGGTTCTGAACATCGCCGGCCTGATGCCGGACGGCGGCATCGCGCTGACGGCGGCGCTTGGCGGTTTCGCCTTCATCACCTCCGTCGTCCTGACCAGCGTGTTCATCTCCTTCAACTCGATGATGGTCGACGCCGCGGACGAGCACGACCTGTTGTTCGGTGTGCGGCGCGAAGGGCTGTATTTCGCGGCGCTGTCCTTCTCGGGCAAGGCCGCGCTCGGCATCGGCGCGTTGGTGGCGGGTTTCTCTCTGCAATACATCATCGGCTTTCCGACCGATCTTGCCGCCCATCCCGATCAGGTGATCGCGCGCGAAACGATCGTCCGGCTGGGCCTCATCGCGGGCCCGGGCGCGGCGGCGATCTCCGCCTTCTCGGCCTTTGCGATGTCGCGCTATCGCATCAGCAAGGCCGTGCTCTTGCGCATCCAGGTGGAGCTCGCAAAGCGCAATGCCGGCTGAGGCAAAAAAAACCGGGCTCGAAGGCCCGGTCAGTCGGGGAATTGAAGGACAAATTCCGTCTCGGGCGCGCCCTACTTGGCGGCGACTTCGAGCTTGTTGTTGTTCTCGCGCATCGCCTTCTGGCGGCCCCAGTACCAGTCGCGTTCGTGTGGCACGTCGCGCTTGACCGGCACGATTTGCCACTCGTTGACATAGGCGCGCCGCACGCGGTCGGTGGTGTTCGGACCGGAACCGTGCAGCGTTCGATTGTGATGAATGGAAGCGCCGCCGATAGGAACCGGTTGCAGCACGGCTTTGGACAGATCGGGCTCCTCCTCGAGGATCAGCGTTGTGACGCGCGGATCCCCGTCCATATAGGCGTGGCGGCGGACGCCCTCCTTGTGCGAACCGGGAATGAACGACATGCAGCCGCTTTCCTTGGTCGCCGGATCGAGCGGCATCCAGCAGCCGAACGACTGGTAGTCGAAGCTCGGGTCCCAATAGCCTTCGTCCTGATGCCACGGAACGACGTCCGGATTGTGCGGCGCCTTGCGCACCATGTGGCCCCAGACATCGAGATGCGCGTCGCGGCCGAGGATCCGTCTCGCGATCGCTTCGCTATTCTTGTAGAACTGCGTCTGTTTCAACTCAGGAATGAAGAACTCCGGCCTAAGGACCTGGCCGATGCGGTCGCCGCGTTGCGCATCCATGCGCGTCATGACGTCGGTGACCAATGCGCCGGGCAGAAGCTTCATGTTGCCGGAGAACAGTAAGTCATAGACCTCGCGCAGCCAGTCCACTTCCTCGTCAGTCGTGATGCGGTCGACGAGCGTGAAACCAAGCTCCCAGAAGTCCTTAACCTTGGACTGTGGCATGACGACGTCGAATTTCTTCGCCGGCCGGCGCGCCATCAGCTCATCGAATTCCTTCGACATGTCAGTTTCCCTACTGCGCCGCTGCCGCGGCGCGCTCCTTTTGCAGCAAACGATTGATTTCGACGCCCGACGGATAGCCGGCCGGCTGGTAGGAATAGAGCAGCGCGCGGCGGTCCTTGTCCGACCTGTTGGGCAGCGAGCGGTGCACGAGGAAGGCGCCGAAGAACACCACCGTGCCGGCCTTCGCCTCCACCGGGATCAGCGTATGCATGTCGAACTTGGCCTCGTCGAGCTCGTTGGAGCCGAAGCCGTCGACCATCTTGCGGCCCATGCGCATGCCGTCGCGGTGACTGCCCGGCGAGACCTCGAGGCAGCCATTCTCGACCGTGGCATCGTCGAGATAGACCAGCGCCGTCATCACCTTGTGCGCGACCTTGTTCTGGTTGCGCCAGTAGGGATAGTCCTGGTGCAGGACGATCGTGCCGCCGGTGCGGGCGCGCTTCATCGTGGTCTTCTCGGTGAACAGGCTGAGATCGTCCTGACCGACAAAATCCTTGGACGGATTCCACAGGCGCGGATCGCGCGCCCAGGTGTCGAGCGCCTTGGACATGTGCGCGAAGGGCTCGATGCCCTGGACTACGTCCGGATTGTTCGGCTCCCACTTCACGGCGAGTTGCAGATCTCGCTGGATCTCGAACATGTAGCTGCCGAAGACATGCTTTTCGTTGCGCTTGGCGGCGAGGCAATCGCGCTCCAGCTGCTCGACATCCTCGGCCATCTGCCGGCACTCGGCCCGGCTGAATACGCCCTCGCGCACCACGAAGCCGTCTTCGTTCATGCGCTTGATCTCGTCGGGTGTAAGACGAAACGGTTCGGTCATAAGGCGTTGTTCTCCCAAGGCGGCGCGGGCGCTCTTGCGATCTATTGACATGCTAGCATGTTAGAAATGATTGCACTTCGCAAGTGTTGACCACAAATTTCTTGCGTCCTAACATGTTACATAGAAATGCCGCCTGTTCATGCGGCGCCTCCGCCCCGACAGGTATGCCATGCCCTATCCGACCGCCTCCGCCGAACAGAAGGCCTTCTTCGAAAAACACGGATACCTGGTCGTGGAGGACGCGATTCCGCAGAAGGATCTCGACGAACTCGAGCACTATTGCGACATCGTGCTGGAGAAGAAGGACCAGATTGCCTTCGACTGGGCGTGGGACAAGAACGAAACGAAGGAACAGCGCTCCTTCCGCATCGTGCAATCCTCGCCCTCGCTGGTGTGGGCCGAGGCCGACGAGGCTGCCTATCGCAAATGGCTGGTGCAGTTCGGCTCCGACCTGATGGGGCTGAATCTCGAGTTCTGGTACGACCAGTTCCTCGGCAAGCCGCCGGGCAAGAGCGCTCCGACCAACTGGCACCAGGACGAAGGCTATTGGGGCCGAAATTTGAGAAACAAGGGCGCTACCTGCTGGATACCGCTAATCGATGTCGACGCGCAGAACGGCTGCATGCACTTCATCGACGGCGGGCACAAAGGCGAGGTGCTGCGCCATCATCCCGTCGAAGGCATGGCGAGCGATCTTCTGACCTGTGATCCCGATGAAGCCGGGATGGTGGTCTGTCCCATCAAGCGGGGCAGCGTCACGTTCCACCATTCCAACATGCCGCACATGACGACCGCGAACCTGTCGAAAAACTGGCGCAAGGCAGTTTCGAACCACATGCAGGAGATCGGCGCCGGCGGCGAAGGCGACCACTATCCGTGGAAGTTCTACGTCAACCAGAGGACCGGCAAGAAGATCGTTCCGCCGACGCGCTAACGCACTTTCTCTGCTAGATTTTCGAATTGGACCCATCGGCGATCGATGGGGCGCCTCGCGTTACAAAAATAGATGGATGGGGAAACATGGCGAAATTCAATGGCCTGGGGCTTAACCTCGGCAATCTTTCACTGCTGTCGGATGCAGAGACGCGCTCCATCAGTCCGGAGAATTTCACCGGCGAAAAGGGCAAGGGCGGCATGGCGACGACCGAAGGCGCCGCGTGGAACACCGCGCGCGGCCTCGGCCAGGGCTGGAAAGTCTCGCCCTATATCATCATCAAATCCGGAGCCACATTCACGCTCGCCGATATCAAGGGCCAGGGCGCGATCCAGCAAATCTGGATGACGCTCGCACGCGGCAAGTGGCGCCACACGATCCTTCGCGCCTATTGGGACGATCAGAAAAATCCATCGATCGAAACGCCGGCCGGCGACTTCTTCTGTGTCGGCTGGGAGGACTATGCGCAGATCAACGCCCTGCCGGTGAACGTGAATCCCGGCCGGGCCTTCAACTGCTATTGGGAAATGCCGTTCCGCAAGCGGGCGAAGTTCACAATCGAAAATCGGAGCGACGAAGACATCGTCGTCTACTACCAGATCAACTACACGCTCACGAAGGTGCCGGAGGACTGCGCCTATTTCCACGCACAGTTCCGCCGCGTGAACCCCCTGCCCTACAAGGAGGTCTACACCATCCTCGATGGCGTGAAAGGCAAGGGCCATTTCGTCGGCACCTATATGGCGTGGGGCGTGAACAATTCGGGCTGGTGGGGCGAAGGCGAGATCAAGTTCTTCATCGACGGCGACAAGAAGTTTCCGACCATCTGCGGAACCGGCACCGAGGACTATTTCTGCGGCGCCTACAATTTCGATATCGGCACGATCAAGCGCATGACGGGCGATACCAGCGCCACGCCGAGATATCAGGAGTTCAGCACGCCCTATGCCGGCCTGCCGCAAGTCATCCGGCCCGACGGGCTCTACAATTCGCAGACCCGCTTCGGCATGTACCGCTTTCACGTCATGGATCCTGTTCGTTTCAAGAAGGACCTCAAGATAACGATCCAGGCGCTGGGCTGGCGAACGCACAAAAATCGCCAGTACCTGCCGCTGCAGGACGACATCGCCTCGGTCGCCTATTGGTACCAAACGCTGCCGACCGTGAAGTTCCCGGCGTTGCCGGATCGCGATTATCTCGAGGTCATATGAGCGTCCACGGATATGTCGCGCCGGGCTTCGAGCCGGTGCGCGACGCCTTCGAGAAGGCGCAATCCGCCGATCCGGGCGGCGCGCAATTGTGCGTCTACGCGAAGGGCGAGCCGGTGGTCGACATCTGGACCGGCCGCGACATCGCGAACGACCGTCCGTACGACGGCGATACGCTGACAGTCATTATGTCGTGCACCAAGGGTGCCGTCGCGGTGTGCGCCAACATGCTCGCCGAGCGTGGGCTGCTCGATCTCGAGGCGCCCGTAGCACACTACTGGCCGGAGTTCGCAGCCAACGGCAAAGGCGCGGTCACCGTCGCGCATTGCCTGACGCACACCGCCGGCCTTCCGACATTTCCGCGCCCAACTGCCATCACGTCGCGCGATCTGACCGACTGGGAGCGCTGCACCTCCGCACTCGCGGCCGCGGCACCGCTGTGGACGCCCGGCGAGCACGGCTCCTACCACGCCGTGACCTACGGCTTCCTGGTCGGCGAAGTCATTCGCCGCGTTACCGGCAAATCGGTCGGCGAATATTTTGCCGAGAACATCGCGCAGCCGCTCGGTCTCGACTTCTGGATCGGCCTGCCCGACATCCACCAGGAGCGCGTCGCGCCGCACATTCCGCCCAAGGCCAGCCTGCCGTTCCGCGATCTGTTCGCGCGGGCCGGCGTCGACCTGGAACATCCGGTCATGGCCGAGCTGCTCGCCGGCTTCGATGCCATCACCGACACGATCGACTTCATCAACACGCCCGCGGGACGATCCGCCGAGATTCCGGCGGCGAACGGGATCGCCAACGCCCGCGCGCTGGCCAGGATGTACGCCGCCTGCATCGGCGAGGTCGACGGAATCCGCCTGCTCAACAAGGAGACCGTCGATCGCGCGCGCAAATCGCGAACCAAGAAACTCGCGCCGCTGCCGCCGCTCGCGCATCTGCCGCAACCGCCGGGCGAAGGCTTCGGATTGGGCTTTGCACTGGGAAGTCCCGTCAGCCCGTTGCTGGGGCCGGGCTCGTTCGGCCATGACGGCGCCGGCGGCAGGCTGGGCTGCGCCCATCCCGAACGCGGTGTCGCGGTCGGCTTCACCTGCAACAGCATGCTATGGGACAATCTGACACCCGATCCGCGCTGGGCCTGGAACGCGGCTCTCGACGAGATCGTTCCTGCCTGAGTACATCGAAAGGATATCGCCATGTTGAAGCTGAAGGACGAAACCTTGCTGCGCGCCGACGCCTATGTCGACGGCGCCTGGACGGGTGCGGCCTCCGGTGCGCGCTTTGCCGTCACCAACAAGGCGACCGGCGAGACGCTCGCGCAAGTCGCCGATCTTGACGCCGCCGACGTACGCAAGGCGATCGACGCGGCCAACGCGGCCTGGCCGGCGTGGCGCGCCAGGACGGCGAAGGAACGCGCCGGCCTGATGCGCAAATGGTTCGAGCTCATCATGGCGAACCAGGAAGACCTGGCGCGTCTGATGACGGCCGAACAGGGCAAGCCGCTGGCCGAGACGCGCGGCGAAGTCGCCTATGGCGCGAGCTTCATCGAATGGTTCGCCGAAGAGGGAAAGCGCATCTATGGCGACGTGATTCCGACCTTCGCGCAGGGCAAGCGCATTCTTGTCTTCAAGGAACCGATCGGCGTCGTCGCGGCGGTGACGCCGTGGAATTTTCCCAACGCGATGATCACGCGCAAGGCCGCGCCGGCGCTCGCCGCCGGCTGCACCTTCCTGATCAAGCCACCCTCGGAGACGCCGCTGTCGGCGACCGCGATCGCGGAGCTGGCGCACCGCGCCGGAATCCCCAGGGGCGTGTTCAACGTCGTGACCTCGAAGCAGGCTTCCAAGGTCGGCAAGGAGCTGACGACCAATCCGCTGGTGCGCAAATTCACCTTCACCGGCTCGACCGAGATCGGCAAACTGCTGATGGCGCAGTGCGCTTCCACCATCAAGAAAGTGTCGCTCGAGCTCGGCGGCAACGCGCCGTTCATCGTGTTCGACGACGCCCATCTGGACGCGGCGATCGACGGCGCAATGCTGTCGAAGTACCGCAACATGGGCCAGACCTGCGTCTGCGCCAACCGGCTGCTGATACAGGACGGCATCTATGATGCGTTCGCCGCGAAACTCGCCGAGCGCGTCGGACAGCTCAAGATCGGAAACGGCCTGGATGACGGCGTCGCGCAGGGACCGCTGATCAACGAGGCCGCGGTCGACAAGGTCGAGCGCCTGCTCGGCGAAGCGACCGCCAAGGGCGCCAAGGTCATCCAGGGCGGCAAGCGCCATGCACTCGGCGGCACGTTCTTCGAGCCGACCGTGGTCACCGGCGTGACCGACAAAATGGAGATCGCGTCCGAGGAAATCTTCGGGCCGGTCGCAACGCTGTTCCGCTTCAAGGACGAAGCCGAGGCGATCCGCATGGCCAATGCCACCGAATACGGCCTCGCCGCCTATTTCTACACGCGCGACGTCGGGCGCGTGATGCGCGTCGCCGAGGCGCTGGAATACGGCATCGTCGGCATCAACGAGGGCATCATCTCCACCGAGGTGGCGCCGTTCGGCGGTATCAAGGAATCCGGCATCGGCCGCGAGGGCTCCAAATACGGCATCGAAGACTTCCTCGAGATCAAATATGTGCTGCTGGGCGGGCTGGCGTCCTGACATTACCGTTCATTTAGGCCGTAAGCGGAGTAACGAGATCGCGATCCGCGTTCACCGGCACGGCCGTTCGAAGTAAGCTCACCTTCGCAAAGACGGAGAACTCGCGATGCATCGGTTGAAGATCACGGCGGCGCTGTTCGGCGCCGCGATGCTCGTCGCGGTTTCGCAACCTGCATCCGCGACGGGCAGAGAGTGCTTCTTCTCCCACGACTTTCAGTCTTGGAAATCGCCCGACACGCGCACCATCTATATCCGCGTCAACACCAACCGCTATTACCGGCTCGATCTGGCCAATAGCTGCAACACACTGCACATGCCCGACGCGCATCTCATCACGACCGTCCGCGGCCCGGACATGATCTGCTCGCCGCTCGACTGGGACCTGAAGGTGAGCGAGGGCAATGGCTTTGCCGAAGGCTGCATCGTGAAAGCCATGACACGGCTGACGCCGGAAGAAGTCGCGGCCATTCCGAAGAAGTTCAAGCCGTAGGCTGACGGTTGCCCGACGCGTCGCGACGGACCGTGCGCGGCTCCGAGAAGTCGTCGGGATAGTGGATCGTCTCAACGCCCACCTTGCGCGTCCCGATCGCGATCAGAATCGCCGGCGCCGTCGAGCGATTGACGAAATGGTGCGCGTTGGCCTCGCCCGCCGGAAAGCCGGCAAAGCATCCTTCCGTCAGCGCGTGCTCGCCGTTGCCGTCGATCAGGACCAGTTCGCCCGACAGCACATAGACGAATTCGTCCTCGCCTTCGTGCCAATGGCGCAGCGAGGAGATCGCACCCGGCTCCAGCGTGACGCGGTTGACGCCGAACTGCGTGAGCCCGACGGATTTGGCCAGCTGGGCCTCATGGTTTCCGGCAAACAGCTCCGGCTTGACCGGGGCCGCGATGCCCGACTTGACCGGCGTCTTCGCGACATGCCCAAGCCTTGTTTCCATGGTCTTGCCCCGGTTCCGCGCCACGATGCTATGCCGGGGCTTGCATCCCGAGCTAACATGTTACTATGATTGTTCCCGGCACGGCAGACTCGAATTCTTGCCATTTCCGTGCGGCCTGACATTTCAATCTAGGGTTCGACCAGATGAAACGCCACCTGCTCAGCGAAGCGGAAATCGAATCCTATCGCCGCAAGGGCTATGTCACGCCGCGCTATCGCCTGCCTGGCGATGTGCTCGCCGGCTTGAAGCGCGAGATCGAAACCCTGATCGACGGCAATGCCGGCATCCGTTCCGAACAGCTTGCCGGCGCACACGTCAAGAAGAACGAAGACACAGGCGTTGCAGGCAACACGGCGCTGCTCGACTTCACGCGCTATCCCGACATCCTCGACATCGTCGAGCAGATGATCGGTCCCGACATCATCATGTGGGGCAGCCAGGTGTTCTCAAAACCGGCGCATGACGGCATGGCGATCCCCTGGCACCAGGACGGGCAATATTGGCCGATGCGCCCGCTCGCGACCGTAACCGTATGGGTCGCCGTCGATCCCGCGACCACCGAAAACGGCTGCCTGCGCGTCATCCCCGGGACGCATGAAAGCGGATTGATGCCGCACACGGTCGATAACGCCGACGGCTTAGCTCTAAATCAGGGCATTTCCGCCGGCGCGTTCGACGAGAAGAAGGCGGTCGACATCGAACTCGAGGCCGGGCAGATCTCGCTGCATCACGCGATGCTGGTGCACGGCTCGAACGCCAACGTGTCGGCGAAACGCCGCTGCGGCTATGCCATCCGCTACATGCCGGCGACCTCGCATTTCGACCGCACGATTCCGCCGACCCGCATCGCCAACAATCAGGTGCTCGACTATTCGCAGCGCCCGCTGTGGCTGTTGCGCGGAACCGATCGCGCCGACAACGACTTCCGCGCCGGACATTGAGCGCGTGATCGACCCGCCCTGCGGCCGGATACACGGCCTGGCCGATTCCGCGCGCGGCGTGAGCGCCTTTCTCGGCATTCCCTTCGCCGCGCCGCCGGTCGGACCATTGCGCTGGCGGCCGCCGCAGCGGCTCGCGCGCTGGCGCGACGCACGCGACGCGACACGTCCCGGACCACGCTGCCCGCAGCACGCGCCCTATGGCGAGCTCGAACCGGACAGTCCGGGGATGAGCGAGGACTGCCTCTATTTGAACGTCTGGACGCCGGAGCCCTCGGCGCGCGGCCAACTTCCGGTGATCTTCTGGATCCATGGCGGCGAGTTCTGGGCCGGATCCGGTTCGGAGCCGCGCTATGACGGCACCAAACTTGCCGCGCGCGGCATTGTGGTCGTGACGATCAATCACCGCCTCGGCGTGTATGGATTCCTTTCACATCCGGAGTTGAGCCGGGAGTCCGGGTGTGGGACTTCCGGCAATTACGGCCTGCTCGACCAGATCGCAGCCCTCGACTGGGTGATCGAGAACATCGCGACGTTCGGCGGCGATCCCGGCTGCATCACCATCGCCGGCGAATCCGCGGGCTCGTGCTCGGTCAGCGCCCTGATGGCATCGCCGCTGGCGCAGGGCAAATTTCATCGCGCGATCGGCCAAAGCTGCGCCTATTTCATGCCCGAGCCGCATGCGATGAAGCCCGTTCCGCATGCCGAAAACGAACGCCGCGGCGTCGATTTCATGCATGCGGCCGGCGCCGACGCGCTGGGCGAGCTGCGCGCGATGCCGGCGCAGCATCTGCTCGACACCTGGCTCAAGGATACGAGCAAACGGATGCAGCCTTGCATCGACGAGCGCGTGCTGCCCGATGTGGCGCGCGTTTTCGCCGACGGCGGACAGGCACGCGTGCCGCTGCTCTGCGGCTGGAACGGCGACGAGTACGGTTTCATGCGAGCGGCAAAAGACAGGTTCGATGCGGACGGATTCCGCAAGCGGGTCGAGAGCGCGTTCGGCGAAGATGCGGACGCGCTGACGGCGATGTACGACACGGGCGATGCGCTCGACGCCGCGACGAACCTCACCAGCGACCGGACGATGGTGTGGCCGACCTGGAAATGGGCCGAAGCGCATCGCGCCATCGCACCGACTTTCGTCTACCAGTTCGATCGTGCGCCGCCCGGCAGCACCGCCACCCATGCGAGCGAGATCGAATATGTGTTCGGCACGCTCAACAGCAAGCCCAAGCCGTACACGCGAGACGACAGCGCGCTATCGGAGCGCATCGGCGACGCCTGGGTGAATTTCGCCACCCATGGCGATCCCAATGGCGGGCGGATCATCTGGCCTTCCTATGGCGCGGACCGAACGGTTCTTCATCTCGACTCCCAAATTGTTGCCCGGCCCTTGCACGGCCGCGCACGCCTCGAATTTCTCGATCGCCTGTATGCGGCGACGAAGAGCGCGTGACGCTTCGGATGCAATTGTCGGGATATGGCTAAATTGGTGTTTCGACCAACTCGGTTCAAGGGGCCATCGAAAATAAATTCGTACACGGACTATCCACGGTCAGGCTCACGCGGAGGCGCGGAGAACGCGGAGATTTTCGATTCAATGCGTGGATAGACGACGTTGTGCGCCGCGGCGAACGATATTTTGTTGCGCGCGAAAAAAGTTTTCTCGCGTTCGCTTGAACCGTTTGCGCTCGCAATGAACAGCCCCACTCACTTGCCATGGCCCACAAATGCCGGCCACCCAGATGGGTAGTGCATCCTGTTGCCAGTCGGGCTCGAGGCTTCTTCTTCGAATGGAAGAGCAAGCGTCACCTGGATGGCCCGCATTTGCGGGCCATGACAAGGTATGTTTGCGCGCAAAACTGATGACGAACTGCTCTACGGCACCAATACGCCCTTGGCGTTGAGGCCCAGCCGCATATGCTCGAACGCGTCGGTGAGGCCCTGCTTGGTCAGCGGATAGGTGCGCGTCACCATCTCGTCGAGCTTCAGCCGCTTCTGCTTGTAGAGCGCGAGCAGCATCGGAAAATCGATCTGAGGCCGGCACTGACCATAGAGCGGCGTCATGTAGAGCTTGTCGAACTCGAAAAGCTGCATGTCGATCGGCACGACCTGCTCGATGCCGCTGACGGCGATCGCCACGCCGCCATTGCACACCATGGCGAGCGGCGCCGCGCCGAGCTCCGGCACGGCGGTGCATTCGAAGGCATAGTCCGCGCCGCGGCCGACCAGCTTTTTCACTTCCTTGGACGCTTCGATCAGG
This sequence comes from uncultured Alphaproteobacteria bacterium, assembly GCA_963741735.1. GTDB lineage: Bacteria > Pseudomonadota > Alphaproteobacteria > Micropepsales > Micropepsaceae > Rhizomicrobium. The sequence goes on from CAVUJB010000004.1 coordinate 1,720,548, forward strand.
CCTTTGTCGTCCTTCGACGCTAGAAGTGTGTGGGTCGCGCCGAATTGCTTGGCGAGTTCCAGCCGCCTGGGATTGACGTCGACGGCGATGATCATACCGGCGCAGGCATGCACCGCCCCCTGGATGCAGGAGAGGCCGACGCCGCCGGTGCCGAGCACCACGACCGAGCTGCCGGGCTTCACCTTCGCCGCGTTGGTCACCGAGCCGAAGCCCGTCATCACGCCGCAGCCGAGCAGCGCGGCGGAGGAAAACGGAATCTCGACGCCGATCTTCGTCACCGCCTGTTTCGGCACCACGCTGTGCGTCGCCATCGTGCCGATGCCGAAGGAGGGATAGAGCGGCTTGCCGTTCCAGTTGCGCCGCGCATGCGGCACCTGCGGGCGTTGCGCGCAGATGTTTTCCTTTCCCTGCCGGCATTGAAAACACTCGCCGCACGGAATGGCCCAGTTGAGCAGCACCGCGTCGCCCGGCGCGACGTGATCGACACCGGGACCGCAGGCGAGCACCACGCCGGCGCCTTCATGGCCCATCACATGGGGGAAGCGGCGGTTCAGCATGTCGAGATCGGTGTGGCACACGCCGCTGGCCTTGATCGCGACCAGCACCTCATTGGTCTCCGGATCGCCCAGCTCGACCGTCTCGGCGGAGAATTGCGCGTCGCCGGCGGTGACAAGAGCAGTGGACGTGATAGGCATGACGGGCTCCGGGTGCCAAAGGCGTTCGGATCGACTAACATATCAGGACGAAGGCTTCGAGTTGGAGAGCGCGCACCGTGAAATTGGCCAACCTCGAATCCGTCGATGCCGAGATCATCGAGAAGCTGGACGCGACCGGGATCCGGTCGAGCGAGGATCTGCTCGACCGGGCGGCGACCGCAGAGCTGCGCGGCGCGCTGGCGGCCCGGACCGGGATCGATAGCGAACTTCTGCTTCGCCTGGCCCGGATGTCCGACCGCATGCGAATTTCCGGCATCGCCGAGCCCATCACGCAATTGTTCGACTCGCTGGGGATCGAATCGGCCGCGGCGCTCGCGCAGCAGGATGCTGCCGTCCTGATCAAGCAGATGCGGCGCAAGAACGTCGATATCCTGGTGGTGCGCGGCATGCCGCCGGAATCGACCGTGGCGCGCTGGATCGAGGACGCCAAGAAGCTGGCGCCCGTACTGAAGGACTGAATTCGGCGTTGAACGGCCGGCCGAAGAAGGCTAACATTTTAGCTATGACCAAGCTGATGTTCGGGCCGCCGCCCAAGACCTCCCATGAGCTGACGCCTTCCAAGGCCGAGATCGACTTCTTCCGCGAAAACGGCTTTCTCGCCGTCGAGCGCATCACGACCGACGAGGAAGTCGCGTGGATGCGGAAGATCTTCGAGTACATCTTCTCGGAGGATTATGCCGGCAAGCCTGGCGCGCCGCTCGACCGCTCCGGCACGCCGACGGATACGCATCCTTCGGCGCGGCTGAACCAGGCGTTCTTTCCAGAAATCTATTTTCCCGAACTGCTCGACACCCAGTTCCGCCGCAACGCCAGGCGCTACGCCGCGGCGCTGCTCGACGAGCCGGAGGCCGCGCTATCGAGCTGGGGTCACATGATCGAGAAGAAGCCCGGCGGCCGCGCCGCGTCGTGGCACCAGGACCATGCCTATTGGCAGCCGGAACTGGACTATCACGCGCTGGGCGTGTGGCTGCCGATGCAGGACGTGAGCGTCGAGATGGGCGCGATGCAGTTCATGCCGGGTTCGCACAAGCGCGGGCTGGTGCCGCACCGTCAGGAAGATGACCCGATCCACAATGTGCTGACGGTGAAGGGCCCGGTCGACACGTCCAAGGCCGTCGCCTGTCCGCTCAAGGTTGGCGGCGCCACGTTCCACCATGCCGAAACCTGGCACTACACCGCGCCGAACACGACCGACAGGGTGCGCTTGGCGTTCCCGATGGAATTCCAGGTCGCGCCGAGGCGCCGCGCCGTGCCGGAAGTGATGCCATGGGTGGATGAGCATCGCGCGGCAAGCGGCCGCCCGGTGAACTTCAGCTACGTCGCCGACGGGAAGATGATCCAGATCTAGTGGACGAGTGATCCGAGTCATGGATCGAGCTTCCATAACCTGTCAAGCCCGTCGAACTGCGAAGGAATCTCGAGAGCCGTACTGCATGATCCCCTGGGATGCCTGGATGCCCGCCTGCGCGGGCCATGACAGCGAAATGTTGAAAATTGCGCCTCAAAGCAGTCCGCGCGCGGCGAGCGAGCGCATCAGCTCGCGCATGCCGAAAGTCCAGGCCGGCGCCTTGTCCGAGGTCGTCACCCTGTTGATCAGAGAGCCGAGCTTCGGCGACGACACGCTGACGGTGTCGCCTTCCTTGTGGGTGAAGCCGCCGCCCGCCTCGCCGCGATCCTTGGTCGGCACGAACATGGTGCCAAGGAACAGCATGAAGCCGTCGGGATATTGATGCTCCTTGCCGATCGTGGCGGCGACGAGATCGGTGGGATCGCGGCTGATCTCGCGCATCGAATTGGTACCGCCGGTCGCGTACTGATCCTCGCCATGCACATCGAGCCGGACATCGGCCCTGCGCACATCGTCGAGCGAGAAGTTGCTGTCGAACAGGCGCACAAAGGGCCCGATGGCGCAGGACGCGTTGTTGTCCTTCGCTTTTGAGAGCAGCAGCGCGCTGCGACCTTCGAAATCGCGCAAATTCACGTCGTTGCCGAGCGCGGCGCCCACGATCGTGCCCTTGGAATTGACCGCGAGCACGATTTCCGGCTCCGGATTGTTCCAGTGCGACTTGGGATGCAGACCGATCATCGCGCCGCAACCGACGGCCGACATCGGCTGCGCCTTGGTAAAGACCTCGGCGTCGGGCCCGATGCCGACTTCGAGATATTGCGACCACAGCCCGTCGCGCATCAGCACGCGCTTGGCTTCCATCGCTTCGGGCGAGCCGGGCTTCAGACCCTTCAGACTGCCGCCGAATGCGGTCGCCAATTCGCCGCGCAACCGGGCCGAAGCGGCAGCATCGCCCTTGGCGCGCTCTTCGATCACGCGCTCGACAAGACTGTCGGCGAAAGTCACGCCCGCGGCTTTGATGGCCTGCAGATCGCACGGCGCCAGAAGCGATCCGGATGCGATTGCCTCTTCCAGGCTGCACAGGCGCTCACCGGCATGGCCGTTCACGCGCGATGCCGGATCGGGAAGTTCGAAGAGATCGGACAAGGTCGGCGCGAGGCGCGAGAGATCGTAGAGCCCGTCCTTGCGCGCGACACAGGTTCTGGGACCGGGATGCGCACCGCCGATCCAGACGCGGCCGACCAGCGTACCGGCATAGCCGTCCACAGGCAGGATATCGTCGGCCGAGATTGTCATGCCAGTCACTCGCTTGGCGGCTCAGGCTTGCGACGCTTCGATCTCGGGCAGCTTGTTCTCGATCGCGCGGCCGACCATCATCAGATGGGAGCGCATCGCGGCGGCGGCGTATTCGCCGTCGCCGGCGCGGATCGCTTCGACCAGCGCGCGATGTTCGGCGAGCGTCTGTTCGGGACGGCCTTGTTCCGGCAGCGCCATGCGGCGCACGCGATCGAGCGGCGCGCGTGCGGCTTCGAGCAGACGAAGCGCGCGGGGCTTTTCGATCGCGGCGAAGATCGCCGCGTGCAGCGCCTCGTCCAGATCGTAGAACTCTTCGAGGTTGTCGTTGCGCAGCGCCTTGCCCTGGGCGGCGATATTGGCGTCGAGCGTCTTGAGCACCGCATCGCTCGCGACCTGCGCCAGCCGGCGCATGGCCTCAACCTCGAGCGCCATGCGCACGAACAGGCTCTCGCGGACGTCGGCGGCGCGGATCAGCGCAACGAAACTGCCATGTTGCGGAAAGACGTCGATCAGGCCTTCGTCGGCCAGGCGCGAAATCGCCTCGCTCACCGGGGCGCGGGAAACACCCAGCTCCAGCGCAATCTCCTCCTTTCGGAGGGGCGCGCCTGGGGCTAACGTCAGCTCCCGGATGCGGCGGCGCAGGACGCCGTAGACACGCTCCGTTTTCGAGAGATCCCGGTCCTCGGCGGCGGCTGGTTGGGTCATGGTGAAATGTTAGAACCCCGATTTTGTCGATTGAATACTAGAATTTCTGCACCGCAGCGTCCATACTGGCATGTCAATATGAGGATACCCCTTGTCGGACAGCCTCGCCGCGCTGGAAGCCGAAGCCGTTCGGCTGCACCCGGCCGACAACGTCGTCGTCGCCCCTAGCCGCATCGCCAAAGGCGCGCGCATCGCGCGCGAAGGCGTCGTCGCGCTCGACTCGATTCCCATGGGGCACAAGGTTGCCACAGTCCGCATTGCAACTGGAGAGATTGTTCGCAAGTACGGCCAGGTCATCGGCACCGCCACGGCGGACATCGCGCCCGGTACCCATGTCCATATCCACAACGTCGCCATGTCGGACCTGCGCGAGCACGCCGAGTTCGCGGCGGGCAAGTGGTCGCGCACCGAGCCGCCGCGCAGCTTCCAGGGCTATCGCCGCAAGGACGGACGCGCCGGCGTGCGCAACTATGTCGGCGTGCTCACCAGCGTGAATTGCTCCGCGACCGTTGCGCGGCATATCGCCGAAGCGGCCGAGAAGAGCGGCCTGCTCGACGGATTCGAGAACATCGACGGCATCGTGCCGATCACGCACACCAGCGGCTGCGGCATGAGCGGCAGCGGCGAAGGCTTCGATATCCTGCGCCGCACATTGTGGGGCACGGCAGCCAACGCGAACTTCGGCGCCATCCTGCTGGTCGGGCTGGGCTGCGAAGTGCTGCAGATCGACAAGTTGAAGGAAGCGCATTTCAGCGACGGAAGATCGCTGCATGCCTTCACGATCCAGGAGGCCGGGGGCACCAAGCGCGCGATCGCCGAGGGCCTCGATCATCTGAAAGCGCTTCTGCCCGAACTGAACAAGGCGCGGCGCACGGAGATTGCGGCGAGCGAGCTCGTGCTCGGGCTGCAATGCGGCGGCTCGGATGCGTGGTCGGGCGTCACGTCCAACCCGGCGCTCGGCAATGCCGCCGACCGGATCGTGGCGCTCGGCGGAACGGTGATCCTGTCGGAGACGCCCGAGATCTACGGCGCCGAACATCTTCTGCATGCCCGCGCGATCTCGCGCGAGGTCTCGGCGAAGCTGGACGAACGGCTGAAATGGTGGGAGCGCTACACCACGGCGAACGGCGTGGAGATGAACAACAATCCCTCGCCCGGCAACAAGGCGGGTGGGCTCAGCACGATCCTCGAGAAGTCGCTCGGCGCGGTCGCCAAGGGCGGCACCTCGCCGCTCAACGACGTCATCGAATATGCCGCGCCGCTGCGCACGCGCGGCCTCGTGTTCATGGACTCTCCCGGCTTCGATCCGTGCAGCGCCACGGGCCAGGTCGCATCGGGCGCAACGATGATCGCCTTCACCACCGGCCGTGGCTCGGCCTATGGCTGCAAGCCGTCGCCGTCGATCAAGCTGTCGTCCAACACCGCGATCTACGAGCGCATGAAGGACGATATCGACGTCGATTGCGGCACCATCGTCACCGGCGCCTCGACGATCGAGCAGAAGGGCGGCGAGATTCTCGATCAATTGCTCGCCGTCGCATCGGGACAGCAGAGCAAGAGCGAAGAGCTCGGTTATGGCGGCGTCGAATTCGTGCCCTGGCAAATCGGCGCGGTGATGTAGCAAATTCAGGCCCGGATCAGTCCCCTGAGCGGCTGAACGCCGGCGCTGTCGGGGAAGACGACCGATGCGAGTGCCGTGTTCGACACGCCCATATGTTCGGCAAGCAGGCCCTTGAAGAGGGCGCGCAGATCGGTGCGCGCCGGCTGATCGCGCCCATCCTGGAGCGCCGCTTGCGAGAGACCCGTCCACTCGGCATGCACCCCGCCGCCGCTGACCGCGCCACCGAGCAGGAACGCCACGCCGCCCGTGCCGTGATCGGTGCCGTTGCTGCCGTTGGGATGGACCGTGCGGCCGAATTCCGTCGCCATGACGACCGCCGTTTGCTGCCAGGCAGGTCCGAGCGCGGTCTTCAGCGCATCGAGCCCCGCATCGAGCGCCTGCAGGCGGCGCGCAAGCTGGCCGTCGCCGGCACCTTCGTTGAAATGCGTGTCCCAGCCGCCGGCGTCGAGCACGGCGACGCGCGGCCCATCGTCCGCGGCGAGGAGCTTGCCGGCGCCCTCGAACAGCGGTGTGAGATTGCCGTAGCCGTTGCCGCCGGATTTCATCGACGGATCGTCCATCGCCGCCACGGCGGCGCCTTGCATCTTCATCGCGCTGTTCAGCGACGCGAGCAGAACGGGATCCCTGGCATAGAGAATCCGCACGCGCTCGAGGAAATTCTCGTCTGGCGCCGGCAGAACCTCCGGCATCCAGCTCGTTGCGTGCGCCGCGCCGGAGAGGAGCAAGGGCGGCGTCTGGGCGACCGCCAACGCGTGCGCGCCGTCGCCAAGGCCCATCGGCACAAGAGCGCGGTTCAGCCAGCCGTCCTGCAGCACATGCGGGCCGGTCGCACCGGTCTCCAGCACGTTTTGGCCGTCGAAATGCGAGCGGTCGCGATAGGGCGAGCAGATATTGTGGAAGAACGCCGCTTCCTTGGCGTCGTGCATCGCCTTGATGTTGGTGAGCGCCGGATGCAGGCCGAAGAAGCCGTCGAGTTCGAGCGGATTGGAGATCGCGAGCGATCCACGCACCGAGGAATAGTCCTTGTCGCCATGCGGCGGCACAGCGGCGAGGCCGTCGAGCGCGCCGCGCAGGATCACGACGACGAAGCGGCGGTCGGTCGGAACGCTCGCCAGCGCATAGCGGATCGGCGTGTCCCAGACCGACAGCGCGCCGGCGGCGGCCATGGTCTTCAGAATGGTGCGGCGTGTCGTCATGACGATCACCTGCGCTGGAATTCGGGGCTGGCGATGAGGAGGGCAAGCGCATCGGACTGGCTTTCGGCGCGCGCCATCACCGTCCTGGTCTCGGGCGCGAGGAGTGGCCCCATACCCATCTCGGCGATAGCCGCCGAGTCGATGCCCGGCGGCATGCTCTGGCCGACGCGCTGCGCCCATTCCACTCGCGTGAGAACCGCATCGGGACCGGACCAGGCTTCGGACGTGTCGGGCCAGCCCTTCGGCGCCGGCGGCGCGAGCGGCGTCTCGCCCATCAGCCTGGTCGAAGCCACCGCACCGCGTACCTGCTTCTCGGAATTCGGACCCTTGGGCAGATCGAGCAAGCGATAGGCGGCCGTCACATATTCGACCGGCGTGCGCATCTTGATGGGCTGCGTCTTCCACGCCGCCGGATCCTCGACGATGGTGTGCGCCAGCGCGCGCAGATCGCCATGGGTGTCCTTGAACGTCTTCTCCAGCCGCGCGACGGACGCAGCCGGCGGGTCGTCGCCGATGAAATGGATCGCGAGCTTCTTGGCGATGTGGCGCGCTGTCGCCGGATCGTTGGCGAGATCCTTGATCGCCTGGACGCCGCCTTCGAAGGTCGGCGGGTAGGTACGGCCGCGCAGGGTGATCTCGCCCGGCTCGTGGCGGTTCTCGTAGAAGGCGAAGCCGTTGTTTTGGCCATTCGGATTGACCGACCAGCCGGTCAGGATGTTGGCCATGGCGATGACGTCGGCCTGGGTGTAGCCGCCGTCGACGCCGAGCGTGTAGAGCTCCATCAGTTCGCGGCCGAGATTTTCGTTGCGGCCCTTGCCGGTGAACTTGCCGGCAAGCGAGTCCGGTCCGATCGACTGCGCATTGTCGAGATAGAGCAGCATCGCAGGATGGCTCATCGCGGCGAGCGTCATATCCTCGAACGTGCCGGTGATGTGCGGCCGGATCGCTTCGCGCTCGAAGGCGCAGACAAGCGTGGTGGCGCGCGGGTTCATGGCCGAAACGACGAAGTGATTGCTCCAGAACCAGACGAGCCGTTCGGCGAACGGCCGCTCCGTGGTGAAGCCGTGCGCATAACGCGCGGAAAGCTCGTCGAGAAACTGCTTGGCCTGCACCTGGAAGAACATCTTCACCGGATCGCCGCCGGTGCCCATGCGCCGGTCCATGGCACGCTCGCGCTGGTACTTGATGAGATCGGCGACGAGCTGGCCGCCGGTCTTGAATGTGCCGCCGTCGAGCGGCGTCGGCTGGTCGGCGTCACCATTGAGCTGGGTGAGCAGCCAGTTCCTGGGATCGCGGCTGGCCCGCTCGATCTCCCCGGGCCGGGCACCGAGGCCGAAGCGATGAGCGGCGATTGCGCCTTCAAGCGACATGGTTGCGTTCCGTCGGTACGCCGGACCAGCCGGTCATTCGGCAGTCTAACGGACGCTCAGCGTTACTCCGTCGCCTAAACCGTGAGAAATGCGCCGGCGACGAGTTCCTGCAAGCGCTGGCTGCGCGGATAGGGTGTGCCGGTGTATTGCCGGAAGCCTTCGGCATAGGCGACGCCATATTGCCGGCCGCGCTTGGCCGACCAGCGCTCCATGGCGGCGACGAGATGGTCGATGCCGTGCTGCTTCAGAACCCAGCTTCGTTGGCTGACATGCGCCGTCAACATCTCGCGCTTTTTCACAAAATGCGCGCTGATGTCGACGCCGAAGTCGGGTGCGATCTGATTGCCTTCGCGATCGCGGCCGTCGATCGGATCCATGAAATAGAGATGGGGAATGACGGTGACGACCGGCGACGGACCGGTCTTGTAGTTGGGGATCGGCGCGGCGAAGCAGGCGTCGCGCACCAGCGCCGACGTCGCCTCATGGTCGGGATGGTAATCGGCCGGCGACGCGGTGAGCACGATCTCGGGCGCCGTGACGCGAAGCAGCTCGGTGGCCCGGCGGCGCGATGCGTCATCGTTGAACACGGCAAGGTCGCCCAGACCGGCGCAATGATACTCCGCGCCGATCAGCGCCGCGGCGGCGGCGGCTTCAGCCCTGCGGATGCGCGCCGTCTCCGCCGCGTCATATTCGACCGAGCCGCAATCGCCGGCCGTCAGCGTCGCGATCGTGATGTGGTGACCGCCGGCGGCGAGCAGCGCCAATGTGCCGGCGCACAACGTCTCGACGTCGTCGGGATGGGCGTGGATCGCGAGGATGCGGCTCATGGCCCGATCTTAGAGAGGATCGCATGCGCCGCAAACGCTCCGGTCGCGAAGCAGGCTTGCAGCAGGTAGCCGCCGGTCGGCGCCTCCCAGTCCAACATCTCGCCAGCCACATAGACGCTCGGAAGCGCGTTCAGCATCAGGGTATGGTCGACCGCATCGAACGAGACACCGCCGGCGGTCGAGATAGCGCGGGCGAGCGGCTGGGATGCGGTGAGCGTGAGCGGCAGCGCCTTGATGCGTGCGGCAAGTGCGTCGGACGGAAGCTCGCCCGCCTCGCGCAGCAGGTTGATCTCAAGCGGCGAGAGATTCGCCGCCTTGCGCAGAAAGTTCGAGAGGCTCGCCTTGCCGCGCGGGCGCGACAGCCTGGCGGCCAATTGCGCCGCCGATTGATCGGGACGCAGGTCGATCTCCAACACGACCGGGCCGGATGCGGTGATGCCATCGCGCAGGCGCGACGACAGCGCATAGATCGCGCCGCCTTCGAGGCCGTAATTTGTGACGATGACGTCGCCGCGCGACTCCTTGCCGTCGAATCGCAGCGTGACGTTCTTCAGCGGCTGGCCGGCGAAGCGTGCACGGAAGCTCTCGCTCCATTCAACGGAGAAGCCGGCATTCGAAGGACGCAGCGGCGCGATTGCGACGCCCTTGGCGCGCAACAGCTCCACCCAGCTTGCATCGGAGCCGAGACGCGGCCAACTCGCGCCGCCTAGCGCGAGCACCGTTGCGGCTGGTGTTGCGGACTCTTCGCCGTCGGGACCGCGAAACAACAAGGCGCCCTCGCCTGTCCATCCGAGCCAGGTGCGGCGCGTCAGCAAACGCACACCTTGCGCGCTCAGCCGCGCGAGCCAGGCGCGCAGCAGCGGCGACGCCTTCATGGCCTTCGGAAAGACGCGGCCGCTCGAGCCGACGAAGGTCGGCTGACCGAGACCTTCCGCCCAGGCGATCAGCGCCGATGGCGGAAACGCGTCCAGCATCGGGCGGAGCTTCGCGGCCGCATGGCCGTAGCGCGTGACAAACGTCTCGTACGGCTCGGAGTGGGTGAGGTTGAGGCCGCCGCGCCCGGCCATCAGCAATTTGCGGCCCACCGACGGCATGCGGTCATAGAGCGTGACCGCCACGCCCGCGGCGCTCAGAATCTCAGCGGCCATGAGCCCGGCAGGGCCGGCGCCGATCACCGCAACGCCTGGCTTTTTCTCGTCCATCGCGCCTGTATCGGTGGCCGCAGTGTCGTGGTTTCGAAGTTCGCCATATCACTGATATCGAGCGCGCGGCGAACTTCGAAACCGAAACGACACTGGAGTCAATTGATCGCTAGTGTCCCTCGAATTCCGAAATCCGCAAAGGGCCGATATCGAGATGATGCGAATTTCGGAATTGGGACACGAGCATGCAACGCAGGCGCCCTTTCCTTTCCGGCCACCGTCGCCTATCTCTGCCGCCATGCTGCGCATCACCGAAATCAGGCTGCCGCTCGACCACGGGCCGGAGACGCTCAAGAGTGCGGTCCTGAAGGCGTTGCGCATCGCGCCCGCTGCACTGAAGCGCTTTTCGGTGTTCAAGCGAGGCCACGACGCGCGCAAGAAATCCGCGATCGTCTACGTCTATACCGTCGACGCCGAAGTCGCCGACGAAGCGGCGGTATTGAAGAAGCTGGAGCGCGACCCGCATGTCCAGCGCACGCCGGACATGGAATACAAATTCGTCGCGCGCGCACCGGAGAATCTGAAATCGCGTCCGGTGGTGATCGGCGCGGGTCCGTGCGGATTGTTCGCGGGACTCATTCTGGCACAATCGGGATTTCGGCCGATCATCCTGGAACGCGGCAAGGTGGTACGCGAACGCACCAAGGATACCTGGGGCCTGTGGCGACGCTCAGTGCTCGATCCGGAATCCAACGTTCAGTTCGGCGAAGGCGGCGCCGGCACGTTTTCCGACGGCAAGCTCTACAGCCAGGTGAAGGACCCGCGTCATCTCGGCCGCAAGGTGCTGACCGAGTTCGTCAAGGCCGGCGCGCCGGAAGAGATCCTGACCGAAGCCCATCCGCACATCGGCACCTTCCGGCTGGTGACGATGGTGGAGTTGCTGCGCGCGACTATCGAGGGGCTCGGCGGCGAGTACCGCTTCCGCCATCGGGTCACCGATCTGGAACTCGACGGCGAACGGCGCCTGCGCGGCGTCGTGATGTCGAACGGCGAGCGCATCGAAGCCGATCACGTCGTGCTCGCGGTCGGCCACAGCGCGCGCGACACATTCGAGATGCTGCATGCGCGCAGCGTCGACATGGAGGCCAAGCCGTTTTCCATCGGCTTGCGCATCGAGCATCCGCAATCGATCATCGACCGCGCCCGCTATGGCCGCAGCATCGAAGAGCTTGGCGCCGCCGAATACCGTTTGGTGCACCACGCTTCGAACGGACGTTCGGTCTACAGCTTTTGCATGTGCCCCGGCGGCACGGTGGTGGCCGCGACGAGCGAGGAAGGCAGAGTCGCGACCAACGGCATGAGCCAGTACTCGCGCAACGAGCGCAACGCGAATGCCGGCATCGTGGTCGGCATCACGCCTGAGGATTATCCGCAGCATGTGCTGGCCGGCGTCGAGCTGCAGCGCAAATGGGAAGCGCGCGCCTTCGAAGCCGGCGGCGGCACCTACAAGGCGCCGGGTCAGCGCCTCGGCGATTTCCTCGCCGGGCGGCCTTCGACCGAACTCGGCAGCGTCGCGCCATCGTACCGCCCCGGCGTGCATCTGACCGATCTATCGGACTGCTTGCCGGATTACGCCATCGCCGCGATCCGCGAGGCGCTGCCGGTGTTCGGGCGTCAGATCCCGGGCTTTGCGATGGAGGATGCGATGCTGACCGGCGTGGAGACGCGCACCTCCTCGCCGATCCGCATCCGGCGCGGCGCGGATTTCCAGAGTCTCAACACGAAGGGACTTTATCCGGCCGGCGAAGGCGCCGGATTCGCCGGGGGCATCCTCTCGGCTGCGATCGACGGCATCAAAGTCGCCGAAGCCGTCGCGCGCGACATGGCCGATCAGACGACGACGGCGACCAGCGCCGGACCGCCAGGATAGTCCTCGATATAGAGCAGCACACGGTAACCGTCGGTGAGAAGCGGCTTGCCGTCGGCATTGTGAACAACGGCGCCGCCAGGATCAGTGCGGCGGATCGCCGGGTCATAGGCGAAGACCGGCACGAGACCATGTTCCTCGCTTTCGAAGCGGTGGAAGAGTTCGGCGGCCTTTTCCGGAGGCAACCGCACGCAGCCGCCGGACGCGCGCTGTCCCAGCAGATAGGCGTGGCCGCCCGCCGAATGCAGCGCGACGCCGGTCTGGCGTCCGTGAATGGTGGCGTTCAGGAACATTGCCCACGGCATCCGCGCACCACCCCAGGCGTGCGAATAGTGCATGCGCTCGAAGCGGTTGGGATCGAGTTCGAAGAGGCCAGTGGGCGTGTCGGTGAAGTATTTTTCATGCCGCTCGCGCCCCGTCGAAACCGGAAAACTCTGCTCGAAGACCAGATTGTTCGCCGCATCCTTGTGAAAGACATACAAGTGCTGCGCCAGCGAGCCTTCGGCCGCCTTGCTGACATAAAGAAAGACGTCGAAATAGGGATAGATCTCGGCCGGCACCCTCGCCTGCAGACGGCTAGCGGCATCGCTCGCGTCCGTCGCCTGCGGCGGTGGAACCGCAACGGTCTGCGGCGCGGCCACAGGCGCGGAGCCATCCGTCTCCAGATGCAGGTCCGCGGCGTTCGAAGCGACGCGCAACGTCTTCGCGACAAGATCGGGCCGAAAGCTGACCCTGACCGTGGAGACAAACGGCGCGCTCGCAACCGCGCCCATGGCAACGATGCACAGCGCGGCCGCGCCGGCCAAATCCCTGAGACGCAACATGCGATCCCCACCGCTTTGGTTAAGCGTAGCAGAAAATCCGCGTCTGTCAGAAAAGAAGCTGTTCAAAACTGCCGGAAGACGACGCAAACATCGGTCTTGTCGCGCAGCGCGAATTCGCGCGCGCCCCACGGCTTCAAGGTGACCGTCTTGCCGTTGGGATGCAGCAGATCGGGGCGGCGAGCGCTGATCTCGCGGTAGTATGCGTCGATCGTGTCGGTCTCGATGGCGATCTCGGGCCGGTCCTTCGCGGCGAATTCAGGGCTCTCCACCAGCATGGCCTTGGCGGTATCGCGCTCGATGATCGCCATCGTGTCGTCCCGATAGCGGACGGCGAAGCCCATGCCGTCGACGAACAGATCGAGGCCCTGCTCCAGGCGGTCGTAGAAAATCTTGGGGACAAGACGGTTCATCATGGCGTGTCTCTCAGATTTGCTTTTCCCTGGACACATGGACCTGCGCCGCGGCGATGGCGTCATAGGTCTCGCGGATGACGCGGCCGGCGATCGGATCGTTCTTGATCGCCTTCCAATAGGCCGACAGCTTCGGCAGATCGTGTTCCGGATTTGGGCGGTCGAACAGTTTCGGCGCCCATTCGAACGCGAGCATCAGTTGCGGCGCCAGCGCGCCATCGGCCTGGGTCAATGTCGCGCCGACCGCATAGCCATCGGTGCCGATGTAGTGCTCGAGATAGTCGAGCGATTTCTTCACTTCGGCGAGCGCGGCGTCGATCTTCGCCATGTCCCACTTCTTGCGCGGCAGGCCCGAGGCGGTGAACAGCGGCACCATCGCCATCACGAGATAGAAATCGCACAGCCGCGAGATCAGGCGCACCTGCGCGCGCGCCCAGGGATCGGCGGGCCGCAAGGTCGGTGTCGGGAATGCATCCTCCAGATATTCGCAGATGACTTCGGACTCCGGCAGCGTGCGGCCATCGTCCAGTTCGAGCGTTGGCACGCGGCCAAGCGGATTGATCTTCAGATAGTCGCCCTTGCCGCCGGCATCGTGGATACCGCGCGGTTCGACGAACGGGATGTCGATCCCCTTGGCGTAGAGGACGAGCCGCACGCGGGTGGGAAATGGCGACAGATAGGTCTGATGGAGCTTCATGCTGGTCCTTGCGTTCGCCGTTCACCGCGGCCGATCGCCCTTCAGAGTGATGCGATGCATGACACGGCGATGACCATGATAGTCGTTGACCGGATTGTGCAAGGCACAGCGATTGTCCCATAGCGCGAGCGATCCGGCGGTCCAGGAAAAGCGGCAGGTGAACTCGGGCCGCACCTGATGGCGGAAGAGATATTCGAGCAGCGGCGCGCTTTCCTCTTCCGTCATGCCGTCGAAGCGCACCGTGTGAGCCGGATTGACATAGAGCGCGCGGCGGCCCGTCTCCGGATGGGTGCGCACTGCCGGATGGACGGCGAGAAATTCGTGTTCGGCGCCGCTTCGCCCGCTGTCGCGAATCCGGTCCTCGCGCGTGCGGCTGGCATCGGCCTTGGCCGAACTGCTGACCGCGTTCAGCCCGTCGAGCACGCGGCGAAGCCCGGGCGATAGAGCGTCATAGGCGAGATACTGATTGGCGAAGATCGTGTCGCCGCCGAACGGGGGCACTTCGCGCGCGAGCAGCATCGTGGCACTCGGCGGCTCGACCAGATAGGTGGTGTCGGCGTGCCACACGCCGCCGAAGTTCACCGTCTCATGCTCGAGCTTGGCGACGGTGGTGATCTGCGGAAAACCTTCGAGCCCTTTGAGGAACGGATAGTCCATCGGCTCGCCGAACCGGCGCGCAATGTCCAGAAACCGCGCCGGCGACAATTCCTGATCGCGAAAGAAGAGCACCAGATGCTCGAGCCAAAGCGCGCGCAATTCGGCGAACGTGTCCGCCGCAAGATCGCGCGCGAGGTCGATACCCGCGATCTCGCCGCCCAGCGCACCCGAACTGCTTTTGACGAGCATAAGCGGCTCCTACCGGCGGCGACGTTACGCCGGTGGCGGTTTGGCGGCAAAGGCCCGGCGGACCGACTGGACCTCGTTTTCCATGGCGGCGAGAAAGCGCGAACGGTCCTGCTTGGTGAAGCCGGGATTATAGGTCTGCGAACCGGTCGCCTCACGCAAATGGCGGTGAAGATCGCGCATGCCGAGCGCCATGCCGATGCTGTCGGCGGTAAAGGGCTTGCCGGAGGGTCCAAGCGCCCGCGCGCCGTTCTTCAGCACGCGCGACGCGAGCGGAATGTCCGCAGTGACCACGATATCGCCCTCCCCGGCCTGCTCGGCGATCCAGTCGTCGGCCGCGTCGGCCCCGTCGCCGACGGTTACGTGTCGCACCGAGGGATGGCGGCTGGGCCTGAGGCCGCCGTTGCTGACGATGGTGACGATGAGGCCGTGACGCTCTGCGGCGCGTTCCACTTCCGCCTTCACTGGGCAGGCATCGCCGTCGACGAAGATCTCAAGCACGGCTTTGTCCCGTCACGTCCGCCCCCTATAACATGGCAGCTCGCGGGAGGACGGCGTGGCGCTCAATCCGGAAGACATGGACTTCATTTCCAATTTCAGCACGCTCTGGGCCGTCTTCCTGGGCGCGATCCTGGCGACCATCGGCGGCTTCGCAGCCACGCAACTCGAATGGGTGATCGAGCGCCGTCGCCGCGAGCGCAATGCCGCGCTGTTCTTCGGTGAAGTCCTGTCCACGCTGAACATCGTACTGGGCTACGCCGCCAGCACCAAGAAGATCGGCGATCCCTTTGGGCCCATCACGATGCGTTTCCTGCGTTCGTCGCTGGCGGAGATCGAGATCTACAACAGAAATCGCGAATCGCTCTACGATCTGCGATCGGCGGAACTGCGCGCCCGCATCCACACCCTGATCTTAAGGATCGGCATGCCGGTGGACGGCGTCTTCGATGCATCGAACGCGATTTCCGATGTCGAGACGCAGCTCAAGTCGCAGGCGCTTTCGGATGGCGAGCGCAAGCATCTGCAGGCACGCCTGGCGAATCTGAATGAGTCGCGCGACGGCAGCTTCGAATTCGTCATGGAAAACTGCGAACAGCTCAAATCCGTGATCAAGGCGCTGGAGCCGGTCGCACGATTCTCCTTCGGCCATCTCGAGCGGGTCGTGCAGAATGGCTAGACGCGCGCTTGCGATCGCGGCCTGCGCTCTGCTGCTCGCCGGTTGCGAGTCGTTCGGCGATCTGACATCGGATGCGTTCGATCCGGGCAAATCGAGCCAGTCGCGGTTCCTGCGCGACAGCGCGCTGTGCAAGGATCGGGCTGAAGTGAAGCGCAGCTACGAATTCGCCGGAATCGCCGGCAGCCATGCCGAGCGGCACGAAATCTTCAACCGCGCCTACACGGCCTGCATGGTGGCCAACGGCTATCCGCCGCGCGACCGCACGCTGGATCCGACGTTTCCGTACAACGTCGATCCCTGGCCGGGCTGACCAGGGATCGATGAGGCTTAAGCCGCGCGGCGGTTTCCGCGCGGATTCCAGCGACGTTTCGGATTGCGATAATTGCGCTCCTGCGGCCGGCGCCGCTCTTCCTTCAGGTCCGCAGGCACCAAGCTCGCGGCCGGAAGGTCGTGCGGCACGACAGTGATCTGCTGGCGCACCAGCCGCTCGATGTCGCGCAGATAGGTGCGTTCGGACGGATCGCAGAACGAGATCGCGATGCCTTCCGAGCCGGCGCGCGCGGTGCGCCCGATGCGGTGGACATAGCTCTCCGGCTCGTTTGGCAGCTCGAAGTTGATCACATGGGTGACGTCGTCGACGTCGACGCCGCGCGCGGCGATGTCCGTGGCGACGAGCACGCGCACATTGCCGGCCTTGAAGCCTTCTAGGGCGCGCTGGCGCGCGTTTTGAGACTTGTTGCCGTGGATCGCATCCGACGCAAAGCCCGCCCGCTCGAGGTGGTCGCTGACCCGGTTGGCGACGTGCTTGGTGCGGGTAAAGACGATTACGCGCTTGAAGGCGTCGTCGCGCAGCAGGTGGGCGAGGAGCGCCCGCTTGTCCTTCTGCTCGATATGGATGACGCGCTGTTCGATGCGGTCGGCGGTACGCGTCGGCGGCGAGACTTCGATGCGCTCGGGACGGTCGAGCATGTCGCCGACCAGCTTCACCACATCGTCGGGCATGGTCGCCGAGAACAGCATCGACTGCCGCTGCTTGGGCAGCATGGCGACGATGCGACGCACGTCCTTGATGAAACCCATGTCGAGCATGCGGTCGGCCTCGTCGACGATGAGGTGACCCACCGTGTCGAGCCGGATGTGGCGCTGCTGGATGAGGTCCAACAGGCGGCCCGGCGTGGCGACGAGAATGTCGACGCCATTGCGCATGGCCGAGACCTGCGGGTTCTGGCCGACGCCGCCGAAGATCACCGACTGGCGCAGATGAAGATGACGGCCATAGGTCTTCAGGCTCGCATCGATCTGAATCGCGAGTTCGCGCGTCGGCGCGAGGATCAGCGCGCGCGCGCCGCGATGGTCGGGACGCGCGCGATTCTCCGCGAGCTTCTGCAGCAACGGCAGGCCGAACGCGGCGGTCTTGCCGGTGCCGGTCTGCGCGATGCCGAGCAGGTCGCGGCCGGCTAGCAGCGCCGGGATGGCGCGAAGCTGGATCGGAGTGGGCTGTGTGTATTTCTCCTCGGCGAGCGCGCGCAAAAGCGGCTCGGCAAGTCCGAGAGATTCAAACGTATTGGTATTCAAACAATGTTCCTTAACCGCACGAACGTGCGGGATGCACGCGCTGATAACGGCTTGTTGCCGTCTTCCACGCACATCTGGAGCGAACGGGAGTTTTCGATGGAGCCTGCGGTGGGAACGCCCAATTGCTTGGCGCGCCTCGTGCGACCGCGAGGTGATGGCGCAGCGTATAGAGGGACACCTAACAAGAAGTCAAGGCGAGCCCGATTGCGCGCCACAATTCGCCTTATTAAGACAATGCCATGATCGATCTTTCCGGCGTGCGCTTCACGCGGCGACATTGCAATGGCGTGACCTTGCACGTGGCCGAGGCCGGGCCCGACGACGGCCCGCTCGTCATTCTGCTGCACGGTTTTCCCGAGTTCTGGTTCGGCTGGCGCTATCAGATCGGACCGCTCGCGGCGGCAGGTTATCACGTCGTGGCACCGGACCAGCGCGGCTACAACACATCCGACAAGCCGAAGGGTGTCGCAGCCTACGATCTCGACAAACTCGCCGACGACGTCGTCGCGCTGGCAGCGCATTACACGAGTGGGCCGTTCAATCTCGTCGGCCACGATTGGGGCGCCGTGGCGGCCTGGTGGACGGCAACGCGTGCGCCGCAAAAGGTGCGCCGGCTCGCGGTGCTCAATTGTCCGCATCCCGCGATCTGGCGCGATGCCATGGACAACGACCCGGTGCAGCGCAGGGCCAGCTGGTATGTACGGGCCTTCCGGATTCCGTATCTGCCGGAAACTTTGCTGAGAGCGGGAAACTTCCGCAGCGCGCTCGCCGCACTGCGTCAGTCCAGGGCGCCATTGTCGGAGGAAGATGCGGAACGCTATCGCGTCGCCTGGCGCCAGCCAGGCGCTTTGACCGCCATGATCAATTGGTATCGCGCCATCCTGCGCCACTCCTTCGAGCGCATCGCGCCCGGGAGTATTGGCGTACCTGTCCAGATCATCTGGGGACGCAACGACCCCTATGCCCTGCCCGCGCTGGCCGAGGCGAGTAAAACCTTGTGCGCGAACGCGGCGCTCACCTACCTGCCCGACGCGACGCACTGGGTGGCACATGACGAGCCCGAGAGGGTCAATGCGATCCTGCTGGACTTCTCTGAAATGAGACAGGCGGCAAGACACAAGAAACACGAGCCGGCGCGTCGCCCCGGATGCGGGTCGGCGCTAAAAAGGCAATAGGGCCCGGCACTTCCGGAAATTCATCGCTCGGTCAATCGCACGGCGGAGGCGCACGGAAGTCCTTCCGAAATCGGCACATTCGGGCCAACAATGCTGTCCGCTGATGGGTGACGCGCATCGCAGCGTGGCTTGCCGGACCCAGAAGGCAGTTGAATTGCGGCGACCATGCTCATCCCCCGTTGCGGATTCACCCTACTTTTGCGCATGATGCAGGGACGCGTCCTTCCGTCGCCGGACGAAAGGGCGTGCAGCAGGGCTTGTCCGGCGGGCATCGGTATTCGGCGGCATCATGGCAAACTTCGACGGTGGCGGTTCGCGCTCTCTGGCGCAGGCGTCTGTTAAAGGTACGGTCAAGTGGTTCAACGGGACCAAGGGATACGGCTTCATAACACTTGAGAATGGCGGCGACGCGTTCTGTCATGCGTCGGCGCTCCAGGCAGCGGGGCATGCTGAACTCCCGCAGGGCGCCACAATCGTGTGCGATCTGCAGGACTCGCCGCGCGGCCTTCAGGTCGTGGCGGTTCACAGCGTCGACACAAGTACGGCAGAAGCGACACCCTCTCGCGGGCCGCGCCGGGACTTCGACGGTGGCGGCGGACGGCGCGGCGGCGGCGGTGGACGCGGCGGCTTCGGCGGCGGCGACCGTTTCGGCGGCGGTGACCGGTTCGGCGGCGGAGACCGGTTCGGCGGCGGGGATCGTTTCGGGGGCGGAGACCGATTCGGCGGAGGCGACCGTTTCGGCGGTGGCGGCCATCGCGACCGTGATTCGGGACCGAGCGGACCGATGGTCGAGGGCAAGGTCAAATTCTTCAACGACCAGAAGGGCTTCGGGTTCGTGATGCCGGACAGCGGCAGCGGCGATGTCTATGTTCACGCCAGTGCTTTGCGGCGCTCCGGCGTACAGATTCTGGAGCCGGAACAGCGTATTCGCTATTCCACCCGCCAGGGCCAAAAGGGCGTCGAAGTCGACCGGATTGAGGTCATTTAAGCCCTTCCCGGAAATAGGTTTTTCACTAGTTCCCTGAAATGCGGCCCAAGCAACCCTGTGCCGCAGGGTAAATTTGCGCGTACCGCTTGAATTTTGCACCTGCGAACATATATAGCGTCGATCTATATCGGACCTATATAGGTCACACGGGCAAGGTCATGGACGTTCGCACAATCTGTCTGGGTATCCTCACCCGTGGCGACGCAACCGGCTACGAAATCAAGAAGCTGTTCGAGGACGACGGCTATCAGCATTTCGTCGAGGCGAGCTTCGGCTCCATCTACCCCGCGCTGAATCGGCTGACGGATGAAGGCTGTGTGTCGGTGCGCTCCGAGGCCCAGGAAAAGCGCCCGGATCGCAAGGTCTATTCGATCACGCCGCAGGGGCGTACCCAGTTCATCGCCTCGCTCCTGAAGCCGCTGCCGGAGGACCGGCACCGCTCGCCCTTCGTTTTCGCGATGCTTTTCGCCGACCTGTTGCCGCAAAGCCGCGTCAGCGGAATGCTCGATGACTATATCGGGCAGGTAGAGCAGAAGCTTGCGCATCTGAACGACCACAACACGGCATCTCAATCGGAGGGCGAGAAGTTCGTCGCCGGGTTCGGCCGCGCGGTCTATGTCGCCATTCTCGATTTCCTGCGCACCCATCGCGCTGAGGTCGAAAAACAACAAGCCGCCCAGGCGGCGGAGTAGCGGAGCAGCATGTTCGGTCAAATCGCAGCGATGATCGGGCGCCTATACGAGACGCTGATGCCGGGATTCTGGCTCCGCCTGAAGCCCCGCTATCAGTGGGCCGGCGGCATTGCGCTCCTGGTTGCCCTGTGGATCGCCACAGGCATCGTCAACGGCGGCGCGGCCAAGACCTCCCTCGACGACGCCACGGCCAAGCCGTCGGGCATCCCGCGGGTCAGCGTCGCCGAGCTCGTCTCGACCGAGCGCGACGCGACCATCACCGTGCGCGGCCGCACCCAGGCACAGCACGAGGTCGACGTCCGGGCCGAGGTCGAGGGCCTCGTCCAGGCCATTCCCTTCGACAAAGGCGATCGCGTGAAGAAGGGCGACACGCTTTGCGAGATCAAGAACAACGACCGCGGCGCCAGGGTCGCGCAGGCGGCCGCGCTCGTGGCGCAGACTCTCAAGGAATTGCAGGTCGCCCAGGACCTCTACAAGCAGGGCTTCCGCTCCAAGACCCAGCTGGCGCAGTCGGAGGCGGCTTACGCGCAGGCACAGGCCGGCCTCGCGACCATGAATGTCGCGCTTGCGAACACCCACATCCGCGCGCCGTTCGACGGATTCGTGGACGATCGATACGTCAATGTCGGCGACTATATGCGCGCCGGGCGACAAGTGCGAAATGGTGATCGCGCCCGAGCCGTTCCTCGCCGTCGGGCACCGTGTCCGAGCAGCAGGTGGGCCAAATCGGCCTCGGCGATCCTGCCACCGTCGATCTGGTTACCGGCGAGACCGTCCACGGCAAGGTGAGCTTCGTCGCCGACCGCGCCGATCCCACGACCCGCGCATTCCGCGATCGAAGTCGAGCTGCCCAATCCCGACGCCAAATTGCGCGACGGCGTCAGCGCCGACATCCACATCGCCGTCACGGAAGGTCAAGGCGCAGCACATCTCGCCCGGCATTCTGGTGCTGGACGATTCCGGCCGCGTCGGCGTGCGCGCCGTAGTCGAGGGCGTGGTGCAATTCATGCCGATCAAGATCGTGTCGGACGGTCCCGACGGCATGTGGGTGTCGGGCCTGCCCGATCGCGTGAACGTCATTACCGTGGGACAGGAATTCGTCAGCCAACGGCCAACACGTCAAGCCGTCCCCGACAAGAGCGGAAAGTCGTCATGACACAGCATCGTCGAATGGGCCGTTCAAAACACCCGCGTCGTCATCGCGCTGATCATGGTGGTGATCGTCGCCGGCGTCGTCAGCCTTCATCAAGATCCCGAAGGAAGCCCAGCCCGACATTCCGATCCCCGTTCTGATCGTCCAGGTCAGCTATCCGGGCATCAGCCCGGAAGACAGCGAACGGCTTCTCGTCAAGCCGCTCGAAACGGCGTTGCGCTCGGTCGAAGGCATGAAGACGATGACGGCGCGCGCCTATAGCGGCGTGGCCGTCATCATCCTCGAATTCGACGTCAACTTCAACAAGCAGAAGGCGCTGGAAGACGTCCGCGCCCAGGTCGACGAAGCGCGCTCGCTGCTGCCGCAGGAAGCCGATCCGCCCTCGGTGCAGGAATTGAACGTCGCGCTTCAACCGGTGATTTCCGTCGCGCTGTCCGGCAACGTGCCGGAGCGCACGCTGCTCAAGCTGGCGCGCGACCTGAAGGACGAGATCAAGCTGATGCCCAGCGTCCTCGACGTCGACATCGACGGCGAGCGCAAGGAACATGCTCGAGATCGTCATCGATCCGGCCAAGCTGGAAAGCCTACGGCATCACGCAGCAGGAACTGTTCGCCGCGGTATCCAACAACAACCGGCTGATCGCGGCCGGCCTGATCGACACCGGCCATGGCAGCTTCGCCGTCAAGGTGCCCGGCGTGATCGAGAACGCATCGGACCTGCTCAACCTGCCGATCCGCTCGACGGCGAACTCCACGATCACGCTGTCCGACGTCGCGCAGGTGCGTCGCACATTCTACGACCCGACGACCTTTGCACGCGTGAACGGCCAGCCGACCATTTCGCTCGATGTGACCAAGCGCATCGGCTCCAACATCATCGCCAACAATCAGGCGGTGCGCGACATCGTCGACAAGGCGGCGAAGACCTGGCCGCCCGGCGTGCACGTCACCTATCTGTTCGACAACTCCACAGACATCCGCGACATGCTGGGTTCGCTGTCGGACTCGATCATCCTCGCCATCGTGCTGGTGATGATCATCGTCGTGGCGGCGCTGGGCCTGCGTTCCGGCCTGCTCGTCGGCGTCGCGATTCCGACCTCGTTCCTGATGGCGTTCATGGTGCTGAACGGCATCGGCTACACGCTGAACATGATGATCATGTTCGGCATGCTGCTGGCGGTCGGCATCCTGGTCGACGGCGCGATCATCGTCGTCGAATATGCCGACCGCAAGATGACCGAAGGGCACAAACCCAAGCAGGCCTTCGCGCGAAGCGGCTTTGCGCATGTTCTGGCCGGTGGTCAGCGCCACCGCCACCATGATCGGCGCCTTCCTGCCGATGCTGCTGTGGCCGGGCGTCGCCGGCAAGTTCATGAGCTATTTTCCCGATCACGCTGATCATCATCCTGTCGGCGTCGATGGTCGTCGCGCTGATCTTCCTGCCCGTGCTGGGCGGCATGTTCGGCAAGCCGCCGCCGCATGACGATCGGAGCATGAGCGCGCGATCGAGGCATCGGAGACCGGCGACTGGCGCGACATTCCCGGCATCACCGGCTGGTATGCCCATCTGTCCGAGACGCTGACCCGCTATCCGCGGTCGCGTCGATGCTGGGGGCGCTCGGGCATCGTGTTCGCCGTGATTCACGCTCTTCGCGGTATTCAATCACGGCACGATCTTCTTCGCCGACGAAGACCCCGGACTATGCCCAGGTCCTGATCTCGGCGCGCGGCAATCTCTCGGCCGGCGAGAAGCGCGACATCGTCATGCGCATTTCGCGGATCGCGCAGACCGTACCCGGCATCCGCGCGATCTACGCCTCGTCGGGCGGCCAGAGCAACAATCTGAACAGCCAGGGCGGCGTGCCGGTCGACAATATCGGCCGCCTCGGCATCGAGATGAAGGACTATCGCGAGCGCAAGCCTGGCAAGTGGATCGAAGAACAAATCCGCCAGAAGACCGCGAACATTCCCGGCGTGCATGTCGAAGTGCGCGAGCCCCAGCAAGGCCCGCCGACCGGCAAGGACGTCATGATCGACGTCAGCTCGGACAACTATGTCGAGCTGGCGCAGGTCACCAGCGCGATCCGCGCCCATATGGACAAGATGCGCGAGCTGCGCGACGTGGAAGATACGCGCCCGCTGCCCGGCATCGAATGGGATCTGCAGATCAACCGCGAAGTCGCCAGCCGCTTCGGCGCCAATGCGCAATCGATCGGCACCGCCGTGCAGCTGGTGACGAACGGCATCCTCGTCGGCAAATACCGTCCCGACGACAGCCAGGACGAAGTCGACATCCGCGTGCGCTATCCCAGCGAGTCCCGCGGCATTCATGCGCTCGACAATCTGCGCGTCGCGGCCGCGAACGGCGAGATGGTGCCGATCAGCAACTTCGTCACGCTGAAGCCGGCGCAGCAGGTCAACTCGCATCGAACGCGTCGACGGCCATCGCGTCTATCACGTGCGCGCCAACGTCAATCCCGGCATCAATGCCAATGCCGAGATCTCCGAGATCCAGTGCCTGGATCGCCACGCAGACCTTCCCGCACGACGTGCACGTCGCATTCAAGGGCGGCAGCGAGCAGCAGGACGAATCCGGCGCGTTCCTGATCGAGGCCGGCGCTCCTGGCGCTGTTCCTGATCGCGATCGTGCTGCTGGCGCTGTTCAACAGCTTCTATCACGCCGGCCTGATCCTGGTGGCCGTGGTGCTCGCCATGATCGGCGCGCTGCTCGGCATGGTCGTGATGCGGCAGCCCTTCTCGATCATCATGTCGGGCACCGGCATGCTGGCGCTGGCGGGCATCGTGGTGAACCACAACATCGTGCTGATCGATACGTTCCACCGCCTGCGCGACAGCGGCATGGATCCGATCGAGGCGGTGATCCGTTCGAGCGCGCAGCGCCTGCGCCCGGTGTTCCTGACCACGATCACCGCGATCGGCGGGCTTCTGCCGATGATGTTCGCCATCGAGATCAACTTCGCCACGCGCGAAGTGACCGATCGGCGGGCCGAACGGAATGATGTGGGTTCAGCTCTCGACGGCCATCGTGTTCGGCCTGGCGTTCTCCAAGATGATCACGCTGGGTCTGGTTCCCGCGATGCTGGCGACTGCCCTACCGCATGCGCGAACAGGGCGGGTTCTTCGCGACGCTGCGCAATATCTGGCGCAAGATTGCCGGGCGTCTTCGGCGGCGTTCGCGGCGGCAGCGCGGCTCAGCCCAGGCCGGAGCCGCAGGCGGCCGAATAGCTCAGCTCGCGGCAACCGGCGCGGCGCGCGCCACGCCGGGCACGACTTCGGGATCGCTTTGCACGGCTTTCAGGATCTCCAGCGCCTCGGCCGCCTGTTTCTGCTTGTTCCACATCGAGGCATAGGCGCCGTCGCGCGCCACAAGCTCGGCATGGCGGCCGCGCTCGATGATCTCGCCATGGTCGAGCACGAGGATCTCGTCCGCATCGATCACCGTCGAAAGACGATGGGCGATGACGAGAGATGTACGGCCCTGTGAGACTTCCGCCAGCGCGCCCTGGATCTCGCGCTCGGTGTGCGTGTCCAGCGCCGAAGTCGCCTCATCCAGCAGCAGGATCGGCGGGTTCTTCAGGATCGTGCGGGCGATCGCGACGCGCTGCTTCTCGCCGCCGGAGAGCTTCAACCCGCGCTCGCCGACCATCGCGTCGTAGCCGAGCGGGAGCTCGACGATGAACTTGTCGATCTGGGCGTGGCGGGCGGCATCTTTCACCTCGGCTTCGGTGGCGCCGATCCGGCCATAGGCGATGTTGTATCTGACCGTGTCGTTGAACAGCACGGTGTCCTGCGGGACGATGCCGATGGCCTTGCGCAGGCTGGCCTGGGTCACGTCGCGGATGTCCTGGCCGTCGATCGTCACGCTGCCCGACCTGATGTCGTAGAAGCGGTAGAGGATGCGCGAAATGGTCGACTTGCCGGCGCCGGAGGGGCCGACCACTGCGACCGTCTTGCCGGCCGGCACGGTGAAGCTGACGCCTTTGAGCACCGTGCGCGCCGGTTCGTAGGAGAACACCACATTGTCGAAGCGAATTTCGCCGCCGCGAACGACCAGGTCCGGCGCGCCGGGCTTGTCCTTCACTTCCTCCGGCTGGTTCAGCAGCCGGAACATCGCATCCATGTCGACCAGCGACTGCGTGATCTCCCGGTAAGCGGTGCCCAGGAAGTTCAGCGGTTGCTGCAACGCCACGAGATAGCCGGTGGCCATGGTCAAGCTGCCGACGGTGAAGTGCCCCGATTTCATGATGCCGATCGCGGTCAGCACCATGACGGAGCCGAGGCCCATAGCCATGAGGATCGCCTGGCCGACGTTCAGGACCGTCAGCGACGTCTGTCGCCTGGATCGAGGCGTTCGCGAAGCGCTCCATCGAGCGGTCGAAGCGGCGGGTCTCGTGCAGCTCGTTGTTGAAATACTTGACCGTCTCGTAGTTCAGCAGGCTGTCGACGGCCTTGGTGTTGGCGTCCTGGTCGGACTGGTTCATGTCGCGGCGGAACTGGATGCGCCAGCGGGTGATCGCGAAGGTGAACCAGGTATAGAGCACGACCATGATGATCGTGGCGGCCGCGAACCAGACGTTGAACAGGATGATGAAAATCGTGCTGGTGATCGCCAGCTCGAGCACGGTGGGAAAGGTGTTGAAGATCGCGATCGACAACAGATTGTCGATGCCCTTGGTGCCGCGCTCGATCACGCGCGACAGCCCGCCTGTCTTGCGCTCCAGGTGAAAGCGCAGCGAGAGCCTGTGCACATGCGCGAAGGTCGAAACGGCGACTTCGCGCATCGCGTGATATTGAACCTTGGCGAAGACGCCGTCGCGAAGCTGCGCGAAGCCGGACGTCATGACACGGGCGAGGACCTGGATGGCGATGAGGCCCATGACCGCGGCGAAGATCGCGAGCGTCGGGTTGTGGTCGAGGCTATCGACCAGCCGGCCGTTCAGGTAGGGAACGGCGGCATTCGCGACCTTCGCCAGCACCAGGCAGACCAACGCGATGACGACACGCATTCGCAGATCGGGACGGCCCTGGGGCCAAAGATACGGCATCAACGTCCAAAGCGGACGCAGCGATGGCGCGCCGTCGCCTTCCTCAACCGGATGTGCCGCCATCTAATGCCCCATATTGCCGCCGCCGAAGGCGAGGAACCCTGCGATCAGGGCGATAAGCGCAATGGCAGCGATAATGACGAGCGCGCGCGGCACGGCTAACCTCTCAAATCGGGATTCTGTTTAGGAACTGGCGCGCGGGCGCGCAACCCTTGGACGGTCATGGACAAGAAGACTGCTGCCATCTGCGTGTTCTGCGGTTCCTCCCATGGCGCCCGCCCGGCCTATGCCGAGGCGGCGAGCCGGCTGGGCACGCTGATCGGCACGCGCGGCTATCAGATGGTGTTCGGCGGCGGCAATGTGGGCTTGATGGGCGATACGGCGCGTGCCGCTTATGCCGCAGGTGCGAAGGTGACCGGTGTATTGCCGGTCTTCCTGGAACATATCGAGCGGCCGCTGGAGGGCGTCGACGAGATCATCGTGCCCGATCTGCAGCAGCGAAAAAATCTGATGCTCGACAAGTCGGATGCCTTCGTCGTGCTGCCGGGCGGGGTGGGAACCTATGACGAGATCTTCGAGGTCCTGTCGACGCGCCAGCTCAAGGTTCATGACAAGCCGATGGTGCTGATCGACACGGACGGCTATTTCGAGCCGCTTGTGCCGCTGTTGGCGCGGCTGGTGCGCGAAGGATTTGCGCAGCGCCTTATCGAGACCTTCTATGTCATCGTGAAGACGCCGGAAGAGGCGATGGACCGGATCGACGCGCTTCTCGCGCCCCGCTTCCGACGTTCGTGATCGCTTGCGACAGCCACAAACACGAACTTCGAAAACTAAGGGGCACGAGCGCTCCAAGGATTCTAGTGCCGCTTTTCGATTTGAAGTTCCTGACCGAGCTTGCATCAGACGCCGTAGGAACTTCAAATCGGCGGCACTAGCTAGGCCGCACGCCGCGATAGCGCCGGAAGCCGGCCTTCCAGGCTGACCATTACCAGCGCGGTCCAGATGAAGGCGAACGCCACCACATTGGTGCGCGTGAACGGCTCCAGCAGGATCAGGGTCGCGACCAGCAACGTGATCGAGGGCGAGAGATATTGCAGGAAGCCGAGCGTCGTCATGCGCAGGCGCCGTGCGCCGGCCGCGAACAGGGTCAGCGGCAACGCCGTCAAGGGACCGGTGAAGATCAGAAGCGCGTCGCGCGAAAAAGTGGCGGCTGGAAAGGCGCCAGTGCCGTCGAGCCCCCACATCACGACGAAGACCAGCGTGATGGGAAGCAGCAGGCAGGTCTCGATGGTGAGGCCGTCGAGCGCGTCCACCGGGGTCAGCTTGCGGACATAGCCGTAGAACCCGAAGGTCAGCGCCAGCGCCGGCGACACCCACGGAATGCGGCCGAGTGCATAGGCCTCGATCCCGACCGCGATCGTAGCGAGCGCGATGGCCGCGATGCGCAGTCGCGAGATCTTCTCGCCGAGCAGCGCGACGCCGAGCGCGATCGAAACCAGCGGCGTCAGATAATAGCCGAGGCTCGCCTCCACCAGCTGGTGCGAGACGACGCAATACATGAAGATCGTCCAATTGGCGGTGATCAGCACGCTGCTGGCCGCCAGCGGCCACATCAGGCGCGGCGTGCGGACGACGCTGATGAAGCGGGAGATGCGGCCGCGGCCGAGCGTGACGGCGAGGCCGAACAGCGAGCACCATAGAATGCGATGCAAGGTGATCTCGAACGGCGAGATGTCGTCGAGCAGGCGCCAATAGAGCGGCACGACGCCCCACACAGCATAGGCGCCGCCGGCGTAGAGAATGCCGCGCGTTTCGTCGTGATGTTCGGGGGACTGTTCCATTGGGTTCAGCGGCTATCGCGACAACTCTCTACCGTCATGGCCCGCCGGAGTGCGGGCCATGACAATCGGGGAGTTCGACGAATAATGCATCCCGAGAAGATGCACGGCTTCTATGCGCGGGCGCCATCGCGAAATAATTTGTAACAGATCGAGTCCGCCAGCGCCTCGAACGACGCGTCGACCAGGTTGGGCGAGACGCCGACAGTCGACCAGCGATTGCCCTTGCCGTCAGCGCTTTCCACCATCACCCGGGTCACGGCCTCTGTTCCGCTCGTGAGGATACGGACTTTGTAATCCACCAGCCGCAGATCGGAGAGATAGGACGAGTATTTGCCGAGATCCTTGCGCAAGGCGGAGTCGAGCGCGTTGACCGGGCCGTTGCCCTCGCCGGCGGTGTGCAGGCTTTCGCCGCCGACCTTGAGACGCACGGTCGCCTCCGAGACGGTAACAAGATCGCCGAGCGCATTGTGGCGGCGTTCGACGATGACGCGGAAGCTCTCGACGTCGAAATAATCGGGCACCTGGCCAAGTGCGCGCCGCGCGAGCAGCTCGAACGAAGCTTCCGCCCCGTCATAGGCATAGCCGAGAAACTCGCGCTGCTTGATGTCCTCGAGCAGGCGCGTGATGCGCGCATCCTTGGCATCAAGATCGATACCGACTTCGGACAGCCGCGCCAGAAGGTTGGAACGGCCTGCCTGATCCGAGACGAGTATCTTGCGCGCGTTGCCGACCGTTTCCGGCGGCACATGCTCGTAGGTGCGCGGGTCCTTCTGCACGGCGGAGGAATGCAGGCCGCCCTTGTGCGCGAAGGCGGAAGGTCCGACATAGGCGGCGTGGCGATTGGGCGCGCGGTTGAGAATCTCGTCCAGCAGGCGCGACACGTGGGTCAGCTTCGCGAGCTGACCGCGGCTGACGCCGGTCTCGAATTGCGAAGCATAAGGCTCCTTCAACAGCAGGTTCGGCAACAGCGCGCAGAGATTGGCGTTGCCGCAGCGCTCGCCCAGCCCGTTGAGCGTGCCCTGGATCTGCCGCGCGCCGCCACGCACCGCGGCAAGCGTCACCGCGACTGCCTGCTCGGTATCGTTGTGGGCATGGATGCCGAGCGCCGCGTTGGGCAGCTCGGTCCTGACCTCGCAGACGATCTCGTAGACGTCTTCGGGCATCGTGCCGCCGTTGGTGTCGCACAAGACGAGCCAGCGCGCGCCGGCCTCGTGCGCGGCACGGATGCAATCGAGCGCATATTCCGGATTGGCCTTGTAGCCGTCGAAGAAATGTTCGGCGTCGAACAGCGCCTCACGTTTTTTCGCGACGACCGCGGCGATCGACTCCGCGATGCCGTCGATGTTCTCGCTGCGCGGAATCTCGAGTGCGACATCGACGTGGAAGTCCCAGGTCTTGCCGACGAGACAGGCGGCGTCGGCCTTGGCGTCGAGAATCTGCGCGAGCCCCGGATCATTGGCGGCGCTGCGCCCGGCACGCTTGGTCATGCCGAAGGCCGTGAAGCGCGCGGTCTTCAGCGGCGGCCGTTCGGAGAAGAACGCCGTGTCGGTCGGATTGGCGCCCGGCCAGCCGCCCTCGATGTAGTCGATGCCGAGGCCGTCGAGCGCAAGCGCGATCTGGCGCTTGTCCTCGACCGAGAAGTCGACGCCTTGCGTCTGCGCCCCGTCGCGCAGCGTGGTGTCGAAAATATATAGTCTTTCCAGTGTCATAGCCTATTTTCGGCAATATAATTGATTTCGGTTTTTCTGTTTCGCTTTGTCTTGCCCCCCGCAAGAGACCAGACCGGTGCGAATGATAAGGCCGTTTCGGCCGCGTTGGATAAGTTTGTGGCCAGTCTCCCCCTCACCCAAAATTCGCTACGCGAATTTTGACCTCTCCCGTGAACGGGAGAGGTCAAGCACACCAATACCTCTCCCGCCAGCGGGAGAGGTCGCGAGCGAAGCGAGCGGGTGAGGGGAAATTCCACAGCACTCACCGCTTCACCTCCCACGTCGTGCCGGTGGGTCCGTCCTTCAGCACGATGCCCTTGGCAAGCAGTTCGTCGCGGATGCGGTCGCTCTCCTTGAAGTCCTTGGCCGCGCGGGCCGCTTTGCGCGCTTCGATGGCATCGGCGATGGCGACCGTGTCGACCGCCGTCCTCGCCTCGATCTTCACCTGCGTGTTGGAGAAGCCGAGCAGACCAAGACCGCCGGCCAGTTCCCGGTCGCCCGCCTTGTGCAGTTCGGCGATGGCCTGCGGCGTGTTGAGATCGTCGGACAGCGCGTCGAGGAACGACGCGCCGACCTGCGGATCGGCGATCGGCTCGGCCACGCCGTACCATTTCTCCAGCGTCTTCCAGCTTTCGTTCATGCCGGCGACGGTCCAGTCCATCGGCTGACGATAGTGCGAGCGCAGCATGTTGAAGCGCAGCACCTCGCCCGGCCAATCGGCCAGAAGATCGTGGATGGTCACGAAGTTGCCGAGCGATTTCGACATCTTGGTGCCTTCGACGTTGAGATAGCCGTTGTGCATCCACACATTCGCCAGCGGATGATTGTGGTGCGCGCCTTCGCTCTGTGCGATCTCATTCTCATGGTGCGGAAAGACGAGATCGATGCCGCCGCCATGGATGTCGAACGTGTCGCCGAGATATTCGCCCGCCATCGCCGAGCATTCGATGTGCCAGCCGGGCCGGCCGAAACTCCAGGGACTTTCCCAGCCCGGCGTGTCCGCATCCGACGGTTTCCACAATACGAAGTCCATCGGGTTCTTCTTGTAGGGCGCGACATCGACGCGCGCGCCGGCGATCATCTCGTCGAGCGAGCGGCGCGCCAGCTTGCCGTAGTCGGACTTCGAGGAGACGTCGAACAGCACGTGACCGTCGGCGACATAGGCGTGGCCGGCCGCGATCAGCCGCGCGATCATCGCGACCATCGGACCGACATGCTCGGTGGCGCGCGGCGTATAGGTCGGCGCCAGATTGCCGAGCGCGGTGACGTCTTCCAGATAGACGCGTTGGGTCTCTTCGGTCAGCTCGCGCAACGCGGTCAGGACATCGCGATTGCCTTTGCGCTCGGCGGCGCGCGCGTTGATCTTGTCGTCGATGTCCGTGATGTTGCGGACATAGGTGACGTGTGCCGGCCCGTAGGTGTGGCGCAGCAGGCGGAACAGCAGGTCGAACACGATCACCGGCCGCGCATTGCCGATATGGGCGAAGTCGTAAACCGTCGGGCCGCAGACATACATCCGCACGTTCTTCGGATCGATCGGCGCGAAGTCTTCCTTGGTCTTGGTCAGCGTGTTGTAGAGGCGGATGGTCATGGTGGTCTTCTTACAGTGATTTGGCGGAGGATGGCACGCGGAGGCGCGGAGACGCGGAGAGGCAAGGCGACCAACAACCAGAATCCGAGCGCTGACTGGCGCGCTTCGCGCGCCGAGAATCTTGTTCGGCGGCGAGCCAATTGCTGCCGGATAGCGCACGATATTCCGCGCGCTCCGCGGCTCCGCGTGACTCAAAATTCGGCACGAAAACTCTCCAGGGAGACGAAGTTACGCCTCTGTGGTGAATGGCAATTTAGCGATGTGGGCAGGCAAAAGGAGGGTGTCGCGGCGTCAGCCGCAAATAATCGTCGCGCAAATGATGTGGCGGACAGCAGTCACACCGGGCTCCTCTTTCACGGGAGGCTGACTAGCAGCTTTTTTCACGCCGGTCCATGCTCGCGCCAGTCGGGTTACGCTTGGGGAACAGGGGTTTGGCGAGGCGATCAGGACATCCCAGCCTAGGCTCGGCGCAAATCGAGTCGAGGGGATTGCCATGACGCTTTCGGATATTGCGACCTTTACCACAGCGGTCAGCGGGATCGCGGTGACGGCATCCATCGTTTATCTCGCCCTGCAGACGCACCAGAACGCCAAGCATACGCGCGCGCTGATCAATCAGGGCCGCGTTGCGCTGATCTCGCAGACGCTGCTGGCAGGGACGGATGCCGGTGTGGCGGCCGCGACCCTGATTGCGACAACCGGCAGCGCGACGCCCGAAGCGGTGAAACAGCGGCAGTTTCAGTTCTATTTCGCCGCGCAGATGTTCGGCTGGCAGGATTCGTTTTCGCAGCATGAGCGCGGTCTGCTCGATGAGGACATCTACCGGGCCATGATGGCGGCGGTCGATCAGTCCATGGCTGTGCCGGCGCTCCGCGAGGCGTATCAAACCCGATTCAGGACCCCAGGCACGAAGTTCACCGCCTTTGTGGACGCGGCGATCACAAGGCTGTCCGCTGCGGAGGCCGGCAAACCTGTCTAGGCTGGCGGATATTTCGAATCGCAGGGGGATTTCGAAATGACGCTTTCCGACCTTGCCACCATTGGCAGCATCGTCAGCAGCCTGGCCGTCGCGGTGTCGCTTGTCTATCTGGGTTTGCAGACGCATCAGGCGGCCAAGCATACGCGCGCGATGTTGCAACAGGGACGCGCCTCCCGCCAGACCGACTTCATCACGGCGTTCTCCGAGACCGAACGGTTATCGGCCATGCTGGAAGTCACAACCGGAGCACCGCCGACACCCGACCTGATCAAGCGGTCACAGGCGCGAATGTTCTTCCAGGCCGGCTTTGCCGGCTGGTCCGATGTGTTCGAACAGCATCAGATGGGTCTTCTCAGCGACGACCAACTCGCCGATTTGCGCGCCGCCATCTCCGGACTCTTGGCCACCGGCCCGGCGCAACAGTTCTGGAAGGGATGGAAGGCGGCGCGGCCAAACACGCATGCGGCGTTCAAGACGTGGGTGGACGACGCAATTGCGTCTGCTCCACCCGGCGCGGCGTGAGCGTCTCGGGATTTCCGCTTCACCTGCAACGGGGACTGGCATGACACTTTCCGACCTTGCATCCATCGGCAGCCTCGTCAGCGGCATCGCCGTGCTCGTATCGCTCGTCTACCTCGCGATCCAGGTTCGGCAGGCGGAGAAGAACCAGCGCGCGGCTCTCAATCAAGGCTACATAACGCGGGTCGCGGACTATCTTCGCTGGTACGCGGACTCTCCGATCAATGAATTGCGAGCCCGAGTCATTGCGGGCGACACCGCGTTCACGGCGGAGGAGTTGTTGCGCCTGCAACTGGCATTCCGCGTCACCCTTCTCAGCGCCCAGGACGCGTATCTGCAGCATAAGGCTGGGCTTCTCGATGAAATGACACTCGACAATTCCATGCGAAATGTCCGGAACGGCTGGCTCAACCAACCTGTCTACCGCGCCCTCTGGCAGCAACAGGCTCCGAATGTCGCGCCGGAGTTTGCGGACGTGATCGAGACAGTGTTGCGGGAAACCCCGGTGACAAAGCCGACCGATATCGTCTCACGCTTTCAGGCGGACCTTGCGAAAATCGCAACCGGGGGAAATAGCGCATGACTCTTTCAGACCTTGCTTCTATCGGCAGCCTCGTCAGCGGCGTCGCCGTGCTGGTGTCGTTGATCTATCTGAGCATCCAGACGCGCCAGAACGTGCGCCATTCGCGGGCGCTGATCCAGCAGGGCCGCGCGGCGCGCATATCGGACACCTCGCTGCGCCTTGCCGAATTGCGCGCCGACGACGGCTTGAACAAATGCTTCGACGGCGCGCCGGATGTGAGCCAGCAGGATGTGGCGCGGTTTCTTTTCGTCTGCCGCTCCATCTTCGTCAGCGCCGAAGACTCGTATTTCCAGCACAAGCAGGGGCTTCTGGACGATCAGGCTTTCGCGAGCTTCGAGAGCAGCGTGAAATCGGGCATGGGGTCGCGCGGCATCGCCGCCGGCTGGATGCTCACGGCCAACATGTATGAGCCGGAGTTTCGCGACTACATGAACCGCTTGAACGGCGATATCCACAATCCCGACAGTGTTCAGGCGACGAAGCCTCGCGGCATGGAAGATCACGCTCGACTCTATCGCCGGCAAAGCCGCGCCCTAGCGGGTTTTGCGGAGCTTGAGCGGAGACCGCCACTTTTCGGCGTCAGCCGCTCTTGATCTTAGCGAGTTCGGCCTGAAAGCGCGCGACGGTGTCCTCGGGTTCGGCGAGCGGTGTTTCGGCGATCAGGCCGTTCACGAACTCGACAAAGTCCGGCGGCAGCGACGTTGCGCTTTGCGCCCACAAGGCGCGAAAGACCCGCTGGCGGAGCCAGAGTCTCAAAGTCAGCGTGGCGTAATCCATGTTGGCGACGTCGAGCAGCCCCTCGCGATGCTGGAGGTATGCGTCCTGCGTGCCGATGATGGCGAGACGGAATCGGATCCGGAGCTGGTACAACTCGCTCGCGGTAAAGGCTGTCTCGCCAGCCCAGACTCGCTGCATCAATTCCTGCGAAGGCCCATCCAGAGAGGCGCGAAGATTTTCCGTCGTGCGTGTCACGAAGCCCTGGTTCAGGCTCGGCGCGCTGGTTCTTCTCCGCCTGCTTGACCTGCTGGTTGATCTGGCGGAGCTGGAAATAGAGGAAGATGAGCGACACCAGCACGGCAAGGCCACTGACGATGCCGCTGATGGATGCCAGATCGGAAAGTGTCACGCGCGCCCCACGGCTTGTTAGGTTGCCTGCTTAAGGGGTGCGGCGGGACCGGTCCAGTGCAACATTGATCGACGGCACGCCACGATCCCGACTAGGCTCGATGCATTCGATCTGTGGGGATTCAAATGACACTTTCCGATTTTGCGACGCTCATCACCGCCATCAGCGGGATCGCGGTGACGGCATCGCTCATCTATCTCGCCATCCAGACTCATCAGAACAGCAAGCATACCAGAGCATTGTTACAGCAGGGGCAGGCCGATCGTGTCGTGAGCGCGCTGGTCGCTCTCGCCAATCCCGATCTGGCCGAGGCGTGGATTACCGGCAATGGCGGCACGGTGTCGCCGACGGCCGTCAAAGGTCTGCAGTTCGCGCAAATCTGCAACGCCCTCGTCTACGACATGTCCGACTTCTACAACCAGAGCAGAGACGGTCTCGCACAAGGCGAGCAGTACGAACACGCCTGCGTCGGCTATTCGACCCTGATGCAGCAGCCCGGCATGCTCGCCTATTGGAAATCCTGGAGCGAAGCGCGGGCAAAGGTTGCTCCCGACTTTATCGGATGGGTCGACGGCCTTGCAGCGAAAAGCGTTGCGGGCAGCAGCCCGAATTGGACCTGATCATTCTCGCAGCAGCTCATGCCGTTTCGCCGTTGAGACGGGCGAGGGCTCGGGCGCGGCCAATGAGAGGGAGGAGCTTCTTCAGCTCCGGTCCATCGCCACGGGCGGTGAGGGCTTCGCGCAGCGGGTGAAACAGCGCGCGGCCCTTGGCGCCGGTGGCTTCGGAGACCGCCTTGGTGAGCGTGCTCCAGGTGGTTTCGTCCCACGGTTCGGGCGGGAGCAGCGACGCGGCCTTGGCGATCAGCGTGGGGTCTTCGATCAGGGGTGTGACGGGGCCGTTGACGATCTGGGCCCAGGTTTCGGTGTCGGAAAGTTTGGTGAGGTTCGGCTTCACCGCATCCCAGAACGGCGCGCCGCCGCCGATGCCCATAGCAGCGAGCCGCGCGGACACGGACTCAAAAGGAAGCATGTGGAGGAGCTTGCCGTTGAGAAGCGCGAGCTCGGCCGTGTCGAAATGCGCCAGCGCGCGGCCGATCTTGGCGAAGTCAAACTCGGCGGCGAGCTGATCCAACGAAATGCGAGGCTCGACCGGATCGGAGGTGCCGATCTTGGCGAGATAGGAGGCGAGCGCGAGCGGCTCGATCCCCTCCTCCCGCATGGCGCGGATGGAAAGCGAGCCGAGGCGCTTGGAGAGCTTCTCGCCGCCGGCGGCGATGAACAGCGCATAATGTGCGAAGGCGGGCGGTGCGGCGCCGAGCCCGACGAACAGCTCGATCTGCGTCGCCGTGTTGGTGACGTGATCCTCGCCGCGCATGATGTGGGTGATGCCGAACTCGATGTCGTCGACCACCGAAGGCAGCATGTAGAGGAAACTGCCGTCCTCGCGGATCAGCACGGGATCGGAGAGCGTCGCGGTATCGATCTCGACCGGGCCGCGGATGAGATCGGTCCACGCGGCCTTGGTCTGGGTGAGCTTGAAGCGCCAGTGCGGCTTGCGGCCTTCGGCTTCCAGCCTGGCGCGGTCGGCGTCGGTGAGCGTCAGCGCGGCGCGGTCGTAGACCGGCGGCTTGTGCTGCGCCATCTGGCGCTTGCGGCGGCGGTCGAGTTCGTCGGCGGTTTCGTAGCAGGGATAGAGCCGGCCGGCGGCCTTCAGCCTGGCAGCAGCGGCCTCATATGTCGCGACGCGGTCGGAGGCGCGCGCGAATATGTCGTGTGCGATGCCGAGCCAGGCATAGTCTTCGATGATCGCGGCCTCGTATTCTTTGGTCGAGCGCGTCAGATCGGTGTCGTCGATCCGCAGCATGAACTTGCCGCCGGTCTTTTTCGCGAACAGCGCGTTGAGCACGGCCGCACGGCCGTTTCCGACCTGCAGATAGCCGGTGGGAGACGGAGCGACGCGGACGATGGTGTCAGTCACGGGCATCGCGGAACGCGTTGGTGATCGGATAGCGGCGGTCGCGGCCGAAATTGCGGGCGCTGATCTTCACGCCCGGCGGTGCCTGGCGGCGCTTATATTCGCTGACATAGAGCAGCTGCTCGATGCGCTTCACCGTGGCCGGATGATAGCCCTTGGCACAAGTATCCTCGAACGTCATCTCGTTCTCGACGAGGCACTCCAGGATGCCGTCGAGGATTTCATAGGGCGGCAGCGAATCTTCATCCTTCTGGTTTTCGCGCAGCTCCGCGGACGGCGGACGGGTGATGACGTTCTCCGGCATGACGCGGCCGTCGGGACCCAGCGCGCCGGCCGGCTTCGTCTGGTTCCTCCAGCGCGACAGGCGGAAGACCTCCATCTTGTAGACGTCCTTCAGCACATTGTAGCCGCCGCACATGTCGCCATAGAGCGTGGCATAGCCGACGCTCATCTCGCTCTTGTTGCCGGTGGTGAGCACCATCGGCCCGAACTTGTTGGAGATCGCCATCAGGATCACGGCGCGGATGCGCGACTGGATGTTCTCCTCCGTCGTGTCGGCACGCTTGCCGGCGAAGGTCGATGTCAGCGTGTGGGTGAAGGCGTCGACCGACTTCTCGATCGGGATGATGTCGTAAGGCACGCCGAGCAGCCGCACGACCTCCGCCGCGTCGTCGAGGCTTTCCTTCGACGTGTATTTCGACGGCAGCATCACGCAGCGCACGCGTTCAGCGCCCAGCGCATCGACCGCGACGGCCGCCGACAGCGCCGAGTCGATGCCGCCGGAAAGGCCGAGCACGATCCCCGGAAAGCGGTTCTTGTTCACATAGTCGCGCAGGCCCAGCATCATGGCGTGATAGACCGACTGCGCACGATCCTCTTCGGGCGCGCGCGGCCCGGACGCGCAGACCCACGTCCCCGCCTTGCGCGTCCAGTCGGTGACGACGAACGCTTCTTCCCATGAGGGCAGCGACAGCGCGACCGAGCGGTCGGCATTGACCACGACCGAGCCGCCGTCGAACACAAGTTCGTCCTGGCCGCCGACCTGGTTCAGATAGATGAGCGGCAGGCCGGTCTCGGTGACGCGCGCGGCGATCAGGTTGGCGCGCACGTCTTCCTTGTTGGCTTCATAGGGCGAGCCGTTGGGTACCGCGAGGATCTCCGCACCGGTTTCCGCCAGGCATTCGGTGACTTCGGAGGTCCACATGTCCTCGCAGATCGGCACGCCGATGCGCACGCCGCGGATGTTGAACGGGCCCGGCATGGGGCCAACGGCGAAGACGCGCTTCTCGTCGAACACGCCATAGTTGGGCAGATCGACCTTGTAGGTCTTGCCCGCGATCTTGCCCCCGTCGAGCAAAAGGAAGGCGTTGTAGAGCTTGTCGTTCTCCACCCACGGCGCGCCGATCAATACCGCCGGTCCGCCGTCGGCCGTGTCCGAAGCGAGCTTTTCGACCGCCTCGCGCGCGTCTTCCTGCAAAGCCGGCTTCAGCACCAGATCCTCCGGCGGATAGCCGACGATGAAGAGTTCGGGAAACAGGATGACATCGGCTTTTTCCGCAGCCGCACGGGCACGCGCGGCGCGCGCCTTGGTCAGGTTGCCGTGGATGTCGCCCATGACGGGATTGAGCTGGGCGAGCGCGATGCGGATGCGATCTGTCATGGCCGTTCTTTAGCGCGCCTCATTCCATGGGACAAACAGGCTCGCCGCCGGCGGGCCTGGGCGCCTTCGCGCAGATCGCGTCCCAGAAGGGGATGAGACGCAGCGATACCTCGTCGGTCATGGCGCGCAGATGCGTGTCGTCAGGCGCCGCGCCGTCGAGCCAGGCCGGGTGATAGGCGTTTGTGCAGAAATGGGCATCCACGATCTTCGCCTCGCAGGCGCGTTCCGAAAGCAGATTGTAGCTCCGCACCGCCGAGGCGAGGTCTTCGAAGATGTCGAATCCGGAATGCCCGGATGCATCTTCCGCCGCCGTCGAAATGCCGAGCGACTGCTCGATATCGCGGGCCTGGCTCATCATGACCTGCAGCCGGCCGACTTCGATCGGTAGCGCGTCCTGGTCGGGGTCCGGCGGCGGCGCGGCGAAAGCCGCCGTCACGGTCAGGACTGCAAGCAATGCGAATGTCATGCGAAGCACGGGGAGCCTCACGCGCGATCCAACAACGAAATGGGAGATTAGCGCGCGGCGACGGCGGCGGTGTAGTCGCCTTGCGCGGAGACGGTCGCGCGCTCCGACGCATCGTCGATCATCAGCGCGGTTTGCAGGGCAAGGCGCGCCTCTTCCGGTTTGACGAGCGTGCGCTCGCCGTCGCGCACGGCACGTACGAAGGCGGCCACGGATTCGCCGAGCGGATCGCCGTTCTCCAGCGCCTTCAGCGACCTGGGTGTGGTGTTGCGCACCTTGCGGCTGACGAAATCGATCTCGATGACGCCGTCCTTGTATTCGGCGCGCATGCCGCGGCGGCGCGCATCGGAGATGCGGCTGGTCTCGAGATCCGCGATCGTGCCGTTCGCGAATGTCAACGAAGCCGCCACTTCGTCGGCGAGGCTGCCATGGAGCGCCCGCGAGCGGGCCCGGACGTCGAACACCTCGTGCGGCACGAGTTGATGGACGAGATCGAGGTCGTGGATCATGAGATCGAGCACAACGCTGACGTCGGCGCTGCGCCCGGTCCACGGACCCATGCGCCAGCAGGAAATCGAGAGCGGCACCTCGCCATGGTCGAGCAGGCCGGTGCCGGCGAAGACGTAGCGTTCCTGATGACCGACGGTCAGCACGCGGCCCGTGTCGGCGGCGAGTGCGATCAGCGCATCGGCTTCCTCGACGCTGGTGGCGATCGGCTTTTCGACCAGCACGTGGGCGCCGGAATTGAGGAAGGCGCGCACGATCGGCGCATGCGTGACGGCCGGCGAGCAGACGCTGACGAGATCGACCTGGCCGAGCAGCTCGCGCCAATCCGCCACGGTCGCAACGCCATGCGTGGCGTGCGAGTGCTTGCGCGCCTCGGCGCACGGATCGGCGACGGCGAGCAACTCGACACCGTCAATGTGGCGGTATTTGGAGGCGTGATGACGGCCGAACGCGCCGGCGCCGATGACGGCAGCCTTGAGTGGGCCCTGCTTGTAGATGCGGAAGGGAGACAAGCGATTCTCGCCGGGATTACAGAGACATAAGGTCAGCCCGCCCGGCCGGGAGCGACTCATAAAATGTTTCGTCTTGTTACACCCCCCGCCCTTGCTAGGGTGCGCCCGCAAACAAATTCAAGGTTTTGGGAGGTTAACGTGACAGACATCAAGAACCAGACGAATCATGAAATCCGGTTGAAAAGCAGGCCCATAGGCCTGCCCACCCCGGCCAATTTCGAGCTCGCCGAGACCCCCGTCCCCACCCCCCAGGCCGGCCAGGTCCTGGTCCGCAACAGCTACATGACGGTCGACCCTTACATGCGCGGCCGCATGGTCGATCGCAAATCCTATGTCCCGCCCTTCCAGATCGGCGAGGTGCTGCAGGGCGGGGCCATCGGCCAGGTCGTGACCGGAAACGGCGCCTTCAAGCCCGGCGACATCGTGCAGAGCAATCATGGCTGGCGCGAATGGTTCGTCAGCGACGGC
This sequence comes from uncultured Alphaproteobacteria bacterium, assembly GCA_963741735.1. Lineage (GTDB taxonomy): Bacteria > Pseudomonadota > Alphaproteobacteria > Micropepsales > Micropepsaceae > Rhizomicrobium. The sequence goes on from CAVUJB010000004.1 coordinate 1,761,228, forward strand.
AAGGACATCCAGAAGCTGGAGCCTGCGCCGGGAACCCACATCCAGTCTTATCTCGGCGCGCTCGGCATGCCGGGGCTTACCGCCTATGCGGGTCTGCTGCGCATCGGCGCGCTCAAGGACGGCGAACGCGTGTTCGTCTCGGCCGCGTCTGGAGCGGTCGGCTCCATCGTGTGCCAGATCGCCAAAGCCAAGGGCTGCTATGTCGTGGGCTCCGCCGGTTCGGACGCGAAGGTCGCCTATCTCAAGGAGATCGGTTGCGATCGGGCGATCAACTACAAGAAGACGGCCGACCTGAATGCGGCCGTCGCGGCGGCGTTTCCCGAAGGCATCGACGTCTATTTCGAGAATGTCGGCGGCGCGCATCTCGAGGCCGCGCTCAACAACATGCGGCCGTTCGGGCGCATCCCGTTCTGCGGAATGATCGACATGTACAACGCGACCGTGCCGCCGCCGGGCCCGAGCAACCTGGCGCTCGTCATCGGGCTCCAGCTCACGATCCGAGGCTTCATCGTATCGAGCCACTACGACATGCTGGCCGACTTTCATCGCGACATGGCGACGTGGGCCAAGGAAGGCAAGATGAAGTGGCGCGAGACGATCCTGGACGGCATCGAACACGCGCCGGAAGCCTTCATCGGCCTCTTCAAGGGCGACAATTTCGGCAAGATGTTGGTGCGGGTCGGACCGGACAAGGCGGTGTGATCAAGCTGTCGGGGCCACTGGCGCGCAGAGTCGTCGAGCGCGGCAACGATCAGGTAGGCGAGCATCAACGGCGCAAGACCGATCAGGACCGAACCGGTGATGTCGGTGAACGCGGCGCAGGCGAGCCATGGATAGGCCGACCCGACGAACAGCAGCTGAAATCCGACAATCGCGATGACGCCGTAAAGGGCCGCGAGCAAGGTCGGACCGAAGGCGGACGGCTTGAGTACGCGCTCGATCCGCAGGATGCCGGCGACGAGACCGATGCGCGACGCCGCGGAGGCGACGTAGACGATGGCGAGCAACCAGGCGAACGCGGAGGCGAAGATGCGCCCGCCGTCGAGTGCGCAGGCGGCAAGCGAATCGGAGAGCGCGCGCTGGCCCGGAACGACGAAATAAATCGCGCTCTGCACCGCGCCGGCGACGGGGCCGCCGAGAAAGGTCGGCGCCACGGCAACCTGGCAGAAGAAGCTCAGCGCTACGAAGACGATGAACACGATCTCGTTGAAACCGGGCACCAGGTGATGCGGTTTCAGCCGGGCGAGCAGCGGCAGACCGCCGGTGCCGGACGAGCCGCCGAAGCCGCCAATAAAGAGAAGGCCCATCGCGCCGAACAACAGGACGCAGACGCCGACCGCCTCAAGCGCCTGGACCGGCGTTTCGCCGCGCCCGAGCGCCAGGTTGATGGCGTGGGCGCCCGCGAACAGGCAGAACACGACCCAGCCCTTGGCAAGAAGACGTGCCACGCCCATTCAGCACCTGCTCCCGGATCAGTTCGAGGACAACCGGATTGACCGCATTTGCGCGCGTTTCGACAAGCTCAGCATGCGGGATTGGCTAACGGTTTCGAGGTTCGGCGCGGACCAGATACCGAGAACGGGGAGACTTTCGAAACCACGGCACTAGGCGGTCGCTGCGAACGGTGCGCTCTTCATCCGCTCGGCGCGGATGCCCTCCGCCATCAGGAAAGCAAGCTCCAGCGACTGGCTCGCGTTGAGCCTGGGATCGCACGCCGTCTGGTAGCGGTCGAACAGATCGATCTCCTTGATCGCCTGCGCGCCGCCGAGGCACTCGGTCACGTCCTGGCCGGTCATTTCGAAGTGCACGCCGCCGGCATGCGTTCCCTCGGCGCGGTGCACCGCGAAGAAGGCGCGCACCTCGTCGAGGATGCGGTCGAAAGGCCGCGTCTTGTAGCCGGATTGCAGCTTGATCGTGTTGCCGTGCATCGGATCGCAGGACCACACGACCTGCGCGCCTTCGCGCTTCACGGCGCGGATCAGCGGCGGCAGCTTGTCGGCGACCTTTTCGGTGCCGAAGCGCGCGATCAAAGTCAGGCGTCCGGGCTTGTTCTCCGGATTGAGCGCGGCAATCAGCTTGAGCAGTTCGTCCTCGCCGAGAGAAGGGCCGCATTTGAGGCCGATCGGATTCTTGATGCCGCGGCAGAACTCGACATGCGCGCCGTCGAGCTGGCGCGTGCGGTCGCCGATCCACACCATGTGGGCGGAGGTGTCGTACCAGTCGCCCGACGTGGAATCGACGCGCGTCATCGCCTGCTCATAGTTGAGCAGCAGCGCCTCGTGGCTGGTGTAGAAATCCGTCGTGCGCAGTTGCGGCACCGAATCCGGCGTGACGCCGCACGCCGCCATGAATTCGAGCGTTTCGGAAATACGCTGTGCGAGACCCTTATATTGTTCGCCGGCCGGCGATCCCGCGATGAAGCCCAACATCCAACGGTGGACATTGTGCAGATCAGCGTAACCGCCCTGCGCGAAGGCACGCAGCAGATTGAGCGTCGCCGCCGACTGCGCGATGGCCTGAATCAGCCGCTGCGGATCGGGCGTGCGCGCTTCGGTGGTGAACTCGCCGCCATTGATATTGTCGCCGCGATAGGAGGGCAGCGTGATGCCGTCGCGGGTCTCGAAATCATCCGAACGCGGTTTGGCAAATTGCCCCGCGATGCGGCCGACCTTCACCACCGGCACGCCGGCCGCGAAGGTGAGCACCACCGCCATCTGCAGCAGGACACGGAACATGTCGCGGATATTGTCGGGATGGAATTCGGCGAAGCTCTCCGCGCAATCGCCGCCCTGCAGCAGGAAAGCCTTGCCTTCCGCCACCTGGGCGAGAGAGGCCATGAGATTGCGCGCCTCGCCGGCGAACACCAGCGGGGGGTGGGTCTTCAGCCTGGCTTCCACCGCCTCCAGGGCCGCCTGGTCGGGATAGACCGGGACCTGCCGGATGGGCTTGGAACGCCAGCTTTGCGGGGACCAGGGCTGGGCCACGCCGGAAACCTCCATTTGGGGCTGTGGATATATGGGAAGGCGGGGCGCTTTGCCAGTGCGGCGCAAGGCCGTGGTGAACAGGGGATTTCGGCCGGATGGCGCCTCGGGGCAGGCGGTTCAGGGTGCGAAAGGCGGCCTGGCGCTGGAAACGAGCTTGGCCAGGGTCACGGCGCAGGCGTGGCGCCGCAACAGGCCGTAGCGGACATCCAGCCGCTTGCGAAGGTTCCAGTCGGGATGGCGCAGGCGCGCCCAGCCGTCGAAGCGCTGGAATTCGTCGATCCTGGCATCGGCATCGGCAAATGCCTCGGGGCACTGGAACTGGGCATCGAAAGTCGCGTCGTCGATCGCCGACAAGGTCGCATCGTCCGCCGCGCCATCCCAATCGTCGGCGCGCGCGTCCTGCGCGCCGACCAGAACCGCCGCCAAAGCCAGTGTGATGATGAACCGCACGCTGCCCCCTGCCCGGTAGCATAGCGAATTCGCGGCCGCCGCTAAACCGGTTCCAGCCTCTGGCGCAAAAAATTGAAGACCTGGTTCGGCACGTGCAGGGACGCATCGCTCTCGTAGAGCGCCCGCAGCTCGGCGAAGTGGGCGTCCGGATCGCGGGCCAATTCGGCGAGCCTGTCGAACAGCGCGAACTTTTCAGGCGTGATCTCGTCCTTGGGCTGGATCATGGCGCCCCAGACGTCCCAGGGCAGCATTTCCATATTGTTGAGCGAGGCGAAGTCGCGCAGCACATTGCCGGCGATGAACCACAGGCCATGTTCGTCGAAGATGCCGAATTTGGTTTCGTCGGCCTTGCCGGCGCGGCACTTCGCCCAGGCATCGAAGGCGATGACGAACTGGTCGCGCGGAACGTCGAGCGGGTCGAATTCGAGCCGCAGCATGGCGCGCTGCGCCGCATCGATCTGCGCATCGAGCAGCTGCCACGCCGCACCGTTCCAATATTCGACCACCCAATGGTCGGCGTTGAAGTCCTTCTGGAAATAGGCGCCGAAACCGCAACGGGCGCGCGCCGGAATTCCGGCGCGGCGGAACAAGGCCGTGCCGAAGGTCGAGAAGTGGCGACAATTGCCGACGGCGCGCTGATAGAGCGTGCGCACGAAGGCAAGCGGGCGGCCGTCGTGACGGTGCATCAGCGCCAGCATGTCGTGGACGGAACGGGTGTGGGATTCCGCGATGCGCTGCTCGTTCAGGCGCATGCGATAGGCCGGCGCCCAATGCTGATGCAGCAGCAGATTCTGGATGTAGGCGACCATTCCGGGGATGTCGGTGGGAGCGTCCTTGAGCAGCGCGTCCAGATCGCCCGGATCGGTCATGCGGCCGGGTTTGAGGTAGAATTGCGCGATTTGGTCGGCAAGCGGCATCGGCATATTCCATCGGTCTTCCAAACGAACGCTACACAATGGCCGCCGCCCCGTCCTGACCGGGATTGCGCGTGTCAGCATCGTTGCTGACGCCGCCAGGCGCGACAATCTGGGCCCGCGGCGAAGCCTGTAGTCTTCGGCCGCCTCCCGCAGTAACTTTGCCCAAGGACATACGCTGAAAGCGGCCGCCAAGCGCCGCGCGGCAGGAGGGACAATGGACGAAGCATTCATCGCGCGGCTGATGGATTATTCCAGCGCGGGCATGGTCAGCGCGTTCTGGGCGCAGCAGAAGCCCGACGCGATCGCGATCTGGGACCGCTTCGGTACCCACAGCTACAAGAAGATCAACGCCAATTCGAACCGGCTGGCGCGCCTGTTCCGCGATACGGGGCTCAAGCCGGGCGATTCCGTGGCGCTGTTCTGTTCCAACCGCGCCGAGTTCGTCGAGGCGCTCAACGCCTCGCGCCGTTCGGGCTTTCGCATCACGCCGGTGAACTGGCATCTTGCGACCGACGAGATCGCCTACATCCTGAACGATTGCGAGGCCAAGGCGCTGATCGCCGAGACCAAGTTCGACACCATCCGCGCCGCGGTGCATCAGGCGCCCAACATCGCGCTCAAGCTCTCCGTCGGCGGCCAGCGCGGACGGGTTCGAAGCCTACGAAGACGCGATCGACGGCATCGACGATTCCGACCTGCCCGATCCGCAACTGGGCAGTCAGATGCTTTACACCTCCGGCACCACGGGCCGGCCCAAAGGCGTGCACCGTCCGCACGGCGTCGCCACGCCGCCGCAATACGCCGGCTCCAACGCGAACTACAATCCCTTGACCGACGTGCAGATGTGCGCCGGCCCCGGCTATCACGCCGCCCCGCTCGCCTTCGACATCGCGATCCCGCAGGCGTCGGGCGTGCCGATCGCCTTCATGGGCGAGCGCTGGGACACCGAGGAAGTGTTCCGCACCATCCAGGAGCGGCGCGTGACGCACGCCCATCTTGTGCCGATCATGATGCAGCGCCTGCTGAACGCGGCGCCCGCAGATGAAGGACCGCTACGACATCTCGAGCCTCAAGATGATCATCCACGGCGCGGCGCCCTGCCCGCCCGAGGTCAAGCAAGCGATGATCGACTGGGTCGGGCCGATCCTGTTCGAATATTATGCCGGCAGCGAAGGCGGCGCAGGCTTCACGATCCGCGCCGACGAGTGGCTGAAGAAGCCCGGCAGCGTGGGAAAACGCCCGCAGCTGCTGCGCGTGAAGATCATGGACGAGGAAGGCAACGAGCTGCCGCCGGGCACGCCCGGCCTCATCTATCACGAGACGCAAAAGCTCAATCCGTTCCAGTACTACAAGGACACGAAGAAGACGCAGAGCGCCCATCGCGGCGAATTCTTCACGCTGGGCGACATCGGCTATTTCGACGAGGACGATTATCTGTTCCTCACCGGCCGCTCGGCGGAGATCATCATCTCCGGCGGCGTGAACATCTATCCGCAGGAAGTCGACAACGAGCTCATCAAGCATCCGGCGGTCGAGGACGCCTGCACCATCGGCGTGCCCAACAAGGAATGGGGCGAAGAGGTGAAGAGCGTGATCATGCTGCGAGCCCGGCTTCGCGCCGAGCGACGCGCTCAAGAAGGAGATCATCGAGTTCGTGCGGCCGCGCCTCGCGGGCTTCAAGGTGCCGCGCTCGATCGATTTCGTCGCCGAACTGCCGCGCAGCGTCGCCGGCAAGATCAAGCGCGGCGAGGTGCGCAAGCCCTTCTGGGAAGGGCGCAAGGTGCAGATCTAGGGCCCGCGTATCAGTTCGGTGTCTTGGAGTACGACTTCGTCCGCATCGTCACGAGTTCTTCGGCCGCCGATGGATGCAGCGCGATGGTCGAATCGAACTGCGCCTTGGTGGCGCCCATCTTCAGGCAGATGCCGACGACCTGGACGATCTCGGCGGCATGATCGCCAAAGATATGGCAGCCGAGCACCTTGTCGGTCTTCGAATCGACGATCAGCTTGAAGGTGGTGCGTGCCTCGCGGCCCGACAGCGTGTGCTTCAGCGGCCGGAACACCGACTTGTAGACATCGATCGAATGGCCCATGCCGAGCGCCTTCATCTCGCTCATGCCGACGACGCCGATCTCCGGCGTGGTGAACACGGCGGTCGCAATGTTCTCGTGGTCGGCCGGCGTCGGCGTGTCGTGGAACGCGGTCTTGACGAAGCACATCGCCTCATGGATCGCGACCGGCGTCAGCTGTACCCGGTCGGTGACGTCGCCGATCGCATAGATGTGCGGCGCGCTGGTGCGCGAATAGCGGTCGACCACAACCTCGCCGCGGCGGCCGAGCTCGACGCCGGCCTTCTCGACATGCAGCATGTCGGTGTTCGGCGCGCGGCCGATGGCGAGCATGATCTGATCGCACTCGATCGTGTCGCCCTTGTTGGTCTCGGCGTGCAGGCAGTCGCCGCGCTTTTCGATCTTGGTGAACTCGCAGCCCAGCGCGACATGCAGGCCGCTCTTCATCATCGATTCGTGGATCGCGTCGCGGATGTCCTCGTCGAAGCCGCGCAGCACCTTCTCGCCGCGATAGACGAGCGAGACGTTCGAACCGAGGCCGTGGAAGATGTGCGCGAATTCGAGCGCGATGTAGCCGCCGCCGGCGATCAGGATCCGCTTCGGCAGCTTCGTCGAGATGGAACGCCTCGTTCGAGGTGATGCAGAGATTGCCTCCGGGAATGACATGGGATGTGCCGAGCTCGCGGGTCGGCCGGTTGCCGGTGGCGATCAGGATCTTGCCGGCCGTGACCGTGCGGTCCTCGTTCAACAAACGCAGCGTGTGCGGGCCCTCGAACACGGCGCGGTCCGCGAATATCTTCACGCCCGCGGCCAAGACGTTCTTCGTGTACATCTGCTCGAGGCGGGCGATCTCCTTGTCCTTGTTGGCGATCAGCGACGGCCAGTCGAAGGAGCTTTCGCCGACCGTCCAGCCGAAGCCGGACGCGTCCTCGAAATCCTCGCGGAAGCGGCTCGCATAGACGAACAGCTTCTTTGGGATGCAGCCGCGGATGACGCAGGTGCCGCCCATCCTCAATTCTTCGGCCACCGCCACGCGAGCGCCGGCCTGCGCCGCCATGCGGCTGGCGCGCACGCCGCCGGAGCCGCCACCGATGACGAACAGGTCGTAGTCGTATTCTGCCATGTCGATGTTCCGCGCTTGCCAGACCTCGCCGATGCGGGGTTGTATCTCTCTTCTATGTGGGGCCGAACCTAGCATGCAACAGGGGTGGATTCGCGGCGCAGTCCTGCTATGCGCCGCCCTCGTGCTGTCGGCCTGCACGCTGTCCGATTCGCTGCGGCATGACGATATCCGCTCGGTCTGGTCGCGACCGGACAATGCGGCACAGACACAGACCGTGTTTTTCGCCACCGACCGCGAGGCGGATGCCAGCGCACTGGGTTACGGCCCGCACTGGGATTCGGCGGCGCATTGCGGCGTTACGCGAGTAACGATCCCCACCGCGTTCCGCCCCAGGGCGATGCCGCGCTGGGCCTCGGCGGAAAAGCCGCGCACCATCGATTGCGACGGCAAGCAGGATATGGAGGCGTTCGCGCGCGCCGTGGCCGACGCGGCCAAGGCGGCGCATTGCAACAGCGTGCTGCTGTTCGTGCACGGCTACAACCAGACCTTCCAGACGGCGCTGATGCGCAGCGGGCAGCTCGCCACCGATACGCAGTGGAGTTGCGTCAACGCGGCGTTCAGCTGGAGCAGCGAGGGCAAGTACGACCGCTATGCCGCGGATATCGAGCGCAGCGGTTATGCCGTTCCGCTGCTGATCGACACGTTGCGCGCGCTGACGGCAACCGGCGTGCAGGTGAACATCGTAGCCCACAGCATGGGTAACCGGGTGGTGATGTCGGCGCTGGCGTCGCTGTGCTCGCATCGCCCGGCGCGGCTGGTGAACGAATTGCTGCTGGTCGCGCCGGACGTCAGCGCGGAGCACGACAATGACGATTTCGGACATTTGCTGGAGCACAGTGCCTCGTGCTTTCGCCGCACGACGATCTATGCCTCGGAGAACGATCTGATCCTGATCACGTCGGAAGGCGTGCATGGCGGAATTCCGCGCGCCGGGCGGGTGCCGGACAAGGACCTGCAATATGTCGAAGGGCCGTACGGCCTGGTCGACGTGATCGACGCCAGCCGCGCGCCGGGCGATCCGCTCGGGCACGGCTATTTCGTGCTGTCCTATGAGATGATGGACGACATGATGCTGACGCTGGCGGACGTGCCCGTGGAAGACCGCGCTGGCGCCAGTCTGCCGGGCGGGCCGACACTGGTCTGCGCCAACCCGGGCGGGGTGCCCTGCCTGGGCCATACGCGCCGCTATCTGCTGAACGTCGCGCCGGGGCGCGGGCCGGACTTCCAGACGCGTCTCTTAAGGCGCCTGTGGCCGCTCATCTTTCGCGTTCAATGACCTCGACTTCGCCGGGATGGGCGATGACGAGCGTGGTAGCGAGGCCGATAAAGAGGCCGTGTTCGACGACGCCTGCAACGGACGAAATCGCGGCGGCGAGCTTCGCCGCCGAGGTGATGGCACCGAGCCCGCAGTCGTAGATCAGATTGCCCGAGTCGCTCTTGAACACCGCGCCGTCGCGCTGGCGCAGCGTGATCGCGGCGTCGTTATAGCCCTGCTCCGCGAAGATGCGGGCGAGATGCGCGGCGGTGGTTTTGTGGCCGAACTCGAGCACCTCGACGGGCAGCGCGAATTTGCCGAGGCGGGCGACCAGCTTGGTCTCGTCGGCGATGACGACCATGCGCTTGCTGGCGGCGGCGACGATCTTCTCGCGCAGCAGCGCGCCGCCGGCGCCCTTGATCAGGGTAAGTTCGCGATCCAACTCGTCGGCGCCGTCGACGGTGAGGTCGAGCGGCGCGAGATCGTCGAGCGGCGCCAGCGAGATGCCGAGCGCGCGCGCCTTGGCCGCGGTCTTTTCCGAGGTCGGCACGCACAAGATGTTCAGTCCGCCGCGCACGCGGGGCGACAGGAGGTCGACGAAGATTTCCGCGGTCGACCCGGAGCCAAGACCGAGTTTCATCCCCTCGGTCACATAGTCGAGGGCCTTCGCGGCGGCGTCGCGCTTCAGCGCATTCGGATCGGTAGCCATGAGACGACTATAGAGATTCGCGCGCCTTCGTCATATGGCATAGAGCGATGACAAACTACGATTGCGCCGTTGTCGGATTGGGAGCCGCGGGCAGCGCCGCGCTGAGCGCGCTGGCGCGGATGGGCGTGCGGGCCGTCGGCGTTGACCAGTTCAATCCGCCGCATGCGTTCGGCAGCTCGCACGGCGAGACCCGGCTCCTGCGCACCGCCTATTCGGAAGGCGCGGCCTATGTACCGATGGCGCAGCGCTCAATTCTGTTGTGGCGCGAACTGGAGCGGCGCACCGCAACGACATTGTTCCGCCAGACCGGCGTGCGCTATTTCGGGCCGCGGGACGATGCGTTCCTCGCCAGCGCGCGCGACGCGGCGGCACAATTCCATCTGGCGCTGACAGAGGGAATTGCCGACACCGGCTTCGCCTTGCCCGCGGGCTGGCAACGCTTCGAAGAGCGCGACGGCGGATTTCTCTTTCCCGAGCCGGCCATCGCCGCGCTGCTCGATGACGCCAGGGCGCACGGCGCCGCGGTCATCGCAAATTGCGCCTGCGACAGGCTCGAGCTCGGCGGATCCACGATCGCGCTAAGCACCTCTGGGGGTCCCATTCAGGCCGAACACGTCATCATCGCGGCCGGCGGATGGAGCGCCGCCCTGATTCCCGAACTCGCCGCGCGTACCCATGTCGAGCGACGCGTCCTGCACTGGTTCGAGGACAGGGACGGGCAGCATCGGGCCGAGGCCGGCTTCAAGCCGTTCGTCGTGACCACCGACGAAGGCGCGATGTTCTATGGCTTTCCGGCAAACGATGCCGGCGAGGTGAAGGTGGCGGAACATTTCGAGGGCACGCCGCTCGCCTCGCCCGCGCTGGTCGACTATGCGACGGGCGAGCGCGACGCCGCGCTCATCGAGCCGTTCGTGCGGCGCTACATGCCCGGTCTGGGCAAACGGACGCGTTCGACGGTGTGCTTCTACCCGATGTCGTGGGACGGCCATTTCATCCTGGACCGTCATCCGTCCGATCACCGGATCGTCATCGGCGCCGGCCTGTCCGGCCACGGCTTCAAATTCGCGCCGGTGATCGGCGAGGCGCTGGCCGATCTGGCCATGGACCGCGAGCAGCAGATCGACGCAGGCTTCTTCGCGCTGTCGCGTTAAGGCTATTCCACCGTCACCGACTTGGCGAGATTGCGCGGCTGGTCGACGTCGGTGCCCTTGGCGATCGCCGCGTGATAGGCGAGCAGCTGCACCGGAATCGCGTAAAGAATCGGCGCGAGGAACGCATCGGCGTCCGGCACCTGGATCGTCGCCCACACCCCGTCGGCGGCTTGCGCGAGGCCTTTGGAGTCCGAGATCAGCAGCACCTTGCCGCCGCGCGCCATGACTTCCTGCATGTTGGAGACCGTTTTCTCGAACAGCGCGTCGTGCGGCGCGATGACGATGACGGGCACCTTGTCGTCGATCAGCGCGATCGGGCCATGCTTCATTTCGCCGGCGGCATAGCCTTCGGCATGGATATAGGAGATTTCCTTGAGCTTCAGCGCGCCTTCCAGCGCCAGCGGGAAGCTCGGGCCGCGGCCCATATAAAGCACGTCGGTCGCCTTGGCGATTTCCTGGCCGAGCGCCTCGATCTTCGGTTCCTGTTTCAGGAAGTCCGCGACATGGCGCGGCACGGCGAGCAGTGCGGCGCACAGCCGCTTCTCGTCCGCCTCGCTGAGAACCTTCCGCGCCACGCCGGCGGCGATGGCAAAGGAGGCGAGCGCGGCGAGCTGGCAGGTGAAAGCCTTGGTCGAGGCGACGCCGATCTCGGGCCCGGCGAAGGTCGGCAGAACGATGTCGGCCTCGCGGGCGATGGAGCTTTCGGCGACGTTGACGATGGCGATCGTCGTTTGACCCTTCGCCTTGGCCTCGCGCAGCGCGGCCAGCGTGTCCGCAGTCTCGCCGGACTGCGAAACGAACAGGGCGGCGCCGTCCTTCGGGTACACCGGATCGCGGTAGCGCAGTTCGGAGGCGACGTCGGCGTCGACCGGCAGGCGCGCCAGCTTCTCGAACCAGTATTTGCCGACCATGCCGGCGTAGAAGGCCGTGCCGCAGGCGGAGATCGTCAGGCGTGAAGCCTTCGACAGCGCGCCGCGCAGGCCGACGCCCTGGCGCTGCACGACGGGGCCCGCCGGATCGAGATAATGCGCCAACGTATGGCCGATCACTTCGGGCTGTTCGTGGATCTCCTTGGCCATGAAGTGGCGCTGGCCGCCCTTGTCGACCAGGGCAGCGGACGCGGAGGTGATCTTCACTTCGCGGTTGGCGGGCCGGCCCTGATCGTCATAGATCGAAACGTGCGGGCCTTCGACCACGACGACGTCGCCGTCCTCGAGATAGGCGACTTTGTTGGTGAAGGGCGCGAGCGCAAAGGCGTCGGAGCCGAGATAGCCCTCGGTCTCGCCATAGCCGACCGCGAGCGGCGCACCCTTGCGCGCGCCGATCAGGAGATTCTCGTGATCGTTGAAGATCATGGCGAGCGAATAGGCGCCGGTCAGCCGCCGCACCGCCGCCATGGCGGCTTCCTTCGGCGACAGTCCCTGATCGAGAAAATCGGTGACGAGATGGACGGTGACTTCACTGTCGGTCTGCGATTCGAATTTGTGGCCCTTGGCGATCAGGGCGTCGCGCAGCTCGCGGAAATTCTCGATGATGCCGTTGTGCACGATGGCGACGCGTCTTGAGGCGTGCGGATGGGCGTTGGTCTCGTTCGGCGCGCCATGCGTCGCCCAGCGCGTGTGGCCGATGCCGGTATGGCCGTGCAGCGGCCGCGCCCGCAGCACGTCGCCGAGATTGTTCAGCTTGCCGGGCGAGCGGCGGCGTTCGATATGGCCATCGACCAGAGTGGCGATGCCGGCGGAATCGTAGCCGCGATATTCCAGGCGCTTCAGCGCATCCAGGATGACCGGCGCCACGTCGCGCGTGCCCGCTATGCCGACAATTCCGCACATTCTACTTGCCCTTCGCCTTCGCGGCCTTCTCGGCCTTCTTCCGTGTGCGGAATTTCTCCGCCCAGCCGGGGATTTCCTTCTGCTCGGCCCGTGTCACAACGAGCGAATCCTTCGTCATCGTCTTCGTCACGACCGAACCCGCTCCGACATAGACGCCGTCGGCGATCGTGACCGGCGCGACCAGCGCAGAGTTCGAGCCAATGAAGGCGCCGGCGCCGATGTCGGTGTGGTGCTTGTCGAAGCCGTCATAGTTGCAGGTGATGGTGCCCGCGCCGATATTGGCACCGGCGCCGATCCGCGCATCGCCCAGATAGGTGAGATGGTTCGCCTTGGCGCCTTTCTCGACGCGCGCGTTCTTCACCTCGACGAAATTGCCGATATGGACGTTTTCCTCGAGCACAGCGCCGGGACGGAGCCGCGCGAAGGGACCCACGATCGCACCCTCGCCGACCACAGCGCCCTCCAGATGGGAGTGGGACTTGATCTCCGCGCCGCTTCGCACCGTGACCCCGGGACCGAACACGATGAAGGGGCCGAGCTGGACGTCCGCCTCGAGCACCGTATCGTGGCTGAGGAACACGGTTTCCGGCGCGATCATTCCGACGCCAGCTTCCAGGGCGCGACTGCGCAGGCGCGCCTGCATCTGCGCTTCGGCGGCGGCGAGCTCGGCGCGGCTGTTGACGCCCATCGCCTCGGCCTCCTCCACCGTGACGACGGCGCAGCCGATGCCCTCGGCCTTGGCGATCGCCGGGACTTCGGTGAGGTAGTATTCCTTCTGGACGTTGTCATTGCCGATCTCTGCCGCCCAGCGGAAAAACGCCTTGGCGTTCGCCGCCATGATGCCGGCGTTGCACAGATCGACTTTCTGTTCGGCGGCGTTGGCGTCGCGATATTCCACGATGCGCTCGAGCAAGCCGTCTGGCTTGGTGATGACACGGCCATAGGCCGTGCTCCTGGACCGGAAGGCGACGATCGCCATGCCGGTCTTCTTCTGCGCCTCGAACGAAGCTTCGAACGTCGCCGAGGTGACGATGGGCATGTCGCCATAGGTGACGACCAAGGTGCCGCTGAAATCCTTGAGCGCCTTGTGGGCGCAGGCCGCTGCGTGGCCGGTGCCGAGCTGGCGGTCCTGAACGACGGTTTCGGCGCCTTGATGCAGCGCGAAGGCCTCGACCTGGACGGCGCCGGGTGCGATCACCACGACGATCCGCTCGACGCCCGCGCCGCGCGCGGCGGCGATGACATGGCCGAGAATCGGCAATCCCGCGATGGCATGCATCACCTTGGGCTTCGCGGACTTCATCCGCGTACCCTGACCCGCCGCCAAAATGACCGCAGCTCTTGCCATGACGCTTGACCTAACCTACCGAAGAAAAAGGGCGAAATGAAGATTTGCGACGCTATATTGCCTCACGCGCCACAGCGGATTCGTTAATGCCCGAGCTGTCTCATAGCCTGATCTTCGACCTCGACGGAACGCTGGTGGATACCGCGCCCGACCTGCTTTCGGCCACCAACGCGGTGCTGCGGTCGGAAGGCCGGCAGGAGGTCGATCCGGTCACCTTGCGGCACATGGTGGGCTTTGGCGCACGTTCGCTGATCACCCAGGCGATGGCGGCCACCGGCGCGCCAGTCGACGATGCGCGGCTGGGAGAGCTGTTCGACCGCTTCATCGTGCACTATCGCGCCCACATCGCCGATGAGAGCATCCCTTTCCCCGGCGTCGAGGAGACATTGGGTGAGCTGCAGTCCAAGGGCGCGCGGCTCGGTGTGCTCACCAACAAGCCGCAACCTTTGGCCGAACTTTTGTTGGAGGCTCTCAATCTCGAGCGCTTCTTTCCCGTGATCTACGGCGCGGGGCGCATGTCCTACGTCAAGCCCGATGCGCGCATCTTCCACGATGTGGCGCGCGAGCTCGGCGGCGGCAGCGGCATCATGATCGGCGACAGCGTCACGGACGTGGCAACCGCTCGCGCCGCCAATGCGCCGGTGATCCTAGTTTCTTACGGCTACACACCCGAGCCGGCGCATACGCTGGGCGGCGACGCGGTGACCGACCGTTTCGCGGAGATCCCGGCATTGGCGCGCCGTCTGACAGCAACAGCGAAAGGAACACCATGAGCGAGGACATTCTTCAGGTCGAGGAGATCGGCGATATCCGCCGCGTGACGATGAACCGTCCGGAGCGGCTGAACGCGCTCAACCAGACGATGACGGAGCAACTTCTCGCCTGGTTCGAGGCGCGGCGGCGCGATACGGCGGCACGGGTGATCATCGTGCGCGGCGCAGGCCGCGGCTTCAATGCCGGCGCGGACCTCAAGGCGGCCGGCCAGCCCGATGCGTTGCGCGACGGGCCGGACGGCGACTGGTATTTGCGCGATCTGATGAAAGCGATGCGCGGCTGCCCGCAACCGGTGATCTCGCTGGTGCGCGGTCCGGCGGCGGGCGGCGGCCTCGCCATCGCGCTGGCGAGCGACGTGATCGTGGCCAGCGAAAGCGCGGTGTTCCACACCGCTTTCATCAAGATCGGATTGAGCGGCGCGGAGCTCGGCGCGGCCTGGCGGCTGCAGCGGACGATGGGATTGTCGCGGGCGCGCGAGGCGCTGCTCACCGGACGGCCGATCGACGCGAAGGACGCGCTGCGCACCGGCCTCGTCTCCAACGTGGTGCCCGATGGCGAGCTCGACGAGTACGGCATGGGAATCGCGAACGCGATGCTGGCGGCGCAGCCCGACGCGCTGCGCCTGACCAAGCGCTCGCTGGATGCCGCACTCGAGATCGGCAGCGTCGACGCGGCGATGGAGCTGGAAGAGCGCGCCCAGATGTTGATGATTGCGCGGCGCCGCAGGCCCCAAACTTGACGGGCCGGGCGGGCTGACCCTATACGGCGGGTCCGCCGCGGGCGGGCGCGTAGCTCAGCGGGAGAGCACTCCCTTCACACGGGAGGGGTCACAGGTTCAATCCCTGTCGCGCCCACCATTTTTCAGACCATCGCAATCTTGGACACGCGACAGAGATTGGTCATTTGATTGCGCGCTCACGCGCGCGGGGCTCTGTCGCGCCCGCTAACTTCCAGTTCGACGATCAACGACAGTCGGGCCAGAAGATGCCGATATCGCCGTAGCTCACGCCGCCGGCGAACACGCGTACCGAATATTTCGTGCCCGTGTTCACGCACAGCTCGGGCGGCGCGGTAATCGTATAGTCGCTGTTCACGGTCGTGCCTGTCCCTGCGATCGCGCCGATCACCCCAGACGTTGTCGTCAACGTCGAGGCGAGGAACTTCACCGTATCGAGTGGCACGGGAATCGCCTTCTTGAGCCGCGCCGTGATCATGAAGCCCGCGGGCTTCACCGGACCGGTACAGGGAGAGGTGTCGGCCACCGCGCCGGCATTCTTCACGCAGAACTGTCCGCCCGGCAGCGGGTTAAACGGACCCGGCGTTGGCCCGGCGCCACTTCCAGCGCCGCCGGCCGAACCGCCGCCGGCCATCGCCATCGGACCGCCCCGGCCTACCAGTGCGTAGCGGAACGTGTAGACAGTATTCTTGATCTCGAGAGACGCATTCGTGCAGCGATAGCTGCCGCGTGGATCGTTACCGAGCCCGCCCGGACCGAGCGTTTTGCCCAATGGTTTCGTCACAGGATTGGCGTGGGCGTCCGGATAGGTCGCCGACACGTTCGATTGCAGCATGGCTACGAGACTTGCATGACCCGGACTTGGTGTCGCGAACAAGGCGGCCGCGGTACCGCGGAAGAAATGCGATCCGGACTGGAGGGGGCCGACCGGCTGCTTGAGCGGCGCCATCGCGCTGTAATCGATCGCTTCGTTCCCGTCCGCCTTTACGGTCAGGACGACGCCTGCTCCGGCATGCGGGTCCGGGAATGCGCCGAGCGAGGTGACGAAATCCGTGCGCCACGTCCCCACCAGACAGGAATCAATCTTGGGCGGTGGCGGCAGCGATTTTGCACTGGCCTCGACTGCAGACGCTCCAAACAGGAGCAGGCTGGCGATGAGCCGGGCGAATGGACGATTGGTGATTGCCGTCAAGTCGGTCCCCTTCCCGCTCAGAGCCGGCGCAACTGCACCCGCCGGTTTTTCGAGCGGCCATCATCTGTGTTGTTGGGTGCGACGGGCTTGGTGTCGCCATAGCCCTTGGCGACCAGCCGCTTCGGATCGATCCCGTATTTCGTCGTCAGGACATTGACCACGGCGGCCGCGCGATCCTGCGACAGTTTGAGATTGTGATCCGGCTTGCCGGTATTGTCGGTATGCCCGGCGACTTCCAGGCGCAATGACGCGTCGATCTTCAGGAGCTTGGCGATCTCATCGAGCGTTGCGTTGCTCTCGGGCTTGATGTCGCTCTTGTCGACGTCGAAATAGATTCCGTAGAGATCGATGCTGCCGGTCGCGGCGAGCGATTGCGCCATGTCCTCGGCCTTGACGAGTACCATCTTGTTGACCACGGCCTTGGACGTGACGACGTCGAGCGCGACGACGACCTGGCCCTTGGCCACGGGAGTTGCGGTCTTGGAGCCGAGCTCCCTCCAGCTCATCTCCCCGAACTCGGCCACCACCACGGCGACGGTGATATTCTTCCCGTTCCGCTCGCCTGCGTAAGTCGCGTAGTAGGGCGAGTCGGCATAGCCGGCGAAGTGATAGGTCGGCGGCTCGTTGCTTAAATCGTACTTCTCCGGACCGAAGAAGAAGTGTTCCATGAAATAGCTGGTGATGACCGAAATGCCGTCACTCTTCAGTTCGAAGGTCTGGTGCAGGCCGGCTTCCGACAGCGTGTCCTCGTAGTTGCGGAAGATCTCGAGCGACGTGTGATCGCCCGGAACCAGATAGACCGCGCGCGCCAGTTCACCTTCGATTGTTTCGACCTTCCCCCAACCGCCGTCGCGGTCGAGGTGATATTCGCTGTAGCCGCTCGTGAAGTAGTGAAGGATTTGAGAGTCCTGGTAGCGCTTGAAGCCTGCAGGATCCCTGCTGCCCGGAACGTCCGCTGCCATCGACGATGAAATCGCAATCGCGAATATGGCTGCACCCAAGAGCGATGCTGTGCGTGCCATGGCCCCTCCATAAGCGATTTGTAATGTTACCACTGGCGCGGGTCGTATGTCAGCACAGAATCTGCGCCGTATCAGGAAAGAAGACCGGCCAAACCCTTGGCCAGCACATAGAGACCGACCACCGCCACAACTCCGCTGAAGATCAGAGTGAGTGCCCGTTTCCGCGTCGCAAGGGTCCGCGCGAGGCGGATGCCGGCGAAGCCGCCGACGGTGCCGCCGGCGATGAACAGAAGCGCCAGCTGCCAGTCGACCAGACCCGAGATCGTGTAGCTCACCGCCGTCGTCGCGCCGAACGCCGCGACAGAAACGAGCGAGGAACCGATCGCGTTCAAGAGCGGCATCGCGGTCGCGGTCACCAGTCCGGGCACGATCAGGAAGCCGCCTCCGATGCCGAAGAATCCCGACAGCGCGCCGACGCCGAAGCCGGTTCCGGCCAGCGGCGGCAAGAGGCGCGACGCGGACTGTGTGTCGAGATGGACATCGGCATTCTCGCCGCCCTTCCGCGGCAGGATCATCAGGAGGGCGATCACGACCATCAATCCGCCGAACGCCGCCAGCAGCTTCTCGCCGTCGACTTCCTTGCCGAACTCCGCGCCGAGTGCGGCACCGGCGATTCCGGCGATCGCGAACACGGTGGCGCAGGGCCACTTCACGTTGCGGTCTCGCGCATGTCCGAAGAGATTGATGAGTGCATTCGCGGCAACCGCGACCGCACTGGTGCCGATGGCGACATGCGCAGATTCGACGCCGACGACATAGACCATCAGCGGCACGGCGAGGATCGAACCGCCGCCGCCGACGACACCGAGCGAGAGCCCGACGACGCCCCCCGACAGCACGGCAAGGACGATCTGCAGCACTGTCATGTGCAGAACAGTTGCTTGAGTAGGGCCAGCGTACGCTTCACCCGCGCCTCGTCCGCCAGCCGATAATAGATCGTCTGGGACTCGCGGCGCGTCTCGACCAGGCCGTCGGCGCGCAGTTTGGCGAGATGCTGCGACAGGGCGGATTGGCTGAGATCGACCGCATCGGCCAGCGTGCCGACCGACATCTCGCCCTCGCCCATCAGCTCGCACAGGATGAGCAGCCGCTTGCCGTTGGCGAGCAGCAACAGGAACTCCGCCGCGTCGTCCGCATTGGCCTTGAGCAATTGGAGAGGTTCGGTCCGGCGCATGGGTTCCCTGTTGCATGCAGTATTGCTAATTTAGCAACCACTCATATATAGTCAAGTGCGACACCTGAGATTTTGAGCCATGAAACCGGACATCACCGCCTATTTCGACGAACCCACCAACACCGCGAGCTATCTGGTGTCGGACCCGCAAAGCCGGACAGCGGCGATCATCGATCCGGTGCTCGACTATGATCACCGAAGCGGCAGGACATCCGCGCACTCGGCTGAGAAAATTCTCGACGACGCCAAATCGCGCGGACTCGAGATTGCGTGGGTACTGGAGACCCATGCCCATGCCGACCATCTCACGGCCGCCACCTATATCAAGGCGAAGACCGGCGCAAAGATCGCGATCGGCGAGAAGGTCGGCAAGGTGCAGAGCGTCTTCCGCACCGTCTTCAATCTCGACGACGTCTCGGCCACGGGCGCGGAATTCGACAGGCTGCTCAAGGACGGCGAGGCTCTCCAGCTGGGCGCGCTGGACATCGAAGTGCTGCACACGCCGGGCCACACGCCGGCCTGCGTCAGCTACAGGATCGACGATGCCGTATTCGTCGGCGACACGCTTTTCATGCCCGACTATGGCACGGCACGCTGCGACTTTCCGGGCGGCGACGCGGCGACGCTGTACCGCTCCATCCGCCGCATTCTGAGTCTGCCGCCGCAGACGCGTCTCTTCATGTGCCACGATTACAAGGCGCCGGGACGCACAAAGTTCGCGTGGGAAACGACCGTCGCCGACGAACGTGCCCGCAACGTCCATATTCGCGACGGGATCGACGAGGCCGAATTCGTCGCGATGCGCAACGGACGTGACGCGACGCTGGCGGCGCCCGTCCTGCTGCTGCCCTCGATCCAGGTGAACATCCGCGCCGGACGGTTGCCCAAGCCGGAATCCAACGGCACGCGTTATCTGAAGATCCCGATGCGTCTCGAAGAGGCGCTGTCGAAAACGATGCCCTAGTTCTCCGGCGTGGTGACGATCGGCCGGTCGGCGTCGCGCAGCCAGACATAGATCGCCGGGATCACCAGCACGGTCAGCAAGGTCGACGAGGCGAGGCCGAACAGAAGCGAGATCGCAAGACCCTGGAAGATCGGGTCGCTGAGGATCGTCGCCGCGCCGATCATTGCGGCCAATGCGGTAAGCAGGATGGGGCGGAAGCGCGTCGCGCCGGCATCGAGCAGAACCTCGCGCAGTGTCTTGCCGCTTTCACGCGCGCCATGGCGGATGAAATCCACCAGCAGGATCGAATTTCGCACGATGATGCCGGCAAGCGCGATGAAGCCGATCATCGAGGTCGCGGTGAACGGCGCGCCGAACAGCCAATGGCCGATCACGATGCCGATCAGGGTCAGCGGAATCGGCGTCAGGATCACCAGCGGCAGCTTGAAGCTGCGGAACTGCGCGACCACCAGCACATAGATGCCGAGAATCGCGACCATGAAGGCCGCTCCCATGTCGCGGAAGGTGACATAGGTGACTTCCCATTCGCCATCCCAGAGCAGCGACGGCCTGGTCTCGTCCTCGGGCTGGCCATGCAGGAGGATGGCGGGCCGCGGCAGCTTTCCCCAATCGTGCGACTGCACCAGGCTGTCGACCGCCAGCATGCCGTAGATCGGCGCTTCGAATTCTCCCGCGAGCTCGGCCGTCACCAGATCGGCATAGTGGCCGTCGCGGCGGAAGATCACCGGCGAGCCGGCTTCGCGCGTCACGCGCACGATGTCGCCAAGTTCGACCACCGCCTTGTTGCCCGGCTGCGCGTTGGCGGGCACCGGAGTCGAGGCGAGCTTCTGCGTCCATTCCAGATCGTTCTTGGGCAGGCGCACGACGATCTGCAGCGGATAGCGTTCGTCGCCGCGGTGCGAGTAGCCGACGGGCAGTCCGCCAAGCAGCGCGCTCAAGGTGTTGTAGACGTCGCTTTGTTCCACTCCGAAATATTCAAGCTTGTCCTGGTCGATGGTGATGCGCAGACGCGGCCGCGGCTGGCCATAAGAGTCGTCGATATCGACGATGTAGGGCACCGAGCGGAACAGCGCCTTGGTCTGGTCGGCGACCGCGCGGCGCGTCTTGGCGTCGGGACCGTAGATTTCGGCGAGCAGGGTCGCCAGCACCGGCGGGCCGGGCGGGACTTCGACCACCTTCACGACGGAGCCCTTAGGCAGTGTGAGCACCTTCAGCTTGTCGCGCAGATCCAGCGCGATGGCGTGGCTGGCGCGGTCGCGGTCGGCCTTGTCCGCCAGATTGACCTGCAGCTCGCCGAGCTCCGGCTTCTCGCGCAGATAATAGTGACGCACCAGACCATTGAAATTGAACGGCGCCGGCGTGCCGGCATAGACCTGTATCGAAGTGACTTCGGGCAGCTGCCGGGTGATGCGCGCGGCATCGAACAACGCACGCGACGTGTCTTCGACGGTCGCGCCTTCGGGCAGGTCGACCAGCACTTCGAGTTCGGACTTGTTGTCGAACGGCAGCAGCTTGACCGTCACGTCCTTGGTCGCGAACAGCACGCAAACAAGAACGGTCGCGGCGGCGACATAGGCGAGAAAGCGCGCCGCGTTCCTGCGCGAACGCACGATCGGCGCGGCGAGACGGCGATAAAGTGCGCCGAGCCTTCCCTCGCCGTGATGCTCGCCTTGGTGACGCTTGCGCGGCTTGCCCGACAGCTTCACCAGTGCCCAGGGTGCGATCACCATCGCGACGAAGAACGAGAACAGCATGGCCGCCGAGGCATTGGCGGGGATCGGCGCCATGTACGGTCCCATCATGCCGGAGACGAACAGCATGGGCAGGAGCGCCGCCACGACCGTGAGCGTGGCGACGACGGTCGGGTTGCCGACTTCGGCCACCGCCTCGACCGCCGCCGTCACGCGGTCGCGGCCGTCGCCCATCGCCCAATGGCGCGCGATGTTCTCCACCACCACGATGGCGTCATCGACCAGGATGCCGATGGAGAAGATCAGCGCGAACAGGCTGACGCGATTGATCGTGTAACCCATCAGATTCGCGGCGAACAAGGTGAGAAGGATCGTGGTCGGAATCACGATCAGCGTGACGCCCGCTTCTCGCCAGCCGATCACGAACCCGATGAGCAGCACGATCGAGACGGTCGCAAGCGCCAGATGGAACAGAAGCTCGTTCGCCTTGTCGTTGGCGGTTTTGCCATAATCGCGCGTGACCTCGACATGGATGCCGGCGGGAATCAGCGTGCCTTTGAGCGCATCGGTCCGCTTGACCAGCGCATCGGCGACGACGACGGCGTTGGCGCCGGCCCGCTTGGCAAAACCGAGCGTCACCGCTGGCGCGGTGTTCCACACCTGGCCGCTGCGCGTGACCGACCAGACGTGATGCTCGGCGGAGGCGGGTCCGAGCACGACCTTGGCCAGATCGCGGACATAGACGGGCCGGCCGTCGCGCGTGGTGACGAGAAGCAGGCCGATATCCGGTATGCCCTGCAACGTGCGGCCCGCGACGGCTTCGACCATCTTGCCGTTGTCGCGCAACTGGCCGGCGAGAAAGGAGCGATTGGCGCCCTGAATCTTGGCTTCCAGCTGCTGCAGCGTGACGCCGAACAGCGCGAGCTTCTCCGGATCGGGCTCAACCGTAATCTCGTCGGGCACGCCGCCCGCGACATAGGTCAATCCCACATTGTCGACCTTGATCAGCTCGGCCTGAAGCTTTCTGGCAAGCGCGGTGAGGTCCTTCTCGCTCCAGCGGTTCGCCACGGCCGGCGACGGCGACAGAGTGATCGTCACGATTGCGACGTCGTTGATGCCGCGCCCGACGATCAAGGGCTCGGGAATGCCGAGCGGGATGCGGTCGTAGTTCGCGCGCAGCTTGGCGTGCACGCGCAGGATCGCATCGTCCTCGTTGGTGCCGGTGAGGAAGCGCACCGTGACCATGACGCGATCGTCCTGGGTCTGGCTGTAGACATGCTCGACGCCGTTGATGCCCTTGACGATCTCTTCCAGCGGCTTGGTGACCAGTTCCGCGGCATCGGCGGCCTTCAAGCCATCGGCTTGCACGAAGATGTCGACCATCGGCACACTGATCTGGGGCTCTTCCTCGCGTGGGATCGCCATCAGCGCGATCAGGCCGAAGGCGATCGCCGCCAGCAGGATCAGCGGCGTCAGCGGCGAGTTGATCGTCGCCTGCGTAAGCCGACCGGAAAGGCCCAGATTCATGGCTTGAGGAGCCTGTCACCGGGATGGAGACCGGAGAGGATTTCGACGCCGTCCGGCAATCGCGGCGTGGGATAGTCCTGACCGCGCTGCACCGGCACATCGGCGCCCTGCCCGTTCGCCTGCATCAGGCGCGCATAGTCGATCCCGAAACGCGTCGTCAGCAGATGACCGGGCACCACGATCGCGGACCGGGTTCCGGCGGCGACCCACACCCGCACGCGCTCGCCGACGAAGTAGTCGCTGAGGCCCAAGACCATCGCGTCGGCCACGACATGGCCGTTCTCGATCTGGGGATAGACGAGCTTGATGGTGCCGAAGCGCGGCCCCGGCAGGCCCAGATCGCCGCCGTCCAGTCTCACCGGATCGCCGGCCTTCAGGTAGCGGGCATGGCGCTCGGGCACTTCGATGCGCAGCACGAAATTCTGCTCGGCGACCGTGGCCACCACGTCGCCGCCCATCACGACGGTGCCGGCCGTCACCGGCACCGTGATCACACGGCCGGCGGTGGGCGCCAGGATCTGCCCCTCGGTGACCTGCTGTTGCACCACGGCGCGCTGCGAGGTGATCGATTTCACGTTGCTGAGCGCGACGTTGTAGGCCGTGCGCGCCTGATCGAACATGTTGCGGGCGATTGCGCCCTCGGCAACCAGCCGCTGGGCGCGCTCGAATTCGAGCCTGGCCTGCGCAAGCTGCGCCTGCGCGGCCTGGACCTGTGCCTGATAGGAACCGATCTGGAGCGCCAGTTTCTGGTCGCCGACGGTCGCGATCACCTGGCCCTGTGCGACCCGATCGCCTTGCCGCACCTTGAGTTCGAGAATCGTGCCGCCGATCCGGGCGCGCGCGGGCACGACGTTCGCCGATTCGATCGTCGCGAACACCGCCTTCTGGTCGGCAATCTGCGACCGGGTGACGACGAAGGCGTGCGGCAGGGCCGGCGCCACGTGTTGCTGCGGAGCAGGCGCGGAGGCGAGCCCGAGGAATGCCAGAATCGCCGCTGTGAAGTGCATATGCTGTCCCTGTTCCGGCTTCAGCCCGGATCGCGCGTCGCGCCGCTTGCCGGATCGACCCTGATCGTCGGCAGGCCGGCGGCCTTCCACGCCTGAATGCCGCCCTTCAGATGGCACTCATATTTGAGCCCGGCGTCCTGGCACTTCTGAAGCGCCTTGGCGGAGCGGACGCCGGAGCCGCACTGGAATACGACGGTGCGCTTGCCCGGGTCGGGCAGCGCATGCGGATCGAAGGTCGACAGCGGAAACAAAAGCGCGCCGTGAATGCGCTCGGCCCCATATTCCGCCGGCTCGCGCACATCGATCAGCACGATGGACTCTTCCTTCAGCCAGCGCGCGACATCCTGGGCGTCGAGATTCTGCACGTTCATCGTTGCGTTCTCCTGTTGACCGCCGGCTTGCGTTTCGGGCTGCAATAGATGTCGTAAAGCGTCCCGATCAGGCGGGCGACGGAATCGTTTGCCAGCCGGTACCAGATCGTCTGTCCGTCGCGCCTGGTCGTGACCAGGCCGTCCTTGCGCAACCAGGCCAGATGCTGCGAAGCGGTCGAGTTCCGAAGCTTCAGAAAGCCGGCAAGATCGCCGACCGAGCGCTCGCCCTCGACGAGCTGGCACAGCATCATCAGCCGATGCCGGTTGGCGAGCGCCTTCAGCATCGCCTCGGCCGCGCCGGCCATCGGGCGCATCTGTTCCGGTTTTATTTTCATAGTTGCGTATATACGCCCCTTCGTATACAAGGTCAATAATTGCATTGAAAGCAAACGGCTTCCGGCCCGCCGCGACATTGAGTTCGATCAACGAATCGACACTTTGGCCGGCGTAAAAGGCCTCGGATGACCGCAGGAGCGAGATATGGCTGATATTGTGGTTCTTGGGGCCGGCCTCGGCGGGACCCTGATGGCCTACGAGCTGCTGCCCATCGTCGGCCCCAGCGACCGGCTCACCGTGATCGGACAGGGTGCCAGCTATCACTTCGTGCCGTCAAATCCGTGGGTCGCCATCGGCTGGCGCGAGCGCGACGAAGTGGAGATCGACCTGCGCACCATCATGGCGAAGAAGCGCATCGCCTATCTGGATCAGGGCGCCAAACGCGTGCATCCGCAGGAGAATCGGATCGAGCTGAACGACGGCGCGAGCGTTCCGTACGATTATCTGGTGATCGCGACGGGCCCCGATCTCGCCTTCGACGAAATTCCCGGCCTTGGTCCCGACGGGCACACCACGTCGATCTGCCACATCGATCACGCCGAAAAGGCCAATGAGGCATTCGATGCGTTCGTCAAGAACCCCGGCCCCATCGTGGTCGGTGCCGTGCAAGGCGCGTCCTGCTTCGGCCCGGCATATGAGTTCGCCTTCATCCTCGACACCGAGCTGCGCAAGCGCCGCATCCGCGACAAGGTTCCGATGACCTTCGTGACGTCCGAGCCCTATATCGGGCACCTGGGACTGGACGGCGTCGGCGACACGAAGGGTCTGCTCGAGAGCGAGCTACGCAACCGGCACATCAAATTCATGACAAGTGCGCGCGTCCATCATGTGGACGCCGGAAAGATGACCGTCGAGGAAGTCGGCGACGACGGCACCGTGAAGAAGACCAGCGAGCTGCCCTTCGCCTATTCCATGATGCTGCCGGCTTTCCGCGGCGTGGCGGCGGTGCGCGGCATCGAGGGCCTCACCAATCCGCGCGGCTTTGTCCTCATCGACAAGCATCAGCGCAATCCGAAATATCCCAACGTGTTCGCCATCGGCGTCTGCGTCGCGATCCCGCCCGTTGGCCCGACGCCGGTACCGGTCGGCGTGCCGAAGACCGGCTTCATGATCGAATCCATGGCGACCGCGACGGCCCACAACATCAAAGCGTTGATGGCCGGCAAAGCAGCCGAAACGGAAGGCAGCTGGAACGCCGTCTGTCTTGCGGATTTCGGCGATGGCGGCGTCGTGTTCGTCGCCGAGCCGCAGATTCCGCCGCGAAACGTCAACTGGTCGGCGGAAGGCAAATGGGTGCATTACGCGAAGATCGCGTTCGAGAAATATTTCCTCCACAAAATCCGCCGCGGCGAGAGCGAGCCGTTCTACGAGCGTTGGATCATGGAGAGTCTGGGAATCCGGCGCCTGACGAAAGTGCGCTGACGCAAAGGAGTAAGTCGCATGAATATCGACCGTGCCGTGCTGGCATTCGCCGGGCTCGTAGTCCTGGCCGGGCTTATTCTGGCGCAGACCGTCAGCCCATGGTGGCTGTTGCTGAGTGCCTTCGCAGGTTTGAACATGTTCCAGGCCGCGTTCACAGGTTTCTGCCCCGCCGCGATGATCTTTCGCAAATTCGGGCTGAAACCGGGCAACGCATTCGGCTAGTATCCGCGGCGACGAGAAACTCCGGGATTCGATGTTTCCGAGGCCACTGCGTCGTGAAATCCTGCTGCTGGTCGCGGCGAAGGCTGCAGTCCTCGCGCTGATCTACGCACTGTTCTTCGTGCCTTCGCCCGGATCGCTCTCGCTTCAGACCCATCTTCTGGGCGACCGCACACCATAGGATTTTGCGATGGACATCGTCGAATTGTCGCGCCTGCAATTCGCCGTCACCGCGCTCTATCACTTCCTGTTCGTGCCGCTGACGCTCGGCCTCTCGGTGCTGCTTGGCATCATGGAGACGGTCTATGTGATGACCGACAAGCCGATCTGGCGCGACCTGACGAAGTTCTGGGGCATCCTGTTCGGCATCAACTTCGCCATGGGCGTCGCCACCGGCATCACCATGGAGTTCCAGTTCGGCACCAACTGGGCCTATTACTCGCAATATGTCGGCGACATTTTCGGCGCGCCGCTCGCCATCGAAGGGTTGATGGCGTTCTTCCTGGAAGCAACCTTCGTCGGCCTGTTCTTCTTCGCCTGGGACAGGCTTTCCAAGGTCCAGCATCTGATCGCCACCTGGGCGCTGGCTCTCGGCACCAACCTGTCGGCGCTGTGGATCCTGATCGCCAACGGCTGGATGCAATATCCGGTCGGCGCGCGCTTCAATGCCGACACGATGCGCATGGAAGTCACCGACTTCATGGCGGTGCTGTTCAATCCGGTGGCGCAGGCCAAGTTCGTTCATACGGTGAGCGCCGGCTATGTCACGGGCTCGATCTTCGTGCTCGCGATCAGCGCGCTGTACCTGCTGCGCGGCCGGCACGTCGAATTCGCCAAGCGTTCGATGACGGTCGCGGCGAGCTTCGGCCTGGCATCGGCGCTATCCGTCGTCGTGCTCGGCGATGAGTCCGGCTATACCGCCGGCGAGAACCAGAAGATGAAGATCGCCGCGATCGAGGCGATGTGGGACACCGAACCCGCGCCCGCCGCATTCACGCTGTTCGGCCTGCCAAACCTCGCGGCGCATCGCACCGACTTCTCGGTCAAGGTTCCCTGGATGCTCGGGCTTGATTGCGACCCGCACTGTCGACAAGCAGGTGCCGGGCATCAACGACCTTGTAAGCGAAGCCCAGGGCCGGATCGGGGACGGCCTTGTCGCCTACCGGGCACTTCAGGCGATCAAGAAAAGCCCGCACGATGCGGCACTGCGCAATACACTCGACGCGCATGTGGCGAATTTAGGCTATGCGCTGCTGCTGAAGCGATATCGCGCCGACATCGAGAATGCCACCGCTGACGAGATTCAGCGCGCGGCGAATAGCACGATACCGGACGTGCCGGTGCTGTTCTGGGCTTTCCGCTTCATGGTCGGCATCGGCTTTTTCTTCATCGCCTTGTTTGCCGTCGCCTTCTGGTTCTCGGCGCGGCTCGCGCTCGACCGCCATCGCTGGTTCCTGTGGGTGGCGCTGCTCAGCTTGCCCCTGCCCTGGTTCGCCGCCGAGTTGGGCTGGATCGTCGCGGAATATGGCCGCCAGCCCTGGGTGATCGAAGGCGTTTTGCCGACGGCGCTCGGCGTCTCGTCGACCGCGGCAGGCAATGTGGTCTTCAGCCTGCTCGGCTTCGCGCTGTTCTACTCCGCGCTTCTGGTGGTCGATCTCTATCTGCTTGGGAAATACATCCGGATCGGGCCCGACGAGGCCGTAGGAACGGCCCCATGAGCGACTATGAGATTCTGAGACTCATCTGGTGGGCCCTGCTCGGCATCCTCCTGATCGGCTTCGCCGTCATGGACGGTTTCGATCTCGGCACGGCCGCCCTTCTGCCGTTCGTCGCGCGCAACGACATGGAGCGAAGGATCGCGATCAACACGGTCGGCCCGGTGTGGGAAGGAAACCAGGTCTGGTTCATCCTCGGCGGCGGCGCGATCTTCGCGGCGTGGCCGGCGCTTTATGCGGCGAGCTTCTCCGGCTTCTACCTTGCGATGTTCCTGGTGCTGGCGACGCTCATCCTGCGCCCCGGCGGATTCAAATATCGCAGCAAGGTGGAGAACCCGGTCTGGCGAAGCTTCTGGGACTGGGCCTTGTTTGCCGGCGGCGTGGTGCCGTCGCTGGTGTTCGGGGTCGCGTTCGGCAATCTGTTCCTCGGCGTGCCGTTCACCTTCGACAGCGATCTGCGCTTCCATTCGACCATCACGCTCATCTCGCTGCTCAATCCGTTCGCGCTGCTGGTGGGCCTCGTCAGCCTCAGCATGATCGCCATGCACGGCGCGGCCTGGCTCAATCTCAAGACGGACGGCGCGGTGCAGGCGCGTGCGCGCGCTATCCTGCCCTATGCGGCTATCCTATTCGGAGTCCTGTTCGCGATTGCCGGAGCCTGGCTGACGCAGATCGACGGCTATCGCATCGTGGGCCAGATCGCCCATGACGGACCGTCCAATCCGATGCTGAAGACGGCGGCCCGCGCCGCGGGTGCATGGCTCGGCAATTCCTGGGCGTGGCTCACGGTTGCCATTGCCTATCTGGGCGCGCTGCATGTGGTGATCTTCCGGGCGCGGCCCGGACTTGCCTTCCTCGCCTCGGCGCTCGTTCCGATCGGAACGATCGCGACCGCCGGCCTCGCGCTGTTTCCCTTCCTGATGCCGTCGTCGAGCGATCCGAGCGCGAGTCTAACAGTGTGGGACGCGTCCTCCAGCCAGCTGACGCTCGCCGTGATGCTCGGCGCGACCGCGATCTTCCTGCCGATCATCCTGGCGTATACGGCGTGGGTCTATCGCGTGCTGCGCGGGCCGGTGCGCGCAGCGGACATCGCAAAGAACTCGAAGTCGGCCTATTAGGAGGCGCGCATGTGGTACTTTTCCTGGGTGCTGGGCCTCGGTTTCGCGGTCACCTTCGCGGTGCTGAACGCCATGTGGCTCGAACAGCGCACGGACAAGGATCGCTGAAAGCGCTGTTGCGCGCGCCCCGCCGCGCGCCCTAACCTTCGCCAAACCAAGCGGGGGAACCATGGCACGCTCGACGGACTATATCGGCGCCACCGGCATCGGCGTCAGCAATCTGAAGCACTCGGCCGAGTTCTACACGCATGCGCTCGGCATGAAGCAGACCATGAGTTTCAAGCTCGATTACATGGACGAGATCGTGCTGGCACATGAGGGCCGCAATGCCGTGGTGCTGATGCATTGGACCGACGGTTCGGCGCGCAACTACAAGGATGTGCCGGTCAAGCTGGTGTTCTATGTCAGCGACCCGGTGGCCGTTGCCAAGCGCATTCGCGAGATGGGCTGCGAGATCACGCGCGAACCGGCGCCGATCGACACGCTGAACGGCGCGGTGGTCGGCCTCGCCAAGGATCCGGACGGGTACGTCGTCGAATTGCTGCAGGCGCCGGCGCCGAAAACCTGACGTTACTTCAACGTCTCGTCGAACAGCTTCAGCATCTCGCGCCAGTGCCGCTCCGATGCCACCTCGTTGTAGACCGGCATGTCGGGCGGCGCGTAGCCGTGGCGCGCGCCTTCGTAGATCTCGATCGTATTCTCGACGCCCGCGGCATTCAGAGCGTCGCGCAAACGGTCGGCCTGCTCCGGCGGGAAGCCGGCGTCCTGATCGGCGCCGCCGACATAGACCTTGGCCTTGATCTTCGGCGCCAGCAAATGCGGGCTGTCCGGCGCATCGGTGGCGAGCCGCCCGCCATGGAATCCGGCCGAGGCCACGATGCGGTCGGGATAATTTCCCGCCGCGCGCAACGACAGCGCACCGCCCATGCAATAGCCGGTGCAGCCGACCTTGTCGCCCTTCACCTCCGGCTGGGTCTTCAGCCAGGCGAGGAACGCGCCGGTATCGCGCGTCGAACGCTCGACGTCGGTGGAGGCCATGAACTTGCCGAAGATCGCGCGGCGGCTTTCCTCGTCCTTGAAGGCTTCCTTCATGTTGATCGGCTCGTACGGCCCGGCACGCCAGAACATGTCGGGCAGCAGCACGAAGTAGCCGTGGCTCGCCAGCCGCTCGCACATCGAAAACAAAGCGGGGCGGATCGCGGGCGCATCCATGTAGAAGATCACAGCCGGCCAGTGGCACCTTGCCGTCGGGCTTGAACGTGTAGGCGCGCGCATCGCCGTCGGGCGTCGGAATGGCAACCTGCTGCATGGCTCTCTCCTCGTTTGGCCGGGAGACTAACGCGACCCGGTCAGCCGGTCGCGACCTTGCCCTGCCGATAACGGCGCATGCCGAAATGAAAGATTGCCGCAGCCAGCGCGCAATAGACCGCCGCCGCACCCAGGATGACGGCCAGCGATTGAAAGGATGGCGCTCGCAGAAAGGCCACCGGCGTCATGATTATGAAGCCGGCGGGCAGCAGCGTGTAGGCGATGACCTTGGTCATGCCGCTGTAGATCGAGCCCGGATAGCTCGAGAACAACAGCATGAAGTCGGTCAGGTCGCGCGCGAAGCTGCGCGCGCCGGCGAACCAGAACGCCAAGCTGGCATAGGCGACCGCGGACGCGACATAGATCGTCGTGCCGCACGCCAATCCGAGCAGGACGGCGGGAACATCGCTCCACGACAGCGCGGCGAAAGTGAAGAGCATCCAGATGCCCATGATGAGGTCGCCCCAGGCGGTGGCGATGCTCTCGCGCGCCAAGAGGCGCGGCAACACGGTCTTGGGCTGGGTGAGCAGCGCGTCGATCTCGCCGCGCAGGATCGTTGCCGCC
Source organism: uncultured Alphaproteobacteria bacterium (assembly GCA_963741735.1). Taxonomy (GTDB): domain Bacteria; phylum Pseudomonadota; class Alphaproteobacteria; order Micropepsales; family Micropepsaceae; genus Rhizomicrobium. The sequence continues at coordinate 1,792,206 of CAVUJB010000004.1, forward strand.
ATGTCGCGATAGCCGCCGAAGAACACACCACTGATCGCGACAACCAGCATGATCATGCCCAGGAGCCGCGCCACGTCGTGCAGGCCCCAGCCGCCGACCTGCCGAAATCCCGCGAAGAACATGTACCAGAGGATCAGGAAGAAGATGTCGTTCAGCACCATCCCGGCGCTGTTGAGGATGAAGTTGGTACGGTCCATCAGCGAGGTGCGGATCGCGATGGCGATGTTGGCGGCATAGGTCGCGATCATCTAGACGCCCTCCCGCAGCACTTTGCGCAGGCCCGCGCGCCAGATCATCGCGGTCAGTCCGCTCAGCACCGCGATCCAGGCGAGCTGCGCGATCAGCCCTTGCACGAATGCGGCCGCCGACGGCGCGATCATCTGGTTGCCGGGCAGGAAGATGCTGGCCGCGAACGGCGATACCACCGACAGATGGTAGAACCACAGCGGATAGAGGCTGATGGGCGCGAACAATCCGCCGAGCAGGAACCAGATCTTCTGCACGATGATGTAGGGCGGCAGCACGCGGCGCACCCAGAACGCCGCGAGCCCGACATTGGTGTAGATCAGAACGCCGATCACCGCGCCGAGCGGGCCGAGGATCGCGACATAGACGAACGCGATGGCAGGCGGCAGCGCATGGCCGATAAGCACCAGCGCAAGCAGCGCCGCGGCGCCGATGCCGATCAGGCGGCCGATCGTGTCGCCGAGCAACTCCGCGATCTTCTGGAGCAGATAAGGCTTGGGCCGCAGCAGGTGCGGCTCCAGCATGCCGAGCCGGATGTCGTCCTCGAGCCTCAGATGGATTGCGGCGACGGACAGCGTGATCCACTCCGTCACGCCGATATAGAGCGTGAGGCCGCCAGCGGGCAGCGCCGACGCAAGGGTGCCGGCGAGCCGCTGCGCCGACACCTTGTCCCAGAGTGCCGACAGCACGGCCATGGCGACGAGATAGAAGATCGCGCGGCCCATCAGGATCGGCCAATTGGCGAGATTGCGGCGGACGCCGAGCGCGAACGCGCTCGATGCGGCAGCGAGCGTGCCGAACCGGGTCGCTTCAGCGCGCGCCGTTTGCGTCATAGATGGCACGGACCACCTCCTCCATCGGCGGGTCTTCGATGGTGATGTCCTCGATGCCGCCCAGCGCCAGCGCGGCCTCCACCACCGCATCGACCCGCGTGGCGCGCGTGTCGACCTCGAAGATCGAGATGTGCGGCTCGCTGATGCGGCGTACCACGCCGGGCAACGAAAGCGCGATCTGTGGCGCCGCCGAGCGCAGGGTCACCAGGCGGTGCCCGAGGAACTGGCGGCGCAGCTGATCGGTCGGCTGATCGACCACGATGCGGCCCTCGTTGATCACGATGACACGGTCGCAGACGAGTTCGATATCGCGCGTGTCGTGCGACGTCAGCACGACGGTCTGGCCCTCCGCGCCCGCATGTTCGCGGATGAAGTCGCGGATCGCGGCCTTGGCCGTGATGTCGAGCCCGATGGTCGGCTCGTCGAGGAACAGCAGCGCCGGCCCATGCAGCAGGCTTGCCACGATCTCGCAGCGCATGCGCTGGCCGAGCGACAGGCGCTGCACCGGCTGGTCGAGCAGCGCGCCAAGCCCGAAGCGTTCGACGAGCTGGGACTGGCGGCGCGCGAAGGTCGTTGCGTCGACGTCGTAGATGCGCCGCAGCAGCGCGAAGGAGTCGCGCGCCGGCAATTCGGTCCACAGCTGCGAGCGCTGTCCGAACACCACGCCGATGCGATAGGCAAGTTGGCGCCGCTGTTTCCAGGGCACGAAACCGAGCACATGCGCATCGCCCGCCGTCGGCTCCAGAATGCCCGACAGCATCTTCAGAGTAGTCGACTTGCCGGCGCCGTTCGGCCCGATGATGGCGACACGCTCGCGCTCGGCGATCTCGAACGAGATGCTGTCGACGGCCAGGATCGTGCGGATGTCGCGGTCGAACAGCCCGCTCAGGCCCGGCTTGCGCCGGACATAACGGAATTCCTTGCGGAGGTTTTCGACGGAGATGATGGACATGGAACGGAATCGGCAGACGGGTGGACGCAGCAGAGCACATATGCGCGAGCGCACATAAGTCGCGGCGATGCCGTCATTGCTTCCCTCCCCGTTCGATCCACGTCAGGACATCCTGCCACACGGTCTGGCCGTCGAGATCCCGCAAAAGCATATGGTAGCCATGACCGTAGCGATGGACCTCGGCTTCGGCGCCCAGCGCCTTGACCACCGCCTCGGTCGGCGCGGCGGGAATCACCTGGTCGTTCTTGCCATAAAGAAACAGGATCGGCGGCGGATCGGTCATCTGGCCGGGCGCGTGCCGCGCGGCGTCCATCAGATTGACGAGCCCCCACACCGCGTCGGCGCGGGTATCCTTCTGCACCAGCGGATCGCGCGCATAGGCGCGCAGCATCGGAATGTTATCGGATGGCCAGATTTGGACGATGCCGCGGCCCGAGACTTCCATTCCTGGAAACGTGTGCGCGGTCAGCCAGAGCGCCACGCGATAGGACAGCGGCATGTCGCTGCGCGCCCAAACCGCCGGCGCGACGAGAATCAGGCCGTCCACCTTCGGCGCACCAGGCTTGGCGAACTCCGACAGCGCGACCGCGCCGCCCATGCTCTCGCCGAGCGCGAACACCGGCACGCCCGGATATTTGGCGCGCGCCGCATCGAGCGCGTCGACCAGATCGCTGCGCATCGCGTCGCCGCCGGCCCACAGGCCCGGATGATCGGACGCGCCGAAACCGCGCTGGTCGTAGGCGATCGTTGCGATGTCGTGCTTCGCCCAATATTCCGCCGGCATGGCGAAGGCGTTCGAATAATCGCCCATGCCGTGCAGGGCCACGATCACGGCCTTGGGATGATCCGGCCCCCAGACGCGCAGCGGCAGCTTCTCGCCGTCGTGGGCAAGCAAATAGGTGTCCGTCAGCGCGGGCGTGTCGTTCGCGATGCCGCGCGGCGCCAGCACCGGCGCGCAGGCCGCGGTCAGGCCGAGAGCAAGCGCCGCACACGCCGCCGTACGTAAGGAACGAGTTCGGCTTCGAACCATGGATTCTTCTTCAGCCACGCATTGTTGCGCCAGGACGGATGCGGCAACGGAATGTAGCGCGGGCCATAATCGCGCCATGCCTTCACCGTCTCCGTCATATTGGATTTCGCGGCGTCACCCAAATGCCAGTCCAGGGCGTAGCTTCCGACCAGCAGCGTCAGCTTTATTTCCGGTAGAAGGTCGAGCAGCCGGCGCCGCCAATGTTGGGCGCAGATCTTCGGCGGCGGCAGGTCGCTGCCATTCTTGTCGTAGCCCGGAAAACAGAACGCCATCCCGGCGAGCGCGATGCGTTTTTCGTCGTAGAAGGTCGCGCGATCGACCCCCATCCAGTCGCGCAACCGGTCGCCCGAAGCGTCGTTGAAGGAGAGCCCCGTCTGATGCACGCGCAAGCCGGGCGCCTGGCTCGCGACCATGATTCGCGCAGTGCGGCTGACATGCAGGACAGGATTGGGCTCCAGGATGTCGGCGCAGATCCGGCAATCGCGGATCTCCGTGACCAGACGCGCGAGCGCGCGCGGCGCCATCAATCCCCGCGCAGCAGATTGCGCGCGATGACGATCTGCTGAATCTGGCTGGTGCCTTCGTAGAGCCGGAAGATGCGCACGTCACGATAGAAACGCTCGATGCCATAATCGGCGACATAGCCGGCGCCCCCGAAGATCTGCACCGCCTTGTCGGCGACGCGGCCGACCATCTCCGAGGCGAAATATTTGGCGCAGGCCGATTCCATCGTGACACTCTCGCCGCGATCGCGCTTTTTTGCGGCATCAAGCACCATGCATTTGGCCGCATAGGCCTCGGTCTTGCAGTCGGCGAGCATGCCCTGGATGAGCTGGAATTCGGCGATCTTCTGGCCAAACTGTTCGCGCTCGCGGGCATATTTCACGCTCTCGCCGATCAGCCGCTCGGCCACGCCGACACAGACGCCCGATATGTGCAGCCGGCCGCGATCGAGCACCTGCATCGCGACCTTGAAGCCCTCGCCTTCCGCGCCGAGCCTCAAACTCGCAGGTACCCGCACATTGTCGAAATTGATGTCGCAGATATGGGCACCCTGCTGACCCATCTTTTTTTCCGGCTTGCCGACGCTGATGCCTTTGAGGTTCGACGGCACGATGAAGGCGGAGATGCCGCCGGCGCCTTTGCGCGCCGGATCGCTGCGCGCCATCAACGTGAACATGCCGGCACGGTTGGCGTTGGTGATGAAGCGCTTGGTGCCGTTGACGACGTAGTGATCGCCGTCGCGGATTGCCGATGTGCGGACAGAGGCCGCGTCGGAACCGGCGCCGGGTTCGGTCAGCGCAAAGCTCGCCACGACCTCGCCGCTCGCGAGCTTCGGCAGCCACTCGTTCTTTTGCAAATCATTGCCGAACATCACCACGCCCTGGCTGCCGATGCCGACGTTGGTTCCGATCACCGAGCGGAACGCGGGCGACGTGTGGCCGAGTTCCATGGCGACCAGGACTTCCTCCTCCATGGTGAGGCCCAGTCCGCCATATTCGGTGGGGATCGAAAGCCCAAACAGACCGAGCTCACGCATCTCGGCGATCACGCTGTCGGGCACGCGGTCTTCCTCGCCGACCCTGGCCTCGATCGGGACGCATTTCTCGCGCACGAATCGGCGGACGGTTTCGAGAAGCTGGTCGCGGGTTTCGGAATCGAGCGGCATGGCGGTCTCCCTGATGAGGGAAGCTTAGCCGATTGCTCCGAAGGGTGGCGAGTGGCGGCTAGCTTTCTGCCTTGGGCACATGGACGCTGACGGCCAGCAGATGATCGACGGTCTCGCCGTCGTCCGCGAAGGGCAGCAGCACGGTTTCGAAATAGACGAACCGGGAGTCCACGAATTCCTGTCCGACCCAGCCGCGCAGCGCGAGCGGATTGGCGCTGCGGCGCACATGCTCGTACATGTTGCGCATCCGTGCGCCGTGCTCGGGATTGACGGCCTCGACCTGGGTGAGTCGCTTGCCGCGAAACTGGATGCCATAAGCCCGGACGAACGTTTCGCCGACGATACGGTACTCATAGTCCCGCCCGCCTTCGATCACCCGAAGCAGAACCACGTTGGGAAGAATTGCACGCATGTCCTTGGGCGAAAGGTCCGCCCTCGCGGGCAGCGTCCGCGCGCCGCGCAGCATGCGCCAATAGGCGAAGGCGGTAAGGCCGGCCGCATTGTCCAGCTGCTCCGGCGCAACGACCTCGACGATCGAACGCTCCGGCTGATGCTCGAAACTTAGAGGTAGTGTCGCGCCCATCTTCAGCCGGTCAGCTAGCGTTCGAAGCTGTCGCGCGGGACATAGACCGAAAAGTTGAGAACGTGGTCGATGGTCGCCTGGTCGGGTCCCATCGGCGCGAACACGCTCTCGCTGTAGATGTACTGCTTGTGCTCTTCGCCGCGCTCCATCCAGCCACGGAAAGCGTAGACGTCGCGCCGGCGCACCGCCCGGTCGTAAAGGCCCTTCAGGACCGGACCATAGCCGGGCGAGAATTTGTCGATGTCGCTGAGGCGCTGGCCCTGCATGGAGTAACCGTGCGAGATCACGTGCGCGTCGCCGACGATGCGATACTCGTAGTCGGCGCCGCCGTCGATCAGGCGAAGGAGCGTTATGTTGCGCATCAACGGCGCCACGTCGCGCGGCACCATGTCCTGGCGGGCCGGGTAGGTGCGCGTGCCCTTGAGCCGGCGCCAATAGTCCAGCCCCTGACGGATGATCGGGCTTTCGATCTCCTCGAACGCAATGATGCCGGAGGCACCTTGCGGCACGCTCTTTGAGAGTGCGATGACGTTGGGTGCGCTCGACACGGCCATGTACTTGATTAAGCTGTCACAGGCTGCACTCGACCGGTTAAGGGAGTGCAAACGGCCATCCAAGAAACCATCCGTGTGCGATGCTTTTATCCGTTCTCGACCAGTCGCCTATACGCAAAGACGGGACCGCCGCCGACGCGGTGGCCGAAACCATCGCGCTGGCAAAGGCCTGCGACCGGCTCGGCTATCACCGCTACTGGCTCGCCGAGCATCACAACAGCAACTCCTTCGCCGGCTCCTGCCCGGAGATCCTGATCGGCCGGGTTGCACAGGAGACGCAATTCCTGCGTGTGGGCTCAGGCGGCGTGATGCTCACCCATTACAGTCCGCTGAAGGTTGCTGAACAGTTCCGCATGCTCGACGTGCTGACCCCTGGACGGATCGATCTGGGGCTCGGCCGCGCGCCGGGATCCGATCAGATGACGGCGCGCGCCCTGCAATCTGGACCGCAAGCCTGGCCGATCGACGCTTTCCCCAGCCAGGTCCAGCTGCTGCGCCAGTTCCTCGACAATTCAGCGGGGCGCGAGCCGCTGCCGGACGATCATCCCTATCGCGGCATCCACGCCATGCCGCGCGCGGCGACGCCGGGGCCCGAATTGTGGATGCTGGGTTCCGGCATCCATGGCGCGGTTTACGCGGCAGAGCTCGGGCTGCCCTTTTGCCACGCCTATTTCATCAGTGCCGACGGCAGCGAGGATGCCGTTGCGGAATACCGCTCGCGCTTCAAGCCGAGCGCGGCCTGCCCCGTGCCGCGCGTCTCGCTCGGCGTGGCGGCGCTTGTCGGCGAGACCGAAGAGGAAGCGCAGCGCCTGGCCGCCTCGCGCAATCTGTGGGTCGTGCGGCTGTTGAGCGGCCGGCCCATTCCGTTCCCTTCGCCGGAGGAAGCCCTGGCGCAACCGCTGACGCCGCAGGAAGAAAAGCTTCTCGCCACAGTCTCGAAACGCTCAATCGTCGGGACGGGACCGCAAGGTGCGTGCGCGGTTGACGGAACTGGCGCAGACGCATGGCGCCGACGAACTCGTCGTCGTCACCATCACCTACGACTTTGCATCGCTCAAGTCCTACGAACTGCTGGCCGACGCATTTGGACTGGTCAGCCCCACAGCGCGATAAGCGCAAGCAGATCGCGTATTCAACGAGTCGCTCACATTGTGCGACGACGCGCGAGGGCCATTTGGCGACCATAGGGCCTAGGTCACCGGCAACAGGCCGATCATCGCGCCGGTCAGTCCGCTAGCCATCGTGCCCGACACGATCGCGCGCATCGCGAGCGGCACGATCTCGTCGCGGCGGTCGGGGATCAGCGTGCCGAAACCGGCGATCAATATACCGACACTCGCGAAATTGGCGAAGCCGCACAGGCTGTAGACCATGATCTGCGTCGCGCGCGGATCCAGCGTGCCCGGCGGAAGCGCCGCCAGATTGGAATAGGCGATGAACTCGTTGAGGATCGTCTTGACGCCGAGGAGGCTGCCAGCCTCGACGGCCTCGTTCCACGGCACGCCGTAGAGCCACACCACCGGCGCGAACAACCAGCCCAGGATACGCTGCAAGGTGAGCGGCGCGCCGAATACCTGCGGAAAATGTCCCAGGATCGAATTGACGATGGCGACGAGCGCCACGGTGACGATCAGCATCGCGACGATCTGGAGATAGATCTTGAGACCGTCCTCCGTACCGCGCGCCATCGCGTCCATGGTGGAGTGGTATCTGTGGCCGGGATCGGTCTGGCTCGTGTCGGTTACGGCATCGCCCGGAACCATAATGCAGGCAACCACGATGGCGGCAGGCAGCGACATCATCGAGGCCACGAGGATGTGTCCGAGCGCCCCGGGCAGCACATGGCTCAGCATGTTGGCATAGACCACGAACACCGTGCCGGCGACGACGGCGAGGCCCGTCGTCATCAGAATGAAAAGCTCGGTGCGCGTGATGCGCGCGAGATAGGGCCGCACGACAAGCGAGCCCTCGATGTTCCCGAGAAAGACGGTCGCCGCGGCGCCGAGGCCCACCGCGCCGCCGATCCCCAGCGTGCGCTTCAGGACGAAGGCCATCGCACCCACGATGAGCGGCAGGATGCGCCAGTGCCACAAAATTGCCGACAGGGCCGAGATGATGATCACCAGCGGCAGGATCGCAAAGGCAAAATTCGTCAGGCGCGACGGATCGACCACGCTGGGCGGAAAGGGTGACGGCGCGCCGCCGACGAAGCCGTAGACGAAACCGGTGCCCGCCCGCGTCGCATCGGTCAGCACGGTGACGACGCCGTTCAGCCCGAACAGCACATCGCGCGCCACCGGCACCTTCAGCAGCAACAGCGCGATGACCGCCTGCAGCGAAATTCCGACCAGCGTGATGCGCCAGGGAAAGGCGCGCCGGTTCTCGGAGATAACCCAGGCCAGGGTGAGGATGACGACGATTCCCAACGCGGATTGCAGATGCGGCAACAGCGGCGCCATGTGTCCCCCGACCAGTTGAGCCAGCTTCGCGGAAAAGCCGTCGCTGGGGAAGCGGGGGTACGCGCGGCAGGCGCCGCCGTGCTAGAAGGCCGCGGGGGGCACGCATGTCGCCGATCGAGATCATCGCCGCGGTTCTGGGGCTGGCCAACATCGTGCTGCTGGTCCGCCGCAGCATCTGGAACTATCCATTCGGGATCGTGATGGTCGCGCTGTACGGCTGGGTGTTTCTGCAAGCCCGGCTCTACTCGGATGCGGCGCTGCAGGTCTTCTTTCTGGTTGTGCAGGTCTATGGCTGGTGGGTCTGGTACCACGCGCTGGACGCGGGCGGATTGGTGCGAGTCGAGGTTATGACCAATCGCGCACGCGTGCTCTGGTGTGGCGTGATCGCTGTCGCGACGATCGCGGAGGGCTGGTATCTGGCGCATTACACCAGCGATTCCGCGCCCTGGATGGACGCGAACACGACCGCCATGAGCGTCGTCGCGCAATATCTCCTCTCCGTGCGCAAGATCGAGAACTGGGTGCTGTGGATCGTCACGGATGTCGTCCAGATCGGACTCTACTATTGGAAGGGGCTGTACCCGACGACGGCGCTGTATGCCGTCTTTCTCGTTCTCTCCGTCGCCGGTTTCTATGAATGGCGTCGACAGCTGGCTCCGCGCGAGGCGATCGCGTGAGAACGGTTTGCCTGCATGGACCGGAATCCACCGGCAAGACGACGCTGGCGCGCGAGCTCGCCGAGCATTTCGGAACCATCGCCGTGCCGGAATATGGGCGGATCTATTGTGAGATCTTCGGGAACGAATGCGACATGGAGGATTTGCGCGCGATCCGCCGCGGCCATGACCTGTTCGCCGCCGCCGCCCGGCGCAAGGCGGAGAACCTGATCGTGTTCGACACCGATGCGGTGATGACGGCGGTATGGGCCGACGTTCTTCTGGGCGAACGGCCAGCCGATCTCGATCGCATCGACGATCCGGCAGACTTCTACCTGTTGTGCGATATCGACGTGCCGTTCGTCCAGGACGGCATCCGCTACTTCCCGGACTCCGCGACGCGCGCAAGGATGTTTGCGCAGACGCGGCGCGAGCTGGACCGCCGCGCCCTATCTTATGTTGTCGTCAGCGGCGCTCGCGAGGCACGGCTGAAGTTCGCCATAGACGCGATCACCGCACGCTTTCCGGAGCTTGCGGCGCAATGAGCGCACAAACATCGCGCCCCGGCGAGATCAAGGCGTTGGCCGGCGCGCGCGCCATCCCGCCGATGATCCTGGTGCTCTATCACTATTGCGAAGGTCATCATTACCGGAACTTCAAGCCGTTCGATCTGCTGATCGGCCACGGCTATATGTGGGTCGAGTTCTTTTTCGCGCTGTCCGGCTTCATCCTCACCTATGTCTATGGCGCGCGCGTCCTGGAATTCTTCCGCGGCCGCGCCTATCGCGACTTCCTCGTCGCGCGCCTGTCGCGGCTTTATCCGCTGCATGTGACGATGCTGCTCTTCATCCTGTTCCTGATGCTGATCCTGAACGGCATCGCGGCGGCGACCGGAACGGTGTCGATCTACGAAGTGCAGTATCACCCAATCGTCACCTGGCAGACCTTCATCGCCAACCTGTTCCTGGTACAGGCCTGGAACATCTTCCCCTATCTGTCGTGGAACGGCGCGAGCTGGTTCGTCAGCGTGGAGTTCCTGCTCTGCCTGTTGTTTCCGATCTATCTTGCTCTGGCGCGTGGCGGCTGGTTCGGCGCGATCGGCCTGATCGCGGCGGGCATCGCCGGACTCGCCTGGCTTTGCCTCACCGGCAAGCACGGACTCGACATCACCTTTCACAACGGAATCTTCCGCGGCATGAGTGCGTTCGCGGTCGGCGTCGGCATGTGCGTGCTCTATGGCAAGACGCGGGCATTCGCCGACACGCTGCCGGAAATTGCGCTATCCGGCCTTCAGCTTGCCGTGCTGATTTGGTGGGGCTTCGGCACTTTCGACAATGGGTGGTCGCACACCACACGCGACATCTATACCGTCCTGCCGATGCTGTGGCTGGTCTATGCCCTCAGCTTCGACCGCGGGTTTGCCGCTCGCTTCTTCCAATCACGACCGCTGCTCAAGCTCGGCGAATGGTCGTTCGCCATCTATATCGGCCAGACCGCCTGGCTGCAGTTCATCCGGGTGATCGAGAGCTTCTATCCGCCCGACGACACGCTTGTCTTCGGCATCCGCTTCGCCGACCTCATCTGGTGGCCAGAGCCCCTCCTCCTGCTCCTGGTCTGTGTGGCCTGGGGTGCGTTCCTCTGCCGCTACGTCGAAATCCCGGCAAATCGCGCTTTGAGGGCGTTTTTCGCGCGGCGGCCAGCGGCCGCTTGACCGCCAAACGGGCCTGCGCCATCACTCTGCCCCTCTAATTTCTCTGGGAGTTTTCGCCATGACCATCGAGTTCAAAGGCAAGGTCGCCATCGTCACCGGAGCCGGCGGAGGCCTCGGCCGCTGCCACGCCATCGAGCTGGCCAAACGCGGCGCGAAAGTCGTGGTCAACGACCTGGGCGGCGCAGTGGACGGCACGGGCGGCAATTCCGCCGCGGCGGAAGCGGTGGTCGCCGAGATCAAGGCGGCCGGCGGCGAGGCAATGGCGAACGGCGCCTCGGTCAGCGACGACGCCGGCGTCGATCATCTCGTCAAGCAGGTCATGGATGCCTGGGGCCGCGTCGACATCCTCATCGCCAATGCCGGCATCCTGCGCGACAAGAGCTTCTCCAAGATGGAGATGCGCGACTTCGACGCCGTGATGGCGGTGCATCTGATGGGCACCGTGAAGCCGTGCAAGGCGCTGTGGGAGACGTTCAAGAAGCAACAGTATGGCCGCATCGTGGTGACGACGTCGTCGACCGGCCTGTACGGCAATTTCGGCCAGACCAATTATGGCGCGGCGAAGCTCAGCCTCGTAGGCTTCATGAACACGCTGAAGCTCGAAGGTGCCAAGGACAACATCAAAGTCAACGCCATCTGCCCGGTCGCGGGCACGCGCATGACCGAGAACCTGATGCCGCCGAACGTGCTCGCCATGCTGAAGCCGGAATATGTGACGCCCGGCGTCGTCTATCTCGTCAGCGAAGACGCGCCGACGGGCGTGATCATGACCGCAGCAGCGGGCGTGTTCGCCGCAGCGCAGATCGTGGAAACGGACGGCGTAAATCTCGGCCATGCCGCGACCGCGGACGACGTCGCCGCGAACTGGGCCAAGATCTCCGATTTCACCAACGCCAAGCACTACAATCAGGGCGGCGAGCAGAGCCAGAAATTCTTTGCGCGCGTCCAGGACAAACCGCTGGTGGGATAATCGCTTCGCATTCCGTTTCGAAAGGCGCGGACGCAAAGCCGCGCCTTTCTTTTTGTCAGGCGCGGCGATCGGCGCTAGGCTCGTATCATGATCACGGCAATCGATCACATCGGCCTGCAGGTGCGCGACCTCGACGCGACGATCGCAACCTACACGGCGATCTTCGGCCGAGCGCCGAACTGGCGCGGCCGTGCCACCGGCTGGCGGCAGGCCTGGTTCCAGTTCGGCAATACGGGTCTCGACATCGTGGCGCCGGACGGCGACAGCGATCAGGCCCAGAAGATCCGCGCCGATATCGAAAAATACGGCGAAGGCGTGTGGGGCTTCGGCCTTAGCGTGCCCAACATGGATGCGGCGGTGCAGCTCTTCACGCGGCGCGGACTTGCGTTCACTCCGTCGCACATCACGATGTCGCAAAACGCCGAAGGCGCCGAGCGGCGCTGGCGCATCACCATGATGCGGCGCAAAAGTGCGAACGGCATCGCACTGTTCCTGGTGGAGCAGAAGAGCGATGCCAAAAGATGGCCGGTCTCGCCCGCCCGCGTCGCCGAAGAGGCCGCGGTCGGCGATCTCGATCACATCGTCATCAGCACCACCAATCCCGAGCGCGCCGTCGCGCTCTATGGCGGAAGGCTCGGCCTCGATCTACGGCTCGACCGCGCCAACGAGCAATGGGGCGCCCGTCAACTCTTCTTCCGCTGCGGCGGCGCGGTGGTCGAGATCGGCGCGAGCCTCAAGACGCCGGTCAACGACGCACCGGACAAGATTGGTGGGCTCGCCTGGCGGGTGCGCGATCCCGAGGCCGCTCATGCGCGGATTGCCGCCGCCGGTATCGACGTCTCCGAGGTGCGCAAGGGCCGCAAGCCCGGCACCTCGGTCTTCACCGTGCGCAACGGCACCGGCGGCGTGCCGACCCTGATGCTGAGCGGCAACGACTAGGCAAACGAGAAAGAGGCCCCCTCGCCTTTCGGCGAGAGGGCCAGGCGGAGGAGCGGGGGCTTACTCCTGGGGATTATGTGTGTTCAGCGCCTGCTGTGCCGCCGCGCTCTTGGCGAGGTCGAGCATCCGGATGAACTCAGCGCGGTAGCCGAACGGATCATCGCCGCGCGCCGCGACCGCGATCGCCCTGGCGCGGTCATAGTCGAAGTCCTTGATGTAAGGATCGTGTCGCAGAAGCTGTGCCGCCCCCGCCACCGAGGCCACGAACCGCATGTCGGGCGAGATCGAATTGAATTCGCGCGCCACATCTGCATCGGTCACCGGCCGGTTGATCAGCTTGGACACCGTCTCGCCCGGCAGCTTGTAGCGGATCTTGAGGAACGCGAGTTCACCGTTCGGATCGCCCGCCGCCGGCTTTCGATAGCGCAGCGGATCGCTCATCACCGCCTTCGAGCCGACCGGCGTGATCTCGTAAAGCGCGGTGACCGTGGTGCCCGAGCCGATATCGCCCGCGTCCACGCGATCGTTGTTGAAGTCGGTGCGGTTGAGCAGGCGCGTCTCATAGCCGATCAGGCGGTATTCCGCGACGCGCGCCGGATTGAACTCGATCTGGATCTTCACGTCGTTGGCGATGGTGAAGAGCGTGCCCGAGATTTGATCGACGAACACCTTGTGCGCCTCGTTCAGCGTGTCGATGAAGGCGGCATTGCCGTTGCCGGCCTGCGCCAGCTTTTGCATCGTCGCGTCCTGGTAGTTGTCGTTGCCGAAGCCGAGGCAGGTGAGATAAACGCCGCTCGAACGTTCGCGCGTCACGAAGTCTTCGAGCGCCTTGGGATCGGTGATGCCCACGTTGAAGTCGCCGTCGGTCGCGAGCAGCACACGGTTGACCGCGCCCTTGATAAAGTTGGCCTCCGCAAGCTGATAGGCCATGCGGATGCCCTCGCCGCCCGCGGTCGAGCCGCCGGCGGACAGACGGTCGAGCGCCGCCAGGATTTTCGGCTTGTCGGCGCCGGAGGTCGGCTCCAGCACCACACCTGCGTTACCGGCATAGGTCACGATCGCCACGCGATCCTTCGCGGTCAGCTGTTCAACCAGCAGATGGAATGCCCGAATCAGGAGCGGCAGCTTGTTCGGCTCATCCATCGAGCCCGATGTGTCGATCAGAAAGACGAGATTGGCTGCGGGCCGCTCCTTCTTGGGGATGTCGAAGCCCTTGATGCCGATATGCAGGATTTGCGTGTCCTTGTTCCATGGCGTCGGATAGACGCGCACGCTGGCGCGGAACGGCACGCGACGGTCCTGCGGCAGCGGATAGGAATAGTCGAAATAGTTCACCATCTCCTCGACCCGCACCGCATCGGCCGGCGGCAGCGCGCCGTCGGTCAGCGCGTTGCGGACGACGCCATAGGAGGCGGTGTCGACATCGATCGAGAAGGTCGAGACCGGCTGTTCGGCCGTCACGATGACGGCATTCGGCTTGGCGTCGGGGAAGCGCGAGGTGTTTTCCGGCTGCCAGTAGCCTGTCGGCGGCGCAGGACGCGCGATCGCATCCTCCTCCGGCATCGGCTGCAGCTGGCCGCGTCCCGCCGTTGCGTTGGGCGCGTTCGTGACCTTTCCATCGACCGTTTTTTCCGTGATTGGCGGCGGCGGACCGTTCGATCCGGTGTTGCAGGCCGCCAGTGCCAGCAGCAGGGCAGCGCCAAGCGCGAAGGCCGTCTTGCCAGCAGAACTCTTGCGATTGTTGGTCATGGCTGTCCCCTTCCAGAGCGACAGCGCGAGGCTCGACTTCAATCCCGCCCTTGGAGCGGCGCGATTGCGGCGGATTGGCGGCGTCCGTTCACGGCTGCGTGCAATTCCTAACGAGCCCTTACTTTGCACTTGCCGTAATTCACTCTTAACCGCGCGCCCCTATTCTTGCCCTAACGAAATGGGGAAGCAGCGGCGGTCCGGACCCGCACACGCTATCTCCATCGGCGGGGAGTGCCGGTGTCCGAGTACGAGCACCAGAACAAGAGCACAGGGGCGGCGGTCGAGCTTGTGCTCGATGCCAACGGCCTCGTGCTGAGCGTTGACTCGTCCGCCGAAGGCCTTCGTCTGGTCAGCGACGTCGTCGAAGGCGAATTGCTGCACAACCACATCCATCCCGATGACTATGATTTCTTCCTGTGGTCGGCGCAGTGGATCCTAAACGGCGTGCAGCGCGAACAGACGGTCCAGCTTCGCTGGGCGCGCGCCGGCGGCCGCTGGTCGCGGATCAACGCGACACTGACGAGCGAAAGCGGCGAAACCATCAAGGTCGCCTTCCGTCCCAATGAAATCGAACACGCCCATCGCGCCGAGGCGCAGCTGCGCCGCGTCGTCGAGGGATCGGCGCAGGGCATCATCGTGCGCACCAATACGGACGTGCTCTACACCAACGACGCCTTTGCGCACCTCCTCGGCTATGCCTCTGCGCGCCATTTGGCGGAGGTTTCGGAAGCCGAGACCAAGGCCGGCCGCAACGACAATCAGATCGGCGCCGTCCATCCCGACGATCGCGAACTCGTCGCAGAACATCTGCGCCGGCGCCTTGCCGGCGAGGAAGCGATCTCGCACTACGAATTCCGCGCGCTGCGCATCGACGGGTCGATCGTCTGGGTCGAGACCCGTGCTGCCCTGGTGAACTGGGACGGCAGGCCCGCATCGCTATCCTGGCTGAGCGACATCACCCATCGCAAGAAGATGGAAGCCGAGCTCATCGAGAGCAAGGAAGCCGCCGAGTTCGCCAATCGCACCAAGACCGAGTTCCTGGCCAATATGAGCCATGAGCTGCGCACGCCGCTGAACGCCATCATCGGCTTCGCCGAAGTCATCAAGGACCAGATGTTCGGGCCGGTCGGCCTGCCGAAATATGCCGACTACGCGAAAGACATTTTTACCAGCGGCCGCCACCTGCTCAATCTGATCAACGACATTCTCGATCTGTCGAAGCTCGAGGCGGGCAAGCTCGAGCTGCATGAGGAAGACGTGACGCTGCGCACGATCGTGGAGGAGTGCCGCACGCTGATCGTGAACCGCGCCGAAAAGTCGAACATCGATCTGATCACCGAGATCGAACCCAGGCTGCCGAAGCTGCGCTGCGACGAGCGCGCGCTCAAGCAGGTGCTGCTGAACTTCCTCTCCAATGCGGTGAAGTTCACCCCGTCCGGCGGCGCCGTTACCACGCGCGTCCGCCGCGTGGCCGACGGGATCGCGTTCTCCGTGACCGATACCGGCATCGGCATGAGCGAGGCCGACATCAAGGTCGCGCTGACCACTTTCGGCCAGGTCGATTCCAAGATCGCCCGCCAGCATCAAGGCACCGGCCTGGGCCTGCCGATCTCCAAATCGCTGATCGAGCTGCATGGCGGCACGCTTACCATCGAGAGCGTTCCCAACAAGGGAACCACGATGATCGCGACATTCCCAAATTCGCGCGTGGTCGCCCAGGCGGCCTGACGTCAGCGCCTCAATCGCCCGCCGATCGCGCCAAGCAGCGGCAGCGAGATGAGGAAGGTCAGGTGATACCAGAGCGGAAATTGATGCCAGATCATGGTGACGTGGTAATAGCCCCAGCCCAGCATCAGCAGGACGCCCGAAGCGAGCGGCGCGCGGAACCTCTCGCCGCCCACGAGCGCGGCGGCAAAGCCGCCAACGAGCGAGCCGACGAAGCTGATGCCAAGCCGCATGGCGAGCGCCGCGACCGTCGCATGGACATTCAATTGAGCGGCCAGCGTTGGATCGACAGCCCGCAGCGCGAAGCTCACGGCGATGACCACCGCCATCCACACAATGGCGCCGATCATCGCGCCGGCGACCAACCTTATCATGTGCCCCTCTGGCAATGCTGCACGCGCTTAGCATGACCGCGTGCGAGGCGATTGTATAAATTTGCCTTGGCTCAGCGCCCCTTGAACACCGGCTCGCGCTTCTCGACAAAGGCCTTCGCCGCCTCGCGGTGATCCTCGGTGGAGCCGGTGTGGACGTGGTGCGTCGCTTCGAGGTCGAGGCAATCATCGACATCGGCGCCCGAAACGGCGCGATTGAGATTTTCCTTCATGTAGCGATAGGCGACGCGCGGCCCCTTGGCGAGGCGGTGAGCGAGCAGCATCGCATCGGTCTCGAGCCGGTCGGCCGGCACCACCCAGTTCACCAGGCCGAGGCGGTGTGCCTCCTTCATGTCGATGCGGTCCGAGAGGAAATAGAGCTCGCGCGCCTTGGCCGAGCCGACGAGTTGACTGAGGAAATAGGTCCCGCCGTAATCGCCGGAGAAGCCGACCTTGGCGAAGGCCGTGGTCATCACAGCCGTCTCGGCGGCGATGCGCAGGTCGCAGGCGAGCGCCAGCGACAGTCCCGCGCCGGCCGCCGCACCGGGGATCGCCGCGATCGTCGGCTTGGGCATCTTGTAGAGCTTGCCGGCGGTGGCGCGCTGGCTGATGCGCTGGGCATGAATGCGGCTGTCGAGATCGGAGCCGGCTGCCGCCGTCGAGCCGCCGCCCGTGCCGTCGGCCATCCCTTTGACGTCGCCGCCGGCGCAGAAGGCGCCGCCCGCTCCGGTCAGCACGATGCAGGCGACGGCGGGATCGGTCTCGCACGCCGAGAGTACCTGGGACATCGCCGAGAGCATCGCGCCGGACAAAGCATTGCGCCGCTCCGGACGATTCATGGTGAGGACGGCGACGCCGTCATCGATCGTGGCGAGAAGATCCTTGGTGCCGGTTTCGAGCGCGCGCTTGGACATGGCGTTCCTCCAGGTTTTCTGAGGATAGCCTTGCACGCCGCAGCGCGCCTTAGAAGGCCCGCGGAACCCGACACATGGGCATGCGATGCCGCCGATACAAGGTGCGGATGCATGCGATTTCTGCATGCCCCGAATTCGTTGCGGCGCAGCATCGAACTATTGTGGAGTTCATAAGGCACCCCATTTTCCGTCCGTGGCCGGAACAGTTTTCCGGCCGGAACGAATGGAGTGGGCTATGGCAGACTTGAACGAGACGGGCGAGGGCTTCGGTGCGAAGGCTCTGACCTTGGCGATGATCCTGGGAGCGGCGTTGCTGCTCCTCGAGACCACCTGGTCGCCTGTGATGCAGGCACCCCATGCGGCGCCGGTTTCAACCGCTACCGTGGCGGCGCATCCCGACCGCCTTGCGCAGAACTAAGCGGCGCTCGCAGCTATGCTGCTCGCTCTTCCAGCTTCACATCGTGTCCCCAGAGACGTTCGATGTGGGCAAGAACCAGCTCTTTGGTCTGATTATGCAGGGGGGTGCCGCGATGCATGTCGTGAGACAGAAACAGCGTACGATTGCCTTTGAGATCGGCACCGGTGACCTGGATGTTGGCGTCGGCGGTGCCGATATCGTACTGCCGCGCCAGCATGGCGCGCACCTCGCGATAGCCGCGCTCGTTATGGATCGCTGAGACCACATAGTTGCCCGCGTCCGCACGGTCGTGCAGCGAGAACATGCGGAAGTCGCGCATCAGCTTCGGCGACAGAAACTGCTCGATAAAGCTCTCGTCGCGATAATTCGCCCAGGCATTCTTCAGCGTTCCGATCCAGTCGCCAGAACCGGCGAATTCCGGAAACCAGTCCTTGTCTTCGGCCGTCGGTTCCTCGCAGATCCGGCGGATGTCCGCCATCATGCCGTAGCCGAGCGCATAGGGATTGAAACCTCCATAGCGCCGGTCGCTGAACTCAGGCTGGAACACGACCGAGGTGTGGCTGTGCATGAACTCGAGCCATGAGCCTTCGGTGATCATGCCGCGCTCGTACAGCGTGTTCATGATCGTGTAGTGCACGAAGGTGGCGCAGCCCTCGTTCATCACCTTGAGCTGGCGCTGCGGATAGAAATATTGCGCGAGGTTGCGCACGATTCGCAGTGTCTCGCGCTGCCAAGCCTTCAACCCAGGCGAGTTCTTCTCGAGGAAGTAAAGCAAATTCTCCTCGGGCAGCTTCATCTCGCCGCCGAACTCGTCTTCCTGGTCTGGTGTCGGCGGCGCGGCCGGCGGCTCGATGCCCGCGGGCAGCGTGCGCCATAGCTCGTTATAGGCTTCCTCTTCATAGGCCGCGCGGCGCCGGCGTTTCTCCAGCACGCGCTCCTTGGATGGCTTGGGTGGGCGGCGGTAGCGGAATACGCCCTGGTCCATCAGCGCATGCGCGGAATCGAGCACCGCCTCGACCTCGTCGCGGCCGTAACGTTCCTCGCAGGCCGAGATGTATTTCTTGGCGAAGGCGAGATAGTCGAGGATGCCTTCGGCGTTGGTCCATTGCCGGAAGAGGTAGTTGTTCTTGAAGAAGTGATTGTGACCGAACGCGGCATGCGCCATCACCAGCGCCTGCATCGTCATCGTGTTCTCTTCGAGCAGGTAGGAGATGCAGGGGTTCGAATTGATCACGATCTCGTAGGCGAGTGCCGAATAACCGGCACGATAGAGCGTCTCCTCGCGCGCGAACGCCTTGCCGAACGACCAATGATGGTACATCAGCGGCATCGCGATCGAGGAATAGGCGTCGAGCATCTGTTCGGACGAGATGATCTCGATCTGGTTTGGGTAGACGTCGAGCTTCAGGTCGTTCAGCGCGATCTCCTCGATCGCCTTGTAGGTCCGATCGATGGTCTGAAAATCCCATTCCGACTCGGTGAAGAGGAGATTACTCACGCCTCCACCTCGCTTTTCTTGAACAGCTCGTGGAACACCGGGAAGATGTCGCCAGGCTTCGCGATCCGCTTGGTCGCGAAGTTCGACCATTCTTCCGCCACCGTGCGATAGGCGCGCCACAATTCGGCACCGGAGTCCTCGCTCGCAAAGACTTCCATCTCGCGCTCATCGAGGATCTCGATATAGGCGTAATACTGGCACAGCGGCATGATCTGTTCGTTCAGCAGGTCGACGCAATGGCGCGCGTCGCCGGACTGGGTGTATCCGTCCGAGGCCTGCGCCGCATAGATGTTCCAGTCGGCGGTGGCGTAGCGTTCCTTCTGAATCTCCAGCATCTTGTCGAGCGCGGTCGACACGATCGTGCCGCCGGACTGGCGCGAATAGAAGAATTCCTGCTCGTCCACCTCCTGCGCATCGTGGGTGTGTCGGATGAAGACGACGTCGACCTTCTTGTAGCGGCGCTTCAGGAACAGGTGCAGTAGCATATAAAAGCGCTTGGCGAGATCCTTCTCGCGCTCGCCCATCGAGCCCGAAACGTCCATCAGGCAGAACATCACCGCCTGGCTGGTCGGCGTCGGCTGTTCGGTGAAGGAATTGAAGCGCACGTCGATCGGATCGATGAAGGCGACCCATTTGCGCTTGGAGATGGCCTTCGCGAGCTTCTCCTTCAGCGCGACGATCTTGTCATTGTCGACCGGCGCCTCGCGCTCCGCCGCGTCGAGCGCCTCTTCCAGAGCCGCGATGTCCTTGCCGGTCGGCCGCTTGAGCGCGAGCCTCCGGCCGAACGAATTGCGCATGGTGCGGATCAGGTTGATCTGGGTCGGCGATCCGGAGGTCGTGATTCCGGCGCGCTTCCACACCTTGCTCGGAGTCTCCTTGAGCGTGGTGCGCACCAGGTTCGGCAGTTCGAGATCCTCGAAGAAGATATCGAGCACCTCGTCCTGGGTCATGGTGAATTCGAAATCGTCCTCGCCCTCGCCCGAGTCGGACGCCTGTTTGCCGCCCTGGCCGGCACCCGACTTCGGCTTCTCGATCGCGTCGCCCGGCGTGAACTCCTTGTTGCCGGGAAGCACGAAATCGCGCTCGCCCGAGGTGCGCGGATCGAGCCGGAAGCGCGGCTCCTTGGTGCCCTTGGTCGAGATCTTGATCTTGCGTTCCTTGCCGATATCGGCGACCGCAGAATCCTTCAGCGACTTCTGCACCGCTTCGCGAATCTGCGTGCGGGCGCGGCGCAGGAAGCGCTGCCGGTTGGCGAGGCTCTTGCCCTTGGGATTGAGACGCCGGTCGACGAAGTGGGTCAAACTACCCCGCTTTGTTCACGCGCATGTACCATTCGACGAGGCGGCGGACCTGACGCGGTGTGTAGCCGCGCGCCAGCATGCGCTTGATGAACTCATTGTGCTTGTTCGCGGTGTCGTTGTCCTTCTTGGATTCGAAGCTGATGACCGGCAGAAGGTCCTCGACCTGCGTGAACATGCGCTTCTCGATGACCGAGCGGATCTTCTCATACGCCGTCCAGGCCGGGTTCTTGCCGTCGTTCTGGGCCCGATAGCGCAGCGCGAACTTCACGACCTCGTTGCGGAAATCCTTCGGATTCGCGATGCCCGCCGGCTTCTCGATCTTGCTGAGCTCGTTGTCCAGCGCGGCGCGGTCGAGCAATTGTCCGGTGTCGGCGTCCTTGTAGTCCTGGTCCTCGATCCACGCATCGGCATAGGCGATGTAGCGGTCGAAGAGGTTCTGGCCGTATTCGCCGTAGGATTCCAGATAGGCTTTCTGGATCTCCTTGCCGATGAACTCGGCATAGCGCGGCGCCAGCTCCGCCTTGATGAATTCGAGATATTTCTTCTCGGTCTCGTCGGCGAACTGCTCGCGTTTGATCGACTGTTCGAGCACGTACATCATGTGCACGGGATCGGCGGCCACCTCGGTCACGTCGTAGTTGAACGTCTCCGACAGCACCTTGTAGGCGAAGCGGGTCGAAATGCCCGTCATGCCTTCGTCGACGCCGGCCATGTCCTTGTATTCCTGCAAGGTCTTGGCCTTCGGGTCGGTGTCCTTCAGCTTCTCGCCATCATAGACGCGCATCTTGGAAGTGATGTTGGAATTCTCATGCTCCTTGAGGCGGGTGGCGACACAGAACTTTGCCAGCATCTCCAGCGTCTCCGGCGCGGTCGGCGTGCCGCCGAGATTGGAGGCTTCGAGCAGCTTCTTGTAGATCGCGGTCTCTTCCGTCACGCGCAGGCAATAAGGCACGGTGACGACGCAGATGCGGTCGAGGAAGGCTTCGTTGTTGCGATTGGCCTTGAAGACCGTCCATTCCGCTTCGTTGGAATGCGCCAGGATCGTGCCGTTGAACGGGATCGGCCCGAGCGTCTCCGTGCCGATATAGTTTCCTTCCTGCGTCGCGGTCAGAAGCGGGTGCAGCACCTTGATTGGCGCCTTGAACATTTCGACGAACTCCAGAAGGCCCTGGTTCGAGCGGCACAGGCCGCCGGAGAACGAATAGGCGTCCGGATCGTTCTGACTGAAATGCTCGAGCTTCCTGATATCGACTTTGCCGACCAGGGCAGAGATGTCCTGATTGTTCTCGTCGCCCGGTTCGGTCTTGGCGATCGCGATCTGCCGCAGCTTGGAGGGATACATCTTGGCGACTTCGAACTTCGAAATGTCGCCACCAAATTCGTCGAGCCGCTTGACCGCCCACGGGCTCATCACGCCGCCGACGCGGTGACGCTCGATTCCGTAGCGCTCGGCGAGCAGATTGCCGAGCTCGGCGGAGCGGAACAGGCCGAGCGGGGATTCGAAAACGGGGCTGATATGTTCGCCGGCTTTCAGCACATAGATCGGATGTTTCTCCATCAGATCCTTGAGCCGCTCGGCGAGCGAGGACTTGCCGCCGCCGACGGGGCCCAGCAGGTAGAGGATCTGCCGCTTCTCCTCGAGGCCCTGCGCCGCGTGCTTGAAGTAGCCCACGATCCTTTCGATCGTGTCTTCCATGCCGAAGAATCCGGTGAAGGCCGGATACATCTTGATCGTACGGTTGAAGAAGAGACGGCTGAGGCGCGTATCCTGCGCGGTGTCGATCAGTTCGGGTTCGCCGATTGCCGACACCATGCGCTCGGCCGGCGTCGCGTAGAGCATCTTGTCGTCGCGGGCTGCGAGCAACCAATCGCGCAGCGACATGGTTTCAAACCGCTCCCGCGCATAGTCGCGAGAAAAAATATCAAAGACGTCGAGCGTGCTCATCTCCGCTGACTCCTAGTTACCTGCGCGCGTCCTCCGGACTCTTATGTCGTGACGCATCGTGGCTTTTCCAAGTTGGTTGTTGATGCCCCATCTGTTGATCGTCCGGTTTCAATTCTCTCATCTGCCCATAAATGAAGACTTAAACCGGACTTTCTCGTTCCCTCTCACGCCCCTGTGACCAAGCAATATCCTTCACCCGCGCGGCGCCCGCGCAGCTGTCTTCCCCCGGCCTCTCCTCTTTCGCCAATCTCTCAGCCTATCCGCTAACTCCAGCGCCAGCCTGGCTGATTTGATTCGAGTGTACGCCGCTTTCCGAAAATGTCACGTATGACAATCTCGCCGCACCCAATTTCAAAATGTTGCCACGAAGATGAACGGCGCGAGAAGATGGCGAGCCGTAGGGGAATTTACTGCTCCTCGGCGGTAGGGGGCGAATGCTTATCCACACGCTGTTCGACGTCATCGCCTGGATCTGCGCCTGGTTGATCGCCCGATTTGCAGCGCGGCGATTCTTCGCGAGCGCGCGCTCGCCGCTGCGCGATCCGGGATATTTCATCGCGCTCGGCATCGGCGCGGTCGCCGGCGCGCTGCTGTTCGGCAGCCTCAACATGAATCTCGCGGGGATTTGGCAGATCGGCCACTCGATTGCTGGCGCCGTGGCCGGCGGGATCATCGGCGTCGAGCTGTTCAAGCTCACGACAGGTATCCGTGGTTCTACAGGGGGACAGTTCGTCGCGCCGCTGACGCTCGGCATCGCGGTCGGTCGTCTCGGCTGCTTCTTCGCCGGCCTGCCGGACTACACCTACGGAACGCCGACTTCGCTGCCCTGGGGCGTGGACTTCGGCGACGGCATCGCCCGCCATCCGGTCCAGCTCTACGAATCACTCGCGATGCTGCTCTTCCTCGCCTTCTATCTGGGCGGCCTGGCGCGCGGTTCGGGTTTCGTCCGCACCCAGGGCTTCTATCTCTTCACGGGATGGTATGCCTTGCAGCGCTTCGCCTGGGAATTCCTCAAGCCCTATCCGGCGGTCTTTGGACCCTTCAATATATTCCATCTGATTTGCGCGGCCCTGTTCGCCTACAGCGTCGTGATGATGAGGCAGAGCCATGAGCTTCGTGCGGCCGTCTAGAAACTACAGCTTCTACGGCCAGACCCAATCGCTGTGCGAAGTCTGCCTCAGGCTGATCCCGGCCAAGATCGCCATCGAGGGCAACGACGTCTTTCACCTGAAGCGCTGCCCCGAGCATGGCGCGCAGAAGACGCGGATATCGTCCGACGCCGCCTATTTCAGAAGCTGCAAGGACTTCATCAAGCCGGGCGATCTGCCGCTGAAGCATCAGAGCCGTACCCACTACGGGTGCCCCTATGATTGCGGCCTGTGTCCCGACCATGAGCAACACTCCTGCCTCGCGCTCATCGAGATCAACGACGAATGCAACCTCACCTGCCCGGTCTGCTTCGCCGAGTCCTCGCCGCAGCGGACGCGCAATCGCACGCTCGCCGAGGTCGATGCGATGCTGGAGACGCTGGTGGCAAGCGAGGGCAATCCCGATCTGGTGCAGATCAGCGGCGGCGAGCCCACCATCCATCCCCAAATCGTCGAGATCCTGAAGCTCGCCAAGTCGAAGCCGATCCGCCACGTCATGCTGAACACCAACGGCATCCGCATCGCCCGCGACCCCAAATTCGTCGCGGAACTGGCGGCGCTCAAGCCGGGCTTCGAAGTCTATCTGCAATTCGATTCGCTGAAGCGCGATGCGCTGGAGAACATCCGCGGCGCAGACCTGCGCAAGGTGCGCGACCAGGCGCTGGCGAATTTGGAGGCCGCCGGAATTTCTACCACCCTCGTCTGCGTTGTGAAGAAGGGCGTCAATGACGGGGAGATCGGCGACGTCGTGCGCCACGCGCTCACCTACAAGTGCGTGCGCGGCGTGACATTTCAGCCCGTGCAGGACGCCGGCCGCAATCTCGATTTCGACAAGAACCGCGACCGCATCCTGCTCACCGACATCCGCCGCGCCATCGCGGAGCAGGCGGGCGAGATTTTCGCAGACGAGGACATCATCCCGCTGCCCTGCAATCCCGATTCGATCTCGATCGCCTATGGGCTGCGTGACGGCGCCAGGGTGACGCCGATCACGCAGCTCATTCCCCGGAACGAGCTGCTGTCTGCGGCGCCCAACACGATCTCGTTCGAGCGCTACCCCGAGTTGAAGGCGCGGCTGTTCGATCTGCTTTCGCTCGCCTCGTCGGGCGAGCGCACCAAGACTGTGCTGGGCGATCTATTGTGCTGTCTGCCGCAGGTCGAGGTGCCGGACGATCTCGGTTACGACAAGATCTTCCGGATCGTGATCGTGCAGTTCCTCGACAAGTACAACTTCTGCGTCGCGTCGGTGAAACGGTCCTGCATCCATTTCGTGACGCCGGAAGCCAAGATTATCCCGTTCGACACGTACAATCTTTTCTATCGCAGCGGCCTGGATGTGAAATTGCGAGCGAGAGCGAATGTCCCAGCCTGACGCCAAACCGAAATATAACGTAGCGGGAACGGCGGCGATGCTGATCATCGGCCTGCTGGTTCTCGTGCCGTCCGGCCTTTGCACCGGATTTCTCGGCGGTGGCGCACTCATCGGCGCCATACTCGATCCGAATGAAGCGAGCGAGGGCCTTTCCACCTTCGTCATGGCGCTCGTCATCGGCGGACCGTTCGTTGCCGCCGGCGTCGCGCTGGTCTGGCTGGCGGTAAAGCGCATGCGCGGACGCTGAGCGTTCACTTCGCGTTGTTCATGTGCGAATTCTTCTTGCTCCCCACGCGACGTTGCGCGAAGCTTCGCGCATGGATGAACTCGCGCTTTCGGTGAGAGTGGCGCGGCCAAAAGACGCCGCCGAGGTGGCGCGCATCTACATCGAATCCTGGCACGACACCTATCCCGCCGTTCTGTCGCGCGCGATGCTGTGCGCGATGACGCCCAAGGGACAGACGGCACGCTGGCTCGCCGCGATCCGCGCGCAGAAGCGAGAGAACGTGCTCGTCGCGGAGGATTCCAAGGCCGGCATCGTCGCCATGACGAGTCTCGGTCCGGCGCGCGACCGATCCTTCGGCTATGACGGCGAGGTTTACACGCTCTATGTCGATCCAAATCACTATGGCAAGGGCGCCGGCCGCAACTTGCTGAACGGCGCATTCGCGATCCTGCGCGCACGAGGGTTCTCGTCCTGCGTGATCTGGGCGCATGCGCACAACAATGCGCGCTTCTTCTACGAGACCATGGGCGGACGCACAGTCGCCGAGCGCACCGCACCGATGATGGGCGACATGGTGCCGGAGGTGGCATTCGGCTGGAAGAAGCTCGCGCTGGCCGAACGCAGCCACGCGAAATGACGTCTGCACCGATCGCCAGGAATGCGATCGTCATCCTGCTCGACAGCCTCAACCGCCACATGCTGGGCGCCTATGGCGGCCGCGAGTTTGCCACGCCCAATCTCGACCGGCTTGCCAAGCGCTCTGTGCGGTTCACCAAGCATTATGCCGCATCGCTGCCCTGCATGCCGGCCAGGCACGACATCCTGTGCGGCGCGTGGGATTTCCTGTGGCGGCCCTGGGGCTCGGTCGAGTTGTGGGAAGACGCCATCACCTATCCGCTGAGGCGCGCCGGCATCGTCTCGCAACTGGTCAGCGATCATCCCCATCTGTTCGAGACCGGCGGCGAGAATTATCACGTCGACTTCACCGCCTGGGACTATCAGCGCGGCCACGAAGGCGACGCGTGGAAGACAAAGGCCGATCCAAGCTGGGCCGGCGCGCCGCATATCGGTTTCCAGCGCGAGATGCCCTACGACAAATCGCGCGGCTGGTTCCGTGGCGAGGCCGATTTTCCCGGCCCGCGCACGATGCGGGCGGCCGCCGACTGGCTCGGCGATAATGCCGGGGCGCATGACCGCTTCTTCCTGTTCGTCGACGAGTTCGATCCGCACGAACCGTTCGATACGCCGGATGAATATATCCAGCGCTACGATCCCGACTGGGACGGCCCGCCGCTGATCTGGCCGCCCTATGGTGCGGGCCTCGTCAAGCGCGGCGTGATGAGCGCGCGCGAGGGTGAGCATATCCGCAAGCGCTACGGCGCCAAGCTGACCATGATCGACCACTGGCTCGGCAAGGTGCTCGATGCGATCGACGAGAAAAATTTGTGGGCCGACACGATGGTCGTGCTTTGCACGGACCACGGCCACTATCTGGGCGAGAAGGACATTTGGGGCAAACCCGGCGTGCCGATGTACGAGACCCTGGGCCGCATCCCGCTCCTGATCGCCGCGCCGGACTTGGCGCCTTCGACTTGCGGAGCATTGACCACCAGCGTCGATATCTTCGCCACGCTCGCCGAGCTGTTCGGGATCTCGGACAAGATCCGCCAGCGCACCCATGGCCGTTCGCTGCTGCCGCTCCTGTCGGGCAAGAGCGCTTCGGTGCGCGACTGGATTCTCGCCGGCGTGTGGGGGCGTGAAGTCCACTATATAGACAACCGCCACAAATATGCCCGCGCGCCGGCGGGCGCCAACCGCCCGCTCGGCGCCTGGTCCAACCGCTGGTCGACCATGCCGACCCATATCCTGCCGCGCGAACAGGAGATGCCGCTCCCAGACGAACGCGCGCGCCTCGACCGCATGCCCGGAAGCAAGGTCCCGGTGATCCGTCAAACCTGGGACGAAAGCGACGCAGTGCCGTTCTGGGCCGCGACGCGGTTCTCCGGAAATCATCTCTACGATCTCGCCGAGGATCCGGGCGAAGAGAACAATCTCGCCGACACCGCGCTGGAAACTAGTCTCGCCGCCATGTTGCGCGAGGCGCTGACATCGGTCGAGGCGCCGGAGGAACAGCTCGCGCGATTGGGGTTGGCGTAACGGTTCTCTCCCGCAAGCGGGAGAGGTTGGGTGCCTCAGAATCCCAACCGCTTCAGGTGCGGATCGAGTTCCGCCAGTGCTTCATCGACCGTCAGCTTCCACTTCGCCGCTTCGCCATAGGCGATCTGATTGATCAGGTAGCGCACGAACGTCCAGTGCGCCCGCGTCTTCAATCCGCGGTCCTGCGCGCTCAACGCATAGGCCTCCAGCACCCGGTCCATCGCGGCCTCGCCGAGGCGCCAGAACCAGCCAAAATCGATCGCCGCATCGCCGAAGGAAGCATCGGAGAAGTCGATCAATCCCGCGAGCCGACCGCGCACCGTGTCGATCAGGATGTGATCGTCGCTGATGTCGTCATGCACAAGGCGCGGCACGCCCGGCTCGAGCTTCTCAAACACTTCGTGAAATGCATCGAAGCGCGCAAGCGCGGCTTCCGGCACGGCGCGCGCGATCTTGGCCCGCCGCATGCCGCGGTAGAGAGCGGCGAATTGCTCGCCGGTCCAGGTCTGGGGAATGTAGCCGTCCGGCTGGGCGATCGTTTTCGCGGGAAGCACGTGCAAGGTGGAGAGGAATTCGGCGAGCGTGACGAGGACGTCGCGCTGCAATTGCGGATCGAGCGCGAAGAACACCGGCGGCGTCATCTCCGTACCGGTGATCATCTTGTAGGCGCCGAAGCTCTTGTCCGGCGCGACGAACTCGTACACCGGCACGCGTACCCGCGACACGCCGCGCAAAGTCTCGAGCAGGTTGAGTTCGGCCAGGAAACGGCCGCGATATTCGTCGTTGCGCGGGAAGCGCACGATCCACGCGCCGTCAAGGACGAGGATCTGGTTGTCGGCGCCATAGTCGTTCAACACGGCATGCTGGAACGAAAGCTCGGGAAATGCCGCGCGCACGCGCGCTTCGAGCTGATCCTTGGCTTCCAGGTCAGACGTCACGGGGACGGACGAAATCGGTGAGCGCGCCGTCGCCGGGCGCGACGTCGCGCCAGCGGGCGACGTCGAAGTCAAGCACGGCCAGCGCCGCGGTCGGGAATTTCTCTTCGATCCGGTCGAAGCGGTCGCGTTCCCTGCGCTTCACCGGCTCGCGCGCCAAAAGCGTGGCGACCTGCTCGATGCCTGGATTGTGGCCGACCACCATTACCGTCTTCATCTTGTCCGGCGCCAGCCGGACGACGGAGAGGATGACCTCGGGCTCCGCGAGATAGAGCGCCTCGAGATAGTCGACGCGCGGTGCACCTTTGAGCTCCTCGGTCACCAACTCGACGGTCTCCATCGTGCGACGCGACGTCGAAGCAAGAATGAGATCGGGCGTGTACCCCTCTTCTTCGATATGGCGGCCCAGCTTGGGAGCATCCTCGCGCCCTCGCGGCATCAGCTCGCGCTCATGGTCCTCGATTCCGGAGCCGGCTGGAACCGCCTTGGCGTGGCGCAGCAGCAGAAGCCGCTTCACGCGACCTGATACTTCGCGCGCGCGCCGCGCTCGATCGCGGCCGCGGTCAGTTTGTCGATCTCCAGAAGGCGGCGCAGCGTATCGAGCATGCGCACTTCCTCAAGGGCGATGCGCCGGTCGGCGAGCGCAACTTCGAGCGCGACCCAATAGGCCGTCTCGTGCAGCACATCGGGCAGCCCGTCGTCGATCAGGCCGAGCACGGCATCGGCGCCATCAGGTTCCTGCAGGATCTGGGCGCACTCCTGGCAAACGGCGAGCAGGCGGCTGTGGTCGAAGCCGATGAAGGACGGCAGCGACTTCGTCAGCTCGCCGATGATCTTCAGCTCCTTCTCGCTCATGGAGCCGTCTGACGCCGACATGATCACCATCACATAGACGAGTGCGGTGTGGTGGCTGATGGTATTCATGGGGCTCATGGCTGGTTCGACGCGGCGCGACCTTAAGAAACTTGACCCGTCCTGCCAAGCGCGCAACAAAAGTGCATGGCGACCAACAAAAAGCCCGGAAAATGGCGCGCTCGCACGCTTGCCGTGCGAGCCGGAACGCTACGCACGCCGTTCCAGGAGACGTCCGAGGCACTGTTCCTGACGTCGGGTTATGCTTACGAAGCGCCCGAAGAGGCCGAGGCGCGCTTCAAGGGCGAAATCGAAGGTTACCAATATAGCCGCTTCGGCAATCCGACCGTCACGATGTTCGAGCAACGCATGGCGGCGCTGGAGGGCGCGCCGGTGGCGCGCGCCACGGCGAGCGGCATGGCCGCGGTGACGGCGACATTTCTCAGCGCGTTGCGCCAGGGCGATCATGTGGTCGCCGCGAAGGCGATGTTCGGCTCCTGCCGTCACGTTATCGAGGAAATCCTGCCGCGCTTCGGCATCGCGAGCACATTGGTCGACGGCGGCGATGTCGATCAGTGGCAAAAGGCGATGCGGCCTTCGACAAAAATGCTGTTCCTGGAGACGCCTTCCAACCCGACGCTCGCGATCGTCGACCTGAAGGCGGTCGCGGCGGTCGCGCACAAGCACGGCGCACGCCTGGTGGTCGACAATGCGTTTGCCACGCCCGCGCTGCAGCGGCCGTTCGAATTCGGCGCCGACATCGTGGTGCATTCCTCGACCAAGTTCATCGACGGCCAGGGTCGCGCCCTGGGCGGCGTCATCCTGTGCAAGGAAGACTTCCTGAAGGACCATTTGCAAAGCTTCATCCGCAACACCGGCCCCTCGATCAGCCCGTTCAACGCCTGGCTCCACCTGAAGAGCCTCGAGACGCTCGACCTGCGCATGCAGGCACATTGCGACGGTGCGGAGAAGGTCGCCGACTTTCTCGCCGAACAGAAGAACGTGACGCGCGTGCTCTATCCCTTCCGGCCCGATCACCCGCAGCACAACCTGGCGCGCGCCCAGATGGATCGTGGCGGCGGCGTCGTGGCGTTCGAGGTTGCCGGCGGGAAGAAAGGCGCCTTCCGCGTCGCGAGCGCGCTCAAGGTGATCGATATCTCCAACAATCTCGGCGATGCCAAAAGCCTGATCACCCATCCCGAGACCACGACGCATCAGAAACTGACGCAAGCGGCGCGCGACGAACTCGGCGTGACCTCCGGTCTGATGCGGCTTTCCGTCGGTCTTGAGGACCCCGCCGATCTTTGCGAGGACCTTGGGGCGGCACTCAGCGCCGCCTGACGAAGGCCCGAAAGGACTGCCATGTCGGAACATCACGCATCCGTCCGCTGGAAGCGCACGAGCGCGGACTTCTCCTACGACAGCTACAACCGCACGCATGAAGTGCGTTTCAACAATGGCGCCATCGTCTATCCCGGTTCCGCCGCGCCGGAGTTCAAAGGCGATGCCGACCGGGTCGATCCGGAGGAGGCGTTCGTCGCGTCGCTGTCGGCGTGTCACATGCTTACCTTCCTAGCGATCTGCGCGCGCAAACGGCTGACGGTCGACACTTATGAAGACGATGCCGTCGGAATCATGGAGAAAGGTTCCAACGGAAAGTTGTGGGTATCGCGTGTCACGCTTCGTCCGCGGGTAGGTTTCGCTGCCGGAACCACGCCCGACGCGGCCACGCTCGCCGATATTCACCATAGATCGCACGCGGAATGCTTTATCGCGAACTCCGTGAAGACCGACGTTGCGGTGGTGCCACAGTCCTGAACGTCGTTAATGCGCCGCGGTCGCGGGTCTTGCGTCTGCTGAACAGGCTTCCGATAATTTAGACATGTACGAACGCTCGACCCGCAACATCCGCGTCGCCGTCAAGCCGGCGTTTCTCGACGATCAGTCCGATCCTGTGGAGCAGCGCTATCTGTGGTCCTACACAGTCACGATCGAGAACCAGGGTTCGGAGACCGTTCAACTCCTGTCGCGGCATTGGCACATCACCGACGGTCACGGCCAGGTCAAGGAAGTGCGCGGCCCTGGCGTGGTCGGCGCGCAACCCGTCATCGCGCCGGGCCAGAAATTCCAGTACACGAGCGGCTGCCCACTGCCGACGGCGTCGGGTTACATGAGCGGCAAATACCAGATGCGCTCGAGCTCGGGCGAAGCTTTCGAGGCGGAAATTCCGGCATTTTTGCTCGAAAGCCCCCACGAGCGGCGGCAGATTCATTAGACCATTGCATTTCCATGGGTTGATCTGGGGGGGACGGACCGGCGTACACTCGCGCCTTCCCCTTCAGAGATCGCTCATGTCCGAATCCAAAGCCCCTCTTCGTGCCGCGCCGGAATTGCCCGCACGTCCCTCGCGCGAGAAGGCAGAGGAGGCGATCCGCACGCTGCTGCTGTGGGCCGGCGATGATCCGTCCCGCGAGGGCCTCATCGATACACCCGCCCGCGTGGCGCGCGCCTTCGAAGACTGGTTCTCCGGCTACAACGAAGATCCCGAAGAATATATGCGGCGCACCTTCGAGGAAGTCGAAGGCTATGACGACATGATCGTGCTGCGCGACATCCGCTTCGAGTCGCATTGCGAGCATCACCTGGCGCCGATCATCGGCAAGGCGCATGTCGGCTATCTGCCCAACAACAAGGTGGTCGGCATCTCCAAGCTCGCGCGCGTGGTCGAGGCCTATGCGCGCCGCCTGCAGGTGCAGGAAAAGATGAACGCGCAGATCGC
This sequence comes from uncultured Alphaproteobacteria bacterium, assembly GCA_963741735.1. Lineage (GTDB taxonomy): Bacteria > Pseudomonadota > Alphaproteobacteria > Micropepsales > Micropepsaceae > Rhizomicrobium. The sequence goes on from CAVUJB010000004.1 coordinate 1,824,198, forward strand.
CAACACCATCCAGAAGGTGCTGGAGCCCAAGGGCGTCGCCGTGGTGATCGAGGCGGTGCACCAGTGCATGACGACCCGCGGCGTTCACAAGACGGGCGTCAGCATGGTGACCTCCACCATGCTCGGCGAGTTCCGCAAGAATCCGCTGACCCGGCGCGAATTCCTCTCCGTGATCGGCAATCCCAGTTCTACCGTCGACGGCTGATCCATCATGTCTGCGCATGTCGACCCGCTCGATCTGGTGCGGCTCCTTATCGGATTCGATACGACGAGCCGGGGTTCGAACCTGGAACTGATCGACTTCGCCCAGGAGTTGATCGAAAGCGCCGGCGGGCGCTGCCGCCGCACGCCGGACAAGACCGGCGAAAAGGCGAACCTGTTCGCCACCTTCGGGCCGGATGCGCCGGGCGGCTATGTGCTGTCGGGCCATACCGACGTCGTGCCGGTCGATGGGCAGGTGTGGACGAGCTATCCGTTCAAGGCCGAGGTCCGCGACAACAAGCTGTTCGGGCGCGGTGCCTGCGACATGAAGGGCTTCATCGGCGTGGCGCTGTCGCTTCTGCCGGACATCGCGCGGGCGAAACTGGCGCGGCCGATCCATTTCGCGCTGTCCTATGACGAGGAAGTCGGCTGCGTCGGCGTACCGGCGCTGCTCGAGGATTTGAACGAGGCGGGCATCCGCCCGGCGCTCGCCATCATCGGCGAGCCGACCAACATGAAGGTGGTCGGCGCGCACAAATCCGGCGGCGTGCTGCACACTCACTGCCAGGGCCGCGAAGGCCATTCCAGCGCGCCGGAGAAAGGCGCCAACGCGGTGATGATGGCCGGCGAATTCGTCAAGCTGATCGACGATGTGGGGACCGAACTGCGCGCCGACGCCGATCCGCGCTTCGAGCCGCCCTATACGACGGTGCAGGCCAACATGATCAGCGGCGGCTCGGCGGTGAACATCCTGGCGCGCGATGCGATGGTGACCTGGGAATATCGCGCCCTGCCCGACCGCGACCCGCGCTGGGTGATCGAGACCGTCAAGGCGCGCGCCGATGCGCTGATCCTTCCGAAATACGCGGCGCGCGCGCCGGAAGCCGCGTTCGAGACCGTGCTGCACGCCGCCTATCCAGGTCTGGTGCTCGACGAGCATTCGCCGGCCGTCGCCCTGGCGCGCGAGGTGAGCGGCGCGAACCGGGTCGAGACGGTCGCGTACGGCACCGAGGCCGGCCACTTCCAGCAGGCCGGAATCCCCGCGGTGATCTGCGGTCCCGGCTCGATCGACCAGGCGCACAAGGCCGACGAGTTCGTGGCGCTTCCCGAACTCGTCGCCTGCGAGACGTTCCTGCGCAAGGTGATCGCGCGCGCCGCGGCGTAGCTCTTATGCGTCTGCCGCGCATGCCGCCCGGTCGGCGATGCGGCTAGGCTTGCCATCATGAACGCCATTCGCCTCGCGACGCCTGACGATCTTGCGATCGTCCGCCGGATCAGCCTCGACGCCTATTCGGTCTACGAGCCGGTGCTGGGAAACCTGCCGATGCCGGCGACAGAAGATTATGCGCCGCGCATCGCGGCCGGTGAGGTCTGGCTGCTCGAGGACGCCCGCGAGGTCCTTGGTCTGATCGTGTTCGAGCGCGAGAGCGACCATCTGATGATCTTCAGCATCGCGGTGGCGCCGTCGCGCAGGGCCACGGCCACGCGTCCGCGCTGCTGCGCTTCGCCGAAGAGCAGGCGCGCGCATGGCAGCTTGGCGAAATCCGCCTCTACACGAATGCGGTGATGACGCGGAACATCGCGATCTATGGAGGAGCGGGCTATCGCGAGACCTCGCGTCATCCGCATCCGACGCTACCGCACCAGACGCGGGTGAACATGAGCAAGAAATTGACCGGCGATCTTCTGCCCGAGCGGATCGAGGTTGTCGGCCTCGATCATCTCTATCTTACCGTGACGGATGTGGCGCAGTCGGAGCCGTGGTACGACGCGGTGTTCGGCCTGCTCGACTTCCGCAAGACCGATACCGCGATCGCCGGCGATCCGCACCGGCATTATTTCAACCGCATCATGCAGATCTCGATCCGCCAGGCGAAGTCGGCCGCGAAACACGATCCCTATGCGCCGGGGTTGCATCATCTTTGTCTGCAAGTGGCCGACAATCGGGCGGTCGACCGCTTCCATGCCCTCGTCACCGCCAAGGGCATCGTGGCGACGCCGCCCGCGATCTATCCGCAATATGCCGACGACTATTACGCGACGTTCCTGAGCGATCCAGACGGATTGCGGTTCGAGGTCGTCGCCCGCCGGGCGCGGCGCAAGCTCTATGCCGAGCGCTGGACCGAACTCACCACCTGGCTCAACCCGATCCAGAATCTGAAGCTCTGAGCGCCGCGCGCAGATCGTCGGCGCTGCGGAAGTGAGTCGCGCGCCAGCCATGAGCGTTGGCCGCATCCACATTCCTGACCTGATCGTCGAGAAAGATCACATCCGACGGAACGGCGATCGGCAGCTTCGTCTGCACCCGCTCGTAGAACGTTGCATCCGGCTTTGTCGCGCCCAGGGCCGCCGAATAGTGGATCGCGTCGAAATGCCGGCCGAGCCCCAGCGTGTCCCGCAGATATCGTGCGCGATGATGCTCTTGCACCGTGGCGAGATAGGCCTTGCCGCCACCCGCGCGCCACGCATCGACCTGTTCCAGCACGTCGTTGTCGACCGTCGCGTCATTCGAGAACCAGTAGTCCACAAACGCATCCGCCGATGCCGCGCTGCCAAGCTCGGGCCAAACGCGGGCCAGTACCTCGCGCATGTCGGTCTCGCCGTGCGCGATCGCCTTCCAGTGCGGCTTGAAGAACCGCTCCTGCAGTGCCGCCGCCTCGATCCCGAAATCGCGCGCAAGATGCTTGTCCCAGCGGCCGCCGTCCGGATGGCCGGTGAGCACGACGCCATCGCAATCGAGAACCAGAACCGTCATCGGGTCTTCCACTTGTGCGCACGACTCGGCGACGAATAGAGTGCCGCGGGGGACGTACGATGTCGCGCAGATTCCTTCTCATCCTGTCGATCGTGATCGTGGCCGCGGCCGGCGCGATTTTCGGCTTCGTGCAGATCGACAAGTCGAATTTCGGCCTCCCGCGCTTCTATGTCTGGCGCAGCATCGGCGGCGCAATTCCACGGCAGTCACCGCGCCAAGATCAACGGCGTCAGCCTCTATTACGAAACCTATGGCGAGGGGCCGCCGGTGCTGGTGCTGCATGGTGCGGGCGGGTTCCTCGAAACCATGCACTATTTCATCTCGGCGCTGGCGCCGACGCACACCGTGATCGCGGTCGACAGCCGCGGCCAGGGCCGCTCGACCGACGGGCCCGGCCCCATCACCTATGAACAGATGGGCGCCGACATGATCGCGCTGATGGACACGCTGCACATCAAGCAGGCCGATGTGGTCGGCTGGAGCGATGGCGGCATCGTCGGCCTCGACATGGCGATGAAGCATCCTGGACGCGTTCGCCGCCTCGTCGCGATCGGCGCCAACTACGACGTGAACGGCATCGACAGAAAGCTGATGAGCCCCGCAATGCTTGCCGAGCAAGCCGAGGAGATCAAACCGTTCTATGACGCGATCGCGCCGGATCCTTCGCACTTTGCCGTGCTGATGAAGAAGATCGAGAAGATGGTCACGACCGAGCCGCACTACACGCTCGCCGAGCTTGGCCGCATACGCGCCAGGACGCTGATCGTCGCCGGCGAGCACGATCTGATCCTGCGGGCGCACACCGATGCGCTGGCCCACGCCATTCGCGGCAGCAAGGAGATCATCGTCCCCGGCGCGACGCATTTCGGCCCGCTGGAGAAGCCGGAGGCCTATGACGGAATCGCGGTGGAATTCCTGAACGCGCCCTGAGCGCCTACTCCGTGCCCAGCGTCGCCGGATCGATCGCGTGCACCGTGCCGCAGAATTCGCATTTGGCGCGGATGATGCCGTCGGGGTCGGCGAGCTCCTCGCGTTCCTTGCGCGGATAGGTCTTCAGCACGCCGGCGATCCGCTCCGCATTGCAGCTGCAGCGGAATTCGACGCGCTCGAAGGGCAGCACGCGCGTCTCGTCCTCGTGGAACAGCCGCCACAGCAAGGTCTCCGCCGCGAGGCTGGTGTCAAGAAGTTCGATGTCCTCGACGGTCGCGAGGAAGCTCGACAGCCGCTCCCAGTCGTCGTCGGCGCCGAGGCCGTCGGGCGTCGCCTGCAGCATGATGCCGGCGGCGCGCCAGCCAGGTTCCGCCGTGCCCGGCACATAGACCGGCGCGGCGGCGAGGCGCAGTACCGTCGGCAACTGCTCGGACTGTGCGAAATAGGTTTCCGCCGATGCGCTCATGCCCGACGGGTTGAGCGTGACGATGCCCTGATAGGTCTGGCCGCCGCGCCGGGGCTCGATGGTGATCGCCATCGAGCCGTCGCCGGCGAGTTCGTCGAACGCCACGCGCGCGCCAAGGTTCGCGAAGCGTTCGGCATCGAGCCGGCCATAGCCGCGCAACCCGATCGGCTTTCCGCTCTCCGCGCCGTAATAATCGGCCGTGACGAGATCGAGCGGACCGTCGCTCTTGGTTTGCACGGTGAGGCGCCCGTCGAGCTTCAGCGACGTTCCAAGGATGGCGGCCATCGCCAACGCTTCGCCGACCGCGCGCGCCGCGGGTTCGGGCAGCGCGTGCGCCGAGAGCGCGCGCGTGGACGTCGCGTCGAGCCGCACCATGCGGCCGCGCAAGCTGACGTCTGGCAGATCGAACGGCAGCACGAAATCGGCCGCCGGGGCGCGGGTGTAGGTCGTTGGGGGCATAGGGTTTGTATATGGGATGACGCCGAGGGAATACAAATTGGAAGTTTCTGTGCCAGTTTCACCGCTGTCATCCCCGGCTGAGCGTTGCGTCAGCAACGCGAAGGGAAGGGGACCCAGATCACGCCGGGTGTTCCTGTGAGGGAATACGATTTGAGCAAGAGGTTGGGACCTCCAACGTCCAAACACCTGGGTCCCCTTCCCCTCACATCGCTGCGCGATGTTCGGCCGGGGATGACAGCGGAGTAGAAAAAATAAGGCGGGCGCGCCGGCCGCCACACCTTGTCGCGCATATCCAGCACACCCGCCCCGGTTCATCGCTCGACAGGCTGGCCTGCGAACCGCGCACCATCGCACGCCGCCGCTAAGCACCTTCGCGTCCCCACCTCGGTCGGAGCGGCAGCCGGGCGCGGGATGATCCCCACAATCGCGTATTCGCGATGTTCGAGGTCCCTCGTCCTTCATCCGCGCGGATGCGCGCGAGTGGCGCATCCTTGCCCTGTATGTCTCGCGTGCGTGTTCGGCCATCCCGGCCCGGCCCCGAACGGCGGGTCCCTGCCGCGCGGGTTGGTAGGCTTCCCTTTTCGTGAAGGGCTGAAATAGGCGCTACAACCTTGAGTTCACGGGGCTGCGACAAATATATTTTCACGCGAAGGATTCGCATTGCCAATTCGTATCAAATTTGGTACATAGTCCATGGTCGAAAAACGCATCCAGGTGGCGTTCTTCGTCGCTCCGTCCGGAGCCGAGCCCACGCGCGATTGGATCAGGAGCCTGGACAAACCGGATCGGACACGGATCGGTGAAGACTTGAAGGAGTTGGAGTTCGGCTGGCCGATCGGCATGCCGCTCTGCCGACCGCTTGGACAAGGGCTTCATGAGATGCGGACAAACCTCAAGGATCGGATCGCGCGGCTGATGTTCGGAGTAGTCGAGGGCAAGTTGGTCGTGGTGCACGGCTTCATCAAGAAGTCGCAGGCGACACCGGCCGGCGATCTGGAGCTGGCGCGCAAGCGCCTCAAGATTGTGAAGGACTGGACATGAGCAACCCGAAGAAGAAGAACCCGCATATCGGTTCGACCCTCGACTCCTTTCTGAAAGAAGAAGGGATCCTCGAAGAAGTCACGTTGAGGGCGATGAAGCGCGTATTGGCGTGGCAGGTCGCGGAGTTGATGAAGAAGCGGCGCGTCACCAAATCGCAAATGGCCAAACGCATGCGCACCAGCCGCGCCGCGGTCGATCGTCTGCTCGACGCGAAGAACACGTCCGTGACGCTGCAGACGATGGGACGCGCGGCGGCGGCGCTGGGGAAGGAGTTGACGATTGGGTTGAGGAACTCTGCTTAGCTCAATTGGCCGCCGACTCGACAACACTAACTCGCAGATACTTCTTCATCTCAGAGTCCGCACGATCCCATTGTCCGTCCCAATCTATCTTGAGCAGAAGCGGAGCGCTGGCGCAGTCGATTCCACGAGCAACGGCGGTTACCCAAAAGTGCGCGCCGCTCTGAAAGATCGTCTGCATATTATTCGGCACCAGCATTGGCAGTAGCTGCAATCTGTCAGCCCTAACAAAGAAAAGGTCTGCATCAGCCTCCGTCTTCCAGCCAATCGCCCGTGTCAGACCATGCAATTCTTGATGTCGCCAAGTGAGCGGAATTGCGCCCGTCCAGTGTCTTTGTGGACCGCCATCTGGCCCAGGAATGTCTATCGCAATGAGCAGAACTTGGACATCGCGCGCGACCATACGTCTTGCATTTGTGACGCGCAGATGAAAGTAGCGCGATTCGATTTGTCACTGCCCAACAGTCTGAACGACAAATTCGCCAACGGGCGAAAGCAATTCCAAATTCGGCGCAGGCTTGAAGATCAACCCACGAAGCCATTCACCCCAAATCGCAAGAATGGCGATGGCCCAAGTGCCGCCGGCTTCCACGGCCGCAACCCAGTCAAACGAAAATGTGGATTGCGCGCTCATTTCTATCATGGCTTGCGGGCAGTCATACCCTTGCTCAGAGCAGCAGTCTTTGCGGCAGCAGCAAGCTCACGTCGATCGCCATCCCATTGGGGATTGTCCCGATAGATAACACTGTCGGAGTTCAGCCAGTCAGCCTCGTTCTGGTACTGGTAAAATGAAAATCGGATTCCAGACCTCTTGTGGGTAACACTTCGGTCGTCTAGATCGACCTCAAACTCGTCGTTTGTGTACTCGGCCATCGAGGCTTGTCCCAGCCCTACCCCAACGCCCAGCACAACACGGCCTTTTGCGCGTGCAGGCGGTTTTCGGCCTCGTCGAACACGACCGAGTGCGCGCCGTCGAGCACTTCGTCGGTCACTTCCTCGCCGCGATGGGCGGGGAGGCAGTGCATGAAGATCGCGTCCTTGGCGGCGCGCGCGATCAGCCGCTCATTCACCTGATAGGGCTTCAGGAGATTGTGCCGCTGCTTGGTGGTGTCCTCGTCGCCCATCGACACCCAGGTGTCGGTGACGACGCAATCGGCGCCGGCCACCGCGGCCTCCGCATCGTCGGTAAAGATCACCTTGGCGCCGGCATGCTCGGCCCATTGCCGCAGGCTCTCGCGCGGTGCCAGTTCCTTGGGCGTCGCGACGCGCAGGGTGAAGCCGAACTTCGCCGCCGCGTGGATCCACGAGGCCTGCACATTGTTGCTGTCGCCGGTCCACGCGATCGTGCGGCCCTTGATCGAACCCTTCTTCTCCTCGAACGTCATCACGTCGGCCAGCACCTGGCAGGGATGCGAAAGCTTCGTCATGCCGTTGATCACCGGCACGCTCGCGTTTTCGGCCAGCTCGTGCAGCATGTCCTGGTCGAGCGTGCGGATCATGATGCAATCGACATAGCGCGACAGCACGCGCGCGGTATCGGCCATGGTCTCGCCGCGGCCGAGCTGCATCTCCGCGCCCGTCAGCATGATGGTCTTGCCGCCCAGTTGCTGCATGCCGACGTCGAAGGAGATGCGGGTGCGGGTCGACGGCTTGTCGAAGATCAGTGCCAGCATCTTGCCGGCGAGCGGACGGTCGGCGTCTTCCTCGCCCCTCGCAAGGCCGGTGCGCGCGTCCTTGCGCTTGCGGGCCGAAGCGATCAGCCCGTTCAGGGTCGCGCTATCGAAGTCGTTGAGGTCGAGGAAGTGCTTCACAGTCCCGACCCGTCCCGGAGGCGCGTTCATGCCGCCACCGTCTTCTTCTGCGTCTCGAAATCGACGGCCGTCGCGGAGAGAAGCGCGATCGCTTCGCGCACCTGCTCTTCGGTGATGACGAGCGGCGGCAGGAGGCGCACGACATTCTCGCCGGCGCCGACGATCAGAAGCCCGTGCTTGCGCGCCGCCGCCACGAACTCGGTGTTCGGCACATTCATCTTGAGGCCGAGCATCAGGCCCTGGCCGCGCAGTTCCTCGAACACGCCGGGATGTTCGGCGATCAGGCCGGCGAGCTGCTGGCGCAGATAGGAACCGATGTCCTGCACATGTTCCAGGAAGCCCGGCTCCAGCACCATGTCGATCGCTTCGTTGCCGACCGCCATGCCGAGCGGATTGCCGCCATAGGTCGAGCCGTGCGTGCCCGCCGTCATGCCCTTTGCCGCTTCGGCGGTCGCAAGGCAGGCGCCGAGCGGAAAGCCGCCGCCGATGCCCTTCGCCACGCACATGATGTCCGGCGTCACGCCGACCCATTCATGGGCGAAGAATTTGCCGGTGCGGCCGACGCCGCACTGGATCTCGTCGAAGATCAGGAGCAGGCCGCGCTCGTCGCAGATCTTGCGAAGCGCGCGAAGAAATTCGGGCGGCATGGGATGCAGCCCGCCCTCGCCCTGGATCGGCTCGATCATCAGTGCGGCGGTGGCCGGCGTGATCGCGGCCTCGAGCGCCTTCAGATCGTTCGGCGGCACCTGATCGAAGCCTTCGACCTTCGGGCCGAAGCCTTCGAGATATTTCTCCTGACCGCCGGCGGCGATGCCGGCCAGCGTGCGGCCGTGAAAGGCGCCCGCGAAGGTGATGATGCGAAAGCGTTCGGGATGGCCGTTCACGAAGTGATAGCGGCGCGCCATCTTGAAGGCGCACTCGCAAGCCTCGGCGCCCGAATTGGTGAAGAAGACGGTGTCGGCGAAGGTGTTCTCGACCAGCTTCTTGCGACAGGCTCTCCTGCCCCGGCACGCGGTAGAGGTTGGAGGTGTGCCACAGCCGATTCGCCTGAGTCGTCAGCGCACCGACAAGTCGCGGATTGGCGTGGCCGAACGCGTTGACCGCGATGCCGGCGCCGAAGTCCAGATATCGCTTGCCGTCCTCGGCGAAAAGGTAGGGCCCTTCGCCCCGGACGAATGCGACATCCGCCCGGTTATAGGTCGGCAATACCGAGGGAAACACTGGACTCTCCATGACTTGCGCTGTGGACAAACCCGCGCGGCGCGGGTGGGTTTTATCTACTCAATCGCAGAGGCGGGCAAGCGAATGGCGCCTATGCAGGCGAGTCGGCTAGTTGTGGACAAGGACTTGCGCTCACCCCGTAACACTTGTGCGACATCAAAGGGGCGGTACGATATCTTGTGGCAGCAGCCAGCACGGAGTCCGTCATATGACCCAATTGCTGAACTGGACCGACGACCGCGTCGAACAGCTCAAGAACCTCTGGACCGAAGGGCTTTCCGCGAGCCAGATCGCCCGCGCGCTCGGCGGCGTCACCCGCAACGCCGTGATCGGCAAGGTGCACCGGCTCGGTCTCGCCGGCCGCGCCAGCCCGTCGCGCAGCGAACGGCCGCGCCTTCCCATGGCGCCCAAGGTTTCGCTGCGCAGCCATGTGCCGCCGGCGCCGATCGTGGAAGAGGATCCGCTGACCTTCGACGACGGCAGCCACGCCACCGTGCTGACCATCAACGACCGCATGTGCCGCTGGCCGATCGGCGATCCCTCCGCCGACGAGTTCCACTTCTGCGGCCGCAATCCCAAGAGCGGCTCGCCCTATTGCGAGGCGCATGCACGCAAGGCCTATCAGCCGCAGCAGGCGCGCCGCGACAAAGGCCGGATGGCGGGCTGACGGGGCGTTGTTGTAAGGCGAGCTGACGCTGGCGGGGCGGTTCAAGCGGCCGGCTTTGTCAACGGCTTGAAACCGCGGTTGCGATCGCGTTTCCTTTCGCGCCACAAGCGCAAGGGGAAACCGCGATGGCCAGCATCTACGATTTTTCGGCGAAGACGCTTCAGGGCAAGGACGTGCCGCTCGCCGACTATCGCGGCAAGCCGCTGCTGATCGTCAACACCGCCAGCAAATGCGGATTCACGCCGCAATATGAGGGCCTCGAACAGCTCTACAAGGAACACCAGAACAAGGGCCTCGTCGTGCTCGGCTTTCCCTGCAACCAGTTCGGTGCGCAGGAGCCCGGATCCGAGGACGAGATCGGAGCCTTCTGCCAGGCGAATTACGGCGTCACCTTTCCGATGTTCTCCAAGATCGAAGTCAATGGCGAACATGCCCATCCGCTGTTCGAATATCTCAAGGCGGAGAAGCCCGGCGTTCTGGGCACCAGGAACATCAAATGGAATTTCACCAAATTCCTGGTGGACCGCGACGGTCATGTGGTCGGCCGCTTCGCGCCGGCCACCAAGCCCAAGGCCATCGAGAAGGCGATCGCGAAGGTTCTTTAGATGGCGCGCGAACGCTGGACGCGGACGGCACCGGTTCTGGCGCTCCGCGAGGACGAGGCGGCGGCGCTGTTGCGGCCCGCGTTCGGCGACGTGTCGGTCGCGGGCCTCGAGACGCTGGGCGGCGGCCATTCCAACACGAACATCCGTGTACGGCTGAATGGCGCGCCCGGCTCTGCGGTGCTGCGGCTCTATCAGCGCGACCCGGGACAGATGGGCAAGGAAGCGGCGATCGCGCGCCGCGTCGCGGGCCGCGTGCCGGCGCCGGCCTTTTTCTATTGCGGCACGCGCGAGTTGAACGGCCAGAGCTATGCCGTGGTGGAATGGATCGACGGCACGCCGTTGCAATCGCGGGTGCGCGGCGCGGGCGAGGACGAGCTGGGCTTCGCAGGGCGCGAGATCGGCAGCGCACTGGCGGGAATTCATAGCTTCACCTTTGCGAAGGCGGGATTCCTCGACGCCGATCTGAACGTCGCGCCGTTTCCGGGCGGATCGTCGGCCGCGGCCTTCCTCGAACTGATGTTCCAGGGCATCGCCGGCGAGCGTCTCGGCCGCGACCTCGCCGCCGAGGTCGTCGCGTTCGCGCGCGCGAACGAAAACCGCGATGTCGCGTGGCGCGATCCGCCGCGGCTGATCCATTTCGACTTCGGCAGCAGCAATATTCTGATACGCGACGATTTCTCGCTCGCCGGCATCGTCGATTGGGAATTCGCCGCGGCGGCATCGCCCGCGCCGGATTTCGGCAATCTGCTGCGGGCGCCGCTCGGCCACAGCAGCGCCTTCGTTGAAGAGTCGAGGAAGGCTATCGCGCCGCCGGCGGCTTCCTGCCGGACGACTGGCGCGAACTGACGCGGCTGGCCGACATGGGCGCCTGGGCGGAATTCCTCTCGCGGCCGCAGATCAGCGACGCATTGATCGAAGATGCGAAACAGATCCTGCGCCGGACGGTGGAACGCGGCGCGTCGTAAGCCTCAGTTCGCCGCCGCGATGGCGTCATCGAGCGAATAGCCCGCGGAGCGCACGGTGCGGATCGGGTCGCGCACGCCCTCGATGTTCAGCGCCTTGCGCAGGCGGCCGACATGGACGTCCACGGTGCGGGCCTCGACATAGACGTCCGAACCCCACACCGCATCGAGCAGCTGTTCGCGGCTGAACACCCGGCCGGGATGCTGGATGAGGTGATCGAGCAGCTTGTATTCGGTCGGGCCGAGATGGACTTCCTTGCCGGCGCGGCGCACGCGGTGCGCGGCGCGGTCCATCTCGATATCGCCGATGGCGACCGTGTCGGGCGCAAGGGACGGGCGGATGCGGCGCATGACGGCGCGGACGCGGGCCATCAGCTCGTCGACGTCGAACGGCTTGGTGACATAGTCGTCGGCGCCGGTATCGAGGCCGCGGATGCGATCCGATTGCTCGCCGCGCGCGGTCAGCATGATGATCGGGACGTTGCGGGTCTCCTGGCGGCCGCGCAGACGGCGGCACACTTCGATGCCGGAGAGCTGCGGCAGCATCCAGTCGAGCAGGACGAGATCCGGCTTTTCCTCGGAGGCCACGAGCATGGCTTCCTCGCCATCGAGCGCTTCCAGCACGCGATATCCTTCGCGCTCCAGATTGTAGCGCAGCAGCGTGACGAGAGCGCCCTCGTCTTCCGCGATCAGGACGCTCGGCTTCAGGCTCATGCTTTCCTCTCGAAGGGCACGTTCGTCTCGCTCGTCACATCGGCCTTGGGACGGTCGACCGCCAGATGATCGGCGCGCACCATGTGGTAGACGACCTCGGCGATGTTGGTCGCATGGTCGCCACAGCGCTCGATGTTCTTGGCGATGAACAGAAGATGCGTGCAAAGGCCGATCGTGCGCGGGTCTTCCATCATGTAGGTCAGAAGTTCGCGGAACAGGCTGTTGTAGATTTCGTCGATCTCGCCGTCCTGGCGCCACACCGCTTCCGCGGCCTCGGCGCTGCGGTCGGAATAGGCGTCGAGCACCTGCTTGAGCTGGCTGAGCGCCTGCTTGCCCATGCGGGCGAGCGAGGTGGTGAGCCGGATCGGCGGTTCGCGGTTGAGCACGATGGCGCGCTTGGCGATATTCTTGGCGAGATCGCCGATGCGCTCGAGTTCGCTCGCGATCTTGATGGCAGCCAAGGTCTCGCGCAGATCGACCGCCATGGGCTGGCGCAGCGCCAGCAGTTTCAGCGCGCGATCCTCGATCTCGATCTGCAGCGCGTCGATGCGCTTGTCGCCGCCAACCGCGCTCTCGGCCTGGAGCGTATCGCGCCGCGCCACCGCTTCGACCGCGCTGGCGAATTGTGCCTCGGCCAGTCCGCCCATCTGGGCAATGGACGCCGACAGCGCCTCGAGTTGGTCGCTGAAGGCCTTCACTGTGTGATCGTTCATCTTGTTGTCCGAATCTGCGGCCCTGCACGCCGGACCGTCATTATCCGCCCAGCCGCATGGATATGCGACAGATTTGTAACAGTTATTTGACAGTCATCTCGGCCGGCGCTTCGGCCGGGGCAATCGGCAAGAATACCGTGAAGATGCTGCCCTCGCCGGGCTTGCTCTCGATGGTCAGACGGCCCTGGTGACGGTTGACGATGTGCTTGACGATGGCGAGGCCAAGCCCGGTACCGCCTTTTTCGCGGCTGCGCTTCACGTCGACACGATAGAAGCGCTCGGTCAGACGCGGGATGGCGTCGGACGCGATGCCCTCGCCGTCGTCGCGCACGCTGACGGCGAGCATCGAGACGCCGCCGCGCCCGCCCGGCGCCGGCGCCTTCTGGATCGTGACCCAGACATGGCCGCCGGATTTGCCGTACTTGATGGCGTTGTGGATCAGGTTCTGGAACAGCTGGATCAGTTCGTCGCGCTCGCCGGTTACCGGCGGCAAGCCGGGCGCGGCATCCAGCTCGAGCGAAATATTATCGATCTGTGCCAGCGGACCCAGCGCGGCGAATGCTTCGCGCACGATGCTCTCCGGCGACACGGCGCCGGACGGGCGCACATGCTCATTCAGTTCGATGCGGGTGAGCGACAGGAGATCCTCGATCAGCCGGCGCATGCGTCCGGCCTCGACGCTCATGATGTCGAGGAAACGGTCGCGCGCCTGCGCGTCATCCCGCGCATGGCCCTTCAGCGTGTCGATGAAGCCGGACACGGCGGCGAGCGGCGTGCGCAGCTCATGGCTGGCATTGGCGACGAAGTCCACGCGCATCTGCTCGGTCCGCTTGATCGCGGTGAGATCGTGCAGCAACAAGGTCGTGACCGGCGGCTGCGAGGTCATGCGCGCCGCATAGGCCTGGTAGTGGCGCTCCACCGGCACCGGCACGGTGAACTCGACGGAGGAATCCTCCCCCGTCGACGACGTGCGCTCGATGGCCTCCAGCACGCTCGGCGTGCGCAGAACGGCGGAGATGTGCTTGTCCTCCGCGCCGACGCCGACGACGGTGCGCATCGCGCTGTTGGCGAAGACCACGCGGCCGCCGGCGTCGAGCAGCATGAGGGGATCGGGCATGTGCTCGAACACTTCGCGGGCGAGCGGCGTGAGATTTGCCCGCGCGGTATCGGCGCTGGCGCGGCTGGCAGCGCCGCCGGCCGGCCGCGCCCGCGCCGTCAATATCCCGGCGAGGACAGCCAGGCCGACGGCGATGGCGATGATTATCCACAGGGGACCGCGGCCAAGCCACAGAGCCAACGCCACGCCGACGGCAAGCCCGCCGAGCGCAGGCCACAGGCGGCGCAGCGAATAATCCCAGAAAGACGTGCTTTCGTTCATGCGGTCCTTAGCTCTGGGCCGCATCATACAGGCTTTGTGCAGCGTTTCGTGACGCTTTAACCGCGGCGAAGCATTCCGTTGATGTCCGGGTTGGAGAGCGTGCCTTCGCTGAACGGTTCGGAGCGGCCTTCGGCGAGAAAGGCCTTGGCCAGGGACAGCGTGTGGTTGAGCACGACCTTGCCGATCCCCGATCCCGCACTCAGACGCCGTACGCCGATGCGCTCGAGCGTGGCGCCGTCGGGAAGGCCCGGCCACGCCAGACAGTTGAGTGGCAGCACGACGTCCTTCACCAGCCGCGTCAGGTCGCCCAGATCGGTCAGCGCCGGGGCGAAAATCGAATTGGCGCCGGCATCGCGATAGAGCTTCGCGCGGCGCACCGTCTCGTCATAGGCCTGCTCGACCGGAACAAGACGGCGCAGATAGGTGTCGATGCGGGCATTGACCCAGAGTTCGGCGCCGGCCTTCGCGGCGGCGGATTTCAGGTTCTCGATCTTCTTCGCGAGCAGGTCCGGCGCACCATTGCCGTCCTCGATGTTGATGCCGACCGCGCCGGCATCGATCACTTGCGCGACGGTCTTCGCGGCCGTGGCGGCGTCATCCGCATAAGCCGCTTCGATGTCGGCCGAGACGGGAACCGAAACGGTCTGCGAAATCTCACGCACCGTCGCGAGCAAGGTCTCGAACGGAAGATACTGCCCGTCGGCATAGCCATGCGCCCAGGCGACGGCGGCGCTCGACGTCGCGATGGCCCTGGCGCCGGCTTTCTCGATCACCCGCGCACTGCCCGCGTCCCAGGCATTGGGCAGGATCAGAAGCTTCGGTCCGGCGTGAAGCGCGGCGAAGGTGCTGGCGCGGGTCGTCATGCGGTTCTCACTTTCTTCATCGAATTCTGAGCGGCGTATCGGGCCTCATGCGCGATGAGCCATCGCTTGCGCTCGAGCCCGCCGCCATAACCGGTCAACGAACCATCGCTGCCCACGACGCGGTGACAAGGCACAACGATGGCGATCGGGTTTGTGCCGTTTGCATGCCCCACGGCGCGCATCGCATCGGGCCTGCCGATCCCTCTCGCGAGCGCGCCATAACTTGTCGTGGTTCCCGACGGAATGGCGCGCAATGCGGCCCACACGGCGCACTGAAATTCAGTTCCCTTTGCATCGCAGAGCAGCATGTCGATTGCAGCCAGGTCGCCGTCAAAATAGCGTTCCATCGTCTTGGCGATCCCGAAAGCGCCCGGTTTCGCGACGACGGGCACGTCCGCAAAGCGCCTGGCAAGCAGCGGACGCCATCGCTCGGCCCGATCCTGGAACTCGAGCATGTGCAGCGCACCACGCGAGTCCGCGACCATGAAGAGCGCGCCGATGGGCGAGCCGATTTCGTCGCAGACATAGGTCTCAGACACGCTCGCCGTCCGCGGTCCACAGATGCTGCGCCGCATAGGCGCGCCACGGCCGCCAGGATTCCGCGCGCGCCAGCAGCGCCTTCGGCGTCGGCCGCCGCCCGTCTTGCGCCACCAGGGGACTGCGCAACAGGCCGACATCGGCGGCCGGAAACGCGTCGCTGTCGCGCAGCGCCCGCAGTGCCCAATATTGCGCCGTCCAGGGGCCGAAACCCGGCAGAGCCAGCAGCCTCGCGATCGTCTCTTCATAAGAGCCGGCCGGCTCGAGCAGTTTCGGATCGCCGGCAGCCGCTCTGGCCAGCGCCATGAGTGCCGCGATACGCGCCTTCGGCATGCCGAGCGATGCCAGATCGTATTTCGCCATCCGCGCGGCGGACGGAAAAACGCGCGACAGCCGCTCGTCGCCGCTGACGTCGGGAGCGATGTCGCTGCCGGCGCGCGCCACCAGCTTTTGGGCGAGCTGGCGCGCGCCGGTAACCGTGATCTGCTGGCCGAGGATGGCGCGCACGGCGAGCTCGAAGCCGTCCCAGGCGCCCGGCGTGCGCAAGCCCGGACGCCGCGCGATCAACGGCGCGAGCGCGCGGTCGCTGGAAAGATGCGCGCCGATGGTTTCGATGTCGGCATCGAGGTCGAACAGCCGGCGCAGCCGCGCCACGACGGCGAGCAGCGCGGTGACGCGCGGAAAACGAATGGTCGCTTCCAGATGATTGCGGCCCGGCGCCACGTCGATGCTGCCGAACGCGCCGTCGATCTCGATGGTGCGGCGGTAGCGGCCCTTCTCGACGAGTTCGACGCCCGCGATCGCACGCGCCGCCAGAAATTCCAGGATCGCATCCCAGTCGTAGGGCGCGCGATAGCCGAGGCGCAGCGTTACCGTCGTCAGCGACGCCGGTTGGCCCGTTTGCCGGCGCAACTCGCGCGGCGGGCGTCCATAAAGTTTGCGGAACGCGTCGTTGAAGCGGCGGATGCTGCCGAACCCGGCGGCGTCGGCGATCGCCGTCATCGGCAGGCGGGTCTCCTGGATCAGCTGCTTGGCGAACAATACGCGGCGCGTCTGCGCGACTGCGATGGGCGGCGCGCCCAGATGCTTGTCGAACAGCCGGCGCAATTGCCTCTCGCCAACACCCAAACGTTCGCACAATGTCGTGAGCGAGGCTTCGTCGCCGTCGAGCGCGCCTTCGGCGATCAGGGCCAGCGCGCGCGAGACGGTATTGGATGTGCCACGCCAGGCGGCGGCATCGGGCGAGATCTCCGGACGGCAGCGCAGGCAGGGGCGGAACCCGGCTTCCTGTGCCGCAGCCGCACTCGGCCAAAACGTGACGTTCTCGCGTTTGGGCGTGCGCGCCGGGCAGATCGGGCGGCAATAGATTCCGGTCGTTTTCACGCCGATGAAGAGCCGGCCGTCGAAGCGCACATCGCGCGTGGCGATGGCGCGGTAGCAGACGTCATGCGGGGGCATTTCCATGGGCCGCACTATGACCCATGCGGCGCCGCGAGGGTGGCCATTTTCGGACGCGAATGGCGCGGGCCAAGACGGACATCGTGCGCCCGGTTGACACTCCAGCCGCCATACCGCACGTTCTAAAACGAAAAACGCGGTGGACGATGAGAGCCGGTAACCGTCGAATTGCGGACGCTATTTCAGGCCCTTGCGCGAGCGGAAGGGCGGTTCCGCACACGATACCTTTATCCCCTGTCCGTTTGACAAGCGGGCGGCAGCGGCGGTCATCTTGAAACCGGGCCGAGCCCGCTAGGACTATCGCCCTCCTCAACGAAGGAAGCGGCGCACAAGAAGAAAACCGGACCGCGACGCGGCCGGAAGGTGGAGAGGAACGATGGCGGACGCCGCGGCCGGAACATCGCCGCCCCTGAGGCTTGGCACGAAGCTCGTCTACGGCCTCGGCTCGGTGGCCTTCGGCATCAAGGATGGCGGCTTCGGCTTCTTTCTCCTCTTCTTCTATAACGCGGTCCTCGGCCTGTCGGCGACGCTGGTCGGCGCGGCGATCGCAATCGCGATCGTCGCCGACGCCCTGCTCGATCCCATCATCGGCGAAATCTCGGACAATTGGCGCTCGCGGATCGGCCGCCGGCATCCTTTCATGTATGGCGCGGCCCTGCCCGTCGCGCTGTTCTATTTTCTGCTGTGGAATCCGCCGCATTGGAATTCCTGGGCGCTGTTCGGCTATCTGGTGGTGATCGCGATCCTCGTTCGCGTCGCGATCGCCTGCTACGAAATTCCCAGCGCCGCGCTCGCGCCGGAACTCAGCCCCGACTACGACCAGCGCACGTCGCTGATGGCCTTCCGCTGGCTGTTCGGCGCGATCGGCAACGGCGTCGTGCTGGCGCTGACGCTCGGCTTCTTCCTGGTGGCGACCAAGGCGCAGCCGATGGGCATGCTCAACAAGCATGGCTACCTGCTCTATAGCCTGCTGGCGGTGAGCGCGATGGTCGCGAGCATCCTGCTTTCTGCGGCTGGAACCCATTCGCGCGGCGCACGCATGCGCCAGGCGCCGGTGCGCCAGCGCCCGACGATCAAAGAGCTCGCGGGGGAAATGTATGAGAGCCTTTCGCACCGCTCGCTTCTGCTCGTCACCGTGTCGGGACTGTTCAGCGGCATGGCGCTCGGCATGGGTTCGGTGCTGAACACCTACTTCTTCACGTATTTCTGGTATTTCACGCCGCAGCAACTGTCTGTCATGGGCCTCGGCGCACTGATCGCCACGGCCATCGCGGTGCCGCTGGCGACGTTCGCCTCGGCACGCTTCAACAAGCGGCGCGGCTTCGTCCTGACCGCGTTCGCGTCGCTGTTCGTCAACAACATCGCCATGACGCTGAAGCTGCTGGGCCTGCTTCCGCCCGCCGGATCGAACATTCTGCTTCTGATCCTGTTCAGCACCGTCACCATCGGGCTCGCATTCGCGATCACCTCGGGCATTCTCATTACCTCGATGATCACCGATGTGGTGGAGGACAGCGAGCTTCGAACCGGGCGGCGCTCGGAGGGCCTGTTTTCGGCGACGCTCAGCTTCGTGAGCAAGGCGACGTCCGGTCTGGGAATTCTCGCGGGCAGCTTCCTGCTCGACCTCGTGGCGTTTCCCAGAAATGCCGCGCCGGCGGTCATGGCGGTCCAGGCGCCGCATGCCGTGTTCAATCTCGTGCTGATCTACATGCCGTTGCAGATCGTCTTGTGGATCATCTCGATTACGCTGGTCAGCGGCTATCGCATCGACCGGCAGACTCACGAGCACAATCTGCAACGCCTTGCCGAAGCCGCCGCGCTTGCGGAGGTCTCGCCGGCCGGCGCGCTGGTCGGAGGTTCGAGCGGCAGCCTCGACGAGGCCGCCGACCTTGAGGGCACCAGGCCGGCGGCGGCTGCCAGCGGCGTTGCCCTACGAGCAGCGGG
The DNA here is from genome assembly GCA_963741735.1 of uncultured Alphaproteobacteria bacterium. Classification (GTDB taxonomy): domain Bacteria; phylum Pseudomonadota; class Alphaproteobacteria; order Micropepsales; family Micropepsaceae; genus Rhizomicrobium. The sequence continues at coordinate 1,843,222 of CAVUJB010000004.1, forward strand.
CGAATGAACCGCGATCGCGACAGGAGCATTCGATGACCGATGACGCCGGCAAACGTCAGCTTGGCAGTCTGAGGACAAAGCTGTTTTACGGATTCGGTTCCGTCGCCTATGGCGTGAAGAATGCCGGTTTCGGCAGCCTTCTGATGCTCTACTACAATCAGATCATCGGTCTGTCGGCCCAGCTCGTCGGTACGGCGATCATGATCGCACTGGTGTTCGACGCCTTCGCCGATCCCATTGTCGGCCAGATCTCGGACAATCTGCGCACGCGCTGGGGTCGCCGGCATCCGTTCATGTACGCGTCGGCCATTCCAGTGGGCGTCTCATTCTTCTTCCTGTGGTTTCCGCCGCATCTGTCGCAGGCGAACATGTTCATCTACCTGATCGTAATTGCGATCATCGTCCGCACCTTCATCACCATGTTCGAGATTCCGAATTCCGCGATGATCGCCGAGGTGACGACCGATTACGATCAGCGCACCAGCTTCCTGTCATACCGTTATCTCTTCGGGACGCTGGGCGGCGTCGCGATGGGTTTCGTCACGCTTCGCTTCATCCTGGTGCCCGACGCGACCCATCCCGTGGGACAGCTCAATCCCGCCGGATATGTCCATTACGGCCTTGCCGCGGGCGCCGTCATGACGGCGGCAATCCTGATCTCGTCGCTGGGCACGCATCGGAACATCAAATATTTCCGCATCCCGCCGCGGCGGCGCATCACGCTGCTGCAGACCCTGGGCGAGATGCGCACGAGCCTCTCCAATCCTTCCTTCGTCGTGCTCATGGGCGCGGCGCTGTGCGGCACGGTGGCGATCGGCGTATCGGCGTCCCTGGTGCTGTACTTCGCCACCTACTATTGGAATCTCTCGGCGGCGCAGATCTCCTATTTCCAGATCGTGGGCCTGTTCGCGGCGGTGAGCGGCGTGGTTGCTGCGACACCATTGTCTCGCCGCTTCGGCAAGAGGCAGCTCGGTATCGCACTGTTCATCGCATTCATTTTCACATCGTCGCTGCCCATCGGCTTGCGGCTGATCGGCTTGTTCCCCGCCAATGGTTCGTCGTGGCTGCTGCCGCTTCTTCTGCTCGACAGGTTCGTCTCGGACACGCTCGCCATCATCGTGCTGATCATGTTCTCGTCCATGCTCACCGACGTGGTCGAGGACAATGAGCTGCGCACGAAGCGCCGATCGGAGGGCCTGTATTTCGCCGCGTCCAGCTTCGTCTCCAAGGCGATTTCCGGCGCCGGGGCCTTCGTCGCCGGCCAGATGCTGGCTTTCATCGACTTCCCGCAGAAGGCCGATCCCGCGACGCTCGATCCTCACATCGTTCGCGATCTCGCCTATGTCTATATGCCCGTCGTCATCGGCATGTTCACGCTCGGCATGATCCTGATGTCGCGCTACCGCATCACACGGGAGTCCCACGCGGATAATCTGCGAAAACTCGAGGAAGCCGCCGAGCTGGCGCACGCGCCGGTTGCCGTCGAGGCCGAGCTCACCGACGGACTTCCAGACGATATACTCCCAGCCCTCCCCAATCCGGTGCCTGGCGAGTGAACGTGGTCGCGGTGCACTGAATTGGAACGGTTTGGAAGGCGGCCCGCGAATGTCCGCTTGCCCGGGATCAATGGAGACGGCGAATGAATGTTGAAGCCCTGCAGCGCGACGTCGGCAGCCTGCGCACCAAGCTGTTCTACGGCTTCGGTTCCGTCGCCTTCGGCATCAAGGACAATGGTTTCCAGACCATCCTGCTGCTGTTCTACAACCAGGTCATGCATCTGCCGCCGGCGAAGGTGGCCGGAATCCTGTTCGCGGCGCTGTGCATGGACGCCCTGCTCGATCCGATCATCGGACAATTCTCCGACAATCTGCACACGCGCTGGGGCCGCCGCCATCCGCTCCTCTATTTGTCGGCGCTGCCGGTCGCGGTCAGCTATCTGCTGCTGTGGAACCCGCCGCATTGGAGCCAGGGCGCGCTGCTGATCTACCTGTTCATCGTCGCGGTCGTCGTGCGGACCTTCATCAGTTTCTACGAGATTCCCAGCTCCGCGCTGAATCCGGAGCTGACCGACAATTACGACCAGCGCACCGCGCTCTCCAGCTATCGCGTCTTCTTCGCCTGGACCGGCGGCATGACCATGTACCTGCTGGCGCTGGGAGTTTTCCTCAGGCCCGACGCGACGCACAAGGTGGGGCAGCTCAACGAGACTGGCTATACCCATTACGGCATGCTCGCCGCGATCCTGATGTTCTGCGCCATCCTGATTTCGGCGCTGGGCACGCACAAATTCATCCCGATCCTGCGCAAGCCGCCCGCGCGCGCACCTTCGATCCTCGAATACGCCAGGCAGATGTTGGCGACGCTCAACAACCGTGCCTTCTTGATCCTGATGCTGGCGCAGATCGCGTTCGGCGCCGCCACGGGGCTCGTCTTCGCCATGGCGATCTATCTGGGCACCTATTTCTGGGAGCTTTCCAGCGCCCAGATCGTGATTCTGGGCTTCGGCACGGTCGTCGCTTTCGTCTTCGCCTTCCTGATCGCCTTGCCGGTCGGCAAGCGGCTCGGCAAGCGGATCGGCGCGGTGACGCTGTTTGCGACGGGCCTCTTCATCTCGATCTTCCCGGTCCTGCTCAGGCTCTTCGGCGTGTTCTGGGCGAACGGATCGCCGTATCTGGTGCCGACGCTGTTCACATTCGCCGCGATTTCCGGTGCGATGACGATCGGAAGCGGTATCCTGATGACGGCGATGCTGGCCGACGTTGTCGAGGACAGCGAGCTCAAGACCAAGAGGCGTTCGGAAGGCCTGTTCTTCGCGGGCTCGAGCTTCATGGCAAAGGCTGTCTCCGGTCTGGGGATTCTTTTGACCGGACTGCTGCTGGGCGCCGTCGGCTTTCCCGACAATGCGGTGCCGGGTCATGTCGATCCCGGCATCATCCGCAACATGGCGCTCGTCTACCTGCCGGCGATCGTGACGCTCTACGGCATCGGCATCGCGGTGATTTTCCGCTTTCCCATCGACCGAAAGGATCACGAGGAAAATCTCCGCAAGCTGGTGGCCGAGGCCGCTTACATGCCCGCCTCCGAGCATCCGTGAGCAACAGCACCGACCGCTACAACAAGAAGAAGGAAGCGATCATCGCTGCGGCCGCCGGCATCCTGAATCGCCGCGGCGTGCGCGGCATGACGCTGGCGGATGTCGCGGCAAGCGTCGATCTCATCACCACCAGCGTGACCTACTATTTCAAGAAGAAGGAGGATCTGGCGGTCGCCTGCTATCTGCGCGGCATCGAGCGCTTCGATGCCTTGATCTCGGCCGCGCTCGTGGAGCGCGATCCGCCATCGCGCCTGCTGAAATTTCTCGAAGCCTATCTCGCCTTGCACAAGCGCATACGCGAGGGCGACGAAGCGCCGATCGCGGTGTTCAACGACATCCGCTCGCTCAAGGAGCCGCATCTGCCGGTGGTCGGCAAGGCCTATGGCCAGTTCTTCCGCAAGGTGCGTTCGCTGTTCCGCGGCCCTGGATACGAATGGCTCGACCGCCGCATGTCGACCGCGCGTACGCATATGCTGATGGAACAGCTCTACTGGTCGGTGACATGGCTGCCGCGCTACGACCTGGACGATTACGGGCGGGTGCGCGACCGCATGTTCGACATCATGGCCCATGGCGTGGCGCCCGATGGTGCCGCGTGGAGGCCGGCGCGGCTGCCCGAACTGCCTGCCGCCGCCGATCCGCAGGAAAGCCAGCGCGAGACTTTCCTCACCGCGGCGACCAAGCTGATCAACCAGCGCGGCTATCGCGGCGCTTCGGTGGAGAAGATTTCCGAACAGCTGAACGTCACCAAGGGTTCATTTTATCACCACAACGAAGCCAAGGACGAACTCGTCGTCGCGTGCTTCGAGCGCACCTTCGATGTGATGCGGCGCGTGCAGTCGGCGGCACTCGCCGAGCCGGGCGACTATTGGCACAAGATCTCGTCGGCGGCGGCGACCCTGGTCGAATTCCAGCTCTCCGATCGCGGGCCGCTCTTGCGCTCATCCGCGCTGAGCGCTTTGCCGGAGCCGATGCGCATCGCCATGGTCGAGCGTGCCAACCGCGTCTCCGAGCGCTTCGCGGCGATGATCTCCGACGGGGTGGCCGAAGGCTCGATCCGCGCGGTCGATCCCTACATCGCCGCGCAGATGCTGAACGCCACCTTGAACGCCGCCTCGGACCTGCCCTTCACGATCCCCGACGTCGCCGCCTTCGATGCCCCGGCGCTTTACGCCAAGCCAATGTTGATGGGGGTTTTTTCACGCTGAGCGTCTGCTTTGCAGGGCATGGCTGCAGCCGATTCGGTTGCCAGCCGAACCGCGGACAAGCTATCTAGGAGCGGTCGCATCGAACGGGGGTCACCATGGTTTGGGCGATTGCACTTGTCGGCATTTTGTTGATCGGCGGCGGCGCCTACCGCGAATATTTCGCTGAGAGCGAAGAAGAACAAGGCGAAGGTTCTATCCTTACGAATGGTCTGTTCATTTCCGGCGCGGCCATCCTGGTGTGCGTCGGGCTGTACGGCCTTTACCGCATGCTGACGGGCTGAGCCGCCAACAGCCTTCAGCGGTGATGTGAAGGAACCGCACGCAGGGGCGATGCAAGATTCGCAAGCGTGCCGACGAGTCGGCTGTTGTCTCCGTCATCGGGTGAAGCACCCCCGTCGATCACCAAATTCTCCCGATGGTCACGCCTATCTGCGATTTTTCGAAAAACCGGTTTGGCGCACGCGCTGCGGACTGATAATCTGTCAGAAAATGGGAGGACATCTTGGATCGCCTGAAAGACAAAATCGCGGTCGTCACGGGCGCGAGTTCCGGCATCGGCCAGGGCACCGTCGAGCTTTTCGTCTCCGAAGGCGCACGCGTGCTGGCCTGCGATGTCCAGGACGATAAGGGCAAGGAGCTCGAGCGCCGCTTCAACGGCCAGGTGAAGTTCCAGCACTGCGACGTGACGCGCGAAGACGACATCAAGGCGGCGATGCAGGCCGCCAAGGACCAGTTCGGCGGCCTCGACATCCTGTTCAACAATGCCGGCGCCGGCGGAAGTCCGAACACGATCGAGGACATGACCGGCGAAGCGTGGGACCGCTCGATGAACCTTCTGCTGCGCTCGGTCGCGCTCGGCACGCGCTACGCGATTCCGTTCATGAAGGAGCGCGGCGGCGGATCGATCATCAACACGGCGTCGGTCGCGGCGCTGCAGGCCGGCATGGGCCCTATCGCCTATTCGGTCGCGAAGGCCGGCGTCGTCCATCTCACCACGGTGAGCGCGGCGCAGCTTGGCCGTTCGAAGATCCGCGTCAACGCGATCTGTCCGGGCCTGATCCTGACCGGCATTTTCGGCGCCGGCGCGCGCGCGATGGGCGCCAACGACCAGATGGTCGCGATGATGAACGAAGGAATGAAGGCGCAGGCACCCGACGCCCAACCCATTCCGAAGGCCGGCCTGCCCGCCGACATCGCCAAGGCATGCCTCTATTTCGCATCCGACGATTCCGAATTCGTCACCGGCACGCACATCGTGGTCGACGGCGGCATGACGACCGGCCCGCGCCACGCCTGGGACCCGGAAGAACAGGCCCGCCGCATGGCCGAGCGCGCCGCGCGCATGAACCCGCAAAATACAAACTGACAGGGAGATAACGATGCGCTTTGGCATCTTCTACGAGCATCAGCTGCCGCGGCCCTGGGGCCCGGGCGACGAACTCAAGCTGTTCCAGAACGCGCTCGATCAGGTGGAACTCGCCGACAAGCTCGGGATCGACAATGCCTGGGAAGTCGAACACCACTTTCTGGAGGAATATTCGCACTCCTCGGCGCCGGAAGTGTTCCTCGCGGCCTGTTCGCAGCGGACCAAGAACATCCGGCTCGGCCACGGCATCACCCTGATGCCGCCGAACTACAATCATCCGGCGCGCGTCGCCGAGCGCATCGCAACCCTCGATCTGGTCTCGAACGGCCGCGTCGAATGGGGCACCGGCGAAAGCTCCGCGCTGCTCGAACTCGGCGGCTATCGCGTCCCCGTCGAGGAAAAGCGCAATCAGTGGCTCGAAGCGGTCGAGCAGTGCGCCAACATGATGGCGATGGATCCCTATCCGGGTTTCGAGGGCAAGTACTTCTCGATGCCCTGCCGCAACATCGTGCCCAAGCCCGTGCAACGGCCGCATCCGCCGCTCTGGGTCGCCTGTTCCAACCGCGAGACCATCAAGCTCGCCGCGCGGCTCGGCATCGGCGCGCTGACGTTCGCCTTCGTCGATCCGAAGGAGGCCAAGCAGTGGGTCGACGACTATTACCGCATCTTCAAGGAAGAGTGCGTGCCGATCGGCCATGCGGTGAACCCGAACATCTGCATGGTGTCGAGCTTCTCGGTGCATCGCGACGCGGCCGAGGCGCGGCGGCGCGGCCTCGAAGGCTTCCGTTTCTTCGGCTATGCGCTCGGCCATCATTACGGCTTCGGCGAGCACACGCCCGGCCGCACCAACATCTGGGACGCCTTCCAGAAGGCGCAGGCCGCGGCGGGCGACGATGCGCCGAGCGGCACGGGCGGCGAAGGCGGCATCGGCACGCCGGAGCAGCTGCGCAATCATCTGCGCGGCTTCCACGAGACCGGCGTCGACCAGGTGGCGTTCATCCAACAGGGCGGCCGCAACAAGCACGAACATATCTGCGAGGCGCTCGAACTGTTCGCCAGAGAAGTGATGCCGGAGTTCAAGGAGAAGGAAGCCGAGCGCGAAAAGAAGAAGGCCGAAGAGCTCGCGCCCTATGTCGAGAAGGCGATGGCGCGCAAGAAGGCGATGAAGCCGCTCGCCGACAATGAGATCCCGAAGGTCGTGGCGCTCGGCCGCCAGATCGCCGAGCGCATGCGGGCCCAGGGCCAGGAGCCGCCCGCGCCGCAACGCGCCGGCGCGGCGCAATGGGCCGACGCTCAGCGCAAGGTCGAGGCCGGGGAGAAGGCGAAGTAGGTTAGTCCTCGAACCGCTTCGCCCGCTGCTGCTTGGTACGCGCGTTGCGCTTCTTGGAGTCGATGCGGCGTTCCTTGCTGGCCCTGGTTGGCCGCGTCGCCTTGCGCCTCTTGGGGATATGGCTGGCGGCGCGGATCAATTCGGCGAGCTTTTGCCGCGCGATCTGACGATTGCGCACCTGATCGCGCGATTCGCGCGCGGTGATGACCAGCACGCCGTCCTTGGTCAGGCGGTGACCGGCGAGCCGCAGCAAGCGCACGCGCACATCGTCCGGCAGGCTCGGCGAATGCAGCACGTCGAAGCGCAGCTGCACCGCGCTCGCCACCTTGTTGACGTTCTGCCCGCCCGCGCCCGAGGAGAGGATGAAATTCTCTTCCAGTTCGGATTCGGGAATGGAAATCGATGCGCTTACTTTGAGTTCATTGGCCATTGGATTCACGCGGAGCCGCGCAGAATATCACAACGTCCGCGCCTCCGCGTCCCCGCGCGATATTTCCTATTGCGGCTCGGCGAAGATCTTCCGGAGCTCCGTCTTGAGGATTTTGCCCTGGGCATTGCGCGGCAAGGTCTCGGGCCAGAACACCACCTTCACCGGCACCTTGAAGGCGGCGAGCTTGCCCGCGACGAAAGCGCGAAGCTCGTCTTCGGTGGTGTGCATGCCGGGCTTCAGATGCACCACGGCGCCGGGTTCCTCGCCGAGCGTCTTGTGCGGCACCGGGATCAGCGCCGCGTCCATGACGGCGGGATGGTCGTAGAGAACGTTCTCGACCTCGATGCAGTAGATGTTCTCGCCGCCGCGGATCAGCATGTCCTTGGCGCGGTCGATGATGTAGCAGAAACCTTCCTCGTCGAGGCGCGCGAGATCGCCGGTGCGCACCCAGCCATCGACGAAGGTCGCGGCCGTCGCTTCCGGCTTGTTCCAGTAGCCTTTCACGATGTTGGGGCCGCGGGCCCACAATTCGCCGACCTCGCCGACCGGCAGTTCGTGCCTGCCTTCGAGATCCATGATCTTCAGATCGCACACCGCGACCGGCGGACCGCACGAGGTCGGGCGATGCTCGTAATCCTCGCCGGAATGCGTCGTGCAGGTGGCCGACGTCTCGGTCATGCCCCAGCCATTGCCCGGCGCGGATTTCGGCCAGTTCTGCTTGATCTGCTTGACGAGCTCGGGCGCGGACGGCGCGCCGCCATAGGCCACGGATTCCAGCGATGACAGATCGTATTTGGCGCGGCTGGGATGTTCGAGCAATTGCCAGGCGATGGTGGGCACGCCGCCCACGCCGTTGATCTTCTCGCGCTCGATGATCTGCATCGCCTTCTCGGCTTCGAATTTGCGCATCAAAACGATCTTGCCGCCGCTGACCACCGTCGGCCCCAGCACGGCAAAGCAGCCGGTCGCGTGGAAGAACGGCACGGACAAAAGCGTCGAGCGCTGCGGCGCGTCGAGCGGATTGGCAACCACGGGCACCGGCTCGCCGCGGCGCAGGAAGCTGCGCGAGGCGGAGAACGCGGCCGCCATGATGTTCGAGCACATGTTGCGCTGGGTGCCGAGCGCGCCTTTGGGCCGGCCCGTCGTGCCGGATGTGTAGAGAATGGTCGCGTCGTCGTCGGGATGCAGCGCGACGTCGGGCATCTCGCCGGCCGGCAGCTTGCCCCAATCGTTGACCTTGCCGATCACGTCTTCCAGCCGGCGCACGATCGGGCTCGGCAGGTCTTCCTGATAGCGGCTGACATAGATGCGCTTGAGATCGGGACAGTTGATGAGATGCTCCGAAATGCGCTCGAGCCGTTCGGCGTCGACGATCGCGACGTTGGTGCCGGAATCAACCAGGCCGTATTCCAGCTCCGGGCCGGTCCACCACGCGTTCAACGGCGTCACGATCGCGCCGACGATCTCGGCCGCGTAGAATGCCACCACCCATTCGGGCAGGTTGCGCATGATGATGGCGACGCGGTCGCCCTTCTCCACGCCGTCCTTCTGCAATTGCGCGGCGAATTTCAGCGTCGCGCGCGCGAAGGTTTCGAAGGTGCAGCGGTCGTCTTCGTAGACAAGGAATTCGCGATTCCCATAGGCGCGGCCGGCGAGAAACACCTCGCGGTTCGACGGCGGCGCGTTTTTCCACACCCGCGTGGGGACGCCGCGGATGGTGACGGTCTCCATCTCCAGCCGCGAGCCGGGCGCGGTGAGCGCGGCGGTCGCCTCGGCAATGGACATGGCGGGCCAGTTGGCAGAAAGGGTCATATTGGGATCCCGGGCTACGAAAGCCACGGGCAGGTTTCCCGTCTCCGTGGCGTGGTCAATTCAGCCGCACTGACAACATGTCAGTCCCGCGGTGCCCGACGTTATATAAAGACCTCGGCGGCGGCGGCAAGCGCGTTCGCGCGCTTTGCTTGCGTCAGTACATTTCGCGGCCCGCGATCCGCTCCAGCCCTTCGACAATGCGGGGCCAGCCGCCGCCCATGCCCTTGTACCCGGCCTCGTCCTGCGGCCGAAATCCGGCCTGTTCCATGCGCACCAGCGTGCCGCCGTCCGCCGGCGTGAGGGTCCAGGTCACCACCGTGCTCAAGCCGCTGTCGGACTCGGTCCGGTCGCCCCAGCGATAGACCAGCCGGTTGGGGGCATCCACTTCGAGCACTTCGCAATTGGTGACGCCGGACCAGCCGCCCACGGGCGTCGCGCGGAACTGGAAGCGATGGCCGATTTGCGGCATGAAGTCGTTCTGCATCAGCCAATCGGCGATGAGCTCGCTTCGGGTGAGCGCGCGCCAGATCCGCTCCGGCGGATGCGGCATCTTGCGTTCGACGACGATGCTCTTCGTTTCGGTCATGGCAATCCCCTCAATCGGTCCGCGCCAGAAGCTGCTCCAGATTCGCCAGGAATTTCTGCCAGCCAAAGGTGGCGCCCGCGAAGGCTTGGGCCTGGTCCGAGCGGAAGCCCTTCTGTTCGACGCGCAGCCGCGTCCCCGTCTCCGTCGGCGTGAGCGTGAAGGTGACGGTGCTGTCCAGGCCGAGCGCGCCCCAGCTGTAGGACAGCGTCTTGTTCGGCTCGACCACGAGAACCCGACAGTCGACGACGCCGTTCCAGTTCGGCTGAGGGTCCATGCGAAAGCTGAACCGGTGACCCATGACGGGCTTGAAGTCGTTCTTCATCAGCCACGCCTCGATCAGGTGCGGCTCGGTGAGCGCGCGCCAGAGCTTGTGCGGCGGATGCGGCAGCTCCCGTTCGATGACGACGGAACGCGTTTGCGCCGACGGGTCGGTCATTGGTCCATCCTCTTGAGCAGATCTTCAAGCCGATCGAGCCGGTCTTGCCAGAAGCCCGCCATCTGGCTCGTCCAGTCGAGCAGCGGCGCCAGGGCGCCTGGCCGGGCGCTGTAATGGGTCTGGCGACCTTCGTGGCGGTCGCGCACCAGGCCGGCGCGTTTCAGAACGCCCAGATGCTTGGAGACGGCGGGCTGCGAAATCTTGGCCCGGGCGGTCAGAGCCCCGACCGTCTTCTCTCCTTCGCGGCACAAGCGCTCGAAGATCGCCCGCCTCGTCGGGTCGGCTAGCGTCCGGAACAGAACAGCAGGGGCGGTCGACATCCAGATCCATAACTCTAACGTTATGGATTGACGTATAACCGCCGGGATATGCATGAGTCAAGCGCCGGGTCGGGGCCATGACAGTCGTGCCGGAAAATTATCGCGGCAGCTTGCGGGCTTCGCGGAAGCTGATCAGGCGGTTCTGGCACTCGTCCCATAGCGCGAGACGGGCGCAGCGCAGGCTCGCGAGCAGCGAGACGCGGCTGACCTCGGCCAGGCGCATCTGTTCGCGCAGCACCTGGGGCAGCCGGTAGAACGGAATGCGCGCATGGAGATGATGCACATGGTGGATGCCGATATTGGCGGTGAACCAGCGCAGGACATGCGGCAGCACATAGTAGGAGCTGCCATGGAGCGCCGCCTCGTGCACGTTCCAGGCGCCGTCGCCGGCCCACACCGTGTCGTCGAACTGGTGCTGGATGAAGAACAGCCAGATGCCGATGGAGCCGGCAAGGAGCGTGATCGGGACCTGGGTGAGGAGAAACGTCTTCCAACCCAGCAGCCACATCAGGCCGATCGCCACTGTGGCGATGACCAGATTGGTCGCCATCGGGCTGATCCAGCCGCGCCAGTTGGCGAGCCGCGTTCCCAGCGGCAGGCGGTGGCGCAGGACGAAGAGATAGACGGGACCGAAGCCGAACAGGATTACCGGATTGCGGTAGAGGCGGTAGCCGAGGCGGCCGAGTGCCGAGCGCGCGCGGTATTCCTCGACCGTCAGGGTCTGCAGATCGCCGACGCCGCGCTTGTCGAGATTGCCCGAGGTGCCGTGATGGATTGCGTGCGAACGCTTCCACGCGTCGTAGGGCGTCAGCGTGAAGACGCCAATGACGCGGCCGATCCAGTCGTTCGCCGCTCGCTGACGGAAGAACGAGCCATGGCCGCAATCGTGCTGGATCATGAAAAGGCGCACGAGGAAGGCGCCGGCCGGAAGCGTCAATGCAAGGGAGACGTACCAGAAGCCGAAATGCCACGCCGCCCAGATCAACAGCCACAACGCGACGAACGGCACCGCCGTGACGGCGAGTTCGAAGGTGCTGCGCACCGCGCTTGGATTGCGGTAGCGGCTGAGAATCGAAATCCAGTCCGACGCCGGCGCGGCGGCGGCATGCTCTTCATTTGGCAAGGGATCAGCCTTTGATCGGGCGATGGCGCGCATCCCTTATCCCAATTCGCGCGAAAAGTCCCGCCGTGAACCGAGGTGCCTTTGCGCAGCGGTCGAGAGCAGGCACTTCGTCTGCATACCGGTCGGGGAGCCGGCGCACACAAACCAAAAAGGGGAGCCCTTGGCTCCCCTTTTTGCATGACTGAATGACGCGGGCTACAGCGCGTCGATCGATTGCGCGCGGGCCGCCCATTCCTCGCGGAGTTCCTTGACCAGGTCGGGATGCTTCTCGCGCGCCCGCTCGCGCACCTTGGGCAGGTGGTAGGACGGGAACAGGTCGTTGTCCGGGCGGAAGTCCTTCAGCAGTTGCTTCGCCACCGTGACCTTGTGCACCTCGGTCGGGCCGTCGGCGATGCCCATCACGAAGGACGAGGTCACCATGCCCATGAACGGCATTTCGTTGGAGACGCCGAGCGCGCCGTGGATGTGCAGCGCGTTGGCGGCGATGTCGTGATAGACCTTGGGCATCGCGACCTTCACGGCGGCGATGTCCTTGCGCACCTTTTTGTAGTCCTTGTGCTTGTCGATCAGCCAGGCGACGTGCAGCACCATCAGGCGGAACTGCTGCAGCTGGATGTAGCTGTCGGCGATCTGCTCCTGCACCATCTGATAGTCGCCGAGGCGCCCTTCGCGGGTCGAGCGCGACACGGCGCGCTGGCACATCAGGTCTAGCGCCTTCTGGCACTGGCCGACGGTGCGCATCGCGTGGTGCACGCGGCCGCCGCCGAGACGGACCTGGCCGAGCTCGAACGCCGCGCCGCGCGGGCCCAGCATCGCGTCGAACGGCACATGCACATTCTCGTAGCGGACATAGCCTTCGTTGCCGCCCTGCATGCCGCCGACACCGACATTGCGCAGGATCTTCACGCCCGGCGTGTTCTTCGGCACCAGGAACATCGACATGCGCTTGTAGGGATCCTTGTTCTCCGGATCGGTGACGGCATAGACGACGAGCACTTCGGCGTTGCGGGCGCCGGTCGAGAACCATTTCTCGCCGTTGATTACCCACTCATTGCCATGCAGTTCGGCCTTGGTCTTGAAGTAGAGCGGATCGGACCCGCCGGTCGGCTCGCTCATCGAAAACGCACTGGTGATTTCGTTGTTGAGCAGCGGCCACAGATAGCGGTCCTTCTGCTCCTTGGTGCCGTAATGGGCGATGATCTCGGCATTGCCGGTATCGGGCGCCTGGCAGCCGAACACGACGGGCGCGAGGCCGACGCGGCCGAGCCGCTCGTTCAGCAGCGCGAGCTTGACCTGGCCATAACCCTGGCCGCCGAGATCGGGCGTCAGGTGGCAGGCCCACAGCCCCATCTCCTTGACCTTGGCCTGCAAGGGCCGGACGGCCTTCTGGTAGGTCTTGGACTTCACGCCGCCCATGCCGACGCCGATATGCGTCAGGGGCTCGACCTCCTGTTCGATGAACTCGCTGACCCAGTCGAGTTTCTTCTGGTATTCCGGATCGGTTTCAAAATCCCAAGCCATGCCCTGCGCTCCTGCTTTGGTTGTGTTTCCCTGGCCGGTGCGGCGCGTCGGCGGCCTGCCCCGAAATCCATTTCCCTACGGCAATTATCCCCCTGCCCCGGCCGGGCCCGCAAGGAAAAAGATACCGATTATTCGAAAAATGGCGGCTCGACCCGCGGTCCCAAATTGTCACGGCTAGGCCGCGCCGCCGGGCCGTGACAATCTATCATCCAGCCACAAACCGGGAGGACAGGAATGGCCAAACCAGAAAGCGTGGGTCTGTCGGGCAAGCGTCTTCAGACCTTGGACCGGGTGATGAAGGAGCGTTACGTCGACACGGGCCTCCTGCCCGGACTGCACACCCAGGTCTTCCGGCGCGGCGAGCTTGCCCATAGCGGCATGTGCGGATCGATGGACATCGAGCGCAAAAAGCCGTGGCGCGAGGATGCGATCGTCCGCATCTATTCGATGACCAAGCCGATCACCTCGGTCGCGCTGATGATGCTGGTCGAAGAAGGCAAGCTCGGCCTCGACGACAATGTCCACACTCACATTCCGTCGTGGAAGAATCTGCGCGTCTATCAGAGCGGCGTGCCGAGCCTGGTGGAGAACACCGCCGGCCAGTTCATCACCACGCCATGCGAGCGGCCGATGAAGGTGGTCGATCTGGTGACGCACACATCGGGCCTGACCTACGGCTTCATGTGGCGCACCGCGGTCGATGCCGCCTATCGCGCGCAGAAGATCAACGACTTCCAGACGCCCGGCGGCCTCGAAGGCTTCATCGAGCAACTTTCGAAATTGCCGCTCGACTTCTCGCCGGGAAAAAATTGGAACTACTCCGTCTCGATCGACGTGATGGGCTATCTGGTCCAGAAGCTGTCGGGCATGACGTTCGGCGAATTCCTGCGTACGCGGCTGTTCGAGCCGCTCGGGATGACGGACACATCCTTCTCGGTGCCGGCCTCGAAGATGGATCGCTTCGCCTCCTGCTACATGCCGGGCAAGGGTGGCGTCGGGCTCAGGGTTCAGGACGATGCCGGCAAGTCGACCTATGCCGAGCCGCCCAAGCTCGAATCCGGCGGCGGCGGACTCGTCTCGACGATGCACGACTATATGCGCTTCTGCCGCATGATGGTGGGCGGCGGCACGCTGGACGGCGTGCAGATCCTCTCGCCCAAGACGGTGCAGATGTTCAGCCTGAACCTTCTGCCCGACAACAAGCTGATGAGCGACATGTCCGCGGCGGCAACCTTCACCGAAGCCGGCTATGGCGGCATCGGCTTCTCGATCGGTTGCGGCGTGACGATGGACCAATCGCAGTCGCGGCTGCCCGGCACGGTGGGCGAGTATTTCTGGGGCGGCGCGGCGTCGACCGCGTTCTGGATCGATCCGAAGGAGGATCTGACCGTGGTTTTCATGACCCAGGTAATGGGCTCGGATGCGCGGCTGACCTTGCGGCGCGACCTCAGAACGCTTGTTTATTCGGCGCTAACCGAGAGCAACGTCTGAATCCTTGACCGCGCCGGGCCGTCTGTTATGACCGGGCGGATGCCGTAAGATGGCGTCCGCCCGATAAGGTCCCATTTGATATGCCCGCGAAAAAGCCGCTGGTCATCGTCACGCGCAAGCTTCCCGATGCGATCGAGACCCGCATGCGCGAGCTGTTCGATGCGCGGCTGAACGTCGACGACCATCCGATGAGCCAGGCCGACCTGATCGAGGCGGTGCAAAAGGCCGACGTGCTGGTGCCGACCATCACCGACCGGGTCGATTCCAAGGTCATCGTCCGCTCGGGCCCGAACCTGAAACTGATCGCCAATTTCGGCACCGGCGTCGACAATATCGACGTCAAGACCGCGCTCGACAAAGGCATCACCGTCACCAATACGCCCGGCGTGCTGACCGAGGACACCGCCGACATGACGATGGCGCTGATCCTCGCCGTGCCGCGCCGGCTGGTGGAAGGCGTCAAGGAGCTCGAAGACGATCACTTCAAGGGCTGGTCGCCCAACTGGATGCTCGGCCACCGCGTCTACGGCAAGCGGCTCGGCATCGTCGGCATGGGACGGATCGGCCAGGCGCTGGCGCGCCGCGCCAAGGCGTTCGGGCTGCAGATCCACTATCACAACCGAAAGCCCGTCCATCCCGACATCGAGCACGAGCTGGAGGCGACCTATTGGGAAAGCCTCGACCAGATGCTGGCGCGGATGGACATCGTGTCGATCAACTGCCCGCACACGCCGGCGACCTATCACCTGCTTCGGCGCGGCGGCTGAAGCTGATGAAGCCGTCGGCCTATATCGTCAACACCGCGCGCGGCGAAGTGATCGACGAGAACACGCTGGCGCGCATGCTGGAGGCGGGCCAGCTGTCCGGCGCCGGCCTCGACGTGTTCGAGCACGAGCCGGCGGTGAACCCCAAGCTGCTCAAGCTCAAGAACGTCGTGCTCCTGCCGCATATGGGCTCGGCGACCATCGAAGGCCGCATCGACATGGGCGAGAAGGTCATCATCAACATCAAGACCTTCGCCGACGGCCACAAGCCGCCGGACCGGGTGATCCCGGCGATGTTGTAGAGCTCACTTCAGCTCCGCATCCAGCAACTCGATCAATTTCCCGAACGCCCGCTCGGCCTGTGGCTCATTGTAGATGCCTTGGCGGCCGGGCACGACAAGCGTGCCGCGCGGCGTCACGGCATTTCGTAGACCACCGAGTTCCAGTATTTGACGCGGTGCGCGCCGGTCTTGCGAAAGCCGCGGCGGCGCAGCTCGCGCCCGATCATCAGATTGAAATAGCCATGCGCGACGAGCGCGGTCGCACCTTCCTTTGCCGCCTGGCTTGTCAGGATGTCGGCGGCCTCGGCGGCGCGATGCTTGGCCTTGCGGTAGTTCTCGATCTCCGGGTGATAACCCGCGTGCCACAGGATGCGCGCCATCACCGCCCAGGCCGGCACCTTGAGGCGCAACAAGGGAATGCGCGGGCTCGCAAGCGGCGCTTCCGCAAAGAGCGGATCGGCGATCAGCTCGGCATTGGGCGCGAGCGCCTTGGCGCTGCCGGTCGAGCGCGGCCGGTCGCTGGTGTAGATCGCGGTCAGCTCCTTGACCAGATCTTGCAACTCCTCCGGCGGCGCGCTCGCGGGATCGAGCCCGGCAGCCTCATAGTCGTCGATATAGGTACGGAATTCGGCGTGCGACGCGCGCGGATGTGTCGGGATCGCGGGCTTGCCATGGCGGATGAGCACGATGCGTAAGGGGGCCGCCGCATGGGTGTGGCGGCGCCGGCGGGGCGCAAGGTCGGGCAGCACGGCGCTGGAGGTGGAAATAGCGGCTCCTTGGCTAGCTTGCACGCTGCACTGTACGATCCGAGCCTAACACAGCACCAGAACATGACGGGGAAAAGGCACGTGGAACAGGGCGATCTCAAGGGCACGGTAGCAATTGTCACAGGCTCGGCGACTGGCATCGGCGCGGCGGTGGCGCAGGGCCTGGCGCGGCGCGGCGCCAATATCGTCGTCAATTACACCAAGAGCGAGAAGGAAGCGCGCGAGACCGCCGAGGCGGTCAAGGCGGCCGGCGCCGATGTCCGCCTTGCGCAGGGCGACGTCGCGAACGACGACGACTGCCGGCGCATCGCGCAAGCCGCGCGCGAGGCATGGGGCCGCATCGACATCCTCGTCAACAATGCCGGCACGACGAAGTTCGTGACCAATCACGCCGATCTGGATTCGCTTACCGGCGAAGACTTCGCGCGCATCTATGCGGTGAACGTGATCGGGCCGTTCCAGATGATCCGCGCCTGCATCGAGGATCTTCGCGCGCACAAGGCCGGTTCCGTCGTCAACGTGTCGTCGATCGCGGGCGTCGCCGGCATCGGCTCGTCGGTCGCGTATGCGGCATCCAAGGGCGCACTCAACACGATGACCTATTCGCTTGCCCGCGCGCTCGCGCCCGAAGTGCGCGTCAACGCGATTTGTCCGGGCTATGTCGACACCAACTGGTTCGTGAAGCAGTTCGGCAAGGAGACGGCCGATCGCATCTCCGAAGCCGAAGAGAAGCGAAGCCTTCTGCATCGCGTCGCGGACGGCGCGGAGATCGCCAAATCGGTGCTGTTCTTCGCAGGGCCGGAGTCCGGCAACATCACCGGCGAGACGCTTCTGACCGATGGCGGGATGCATCTCTCCATGGCTGGCGCCAGACGCTGAGAATCGCGTTGCGGCCCCGATTGGCCGGACGCCGTCGCGGCTGACCCTGGGTTATTGTTTGCCGAAGCCCGGCGCCCATTCGGGCGGCGGTCTGCCTAAGGGGCGAGCAAACGTGTGTTGCATTGCAACAACGGCCCGCCAAATCCGCTCGGCCGGCGCACGAAACGTGCTCATAAGGCCCTGTCCCGTATTGAATTTATGCGGCCCAGTCCCAAAAGTCGGTTGCGGCGCGGCGTATTTCGGTGCCTGGGCCACAAACAAGAGGGCTGATTATGAACAAGTTCGAATTGAGACTGACACTCGCGGCGGCAAGCGTCGCAGGCGTTCTGGCGTCGACCGGAGCGGCTTATGCCGACAGCGACTGGGGCTCCGTGTCGGCCTATGTGGACGTCCAGAGCGACTACCGCTTCCGTGGCATCAGCCAGAACGATCGCGAATTCGCGCCGCAAGCCTCGATCAACTGGAGCGCGCCCGATGGTTTCTATGTCGGCACCTGGGTGTCGAAGACCAACTGGGGCGCCGTCCGCCCGTCCGGCGGCACCAACAATCCGTCGATTGAAGTCGACATTTATGGCGGCAAGCATTTCGACCTGGGCGGCACCGACCTGAACGTCGAGGCCTATTACTATTCCTATCCCGATTGGAATGTCGGCGGCGGTTCGGCAGCGAGCTACTTCGAAGGCATCTTCCAGCTCTCGCACTCCTTCGGCTCGCTATCGCTGACGGCGACCGGCGCGATCTCGCCGCAGTTCAGCCTGGGAAGCGGCACCGGCGGATATATTGAAGGCACGGCCTCCTATCCGCTCACGGACTGGCTGTCGATCAGCGGCAATGTCGGCCATCAGTGGGTCGATGCGGCGCCGAACGACTACACCCATTTCGATCTCGGCATGACCGCGACGTGGCACAGCTGGGCGCTCGACGTACGGGCCAACGGCACCGACATGAACAGCGTGACCTGCGGCTTCTTCATGGGCACGAAAAACGCTTGCACCACAGGCGTCGTCGCGACGCTGACCTACAACGTCGCCGACATCTTCAACTAAGCGGCAACGCGATACGGACAAAGCCCGCGGGGATTTCCCCGCGGGCTTTTTTTTGCCCTGACGGGATCACCGCTCGGGCGCGGAGCGATCGCGCCGCAAGAGCGGTGGGCGCAGTCGCCGGCGGGGGATCGAGCCGCATGTTTTGGGCGCAGCGAAGCGGTCAGGCGGCCTTGCGGGCGATGTTTGCCGCCATGCGCTGAGGGAACTCATTGAGGTGTTCCAGCGAGGCGATCTGCAGGTAGAGCGGCCCCAGCCAATGCCGCTTGCGGAAGCTGTTCGCGGTCCGGTTGTCGAGCTCGTCCAGCGCCTCGGGATCGGCGGCCGAGAACCCCGTCAGATTGATCTTGGCGCCGCTGGTGAGCGTGAACTGGCTCTTCTTGTTGCGCAGGATCCCGGAATTCAACACGGCTTCGCAGAAGATCTTCGTCTCCTCGAACGCCTGCTGGAAATCGCTGCAGAATTTGTAGGCTGCGCGGGCGATCTTGGTGGCTGTACCGTCGGCGAACAGCGGCTCGCCCTCCGTGCCCAGGAAATCGGGGTCCATTTCCGCGGCCAGCGCCAGGGCCTTGTCGGGCATCTCCATCAGGATGAAGGGATAGCGGCGCAGGTAGGCCGGAATGTAGGTGCCAGGCGCCCATTCCCCGTTCGGGCCGACGAACAGGTTCTCGTCATTGCGAGCACCCAACAGGGCGATCAGAACGGGGTTCGGCCCGGTCGTGAAGGCGATCGGATAGTGCGGCAGGAGTTTCGGAATCTCGCTCAGGACCACCGGGACCGAGTTTACCGACCGCGCGAACTTGAAGGACTCCGCCTTCCGGTAGGCCAGCGCGGCATGGTCGCGGGCGGTCAGCAAGGCAGGCGCGGTGAAGGGCGGCGGCAAGGGCGGACGGCTCATAGGACGGATCTCTCAAGCGACAGGGGCCAAGCTACGCCGCCAGCCCCGCGTGCCGCAACTCTTCCGGCAGCGGCCTGGCCCGCCTGTGCGAGCGCATTGGCCCGCTTGTGCGTTGGCGTAGGCACAAAAGAAAACGAGGGGGCACGACCGTGCCCCCTCGTTCCCGAGTAACAGTTTTTACCAGTCCATCCGCAGGCCGAGGTAGCCGCCGTTGGAGTCGACTCCGCCGCCGAGCGTACCCTGGTAACCCATCTGTACCGAGACAGACTGGCCGACCTTGATGTCCACGCCGGCTTCCGGACGGAAGGCTGCGTTGCTCGAGAGCGGGCTCTTGAGCGTGAACGAATTGCCACCACCCTGGAACTGCGCCGTGATGACGTCCGGCGAGTCGTTGAAGATGACGGCAAGACCGATCAGCGGCTTGACGGTGATCATGCTGGTCACCTCGTAGTTGCCGTCCGCCGTCACGCCGAGTTCCGGTGTGAAGAGCGAAGCGTTGGCTCCCGAGATGTTGTAGCCCAATCCGCCCAGGCCGGTTTCGGAGAAGTGACCATAGTCCGAGTTCCGGTAGCCGATGCTGATGTAAGGCGTCAGTCCGAAGCCCTCGTCGGTCACGAAGCGATAGCCGCCTTCGGCTTCGGCATGGAAGCCATCCGGCTTGACGTTCGCCACACCGACCCGGCCGAGATGCGGAAGGACACGGGTGATCGTGCCGTTTCCGAAATCGCCCCACAGGGTCGCATCGACGTACCACGGACCCCACGTCGCGGTGCCGTAACCGCCAGCCTGATAGCTGGTGATTTCGCCGCCGAAGTTCGTGTTGTGCGTGCCCACCGACGTCCGGCTGTAACCGCCGGCCATACCGAGGACGAGGTTGTCGAGCTGAGCATCCCAACCGACCGAGATGCCCGACGTCGAAGACTTGAGGCCCTTGATGCCATGTCTGTCGCTGACATTCTGCGTCAGACCGTAGGCCTGGACCCACGCACCGACCGCCGGATCGTCCTGGGCGCCGACACCGCGCTGTTCGGTGAGGTGCCGCAGGATTTGCGCCCTGAAGCCCGCCGAGGTGTCGATCGCCGCCAGCGAAGCGTATTCATCCGGAGACAGATCGTTCAGGATGCCTTCCGCCTGCGCCGCCGTCGCGACATTCCAGTCCATGTCGGTCAGGAAGCCGGCCAGATCCTGGGTCGCATTGAACGCCGCCACTGACGGGAAGGCATTCGCAGCGACCTTGGCTGCCACATCCGGAACCGCACTATCCAAGGCCAGACCGAGCGCCACTTCGTTCGGCGTCGCTCCGACAGAGGAGTAGGAGGTGCGGCTTACGACCGTGCTGAGGACATTGACGCCGCCCGCACTGCGCGTGGCGAGCTTGAAGCCCACGAACAGCGACGGAGCCGACTGCGAAGTCGTAGCCGTCACGGTCATGGCGCCCTTGCTCGTCATCACGTCGCGCGAGTCGCCGTTGACGTAGAGGCCTTCGCGGTTGACGTACACCTTGACCGTGCCGGCGACGGTGGCTGTGCCGTCGACAGTGGTAAGCGTGCTCGGATGCGTGTCAGGCACGAACGGCGAGACCGACAACCAGAAGCTCGTCGGAGCGAAGATCTCCGGCTGCGTTCCGACGACATCGCGATGATGGTCGATGGTCGGCGCGAAGCTGGTGAGCAACGTACCCGTCGCGCTCTGGGTGTAGTTTCCAGAGATCTCGTCGTGACCCGGCAGGATCAGGTTGGTGTTGTCCAACAGATTGCCGAGCGGCTCGTTCGCACCGCCAGGCAGCATGTAACCGGACAGGAACATGCCGTTGTTGGTGATGTTGCCGATGAACAGCGTGTCGCCGAAGACCGCACCGTTCGGACCGATCGTGATGTTGCCGATCACATGCCTGGTGCCGGCTGGCGCCAGGATGATGTTCGAGCTGAGACCGGCTGCGATCGAGTTGAGCGAAGGATCGATCGCAGTGTTGCCGGCCAGCGGATTCGGCAGGTTGAAGTACGGATCCCACGTGCCCGAGTAGAGGAGCGCGTCCGCGTCGCCGCGGGCCGGGATACCGAACTGCAGCAGACCGCCGGAGACCGTCGCCGAGCCCACCTCGAGGTGGTTGCCGGTGAGGATCCAAGCGCCCGGTCCGGTCTTGTTCGTCGTCGTGACGCCGTACATGTCGCCCGGATAGGCACCGCTGTCCATGAAGTTCACGGTCAGGTTGGAGAGACCGCCGCTGACCGAAGTCCGACGAAGCCACATCGCCCGGCAGGTTGATGCCGCCGGTGACCACCGAACCCTTGTGGAAGTTGAACGTCGCCATCGAGCCCGGCAGGAAGTTGGTGAACACCAGTCCCTGCGTGATGATGCCGGTGTTGTCGGCGAGTTGTGTTGCCGGCGAACTCGATGAAGCCGTTGCCAAAGTCGCCCGTCGGCAGCGGCCCGATCAGGCCCGCGTTGGTGAAGCGTGTTGGTCCCGATGGCCGAGGCGATGAGGTTGTGGTAGCCCGACGTGTCGATCTGCGACGAGGCAGAGTTCGTCAGCGTGCTGCCGGCCCACGAGACGATGTCGAAGCCGCCAGCCACGTTGCCGAGGTTGTTGAAGGTCGACGTACCGCCGCCCGGAATTTCGGTGACCGCGCCGTTGGTGTTGATCTCCTGCAGCGCCGGGAAGAACGAGTTCATGTTGACGAAGTCGCCGATCGTTGCGCCGACTTCGTTGGTGATCAGGCCGGCACCGACGGTATTGACCGTCGCGTCGTCCCCGATCGCACCGAAGTTGTCGATGCTCGCCCCGTTGCCGACGAACGCGTCGGTCTCGGTGTAGCTGTCGAGCGGCGTCGGCGAGGGCGTCGGCAATGCCGGGCCCTGCGTTTCGACGATCGCCGTCCAGCTCTTGGTGAAGAACACCGAGTCGGCTTCGGCATTGCCGGTGATCGAGGCGCCCTTTTCGTTGATCAATGTGCCGGCCGTGAAGCCGTTCACGAAGGCATTGCCGCCGCCATGGCCGCTGGAGTTGTCGATCGAGCCCTTGTTATCGAGCAGAGCGACGCCGCCGGTTACCGTTTCGGTGTGCGTGGTGGTCTCGAGCTTGTCGACCAGCAGCTTCGTGCCGAAGAAGCCGGCATCGGTCTGATGGACGACATCGGTGTCGACGGTGTTGAGGCCGCTCGAGAGCACGTTCACGTTGCCGTCGATCTCGGCCTTGATGGCGTTGTTCAACGTCGCGCCGGCGAAGCCGCTGACGGTGACCGTGAGCAGGCCGTCGCTCAGCATGCTGCCCGTGTTGTCGATTTTCGCCGTTCCGCCGGTCGCCGTCGACGTGATGGAGCTGCTGGTGTCGATCGTGTCGTCGTTGAACAGCACCTTGGCCTTGATCGCGTTGAAGGTGAAGTGCGTCGTCGTGGTGAACGAAGTGACCGTCGTCACGTTCGCGGCATTGGACAATGCCGAGATCGTGTCGCCCTGCATCAGACCGGCGTTCGTGATCAGAGCCCCGGCATCGCCGCTGGCAACGATGGTCGCATCGTCGCTTTGGAATACGCTGAAGCCGTCCTGAACGTCGGCGCCGATCGAGGCACCCTGCCGCATTGGTGATCGTCGCCTTGCCGCCGGCGGCCGTGGTCTTGTCGGTGGAGCCGCCAGTGTCGACGATCGTCTTGAAGTCGGTCGGAGCCGCCGCCGGGGTCGTATCCTGCGACGTGGTCGTGATCGTCTCGTTCGACGAGAAGACGTCGTTCGTGGCGTTCGAGAACGCTTGCGCGTCCTTGCCGATGATCGCGCCGGCATTGTTGGTGATCGTGGCGCCAGCGTCGCCGGACATGACCACGCCGTGGCCGGCCGTCAGATCCGCCGCCCGCCGCAGCGTTCGACGCGAAGCGCTGACCGATGCTGCCGGTGTTGGTCATCGTCGCCGTGCCGCCGGTCGCCGTCGTCGTGGTGTCGACGTTCTTGGTGGCGACGTCTTTGAGCGTCGTGACCGTGACGCCGCGTGATGAGGTTGCGACGTCGCGACCGTCTTCGACGTGTCGCTCGTCTTGAGATCGAGCGTGAAGGCCGTTCCGGTCGCCGTTCCCGTGACGTCACCGTAGATGATGCCGGTGAAGCCATTGGTGGCGATGACATTGCCGTTGGCGTTCATGTCGACGTTGCCGCCCGAAACCGTCGTCAGGCCGGTCGTGTCGTTGGTCCGCAGGCCGATATTGCCCGTGTTGTTCAACGTCGCGTCATGACCGTCGTTCGAGAACGCCAGGTTGAGGTCGAGCGTCTTCGCGGCATCCTTCGTGGTCGTCAGGATCGGTAGAGCCAGGACCACCGAAGTCGTGGTCGTGGATGTCGTCGCCACGCTGCCGGCGATGGCGATACCCTGCGAGTCGACCTCGACATTGCCCCAGATGCCGCCCGGATTGGTGACGGTCGCGCCGGCCGTACCCTTGACCGTGAGGTCGCCGGTGATGGTCAGCTTGCTGAGGTTGGTCGCCGAGGCGAGTGCCGCCGACGTTCTTGAACGCGAAGGTCGTCGTCACGTTCGGACGTATCCGTCGTCACGTCGCTCGATGCGACCGTCGTGAGAACGAGCGGGGACTTGACCGGGTCCAGCGTCGTTGCAGTGCGAGCTGGTCACTTCGTCGTGCGTCGTCGTGCCGATCTTCGAGAAGGTACCCGCGAAGGCCTTGCTCTGGACCAGCACGTTGCCGTTGATGTGACCGCTGTTGAGCAGCGTCGCACCAGCCTGGCCGAGCACTTCGACATCCATCGGCTTCTGCGAGTCGCCGCCCAGGATGCCGGTGCTGTCGACCACGAGCGTCGCCATGCCGCCAGTCGGCGTCAGCGTGAACTCGTTGTCGAACGTGTCGCTACCCGTCACGTGTTCGTTCGTGGTGAAGGTCTCCGACGTCTCGTCCGGGCTCACGTCCTCGGACGAAGTGGTGTCCGTACCGGTCGTGTGATCCTTCTTCGAAAGATCGGTGCTGAACCCGACGACGTGACGAAGAAGACGCCGAAGCCCGTGACCGGATTGCCGACCTGGTTGGAGACTTCGGCCGACGCATCGCCGACCGAAGTCAGCGACACCGAACCGATGACCTGGCCCGTGCCGGAGTAGGACGCCGATCCGCCGACCGTCTTGGTCGTCGTGTCGGACGAGGAGACGTCGTCAAGCGTCGTCGCGTCCGTCGCCTTGAGGTCGAAGGAGGTCTCGACGATCGGGCCCGTACCCTTGCCGCTCTTGTCGACGTTCGTCTTCGCATTGTCGAACGTCGAGTCGTCGGTCGTCTTGGTGGTCGTCCGACGATGTCGCTCGACTTGTCGGTCGTAGTCTTGCCGATGATGAGATTGGCGAAGATCACGCCGTCATTGACGACCGTGGCGGTGCCGCCCTGGTCGACCGTGACGGTGTTGACCGTGTTGTTCTTCGAAGTCAAGCGTGCCGATGATGCCGGTGTTCGTCAGCGTCGCATTGCCGCCAACCTGGGTGGTCGCCGACGACTTGGTCGTTACGACGTCTCGTCGCGTGTGCGCCGAGCCCTTGGTGTCCTTGGTGTAGGTGATGACACCGGCCGCCAAGGTGGCCGTGTTGGCGGTCTCGGTGTGCGACTTGGTGTTGGTCGTGTCGACCGTCTTGTTGTGCGTCTCCGTCTTGGTCGCGTCGCTGGCAACCGTGACGACGTACCAGTCGAGATTGCCACCGATGGAGCCGGCTGTTGGTCGAGCGTCGCCGACGAGCGGATCGGTGACACGGACACGCTGCCCGTGATCACGCCGGTGGCGTTGTTGTTCAACGTCGCAGTACCGCCCGTCGTGGCGGCACGACATCGTCGTCGCAGCGGTGACCACGTCGCTCGCTCGGTCTTATCGTCCGTCGCGTTGAACGCCGCAAGTAAGGCGTCACGCCGTCGTTGATGAACGTCGAGCTGAACGTCTTGGCTTCGGTGCCCGTCGTCGCATCCGAGACATGACTGGTCGGAAACGACGTATCCGTCCGAAGTGGACGTGTCCGACAGATTGCCCACGATCGTGCCGTCGTTCGTCACCGTCGCCGACGTGTCGCCCGTGATCGTGACGTTGCCGGTGATGTCCGACTTGGCGGCATTCTTGAGCACCGCATCGCCGCCGGCAGACACGAGCGACGTCGCGAAAGCGTCGTCACGGACGTGTCGGTATTGTCTTTGCTGGTCGTGCCGCGCTGCCCGTCGTGGTCGTCGTCGTGCCGCCCTTGGTGGCGAACTTAGAGTCGACCGCTGCGGCTGTCTGTATCGTTCGTTGTGGTTTTGACGTCGAACAGCGGATTGATGTCGAGGGCCGATCGCGTTGACCTGACGTCGCCGGTGATCGTGCCGCCGGTGTTGTCGAGCTCGGCCGAGGTGACACCGGTCACGGTCACATTGCCGATGGCCGTGCCGGTGTTGGTGAGAGCGACTTGCCGCCGGTCAGCGTGGCCGCCGTCGTGGCGCCGAAGTCGGTACCGCGCGGTCGAATCGTATCGAACGCGAAGTCTGGTCTCGTTCGTCGTTCACGTCGTGTTGTCCTTGCTGACGGTCGTCGAGAAGTCGCCTTGGTGCTCGAGCGAGCCGGTCGCCGTAGCCCCGAACGTGGTCGATCCGTCGAACGAGGCGACCATCGTGGTCGCGCCGAAGATCGTGCCGGCATTGGTCGCCGTCGCGGACGCCTGGCCGATGACAGTCACCGGAACCGGCGTGCCGACTTCGCCGATCGTGGCGCCCTTCTCGTTGGTCAGCGTGGCCGTGCTGCCGATCGTCTTCACCCCGAAAGTGGTCACATCGTTATACGACTTGATGACGTCCGCATTGAAGGTCGTCATGTCGGTCTCGATCAGGTCGGCACCCGAGATAGGCAGCCGTCGTTTCCACATCGATCGTGGACCGTTCCGGTCACGCCAGGCGTGCCGGAGCTGTCCTGGAGATGGCGCTGAAGGACGTGTTGGTGTCGGTCGCCAGAACATTGACCGCGCCTAGGAGCGTGCCGGCATTGTCGAGTGTCGCCGAGCCCGCGTCCTGGACCGTCGACGGTGCCCGTGATCGTGCGCCTTGGCGGCTTGGTCAGAGAGGCCGAGCCGGAGCCGAATGTCGTCGATGCGTCGAGCCTGTCGTAATCGTGTTCGCGAAGGTGAAGTTCGTCTACGTCGGAGGTCGACGGAAACGTAAATCCCGTGAACTTGTCGTTCGTGTCGACGACCGAATGTTCTGTGAAGTTGCCCGGTCCGATGACCGTCGAGGACGAGCCGGACGTGGTCGTCTTGGTCACCGGCGCGGACGTCACGGTCGCGTTGCCGTTGATCGTGCCGGCATTGGCGAACAGCGCCGCGGATGTCGCCGGTCACCGTAACAGTGACCGGACCGGGATCGCCGATCGGGCCGGTATTCGTCAGCGACGCCTTGCCGCCGGTCGAGGTGAACGTGTCGCTGCCGAAGAGCTCTTAAGGCTGAAGTTCTCGGAACCGTGTCCGTCGTCGTTGTGGTGGTGTTCGGCGGCGCGGGGTGCCGTGACGACGTTGTCTTCGGAACGGTACCGACTATGTGATTGGACGAGTTCGTCGAGCCATCCGACTCGGCTTCGGAACTGGCGCTGGCCGAGACCGCGACGTTGCTCTTCAGATCGCCTTCGTTGGTGACTGTCGCGTTGCGTCGCGGCGTCGACCGTGAACGAGCCGTCGATCTCGCTCTTCGCGGCGTTGTCCGCCGTGATGCTGCCGCCGGTCGGCGTGAACGAGAAGGTGTGCGAGTGAACTTCAGTTTCGGTCGCTCCCGTCCGTTGAGTCTTGGTATCGTCGACGTCGTCTTGGCGTCGTCCAGATCGCGTTGACGTTGAGCAATCCGAGTTGTCAGTGCTGGCCAAGCGCGGTGGCGTGCCGACGATCGTCGCCGCGTTGTTGAAACTGATATCCTTGGCCGCGGTGACGAACACGTGCCGCTCGACTTCGCGCCGACGCCGCTGTTGGTGAACGTGGCCGAGCCGCCGAACGCCGTGCTTGTGGTTACGGTAGTGACGTCGAGAGGACATCGAAGCCGCCGAATCCGTGTTCGCCGCATTGGTCAAGAACCAGGTCATCCGTCGGATCGAAAAACACCTCGTTGTCGTCGTCTCGTGTCCGGGCCCCATGTGTTCACCGAGGCCTGATTGACGTACCGGTGACCACCGACTGTGCCGGTGTTGGTGAAGGTCGTGTCCGTTCCAAAGACGCGAGCGATGTCGTGATCGCCCCGGTGTTCGTAAACGAGGACGCAAGGCCGACATTGGAGAAAGCCGTCTATCGAGCTTGTCGCGTATCGGTCGAGTTGGTGGTGTCGTTCGCGTGAACAAGAGTCGGGCCTGTGGTCGTGAAGTCGTTGAACAACTCCACATGGCCCAGCGAGCCGCCGGCCTTGTTCGAGACAGTGATACCCTCAACGCCATCCGCCCAGAGCTCGCCGATGACGCCGCCGGACTCATTGATGACCGAAATCGTGCCACCGAACCCGAAGCCGCCTTCGCCGATGTGAATGATGCCGTTCAGCGTGCCCGAAATTGTCGACCGAAGCGGTATTGCCCGACTTCGTCGCATCGCCGTGGAAAATGATCGTACTCGTCAGCAGCCTGCACCGCGCCCGCGGCGGCCTTGAACGTGAAGCGCGCCGGCGGTCGCGCCCGGACCAACGGTGACGGTGCCCGCGCTCGTGTCGTTGGCCGTGGCGTCGAAGACGAGGTCAAGGTTGGGGGTAAGCGTGACGCCGCCGAGACCGCCGGGGTTTGCGGTCGAGGAGTTGAACGAGCCGGAGCAGGTCACAGCGTCGGCGCCGAACATCCGCCGCTTCGGCGGGCGCGGATGCGATCAACATCAACGCAGCTGTCGTGGCCGCAGTGACCAGCAGCTTCGAATGAAGTGTCGACTTTGCGGATGACTCAACGCGCGCGACACCGAACGAAGTCTGCGAACGGCTGCTATTTGCGGAATTCATAAGAAAACCCCCTGTTAAGACCTAAAACTAACCACGGCTCCGTCGGTAAAACGATCGCCCGCTCTGCTACCGCCGCAGCATCCTTGTATCCGATTCTATCGGATAAGCTGCCGGCTGCCATTGTTTTTCGTTGTCTGATTCGCCCCGCCGACCCCAGATAACGTCCAAACAAGCGTACGAAAATGTCTGACCGTGCCGGAATATCTCAAGAGTCCTCTAGCTCTACCAGTAGAGATTGTGGGAGTTACGAGGAGGACGTCTCACCGCGATTGAGGGGTGGGAGTAAATGGGTGTTAAATCGAGAAAATCGGTCGATTAATAGGATTGTAAGGCCTAAATTGTCTCCAAATAACTCCCAACCACGCATTTTCCCCTTGTTTTGTCGCTCCCATTGAATGACTTTTCTGCCACGCAGGCGGTCAAATCCGCACACGCACCGCCTCATGTCGAGAAAAGGGCGGGACGGGGAAGCGGGCCTGCGGTTCCGACGGGCGGGGTCATGTCGAATCAGGAGTATGCACGCGTCGTCGGCCGGCGGATCAAGCGAATCCGCGAAGGCAAGGGCATGACGCGCCTGGAACTCGCGGAGGCGGTTGGCGTCGACCACACCGCGCTGTCCTGCTGGGAGATGGGCAAATATATGCCCCGGGACGGCAAGCGTGTGCCGCTGTCGCGCGCTTTGGGCCTCGAGGTCCATGAGCTTTTCGCCCATCGCGACGACGACGATGAAGTGCCGGCATCGGCAAGTCCGCTGTCGAACGACAGCCAGATGGCGACGGCGCTGAACAGCCTGGTTCGCGGCAGCCGGCATTTGCGCATGCTCCGCTTCGCTTATCCCTATTCGACGGCCGCGCGCAGCAAAATCGAATTCCGTCAGTATGCGGAGGAGCGCATCCTCAGCGACTCGCTCGAAGTCAATCGCGCCGAAGTGTTCTACGATCTGGGCCGGCTCAAAGAGGTGCTTTCCAACATCTTTCGCTTCAACGGCCGTGCCTATTGGGTCAAAGGCTTCGTCGGCGGCCCGGACGTGCTGCCGAGCATGGACATCTATATCGGGGACAAGGACACGGTCGTGCTCAGCGCCTATTGGAACAGCGTGCCGTCGGACGATCGGCCGCGCATGCAGGTCTCCGGCGCTGTTTCCAACGGCTTCTTCCGGGCCTATTGGAATGAGGTTTGGAACCGGGGGCGATTGCTGAACATCCGCGGCTCGCAGGACATCAGCGCCGTGCGAGACATTGCACTCAAACTGGGACTAAGAAGCTCCGAATGGCCCGAGTTCGTCGAACAGGCGCGCCATCTGGAGATGGAGGACGGCGCCGTGCCGCTTCCCTAGAAGCGTCGAAACGGTAAGCCGCAATTTTTTCGGAAGGACAGGATATGGATTGGACGGCCGGTTACATCACGGACATCGACTACACGCACGGTTATTATCGCGAGACCAGTCCGTGCATGATGGACTTCATATTGCTGCTGAAGTCCTACGAGCCGCCGCCGCGCGGCCAGATGCGCTATCTCGAACTCGGCTACGGACAGGGCCTTTCGGCCAACATCCACGCCGCCGCCGTGCCGGGCCAGTTTTTCGGCACCGACTTCAATCCGGCCCATGCCGCCAACGCACAGGCGTTGGCGCGGGTCTCCGAAGCGCCGGTGCGCTTCTTCGACGACAGCTTCGCCGAACTGCTCGAGAACAATGATCTGCCGAACTTCGATTACATCGCGCTGCACGGCATCTGGAGCTGGGTCACCGACGAAACGCGGACGGCGATCGTCGACATCATCCGCCGCCGTCTGAAGGTCGGCGGCGTCGTCTATATGAGCTACAACACGCTTCCGGGATGGGCGACGGCGATGCCGCTGCGCCACATGCTGGCGCTGCATTCGGAGATGGCGGGAAGCGACACCCAGGGCTATGCCAACCGCATCGAAGCGGCCATCACCTTCGGCAAGCAACTGGCCGAAGCGGGCGCGCGCTATTTCGCCGCCAACCCATCGACCAAGGACCGGCTCGACAAGATCGGCGAGCAGAACCGCAACTACGTCGCCCACGAATATTTCAATCACGAATGGGAGCCGATGTACTTTTCGGACATGAACCGCTGGCTCGGCGATGCCAAGCTCGGTTTCACGTCGCCTGCATCGGCGCTCGATCTCATCGACCACATCAATCTGCCGGCGCCGCAAAGAGCGATCCTCGACGGCATCTCGCACATCGTCTTCAAGGAATCGGTGCGCGACTATTTGCTGAACACCCAGTTTCGCCGGGACATCTTTACGCGCGGCGCGGCGCGGCTGTCGGCGTTCGAACGCATGGAGCGGCTGAAGAAGGTCAGGATCACGCTGCTCGTTTCGTTCGGCGCCGATTTCGAGTACTCCGTGACAACCGTCGCGGGCAAAGTGTCGTTGCGAAAAGAGATCTACGAGCCGGTGCTCGCGGCGCTCGCCGACAACGACTATTCGCCGAAGTCGATCGGCGAGCTCGCCGGACGCCTCACGGACATGCCGTTCGACCGGTTGATGGAAGTCGTCACCATCATGGTCGGATCGGGCACCGCAAGCCCGGTGCAGGAAGACACCGACATCGCGATCGCCAGGCCGCGCTGCCGGCGTCTCAACAGCCACCTCCTCGAACGCGCCCACATGCGGGGCGACAGCAACTATCTGGCGTCGCCCGTCACCGGCGAGGGATTGCAGGTCAGCCGGTTCGAGCAGATGTTCCTGC
Organism: uncultured Alphaproteobacteria bacterium; assembly: GCA_963741735.1. Lineage (GTDB taxonomy): Bacteria > Pseudomonadota > Alphaproteobacteria > Micropepsales > Micropepsaceae > Rhizomicrobium. The sequence continues at coordinate 1,874,235 of CAVUJB010000004.1, forward strand.
TGGCACGCCAGAACGGCAAGAAGACGCCGGATCAGTGGGCGGACGATGTCTGGAGCAAGCTGAAACAGCTGCGCCAATCGCTGATCAAGGACGGCAAGGTGATGGAGCGCGAAGAGGATAATGTGGCCGAGCTCAAGCGGCAGGCGCACGCATTTGCCGACAAGCGTCTGAAGGTGCTGCAGGTCCTGGGGATAGCGGAGTGAGCCGAAGTTCCCGGCCAGGACGATTGGAAAACGCGACGGGCCCCAAGCCATGAACTTCTCCGATCTCACCAGTCTCGAGGCGTGGCGGGCTTTCGCGCCGAAGCTGCACATCGCGGATCCGGAGCTCCTGTCCGGCACCGATGTGTTCGGCACGGCGCCGGACGCGCGCGACGGGCTGATGAACCGGCTGAAGCAGGAAGGCTATTTTCAAATCGGGCCGGTCGATTGGGGCGTCGACCTCGGCGTGATGGCGGAAACGGTTCGCGCTCTGTCGGCCGCCAAGCTGTCGCCGGTGTTCGCCTATCTGTACGACGAATTCTGGGTGCCGTTCTTCAAGCTCCACCGCGTCTACGGCGAACTGCTCGGCGACTACGCGCTGTTGCCCGATTTCTGGATCTGGAACGTCGATCCGGCGAAGAGCGAGGCCGGCTGGCGGCCCCATCGCGACAAAGGCGTGATGGCACTGTTTCCGGACGGAACGCCCAAGTCGCTGACGACCTGGATACCGCTGACCCAGGCGACGCCGCTGAATGGCTGCATGTATATGGTGCCGCCGCGCCACGACAAAACCTACGGCACGCCGCAGGAAAAGGATTGGCAGTTCGACTATGCCAGCATCCGCGCCCTGCCCGCCTCGCCCGGCGACTTCCTGATCTGGAATCAGGCCGTGATCCACTGGGGCGGGAAGACGTCGCCCTACGCGACCGGGTCGCGCGTCAGCATGGCGTTCGAGTTCCAGCGGCTGGACGTGCCGGCCTTCAACACGCCGCTGATCAAGCCGCGCGCCGTCCTCTCCTTCGAACAGCGGCTCAAGCTGATCGCCAAGCAGATCCTGCAGTACAAGCACATGTACCCGCTCGATGCCCAAACGACGGAATGGGCGCAGCGGGTCATTGCCTGACCCTGGGCTGCGCGCCGGCGGGGTTCCCGCTAAGTCCTTGAAAATATGGTCGGAGAGAGAGGATTCGAACCTCCGGCCCCCACGTCCCGAACGTGGTGCTCTACCAGGCTGAGCTACTCTCCGAAATTCACGGGAGGCGCTCTTATATAGAGCGACTTTTGGGGCCGCAACGTCCCGCGACCGCCGTCTCGGCTGCATCGAGCCCTTCGCGCAAACGGACCGGGCAGGCGAAGTCCTGCGGCCAAGACCGTCGTTGGCGATTGCGTTGAAAGGCCCTGCCCCAAGCCCTATGGTCCGCCGCCTTTCAGAGATTTGGGGCGTCGCCAAGCGGTAAGGCACCGGATTTTGATTCCGGCATTCGCAGGTTCGATCCCTGCCGCCCCAGCCAGCCGCGACGTAAAGCGCGTGTGAAACGCGCTTTGTGTAGCGGCTGTCCCCCGGCTCGTCCGGGGGACCCATTGCTGCTCCGCCTCGACTACCGACCAGTTCGAGCCGCTCGCGAAGCTCGCGGCGTTCGTCGCTCTCGCAGGTCCACCGGACCTGCTCGCGCGCTGCGCGCGCCGCTTCTCACCCCTGCCGCCCCAGCCACCGAGAATTTCTTGGCGAGCACAGCGAGCCTAGAAATTCCGGTGCCCCCGCGAAGGCGGGGGCCCAGGTCGAACCGACATCCTGCGGTTCGAGCCGCTCGCGAAGCTCGCGGCGTTCGTCGCTCTCGCAGGTCCACCGGACCTGCTCGCCCAGCCAGCCGCACTCCTATTTCGCGCTCACCCGCCAGATCGTATTGCCGACATCGTCGGCGACGAGGAGCGAACCATCCTTGGCGATGACGACGCCGACCGGGCGGCCCTGCGCCTTGCCGTCCTTGTCGAGGAAGCCGGTCAGAACCTCGACCGGCGGGCCCGACGGCTTGGCGCCGGCGAACGGCACAAAGATCACACGATAACCGGCGCGCGGGTTGCGGTTCCACGAACCATGCTGGCCGATGAAGACGCCGTGCGCGAAGGCATCGCCGAGCTTCGCGCCATCGGAGAACGCCAGACCGAGCGAGGCGGTGTGGGCGCCGAGCGCGTAGTCGGGCGCGATAGCCTTGGCGACCAGATCGGGACGCTGCGGCTGCATGCGGCCGTCGACATGCTGGCCATAATAGGAATAGGGCCAGCCATAAAAGCCGCCCCTCTTCACCGAGGTCATGTAGTCCGGCACCAGATCGCTGCCGATCTCGTCGCGCTCGTTGACCGCGACCCAGAGCGTGTCGGTGCCCGGCGCCCAGCCCAGCCCGTTGCCGTTGCGGATGCCCGAGGCATAGACGCTGTGCGTGCCGGTCCTGGGATCGACCTCCCAGATGTCGGCGCGGCCCTTCTCGGCATCGATGCCGTTCTCGCCGACATTGCTGTTCGAGCCGATGGTGACAAAGAGCTTTGTGCCGTCGCGGCTGGCGATGATGTTCTTGGTCCAGTGATGATTGATGGTGCCGGCCGGCAGGTCGACGAGCTTGGTGCCCTTCGCCGCGATGTGCGTGTCGCCGGCATGATAGGGAAAGCGCAGCACCGCGTCGGTGTCGGCGACATAGAAGTCGTTGCCGACGAGCGTCATGCCGAACGGCGAGTTGAGACCGCTGAGGAAAACGCTCTGCATGTCCGGCACGCCATCGCCATTGGTGTCGCGGAACAACAGGATGCGGTTGGGACTCTTCGTGTCGGCGCCCGCGCCGCCCATGATGATCTTGGCGACGAAGCCGCGAAGGCCCTTCATATCGTCCGGCTTGGGCGGCGAGTTGGTCTCCGCCACCAGCACGTCGCCGTTGGGGAGCACATAGAGCCAGCGCGGATGGTCGAGCCCGGCCGCGAAGGCCGCGACTGTCAATCCGGCGGCCGCGACGGGTTTTCCGCCTTTGGGCCAGCCGATGCCGTCGGCCTGGTTGATGGTGGGGATCAGGGTCGCGTTGGGCGCCGGCAGTTTCGGTCTGGGGCCATAGCCGGACAAGGCAGGCAGCTTTGCCTTCTCTCCGCCGGTCATCACTATGATCGCCCCGGCGGCGACCAGGACAACCACGATGATCGCCAGCCACTTCAATACGCGCATCGCACTCCCCGTTTTCTGCTGGCGGCCTTATAGCGCAGGAACGCGCGCCAGGTCCTGCATTGCGCTATGACAGACGCGCGATTTGGGGGCGAAGCATGAAGCGCGCAACACTTGTTCTTCTGGCGGCGGCCGCAACCACACCGGCCTGTGCCGCAACGACGTTCGACGCCTATTTCGCCAAGGCGGACGGCGGGCATCCCTGCTACGCGCGCACCTACACGGACGCGCACATGGTCGAGCATCCGGCGCAGACCGTCACCCGGCTCGAGATCGACTATGACCCGAAGAGTCCCGACGGCGTCGCCAACCGGCCCGAGAAGTTCGAGCTCGGATTCGGCTTCATGCTGAAACATTCGCACGCCTGGTACACCAATGTTGCGCAATGCTCGGCGCGCGGCACGGGGTTCGACTGTTCGCTCGAAAGCGACGGCGGTGCATTCCGCCTGACGCCGCAGGACGGCATGCTGACGCTGACGGTCGTCAATCGCGGCGGTACCGACGCGGCCGGCGATCAGATCAATGTCGAGGGCGCCAACGACTTCGCCGGATTTGGCAAGCCGGGCGGCGACGATCTCGTCTTCTCACTCACCCGTTCGGCGCGCGGCGTTTGCGACGCCGCCACGCAATAGGACCGGACATGCGCGAATTGCTTGTGATCTTCTCGACCGTCTTCCTCGCCGAACTCGGCGACAAGACACAACTCGCCACCCTGCTGTTCGCGAGCGACGCGAAAGTGTCGCCGCTCGGCGTGTTCGTCGCCGCGGCCGGCGCGCTGGTGCTGTCGACGGCGCTGGCGGTGGCGCTGGGCACCCTCGCCGAGCGCTATCTGACCTTCGTTCCGCTGAAACTGGTCGCCGGACTCGGCTTCATCGCGATCGGCGCATGGACGGTGGCGTCGCACTTCCGCGGAGCCTGAGCCCGTTTTTCAAGCCTCCGTTTGATTCACGCGGAGTCGCGGAGACGCGGAGGGTTGCAGGCCGATTGACGATGCGCTGAACTCCCGCCTTCAGGGTCGGAGCACCAAAGTTGATGAGAAGGCCAACCGGCAATTTGAGTAATCGAAGGTAGGTCAGCAGCTGTTTGGAATGAACGGGCAGCGCACGCTCGACCGATTTGATCTCGACTACCACGCTGCGGCTGACCAGAAGGTCAACACGAAAGGCGTCTTCGAAACGAAGACCATCGTACTCAAACGAGACCGCACGCTGCCGGTCGACGAGAAAACCTTGGCGCGCCAAATGGCGCGCCAGCACGGCTTCATAAACCGACTCGAGCAGTCCAGGACCCAGCGCCACATGCAGATTAAACGCCGTATTGACGATTGCGCCGGTAATGTCATCGAGAGAGAGGCGTTGCTCCTCCGCGTTCTCCGCGGCTCCGCGTGCCAATTCCATCGACATCCACTTCCCCGCTTTCAGGAAGTGTCTGCCAAGTTTGTCGCAAAGCTATGCGCTCAAATTCGCAGTTCTTCGCGAAGGACGGCGCAGACCGCTACTTGTAAATCAGGCTGATCGTCTCGGCGATGCAGGCGGCGCGGGTCTGGCCTTCGATCTCGATCGTCACTTCGTTGGTCAGCTGCACGCCGCCGTCCTTGCGGGCCTCGGCTGCCAGCAGTTTCTGGCGGGCGCGCACCTTGGAGCCGACCGGCACCATGTTGGTGAAGCGCACCTTGTTGGAGCCGTAATTGATGCCGCGCGTCACGCCGTCGATGCGCATCATGCCGCCGGTGAGGCCCGGAATGAGCGACAGGGTGAGATAGCCGTGCGCGATGGTCTTGCCGAACGGCATCTCCTTCTTGGCGCGCTCGACATCGACATGGATCCATTGATGGTCGCCGGTCGCATCCGCGAACTGGTTGATGCGGTCCTGCGTAATTTCAAGCCAGTCCGACACGCCGATTTCCTGGCCTGCAAGCGAGGCAACGGTTTCGAAGGTCGCGGTCTTCATATCGGTCTCCTTGAGAAGGTTCTAATCGTTTGCGAGCGCGCGGACGCGGCGTTCGAGGCTGTGCATCGGTCCGTCCTCGACGCCGAGTTCGGCGAGATGCTGGACCATGCGGTAGAGATAGTCGCGGTTGGTGCCGCGCGGGCCTTGCGCCTGGGCGATGCGCGGCGCCGCATCGTCGTCGCTGAGCCCGCCCTCGTAGCGCGGGTGGTAGCGGTTGACGACGAAGGTGAGTACCCGCGTGCGCCCCAGTCCATCGACATCGGCGTTCACCCAGCGCGGCTCATAAGCGCCGGAGATCATCTCGCGCATCCACAGAATTGTGAGTTCGCTCTCGACCTCGCCCGCCGCGATGCGGTGCGCCATGCCGGTGCAGGAACCGCCGCGGTCGATGCCGAGCATGAGGCCCGGATTCTCGGGCGCGCCGCGCCCCGCGTGAAGAGTCAGGCAGAACATGCGGTGATAACCGCGCACATGGGCGCGCCTGCTGTCGATCACGTTGATCGCCGGGTTCCACATCAACGAGCCGTAGCCGAACACCCATGCATCGGTGCCTTCGGGCACGCTCTGGCGGATCGCCTTGAGCGAGGCGCGGCGCGCCTCCTCCGACATGAGCGGCAGGCCGCCGCGCGCCATCGCTGCGTCCGCAAGCTTGCGGATGCGCTCGGGGGTGAAGTCCTCCCGTTTCAGGTCCCGCCCCGAGGGCCAGACCACCGGCGGTTCTTCGTCCTTTTGCAGCTCGTCAGACAATGCGCGACTCGCGTTTTCCCCAGTATTTGTCGCGGATAAGCCGCTTGTAGAGTTTCCCCGTGGGGTGGCGCGGCAATTCCGGGTCGAAATCGATCGACCGGGGGCATTTGATCGGTGAAAGGTGCTGACGGCAATAGGCGATCAGTTCCTGGGCGAATTCCGGGGTGGCGTCCTTCCAGTCCAGTGGCTGAACCACGGCCTTCACCTCCTCGCCGAAATCCTCGTTCGGCACGCCGATGACGGCAACGTCAGCGACTTTGGGATGGGTGATCAGCAGGTTCTCGGCCTCCTGCGGATAGATGTTCACGCCGCCGGAGATGATCATGAAGGCCTTGCGGTCGGTGAGGTAAAGATAACCGTCCTTGTCGAGCTTGCCGACGTCGCCGAGCGTCGACCATTCCGGATGTTTGGGATGGCGCGACTCCGCGGTCTTCTTGGGATCGTTGTGGTAGACGAACTGCGCGGCGGAGGCGAAATAGATCGTGCCCTCCTCGCCCACCGGAACCTCGTTGCCTTCCTCGTCGCAGATATGGACCGGCGACAGCAGCGACTTTCCGACCGTGCCCGGATGTTCCAGCCAGTCGGTGGAATTCACGTAGCACATGCCATTGCCCTCGGTGCCCGCGTAGTACTCGTGCAGCACCGGACCCCACCAGTCGATCATCTTGCGCTTGACCTCGACCGGGATGGGGGCGGCGGCATGGATCGCCGACTTCATCGATGAGACGTCGTATTTCAGGCGCTGCTCGTCCGGCATCTTCAGCATACGGACAAACATGGTCGGCACCCACTGGCTGGCCGAGGCCTTGTACTTCTCGATCGCCGCGAGCGCCGCTTCGGCGTCGAAATGCTCCATCACCACCACGGTCGCGCCCATGCGCTGCACCGTCATCGAATAGGCGAGCGGGGCGGCGTGATAGAGCGGCGCCGGCGACAGATAGATCGAATTTTCATTGATGCCGTAGAGCATGGTGATGAGGCCGAGCAGCGGCGCGGGCGCGTCGATCGGCTGGCCGCTGAGCGGCTGGCGCACGCCTTTGGGCCGCCCCGTCGTGCCCGACGAATAGAGCATCGAATTGCCCGCCGTCTGATCGGCGATGGGCTCGGCCGGCAGCTTCGCGGTGGCATCTTCATAAGATTCGAAGCCGGGGATCGTGCCGCCGACCATGAACAGCTTCACGCCGGGAATGAGCGGCGCCACTTCGCCGGCGACTTTCGCGAGCGTGTGGCCGGTGATGAACACCTTCGCATTGGCGTCCTTGACGATGTATTCGACCTCGCCCGCGGTCAGCCGCGAGGAGATCGCCGTGTAGTAGAGACCTGCGCGCTGCGCCGCCCAGCAGATCTCGAGGAAGCGGCTGTTGTTCTCCATGAAGATGGTGATGCCGTCGCCCGCCTTGAGCCCGAGCTTGCGAAAAAGCTGCGCGCCCTGATTGGAGCGGTTGTCGAGCTCGCGAAACGTGACGGTCTCGCCCGTCGACGCCATGACGATGGCGGGCTTGTCCGGAGTCTTCTGGGCAATGACGGTCGGATGCATGTGACTTCCCTGGATGTTCTTGATCGTTGTTGGGCGGGTTTTACGGCGCGCGGGGCCTGCGCGTAAAGGACGCTGACGGCGCCGTCAGGTTGACACGCTCTCATTCGCCCGCCACATCGGCTCAATGGCTGGGGTTTCCCGCAAGAGCGTGACGCTGCCCGACGGCGACGTCTCCTACCTCGAGTGGGAGGCGGATGCGCCGTTGCTGCATTTCGCGCACGCAACAGGATTCAACGCGGAAACCTATCGCGGCTTGTTGACGCCGCTGCAGGGCCGATTTCACGTCGCCGCGGCCGATCTGCGCGGTCATGGATTCAGCACGCTTCCCGCGGTGCCCGGTCCGCAGGCGGATTGGACGAATTTCGGCGTCGATCTCGGCGCGATCCTGGACCGGCTCGGCAACGGACCGGCCGTTCTGGCCGGCCATTCCATGGGCTCGATTGTCAGCATGATGGTCGCCGGCGCGCACCCCGAACGCGTGCGCGGCCTGGTTCTGGTCGAGCCCGTGCTGGTGCCGCGCTTCTCGCGCTCGCGGATGCGGCTGATGCGCCTTCTGGGCCGCATGCCTCCGGCGGGAAGCGATCTTACGACCATGGCGGCCAAACGCCGGGCGATCTTTCCCTCGTTCGAGGCGGCACTCGCCGCCTATCGCGGCCGCGGCGCGTTCAAGACCTGGCCGGAGGAAACGGTCGCCGATTATCTGCGCGGCGGATTGATCTCGACCGGAAACGGCACCGAGATGCGGCTCGCCTGCGATCCGGCCTGGGAGTCGTCCATCTTCAAGCATGCGCCGCCCGGCGGCGCGCGGCTGGCGCGCAGGGTGCGCTGTCCCCTGACGGTGATTTACGCCGACGGCAGCAACACCTCGCGCGATCGCGAAGTGCAGATCGCCGCGCGCGCCCATGGCAATGCGCGCGTGATCAAGGTACCCGGCGCGACGCATTTTCTGCCGATGGAACGACCCGACATCGTGCAGGACGAGATCGCGCGGATGCTGCGTGTGTAACCTCTCCCGTCTGCGGAAGAGGTCAAGAAGCGAAGTGCGCCTGCAATCGCGCGAGAATTTCGTCCGGCTTGAATCCCAGCGCTTCGAGACGCCCCGACCGAACGAGCAGCGCGAGGCCCGCGATGGCTGACGCGACCAGCACGACGTCGCACTGGCTGTCGCGACTGGCGGCCTTGGTTCCCATCGCGTCCGATAGAGCCTTCAGCACCGCGATCAGCCGTCCGTTGAAGAGGCGCTCGGCATCGCTCGATCCGGCAACCGCAGGCAGCGCGCCAAGCGCCGAAGCGAGAGACTGGTTCTCGCCAAAGTGGTCGAGCGCCGCACCGGCCGCGGCAGCGAGATGATCGGCCCGTTGCGCCGTCGCTTCGCGCATCGAACGTGCGAGATGGGAGAGATCTTCGGCGGCGAGCGCGAGCAGGAGTTCGTCCTTGCCGGCGAAGTAGCCGTAGAGCGCGGCCGGCGCGAAGCCCGCTTCGGCGGCGACGCCGCGCAGCGACAGTTCGCGTTCCCCGTCGCGCTCGGCGACGCGGCGCGCGGCATCCAGGATCGCGGCGCGCGTCGAGGCATGCGCCTGGGCACGCCTGAGCGTCCGTCGTTCCAAGACTGCCGCCTTCGCCATGGCGCGATGATAGGCGATTCTCGCGCAAAGGCTTAGGCTTCGGCGTCTCGGTGGGAAAGAAGTCGATGTATCACTCTGGCCAGCGCGAATTGCAGGATCGTTTCGAGAGCCGGGCGCTCGCCGACCGGCTGGACGAGCGGCTGCGGCGCGAAAGCTTCAACGACAGCGACAAAGCGTTCGTCGAATCGGTGCCGTTCTTCTTCCTCGCGACGGCGGATGCGCAAGGCCGGCCGGACTGCTCCTTCAAGGGTGGTCTGCCCGGCTTCGTGCGGATCCTGTCGCCGCAGCTTCTGGTGTTCCCCGATTATGACGGCAACGGGATGTTCCGCAGCCTCGGCAATCTCAGCGTCAATCCGAATCTGGGAATGCTGTTTCTGCGGATCGGCGACAAGCCCGGCCGGCTTCGAATCAACGGCCGCGCGGAACTGTCGTTCGACGACCCGCTGCTCGCGGACATGCCGGGCGGACAGGTGCTGATCCGCGTGACGCCGACCGACATCTTCCCCAATTGCCCGCGCTACATCCCGAATCTGGAGCTGAAGGAACCGTCGCCCTACGCGCCGGCCGCGCACAAGCAGCCGGTCGAGCCGGCCTGGAAGACCTTCGACGATTACAAGGACGTCGTTCCGCCGCGGCGGCGCTGACGGAAAGAGGCCGCGCGCCGGGCGCGGCCTCCATCCCTGTCAGACGCGGGCGAAAATCAGCCCGGATGCTTGGCCTTGTAGGCCACGACCGACGCGTTGAACTCGGCGCCGACCTTTTCCTTGAGTGCCTGGTTCGCCTGAACCTTCGCGTCGACGCCGGCCTCGACGGACGGATCGAGATCCTTCTTGTTCTTCACCGCGTCGGCCTTGGCGTCGCTGAGTTCCTTCAACAGGCACACCTGATAGTCGTCGGACTGCTTGAGGAACGTCATGACGTCGTCATGAGCGGCGTTCATCTGGGCAGTGGTGGCAGTGCCACCGTCGATTGCGGCCGGCGCAATCGGCTCGGAACACGCGCTTTCGGCCCATGCCGGTGCCGAAGAAGCCACGACCAACGCGGCCACCAATCCCAATGTCTTCAGTATCATAGAACTCTCTACTCCCCTTGGATCCTTGCGTCCCTCGCGAACTTGCGCGGGATACAAGCACATCCTGTGGGGCGGAAGAAAGACCGGGGCGTTTACCCTGTGAGGCCGCCATAGGGCGGCGCGGGCTCATATTCCATGCGGCGCTGAACGAAGCGCGCGAACGGAATGTCGTGCAGCTGGCCGACCAGCCACAGCGCCATGTCGATGCCGGCCGAGACGCCGGCCGAGGTGACGACATTGCCGTCCTGCACATAGCGGTAATTGTCGAGCACCTCGCGAGCTTCGTTCCGTTCACGAAGCATCTCGATGGCCGCCCAATGCGTCGTCACGCGCCGGCCGCGCGCGGGACCCGCCGCGGTGAGCAGCATGGCGCCGGTGCAGACGCTCGTGATCCAGGTCGCGTCGGCCGCGGTCTTCGCGATCCAGTCGAGCAGCGGACGGTTCTCGACCTCGCGCCGCGTGCCCTGGCCGCCGGGGATGAGCAGCACGTCAAGCTTGCCGCACGAAGCCGTCGTCGTGTCGGGAAGAACGCGCATGCCTTTGGCGCAGCGGATCGCGGTCTCGCGCTCGGCGATGAGCACGACCTCGCAACTTCCCGGTTTCAGCGCTTTCGCCATCGTGAACACTTCATACGGTCCGACGAAATCCAGTTCCTCCGCGCCGTCGAAGATCAGAATTCCGATTTGAAGGGTCATGGCGTGTCTCCATCGATCTGGAAGCGGGCGCGGAACGCGCCGGGACTTGTCTTGAGCAGGCGCTGGAAGGCGCGGCGCATGCGTTCGTCCGAGCCGAAGCCGGCGCGGTGCGCCACGGTGGCGACCGGAAGATCGGACGCGGTCAGGAGCCGCCGCGCCGCGTCGATGCGCGCGCGCTCGATGTAGCGCGCCGGCGTCTCGCCGGTCTCGCGCACGAAATTCCGCGCGAAACTGCGCTCGGACATGTTGGCCTTCGCGGCAAGCGCCGCGACATCGAGCCCTTCTCCGACATGTTCCGGAATCCAGCGCAGCAGCGAGGCAAGCCTTCCCTTCGGATAGGCGTCGGGCGCGAGATGGGCGCTGAATTGCGACTGGCCGCCCGGCCGCATCATGAAGACGACATGCGCGCGCGCGATCGCGAGCGCCAGCTCGTCGCCGAAATCCTCGCGCACCAGCGCGAGCGCGAGGTCCATCCCTGCCGTCACGCCGGCCGAGGTCCAGAATTTCCCATCGCGCACGAAGATCGCGTCGGGTTCGAGCGTCGTGTCGGGAAACGCGGCGCGGAACCGGTCGACATAGCTCCAATGGGTGGTCGCGCGCCGCCGCTTCAGCAGTCCCGCTTCCGCCAGGAGGAACGCGCCGGTGCACACCGAGACGACGCGGCGCGCGCTTTGCGCTGCGGCGGCGATCAGGCCGATGAGCTTTTTGTCGCGGCGCGCCCGCTCGATGCCGATGCCTCCCGAGACCATCAGCGTATCGATGTTCCGAAGAAGGCCGGCGCCGCCTCGCTCATAGCCGGCATGTGCGACCAGGCTGAGGCCTTCGGAGGTGCGGAACGGCCCCGCCTTCCGCGCGGCCAGCACGATGTCGTAGGCCGGCCGGCCGCGGTTCGCTGCGCCGAGGATCTGCAACGGTCCGGTGATGTCGAGGATCTGCGCATCCTCGAACGCCAGCATGACCAACTTTCGCGCCTTCGCCATGTCGCCAGATTAGCGGCATGGCCCAGTGGCGGAAATGACAATCAACCCACTTTTTGTGCCACGACCCGGCTTGGCTCGGAGAATGCGTCGGCCACGCGCACCAGCACCGCCGACACAAGGAGCAGGAGCGCGAAGCCGGGCCAATACATGGAGCTATCCGGTCCCAGCAATTGATTGGCTGCTTGCAGCGCGAAGACGACCCAGAAATAGGCAAACGCAATTGCCTTGATGGAGCGCCAGGCCGGCCCGCCCAGAAGACGCTTGGACGCGGGATGTCTGCTGAACAGCAGGACCACCAGAATTGCGCCGGTGAGCAGACAATAGATCATAGCCGGCGCCTTCAGCGGTGCGCCGCCCGGCATGAGAAGACAGGCCAGCGCCATGACGTCGGCGACCATGAAAGCCAGAACGAGAGCGCCGCGTTCCTGCGCTGCGGCCTGCGTCGCGCGCGACGGAAAGAGGCTCGCCAGCGGCTCGACGACAAGGGCCGCGACGAAGAGGACGACGGAAAGCCGCGCCACCAGGTCGGATGCGGCGTTCCAGCCGCTTCCCGAGTCGAAGAGCAGAGATGCGACCACGAGAGCGAAGGACGCCAGCACCGTTCCCAGCACGATGGCGCGGGTGTGCTTGGTCTCCAGCGCCGGACGCGGCGGCGAATCATGCGCGTCGTCAATGGCGTCCATTTCGAATTTTCCGCTTGGTACCCGCTATGTAAACGCGGGACAGAGCGATTGGTGCCTAGGACGGCTTGCACAAAGAAACGGCAAGTCCTTCCACGGGAACGCCAGCTTCGCTGCGCGGCGAACATTCCATGATGCCTGCAACGTCGAGTCCGGCGGCCTGCGCGGACTTGCGCAAATAGTTTTCGCTATGGCGCCAGCGGCGTTTCGGACCGAGTTCGAAAGCGGGCCCTGTGCTTTTTTCGACGGTGAAGAGAAAGAAGCCTCGCGGCCGCAACTGCCGCGCCGCACCTTTGAACGTCGCGTCGAGATCGCCGAGATAGACCAGCGTGTCGGCCGCGACGATCAAATCATAGTCTGCGCCGCCCTGCGCCAGCGCGGTCTCGATGTCGGCGACCGCAAGCTTGCGGTAGAGGCGGCGCGCGCGCGCCTTCTCGATCATCGATGGGCTGAGGTCGATGCCGTCGATGGCCGACGCGATGTCGGCGAAAACCTCGCCGGCGAGACCGGTGCCGCAACCGAGATCGAGCATTTCGAGATCGCGCGCACCCGGCATCACCAGATCGGCGAGCGCGCGCAGGATTTCCGGCGCGCGATAGGCGAGTTGGCCGCGCATGCGTGAGTCGTAGTCGGCGGAGAACTGATCGAAGAGATGGCGGACATATCCCGCATCGGAACGTTGTTGGACCCGCATCGCCTCTGCGCGGGCGACGTGCGCCGCGACACCTTCGAGCGCCGCGAACTGTTCCAGCGCCTTGCCGGACTCGCCCGCCTCCAGCCAGGCCAGGCCGAGCTTCAGGCGTGCATCGGCCGATTCCGGGTCGAGGCGCAGCGCGCGCTGGAATTCCGCGATCGCCGCCGGCAGATGGCCCGCCGCCAGCAGCGCATCGCCGAGCGCGGCGACCGCCTGTGGCACGCCTGGATTGAGCGAAGCCGCTTCGCGTGCCGCGTCCAGCGCGCCGGCGATATCCTCCGCTGCAAGATGGGCGCGGACCAGCGTGAGGCGGGCGAGCAGTCCGCCGCGGCCCGCCGCGATCCGTTCGGAAAGCAAACGGGCGGCCTCGCCTGGCCGCCCGTCCGCAATCAGTCGCTCGGCGAATTCGAGAGGATCGCCGTCAGCTTGCAAGCGTGCATTTGCCGTTGTTGAGCACGACCACGTCGCGCTCCTTGAGCCTGGAGCGGAACGAGACGGTGCTACCGTCGACCCACATCTCTGTGACGATGGTCTCGCCGGGAAAGACGGGCGAGGAAAAGCGCACGTCGAAACCGGTGATGCGCTTGGCGTCGTACTTCGCCAGCGTCGAGATCACCGCGCGGCACGCCGTGCCGTAGGAGCACAGGCCATGCAGGATCGGGCGCGGGAATCCCGCGCGCTTGGCGATCGCCGGATCGCGGTGCAGCGGATTGCGGTCGCCCGAAAGCGCATAGATGAAGGCCTGGTCGGCGCGCGTGTCGCAGGCATGCACCAGATCGGGGGCGCGCGTCGGCAACTGATGCGGTTCTGGCGCGCCGTCCTTCGGACCGCCGAAGCCGCCGTCGCCGCGCGCGAACGTCGTGCCGACGAGCGTGGCCAGCTTGTCGCCGGTCGCCTTCTCTTTGATGACGCGCTCATTGACGATGATCGCGCCCTTGTCCTTGCCTTTGTCCCACACACCGAGCACGCGCGTGTCCGACACGACCTCGCAGGCGGAAGGCAGAGGCTTGTGGATGGTGAGGCGCTGCTCGCCATGCACGACCATCAGATAATTGATGCCGGCCATCGGATTCGAGCCACCTTCGCTGCCGCGGCGCGGACGCCCGGTCGGGATCACGGTCGCGAAGGTCGGCACGACCTGAAGGTTGTTTTCGTAGCTGAACGGCAACTCCTGCTCGTTCATCGGATCGCGCTGGAAACCGACGCCGAGCGCGTAAAGCATGACCTCCCGGTCGCCATAACTCGCTTCGAGGCCTTCGGATTTCGACTGCATCATCTGTTCGTAGTTGATCGCCATGGCGTCCTCCATTCCCGATTGTCGTTTCTTGCTTGCACCAGATTAGGTTAGCTGCGGGCTTGGAGCCAAGGGCAACCCTGTGGTTTGCTGCTCCGCGACGATGTTGCCCCTGGGGGAATGCAATGAGCGACCAAGCCACGCCCGGACCGCTTCCGCCGCCACCGCGTTCGAACCATGGCTGCCTGTGGGGCTGCCTGATCGCCGGCGGCATCGCGCTGGCCGCGATCATCGCGGCGGTAAGCTATGGCGGCTGGTATCTCTATTCCGGCTTCAAGCACAACGAAACGATCATCGCGGTCACGCTCCAGCTCAACACGAATTCGACAGCGCGCGCCGTGCTGGGCGACAAGATCGAGGTCACGAACCTCAGCAATTCGAGCTTCAACACCACCACCGAGACCGGCACGGACGAGGCCTATGTCGCGAAGGTGAAGGGCAGCAAGGCCGAGGGTACGCTGAGCATCAAGGCGAAGACGCCGCCGGGCGGCACGCGCCACATCACCGAACTGAAGCTCACCGGTCCGGATGGACGAACCTATGACCTGCTGCGAAGCGGCGGCGATATGGGCGGCGCATCGCCCGGCGGTTCGACGGGCGGTGGAATGCATGGCGGTGCAACCACGCCACCCGCCAACGGCGGCGACGATGGCGGTGCGACAGGTGGCGACAATGGCGGCACCACGAGTGGGGACAGTGGCGGCGCGAGCGGCGGCGAGGAAGGCCAGAGCAGCACCGGGCATAAGCATGGCGGCGGCTCCGACAATGGCGACAGCTCCGGCGGTGACGACAACAACGGTTCCAGCACCAACAGCCAGCGCCATCACGGCAATCCCATCTGAACGCGCGCTCGCCTCGATGTGTGTTGTGTCGCCGGTCTGGTGGGTTCCAGCGCGGCGGTGCTAGCGTCGCGCTGACGATGTCCATTCCGTAGAGGAAACTCCCCATGACCTATCGCTGCTTCGACGTGAAGATCAACGATCACATCGCGCACATCCAGCTGAAGCGCGGCGCCGAACTGAACACGATGGTGCCGGAGTTCTGGACCGAGCTGCCGGCGATCGTGAAGGACATCGACGACAACGCAAAGGCGCGCGTCATCGTCATCTCATCGACCGGCAAGCATTTCTCCGGCGGCATGGACCTGGCGGTGTTCACCGGCGGAAGCTCGGCAGGCACGGCCGCGTCGCGCTCGCAACATGAGAAGGGCCGCACGCGCGCGAACCTGCGGCTGTCCGTGCTCGACATCCAGGAAAGCTTCAACTGCCTCGAGAAGGCACGCGTGCCCGTGCTGATCGCGATCCAGGGAGGATGCGTCGGCGGTGCGGTCGACATGGCGAGCGCCTGCGACTGCCGCTATGCGACGGAGGACGCGTTCTTCGTCATCCAGGAGATCAATATCGGCATGACGGCGGACGTCGGCACCTTCCCGCGGCTGTGCGCCTTGATGACGACGGGCATGGTGCGCGAACTTGCCTATTCGGGCCGCCGGCTGCCGGCCAGGAAGGCGCTGCAGCTCGGGCTCGTCAACGAAGTGTTCGCGACGCAAGCCGAGATGCTGGAACACGTCATGAATATCGCGAAGGACATCGCGGAGAAGTCGCCGCTCGCCGTTTACGGCTCCAAGGTGATGATCAACTATGCGCGCGACCACACGATCGCCGACGGGCTCGACTACATCGCGACCTGGCAGGCCGGCATGTACTATCCCGAGGTCGACATGATGGAAGCGTTCAAGGCGAGGAACGAGAAGCGCCCCGGCAAGTTCGACGAACTGCTGCCGGTGAGGCGTCGGGCGCTTTCGGGGGAGTGAAGCTGCGCTTGCTGCGCCGTGATGCCTATATGTAACGCTCCAGCATCGGAAGAGCCTGCTCGACGCAGGCTTTTCCTTCGGCGATGGCTTCCTTCGCCCGGTTGAATTCCATCCAGCCGAAATCCTGCAGCCTCGGAACGAGCAGGACGTGCGGCGGTTCGCCGGCCAGCCGTGTGCGTGTGATGTGGTCCTGCATAATGTTGAGCGAATTGGCGAGTACGTCGAAATAGCCGGGCAGCGTCGCTCCCTGCGCGAACAGCCGCGGCGCAATCGGCCCGACATGTTCCCGCATCGCGGGGGGCAATCGGCTTAGCAGCTTTTCGAGAAAGTCGGTCGATGCACGCGTTTGAGCCGGGACCTTCGGTCCGTCTGCATCGGACTCAAATCGCCTGCCGACCAGATCGCCGTTCAAATTGACTGCGATAATCACGTCGGCGCCCAACGCGCGACAGACCGAAACCGGAACCGGGTTGGTGATGCCGCCATCGGCCAGCCATCTGCCATCGACATTGGCCGGACTCAGTATTCCAGGCATTGCAATCGATGCGCGCACCGCGTCGTGGATGAGTCCGCGCTGCAGCCAGATCTCGCGGCCACTGGCCAGATCAGTGGCAACGGCGGCGTAGAGCTTGGCGTGAGACTCGATGGACTTGTTGATGCCAAGTCCGCGCAGGAATTTGACGATGAGCTTGCCATCCACCAACCCACCGCCCGAAAGCCGGACATCGATCATTCCGACGACTTCGCGCCAGCTGGCGGCCTCAGCCCATGTGCGCAATGCCGGCAAGACACCGGCGACATAGGCCGCGCCGACCAGAGCGCCCATCGATGTTCCGCAGACGATGTCGGGTTCGATGCTCGCCTCTTTCAAGGCGTCGATGACACCGATGTGCGCCCAACCACGGGCGGCGCCACTGCCAAGTGCGAGTCCGATCCGAGGCCGTGCCAAGGCTTTGCCACGATGGAATGACGGCGTGATGATGAAACATTCCCGCGTGCGATACAAACGCCGTCACGACGTTGTTCACGCAATCTGCGTGAAAGAGGTCCGGAGTCTACTGCGCCGCGGCGTGGATGTGGTGCTCGATCGAGACGGCGGGGCCTTCGCTCCAAACTTCGGTCGGCGGCACGCCGTGCTGCTCGATCATCCTGAGCGCGCGCATTGCCAAGATTGCCAAATTCCGCTGTTCCCGATATACGATACAGAAATGTATCGTATTGAGGCCGTTTCCGGTGACACGCAAGCCGCGCTATGCTCCCAAGCCAAGACCTGCTGAACGAACCAAGACTCGACGGCGCGGACCGGGTGGCAACGCCGGACGGCCCCGAAGCGCGGCGGCGGACAAGGCGATATTGCAGGCCGCCATAAAGCTCTTCAGGCAACATGGCTTCGACGGTGTGACGTTCGAAGAGGTCGCAGAAGCGGCAGCCGTTGCTCGAACGACGGTCTATCGGCGCTGGTCGACGAAGGAAGATCTGATCGCCCAGGCCATTGCATCGGAAAGAGGCACTGGAGAAACAGGCATCGCGGCGGGGAAACAGCCCTCAGGTCTGTTGAGGGACCAGTTGATCGACGCGGCTGCGGCGGTGTTCGCCGCGCCCGATTATCGAAGCTTGGTGGCGCGCCTGATTGGTTCGGTGCCAGACCATCCCGAGCTGATGTCCGTTTACTGGCGCGAATATCTTGTTCCGCGACGGGAGGCGATGGTCGCACTCCTCGAGCGAGCGCGATCGGAACGGCTCATTCGCGACGATGTGAATCCGAATCTCGTCCTTGACCTGATCGGCGGCGCCGTCATGCACGAACTGCTCGTGCGGCCAGGCCGGCGATCGTCAGCGGAGCTGCGCGCCTATCTCCACAAGGTGATACATGCAATCGGAATTGAAGTGACGGCGGCGGCCGGCGCCGGCGCATCGAAGCCTGCTCGGCGCAATGGCCGCGAGAGTGCTCGAACATGAGCGTATTCGAAGGCAAGATCGCCATTGTCACGGGAGGCGGGATGGGCCTCGGAAGAGCATTGTGCGAGGAGCTGGCCATCCGTGGCGCCACCGTTATCGCGGCCGACATCGATGTGGACGCGGCCGCGCAAGTTTCAGGAGCAATCGTGCAAAGCGGCGGCCGGGCCCGCGCGATCCAGGTCGACGTTTCCAAGCGCGATGAGGTCACCGAACTGATCAAATCCGTCGTGTCGGAGTTCCACCAGCTGGACTATATCTTTAACAACGCGGCAATCGTCATTGGCGGCGATACACGCGACCTTTCGATTGAGCAGTACGACCGCGTGATCGCGGTCGACCTTCACGGCGTGGTCTATGGCGCGCTCGCCGCATATGACGTCATGGTTGGTCAGGGGCATGGGCACATTGTCAACGTGTCCTCGCTCAGCGGAATCATCCCTCAACCCGGAAACACGCCATATTCCACATCGAAATGGGGGGTGGTCGGATTTTCGCTTGGCCTCAGATTTGAGGGCGCCGATCTGGGCGTGAAGGTCAGCTGCGTGTGTCCCGGAGACATGAAGACCGACATCTACGAAAACATGACCGTGCTCAACGTGGATCTCGCCACGATCGAACGCGATAGCCGGCGGACGCATTTTCTTCTGCCGCAATGGACTGCGGCCCGCGCAGCCAAGGAAATTCTGGAAGGTGTCGTGCGCAACAAGGCGATGATCGTGTTTCCCTGGATCGGCCGTTTGTTCTGGCGGCTTCATCGGCTTCTACCCGGGCTCGTCTATTGGGTCACGATCCGGCGGATGCGTATGTTTCGCGAAGTAAGAGCGAACTATCTCAAATCTCATGGAGCAGGATAGTCCCGCCGGCAGGCGCAACCGGCAGAATGGGCACATTCCGCCCATCGCGGACGTTGCCCTGTGATTTGATCGCCTTGATTATCGCTCTCGTCGCGACTGGAGGCGGAGAGTGCATGACCGCGAAAAGGACGGCTTTCGGCCGGCAGATCTACGGCCTCGGCGTGATGGCGTTGGCCTCGGTCTGTCTGGTGTGGGGAGGCTTCGACGCGGGGCAGCCGGTGCCCAAGGACTTTCCCGGCCACACCGCTTTGGCTTATGCCGCCGCCATGTTCATGCTGGTCTCGGGTGCAGCCGTTGAGAGGCGGAGGACCGCGGCCTGGGGCGCGGCAGCACTCACAGCCTACTACGCGCTCATCGTCGTCGTCCTGATGAACGGCCGTGTCGTGCTCGCCCATTACGCGGAATATGGCAGCTACAGCGGCGCGGCCGAGCAGCTCGCGATCGCGGCAGGCGGACTGATCGTCTTCGCCGCCAGTTCAAAGATCGATGCGGTACGCGCAGAGCGCCTCACGCGTTTGGGCCAAGCGGTGTTCGGTGTCTGCGCGATACTGTTCGGCGGAGCGCACTTCGTCTATATGAACCTCACCGCGCCTCTCGTTCCCAAATGGCTGCCGCCTTCGCAGGAGTTCTGGGCCTATGCGACCGGCATCGGCCACATCGCGGCGGGCGTTGCGATCCTGACGGGCGTGCAAGCGCGCCTCGCCGCGATCCTGCTGACCGCGATGTACGTATTCTTCACGCTCCTGGTGCACGGGCCGATGCTCGCCGCCGACACCTCCAGTCACTGGATCTGGTCCGAGAACGCGCTGAACCTCGCCCTGATCGGCGTCGCCTGGGTCGTGGCGGACTCGCTCGCGCCGCGCGCGTCGCGCTGAGGCGTTCAAGATTCAGCTGGATTTGCGAGCGTTGCTACTGCGCCGCGGCGTGGATGTGGTGCTCGATCGAGACGGCGGGGCCTTCGCTCCACACTTCGGTCAGCGGCACGCCATGCTGTTCGATCATGCGCTGTGCAAGTTCAACGCATCCGCGAAGCGGCGCATCTGATCGGCGAGCGCGGCGCGATCCGCCTCGCGCCAGTCGGAGAGCGCCTTGCCGAGAAGCCGGCGGCGGGCTGCCGCGATCGCACGCACATTCTTCCGCCCGGCCGCCGTCAGTTGCGAAGCGCGGCTGCGTCGGTCGACGTCGCTCGCGTGGCGCTCGATGAGCTCGAGGCTTTCCAGCTTGGCGAGCTGGCGGCTGACGGTGGTGTGGTCGCGGCCTACGAGATCGGCCAGCTCCGCGACGGCCAACCGTCCTTTTGCACCGAGCGCCACCAGCAGCGGAAACAGCGCCCGATCGATGGCGACGCCGGCCTCGCGCAGCAGCGCCTCGTCGCGCTGCGGGCTGTTCAGCAAACCGATGAGATCGATCAGGGCCGCGCCGAGGCGATCCAGATTACGTGTATTTTGCACCTTTACAGCGGCCTCCGGCGATCCCATATTGCGTGTATGATACACGGGTCTCCGGTTCTCGTCATCGTCGGCAGCGTGCGGGCGCACCGACTTTGCCCCGAGATCGCGCATTGGGTGGCGGAGATCGGCCGAGGCGTCCTGGCGGGCCGGATGGTCGAGATCCTCGACCTCAAAGACTGGCCGCTTCCGATGGACGACGAACCGGGCGTCCCGGCGGCGCATCCGTACGAGAACGAACACACGCGCGCCTTCGGCCGGAAGATTGCGGCGGCCGGCGGCTTCGTCTTCGTGACGCCGCAATACAACTGGGGCTATCCCGCGCCGCTAAAGAATGCACTCGACCATCTCTACAAGGAGTGGTCGGGAAAGCCGGCGATGATCGTCAGCTACGGCTCACATGGCGGCGGCCGCTGCGCGCGCCAACTGCGCCAAGTGCTCAAGGGGTTGAATATGAAGCCGGTTGCCGCAATGCCGGGGCTGAAGCTGTCGCGCGACACGATCAAGGCGAATGCGGGAAGCGTCGACGCCGCGCGTGTCTTCGCACAGCACGGGCGCGCGCTTCGGCGCGGCTTCCTGCAACTGAACGCGACGCTGGAGGGCAAGCGTTTTCGCAGATCGCTGTGGGACTGGTAAATTGGCGCTACTGCGCCGCGGCGTGGATGTGGTGCTCGATGGAGACGGCGGGGCCTTCGCTCCACACCTCGGTCAGCGGCACGCCATGCTGTTCGATCATGCGCAGCGCGTGCTCATAGCCTTCGGCGATGCAGCGGTCGAAGGCGCGCCAGTCGCGCAGACCCACACCGGAAAGCGGCGGCTCGAACATGTAATTCGCCTGTTCGCGCGCCAGGCGGCGCTGCACTTCCGAGCCGACCGTGCCCGAGCGCATCAGGATCGAGACGATCGACGGCGTGCCGGCCATTCGCTGGCCGATCAGCCACCACCAGGGCCGCTCGCCATATTTGTCGTCGCGCGCCTTGAGATCGATCTCGCCGGTGACGTCGGAGGCGATGATCGGTCCGCTGGAGCGTTCCGCCATCACGTCCACCGGCAGGTTGTTCATCAGGCCTCCGTCGACCAGCAGATGGCCGTGATAGGTCACCGGCGGCAGGATGCCCGGCAGCGCCACGCTCGCACGCAGCGCACGCCACAGGGCGCCGGCGCGATGCACATGGACGCGTCCCGTCGTCAGGTCCGATGAGACGCAGAAGAACGGCTTGGGCAGTTCCTCGATACGGGTGTCGCCGTAATTGTTCTTCAGCAGGTTAGAGACCTTGCGTGCCGCGCACCAGCGCGATCAGCGGTATGGTGTAGTCGTTGAGCGGATTGCCGTTGACGAAGGCCTCGCGCATCCGGTCAGTGAGTTCCTCGATGCCCCACTCGCAGGCAAGGCCCGCCGCGATCAGCGCGCCCATCGAAGTGCCGCCGATATTGTCGAACGGCACGCCCGCCTCGACCAGCGCCTTGACGACGCCGATATGGGCGAAGCCGCGCGCGCCGCCGCCGGCCAGCACGATGCCGACCGCGCGGCCGGCGATGAAGCGCGCCAGACGCTTGATGTCGTCCGGCCGGCCGGTGCGGACATGATGGTGGGATTCGAAGAGGCCCGAGCGCACCGCGAAATGCTCGGGCATGTTCTCGTTCTTCTCGGTCGGATGCAGCAACAGAAGTTGCGGCAGGCCGCTGGCGCGCTCTTTGATCGCCGGCAGCTCGAGCGATTGCGACGGCAAAGGCTGGTCGACGCGCGCGAGCAGGAAGATGCGGTCGGCCTGGCGCAGGCATTGATGCGTCCAGGCGCTGTCGGGCGCATCGCCGCGATAGAACACGATGTCGTGGCCGGCTTCGAAATTGTTGAACCATTCGCCGGACTGGTCGGCACAGCTCGAATCGAGCACCGCCGCCTTCGAGCCCATGTTGACGAGCGCGGCAGCCAGGCGATGGGCGATCGGCGATTGTTCGAGACCGGGTTGCAGCGGCACGATGGCGAAAGTCTTGGGCCGCGCCGTATCGACCGAGCTGCGCGTGGTGTCCTGCAGGCGCTTCACCAGGATGCGCATCAGGTTGAGCATGACGCGCGGATGGCGGCCGATCAGCGAGTCGAACGCGGCCGGCGGCACGCGCAGAAGTTCGGTGTCGCGCATGGCGACGAGTTGCGCGGTGTGTTCGCTGCTGCCCGAGATCATCGACATCTCGCCGACCGTCTCGCCGGCCGGCACATGCGCCACGAAGCGGCGCTTGCCATGCTCGTCCTCGGCGAACACGCCGAGGCTGCCCGAGATCACGAGGAACACGGCCTGCGCGTTCTCGCCGTCGCGCTTGAGGATCATGCCGCCCGGCAGGCCGAACCAGTTGGCCTCGGACAGAAGTTTCTTCAGCGTCGCGTCGCTCACATCCTCGAGCAGCGGAAAGCCGCGCAACCGCTGGCGGAGCGATTCCGGATAGACCGTGTCCGTGCCGATCTTGAAGGAAGAGAGGAACGCCATATTCATCGCGCGAAGCTGCCCCTCCCTTCTATCTCACCAGGCGGTCCAGCCGCCATCAACAGTGAGCGACTGGCCGGTCATGAAGGACGACGCCTCCGAGGCGAGGAACAGCAGCGGGCCGGCGATTTCCTCGGCGGCGCCGAGGCGGCCGAGCATGGTGCGCGCCGCCAGACGGGCGGCGAATTGCGGGTCCTTGTACTGGATGTCGGGCCTCGGAAACGGGCCCGGGACCAGCGCATTGACGCGGATTTTCTCAGGGCCCAGCTCGGCGGCGAGATGGCGGGTGAGCTGCAGCAGTGCCGCCTTAGCCGGTCCGTAGTGGAAGGGACTGGCCTGGCCGGGATTCGCGTAGAGGCGCGCGTCCGGCGAAACCAGGCCGTACATCGAGGCGATGTTGACGACGCTTGCCCCATCGGCGGCGCGCAATGCCGGCAGTGCGGCACGCACGATCTCGAACGAGGCGGTGACGCTGGAGGCATAGGTCTGCGCGAAATCGGACGGCTCGAGCGCCGCGAACGGCTTGGGCGTCATGGAGATTGCATTGTTGACGAGGATGTCGAGGCGCGGCAGCGACGCGAAGAACGCACGGACCTTCGCCACATCGGCGACGTCGAATGCGGCGCGCGCGACGGAATGTCCCTCGTCGCGCAGCGCATGTTCGAACTCGGCAAGCCTGGCGTCGTCGCGCGCATTGACGATGACATGCGCGCCGGCGCCGGCGAGCGCGCGCGTCATCGCGCTTCCCAGATGGCCAGGCGCTGCGGAGACAAACGCAACGCGGCCGTCCAGCCGGAAGAGCGACTGCGGTCCGCGCATCGAAAGGGCGGCGTCGTGCCGGCCCATGGGTGTTGCCTCCGTCCCCGCAAGCCATCGCGCGATTGCGCGCTGATCAGGGAATCCTGCCTCCAAGATAGGCATAGAGGGGTAAACGTGGCGTTAGCGTGAATGAAGCGTTAATCGGAGGTTCAGCCGCTCATTCCGAAAGATCGACAGGTCAGTCCGCGCCCAGGATCTTCCACACGCTCGACACCGAATAGATCGGCGCCCCGTTCACCGTGAAGTCGCCGCGCAGGAAGATGAGCGAACGCGTGCGCCGGGTGAGCACCGGCGCGACCTCGATCAGGTCGCCTTCCTTGGCGGGCGCGAGGAACTGGCTCTGCATATTGAGCGTAACGCACGGCGCGTGATCGCAGGCATCCCACGCCGCCTGGCCGAGCGCGGCATCGGCGAAGGTCATCAGCATGCCGCCATGGATGACGCCGCGCATGTTGACGTGCCGCTTGTCGACGCGCAGCGCGAAACGCTTCGCGCCCTTCTCGCCCTGCTCGAACACCGGGCCGACATGGATTTCGAACGGATCGACGAGGCGGGTCTCGGTGTAGCCGGGTGGCCGGTCGGTGCTCATCGTCAACCGATCTTCCACAGTCCGGTGGCGACGGCCACCGGCCGGTCGCCGACCGCAATGTCGGCGGAGAGGAAGACCATGGTGCGCGTCTGCCGCGTGACGCGCACGCGCGACTCCAGGATCTCGCCGAGCTTCCCCGGTCCGACGAAGTCGCAGGTCAGCGACACGGTGTTGCAGGTCGCTGCGCCCGATGCGGCGCGCGAGGTCTGGCTCATCGAGACGTCGGCAAACATCATCAGCATGCCGCCATGCACGCTGCCCGCGCTGTTCATGTGCTTTTCCTCGACGACGAGCGCAAAGCGCCGCACTTCGCCTTCCACGGGCAACCGCCAGATCGGCCCCGCGTAACGGTTGAAGCCTCCCAGCGAGATATTTTCGGCACCGGGCGGAAGCCCTTTCGGAATCTCGACCATGGCCGTTCGATATGCGGTTTCTCGCTGCACCGCAATATGAGGATGCGGTGCATTGGAATTACCGGAGCGTCACACTAAAGTTGCAATGCCAAACAAGATGCGCCAAGTCGCACCAGCGCTCCGTTTTCAGCCAAGTGAGGAATTTCATGAACAAGAGTTTCGTCCGGGCCGCTGTCGCGGCCTGCCTGATGAGTTCTGCCGTCGCCTTCTCGCCGGCATTCGCCGCGTCCGGCCCGTCGGTTAGTCCCGCGGTCGGCAAGGCGCTGGAGCCGGCGCAGAAGCTGTTGCAGGCCAACGACTACGCCTCGGCGATGACGTTGATCAAACAGGCGCAGGCACTGCCGGACCAGACGCCCTACGACACGTTCGAGATCAACACGTTCCTGGCCAGCGCGGCGCTCGGCCTGAAGGACTATGACACGGCCGATACGGCCTATGAGGCGATGGCGGATTCGCCCGCGATGCCCGACACCGAAAAAGCTTCGACGCTCCACAATGCCACGCTGCTGGCCGCGCAATACAAGCACTACGACAAGGCGATCAAGTACGCGACGGCCTATATCGCACTGGGCGGGCCGCCGGATCCGGTCGTGTTCGCGGCGCTGGCGCAGTCCTATTACTTCGCGAACGACTTCGCGAACGCCGAAGCGACGGCACAGAAATCGATCGATGCGACACCGGCCGGACAACCGCCCAATCGCGGCGCGCTGGAGATCATCTTCGGCAGCCAGGTCAAAGCCAAGAAGCAGGACGAGGCGCTCCTGACGCTCGAAAAGATGATCACCTACTACAACGATCCCGACGATTGGGGTCAGCTGATCGGCACGGCGCTCGGCGTCAAGGGCATCAAGGATTTCGAGGCGCTCGACATCTACCGCCTGCGCCTGCCGACCCATGCGACCACCGACGGCGACGATTACGCGGTGTGGGGCGGACTTGCGCTCGCCAACAACCTACCTGTCGAGGCCGATACGATTTTCCAAGCCGGCCTCTCCGCAGGCAAGCTGAGCGCGGGCGGCAAGGTCGGCGCGCAAATCGCGAATGCGCGAAGCCGTGCGGTCACCGACCGCAAGACGATCGCATCGTTCGACGCCACCGCCCGCAAGTCGCCGAGCGGCGAACTCGACGCGAAGCTCGCCGACACATATTTCGGCTATGGCCGTTATGACGACGCCGTCGACGCGGCACGGCGCGCGCTGCAGAAGGGCGGCCCGAAAGCCGATCCCGCCCAGCTCAACATGGTCATCGGCATGTCGCTGGCGATCAAGGGCGATGCGGCCGGCGCCATGGCAGCGCTCAATGCCATCAAGTCGCCGTCGGTGGGAATGGCCAAAGCGATCCATCTGTGGACGCTCTTCATCAACAGCAAGTCGGCGGCGCACTGACGCAACAGCCGCCGGATCGCATCCGGCGGCTTCCTTTTTCTCGAGGCGGCCATGAACTTGGTGCTCGGCTTTGTGCCGTTCATCCTGTTTGTCGTGCTGATGCGGCTGTCGGTGGACATGGCGCTGTGGATCGCCTTCGCCGCCGCCTTTACGCTCGGCATCCGATCGTTCGTGGAAACCCGCGTGCTGAAGACGCTGGATGCGGGCAACACCATGCTGTTCGGGCTGCTTGCGCTGTACAAGGGATTTCTCCAGCCGAGCCTGTCGTTCGGCGCCGTCCTGCTCGCGGTCGACGGCGGTCTCCTCGCCATCATCCTGACCTCGCTCGTGCTGCACGAGCCCTTCACGCTGCAATATGCCCGCGAGCAGGTGGCGCCGGAATTCTGGACGTCCGCCGGATTCCTGCGCACCAACTATGTCGTCACCGGAGTCTGGGTCGCCGCACTTGCGATCATGACCGGCGCCGACGCGGCCGCGACCTTCGCCGCGGCGCTTTCCGTGAACATGGCGGCGGCCCTGGGTCTTGTAGCTCTCGCCGCAGCACTTACGTTCAGCCTCAGATACCCGGCGCGATCGCGCAAAGGCAGCGAACGCCCGGCCGAGTGAGGGCGGCGCGATGAATTTTCTGCGGGCATTCAGGCCGATCGTAATGGATCTTCTGGCGACGATCGTCTTCGCCGGACTCTATTGGGCGACGGGCAATATCATCCTTGCGACTTCGGTCGGCATTGCCGCCGGTATCGCGCGGTTCGCCTATATGAAGCTGCGAAACCAGCCCACCGGACCACTGCAATATCTGAGCGTCGTGCTGGTCGTCGCCAGCGGCATTACGACTGTAATCACCAACGATCCGCATTTCGTCCAGCTCAAGGGCTCGATCATCGCCGCCGCGGTCGGCATCGTCATGCTCAGGACGAACTGGATGGCGCCCTATCTGCCGCCGATCGTGACAGAGAACATCGCGCCGCGCGTGATCCTGTGGACGAGCCATGGCTGGGGCGTCCTGCAGATCGTTCTCGCCGCGGCCAACGCCGCCGTCGCCCTCGTATTCACCTTCAACCAATGGGCGATCTACACCTCGATCGTCCCGGCCGTCGCGCACACCGCCGCATTCGTGATCCAGTATATCTTGTTCCGCACCCTGGTCCGGCGCAGCGTGCGCGCGCGTCTCGTCACCCAGACCGTCGCCGCCTGATGGCGTGAGCGCGCCTCGCAGGCGCTTTGCTCCGCGCGAGGCGAAAGAGTAGCTTCACGCTGCCCTTTCGCCCCCGGAGGTCCCCATGAAAGAAGCCGTCATCGTCTCCACCGCGCGCACGGGACTTGCGAAGTCCATGCGCGGCGGTTTCAACATGACCCATGGCGCTGTCATGGGCGGCCATGCCGTCAAGCATGCGATGGCGAATGCGAAAATCGATCCGGCAGAAGTCGAGGACGTCTTCATGGGCTGCGCGCTGCCCGAAGGCGCGACCGGCAACAACATCGCGCGTGCCAGCGCGATCTGGGCCGGTTGCCCGGTCAGCACGGCAGGCGTGACGATCAATCGGTTCTGCTCCTCCGGCCTGCAGGCGATCGCAATGGCTTCGCAGCAAATCCTCACCGAGGACACGCCCATCGCCATCGGCTCGGGCGTCGAGTCCATCTCGCTGGTGCAGATGGGCGGCACGATGAATGTCGGCCACTTCACCGAAGAGCACCTGATGCAAATCAAGCCCGCACTGTGGATGGGAATGATCGAGACCGCCGAGATCGTGGCGGAGCGCTATCACGTGTCGCGCGACCGCCAGGACGAATATGCGCTGGAAAGCCAGCGCCGCACCGCCGCGGCGCAGCAGGCCGGCAAGTTCAAGGACGAGATCGTTCCGCTGAAGACCAAGATGAAGAAGGTGGATCGGGCGACCGGACAGGAAAGCATGGTCGAGGTCACGGTCGATCGCGACGAAGGCAACCGCCCGGACACCACCCTTGAGGGCCTCAAGGCGCTCAAGCCGGTGTTCAGTGGCGGCCAGGAGGTGGCGCAGGGCAAGTACGTCACCGCCGGCAACGCCTCGCAATTCGCCGACGGCGCCGCCGCTGTGGTGGTGATGGAGGGCGCCGAGGCCGCCAAGCGCGGCATCAAGCCGCTCGGCATCTTCCGCGGCTTTGCAGTCGCC
Organism: uncultured Alphaproteobacteria bacterium; assembly: GCA_963741735.1. Lineage (GTDB taxonomy): Bacteria > Pseudomonadota > Alphaproteobacteria > Micropepsales > Micropepsaceae > Rhizomicrobium. The sequence continues at coordinate 1,902,602 of CAVUJB010000004.1, forward strand.
GGCTGCGAGCCGGACGAGATGGGCGTCGGCCCGATCTACGCCGTTCCGCGTCTGCTCAAGCGGCATGGGCTGAAGGTCGCCGACATCGATCTGTGGGAGCTGAACGAGGCGTTCGCCAGCCAGACGGTCTATTGCGCCGACACCCTCGGCATCGACTACGCCAAGATGAACGTCGACGGCGGCGCAATCTCCATCGGCCATCCCTATGGCATGTCGGGCGCGCGCATGACGGGGCATCTTTTGCTGGAAGGACGGCGGCGCAAGGCCAAGCTCGGCGTCGTGACGATGTGCATCGGCGGCGGCATGGGCGCGGCGGGACTGTTCGAGATCCTGCAATAGGCATGCGCAAGCTCGCATCTGTATTCCTGCTTGTGATGCTGGCGGGCTGCTCGACCGTGCAGGCGGTCATCCAGCCGGCGCCGCCCGATCCCAAGACACTGATGCCCGCGCTCGAGGAGCGCATCGCGGTGTTGATCGCCGACGAGCGCATGCGCATCGATCCCAACGCCAAGCCGCTGATGATCGATCCGGAACTGACGGACATCGCCCGCAAGCGCGCGGCGGACATGGCGGCGAAGAACTACTTCGCCCATGTCGCGCCCAACGGCGACACGTCGGCGACGCTCCTGATGTCGGAAGACGCGCATTTCCAGGGCATTCTCGGCGAGAACATGGCGGCGCAGCACTACACGGCGGCGGCCGGCGTCGACGTCGAGAGTTTCGCGCGGCGCTTCGTCGATTCCTGGCTCAAGAGCGCGCCGCACCGCGAAAACCTGTCCTTTCCCGACTACGACAAGACCGGCGTCGGCGCCGCGGTGAACGGCGACACGGTCTATGTGACGCAACTCTTCTCAAGCGATCTTGGCCTTGGGCCGCATCGCGACGACGCGCCGCCGTCGGTCGCCACGACGCTTCCAACCGCCAGAGACGCCACGACGCCGACGCCCAAGCCGGCGCTGCGCGGCAGCGAAGGCGTGCAGCGATGACGACCAACCGGCCGATCGAGACCTATCGCGATTTCTGGCCGTACTATCTGCAGGAGCATGCCCGCCCGGCGACCCGCGGCCTGCACTATGCCGGGACGGGGCTTGCCATTTCGAGCCTCGCCGCCGCGGCCGCGACGGGCAGCATGTGGTTCGTGCCCGTGGCGCTTCTGGCCGGTTATGGGCCGGCCTGGGCGGCGCATTTCTTCGTCGAACGAAACCGGCCGGCGACCTTCACCTATCCCCTCTGGTCGCTCGTTTCGGACTTCCGCATGGCCCTTCTGTGGAGCACCGGACGGCTCGCGCGCGAGCTTGCGCGCGCCGGCGTCGGCGTTTGATGCCGCTAACCGCCTATTAACGCTGATGGGCGAAGTTATGCCTGAGCAGCGGTCTGTCGGAGTGACCGCTGCAAATCGGGTGCTAAACCATTCTTTACACTACATCTTGACACCAGTACTTATCGTAGCGGGTGCGGTGCTAAGTGAGTCGAAATGCGGCCTGACATTCCTTGGAACGTGGCGGGAATACCGTCCGAGGCCCGCGAGGCAGCGAGAGCGGCAGCGCGGCGTGAAGGACTGTCAGTCGGCGAATGGATGACCCGGCGCATTCTCCGCAGCTTTTCCGACACGCCGGATGACATGACCCCTGCTCGCGAACAATGGTCCTCCAATGGCGGCGGTTATGCCGCCCAGCCCGAACCCAGAGCTGTCCGCCGCGACACCGAAGACATGCTCGCGCATGTGACGCGCAGCGAGAACGAGAGCAACGACGTCTACCGCCGCATCGAGGAGCAGCTGCGCAATGTCGCGCGCCGCCTCGAGTCCACCGAGCGCAACCAGTCCGAAAACAACCGCGCCATGAGCAAGGCGGCGACGGAGATCAACGTCGCCGCGCGCGAACAGGCCCAAGCCTTCGACCAGCTCGGCGGCAGCGTGATGAGCCTTGCCGACCGCCTGGAGCGCGTCGAGCATGCCTCGGCGAACGACGGCTCGCGCGATGCGATCAAGGGCCTGCATCAGGGTCTTTCGCGCCTTGCCGACCAGATCACGACCACAGCAAACCAGTCCGCCTCGCAGATCTCGGCACTCGCCACCAATCTCGAGGCGTTGGCCGGCCGCATGGCGCAAGCGCGCGCGGAAGCGGAAACGAACAACCGCACGACCGATCAGCATTTCGCGCAGATCGAAGCCCGCGTATCGCAAATTTCTCAGGTCGACCAGAAGGTCGCGCTGATCGATCAGCGCATGGGACAGGTTTCGGCGATCGACGAGCGACTGCGTGCCGTCGAGCGCGCCGCGCAGGCGAGCAGCGACGCCCTGAGCCATGCCCTTCAAAGCATCGAAGGCCGCAAGGACGAGGATGCCGCGGCGCTGCGCCGCGATGCGGAGACGGCAAGCGCGATCGCGCGGCTCGAAGACAATGTTTCGCGCCTCGACGCGCGCGGCACCGATCCCGCGATCGATCGCCGTCTGTCGAGCATCGAGCGCAGCCTCGCCGACATCGTCGGCAAGTTCGAGGCGCCCAACGAGGCGATCGAAGACAATCTCAAGCGCCTCGCCCAGCGCGTCGAGGCCGCCGAGACGCGCCAGCGCGAGCAGGTCGCCGAACTGAAGCAGGCGATGAACGACGCCTCGGGCCGCATCGCCGCCGTCGAGACCGTGCCGCATCCGCTGACCGGCGGCGGCCAGGCCCCGCCCTTCTCCACCAGCTTCGAGGCGCCTCCGTTCGCCGAAGCGGCAGCGCCGCCACCTTTCCAGACGAGCGCCGATCCGTTTGCCGCCGCGCCGGCGTTCGACGCCGCCGGTCCCGCCTTCGGCCAGGAAACCGCTTTCGGCAATGCCGGGTTCGGCGCCGAAGCGTTCGCGCCTCCCCCGCCGCCGCCGGCCGAGCCGGACACATATCTTTCCGCGGCGCGCCGCTCGGCACGCGCCGCCGCCCAGGCCGAAGCCGAACGCGGCGGACGCGCCAGCGGATTCTCGTGGGGCGCCGCCGCCGAACCGGCCGCAGCCGCGAATGCCGGCCAGCAAGAAGACCTACATCTGGATCGGCGTCATCGCGCTTTTGGCGATCTTCGCCATCGCCGTCGGCGCCGTGCTGAGCCAGAAGCTCACTTCGAACTCGACGCAGTCGGTCGGTGCCCTGTTCAACCGGGAGCACGCCGTCGCGACCGCGCCGCCGGCCACGCGTCCCTCCGCCGATGTGGCGGCGCCCAGCGCGCCGGCCGCAACGCCGATTTCGACCGCGCCCGTGAAGCCGTTGCAAACACGCACGGTGAAGCCGGCGCCGGTGCATGCCGTGTCGGTGCCCACGCAGGTCGTCGCTCCGGCGGCTGCGCCCGCGACGGCTCCTGGCACGCCGCCGATGGCAGCGCCCACCAAGCCGGTTCAAACCGCGGCGCTCACGCCACTCGACAAGCTGACGGCGCTCGCCCAGGGCGGCAACGCCAAGGCCGAACTTCTCATCGGCCTCAAATATCTCGATGGCGACGGTGTCGCGGTGAACGAAGCCGACGCCGCCAAGTGGCTGGAGCGCGCCGCCGAACAGGGTCTGCCGGTGGCGCAGTATCGTCTGGGCACCATGTATGAGCGCGGCCGCGGCGTACCCGCCGATCCCGCCAAGGCGGTGCACTGGTACGGGATCGCCGCCCAGGCCGGCAACCGCAAGGCCATGCACAATCTCGCCGTCGCTTACGCATCGGGCACGGGCACCGCGAAGAACCTCGCCGAAGCGGCCCGCTGGTTCTCCAAGGCCGCGGCGCTGGGGCTTTCCAATTCCGAATTCAATCTCGCCGTCCTCTATGAACGCGGCTACGGCGTGCCGCAGAGCCTGCTCGATGCGTACAAATGGTATGCGATCGCGGCGGCCGGCGGCGACGCCAAGTCCAAGACGCGCATCGACGCGCTCGCAACGCAGCTCTCCGCCGACGACCGCGCCGCCGCCCAGCGCGCCGCCGACGGCTTCCATGCCCAGCCGCTCGATCCGCGCGCGAACGTTCCGCCGCAGATGAGCGACTTCGGGGGCTAGTCGTCACACCTCAGCGATTGGTGACGGATTGATCCGCATCGGCGGTTGACCGCTCCGGCGCGCGCGCGCACATTTGCGCCCAGCGTGGGGCTATTCAATTCATAGTCCTTTGATCTCCAGTTTCGTGTTCGCGCGTTCGATGGAAACCCGTCGCCGAGATTCCGGCCCACTGCCTGATCGCGCCGAACAAGGGCGCAAGACGCATCGCGCGCTGAGCGCGTCGCTGAGCGTCTGTGCGCTGGCCGCGCTTGCGTGCATGGCCGTGCCCGCACGTGCCTCCGAAGATCTCGTCTCGGGCCTGTCGCAGGACACGATCGAGATCACTTCGAACTACACCGGCACCGACATCGTCGTGTTCGGCGCGATCGAACATCCCGAGGACACCGGCGCGCACGACGTCGTCGTCGTCGTGCGCGGCCCGGACGCCGACATGACCGTGCGCAAGAAAGACCGCGTCGCGGGTATCTGGATCAACCGCGACCAGGCCAAGCTGATCGGCATCCCATCCTACTATTTCATGTCGAGCTCGCGGCCCATCGACAAGATCGCGCCCAGCTTCACGTTGCAGCGCTACGGCGTCGGCCTTGCCAACATCACACCGGACAAGATCATCAGCCATCACGATCCCGTGCCGTTCCGCGCGGCGCTCGTCCGCCATCTCACGACGGAAGGGCTCTATGGCGAGGCGCCGGGCGGCGTGGAATTCCTGAGCCCGACCCTTTTTCGCGCCCGCGTGCCGGTGCCGGCCGGCGTGTCGCGCGGCCAGTACAATGTCGAGGTCTATCTGTTTCGAGATGGGACCGTGATCAGCGCGCAGTCGACGCCGCTGTTCATCGACCAGACCGGCATCGAACGGCGGCTGTTCAACTTCGCCAACGGCTCGCCCTTCGCCTATGGCCTTTCGACCGTGCTGATGGCGCTGTTTCTCGGCTGGGCATCGACCGTCGTGTTCCGGCGGAGCGAGTAAGCCTCAACTCAGCGCACCTGCTCTCGGTGCAAGACGTGGCGTTCCGCGCGCGGCGATCGCATAGACGCGGCGGCCGCCGAGCATGTAGGCCGCAAAGGCATCGGCGAACAGGCCGGCTATCGCGTCGTCGTCCACGTCGAGACCGCCGGCATAGGCGCCGAACGCGGGCATGACGAGGCGCGTGCCGTCGGATGCGAAGCAGCGACGGCGCAGGCTGCGGCCGCGCAAGCTAACGGTGGCGCAGGGATGCAGATGGCCGGCGATCTCGCCGGGCTGGCCCGCGCGCTGCGGCGCATGGCGGAAGACGAGGCCGCCGATGGCGACTTCCCCATGCACCGAACCGCCAAGCCAGGCCGGCGGCTCGGGATCGTGATTGCCTTCGATCCAGATCCAGTCGGTGCGGCCGATCAGGCCCATCAGCGCGGTGCGGTCGTCGGTATCGAGGCGGTCGGCGCCTTCGCCGTCGTGGAAGGAATCGCCCAGCGCGATCACGCGCTCGGGCCGATAGCGCTCCATCAAAGAGGCAATGCGGCGCAATGTCGTACGCGTATCGTAAGGCGGCAGCAGCGCACCGAAGCGGGCGAGCGACGAGCCCTTCTCGAAATGGATATCGGAGACGACGAGCGTGCGTTCCGCCGGCCACCACAGCGCGCCGGCACAATCGAGCACCAGCCGCTCGCCGTTCACCTCCGCAATGGTTTGTTCAGTCGACACGCATTGCTTCCTCGATGAGCGAGGCTTCCGCCTCGTGCAGAATGTCCTCATGCGCTTCGCCGGCCACCATCTCCTTGCTGATCTCCAGCAGAGCGGGCACGGCGAGCGGCGAGACGCGCTCCAGCCTGCGTGTCACGATTCGATTCCGGATCCGCTTCAACATATCGCCGAGCCGGGCGATGTCGAGCAGGCCGGCACCGGCGTCTTCGTAGGTCGCACGCAGGAGGATGTGGTCCGGCTCATGCTCGCGCAGGACGTCATAGATGAGATCGGAGGAAAACGTCACCTGCCGCCCGGTCTTTTCGCCCTTGGGGTAGCGGCGCTCGATCAGGCCGGAGATGATCGCGCAATTGCGGAAGGTGCGCTTGTAAAGGCTCGATTCCGCGAGCCAGGCGTCGAGATCGTCGCCCAGCATGTCCTGCCCAAACAGCGCGTCCATATCGGCGCCGCCCATGTCGCGCAGACCCCAGATCGCGAGCGCATATTCGTTGGCGACGAAACCGAGCGGGCGCAGCCGCAAGCGCTCGAGCCGGCGCGTGAGCAGCATGCCGAGCGTCTGGTGCGCGAGGCGGCCCTCGAAGGGATAGCAGACGAGATATTCCTTGGAGCCGCGCGGGAAGGTCTCGACCAGAAGCTGGCCGGGCTGCGGGATGACCGAGCGGAATTGCTGGATGCGCAGCCATTCGCCGACCGGGGCAGGTAGCACGTCCCAGGTTGCCGGATTGGACACCATCTCGCGCACGCGCCCGGCGAGAAAAGTCGACAGGGGAAACTTGCCGCCATTGTAGGACGGGATGTGCGCCTCGGCGTCCTGCGAGCGCGAGACATAGGCGCCGTCCTCGCGTATGCCTTCGAAGCGCAGCACGTTCCCCGAAAAGATGAAGGTGTCGCCCGGCACCAGCTGCTCGACGAAATATTCCTCGAGCTGGCCGAGCACGCGGCCGCCGGCGCCGGTGGGCCGGCCGCGCGATTGCAGTCGGATCTCGACCATCGGCTCCTCGACGATGACGCCGACATTCAGCCGGTATTGCTGGGCAAGGCGCGGATGGGCAATGCGCCAGAGGCCTTCGGGGGTCTGGCGCAGTCGCGCATAGCGGTCGTAACGCTTGAGCGCATAGCCGCCGGTGGCGACGAAATCGACAACCTTGTCGAAATCCGCGCGCGTCAGATGCACGTAGGGCGATGCCGAGTGCACTTCGGCGTACAGCGCGTCGGCATCGAACGGTTTGGAACACGCCATGCCCAGAATATGCTGTGCCAGCACGTCGAGCCCGCCGCGCTTCAGCCGCTCGCCGTCGAGCTCGCCGGCCAGCACGGCATCGCGCGCGGCATGGCACTCCAGCACTTCAAAGCGGTTGGCGGGCACCAGCAGCGCCTCGGACGGCTCGTCGAGCCGGTGATTGGCGCGGCCGATCCGCTGCACCAGACGCGCCGCGCCCTTGGGTGCGCCGAGACAGATCACCTTGTCGACCGCGCCCCAGTCGATGCCGAGATCGAGTGTGGAGGTGCAGACCACGGCGCGCAGGTTTCCGCGTGTCATTGCGGCTTCCACCTTGCGGCGCTGGCCGGGCGCGAGCGAGCCGTGATGCAGCGCGATGGCGAAATTCTCGTCGTTGATGCGCCACAGTTCCTGGAAAGTGCGCTCCGCCTGATGTCGCGTGTTGACGAAGACGAGCGCGGTCTTCGACTGCTTGATCGCCGCCATCACGTCGCCCATGGCATGGCGCGCGAGATGGCCCTGCCACGGCACATATTCGTTCGAAGCGCTGATCGTGATCTTCGGCAGCGCGCCGGGCCGGCCGATGACCAGCGCCGATTTCGCTTCGCCTGCCATCGGTTGTGGTACCAGAAACCTTTGCAGCGGCACAGGATCGGCCACGGTCGCGGAAAGTCCGACGCGGCGATGTGCCGGCGCCAGCTTTTGCAATCGCGCAAGATCCAGCGCCAACAAGTCGCCGCGCTTGGAATTGTGCATGGCGTGCAGCTCATCGAGCACCACGGTCTTCAGGTTCGCGAACATCAAGCCCGCACCCTGGTGCGCCAAGAGCAGCGCGAGCTGTTCCGGCGTGGTCAGCAGAATGTCGGGCGGCGCGTGACGCTGGCGCTGGCGTTTCGAAACCGAGGTGTCACCGGTACGCGTTTCGACGCGGATGGGAAGGCCCATCTCCGCGATCGGCGTCTCGAGATTGCGCGCCACATCGACCGCGAGCGCCTTCAGTGGCGAAATGTAGAGCGTGTGCAGCTTCGCCGAGCGCCGCGTGGGGAGGTTCGCAAGATCGATCAGGCTCGGCAGGAAGCCGGCGAGCGTTTTTCCGCCGCCGGTCGGCGCGACCAGCAGCACGGACTCGCCGTTCGCCGCATGCGCGATCAGCGCCGACTGGTGCGGCCGAATCTCCCAGCCGCGCGAGGCGAACCAGTTGGAGAAGGTGGCGGGGAGCAGGTTCGTTGGAACCTCAGTGTCCAGTCGCGCGAAAACCTGCTGGTTCATTTCCCCCTCCCCTTGCGAGAGGGGGGAAGATGCCGCCTGGGCCGCTTCCGCCAGGACTTACTGTCCGCTTTCCCCGCCGTCATTTTTGCCAGAGCCGTTCCTCGCGCCTACTGTGCCTCAAAGAAAACCGGAGGAACAGATCATGTACAACCTGATGCTCAAGGACGGGATTTTGAAGGGCAAGCGCATCCTGGTGACCGGCGGCGGCACGGGCCTCGGCGAGGTCATGAGCGAGGCTTACGCCCAGCTCGGCGCGACCGTCTACATCTGCGGACGCCGCAAAGCCGTGCTCGACGAGACCGCCAAGCGCATCTCCGGCGACACGGGCGGGACCGTCAAAGGCATCGCCTGCGACATCCGCGTGGCCGAAGCCGTCGAGGACATGGTCGCGCAAGTCTGGGCCGACGGCGGTGCGCTGTCGGGCCTCGTCAACAATGCGGCCGGCAACTTCATCAGCCGGACCAAGGATCTTTCCCCGCGCGGCTTCAACGCGATCGCCGACATCGTGTTCCGCGGCTCGTTCTACGTGACGCTGGCCTGCGGCAAGCGCTGGATCGAGGAGAACAAGAAGGCGAGCGTAATCTCGATCCTCACGACCTGGATCTGGAACGGCGGGCCGTTCACCGTGCCGTCGGCCATGTCGAAAGCCGGCCTCAACATCATGACCAAGTCGCTGGCGCAGGAATGGGGCCCGAACGGCATCCGCCTGAACGCGATCGCGCCGGGTCCCTTCCCGACCAAAGGCGCCTGGGAGCGGCTCAATCCGGCGGCCAGCGGCAATACCGAAGCCTCGGCGCGAATGACCGCCGGCATGGCGCGCAACGGCGAGATGGTGGAACTCGCCAACCTCGCCGCGTTCCTGATGGCGGATGGCTGCGAATACCTCACCGGCCAGACCATCGCGATCGACGGCGGCATGCATCTGGCGGCGGGCGGAAATTTCGCGCGGCTGGCAGCGCTCGGCGACGCCGAATGGGATGCGATCCGCGGCCAGATCCGCTCCGCCAACGACAAGGACAAGGCGCAGCGCAGCGTATGATCTGCCGCACATCCATCTGAGTGATACGGAGTGAATTGATCCGTACACAGATGGATTATTTGCATTGACTCCGCTCGAGCGCGGGCGGATGATTTTGTCTGGCCGCAACGCGGACGCGGCGCACGGGCAAGGGCCCGTTGCGATACGGCGAGAGCCGCGGGCGGAGGGCGAAACCCCGTAACAGGGAGGCTCCGCATGGAAGACACGCCACCTGGCATAGAACCCGGGCTCCGCTGTGACGGAGCCACGGCCGGTCGCGACAACTCCGGCTGCCGCCCTACAATCGAAACGGACTGAGGCGGGCTTTGGCCCGCATGCAAAGGCCGCTTTTGCGGCAATGAAAAAGCTCCGGACATGCGCCGGAGCTTTTTGTTTTTCGTTCCTTCACCGTTGCGACGGAAGAGGAAAGTGGGGGGCTCGTCATTTCCACGCCGGCCGCACGGACTGATCGTAGGCCGGCAATTCGAAGTTGGGCGTCGCCGGATCGTTCGCGAACTTGATCGCCGGACCGATGTGTGGATTGCCGTGCCCATCACGCAGGAGAATGCGGCGCGCCATTGCATTGGCGTCACCGAATCCGTCTTTCAGCGTGCGCACCGGCGCCCAGCACAGATCGATCGGTTCGAGGAAGGCTTCCCATTCGGCCCGCGACTTCGTCGCGAACAACGCCGTGAAGTAGTCGATCATCGGCTTCTGCGGCGGGCCCGGTTCGCCAACCGCCAGCGCGATCAGGTCGGGCCGCCCCAGGGCCCCGAGAAGATTCTCGCAGAACTTCCTCTCGTTGCCCGCCAGCACGATGAACTGACCGTCCTTGGTCTCGTAGATGCGGTTCATCGCCTGGCCGCCATAGTTGCGCATTTCGGCCGGCACCGGCGCCTTGCCCTCGCCCAGTACGCTGCCCGAAATGTTCGGCGTCCAGGCGATCAGCGCGTCGTACATCGCGATGTCGATATGGTCGCCCTTCCCGGTCTTCTCGCGCGCATAGAGCGCCATGAGGATCGCCGACAGCGCGGTCAAGGACGACGCCATGTCGGCGGCAACGAGATTCGGCATGTTCGGCTTGCCGTCGGCGAAGCTGCGCGACAGATCGAGCGTGCCGGCCAGCGCCTGCACCCCGAGATCGTGCGAAGGCTTGTCGCGTAATGGCCCGTCCTGGCCGAAGGCGGAGATCGAGCAATAGACGATGCGCGGATTGCGCGCGGCGATCGTCTCGTAACCGATGCCCAGCCGCGTCACAACGCCCGGCCGGAACGCCTCGACGATCACATCGGCCCCGTCGGCAAGTTTCAGGAAGGCGGCGAGATCGTCCTTGTTCTTGAGATCGAGCGCGATGGAACGCTTGCCGCGCGCGATGTTGCGGAACCACACCGCCGTGCCGTCCGGGCTGCGCGTGCCCATGGCGCGCACCGGCTCGCCCACCCCGTTCTTCGGCTCGACCATGATCACGTCGGCGCCGTGATCGGCCATGGTCATCGTCAGATGCGGACCGGGCAGGAACTGGGAAAGATCGAGGACGCGGATATTTTCGAGCTTCATCGGCCGAATTCAAAATTTGTCTCCCATCGGATATAGCAGAGAGCGTCACTAGAAGGCGAAATCGTCATGTCCAGCGAAAATCTCCATGCCCCACGCGAGCGCCTGAGCAAGGAAACCATCGCGATGCACCAGGCTATCACGTCACTGATGGAGGAGCTGGAGGCCGCCGACTGGTACCGCCAGCGCGCCGACGATTGCGACGATCCCAAGCTCAAGGAAATCCTTCTGCACAATATGCGCGAGGAGATCGAACATGCCTCGATGCTGATCGAGTGGCTGCGGCGCAACAACCCGCATTTCGCCAAGGAGCTGAAGGACTATCTCTTCACCGACAAGGACATCGTGGCGGTGGAGAAGCAGGTCCGCTAACCATCAGCTGAACGCCTGGATGCCCGTCTGGGCGCGGCCGAGGATCAGCGCATGCACGTCGTGCGTGCCCTCATAGGTGTTGACCGCTTCCAGATTCAGCACATGGCGGATCACCGGATATTCGTCGCTGACGCCGTTGCCGCCGTGCATGTCGCGGGCCTCGCGCGCGATGGCGAGCGCCTTGCCGCAATTGTTGCGCTTCATCAGCGAAATCGCCGGCGCCGCCGCCTCGCCGGAATCGATCAGCCGGCCGAGGCGCAGCGCGCCGAGCAGTCCGAGCGTGATTTCGGTCTGCATGTCGGCGAGCTTCTTCTGGATCAGCTGGTTGGCGGCGAGCGGCCGGCCGAACTGCTTGCGGTCGAGCGTGTATTGCCGCGCCGCATGCCAGCAGGCTTCCGCCGCGCCCATCGCGCCCCAGGCGATGCCGTAGCGGGCGCGGTTGAGACAGCCGAACGGCCCGCCGAGCCCGCGCGCATTCGGCAACAGGTTCGCTTCCGGCACCAGCACGTCGTCGAGCACGATCTCGCCGGTGACGCTGGCGCGCAGGCGAGAACTTGCCTTCGATCTTGGGCGTCGAAAATCCCTTCATGCCGCGCTCGACCACGAAACCGCGGATCGCACCGTCGAGCTTGGCCCACACCACGGCGACATCGGCGATCGGCGAATTGGTGATCCACATCTTGGCGCCATTGAGGCGATAGCCGGCGCCGTCCTTCACCGCGCGCGTCACCATCCCGCCCGGATCGGAACCATGATCGGGTTCGGTCAACCCGAAGCAGCCGACGAATTCGCCGCTCGCGAGCTTGGGCAGATATTTGCGCCGCGTCTCTTCCGAGCCATAGGCATAGATCGGATGCATCACGAGCGAGGACTGCACGCTCATCGCCGAGCGGTAACCGCTATCCACGCGCTCCACCTCGCGCGCGACCACGCCATAGGACACGTAGTTTAGTCCGGCGCAGCCATACTCTTCCGGCAATGTCGCGCCGAGCAGGCCGAGCGCGCCCATCTCCGTCATGATGGCGCGGTCGAACGTCTCGTTGCGAAAGCCGAGCTTGACGCGCGAGGCGAGCTTGTCCTGGCAATAGTCGCGGGCGCTGTCGCGCACCATGCGCTCTTCTGCCGTGAGCTCCTGGTCGATCAGAAGCGGATCGGCCCAGTCGAAGGGGTTGCGGTCGAGCTTGTGCGAGGGTTTCGCGTGGCTGTCGTCGGCGTGGGCGGACATGCGGGTCATCCGGAATTTCCCGCTTCTTCTAGTCCGCCACGCCGTGCGGCGCCAGCACGCGCTATTGCGCCGCCGGCTTTCCGGCCGGCGTGATGTAGAGCTTGCGCTCCTTGTAGGCGATGTAGATGTGGAAGTGATGCAGGATGTCCATGCCGATCAGCATGGCTTGCGGCCGCTCGTTCGCCGTCGGCGAAACGATGCGCGTTCCGATCTCCGGCGTCGCGTTCTGCAAATTCACGCCGCGCACGAGATCGGGAATGAGCGCGACCTTGGCGTTGGTGACGCCGATGCCCTCGAAGGTCAGGGACTTGAACACATGCTCGTAGGTCAGGGCATTGGGCTTGCCGGGCAAAGCGCCCGTCTTGGGTGTGTCGGCGGAGCCGGGAACTATCCCAAAGACGCTCTGCGCCGTCGGCAATGTCATGACGCTGACGTCCGCGCCGGTGTCGAGCATCGCCGTCACGTCGTGGCCATCGACGTTGACCTGAAACTGGATGTGCCCGGTATCCATCACGGTCATCGGCACGACCGCCACCGCGTCCGCCTGCCAATAGATGACCTTGCCCTCGCAATGATCCTGGGAGATGAGATTGAACTTGCGCGCGCCGAAGTCGATGTCGACGTCATAGTTGCGCAAGACATCGGGCCCCAGGATCCCGGCGATGGTCGGATCGTCGACGATGCCTTGCGAAGGCGCTTCGACGATGAACGGCAGGTCTTCGGCCTTCAGCGTTCCCAGCTGCATCGAGGTGTGAACGAAATCGTTGGACATCTCGCCCGAGACGTTGACCAGGCCGACACTGCCCTTCCTGCGGATGAGACCCAGCTCGTCGGCCACCTTCGGCTCGATCATCGTGAGCAGGCCGCCGGTATCGACCAGAAGCATCACCGGCTTGTCCTTGAGCGTCACCGGAATCAGAGCCGCGCTGTCGTCCGGCGCCATGGTGAGATCGACCGAAGTGATCAGGGTCAATGGATGGCAATCGTCCGCCCTTGCCGCCACCGCCGACAAGATCAAGCCGCATGCCGCCGCAAGTAATCCCGATGATATTTTCATGACATCCCCCGCGCGAGACAATGGAGCGTTCCCCGCGGCGAAATGAAGACGAGCTTCTGTTCTGCGTCAACTAGGCATTGAGGAAGTCCAGAACCGCCTGCTTGTAAACCTTGTCGCCGACCGCGGTCATATGGTCCCGGTTGGGCACGAGCGCGGCGCGGCCATGGCCAAAGGCGTCGGCCAACGGCTCGGGCCGCCCGGACTGCACGTCCTTGTCGCCGTCCACGACCAGGACCGGCGTCGCACAGGTCTTGAGCTGGGCCGCCGTATAGGTCGTGCGGCTGGCGCCCATGCAGCCCGCGAGCGCCAGGATGTCCTTGCCGGCTTGCGAGGCGAAGTCGCGAAAGGCCTTCTGCGTCGGATCGGTGATGGTCGACGGATCGGGCGCGCGCAGCGCCGCGGCGATTCCTCTGCGCCGCGCGACCGCGTCGTTGAAATAGTGCTCGCCGATCCCGGCCACCACGGCGCGCCGGACGCGCTGCGGATGCGTCATCAGCAGCGAGACCGTCAGGATGCCGCCCATCGAATAGCCCATCACGTCGGCGTGCCCGAGTCCGGCTGCGTCCATCACGGTCGCGATGTCGCCCACCATCTTGTCGCCGTAGGACGCATCGTCGTGCGGCTTGTCGCTTTCGCCATGGCCGCGGCAGTCCATCGCCGTGACGCGGAAGCCGGCGCCGGTCAGCGTCTCGTACCAGCCGACATCCTTCCAGTTCTGCTTGCGGTCGGAAGCGAAGCCGTGGACCAGCATGATTGACCTGCCCTCGCCCACCGTTTCATAGGCGAGGCGGACTCCATCGGAAGCTTGGGCAAATTTGGTCATGGCTACGGACCTTCGCAAAGCCGGTGCGGACTGTCTATGATGGCCTCGCCGTTCGGAGAGGCCGCCTTATGTCCCTGGAACAATTGAAGAAAGATGTCTGTTCCGCCGTCGACGCGATGCGTGACGAGCTTCTGGCACTGAGCCACGCGATCCATGGCGAGCCGGAGTTGGCACTGGAGGAATTCAAGGCCGCGGAACGCCTCACCAAAGCGGTCGAAAGCCACGGCATCGGCGTGCAGCGCGAGGCGTTCGGGCTCAAGACCGGCTATGCCGCCGAGTTCGGCAAGGCGGGTGGACCCAACATCGCGATCCTTTCCGAATATGACGCGCTGCCCGGCATCGGGCACGCCTGCGGCCACAACATCATCGCGACCAGCGGGCTCGGCGCCGCGCTCGCGCTGTCGAAACTGAACGGACGATTGCCCGGACGCGTGCGCTATCTCGGCACGCCGGCGGAGGAACGCTTCGGCGGCAAGGAGATCATGGCGCGCGAGGGCGCGTTCGACGGCACCGATGCGGCGATGATGATGCATCCCTCCAACCAGAACCTCGTCACCATGCCGTGCATCGCCATCGCCGAGGTCGAGGCGATCTATCACGGCCGCTCGGCGCACGCTTCCGCGATGCCCTATCGCGGACTGAACGCGCTCGACGCCGTCGTCACCGCCTATCAGTCGATCGCGCAATTGCGCCAGCACATCCGCAATACCGACCGCATCCACGGCATCATCACCGAGGGTGGGCTTGCGCCCAACATCGTGCCGGAACGCGCGGCTTGCCGCTTTTATGTCCGCGCGGTCGACGCGCACGAACTTGCGCCGCTGAAAGCGCGCGTGCAGAAATGCTTCGAAGCCGGTGCGCTGGCGACCGGATGCCGCCTGGAAGTCCATTGGGGCGACACCGACTATCTCGACCTCAAGACCAACTGGCCGATGGCCGAGATGTACGAGGCGAACGCGGTCGCGCTCGGCCGCGAGTTCTACCCGGTGAAAAATCTTCCGGCCGGCTATGCCGGATCGACCGACATGGGCAATGTCAGCCATCGCGTGCCGTCCATCCATCCGATGCTGGGCGTGGCACCGGCCGGCGTGATCATCCACAACCCGGAATTCACCCGTTACGCGGCATCCGAAAAGGGCGACGACGCGGTGATCGACGGCGCCAAGTCGATGGCGATGACCGCGCTCGACCTGATGGCCGACCCGGCCAAACTTGAGATCGCCAAGTCGGACTTCGCCGCGACCGCCGACCTCTCCGACAAGGCGATCGCCAAATCACGCGAGCCGATGGCGCACGCCCATGGCTGCGGTTGCGCGTGAGCCCCTGGCTCTCGGTTGCCGCGGTCAACGGCTTGCTTGCCGTCGCCTTGGGTGCTTTTGCGGCACACGGGCTTTCCGGCCGGCTCGACGCCCACGCGCTCGAGGTCTTCGAGACCGGCGCGCGCTATCACATGTACCACGCGATCGCGATCGGCCTTGCCGCCTTCGCCATACGTGACGCAGCGGCAGGTGCCGCAACTGTTGCGTCGGCATTTTTTCTCGCCGGCATTTTGCTCTTCTGCGGTTCCCTCTATCTTCTGGCGCTGACGGGGGTGCGGGGATTCGCATTCGTCACGCCGTTCGGCGGCGTTTGCTTTCTCATCGGCTGGGCGGCACTCGCCCTTGCCGCGCTGCGTTTGAAGGTGTGATGCGCAACGGTGAACATGTTCTGGTCGCGGGCAGCGGCATCGCGGGTCTGGGTGCGGCACTGGCATTCGGCGGCGGCACGCGCCGCGTCACGATCCTCGATCGCGATCCGCCGCCGCCGTCGGTTTCGGCCGATGCCGCGTTCTACGAGTGGGAACGCAAGGGCGCCACGCAGCTGCGCCACAGCCATGCCTTCATCGGCCGCCTCACGTCGCTGATCCGCGACCGCTATCCCGATCTGATGGCCGAACTGCTTGCCGAGGGCACGCGCCTGTTCGGCTTCGAGGACGGGCTGACGCCGCCGCAGATGAGCCAGTACGCGCCCGCGAAAGGCGACGAGGATCTCAAGCTTCTGTTCAGCCGGCGCACCACGCTGGAGCTGATCATGCGGCGCTACGCGGCGCGGTTGCCAGGCGTGACCTTTATCTGCGACGCCGGCGTGCGCGGCCTGATCGCGCGCAGGGAGGGCAACAAGCTTGTTGTCGAAGGCCTCAAGGTCGAGCGCGGCGGCGTGGTCGAAGACATGCGCGCCGACGTGATCGTCGACGCGTCCGGCCGCAACACATCTTTCCCGGATTGGCTGCGTGCCGAGGGCCTCGCGGTGCGCGAGGAATCGAGCCCGTGCGGCATTCTCTACTACACGCGGCATTACAAGCTGCGCGACGGCCAGGACGAGCCGCCGCGCGACGCCAAAGCGGCGGCCGGCGGCGCCGATCTCGGCTACATCAAGTTCGGCGTGTTCATTGCCGACAACCGCCACTTCTCCGTCACGCTGGCAACGCCGGAGATCGAGACCGAGATGCGGCTCGCGGTGGTGAAACCGGAGAATTTCGACGCCATCTGCATGGCGCTGCCCGGCGCGGCGCGCTGGATGAATCCGGAACGCGCCGAGCCGGTAAGCCAGGTGTTCTCGATGGGCAATCTGCAGAATGTCTGGCGGCACTATCTGAAGGACGGCGAGCCGCAGGCGCTCAATTTCTTCGCCATCGGCGATGCCGCGATCCGCACCAATCCACTCTATGGCCGCGGCTGCTCTTCTGGCGTGGTGGAAGCGCATCTGCTGCGCGGCGCGCTCGATGCGTCGGACGATCCGAACGAACGCGCGAAGACCTACGAGCGCGAACTCAAGGCGTCGATCCGCCCTTATTACGATTCGATGGTGACGCTCGACCTGCAAGCGATCAAGCGCGCCCAGCATGAGCGCGATCCCAACTATCGCGCAGGGCTGCGCGCACGCATGACGCGCAGCTTCGCCGAGGACGGCTTAATGCCGGCGCAGCGCGGCGACGTCGAGGTCGGGCGCGCGCTGAGCCGCGTGTTCCACATGCTGGACGAACCTAGCGCCTTCCTGAAGCGGCCGGCGATCATCGCGCGCATCATGCGGGTGTGGGCGATGCCGGCGTCGGAGAAGAAGGCGCGCGGCCTTTATCCGCCCAAGGCGGGTCCCGACCGCGCCGAAATGTTGAAGCTGCTGAACATCGCTGCCTGAGAACCACGGAGAACCATATGGCTGCCTTTCCCGAACCGCACATGGTCAAGACCAATGGCATCGACATGGCGGTGTACGAGATGGGGCCGAAGGACGGTGTGCCCGTCGTGATGTGTCACGGCTTTCCGGAACTGGCCTATTCCTGGCGGCATCAGCTGCCGGCACTCGCCGCGGCCGGCTTCCGCGCCATCGCGCCCGACCAGCGCGGCTATGGCCGCACCTCGCGGCCGCAGAAAGTCGAAGACTACGATATGGCACATCTGACCGGCGATCTCGCCGGCCTGCTCGATGCGCTCAAGCTGAAGGACGCGATTTTCTGCGGCCATGACTGGGGCGGGCTGGTGGTGTGGCAGATGCCGCTGTTCCATCCGGAGCGCGTGCGCGGCGTGATCGGCGTGAACACGCCTTTCCTCCCCCGCGGACCGATGGATCCGATTGCCGGGATGCGCGCGGTGTTCGGCGAGGACATGTACATCGTCTATTTCCAGAAGCCCGGCGCCGCCGATGCGGTGCTGGCCAAGGACGTCGGCAAGTCGTTCCGCTTCTTCATGCGCAAATCCGGCATGAAGGCGGAGGACTATGCCAAACTCCCCGCAGAACAACGCAATCTCGCATTGGTGAAGGCGCTCGAGGCGGACGAAGGCGGCTGGGGTGGCGGCGCACCCCTGCTCAACGCGGAGGAGATGAAATTCTTCGTCGACACATTCACGAAAACCGGCTTCACCGGCGGCATCAATTGGTACCGCAACTTCACGCGCAACTGGCAGATGAGCGAGGGCGTCGAACAGAAAGTCCATGTGCCGGGCCTGATGATCATGGCCGAGGACGACATCGTTCTTTCGCCCGCGATGACGGAAGGCATGGAGCAGTATGTGCCGGACCTCGAAAAAGCGCTGATCAAGGACTGCGGCCACTGGACCCAGCAGGAGCACCCCGACCAGGTCAACCGGATCATGGTCGACTGGCTGAAGCGGCGGTTTATCTGACGAAGACCTGTTAGACTGGCGCGCATGAGGCTTCCCGCACGCCTGATCCAGTTCGTTCTTGCGGCACTCGCTGCCGTGGCGATTGCGGGCTGTTCGCCGCCGCCGTTGCGGACCGACAATCCGCGCATCGAGGTTACACCACTCAAATCCTACCTGCCGATCCAATCGCAGACGTTGATGTGGCTTGCGGGTCTGAAGGGGATCGGCGCCAACCAGACCATCGACTGCTATCGCGTCCTCTACCCGTCGACCGGTCCAAACGGAAAGCCGACGCAATTGAGCGGCCTGCTGGCGCTGCCGCATGGCATGACGCCGAAAGGCCTGGTGAGCTTCCAGCATGGGACGACGTCGGACCGCGACGACGTGCCTTCAAATCTCAACACCGATGGGCTCGCCGCAGCCATCCTGTTCGCGGGCAATGGCTACGCTGTCATTGCGCCGGACTATGCCGGGCTCGGAGCCTCGAAGGGGCCGCATCCTTACCTTGTCGCGTCCGATACGGCGCGCGCCGTGATCGACATGCTGCATGCGGTGCGCAGGATTTCCGGCGTGCCGAAGACAGCGCCGCCCTTCCTGATCGGGTTCTCCGAAGGCGCCTATGCGAACCTCGCGGCGCACCGTGCATTGGAGGCGAAGGGCGAGGCGGTGCTGGCCGATGCGGCAGTCGCGGGCGCATACAACCTGCGCTCGCTGAGCATTCCGTTCGAGCTGACGGGGCCATCGCGCAACGCCTCGATCTATCTGGCGCTGTGGGTGCGCGGTTACGCGACGCGCTATGGTCATCCGTTGGCGACGGCCTTTACGCCGAAATACGCCAAGCTGGTACCGGAACTGTTCGACACGCCCCATGAGAGCGACGCGATCCAGGCGGCGCTGCCCGCCAATCCGCGTGCGATGTTCACGCAAGACACGCTCGACGCGATCGACGGAAAGGGGCGGCACTGGCTGGTGGAGGCGCTGGCCCAGAACGAGATGGGCGACTGGAAGGCGAAGGCGCCGATCCGGCTCTATTACGGCACCAAGGACGTCGATGTGACGCCCGAAGAATCCGTGCTGACGGCGCGCCAAATGGCGGCGCGCGGCTCGGACATCCAGGCCATAGACCTGGGACCCAGCGGGCACATCGAATCCATCCAGGTCGCGGTGCCACTTGTGGTTCGATGGCTCCAGGAACTGACGCCAGACTTGGCCCACCCTCCCCCAACATGACAAACTAGCGGCATGGCTGGCGAATCCCCGTCCGACGTCGACACCTTCTCCTATGCCGATCCCACCGATCCGCGGCTGAAGCGATTCTTCATCCGGTTGGTCGAGCGCATCACCGGCCAGCCCTATTTGAAATATCTCTATGAGGACAACCGCGCCAACCCGGTGCCGGGCGAGAGTTTCTGGTCGGCGGCGATCCGGCGGCTCGAACTGAATCTCGTCTTCAACGAGGAGGTGCTCGCCCAATGGCCGCGGACGGGTCCGCTCGTCGTGGTCGCCAATCATCCGTTCGGCGTGCTGGACGGGCTCATCATCTGCGAGATCGTCAGCCGCGTCCGCGAGGACTTCCGCGTCCTGACCAATGCCGTGCTGCTGCGTGCCGACGAAGTAAAGTCGTTCCTTCTCCCGGTCGATTTCGCCGAGACCGAGGAGGCGCTGAAAACCAACCTGCATACCCGCGCCGAGGCCAAGGCGCATCTGATGAAAGGCGGCTGCCTCGTCGTGTTTCCGGCGGGCGGCGTCTCGACCACGCCGACCATCTGGCACAAGCGTGCGGTCGACACAGAATGGAAAAACTTCACCGCGCGGCTGATCAGCCAGGCCAAGGCGCCGGTGGCGCCGGTCTATTTCGCGGGCCAGAACAGCCGGCTGTTCCAGCTGGCGAGCCATATCAGCCTGACCTTGCGCCTGTCGCTGCTGTTCAAGGAGGTGCACGACAAGATCGGAAGCGATATCGATGTGCGCCTCGGCGACGTCGTTCCCTATGAGCGGCTCTCCGGTATCAACGACCGGCAATCCTTCATGGACCTGCTCAAGGACATGACCTATTCCCTGGGAGGCGCGGTGCCGGAAAAGCTGCCCAAGACACGCGTGAAGCGGCCGCGCCGCGCGCCGGGGTCCAGGATCTATCCATGAGCGTTCGCGTCGGGTTGTTCGTCACCTGCCTGGTCGATCTGGTGCGCCCACAGGTCGGCTTCGCGGCGGTGAAGCTGCTGGAACAGGCCGGCTGCACCGTCGAGGTTCCCGCGGCGCAGACCTGTTGCGGCCAGCCGGCCTGGAACGCCGGCGCCGACGGCCATGCGCAGGACATCGCGCGCGCCGTCATCGAGGCGTTCGAGGGTTTCGATTATGTCGTCGTGCCGTCCGGTTCCTGCGCCGGCATGATCAAGCGGCACTATCCGGAAGTGTTCGAGAAGGACGCGGCCTGGCTGCCGCGCGCCCGCGCGCTGGCACAGAAGACGCATGAGTTGATGTCGTTTCTCGTCAAGGTGCGCGGCGTGAAATCCGTGCCCGCGCAATTCGCGCAGAGCGTCTGCTATCACGATTCCTGCTCGAGCCTGCGCGAGATGGGCGTCAAGGATGAGCCGCGGGCCCTGCTTGCGAGCGTCGGCGGGCTGACGCTCAACGAACTCAAGGACCCACAGACCTGTTGCGGCTTCGGCGGACTATTCAGCGTCAAATATCCCGAGATCTCCGAACGCATGGCCGACGACAAGATCGCGGACGCAACGGCCACCGGCGCACAGACACTGATCGGCGGCGATCTCGGCTGCCTGTTGCATCTCGCCGGGCGCATGAAACGCCAGGGCCAGACTCTGCGCGTACGTCACGCGGCCGAAGTTCTGGCGGGCATGGGCGGCGAACCGGCGCTGGGCGAACCGTGAATCTCGATCCCAAAGCCTTTCCGCAATCGGCGCGCGCCGCGCTGAGCGATCCGCTGCTGCGGCCGGCGCTCGGCCGCCTCAAAACGCATTTCGGCGCGGGCCGCGCCATGGCCGTGCAGCGCTATGGCGATTTCGAGAGCCTGCGCGAGGCCGGCAAGCAGATCCGCGACTATGCGGTGACACACTTGGACGAACTCCTAACGCAATTCGAGGAAAGCGTCGTCGCGCGCGGGGGCACGGTGCATTGGGCGCGCGATGCAGCCGAAGGGCGCCAGCTGATCCTCGCCATCCTGAAAAAAACCGGCGCGAAGACGGTGACCAAGGGAAAATCCATGGTCACCGAGGAGATTGCGCTCAATCCGTTCCTCGAGGCCAACGGCATCGTGCCGGTCGAGACCGATCTCGGCGAATATATCGTGCAGCTGCGCCACGAACCGCCGAGCCACATCATCGCGCCGGCCTTCCATCTCTCCAAGGAACAGGTGGCCGAGACTTTCTTCGCCTCCCACAAGGATCTCGATCCCAAGCGCTCGCTCGAAGAGCGCAACGCGCTCGTGCAGGAAGCACGTGCGGTGCTGCGGAGAAGCTTCGAGAGCGCCGATGCCGGCATCACCGGCGCCAATTTCCTGAGCGCCGCGGAGGGTGCGGCGATCATCGTCACCAACGAGGGCAATGGCGACCTGACGCGCCTTCTGCCCAAGACGCACATCGTCGTCACCGGCATCGAGAAGGTCGTCGCCGACATGAGCGACGTGGCGGTGCTGCTGCGGCTTTTGCCGCGCTCGGCGACCGGCCAGCCGATCTCGACCTATGTCAGCGTCATGGCGGGACCGCGCAAGCTAGGCGAGAGCGACGGGCCGGAGAATTTCCATGTCGTTCTGCTCGACAATGGCCGCTCCAAGCTGATCGGCACCGAAGCGCAGGACGTGCTGCGCTGTATCCGGTGCAGCGCCTGCATCAACCATTGCCCGATCTATGGCGCGATCGGCGGCCACGCCTATGGCGCGACCTATATGGGACCGATCGGTGCGGCGCTGAATCCCGGCATGATGAGCGTTGCCGAGGCCGGCCATCACGCCAACGCATCGACCTTCTGCGGCCGCTGCGCCGAGGTATGCCCGGTGATGATCCCTCTGCCCAAGATCATGCGGCACTGGCGCGCGGTCGAATATGCGGACGGGCTGGCGCCGAAATCGATCACGTCGGGGCTCGCCGTCTGGGCGTTCGCCGCGAAACGGCCGGCGCTTTACCGCTTCGGCGCGTCGGTCATGGCGCGGTTCCTGAAATGGCTCGGCCGCAAGGGCACAGTGCATGCACTGCCGGTGATGAACGGCTGGTTCGCGGTCCGCGACTTCCCCGCGCCGCAAGGCAGGACGTTCCACGAACAATGGGCCGCGCGCAAATGAGCGGGAAAGAGGAAATCCTTTCCGCGATCCGCAGCCGCAAACTCGCTGTGGCGCAAAGACCGGTTCCGTATAAGGCGCCACCGACCGAAGGCAACCTGCCCGGGATATTCGCCAAGAAGCTGTCGGCGCAATATGCCGATGTGCGGATGCTGGACTCGATGGCCGACGTGCCGGCCGCCATCGCCGACATCCTGCGCGGCCGCAATATGGCGGCGGCAGTTCACATCCCGCAAGATTCCGAATTGGCAGGCCTCGATCTTCCCAGTCTCGAGGTGAAGCGTGAGCCACCCGGCCAATTCGACGCCGCCGTCACCGTGGCGCCGTTCGCTATCGCGGAGACCGGCACCCTCGCCTATCCCTCCGGCCAGGGACGGCCGGCGTCATGGCATTTCCGCCCGGTGCTGGAGATCGTCATCCTGCGCGCCGCCAATGTGGTCGCGGAGCTGGAAGACGTGCTGCGTGTCGTGAACGCGAAGGATGGCTTGCCGTCGACGCTCAATCTCGTCTCCGGTCCGTCGCGCACGGGCGACATTGAGCAAACCATGGAGCTCGGCGCGCATGGACCCAAGGCGCTGGCCGTATTGGTGATCGGATCATGAAAGAAGCACCCACGCTGGAAACCGAGCGCCTGCGGCTTCGGGCGCACGAGATTTCCGATTTCGAGAACAGCGCCGCGACCTGGGGCGATCCGGTTGTGATGCGCTTTCTGGGCGGCAAGCCGAACACGCGTGAAGAGGCCTGGATGCGCATGCTGCGTCATGCCGGCACCTGGGCCCTGACCGGCATCGGCCAATGGCTCGTCGAGGACAAGCACAGCGGCACGTTCCTGGGCGAGATCGGTTTCCTGACGTTGAAGCGCGACATCGAGCCCAGCATCGAAGGATTTCCGGAAGTCGGATGGGTGATGGCGCGCGCGGCGCATGGCAAGGGCTATGCGACCGAGGCGGTGCGCGCGGCGCTGGCCTGGGGCGATACGAACATCGCGAACAAACGCTTCATCTGTATCATTTCGCCTCAGAACACCGCATCGCTCGGTGTGGCGGCAAAGTCCGGCTTCCGCGAATTCGCGCGCACAAACTACAAGGGCGAGCCGATCGTGCAGCTGGAGCGTGTGCGCGGTTAACACTCGCACCATCATCCCCGGCCGAGCGAAGCGAGGGGAAGGGGATGACAGCCGTGCTTAGACGATCCCGAGCTCCCGCCGCGCGAACTCGCTTGCCGATTTGTAGTCCGCCTTGCCGTTCGGCGCGCGCAGATTGACGCCCGCCACGATCACGCGCTTGGGCGTCTTGTAGCCGGCGAGAGATTCGCGCACATGGGCGCGTAGCGCCGCCTCGTCGAACTTGGCGCCAGGCGACAGCTTCACCACCCCGGTGATCGCCTGGCCCCATTTCTCGTCCGGCACGCCGAGCACCAGCGCGTCCTCGACGCTGGGATGCTTCTTGAGCGTCTCCTCGACCTCTTCGGGAAACACCTTCTCGCCTGCGGTGTTGATGCAATTGGACCCGCGGCCGAGCAAGGTGATGCGCCCGTCGGCCTCGACGATGGCGTAGTCGCCGGGCACCGAGAAGCGCTTGCCGTTGATGACCTTGAACAGCCGGTTGGTCTTCTCTTCATCCTTGTAGTAGCCGACCGGCAGCACGCCGCCGACCGCGAGCCGTCCGGTTTTGCCGCTGCCCGGCTCGATCGGTTGGTCCTCGTCGTCGATCACGATGGCGTTGGGACCCATCATGAAGTCGGCGGTCTTGGTCTCCACGCCCTTCTGCGCCACCGACACGCCCATGCCAAGCGCTTCGGTCGAGGAGAACGCGTCGGTCAGCGCCGCGCCGGGCGGCAGATGCTCGAGCAGGCCTTCCTTGATTTCCTTGGTCCACATCGCGCCGGACGAGCCGATCCCGATGACGGAGGAGACGTCGTACTTGCCGGGATTCTCCTCCAGCGCGCGCAGCAGCGGCCGGCCGAACGGATCGCCGACGATCGCCATGTTGGTGACGCGATGGGTCTCCACCGCCGTCCAGATCGCGTGCGGATCCAGATGAACATTGTCGACCGTGACGACGCAGCCGCCAGTCAGAAGCGTCGACATGGTGCCGAAGAAGCCGGTGCCGTGCATCTGCGGACACGCCGGCAGATAGCGCACATTCATGTCGCCAGCACCCTTCACGAAGGCGACCACCTCCTCCACCGACGCCGGCATCTTGCCGGTGGCGACGAAGATGCGCGCAAGCAAGGTGGTCGAAAGATCGCCCTGCGCATACATCACGCCCTTGGGCATGCCGGTCGTGCCGCCGGTATAGACCATCACCTGGTCGTGCTCGGAGCGTTCGATGCCGAGCTTCTTGCCGGAGCCCGACGTGGCGAGCTTCTCGTAGGGAACGGCGAAATTCGCGACGTCGGACGGGCCGACCTCCACGAACACTTTCACCTTGTCGAGCTGGTTGTGAATCTGCGCCACGGCATCGCGGAATTCGCGGGCATAGACCACGACGGTGGCATCGGAATTGTCGACGATGTAGCGGACTTCTTCCGGCTTGTAGCGGTAGTTGACGTTCACATGGGTCAGCCGCCCGAGGAAGCAGGCGCCGGTCAGCTCGCCATACTCGATCGAATTGCGCATGTAAAACGCGACCTTGTCGCCGGGCTCGACGCCGCGTGCATGCAGGTGGCGCGCGATGTTGTTCATGCGCTTCGTCGCCGTCGCCCAGTCGATGATCCGCTCGCCATGCACGAGGCACGGCGCCGACGGCGGCACGATGTCGGAGACCGCATCGATGATATCGCCGAAATTGAATCCGGTCTGAGTGACCGGCAGTTTCTCTGTCAGTTCGCGCATTCCCAACCCTTGCTCTCTTCTTGTCATGGCCCGCAGCTGCGGGCCATCCAGGTGAAATTTCCTCAGTCGTCAGAAGATAAATCGCGATTTCAACTCGTGGCCCTCAGGCGCACCAACTGGGTGGCCCGCATTCGCGGGCCATGGCAGTGGGTGGGTGACAATGGCCGTGGCTCAATTCGCGCGATCCACCGCCTTGATCTTGCTGACCGAGATATTGTCCGACCAGTGCGAGTGCTCGCGCTTGCGGAAATGGGCCGGCCGGTCCTTCAGATGGCGGGTCGACAGCCACAGCCGCTTCAGATGCCGCTTGTGGCCGCTCGCGACGTCGTCCTGGTATTCCTGGCGTCCGTGCAGCACATGATAGTTGTTGATGAACTGCATCTCGCCGGGCGCGAGGTCCATATAGACATTGTTGCGCGGCTCGCGCGCCATCTCGCTCACCGTCGACAGTGCCTCGCGCTGCGTGTCGGTGAGGCGCGGCGCCTCGGCGTGCTTCTGCGAAGCCAGCACATATTGCGGGATGAAGCGCGTGAATAGCCGGTCGTTGTGCTCGGTGAAAATCGGCACCATGTAATACGGCTTCTGGCCCTTCGCCTGTTCCTGGCGCGCGTCGAACGGCAGCGGCTCGTACAGCGCGGCGACCAGGTCGGGGCGCGTCTGCACCAGCTCGTTGTAAATCGCGACGACGTTCGCCACACACGACAGTCCGCCGGTCTTCGCCTTGCGCAAGCACATCAGGCCGATGATGTCGGCGCCGTCGGTGTGATAGTCGAGCCCGACCTGGCCGATCTCGTTACCGCGCAGGGTCGGATCGTTCAGCGCCTTGCCCTGATCGGTCACGTCGCCCATCACATGGCCATAATGGTTCTGCGGCCACGGATCGCCGAGATGGATGCCGATGCCCCAATAAAGCGTCGTCAGGTCGTCGTCGGAATACTTGCCGGTATCGAGCGTGCGGATGCGCACGAAACCGAACGGCCCGTCGATCAGGTCGCGTTCGATCTTCTCGATCTTCTTAGCGAGCCCATCGAGCGGAAAATCCTTGAGCCCGATTTCGAGCAGATTGTCGGACCGCGCCTTGGCCACTGTCAGCGCATGGTCGAGCTCGCGCTTGTCGGCGTCGGTCAGCTCGACGGTCCAGGCGCTTTCGTCCTGCACGTCCTCGTGATGCCAATCGACATGGGTCTCGAGCGGGCGCGGATTGAGCTTCACATCCATCTTCGCCTCCCTAGTTCGCCGGCGCGGGCTGCGGGCCGCGCACCAGCTTTCCGGGCAGCGCGCCCGTCGGCTTGCCGTTGCGGTAGATCACCTCGCCCGAAACGATCGTCGCGTCATAGCCCTTGGCGCCTTGCAACAGGCGTTTGCCGCCGGCCGGGAGGTCGTAGGCCATGTCCGGGGATTTCACTTCCAGCGCGTCCATGTCGATGACGTTGAGGTCGGCCTTCATGCCCGGCGCGATCACGCCGCGGTCGTTGAGTCCGACGGCGCGTGCCGTGTCGAGCGTCTGGCGCTTGACGAGATAGCCGAGATCGAAGCGGCCCGTCGGCCGGTCGCGGCCCCAGTGCTGCAACAGATAGGTCGCGAAGCTCGCGTCCGAGATGATGCCGACATGCGCACCGCCGTCGCCCAGCCCCATGACGCAATCCTTGTGCGCGATCATCTCGCCGCAGCAGTCGAGATTGTAGTCGGCATAGTTGGCGAAGGGCGAGAACAGGAAGGCGCGGCCTTCGTCCTCGAGCAACAGGTCATAGGCGATCTCCGCCGCCGTGCGGTTGGAGCGCTGCGCCATTTCCGCGATCGAGGACTCTTTTGGCGGCTCATAGTTCGGTGGATTGCCGAGCGGGAACATGCGTTCGAACGCCATGATGCCGCGCGCCAGCGGATGCGCCTTCTCGCGCTCGGCGCTCTCGGTGAGGATTTCGGCGCGGAACGAAGGATCGCGCATCGCTCTTACTTTTTCGGCGAGCGGCTTGTCCTTGATCTGCTGATACGCCTTGTGGGTGATGAACGGATTGATCGTGCCCTGCAGTCCCAGCAGCACACCGATCGGACGCGGCGCGACCTGCGCCTTGATCGGCAGGCCGGCGTCGCTGGCGTTTTCGATGTGGCGCAGAATGCGCTTCCAGCCGTCGGCCGAGGAAAGTCCCTGCGCCAGCGACAAGGTCAGCGGCCGGCCCGAAGCCTCGACGAGGCGGCGGACCATGCCGAACTCGGTGTCGAGGTCGGGCTGGTTGAAATCCGAGATCAACTCGATCACGCCGGTGCCCGCGTCCTTGATTCCGAGTGCGATGCCGGTGAGTTCGGATTCGGTTGCGCGCAAGGACGGCGTCGGATCGCCCTTCACCGTCTTGTGGTTCAGGGTGCGCGAGGTGGAGAAGCCGAGCGCGCCGGCGCGCATCGCTTCGGCCGCGAGCTTTCGCATCTGCGCGATGTCATCCTCGGTCGCCGCCTCGAGATTGGCGCCGCGCTCGCCCATCACATAGACGCGCAGTGCGCCATGCGGCAGCTGGGCACCAATGTCGATGTCGTGCGGCACCTTTTCGACCGCGTCGAGATATTCGCCGAAGCTTTCCCAGTTCCACTTGAGGCCTTCGTGCAGCGCGGCGCCCGGAATGTCCTCGACGCCTTCCATTAGCTCGATGAGCCGGTTGTGGTCGGCCTTGCGCACCGGTGCGAAGCCGACGCCGCAATTTCCCATCACCACGGTGGTGACGCCGTGCCAGCTCGACGGGTTGAGCCGCGCGTCCCAAGTCGCCTGCCCGTCATAATGCGTATGGATATCGACGAAGCCGGGTGTGACGAGCTTGCCTTTGGCGTCGATCTCTTCGGTGCCTCTGCCGTCAACCTTGCCGACCGCGACGATCTTGCCATTCTTCACCGCGACGTCGGCCACCTTCACAGGAGCGCCCGTGCCATCGGCGACGGAACCATTGCGAATGACGAGATCATATTCGGCGGTCATGGCGTTTCCTCGCGGTTTGGCGAACGGTTTGCCCACGCTGACGGAATGTCAAGTTGGCGCGCGACGTTCACAAGCGTGAACGGCATTTGCTTCGGCCACGCGCCGCTTTCCGATGGTGTCGCAGCGTAATTGCTGCACCTGCGAAGCAGCGATTCAACCGAGCCGGCCAAGGGCCTGAACGACCTGGTCGGACTTCTCGAGCGTCACCATGTGGCCCGCCTCCGGCAGAGATACGAGCTCGGAGCCCGCGATGCCCTTCTTGAAGGCATGCGCATAGGCCGGCGGGATCAACTTGTCGCTGTCACCCCAGATCAGCACCGTCTTCGCCTTGATGCGATAGAGCCGCTCCGCGAGGCCGCGCTCGGGCACCGGGAACAGGATCTTTCCGGCCATGCCGAGCTGGCGCGCATTGGTGACGAGATAGGTCTGCAGGAACTTCGGATCGTCGAGCTTCAGGCCTGCGGTCAGCATCGCGGTGCCCGCTTCCACATTGTGGAACAGCAGTTTCGGCATCTCGAACGGCAAGGTCGAGAACAGGTCCGGAATCGGATGGGCGTCGAGCCACAGACCGGCCGGGCAGATGAGGCCGAGCCGCGTCACGTCGTTGTGCGCGATCGCCGCCATCTCGGCCGCGATCATGCCGCCCATCGAATGGCCGACGAGAATCGGATTCTTCAGGCCGAGCGCCTCGACCACGTCCCATGTGTGGAGCGTGAAGTCGAGCATGTCGCGAATCTCGCCGCACTCTTCGCTGTCGCCATAGCCGGGCAGCAGCGGAGCATAGAGATGATACTTCGCTGCAAGCTTCTCCAGAAATGGATCGGTCACCGTGGCGCCGCCCGCGCCATGCAGGAACACGAGGGGCTGACCCGATCCACCTTCTATGTAGCGGACGGGCACATGTGGCGTTGCGACGGTCTTGAGTTCGAGGGCCATGTGTTTGTGCTCCTAGCGCGCCGCGCCGATGGCCTCGAGGGCCTTCTTCTCAGTCGGCAGACTGCCGGGCTTCACCTGCTTGACCGGGTGGCACCAGAAGCGCTCGTCGTCTTTATATTCGGGGAACATGTCGCGCAGCTTCGGGATCACCTTCTCCGCGAACAGCTTGGTCGAATACATGCACTTCTCCTTGGGCATGTTGCCGACATGCATGAGGCAGAAGAGGTTTCCGACATTGAGCGACTTGGCGAGGTCTTCCAGGCGCTGGCGCACCGTCTCCGGCGAACCGGCGATGACATGACCCTGCTCGGTCAGCTCCTTCCAGGACAGGCTGGTGAATCCGCCGCGCGGCGGCGCGTACTGATTGAGCGCACCGGTCTGGATGGTCTTGATCGTGCGATAGCCCGGCGCATCCGCGAAGCCGGGATAGACGTGCAGACAGCGGTTATAGAAGTAGTCGACATGCTCCTTGTAGAGCCGCTCGGCTTCCGCATCCGTGTCGGCGACGCAGATCGTCTGCGCGAAGCCGGCGCGATAAGGCGAAGCATCCGGCGCGTTGCGCTCTGCGACGCGCTTCCAATAGCCGTCCATCAGCGCCTTGGCGCGCAGATAGCCACTGAACGACAGATAGGAGTATGAATAGGTGTTGTCGATGCAGAAATCATAGGTCTCGACCGAACCGCCGCCGGGAATGTGGATGGGCGGATGCGGCTGCTGGATAGGCCGCGGCCAGATGTTCACGTGCCGCAGCTTGGTGTAGCGGCCGTTCCAGGCGAAGGGATCGCGCGTCGTCCATGACTTGATGATGAGGTCGTGCGCTTCCTGGTATTTCTCGCGGGTGAGCGCCGGGATCTGGCCGTAGCAGAAATTGGTGTCCATCGAAGTGCCGACCGGGAATCCGGCGATCAGGCGGCCGCCGGAAATGCAATCGAGCATCGCGAATTCCTCGGCGACGCGGATCGGCGGATTGTAGAGCGCGATGGAATTGCCGAGCACGACAAGGCCGACATCCTTGGTGCGGCGCGCCAGCGCGGCGGCGATGATATTCGGGCTCGGCATGATGCCGTAGCCGTTCTGGTGATGCTCGTTGCAGCCGATCGCATCGAAGCCGACATCGGCGGCATATTCGAGGAGGTCGAGATAGGTGTTGTAGACCTCGTGCGCCTTGACGGGATCGAACAGGCGCTGGTCGATATCGACCCACACCGAACGGTTCTTCTCCCGGAAATCGTCCGGCAGATAGGGCCACGGCATCAGGTTGAACCAAGTGAATTTCATCGGCGTCTCCCGGTAGTTTTTGATAGTTGTTGGGAGCAATCCTGACGAATTGTCAGGGGATTGGCAATTTGAATCCCTGTGCGGCCGCAGGCGCGAGAGGCGCGCTCAGCGTCAGTTTCAAACCGGCATCGGTGCGCCCGGTTCCAACCGCCCCCCCAGTCGCGAGGTGCGCCGCCCGCGAAACATCCGGCAGGTCGTCGCCCTCGATGACGATCTCCGTCCCCTTTGGCGTGCCCAGAAGATGTGCATAGAGCGCGCCGGGCTTCTGCGTGAAGCGGACCTCGATGCCGTCCGAGGTCCTGCCGGCGAAGCGCGTCCACGGCCGCGTGCGATAGATGCCCTCGCCGTTCGCCCTCAGCCATTGGCCGAAGCCTTTCAGCCGGGCGAGCTGTTCGGGCGGAATCTGCGCATCGGCGCCACGCGGCCCGACATTGAGCAGCAGATTGCCGTTTTTGGACACGGCATCGATGAAGCTGTGTACGAGCAACTCGACAGTCTCGTAATCGGCGTCCGTATCGCGGCGGTTATAACCGAAAGAATGGCTCATGCCGCGCGTCGCCTCCCACTTCTTCTCCTGGATGGAATCGAAGGCGGCATATTCCGGCGTGCGGAAGTCGCAATGCGGCGGCAGCTGCGGGATCACGCCCCGGCTCGGCGCGTTCTTCATCCGCTCCTTCAGGAAGGCATCGAGTTGTGCGCGCGCTTCCTTGGATCGGAGCGCTTCGCGCTCGGGCGTCATCGGCAGCCAGCGGTCGTTCACCACACCGTCGGGCACGGCGTCGTAATAGTCGGAAAAGAGTTTCAGTTCGTCGTCCAGCCCGGCCGGCCAGGAGATGTCGTTCCACAACAGCGACGGCTCATAACGCGCGATCAGCTCGCGCGTCTGCGCCTCGGCATAGGCCGGATAGTCGCCGCCGGGCGTCGAGCCCATGAAGTCGGCGAGGGTGCGCAGCGGCTCGCGATTGAAGGTCCAGTCGATGCCGCCGGAATAATAGACCCCAAACTTCATGCCCTTGGCGCGCACCGCCGCTGCAAGCTCGCCGACGATGTCGCGCGGGCTGGTCCAGTCCTTCTCGTGTGGATTGTTCACCGCACTCGGCCACAGGCAGAAGCCGTCATGGTGCTTTGTGACGAGGACGAGATATTTCGCACCAGCATCGGCGAAGGCTTGCGCCCATTCATCGGGCCGCCACTGTTCGAGTCCTTCGAGAAAGGATTCGCGGAAATGTTCGTAGGGCGCGTTGCCGTAGGTGGCGTGATGGTGTTTGGCGCTATCGCTCTCGGGCACCTTGATGGCGTTCCAGTACCATTCGCAATAGGGTGTCTGCGCCACGGCATAATCGTATTGCGTCTTGAACGCATCGGAGATCGAACCGGACTTAGCCGCGAAGGCGGGGATCGAAAACAGTCCCCAGTGGATGAAGATTCCGAACTTCGCATCCTCGAACCATTGCGGCACGGGATGGGCGTTTAGCGACTCGAGGGTCGGTGCGTAATGCATCGACCAACTCTAGCAGCACGCCGCCGCCGCTCAACGTGCCGCACCGGAACCTTAGTGCGCCAGGTAACTCACGAACTGGATCACGACCAATCCGCCACCAAGCACCAGCGGCAGGATACCGAAGAACGAGACCGTGGCGGCGAGCGACAGGTCGGCGCTGGCGCGATGCGGCGCCGGACGGGCGGCGAATTTGCGGGACAATCTCTGCTGGCGAAACATGGCGGCATCTCCCTCTGAACAATGGCAAGGAGCATGCGCCGCCGCGCCGCAACCCACCCTGAAGCGGCCGTTCATATGCCGTTCAGCCGCGAATAAACCGGGCCGGATTGCGGTCTATTGACGGCGCCCGGCTGCGTCGCGGCGCGGCATTGACGGAAAAGCCTTGCAACCTGCACAAAGCGCCACCGAGGGTTCATGCCGCTTCCATTTCACCGCTCGCTTGCCGTCAGCCTCGCGCTCTGTGCGATGCTGCTGCGCGCGCTGCTGCCCGTCGGCTGGATGCCCAATAGCGGCCCCGATGCCGCCGTTTCGCCTTTCGTCATCTGCTCGATCGACGGCCATCATTCCGGCAAGACCGGCAACTCGAAGGATGGCGAGCGCCGGCACGGGCCATGCGCTTTCGCTGCCGCCGGACATCTTGCGCCGCCCACGCTAGCCACCGCGGCGCTCGGCACGACGGGCGAGTCGATGCGCCTTGCGCCCGTCTTCGCAAACGACGGCATCGCCGCCGCCACGCCCTACCGGCCCAATGCGGCCCGCGCCCCTCCCGCTTTCATCTGAAGACCATCGAACCCGCGCGTCGAGCGCATCAATCATCTTCAGGTGAGAGACCATGTCTGCACATTTTTTGCGGCTGCACGCAGCCGCGCTGACCCTTCTTGCGGGGTTCCTGCTTATTCCCCATTGCGCCGAGGCCCATGGCGTCGTCGGCGACCGCTTCTTCCCGGCCACGATCGCCAGCGACGATCCGTTTGCGGCCGACGAGCTCGCGTTGCCGACGGTTACGCTCGGCAATCACGAGGAGGACTACGACTTCGAATACACCAAGACGATCTTCCCGCATGTCGCCCTATCCTTCGAAGGGGGCTACATCAACAGCCATCCGCCGGGCGGTCCGAACGCCTCGGGCTGGGACAATTTCGGCATCACGCCGATCTGGCAGTTCGTCACCGACGCGAAGAGCGAGTTCGTCGCCTCCGTCGGGATGGGCTTCGATATCGGCGGCAGCGGCTCGCGGTCGGTGGCCGAGAGCTTCACGACCTACAGACCCGAGCTTCTCGTCGGAAAGGGCTTCGGCGACCTGCCCGACTCAATGGCGCTCTTGCGGCCGCTCGCGGTCACCGCCGTTCTCGCCTATTCGATTCCGGGCACGAGCACGGAGTCGAAGGCGCTGCAATGGAGCGGCGCGGCCGAGTACAGCCTGCTCTATTTGCAGAACAATGTGCGTGACCAAGGCTTCTCGAACTTCGTCGCGCATCTGACGCCGCTGGTGGAATTCTCGATGAGTACGCCGACGGACTCAGGCGGGACGACCGGCACGATCAACCCCGGCATCCTGTGGTCCGGCCAATACAGCCAGCTCGGCATCGAGGCCGTCATTCCCGTCAATCGCGCCAGCGGCAACAATGTCGGCGTGCTGATGCAGGTTCACTTCTACATCGACGACATCTTCCCGCATTCTTTGGGAACGCCGATCTTCGGAGGAAGGCCATGAAGGCGTGGGCCGTCCTGATCGCCGCCTTGGTCGCCGCATCGCCGGCGATGGCGCATGCCTTTCTCGAAACGGCAAGCCCCGCCGCCGGGGAGAACCTCAAAACCCCGCCGGCAAAAGTCGAGTTGCACTTCTCCGAGGCGCTGGAAGCCACATTCAGCGCCGTCACGGTGACGAACGAGGCGGGACTCGACATGGGCGCCGGCCCGATCGCTGTCGACGGGACCGAAATGGATCTGCCGCTGCGCAAGCTCGCGCCCGGCCGCTACCGCGTCACCTGGCACGCCGTGTCGATCGATACACACCGCACCGAAGGCCGCTACAATTTCCTGGTCCTGCCCTGAACGGAGCAATGACATGAACATTAGACATTTCCTGCTTGCCGCCGCCGTCTCGGTCGGCGCGGCGCACGCGGCGCCCGCCGTCACGATCACCGATGCCTGGTTCCGATCCCTGCCCGGCAGCCTGCCCGCCGGCGGCTATTTCACGCTGCACAATCCGACCGCGAAGACGCTCAGCCTGACAGGCGCCGCGTCGCCGGCTTGCGGCATGGTCATGCTGCACAAGTCCGATGCGATGGGCGGCATGGAGCGGATGGAAGACGTTACGGCCATCGACGTCGCGCCGGGCGGCACGCTCAGCTTCGCACCGGGCGGCTATCACCTGATGTGCATGGACCCGAAGATGAAGATCGGCGGACATGTTCCGGTGACGCTCGAATTCGCCGGCGGCACGAAACTGACTATCGACTTCGCCGTTCGCGGGGCGACCGGCCGGTGAATGCGCTGTTCGCCGTCACACGCGCCGTCCATTTCGCGAGCCTGATGACGGTGTTCGGCGCCAGCGCGTTTGCCGCGCTCGCCAAACTCCAAACCGGGGTTTTGCGAACGCCGCTCATCTGGGCGTCGGTTGCCGCGTTGGTGAGCGCCGTCCTCTGCCTTTGTTTTGCGTCCGCCGAGATCGCCGGCGATCCGGCCGCGGCGTTGAACCTCCAGGCCATTGCGAAGGTCGCGGTGCAGACGTTCTATGGCAATATCTTCTTCGCGCGGTTCGCGTTGCTGGTCGGCGTTTGCGGGTTCTGCATTTTCGACGCGCCGCCCGTGGCACGCGCGATCGCGTCCGGAACAGCGCTCGTCCTGCTCGGACTGACCAGTCATGCCGCCGCGTCGGGCCCGGCGCAATTCGAATATCTGCGCGCCGCGACCGATGCGGCGCATCTGCTGGCCGCGGGGTTCTGGACCGGTGGTCTTGTGGCGCTCGCACCCGCAGCGCTCGACAAGCCGCGCGACACGGCGAAGCTCGCACGCCTGCTGGAGATCTTCTCGCGCACCGGAATGTTCGCGGTAGCGATTCTGATCGCCGCCGGCACGCTGAACGGCATCTTCATTCTCGGTATCCCCGGCATGGCCTGGTCCGGCACCTATGTGACGTGGCTCGCGGTCAAACTTGTACTTGCCGGCTTGATGATCGCACTGGCGCTGACCAACCGATTCGGCCTTTTGCCGGCACTGAAGCGCGGCGACAGCGAAGCGGCCGAGACGGTTCCTTTGACCGTCATCGCGGAACTGTCATGCGCGGCGCTGATTCTGCTCGCCGTCGGTTTTCTCGGCGTCACGTCGCCGATGGCGATGTGACTGGCAATTAGTTTCATTTGAAACTATATTGGCCGCGCGATCCGATTCAATGGGAGGACCGATGGCCGCGCTCTGGGACAATCCGATGGGCACCGACGGCTTCGAGTTCGTCGAATACACCGCGCCCGACGTCACACAGCTTTATTCCCTGTTCGAGCGCATGGGCTTCCGCGCCGTGGCGCGCCACCGCTCCAAGAACGTCACCCTGTTCCGCCAGGGCCAGGTGAACTTCATCGTCAATGCGGAGCCCGACAGCCACGGCTCGCGCTTCGCCAAGGCGCACGGGCCAAGCGCCTGCGCCATGGCGTTCCGCGTGAAGGATGCGGCCAAAGCCTATGCGGGGCTGATCGAGCGCGGCGCCACGCCGTTCCACAATCATGTCGGGCCGATGGAACTCAACATTCCGGCGATCGAGGGTATCGGCGGCAGCGTGATCTATCTCGTCGACCGTTATGGCGACCGCACGATCTACGACGTCGATTTCGTCCCGACCGATGCGAAGCTCGGCTGGGAGCATGCGGGCGCCGGCCTGACCGAGATCGACCATGTCACGCACAACGTGTTTCGCGGCAACATGGACAAGTGGGCCGGGTTCTACGAGACGCTCTTCAACTTCCGCGAGGTCCGCTATTTCGACATCGAGGGCAAGCTGACCGGTCTCAAAAGCCGCGCCATGACGAGCCCGGACGGCGCGATCCGCATCCCGATCAACGAATCCTCCGACGACAAGTCGCAGATCGAGGAATATCTCCACGCCTATCATGGCGAGGGCATCCAGCACATCGCGCTCGCGGCGAAAGACATCTACCACACGGTCGAGACATTGCAGGCGGAGGGCGCCACTTTCCAGGACACACCCGACACCTATTACGAGCGGCTCGACAACCGCATCAAGGGCCATGGCGAGGACGTGCCGCGCCTGAAGCGCGATCGCATCCTGATGGACGGCGAGAAGGACAATCTGCTGCTGCAGATATTCACCCAGAACGCCATCGGCCCGATCTTCTTCGAGATCATCCAGCGCAAGGGCAATCAGGGCTTCGGCGAGGGCAACTTCAAGGCGCTGTTCGAGTCGATAGAAGCCGACCAGATCAAGCGCGGCGTGTTGAAGGACACCAATCCGGCATGAGCGCGAAGAACTGGATCGAATTTCCGCACGTCGAGGGCGAGACCTCGCGCCAGGCCCATGCCGACCTGCCCGCCGGCACCTATGAGCGCGAGATCGGGCGCGACGGTTTCTTCGGGCCGGCGACGCACATCTATCACCGCCACCCGCCGACCGGCTGGACGAAATTCGAAGGCCCGATGCGGCCGCGCGCCTTCGACGCGGTCGCGGCGCTCGCCAAGGGCGAGCCGAACAAGTTCGTGCCGCTCCTCACCAATGCAAACTGCCGGATCGAGATGTGGCGCTTCGCCGGCGCGATGCCGACGCTCGCGCGCAACGCCGACGGCGATCTTCTGATGTTCGTCCATGAAGGCTCAGGCGACCTTTACTGCGACTTCGGCCACCTCACTTATCGCGACGGCGACTATCTTCTCTTTCCGCGCGGCACCATGTGGCGGTTCGAGCCCAAGGCGCCGACCACCGTCCTGCGCATCGAGGCGACGAATGGCTCCTACAAGCTTCCCGAGCGCGGAATTCTGGGACCGCATGCGATCTTCGATCCGGCCGCGCTGGACGTGCCCAAGCTCGACGCCGCCTTCAAGGCGCAGCGCGACGGCGAGTGGCAGGTCAGCATCAAGCGCCGCGGCCAGGCGTCCATGATCACCTATCCGTTCAACCCGCTCGATGCCGTCGGATGGAAGGGAAATCTCTCCGTGGTCAAGCTCAACTGGCGCGACATCCGTCCGGTGATGAGCCACCGCTACCACATCCCGCCCAGCGTGCATTCGACCTTCGTCGCCGACCGCTTCGTGGTCTGCACCTTCGTGCCGCGGCCGATCGAGAGTGACCCCGGCGCTCTGAAGGTGCCGTTCTTCCACTCCAACGACGATTACGACGAAGTGATCTTCTATCACGCCGGAGAATTTTTCAGCCGCGACAACATCAAGCCCGGCATGGTGACGTTCCATCCTTGCGGATTCACGCATGGCCCGCACCCCAAGGCGTTTGCGGCTGGGGCGAAGGCGGCCAAGAGCATGACCGACGAGGTGGCGGTGATGATCGACGCGCGCGACGCGCTCGACCTGCAGGAAGGCGCCGTGTCGACTGAAGTGCCCGATTACGCCGAATCGTGGATGGCCAGGTAATGTCCGCATCGGGAAAGATTTCCGCCGTTTCGCCGCGGGTTCCGGACGTCCTGGCGGATCCCGCCTGGTTCCTCCAGGACTACGACACCGCCTCGCGCAAGCTGCGCTTCGTGCGCACGACGCGCGAGGCGCTGGCCAACCAGCCCTTCCTCGCCGAAGGCTTGTGGGACTATGCGCCGCTGCCCCAGACGCTGATCGCCGAAAGCGCGATTGCCGATGCGCTCGCGGAAAGCACGCCGCTCCCCAAGGCGAACTTCATCTGGCACACGGCATTCTGCTGCTCGACCCTCATTGCGCGTGCCCTCGATCGCGAAGGCTCGAATCTCTCACTCAAGGAGCCCGGCGTTCTGCTGACCCTGGCCGACGCCAAACGCCAGCGCGCCATGGGGCCCGGCAAGCCGCTCTCCTATCGCTTTCCCGAACTCGTCTTACGCCTCCTCGCGCGCCCCTTTGCGGCCGGCGAACAGGTGACGTTCAAGCCGACCAATTCCGGCAACTATGCGCTGCGCGACGCCGCCGCGCTGACGCTGGGAAAGCATCTCTTTCTCTATTCGGACTGCCGCAGCTTCGTCATTTCGATCGCCAAAAAAGGCGAGTATGGCCGGCGCTATGTCCGCGACCTCTACACCCGCATTCTTGGCGACGGGAACGAGCAGGGGGCTTGGCCGGTGCAGCAGGTGTTCGCCTATTCCGATCTCCAGCTCGCCGCGATCGTCTGGCACATGCAGATCGCCGAGTTCCACCGCAGCTGGCCAATGCTCAAGGACGGGCGTGCCGCATCGCTGGATTGCGATGCGTTTCTTGCCGACCCGGTCGAGGCGTTGGCGAAGATCGACGCGTTTCTCGGCCTGGGCCTGGGCCGCGAGCATCTCGCATCCGTGGTTGCGAGCCCGATATTCGCGCAGCACTCGAAGGACACGGCGTCGGCCTATGGCATCGCTTCGCGGCGCGCCGACCACGATGCCGCGGCGGCCGGCATCGAACGCGATCTCGATGACATCGTCGCCTGGAGCTACGATTTGTGCCGGCGCACGCCCGGCGGCGCACCCCTCCCCCAGCCTCTGATCGCACTCGAAAAGGCGTACCGGCCGTGAAACTCGCTTCGCTCAAATCGGGACGCGACGGCGCGCTGGTCGTGGTCTCGCGCGACTTGAAAATCTGCGTGCCGGTGCCGCACATCGCCCGCACCTTGCAACAGGCAATGGACAATTGGCACGAGGATGCGCCACGCCTGATGCGGGTCTACGATCTTCTCAACGAAGGATCGGCCGAAGGCGCGAGGCCGTTCGATCCGACGGGATGCCTGTCGCCGCTGCCGCGCGCCTATCAATGGGCGGACGGCTCGGCCTACGTCACCCATGTCGAACTGGTGCGCAAGGCGCGTGGCGCGGAGATGCCGCCGTCGTTCTGGACCGATCCCTTGATGTACCAGGGCGGCTCGGACAGTTTCATCGGGCCGACCGATCCGATCCTTGCCGCCGACGAAGCCTGGGGCATCGATTTCGAGGCCGAAGTCGCGGTCGTCACCGACGACGTGCCGATGGGCACCGACGCTGTGCATGCCGAAAGGCACGCCAAGCTTTTGATGCTGGTGAACGACGTCAGCCTGCGCAACCTGATCCCCGCCGAGCTCGCCAAGAATTTCGGCTTCTTCCAGTCCAAGCCCGCGAGCGCCTTCTCGCCCGTGGCGGTCACGCCGGACGAACTCGGCGAGGCCTGGCACGACGCCAAGGTGCATCTGCCACTGAATGTCTGGCTGAACGAGCAGAAATTCGGTTGGCCCAATGCCGGCGTCGACATGACCTTCAGCTTCGCCGATCTCATCGCGCATGCCGCCAGGACACGCGAGCTCGTCGCGGGCTCGATAGTCGGCTCGGGCACCGTGTCGAACAAGGCGGGCAATGCCGGCTCCTGCTGCATCGCGGAGCGCCGCACGCTGGAACAGATCGAGAAGGGCGCGCCGTCGACGCCGTTCCTGAAATTCGGCGACCGCGTGCGCATCGAGATGTTCGACACCCAGGGCCATTCCATCTTCGGAGCGATAGACCAGCATGTCGTCCACAGCGAAAAGTGACTACGCGCT
Organism: uncultured Alphaproteobacteria bacterium; assembly: GCA_963741735.1. Lineage (GTDB taxonomy): Bacteria > Pseudomonadota > Alphaproteobacteria > Micropepsales > Micropepsaceae > Rhizomicrobium. Next base: position 1,942,451 of record CAVUJB010000004.1, read on the forward strand.
CTACGGCTATTTCCGCTCTTCGGCGGCATTCCGCGCCCGCATCGCGCTGAACCTCAAGGGCATCAAGCCCGAGCTGCGCTTCGTGCATCTGCTGCGCAATGGCGGCGAACAGCACACCGCGGACTATAAGGCAATCAATCCTCAGGAATTGATCCCGGCACTCGCCCATGACGGCCATCTGATTACCCAGTCACTCGCCATCATCGAATATCTCGACGAGATGGTGCCGCAGCCGCCGCTGCTGCCGAAGGATGCTTACGGCCGGGCGCGGGCCCGCGAGATCGCCTATGTCGTGGCCTGCGACATCCATCCGGTGAACAATCTGCGCGTCGGGCTCTATACCAAGGAGAAATTCGGCGCGAGTGACGACGACATCGCGCGCTGGCACCGCCACTGGATTCGCATCGGCTTCGATGCGCTCGAGAAAATGCTCGACACCTCGCCGCACACCGGCGCGTTCTGCCACGGCGACGCGCCGACCATCGCGGACATTTGCCTGATCCCACAATGCGCCAACGCGCGGCGCGTGAAGATGGAGCTCGATCCCTGGCCGACGATTGCGCGGATCGAAGCGCATGCGCTCAAGCACCCCGCGTTCGACGCCGCCCTGCCGAAGAACCAGCCCGATGCGCAATAGCCCCGCGCGCAAGGCGGAGACGCCGCTCGATCTGGACCGCTTCATGCCCTATCGGCTGTCGGTCCTGTCGAACCGGGTGTCGAGCGCCATCGCAAAGGAATATTCCGAGCGCTTCGGGCTGACCGTTCCGGAGTGGCGGGTGATGGCGGTCCTGGGCGGAGCGCCGGACTTGTCGGCGCGCGACGTCGCCGAGCGCACCGCGATGGACAAGGTCCAGGTCAGCCGCGCCCTGGACAGCCTGACGCGCGCCAGGCGCGTGGCGCGCACGCCCGATCCACGCGACGGCCGCATCGCGCGCCTCGCATTGACCGCCAAAGGCCGCGCGATCTATGACGAAGTGGTGCCGCTGGCGCTGCATCTCGAAGAGGTCTTCCTCTCCGCCCTGAAGCCCGAGGAGCGGCGAAGCTTCGACGCGCTGATGGCAAAACTGGCGCGGCAGGCGCATCTTCTGGGGGGCGAATGACCATCCGTATCGGCATCCTGGGCGCAGCCAAGATCGCGCCGCCCGTCGTGATCGCCACGTCGCGCGACAATTCCGATTTCGAAGTCGTCGCGGTCGCCGCTCGCGACGGCAAGCGGTCCAAGGCCTATGCCAAGGAGCACAAGATCCCGCGCGTGCTTGCCGACTACGACGCGCTGGTTCGCGATGCGGGCGTAGACCTCGTCTACAACGCGCTGCCGCCGGCCGGACATGCACGCTGGTCGATCGCGGCGCTCGAGGCCGGCAAGGACGTGCTGTGCGAGAAACCCTTCGCGATGAACGCCGCACAAGTTCGCACCATGAATGACGCCGCAAAGCGCACGGGACGCAAGCTTGTCGAGGCGTTCCATTATCGCCACCACAATGTGATGCTCCGCGCCGTCGCGATCGCGCGCTCCGGCGAGCTCGGCAAGATCGAGCGCGCCGATGCGTTCTTCGAGGTGCCGATACCTTATCGCGAAGGCGAATTGCGCTGGACGCGCGAACAGGGCGGCGGCGCGCTGATGGATCTGGGCTGCTATCCGATGCATGCGTTGCGCTCGGTCATGGGCGGCGAGCCCAAGGTGCTCGCGGCAACCTGCACGATGGAGCACGAGGTCGATGTCGCGACGCGCGCCGAGATGGAATTCGGCGGCGTGCCGGCGACGCTTGCCTGCTCGATGAAGCCGCAACGCTTCGGCGCCACGCTGACGCTTGCCGGCGCGAACGGTGTGCTCGAGATCCGCAACTTCGTCGGCCCGCAGATGGGCTGCCGCTTCACCGTGACGGTCGGCGGCAAGGAACGCGAGGAACCGACGGCAGGGCCCGCGACCTATGTGGCGCAGCTCGCCGAGCTGGGCGACGTGTTGTTGCGCGGCAAACCGCAGCTCATCACCGCAGAGGACTCGCTCGGCAACATGGCGGCGATCGATGCCGTCTATGCCAAGGCCGGCGTCGATCGCAGCTTCGCCTGACCGCGACAATAGAGGAAGGTGTCGCGCCCGCGGTTACGCCGCGCGCGCACATTGGCTATTGTGGCGACCTGAACAGGCGGGGTTACAATTGCTTCGCGACATTACGCTGACCGTGAACGGCAAGACGCGCACCGTGCGCGCCGACGAGCGCGCCACGCTGCTGGATGTTCTGCGCAACCATATCGGCCTCACCGGTCCGCGCTATGGCTGCGGCGCCGAGCAGTGCGGCTCCTGTTCCGTGCTGATCGACGGCCACGACAAGCCGTCCTGTGCGGTGGAAGCCGCGATGCTCGAAGGCAAGGCGATCGTCACCGTCGAAGGCCTCGGCACGCCGGAGAAGCCCCATCCGTTGCAGACCGCCTTCATCGAGAAGCAGGCCGGCCAGTGCGGCTATTGCCTGTCGGGAATTCTCGTCGGCGCCAAGGCCCTGCTCGACAGGAATCCAAACCCGTCGCGCGCCGAGATCGCCGCGGCGCTCGACTGGCATCTGTGCCGCTGCGGGGCGCACAACCGGATCATGGATGCCGTCGCGCTCGCGGCCTCGCGCATGAAAGTGCCGGCATGATCCCGCAGGCCTTGCAGAACAATCCCGACCTGTCGCGCTGGGTGTCCTTTCCGTCCAAGGGCAAAGTGCGCGTCGCCTTTGGCAAGGTCGAGTACGGCCAGGGCGCGATGACCGCACTTGCCATGATCGCCGCCGAAGAGCTCGACGTCGGAATGGACCGGCTCGACGTCATCCGCGCCGCCACCGGCGCGGTGCCCGACGAAGGCATGACGGTCGGCAGCCTGTCGATCGAGACCTCCGGCGCCTCGGTGCGCGCCGCGGCGGCCGAGGTGCGCGCCCTGTTCCTCGCCGAAGCCGCCGAGCGCCTCGCCTGCGAACCGGCCGATCTTGCCATCATGGACGGCGCGTTCCTCAAGAACGGCGCGAAGACCGGCCTCGACTATTGGAACCTGGACGTGAATCTCGCCGTCGCGCCGAGCGGCACGGCGCGGTGGAAGACCTCCGACCAGCACCGCCTGCTCGGACAGAGTGTCGAGCGCCTCGATCTGCCGCCAAAGCTGTTCGGTGCGGCCTTCCTGCACGACATGCTGCCGGAAGGTGTGCTCCACGCCCGCGTGTTGCGCCAGCCAGGCCCGCTGGCGAAACTCGTCTCGCTCGACGAGGCGGCGATCCGCCGCGCCGCCGGCGGCGACGTCGAGATTGTGCGCGACAGCGCCTTCGTCGCCTTCCTGTCGAGGGATGAGCGCACGGTATCGCTCGCGATTGCCGCGGCGGAACAGCATGTGACTTGGGACGGCGCGCGCGCCGCACATCCCGAACTCACCGAACCCGCGGCGCTGAAGGCATTGCCGGCCCAGGTCTTCCGGGACGATACGCCGCCGCCCGAACCTTCCAATCGCAGGAAGCACCAGGCCGCTTACGGCCGGCCCTTCATCGCGCATGGCTCGATGGGGCCGTCCTGCGGCGTCGCCTGTTTCAAGGACGGAAAGCTCACCGTGTGGACGCATGCGCAAGGCGTCTATCCGCTTCGCGCGATGCTTGCCCGTCTCACCGGCCTCACGCCCGAAGCGATCCAGGTCGAGCATGCGCAAGGCGCCGGCTGCTACGGCCACAACGGTTCCGACGACGCGGCGAGCGACGCCGCGGTGATCGCGATGAAGAAGCCCGGCGAGACGATCCGCGTGCAATGGCACCGCGAGGACGAATTCGGTTTCGCGCCCGTCGGCACCGCGATGCACATCGAATATGCCGCCGAGCTCGACGCCTCGGGCAAGCTGGTCGATTTCTCGGCCGAGATCTGGTCGGGACCGCATATCGGCCGCGGCCAGGTGCTGGCCGAGCGCGCGCTGCATCCCGAAGCCGAATACAAGCCGCCGATGCCGATGCCGGGTTTCAGCGGCGGCCGGCTGAACGCCACGCCCTCATACGACATCCCGGTGAAGCGGGTGACGGAGAACGTGTTCACGCCGCCGGTGCGCACCTCCTCGCTTCGCGGGCTGGGCGGGCCGGTCAACTCCTATGCCGGCGAATGCTTCATCGACGAATTGGCAGAAATCGCCGGCGCCGATCCGCTCGCCTACCGCCTGTCGATGATGTCCGACGACCGCGCCGTCGCGGTACTGAACCGTCTCGGCGCGATGGCGGCGTGGGGCAAGCGCGGACCGGTCGGCAGCGGCCAGGGTCTGGGCCTCGCCTATGTGCGCCATCGCGATCGCGGCGCTTACGTCGCGGTCGCCGCGTCGGTCGCCGTCGACAAGGAGGTGAAGCTCCTGCGCCTCTGGTGCGCCGCCGATTGCGGCCTCGTCATCAATCCCGACGGCGCCAAGAACCAGATCGAGGGCGGCATGATCATGGCCGCGAGCTGGGCCTTGAAGGAACAGGTCAAGCTCGGCGGCGCCGGCATCGCGTCAACGACATGGGACGATTATCCGATCCTGCGCTTCAGCGAGGTGCCGCCGATCGACGTCGAGTTGATGGCACAGCCCGACAAGGCGCCGCTCGGCACCGGCGAGATCTCGCTCGGCCCGGCGATGGCCGCGATCGGCAATGCGGTGGCGCATGCGCTGGGCACACGCATCCGCGACCTGCCCTACACGCGCGAGCGCATCGCGCGAGTGCTGCTGGCGGGTTGAACGGCCATTGCCTCCGCCGCAGCGGAACGGCTATTCACATCATGAAGAAAAGACGGGTGTCTCATGAGCACGCTGGAAGAAGCTCGCCGGCTCGTCGCCGCCGACGATCGCAAGGATTTCGACTTCGCCGAGCGCGGCTTCATCGCCACGCTGAAGGATCCGGTGGTCAAGCGCCCCGACGGACGCACCGCCTTCGATGTCTCGTCCTATGGCTTTCTCGATGGCCCCGCCCCGGACAGCGCCAACCCGAGCCTGTGGCGCCAGGCGCAGATCCTGACCAAGCACGGCCTATTCAAAGTCGTCGAACGCATCTATCAGGTGCGCGGTTTCGACGTTTCGACCGTGTCGTTCATCGACGCGGGCTCGGGCTGGATCGTGGTCGATCCGCTGACCACGGTGGAAGTGGCGCGTGCCGCGCTCGATCTCGCGGGCGAGCATCTGGGCAGGAAGCCCGTGCTCGCGGTGATCTATTCGCACAGCCATGTCGATCATTATGGCGGCGTCGGCGGCGTGACGACGGCGGCGGACGCCGCGTCGGGCGCGGTCAAGATCATCGCGCCGGAAGGCTTTCTCGAACACGCGGTGTCGGAAAACATCATCGCCGGGCCGGCCATGTCGCGGCGCGCCCGGTTCCAGTTCGGCATGACGCTGAAACGCGGCGCGCAAGGCGAGATGACATCGGGGCTCGGTCCTTGCCCGTCGCTCGGTTCGCTGTCCCTGATCGCGCCGAACCTCGTCATCACCAAGACCGGCCAGGAAGTGACCGTCGGCGACGTCACCATGGTGTTCCAGCTCACACCCGGCACCGAGGCCCCGGCCGAGATGAATTTCTACCTGCCGCAGTTCCGCGCCGTGTTCATGGCGGAGAACGCCAACCTCACCATGCACAATCTGTTGCCCGCACGCGGCGCATTGGTGCGCGACGCCAAGGCCTGGGCGGATTATCTCACCGAGTTCGATCCGGATGTTCGCCGGCAAGAGCGACGTGATGTTCGCCGCACACGGCATCCCGCGCTTCGGCGGCGATGAAATCGAGGCGTTCCTGACCAGCCACCGCGACGCCTACAAGTTCCTGCACGACCAATCCGTGCGGCTGATGAATGCCGGTTTGACGGGAAGCGAGATCGCCGAAGTGCTGAAGCTGCCGCAGGTGCTGGCGAAGCAATGGTTCAATCGCGGTTACTACGGCACGATGAGCCACAATTCGAAGGCGGTGTATCAGCGCTATATGGGCTGGTACGACGCCAACCCGGCGAACCTCAATCCGCTGCCGCCCGAGCCCGCCGCCAAGCGCTATGTCGAAGCGATGGGCGGCGCCGGCGCGGTTCTCGAGCTGGCCGACAAGGCCGAAGCCGGCGGCGAATTGCGCTGGGCGGCGATGCTGCTCAACCATCTCGTCTTCGCCGACGCCGACAACAAGGCGGCGCGCAACAAGCTAGCGGCGGTCTACACCCGGCTCGGTTTCGAGTCGGAAGCCGGCACCTGGCGCAACATCTATCTCACCGGCGCGCAGGAATTGCGCGACGGCGTGGTGCAGCTGCCTCCCGCCAGCATGAGCCCCGACGTGCTGTCGGCGACGACGACGCCGATGCTGCTCGATTTTGCCGCCGTGCGCGTCAATCCGGAGAAGGCCGCGGCGCGTGCCTTCAAGATCAACATCCGCCTCACCGACCGCAACGAGACCCATCTCATCACGGTCGGAAACGGCGTGCTGATCCACGAGGCCGGCATCGCCGACTCCACGGCCGGCGCGACGGTCAGCATGAAGCGGCCGGACCTTTTGATGACACTCTTCGCCGGCGTTCCGGTCTCAGCGCGCGTCGAAAGCGGCGACGTGAAGATCGAAGGCGACGCGGCGCTGTATGACGCCCTCGTTGGCCTCATCGAGCCGGTGGTGCAGAACTTCCCGGTGGTTTCCCCGTAACGCTTCGCGGCAGCGCGGATTTGGCCTACCCTTCCAGGAAAAGGGAGGAAGCGATGACAAAGTGGGACGGACGCGGGCTGGTATCGACCGGCTGGCTGGCGGAGAATCTGGGCGACCCAAACTTGCGCATCTTCGATGCGACGGTGCATCTGCGCCCCGCAACGCCGGGGCCCTACACGATCGAGAGCGGGCGCGCCGACTATGAGGCCGGGCACGTCCCGGGTGCCGGCTTTCTCGATCTGGCGCGCGACCTTTCCGACACCGAATCCAAGCTGTCCTTCACCATGCCGCCGGTCGAGCGGCTCGCGAAGGCGTTGGGCGCGGCCGGTATCGGTCGCGGCACGCACGTCGTCGTCTACACGACAACGACGCCGATGTGGGCGACGCGCCTGTGGTGGATGTTGCGCGCATCGGGGTTCGACGACGCCGCGATTCTCGATGGCGGCTTTGCCAAATGGAAGGCGGAAGGCAGGGCCGTGGAGTCGGGCACCCGGCAATATCCCGCAGCGGAGCTGACGCTTTCCGCGCGTCCCGGCGCCTGGGCGGATAAGCATGCCGTGCTCGCGGCGATCGATGACGGCGCGGTCTGCACCATCAATGCGCTGTCGCCGAGCGTTCACAGCGGCGAGTCCGCGATGAACTATGGCCGCAAGGGACACATCAAGGGCAGCCGCAATGTGCCCTATGCCGCGCTGTTGCGCGACGACGGGACATATCGGAGCGACGACGAACTGCGCTCGCTGTTCGACGCCGTCGGCGCATTCGAGCGGCCGCGCGCGATCTGTTATTGCGGCGGCGGCATCTCGGCGACGATGGACGCGCTGGCGCTGACGCGGCTCGGCCATCCGGCGGTCGCGGTCTATGACGGCTCGATGTCGGAATGGACCCGCGATGCGAGCCTGCCGATGGAAACCGGCGCCTGACGATTCCCTTGCTTCGCCCCAAGCAGGGAGGATGGCTTGCCGAGCCCGCGAAGCAAGCGAAGGCTGGTGGGTGATGCAGGAATCGAACCTGCGACCCGCTGATTAAGAGTCAGCTGCTCTACCGACTGAGCTAATCACCCCACCGGACCGGTTCACCCGGCACTTCGGGAAGGCGCGGCCTATAGCAGAGCGGTTTTGGCCTGTCTAGGAAGACCGCCGGAGGCATCCACGCCTTTCGCGGGCGCTGCGATTCCGGCGGTTTTTCCTCGCTCACCAGCGCGCGTAGCGCCGGCCATGCCGGTAATAGTAGCGGCTGCGTTCATAGCGGCTGTAATGGCGGCGATGGTGGTGGCAGTCCATGTCGCGCGAGATCGCGTTGCCGGCGAGCCCGCCGAGCACCGCGCCGGCCGCAACGCCGCCGATATTGCCGTGACTGGCAGCGCTGCCGATCGCGCCGCCACCGACCGCGCCGAGAATCGTTCCCGTGGCGTGGCCATGTCCGCTGCACGCGTCAGCCGATGCCGAGACCGTGCCGGCACCGAGCGCAAGCACCGTCGCCGCTGCAATGAGCGTCATGCGATGTAACATCGTCGTCTCCATGCAAATTCTTGCGCCGTCTTGGCGGCACACAATGAAAACTGACGATGGCGAGAAGCGTTCCAGCGCAACGCAGCACCCCATAACGGGTCTCCTAGGTAATCTCCGAAGCTTACGGCCCGCAGCCGGGTTCCCTACTTTCGGTTGAACAGAGCGCCCGGCCGGGCCGATGCCGGCGCAGCGCGGGAGCCGATGGCAGATCCAGTACGAGTTGGGCGCGACGAGGCCGAAGCGCCGATTGTCGACTTCCTGCCGGACATCGGCGAGGAGGTCGCGCGCACACCGGCGCGCGCCCAGCGCGTCCTCTATCTCTCGGTTCCGGTGAAGTTCACCATCGCCTTCGTCCTGGCCGGCGAATGGATGGCGCTCAGCATCGGCTTGTCCCTTCTGTGGCTGGCCGATCTGGGCCGGCTGGTCGGGCAGCCAATCGCGATTCTGTTCGTCGCGCTGATCGCCTATGTGCCGGGTTTCATGAACGCCTTTCTCGTGGCGAGCCTTCTGCTCGACCGCCGTCCGCCGCGTGCGCGCGCGGTTCGCGCACCCGGCGTCACGGTGCTGGTGCCCTGCTACAATGAAGCGTCCGCCGTCGCCGACACGATCACCAGCCTGGCGCGGCAGCGCTATTCCGGCGACGCCGAGTATCTCATCATGGACGACGGCTCGACCGACGCCACGCTCGCCATCGCGCGCACCGCGGTTGCGGCCCTGCCGCCGGAGCGACAGGCGCGGTTCAAGGTGATCGCGGCCGAGCGCAACGAGGGCAAGTCGGCGGTGCTCAACCGCGGTCTGGAGATCGCGCGCTATGCGCTGATCGCGAGCATCGACGGGGATTGCTGGCTCGCGCCGAACGGGTTGGAGCGGATCGTCGAACGCTATCTCGGCGATCCGCCGGACACTCGCGCCGTCGCCGGAACCATCCTGGTGCGCAATTCGCGCAAGAACTGGCTCACCCGCGTGCAGGAGTGGGACTATTTCCACGGCATCGCCGCAATCAAGCGGATGCAGAGCATGTATCACGGCACGCTCGTGGCGCAGGGAGCGTTCTCGCTCTACGACCGGGAGCTCCTGCGCAAGCTCGGCGGCTGGCCGCACTGCGTCGGCGAGGACATCGTGCTGTCCTGGGCGATCCTCGATGCGGGCTTTCGCATCGGCCATTGCGAGGACGCGCTGGTGTTCACCAATGTGCCGGAGACGTTCCACCAGTTCGCCCATCAGCGCAAACGCTGGTCGCGCGGCCTGATGGAAGCCTTCAAAGCGCATAGCGGCCTGTTGTGGGTGCCGCGACTGTCGACGCTGTTCATCTGGTGGAACCTGTTTTTCCTGCCGATGGACGTCGCCTACACGTTCGGATTCATTCCCGGCCTGATCCTGGCGCTGTTCGGCTATTACTATGTCGCGGGCATCATGACGCTGGTGCTGCTACCGCTGGCACTGATCTGCAACGGCGTGATGCTGTCGATCGAGCGGCGGATGTTCCAGCGCCAGGGCCTGCGCATCCGCCAGAACCTGCTCGGCTTCTTCACCTACGCGTTCTTCTACAGCCTGGTGCTGCAGCCCGTATCGATCTGGGGCTACTTCACCGAGCTGCTCGGGCTTCGCAAGGACTGGGGTACCAAGTGAAGCGGCACGCTTGCCTCGTCGTTCTGGCGCTCTGGATGACGCCCGCCGCCGCGCAGCAAGCCGACACACCGCAAGCCGCCGGCATCGACGTCTTCGCCTCCAGCGATGCCGACCATTCCAATGTGCTGAAGCTTGGCCTGTCGTTCGACGTCGAGCACACAGATCCGCTGCACTATCAAGGCGTGCGCCTGGAGAGCTTTATCTTCTCCGCAAAGGGCGCCACCGGCACGACACAAATGCGCGGCTTCTACAGGTTCGCCGACACCGGCGACCGCTGGCGGTGGAACGGGACGGTCGGCACCAACGGCCAGACGCTGCTCGGCAGCGGCAGCCTGTACACCGACGAAGCCTACCGGCAGGAATATTTCTTCGAGCGCGACATGATCGAAACGCCGGTCGGCGTGAGCCGCGGCCGTTACGAGACCTATGCCGGCGCGGCATATGACATCCCGCTGGACGACACGAACACGATCACCGCGCTCGCCGGCGTGCAGAAATTCGACGGCGACAATTGGCGGATCAATCTGCGCGACCGCTACATCTTTGTCGTTGAGCCCGATTGGGGGCTCAGCCTGCAATTGCGCACACGATACTTCTGGAACAGCAGTCCGCACGCGTCTGATTATTTCTCGCCGCGCTGGTACTTCGAAGCAGTCCCCGTCATCCAGATCCGGCGCTATTACCGCCGCTGGCGCTACGAAGCAGCGGTCGGCTGGGGCGTGCGCCGGGACGCCGACACGCCGTGGCACGGCGCGGGTCTCGTCACCGCGGGCGTGACCAGCCCGACGGTCGGAAACGACTGGTATCTGAAGGCCGACTTTACCTACAGCAATACGCCCGTCACCGCCGGCTACACCTACAGCTATGAGCAGGCGACACTGAGCCTCCTCAGGCAGTTCTAATCTAGATGATTCCGCCCGAGTGGCGCGGGATCTCGACCTGGCGATGCACATGCACGCTCATCAGCAGGCCGAAGCCGAACATCACGGTCAGCATCGCCGAGCCGCCATAGGAAATCAGCGGCATCGGAATGCCGACCACCGGGATCAGTCCCATCACCATCGCGCCGTTGATCATGATGTAGAAGAAGAAGTTGAGCGTGACGCCCATCGCGAGCAGCCGCGCGAACTGGCTGCGCGCACTGGAGGCGATCTGGACGCCATAGCCGATCACGACGGCGAAGAGGATCAGGAGCGCGACGCAACCGACAAAGCCGAACTCCTCGCCGAAATTGGTGATGATGAAGTCGGTCTGCTTCTCGGGCAGGAAGTTCAGCCGGCTCTGCGTGCCTTGCAGGAAACCCTTGCCGGTCACGCCGCCCGAACCGATGGCGATCTTCGCCTGGGTGATGTTCCAACCGGCGCCCAGCGCGTCGGATTCGGGATTGAGGAAGGTCAGCACGCGGCGCTTCTGATAGTCGTGCAGTACGAACTGCCACGCCGTCGGCACGGCGAGGACCACGGCGCCGAAGGCCGGCGCGATCCACCACCAGGAGAGCCCCGCGAGGAACAGCAGCGATGTGCCGTCCGCGAGGATGATGAGCGTCGTGCCGAGATTGGGCTGCAGCACGACGAAGATGGCCGGGATGCCGATCATGGCGAGCGCGATGCCGAGGCGAAGCGGCTTGGAGACGTCCTCGACGCTCAGCCCATGCAGATAGCGCGACAGCGCCAGCACGAGCGAGATTTTCATGAACTCCGACGGTTGCAGGCCGAGCGGCCCCAGCGTCAGCCAGCGCTGCGCGCCCAGGCCGACATGGCCCGCGATCACGACCGCGATCAGAAGAAGCAGCGAGGCGATATAGGCCGGATAGGCCAGGCTCAGCCAGACGCGGATATCGACCACGGCCACGACGACGAGGACAACCAGGCCGACGATGAAGCGCAGGATCTGCGGCATCGCCCAAGGCTCGATATTCCCACCGGCCACCGAATAGAGCATGGCGAAACCGACGCAGGCCACGATGGTGATGAGGAGCACCAAGCCCCAGTTCACCTCGAACAGCTTGTCGGTGATGTTGAGCGTGCGCCGGGCCGCCGCGTAGGGCCGTGTCGTCATCCGCGCCCTCCAAGCAGAGCGGGCGGCGGCACCATCGCGGCGTTGGTCGGATAGGCGGTGCGCAGCTTCAACGGATCGCGTTTTTGCGCGAACAGCATGACGTCGTGCGCGATCTGGACCTGCGGGTGGCCGAGCGCGCCATGCTCAACGATGCAGGCACAGGCATAGCGCGGCGCCGCGACCGGCGCGAAGCACACGAAAAGACCATGGTCGCGCAAGTTCCACGGCAGCGATGCGTCGCCGCGCACGCCATGGGCCCGCTCTTCCTTGGTGATGACCCGCACCTGCGCCGTGCCGGTCTTTCCGGCCATTTCCATCCCGGGCTCAACGATGCGCCAGCGCGACGCGGTTCCGCCCTCGTTGCACACGGCGTTCATGCCCTCGCGCACCGCCGCGAACGCCTCGTCGCTGAACGGCAGCGGATCGGGAAGCGGGCGCGGCTCGCCGATCGTGCCGATCGTATGGGCGACGCGCGGCGTCACGGCGCGGCCGCTCGCGATCCGCGCCGCCATCGTCGCCAGCTGCAGCGGCGTCGTCAGCACATAGCCCTGGCCGATGCCGGTGACGAGCGTCTCGCCCATCTGCCATGGAATGCCGTAGCGCGCTTCCTTCCAGGCGGCGCTCGGGATGAAGCCGGAATTCTCGCCGGGAATCTCGATGCCGGTTTGCGCGCCAAGGCCCAGCGCGCGGGCCGCCGCCTCCATCTTGTCGATGCCGAGGCGCCGCGCCACCTCGTAGAAGAACACGTCGCAGGACTGCGCGATGCCGCGCTTCAGGTCGACGCTGCCATGGCCGCCGCGCTTCCAGCAGTGGAACTGGTGGTTGCCGATCGTCAGCGCGCCGGTGCACACGACGTGCAGGTCGGAGAGCCCGTTCTGCACCGCCGCCAGCGCCATGGCCGGCTTGAAGGTCGAACCCGGCGGATAGGCGCCTGAGAGCGCCTTGTTCATCAGCGGCTTGTGATCGTCGGTGGTCAGTGCCTTCCACTGGTCGGGCGAGATACCGACATTGAAGAGGTTCGGGTCGTAGCCCGGCGTCGAGGACAGCGCGAGCACGTCGCCGGTCTGGGCGTCGAGCACGACGCACGCCGCGCTCTCGGCGCCCAGGCGCTGGTCCGTGAAGCTCTGCAATTCGCGATCGATCGTCAGCCAGACATCCTCGCCCGGCACGCCGGGATCGCGGGACAGTTCGCGGATAACGCGGCCATAGGCGTTGACCTCGACGCGGCTGTCGCCGGCCTTGCCGCGCACCTGGGTGTCGAACGCCTTCTCGATGCCGCGCTTGCCGATGCGGAACCCGGGCAGATCGAGCAGCGGATCGTCGCTGTTCTTCTTGTCATCGGGACTGACGGCGGCGACATAACCCAGAACATGGGACAGTTCCGTCCCGTACGGATAGTCGCGGGTCTGGCCGACATCGGGCTGGACGCCGGACAGATAGGGAAGATGCATGTTGATGCGCGCAAATTCCTCCCAGCTGAGATTCTCCGCGACCGGCACGGGCACGAACTTCTTGTTCATCGCGATGTCGTGCAGCACGCGCTTCTTCTGCGCGTCGGTGAGCTGGATAACCCGGCTGATCTCCTCCAGCGCCGCCGCGACGCCGTTTGTCGCCTGTTCGGATACGAGCAGGACGCGATAGTTGCGCCGGTTGTTGGCGAGTTCCACGCCGAAGCGGTCCAGGATGCGGCCGCGCGGCGGCGCCAGCAGGCGAATGTTGACCCGGTTGTCCTCGGCCTCGGTCTTGTACTCGCTGCCGTTGAGGATCTGGAGCTGGTAGAGCCTTCCGGCCAGCACCGAAAAGACCACCGCCATGCCGCCGGTCATGCCAAGCGAGCGGCGCGTGAAACTCGCGTAGCGGCTTTTGTCCTTGCGGTCGAACAGCGGCATCAGAAATCGCTCCTGAGCGGTCCGACCAGGCGTCGGTGGATCGCGCCGAGGAAAGAGACGGCGAGTATATACACAAGTACGGTCATCGCGAGTTCTGCCATCACCGGCGCCAGCGGCGGAATGCGCCAATAGTAAACGGCGACGATGAAGAAAGAGGACGCGCAGGCGACCAGCGCCGAGACCGCGAAGCCGGCGATGGCACCGATGCCAGACAGGCCGGCGAGCATGTCGCGCTGGCGGTCGATCAGCAGATATGCGGCCAGAAAAGATGCCGCCCACACTCCCGGCGGACCGCCGGACAGAAGATCCTCCAGCACGCCCAACGAAAACGCCCAGAACGGCGTCATCAGGTCCGGCCGCACGATCCCCCAAAAGTAGAGCGGCATGAAGACGAGGAGCGGCGCCGGGATCAGCCCGCCGAAAAACGAGACCGGAAAATTCGAGATCAACGCGCCCAGCACGGCCAGGGCAACCGGTACGATCGAGGAAAGAACGCGCCCGCCCATGCTGCTACTTGCCCGCTCCATGACGGGCCTCACTCATTGGTGGTGTCGGGGCTGACCGGCGCGGACGGCTTGGGAACGGTCGTTTGCGTGACCGGCGCCGTCAGCTTCTTGGTGTCGGTTGGCGGGGGAATGATCGGCGTCACTGCGGCCGGCACAGGCGGCGGCGGAGGCGCCGCCGGCGGCAGCCCTGCGGCCGTGGCGGGGAGATCGCCCGGCGAGGCGGCCGGTGGCAGCTCCGCCTTGAGCTTGAAGTCGACGACGTTGACGTCCTCGCTGAACGCGGCATCGGCCAGAAGCACGACGCGGAAACCGCCGGCCGGATCGGCGACCACCGTGCCGATCGCGAGGCCGGGCGGCAGAAGGCCGCCGTCGCCGGAACTCACGACCTGGTCGCCCGGCTTGAGCCGCACATTCTGCGACAGCAGGTCGATGGTCGGCGCGCCGCTATTGTCGCCGGCCATGATGGCCTGGACGTTGCCAGGCTCGATCGTCACCGGCACGCGACTGTTGAGGTCGGTCAAGAGGATCACCCAGGCGGTGTGATCGCCTGCCAGATAGATGCGCCCGATCATGCCGCGGGCATCGATCACCGCCTGCCCCGGCTTGACGCCCTGCGCTTTGCCGGCGTCCAGGATCATGGTCTGCAGGAACGGCCGGTTGGAGCGGCCGATCACCCGCGCCATCACGGAGGACAGCGTGGGATCGGGCACGGCGTGCAGCAGGAGCTGATAGCGGTGGACCCGGTCGTCGAGCACGATGGCGGCGTTCTGCCATTGCCGAAGCCGCGCAACCTCGTCCTTGAGGCGCAGATTCTCCTGGTAGACCGAGAAGATGCTGCCGATCGAGGCCATCCAGCGGTCCAGCCCCACCAGTGGCGCGCGCGCGACCTCAAGCGCCGGCGCGGACCAGTCGGTCAGGTTGGCGCGGGCACGGTCGAAAAGATTGGTCTGGGCCTTGCCGATGAGGATGAGTGCGACAGCCAGCGCGGCAAGGAGCGCGATGGGGAGCTGCGCCCCGCCGCGATTCCGCGCGATCTTCCAGCTGCCGTTCGCCATAAACTGCCCGACGCGGCCCCCCTGGCCAGCTTGTTATCAGAATGCCGTTGAAAGTACGTGGCGCATTCCCTTGGTATTTTCCAGAACACGTCCCGTTCCCAGCGCAACGCAGGACAGCGGGTCGTCGGCGATCGACACCGGCAGCCCGGTTTCCTCGCGCAGCACCTGGTCGAGATTGGCAAGCAGCGAACCGCCGCCGGTCAGCACGATTCCCTTGTCCACGATGTCGGCCGCGAGTTCCGGCGGCGTCGCTTCGAGGGCGACCTTCACGGCTTCCACGATCGCGCCGACCGGCTCGGCGAGCGCTTCGGCGATATGGCGCTGGGTGATGGTGATTTCCTTGGGCACGCCGTTCAGCAGGTCGCGGCCCTTGATGTCGAGGGTGACGCCGCTGCCGTCGGCCGGCGGCGCCGCCGAACCGATCTCCTTCTTGATGCGCTCGGACGAAGCCTCGCCGATCAGGAGGTTCTGGTGGCGGCGGATATAGGCGATGATCGCCTCATCCATCTTGTCGCCACCGACGCGCACGCTGCGCGAATAGACGATGCCGCCGAGGCTGAGCACGGCGACCTCGGTGGTGCCGCCGCCGATGTCGACGACCATGGAACCTGTGGGCTCGGAAACCGGAAGACCGGCGCCGATGGCAGCGGCCATCGGTTCCTCGATCAGGAACACCCGGCGGGCACCGGCCGAGAGCGCGCTCTCCTGAATGGCGCGTCGCTCCACCGCGGTCGAGCCGGACGGCACGCAGACGATGATCATCGGATTGGCGAAGGAACGGCGGTTATGCACCTTGCGGATGAAGTGCTTGATCATCTCCTCCGCGATCTCGAAGTCGGCGATGACGCCGTCGCGCATCGGGCGGATCGCCTCGATGTTGCCCGGCGTCCTGCCCAGCATCATCTTGGCGTCGTTGCCGACCGCGCGGACCTGCTTCTTGCCGCCGCGATTGATGGTGGCGACGACCGACGGTTCATTGAGAACGATCCCGCGACCCTTCACATAAACCAGCGTATTCGCGGTCCCGAGGTCGATAGCCATATCGCTCGAAAGGGCGCCGAGAAGACTGCCGAACATACTAACCTGTCCCATTCCTTCTTTGGGCAGACCTTCCTTGCAACCCTTGTTCCCGCGAAAAGAGGCCCCGGCGCTGTTAACGCCGGGGCCGTTGTCTCATCGCGCGACTGTCAAGGCCTCAGGCGCCTGCTTTTCGCGTTTCACCAAAAGCTTGTTGAGTGCATTCACATAGGCATAGGCGGCGGCCACCAGCGTGTCGGTGTCCGCGCCGCGGCCCGTGACCGTGCGCCCGTTCTCCTCAAGTCGCACGCTCACCGTGGCCTGCGCGTCGGTGCCCTCCGTGACCGCATTGATCTGGAAGAGCTGCAGGGTGGCTGCGTGCGGATATAGTTCTCTGATCGCCTTGAAAATGGCGTCGACCGGGCCGTCGCCCGTGGTCTTGACGCGCTTATCCTCGCCATCGATCGAGAGCGTCAGTTCGCAACCGGGGAGCACATTGGTCCCGGTCTCGACCCGCAGGTTCTTGACCGAGATCAGGTCGTGGCCGCGGACGATTTCGTCGTCCACCAGCGCGATGATGTCCTCGTCGAACACATGTTTCTTCTTGTCGGCGAGATCCTTGAAGCGCTTGAAGGCGTCGGCGAAGGCTTGGTCGTCCAGGTGGTAGCCCATGGCCTCGAGCTTGTCGCGGAACGCGTGGCGGCCCGACAGTTTGCCGAGCACAAGCGAAGTCTCCTTCACGCCGACATCCTCGGGCCGCATGATCTCATAGGTCTCGACATGCTTGAGCATGCCGTCCTGATGAATACCCGATTCGTGGCTGAAAGCGTTCTTGCCGACGATCGCCTTGTTGTATTGCACCGGGAAGCCGGTGACGTTGGAGACGAGCTTGGAGGCGCGCGCCAGCATGGTGGTGTCCACCCGGGTGGCGAACGGCATGAGATCGCGGCGGACCTTGAGCGCCATCACGACCTCTTCGAGCGCGGCATTGCCCGCCCGCTCTCCAATGCCGTTGATGGTGCATTCGACCTGCCGGGCGCCGGCCAGCACGCCCGCCAGCGAGTTGGCGACCGCGAGGCCGAGATCGTTATGGCAGTGGGTCGAGAAGATCACCTTGTCGGCGTCCGGCACGCGATTCTTGAGCATCGCGATGATGTCGAAATATTCCTGTGGCGTGGAATATCCAACCGTATCGGGCACATTTATGACCGTCGCGCCCGAATGGATCGCGACCTCGACGGCCTTGCACAGAAAATCCTTCTCGCTGCGCGTCGAGTCCTCCGCCGACCACTGCACATCGCCGGTGAAGTTGCGGGCGCGGGTGACCGAGGCGCCGATCGCCTCGAGCACGGCGTTCTCGCCCATCTGAAGCTTGTGCTTCATGTGGACGGGGCTGGTGGCGATGAAGGTGTGAATGCGCGGCTGTTTGGCGCCTTTGAGCGCCTCGCCGGCCGCGTCGATGTCCTTGAACCCGGCACGTGCGAGCCCGCACACGGTCGCGTTCCTGACGATCTTGGTGATCTCTTTCACGGCCTGGAAATCGCCGGCCGAGGAGACGGGAAATCCGGCCTCGATGATGTCCACGCCCATCGCGTCGAGGAATTCCGCGATTTCGATCTTCTCTTCGAGGGTCATGGTGGCGCCGGGCGACTGCTCGCCGTCGCGCAATGTGGTGTCGAAAATCTTGACCTTCTGGTTTTCGGTCGTCATGGCAACAAGTCCTTCCGTTCGTCGCAGAGGCGACTTCTGTTCGCTCCTTTCGCTGTCGTTCCCCTAAGCACGCGGCGCGAGATGACCTCGCGCCTGCCGGCGCCTAGGGGCAGCTAAGAAGGAGCAGAAGCGCGTGCGACGAACCGAGGGAAGGACGCGACTGCGACGCAAAGCGCGCGCGAACGCGGGCGGAAAATCCGACCCCACCGTTCTTTTGCGCCACGCCCTTCGTCATTGCCGGATCGCCGTTCCGCCCGCCGTGTTTACGGTTCGATAACTGTGCCCGAATCGTGGTTAAGCGCCGGTAAAGCCGCTACTTTCCAATTCGGTCGCGCGGTTTTACGCTGATTGCACGACGCGGCGCAATAGCACGGGCCCCTCCAAGGATGCCCGATCCGGGATGGGGCAGTGATTGAATTACAAGACATTTCAAAGACTTATGGCGAGGGCGGCGGGGCTGCGGTTCGCCGCCTGAGCTTTGCGGTCGCGGCCGGCGAATTCCTCGTTCTGATCGGCGAGTCGGGGTCCGGCAAGACCACCACGCTCAACATGATCAACCGCCTGATCGAGCCCAGCGAGGGCCGAATCAGGGTCGACGGCGAGGACATTCTCGCGGTCGACGCGGTCGGGCTGCGCCGCCACATGGGGTACGTCTTCCAGGGCGCCGGACTCTTCCCGCACATGACGGTCGGCGAGAACGTCGCGGTGACGCCGCGCCTTCTGAACTGGCCGAAGGCCGACATTGCCGCCCGTGTCGATGAATTGCTCGAACTCATGCGGCTGGCGCCGGCGGAATATCGCGCGCGTTTCCCGCGCCAGCTCTCCGGCGGCCAGGCGCAGCGCGTCGCACTCGCTCGCGCGCTCGCCGCGAAGCCGAAAATCATGCTGATGGACGAGCCGTTCGGCGCGCTCGATCCGATCATCCGCGACGATCTGGCCGAGGACTATCGCCGCATTCATGCCGAGCTCGGCCTCACCACGGTGTTCGTCACCCACGACATGACCGAGGCCCTGATGCTGGCCGACCGCATCGCGGTGATGCGCGACGGCGCACTCCTTCAGATCGGCACGCCGAACGAGCTGCTCGCCGCGCCCGCCGACGATTTCGTGCGCGCCCTGGTCGAGACGCCGAAGAAGCGCGCGCGACGGCTCGCCGACGTGCTGAAGGCCGCGTCATGAACAACTTGGCAGAAGCCTGGGCGGTCCTGCCGCTCTACCTCAGTTCGCATGTGCTGCTCAGCATCAGCGCGCTGCTGCTCGGCCTGGGGCTCAGCCTGCCGCTGGCGGTCGCCGCGTCGCGGCTGCGTTGGCTTTCCAGCGCGGTGCTCGGTCTCGCCAGCATCGTGCAGACGGTGCCGAGCCTTGCCCTGCTGGCGCTGTTCTATCCGATACTGCTCATTCTCTCGCAATTCACCATGAGCACGTTCGGCTTCGGATTTCGCGCGCTCGGATTTCTTCCCGCCCTGCTCGCGCTGACGCTCTATTCGATGCTGCCGGTGCTGCGGAACACCGTCACCGCGCTTGCCGGGATCGAGGCTTCCGTGAAGATGGCGGCGCGCGGCGTCGGCATGACGCCCGGCCAGTCGCTTCGACTCGTCGAGCTGCCGCTGGCAGCACCCGTCATCATGGCCGGCATCCGTACCGCGGCGGTGCTGGTGATCGGCACGGCGACGCTCGCCACTCCTATCGGCCAGACAAGTCTCGGCAATTACATTTTCACGGGCCTTCAGACCGAGAACTGGGTCTTCGTGCTGTTCGGCGTCGTATCGGCGGCGGGGCTTGCGCTCGTCATCGACCGGTTGCTCGCACTGGCCGAAGACGGATTGGCGCGGCGTTCGCGCGGCCGGCTGATCGCGTCGGCAGCGGGCCTCGTGCTCGTCGTCGGCGCGAGCCTTCTTCCGATGGCCGGCAGCGCCCAGCACACGGTCGTGATCGGCGCCAAGAATTTCGACGAGCAGTACATCCTGGGCGCGCTGATCTCCGACCGGCTGGCGAAGGCCGGCATCGCCGCCACCGAGCGCGACGATCTGGGCTCTTCGGTCATCTTCCGCGCGCTGGCGGCGGGCGATGTCGACGTCTATGTCGATTATTCCGGCACCATCTGGGCAAATGCGATGAAGCGCAGCGACTTGCCGGGCCGCAAGGCGGTGCTCGACGGCATCGCCCAATGGACCCAGAAGACCTATGGCATCCGCGATCTCGGCCCCCTCGGCTTCGAGAACGCCTATGCGCTGGCGATGCGCGCCGACAAGGCCAAGGCGCTCCATATCGAGACCCTGGCCGACCTCGCGGCGCACGCCCGCGATCTGAAGATCGGCGGCGATTTCGAGATCTTCTCGCGGCCCGAATGGCGCGGCGTGGCCGCCGCCTATGGCCTCAAATTCGCGGCGCGCCGGCAGTACCAGCCCAACCTGATGTACAGCGCATTGATGACCGGAGACGTCGACGTCATCACCGCTTTTTCGAGCGACGGGCGCATCGCCGAATACGGCCTGAAGGTCCTGACCGATCCGAAGGGTGCGCTGCCCCCTTACGACGCGATCCTGCTGGTGTCGCCCGCCCACGCGCATGACGCGGCGTTCCTCGCGGCCCTAAAACCGCTGATCGGCGCGATCGATCTGAAGACGATGCAGCAGGCCAATTTCATGGTCGACCGGCCGAACGACAAGCAGTCGCCGCGCCAGGCCGCGCGGTGGCTGGAGCAGAAAATCGCGCACTGACCCTCGCCTCGGTCGAGGCCGGGATGAATTTTCTTTCACTGCGTCACTCCCGCCGCGCAGGGCGGCAACTTTCCACTTCCCCGCTCCGCTTCAAAGTGGTTCTGTCCGCCCGCGTTCCGCTGCCTGCGGACCGTTAGCCCGCGTATCGACTGTCACCAGCTTCGAGGCCTGCCGGATATGAGAATCCTGCCGCCCGTCTCGATCGAGGCACGCCGCTTCCTGCCCAGCCGGTGGGACGTTCTGGCGGCGATCCTGGTGCTCGGCTTCATCGTGATGTTCGCCGACGCGAGCCGCGCGCTGGTGCAGCCGCTGTCGAGCCTGACCCAGACCAGGCTCTCGCTCGATCCCTCGCACCTGCCGGACTACGCCATGCGCACCGGCCTTCGCATGCTCATCGCGCTCGGCGTGTCGCTCGTCTTCACGCTGACCTACGCGACCTGGGCGGCCAAGAGCCAGCGCGCCGGTTCGCTTCTGATTCCGCTGCTCGACATCCTGCAGTCCGTGCCAATCCTGGGATTCATCTCCGTCACCGTGGTGTTCTTCCTGAGCCTCGCGCCCGGACGCATCTTCGGCGCCGAGCTCGCCGCCGTGTTCGCGATCTTCACCAGCCAGGCCTGGAACATGGCCTTCAGCTTCTACCAGTCGCTGCGCACCGTGCCCGAAGAACTGATCGAGGCCGGCCGGATGTTCGGGTTGAACGGCTGGGCCCGCTTCTGGCGCATCGAAGTGCCGTTCGGCCTGCCGCCGCTGATCTGGAACATGATGATGTCGATGTCGGGCGGATGGTTCTTCGTAACCTTGTCGGAGGCGATCAGCGTCGGCCACACCACCATCGCGCTTCCCGGCATCGGCTCCTACATTGCGCAAGCCATCGCCGAGAAAAACCTGACCGCGATCTTCTGGGCGATCGGCGCGATGCTCGTCGTCATCCTGATCTTCGACCAGTTGCTGTTCCGTCCGCTGGTCGCCTGGGCCGACCGTTTCCGTTTCGACAATGAGGAGAGCGAGGAACAGCCGGAATCCTGGGTGCTGGACGTCCTGCGCCGCTCGAGCCTGATGGATTGGGTCACCGGCCCGTTCCACCAGTTCATGCGCTGGACCTATCGCCTCTCCGCGCCGGTGCGCGGCACCGGTTCGCGCGTGACGCAGGCGCTGCCGTCGCGCGCCGCGGACGCCATCTGGTTCGCGTTCCTCGCGATCCTCGGCGCCTTCGCGCTGTGGCGGATCTACAGCCTTCTGGCCGGCGCCTTCGGCTGGCGCGACGTGTTCGAAGCGTTTGGGCTGGGCGCCATCACCATGCTGCGCGTCACCATCCTGATCGCGCTGGCGAGCGTGGTGTGGACGCCCATCGGCGTCTATGTCGGGATGCGGCCGCATCTGGCGCTTGTGATCCAGCCGGTGGCGCAGTTCCTCGCCGCGTTTCCGGCGAACCTTCTGTTCCCGGTCGTCGTCGTCGTGATCGCGCGTTATGCGCTCAATCCCGACATCTGGCTGTCGCCGCTGATGGTGCTCGGCACGCAATGGTACATCCTGTTCAACGTCATTGCGGGCGCCTCCGCGCTGCCGCGCGAGCTGCGCGATGCCGGCACCAATCTGCAGGTGAAGGGCCTTTTGTGGTGGCGCAAGGTCGGCCTGCCAAGCGTTTTTCCCTATTACGTCACCGGTGCGATCACGGCGTCGGGCGGCTCATGGAACGCGGCCATCGTCGCCGAAGTCGCAAGCTGGGGCAGCCACCGGCTGCACGCCCACGGGCTCGGCGCCTATATCGCGGATGCGACCAATGCGGGGGATTTCCACCGCATCGTACTCGGCATTGCGACGATGAGCTTTTTCGTGGTGGTGGTGAACCGGCTATTCTGGCGGCCGCTCTACTGGTTCGCCGAACGGCGCTACCGGCTGACCTAGATGCAAGTCTTGGACAGCCATCAAACCAAACCCGTCATTGCCCGGCTCGTCCGGGCAACCCATTTTTCTCCGCACCGAAGGAGAAAATGGGTCGCCCGCATAAAGCGGGCGATGACGAATCTTGGGGAATGAGAACCCAACAAATGCGATATGAGAGACCCATGACCGACAGTGTCCTGCTCGACGTGCACGAGGTGCGCCGCTCCTTCCCCAGGCCCGGCGGCGGCGAGCTCCTCGTGCTCGACGGCGTCGAGCTCTCGCTGAAGCAGGGCGAGATCGTCGGCCTGCTCGGCCGTTCCGGCTCCGGCAAGTCGACCCTGCTGCGCTTGATCGCCGGCCTCGCACAGCCGCAGGGCGGCACGCTCTCCTATCTCGGCGCGCCGATCCATGGACCGGCCAACGGAATCGCCATGGTGTTCCAGAGCTTCGCACTTTTTCCCTGGCTCACCGTGCTCGAGAATGTGCAGCTCGGGCTCGAGGCGCTCGCCCTGCCGCAGGCCGAAATCCGCACCCGCGCGCTCGCAGCGATCGACCTGATCGGCCTCGACGGCTACGAGAACGCCTATCCGCGCGAGCTCAGCGGCGGCATGCGCCAGCGCGTCGGCTTCGCCCGCGCCATGGTCGTGCATCCCAACATCCTTCTGATGGACGAGCCGTTCAGCGCGCTCGACGTCCTGACGGCGGAAAATCTGCGCACCGATTTTCTCGAGCTGTGGGGTGAGAGCCAGCTCCCGATCAAAGGCGTGATCCTGGTTACGCACAATATCGAGGAAGCGGTACTGATGTGCGACCGCGTGCTTCTGTTCTCGACCAATCCGGGCCGGGTCGCCGGCGAAATTAAAATCGACATCCCGCGGCCGCGCGATCGCACCGATCCACGCTTCGAGAATTACGTCGACCAGATTTACACCGAGATGACGGCGCGCCAGCGCGCGGCGCGCATCGACCGCGGCGGCGGGCTCGGCACGCTGATCACGCATGTCTCTCCCAACCTGATCTCCGGCCTGATCGAGGCCGTGGCGGCGGCGCCATATAACGGCAAGGCCGACCTGCCCGACATCGCCTCCGACCTGCAGCTGGAGATCGACGAGCTGTTCCCCATCGCCGAGGCGCTGCAGATGCTGCGGCTGGGCGAAATGGAGGGCGGCGAGCTGAAATTGACCCATATGGGAAAGCGGTTTGCCGACGCGGCGCTCAACGAGCGCAAGGAAATATTCTCGCGCGCCCTGATGAGCCTTGTGCCGATCGCCGCGCTCATCCGCCGCGTGCTCGACGAGCGCGCCAACCACACCGCGCCGCGGCGCCGCTTCATCGACGAGCTGGAAGACCACATGACCGAGGACGCCGCGGAGGAGACGCTGCGCGCCGTCATCAGCTGGGCGCGCTTCGGCGAACTGTTCTCCTACGACGATGAGGGTGAGACGTTCAGCCTGGAGAATCCGACGTGAGTATTCCCTCCCCTGAAAGGGGAGCGCGGATCGCGTCTTGAGCGAAGCGAAAGCGCGTTCGGGAGGGGTCCAGCAACGACCCCCACCCGATCCGCGTAGCGGATCGTCCCCCCTTTCAGGGGGAGGAAATACCCTGCCGATATGGCGTGAGATCCAACTCCGGATAGCGCATCTGCACGTCGGACAGCGTCTGTTCGTTCCAATAGTCGCTGCCGATCGGCGGCCAGCCGAACACGTCGCGCTGGCGCGGAGTCATCTTGGTCATCGCCTCGCCCCACACCTTCTTTTCCGAATGGTCCGGCCAGGAGAGCTTGCCCTGCCAGCGCCAGGCGCGCGTCTTGAAGTCGGTGAGGATCGCGAAACGCGCGCGGTTCGGCGCAGTGAAATTCGATCCACGATGGAACACATCGGTCTTGTAGACCATCAGGCTGCCCGCTGGCCCCTCAATGGAAATCTCCTTGTCGAACCAGGTACCGAATTTCGTGTCGGCCTTGCCGATGGGGATGTCCTTTGTCTCGCTGAGCGGCACGACCTTGGTCGGCGCGTCTACGCTCGTCACGTCGGACAGCAGAAGGAACGTCGTCATCTGCGCGTTCTTCTGGTCGGCGCGCGGCACCACGATGGTGTGGTTGCGGTAGTCGCGATGGTGATACTGGTCGTAATTGGTCGCGCCGGAATATTTCGCCCATAGCTCGCTCTTGTAGAGATCGATCTCCTTGGTGCCGTGGAAGCGTTCGGCCATATCGATCAGATCGGGATAGACGGCGAGGCGGTTCAGTTCCCAGCGGTCGAACGGAAAAAGCTGGATGCCCGAGAACTGCGACTTGGCGTACTTCGGATATTTGTCCGGGTCGGCGAAATAGTCCTCGGGCTTGGGATGGATCGTCCACAGCGCCTCGCGCGCCGCGGCCAGCGAGTCCTTGTCGATGAAATTCTCGACCACCGTGAAGCCGCGATCGAAGATCTCGGCGATGTTCTTGTCTGCGACGCGCATGCTCAGGTCCTGACGGGTTTCACGAGCGACGCGGCCTTTTTCGCCCGCGCCCGTGCTTCGTTCGTATCATGCCCCCGGGCGAGCGCCACGCCCATGCGGCGTTTCGTGTAGGACTCCGGCTTGCCGAACAGGCGCAGCTCGCTGTCGGGCACGTCGAGCGCCGCGTCGACGCCCTCGAACGCGATCCCCTTGGCGTCCAGGCCGCCATAGATAACTGCCGAGGCGCCGGGCGACTTCAATTCGGTCGACACCGGCAGGCCGAGGATGGCGCGGGCATGCAGCGCGAATTCGCTCTGATACTGGCTGACCAGCGTAACGAGGCCGGTATCGTGCGGCCGGGGCGAAACTTCGGAGAACCACACTTCGTCTCCCTTCACGAACAGTTCGACGCCGAAGATGCCGTGCCCGCCCAGCGCCGCGGTGACCTTGCCGGCCATGTCGCGGGCGCGATCCAGCGCCAGCGACGTCATCGCCTGCGGCTGCCAGGACTCGACATAATCGCCATCGACCTGGACATGGCCGACCGGCTGGCAGAAATGGGTGCCATTCGCCGCGCGCACCGTAAGCGCGGTGATCTCGAAGTCGAACGCGACCTCGCCCTCGACGATGACGCGCGCCTCCTTCACCCGGCCGGCTGTCATCGCCTTGTCCCAGGCCTTGGCGACATCGTCCGGTCCTTTCAACTTCGACTGGCCCTTGCCCGACGACGACATCACCGGCTTGACGAAGCAGGGAAAGCCGATGCGCGCGCAGGCAGCTTGCAGCTCGTCGAGCGACGAGCAGAAGGCGTAAGGCGAGGTTGGCAGCTTCAGTTCTTCCGCCGCGAGCCGGCGGATGCGTTCGCGGTTCATCGTGATGTGCGCGGCGCGCGCCGTCGGGATCACGGTCGCAAGCCCGTCGGCCTCGATGCGCAGCAATTCATCGGTCGCGATCGCCTCGATCTCCGGCACGATGAGATGCGGCCGTTCCTTCTCCACCAGCGCGCGCAGCGCCCCGGCATCGGTCATGTCGATCACATGGGCGCGGTGCGCCACCTGCTGGGCCGGCGCGTTGGCATAGCGATCGACGGCGATGGTCTCAACCCCGAGACGCTGCAACTCGATGACGACTTCCTTGCCGAGTTCGCCGGAACCCAGAAGCATGACCTTGATGGCGGTGGGGCTGAGCGGCGTTCCGATGCGCATGACTTGAGATTAGCGCATTCCTCCGCGTGTCCAACAGCACGGCCGTTCGACCGAAACGCCCGATTACGCGGCTTCGCCGTGGCGCAGCTTGTCGAGCCGGTGTTCCTGGCTGAGATAGGCCTGCGCCGCGCCGGACTGGAACAGCTCGCGATCCTCCTCGTCGTCGGTCACCGGCGTGATCGCGAGATCGGAGTAATTGCGGCGGTCGGGATTGTGCTTGATCGGCAGATAGCGGCGGCGGATGCGGATATAGACCGTCGCGAGCTGGACGAGCTTCTTCACCGTCTCGAACCAGAATTTCGGATAGAAGGCGAGCATCGACTCGCGCGGCAGCTCGGGGCGGCGCCCTGCGCGGTATTTGCGCCGCAGCACGCCCAACTCCAGCGGATGCACGCCCTCGACCTCCAGGCTCGCGGTGAACCAGGTGCAGAAGAACGCCACCGTTCCCGCATTGCCGCCGCAGGCCAGCGTGCGCTTCAGCATCGTCTCGATATGGTCGAGCGTGTAGTAGCGCTTCCAGGCGTCGCGATAGGCGCGCGTCCACTCCTCCGCGCTCATCTTGGAATGCGTCGTGCAGATGTGGTTGAGATCGTACTTGTTCAGATCGGGATCGAGCGGCGCGCCGGCCTTGAACAGCTTCTGGTGATCCTCCGAGCCCGGCAGCGGCGTCAGATAGAAGAATTCCAGGATGTCGACCGGCAGCTCCTTCTTGATCAGGTCGATGTCGCGCATGATCGAGTCGTAGGTGTCGTTCGGAAATCCCAGGATGTAGCCGGCATAGGTCGTGGCGCCTGCTTTCTTCCAGGCGAGCAGCATCTTGCGATACTCGGTGATGCGGTTCTGCCGCTTCTTGGCGCCCATCAGATTGTCGGGATTGATGTTCTCCATCCCGATGAACACCCGCTTGGCGCCGGCCCGGGCGCATTTCTCGATGAAGTTCGGGATCTTGTGCGCCAGCGTGTCGACCTGGATGACGAGCGTAATCTTGAGCTTCTCGACTTCGCGCAGCTGGATGATGCGGTCGAGGATCTCTTCCCAGTCCTTGTTACGCGCGAAATTGTCGTCGGTGATGAAGAAGCCGTCGAGGCCCTGCTTGGCGTTGGCGCGGATGATCTCCTCGATGTCGTCCGGCGTGCGACGGCGCGACACCCGGCCTTGCACATTGATGATGGTGCAGAAGGAGCACTGATAGGGACAGCCGCGGCCCGCATCGAAGCTGGTGAGGCCGCCGACATTGCGCTGCGCCCGCTCGGCTTTGAGGATCGGGATCGGCGCGCCGGCCAAGGACGGCAGCTCCTCCATGAAATTGTAGAGCGGCTTGAGGTCGTGCGCGAATGCATCGCGCAGCACCATCTCGAGCCGGCCCTCCGCCTCGCCGGCGAATAGCGACAGGCCCATCGCCTTCGCGCGGTCGAGATGGGCGTCCTTGCCGCCCAGCATGCTGAGCACGCCGGAGACATGAAACCCGCCGACTCCCACCTGGATGCCGGCGTCGCGCAAGGGCTTGGCGATATCGAGCGAGCGGGGGAACTGGTTCGACTGCACGCCGACCAGCATCACCATGCCGGCGCCGGCCTGCTTGATGAGGCGCGCGAGCTTCGCCGGCTTCACCCGGGTGTTGGTCTCGTCGATCGCATGGATATCGATCTCGACATCGTCGCCCAGTACGTGACGCGCGGCGCAGTCGCGTGCCAGCCCATAAAGCGCGGCAAGCGAATTGGACGGGATTGCCGAGAGCGCCCACTGGATGACGTAGCCGTCATCGTCATAGTGCGACGGCTTCACCAGGATCAGGCAAAATTTGCGCTGTGACATGCCGGGGTCCCCCAGGGCACATGTGAGCGCGCGCAGTGTAAATTGGATCGGATACCGGCGGCAAGTCAGGCCGCGGCTTCACCATGACGGAATTTGTCGAGGCGATGTTCCTGGGCGATGTAGGCCTGGGCCGCGTCGGTGTGGAACAGCTCGCGCTCTTCCTCCTCCTCGGTCACAGGCGTTAACGCGAGGTCCATATACTCGAACTTCTTGGGATCGTGCTTGATGCGCAGATACTTGCGCCGCAGCCGCAGATAGAGCGAGCCCCATTCGAACAGCTTCGCCACCGTCTCGATATAGTAGCGCGGATAGAAGCTGAGCGGCGACTCGATCGGAAATCCCGGTCGCCGGGCGGTGCGGAATTTGCGCCGCAGGAATCCGCTCTCCAGCGGATGGATGTGCTCGATCTTGATGCTGCCGGAGAACCAGGTGGCGAGGAACAAGGCGTTGCTCGCGTTCGCGCCGGAAGCGGCGACGCGGCGGATCACGGTTTCGATATGCTCGTCGGTGTAGTAGTGCGCCCAGGCCTGATCGTAGGCCTGCTTCCACTCCGGCTGGCTCATCCTGGAATGCGCCGTCGTCAGGTGGTTGAGATCGTACTTGTTGAGGTCGGGATCCATCGCCACGCCGGCGCGAAATAGCTTCTGGTGATCCTCCGAGCCCGGCAGCGGCGTCAGGAAGAAGAACTCCAAGAGATCGACAGGCAGCTCGCGCTTGATCACGTCGATGTCTGCCATCACGGACTCGAGCGTGTCGTTCGGAAATCCGATGATGTAGCCGGCATAGGTCAGCACCTTCGCCTTCTTCCAGGCGAGCAGCATCTTGCGATACTCGGTGATCTTGTTCTGCCGCTTCTTGGCGCCCATCAGGTTCGCCGGATTGATGTTCTCCAGCCCGATGAAGACGCGCTTCACGCCCGCGCGCGCCGCCTTCTCCACGAAGTTCGGCAGCTTGTGGCACAGCGTGTCGACCTGGATGATGATGCCGATCGGCATCTTCTCCACCTCGCGCAGCTGGATCAGTCGGTCGAGGATCGCCTCCCAATCCTTGTTGCGCGCGAAATTGTCGTCGGTGATGAAGAAGCTGCGCGCGCCTTGCGCCACGTTGGCGCGCACGATCCGTTCGACATCGTCGGGCGAGCGGCGCCGCGACTTGCGGCCCTGCACATTGATGATGGTGCAGAACGAGCATTGATAGGGGCAGCCGCGACCCGCATCGAAGCTCGTCACGCCGCCGGCGGTGCGCACCACCTTGTTGGCGTGCAGGAACGGGATCGGCGTGCCCTCGATCGACGGCAGGTCGTCCATGAAATTGTACGTCGGCTTCAGTGCGCCGCTGGCCGCGTCGCGCAGCACCATTTCGAGGCGGCCCTCGCTCTCGCCGGCGAACAGCGAGCATCCCAAGGCCTTGGCGCGATCAAGGTCGGCGTCCTTGCCGCCCAGCATGGAGATCACGCCAGAGACATGGAAGCCGCCGATGCAGACCTGGATGCCCCGCTCGCGCAACGGCCGTGCGATATCGAGCGCGCGGGGAAACTGGTTGGACTGCACACCCACCAGCATCACCATGCCGGCGCCGGCCTGCTCGATGCGCCGCGCGATCTCGTCGGGCTTGATGAGCGTGTTGCACTCGTCATGCGCATGGATCTCGATCTCGACATCGTCGCCGAGCACGTTTCGCTCGGCGCAGTCCATCGCGAGACCGTGCAGCGAGGCCAGCGTGTTCGAGGGGATCGCGGAGCGGTACCACTGGATGACGTAGCCGTCGTCGTCATAGTGCGACGGCTTCACCAGAGTCAGACAGAACTTGCTTTTCGCCATAAATGCGCCGGCGCTCCCCTCGGCGCATGAACCATAGTTCATGTCGGCCGGAGGGGCAAAGCAGGGGCCTTTACCCTCAATTGGGCAGGACAAAGCGTCCACGCCGCGGGGTGGCAGCGGCGCGCGCCCAATTCATCAGTCCACGAATGAGCGTCAGTTCTTCGAAACGTCGACCAGCTTGTTCTTGGCGATCCACGGCATCATGGCGCGCAGCTTGGCCCCGACCTCCTCGATCGGATGCGCCGCGTTCTGGGCGCGCGTCGCCTTGAAGCTCGCCTGGCCGGCCTTGTTCTCCAGCACCCAGTCGCGCGCGAAGCGGCCCTTCTGGATGTCGTCGAGCACGCGCTTCATCTCGGCCTTCGTTTCCGCCGTGATGATGCGCGGGCCGGTGACATATTCACCATACTCGGCGGTGTTGGAGATCGAGTAGTTCATGTTCGCGATGCCGCCTTCGTAGATCAGGTCGACGATCAGCTTCACCTCGTGCAGGCACTCGAAATAGGCCATCTCGGGCGCGTAGCCCGCCTCGACAAGCGTCTCGAAGCCGGCGCGGATCAGCTCGACAAGGCCGCCGCACAGCACCGACTGCTCACCGAACAGATCGGTCTCGCATTCCTCGCGGAAACTCGTTTCGATCACGCCGGCGCGGCCGCCGCCGATGGCACTGGCATAAGCGAGGCCCAGATCGTGCGCATTGCCGCTCGCATCCTGGTGGATCGCGATCAGGCACGGCACGCCGCCGCCCTTTTGGTATTCGCTGCGCACCGTGTGGCCCGGGCCCTTGGGCGCCACCATCAGCACGTCGATGATCGGCGCGAGGCTCGATCAGGCGGAAATGCACGTTGAAGCCGTGCGCGAACAGCAGCGCCGCGCCCTGCTTCATGTTCTTTTCCAGATCGTTTTTCCAGATGTCGGCCTGCAGCTCGTCGGGCGTGACCATCATCATCACGTCGGCCCATTTCGCGGCGTCGGCGTTCGACATAACCTTGAAGCCGGCGGCTTCGGCCTTCTTCGCGCTTGCGCCCGGACGCGCCGCGATCACGACGTCCTTGACGCCCGAGTCGCGCATGTTCAGCGCATGGGCATGGCCCTGGCTGCCGAAGCCGATGACGGCGACCTTCTTGTTCTTGATGAAGTTCAGATCGGCATCCCGATCGTAATAGACGCGCATGACTTGGGCCTTTCGATGATGATGTTCGACTTTACTCTTCTTCGCCGACGGGACCGAACAGCAGCTCGCAGTCGCGGTACCAGGCGAGGATCTTCTTGGCGAACGCGGCATTCGCCTCGTCGTGATCGACGGTGCGGGTGAGGTGCAGCTTCTTGTAGGTCACCCAGTCGATGAAGCCGAGCATCTCGCCAAGCGGTTTCTTCTGGACGCAGAGGCTCAGCGTCTCGTCGACGAAATCGTCATAAGCATCGTCGGACTTGGCATCCGCCGGGTTGTAGGCGAGCCATTGCAGCCGCAGATGATGACGGAGCTCGCGCAGCTCCTCCTTGGACCAGGCCACTTACATCGCCTCCGGGCCGCGGGAGATCGCGGCGACGCCGGTGCGCGACACATCGGTGAGGCCGAGCGGCCGCATCAGGTCGATGAACTGGTCGATCTTGGACGGCGCGCCGGTGATCTCGAACACGAAGCTGGTATGGGTGGTGTCGACGATGTGGGTGCGGAAGATCTCCGCAATGCGCATCGCCTCGACGCGCTTCTCGCCGGTGCCGGCAACTTTGACCAGTGCCATCTCGCGCTCGATGCCCGGCGCAGAGGTCGTCCAGTTGACGACCCGGTGTACCGGCACCAGGCGGCGCAGCTGCGCCTCGAT
Source organism: uncultured Alphaproteobacteria bacterium (assembly GCA_963741735.1). GTDB lineage: Bacteria > Pseudomonadota > Alphaproteobacteria > Micropepsales > Micropepsaceae > Rhizomicrobium. The sequence continues at coordinate 1,974,167 of CAVUJB010000004.1, forward strand.
CTGCTCGATCACTTCGGGCGTGCCGCTGGTCACCACGGTGACGCGGCTGGTGTGCGCGGCGTGATCGACCTCGGCCACCGTCAGCGACTCGATGTTGTAGCCGCGGCCGGAGAACAGGCCGACGACGCGCGCCAGCACGCCCGCTTCATTGTCGACGAGGACTGCGATGGTGTGGCGTTCGGAGTTCGGCGTCTTCATCTTCGCTTCAGCCACTGTCTTTGAAACTCTTCGACCGCAATCTCTTTCGCTTCAAATGCCGGATCGCCGGCAAGGTCGGCCAGGGCCGGAACGGGCAGCATGCCCAGGACCGTGCCGCCGGCTTCCTCGCTCGCGTCGGCGAAGCCGCGTGTGCCGTTCGCAAACAGCTCGACCTTGCGGATTTCGTGTCGCGCGCCGTCGAGCTCGCTGTAGGTGTGCCCGGGCTCGCCCGAGCCCGGCTTCTTCCAATGAATGTGGAGATACCGTTTCATCGGATCACACCAGCATCTTGCCTTCCTCGGTCGGCGTGCCGTCATCGGCATCCGAGAGGATCATCTCGTTGTGCGCGGCGCCCGACGGGATCATCGGATAGCAATTCTCCTTCGGATCGACGCGCACGTCGAACAGCACCGGCTTCTTCACCTCGATCATCTCCATGATCTTGGCATCGAGCTCCTGCGGCTTGTCGGCGCGCAGGCCGACGCAGCCATAGGCTTCCGCCAGCTTTACGAAATCGGGCAGCGCCTCGGAATAGGAGTGCGAATAGCGCCCGCCATGCAGCAACTGCTGCCACTGGCGCACCATGCCCATATATTCGTTGTTCAGGATGAAGATCTTGATCGGCAGATCGTACTGCACCGCCGTCGACATTTCCTGCATCGTCATCTGCACGCTCGCTTCGCCCGCGATGTCGATGACGAGGCTTCCCGGATGCGCCATCTGCACGCCAACCGCGGCCGGCAGGCCGTAGCCCATGGTGCCCAGTCCGCCCGACGTCATCCAGCGGTTCGGCTGCTCGAACTTGTAGCGCTGCGCCGCCCACATCTGATGCTGGCCGACTTCGGTGGTAATGTAGACGTCCTTGTCCTTGGTCAACTCGAACAGCCGGTCGATCGCATATTGCGGCTTGATGATCTTGTCCGAGTTCTTGAAGTCGAGCGACTTCTTGGCGCGCCAGATGTCGATCTGCTTCCACCACGCCGTCAGCGCCGCCGCGTCGACCTTGCGCTTCTGCGTCTTCCAGAAATGCAGCATTTCCTTCAGCGCCTTGGCGGCGTCGGCGACGATCGGCACGTCGACCCGCACATTCTTGTTGATCTGCGCCGGGTCGATGTCGAGATGGATCTTCTGCGACTTCGGCGAGAACAGATCGATCTTTCCGGTGACGCGGTCGTCGAACCGCGCGCCCAGGCAGATCATCACGTCGCAATCGTGCATCGCATGGTTGGATTCATAGGTGCCGTGCATGCCGACGAGACCGAGCCATTGCGGATCGGACGCCGGAAACGCGCCGAGCCCCATCAGCGTCGAGGTGATCGGAAAACCGGTGAGCCTCACCAGCTCGCGCAGCAGCCGGCTGGCCTCCGGCCCCGCATTGATGATGCCGCCGCCGGTGTAGAACAACGGCTTCTTCGCATTCGCCATCAGGTCGATCGCCTTCACGATCGACGAGAGTTCGGGATCGGTCCTTGGCTTGTAGGTGCGATGCCGGATCGAATCCGGCATGATATATGGCCCCTTCTTGAACTGCACGTCCTTGGGGATGTCGACCACGACCGGGCCGGGCCGCCCCGTGGTCGCGATCTGGAACGCCTCGTGCAGCACGCGCGCGAGATCGCCGACATCCTTCACCAGCCAATTGTGCTTGGTGCAGGCGCGCGTGATGCCGACCGTGTCGCATTCCTGGAACGCGTCGGTGCCGATCAGGTGCGTCGCGACCTGTCCGGTCAGCACGATGATCGGAATGGAATCCATCAAGGCGTCGGTCAGGCCCGTCACCGCGTTGGTCGCGCCTGGACCGGACGTCACCAGCACGACGCCGGGCTTGCCGGTCGACCGCGCATAGCCTTCGGCGGCATGCGCCGCGCCCTGCTCATGGCGGCAAAGGACATGCGTGATGCCCTCGGCGGCGAACAGCGCGTCATAGATCGGAAGAACGGCGCCGCCCGGATAGCCGAAGATGTGCTTTACGCCCTGATCCTTCAGCGCGCGGATCACCATCTCCGCACCCGAGAGCTCGATGGTCCCGTCGCGTGCGTCCGTCAGTAAGCTTCCGTCCTTGTCCATCCTGGACATCCTTCGTCGTCGTCCGCTTCACAAAAGCAAAAGGGGCGTCGCCGCCCCTCTGGTCACAAGCCGCCAATCGGGTCCGGGGCTATCCCCGTCCGCTCAGCGGCTTGCCAATAAGTACGAGTGATTTCGTCACCGAAGTCCCCTTTGATGCGGCGCAAAATAGGGAAAGAGCGAATCGGCGTCAAGCAATTTCATCATAGAGAATCTAGCATTTCAGCAATAATATTGCTTTGCAGATCGGGCCGCGTCCAATCCCCGAATTGGTTGCGGAACCAGGTTTCCTGCCGCTTCGCATACTGCCGCGTTGCGATCACCGCGCGCTCGATCGCCGCGTCGCGAGTCAGCGCGCCGTCATGCAGCGCCAGCAATTCGCGCCGTCCGATGACTTTCGCCGCCGGCAGAGCCGGATCGAGATCGGCAAGCGCCAGCGCCTCCTCCATCGCGCCGGCACCGAGCATCGCGCGAAATCGCCCTTCGATCCGCTTGCGCAATTCCTCGCGCGGCACTTCGAGCACGAAGCGTGCGAGCGTGAGACCGTCGAGTACCGGCTTGCCCTCATTGCGCTGCCAGAACAGCAGAGAGCGGCCGGATGCTTCCAGCACTTCGAAGGCACGCAGCATGCGTTGGCTGTCGCCTTCCTTGAGCTGTGCGGCCATCTCCGGATCGCGCCGCGCAAGTTCGGCGTGGAAGGCCCGGTTGCCGATATCCTCGAGCTTGGCGCGCATACCCGCGCGAACGCCTGCCGGAACTTCGGGCATCTCGGACAGGCCCTCGGTCAGCGCCTTGAAGTATAGACCGGTGCCGCCGACGAAGATCGGGATGCGCCCCGCCTTGCGCACTTCGGCCAGCGCATGGCCGGCATCGCTCTGATAGCGGCCGGCCGAGTAGAGCTCGCGTGCCGGCACATGGCCGTACAGCAGATGCGGTACGCGCGCCATTTCGGCATCGGACGGACGCGCGGTCAGAATGCGCGGCTCGCGATAGACCTGCATGGAATCGGCATTCACGATCACGCCGCCGATCGCCTCGGCAAGTTCCAGCGCCGCGCGCGACTTGCCGCTCGCGGTGGGGCCTGCGATAAGAACGGCATCGGCGGACAAGGCGAGACTCTTGGTGAGCGACAGTTCAGAAATCGCACGGTTCGTGGCACTGGCGGAAGAGGCTCTGAGCGCCATCTATGACGCACGCGGCGCAGACATCCGCGCCAGTCTGGAAGACGCCCGCTACAATTTCGAGCGCGCCCTCGATATCGCCCGCATGCGCGGAATGACCGCCGAGATCGAGCAACTGACCAAAAGGCGCGACCGCGTCCAAAGGGAATTCGAGACGCGGTTCAAGAAGAAGCGTCCGACCGCGCCGTGAACGTTCCCTTTGCCTATGTCCTCAATGTCGTGGCCGCGCACAAGGAAGCCGCCGAAGAGGCCGCCCAGCTTCGCGCCGTATTGACGATGACCGGCGGCGCCGGCGAGATCGACTGGCTCTCGCCGTTTCACGCCTTCGACATTCCGTTCGAGTCAAATCCCCACGCCGCGCTGAACGAGGCGCGCGCCCTGGCCGAACGGTATCCGTTCGACGTCAATGTCGTGCCGGCCGAGGGCCGCCGCAAGAAGCTGCTCATCGCCGACATGGATTCGACGATCATCAATTGCGAATGCCTCGACGAGATCGCCGACATCGCCGGCATCAAGCCGACGATCGCCGCGATCACCGAACGCGCCATGCGCGGCGAACTCGAATTCGAGGCGGCGCTGCGCGAGCGTGTGGCGATGCTCAAGGGCCTCGACATTGCCGCCCTGGAGCGCGTCTGGCGCCAGCGCGTGCAACTCAATCCCGGCGCCAAGGCGCTGGTCGCGACCATGCGCAAGAACGGCGCCTACGCCCTTTTGGTCTCGGGCGGATTCACCTATTTCACGGCGCGTGTCGCGCGCCAGGCCGGATTCGATTCCGAGCAGGCGAACCGGCTGCTGGACGACGGCAAGGCGCTGACGGGTCTGGTTCGCGAACCGATCCTGGGCCGCGAGGCGAAGCTGTCGGCGCTTGTCGGCATGGCCGCGAAGCTCGGGATCGGCGTGGACGAAGCGCTCGCGGTCGGCGACGGCGCCAACGATCTCGCCATGATCCAGCGCGCCGGCCTCGGCGTCGCCTATCATGCCAAGCCGATCGTCGCGGCCGCGGCTGGCGCCAGCATCGTGCATGGCGACCTCACCGCGCTGCTCTATCTGCAAGGCTACCGCGACGAAGAATTCGTCAACAATTCTCCTCCTCCCTAAACGGGCGAGGAAAGGGTGCTGGCGCGTCAATCCTAGCCCAACGGCACGGCCACATAGGTCAGATCGCTGCCGCGGCTGATCAGCAATATGGCGATCTTCTTGCCCACCTTGCGCGCATAGTCGAGATGCTTCTCGACGTCCTGCGGCGTGTGCACGGGATTGCTCTGCACCTGAACGATCACGTCGCCGGGACGGATGTTCTTGTCGCCCGCCGGACTGTCGGCTGCGACGTCGGTGACGAGCACGCCACGCACCCCGCCTGCGATGTGGAACTGGCCGCGCGCCGCGGCGTCGAGCACGCCGAGCGACAGGCCGAGCAAGGTCAGCTTGCCTGTCGGCTTTGCCGGAGCCTGCGCGGGGCGCGCAGCCGGCGTCTCGTTCAGGCGCAGCACGGTGACGCGCACCGTCATCTTGTGACCCTTGCGGTAGAGATCGACCGGCACCGTCTTGTTGATCGGCGTGTCGGCGACGGCGCGCGACAGGGCGCGCGAGTCCGAGACCGGCTTGCCATCGAACCCGGTGATGAAGTCGCCGTTCTGGATGCCGCCTTTTGCCGCCGGTCCGCCCGGCGTCACGTCCGCGATCAGCGCGCCGGCAGTATTGGGAAGGCCGAGGCCTTCGGCGATGTCCTCGGTCACCTGCTGGATGCGCACGCCGACCCAGCCGCGCCGCGCCTGTCCGAACTGGCGAAGCTGGCCGACCACTTCCTTGACGAGATTGGACGGGATCGAGAAGGCGATGCCGACCGAACCGCCGCTCGGCGAATAGATCGCCGAATTCACGCCGACCACGTTGCCCGCCATGTCGAACAGGGGTCCGCCGGAATTTCCGCGATTGATCGGCGCATCGGTCTGGATGAAATCGTCGTAAGGTCCGGCCTCGATGTCGCGGTTGCGCGCCGACACGATGCCGGCGGTCACCGTCGAGCCCAGACCGAACGGGTTGCCGATCGCGATCACCCAGTCGCCGATGCGCGCCGTATCGGAATCGTCGAACCGCGCCGCCGGCAGCGGCTTTTTGGACGAGACTTTCAGAAGCGCCAGATCGGTCTTCTCGTCGCGGCCGACGAGCTTGGCCGGCAACGTCGTGCCATCGTTGAGCGTGATCGAAATCTGGTCGGCGCCCTCGATCACGTGATTGTTGGTCACGATGTAGCCGGAGGGATCGATGATGAAGCCCGAGCCGAGCGAGGTAACGTGGCGCGGCAGATTGGGTCCGGTGCCGAGGAAATCCTTGAACAGATCGGCCAGCGGCGAGCCAGGCGGGATGTTGGGAAGGCCGGGCGTCGAAGCGGCCGGCTTCAGCGTCTGCGTGGTCGCTATGTTCACGACCATCGGCAAGAGCCGATCGGCCAGGTCGGCGAAACTCGCCGGCGCGCCGCGCACCGGAGCGACGGACGCTGCGGCCGGCGGCGCGGGATGTGGCGCGGCCGGCGCCGCGGCGGCGCCGGATGCGAGAGCAAGAGAAACACCGGCGGCGATGAGCCAGGCAATACGCATAATCTATGGGACCTCGGACGGATGAGCGCGCTGCGCCATCCTATGCGAACAAACTGTGAAGCCAATAAGGCAACGGCCCTATCACGCGGGATTGTAGGACGCACCCACGGCGACGGCGCCGCCGGCGCTATTTTCCGCCGCCCGGCCCCTTGCCGAAATATTTGAGGAAGTCGCTGTCGGGCGACAGGACCACGGTCGTGCCGCCGCCGCCGAGCGAGTCCTGATAGGCCTGCATCGAGCGATAGAAGGCGAAGAAATCCGGATCCTGGCTGAACGCCTGGCCGAGGATACGGGTCTTTTCGGCGTCGCCCTCGCCGCGCAGGATTTCCGATTCGCGCGTCGCTTCGGCCGTCAGCACCGTGACCTCGCGCGCGGCGCGCGCCCGGATGCGCTGCGCCGTCTCGTCGCCCTCGGCGCGGTACTCCGCCGCCTCGCGCTCGCGTTCCTTCTGCATGCGCTGATAGATCGCGTTGCTGTTGGCCGGCGGCAGATCGGCGTGGCGGATGCGCACGTCGACGATCTTGATGCCGAATCCGTCAACGTCCTGGTTGATCGCGTTCTTGATGTCCACCATCAGCTGGGCACGCCGTCCCGACAGCATGTCGGCAAAGCTGTGCGAACCCAGCACCCGGCGCACGCTCGACGACAGGATCGGCGTCAGCCGCGAGATCGCGGTGTCCTTGTCGGTCAGGCTTTGATAGAAGCGCAGCGGATCGGTGATGTGCCAGCGCGCGAAGGCGTCGACGATCATCCGCTTCTTGTCCGACGCGATCACTTCTTCGGTCGGCGCATCGAGCAGCAGCACGCGCTTGTCGAAGAACACGACGTTCTGCGTCAGCGGCGTCTTGAAATGAAGGCCCGGGTCCGTGATCACCGCCTGCGGCGCGCCGAACTGCAGCACCAGCGCCTCCTCGGTCTGGTTCACGAAATAGAAACTCGAGAACAGCGCGATCAGGACCACGATCCCGAGAACACCGGCGGCGAAGAGGATGGCGCGGCTCATTGCGACCCTCCGCCCTGGCCTTGCGTCGAGTCCTGCGCTGGCGGCGCGGCGCGCCCCAGCATGTTCGGCAGCTGGAAGTACGGCACCACGCCCTTGGCGGAATCGTCGACGATCACCTTGTTCATGGTGGCGAGAATGGAACTCATCGTCTCCAGATACATGCGCCGGCGCGTAACGTCGGGCGCCGCGCGATATTGCGCGAGAACGGAGAGGAAGCGTTTGGCCGCGCCCGAAGCCTCCGCGATGACCTGCTGGCGATAGGCTTCGGCGTCCTGCACGATGCGCGCCGCGCGGCCGCGGGCCTCCGGAATCACCTTGTTGGCATAGCCTTCCGCCTCGTTGCGCATGCGCTCCTGGTCGGCGCGGGCAGCTTGAACATCCCGATAGGCATCGATCACCTCGCTCGGCGGATCGGCCTTCTGCATGTTGACGTTGGTGATGGTGATGCCCGTACCGTAGGAATCAAGCGTCTTCTGCATCAGGTCGCGGACTTCGATCTGAATGGTCTCGCGGTCCTGGGTGAGGATGCTCTCGAACTGGCTGCGGCCGACAACTTCGCGCATCGCGCTTTCGGCGACCGCTTTGACCGTCGCGTCCGGGTCCTCGACGTTGAACAGATAGGCGCCGGCATCCTTCACCACCCAGAACACGGTGAAGTTGATGTCGATGATGTTCTCGTCGCCCGTCAGCATGTCGGCTTCGGCGGGTATGTCTTCGGCGACCGGATTGTTGTCGTCGGAATCGGCCGCCGTGCGGTAGCCGATATTGATCTGGCGCTGGCGCGTGACATCGAGCGTATAGGCGGTCTCGATCGGCCAGGGCAGATGATAGTTGATGCCCGGCGCCGAGCGCGCGACGAACTTTCCGAAGCGCAGCACGATGCCCTGCTCGAACGCGCCGACGAAATAGATGCCGCTGGCGAGCCACACGCCGACGACGATCAGCAGAAGGACGATGAGGCCGCCGGTGCCGAATCCGGGTCCCGGCAGGAAACTGCGCAGGCGATCCTGGCCGCGGCGCAGTATGTCCTCGAAATCGGGCGGCCGCATTCCACCGCCGCCCGACGGGCCGCGGTTCCACGGGCCCTTTGGCCCGCCACTTCCGTTGCCGCCGCTCCAAGACATTCCGCGCGCCCTCTTCCTTGGTTTCCCAAGGCTCGGCGGTTATATGTGCATCGCCGCCGGGGCGCAAACGCCCTGTCTGAGAAATGGATGGGCGGCGCAGCCGTTCAAGGACCGACACGGAAAATGGCTCACGCAACGCGCGACGAGGTGCTGAAGGCGCTCGACCAGATCATCGATCCGGTCAGCGGACGCAGCGTCGTGCAGGAAGACATCGTGCAGGGTCTGGTCATCCGCGACGGCCATGTCGGCTTCGCGGTCGAAGTCGATCCCAAGCGTGGCGCCGCCGCCGAGCCGCTGCGCAAGGCCTGCGAGGACGCGGTCACTGCTCTTCCCGGCGTGTTGTCGGTGACAGCCGTACTCACCGCGCATCAGCAGCCCGGACAGCGTCCAGCGCCGCCGAGAGGCGGCGCGCACCAACATCCAGCGCCGCCAAGAGGCGCCGCACAGCAGCATGCCCCGCCCGCGCCGGCCGGCATTCCCGGCGTCGCGGCGATCATCGCGGTGGCGAGCGGCAAGGGCGGTGTCGGCAAGTCGACGGTCGCCGCCAATCTCGCCGTCGCGCTCGGCAGGCTCGGCCTCAAGGTCGGCCTGATGGATGCCGACATCTACGGACCCTCGGTACCGCGGCTGTTCGACATCCGCGAAAAGCCGAAATCGACCGGCAAGAAGATCATCCCGATCGAGAAATACGGCATCAGGATCATGTCGCTCGGATTCCTGATCCGCGAGGACGAAGCCGTGGTGTGGCGCGGACCGATGGTGCAGAGCGCGCTGACCCAGATGCTGGGCGACACGAATTGGGCGCCGCTCGATATCCTCGTGCTCGACATGCCGCCGGGCACCGGCGACGCGCAGTTGACGATTACGCAGCGCGTGCCGCTGCGCGGCGCGGTGATCGTCTCGACGCCGCAGGACATCGCGCTGATCGACGCACGCAAAGGCATCGCGATGTTCGAGAAGACCAAGGTGCCGGTGCTCGGCATCGTCGAGAATATGTCGACCTTCGTCTGCCCCAACTGCGGCCATGAGAGTCACATCTTCGGTCACGGCGGCGCGCGCGCCGAAGCCAAGAAGCTCGGCGTGCCGTTCCTCGGTGAAATCCCGCTGGTGCCGATCATCCGCGAGACCTCCGATGCCGGCATCCCCATCGTGGTGAAGGCGCCGCACAGCAAAGAGGCGGAAGCTTTCCTTGCGGTTGCGTCCGAAGTCGCCGCCGGTGTGGCGTCGGCGCAACGCACGCCGCCCAGAATCGTGCTGGAATAGCGTCATGGCAGCCAGCAAGCCGCAAATCCGAAGCCTGTTCGCGACACCGGTCGCGATTCACTTCCTTCCCGTTGCGCAGGACGTGAACGCTGCCCTGCGCCCGCTCATCTTGGAGCGCGCGCAACCCGGCACGCGCGGCCAGGGTTGGCGCTCGGCGAACGACCTGATGAGTTGGGCGGGCGATCCGGCCGAGACGGTGCTGCGCGTGGCGCGCGATCTCGCCGACTCCCTGACGTCGACGCGCACGGGAACCCGCGTGCATCTGGAGTGGAAGGCCGAGGCTACCGCTTCGGTGCGCCAGCCCGGCGAATATCGCGAGTCCGATGCGCGGCCCGGCGCCTTTTGGTCGGGCATCTATTATGTCGACGACGGCTACGCGAAGTCCGACGACGCAACGCTCGGCGGCGAGTGCGAGCTTGCCGATCCGCGCGGACCGCTGCCGGCGATGGTGGCGCCGCAATACGGCTTTCGCATTCCGGGCGGCCAGAGCGCTGGCCACACCGAGATCATCCGCCCGCAATCGGGCATGATCGTGCTGCATCCGTCCTGGCTGATGCGCGGCGAGCGCCGCCACGACGGCGAACAGAGCCGCGTCACGATCGAGTTCGACCTGACGCCGCCCTGAAGATGCCCTCACCCGGCCGCCGCTTCGCGCCGGCCGACCTCTCCCGCAGGCGGGAGAGGTGAAGGACTCAGCCGACTAACCTCTCCCGTTTACGGGAGAGGTCGAACGGCGAAGCCGTTCGGGTGAGGGGAACCGCGGCTGCTACTCGATGCCGGCCTTCAAGGTCACGGTCCGCGTATTGCCGTTCATCGTCATCGTCCAGGTGTCGCCGATCTTGTGGGCTTCGAAGGGCGAGCAGAACGGATTGCTGGGAAGTCCCGGCGGCGTTGGATCGGCATAGGTCCGGCACAGCTGGCCCTTCTCGTCGAATTTCCAGGTGCCCGTGAATTTGTAGTCCATGCCCATCGCATGCGCGGTCACGTCGAAGGTGTGATCGGCACGATAGTGCGTATGGGTTTCCGCCATGCCGCCGGTCACGACCGCCGTGTTGCCGTAGAAGTTGGCCATGGCATCGTCGGCGGCGAGGGCCGGAGCTGCTGTGAAGGCGAGCAGCGAGGCGGCGATAAGAAATTTGCGCATGAAGTCTCCCGTTTGATGTCGACGAGCTTAGCCGAACCCCTCACGCGTTATAAGCCAGCCTCAGTCCCGGCGAACGCCAGGTGCAGGACGCGAGCTTGCCGGTCGACGACATGGTGACGTACGCCGTTTTCATATCCTTACCGCCCCAGCAGATGTTGGTGCACACGATGTCGGGGAACGGCGTGTGGCCGAAGGTCGGCGGCGTCGTATCCGGCCAGAAGGTGGAAATGCCGCCCGCCAATATCGTCGCGACGCACACCCCGCCGTCCGCCTGCACGCCGAGCGAGTCGAAATAGGCGAGCCCCGGATAGGCGCCGACGAAATTGGCCGGCGTGAATCCGGCCGGCACCGCGGCGACGCCTGGCGCAGTCAGCGGCAGCTCCCACAGCCGGCCCGGCATCGTCTCGGCGTAATAGACATGCATGCCGTCGGGCGACAGGCCGACGCCGTTGGGCGAAGTCAGCTCGCGCAGCACCTTGGTGATCTTCGAACCGTCGGCCCTGGCGTAATAGAGCCCGCCATGCAGGCGCCGCTCGGAATTGTTGCTCGCATGATCGGTGAACCAGAAGCCGCCGGTGGTGTCGAACACCAGATCGTTAGGCGCCAACAGCCTCTTGCCGTCGCATTCCGAGTAAAGCACCTCGACCTTGCCGGTGGAGATGTTGATGCGCTCGATGCGTCCGCCCTTGTGGTCGGGCGGCGTGTGGCCCGGGATCATCAGCCCGTTGACCATGTTCATCTCGAAGTTGCTGCCATTGTTGCAGCAATACAGATGCCCGTCGGGTCCGACCGCCAGTCCGTTCGGCCCGCCGCCAGGCTTGGCGACCGTCTGCTTGGAGCCGTCCGGCTTGATGCGCGTGATCTCGCCCGACCAGATTTCCACGACGACGACCGAACCATCGTCCATCGCCACCGGTCCTTCGGGAAACTTCAGGTCGCTCGCGATCTCTTTAATGTGCATGGACGTCACTCCCACCCTGTTGTTCTTCTACGCCGAAGGCTAGCCGGTCGGGCGACCGGCGCAAAGTTGGGGGTCGCATGAAATTTCGATTTGCCGCCGTGGCACTCTCCGCGGCCCTGCTCGCCGGCTCAGCCGGCGCCGCTCCTCAGCCGTGCCGCGACGCACCGAACGGCAAGGCACTCGATTTCTGGCTCGGCGAGTGGAACGTCGTGGCCGTTGCCGGCGCAGCTCCGGTGGGCGCAAGCCGCATCGAGCGCGTGCTGGACGGCTGCGCCATCATCGAGAACTGGCAGGGTGCGGATGCGGGCGACGACGGCAAAAGCCTCTTCGCATTCGATGCGCGAAACGGATCGTGGGACCAGGTCTGGGTGACCCAGGATACCTCGCGTCCCGGCGGCCTCAAGAGCAAACATCTGATCGCCGTATTTTCCAGCGGCGCCGTGCGCTTTCAGGGCACGATCTTCGTGAGGCCCGGAACGGAGGTGCTCGACCGCACCACGCTGACGCCTCTCGTCGACGGCCGCGTACGCCAGACCATCGAGATCTCGCGCGATGGCGGCGACAGCTGGATGACCAGTTTCGATGCATACTATGTGAAAAAGAGCTGAGTCAGCGCTCCAACGTCACATACGAGTACCGCAGGCCTTCCGCCGTCGCGCGCTCATCTCGCGCCGTCTCCCGCCACATAGCTTTGTCGAACGGCGCCATTACCGCGTCGCCCGGCGGGCTCATATGGACTTCCGTCAGCTCGATCCGGTCGGCGCGCGGCAACACCGCTTTGTAGATCTCCGCGCCGCCGGCAATCGCAATCTCGGATGGATTTTCGCCAGCCGCGCGCGCCAGCGCCTCATCCAGCGAATGGACGACAACGGCACCGTCGGCGCGATAGGTCCGATCGCGCGTGATGACGATGTTGGTGCGTCCAGGCAACGGCCGCTTTGGAAACGATTCATATGTCTTGCGCCCCATCACCAGCGGCTTGCCCATGGTCAGCGCCTTGAAGCGCTTCATGTCGTCCGCAATGCGCCAGGGGATGCGTCCGCGGTCGCCGATCACGCCATTGTCGGCCATCGCCAGCACCAGAACGATTGGCGCGCTCATCCGCCGCCCAACTTCTTCAGCGGTGCGTCGGTCAGACGATAGACATACCAGTCGTTCAAACGCTCCGCACCGAGCAGCTCATAAAACTCGATCGAAGGCTCGTTCCACGGCAGCACCTGCCATTCGACGCGCGACGCGCCGGCATCGACCGCGGTCTTCGCCAGATGCGCGAGCAACATCTTGCCGTACCCCTTGCCGCGATATTCCGGCCGTACGAACAAGTCCTCGAGATATATGCCTCGCGTCGCGGCGAAGCTCGCATAGGTCCAGTACCAGGTCGCAAGTCCCACCGGTTTCGCATCTGCGAAAGCCAGATCGCAGTTGAGCAGCGGATGCTCGCACAGATAATCGCGCCGAATGACCGCATCGGTGATCTGGAAGCGGTGCAGCAATTTCTCGTAGTCTGCCAGGTCTCTCAGCAGTGCGAGAATGATGCCCTCTTCGCCCGCCCGTGCGCGCCTGATGTGGAAATCCGTCATGGGAAGCAAGCACCTGTGTGACCGCGAAGACCACCTTAGGTGGTGAGAATATCACCGTAAACCGGAACCGCGCGGCGCGCGCGGAGTTGAATGGATGATAGCAAGCCGGCTCCGAATTTTGTTCTGGGTCAATTACCCCTTATCAGTCTCCCTTAGGTTGGGGCTTTCCAGCGAAGGATCTCGAAATGAGAAAAACATTGCTCACATCGGTCGCCGCGATGGCTTTGCTCGTCGCATCGCCCGCGCTCGCCGAACGTCACGATCATTCCGGCACGACCGACACGACGGGCGGCACGGCAGGCGGCGCCAGCACGACAGGAGGCTCATCCGGAGGCGGCCATTCCGGTAGCCATGGCGATCATAGCGGAAGCCACGGCGGCACAGGCGGTGGCGGCGCAGGCGGTGCAGGCGGCGGCGGAGCTGGCGGCAGCGCAGGTACTGGTGGCGGCGGCTCAATGGGTGGCTCCGGCGGCGGCACGATGGGTGGCTCCGGCGGCGGCTCGATGGGCGGCTCCGGTGGCGGCTCGATGGGCGGCTCCGGCGGTGGCACAATGGGTGGGACCGGCGGTTCCGGACACCATCATGGCGGCGGCACGGGCGGCAGCGGCACGGGCGGCGGCGGCACGGGCGGCGGATTCAATCCGTTCACCGGCGGAACGATGGGCGGTACGCACCATGGCGGACATGGCGGACAGACCAACCCGGCCATAATCTTCGGCATCGGTGGCCACGGCTACCGTCACGGCGGTGGTCACGGCCATAACAGCGCCTTCGACGCTTTCCGGCGCATCCTGCACGCGACGCATCGCTACCATCACGGCTATTATCGCCGTCCGCACGGCTGGTATTACCGCCGCTGGACCTATGGCGACTTCCTGCCGGCAATCTTCTTCGGCCAGGACTACTGGCTCGAGGACTATTACGATTTCGACCTTCCGGATCCGCCGGAGGGCTGCGTCTGGGTGCGCTATGGGGAGGATGCGTTGCTCGTCGACCAGGACAGCGGCGAGATCATCCAGGTGATCTACGGCATCTTCTACTGAGGTCAGAAATTCGGCGAAACGGCCCGCAGCGATGCGGGCCGTTTTCGTTCGAGCGGCTCACACCGCAATCTCGGCCTTGATGGTCGGGTACGCGCGATAATTCTCGAACGTGAAGTCTTCGTACTTGAAGTCGAAGATGTCCTTCATCTCGGGATTGAGCCGCATCGTGGGCAACGGATAGGGCTTGCGCGTCAGCTGTTCGCGGGCCTGATCCAGATGATTGAGATAGAGGTGCGCATCGCCCAGCGTGTGCACGAACTCGCCCGGCTTCAGCCCCGTCACCTGCGCCAGCATCATCGTCAGAAGCGCATAGCTCGCAATGTTGAACGGCACGCCCAGGAAAATGTCCGCCGAGCGCTGATAAAGCTGGCACGACAGCTTGCCGTTCGCGACATAGAACTGGAACAGGCAGTGGCACGGCGGCAGCGCCATCTTCGGCACGTCCACCGGATTCCATGCCGTGACGATCAGCCGGCGCGAATCCGGATTGGCCTTGATGTCGCGCACCAGGTTGGCGATCTGGTCGATCGCGCCGCCATCGGGAGCCGGCCAGGAGCGCCATTGATGGCCATAGACCGGGCCGAGCTCGCCGTTGGCATCCGCCCATTCGTCCCAGATCGTCACACCGCGTTCCTGGAGCCAGCGCACATTGGTGTCGCCGCGCAGAAACCACAGCAGCTCCAGCACGATCGCCTTGGTGAACAGCTTCTTCGTCGTCATCAGCGGGAAGCCGTCCGCCAGATCGTAGCGCGCCTGATGGCCGAAGACCGAGATCGTGCCGGTGCCGGTGCGGTCGCGCTTCTCCACGCCCTTCTTGAGGACCAATTCCATCAGCTCGTGATACTGGCGCATGGACTCACCTCGGAGGGCGGAAAGTCTTCATCCCACACGCGCCTTGCGCAAGGCATCGTTGATGCGGCTCTGCCAACCTGTGCCCGTCGCGCGAAAGCGATCCACAACGTCCTTGTCCAGGCGCAAAGTCACCTGTTGCTTGGTCGGCGCCTTCTGGGGCCCGCGCTGACCGCGCTTGCGCCAGAGCTTGGCGAGTTCCGGCAGAACTTCCGATGTCGGCCGAAAGTGCTTGAAATCTTCGGCCGTCAGCTCCCGCACTTCGCCTTCCGCGTCAATGAGCGGCTTTCGCTTCTTCATATTTCCTGATCTCCCGTGCATTCGCCTTGCGAAAACTTATTACCCGCGTTCCGCCTTCGATCGGCGTATGGCAGACCGCGTGCAAGCGGTTGCCGATGAAACCAAAAGTGACCTTTCGCGGCTCCGGATAGGAAAAGCGCAGGTCGTCATAAGTCTGCGACGTTTCCCAATCGAACTCTTCCACCAACTCGAACGGCAGCCCGCGCTCCCGCGCGTTCTTCTCGCTTTTTCTCGGATCGAACTCGATCTTCATTTTATTGTAGCTACAAAAAGAAAGGCGGTCAATGGCTTCAAGTCTTAACCCATCGTCCCTATATTAGGGGTGCCGGCTTGTCCGGCTATGGCGATAAACGACTGCGTAATAAGCGGCCCGGACCCGGGGGCGGTACCCGGCGCCTCCACCAAGTGCCCGTCGGCCTTCATCCTAGGCTAAGACCGGCGGGTACCTGTGGGGGCGAAACAGGATCGACGGACGTGTAAAGGCTGTTCTTTTGCCCGGTATGGTTCCGCCGTTATCGGACTACTCGTACAGGTGCCAACGATAACGAAATGGCCCTCGCTGCCTAACTTCGGTTAGCCAAGCGCGGTTCAGGGGGGCACCGGGCAACAGAAGCCCCCCACTCATTAAAACCCGTCATGGCCGGGCAGCGACCCCGCACCTGTTGCGGGGAAGCGCGACCCGGCCACCCGTCTTACAAATTCCCCTCTTCGTCTTCGCGGCTCGCAAGGCTCGTCGTCGAAGTCTCGAGCAGCGCCGCGGCCTTTTCGGCCTCCAGCTGCAGCCGCTTCTTGCGCGGCTCCTCCACCAGCATGACGATCAGCACGAGCGCGATCGCTTCGCTGGCGATCGCCGTCCAGAACACCGCGTGATAGCCGGCGGTCGCCGCGATCACGCCGCCGAGCAGCGGCCCGAACGCGCTCATGACGCTCTCGGCGGTGTTGGAGAAGGCGAGCCGCATTGCCATGTCGTCGCGATGGCCGAATTCGAACACGATGTTCTGCGCGCTCATCTGATAGCCGGAATTGCCCGCGCCAAGCCCGAAGAAGGCGACGAACACGGTCGCCGGCGTATGCACAGCCATCAGCAGCATGGTCGAGCCGATCCAGAAAAACAGCGCGATGATGAAGTTGGAGCGGAAGCCGTAGCGGTCGGCGAGATAGCCCCACCCCACGCTCATCACCGTGTCGGCCATCAGGAAGGCCAAAGTCAGCGTGCCGATGGTGGCGCCCGACAGGCCGATCATCTTGCCGGCATAGATGATGTAGAAGGGCTGCGCCACGCGGCTCGCGATCGCGAAGGTGCGCGCGAGCATGAAATAGCCGAAACCCGGATTGGAACGCAGCATTGGCGCCAGCTGGCGCAGACGGTCGCGCATGGCGGTGCGGGCTCTGACCGTCGGCGGTTCGGGCTCGCGCACCAGGAGCGCGAAGATGGTGAGACCGGCGCTCGTCAGCAGGAAGGCGAGAAGATAGGTGGTCGAATAGCCATTGCCCCACACATTGTTGCCGACGAGATATTTGCCTGCGAAATAGCTGAGCGTCGCTGCGACCAGTCCGCCGGACAGATTGCGCCAACCCTGCAGCCGTCCACGCCGCTCGATCGGGATCATCTTGGCGAGCAGGAACTGGAACGCGACACCCTGCGGTCCGGAGAACAGGCCGAGCAGGAACAGGAAGACGAGCACGCTGACGAGCAGCGGCGTGCCGCCGAGCAGCCAGCCGGCGAGCGCGATGCCGAGAATCTGCAACCGCATCATGGTGCCGAGGAACATCGAGACCGGCAGGATCTTCTTGCGATGTTCGATCTGCTGGGCGCCGACGATGGGCGAGATTACCCCGCCCAGCTGCTGCAGGCTGGTGCCCAGGCTGACGATGATGTCCGAGCCCGACAGGAAATGCAGATAGGCGGGAATGAAGGTCGGCGCGTTGACGAGCCGAAAGCCCGTCATCCCCAGCATGCCGTGGATGTAATGGCCGGCATAATTGCGGCGCAGGTTCTTCCACACGAAGCCTTCATAGGCAGCCTCGCGCGCATCGTCGCTGTTCAGCCCCGCATAAATGTCGCTCATTCGGCCGGCGCGTGCTGGATGGTGAAGCCCGTGACGCGGCGATAGTAGAACGCGAACAGCGCCGCACTCAGAACGATGGCACCGCCGATGCTGATCGCATTGGTGACGCCGATCCGCGCCGCCAGCGCCCCGAGCAGCAATGCGCCCCACGGCATCATGCCCATGAAGCTTTGGGTGTAGTGCGAGATCACCCGGCCGCGGAATTTCTCGTGCGCCACCATCTGGATGATCGTGTTGGTGGTGCCGCCGAGCAGCATCAGCGACGCCGAAGTCGGCAAGAGCAGCGCCGCGCTCAGCCACAGATTGTGCGAATGCGAAAACAGGATGAGCCCGACGCCGAAGCTGAATCCCGCAGCCACCGGCGCGTAGAGCAGCTGTTTTTCCGTGATGCGCGACAGGAAATAGGCGCCGATCAGCGCGCCGGCGCCCGCCGCCGACATCAACGTGCCCTGCGCCGTCGAATCGCCGTGGATCAGCTGGCGCACCACCGCCGGCATCATCGTGACATAGGCGGCGCCGAACAGCGACGACACCGCGACCATGAGCAGCGAGATGCGAATCTGCGCGCTCGCCACCGAATAGCGATAGCCCTCGGCGATCTCGTGCAGCGCCTTCTGGTTGATGCGCGGCGGCCGCTCCGCCAGCCGCATCAGCGCCAGGCTCACCAGCACTGCGCCGAACGATACCGCGTTCAGCGCGAAGCACAGTCCTTCGCCCACGGCGGCAATCACAAGTCCTGCCACCGTCGGGCCGACGATGCGCGCCGCGTTGAACATCATCGAGTTGAGCGAGATGGCGTGGCGCAGATCCTCGCGCCCGACCATGTCCAGCGTCATTGATTGCCGCGTCGGGATGTCGAACGAATTGATCAACCCCATGGTGAGCGCCAGACAAATCAGCTCCCACACCTTGATGTTGCCGCTCAGCGTCAGCGCCGCCAGCACGCTGGCCTGCGCCATTGCGGCGGTCTGGGTGAAGAGCAGGAACTTTCGCCGGTCGACACGGTCGGCCACCATGCCGCCGAACGGCGTCAGAAAGAACACCGGTACCGTCGAGCAGAACGAAGTGACGCCGAGCAGCACGGTCGAGTGCGTCAGGTCGTAAACCAGCCACGGCATCGCCGTGTTCTGCATCCACGACCCCATCAGGGATATGAGCTGGCCGAAGAAGAACAGCCGGTAATTGCGGTGGCGAAAGACGCCGATCAGGCTCGACGGCCGCGCGATGTCCGCGATTTCGGCTTCGGACGGCGGCTCCTCCGGCGGTGTGCCGAGAAAGTTGTCGGGTTCGCCGCTCATGTGGCGCTCCCGGCGCTTGTCAGCGCCCTGCCGCCTGTGTTCCGGTTCCCGGTATCGTTATCGCTCTTGCAGGAAACTCTCATGATTAATACGGACGTACTCTTCAAGCCCTTCAGGCTCAAGTCGCTTTCATTGCCCAACCGCATTGTCATGGCACCCATGACGCGGTCAAAGTCTCCCGATCAGATACCGAACGACCACGTTGCCGCATATTATCGGGCGCGCGCCGAGGGCGGCACCGGCCTGATTCTCACTGAAGGCACCGCGCCCGAGCACAAATCCGCCACCAACGACGTGAACGTGCCGCACTTCCATGGCGCCGAGTCGCTCGCCGGCTGGGGCAAGGTGGTCAAGGCCGTGAAATCCGTCGGCGGCCACATCATGCCGCAGCTGTGGCATCAGGGCGTGGTGCGCCATCCGGGCACCGGGCCCTATCCCGAGCAGCCCAGCATGAGCCCGTCAGGCCTCGCGCGACACGACAAGAAGGTCGCCGAGCCGATGAGCGACAGCGACGTCGCCGACGTCATCGCCGGCTTCGCCAACTCCGCGCGTTACGCCAAGGAACTGGGCTTCGACGGAGTCGAGCTGCACGGCGCGCATGGCTATCTGATCGACCAGTTCTTCTGGGAAGGTACCAATCAGCGCGGCGACAAATATGGCGGCTCGCTCGAAGCGCGCGCCAGCTTCGCCGCCGACATCACGCGCGCCGTGCGCGAAGCGGTGGGCGAGGACTTCCCCATCCTGCTGCGCTTCTCGCAATGGAAGCAGCAGGACTTCGCGGCCAGGCTCGCCCACACGCCTAAGGAGCTCGAGATCTTCCTGAAGCCCTTGATCGATGCCGGCGTCGACATCTTCCATTGCTCGACGCGACGCTTCTGGGAGCCGGAGTTCGACGGATCGGACATGAACCTCGCCGGCTGGACCAAGAAGATCTCCGGCCTGCCGACGATCTCGGTCGGTTCGGTCAGCCTCAACATGGATTTCATCGCCGCCTTCCGTCAGGCGAGCGCGGAGATCTCCGGCATCGACCGGCTGATCGAGATGATGGAGCGTGGCGACTTCGACCTGATCGCGGTCGGCCGCGCGCTGATCGTCAATCCGGATTGGGCGAACAAGGTGCGTGCGGGCAAGCTCGACGAGCTGACACCTTACGATCCCAAATCGCTGGCGACCCTTGTGTAAGGTCTAGCGCAAGCCCGGGATCATCCGCTTCAGCACGCCGTCGCGCAGCACAATGTGATGCACCAGCGCCGCGCCGGCGTGCAGCAGGAGCGCGATCATCACCGCATGCGCCAGCAATTCGTGATTGCTGTGCAGCGAACGGAAGGTCGCGCGCGCCGCATCGGTGACGGTCGGCAGCATGAACAGGTTGAAGTAGCTCATGCTGCGCAGCAGGACGAGCGACAGGCCGAGCCCCACGACCGTCAGGATCAACAGATAGAAACCCCAATGCATCGCTTGCACGGCAAGCGCCAGGATCCCCTTTTGCGCGTCGGGCAGGCGCCGGCCGCCAGTCAAGCGCCACACAAGACGCGCCAGCACGACGAGGCCGAGCACGACGCCGAAGGTGATGTGCATCGATATCGCATCGACGCGCAGCGGCCCCTTGGGCCAGAAATCGGATGTCTCGGCGCCGACCCACTGTGCGACGACCAGAAACGCGGTGAGCCAGTGGAACCAGATCGTGGTGCGGTCATAGCTGGACGCCGAAGATGAGATGGGCTGCATCGAATTGCTCTGAAATCCTCTTGTCGACTTGTACCATCGGTGATGAATGATGCGTGAACGTCACCTGCGATGCAGACGCATCTTCATGCCATATTTTGGCCGCAAGGTGATACGCGCCAGGGGCTCGACCGGATGGCCGGGCTCGAGCGCGAGCCGCCAGTGCTGCACGATCCCCGACAGGATGATCATCGCCTCCTGCATCGCGAAGCCCATGCCGATGCAGATGCGCGGTCCGGCGCCGAACGGCAGATAGGCGAAACGGTGGATCTTTTCTTTGCGTCGAGGCGCAAAGCGTTCGGGATCGAAATAGTCCGGCTCGGTCCACAACTCGCGATGGCGGTGCAGCAACCAGGGCGAGATCATGACCGAGGTGCGTGCGCCGATCGCGTGCGGGCCGATGCGGTCGGGCCCGACAGTGTCGCGGCTCAGAATGGGCACCGGCGGATAAAGGCGCATCGCTTCCTCAAGCACCATGCGCGTCAACGGCAATTTCGCCAGATCGTCGGCGCCGGCAAAGCGGCCCTGGAGCGCGTCTCGCGCTTCGGCTGCTATGCGGCGTTCCCACCCCGGGAACTGGGACAGGAGATAGAGCGTCCAGGTCAGTGCGTTGGCCGTCGTCTCGTGACCGGCGAAGATGAAGGTCATCACATTGTCGAACACCTCGGTCTCGCCGAACAGCCGGCCGCCTTCCGGATCGCGCGCCGTCAGCAGCAAGGTCAGAAGATCGTTGGGCGCAGCGTCGCCGCCACGCGCCAGCAGCGCACGGCGCCTCGCGATCACCGTCGCGATCTCGCGGCGGAAGAAACGCAAGGGACCGCGCGCCCTCAGCCGATTGGGCGTCGGAACCCACTCGGGCAGGCCGAGCAGCGTCAGCAGATCGACCTTCGCCTGGGTCTCCAGATAGGTCTCCAGCGCCGCCGACATCGGCTCGAACGACGCCGCCACGTCGTTGGAGAACACGGTGCGCGAGATGACGTCGTAGGTCAGCCGCATCATCTCTTCGCCGGCGTCGACCGGCGCGTCGTCCGGGCGCGCGGCCCAGCGTGCCAGCATCGCCGCGGTCGCGTCCGCCATCGCCGGCGCCAGCGCCGCCACATTGCGCATCTGGAACATCGGCGAAGCGACACGGCGCTGGAATCGCCAGCTCGGCCCATCCGCCGTCACCAGCCCGTTGCCCAGCACCGGCCGCGTGATCCTGAGCAACTGGATGCCCTTGACGTAGTTGTCGACATTGTCGAGCAGGACATGCCGCACGCCGTCTGGATCGTTGACCAGGAGGAAGTGCTGGATCCAGGACGGATTGTAGATGTAGCGCACGCGATAGGCCGGTTCGCCGAACGCGGCAATCATGTTCTTGCCGAGTTCGAAGACCACCTGGACGTTGGTGAGATTGCGGCGATGTGGAATCGGCGCCGCGGGCCTGAGACGCGAAGGGCCTTCCGTTGCCGCGATAGGGGCCGCCTCGCTCAACCGTCGCTCCGTCTCTCGGCTGCGGAACGATAGGCACGCCGTGCTTTTTCACGCAAGCGTGCGGTCCCACCCGGGATGCATTGACTCCGAAGGCGCCGCGCTTAGTCTCCGGCCATCGGCATGGACGCGCGAATGGCAAAGGATTTCATCGGCTATCAGGCATTGCAGGACGCGGCGCTGCGCGGCGTCGCGCGCGAGGCGTTGCGGCGCATCGAGAAGCAGGGGCTGATCGGCGCGCATCATTTCTATTTGACGTTCAAGACGAAGTTCGCCGGCGTCGACATTCCCGATTTCCTGCGCGAGCAATATCCCGAGGAGATGACGATCATCCTCCAGCATCAGTTCTGGGGATTGAAGGTCACCGAAGAGCGGTTCGAGGTCACGCTCACCTTCAAGAAGCTGCCGGCGACGCTGGTGGTTCCTTTCGCGGCAATGACCGCGTTCTTCGATCCGAGCGTGCCGTTCGGCCTGCAGTTCCGCGGGCCGGAAGGCGAAGGAAAGCACCCCGGTACGCTGCCGCCGCAGCCGGCCTCCGAACAGGGCCGCGAAAAGGGTGGCGAGGCCGCAAAGCCCGCCGATGCCGGCGAGAAACCCGCGACGCCTGGCGAAGTCGTGTCGCTGGATTCGTTCCGCAAGAAATAGCTGCGCCTCAAACATCCCAATAGATCGGAGTGGCGATATGAGCGATTTGAGGATCGACGGAATCAAGGACAAGACTGTGAAGATCCTGCATGACCGCGCCCGCAAGCGCGGTTGGACGCCGGAGGAGGAAGCGCGCCACATGACCACCATCGCTGTCGGCTGCGTCGCAATGCGCCTGGCGCCCGAACGGAAAAGCCGCTTCATATGACAAAGACGACCCGCACCGAAACCGACACCTTCGGCCCCGTCGAAGTGGACGCCTCGAAATATTGGGGGGCGCAGGCCGAACGCTCGCTGCACAATTTCAAGATCGGCTGGGAGAAGCAGCCGCTTCCGATCGTGCGTGCGCTCGGCATCGTCAAGCGCGCCGCCGCCGAGACCAACATGGCGCTCGGCCTGCTCGACAACAATTTCGGCCAGGCCATCGTCAAGGCGGCGCAGGAAGTGATCGACGGCAAGCTTGACGATCACTTCCCGCTCTCGGTGTGGCAGACCGGATCGGGCACCCAGTCGAACATGAACGCGAACGAAGTGATCTCGAACCGCGCCATCGAGATGCTGGGCGGCGCGATGGGCTCCAAGAAGCCGGTCCATCCCAACGACCATGTCAATATGAGCCAGTCGTCGAACGACACCTATCCGACGGCCATGCACATCGCCTGCGCGGAAGAGATCCATCACCATCTCATCCCCGCGCTGCGCCTGTTGCGCGATGCGCTCCACGCCAAGTCGGAAGCCTGGAAGGGCATCGTCAAGATCGGCCGCACCCACACCCAGGACGCCACGCCCATCACGCTCGGTCAGGAATTCTCCGGCTACACGCAACAGATCCAGAACGGCATCGGACGCATCGAGCAGACCATGCCGGCCCTGATGCAGCTCGCCCAGGGCGGCACTGCGGTCGGCACCGGTCTCAACGCGCCGGTCGGCTTCGACAAGATGGTGGCCGAACGCATCGCCCACATCACCGGCATGGCCTTCACGACCGCGCCCAACAAGTTCGAGGCACTCGCCGCGCACGACGCCATGGTGTTCAGCCATGGCGCGATCAACACGGTCGCCGCCTCGCTGTTCAAGATCGCGCAGGACATCCGCTTCCTGGGTTCGGGCCCGCGCTCGGGTCTGGGCGAACTGTCGTTGCCGGAGAACGAGCCGGGTTCCTCGATCATGCCGGGCAAGGTGAACCCGACCCAATGCGAGGCGGTGACGCAGGTGTGCGTGCGCATCTTCGGCAATCACGCAACCATCACCTTCGCCGGCAGCCAGGGCAATTTCGAGCTCAACGTCTACAACCCCGTCATGGCCTACAGCTTCCTTCAGAGCGTCCGGCTGATGGCGGACAGTGTGCGCTCCTTCACCGAGCATTGCGTCGTTGGCATCGAGCCACGTCTCGACAACATCAAGGCGGGGTTGGAACGCTCATTGATGCTCGTCACCGCGCTCGCGCCCAAGATCGGCTACGACGCCGCGGCCAAGATCGCCAAGACCGCGCACAAGAACGGCACAACCTTGAAAGAAGAAGCCCTCAAGACCGGCCTCGTCACCGCGGTGGAGTTCGACCTGATCGTGAAACCCGAGGACATGATCGGACCGAAGTAAGACTGGCCATGACTGCGGTGCCTTTCACGCCGATCCAAACCCAGGCCGCGATGCGTTGTCCATCGGCGATCCATCAACCCGAATGAGACGGGCGATCACCGCCGTCATCGAGCAGAACAACGCCACGGGCGGCGCCTCCTATTGGCAGGGCGGCGACAACCAGAGCATCGCCGACCGCAACGGCATCAGCCTCGCGGACTACATTCACGCGATGTACGGCTTCATCCGTCAGTCGAAGTCGCGACACGTTCTGCTGATCGGCTGCGGCGGCGGTACGCTTGCAACCATGCTGCATCGCGCCCGCGTTCGCGTGATCGTGGTCGACAACGATCCTGCCTCCTTCGTGATCGCCCGCACCTACTTTGCGATGCCCGGCGGAATCGCGTGCCACGTCGCCGACGGCATCCGCTTCCTGAAACAGAGCCCAGAGCGCTATGACGCCATCGTGCTCGATGCCTATAGCGGCGGCAGGATTCCGAAGCCGTTTCTCGCGCCGGCATTTTATGCACTTGCACGAACGCGGCTGAGGCGCGGCGGCGTCTTCCTTGCCAATCTGACCGCCAGGAATGATGGCGACCGCGCGCCCGACCGCATCGCGCGCATCATGCAGGCGGCTTTCGGCCGCACGGTGAAACTCCACGATGCCGACGGCTATCTCGACCGCAACGTTGTCGCCATCGCCGGCGCAACGCGCTCCTTAAAGCCGCCGCGCCTTCTGATGAAGCCGGCGCGCCGCGCCAAGTCCATTGCAAAGAACCTGCGCGAACTCGACTTCCGCACGCTGCGCGATTAGACCGGCCCCATGGCGCTGTCCAAACGTTCTTTCTCGCTCTCCGGCCATCGCACCTCGGTGGCGCTGGAGGCGGAGTTCTGGGCCGTACTCGACGCCGAAGCCCGCAAGAAGAAGGTCAGCCTCGCCGCGTTCGTCGCCGGAATCGACGCGGCGCGCGGACCGCGGCCGCTGGCGAGCGCGCTGCGCCTCGCCGCCCTTGCCGCGGGCCGTCATTGCTGACATCAGGCTGGCAGCAGCCTGGCAGTAGGGTCCTGCCTGTCACGCATCTGTCGCGATACCGAAATAATCGGGAACGCAACAAACCCAAGGGGCTTCCATGATCACGCTTTATCACGCACCGCGCTCGCGCTCGTCGCGCATCATCTGGCTGCTCGAGGAACTCGGCGCCGACTATCGAATCGAGCTGGTCGACATTCAGCGTGGCGACGGCTCGGGCAAGCCCGCGGCCGATTCCTACAAAGCGATCCATCCGCTGAAGAAGGTGCCGGCGATCAAGGTGTTCGACGAAGTCGTGTACGAGTCCGGCGCGATCTGTCTCTATCTCACCGACAGCCACCCCAAGAAGGACATCGGGCCGCTGCCAGGCCACAACGACCGCGCGGAGTATGTGCGCTGGCTGTTCTTCTACAACGGCTCGCTGGAGCCGGCGGCGACCGCGCGCTTTTCGGGCTGGGACAAGGACAAGCCCACCGGTTTCGGCACCTTCGAGGAGATCGAGGGCGTGATTTCCGCGCAGCTCGAAAAGGCGCCTTACATGCTGGGCGACAATTTCTCCGCCGCCGACATCCTCTACGGCTCGGCGGTGCAGTTCTTCAAAGGCACGCTGTTCCCCGCGCGCAAACACTATGACGACTATTTCGCGCGTCTGAGCGCGCGTCCCGCCTTTATCCGGGCGCAGGCGAAGGACAACGGATAGGGCGCCTCCTCACGCCGCTGCGGGCCGGCCCTTCTCGATCCATTTGGCGAGCGGCGTGAAGGTCAGCCCCTGCACGACGATGGAGAACGCCACCACCGCATAGGTGATCGACAGGATCAGCGAGCGCTGCGGTGCCGCGGGCAAGGTGAGCGCCAGCGCCAGCGACAGCGCGCCATGCAGTCCGCCCCAGCCCAGGATGAGCGACGGGCGCTTCTCGCCCTGCCGGAACCGGTAGAAGGTCGCCCAGGGCTGAACCACGGTGAATCGCGCCAGCAGAACCAGCGGGATGGCGGCGAGCAACAGACCGATCTGATGGGACTGGAACGGCACCGCGATCATCTCGACGCCGAGCAACAGGAACAGCATCGCGTTGAGGATCTCGTCGACCAAGGTCCAGAACGAGACGAGATAGCGTTCCGTCTCGCCCGCCAGCGCCTTTTTCGCGCCCGGTCCGCCGAACAGCATCCCCGCGCCGACCACGGCGATCGCGCCGCTCAGATGGAAGGTCTGCGCCAGCGAATAGGTTCCCATCGCCAGCGCGATGGACATGCTGGTCTCGACGGCGAAATCGTCGATCGTCTCCATCAGCCGCAAAACCAACCAGCTGAGGCCGATTCCGAGCGCCAGCCCGCCCAGCGCCTGGACGAACACCTCAACCACGGCGCGGGGCGCGCTCACTTCTCCGGAGCCCGTCGCGATCGCGAGAAGCGCAGTGAACGCGACGATGCCGACACCGTCGTTGAACAGCGCCTCGCCTTGCAGGATCACCGTCATCGTCTTGGAGAGTTTGACGTGGCGCACCGTCGCCAGCACCGCGACGGGATCGGTCGGGCTGATCAGCGCGCCGAACAGCAGCGCCCAGATCAGCGGCAGGGGAAGCCCGAGCCAGCCGGCAACCGCCCACAATCCAAATCCGACGATCACGATCGAGCCTGCCACGCCCAACGTCGCGAGTGCGCCGACCGACAGCCAGCGCCGCCGCAACTCGGTCAGATCGACCTGCATTGCGCCCGCGAACAGCAGGAACGCGAGCATGTAGCCGACCACCGTGTCGACGAAATCGATGCGATTGATGGTTGCCGCGATCTGATGTCCCAGCGCGAATTCCGGCACATACGCCTGAAGCCCGAAGATCGCCGCGGCCGCCGCCAGTCCCGCGATCAGCATCGCCACGCCGTGCGGCAGATGGAATGTCCGGATATTGATCCAGCCGGCAACGCCCACCATGGCCATGAGAGCGGCGATCAGTTCGAACGGCGTCATGCGACCTCGGCGGATTCTCTGCCCCAATCCATGTCGCCATGCTATGGCTGCAAACGCAACCCAAACCGGACCGGATGATGGCCGAGATCGTCAATCTGCGCCGCGCGCGCAAGGCCAAGGCGCGCGACGCGAAGGCCAAGGAGGCCGACGCCAACCGCACGAAACACGGCGTCGCCAAGCCGCTGCGCGATCTCGCCAAGGCGCGCGCGGAGAAGGACTTGGGGACCATCGACGCGCACAAGCTGGACGACAAGCGCTCATGACGAAGAAAGGTCCCCTCGCCGACATTCTGGTCGTCGATCTGACGCGCGTGCTCGCCGGTCCCTATGCGGCGCTGATGCTGAACGAACTCGGCGCCCGCATCATCAAGGTCGAGCCGCCGCGCACCGGCGACGACAGCCGCAGCATCGGCCCCTTCGTGAAGACACCGGCCGGCAAAACCAAGTCCGGCTATTTCATGAGCGTCAACCGCGGCAAGGAATCCATCGCGCTCGATCTCAAGGCCGATGGCGACCGCAGGATCTTCGAAGCCCTGCTCGCACGCGCGGACGTGCTGATCGAGAACTACCGCGGCGGCACGATGGAGAAGCTCGGCTACGGCTATGAGCAGATCAAGGACAAATATCCGACGCTGATCTATTGCGGTGTCTCCGGCTTTGGCCACACGGGGCCCTACGCGAAGCGCCCCTCCTACGACATGATCGCCCAGGCGATGGGCGGCGTGATGAGCCTGACCGGCCATCCCGGCAACCCGCCGACGCGGGTGGGCACCTCGACAGGCGATCTCTCGGCCGGACTGTTTGCCACCATCGGCATCGTCACCGCGCTCTATGACCGCAAGACGACCGGCAAGGGCCAGAAGGTCGATATCGCCATGCTCGACAGCCAGGTGGCCCTTCTCGAGAACGCAATCTCGCGCCATGTCGCGACCGGCGAAGTGCCCGGCCCGCTCGGCAACCGGCATCCCTCCATCGCGCCCTTCGCCGCCTTCGCCACCAAGGACGGCCACATCGCAATTGCGGCGGGCAACGACGATCTCTTCGCCCGCACCATGCGCGTGCTGGGACGCGACGAGCTGATCGCCGACGAGCGTTTCACCACCAATCCCAAGCGTGTCGCGAATTACGAAGCGCTGCACGAAGAGATGGAAGTCGCGCTCTCGGCCAAGCCGTCCAAGGCCTGGCTCGCCTTGCTCGACGAGGCCGGCGTTCCGTCAGGCCCGATCAACAACGTCGCCGACGTCATGGCCGACCCGCAGGTCAACCATCGCAACATGATCGTGGAGACGCTCGACCCCGATCTCGGTCCCATCCGCATGCAGGGCAATCCGATCAAGCTGTCGGCGCACGAAGACCCGAAGACGCGCCCCGCCGCACCGGAGCTCGACGAGCACCGCGCCGCGATTTTGAAGGAATTGGGACTCTGACTGTCTTGGCGCGCGACTAGACCGCGGCCGCGTTCGGCACGACACCGCGGTCGACGATCTGGGTGCGGTTGTACCAAAAGATGTTCACGATGCGGTCGGCTCGCTCGCCATCCGAAGCGTAAGGCAGATACAGCGAGTTCGAACGCCGGGAAGTAGATGTTGTGATAGCGGCTCGACGGTCCTGAAAGCCGGAGCGGCAACCGGAGTTCGCAGGTGCGCCGGTACATCCATTCGACGCCGGCGACGAAGCCCTCGTCGACGCCGGCATAGGCTTCGCGCACCGTCTTGCCCGTTCCGTCGCCGAGAAAATATTCGCTGGCGCGGGTTCCGACCACGCGAAAGCGAAAGTCGCCCCCAATCGCGTCGACCGTCACGACCCATTGCAGATGGCCCCTCACTTCGGTGGGCACGAAGCTGTTTCTGAGGGGCAGCGCCGCCGCGCCGCGCTTTCTGCGCCAATAGTCGAGGAAGAAGGTCAGCACCGGATTGTCGACGGCCTCGGGATCCTCGACCAGCCAGGAAGGATTCTGCGGATCTCCGATTTTGACAACGCGCTGCACTATGGCGAACTCCTGCCGGGTAGCGAAACTGGCACGCCGACCTTAACGCCGAATAAATCCGCCTACGGATGACCAACGTTTTGGGTAGGCTACGCATTCCTACAGGGCCGCCGACGGGGTACCGGTCGCGCCACGCCATCCGTTACGCCGCGGTTTCGCTGGCCGAAAATGATGGACAATTGTCTTAAGGGGCTTGCGCCACCTGGAATAGTATCGCGGCCGATCCTCAAGGGCAGCACCATGCTCGAACTGCGTCCCAACTGTGAGTGCTGCGACAAGGATCTGCCGCCCGAGTCGAAGGACGCGCGCATCTGCACCTATGAGTGCACCTTCTGCGCCGAGTGCGCGGAAGCCACGCTGAAGGGCATCTGTCCCAACTGCGGCGGCAATCTGGTGCCGAGGCCGATCCGGCCGCCGGCGATGCTGGCGCGTCACCCCGCTTCCACCAAGCGCGTGCTGAAGCCGCAAGGCTGTGTGAAGGCGGCGTAGTTTCATCGCCACACCGGCACAACATGTCATGGCCCGCCGGAGTGCGGGCCACCCAGGTGACTAGCACAGACGTTCCGGTCCCCAGCCAAAGGTCCACAAGTCTGCCGCGTTCAACTGGGTGACCTGCATTCGCAGGCCATGACAATAGAGGGACCAAGTTCTACATTGGTTCCATGTTTCCAGAATCGCGTTTCCGTCCATGAGCGGCGACCGCTACCGCGACCCGCTCGATGCGGCGTTCGGCGACGAGCCGAATGATGAGCCGCGCGCGGACGTCGCTCCGCGCGACCCGCCCTATCTCGCCGGCCTGAACAAAGAACAGCGCGAGGCGGTCGAGGCGACCGACGGCCCGGTGCTGGTGCTTGGCCGGCGCCGGAACCGGCAAGACGCGCGTGCTGACCACCCGCCTCGCCCACATCCTCGCCACCCGCAAGGCCTGGCCGGGCCAGATCCTCGCCGTCACCTTCACGAACAAGGCGGCGCGCGAGATGAAGGAGCGCATCGGCGCCCTCATCGGCGGCGTGGTCGAGGGCATGCAATGGCTCGGCACCTTCCATTCGATCGGCGCCAAGATGCTGCGCCGCCACGCCGAGCTGGTCGGCCTCAAATCCAATTTCACCATCCTCGACACCGACGACCAGCTGCGCCTGATGAAACAGCAGATCGAAGCGGCGAACATCGACGAAAAGCGCTGGCCGGCGCGTGCGCTGATGGCGAGCATCGACGACTGGAAGAACCGCGGTCTCAGCCCCGCCGACGTGCCGCAGGGCGAAGGTCATGGCTTCGCCTTCGGCAAGGGCCGCGAGCTCTATGCGCAATATCAGCAGCGGCTGAAGGACCTGAACGCCGCCGACTTCGGCGATCTGCTGCTGCACACGCTGAACATCCTGAAAAGCCAGCCCGATATCCTCGCCGACTATCGCGACCGCTTCCGCTACATGCTGGTCGACGAATATCAGGACACCAACGCCGTCCAGTATCTGTGGCTGAAGATCCTCGCGACGTCGTCCGGCAATGTCTGCGTCGTCGGCGACGACGACCAGTCGATCTATGGCTGGCGCGGCGCGGAGGTGGAGAACATCCTGCGCTTCGAGCGCGACTTCCCCGGCGCCAAGGTCATCCGTCTCGAACGCAATTACCGCTCGACGCCGGCGATCCTCGGCGCGGCGTCCGGCCTGATCGCCGCCAATAAGGGCCGCCTCGGCAAGACGCTATGGACCGAGGGCGATCCGGGCGAGAAGATCAAGGTCCAGGGCGTGTGGGACGCCGAGGAAGAGGCGCGCAACATCGCCTCCGACGCTGAAGACCTGCATCGCCAGGGCCAGCCTTTTGGCGAGATGGCGATCCTGGTGCGCGCGTCCTTCCAGATGCGCGAATTCGAAGACCGCTTCATTTCGCTCGGCCTGCCCTATCGCGTGATCGGCGGCCCGCGCTTCTACGAGCGCGCCGAAATCCGCGACGCCATGGCCTATCTGCGCCTGATCGCGCAGGGCGACGACGACCTCGCTTTCGAGCGCATCGTCAACAAGCCCAAGCGCGGCATCGGCGATGCGAGCGTGCAGGCTCTGCATCAGTTCGCCCGCGCGCGGCAACTGCCGCTGCTCACCGCGGCGCGCGAAATCGCCGAGACCGACGAACTGCCGCCCAAGGCGCGCAAATCGCTCACCGAACTCGGCGCCAACTTCCACCGCTGGACCGAGACCGCAAAGCATATTCCGCATACGGAGCTTGCCGAGATGGTGCTCGACGAGTCGGGCTACACCGACATGCTGAAGACCGACAAGTCTGCCGAGGCGCCGGGACGGCTGGAGAACCTGAAGGAATTTGTCCGCTCGATGGAGTCGTTCGAATCACTCGCCGCCTTCCTCGAGCACGTATCGCTCGTCATGGAGATCGCGCAGGACGAAACCGGCGACCGCATCAACCTGATGACGCTTCATGCCGCCAAGGGGCTGGAGTTCAACACCGTGTTCCTGCCCGGCTGGGAAGAAGGACTGTTCCCGTCGCAGCGCACGATGGACGAGAACGGCCTCGCCGGCCTCGAAGAAGAACGCCGCCTCGCCTATGTCGGCCTGACGCGCGCCAAGCAGCGCATCCGTGTCTCCTTCGCCGCCAACCGCCGCGTGCACGGTTCGTGGCAGAGCGCGCTGCCGTCGCGCTTCATCACCGAACTGCCGGAGGAGCATACCGACACGGTGGTGGACGAGGGCTTCTATGGCGGCTCGGTCGGCTTTCGCGACAACGTGAATGCCGGCGGTTTCGCCTCGACCTATGACTCTCCGGGCTGGAGGCGTGCCCAGGCCAATCGCGCCGCGTCCGGCGGTGTCCGCGCCCGTCCGCCGCTGATCGAGGCCCAGGCGCACAGCGTGCAAACCTCCGATCCCGAATCTTCTCAATTCGTACTTGGCGACCGCGTGTTCCATCAGAAGTTCGGCTACGGCATCGTGAACTTCGTCGAAGGCAACAAGCTCACCGTCGCCTTCGACAAGGCCGGCGAGAAAAAGGTGATCGATACCTTCGTGACGCGGGCGTGAGCTTTCCTCCCCCGTTCACGGGGGAGGAAAGAAAGATCACAATCCAAACGCTGCCACGATGCGGCGCGCACATTCCTCTGGCGTCGCTGTGCTCGTGTCGATCTCCAGATCGTAGGTCACGCCGCGATGCACAACGCCGAACTGTCCGCGCGCCAGGCCAATGGCGCGGTCGCCACGCGCCGCTTCGCGCGCCTCCAGGACGTCGAGCGGCGCATGCACGCCGACGCAATGCAGGCGATACGGTGCCAACAGCGCGCGGTACTCGTCCACCACGGCAGCTTCGAAGATCACGTCGTCGACCACCATATTGCAGCCCAGCCCCGCCATCGCCGCGATGGCGCGGCGCATGCCCTTGAGCGCCCGCTCCTGCTCCGGTCCAGAGGTGACGGTCACCACCGGCTTGCCGTCCCGCTCCGCCGTCTCGAAGGTCAGCCCCTCCGGCGTGCCCAGCGTCCGGAACGGCATCATCTCCAGGAACATGTCCATGGGGACATGCAGGAAAATCGCGTGCGCCTGCGCCTGAATCGCCTTGGCAATCGAGCTCTTGCCCACGCTGCCGATGCCGTTGAGAAGAACGATTGTCGAGGCCAAATCCGCGACCAGCCAAAAATTATTTCGCTCTCCTTATCCAACAGCCGCCCGGCGAAAAGCAAACCGCGCCGCGGCGTCCCGTTTCCGTGCTGTTGGATAGCTGCAACGCAGCGAAAATCCGGGCCCTTGAACGCGTCTTCGCCGCGCCCACCTCACCTCCATGAGCTATGCCTGCGCGCACATCGCCGTCGTGGATTCCGCCGTGATCGCGGCGGCCCAAGCTCGCGCACCGCGCAAGAAGCCGCGCGCGCCGCACAAACGCCCGCACGTGAAAAAGACGACGCACAATTATCTTGCCGAACGGCATCCAGGTGCGCCGGCCGGAAACTGGAATGCCTTTCGCCACGGCTGTCGCAGCCGCGAATGGACCCAGCGGCAGCGCGCGCTGCGTCTCTTCATCCGCGTCGTTCGCGCCAATCTGGCGCTTGCAAAGCTCGTTCGCGCCGACCCGTCGCAGGCGCCGGCCGCATGGCCCCTGCTCGCAGCCAACGCAGCGCTATCGCGGCGGCTGTACCTTCGCTATATGGGCGCGCATGACCCATCCGCCGCTCTGGAAAGCCAGCGTCACGCTGGAGAAGGCGCTCGCCGCCGATGTGAGCGCGGTGCTCGAGCTCGCCCCGCCCACGCCGCAGGCGGTGCTGATCGCCGAAGAGCCGTTCCAGGACAATGCGACGGTGGAGGCGCTCTACACCGAAGCGCCGGACGCGGCCCTGCTCTCGCGTCTGGCCGGCCACACAATAAGCGTCGCGCCGCTGCCCGATCAGGACTGGATCCGCCTTAGCCAGGAAGGTCTGCCGCCGGTGCGTGCCGGTCGCTTCTTCGTCTATGGCGCGCACGATGCGGGCCAGGTGCCGCCCAGCGTGATCCCGATGAAGATCGAAGCGGGTCTAGCCTTCGGCACCGGCCATCACGAGACCACCGCGCTGTGCCTTGCGACGCTCAGCGATCTCGCCAAGCGCCGCCGCTATCGCAACGTACTCGATCTGGGCTGCGGCACCGGGTTGCTGGCGATCGGCGCAGCGAAACTGTGGCGCCGCCGCGTGCTCGCCACCGACATCGATCCCGTCGCGATCGAAGTCACGGCGGACAATGCCCGTGCCAACGGCATCGCGCCGCTGGTGCAGGCGGCCACCGCCGACGGCCTCACCCATCCCGCGGTTCGCGGGCGTGCGCCGTTCGATCTGATCGTGGCGAACATCCTGGCCGGGCCGCTGACCTTCCTGGCGCCTGCCATCGCGCGCGCGCTGGCGAAGGGCGGCACGCTGGTGCTCTCTGGCCTTCTCGCCGGTCAGGAGAATCTTGTTGTGTCGTTCTATCGCCCGCATGGCCTGATCTTGCGCGCGCGGCATCGTGATGGCCCCTGGAGCGCCCTCGTGCTTGAAAAATCTCTACCCTCCCCTTGAGGGAGGGTCGAAAAAACGAGAGCGTAGCGAGCGGTTTTTCGCGGAGGGGTCCGAAATGGCGCATGGCCCCTCCCCGAAAATTGTTCTGCAATTTTCGACCCTCCCTCAAGGGGAGGCTACGATATGCGCTAAAGTCGTCGGCGCCCGAACCACGAAAGCATGCGATTCCATGGACAAGATCGGCCCCTTCCAGACCTATGAGAACGAAACCGACGCCGCGACCTGCGCGCCGCGCCTGGCCGCACTGCGCGCCGAGTTGAAGCGCCGCGGGATCGACGGCTTCGTCGTGCCGCGCTCCGACGAGCATCAGGGCGAATATGTTCCCAAGCGCGCCGAGCGCCTGGCATGGCTCACCGCCTTCACCGGCTCGGCCGGCGCCGCGGTGGTGCTGACGGACAAGGCCGTGATCTTCGTCGACGGCCGCTACACCTTGCAGGTCCGCCAGCAGACCGACACCAAATTGTTCGAGCCGCGCGACCTCGTCGAGGAAGGTCCTGCAGGCTGGATCGCGCAGGCGCTGCCGAAAGGTGCCAAGCTCGGCTACGATCCGTGGCTGCACACCCAGGCCGCGGTCGAAGGCTTGCGCGCGGCGGCCGAGAAGGCCGGCGGCACGCTGGTCGCGCTCGAATCAAATCCGATCGACGAGGTCTGGGCCGATCAGCCCAATGCGCCGATCGCCAAGGCGATCATCCAGGACATGAACCTTGCCGGCGAAAGTGCCGAATCCAAGCGCACGCGCATCGCCGAGGACGTGAAGGCGCAGGGCGCCGACGCGGCGGTGATTACGCTTCCCGACTCGATCTGCTGGCTGCTCAACATCCGCGGCGCCGACGTGCCCCACACCCCGTTCGCGCTCAGCTTCGCGATCCTGAACTCCGACGGTTCGACCGATCTGTTCATGGATCACCGCAAATCCTCGCCCGAGCTCGTCAAGCATCTCGGCAACGCCGTCAGGCTGCGCGAGCCGAACGAGTTCGCGCCGGCGCTGGATGCGCTGAAGGGCAAGACGGTGGTCGCCGATCCCGGCACCTCGGCATCGGCGATCTACGACCGCCTGAACAAGGCCGGCGCCAAGATCCGCCGCGCCGCCGATCCGGTGCAGCTGCCCAAGGCCTGCAAGAATCCGGTGGAGATCGAAGGCACGCGCAAGGCGCATATCCGCGACGGCGCCGCGCTGTCGAACTTCCTGTCGTGGCTCGCGCGCGAAGCGCCGAACGGCCATCTGACGGAAATCGACGCGGCGAAAGCGCTCGAAGGCTATCGCGCGCGCACCGGCTCGCTTCGCGATCTCTCCTTCGACTCGATCTCCGGCGCCGGTTCGAACGGCGCGGTGGTGCATTACCGCGTCACCAAGTCGACCAACCGGCCGATCCAGAACAACGAGATCTTCCTGATCGATTCCGGCGCGCAATATCCCGACGGCACCACCGATGTCACGCGCACGGTGATCGTCGGCAAAGCCACCGATGAGATGAAGGACCGCTTCACCCGCGTGCTGAAGGGCCACATCGCCCTCGCCACCGTGCGTTTTCCCGAAGGCACGACGGGCGCCGCGCTCGATACCCTGGCGCGGCGGCCGCTGTGGGATATCGGATGCGATTACGATCATGGCACGGGCCATGGTGTCGGCTCGTATCTCTCCGTGCATGAAGGGCCGCAGAGCATCTCCAAGCGCCACATCACGCAGGCATTGAAGCCCGGCATGATCTGCTCCAACGAGCCCGGCTACTACAAGACCGGCGAATACGGCATCCGCATCGAGAACCTGATCGTGGTCAGCGAGGCCAAGCCAGTGCCCGGCGGCGATCCGCAGCGCAAGTTCATGTCCTTCGAGACGATCACGCTGGCGCCGATCGATCTTGGTCTCGTGGAGCCGAAGCTTCTGTCACCGGACGAAAAGGCCTGGCTCAACGCCTATCACGCGCGGGTGCGCGAGACGGTCGGACCGCTGGTCGATGAAGAGGTACGGCCGTGGCTCGACAACGCGACGCGGGCAATCTGACATGCGTATCGACCCCAACACGCCGCGCGGCACAGTCCATCGTCTCTCGCTCGACAGCAAGGTTCTGGCGTCCAACATGCTGGGCGATCCGACCCTGCGCGCCATCGACGTCTACACGCCGCACGGCCATGACGGGAAGGGATTGCCGCTGCTCGTCGATGTGGTGGGCTTCGCCGGCGGCGGACCGGTGCACACCAATTGGAAGAACTTCGGCGAGAACCTGCCCGAGCGGCTCGACCGGCTGATCGCGTCGGGCGCCATGCCGCCCGTCGCCGTCACCTTTCCCGACTGCTTCACGCGTCTCGGCGGCAACCAATATGTGAATTCGGTCGCGATGGGCCGCTGGGACGATTTCCTGCGCGACGAAGCGGTGCCGTTCGTCGAGAAGAAGTTCGGCTGCGGCGGCGCCGGGAGGCGCGGCATCTTCGGCAAATCGAGCGGCGGCTATGGCGCGATGGTGCATGCCCTGCTCCACCCCGAGTTCTGGAGCGGCGTGGCGGTGCATTCCGGCGACATGGGCTTCGACCTGCTTTACCGCCACGAATTCGTTCCCGTGCTGCGCGAGCTGACCAAGGTCGGCTTCGATTTCGGCCAATGGGTCGACAAGTTCTGGGAAGCCAAGAAGACCAAGGATAGCGACGTTCACATCATCATGATGCTGGCCCAGGCCGCGACCTTTGATCCGGATCCAAGCGCGCGCTATGGCCTGCGTCTTCCGGTGACGCACGACACCTGCGAGATCATCGCCGACCGCTGGGCGAACTGGATGAAATGGGATCCGCTGTCATTGGTCGAGGCGCACGGCCCCGGCCTGAAGAAGCTCAAGGCGCTCTACATCGATTGCGGCGACATCGATCAGTACAATCTGGTCTATGGCGCGCGGCGGATGCACAAGCGGCTGACCGCGATGGACGTGCCGCACACTTACGAGGAATTCCCCGACAACCACTCCTCGGTCGATTACCGGATGGACATCAGCCTGCCGATCCTCGCGAAGGCGCTTTCCTAAAGCCCCTCGATCATCTTCAGCCAGGCGTCTTCGTCGATCACCTTCACGCCGTGCTTCTGCGCTTCGGTGAGCTTCGAGCCGGCGCCGGGACCCGCCACCACAAGATCGGTCTTCGCCGACACCGAGCCCGACACTTTGGCGCCCAGAGACTCCGCGCGCGCCTTGGCCTCCTGACGCGTCATCTTCTCGAGGCTGCCGGTGAACACCACCGTCTTGCCGGCGACCGGAGAGCCCGCGATCTTCTGCTTAGGCATCGGCTTGACGGTGACTTCCTTGAGCAGGTTCGACACCAGTTTCCTGTTGTGCGGCTCGTCGAAGAAATCCCGGATCGCCTCGGCGACGACCTCGCCGATGCCTTGAATCTCGGTGAGCTCGGCGACGGCACTCTTGCTCTCCATCGCATCGATGAAGGCATCCACAGTCGGATAGTTGCGGGCGATCAACCGGGCATTGGTCTCGCCGACATGGCGGATGCCGAGCGCATTGATGAAACGGTCGAACGCAATGGTTCGCCGAGTCTCGATCGAGGCAAGGAGATTGTCGACCAGCTTGCTCTCTTCCTCGTCGTCTTTCTTGCTTTTCTTGACCTCGCCCTTGCCTTCCTTGGCGCGGCGCTCGGCCGAAAGTTCGGCGCGGCGCTCGGCCAGCGCGCGGTTGAGCTCGTCCGGCTTCTTCGCCAGCCGGAAGATATCAGCCGGCTCCTTCAGCAGTCCCTTCTCGAACAATGTCTCGATATAGACGCCGCCGAAACCTTCGATGTCGAACGCGAGCCGCGACACGAAGTGGCGCAGCCGCTCCACCGCCTGCGCCGGGCAGATCAACCCGCCTGTGCAGCGCCGGTC
Source organism: uncultured Alphaproteobacteria bacterium (assembly GCA_963741735.1). Classification (GTDB taxonomy): domain Bacteria; phylum Pseudomonadota; class Alphaproteobacteria; order Micropepsales; family Micropepsaceae; genus Rhizomicrobium. The sequence goes on from CAVUJB010000004.1 coordinate 2,012,108, forward strand.
CACATCTTCCTTGCCGGTCTTTTCGTCGACCTCGCGCACCGCATGGCTGCCGCAGGCCGGGCATTTGTGTGGGAATTGATAGGGCTTGGCGCCGCGCGGCCGCTTTTCCAGCACGACGCGCACCACCTGCGGAATCACGTCGCCGGCGCGCTGGATCACCACCGTGTCGCCGATGCGCGCGTCGAGGCGGGCGATCTCGTCCTCATTGTGCAAGGTCGCGTTCTGCACCACGACGCCGCCGACCGTGATCGGCTTCAACCGTGCCACCGGCGCGAGCTTGCCGGTGCGGCCGACCTGGATGTCGATATCCTCAAGGATCGTCTCGGCCTGTTCCGCAGGGAATTTGTGCGCGATGGCCCAGCGCGGCGAGCGCGAGACGAAGCCCAACCGTTCCTGCAGATCGAGATCGTCGACCTTGTAGACGACGCCGTCGATGTCGTAGCCGAGCGAGGCACGCTTGCTCTCGATATCGCGATAGAATTTGAGGACGCCGTCGACCGTATCGATCCGCTTGGTCAGCGGATTGACCCGGAAGCCGAAGCCTTCGAACGCACGCAGCATGTCCCATTGCGTGTCGGCGGGAAGCTGGCTCACCTCGCCCCAGGCATAGGCGAAGAAGTTGAGCGAGCGCGACGCAGTGATCGAGGGATCGAGCTGGCGCACCGAGCCGGCGGCGGAGTTGCGCGGATTGGCGTAGACAGGCTTGCCGTCCTTTTCCTGCCGCTTGTTGAGCGCGGCGAATTCGCGGTGGTTCATATAGACCTCGCCGCGCACCTCGATCACCTTCGGCGCCTTGCCGTGCAGGCGCAGCGGAATGTCCTTGATGGTCTTGAGATTGGCCGTGATATCCTCGCCCTCGGCGCCATCGCCGCGCGTCGCGCCCTGCACGAACACGCCGTTCTCGTAGCGCAGCGACGCCGAAAGCCCATCGATCTTCGGTTCCGCCGTGAAGGTGAGTTCACCGTCTTCCTTCAGCCCCAGGAAGCGGCGGACGCGGACGGCGAAATCGCGAACGTCTTCGTCGCTGAAGGCATTGTCCAGCGACAGCATCGGCTTGGCGTGCACGACCTTGGCGAACTTCGTCGAGACGGCGGCGCCGATCCGGTGCGACGGGCTGTCGTCGCGGACGAGCTTGGGGAAGCGGGCTTCGATCTCCTGATTGCGGCGGCGCAGCGAGTCGTAATCGGCATCGGAGATTTTCGGCGCATCGTCGGCGAAATAGGCGCGATCATGCTCGGCAATCTCGCCGGCGAGCCGCTCCAGCTCCTTGCCGGCCTCGGCCGCGGTCAGTTTGTCGACCGGCTTCTTGGCGAGCGCGGCACTCATGCGCGCTTGCGCTTCTTCGGCGACGGCGTGCGCGCCTCGTCGAGCAGGCGGCGGGCGGCGGCGCGGGCCTCGTCGGTCACCGCCGCGCCGGACAGCATGCGCGCGACCTCCTCCAGCCGAGCCTCATCGTCCAGCAAGGTCACCCTGGTCTTGTCGCCGTTGCGCGTGATGCGGAAGTGCCGCTCGGCGCGCGCCGCGACCTGCGGCGAATGGGTGACGAGCAGCACCTGCGTGGTCTTGGCAAGACGCTGCAGCCGCTCGCCGACTGCATCGGCGACCGCGCCGCCGACGCCGCGGTCCACCTCGTCGAACACCAGTGCCGCGGGAGGCGCAGCTTCGGCCAACGCAACCTTCAATGCCAGCGAGAACCGCGCCAACTCGCCGCCAGACGCGATCTTCGCAAGCGAGCCGAACGCGGCGCCTTCGACCGTCGCCACCTCGAACGCGATGCGCTCCAGACCGTTTGCGCCGGCGACGTCTTCGCCCAGCGGTTCGAGGACGACGCGGAATTTCGCGTGGCCGAGCTTCAGCGGCGCCAACTCGCCCACAACGGCGGCTTCCAAACGTCGTGCGGCGGCATTGCGCGATTTCGTCAGGCTTGAGGCAGCCGCGAAGTACGCCACGCGCTCGGCGGCAAGGGCCGCCTCGGCCTCCTTCAGCGTGCTGCTGCCCGCGCCCAAAGCGTCGCGCTTGAAGCGAAAGTCCGCCACAAGCTTCGGCAGAGCATCGGTCGCGACGCCGTATTTGCGTGCGGCGGCGCGCAGATCGTGGATGCGATCCTCGACCTTCTCGAGCTGGCCGGGTTCGATGTCGAGCCGAGCCTGCAACGCGGCGAGTTCGCGGCGCGCTTCTTCGATCGCGTTATAGGCCTGGTCGAGCGCCGTTTCCGCCGACGCAGCCGCGTGGCGCGCCTCCTCCTTCATGCGCGACAGCCGCTTGAGCGCGCCAGAGATCGCATTCGCCGCGCCGCGGTCGCCGGAGAGGAGGTCGGCGGCGGCGTTGACGTCTTCGGCGATGCGGGTCGCGTTCATCAGCAGAGCCCGCTCCGAAGCCAGCCGCTGCTCTTCGCCCTCCTCCGGCGCCAGCGCGCTCAGTTCGTCGGCCGCGTGTTTCACGAAGTCGGCGTCCGCGGCAGCCGCCGCAGCCTCGGCTTTGAGATCGGCGAGCGCCTTGCGGGTCCCATCGAACGCCGCATAGGCAAGCGCGGTGGCGCGCACGAGCGCCTCATGACCGGCGAACGCATCCAGCAGATGGCCGTGCGTCGACACATCGAACAGGCCGCGATCATCGGCTTGGCCATGCACTTCGACGAGCGCGCCGCCGACATCGCGCAAGAGCGCCACGCCTACAGGCTCGTCATTGACGAAGGCGCGGGTGCGGCCGTCCTGTGCCAGGGTCCGGCGCAGAACAATCTCGCCTTCCGAGGGGATCGATTGTTCGGCCAGTAGCGCGAAAGCCGGATTGGACTTGGGCGGCTCGAACGCAGCCGTGGCGGAGCCCTGGGCGGCGCCCGGCCGCACCCCGGCACGTCCGCCGCCGCGGCCGCCGGCCGCAAGACCCAACGCGTCGAGCAGGATCGACTTGCCGGCACCTGTCTCGCCGGTCAGCACGTTGAGACCCGGCGCGAATTCCAGCGCCGCCGATTCGATCAGTACGATGTCCCGCACGGTGAGCGCCGCGAGCATCGCCGGCCTTTCAGAGAATCCGCCCGAAAGTCTTGCTCAGCCAGGAGCGGTCGTCCATCTGTGGTTTCATGCCGTGTTCCGTCAGAAGGCGGTAGGCGTCCTGGTACCAGGGGCTGCCCGGATAGTTGGCGCCGAGCACGGCGGCGGCGGATTTTGCCTCGTTATAGAGGCCGAGGGCATAATAGGCCTCGGTCAGCCGCTCCAGCGCTTCGGCGATCTGGGACGTCTTCTGATACTGCTCGACCACCGTGCGGAAGCGGTTGATGGCGCCGATATAGTCCTGCTGGTTCAGATAGTAGCGGCCAACCGCCATCTCCTTGCCGGCAAGGTGATCGAGGGTCAAATCGATCTTCAGCGTCGCGTCGCGAGCATATTCGGTGTCCGGAAATCGCTGAACGACGTCCTGCAACGCCGTCAATGCGTTTTCCGTCGTCGTCTGGTCGCGGCCGACGTCGACGATCTGCTCGTAGAGCGAAATCGCCTTGAGATAGAAGGCATACGCGACCTCGCGGCTGCCGGGATGGAGCGAGATGTACTGGTCGGCGCCGGCGATGGCCTCGGTGTAGTGATTGGACCGGTAGTAGCAATAGGCCGACATCAGCATCGCGCGCCGCGCCCAGATCGAATAGGGATGCTGGCGCTCGACCTCGTCGAACTGCTTGGCGGCGTTGACCCAGTCGGCGTCGTGAATCTTCTTCCAGGCGTCCGAATAGATCTGGTCGACCGGCCGGTCGACATATTCCGGCGGCTTGTCGGCGTCGTCGGTCTTGCCCGTCAGACTGTTCAGCGTGTCGCAACCGGCCAGGCTCACGCCCAATACCATCGCAAGCGCGGCCATGCGCAGGAATTTGGCAGAGTACGCCATCAGAGCTTTTCCGTCCGGCTCAATGTCTCGTTTTTCTTTCAGGACCAAGCCCTTATGCCACCCCGGTCAAACCCGGGTCCAGTGCAAAACAGGCCAAAGTTAAGGCCCGCGGGCGGCGGCTTATAGCATGGGATTGGCCGGGTCAGCTTAAATCGATTGTCACGTAGTTGGAGGGGTCGGCGAACAGGGCCCGCAGCACGGCGTTGTTGGTGGCGTGGCCGGATTTGATGCCTTCGAACCGCGCGATCAGCGGCCCCCCGGCGAGCGCCATGTCGCCGATCGCGTCCAGAATCTTGTGGCGCACGAACTCGTCGGGAAAGCGCATGAGGTCCTTGTTCACCACGACATCGCCATCGATCGCGAGCGTGTTCTCCAGCGACGCGCCATGGCCGCGGTCGATGCTCTTGAGATAGGCGAGTTCCTGCATGAAGCCGAAGGTGCGGGCCGGCGCGATCTCGGAGGCGAATGTCTCGCGCGACAGCCGGACCGCATAGGTCTGCTTGCCGATCGCCTTGGTGTTGGAATAGTCCAGTTCGTAGGAATATTCCGGTGCATCGGACGGCGTCAGGCGGATGCGGGCATCCTTGATCGCGACTTCGACCGGCCGCATCACCTTGATCGCCTTGCGGCTGCCAGCCTGCTGTTTGGCGCCGGCCTGCTCCAGCAGCCTGAAATAGCTCAGCGCGTCGCCATCGAGGATCGGCGGTTCCGGACCGTCGAGCGTCACCACCATGTCGTCGATGCCGGCGCCGGCGACAGCCGCCATAAGATGCTCGATTACACCGACCTTCACCTCGCCGCTGGCGATGACCGTGCCGAGATTGGTCTCGGCGACCGCATCGTAGCGCGCCGGGACTTCGGCGCCGCCCTTGTCGCTGCGCCGAAAGACAATCCCGGTGCCCGATGCGGCCGGCGAAAGGGTCATGCGGACCTGTGTGCCTGCATGCAGGGCGGTGCCCGCGGCGGAGATTTCACGACCAAGCGTGGTTCGGGTTCCCATGGCCGCAATATAGAGAGTTGGCTGACAAAGGAAATGCGCGGCCTTCGGCGAAATTCATGGACAACAAAGGGTTAAGAGGAACGCGCCAGCGGGCCTGCACGTTGCGCTTGCATGGGACGAACTCGACACATCGAAGGCCGGCGAGCTCCGCGCCCTGGCGGAGGAACTTCGCCGGCGTGCGCTGCAAATGACGCTGCCCAACTATGTCGCGATGATGCGGCGCGCCGCCGATGAGCTCGATGCCGAGGCGCGCAAGTTCGAAGACGAAAAATCCAAGCGGCCTGGCCAGCAATTCGACATCACCATCTAGTTCATTTTGGAAGCGGAGCAGTGGCCTCGGCGATCGCTCGTGAGGCTTCCAGCGACGGCACGTATTGCGGCGGCATGCGCACATGCGCCGCGCGCTCGAAGCCATAGCCGAGCTGAAGCAGGCGCGCTTCCGACCAGGGCGCGCCCATGAAGGAAAGACCGACCGGAAGCCCGCGCACATAGCCCATCGGCACGGTCAGATGCGGATAACCCGCGGTCGCCGGCAGGAACGACGCCGAGCTGCTGTCATTGTCGCCCTTCACGACGTCGATGCGGAACGCGGCATCGTCGGTCGCGCGGATCAACGCATCCAGATGATGTTCCTTGAGGAGCTTGTCGAGATAGCCGCGCGAGTAAACCTGAAGCGCCTTCTTCGCCTTCAGATAGGCGGGGTCGTTCAAGCCACCCTTGGCCTCTGACGCTGCCAGGATGTCCTGGCCGAACAGCACCATCTCGCGCGGCGTTGCGGCATTGAAGGCAATGAGATCGGCTAACGTCTTGATCTCGCGGCCAGGCGGCAGGCTCGCGAGATAGACGTTGAGATCGTGCTTGAGCTCGAACATCAGCACGGTCAGTTCATGGTCGCCGAGATCGGAAGGCTGCGCCGTGTCGTCCTTGATCTCGACGATATCGGCGCCCGCAGCCTCCAGGGTCACGAGGGCCTTGGCGAAAACGCAGTCAGTTTCGCTCGCCACCGTGTCGGGTTTGGGCGCGATGTAGCCGAGGCGCTTGCCCTTCAGCGAGGCGGCGGCGAGCGCGGCGAAATAGTCGCTTTTGTGCTTGTCGGCATCAGCCGTCGCGGGATCGGCGGGATCGCTGCCTGCCATCGCGGTGAGCAACAGCGCAGCATCGGCGACGTCGCGCGTCATCGGGCCGGCGGTGTCCTGGCTATGGGCAATGGGAATGATGTGGGTGCGCGAGACGAGGCCGACCGTTGGCTTCAGCGCGACGATGCCGGTAAGCGAGCCGGGACAGACGAGCGAGCCGTCGGTCTCGGTGCCGAGCGCGGCGGCAGCGAGGCTGGCCGCGACGGCGGCGCCGCTGCCGGAACTCGAGCCGCAGGCCGAGCGGTCGAGCACATAGGGATTTTTCACAAGGCCGCCAATTGCCGACCAGCCGCTGATCGATTGCGAGCTGCGGATATTGGCCCATTCGCTCAAATTCGCCTTGCCGAGGATGATCACGCCTGCCGCGCGAAGGCGCGCGATCACGGTTGCGTCGCGATGGGTGACGTTGTCGGCCAGCGCCAACGAGCCGGCGGTGGTCGCGACAGGATCGGCGGTCTCGATATTGTCCTTCACCAGAATTGGAATGCCGTGCAGCGGGCCGCGCGCGCCCTTGGCCTTGCGTTCGGCATCGAGCGCACGGGCATCGGCGAGCGCATACGGATTGAGCGCGAGCACGCTGTGCAGCGACGGCCCGCTCGCGTCGATCTTCGCGATGCGGTCGAGATAGGCCTGCACCAGCTGCTCCGACGTCACGCGGTGCGCGGCAAGATCGGCCTCGAGCGTGACTATGCTCTTCTCCGTCACATCGTAAGACGCGGCGTGCGCGCCCAAGATCGTTGCTGCCATGGCCAATGCCGCCGCTATCCGGTTCATGAAGCTACCCTCCGACGATACCCTAGGGCGCGCAAACCCGGCTCGAAAAGGGGTGACGCTGTGCGTCTTCAAACAATGCGGCGTCCTCCCGTGACGCGGGCTTACTGGGCACCAGCCATAGGGAAAACTACCTGTGCGCACGGCACGCCTCCGCCGAACACCGGCCGGTAACTTTTTGATGGGTAGGCTTCTGTCCGGCGTCGAACCTGTGTGAAACGGTCGCGCCTTGGGTTTTGGAAGTCTCGGGAAGAAGCCATGAAAGACGTCGTGGAACGTCTGGACGACGCGCTGATCGATCGCGTGTTCCAGCCGCTGGCCGACTGGCTGGATCATCACATCGCATTCGGAATTTTCCGCGCGGCGCGCGGCGCCATCGATCTGGCGTCGCTGATGTGGATCTGCGCCGAAGCCCGCGACGCGAGCGCGGCGGCGCGCTATCCCGGGCTGATGCTCTTCCATTTCGCGGTCATCGTGGCGGGGTTGTGGTCGCTCTCGACGCTGCGCGGCCTGTTCCCGCGCACGAAAGGCGCGCGCGAGGGCGGGGCCAATCCCCTGCGCGCCGCAATGCAGCTGCACCGCGCGGCGTGCCTGTTCTGGATGATCGGGCTTGCGATCAAGACGGCGAGCGCGCCGAACGGATTCGAGGCGCTGGCGCTGTTCGCCGTCGGCGTGTTCGCGACGTCGGCGGTCTATCTCGGCGCCTGCTCGACGCCGCCGCCGAAGCCGCGCGAAAGCCGGACTTTCGCTTGGAGCGCGAGCAAGGCTCTGTAGAAACGAAAAGAGCCTTGCCGGCGGCAAGGCTCTTTCGTTTTCAGGTGGGCTGCGATGTCAGTTCGACTGGCGGCGCAGAAACGCCGGGATCTCGAACTGTTCGTCGCGATTGTGCTCGGGGAAAAGGTCGTCCGCGACGGACTGAGCCGGCTTCGGTGCTTCGGCCTGAATCGGCTGCGGGCGCGACATGGGCTGAGCCGTCGCGCGCGGCATGGGCCGCGGGATCGGGTCCATGCGCGGCTCGTCCTTCTTTTTGCGGCCGAACAGACCGAACAGACGGCGTTCCGGCTCATGTTGCGGCTGTGGCGCACGCAGCGGTTCGATCCGCTGCATCGGCGCGCTGGCCAAGGCGGCCGGCATCGGCGGGATGTCGTCTTCCCCGATCACGGGCGTGTCTTCGCCACCAAGGATCATGGCCTCGGCCTGCGACGATGCACGCACTGGCATTTGCGCGCCCAGTTCATCGGCGATCGCCTCATGTTGGCGATGCACCGCGTTGGCGGCGACCACGGGACGTTGCGGCTCTATCCTCGGTTCGGGCTTCGGCTCGGGCTTCAGCGCCAGCGGCTTGATGTGGGGCCTGAGCGGCTGGACCTTTTCCGGCATCCGCATCTGTTCGGCGTCGATGCCGGTCGCAACCACAGAAACGCGGATGCGGCCCTCCATGTCGTCGAGGATCGTGTTGCCGAAGATGATGTTGGCGTCGGGATCGACCTCGGCGCGGATGCGGTTGGCGGCCTGTTCGACCTCGAACAGCATGAGGTCCGGACCGCCGGTGATATTGATCAAGACGCCGCGCGCGCCCTTCATCGAGACGTCGTCGAGCAGCGGATTGGAGATCGCCATGTCGGCGGCCTTGAGCGCCCGGTCCTCGCCTTCCGACTCGCCCGTGCCCATCATCGCCTTGCCCATCTCGGAGATGACCGATTTGATATCGGCGAAGTCGAGATTGATCAGGCCCGGCATGACGATCAGGTCGGTGACGCCGCGCACGCCGGCGTGCAGCACCTCGTCGGCCATGGCGAAGGCCTGGGCGAAGGTGGTGCGATCGTTGGCGACCCGGAACAGGTTCTGGTTGGGGATCACGATCAGCGTGTGGACATATTGCTGAAGTTCGAGGATGCCGCGTTCGGCCGCGCGCATGCGCTTGTCGCCTTCGAAGGCAAAGGGCTTGGTGACGACGCCTACGACCAGGATGCCCATCTCGCGCACCGCGCGTGCGATCACGGGTGCCGCACCCGTTCCGGTGCCGCCGCCCATGCCGGCGGTGATGAACACCATGTGAGAGCCGGCGAGCTGCTCCATGATCTCGTCGAGGGACTCTTCCGCGCCGGCCTTGCCGACATCGGGGGAAGCGCCGGCACCGAGGCCCTCGGTGACTCTGTGGCCGAGCTGGATGCGGCGCTCCGACTTGGACTGTGCCAGCGCCTGGGCATCGGTGTTGGCGACCACGAATTCGACGCCTTCGAGCTTGGCCGCGATCATGTTGTTGACCGCGTTGCCGCCCGCGCCGCCGACACCGAGCACGGTGATTCGCGGACGCAATTCCGTCAGTTCGGGTGCCTTAAGGTTGATCGCCATATCGTTCTCCTTGGCTCGTTCTTTTCATGACCTCGTCACACCACAGTCGCCCAACTGATTCGCTTTGTTATTGTTGAATCATCCGAACAGCCCACCGGTCAACCGGCCGAGCCATCCTCTGCCCTTTCTTTCGAGCGGTTCACCCGCCAGTTCCGGATTGAGAGCCTCCGGTGGAAGGGTCGCGCCGGCCATCAGAAGACCGACGGCCGTCGCATAGTCCGGTCCCGTCGATGCCGCGGGGAGTCCGGGGAAGCTTTGCGGCCGGCCGATCCGAACCTGCTTGTTCAAAATGCGTCCCGCCAATTCGCGCGAGCCGGCCAGTTGGCAAGCGCCCCCTGTCAGCACGGCGCGGCGGCCGGCGGCGACGTCGAAGCCGCTGGCGCGCAGGCGACTCTGCACCTGGCCGAAGATCTCCTCCAGGCGGGCCTGGATGATCCGCGTCAGCATGGAGCGCGGCACGCGCATGGCGGCGTCGTCACCGTCTTCACCCATTTGGGCTAGCGGGATGACGTCCGCGCCGGCTTCCATGTCGCCCAGCGCCGAGCCATAGAGCGTCTTGGCGCGTTCCGCGGCCGAGATCGGCGCCGCCAGCATGCGCGCCAGGTCGGAGGTGACCTGCTGGCCGCCCATCGGCACCACGTCGGCATGCACCAGATGACCTTCGAGAAACACCGCGATCGAGGTGACGCCGCCGCCCATGTCGATCACGGTGGCGCCAAGCTGCTTTTCGTCCTCCGTCAGGGTGGCCAGACCGCTGGCATAGGGCGCGAACTGGGTGCCGACGACGTTGAGATGGCAGCGCTCGACCGCAAGCTTGAGATTGTTGAGCGGCGACGGTTTGACCGCCACGGCATGCATGGCGACGCCGAGGCGCTGGCAGAACATACCGAGCGGCTGGCGCACGCCTCGGGCCTCGTCGACAACATAGGTGGTCGGCGCGCTCTGGATGACCTCGAAGCCCTCCAGCGTGCAGCGGGCCCGGCCCTCCTGCAACAAAGCGCGCAGATGCGCGTCGGAGATGAGCTCGCCGTCCAGCGACATGGCGGCGCGCGAGGTGACGCTGGTGGGCCCGCCGCAATTGACCGAGATGATGACGTTCTGGATGCGCACATCGGCATGGTTCTCGGCTGCGGCGACGGCATCGCGGATGGATTCCTCGGCATGATCCATGCCGGTGACGGTCCCCGCCCTGACGCCCTGAGTTTCGCGCAGAGCGGCGCCCACGACGCGCAGCGAACCGGGTTCGGCGCGGCCGATCAGGCACACGGTCTTCGACGATCCGACGTCGAGCACGGCGACCAGGCCGCTGCGGTAGGCGGGCGATTCTCCACCGGTACGCAATTTGACGGTTTCCCCCATTAGGCCGCATTCCCTCTCGGTACGTTCTTCTTCTCGCCGCTCTTGAGCACGAAGAAATATTGCTGCGGCGAGCGCAGATCGATCTCGCTCACGTCGCGTTCCAGGATGCCTTCGTCGATGATGAGATGCTCGAGCGCGTCCAGCTCCTTCTGCCAACCGGCTTCCGGCAGCTTCACGACGACGCCGTCATCGAGAATGAGGTTCCAGCGGCGTTCCGAGACGCGCTGATAGGCCTTCACGCGGGCGACGATGGCGCGATGCTGGGCAACGGCATCGACGATGTCGGAGGCGCTCGAACCGCCAGCACCAAGCAGCAGGGGCAGGCGGCGGAATTCGGCGATGCCGTCGGTCGTGATAAGACCGCCGTCGCGCTCGACGACCCACAGCTTACCGTCGGGCGCCTGCCACAGTGCGTAGGGTAGCTTTTCGACGATGCGGACTGAGATGTCATCGGGATAGCGGCGGCGCACCTCGGCATCGGCCACCCAGTCGAGCCGCATCAGCCGGTCGCGCGCGGCATGGACGTCGGCACCGAAGATCGATTGGCCCGGCTCGAAGCCAAGCGCGGCCAGGATCGATTCCGGCGGGGTTCGCGCGTTGCCGGCGAGATGGACCTTCGAAATACCGAAGCCGGCGTCACCGATCACGGCATCGACTGTGGAATTGACCGCGTGCACGGTGCGCCCGACATAACCGCCGACGAACAGAGCGGCGATGAAAACGAACAGCAGCAGCACTGCAGTCGCGGTCAGGAGAGGCCGCCGGAAGGCAAGCCAGGCGGCGACGGCGCGCAAGGTGCGCGCGAAAATATTGTTCGACGGAGCCTTGCGCCGGCCAAACGGGCGCTGCGCCGGTGCGGCGCCCCTCGTCCCGCGCGCGGCGCCGCGTCCGCGCTTGCCGCGGCCGCGTGACGGTTTGCGCTCGATCTTCAGCGATCGCACGACGCGTCCTCCACGATCCAGCGGCACAGTTTCTGATACGACATGCCGTTATGGGCGGCCTGTTCCGGCACCAGCGAGGTCGGCGTCATGCCGGGTTGGGTGTTGGTCTCCAGCAGCACCAGCCGATGCTTGCCCTTCACCGTGTCGTCGTAGCGCAGATCGGTGCGCGACACGCCGCGGCAGCCGAGGGCAACATGGGCGCGCTCGGCCAGTTGCAGCGCGTCTTTCGTCACCGCCTCGGGAACCTTCGCGGGCAGGACGTGGATCGAACCGCCTTCGGCGTATTTCGCTTCGTAATCGTAGAATTCGAGATTGGTCGTGATTTCGGTGACGCCGAGGCCCTTGCCGCCCATCACCGCGACGGTGAGCTCACGGCCCGGGACGAATTCCTCGACCATCATCTCGTTGGAGAGGTTCCACTTGTCGCTGCCGAGTGCCTCGGGCGGGCGATTGTCGCCCTTGCGGATGATGAAGACGCCGACCGACGAGCCTTCGTTCACCGGCTTTACGACGTAGGGCGGCTCCATCAGGTGCCTTGCCGCGGCTTCGCGGCGATCGACGACGATGGAGTTCACCACCGGTAGGCCTGCCGCGCGGTAGACGTCCTTGGTGCGTTGCTTGTGCATGGCGAGCGCAGAGGCCAGCACACCGGAGTGCGTGTAGGGAATGCGCAGCAGTTCGAGCAGGCCCTGGACGCAGCCATCCTCGCCCCAGCGGCCGTGCAGCGCGTTGAATACGGCGTCGGGCTTCGCATCAATGAGCTGCTGGGCGAGGTTGTCGCCGGGATCGATCTCGATCACGTCGAAACCTTCGGCGCGCAGCGCATTGGCGCAGCCCGTGCCCGAAGACAGGCTGACTTCGCGCTCCGCAGAACGCCCGCCCAGCAGGACCGCCACTCTCTTATATGCGGTCATGGCAATCCCACCCGCTTGATTTCCCATTCCAGCGCGATGCCGGACTTCTCCTTGACGCGGGCGCGAACCTCCTCGCCCAACGCTTCGACGTCAGCGGCTGTGGCGTCGCCGGTGTTGACCAGAAAGTTGCAATGCATGGGCGAAACCTGTGCCGCGCCGCGCAGCAGGCCACGGCAACCGGCATCGTCGATCAGTGCCCAGGCTTTGTGGCCGGGTGGATTCTTGAATGTCGAACCCCCGGTCTTCGTTTTGACCGGCTGCGAGGCCTCGCGATCGGCGACGAGCTTGTCCATGCGCGTGCGGATCGCAGCCTGATCGTCGCGCGTGCCTTCGAATGTCGCCTCGACAAAAATGAAATCCTCCGGCGCGCCCGACTTCCGGTAGGTGAGTTTCATGTCGGCTGGTGCGAGCTTGACGATAATACCTTTGCCGTCGACGGCCGTAGCGGAGACGAGGACGTCTTTGACCTCGCGGCCATAACATCCGGCGTTCATGCGCAGCGCACCGCCGATCGTGCCGGGAATGCCGCGCAGGAATTCCAGACCGGCAATGCCGGCATCGGCAGCGAGCTTGGCGACGGTGGCATCGAGCGCGGCCGCGCCGGCCGTTATCCGCGTGCCGTCGACCGTCACCTTGCCCATCGAACCGGGAAGCCGCACGACAACGCCGGGGATACCGCCATCGCGGACCAAGAGATTGGAGCCAACGCCGATCACGCTGACCTGCGTGTCGGCGTTTTTCGCGGCGAGGAACGTCGCGAGGTCATCGATGTCGACGGGGCGGAACAGGATTTCCGCAGGACCGCCGACACGAAACCACACGAGATCCTTGAGTGCCACACCGGGCGTATAGGTGCCGCGCACCGGCGGCAGCGCATCGCAGGGCCGGGTCATCGCTTGGCCTCCGCAGTGTTCATTGCGGATTCCAACCCATGCGCCCATTGGGTGATAGAGCCGGCGCCGAGGAACACGATTGCGCCGCCCTGCACCATATTCTCCATCCCGGCCAACATCGCCGGCAGATCGGCCTCGCCGTCGATCACCCGCACGTCGCGATGACCATGGGCGCGAAGCGCTTCGGCATAGCTGTCGCGGCTTATGCCTTCGATCGGCTTCTCGCCTGCGGCGTAAACCGGCGCGACGATCGCGACATCGGCATCGTTCAGGCACTTGGCGAACTGCTCGAAGGTATCGTGCAGGCGCGTGTAACGGTGCGGCTGGACGATGGCGATGACCGGTCCCGCGTAGGCCTGGCGCGCGGCCTTCAGAGCGGCGGCGATCTTGAAGGGATTGTGGGCATAGTCGTCGATGATCGCCGCACCTTTCCACTCGCCGACGCGGGTGAAGCGGCGGCTGACCCCGGCGAACTTGGCAAGCGCCTCGCGGATCGTGCTTTCGCCGATGCCGAGTTCGCGCGCCACTGTGATCGCAGCGAGGGCGTTCAGCACGTTGTGCTCTCCAGGCATCGGCAGGCGCATGCCGTCGATACGGGTCTGCTTATTCTTCCGCCGGTCCGTGATGACGAGATCGAAGTGCGAGGCGCCTTCTGAGAAGCTCACATTCACGGCGCGGATATCGGCCTGCGGGCTAAGTCCGTAGGAGATCAACCTGCGGTCCTCGATGCGGCCGATCATGGCCTGCACTTCCGGATGGTCCATGCAGAGCACGGCGAAACCATAAAACGGCACATTCTCGACGAAGCGTTGGAAGGCGTCGCGCATTTTGTCGAAGGTGCCATAGAAATCGAGGTGATCCGGGTCGGCGTTGGTCACCACCGCGACCGTCATGGGCAGCTTGAGGAAGGTCCCGTCGCTCTCATCGGCTTCGACGACGACCCATTCGCCGGCGCCCAGCCTCGCATTCGTGCCGTAGGCGTTGATGACGCCGCCATTGACCACGGTGGGATCGAGGCCGCCGGCGTCGAGCAGCGCAGCGATCATCGTCGTGGTCGTGGTCTTGCCGTTGGTGCCGGCCACGGCGACGCAGGAGCGCAACCGCATGATCTCCGCCAGCATCTCGGCGCGGCGCACCAGCGGCAGGCTTTGCGCGCGGGCGGCATCGAACTCCGGATTGCCGGGTTTCACCGCGGAGGAATAGACGGCCGCGCTGACGTCCTTCAGATGGTTCGGATCATGACCCAGCATGACGGGGATGCCCATCTTGCGGAGGCGCTTCACATTGGCGTTGTCGGCGACGTCGGAGCCCTGAACGCGATAGCCGAGATTGTGCATGATCTCGGCGATGCCGCTCATGCCGATGCCGCCGATGCCGATGAAGTGGATCGTTCCGACATCCAGCGGCACACGGGTCTTGGCGGGGACGGTCATGCCGCCCTCGCAATCTGCTCGACGGCGTCGGCGAACCGCGCCGTGCCGTCCGCCTTGGCGATGGTGCGCGCCGCAGCTGCGCGCGCCGCAAGAGAGCCGGGCGCGGCGAGAATCTCGCCCAGCATCTGAGCGAGCCTGTCGGGCGTGAGTTCGGACTGGCGAACTCGCCAGCCGCCGCCGGCATTGGCCAGCGCATCGGCATTGGGCGTCTGATTGTCGTCGAGCGCGTGCGGAAGCGGCACGAGGATCGCCGGGCGGCCGATCAGCGCGAGCTCGCTCACCGTGCCCGCGCCGGAACGCGCGATGACCAATTGCGCCGCTGCCATGCGCACCGGAAGATCGGTGAAGAACGGCGCCAGCTCCGCCTCGACGCCGAGCTTGGCATAGCTCGCCTTGACGCGCTCCAGATCCTCCGGCCGGCATTGCTGCACGAGTTCAAGCCGCGTGCGCGAGGCTACCGGCAGAAGCGCAAGCGCGGCCGGAACGAGTTCGCTGAACACGCGCGCGCCCTGGCTGCCGCCAAACACGAGAAGCTTGAGCGGCCCGCCATCCTTCGGCGCATCGTAAGGTGCTCCGGCCAGCGCCACGACTTCGGGCCTCATCGGATTGCCGGTGTAGACGACCTTCGACAGGTCCTTGGGCAGAAATCGCACCAGCGGGAAGTTCGCCGCGATGAGCCGCACATGATTCATCACCAGCCGGTTTGCGCGGCCGAGCAATGCATCGGGAGCGACAATCGCGGTCGGGATCTGCGAGACGATGGCGGCCACCATCACCGGCACACTCGGATAGCCGCCGAAGCCGACCACTGCCGCGGGCTTGATCTGCGCCAACTTGATCATCGACATTGCGATGCCGCCGACGATCTCGAACGGGGCAGCGATGAGCCCGAGGATGGAGCGATCGGAGAAGGCCGCAGACGGCACCGTTTCGATCTTGCTGTCGGGAAACGCAGTGGCGTAGTTCTTGAACCGCGCATCGGTGATGACGACGATCGTCTTGCCGCGGCGTCTGAGTTCGCCCGCCAAGGCTTGCGCCGGAAAAAGATGGCCGCCCGTGCCGCCGGCCGAGAGCACAATGACGCTCATGCGCGTGCCCCCAGCAATTCGAACAGGGATTGCTCGCGCTGAGCGAGTTGCGGCCGCTGGCGCGTCACTGCGAGTGCGAAGCCCATGGTGAGCGCGACTGCGAACAGCGACGAACCGCCATAGGAAATGAACGGCAGGGTCATGCCCTTCGCGGGCAGAAGGCTCACGGCGACGCCCATGTTGACGAAGGCCTGTAGTGCCGTAACGGTTGCGAGCGCGGCACCGGCCAGCTGTGAAAAGCGGTCGCGTTGGTCGGCGGCGCGCAGCAACAGGCGCACGGCCAGCGCGCAGAACAGAAGTGCGATCGCGCCGCACAGGATTAGACCGAACTCTTCGCCAGCGACCGCGAAGATGAAGTCGGAATGCGCTTCCGGAATGCGGTATTTGATGGTGCCTGCGCCAGGGCCGACGCCGGTCAATCCGCCATGCGCGAAGGCCTTCAGCGCAAGACCCGTCTGATAGCCCGTATCCGTCGGGTTGAGGAATTGGTCGATGCGATGATGCACGTGCGGAAAGAGGAGATAGGCGACGCCGCCAAGCGCCACCGTACCGCCGCTCAAAATCCCCATCCAGGCGAGCGGTGCGCCCGAAAAGAACAAAAGCGCCGCCCAGAGCGCGAGCAACAGAGTGGTCTGTCCAACATCGGGCTGCATCAGAAGGATCAGGATGGCCGGCACGATGAGCAGAAAGGTGATGACCGGCTTGGGCAGAGGCAGGGCATCGCGGTCGGCAATGATGGCGGCGGCGAGCACCGCGAACCCCGGCTTGAGAAATTCCGACGGCTGCAGCGAGAACAAGCCGAGCTCGATGGAGCGCCTGGCGCCGTAGACCTCGTTGCCGGCGACCAGTACGAGGCCCGAGCCGATCAGCGCAACGGCGAAGGTGATGGCGGCTACGACCTTGAGCTGCTGCAACGAGAGCAGAGAGGCCCCGCCCAGTATGCCGGCGGCAATGACGGCGAACAGGATCTGTTTCGCGGTGTAGCGGAAATCGCCGGCGGTCAACGGCCCGCCGGTGGCGGCCGGACTGGCAGCGAAGGCCAGCATCAGGCCGATCGTGATAAGCATCAGCATGAGGAACAACGCTACGCGGTCGACAGTCCACCACCAGGTCGAAAACGGGCTGCGGTTGGCGCGGGAGTTCATGACGCCTCCCGCACCGGAACGGCGCGCAGGCTTGCGACAAGTGCGCGGAAAGCGTCGCCCCGCTGCTCGAAATCCTGGAACTGATCGAAGGAAGCGCAGGCCGGCGACAATAGAACCACGGCGGACGGCACCGTAGCGGCATCGGTGGCGGCGGCGCGGACCGCTATGTCTAGCGTGCCGGAGATTTCGCAAGCAACCTTGCCGTCGAGCGCGCGGGCGAATTCTCCGGCTGCCTCGCCGATCAGATAGGCCTTGCGGATGCGCTGGAAGAATGGCGCGAGACTTTCGATCCCGCCCTCCTTGGCTTTGCCGCCGGCGATCCAGAAGATGTCGCTATAGCAGGCGAGCGCGCGGGCCGCGGCATCGGCGTTGGTCGCCTTTGAATCGTTGACAAAGCTCACCTTGCCGATGCGGCCGACATCCTCCATGCGATGGGCAAGGCCGGGAAAGGTCGCGATGGCTTCGGCAATCGCGCGCGAGTCGCGCACGAAGGGCTTGCAGGCGGCAAATGCAAGCGCCGCATTCTGCCAATTGTGTACGCCGCGCAGGCGGGCGGCGCCGGCCAGCTCCATCACCTTGGTCGCGCGCTGGCCCTGCGCATCATAAAGCGTGCCATCGACCACGAAGACACCGCGCCCAAGCACTTTGCCGACCGAAACCGGCACAGCCGACGAGCCGCCATTGCCGCCCTGGCGCGTGAAGATCGCGGCGCTCAGCGCATCGTCGACTCCGATGACATTTTGGCCGGTCTTCGAGGTCTGAGACAACAGCCGCGCTTTGACGGCAGCGTAATTCTCGAGCGTGCCGTGCCGATCGATGTGATCGGGCGTGACGTTGGAGAGCACGGCGACGTCGGGCACGAGGCCGGGACTGAGATCGATCTGGTAGGAGGACAGCTCCAGCACATAGATGGTCTTGGCGGCGGGCGGATCGAGTTCGAGCACCGCCTTTCCGATGTTGCCGCCGACCTGCGCATCGAAGCCGCACGTCGCGAGGATGTGGCCGATCAACGCCGTGGTGGTGGACTTGCCGTTGGTGCCGGTCACCGCGACGACCGGCGCCCGACCGGGAACGGCGGGATCGGCGCCCATCTCGCGCGCAAACAGCTCCATGTCGCCGATCACTTCGGCACCGACATAGTGCGCCTGGTCGACGATGGGATGCGGCTTGGGATGGGTCAGCGGCACGCCCGGCGACAGCACCAGTGCCTTGATCCTGTCCCAAGGCCAGTCCGCCCAAGGCACGACCGTAGCACCTTCGCTTTGTGCCTGGCGCTGTGCCTCTTCCTTATCGTCCCAGGCATAGACGTGCGCGCCGCCGGCCCTCAGCGACTTCACCGCCGCAATACCGGTGCGCGCCAGCCCAAACACGCCGACGTCCCGATTTTCGAAGGAGCGCACCGTGATCATGGGTTACCGCAGCTTCAGGGTCGCGAGGCCGACGAGGGCGAGAACCACGGCAACGATCCAGAAGCGGATGACGATGGTGGGCTCTTTCCAGCCGAGCTGCTCGTAGTGATGATGAATCGGCGCCATGCGAAAGACGCGCTTGCCGGTCGTCTTGAAGGAGATCACCTGCACGATGACTGAAACGGTCTCGACCACGAACAGACCGCCGACGATGAAGAGCACGATCTCCTGCTTGACTGCGACGGCGACGGCACCGAGGGCGCCGCCGAGTGGCAGAGAGCCGGTATCGCCCATGAAGACCATGGCGGGCGGCGCGTTGTACCAGAGAAAGCCCAGGCCCGCGCCGATCAACGCCGCCAGGAACACCATCAGCTCGCCGGTCCCGGCGACGTAGACGAGCTCGAGATATTTCGAGAAATTGACGTTGCCGACGAGGTAGGCAAACAGCAGAAAAGTCGCGGCCGCGATCATCACCGGCACGATGGCAAGCCCGTCGAGGCCATCGGTGAAGTTCACCGCGTTCGCAGCGCCCGCGATCACGACACCTCCCACGATGATGAAGGCCATACCGAACGGAATGACGAACGATTTGAAGAACGGGACAGTGAGCATGCCCACGAGCGAAGTCGAATCGAGCCGCATCAGGGCCCAGGTCGCGATGAAGGCGACGGCGAACTCGTAAACGAGACGCAGCCGGCCGCTAACGCCGTCGGAGGAACGCTTGCTGACCTTCAGATAGTCGTCGGCGAAGCCGAGCAGGCCATAGGCGACAGTGACGAACAGAACGATCCAGACATATTCATTTGCGAGATTGGCCCAGAGCAAGGTCGAGACGACCCAGGGCAGCAGGATGAGCAATCCGCCCATCGTCGGTGTGCCCGCCTTCTCCACGATGTGGCGTTGCGGACCTTCGGCGCGGATCGGCTGGCCCTTGCCCTGTTTGAGCTTCAGCCAGCGGATCAGCGAGCCGTTGACGATGAAGGCGAACAACAGCGCCGTGATGACCGCGCCGCCCGAGCGGAAGGTCAGGTACTTGAACAGCCGGAAGAGCGCCAACTGATCGGTGTGGGTGAGGAGCGACAGATAATAGAGCATGCGTTACGCGCTCCTCGCCTTCAGGGCGTCGATGATGATCGCCATCTTGCTGCCGAGAGAACCCTTCACGAGGATTGTGTCGCCGTTCTGGAGCCGCGACGTGAGCTGCGGCGCAAGCTCGGCCGAGGTCGCCGCCCAGGCGCCGCGCCGCACCGGTGGCAGACGGTCCCACAGAGACTTCATGCTCGCGCCGCAGGCGAAAACGAGATCGACCCGGGCGAGTTCGATCGGCTGCGCCAGATCCGCATGATGCTGCGCGCCATCCGGGCCCATCTCCAGCATGTCGCCGAGCACGGCAATGCGGCGGCCTTTCGCGCTGCCGAGCAAGGCGAGCGCGGCGGCCATCGAAGCTGGGTTGGCGTTGTAGCTTTCGTCGATCACGTCGACGCCGCCGGAACGGAAGCGCGCGCCGCGGCCCTTGAGTGCTGCGAAGGATTTGAGCGCAGCGGCGGCATTCAACACGTCGCCCTCCAACGCGGATATTGCAAGCAGCGCACCGATCGCGTTCATCGCGATATGCCTGCCCGGCGCGCCGAGACGGAACTCAACCGGCATGCCAGCGACGTCGGCGCCAACCAGCGCGCCGTCAGGACCCTCGGAATAGGCCGTGAGGCGCGCATCGCTGCCCGCCTTCTCGCCGAATTTGAGGATGCGGCCGATATGGGCCTGGCGCGCGCGGGCGACCAGGCGATCGGCATAGGGGCTGTCGGCTGGGACCAGGGCCGCGCCGCCGGGCAGCAAGCCTTCGAAGACCTCCGATTTGGCATCGGCGATCGCTTCGCAGGTGCCGAAAAACTCGAGATGCGCCGGCGCAATGGTGGTGACCAGCGCGACGTGCGGACGTACGAAGCCAACCAGCGAGCGGATCTCACCGAAATGGTTCATGCCCACTTCGAACACGCCGTAACGCACGTCGCGCGGCATGGACGCGACGCTCAGCGGCACGCCCCAATGATTGTTGTAGGACGCGGCCGATGCATGCGTCGTGCCCAGCGCGCCGAGCGCGAGGCGTAGAAGCTCTTTGGTCGTCGTCTTGCCGGCGCTGCCGGTGACGGCAACGATCCTGGCGGACGAGCGGGCGCGTGACGCGCGCGCCAGATCTTCGAGGCCGCGCTGCGTATTGGCGACCGTCAGGAGTGCTGCATTGCCGCCGATGCCGTCCGGCGTGTGCGAGACGAGCGCGGCGCCGGCCTTTGCCTCGAATGCGGACTTGACGAAATCGTGGCCATCGCGGTTCTCGCCCTTCAACGCGACAAAGAGATCGCCCGGTTTGAGCGTGCGCGTATCGATTGAGAGGCCTGTCACCTCGAAGGCGCGGCCGGGAATGCCGAGCGTGGCACCTTGCGCTTCTTCCGAGGTCCATAGCGCGGTCATGCGGCGCGCCCTCCGAGCGACAGGGCGGCCTTCACCGCTTCCTCTCGATCCGAGAAGGGGCGGATTTCGGCGCCGACGATCTGACCGGTCTCATGGCCCTTGCCGGCGATGATGAGGATGTCGCCCGCGCCCAGTGCGGCAATCGAAGCGCGGATGGCTTGCGCGCGATCGCCGATCTCGCGCGCGCCCGGCGCGCCGGCTAGAGCTTCCTTGCGGATCGTCGCGGGATCCTCGCTGCGCGGATTGTCGTCGGTGACGATCACGATGTCTGCGTTCTTCGTTGCCGCCTCGCCCATCAGCGGCCGCTTGCCCTTGTCGCGATCGCCGCCGCAGCCAAACACGACATGCAGCTTACCCGTCGCATGGGGGCGGATCGCAGCGAGCACCTTTTCCAACGAGTCCGGTGTGTGAGCGTAGTCGACATAGATTGGTGCGCCGGACGCGGCGTACGCCACCTTCTCGAGCCGGCCTGGCGCGCCCTTGATGTGCTCAAGCGCGGCGAAAACCTTCGCCGCATCTTCACCAAGCCCGATGACCAGCGCGGCGGCCACCAAGGCGTTCGATGCCTGAAAACTGCCGGCCAGCGGCAGCGACACCGTGTAATCGCGGCCGCCATGGCGAAGCTTCAACGTCTGGCCATCGATGCGGCCTTCGCGGCCAACGAGCTTGATTGCTTCGCCAGCCTCCCCGACCGTCAAAGT
Source organism: uncultured Alphaproteobacteria bacterium (assembly GCA_963741735.1). Classification (GTDB taxonomy): domain Bacteria; phylum Pseudomonadota; class Alphaproteobacteria; order Micropepsales; family Micropepsaceae; genus Rhizomicrobium. The sequence continues at coordinate 2,033,598 of CAVUJB010000004.1, forward strand.
TTGCAAGCCGCGCTTCTTCGCGGCGGCAACAAAGCGATCGGCTTGCGCCGCGTCGGCATTGACCACCGCGATGCCGCCGTCGCGCACAACTTCGGAGAACAGCCTGAGCTTGGCGCGCAAATAGTTCTCAAAGTCCGCATGGTAATCCATGTGGTCGCGGGTGATGTTGGTGAAGCCGCAGGCGGCGATTTCCACGCCGTCGAGGCGGAACTGGTCGAGACCGTGGCTCGAGGCCTCCAGTGCCAGATGGTCGATGCCGTCCTTCTTGAGCTGCGCCAAAATCCGGTGGACCTCGATCGGATCCGGCGTGGTGTGCTTGAGCGCGATCTCGCCCTTCGGCGTCACGACGCCGACGGTGCCGAGACTGGCGGCCTGCTTGCCGAGCGCCGTCCAGATCTCGCGCACAAAGGCGACGACCGACGATTTGCCCTTGGTCCCGGTGACGGCGGCGACAGTCTTGGGTTGCGCGCCGAAAAAGCGGGCCGCCTGGCGCGCCAGGCCGAGACGCGGATTTTCGTCGGCGATGAAGCGGACGCCGAGCGCTTCGGCCTGCTTGGCGACATCGGGACGGCCGAGCACAGCAACGGCGCCGCGCGCGACCGCATCCTTCACGAACGCCGCGCCATTCGCCTTGGTGCCCGGAAGAGCCGCAAACAGATAGCCGGGTTTCACCTCGCGGCTGTCGCTCGCGAGCCCGGTAAAATCGAGGGACGCCTTCATGGCGTTTTGGCCCGCATTACCCGACGTGATCGTGGCTCCCGATTGTGGTCCCATTATGTATTCTCATGCGCCACCACCGTCTTCTGCGGCACGCCCAATATCGGCGCAATACGCGAAATCACGCGGCCTGCCAGCGGCGCAGCGGTCTCGCCTGCGAGCGCGATTCCGCCGGTATCGCGGGTTCCGTGCGGCTCGTCGAGCAGGACGAAGACGACGTAGCGCGGATGGTCGATCGGGAAGGCCGCGAAGAATGAGGTGACCAGGACATGCGCGCGGTAGCCGTGCGGCCCAGGCTTTTCGGCCGAGCCAGTCTTGCCGCCGACATCGTAGCCGGCGATGTCCGCCTTGCGGCCTGTGCCGTTGGTCACGACGTAGCGCAACAGATCGCGCATCGTGAGGCTGGTGGCGGGTTTCAGCACCTGCTCGCCGCGCGCGTCGGCGGGGTGCTTGAGGAAGGTCGGGACGATGCGCCGGCCGCCGTTTACCACCATGGCGGCGGCGGCGATGTAGGCGAGCGGCGCGACCGAGATCCCGTGACCGAAACCGATGGTTGCCGTTTCGATCGTCCCCCAGTGGGACGGATAGAGCGGACGGGCATATTCGGGGAGCTCGGTGCGCAGCGGCTCGAGCAGACCCATGTTCGTCAGGAATTGGCGCTGGCGGTCGGGACCGGAGCGCAACGCGATTTGAGCGGTGCCGATATTCGAGGAATGGGCCAGGACCTCGCGCGCTGTGTAGGTCGCGGGCATGTGCTCGGCTTCATGGATCGTATACTTGCCGATCTTGTAGCCGTTGCCGATGGAAAAGACCTCGTCCGGCGTGGTGGTGTGATCCTCCATCGCCAGCGCGAAGGACAGCACCTTAAACACCGAGCCGAGTTCGTAGCGGTCCGCCGCCATGATGTTGTGGTCGGAATCGTCGCCGGTGAACTTTCGATAGTTTGGATCGAAGTCCGGCAGCGAGACCATCGCCAGCACTTCGCCGGTATCGACGTTCATCACGACGCCGCCGGCCTTGATGGCATGGAACATCGTACGGCTGGCCGCGACCTCGCTCTGCAGGATGTATTGCACGCGCATGTCGATGGAGAGCGCGACGGGCACGACTTCATTGCGCAGCTTGCCGTCGAGTCCGCGTTCCAGACCCGACACGCCCTTGCCGTCGGGATCGGTCACGCCCAGCAGCTGCGCCGTGGCGCGGCCGTCGGGATAGTACCGCTTGCTGTCGGGTTCGAATTCGAGGCCCGGGAGCCCCAGATGCTTTACCCGGTCCTGCACGTCGGGCGTCAGCTGGCGCGCGACGAGGACATAGGGGTGTTTGGTATTGTCGAAACCGTCCTTCAGCCGCGCATAGTCCGCGCCGGTGATAGCGGCGAGATCGCGCGCCGCCTGGTCCTTGTCCCACAGCGCATGCGGGCGGGCATAAAGGTCCATCACCGGAAGATCGCGCGCCAGAAGCTCGCCATTGCGATCGACGAGGTCGGCGCGCCGCGGCGCCTCAGGAGCGTCCGCGAGCACGCCTTTGAAGGCCGGCTTGAACAGCGTGACGTCCACCAGCCGCACGCCGACAAGCGCGAAGGCCGCAACGCACAGGGCCGCACCGATGACGATGCGCCGCTGATAGATCGTCGGGCCCTGCTTCATATATTCAGAGTCCGGAGCGGTCGGAGACTTGTTGCAGCGGCACGGATTGTTCCGGTGCCCGGGCGCTCGCCTGCCGGATCGGTGCGCTGGCGAGCGGTGCAGGATCCTCGCCGCGGCGCGGCAGCAGTTCAAAGGAAGAGAGCTGCACGGCCGGCGTGCCGGTCAGTCCGAGATGGCTTTCGGCGAGTTCCTCGATGCGCTGCGGCCCCGCGACACGCTCCCACTCCGTTTCCAGGACGCTCATCGTCGCGCGCTCTCGCGCGATGTCGTGGTTGATGTTGGCGAGTTCGACGCTCGCCACCCGCGTCTTCTCCGACACGTGGTAGAGGGCGAGGATCGAAAGCCCCATCAGGGCGACGCAGAGAGTGTTGAGGACTCGGACCATGTCGGACTCCTAGGCTGCGATGCGTTGTGCCGCGCGCAGGCGGGCGGACCGTGCGCGAGGGTTGGAACGGATTTCGCTGTCGCCCGGAACGAGCGGCCGCGCGGTCAGCAGGCGGAATGCGGCCTCAGGCCCCCGCCGCACATCCGGTGCATGGCGTGAGGCATTGGGCGCAGACGTGCTGCGGGCGACGAGGAAGCGTTTGACGATGCGGTCCTCGAGCGAATGGAAGGCGACGACCACGAGGCGGCCACCGGGCACGAGCACATTGGCGGCGGCATCGAGACCGCGCTCCAGCTCGCCAAGCTCATCATTCACATGGATGCGCAGCGCCTGGAAGGTGCGCGTCGCGGGATGGATGGCGAGGCGTGCGGCAGCGGGACCCTGCGCCTCCTTCACGATCTCGGCGAGTTCGGCCGTCTGGGTCACGGGGCGGCGCGCGACGATGGCGCGGGCGATGCGGCGTGCGTTCTTCTCTTCGCCGAGGCGTGCGATGACCGAGGCCAGCGTCTTCTCGTCCGTGCTGTTGACAAAGTCGGCCGCCGACTGGCCTTCGCGGCTCATGCGCATGTCGAGCGGACCGTTGTCGCGGAACGAGAAGCCGCGCTCGGGCTCGTCGAACTGGAAGGAGGAGACGCCGAGATCGAGCACGACGCCGTTGGTGCGCGTTGGGCCGAGCAGGCTTTCCATCTGCGCGAACGTGCCTTGCGCCAGCGTCAGCCGGCCGCCGAAGCGATCGACAAGCGCCTGGCCGCGCGCGATCGCATCGGGATCGCGGTCGATGCCGAGCACGCGGCAGTCGGCGGCTTCGAGGATCGCACGCGTGTAGCCGCCGCCGCCGAAGGTACCATCGACATAATGCTCGCCGTCCTTCGGCTGCAGCAGGTCGAGCACTTCGCGGAGCATCACGGGAACGTGGCCGCTCATGCGCCACCGTCCTTGGCCGCTTCGAAGCGCGCCTTCATGCGCGCAACACTCTCGGCTTCGACGGCGGCGTAGGCCTGCGCGTCCCAGATCCTGAACTTTTGTCCCATGCCGACGAACGCGACGCGATCCTTGAGGCCGGCATGGGCGATCATCGGATCGGGCAAGCGCACGCGGCCGCCCTCGTCCGTGGGAAGAAGCTGCGTGCGCGCGATGATCGCCATCGCCATGTCGTCATGCGCGGGGGAGAGAAACGGATCGAGTGCGGAGAGCCGCGCGTTCAATCCATCGACCGCAACCTGCCCGAAACATTCGAGCGCCGCGTCGACGAAGGAGGGGTAGAGATAGACGCCGGCCGTATTCTGCGCCGCCAGGACCTGCCGGAAGGATGCGGGGATACAGACACGCCCCTTGCCGTCGAGCGATCCCATCAGCGTCGAGATGAACGGCTGACTTGTCATGAAACGCACATACCCCCTGTGTCCGAAGGGGGCTTAGGGCGGGACAACCGCGAGGGCCGCTATGGCCTCAGGTCAAGCCCCTGGGACAGTCTGGGATAGCATGGGACAAATCGTCAGGTCAATCGAAAAGCTGAGGAAATTGAGGGGCTTGGGACATCTACCTATGGAATCAACTCGTCTATGGGTGGTGATCGCGGAACAAATCAAAAACGCGTAAAGGTTGCAGTTACCGCGGTAAACAAACCCTTAACGAGGGTTTCAGGAATCACGTCCTAGAGGATTTTTGTCTCCTGTCCCATGCCGCTGTGTCGACAGCGGCATGCCGCATTCGCGCTGGTGAAGGACGTCGCGCGAGCGCATGCAGCGCGCGATTTTCGAGCGAGGAAGACGATGCCGGACACGATCACGCTGAGACCGATCGGAAAGGTGCGCGGCGGCCGCGCCGAACCGATCGACGACGACTGGGACGGCGTCGAGGCTACGATCGAGCTCGATCCCGAACTGTTCGGCATCGATGCAACCGCGAGCCTGTCCGACTTTTCGCACATCGAAGTCGTGTTCCACTTCGACCGCGTGCCCGACGAAGAGATCAACACCGGCGCACGCCATCCGCGCGGCCGCAAGGACTGGCCGCTGGTCGGTATTCTTGCGCAGCGTGGAAAGAGCCGGCCGAACCGCATCGGCGTCACCGTCTGCACATTGCTGGAAGTCGATGGCCTTCGCCTGCGCGTACGCGGACTCGACGCCATCGACGGCACGCCGGTGCTCGATATAAAACCCGTGATGGCGGGATTTCTTCCGCGCGGTCCGGTGCGGGAGCCGCAATGGTCGAAAGAACTTATGGACGGCTATTGGTGAGCGACGTTCCATTCGATCTCGAACGCTTCATCGCAGCGCAGGACCCGGTCTATCACCGCGTCGTCGCGGAGCTGCGGGCCGGGCGCAAGACGAGCCATTGGATGTGGTTCGTCTTTCCGCAAATCGCAGGCCTCGGCTTCAGCGCGATGGCGCAGCGTTACGCGATCTCGTCTCTCGACGAGGCGCGCGCCTATCTCGCGCATCGACTGCTTGGACCGCGCCTGCGCGAATCCACCCGGCTGGTGCTCGACGTCGAAGGACGCGATGCGCATACGATCTTCGGCGCGCCCGACGATCTCAAATTTCGTTCGTCGATGACCTTGTTCGCGCATGCCGCGCCGCAGGAGATTCTCTTCCGCGATGCGCTCGAAAAATACTACGGCGGAGTCGAAGATCCGGCGACGCGCGACAAGCTTGCCTGATTGTTCGCCGGTCGCGATTTCGGTGCACAACTAACATGCTTGTCGCCACCGCACATCGACGCCGCGGTTGAAGAGCGACACGCGCAATCACTTCCGCCCGTTGCGGCAGTGCCGATTTGGCACGCGCCAATCATTTTGGGTAATGCTCCGACGACAGATTTTCATCGTACCGAGCCCGATCGGTTGCTAGATTGCGCGCATCGGCGCCGACACGCCGGTCATCCAATCCGGTGTTCCTTCGGCTGGGGCGCAAGACATGCAGGCGCGTGCGTTGAATAAGTCCGCCGCCGCGGACGCCATCGCAAAGCTTCGGCTCGATGCGCGCAATCGCGCGCTGGCGGAACATTGGCTGTCGCTCTGGGCGCATGATGGTTTGCCGGCGCGGTCCTGCTTCAATCCGAGCAAGCTGAAAACGCATCTCCCAAATCTTCTGATGTTCGACGTGGTGCCCGACGAGCGCGTCACGGTGCGGCTGGCCGGAACCGGCTATCGCAGCGTGCTCGGTATGGAACTGACCGGACGGGACTGGATCGCCATGGCGCCGGAAAAGCATCGCCGTCTGCGCCTGCGCAACATGTCCACCGTCGCCCGCGGCGCGGTGCTCGTTGCGCGCCGCCGCATGGCGATGGTGGCGGGCGGCGATCACGAGAACGAAGAACTCGTTCTGCCCTTCGCGCCCGACGACAGCGGCGTGCATCCGGTCGTGGCGCACGCCGACTGGAAGCTCGATCATTTGTCGAAGGTCACCTCGATCGCCTGGATCGACGACGCATCGCGCGATTTCGAACTCGTGCCGCTGAAATGAAAAGTGCGTCAGACGGCCTGTAAGCCGGGTTCTGTCCCCCGCCCCATTCTTGCGAACGAAGACGGATGGATGGCCATTCCTCTGGGATGCGAGTTGCCTCGCACCTCACGCGACCTACCCGGACGGCTATCCGGAAACGGATTACGTGCCGTCCCTATTTGGTCTTGCTCCCGGTGGGGCTTGCCATGCCGTCTTCGTTGCCGAAGACGCGGTGCGCTCTTACCGCACCATTTCAACCTTGCCGGACCTTTAGGGTCTTAGGCGGTGTCATTTCTGTGGCGCTATCCCTGGGGTTACCCCCGCCGGCCGTTAGCCGGCACCGTGTTTCCGTGGAGCCCGGACTTTCCTCGACGCCGCGCTTGCGCGGGGCGCCGCGGCCATCCGGCCGTCTGACGCGAACGGAGATATAGTGCAGTCATGGAACTTTTGACAGTGCGTCGTGCCCGGCCCGAAGAAGCAGAGGCGTTAAGTGCGCTTTGCATGCGCGCCAAGGCGCATTGGGGCTACGACGCCGATTTCATGGCACGTTCACGGGCGTCGCTGACCATCAGCCCCGCGCTGATCGAAACGGGGCGCGTTCTTGTGGCCGAGGCGCGCGAACGCCTTCTCGGCATGGCCTCGCTCGATCCCTTAAAGGACGGCGCGTGGGACCTGCTGCACATGTTCGTGGAACCTGTCGCGATCGGCACGGGCGTCGGGCGGCGCCTGTTCGTCGAGATCGCAGCGATGGCGCGCGCGAATGGTGGAACGATCCTGTCGATCCAGTCCGATCCCAATGCCGAGGCGTTCTATCTGCGCATGGGCGCGCGGCGAACCGGCGAGGCGCCATCGGACGCGATAGCCGAGCGCATGCTGCCAATGCTCGCGTTCGATCTCAATTCGAACTAGGCCGTTTGCCCTTCGTTAACGCTGTTTCGCGAGCGAAAAGTTCCTTCGGAACGCATTTGCGTCGCGGGGACTCTCCCTATGAACCCACTGGGAGCGACGACGATGACACTGGCAGAAAAAGGATTCCTCAGCGCGAGCATCGTTCCGGCCCGGAACGTCCTCGTGGAACTGCCGCCGTCCGACACGCGGCGCTGGATCCCCAAACGCAAGGCGCAAGTCGTGGCCGCGGTTCGCGCCGGCGCGATCTCGCTCGACGAGGCGTGCGATCGCTATGCGCTGACGGTGGAGGAGTTCCTCACCTGGCAGCGCGCGATCGACAAGTTCGGGCTGGCGGGCCTGCGCGCCACGCGGGCGCAGGAATATCGAGGCATCCGCTAGATGGCGTCGAGAAGCGCGGCGAGCGCCGCGCAATTGTGGGGCACGAGACACGCAGCACGAATGCGACATCGGGCGCGCCACTGCGTGACTGCGGCACGTCAAGCCGGGAGCATTGGAAAGGATGCCAGCACGGCGACCCCAGAGGCGCCGGCGTTCTCATTCAGATCGCGTCGCAGCGTCGTACCGCTCGGCCAAGAATTGCAATAAGTCCTTCGCCGTTCTAAGCTTGCTGCAAGGCTGTTGCCGCCTGCCGCTTGCGCCCATTCGGGTTCGGTGAAGGCTTCGCATTCCCAACATTCGATCCAATCGCAACAAATGGCGAAAGGGTCAGCAATGCAAGCACTGACGAGATGTTCGCCGAATGCGAAAGGATCTGTCATGCGCACCTTTCTCGATTCCAAGACGATGGCCAAGACGCTGCGCGAGCGGCTTGCGGCAAAGAGCGTCTCGCTCTCCCATGGCGAATGTCTGGAGCTGGTGGCTCAGGAGTTCGGCTTCGACAACTGGAATGTCCTTGCCGCCAAGATCGACGGAGATCGCGCCGGTATCGGTGATGCCGTACCGATCATCCGCATCTTCGACATTCAGAAGGCGAGGGAGTTCTACATCGATTTCCTCGGTTTCAAATTCGACTGGATCGATCCGGCAGAGTGGACGTCGAAGTCGTCGCCGCTCTACACGCAGATTTCGCGCGGCGCGCTTGTCCTGCATCTCACCGAGCATCATGGCGATTCAAGTCCTGGCGCGAACGTCTACGTCGCGGTGAAAAGCATTGCGGCGCTCCATGCGGAGTTGTCGGCAAAGGACTATGCCTACAACAAACCCGGGATAGAGGACGTACCTTGGGGCCGTTTCCTGCAGGTCAACGATCCGTTCGGCAATCGCCTGCGGTTTACGGAGCTCAAGACGAGCTAACGCATCAGTGCGCCAGCAGAGCGGCGAGCGCGGCGGCGCATTGGTGATCCCAAATGCCGTTCACCTGCGCGGGGCGAAAGTGGCGCTGAAAGGCAGTGATCACGGCCTCCAGCGGAACATCCGTGTACGGAGGAAGCCCGTAGCCGTAACGGGCGAGCGCGGCGGCTGGGTCCCCCTCAGCCTGCCCTTTCCCCCGAAGGGGGAGAGGATGATCCGGCCACGCGCCGATCCCGAACTCTGCGAGCTGCTTCCAGGGAAAGAGTTCGCCCGGATCCGTCTTGCGCGCCGGCGCCACGTCGGAGTGGCCGAGCACGCGCGCCTTCGAAATCGGATGGCGCGCGAGGATGCCATGCGCGAGATCGATCAACGCGGCGATCTGCGGCTCGGTGAAGGGCACATAACCGAATTCATGGCCGGGATTGACGAGTTCGATCCCGATCGAGCGGCCGTTGATGTTGGTCTCGCCCGCCCAGTACGACACGCCGGCGTGCCAGGCGCGGCGCTCTTCGGGCACATGGGCAAAGACGCGGCCATCGCGGCCGATCGTGTAGTGGGCGGACACCTTCGCTTGCGGATCGCACAGCCGGGCGAGCGCCTCGTCCGCCGTCTTCATGCCGGTGTAGTGCAGCACGAGAATATCGATCTGCGCGCCCTGCGGCCGCGCATCGTGGTTGGGCGAGGGACAGGAGATCATACGCAGCGTCATGGACGGGCCAGCGGTAGCAGAAAGCAGGCGAAGGCCGCCAGCGCCGCAACGGTGCGCCAGTCGTCGAGCCTCTCCCACGTCTTGATCTTGTCGGTCCAATCCGGCGGCGGCGCCAGCGGATTCCACGTGAGCGCCGCCTGGTTGATCGGAACCGTGCCGCCCAAGGTAATGGCGAGAAAGACGGCGAGGATCGCAAGGCCCGCGAAGCGGTAGGCGGTGCCCGGAGCGCTGTGGTCGTATGCGAGCGCGGCGCCGCCGGTGAGCAGCGCCGCGGACAGGATGACAGGCACGAGCAGGCGCAGCGTGCGGATCAGGTTTTGGCGCAGGCGGATATGCGCCGGCGGATCGAGCGCGGCGAGCGGGGCGCGCACGCCGAAGCGGATGACGAATTCTTCGCCGGCCAGAAGACCGGCGCAGAAGACATTCGCGAAGCCGAGCGCCCCCGCCAACATGGCTGCCTATGCGTGATCGTGGCCGCCGACTCGGCCCGGACGCCAATATCCTTCCGCGCAAGTCTGGTCCTTGCCAAGGCCGCGCGCGATCAGCCGCTGGCGTATGGCGCGCACCGAGCTGGTTTCGCCCAGGATGTAGGCGTGGCCGAGACCTTGCGGGAATTGGAAATTCTCGACTGCATCGCACAGCATGCGGCTGGGACCGGCGGGCCGGCCGTCACGCGGTAGCCAGTTCAGTGCGATCTCCGCGTCGCTGCGAACCGATTGGCGCTCCGCATCGTCCGCGATCTCGAGAAAGGCGAAGGCACGCGGACCGCGCGGCAGGCTCTCGAGCATCGCGAAGATGGCGGGGATCGCCGTCTCGTCGCCGGTGAAAAGATGCCAGTCGGCGCTGCGGACAAACGTGTGGCCGCGTGGACCGGCAGCGGCGATTTCGTCGCCGGCATTGGCCGCGCGCACCCAGTCGCTGGCCGGGCTGTCGCCATGCAGAACGAAGTCGATGGCGAGCGTGCGCGCGACCGGATCGTGGGTGCGGATCGTGTAGTGCCGGCGCGCGACGGCTTCCCGCGCGGCGGGCAGCTCGAGCACCAGGTCCTGGCCCGGTTTCCAGGCGAGTTCGTTCAGATCCGCGCCGTGGAATTCGACGCGCACCATATTCGGCGTGAGTTCGCGCTTGGCAGTGACGGCGAGCCGCCACACCCGGCGACCCTTGCGGCCGAGGAACAGTGCGAACTGCCCGAACGGATTTGCGGTTTCGGAGAGGCTCATCACACGAAAATCCTGTAGGCGACGGATTCCCCGTTCGGCCGCTTCAAATAGAATTCCGCGCCGCCTTCATGCTCCTGCACCAGCGCTTCGAACACGCGCAGCGCGTTGCGGATCACTTCGGCATAGGAGGCCGCTTCGGTCTTCTCCTTCAGCCGCTGCAGGCGCTCCATGGCCTGCGGCGGCATTTCGAGCTGAACGCGCGTCGTGGTGCGTTCGCCCGTTTCCATCGCGTCGGCGGCGGCGCGCATCGCCTCCGCCGCGGCACCGCGATAGCGTTGATGACGATGTCTGTGCACGGTCATGTCCTTAAGCAGCCGGCGGCGCTTGCGGCGCGGGCGGCGGGGTTTGCTGGGCCGGTGGCGCCGGCGGCGCATCGGGATAGTCGCCGCGGCCCGCATAGCTGAAGTCGAGCGGATCGTGGCCGAAGCGGTGATAGGCGCAGAACAGAACGGCGAGCGCGACCAGGCCGACCAGCACATAGCCGATATGCGAGATCATGAAGATGACGGCCGCGATGGTCAGGACGATGGCGAACAGGCGCCATATTCCGTAACCGAAGAAGAACGGAAAGTGGCGCGCGTAGCCGGGATAACCTCTGTCGTAGCCGCCGCGCGGATAGTCGCGGACTTCGTCGCGCCACATGTTGCGCTGGGCGCGCCATTGCGCCCGCCATTCGTCGCGGCGGCGGCGCCATTCGTCGCGCTGCGACCGCCAGGCGTCGCGCTGGGCGCGCCTCGCCTCGCGTTCCGCGCGGTACGCGTCGCGGCGGCGTTTCCATTCCTCGAATTCGGCGCGATCGTCGCCGGGCGATTGTTCGCCCGTGTTGCGCCCTTTGCTGTCGTCGACCGGAAAATCGTCGCCGACGCCCACTCCAATTTTGCTCATGAGAACCTCCGTCTTTGAGCCGGGCCCGTGGGCCCTTCGCTTGCGCTCCGGGCGTTCATCGCTTTGGCAAGTCCACCGGACCTGCTCACGCGCTGTTGCGCGCCGCTTCTAACCCCTTGCCCTCATCATAAAGTCATCAAAGGACGTTCCGTCAAGGGGTTCATCAAATAATCATCATAGGAAAATACTGCTAGAACGATGAGGGTAATAAGCTAGCGCTTGGGCGGGCGGCTCGCGCGGCCGTCGCCGATCAGATAGGCCGCCAGCGATCCCATGGTAAGCGCGAAACCCGCTGTAAATAACACCTCCCAGAGAATACGGGATTCGGGTGCAAGCTGCTGCGCCGCCGCGAGCATGAGACCGGTACCGAGCGCGAGATAGAACCAGAGCCAACCGAGCGTGATCATCTGGCTGATGATATAGGATTATAGTCTCTCTGTCAACGCCTCGGGTGGTGGCAGAGCCGCTGGTTCCGGCGATTTTCGGAGCCAGGCCGTGGATGGAGCCGCCCCAGCAAACCGCAAGGAGCGGAGGACTATTTCCGCCAACCGCGTTCCCGTTCGATCAGTCCATAGGCGTTGTTGATCGCCGCAAGCTTGTCGGTTGCGAGCCGGATGAACTCCTCCGGCACGCCGCGCGCGATCAGCCGGTCGGGATGGTTCTCACGCACCAAAAGGCGATAGGTGGCCTTTACCTCGTCGTCGCCGGCGTCATAGGCGACGCCGAGCACGACATAGGGATCGCCCTTGTCCGGCCCGATATGGGCGGCGCGGATGCGGCGATATTCGTTCGGCGTGAAGCCGAAAATGTCGGCGACGCGTTCGAGGAACTGCGCCTCGCCGGGATGGAATACGCCGTCGGCCTTGGCGATCTCGAACAGGCCGTCGAGGATGTCTTCGAGCAGCGCCGGGTTTCCGGCCAGCATCTTGGCAATCTGGCTCGCATAAGCCTCGTATCCGGCGGTGTCCTGTTGCGCCAGCCGGAAGATGCGGTCGACGCTCGACTGTTCGTTCGGCGCGACGCGGAACAGCCGGTGGAAGGTTTCCACTTCGTCGTCGGTGACGGTGCCGTCGGCCTTCGCCATCTTGGCGGCGAGCGCGATCATGGCGATGGTGAAGACCACGCCGGGCGCGTCGCCAGGCGCGAGCGCCGGCATCTCGCGATCGATCAGGAAATGGCCCGCGAGCGCGCCGATCAGCGCACCGACCGGTCCGCCGCCCAGCATGAATCCGGCCGCAGCGCCGCCTAGTTTTCCCAAGATGGACATGGGGGAAAGCAATAGGACAATCTCGGCGTCATGTCAGCGTCCACCGGCAAATGGAATTTCTATGTCGATCGCGGCGGCACATTCACCGACGTGGTGGCGCTGGCGCCGGACGGCGCGCTGTCGACGCTCAAACTCCTGTCGGACAGCCCGCGTTATGACGACGCAGCGCTGGAAGGCATCCGCCGCGCGCTGGGGCTAGCGAGCGGCTCTGCGATTCCTTCGGGGCGCATCGGCGAAGTTCGCATGGGCACGACGGTCGCGACCAACGCGCTTCTGACGCGCGGCGGCGAGCGGACCGTGTTGATCACCACGCGCGGCTTTCGCGACCAGCTGCGCATCGGCAACCAGAACCGGCCGAAACTGTTCGCGCTGAAGATCGATTTGCCCGACATGCTTTATGAGCAGGCGATCGAGGCCGACGAGCGCATGACGGCGGACGGCGTGCCGCTGCGCCGGCTCGATGAGGAGGCGCTGACGCGCGATCTCGCGGCAGCGCGGGCGGACGGGTTCTCGTCCTGCGCCATCGTCTTCCTGCACGGCTATCGCTATCCCGCGCATGAGGCGCGCGCAGCGCAGATCGCCAAAGCGCTCGGCTTCACGCAAATCTCGACCAGCCATGAGACGGTGCCGCTGGTGAAGTTCGTGCCGCGCGGCGACACGACCGTGGCGGACGCCTATCTGTCGCCGGTGCTGGCGCGCTATGCCAACCGCATTGCCGGCGCGCTGGGCGAGACGCGACTTCTCTTCATGACGTCGAACGGCGGGCTGGCCGGTCCGCTTTTCTTCCGCGGCAAGGACGCGATCGTCTCGGGTCCGGCGGGCGGCGTGGTCGGCATGGCGGAAACGGCGCGCGAAGCCGGTTTCGCGCACACGATCGGCTTCGACATGGGCGGCACCTCCACCGACGTGTCGCGCTTCGACGGCCAGTATGAGCGCGTCTATGAAACCGAAGTCGCGGGTGTGCGGCTGCGCGTGCCGATGATGGCGATCCACACGGTGGCGGCGGGCGGTGGATCGATCCTGCATTACGACGGCGGGCGTTTCCGCGTCGGGCCGGATAGCGCGGGCGCCGATCCGGGGCCGGCCTGCTATCGCCGCGGCGGACCGCTGACCTTGACCGATGCCAATGTGATGGCGGGCAAGCTGACGGCCGCCGACTTCCCGCACATCTTCGGACCCGATGGCGACCAGCCGCTGGACGGGCCCCTCGTGCGGGCGAAGTTCGAAGAACTCGCGCGCGCAACGGGACGCAGCGCCGAACAGGTGGCCGACGGCTTCATCCGCGTTGCGGTCGAGAACATGGCGAATGCGATCAAGCGCATTTCCGTCGCCAAGGGCTACGACACGCGCGGCTATACGCTCAACTGCTTCGGCGGCGCGGGCGGGCAGCATGCCTGCCTGGTCGCCGACGCGCTCGGCATGACGCGGGTGTTCATCCATCCGCTCTCCGGCCTGTTGTCGGCCTATGGCATGAAGCTCGCGCAGATGCGCGCGCTGCGCCAGCGCGCCATCGGCAAGCCGCTTACGGGAAGCGAGCTGCCACTGCGCCGCGCCGAGCAGGAGCTTCGCCGCGCCGCGGAAGACGAGCTGATCGCGCAAGGCGCGAGCCTGATGACGAGCCAAATGCGCGTGCATGTCCGTTACGAGGGCAGCGATACGACCCTGCCGGTGCCGTATGGCGAGCCCGCCGAGATGGCGGAAAGCTTCGCGCGCGATCATGCGCGGCTGTTCGGCTTCGGCTTCGAAGGCAAGACGCTGATCGCGGAGTCGATCGAGGTGGAGTCGACGAGCGCCGATGGACAGGCGGCGGCGACACTCCTCCCCTCGTCCGGCTTCGCCGGTCACGCCCCGCGTGAACGCGGGGAGAAAGTGAGCAACGCACGCTTCTTCTCGCAAGGCGCATGGCACGACGCGCAGTTGCATCATGTCGATGCGCTCGAGACCGGCGGGCGGATCGCAGGGCCGGCGCTGCTGATCGAGCCGCACCAGACGATCGTGGTGGAAGACGGCTGGCATGCCGACGTGGCGGCGGCGCGCGCGATCGTTCTGACGCGGGATGCGCCGCCGACCGCCAGACAGGGCGGCACCGAGGTCGATCCGGTCTCTCTCGAGGTCTTCGCCAATCTCTTCATGGCGATCGCCGAGGAGATGGGCGAAACGCTGCGCAACACCGCGTCGTCGGTGAACATCAAGGAGCGGCTCGATTTCTCCTGCGCTATTTTCGATGCCGAGGGCGGGCTCGTCGCCAATGCACCGCACATGCCCGTTCATCTGGGCTCGATGGGCGATTGCGTCACCGCCATCATGGCGAAGCATGGCGCGATGCGGCCGGGTGACATGTTCGTGACCAATGCGCCCTATGACGGCGGAACGCATCTTCCGGACATCACGGTGGTGGCGCCAGTGTTCGTGGGCAGCGAGCGGTGCTTCTTCGTCGCGGCGCGCGGGCACCATGCCGACATCGGCGGCATCACGCCGGGCTCCATGCCGCCCTTCTCGAAAGATATCGGCGAAGAGGGAATCCTGTTCGACGGCATACGCATGGTGCGGGAGGGCCATTTCGACGAGCAGGCGGTCGCCGCGGTCCTTGCGGGCGGACCTTATCCGGCGCGCAACCCGGCACAGAGCATCGCCGACCTGAAGGCGCAGGGCGCGGCCTGTGCGCGCGGCATCGCCGGTCTCGAACGCGCGGTCGCGCAATATGGCGCGCGCACCGTCACGGCTTACATGCGGCATGTGCAGGACAATGCGGAAGAAAGTGTCCGCAAGGTGATCGGCGCGCTGAACGACGGCAGCTTCGCGATGCCGATGGACGGCGGAATGCAAATTCGCGTCGCAATCACAGTGGACCGGACACAACGTTCGGCGCGGATCGATTTTGCCGGCACATCGCCGCAGCAGCCGAACAATTTCAACGCGCCGGGATCGGTGACCAAGGCGGCGGTGCTCTATGTCTTCCGCTGCCTGGTCGACAGCGACATTCCGATGAATGCCGGCTGCCTGAAGCCGCTCGAGATCGCCGTGCCGGACCGCTCGCTGCTGAGGCCCAGGCCGCCGGCGGCAGTGGCGGCCGGCAATGTCGAAACCAGCCAGGCGGTGGTTGATGCGCTGTTCGGCTGCCTCGGCGTGATGGCGGCGAGCCAGGGAACGATGAACAATCTCACCTTCGGCAACGAGCGCCATCAATATTATGAGACGATTTGCGGCGGCGCCGGTGCCGGACGCGACTTCGACGGGCAATCCGCCGTTCACACACACATGACAAATTCGCGGCTGACCGATCCCGAGGTGCTGGAGGCTCGCTATCCCGTGCTGATCGAGGAATTTCGCATTCGCGAGTTTTCGGGCGGCGGCGGCGCACATCGCGGCGGCGACGGCACGGTGCGGCGGATCAAGTTCCGCGAAGCGATGACGGCCGCGATTCTTTCGACCCGGCGCGAGACGGCGCCATTTGGGCTCCAAGGCGGCGAAGCCGGCGCAAGGGGTCGAAACGCCATCATCCGCGCCGACGGTTCGCGCGTTGCGCTCAAGGGCTGCGACGAAGTGGAAGTCGCGGCGGGCGACGCCATCGAGATCGAAACGCCGGGTGGCGGCGGCTTCGGCAAGGAGGATGCATCATGACGACGGTTCTCATCACCGGTGCCAATCGCGGCATCGGCCTGGAATTTGCCAGGCAATATGCGGCGGATGGCGCCGAGATCATCGCGTGCTGCCGCGAGCCGGCCAAGGCCGACGCGCTGAACGCGCTTGCGAAATCCTCGCCCAATGTGCGCATCGCGGCGCTCGATGTGACCAATTCGAATTCCATAGCCGCCCTGGCACAGGACCTGAAGGGAACACCCATCGACATTTTGATCAACAATGCCGGCGTCGGAGGTCCGCGCGAGCGCGCGCAGGGAATCATACCGGCCGAGACGTGGCTCAAGATCTTCGCGGTCAATTCCGTGGCGCCGGTCGCCGTGGCGATTGCGCTGCATGGCAATCTGATGGCGGGCAAGGACAAGAAGCTCGTCACGATCACGAGCCAGCTCGGCTCGATCGCCAATCATGGCGGCGGCGCCTATCCCTATCACGCGTCGAAAGCGGCGGTGAATTCCTTCATGCGCGGTCTCGCGCGCGAATGGGCACGCGACGGGATTTCCGTCGGCATCTTCCATCCCGGATGGGTGCAGACCGACATGGGCGGCACGAACGCGCCGGTAACGCCGCCACAGAGCGTCAGCGGATTGCGGGCGCAGATCGCAAAGCTGTCGCTTCCGAACAGCGGAACCTTTCGCGACTATACCGGCAAGGAAATTGCGTGGTGATGCGAACCACGATTCGCAAGCAAGTGCTGCACTGCAGCCAAAAGGAGTCACAATTATTTCACGCGCAATCGTCCAGCAATTTCAATGAGGGCTCCGCCGCACCCCGTTGACCCTTTGTGAAAGCCAGCCGACCCTCGCCACGTCTCTAGGACGGAGGGCTCCATGGTCCGCGACCTGCAACTCATGGCGGTCGGTCTGGTTTTTTTGTTTCTGGGGGCAATCATCGTCGGCGCATTCTGAACGCCGCTTTGCAAGAAATACTGAGGGCTGCGGGGGTGCCGCGGCCCTTTTTCTTTGCATCCCTCTTTTTCCGGGCGTCATCCGGGAAATCGCGACGCGTAGGATTCGAGCGGCAGCTTCAGAGCGTTCGTGAGGAACGAGACGGTGTGATAGAAGCCCGTCAACACGATCAATTCGAGCAATTGTTCGTCGCTGAATTCCGCCTTCAGCGAATTCCAAAGCGCTTCGTCGACCGCGGCATGGTCGTGCAGCGCATCGACGAGATCGATGAGCAACGACTCGCGCGGTGTCCATGCGGGATCGCCGGCGGCACCGCGCGCGGTGGCCCAGACCTGCTCAGCAGCAAGCCCGGCGCGTTCGGCGAAGAAGGCGATGTGCACGCCCCACTCATATTCGCTGCCGCAGCGCGCCGTGGTGCGATCGATGACGATCTCGCGCTCGCGCAAGCCGAGCGAACCTCTGTCGAGCAGGCTGCCGGCCCGGAATTTGGCATAGACATGCGGATTGCGGGCGAGCGTCGTGAAAAGGATGAGCGGCGGGACGCCCTTGGGCATGATGGTGTCGAACACAGCCTGCATTTCGGGGGAAAAGGGCGGTTCTAAGGGTGCGATTCGGGCGGTCATTTCGCGGCTCCTGCTGTTGCGCTATGATTTTCGTAGCACACGATTCGGAGCCACGCTATCAAAAACGTAGCAAAACCGTTCAGGCCCGGACGCCCCGTGCGCGGCTCGCGCACCGGTCGGCCGGTGATGGTGCTGCTCGACCTGCTCGGCCGCCGCTGGTCGCTGCGCGTGATCTGGGAATTGCGCGAGGGGCGGCAGCTGAATTTTCGCGATCTTCTCGCCGCCAGCCAGACGAGCCCAAGCGTGCTCAACACGCGGCTTGCCGAATTGCGCGAGGCCGGCATCGTCGAGCACGGCGGCGACGGTTACGCGCTGACGGCGTCGGGCGCCGATCTGCTTACCCGCCTTCTGCCGCTGCATGACTGGGCGGAGACGTGGTCGAGTAGAGTCAACCGCTAGACCTTAATTCGACACTATTCGAACCATGCGAGAAAGCCGCTACACTGGATAAGCGGGGACAAACCATGCGTTTTGCAGTTGCGCTCATCTTTGCGGTGCTGGCGACAATCGGCCTGATGAGCATGCCGCTCTGGGCCGGCGGGTCGTTCGACGTAAAGGAAACAGCTCCGGGCGATGAGTTTGCGCTGGTGAAGCGCATGGTCGAAGACCTACGCGCCCACGACACAAGAGACGCGCTTGCAATTACGGCCGAGGCCGATCGCCCTTCGAATCTCGCCATATTCGATCAGATTGCAGCGCTATTTCCGAAGACTTCTGCAAAGCCGAAGCTCAGCGTTTCGAACTGGACGAAGATGTTCGATACGAACGGTGGAAGCACGCAGATGATTGTCTTTTACGACTATGGCCGCGCAGGCGTGGTGCGTGCACAAGCATTGATCATACGCGACAAGGGCGCGCTTCGGATTGCATCCATCAATATCAATCACTTCAGCGCCGCGGCAGTCCACGCCAATGATTTCCGCTGGCCGGAGTCCTGGCGCGACATCCGGTGGATCTATCTCGGTATCGCGATGGCGTTTGATGCCTTCGCATTTGCGACCTTCGCGCTTTGCTTGATAAGCCCAGTGGTACGCTGGCGGTGGCGCTGGCTCTGGTTGTTGTTCGTGCTGGGAGGCGCGCTTCGCTTCAATATTGACTGGTCGACGTTACAGTCGGAGTTCCTGATCATGCAATTTCTTGCGCCGCCGGCCGGATTCTACAAATTCCTTACATATGGCTCCTGGGTATTGTCTATCGGCGCGCCCATTGGCGCAATGATCTACTGGGCCATGCGATGGCAGTGGCAGGAAGACGCGGCAGCGAAAGATATCCGCTTCGGCTAGTGCGGGCGCACGCAGGTACTCTTCACAACGCCGCCGGCCGCCCTAAGTCGCCAGTTTCCACACGATCGCCGGCTTGCCGGTGGCGTGGAAGGTCTTGAACATCGCACTCTCGCTTGCCCCGCCCTGGCAGACACCTTTCAGGTCCGGCGACGACACGTCCCAGTCGCCGACATGGGCGACGCACAGGGTCATGTCGCCGCTCGCATTGGCGATGCCGCTGTCGCTGTCCGACATGCCGTTGCGGACATTGGGGTCGTGCAGCTGAGCGCGGTTGGTCTCCTCGGCGCGTGCATAAAAGGTATCGCCCGTGGTCTGGAGGATGCCCATGCACTTGCCGGCGTCGAGGGTGATCCAGCCCGTGCTGCGCCACGTGTCGCTTCCGACAGGCGTGTAGACGCTCGCGAATTCGAGTGTCCGCGCCGTGCCGTTGCAGGCATAGAGCGTGGTCACGTTTGACGCCGGCGTTCCGGCCGGCTTCTGCAGATCGCGCGCCGCGGCCTGCACATAGCCATCGGTCAAGGATGCGCAGTTCGACGGATTGGCGAGGCACGCATCGTGAACCGGTTTGAGCGAGGGAAGCGCCGTCGTGCCCGTCGTCAGAGAGAGCGGTCCGGCAATCGTGATCTTCCCGGGTGCATAGAGCTGCAACCGCTGCTGAATGAAGGCCGTGAATCCCGCGTCGTCCATCGGGATTTCGGCGGCCTGTGCGGCGGTCATCCAAACCGCCGCGACAAATCCAAGGCAGATTCCCTGATAGCGAGCCATGGCGTCCCCCCTGTGCTCGTTCTCCAACGCAGTCTAGCCCAAACTCCAGCGGGGCCGAAACCGAATTGAGGCGGGAACGGCCGCGAATCAGGCCGCGCTTTTGGCGCGCGGATCGTAGTTGAGAAGCGGGCCGAGCCAGCGTTCGGCGGTCGCCAGATCCCAGCCCTTGCGCCTGGCATAGTCCTCGACCTGGTCGCGCTCGATCTTGCCGACGCCGAAATAGCGCGCATCGGGATGCGAATAGTAAAAGCCCGAGACCGACGAACCCGGCCACATGGCGTAGCTCTCGGTCAGCGTCACGCCGATCTTGGCTTGCGCTTCGAGCAGGCCGAAGAGAGCGGCCTTCTCGCTGTGCTCGGGCTGGGCCGGATAGCCGGGTGCCGGGCGAATGCCGCGATATTTCTCGGCGACGAGATCCTCGTTCGACAGCGCCTCGTCCGGCGCATAACCCCAGAAATCGCGGCGCACGCGCTCGTGCAGGCGCTCGGCGAAGGCTTCGGCCAGGCGGTCGGCAAGAGCGGAAAGCAGGATCGCGGAATAGTCGTCATGTGCGTCCTTGAACTTTTTGACGATCACGTCCTCGCCGATGCCGGCGGTAACGACGAAGGCGCCGATGAAATCATCAATGCCTTTCGGCGCGATGAAATCGGCGAGTGCCATGTTGGGGCGGTTGTTCTCGCGCGCCATCTGCTGGCGCAGCGTGTGCAGCGTCGCGATGGGAAATTTGCGCGCCTTGTCGCCGAACACCGCAATGTCGTCCTCGCCGGCCGCATTTGCAGGGAAGAAGCCGACCACGGCACGCGCGGTCAACCACTTTTCGTCGACGATCTTCTTCAGCATCGCCTGCGCGTCCTTGTAGAGACTGCGCGCGGCTTCGCCGACCTTGTCGTCGTCCAGGATCGATGGATATCTGCCGACCAGCTCCCAGGTCTGAAAGAAAGGCGACCAGTCGATATATTTTGCGAGCTCGGCGAGATCGTAATTGTCGTAGACGCGCGTGCCGAAGAATTTGGGCACCGGCGGCGTGTAAGCGGTCCAGTCGAGCTTGAGCTTGTTGGCGCGCGCCTGGGCGAGCGTCAGGCGGCGCTCCGGCGCGCGCTGGGCGGCGTGCTTCCTGGCGATGTCCTCATATTCGGCGCGGACGCCAGCGACAAAATCCGTCTTCTGTGTCTTGGACAGCAAGCTGGATGCGACGCCGACGGCGCGGCTCGCATCGGTGACATAGACGGTCTGGCCGCGGCGATAGCCCGGATCGATCTTGACAGCGGTGTGCACGCGGCTGGTCGTGGCGCCGCCGATGAGCAACGGGATATCGAACCCCTGCCGTTCCATCTCGCTCGCGACATGGACCATCTCGTCCAGCGACGGCGTAATGAGGCCGGATAGGCCGATGATGTTCGCGCCCTTCTCCTTCGCGACGTCGAGAATCTTCTGTGCCGGGGTCATGACGCCAAGGTCGATGACCTCGTAGCCATTGCATTGGAGCACCACGCCGACGATGTTCTTGCCGATGTCGTGGACGTCGCCCTTGACGGTGGCCATGACGATGCGGCCGGCGGGTTCCTTGACCTGGTTCTTGGCTTGCTCGATTTCCATGAAGGGCAGCAGATAGGCGACGGCCTTCTTCATCACGCGCGCCGACTTCACGACCTGGGGCAGGAACATCTTGCCCGAACCGAACAGATCGCCGACCACATTCATGCCGGCCATCAGCGGGCCCTCGATGACATCGAGCGGCCGCGTCGCCTGTGCCCTCGCCTCTTCGGTGTCCTCGGTAACGAAAGTATCGATGCCGTGGACCAGCGCATGTGTGATGCGTTCCTGCACCGGAAGCGAGCGCCAGGCGGCATCCTCGACCTGCGCCACCGAACCGTCGCCCTTATAGCGCTGCGCAAGCTCGAGCAGCCGCTCGGTCGCGTCGGCGCGGCGGTTGAAGAGCACGTCTTCGATCCCTTCGCGCAGCGGCGTGGGGATGTCCTGATAGACGGTGAGCTGGCCCGCATTGACGATGCCCATGTCCATGCCCGCCTTGATGGCGTGGAACAGGAAGACCGAGTGCATCGCCTCGCGCACCGGCTCATTGCCGCGGAAGGAGAAGGAGAAGTTCGAGACGCCACCGGAGATGTGGCTGTAAGGACATTCCTTGCGGATCGCTTCGGCCGCCTCGATGAAGGCGCGGCCATAGTCATTGTGCTCCTCGATGCCGGTCGCGACGGCAAAGATATTGGGATCGAAGACGATGTCCTCGGGCGGAAAGCCGACCTTGTTCACAAGGATGTCGTAGGCGCGCTTGCAGATCGCGATCTTGCGTTCCTTCGTGTCGGCCTGGCCCTGCTCGTCGAACGCCATCACCACCACGGCGGCACCAAAGCGCAGAACGAGCCTGGCGTATTTGACGAACGATTCCTCGCCTTCCTTGAGGCTGATCGAATTGACGATCGGCTTGCCCTGGCAGGCCTTGAGGCCCGCCTCGATCACGCTCCACTTCGAACTGTCGATCATCAAGGGCACGCGAGCGATGTCGGGTTCGCCGGCGATGAGATTGACGAAGCGCGCCATGGCGGCTTCGGAATCGATCAGGCCCTCATCCATGTTGATGTCGATGAGCTGCGCGCCGTTCTCGACCTGATTGCGCGCGACTTCGAGGGCGGCCGCATAGTCGTCGGCGGCGATGAGCTTGCGGAACTTCGCCGAGCCCGTGATGTTGGTGCGTTCGCCGACATTGACGAAGTTGAGATCGGGCGTGAGCGTGAACGGCTCCAGGCCCGATAGACGCATGTAGCGCGGCCTGTCCTGAATTTGCCGTGGGGGTACGTCCGCGATGGCGCGGCCGAATTCCTGGATGTGCTCGGGCCGAGTACCGCAGCAGCCGCCGACGATGTTGACGAGTCCCGAGCGTGCGAACTCGCCGATCAGCGCGCTCATGCTCTCCGGCGTCTCGTCATAGCCGCCGAACTCGTTGGGCAGACCCGCATTGGGATGGGCGCTGACCAGCGTGTCGGCGACGCCCGCCAGCTCCGCGAGATAGGGACGCAGCTCCTTTGCGCCCAGCGCACAATTGAGGCCGACGGCGAACGGCTTGGCGTGACGGATCGAGTTGTAGAACGCTTCCGGCGTCTGACCGGTCAGCGTGCGGCCGGAGAGATCGGTGATTGTGCCTGAGATCCAGACCGGCAGGCGAACGCCGAGCTCGGCGAATGCCTCCTCGATCGCGAAGATCGCGGCCTTGGCGTTCAGCGTGTCGAAGATCGTCTCGATCATCAGCACATCCGAACCGCCCTTGATGAGGCCGCGCGCGGCCTCGCCATAGGTGGCGCGCAGCTGATCGAATGTGATGTTGCGGAAGGCCGGATCGTTCACGTCTGGCGAGATGCCGGCCGAGCGGTTGGTGGGTCCGAGCACGCCGGCGACAAGGCGCGGCCGGGTCGCGGTCGTCGCCTCGTCGCATACTTCGCGCGCGAGCCTGGCGCCTTCGTAGTTGAGTTCCGCGACCAGATGTTCGAGCCCGTAATCGGCCTGGCTCGACTCGGTCGAGGTGAAGGTGTTGGTCTCGAGAAAATCGACGCCGGCGCCAAGATATTGCCGGCCGATGTCGCGAACGATGTCGGGACGCGTCAACGTCAGTAGATCGTTGTTGCCCTTGAGCTCCTTGGCGTGATTGCCGAAGCGCTCGCCGCGAAAATCGTCCTCGCCAAGCTTGTAGTTCTGGATCAGTACGCCCCAGGAACCGTCGAGCAGCAGAATGCGCTTGCGCGCCTCCTCCTTCAGCCAAGTCAGGCGGCCGGCGCGATCGAAACTCATATGATGTCCTTCGGCCCGTTGTTGTTGGGCCTTAGCCCCATGATGCGGCAGGCGGCGTAGGTCAGGTTCGCCTGGTTGAGCGTGTAAAAGTGGAACTGGTGAAAGCCGCGGGCGCGCAATTCCTGCACCTGCTCGGCGAGCACGGCGGCAGCGACGATGCGGCGCGTTTCGAGGTCGTCGTCGAGGCCGTCATAAGCGCGCGTCAGCCATGACGGGATTTTCGCGCCGCACTTACTTGCCATGCGTTCCACGCCGCGGAACGCGGTGGTCGGCATGATGCCCGGCACGATCGGCACCGCGATGCCGGCGGCGACGGCCTTGTCGCGGAAACGCGCGACGGCATCATTGTCGAAGCAGAACTGCCCTAGCGCGCGGCCGGCTCCGGCGTCCACCTTCTTCTTCAAGAGCGCAATGTCGTGGTCGAGCGAGGGCGAGTCCGGATGCGTTTCCGGGTAGAACGACACCGAAATGTCGAACGGCGCGATCTTGCGGATGCCTTCGATCAGTTCGGGCGTCGTGGCATAGCCCAGCTCATGGGCGCGATAGGTGCCCGCCATGTCGGGCATGTCGCCACGCAGCGCCACGATGTGGCGGATGCCGGCGTCCCAATAATTGCGCACGATCTCCTCGATTTCACGCCTGGGGTGCCCGACGCAGGTCAGATGCGCCGCGGGCTTGAGCGAGCTCTCCTCGACGATGCGTTTCACCGTTGCGTGGGTGCGTTCGCGCGTCGAGCCTCCGGCGCCATAGGTGACAGACACGAAGGCCGGCGCGAGCGGTTCGAGGCGGCGGATCGCCTTCCACAGGCTCTCCTCGGCCTCGGGCGTCTTCGGCGGCGAGAATTCGAACGACACCGCGATGGGGCGCGAATCCGAAACCAGTTCCCTGAGACTCATGCGGCCTCCGCGCGCGCCTTGGCGCTGATCTGAGCGAGCCAGAGCTTGACCGTGAGCTTGTCCTTGCCGGCGGCGATCGCTTCACTCGCCAGCGGTTTCAGGCCGGCCGCCTGGAACCAGCCCTGTACTTCGCGGTCCGAAAAGCCGAGACGGCGATGGGCGAAGTCGCTGCGCAGAAATTCGAGCTCGTGCGGCGCGAAGTCGGCGATCAGGAGCCTGCCGCCGTCGCGCAGCACGCGCGCGGCCTCGACCACCGCAGCGGCGGGATCGTCGAGAAAGTGCAGCACCTGGTGGAACAGCACGGCGTCGAAACCCTGCAACGCATTTCCCGACGGGAACGGCAGGCGATAAGTGTCGCCGAGGCGAACCTGCGCATGCTGGATGTGGGCGCGTGCCAGGCGGTCGCGCGCGATGGCGAGCATCTCGGGACTGACGTCGACGCCGACGGCGCGCTTCACGTGAGGCGCGAGCAATTCGAGCATCTGTCCCGTGCCGGTGCCGGCATCGAGCAGCGAGTCCATCGGGTGCGAGGCGATCTGGCGCACAATTGCCGCTTCGACATCCTTGTCCGGCGCGTGCAGCGCGCGGATGCGTTCCCACTCCGCGGCGTTGGCCTTGAAGAAGGCGGCGGCTTCGGCGGCGCGCGCTTCGCGGACCTGCGCGAGACGACGGGAGTCCGACTCGGCGACGGGAGCGAGCGCGACGATGGCGGCTCCGAGTTCCGCGCCGGTGCCGCGATCGGCGGCGCGGTAGAACACCCAGCTTCCTTCCTTGAAGCGTTCGATCAATCCGGCCTCGGTCAGGAGCTTGAGGTGGCGCGAGACCCGGGGCTGGCTCTGGCCGACGATGTCGACCAGTTCGCTGACAGTCAGTTCCGCCTGGCGCAAAAGCAGCAGCAATCGCAGGCGGGTGGGATCGCCGGCAGCCCGCAGCATTGCAACGAGATGGTCCATGGTTTCAGGCATATCCGAAACATATAAACATATCTTTATATGATTATGCAATACCCTGACAAAATTGCGATGCGAGCCTGCTATCGGCATGCCTGTAGAGTTGCCGCGGAACATGGTGGGGCGGATGCGCAGGGTCAGCCAATTGGTCGTCGTGCTCTGCGCGCTGTGGCTCGGCGCCTGTTCGACCCCCACGCCGGAGATGATCGCCAACAACGATCCCTATGAACCGACCAATCGCGAGGTGCTGAAGCTCAACGGCAAGATCGACCGCTACTTCGTCATACCTACGGTGGGTGTCTACTTCTATCTCGTGAACGACAGCGGGCGCCGCGCGGTGCACAATCTTTTGCAGAACATCTCGCTGCCGACGGTGTTCGTGAACGACGTGCTGCAGGGCGAGACCAAGCGCGCGGGCCAGACATTGGCGCGGCTGACGATCAACACGACACTGGGCGTCGGCGGGCTATTCGATCCTGCGACGAGCAAATTCCACATTCCCGGCCATGGCGAGGATTTCGGCCAGACCCTGGCGGTGTGGGGCGTCGGCGAAGGTCCCTATCTGGTCCTGCCGTTCTTCGGGCCGCAACCGCCGCGCGATGCGTTCGGCCAGATCG
This sequence comes from uncultured Alphaproteobacteria bacterium, assembly GCA_963741735.1. GTDB lineage: Bacteria > Pseudomonadota > Alphaproteobacteria > Micropepsales > Micropepsaceae > Rhizomicrobium. Next base: position 2,059,554 of record CAVUJB010000004.1, read on the forward strand.
CCGATGTCGCGCTTGACCCTACGTCCTATATCCCCATCAAACAGCATGTGTGGTGGGACGTCGGACGCTATTATTTTACATTGCTGGACCTGCGCGGACAGACATATTCGACCGTGCAGGGGATCCAGCGCGGCTCGGTCGATTATTACGCGTCGCTGCGGAGCCTTTACAGACAGCTTCGCAGGCACGAAATTCTCAACGGACGCCCCGACACGGCCGACCTACCGGAGTTTTAACGGCGGCTGCCACGAACTTGCCACAAGGCGACCCGACCATCCTTTTGCCCATGAGGAAAGATTTCCGATGCCCGAGATGACTGCTGGGATAACCGCCTTCGCGCGCCGCACCGCGCTGCTCCTGATCGTGGCCGCGGCCGGCCTCATCGCCGCGGCGCCGCAGGCAGCCGCGAATGCGAGCGCGGAAACCTTCGTACAGTCGAATGTCCAAAAGGGACTCGGCATCCTGAACAACAAGCAAATCTCAACCGAGCAGCGGAAGGGCCAGTTCGAGGAGTTCATTCTGGGCTTAACCGACATGAAGCGGATCGCGAACTTCACGCTCGGCCCGTACAAGCGCACGGCGACGCCGGAGGAATTGAACGCCTTCGGGTCGGCGTTTCAGAACTATGCGACGGCGGTCTATCAGTCCTACTTTTCGAAATATTCCGGACAGACGCTGAAGGTGACCGGCTCGCTCGAGCGCGCGCCCGGCGACACGATCGTGACGACCCAGATGATCGATCCGAACGACCGGAGCGGCCAGAAGCCGCTGGAAGTCGATTTCCGCGTGCTCAATGACGGCGGCAAGAACGTGGTGATCGATTTCAGCGTCGAAGGCATCTGGCTGGCGATCGAGGAGCGCGATCAGTTCTCATCGTTCCTCGGCCAGAACAACGGCTCGATCCCGACCTTGATCAGCCATCTGCGCGATCTGGCGAAGCAGTATCACTAGGCAAAGCCGGGCGTTCGCGCAGCCTCAATGTCCGGCGCCGGCGAAGCGCCGTGCCAGCAGGTGATAGACGCCTTCGCGGTTGACGAGCCGGGCGCAAGCTTCGGCGATCAGTGCCGTTGCCATCAGCGGCACCAGCATGCCGTGGTCACCCGACATCTCGGAGACGATCACGAATCCGGTGATCGGCGCGCGCACCACCCCGGTGAAGTAGGCGACCATCCCGAGCAGGATGATCGGACCGGGATCGGGATGATGGAACAGCCGCGCAATGTCGGCGCCGATTCCCGCGCCCACCGACAGAGACGGTGAGAAGATGCCGCCTGGAAGTCCGCTGACGGAAGACAGCGCGGTCGCGAGCAGCTTGAGCGCCGGATAGTCGAACGGCACCGTGCCGGTGCGGTGCAATACGGCGCGGGCCTGCTCATATCCGGTGCCGAAAACCTGTCCGCCACTGGCGACCCCGCACAGCGCGACGCCCAGGCCGCAGGCGAGCGCGAAGATCGCAGGATGCCGCGCGATCCACTGCGCCGCCCGCGCCGGAAGCGCATCGGGGATCGCGACCAGGATCCGGCTGAATAGCGCACCGGCGAAACCGCCAACAACGCCGCACAGCGGTACCGCCATCCAGGCCGTCCCGATCGGCAACGATGCAGCGGTCGAACCGAAATAGGTGTAATCGCCGAGCAATGCCTCGGCGGTGAGGCCCGCCAGAATCACGGCCGCGATGATGAGGCCGCTGGCGCGCACCTCGAAGCTGCGGCTCATCTCCTCGATCGCGAAGACGATGCCGGCAAGCGGCGTGTTGAATGCCGCGGCGACGCCGGCCGCCGCACCCGCGAGGATGAGCCCAGGCTGGCGGTTGGGCGTGAGGCGGCCGATCAGGAACATCACCGAAGCGCCGACCTGGACCGTCGGTCCTTCGCGTCCGGTGGATGCGCCGATCAGAAGGCCGAACAGCGTCAACAGCACTTTGCCGACCGCGACGCGCGGGCCCACCAGCTGGGAGCGCGATTCGACATCCTTGTGGCCGCGCGCGGCGATCGCTTGCGGAATGCCCGAACCCTGCGTGTTCGGAAAGAAACGGGTCGCAAGGTAGACGGCAAGTCCGAAGCCGAGCGGCGTGATTGCCAGGGGCAGATAGGGCCAGCGCGCCTCAAAGCGGAAGAAGATGTCCTGCATCGCATCGGCAGCTAGCGCGAGGCCGACCGCGATCAGGCCGACCGCCAGGCCGCCCGCCATGAAGATCAGCCGCCTCTGCCAGCGTCGCGAATGGACTCGCAACTCGCGAAACCGCCTGGGCGTGAGAAGGGCAACCATGGCAGGGCTATAGCGGCGCCGCGCCGCGCGGGCGAATGCTAAATGAAGAATGCGACGCCATCGCGCATCGCGGTCGCTGCAATTTCCGCTGTCAGTGCAGACGGGATTCGGTCAGGCCCGCGCGAAACGCTTGTATTTGATGCGGTGCGGCGTTTCGGCATCGATTCCGAGGCGGCGTTTCTTATCAGCTTCGTAATCTTGGTAATTGCCCTCGAACCATTCGACGTGGCTGTCGCCTTCGAAGGCGAGCATGTGGGTCGCGATGCGATCGAGAAACCAGCGGTCATGGCTGATGATCATGGCGCAGCCGGCGAATTCCTCCAGCGCGCTTTCGAGCGCGCGCAGCGTGTCGACGTCCAGATCGTTGGTCGGCTCGTCGAGCAGCAGAAGGTTGGCGCCGGACTTCAGCATCTTGGCGAGATGCACGCGGTTGCGCTCGCCGCCCGAAAGCTGTCCGACCTTCTTCTGCTGGTCGCCACCCTTGAAATTGAAGGCACCGACATAGGCGCGGGAGTTCATCGTGCGCTTGCCGAGTTCGAGCACGTCGAGGCCGTCGGAGATTTCCTGCCACACCGTCTTGTTCGGATCGAGCGCGTCGCGGCTTTGATCGACATAGCCGAGATGCACCGTAGGACCGATGCGCAGCGTACCGGCGTCGGGCTTTTCCTGGCCGGTGAGCATGCGGAACAAAGTCGTTTTGCCGGCGCCGTTTGGGCCGATGACGCCGACGATGCCGCCGGGCGGCAGCGTGAAGTTCACATGTTCGTAGAGCAAGCGGTCGCCATAGCCTTTGGCGAGGTCTTCGGCCTCGATCACCACGCCGCCGAGGCGCTCGGCCACCGGGATGATGATCTGGTTGGTGACGCTGCGCTGCTCGTTGCTCTTGGCGACAAGCTCTTCATAGGCGTTGATGCGCGCCTTGGATTTGGCCTGGCGGGCCTTCGGCGATTTCTGGATCCATTCGCGCTCGGCGGCGATGGCGCGTTCCTGCGCCGCTTCCTCCGCGCCTTCCTGGCGCAGACGTTTCTCCTGCACCACAAGGAAAGAGGAGTAGTTGCCTTCGTGCGGGATGCCCTTGCCGCGGTCGAGTTCGAGGATCCAGCCGGTAACGTTGTCGAGGAAGTAGCGGTCGTGGGTGACCAGAATGATGCAGCCCTTGTACTCGCGCAGCGTCTTCTCCAGCCATTCGACGGATTCGGCATCGAGATGGTTGGTGGGCTCGTCGAGGAGGAGAATGTCCGGCGCGTCCAGCAGCAGCTTGCACAGCGCGACGCGGCGGCGCTCGCCGCCCGAGAGATTGGCGACCTCGGCATCGCCGTCGGGACAGCGCAGCGCATCCATCGCCTGATCGACCTGGGAATCGAGATCCCACAGGCCCTGCGCCTCGATCTCATCCTGCAGCTTGGCCATCTCGTCGGCGGTTTCGTCGGAATAGTTCGACGCGAGTTCGTTGTAGCGATCGACGAGGGCCTTCTTGGCCGCGACGCCCTCCATGACGTTGTCGCGCACGTTCTTGGCGGGATCGAGCTGCGGCTCCTGCGGCAGGTAGCCCATGCGCACGCCCTTGGCGGCCCAAGCCTCGCCGGTGAAGTCCTTGTCGAGGCCGGCCATGATCTTCATCAGGGTCGACTTGCCGGCACCGTTGACGCCGACGATGCCGATCTTGGCGCCGGGATAGAAGGAGAGCCAGATGTCCTTCAGCACCTGCTTGCCGCCGGGATAGGTCTTGGAAAGACCTTTCATCACGAAAACGAATTCGGGGCCGGCCATGGCGGTTCCTTCGGGCGGATGGTGTGAAGTGCTGGGGTTTTAGGCGGATAAGTGGCCGGGTCAAGCCCGCCCGCGCCGAAGCCTTCGGCGGGCGGGTCCTGCATTAACAGATCAGAACTTGATCCGCGCCCGCGACAGCAATTGCACGGCATTCGCGCCGTACTGGCCGGCAAAATTCATCTGATAGGAGGCGTTGGTCTGCAGCGCCAAAGCGCCGTCGAGGAAGGTCGTGACATAGCCAACCTCGATATCGGTTTCCGGCACCGAGCCCGGCATCATGCTGTTGCGCATGAAGAAGCGCGGATTGCCGCCCGGCATGGTGATGAATTCGCCGCCATCGCTGCCCAAGGCCGGCCGCGACACGGCAAGACCAAGTGCGTCGTCGCCAAACAGGCCGTTCTTCGCAATCGCGATTCCGTAGGAGCGGGTGTGAAATTCGTCGCCCGCGACGAACGGCGAACGGCCCGGCTTCAGATCGAGCTGCGAGATGCCTTCGCTGTAGGACGCCGTCGTCACCCAGCCGCTGCCGAGCGACACGCGCGCGCTGATGCCGAGCGCCGACGTGTTCGTGTTGCTGCCCGGCGACGCGATTCCGAGAATGCCGTCATGCTCGTGAGTGTTCGACGCCATCACGCCGAGTTCGCCCCAGCTGCCGATCTGCCACGACACGCCGGCGAGAAGCGAGGTGCCGCTGCGCAGGTCGTAGTGCAAGGGCCGTCCACCGATGCGGGCGAGAGCGGTGTAGGCGTCGGGCGTATAGGTCGAGAAGCCGGGCGACAAGCTTGCGACGCCGAAGCCGACATGCAGGTCACCGGCAAGAGCGGCAGCGGCGCCGACGAAATTGCCGCCGCTCGCAAGCGAGGCATAGGACGAGCCGACCGGCACCGGACTCAGGAACAACCCATCGAACGTGTGAGCCTGGTCGAGCGGATCGAAGCGGCCGGTCAGATCGACCTTGTAGCCGAGTTCGAGATCCAGACCCGTGACGAGCGAGACGCTCGCCACCGTATCGCTTAGCGCGGGCCGCGCGGCCGCAAGGGGCCCATAGGCGAGTTGTGGAAGCGAGAAAGCCTGGCCGAGATCGACGGAGCGGCTGTCAGCGGTGAAGGCTGGCAGCGGCACGTCCACGGCAGCCGCGTTCGCGGCCGCAAGCACGCCCGCAAGCGCGAGCGAGCCCGCGGCGGCGCAGATCGCGCGGCGGCCCCAACCTTTCATGACACGTTCAGTCCCACTCAAACCTTTCGGTCGCAACGACCTTATCAGACCCAACCCCGCGCTGCCAGCCGCGTAAGGGAATCTACCGATATCTTACAGGCACTTAGGCCCGTCTTTGTGGCAGTCTTGTAACGCCTGACCCAATTAACGATCTGGAACAAAATGACAATTTCGTCACCTGCTCAGACCGATAATTGTTCGTCGAGAACCGGTTGGCCGCCAAACATGGACGTTTTGGCCGGTTCCCTCTATCTGACATGGCATGTCCGAGACGCCGATCAAGGCAGCCATCCTGCCGGTAACCCCCTATCAGCAGAATTGTTCGCTGGTGTGGTGCACGCGCACCAGGAAGGGGGCAGTGATCGACCCCGGAGGCGACCTGGACCGGATCAGGGCCGCGCTCGTCCAGGAAGGCGTCACCCTGGAAAAGGTTCTCCTGACCCATGGTCATCTTGACCATGCGAGCGGCGCCCAGAAGCTGGCGCGCGCATTCGGCGTGCCGATAGAGGGTCCGCACAAGGACGACAAGTTCCTGCTGGACGAACTCGGCCGCAACGCCAGGCGGCCGGGATTTGACGACGCCGAAAACTGCACGCCGACGCGCTGGCTCGAGGACGGCGACACGGTGACGGTCGGCGAGGCGGAACTCGGAGTGCGCCACTGTCCTGGCCACACACCCGGCCATGTCGTGTTCTTCCACCCCGGCGTGAAGGTCGCGTTCGTCGGCGACGTGCTGTTCGCCGGTTCGGTCGGCCGCACGGATATTCCGCGCGGAAATCACCAGCAGCTGGTGAACTCGATCACGCAGCGGCTGTGGCCGCTCGGCGACGACATGCAGTTCGTGCCAGGGCACGGCCAGATGTCGACCTTCGGCTGGGAACGCAAGACCAATCCCTATGTCTGCGATCTGGCGCTCCAGATTTCCAAGGAGCTCGACGACAATTCGCAGCAGGTTCGCCGGCCCTATTGAGCGTCGGCGTCAGGCCCGTGCCGGATTGAAGCTATTCTGCGGCGGCGGAATGCGACCCCATTCGCGGTAGATCTTGTAGATCGCGGTGAGTTCGAACGCCGCGCCGAGGAGCTGGCAGGCCATGCGCGCGCCGCGCTCGGCCGCCGCGTTCGAAAAGATGTCGCCATAGCTTGCGTGCCACATGAGCTGCGTCCCGGCCAGCACGAAGAGCATGGTCTCGGCAGTGCGCGTCAGCCGCGTCCAGCGGCTCTGCACCATGACGACGGATTCCAGAACGATGAGCGCGGCCAGGAACAGAGCGAGCCACAGCATGCGGATTGGGCTCGTAAAATCGGCGGTGTAATCGAGCACGCCGGAAGGGATATTGCCGCCCGACAGAAAGCCGATCACCTGGGCGGGCATCATATAGGCCAACTCATAGAACGTCAGGATAGCGATTATCGGAAGCTGCTCGAAGACACGCACGGCGTCGTAGTCGCGCGGTTTCGACGGCTTCCATTGGAATTGCGTGGGCCAGCGGCGTGCGGCCCAACTCTTCGCCGCGAAGAACAGCACCAGCGCGCCAAGCCAGGCGAGGAACCAGGTCGAGGCCGTGTTCTGGGCAATCGAAAACGGCAGGCGATGGTTCGTCGAAGGGATGAGCAGCGCACCGATGACTGCCACAAGCACAAAGGTGCGCGTGTCGGTAGGATCTATCACTGTGTAGGGTACGTGATAGCGGGCGGCGACCTCTGACGGCTTGCCGAAGGCGCGCACGCGGGCGATCGCTTCGTCGGCCGTGGCAGCCGGACCGATTTCCTCCTGCAGAAGCGATTGTAGTTCGGCGGCCACGTCGGCGCGCTGGGCGCGCGGCAGTTGCGCCGCGACGTCGGCGACATAGCTGGCGATCACATCGGATGCGGTCATCATGTGTCTTCCTCCATCAACGCTTCCAGGGTGCCAACCAGCGCGCGCCACGTTGCGCCCAGCTCGCGATAGACGCGTTCGCCGTCTTCGTTGCGCGCGTAGTAGCGGCGCGGCGGGCCGTCCTCGATCTTCCATTCGCTCTTCAGCAGGCCCTGCTCTTCCATGCGGCGCAGCAGCGGATAGAGCGTGCCTTCCTCGATCGGCATGCCCCGCGCGGCCAAAAGCTGGCGCAGCGAGTAGCCATATTGCGGCCCCTTGAGCTGGGAGAGCACCGCGAGGATCAGGACGCCGCGCCGCAGCTCCTGCTCCAGTTTGGCGGCCACTTCGGAATGGGCTTTTTGCAATGCGTCAGCCTACTGTTTGTCAAACTATACATAGTGACACACAGTAAGTCAATCGACATTCGTCAGCGGTCTTGCGATCAACGCAATGCCGCGCCGGTTCCCAAATCCTCGCGCCAGTTTTCGGGCAATGGCCTCGGCTGCCAGTGCGGCGGCGCGCGCCAATTTTCCCAGCCCATGTCGAATGGCGAGGCATGCCTTTCGAGGCGGGAGATGAATTCCAGACCTGCGGCGCGCACGGCGGACTGATGTTCGGGCGTATCGATGCCGATTTCCAGCCGCCTGGCGAACTCGTCCTCGTCCTTCCAGCGCCAGCTGCCCTTTGCGTCGGCCACGACATCGAGAACATGGTCGCGCGTGTCGATTCCGAGCGGCGTGCGCACATAAGGCGCTTCGAGATTGCCGTACCATGAGGCGACGCCACCGTCGGGCGAGAAGAACAGCCAGACGGAGAACGCCGCGCCCGGCGGATGGAGGCGCAGCATGTTTGCCTGCCAGCGCCGCTCGACGAAATTGCGCTCGCGCGACGGCGCAAGCGTGCCGACGGCAGCGACGCGGCTGTCCGGTGCGACAGCATAGTTGTCCATCGCGATCGTTCCGGAAGGAACGAACAGCGCGAGGATGACGTCGTCATCGCGCACCGCGATCATCGGTGTCGCCGCCGTCACGCTGCCGTCGGAGCGCGCAATGTTGCGCATCAGAACCGTCTCTCCGGGCGACCAACGCGGCATGCCCGATCCTATCGGCGGGCGCGGCGCCATCGCAAATGCTCAGCGGGGCGCGGGCTTGTAGCTCGCGGGCCAGCCGCCGGAGACCTTGCCGGGGAATTTCGGCTTGCGCTTCTCCAGGAACGAAGCGACGCCTTCCTTCACGTCGGGGCCCGAACCGAGCTCGACCGACAGCGCACCGTCGATCTTCATGACCTCGAACGGATTGGGCAGTGCCGAATATTGCCACAGCATGTGCCGCGTGAGCGCGACGGAGACGGGTGCGGTGTTCTCGATGATCTCGGCGGCGATGGCACGGGCGCGGGCGAGCAACTGATCGGGCGCAACGACCTCGGAGACGAGGCCGCCCTCTTTCGCTTCGTCGGCGCCGAACACGCGGCCCGAGAGGCACCAGCGCAACGCCTGATCCAGGCCGACGAGGCGCGGCAGGAACCAGGCGCTGCCCGCCTCCGGCACCAGGCCGCGGCGCGCGAAGATGAAGCCGATCTTCGCCTCGCTCGAGGCGATGCGGATGTCCATGGGCAACGCCAAGGTGATGCCGACGCCGACGGCGGGACCGTTGATCGCGGCGATGGAAGGCTTGCGGCAATTGTAGATCGCGCCGACGAAGCCCGCGCCCGACGAACGGCGCGGACTGGCGCCCGCGAACATTGCGGTGTTGCCGGACTTGGTATCGAACGCGTTCGCCCCTCCAGAAATATCGGCGCCGGCGCAGAAGCCGCGGCCGGCGCCGGTGACGATGATGACGCGCACATCGTCGTCGTCGTTGGCGGCGAGGAAGGCGTCTTCGAGCTCGCCGCCCATGATCGCGGTGTAGGCGTTGAGCTTGTCCGGACGATTGAGCGTGACGGTCGCGATGTGGTCCTTCACCTCGTAGGTGATGTGCTCATAGCCCATAGCGGTCTCCCGATCTTTGGCGAAACGATAGACCGCTGATCGTGCAAGGGAAGCCTTCCGCCGGGGCACGAATGTACATTTCACCTCGCCGGTTCGGGGAGATGATAAGAAGCGCCATACCGGCTTTTCGGAAAACAACTCGACTTTGGGCCCGGAGACTGATTTTTTGTCGGCCAACCAGCCACCAAGAAACGTCGAGGGAAGCGCCATGACGGCCATCAATCAGGTTACGGATTATTCCAAAGAGGGTGAAATCGGCATCATCACGCTCAATTCGCCGCCGGTGAACGCGCTTTCGGCCAATGTGCGCAATGGGCTGTTCGAGGGCTTCAAGGCGGCGATCGCCGATCCCGACGTGAAAGCCATCGTGCTGATCTGCGAGGGGCGGACGTTCATCGCCGGTGCCGACATCTCCGAATTCGGCGGCGCGATGGGCGGCGCCTCGCTGTTCGACGTGCAGAACATGATGGAGGAGTCGCCCAAGCCGGTGGTCGCGGCGATCCATGGCACGGCGCTGGGCGGCGGGCTGGAAGTGGCGCTGTGCGCGCACTACCGCGTCGCGGTCCCGAGCGCGCGCTGCGGCCTGCCGGAGGTGAACCTCGGCCTGCTCCCGGGCGCGGGCGGCACGCAGCGGCTGCCGCGCATCACCGGCGCCGAGAAGGCGCTCGAGATGGTGACAAGCGGCCAGCACGTGCCGGCGAAGGAGTGCCTCGCGATGGGCCTCGTCGACGCCATCGTTCCGGAAGGCCAGCTCAAGCAGGGTGCCATCGACTTCGCAAAAAAGATTCTCGCCGAGAAGAAGCCGCTGGTGAAGGTGCGCGACAACAATACGAAGCTGGAGCCCGCCAAGGGCCATCCCGAGATCTTCGCGAATTTCCGCAAGGCCAATGCGCGCAAGTTCCGCGGCTTCAAGGCGCCCGAAGCGAACATCCAGTGCATCGAGGCGGCGGTCAACCTGCCGTTCGAGGACGGCCTCAAGGTCGAACGCAAACTATTCGGCGAAGTGATGACGAGCCCGGAGTCGGCGGCGCAGCGCTATTACTTCTTCGCCGAGCGGCTGGCGAACAAGATCCCGGACGTGCCGGACGATACCAAGCTGATCCCGATCAAGAAGGTCGGCATCATCGGCGCCGGCACGATGGGCGGCGGCATCGCGATGAACTTCGTCAACGCCGGCATTCCGGTGACGGTCGTCGAAGTGAAACAGGACGCGCTCGACCGCGGCTTCAAGGTGGTGCGCGGCAATTACGAGCGCAGCGCCAAGAACGGCCGCTTCCCGATGGAAGAGGTCGACAAGCGCATGGCGATGTTCACCGGCTCGCTCGACATGTCGTCGCTGGCGGACTGCGACCTCGTCATCGAGGCGGTATTCGAGCGCATGGACGTCAAGAAGGACATCTTCAAGAAGCTGGACGAGATCGTGAAGCCGGGCGCGATCCTGGCGACCAACACCTCGGGGCTGAACATCGACGAGATCGCGAGTGTGACGAAGCGCCCTGAGGCTGTTATCGGCCTGCACTTCTTCTCCCCGGCCAACGTGATGAAGCTTCTGGAGATCGTGCGTGCCGATCACACCTCCAAGGAAGTGATCGCGACCTCGATGAAGCTGGCCAAGACCATCGGCAAGATCGCGGTGCTGGTCGGCGTGTGCCCCGGCTTCGTCGGCAACCGCATCCTGGGCGCACGCGGCCGCGAGGCGCAGAAGATGGTGCTGGAAGGCGCGATGCCGTGGGACGTCGACCGCGTGCTCTACGATTTCGGCTTCCCGATGGGGCCGTTCGCGATGAGCGATTTGGCCGGCCTCGACATCGGCTGGGTGAAGGAGAAGAGCCATGGCGAGACGATCCGCGACGTGTTGTGCGAGGCGGACCGCCGCGGCCAGAAGACCGGTGCCGGCTATTACGACTATGACCCCGAGACCCGTGCGGCCAAGCCGTCGCCGGTGACCGAGAAGATCATCCACGAATTCGTTTCCAAATCGGGACGCAATCCGCGCAAGATTTCCGATGAAGAGATTTTGGAGCGCTGCATCTATCCGATGATCAACGAGGGGGCGAAGATCCTGGACGAGAAGAAGGCGATCCGGCCGTCCGACATCGACGTGGTGTGGGTCAACGGCTATGGCTGGCCGGTCTATCGCGGCGGCCCGATGCATTATGGCGACCAGATCGGACTCGACAAGGTGCTGGCCAAGATGAAGGAGTTCCAGGCGACGATGGGCGACGCGTTCAAGCCCGCGCCGCTTCTGGAGAAGCTGGTCGCCGAAAAGAAAAAGTTCGCCGATATGCGGTGAGAATGCCGGCACGACGCGTGAAAAGATCAGGGGAGGGTTCGCCCTCCCCTTTTTTCTTGGGCGCGCATCCGATTGCGTCCGCCACGCATCCAAGGCTTCGGTGCAGGAGGCATGGATGCGCGCAATTTTGGCCGCGATGGCGGCGATCTTGATTTCGGCGTCGGCGGCGCGGGCGGCGGATGACTGCCACGTGGGCGCCTATCGTTTCGCGAATGGTGACGTTGTCGACATCGCAGCCGCCGAAGCGGGGACACTGCGGTGGCGGATGTTCGATGGAACGGTGGGAACTCTGCATCCGAAAGACGGCGGCTGGACGAGCACGCTGGGCTGGACCGAGCGGCCGGACGGGCACCGCGCGGCATTGCCAGACTGCACAACCGGCAAGCTCCGGTTGGACGGACGAACGGCGCGGCGCATCGCCTTCGACGTGACGGAAACGACCTTCGAGGGACGCGGCGGCGTGAAGCTGAAAGGCCGGTTGGTGTTGCCCAGGGGCGCAGACAAGGTGGCGATCGTTGTGCTGGTGCACGGGTCGGAGGATTCGTCGGCAGTCCACGACTATGCGCTGCAGCGGCTGCTGCCGGCGGAGGGCGTGGGTGCATTCGTCTATGACAAGCGCGGCACAGGCGAATCTGAGGGCAAGTACACGCAGGACTTCGACATCCTGGCGGACGACGCGGTGGCCGCGATGCGCGAAGCGCGGCGGCTGGCAGGCGCGCGCGCCGGACGCGTGGGCTACCAGGGCGGCAGCCAGGGCGGATGGGTGGTGCCGCTGGCGGCGAACCGTTCGCCAGTGGATTTCGCGATCGTGAGCTTCGGCCTCGCCGTGTCCGTGCTGGAAGAGGACGCTCAGGAAGCGGAGCTCGAAATGCGGCTGAAGGGTCATACGCCGGAGGAGATCGCCAAGGCCATGGAGGTGGCGCATGCGGCGGAGGCGTTGGCCGGAGAAGCAATGGCGTCGGAGGCGATACAGGACGCCACCTATGCCGCGTTCGACGCCGTGCGCGCGAAGTACCGCAACGAGGCGTGGTTCAAGGACGTGCACGGCAACTTCACCTATTTCCTGCTGCCGCTGAACGAGGAACAGATGAAGGCGTTCGCGAAAGCGCATGACTGGCACACGCCGGTCCACTACGAGCCAATGCCGACCCTTGAGGCAAGCACGACACCGCAGCTCTGGATCCTGGGCAGCGACGATCTCGAAGCCCCGAGCGCGGAGACGGCGCGGCGGATCAAGTCGCTGATCGATGCGGGGAAGAATTTCACGCTGGCGATAAACCCCGGAGCCGAACACGGCATGACCGAGTACGAGCTCGATGCGAAGGGTGAGCGTTTGTCGACGCGATTTTCGCCCGGCTATTTCGCGATGATGCGCGACTTCGCCCGGGATGGCGTGTTGCGCGGACGCTATGGCCGCGCGGAAATCACGCTTCCAAAGAGTTTCTGAGGCAGAACGCCGTCGGTGATTGGCGTAAGACTATCGCATGACCAGCGCCATCAACATCGAGCAATTGCGGCCGGTGCTGCGCGAGCTGGGCGTGGCCGAACCCACTGCCGTGACCTCGATGGAAGGCGGCAGCGCGCAGGTCTTCCGGATCGATCTCGAGGACGGTGGAAAGCTGGTGCTCAAGACCTATCCCGACGATCGCCCCTGGGCGCCGGGCAAGGACAAATACGCGGCCGGCTTGCTGAGCGGGCTCGACATTCCGGTGACGCGTTATCTCGTGCTCGACGAGACAAAGACGCGCCTTCCGTTCCGCTTCGCGATAACGACCTACTTGCCCGGTGTGACGGCGGATTCGCTGAAGGACGAGCCGGACATCGCGGACGTCTATCGCCAGATGGGCGCGCTTTTGAAGCAGCTCCATTCGGTGAAGATGCCGGGCTACGGGCACGTGAATTCGAGGGGCGTCATCGCGCCGGTGGCGACGAATGCCGAATTCGTGCGGGCCGTCGCCGAGGAGACCTTCCGCCGGTTTCGCGAATATGGCGGCGACGCCGAGCTGGCGCGAAAGCTTGAGTTGATCGTCGAGGAGCGCTTCGATCTCGTCACGCACAGCAGCGGCGCGGTGTTCGCGCATGACGATGTACATCCTGGCAATGTGCTGGTGGAGCGCGACGCACAAAGCAAGCTACGGCTTACCGGGCTGATCGATTTCGGCAACGCGCGCGCGGCGGATGCGGCCTACGATCTGGCGAAATCGATCTTCTGCTCGGTGCATCAGGCGCCGCTATTGCCGCGCGCCGATGTTGGAAGGTTACGGCGCCATCGACCATCCTGATCCGGACGGCGCGCTTTGGCTCTACACGCTGCTGCACCGCGCGATGATGTGGTGGTGGCTGCGGCACATCGGCGAGGTCGCCGCCGATGAACCACACGACCTCATCGCGAACCTGCGCGAGATGGCGCGGGCCCCTCGTCAATAGCTCTGCGTATCGACCAGGCCGATCTTGGTGAGGCCGCTGCGCTGGGTCGCGGCCATCACCTCGGCGACCGCGCCGTAGCGAGCGAGTCTGTTGGCCATCACATGGACCTCGGGCTGCGGATCCTAGCCGCGCCGCGTCGGCGAGGCGCCGCGCAAGCGTCGGGCGATCGATGCGCCAACCGTTCCAGATTGCCGTGCCGTCGAAATCGACCTCCAGCATTACCACCGGGATCGGCGGCTGTGGCGGGCCGGGCTGCGGCAGAGTGATCTTCACCGCGTGGGTCTGCATCGGCAAGGTGATGATCAGAAGCGTCAGCAGAACCAGCATCACATCGATGAGCGGCGTGGTGTTCATTTCCGAGAGCACGTCGCCGTCGACGGCTCGAAGCGTCATGGCCATGGCCAATCTCCTTCCCGTGAACGAGTCGAATCCTGCAGGCCGATTGTGGCCAATTGCGGCGGAACGCTCGCTCGTTCAGCGTAAATGAATGACCGCTTGTCAGTCGCTCCCTCGACAGCCACTGTCGGCGCGGGAGGACGCGCGCATGGCACTCGAGAAGGTCGGCGACCTGGACATGTACTACGAGCGTGCCGGTTCGGGTCCGCCGCTGTTGTTCATTTCGGGTTCGGGCGGCGATCTGCGCAACAAGCCGAACCAGATGGACGGGCCGTTGCCGAAGAATTTCGATGTGTTGAGCTACGATCAGCGCGGGTTGGGGCAGACGTCAAAGCCCGACAAGCCCTACACGATGGCGGATTATGCCGACGACGCGGCGCGGCTGATGGATCATGTCGGCTGGAAGGCTGCCCGGGTGATCGGTGTGTCGTTCGGCGGCATGGTGGCGCAGGAATTCGTGCTCCGGCATCCGCACAAGGTCGAACGGTTGGTGCTTGCCTGCACCTCGCCCGGTGGAGCGGGCGGCGCCTCCTATCCCTTCCACACGATCGAGCAAATGGGCGCCGAGGAACGCGCGCGCCACATGATCCCGATCAGCGACACGCGGCGCGACGCGGCATGGCAGACGGCCAATCGCGAGCAGTACGAACAATTCGTCGCGCTGACGGCCACCGATCCGTACAAGGTCGAACCCGGACGCGCGATGGGCTATCACCGCCAGCTCGAGGCGCGCTCCCATCACGACACCTATGACCGGTTGGGGCAGATCGACTGTCCAGTGATGATCGCGGCGGGCCGCTATGACGGCATCGCGCTGCCGGCGACGCAGGAGAAGATGGCGGCGCGGATCAAAGGTGCGAAGCTCCAGTTCTTCGAGGGCGGACACCTGTTCATGATTCAGGACCGCGCCGCCATGCCGGCGATCGTCGGTTTCCTCAAGGGCTGAACGCGATCGCGGCAACGGCCGCGATGCCGACGGCATCGAGCAATGCGCTGACCGACAGCGGCTGTTCCTCCGGCCCCGTTACGCGATTCTTCACGAACCCGATGGTGGCGAGCAGCGTATTGAGCAGCGCGGTGGCCCACAGATCGTGCGTCAGCGCATAGAAGCCGCCGATGAACAGCCACACGATGAGCAGGATGCGGACCATGCGCAGGCTGTTCCAGGGCGCGGCGTGGGTCAGATGATAGAGACCGAAGCTGATGCTCGTCACAAGTGTGGCGGCGATGGCCGACGCGACGGCGCCGAATGCCGGCCGGACAAGGAAGTCGGCGATGCCGTAGACGATACCCACGAAGACGAGCACTTCGGCGAGGCTCGGCGCGAATAGGCTAATGAGCAGCCGGGGCAGACGGCGCAACTGTTCGGCCGGTTCGTCGCGGATCGAGAGGGCAAGGAATGCGCCGCCGCCCGCCAGTGCAAGAGCGAATGGCCATCCGTTCGCCGACAGGGCCCGGAGATCGAGGATGCCGGCGCCGGCCAATAGTCGGAGCGCAAAGGCGGGGGCGGCAGTGCCGCAGAGAAGGACGACAAGGACCGTGTAGGCATAGCGTGGATGGCGCGGGGCCAGATGATTCGCCGCGTAGTTGGCGACACCGAGGAGCAGGACGGCGGCAAGACCGGGGGCCAGCGCCACCGGAAAACTATTCAATTGCATGGGACTTCATGTTATAAGGGCACTGATATTATTATCAGGGTCCTGATACATGTCAAGCGAACATGGCGGCGGTAATCTCGGCTACCTGCTGAAGCGCAGCCAACAGGCTTTCCGCGGCGCGATGGATGCGGCGCTCAAGCCGCTGGGCATCACCGCGCCGCAATATTCCGTACTCTCCTCCCTCGCCATCGAGCCCGGAATATCCAACGCGGCGCTGGCACGCGTCGCTTTCGTCACGCCCCAGACCATGCAGGGGATCATGGCCAACCTGGAAAAGCTGAATCTGGTGGGCCGCGAGGCGGCGCCCGACCATGGCCGCATCCTCGAAAGCCGTCTCACCGAGCGCGGCTCCACCGTGCTGGCCAAGGCACATCGGCTCGCCCGCGCGATCGAGGAAGAAATGATCGAGGACGTCTCCGAACGCGACGTGGCCCTCGCGCGTCGCCTGCTGACGCGCTTTGCCGAGAATCTTCGCGGCTGATCCCCGCACGGAACCGTTGCCGCAGGCGGTTTGACTCTGGAACGACCGCTCGCAACGATGGCGGTAAAGATATTATCCAGGGTGGAGTCATGTCGGCAGCAGGCGCACAGCCGGAAGTTTTCGAATATATTCCGATCGGCGAGCGGATGGCGGAGATCGCGCACGCCAAGCCGAACGCGCCGGCCGTCACTTCGCAAGGCGTGACGCGGACGTGGGGCGAACTGCACAAGCGCACCAACCGCATGGCACGCGGGCTGCTTGCCAAGGGCGTGAAGCTCGGCGACTTCGTCACCATCGCGCTGCCGAACAGCGTCGGCTTCGTCGAGACCTGCTATGCCTGCTGGAAGATCGGCGCCGTGCCGCAGCCGGTCTCATCGCGGCTGCCGCCGAGCGAACTTGCGGCCATCGTCGAGCTGGCAAATCCGCCGATCGTCGTCAGCGATACGCCGATGCCGTCGCCGCGGCCGGTGATTTCGACCGCCGAACTCTATGGGGCTACCGCCGACGACGGCGATCTGCCCGAAGCGATCGCGCCGTCATGGAAGGCGCCGACCAGCGGCGGATCGACGGGCCGGCCGAAGCTGATCGTTTCGGGCCAGCGCGGCGTGACGGTGAAGGGCGGCATCGAGGCCAGTTTCTGGCGCTACGGCCCGGACTCCACGGTGCTGATGCCCGGGCCGCTCTATCACAACGGGCCGTTCGGCTGCGTGTTCGGCGCACTGAACGCCGGTGCGCATGTCGTCATCATGCCGAAGTTCGACGCCGAGGAGACCTTGCGCGCGATCGAAACCTACAAGGCCGACTGGGTCTATCTCGTGCCGACCATGATGAGCCGCATCTGGCGGCTGCCCAACCGCGAACAGTTCGACGTCTCCTCGCTCAAGACGCTGTGGCATCTGGCGGCGCCGTGCCCGCCGCATCTGAAGGAAGCCTTCATCCATTGGCTGGGCGGCGACGTGATCATGGAGCTCTATGCCGGCACCGAAGCGCAGGCGATCACCGTGATCACCGGCAGCGAATGGCTGACCCATCGCGGCTCGGTCGGCCGCGTGATGGGCGGCGGCGAGATGAAGGCGTTTTCGCCGCAAGGCCATCCGTTGCCGCCGGGCGAAGTCGGCGAAGTCTACATGAAGCGCAATCCGGACCTGCCGCCGTCCTATCGCTATATCGGCGCGGAGGCGCGCACGCTTCCGGGCGGCTGGGAGTCGCTGGGCGACATCGGTTCTTTCGATACCGACGGTTATCTCTATCTCGCCGACCGGCGCACCGACATGATCCTGGTCGGCGGCGCCAACGTCTATCCGGCCGAGATCGAGGCGGCGCTGGACGAGCATCCGCTCGTCGCATCGAGCGCCGTCATCGGCCTGCCGCACGAAGAGCTGGGCAATCAGATCCACGCCATCATCCAGCCGCGCGATGGGCTGGACCTGGACGACTTACATCGTCACCTCGCGGAACGGCTGGTGATTTACAAGCGTCCGCGCAGCTTCGAGATGGTCGACGAGAATGTGCGCGACGATGCCGGCAAGGTCCGGCGCACCGCGCTGCGCGACGCGCGCATCAAGAAGGGATAGAGTGCGCCTTCCAATAAGGGGGGATCGCAAATGGGTGCGCTGTTCAACATCGTGATGCGGATCGTCAGCAGCCTGCTCGGCCTGCTGATGATCGCGATGGGCGGTGTGTGGATCTTGCAGGGTCTGAACATCGCGTTTCTGCACAGCTTCATGGCCAACCAGCGGCAATGGGCATTGTACGGCGCGATCCTGGCGCTGTTCGGCATCGGCCAGGTGATCTGGAGCAATAGCCGGCAGCGCTAGAGTTCGCCCCGGGTGGGAACTTTCGCGCTTCTGTGGCAGTTTTCATCCCATGGCAGGGTTGCAGACCTATCACGCCAAGCGCGACTTCAAGCAGACGCGCGAGCCGAAGGGCCGCATGGTGCGCGGCAGCGGCAAGCATCGCTTCGTCATCCAGCGCCATGACGCGACGCGGCTGCACTATGATCTGAGACTCGAGCTCGGCGGCGTCTACAAATCCTGGGCGGTGACCAAGGTGCCGTCGCTCGATCCGGCGGTGAAGCGGCTCGCCGTCGAGGTCGAGGACCATCCGCTGGACTATGGCACCTTCGAAGGCACGATCCCCAAGGGACAGTATGGCGGCGGCACGGTGCAGCTGTGGGATCGCGGCACCTGGACACCGCAGGACGGCGATCCGAAGAGCGCACTCGCCAAGGGCCACCTGAAGATCGTTATGGCCGGCAAGCGCATGCACGGCAAGTGGGCGCTGATCCGCATGCGCGACCGCGAGACCAAGCCCGGGCGCGCGGCCAAGCATTATTGGCTGCTGATCAAGGAAGTCGACGACGAGGCGCGGCGCGGCAAGGCCGGCGACGCACTCGCCAAGGACGTGACGTCGGTGAAGACCGGACGCACGCTGGCCGAGATCGCGGCAGGCGCGAAGAAAAAATCGCCTGCGAAGCGGCGCACGTGACGGGCATGCCCCGCTTCGTCGCGCCGCAGCTGGCACGGCTGATGGAGGCGCCGCCGTCCGGCGCCGGCTGGGTGCACGAGGTCAAGTTCGACGGCTATCGCATGCAGATGCGCGTCGAGAAAAAGCGCGCCACCTTGCGCACGCGCAAGGGGCTCGACTGGACGCAACGCTTCCCCGAGATCGCCGCGGCCGGCGCCGCCCTGCCCGATTGCCTGATCGACGGCGAGATCTGCGCACTCGACAGGAAGCGTATCTCGGAATTTGGACTGCTGCAGCAGGCCCTGTCGGAGCACAAGACCGGCGGGCTCATCTTTTTCGTGTTCGACGTGCTGAACGTGCGCGGCGTCGATCTGCGCAAGGAACCGCTGTCCGCCCGCCACAAGGTTCTCAAGGAACTTATGAAGCATGCGCGCGGCAGCCGGCGCATCCGCCTCGTGCCGCATTTCAAGCAATCGGATCGCGACGTGCTGCGCGCGGCGTGCCGCAAGGGTCTGGAGGGCGTCGTCTCCAAGCGGCTCGATGCGCCCTACGTCTCCAGGCGTGGCGACGCGTGGATCAAATCGAAGTGCCGCGGCGGGCAGGAGGTGGTGATCGGCGGCTGGCGCGGCGACGACCGCACCTTGCGCTCACTTCTGGTCGGCGCGCACAGCCGCGGCAAGTTCGTCTATATGGGAAAGGTCGGCACCGGCTATCCGGCCGATATCGCCGCCGATCTGCTGCGAAGGCTGAAGCCGCTGAAGCGCGAGAAGGCGCCATTCGACGATCCGCCGCGCGGCACCGATCTCAACTGGGTGCGGCCGAAGCTGGTTGCGGAAATTGAGTTCGAGAACATCACGGCGGACGGATTGTTCCGCCAGGCGGCGTTCAAGGCGCTGCGCTTCGACAAGCCGGCGTCGGCGGTGGTGCCCGAAATTCCGGCCAAGGGGAGATAGAGCATGGCGCCGGCGAAGAATGCCGCGGTGCTCGGCATCGCGATCAGCCATCCGGACAAGGAGCTGTGGCC
This sequence comes from uncultured Alphaproteobacteria bacterium, assembly GCA_963741735.1. Lineage (GTDB taxonomy): Bacteria > Pseudomonadota > Alphaproteobacteria > Micropepsales > Micropepsaceae > Rhizomicrobium. The sequence goes on from CAVUJB010000004.1 coordinate 2,079,394, forward strand.
GAAGTCGCGATCGGGCCGCGCCGTCACCAAGCTCGATCTGGCGCGCTACATGGCGGCGGTGGCGCCGCGCATGATGCCGCACGTGGCGGGGCGGCCGATCTCGGTGGTGCGCACGCCCGACGGCATCAAGGGCCAGACCTTCTACCAGCGCCACATGCCGCTCGGCACCGCCGTGCCGATGCTGCCGATCAAGGTGAGGGGCGAGGCGAAACCCTATTTCGGCATCGAGAATGCGAGAGGGCTCGTCGCGCTGGCGCAGCAGGCGGTGACGGAGATCCATCCCTGGGGCTCGAAGGCGGGCGATCCGGAGCAACCCGAGCGCATCATCTTCGATCTCGATCCGGCGCCGGCCCTGCCGTTCGACCGTGTCGTCGAGGCGGCGCAGGCGCTGCGCCGGCGGCTGACGAAGCTCGGCTTCACGCCCTTCGTGAAGACCACGGGCGGCAAGGGCCTGCATGTCGTGATCGCGATCCGGCCGGGGCCCAGATGGAGCGAAGCCAAGGCGTTCGCCAAAGCGGTCGCGCAGGCGATGGAGAAGGACGAGCCGCAGCGCTACACCACGACGATCGCGAAAGCCAAGCGGCGCGGGAAGATTCTGATCGACTATCTGCGCAACGACCGCACCTCGACCGGGGTTGCGCCATGGAGCCCCAGGGCGCGCGACGGCGCGACGATCGCGGTGCCGCTTTCCTGGTCGCAGGTGCGGGCCGGACTCGATCCGCACAAATTCACGATACCCACCGCTGCGCCGCTGCTGCGCAAGGACGATCCCTGGGCGGGGCTCGCACGCAGCGCGGCGTCGCTCGGCCCGGCGATGAAGAAACTCGGCATCGGATAGGGCCGGATTAGCTGAGTTTCAATTCTCGTCCTTCGACAAGCTCAGGACGAGGAGTTCTATACGGCTCCTCATGCTGAGCTTGTCGAAGCATGAGGAGCCACCATCCCGCATGACGACCTCTTAGAAACAAGGCGGGAATCGCAATTCCCGCCCGATTCCCCGTCGCACCTTCGCTGGCCAGCGGCGGGCGCAATCAAGCACCGACCGACAGGCGCTTTCGCCGCCGCCTCAGTCCTTTGCGCCCGCGCCTTGCGCTGCCAGACCATCCCGAAGGATGCGGGAACCGCAAGCGCCGCGCGCGCCGGTGCGCACAAGCCCGCACCTGAACCTGTATGTGCCTGCGCGACGCGCGGTTAGAACATCGTGTCCTCGAACAAATTCATCGAGGAGAATCTGGGGATGCGCGCGGGCGCTACAAGATGTGGATAGAAGAGTTGATCAGCACACGGATTTTCGAATGGAATCCGTGGGAGTGCTTGTAACAATTGGCGCGAAATCGCGCGTCTATCCAACATCACCCCGTTTTGGGGGGATGTACGCGGAGGCGCGGAGACGTAGAGCTAGACCGCGCGCTTCGGCTTCTTGCGGGCAGGCGGCTTGGACAGGTTCAGCGCCACGGCCGCGCGGATGAGCGTCTTGAACGCCTTTTCGTCGATCCTGTCGTTCTGGTGCAAATCGATGGCGCGCCGCACATTGCCTTCGAGGCTGGAATTGAAAAGACGCGACGAGAGCGCGGCGCCCTTGGCGAAGGTGAGCTTCACCACCGCCTTATAGGTCTCGCCGGTGCAGATGATGCCGTCATGCTCCCACACCGGAACGCCGCGCCACTTCCATTCCTCGACCACCTTGGGATCGGCCTCCTTGATGAGGCTGCGGACGCGCGCGAGCGTCTCGCCGCGCCAATCGCCCAACTCCTTGATCCGCGCATCGATCAGCCGGGAGGCGTCCGTCGAGCCGCTCTTTGTCGTCGTGGGTTTCTTCATGGCGGATGTCACTTTGTCCGATACGGGATGAGCGCGTTTGTGGCTGGAAGGCTTGCCCCCATACACGAATTTTCGAACGGATTCAGCGAGAGCGACTGTAACAATCGCCGCGGTATGCGCAATCGTTCAGTCTGGTGCCTGGGCATGGCAAGTCATCTAAGCCAGATTTAACGAGACCGCCTTGCGATTTACGGGGCGCCAATGCGCCTGATGCCCTCACCCGAAAAATCGCCGCGCGATTTTTCGACCTCCCCACGAGTGGGGAGGCGATTAAGAGCGTGTCCGCTTGCGGGTTTTCGCATGCGCGGCAATTGCCCGCGCCGCGCCCTTGTGCTTCAGGCTCTTCTTCAGCGCCTCCATCAGGTCGATGACGTTGGTGTCTTCCACCGGCTCGGCCCGCACCGGCTTGTGGCCCTTGCGCTTGGCGCGGATCAGCGCGCGCAACGCCGCCTCGTAGCGGTCCTGGAACATCGCGGGATCGAAGCGGCCCTTCTTCTGCTCGATGATCTTCGCCGCGATCTCCACCATCTTGCGGTCGGGGCGCGTTGCGGCGATGCCGGCGGAAGGCCTTTGCCGGATCGATCACCTCGGACGCCGCACGCAAGGTCCAGACGACCATGCCCTTGTCGCGCGGCTCGAGCGCGACCATGCGCTCGCGCGTGTGCATGACGACGCGGCCGATGGCGATGCGCCCCGAGTCGGCGAGCGCGTCGCGGATCACGCCATAGGTCTCCATGCCGGTCTTGCCGTCGGGCAGAAGGTAATAGGGATCGTTCCAGTAGAGCCGGTCGATCGCGTCGGCGGCGACGAAGCGTTCGATGTCGATGCGTGCCGGTGGTTTCCAGGCGCACCTGCGCGAGCTCGTCGTCGGTGACGATGACGTATCGGTTCTTTTCGATCTCGTAGCCCTTGACGAGATCGGCGCGCTCGATGGGACCGGTGTCGGGATCGGTCGGGATCATCCGGATGCGGTTGTGGGTCTTGGGATTGAGAGATGGAAGGTGACGTCGTTGGCGTGCGTCGTGGCGCCGTAGAGCGCGACCGGACAGGAGACGAGCGACAGGCGCAGATGGCCCTGCCAGGCGGGCCGGCCGAAGCAGGGCATGCGCGGTGTGGGCGGGGGTCTTCATTGGCGAGCGGGATTTCTTGCGCACGGGCATGGGAGATCCTTTCGCGCGCCGCAGTCGGTCAGGCGGGCGATTGGATTGTATCCCAAATCCGTGGCGGCGCGCTTCGACAACCTCTCCCGCTCGCGGGAGAGGTCGAACGGCGCGAAGCGGCGTTCGGGTGAGGGGGCGTGCCAGACCGTACCCCTCACCTAGCAAAATCCAAGCACTTGGCTTCGCTGCGCGCTTCGCCAAGTGCTGGATTTTGCGTCGCGCGCACGCTGGCGCTACGCGCCCCGCTCGCGGGAGAGGTAACTACGCGTACTGCTTTGCGGCCTTTGCGATGGTGGCGCGGAATTCGGCGATGGTTTCGTCGATCACCTGCTTGACCGGCTTGATGTCGTGGATGCGGCCCGCGACCTGGCCGCTGAGCGCGATCGAGGCCTCCATGTCGCCGCCGAAATAGAGATCGAGCGCATGGCCGAACTCGCTCATGACGTTCGGCGGCGGCTCCTTCTCCATGCGCGTGGTCTTCTCGGTGCGCAGCGCGCGCAGCGCCGGTCCGGGTCCGAAGCGGTTGAGGAACACCGTGTCGGTCTCCTGCGCGGTCGAGGATCGCGTTCTTCCAGTTCATGTGCACCGGCGACTCGGCGGAGGAGACCATGCGGGTGCCCATCTGGATGCCTTCGGCGCCGAGCATGAAGGCCGCCGCCATGGTGCGTCCGTCGACCATGCCGCCGGCCGCAACCACCGGCACCTTCACGCTCTCGCAGACCAGCGGCAAGAGCACCATGGTGGCGACCTCGCGCGGGTTCTTGAAGCCGCCGCCCTCGCCGCCTTCGACCACCAGACCGTCGACGCCGCAATCGACGGCGCGCTGCGCCGCCTTGAGCGAGGGCACGACGTGAAAGACGGTGAGACCGGCGGCCTTCAGCGGTCCGACGATCTTCTGCGGATCGCCGGCCGAAGTGGTGACGAACTTCACGCCCTGGTCGATGATGAAATTGACGATGCCGGGATCGCGCACGAAGGCGAGCGCGACGTTGACGCCGAACGGTTTTTTGGTCAGCTCGCGCATCTTCTGGATCTCGCCCTTGATCGCATCGAGCTCGCCCGACGAGGTCTCGATGATGCCCATGCCGCCGGCATTGGAGACGGCGGAGGCGAGTTTGGAGCGCGCGATCCAGCCCATCGGCGCCTGCACGATGGGATAGTCGACGCCGAGCAGATCGGTGATGCGGTTCTTGATGGTCACGGGCTGTTCTCCGGGATGGGTTGGGTGTCGGACAGTTGGGCGGGCGCAAGGATCCGGCGCGCGGCGAGCTTGGCCTGGATGTCGGCGTGGGCGGCGCGATCGATGCGGTAGAAGATCGTCAGCACGATGCAGATGAAAGTCATGGCGCCGGGCACGATGCCGTACATCAGGCCCAGATGCTCCACCGTCGATGCCGCGATGTGAACCTTGTCGCCGCCCTTGGACGCGAGGTCGGCCGGAAAGTCGATGATGCCGAGCGCCAGGCCGGCGATGAAGGTGCCGAGCCCCGAAGCCGCCTTGGCGGAGAAGCTCAGGCCCGCGAAATAGAGGCCTTCGCGGCGCGCGCCGAACAGAAGCTCATGCTCGTCGGCGGCATCGGCCATCATCGACTGGAAACCCACGGTGAGAAACGTGATGGCTATCCCGGCGAGGACCGAATTCGTCACCAGGACCGGCACCACGGCGCGCCGGCGGGAAGAAAGCCCATGATGTGAGCGACGGGCAGTCCGGCCTGCGTCACCACGATGTAGAGCAGGCTCCAGATCACCATGATGCGCTTCTCGACCCATTTGCCCGCGACCCAGACCCCCGGCAGGCCGAGCATCACGCCCACCAGCGTCGTCACCGCGACGAGCAGTATCTGCAGCGTATCCAACTTCCAGAAGAACTTGCTGCCGTGCAGCGTCAACGCGGCGGCGGTGCCCTGCGCCACGAAGAAGACCAGCACGCTGGAGAACAGGATGTCGAAGGATGGATTCCTGAAGACCTCCACCACTTCGCGCAGCAGCCGCCGCAGCGGGTGATCGGTTCCCGCCGCCGCCTTGTGCAGACGGCCGCGGGCCCCGAGCGTGCCGAAGGCGGCCAGCGCCGAGAACGCCGTCATCACGCCGGCGCAGATCCAGCCGAACGGAATATAGGCCGCGTGATCGTAGGTCTTTGGGCCGGCAAGGAAGACGAGATAGCCCAGCACCAGCGGCGTCAGCGTGGCGAAGACGCTGAAGAAGGTGCGCCAGCCGACGACGCTGGAACGGTCGGCATAGTCGTCGGTCAATTCGGCGCCGAGCGCGGTGTAGGGAACGATGTAGCCGGACAGGCCGATGCGCAAAATCAGCGTGACGAACGTCGCATAGAAGAACAGCGGCCAGGTGCCGAGCCCCCTGGGCAGGGAGAACAAAAGTCCGAGCCCGACGAAGATCAGCACCAGGCTGCCGATCATGTAGGGATGACGGCGGCCGAAGCGCGAGGTGGAGTTGTCGGAGATCGAGCCCATCATCGGATCGATGAAGGCGTCGACTACCAGCGCCAGGCCGAGCGCCAGGCCGGCCAGCACGCCGGACAGGCCGCACACCTCGTTCAGATAGAACAGGAGGAACGTGTTGATGGCTGTGGCGCTGATGCTGTCGGCGAACTGGCCGGTGCCGTAGACCACCTTGGTGGCGAGCGGCAGCTTTCCGGTGTCGCGCGTCATCGCTGGGAGGCGCGGCCGTTTGGAGCCCGATCGGCGAAACTCGTCATGATGCGGTCCTTCAATGGCGTCACGACGCCTCGGGGCGGATCACGCCCTTCTTCAGAATCAGATTGCCGTAGAGGCGCGTCTCGCCGCTGGCGACGATGGCGAAAGCGGATTTGGCGCGGGCATAGAAGGCGTGGCGTTCGATCGCCTCGATCGGGCCGCGATAACCTGCCTTGGCCAACGCGCCGGCAAAATGGTGCGTGATGGCGGGCACCTCCTCGGGCTTGTCGACCACGGCCATGCGGAAAGCGGCGGCCGGCACAAAATCGTCGAGCGGCAGGACCGAGACGATCGCCTCAACCATGCGCGGCGCACTGATTCCGTCGGCGCGCACCAGACGCCGCGGCGATGCGATGGAATGGGACGGGAAGTTCGCGTCGGCGACCACGATCTCGTCGCCATGACCCATGGCGCGCAGGATCGCGAGCAGGTCGGGGCCCAGAAGCGGATCAAGGCCCTTCAGCATGGTTTACGGCGCCCCATCGGTCGCGTTTCCTCAATCCCGAACATCGCCGCCTGGAACGGTCTGTGTGTCTTGGACTGTAAGGAGGTTGCGCGCGGGCTCGCAAGCGCACCGCTCGGCAGCGCCGCGGATACCTTGGTCGCGGGCACGCACGGACGGCACCGATTTTGCACAAAGTGGTGACCGCATCGGCATAGACGGGCCGCGAAAAGTGCCTGTAAGCTGGCGCAAATGGCCTACAGGGCTGGGGTTCGTGGGGGATAGATTGCAGTACATCCGTCTGCCGGCGGCGGTGGCAATGTGCCTGCTCATGGCGGCCTGTTCGACGACGCCCGAGGCGGTCGAGCAGAACGATCCGTTCGAGCCGATCAACCGCCAGGTCTTCGAACTGAACCACAGCCTGGACAATCGCGTCGCGCTGCCGGTCGCGACCTTCTACAAGAGCATCGCGCCCGATCCCTTGCGCGAGCATCTCCATTATTTCCTCACCAACCTGCATCTGCCGGTGACGTTCGCCAACGACGTCTTGCAGACCCATTTCGAGCGCGGCAGCGAGGCGATCGGCCGCTTCGCGGTGAATTCGACGCTCGGGTTCCTTGGAATCTTCGACGTGGCGACCGACTGGGGCATGCCCTATCACGAGGAGGATTTCGGCCAGACCATGGGCTATTACGGGGTCGGCGAAGGGCCCTATCTGGTGCTGCCGCTGCTGGGCCCGGACGTGCCGCGCGACATCGCCGGCGGCTTCGTCGATCACTATTTCGACCCACTCGGCTATCTCAAGTTCCACCACAAATATTACTGGTCCTGGACCCGCAGCGCGCTGGGCTTCATCGATTCCCGTTCGCGCAGCGTCGATGCGTTGCGCGAGATCCAGCGCTCCTCCATCGACCTTTATGCGACGACCCGCAGCCTCTATCGCCAGTCGCGCGACCTGGAAATCCGCAACGGCGAGCCCGACGTGAAGGGTTTGCCGGACTTCTGAGCCTCCGCTACAAGCCCTCCATGTCGCTCGTCGAACGAATCGTGGCGTTTTGCTGCCGCGCGCCAGCCGCCGTCGCCGCGCTCGGTATCGCGCTCGGCGTGGCGAGCGCGTACTACACGTCCGCCAATTTCAACATGGACACGGACTCCAGCAAGCTGATCTCGCCCAAGGTCGGGTGGCGCCAGCGCGAGATACACTATGACGCGCTGTTCCCGCAGCAGGTGAACCTGATCCTGGTGGTGGTCGACGGCCAGACGCCCGAGCTCGCGGAAGCCGGAACGGCGGCGCTGGCGCAAGCACTGTCGGGACAGAAGAAGCTGTTCGACGCGGTGCGCCGGCCCGATGGCGGCGAATTCTTCGACAAGAACGGTCTGTTGTTCCTGCCGCTCGCCGACGTCAAAGCGTCGACCGAGCAGATGATCGCGGCGGCGCCGTTCCTCGGACCGATGGCGGCCGATCCGAGCTTGCGCGGCATTCTGGACAGCCTGAAGACGGCACTGCAGGGCGTGTCGCGCGGCGACGCCAAGCTCGCCGACCTGAAGCGCCCGATCGCCGCCATCGGCGACACGCTCGCCAAGGTCGCAGGCGGCCAGCGCGCGTTTCTGTCCTGGCGCTCGCTGGTGACCGGCGCGCCGCCGTCCCAGCGCGAGACGCGGCGCTTCATCGAGGTGCAGCCGAAACTCGACTTCGGCGCGCTGGAACCGGGCGCCAGCGCAAGCGATGCGATCCGCGCCGCGGCGCAATCGCTGCACCTGACGCCGGAAAACGGCGTGCGCGTGCGCCTGACGGGCCCCGTTCCCCTGTCGGACGAGGAGTTTGCGACGCTGGCCGACCGCGCCGCGCTGATGGGCGGGGCGATGCTGGCAGCGGTGATCGCGACGCTGTGGCTCGCGGTGCGTTCCTTCAAGATCATTTTCGCGATCCTGCTGACGATCTTCATGGGCCTTGCCATCACCATGGCGCTCGGCCTTGCCATCGCGCACGTCTTCAACATCATTTCGATCGCGTTCGTCGCGCTGTTTGTCGGACTGGGCGTCGATTTCGGCATCCAGTTCTGCGTCCGCTACCGCCACGAGCGCTTCGTCGTCCACGATCTGGAGAAGGCGCTCGTCGCTGCCGGACGCAGCGTCGGGATGCCGCTGGCACTGGCGGCGGCAGCGACCGCGGCGGGGTTCTTCTCCTTCCTGCCGACCTCCTATGTCGGCGTTGCCGAGCTCGGCCTGGTGGCCGGCATCGGCATGATCGTAGCGTTCGCGCTGTGCGTGACGCTGTTGCCGGCGCTCTTGATGCTGCTGAAACCGTCGGGCGAGGAAGGCGAGATCGGTTTCCGCGTCTTTGAGCCGTACGACCGCTTTGCCGTCACCCATCGCGGGCTGGTGCTGCGCGGGGCCGCGGCCGCCGGCGTGGTGGCGCTGGTGCTGACGGCCTTCGTGAAGTTCGACTTCAATCCCCTGGACCTGCGCAGCGCCAAGACCGAGTCGGTGTCGACGATCCTGGACCTGATGAAAAATCCGGGAACTTCGCCCAACACGATCGACGTGCTGGCACCGAACCTGGATGCGGCGCGCACGCTCGCGCAACGTCTTGCCGCCCTGCCGCAGGTCTCGCAGGCGATCACACTCAACGATTTCGTGCCCGACGATCAGCCGGCGAAGCTCAAGCTGATCGAGGACGCCAATCTTCTGCTCGACGCCACGATCAATCCGTTCTCGATCAAGCCCGATCCGAGCGATGCGGAAATCAAGGCAAGCTTGAAAGACACCGCCACGGCGCTGCGCGCGGCCGCCGATGCGTCGCCCGCGGGTGTCAGCGCGAAGCGGCTCGCCGGCGTGCTCGACAAGCTCGCGGCCGGCGACGCCACGCTTCGCGCGCACGCGACCGCCGCGCTGGTGCCGGGACTGAAGACGATGCTCGGCCAGATGAGCGCGTCGCTGCAGGCAGCCCCCGTCAGCATCCAGACGATGCCGCCGCAGATGGTGGCCGAATGGGTCGCCAAGAACGGAAACGCGCACATCCAGGTGTTTCCCAAGGACACGTCCGGAAGCAGTTCCGCCGTCAACGCGTTCAGCAAGGCGGTGATGAAGATCGCACCCGATGCGACCGGTGCGCCGATCTCGATCCGCGAGTCGGGCATCACCATCGTGGGCGCCTTCGAGCAGGCGGGCGCCTTGTCCTTCGTCGTCATCACCGCGCTCTTGCTGTTGGTGCTCAGGCGGCCGCGCGACGTGTTGTTCGCGGTCGTGCCGCTGATCCTGACCGGGCTCCTCACCATCGCGACGACGGTGGCGATCGGGCTCGAGCTCAATTTCGCCAACGTGATCGCGCTGCCGCTGCTGTTCGGCATCGGCGTCGCCTTCGACGTCTATTTCGTGATGGCGTGGCGCGCCGGCCAGACGAATCTGCTGCAATCGAGCCTGACGCGCGCGATCATCTTCAGCGCGGCGACGACGGCGTCGGGCTTCGGCAGCCTGTGGCTGTCGAGCCATCCGGGCACCGCGAGCATGGGCGAGCTTCTGATGATCTCGCTCGCCTGGACCTTGGCGACGACTTTGTTCTTCCTGCCGGCGCTGATGGGCCCGCCGCCCGCGAAACAGGCCTAGCTTTTTCCACGCGGAGACGCGGAGCAATCTCCGCCTCCGCGTTCTCCGCGTGAGAATGAATATGCGCTGCGCGCGGTTACCTACTGCTTCAGCGCCTTGTCCGCCTGGGCGTTGATCTTGGCGACCAGCGCGGCGGCGCCGCCCTGCTTCAAGGTGGCGGCGAAGTCGGAGCGGTAGACCGAAAGCTGGCTGATCGAACCTTCGAGCAGGATGTCGATGATCCTCCAGCTGTCGCCGAACTGGCGCAGCCGGTAGATGAAGACGACGGTCTGGTCGGAAGTGACGAGATTGCTCGTAACATAGTGATCGGTGCCGCGCACCACGACCTTGGGATCGATGACGAATTTCTCGCCGCTATAGCTGTCGAAATTGCCGGCATATTGCGCCACCGTCATGCGCTCGAACGCCTCGGTCAGCGATTTCTGGTCGGCGGGCGAGGCCGTGTCCCAGGTGGGGCCGACGGCATATTTGATCATGGTGGCCAGATCGAAGGCGCGCTCGATCGCCGGCTTCAGCTTGTCGAAGCGGCCCTGCACGCTGAGCGCCTTGCCGGCCTTCATCGAGCCGATCAGTGCATCGTTGAAACCCTGGACGCTGGCGATCGCGGGATCGGCCGCATCGGCGCGTGCAGCCGACAGCGGCAGCGCCGAGGCCATCAAAAGCGCGAGGACGAACACAAATCTCATCATCAACTCCGGGCGTAATCGAACCACAAATCCCTAACCCATCCGGACGCGTTTGGGTGCCCGGCCGGAACTATGCCGACAATCGGGCAAAATTTAGCCCCGTGCCTGCGCTTTGGCGACAAAATGGGCCGAGACGATGCGCGCGATATCGTCCGCCGCGAGGCCGGCGGTCGCATACTGCTTCGCCGGATCGTCATGTTCCTGGAAAATGTCGGGCAAGGTCATCGTGCGGATGTCGAAGCCGGGACGCAGCAGGCCTTCATTGGCGACGAAGTGCAGCACCTGGGCGCCGAAGCCGCCGGCCGCGCCTTCTTCCACCGTCACCAGCATGCCGTGATGGCGCACGAGGCGGCGGATGAGATCCTCATCGATGGGTTTTGCGAAACGCGCATCGGCGACGGTGCAGGAGATGCCCTTCTTGGCGAGCTGATCGGCGGCGGCGAGCGCAGCCTGCAGCCGGGTGCCGAGCGAGAGTATCGCGACTTCCTTGCCTTCGCGCACGATGCGGCCCTTGCCGATGGCGAGCACCTGGCCGCGTTCGGGCAGCGCGACGCCGGTGCCTTCGCCGCGCGGATAGCGCAGCGCGATCGGACCGTCGTCATGCGACGCCGCGGTCGCCACCATGTGCATCAGCTCGGCTTCGTCGGACGGCGCCATCACGACGAAATTCGGCAGGCAGCACAGATAGGCGAGATCGAACGAACCGGCATGCGTCGCCCCGTCGGCACCGACCAGGCCGGCACGGTCCATGGCGAAGCGAACGGGAAGATTCTGGATCGCAACGTCGTGCACCACCTGGTCATAGGCGCGTTGCAGGAAGGTCGAATAGATCACCGCGAAGGGCTTGAGCCCTTCGGTCGCGAGACCGGCGGCGAAGGTCACCGCGTGCTGCTCGGCGATGCCGACGTCGAAAGTGCGTTCGGGAAACGCCTTGCCGAACGTGTCCAGCCCCGTGCCGGACGGCATGGCAGCAGTAATGGCGACGACGCGCGCGTCGGCCCTGGCTTCGGCGATCAGCGCCTTGGCGAACACGGCGGTGTAGGTTGGCGCTTTCGCCTCGCTCTTCTTTTGCGCACCGGTCGCGACATCGAAGCCGCCGGTGGCGTGGCCCTTGTCCGCGGCGGCCTCCGCCGGGCCATAGCCTTTGCCTTTTTGGGTGACGATATGCAGCAGCACCGGGCCGCCATCCTTGTCGTCGCGGATCTTCTCGAGCGCGTCCACCAGCGCATCGACATCGTGCCCGTCGATCGGGCCGATATGCTTCATGCCGAGCTTTTCGAACAGCGTGTTCTCGCCCGAACCGGTCGCGGTCAAATGATTGAGATGGGCGTTCAGCGCACCGGTGGCCGGCGCGATCGACATGTCGTTGTCGTTGAGCACAACGAGCAGCCGGCTTTTCAGATGGCCGGCATTGTTGATCGCCTCATAGGCCATGCCGGCGCTCATCGCGCCGTCGCCGATCACGGCGATGACGTGATTGTTCTTGCCCAGCAGATCGCGGCCCACCGCCATGCCGACGCCGGCGCTAACCGACGTCGAGGAATGCGCCGCGCCGAACGGGTCATATTCGCTTTCGCTTCTGCGGGTGAAGCCGGAGAGGCCGCCGCCCTTGCGGATGGTGCGGATGCGGTTGCGGCGGCCGGTGAGGATCTTGTGCGGATAGGCCTGATGGCCGACGTCCCAGACGAGGCGATCGTCGGGCGTGTTGAAGACGTAATGCAGCGCGACCGTCAGCTCGACGACGCCGAGGCCGGCGCCGAAATGGCCGCCGGATACCGAGACGGCATCGATCAGCTCGACGCGCAGTTCGTCGGCGAGCGCGCGCAGCTGCGATTTCTCGAGCCGCCGCAGATCGGACGGAAATTCAATCGTATCGAGCAACGGAGTCCGCGAAGATATGTCAGGCATTCAGGACTCTCTGTCCAGGAGATAGAGGGGAAGGTCGCTTAGTTCCGGCACGGCGTTGTGATAGGGCGCGAGTGTGGCGACGGCGCGGCGCGCGAGCTTCTCGGCTTCGGTGCGGGAACCGTCGATGCCGAGGATGGAAACGAGCGTCGCCTTGCCCTGTTCCTTGTCCTTGCCGACGGCCTTGCCGGTCTTTTCCGCGGTCGAGGTGACGTCGAGCAGATCGTCGGTAATCTGGAACACCAGGCCCATGTCGCGGGCATAGGAGCGCAAGCGGTCGCGGTCCGCCGGCGGCGCTTCGCCGAGGATGGCGCCCGCTTCGCAGGAGAATTCGAACAGCTGGCCAGTCTTGAGCCGCTGCAGAAGCACGACCTCGTCGGAGCCGAAGGTGCTTTGCGCCGCCTGCATGTCGATCATCTGGCCGCCGATCATGCCGTTGGAGCCGGACGCTTCCGCAAGACGCAACACCAGCGCGCTGCGCACCTCGCCGGAGGGATGGGTGTCGGGATGCGCGAGAATTTCGAAGGCGAGCGTGAGCAGCGCATCGCCGGCGAGCACGGCGGTCATCTCGTCGAAGGCGATGTGCGTGGTGGGCCGGCCGCGGCGAAGATCGTCATCGTCCATGCAGGGCAGATCGTCGTGCACCAGCGAATAGGTGTGGAGAACTTCGATCGCGGCACCGACGCGGGCGGCGCGCTGCGGATCGACGTTGAACAGCCTCGCGGAATTCAGCACGAGGAACGGACGCAGCCGCTTGCCGCCGGCAAAAGTCGCATAGCGCATCGCCTCATGGACGCGGGCGTGCAGTCCGTGCGGTTTGGGGAGGACCCGATCCAGCATCTCGTCGACGGTGCGCGCCGCGGCGCCGAGGGCCTGCGACAATGCCGACATGGAGGAGCCAGCCGAAACATTCGGCGCCCCGCGTGACGTCTTCACCATGAACTCCCCATTCGACCTGCCGATCCTATTACCCCCAAAACCGGCATGGGTTTCGCCTGGCCGACCAAGACTAACACAATTGGTCGTTCGCCAAGGCAGACCTATATGTGGGGCGTAGCAAATGCCAGCCAGTGTTGCCGGAATGCCGGTTGCACTGCATCAAGCGTGTGGCTATAGCGAGCGATCCGGGCAAAGATCGCCCCGTGTGCTTTGGACTGTCGCGCCGTTTGCGCGCCTGAGGAGCCTTGATGCGAGTCATTCTCGCCCAGCCCCGAGGATTTTGTGCCGGCGTGGTGCGCGCGATCGACATCGTCGAGCGGGCCCTCGAGAAGTATGGCGAGCCGGTCTATGTCCGCCACGAGATCGTACACAACAAGCATGTCGTCGACACGCTGAAGAACAAGGGCGCGCGTTTCGTCGAGGAGCTGGACGAGGTGCCTGACGGCGCCGTCACCGTGTTCAGCGCCCATGGCGTGCCGCAGACCGTGGTGAAGGACGCGCAGGCGCGCGGCCTGCCGGTGCTCGACGCCACCTGCCCGCTCGTTTCCAAGGTGCACAACCAGGGCAAGCGTTACGTCGCCCACGGACGCCAGCTCGTGCTGATCGGCCATGCCGGCCATCCCGAAGTCGAGGGCACGATGGGCCAGGTCGGCGCGCCGGTGACGCTGGTGCAGTCGGAAGCCGACGTCGAAGCGCTGACGATCCCGGCCGACACGCCGATCGCCTACATCACGCAGACGACGCTTTCGATCGACGACACCAAGAGCATCATCCTGGCGCTCAAGAGGAAGTTCGCGGACATCGTCGGGCCGGAGACCACCGACATCTGCTACGCGACGCAGAACCGCCAGACCGCGGTGCGCCAGCTCGCCAAGGTCGCCGACGTCATCCTGGTGGTGGGCGCGACGAACAGTTCCAACTCCAACAGGCTGGTCGAGATCGGCCGCGAGGAAGGCGTGCCGAGCTATCTTCTGGCCGACGGCAGCGAATTGAAGCCGGAATGGATCGTCGGCAAGCACGCGGTCGGCCTGACCGCCGGCGCGTCCGCGCCCGAGAAACTCGTCGAGGACGTCATCGCCGCGCTCGGCCGGATCGAACCGGTCAAGGTCGAGGCGATGGACGGCAAGAAAGAACACATCGAATTCCGCCTGCCGGCGGAACTCCGGAACGACCGGGTTCCGGCGGCGTAAGAAGAACCTTGTCTAATGCCCGCCTCCGGCGGGACGGGAGAATAGCGTGGGCATTCCTCTGCATCAGGCCGCGAAGATCGGCTCTTACGTGGTGAAGCAGCACATCACGGGCAAGAAGCGCTATCCGCTGGTGCTGATGCTGGAGCCCCTGTTCCGCTGCAACCTTGCCTGCGCCGGCTGCGGCAAGATCGATTATCCCGACGACATCCTCAACCAGCGCCTCTCCTACCAGGAGTGCATGGAGGCGATCGACGAGTGCGGCGCGCCGGCCGTGTCGATCGCCGGCGGCGAGCCGCTTTTGCATCGCGAGATGCCGCAGATCGTTCAGGGCTTCCTGGACCGCAACAAGTTCGTGATCCTTTGCACCAACGCGCTTTTGATGTCGAAGAAGATCGACCAGTACAAGCCGCACAGCAATTTCACCTGGTCGATTCATCTGGACGGCGACAGGGCGATGCACGACCATTCGGTGTGCCTCGACGGCGTGTACGAGAAGGCGATCGACGCGATCAAGCTCGCCAAGTCCAAGGGCTTCCGCACCCAGATCAACTGCACGCTGTTCTCCAACGCGATTCCGGAGCGCGTCGCGAAGTTCTTCGACCTGATGATGGAGATGGGCCTCGACGGCATCACCATCTCGCCGGGCTATGCCTATGAACGCGCGCCGGACCAGGACAGTTTCCTCAACCGCGAGCGCACCAAGAAGCTGTTCCGCGATATCCTTTCGCGCGGCAATGGCGGCAAGAAGTGGGAGTTCACCCAGTCGCCGCTGTTCCTAGACTTCCTCGCCGGCAACCAGACCTATGAATGCACGCCCTGGTCGATGCCGCTGCGCTGCGTCTTCGGCTGGCAGAAGCCCTGCTATCTGCTCGGCGAAGGCTATGTGAAGAGCTTCAAGGAACTGATCGACGGCACCGACTGGGACAAGTACGGCGTCGGCAAGTACGAGAAGTGCCAGGACTGCATGGTCCATTGCGGCTTCGAGGGCACCGCCGTGATCGATTCGATCCGGCACCCGCACAAGCTGGTTCCGCTCGCGGTGCGCGGCGTGAAGACCGAAGGCCCGTTCAAGCCGGACATCGACACGACGAACCAGCGGCCGGCGGAATATGTTTTCTCCAAGCATGTGGAGAACAAGCTAGCCGAGGTACGGGCAGCCAAGGCCCGGCCCGAGAAGGTTGCGGCAGCGGAGTAGCGCGCGCAGCGCGCGGCCCGCTTCGCGGCCGGTCGTCATCAAATCCCCAATCTGACCGGGTTCCGCCGCGACGGAGGCGAGCACGCGGGTGAGACGCACGCGGCCGCTGGGCTTGAGCGGCACCAGCGCCGCCGGCGGCAGGCCGCGGGTCGCTGCATCCGAGATCGTGCGGATCGCGACGAAGGGCAGCCGGTGGCGCCTGGCGACGCGCGCCGCGATGTGGGACTCCATGTCGACGGCATGGGCGCTGGAGAGCGCGAACAGCCGCTTCTTGCCGTCGACGTGGGAAACAACCTCCCCGTGGCCGACGATGATCGCGAGATGCGCGTGCGGCAGCCGCTGCCTGAGCGCCGCGGTCCATCTGGCATCGGTCGGATAGCGCTCCTCGCCATGGACGACATAGGTGGCGACGATGGTGTCGCCGACCTTGAGCAGCGGAGCGAGCGCGCCGGCGATGCCGAAGCTGACGACGCCCCTGGCGCCGGCGGCGATCGCCTCCTCCAGCCTGCGTTCGAGCAGCGCGCCGTCGCCGCCGCCGACCACGGGCACCGCCTTGGCGCGTCTGGCGATGCGCGCTTCGCGCGCGAGACCGCTGACGGCGATGACGCTCATGGCGCGGCACGCTCCAGCACCGCGCGCTCGATCCCGCCATCGTCGGCATCATCCGCGAAGGCGGCGACGGTGACGGGTGGCGCAAGTTCGCGGAAATGATAGACGGCGGAGACGCTGCCCGGGCCGCCACCCGTATGGCCGGCCCAGTGACCGAGCGGGCCGACAGGATCGATCATCAGACCTGTGCCGCACGTCGGCCGCACGAAGGGGCGGCCCGAGACGGCGAAAGGAAGTGGTATCGAATCGAGCATGGCGGACTTGGAGTCTGGAGAAAGAAATTGCGTTGTGAAGAGGCGGTGAAGGAAGCGCGCGGCATCGAGGGCCGTGCCGACGACGAGACCATGATAGACCCAGTTCGGATCGTAGGAATGCAGGTTGCTCCAGGCGAGGCGCTGCATGTCGTCGCGCCGCCGCGTCATGAAGGCATGGATGCGAAGCGGCGCGAAGACCGTGGCATGCAGGGCAGAGCGCAGTTCGCTGTCGGTCGCCCGCTCGATGGCTTCGCGCACGAAGAGATAGCCGATATTGCTGTATGCCCAGCCCGTGCCCGGCGCGAAGAGAAACTCGTCGGCACGGGTGCGCGCAAGCAGTTCGGGGACCGGCCAAGCCAGGTCGCCGCGCGCCACTGCAGCGTGATACGCGGCCAGACCGCCATAGTCGGGCACGCCGCCGCGATGGGCGAGCAACTGGCGCAGCGTGTAGGGCCTATCGTGGTAGGGCGCGTCGAGTTCGAGCCTGCCCTGCTCCGCCAGGCGAAACGCGCACGCCGCGAGCACCGTCTTGCCGATGCTCCACCACGGCACCAGCGCGTCGCGCGGATCCGATGCGGTCTCCGCTTCGCCTGAGATCTTCGCGGACAGGATCACGGTGCGGCCGATTCAACCTTTCCGAGCGAATCTTCGGCCGCGCGGGCAAGGATGACAACCGGTCAGCCGCCGCCATAGGGCACGGTGAGAATCTCCAGCAAGTGGCCGGACGGGTCGGGGAAGTAGACGCCACGGCCGCCGCTATAAGTGTTGATCTCGTTCGGCTGCTGCTGATGCGGATCGGCCCAATATTGAAGCCCGCGCTGGCGGATGCGCGAGAAGATCGAATCGAATTCGCGCTCCGAAACCAGGAAGGCGTAGTGCTGCGGCGCGACAGGACCGGACTGCGTCATGAAGTCGAGGCTGACGCCGTTGGCGGTCTCGATCGCAAGGAAGGGGCCGAATGGCCGGGGCGCGGGCAACCCGAACAGTTCCGCGAAGAATTTGGCGGCGGCCGCCTTGTCCTGCGACAGGACGATGGTGTGGTTGAGTTCGACGCTCATTTGGAACCCTTCCCTGCTGGAGGCGGCCCGATGCTAACGCAGACATGGGGCGAAGAGGGCCCGCTTTGAAGGGCCGTCACTTCACGATGAAGCTCTGCGAGGCGAGTTTGCGGCCCTTGTACCAGACCTCCAGAGTCCATCGGCCGGGAACGGATTCGAACGGCTCCTCGAACTGGTAGCCGTCATAGCGCGTGGCCCCGATGACGGCCTTGACCCGCAACGTGTCGCTGTGGACCGGCGCGCGCGAGCCCGGCGGGCGCAGCGCTGCGGGAAAGATCGTCACTTCATCGAGCGGAACGATCTCGCCGTTCGGATCGCCGACGACCTTGTAGCGGATGCCGAATTCCACGCCGTGGCGCAGCGGCACGCTGCGCGTCGCAGACACCAGACGGACATTGCCGACGGTCGAGCGCAGGACACCGCTTTGCGTCCTTGCGGGCGGCTGTCCGGCCGATGTGTAGATTCCGTATTCGACGATCTCGATGCGCGTGACACCGGCGGCTTCGGCGCCCACCGTGCCGCAGAGCAGCAACGCGAACGCGGCGACCAACAATCTCATCATGCGATCACCATCCGGGAACGGTGGCTTCGAGGCGGGAACTATAGGCCGTAAGCGACGTGGCGTGAATTGCCGGCCTTGAGATTGCGGTAGCGCGCCACCGCCCAGAGCGGGAAGAATTTCGGATAGCCGTGATAGCGCAGATAGAAAACGCGCGGGAATCCGCCGCCGGTATAATGTTCCTGGCCCCACAGGCCGTCCGGCTGCTGCGTCGCCTCGAGATGGCGGATGCCGCGCGCCACGGCGGGATGATCGACCTGCCCCGCTGCCATCAGCGCCAGCAGCGCCCAGGCGGTCTGTGACGCGGTCGACGGCGCGGATTCATAGCCCTTGTAATCGAGCCTGTAGGAATTGCAGTCCTCGCCCCAGCCGCCGTCTTCGTTCTGGATCCCGACCAGCCAGTCGGCGGCACGCGTCATCATCGGATCGTCCGGCTTGACGTGCGCGGCGTTGAGGCCGGCGAGCGCCGACCAGGTGCCGTAGATGTAATTCACGCCCCAGCGGCCGAACCAGCTGCCGTCAGCGAGCTGCGACTTGCGCAGGAAATCCACCCCCGCCTTTACATGCGGATCGGCGGCCGTGGCGCCGAGCTGCATCAGCATGCCGATGCAGCGGCCGGTGACGTCGTCGGTCGGCGGATCGAGCAGCGCGCCGTGATCGGCGAACGGGATGTTGTTCAGATAGTAATAGGCGTTGTCGGCGTCGAAGGCGCCCCAGCCGCCATTCTTCGATTGCAGCCCCTCGACCCATTCGCGGCCGCGCGCGATCTCGTTCTTGTAGCTGTCGGGTGCGGCGCGGTTGAGCGCCATCACCACCACAGCGGTGTCGTCGAGATCGGGGTAATAGGCGTTGTTGTACTGAAAGGCCCAGCCGCCGGGGCGCACATTCGGCCGCTCCTCCGCCCAGTCGCCCTTCACGTCGAGCACCTGCCGGGTCTTCAGCCATTCGAGCGAGCGGGCAACGGCCGCATCCGCCTTGTCGGTCTTGGCTTCCAGCAGCGCATGCGCGGCGAGGGCCGTATCCCACACCGGCGAAACGCAGGGCTGGCAATAGGCTTCGTCGTCCTTGACGACGAGCAGCAGATCGACCGATTTGCGCGCGATGGCGCGGCGCGGATCTTGCGGCGGCACGCCCATCACGTCGTACATCATCACGCTGTTGGCCATGGCGGGATAGATGGCGCCGAGCCCGTCCTCGCCGTTCAGCCGCTCCGTCGTCCAGGCGACGCAGGTGTCGATGGCGCGTTGCCGCAAACCCTTCGGCCAGGGCACGACTTTGAGCACGCGATCGAGCATATCGAAGAAGAAGGCCCAGCCGGCCGACTGGTGCGGCGCGCGCGGACTGACCACCGGCACGCCTTCGACGAACAGTTCGGGCACATGGATGCCGCGCGGATTCCTGGCGAGCGGCTGCTTCGCGGCGAGCACCAGCAGCGGCACGATCACGGTGCGCGCCCAATAGCTCATCTTGGAAAGATGGATCGGGAACCAGCGCGGCAACAGGATGAGCTCGACCGGAACGGTCGGCACGTTCATCCACGACGTCTCGCCGTAGAGCGCGAGCAGGATGCGGGTGAAGACATTGGCCTTGATCGCGCCGCCCTTGGCGCGGACCGCCTCGCGGGCGCGCACCATGTGCGGCGCGTTCGATGTCGTCGCCGATCATCTTGAGCGCGAAATAAGCTTTCACCGTGGCCGAGATGTCGAAGACGCCGCCATGATAGAGCGGCCAGCCGCCATGCGCCCGGCTCTGGATGCGGCGCAGATAGGTACCGATCTTCTTTTCGAGCTCGATGTTCGGGGTCTCGGCCAGATAATGGACCAGAAGGACATATTCCGACGGGATCGTGGCGTCGGCTTCGAGCTCGAACACCCAGTGGCCGTCGGCGCGCTGCGACTTGAGCAAGGCTTCGGTGGCGTCGCCGAGCATCTTGTCGACGGCGATCGTTCCCTCGCGGTTCACGAGCATCTGGTTCATCGCGCGATTATACGGAGAGCTTGGCCAGAGCCAACGCCGCGGCCTTGTGGCCGGAGCGCACGGCGCCCTCGATGGTTGCGGGAAGGCCGGTGTCGGTCCAGTCGCCGGCGAGCAGCAGATTGGACCAGCGGGTCGCGGCGCCGGGGCGGCGCAGCGCCTGGTCCGGCGTCGCGGCGAAGGTGGCGCGCCGCTCCTTGACGATCTGCCAGGGTGGCGTCGCGCCGGACAGGTGCAGCACTTTGGCAACATCGGCCCAGAATTGGCGCGCCAGATCCTCGCGCTCGTCGTCGACGATCGCGTCGGCGCCGGAGACGGTGATCGAGATACGGTCCGCAAAGGCGAAGATCCACTGCGCCGCGCCGCCGATCACGCCGGTCATCAGCGGCGCCCCGGCCGGCGGCGCGATCTTGAAATGCGCATTCACGATCGAGCGGAATTCGGTCGGCGCCACGAGATCGCAGATGAGTTCGGTGGCAGCCCAGGGCGGCACGGCGAGGATGACCGTGTCGTTTCGCGAGACCGCAACCGGCGTGCCCGCGAGATCGAGCGAGGTGAGCGACCAATCGTCGAACGTCAGCGCGCGGACGCGCTGGCCAATGCGGATTTCGGCGCCTTTGGACTTCAGCCAGGCGAGCGCCGGATCGACAAAGGCGGCGGCGAGCGTCGGATGGGCGATGCGCGGCCGGTAGGCGAGACCGCCCTTGGCCAGCGACTCGGCGATCACCGCGCCGGCGAGCTTGGCGGAGGCGGTGCGCGGCTCGGTGTTGAGGACGGCGAGCAGGAAGGGATGCAGCAGGCGTTCCCACAAATGACCGCTGCAATCGATGACGTCTTCGATCCTGTCCGTCGAACCGGCATTGAGCAGTTTCAGCAGCGCGACATAGTCGGCCGGGCCGGTACCGGGCACGCGGCGCGACGCCGAAAATATCCACCAGGCGAGCAGGCTGTCGTTGGGACGCAAGGTCCAGCGCATGTCCGTCTGAACGTCGGCGAAATCGAACACGGCGCGGTCGGGACCGGCCAGCGCGTCCGTCGCGCCGATCGATTTCAGATAGGACTGCACCGAATTGTTTCCGGAGAGCACGAGGTGGTTGCCATTGTCGATGGTGCAGCCGAGCGTCGCGTCGAAATAGGAGCGGCAGCGGCCGCCGGCCTGCGGCGCGCCTTCGATCAGCACCACCTTGCGGCCTTTTTCGACAAGCGCAACCGCAGCGGAGAGGCCCGCGAGGCCTCCGCCGACGACATAGACGGTGTTCATCCGAACAGCCCGTGCCGCAGCACGATGGCGAGCAGCTTCGGTTTGGAGAGCGAGACGCGGATGCGCGGCGGCATCCAGCCGACGGCTTCGGTCTGGCGCAGGATTTCCTCATAGACCGCGCCCATCAGGCGCGGCGTGCCGATGCGGCCCTTCGGCTTCTTGGCGAGCACGGCGGCGGCGGCTTCGTAGAATTTGTGCGCGTCACGGGCGACGGCCTTGCAGACCTTGTCGATGCGCGGATCGGCGATGGCCGCCTTCGGATCGCGCACGGCGATACCTGCGTCGTCCAGATATTCGCGCGGCAGGTAGAGACGGCCGATACCGGCATCCTCGTCGATGTCGCGAAGGATGTTGGTGAGCTGCAGCGCGCGGCCCAGATGATGAGAAAGTTCGAAGCCGGCGCCCTCTTCCATGCCGAACACCTTGATCGACAGACGGCCCACCGCGCTCGCCACGCGCTCGCAGTAGAGGTCGAGGGTCGCAAGATCGGGCGCAACGATGTCGGCGGCAACGTCCATGTCCATGCCGTCGACCAGGGTGAGGAAATCCTCCTTGCGCAATCCGTAGGTCTTCACCGGCGCGGCGAGGAACCGGATGCGCTCCGAAGGACGGCCGGCATAGAGATCGTCGAGCTCGCAGCGCCATTTCACGAGCTCGGCATGGCGCTCCTCGCGCGTCCCGATCCCGTCATCGGCGATGTCGTCCACCAGCCGGGCGAAACCGTAGATCGCGAACATCGCTTCGCGCTCGGCTTTGGGCATCAGCCGCATCGCCGAATAGAACGAGCTGTTCGACGCCTTCTGCTGGGCGGCCTGGACGACGGTTTCGGCGACGGTCATGGCGATGTTGCGGATTCGGTGCCGCCTCTTTTAGGCCGAAGACGCGCCGAGGCAAACAGCGCGAGCGCGCGCGGCAACAGGATGGCCATCTCGGCCTTGCGGTGGTGGACGCGCTCGCTCAAGGGATCGCGGGTGAGGAGGCGGTCGGTAAGATCCTCGGCGAGCGCATGGATGACGCTGACCTCGAGCGACAGGCGGCGGTCGCGGATCTGGCCCGCGAAGGGCCGCGCAATGTCGAGCAGCCGTGCGGTGCGCCGCGCCAGTTCTTCGAGCACCGCGCGCAAGGCCGGCGGCGACTTGGGCTGATTCAGCACCTCGACCGAAAGGCTGGCCCGTTCGAGCATGTCGAGAGGCAGGTAGACGCGGCCGAGTTCGCGATAGTCCTTGGCGCAATCCTGCAGATGGTTGATGACCTGCAGCGCGGCACACAGCGCGTCATTGGCGGGCCAGCTCGCCTGGCTCTCGCCATGCACATCGAGCACGAAGCGGCCGACCGGCATCGCCGAATAGCGGCAATAGTCCATCAGCTCGTCCCAATCGGCATAGCGCAGCTTGGTGACGTCGCGGCGGAAGGCTTCGAGCAGGTCGAGGGCATGGCGGTTGCCGAGGCCGCGCTCGGCAAGGACGCGGTGCAGATCTGCGCCTTCCGGCGATAGGTCGGACTCGCCGGCGACCCCGGCGCGCATCCGTTCGAGCAGCGCGAGCTTTTCGGCGGGCGTTGCGGCCGGATGATCGGCGACGTCGTCGGCGGCGCGGGCAAAGCGATAGAAGGCGAGAATGGCCGGGCGATGACGTTTGGCGATCAGCACCGAGGCGACGGGAAAATTCTCGTCCTTGTGGCTCTTGCCGGAGGCAAGCGCTGTGGCATCGCTCATGTCTGGCCCATCGCCTGCGCCCGGCCCTTCCACATGCCGCCGCGCCCCCGCCAATGCTGGATCGCCGAATCGAGCGTGAACACCGCATAGACGAAGCCGATCAGCGGCAGCACGAGGCCCCAGAGCGGCGAGAGCCGGTAGAATTTCAGGATCGGCTGGAAAGCGAGCGCCATCGCGGCCCAGGCAAGGATGCCCGAAGCCTGCGCCGACTCGCGGGCGAAGATCGCGAGCAGAGGTGCCGCGCCATAGACCGCGACCATTCCGATGAAGGTGCCGAGCAGCGCCAGCGGCGAATAGCCGAGCTGCGCATAGGCCGAACGCGCCACCATGGCGCGGATCTCGGCCATGCCGCGATAGGGGCGGATGCTGGCGGCGCGTTCGGTGAGGCCGAGCCAGATCGGGCCTTGCGCCTTCATGGCGCGGCCGAGCGCGCAATCGTCGATGATCTCGCAGCGAATCGCGGCGATGCCGCCGGCTTTCTCCAGTGCCTCGCGTTTGGCCAGCATGCAGCCGCCGGCCGCCGCGGCGGTCTTTTTCTTCGGATCGTTCACCCAGGGGAACGGGTAGAGCATGTCGAAGAAGAACACGAAGGCGGGAATGAGATAGGCCTCCGACCAGCTCGTGCAATGCAGCTTCACCATCAGGGAGGTGAGGACGAACTTGCCCGATTCCGCGCGCGCCACGAGCTTTCGCAGATTGGCTGGGGCGTGCGCGATGTCGGCATCTGTGAGCCAGAGATAGTCCGGCGTGCCGGCCTGTGCGATGCCCTGGTGCATGGCCCAGAGCTTGCCGGTCCAGCCTGCGGGCCGCGGCGCACCGGTGAGCACGGTGAGGCGGCCGGTCGAGTCGAGCTTGCGCGCGATAGCGGCGGTGCCGTCGCCACTCTGATCGTCGACCAGGATGATGCGAAAGTCGCCGGGGTAATCCTGCGCCAGAAGGCTTGCGACCGATTGCGCGATGACGTCGGCTTCGTTGCGCGCCGGCACGACCGCGACGACGGACGGCCAGGCCTCGGGTTCGGGCGGATCGTCCGCGTCGTCGCGCTCGCCCATCAGCCAGAACATGCCGCGGCCGGCCAGAAGATAAAGCCAGATGGCGACGGGGATGAGGGCAAGGAGCGCGATCATCGAATGTAGCCTGCCTGGCGGAACCAGCCGACCGCATCCTCGAGCGCGCGCGCATAGGGCCGCGCCGTGAAGCCGAGTTCGCCCTTCGCCTTCTTGGACGAGAAAAACATGTGATATTTCGACATGTGGAGCGCATCGACCGTGAGCATCGGCTCCTTGCCGGTGACGCGCGCGACAGCTTCGGCGCCGAAGGCCAGCGGATAGAGCGGGCCGCGCGGCAGCCGGATCGTCGGGGCCTTGCGTCCGGCGAGCGGCGCGATGACGCCGAGCATGTCCTTCAGCCGCACATCCTCGCCGCCCAGGATGTAGTTCTCGCCGATGCGCCCCTTTTCGAGCGCCAGCAGATGGCCTTCGGCGACGTCGTCGACATGGACGAGATTGAGGCCGGTGTCGACGAAGGCCGGCATGCCGCCATTCGCCGCCTGCACGATGATGCGGCCCGTGGGCGTCGGCTTGACGTCGCGCGGACCGATAGGCGTCGACGGGCTGACGATGACGGCGGGAAGCCCGTCGTCCACCATGCGCTCGACCAGGCGTTCGGCGACCAGCTTGGATTTCTTGTAGGCGCCGATGACCGACTCGATGGTATGGCGCGAGGTCTCGTCGACCGGCTCGCCATGGCGCGGCTTAAGCGCGGCGACGCTGGAGGTGTAGACCACGCGCTCGACGCCGGTGGCGCGCGCCGCCTCCATCACCGCGCGCGTGCCTTCGAGATTGTTGCGCACGATCTCTTCGGGATCGCGGGCCCACAGCCGGTAGTCGGCGGCGACGTGGAAGACGTAGCGCACATCGTCCATCGCCTGGATCATCGCATGGCGGTCGCGCATGTCGCCTTCGTGTATCTCGCATTCCAGCTCCGCCAGATTGGTGCGCGGGCTCGTGGCGCGTGCCAGCACCCGCACCGTGTCGCCGCGTCTGGCGAGCGCGCGCGCCACCGCCGATCCCACAAATCCGGTCGCCCCGGTGACGAGCACGAGATCGCCCATCAGCGTTCGCTTTCGGCCGGCTTGGACAGCGCTTGCCTGCCTTCCAGCGCCTGCCAGACGAGCAGCACGGGAATGCCGATGGCAATGTCGCGGCCGCGCTTCAGAAGAGAGACCGCGAGGCCGACTTCGGGGCCAAGGCCGAACAGCGGCATGAGCGCGGCATAGCCGGCCTCCTGCACGCCGATCGAGGCCGGCACGAACACGGTGGCGCTGCGCAGCGCCGCCAGCAGCGCCTCGATCGCCACGGCGGAGAAGAAGTCGATATGGCCCCCGATCAGCCGCACGCACAGCCAGACCAGGCCGCCGCTGGCGATCCAGGAGAGCAGATGGATGGTGGAAGACGCCGCCAGCCGCGCGGGCGAATCGTAGATCGCCTTCAGCGCGTCGCCGAACGCCGCGGTGTGCTTGAGCGCCGCCGGAAGAAACCGCGCCGTGAGGCGGACGGCGATGGCGCTGCCGCGCTGCTGCAACACGACGAAGGCGGCGATGCCGGGCACCAGCAACAGGGTGCCGAGGATGAGCCCGTCGACATAGGGCGCGGTGGTCGCCGAGCTGCGCAGCTCGGCGATGCAAAGCGCAATGCCGATCAGGATGAAGACGATCTGCGCCATAAGCTCGGTCGTCACATCGGCCGTCATCGAGGCGAAAGCGAGCGCCGGCGATATGCCGCGCAGCACGACGGCGCGCGCGCCAATCACCATGCCGCCGAATTGCGAGAAGGGCAGGACGTCGCCGGCACTGTCGCGCGTCTGGCGTCCGATGATGAACGTCAGAATGTCGCGCGGCCGGCCATGCGGGATCAGCGCGTACCACGCGCTGCCGAGAAGCGCGACGACGACGACGCCGTACAGGCACAGCAAGGCGAAGCCGCCGATGCCGACGGACGCGATCGCCGAGAACACAGAATCGATGCCGATGTGGAAGACAAGCCAGACCGCGAGCGCGAGCCCGACGAGCGCGGCGACGATGACACCGATGCGCATCAGGCCGCGACGGCGGGTTTGGGTCCGAACAGCTTGCGGAAGGTGCGGATCATGAACGGCACGAAGCGCGGCCGCTTGAGGCGCTTGTCGTAGATGCCGAGGCGCCGGTCGTTCTCGACGAGGCAGGTATCCATCAGCTTGAACACGTCGATATCGTCGCCGCCGAGCTGGCTGGCGCCGTTGACGGTGAAATTGTTGTCCTGCTGGCCGTTGCTGACGTCGGAGGCGATGCCGATGCGCTCCCACACCAGGAACGCCCACACCGCCAGTACCCTCAGCTCGAACCAGGGCCGGCGATATAGCGGCATGTTGCGGCGATGCCAGGCGACCCAGTTGACGAAGAACAGGATGTGGCGGCCTTCCTCCTGGATCACCGGCTCGAACGTGTCGACCAGGTCGGCCGGGAAGAAGCCGGAAGATTTCGCCGTCTCGAACAGACCGAAGGCGAAGAAGCTGTCGATGCACTCGCTGTAGCCGGTGACCAGGAACGCCCATTCGGGATCCTTCGGCCGCGGATAGGCGGGCTCGGGCGCGAGCTTGATGCCATAGGCCTCGACGAGGTTCGACAGCACATAGCGATGGCGCCGTTCCTCGAAGCCGTTGAGCTCGACCGCCTTGCGCAACAGCGGATCGGGAATCTCTTCGGCATAGGTGCAGACATTCAGACCGGCGCGGTTCTCGGTCTGCACCGCAATGTCCCAGATCGGCAGCGCGGTGATGCGGTCCTGCGCCTGCTTGTCGAGCTTCGGCCAGTCGATCACCGCCGGGCGATAGGGATTGAAGGTGTCGAGCAGCGTCTTGCAGAACAGCCGCTTGTGCTCCTCGCTGCCGAGGCGGATCGGACCATCGGCCGGCATCGGGCCGCTGGGCGCAATTTCGGGGAATGTGAGTGCCGTCATGGTCGAAACCCAGTTGAACCCATAATCTTGGAGGGGGTACCCCTCGGCGCCAAGGCCCCGGAGTTCCTTCAAGCAATACAGGGGCTTGTGTGTACGCGGTGCATAGCAGAGGCCTCAAAAATCCGCAAAGCCGCCCTTGGCGATCGCGGCATTGCGCGAGGCCTCGACGACGCCCGGCGCGAGCAGACCGGCGAGTTCCTCGGCGTAGCGATAGCCCGGCGCCGAACCCGGATAGGGGCCGGTGGCAGGGTGCAGATAGATCTCGCTGAGGCCCTCCGGAAGGTTCTCGATCAGGCCGAGCAGGCGGGCAGATGTCATCGCGCCGGACCAGGCGAGGCCGAAGACGGAATCGGGCACGCGCATGCCGGCGGCGCGCAAACGCGCACGCGCGATCATCGCCCAGGGCGCGGTGAAGGCCGGCGCGAGATTGACGCCGGGCTCGGCCTTCCGAAGCACCCCGTGCGGTTCCAGCGGCACGCGCATCGCGCGCAAGCCGTAACGCTTGCCGACCCTGAGGATAGTCGAGGCGATCGTGGGATGCAGATGGAAATGCTTGTGCGTGTTGACGTGGTCGAGCGCGAGACCGGTGGCGCGAAAGGCATCGAACTGCGCGTCGATCTCCGCTTCGAGCTGGCGGCGCACGCGCGGCAGGAAGAACATGTTCACGGCGGACGCGGCCATGTCAGTTTTGAAGTTGCCCGAAGCATCGACGAGATCGGGCACGGCGCGCGCGGGCAAGGTCGGTTTGCCGTCGACCAGCACGATGTGAAGTCCGACACGCAGGCGCGGCAGCCTCCGCGCCCGGTCCAGCGCGTCGGTCGCAGCCGCGCCCGACACCATGAGGCTGGTTGCGGTCAGGATGCCGTCCAGATGCGCTTGTTCGACCGCTTCGTTGACTTGCTGTGCGGCGCCGAAATCGTCGGCCGTGACGATCAAGGACTTCACGAAATCTCGCGGAGGAGGCTTTTGCCCTCGCCCTTCGACAAGCTCAGGGTGAGGGCCAAAGCTCGAACCTCATCCTGAGCTTGTCGAAGGATGGAAGGCAGGCTCAACGCTCCATCAGGAGACAATCATGTCTTCGCGGGTGCGCAGGAACTGGAAGAACTCCACGCCTTCGCGCAGGCGGCGCACCAGCATGTCGCGCGAGGTCAGCATCTCGCCGACGATCTCGGCGATCTTGGACGGGCGGAAGTAGAACTTCTTGTAGAAGTCCTCCACCGAATCGAAGATCTCGGTGTGGCCGAGATGGGGATAGTTGAGCGGCGCGATCTGCGTGCCGTCATCGGTCAGAAGATCGACGTCGGAGGCGAACCAGCCGTTCTCCTTCGCCTGCTTGTAGAGGAAGGTGCCGGGATAGGGCGCCGCGAGCGAAACCTGCAAGGTGCGCGGGTTCACTTCCTTCGCAAACGCCAGCGTTTCCTGGATCGTCTCGCGCGTCTCGCCGGGCAGGCCCAGGATGAAGGTGCCGTGCACGATGATGCCGAGCTCGTGACAATCCTTCGAGAAGCGCTTGGCGACGTCGACCAACAGGCCCTTCTTGATGTTGTGCAGGATCTTCTGGTTGCCCGATTCGTAGCCGACCAAGAGAAGCCGCAACCCGCCGGCCTTCATCGCTTCCAGCGTCTTGCGCGGCACGTTCGCCTTGGCATTGCACGACCACACGACGCCGAGCTTGCCGAGTTCCTTCGCGAGCGCTTCGACGCGGGCGTGATCGTCCGTCAGCGTGTCGTCGTCGAAGAAGATTTCCTTCACCTGCGGGAAATTCTCCTTGAGGTATTTCACGTCCTCGACGACGCGCGCGATCGACTGATAGCGATATTTATGTCCGCCGATGGTCTGCGGCCACAGGCAGAAGGTGCAGCGCGATTTGCAGCCACGTCCGGTGTACCAGGACATGTAAGGGTGCTTGAGATAACCGCCGAAATAGTTCTCGACCTTCAGCTGCTTGTAGACCGGCAACACGGACGGAAGCTTGTCCATGTCGTAGAGGATCTCGCGCTCGGGGTTGTGGACGATCTTGCCGTCCTTGTCGCGATAGCTGAGACCCTTGATGGTCGACCAGTCGGCGCCTTCGGCGAGCTCCTTGACGGTGAACTCATATTCGTTGCGGCAGACGAAATCGATCGCCGGCGCGCCGGCCATGCTCTCTTCGGGTTCGACGGCGACTTTGGCGCCGATGAAGCCGATCTTCGCCGACGGATTGAGGGCGCGGATCATCTCGGCGGTCTTCGCGTCCGATTTGAAAGACGGCGTCGAGGTGTGGATGACGATGAAGTCGTGCGACTTCACATCTTCCTCGATGTCCTTGAAGGACAGGCGGTGCGGCGGGGCATCGATGATTTTCGATCCCGGCACCATGGCGGCCGCCTGGGCCAGCCAGGTCGGGAACCAGAAAGACTTCACCTCGCGCTTCATCTGGTAGCGCGCGCCGGCGCCGCCGTCATAGCCGTCGAAGGAAGGAGCCTGAAGGAATAGCGACCGCATCAAATCCTCAATGTTGCGACATGGCCCCGCTCGACCCGACCCTAAAGCGGTTGCCGCGCCACGCGACCTTCTGGCCCAGAAACGAGGCCATGAATACCAGGAAGGATATAGTGTCCCTGAGCGGCAGGAGCCAGTGCGGCCCAGCAGCCGCCCCGAAGGCTTTGTCCACACTCGATTTGAGGGTTAAGCGGGCCAACAAGGCCAGGCAAAGCGCCAGGACCGGGGCAACATGCAGGCCGGTACAGCCCAGGCCCACCAACGCGAGCGCGAGGGGGAAGGTGACGATGGTCCCCAGATGCGACCAGGGCCGCACGATGCGCACCGTCCGGCTCCAGCGCAGCTCGTGATGGTAGAGATCGGCGAAGGCCTCCTCGGTGCAGCGATGGCTGACGGCGAGCGGCAGCACCGCGACGCGCTGACCGCGACGGCGGATGGCACGACCGATCTCGTAGTCGTCGGCAAGATAATCGGCGAACGCCGCGAAGCCGCCGATACGGCCGAGTGTGGTTTTGGTGAGCGCAATTGTGCTGCCCAGGCAGGCATCGGCGATCCCCCACCAGGTGCCGAACACCATGTTGGGCAGGAATTCGTAGCTCGTTCCCATGGCCGCGAGCGTCGACCAGGCGCTGGGGCCGGCGAGGCCGGTATAGGGACAGGTCACCGCGCCGACACCGGGCTGCTGCAGCGCGCCGACCACGCGGCGCAGATAATCGCGCGGAACGGAGATGTCGCTGTCGCTCAACACCAACGTGCCGTGCTTGGCGTGTTCCGTCATGTTGAGCAGGTTGCTGATCTTGGCGTTGGAGCCGTAGCGGCGCGTGTCGATCACCAGTTCGATGTCGATGCCGGGATGTCGCGTCTTCAGGTGATTGACGATCGCGATGGCGGGATCCGACGGATGCTGCACGCCGAACACGATCTGGATCGGCGCGGGATAATCCTGGCCGAGGAATGTATCGAGATCGTCCTCGAGTCCGGTCGAATCGAAATGCAGCGGCTTGAGCAGCGTGACGGGCGGCAGCTCGCCTGCGGACGGCGCGCGCGCCGCGGCGAAGCGACCGACGATGCTAGCGGCCAGCAACGTGTAGACGCTGCCGGCGAGCGACAGCGCGACAAAAAACCATCCGATGACATGCAGCGTGTGAGACACGATCGCGCTCCGGAACCGCCGGCAACATCGCATTTTCGGCGGCGGTCCGCCAACAATACGAAGTAAGGGTATTACCGGATTACCGCGCCGTTCATGTTGCGGTGAAGGACGGCGCCCCTTCGCCCGAAATGGGTCCGGGGCGCCCGATGTTCAAGCGTCGAACTGGATGACCGAGCGGGCGACTTCGCCGCGCTTGAGCTCGGCAAAGGCCTCGTTGATCTGCTCCAGCTTGATGCGCTGGCTGATCATGTCATCGAGCTTCAACTTGCCGGACATGTAGAAGTCGATCAGGCGCGGCATGTCGATGGGGAACCGGTTGGAACCCATCGCCGAGCCCTGGATACGGCGCTCGCCGAGGAAGGCGAAGCCGTCGAGTTCGATCTTGGTGCCCAGCGGGATCATGCCGATGACATTGGCGGTGCCGCCGCGATTGAGCATGCGGAACGCCTGCTCGGCGGTGTTCTTCAGGCCGATGGCCTCGAACGAGTGATGCACGCCGCCCTTGGTCATTTCCATGACCTGCGCGACGGGATCGCCATCCTTCGCGTTGACGACGTCGGTGGCGCCGAAATGCTTGGCGAGGTTGAGCTTGGAGCCGACTACGTCGATCGCGATGATGCGGCCGGCGCCCGCGATGGCCGCGCCGTTGATCGCGGCAAGGCCGACGCCGCCGCAGCCGATCACCGCGACGGTTTCGCCGGGACGCACCTGCGAGGTGTTGATCACCGCGCCGACGCCGGTGGTCACGCCGCAGCCGATGAGCGCGGCGCGGTCGAGCGGCATGTCCTTGCGCACTGCGACGCAGGCGTGCTGGTGCACCAGCATCTGCTCGGCGAAAGACGAGAGGTTCAGGAACTGGTTGATCGGTTTTCCATCCTGCGTGATCCGCGGCGCATCGCCCTGCTGGCGGCGCACTTCGGGGCTCTGGCAGCGCGACATGTGTCCGCCCAGGCAATGTTCGCAATGGCCGCAGAACACCGACAGGCAGGTGATGACGTGATCGCCGGGCTTGCAGGTGCGCACTTCGCTGCCGACCTGCTCGACGATGCCGGCCGATTCATGGCCGAGCACGACGGGAACCTGCGCCGGATAGGAACCTTCGATGAAATGAAGATCGGAATGGCACACGCCGGCCGCGGCGGTGCGAATCAGCACCTCGTTCGGGCCCGGCTTGTTGATCTGGACGTTTTCGATGACGAGAGGCTTTCCGACCTCGCGCAACAGTGCGGCTTTCATGGCGTTCTTCCCTTGGATGGTTCTGAGGAAATCCTAGTCTTGTCTTCTGACAGTGTCATGGCCCGCAACTGCGGGCCATCCAGTTGATACCTTCTCTTGGTTCGACATTTGGTCTCAGTCCGATCTTTCAACCGGGTCGACTCCCGTCACCTGGGTGGCCCGCACTCCAGCGGGCCATGACACCTGTGAGAGGTCGAAAGAGGCGGCTCAATTCCCGCCGTCGATGTAGATCTTCTGGCCGTTGGCGTACGGATTCGCGTCCGAGACGAGGAAGGTGACGACCTGCGCGACGTCCTCCGGCACCGACACGCGGCCGAACGGCGAAGACGCATCGAGCTTGTGGATGTCGCCGCCGGTGCGCGCCTTGGTGAGGCGGATGCCCATCTCGGTCACGGTCAGGCTGGGTCCCACGATGTTGCAGCGGATGCCGTTCGCGCGCTCTTCCTTGGCGATGGTCATGGCAAGGGCATCCATCGCGGCCTTGCCCATGCTGTAGGGCCCGCCATTGGGGGCGTTGTACTTGGTGGCGTTGGACGAGATCATGATGATGTCGCCGCGCTTTTCCTTGCGCATGTGCGGGATGACGAGCTTGGAAAGATAATGCGGCGCGAAGGCATGGACGCGCAGCACGCGCTCCAGTTCCGCCGGATCGGTATCGGCGACGGAGTTGCCGCGGCTGGCGATGCCGGCATTGTTGACGAGGATCGAGATGTGGCCGAAGTCCTTCAGCACGTCGGCGACCATCGCGACGTCTTCGTCCCAGTTCTCGACGGAGGCCTGATAGGCCCTGGCCTTGCGGCCCAGCTTCTCGATCGCGGCGACGGTTTCCTTCGCGGCCCCTTCGTCGCGGCGATAATTGATCGCGACGTCGGCGCCGGCCTCGGCGAGGCTGAGCGCGATGGCGCGGCCGATGCCGCGGCTGCCGCCGGTGACGAGGGCGACTCGGCCCTTGAGTGAGACTTCCATGCTGTTCCCCTATGTGTTCGTGTAGTTCGGTTTGCGCTTCTCCAGGAAGGCGGCCATGCCCTCGCGCACGTCGTTGGTCTGACTGGTGAGGATCTGGTTGCGGTCCTCCATGTTGATCGCGGATTCCAGGCTCGGCGCGTCGACGCTCATGTTGAGGCATTCCTTGGTCAGGCGCAGGCCGAGCGGCGAGGTGGTGATCATCTCCTCGATATAGGGCTCGGCGGCGCGGGCGAGGAATTCGTCGGGCACCACCTCCGACACCAAACCGACGCGCAGCGCGCGGTCAGCATTGATGAAACGCCCGGTCAGCATCAGCTCCGAAGCGACCGACGTGCCGACGAGGCGCGGCAGGAAATAGGAGACGCCGATGTCGCAGGCCGACAGCCCGATGCGGATGAAGGCGGCGTTCATCCGCGCGCTCTGTCCGGCGACGCGGATGTCGGAGGCAAGAGCCAGCGCGAAGCCGCCGCCGCAGGCCGGGCCCTGCACCAGGCTGATGATCGGCTGGCCGCAGCGGCGCATGCGCATCACGATCTCGCTGATGCGGCGCTGGCCATAGAGGCCGGCGTCGGGCCCGCCGCGCGGCGCGTTCGGCGACGGCGTGTTGCGGCGCTGGGTGGATTCCTTGATGTCGAGACCGGCACAGAAGGCGCGCCCTGCCCCGCGCAACACGACGATGCGCACCGAGCGGTCGAAATAGAGTTTGCCGAAATAGTCGAGCAGTTCGTCGACCAGCGTCGTATTGAGCGTGTTGAGCGCCTCGGGCCGGTTCATCGTCACCCAGTCGACCGCGCCCTTCTTTTCGATCAACAGCGTCTCGTAGGCTTGCGACATGGACGGTCTCCGGCAAGTGGCAGGCGACAACAATACATCGCCATTTCCGCCATCACCCACGCGAAAATATGCTCCCCAGGGGCAGCTTTTTTTCGGGCGCGTGCAGGTGTAGGAACGGCGCAGAGACCCCATAAAAACGGCACTTCCCATGCGCACTATCGGCCATTTTCTCAACGGCAAAGCCGTCGCGGGCACCTCGGGGCGGTTCGGCGACATCTTCAACCCGGCAACCGGAGAGGTGCAGGCCAAGGTGGCGCTCGCCGGCCGCGCCGAGCTGCGCTCCGCCGTGGAGACCGCGAAGAAGGCGTTCGGCGAGTGGGCGAGCGTCAATCCGCAGCGCCGGGCGCGCGTGATGTTCAACTTCAAGGCGCTGGTCGAGAAGAACATGGACGAGCTGGCGCACATGCTGTCGAGCGAGCATGGCAAGGTGCTGGCGGATTCGCGCGGCGACGTGCAGCGCGGGATCGAAGTGATCGAATTCGCCTGCGGCATCCCGCATCTGATGAAGGGCGAGTACACCGAGGGCGCCGGACCGTCGATCGACATCTACTCGATGCGCCAGCCGCTCGGCGTGGTCGCCGGCATCACGCCATTCAATTTCCCAGCGATGATCCCGATGTGGATGTTCGGTGTCGCCATCGCCTGCGGCAACTGCTTCATCAACAAGCCGAGCGAGAAGGATCCGAGCGTGCCGATGCGGCTCGCCGAGCTGATGATGGAAGCGGGCGCGCCGGCCGGCGTGCTGCAGGTCGTCAATGGCGACAAGGAAGCGGTCGATGCGATCCTGGAGGATCCGGACATCCAGGCGGTGAGCTTCGTCGGCTCATCGGCGATCGCGCATTATGTGTATTCACAAGGCACGGCGCACGGAAAGCGCGTGCAGGCGATGGGCGGCGCCAAGAACCACGCCATCATCATGCCGGATGCCGATCTCGACCAGGTGACCAACGAGCTGATCGGCGCGGGCTATGGCTCGGCCGGCGAGCGCTGCATGGCGATCAGCGTCGCGGTACCGGTGGGCGAGAAGACGGCGGACGCGTTGCTCGCAAAGCTGAAACCACGGGTGGAGTCGCTGCGCGTCGGCATTCCGACCGCGCCCGACGCGGATTACGGCCCGCTGGTCACCGCGGCACATCGAGAGAAGGTGCTCGACTATATCGACATGGGCGTGAAGGAAGGCGCCGAGCTGGTGGTCGATGGCCGCGGCTTCAAGATGCAGGGCTATGAGAACGGCTTCTATATGGGCGGCTCGCTGTTCGACCGCGTGAAGCCGGAGATGAAGACCTATCAGGACGAGATCTTCGGTCCCGTACTTCAGATCGCGCGGACCAAGGACTTCGACGAGGCGTTGTCGCTGCCGACCAATCATCAATATGGCAACGGCGTCGCGATCTTCACGCGCGACGGCGATGCGGCGCGCGAGTTCGCGAGCAAGGTGCAAGTCGGCATGGTCGGCATCAATGTTCCGATTCCCGTGCCGCTCGCCTATCACACTTTCGGCGGCTGGAAGCGCAGCGCCTTCGGCGACGTGAACCAGCACGGGCCGGAAGGCGTGCGCTTCTACACCCGCGTCAAGACGGTGACGGCGCGCTGGCCCAAGGGCGGGGTGCGTGAGAACGCCAGCTTCGTCATCCCGACGATGAAGTGAGCCGCCCGATGCAACTCGGTTGGGGCGAATTGCGGTCGCTGGGCGGCATGTCGGAGGACATGATCCGCTCGGAGATCGCCATCGGCCTGAAATTCCGCGATGCCCAGACAATC
The DNA here is from genome assembly GCA_963741735.1 of uncultured Alphaproteobacteria bacterium. GTDB lineage: Bacteria > Pseudomonadota > Alphaproteobacteria > Micropepsales > Micropepsaceae > Rhizomicrobium. Next base: position 2,114,907 of record CAVUJB010000004.1, read on the forward strand.
CGCAATGATGTGAACGAAAGCATCGCGCATCTGACCCAGAAGGCCGGTGCGCTCCTGGCGGCGCAGGCGATCTTTCTCGTCGTCGGCACTTGGGGCACCGATCACGGCTGGCCGCGCCTTGCGGTGGTGGTGTCCATCATCCTGCTGGTGCTGGCGGCGCTGATCGTGATGTCGATATTGCGCTCGATCTATGTGATGGCGCCGCGGGCAGAGGACCCGCAGACCTATGCCTTCGAGCAGATCCTCGCGATGTCGAAGGTGCTGACCGCGCGCGCGGCGCGCTTCAACGTAGCGCTCCTGATGACGTTCCTGTCGGTGATCCTTCTGGGTTTCGGCGCGGTGGAGGCGGCGATCGGATGAGCGATGGCGAAATCCTGTTCGAACGACGCGGCGCGGTCGGACTGATCACGCTCAACCGGCCCAAGGCGCTGAATGCGCTGACGCACGGCATGGCGGTCGCGATGCACGCGCAGCTCGAACTCTGGGAGAAGGACGATGCGGTCGGCGCGGTCGTCGTCCAGGGCGCCGGCGATCGCGCCTTTTGCGCCGGCGGCGATATCCGCACGCTCTATGACAGCGGCAAGGCGGGGACGCCTTATGCGGTGGAGTTCTACCGCGACGAGTACCGGCTCAACGCCTTCATCAAGCACTTGTCCAAGCCCTATGTTGCGCTGATCCGCGGCATCGTGATGGGCGGCGGCGTGGGCGTGTCGGTGCATGGCAGCCATCGCGTCGCCGACGAGACGACCCTGTTCGCCATGCCGGAGACCGGCATCGGACTGTTCCCCGATGTCGGTGGGAGCTACTTCCTGTCGCGGATGGCAGGCGAACTCGGCCTGTATCTCGCGCTGACAGGGGCGCGGCTGAAGACCACCGACGCGCTCTATGCCGGCGTCGCGACGCATTTCGTGCCGGCCGCGAAGCATGCGGCGCTGATCGACGCGCTGGCCGCCGGCAAGGAAGTCGATGTGGCGCTGCGCGATCTCACCGACACGGTGCCCGACACCTATCTGCGCGAGCATCGCACCAAGATCGATGCGATCTTTTCCGGCTCCCCGGTCGAGGACATTCTCGCCACGCTCGACGCCGATCACACCGACTGGGCGGCCGACACGGCGAAAACCATTCGCGCCAAATCGCCGACCGCGACCAAGCTCGCCTTCCGCCAGATCCGCGAGGGCAAGAGTCTGTCGTTCGATGATTGCATGCGGATGGAATTCCGCATGGTGACCAGAGTGATCGCAGGCCACGATTTCTACGAAGGCGTTCGCGCCACCATCATCGACAAGGACGGCGCACCGAAATGGCAGCCGGCAACTTTGGCGGAAGTGAGCGACGCGGATATCGATGCTTATTTCGCGCCGCTGGGAGAGAAGGAACTTCCTCTTTAACAACTGCCGTCATGGCCGGCCTTGTGCCGGCCACCCATGATCACCCATGCAACACGGTGATCATGGGTCGCCCGGACAAGCCGGGCGATGACGATAAATCTTCGGGAGACGAAACCATGACCACCATCGCATTCATCGGCGTCGGCAATATGGGCGGGCCGATGGCGCGCAATCTGCTCAAGGCGCAGGAGAAGGTGCGCGCCTTCGACGTCAGCCCGGCGGCGCTGAAGCCGGTCGTCGAGGCCGGCGGCAGCAAGGCCTCGACCGCCTTAGAAGCGGTGAAGGACGCCGATGTCGTCGTCACCATGCTGCCGGCGGGAACGCATGTGCGCTCGGTCTATCTGGCGGATGCGAGCATCCTGACCGCGGCGCGCAAGGATGCGCTGCTGATCGACTGCTCGACCATCGACATCGATTCGGCGCGCGCCGTGCACACAGCAGCGGAAAAGGCCGGTTTCGATTTCCTCGATGCGCCGGTGTCGGGCGGCGTCGGCGGCGCCGAGGCCGCGACGCTCGCCTTCATGTGCGGCGGCAGCGACAAGGCGTTCGCGCGCGCCAAGCCGGTGTTGGAGAAGATGGGCAAGCGCATCGTGCACGCCGGCGGACCGGGCGCCGGCCAGGCGGCGAAGATCTGCAACAACATGCTGCTCGCGATTTCGATGATCGGGACCTGCGAAGCATTTGCGCTTGGAGAAAAGCTCGGACTCGAGCATCAGAAGCTGTTCGAGATCATGTCGGCGGCATCGGGCCAGTGCTGGTCGCTGACCACCTACTGCCCGGTGCCCGGTCCGGTGCCGACCGCGCCGTCGAACCGCGACTATGCCGGCGGCTTTGCCACCGCGCTGATGCTGAAGGACCTGAAGCTGTCACAGGCCGCGGCATCCGGTGCGGGCGCCAGTACGCCGCTCGGCGCCGAAGCCGCGCAGCTCTATTCGCTGTTCGCAGCGAAGGGCCATGGCGGGATGGATTTCTCCGGCATCATCAAGATGCTGAGAGGGGAGATTTGATTGTCACGGCCCGCGAATGCGGGCCGCCCAGGTGACGCCTCAGCGAAATCTTCAGGCAATCGCGGCACACCAACTGGTTGGCCCGCACTCCGGCGGGCCATGACAATTTGTGATTGCGTTCTATTGGCCCGGTCCCTGGCCGACGTCGGGGCCACCGGAATCGACGCCGCCATCGCCGGACGAACCTCCACCGGAGGGCGAAGAGCCGCCGCCCGAAGGAGGCGTGCCGCCGGAAGCGGTGTCGCGGGCGCCACATGACCGCCACCGGTCGGACTGGCGCCGGCTTCCTGTCCCGATCCGGCCGGCGGTGTGGAGGTCGACCAGTAGACGTTGAGCTTGAAGGGCACCGGCGTCGTGTCGGGCTCGTTGCCGTCGCCGGCCGCTTCGGAGATCACCGCGATCTTCACCTTGCCCGCCGGCCCGGCCGGAATGCCGAGCACCGACAAGGGCCCATCGGCGACGAACACCGTGGTGTCGATGAGCGAGGACGGATCGGCCGCATTGTAGACAACGACGCGGATCGGCTTGCGCGACGGCGTGTAAGCGGTGACGAGATAGGAGATGTTGGCGAGCAGCGAGACGTCGAAGGTCTGCGTCGAGCGCTTGTCGAACAGAGGATCGGCGGCGCCTGTCTCGCCGTCGCGCGCGAAGGTGCTGAGCTTGCCGACCGTCGCCTCGAACTGCCTGGCATAGACCGCCGCGATCGCATCCGGCGCACGGCTCCAGCGTGCGACCGCGTCGGCCCACATGCGCTTGTCGTCATCGAGCTGGTCGTTCGCCTTGCCTTCCATCAGGTCGCGCAACAGATCGACACGCTGAGCGAAATTGACGAGGGCGGCGTTCGGGATACGGCCGTCCTTGCTCGCGATATTGTTGCCGCCCGAGAGCAACGCGATCACCTGGCCGTGCGAATCGAAGATCGGACTGCCGCTGGCGCCGCCGGCCGACGGCAGCGAATGCTCGATCAGCTGCGCCGGGCCGCCATCCTCGGTGAGGAAGAAGTTGCGCACCGAGGTGATGATGCCGACCTGCGAGGTCGGCGTCGGCGCGTTGACGTCGAAGCTGACGAGATTCTCCGCAGGGTATCCGACGAAGGCGATGGGCTCGCCCGCATGCAGCGTGGCGAGCGCGTTGTCGCGTGCCAGCGGCAGCGCCGCTGGCAGACCGTCCTGCGAATCCGGGATGAGGATGGCGACGTCATAGGCCGGCGACAGCTCGACCTCGCGGATCGCGCCGGAGCTCGCCTTCTTGTCGGCGTCGGCGAGCATGGCGTTGAACGCTTCATAGGCGGGATGGATCAGCGCGCTGGTGATCTCATATTCGCGGTGCCGGCTGTCGGGCGAGCGGACCACGAGCCGGTAATGGTTCTTCTGCGCATCGGCCAGAAGACCGCCGACATGGGCGTTGGTCGCGAATGCCTTGCTGCCGTCGGGCATCGCGACCACCCAGGCGGTGGCGCCGCTGTGCGAATTGCCGGCGGCGTCGACCTCGTCCACGAGGAAGATGGAGTTCTGGTACTTGGCGATGATGGCGGAGAAGTCGGTTCCCGAGCCGGCACCGGCATAGATCGGCTGGACCTCCTGGCTCAAATCCCAATAGGCATAGAGGCCGCCGAGCAGCGCGATCGCGACAATGACGCCCAGCACATGCGTCCAGCGCGCGGTGGAGCGCGCAATCTCCGGCAGGCCCTCGCTTTTGCCCTGCGGCTCGGTCGCGACATAGGCCGTGCCGCCGGCGCGGGTGGGTTCGAGCAGGAGACGCGGGCCGCTGGGCGTGCCGAGACGGACTTCCTCGGCGGCCGCGAGTTCCTGGCCGTCCATCACGTCCTTGCCGTAGAGAAAGACGCGGTGATGCGGATTGATGACGAATTTGTAGGCGCCGGCTTCGCGCCGGATGGCGAAATGGTCGTGGCCGACGACCGCCATATCTTCGGGGAACGAGACTTCCGAGCCCTCGGTCCGGCCGACGCGGATTTCCTCCAGCGTGTCGTCGAAGCTCAGCGCCTTGTCCTGATAAGGCGGCGACTTGTAGGTGATTTTCAGCGGCATCGATTCCCCCAGCGATCACCCACCTTAAGGTCGTTTTTATTCGAACAGAATCAAAAAACCATCGTCATCGCCGGCCTTGTGCCGGCGACCCATGATCGCAATTGGCACACAGATGTTCATGGGCGGCCGGGACAAGCCCGGCCATGACGGCGAACGGATTGACCGACGCGATTCCAGGCCGTTCTAGCCAAGTGCTTCGCCCCCCAGCAAGGCGATCGACCGGTTGGCCTGGGCTTTGGTGACCTCGATGTCGCCCTTGCGCGCGGCGAATCGCGCGAAGGCCTGCGCGTAGAGCGTGCGAGCCGCGTTGCCCTCGCCAGCCAGCAGCCGCGCTTCGGCTTCGGTCACCAGGTCGTAATAATCGCGCTGCCCGGCGACATCGATGCCCGACTTGGCGAGCTGCGCATTGCGGGCCGCGAAGATCTCGACCAGCCGCGCTGCCAGAGCTCGCGCATGTTCGTCGCCCTGCCACAGCAAGATCGCCGCGGCGTTGACGCCGAGATAGAGATTGCGCTCGCGGCTGACCTGAAAGCCCTTCTGATAGAGCTTCAGAGCCTCGGCCAGGGCGGTGGTGGGGCCATGGCCAAGCGTGCCCGTTGGCCCGGGCGCACTTTCCCACCAGGACTTCAGCGCGCCGGCGGTGATGCCGAGCGTCTCCTCGTCTTCGGCATATTTGCCGCTCAGCGCTCTCAGCCGCGCGATCGCATCCTCCGGATGGCCGGCGCGGGTACGGCCGAGCGCGAAGAGCTGGGCGAGTCTGAGATCGTCCGGCACGATCGCAAGCGAGGCCTGCAGCACACCCTGCGCCGCCTCGGCATGGCCGCAGGAGATCAGCGTCTCCGCCATGATCGCCGAGAGCGCCGGCAGGCGCGCGATGCGGTCGTCGGCGAGCGCCAAAAGCCGGTCGGAGACGTCCTCGTCGGTCTCCTGTGCGCGGCGCAAAAGCTCCAGCACTTCGGCGACGTCGCCAGTGGCGAGCGGCGTGGCGATGCCGAACGTGTCGTCGTCCGACGCGATCTTCGGACCACGGAAATAGTCGCTGGTGTACCAGCGCAGCCAGGGACCAAGGCAGAGTGCCGCGAATTGCGCGTCGTGCGGCGACAGCGGGCGCAGGACATGGCGCGCGTCGTTCGCCAGACGGCGCAGCGCGTGGCCGAGATAAAGCGCCGGCCGCGAGATGAAAGACAGCCGCTCCAGCATGTCGAGATTGGCGAACACCTGGCTCGCGGGCTCCAGATTGAGCGCGGCAACGGCGCGGGCCGCGGTAACCTCGAGCGCGCGGCCGCAATAGAAGATCACCGCCTCGGGCATGTCCTCCTTGAGGATGCGATTGACGGCATCGAGATCGCGCTGGAGATCGTAGCCGTCGATCATGCCGCGAATTTCCGCAACAGCTTCGCCGCGTCCGCGGCAGCGGGTCGATCGGCGGGTTTGGCATCCATCAAGGCCGCGACGAGTTCGTCCGGCGTCTTCGGCGGCGCACTGCCGCCGAACAGAGAACGGTGCTTCACCGGTCCGTCGGACGCGCTGGGCCGTTGGCCGTGCATCCACTCCCACAGGATGACGCCGAACGCATACATGTCGTCGGACGGCGCGGCCGCCTCGCCACGCTCCTGCTCCGGCGAGCTGTAGCCGGGCGAGCCGCGCGACACCGTGCCGGGCTTCTGGATCATGCCTGCGATGGAGGCGATGCCGAAATCGACGATCACCGGCGTTCCGTCGTCGCGCAGCATGATGTTCTCGGGCTTCAGGTCGCGGTGCACCACGCCCTGGCCGTGCAATGCGGCGAGCGCTTCGGCCGCGTTGGCGAGCGTCGAGCAGACGAGCTTGGGATCGTTTGCCGGCGTGCCATCCATATGTTCGCGCAAGTCGGAGCCGTCGATGAACTCGACGGAGAGATAGATATTGCCGCGTGCATCGCGGCCGATGGCAAAGACTTTCACAAGGCCGGGATGACGCGCACGGTTGGCGGCCTCCAGATCGAGACGCGCGGAATCCAGCAGCCTTTCGCGCTGCGCCCGGTCGTAGCGGGACTCAAGATCGAGCACCTTGAGCGCGACTTCGATCGCGCGCTCGACGTCGAAGGCGCGGTAGACGGTGGCGAAGGTGCCGCCGCCGAGCCGGTTGCGGACGATGTAGCCGTCCACGGCGGCGGATGGCGTCTCGTCGATCGGCTTGCCGGTCTCTTCGGCCACGCCCTCGCTGATCTGGAGCCGCTCCATCCATTCGCCGATGCGCACGCGATAGCGCGAGAGTCCGCGCTCCTTGGCGCGCTTGAGCGCGACCAGCACTTCGCGCTCCGCCTCGCCTTGCGACGACGGCGCCAGGAGTTCGGCGAGCGCAAGATGCGCCTCGATCTCGGGCGCGGGCATGTCGGCTTCGCGGAAGCCCTCCACCGCCTCGTGCAGCAGCGCCATGGCGCGGATTTTGTCGGTGCCGGCGATCAGCCGCGCCTCGACCCAGCCGAGCATCAACTGGTCGAAGTCCGACGGCGCGGCGCCGGCATTGCGCTTGGCTTCCTCCAGATAGGACACCGCCCCGCCCGGTTCCTTCGCCAAATGTTCGGTAAGCGCGAGTTCGAGCAGCGACTCGAACGCCATCTGGCGCAGGCCGGCGCCGTTCGCCAGGCCATAGGCGCGCATCAACCCGTCATGGGCGGAGACGAAATCGCCGCCGTCGCGCGCGATTTCGGCAAGATCGATCAGCATGCGCGCCTGGCCGCGAATATCGCCCATCTCGGTCGCGATCTGCAGATCGAGGCCGAGAAAGCTCCGCGCGTCGTCGGTGCGGCCGAGCATGGCGGCATAGCGGCCGAGATTGCCCAGCGTGATGGCGGCGCCGTAGCGGTCGCCCGACTTCGTCTTGAGCGCGAGCGACCGGGCATAGGAGACGAGTGCCGCGGTTTCATTGCCCATGCCCTGATGCACCATGCCGAGCGTATCGAGCACCTGCGCCTCACCCATGTCGCTGTTCGCGGCATGATAGCGCTTCGACGCGAGCGCGAGCGCGTCCAGCGCGTCGCCCACATGCATCAGGCGGTATTCGGCAAGGCCGAGCAGATGGCTCGCGCGCGCCGCCAGCAATGTGTCGCCGTTGAGCCGCTTCGTCAGCTCGCGCAGGCGCGCCGCAACCGCGGCGGGGCCGTCGGGCGCGGTGAGATCGATAAAGCCGCTCTCGACCGTGGCGGCATCGGCGAGCGCGGAATCCTTTTGCGCCACCGCGAAGGCGTCGCGCGCTTCGGCAGCACGTCCGAGATTGAACAGCGCGATGCCGCGGGCGAAGGCGGCCGGCGGATCGACGGCGGGGCGCGCGGCGATGTCGGCAAAGCGGCCCGCGGTCAAATCGGCATCGGCAGGAAGCGTGACCGTCGCGATCCACATGCCCCGGCTGTCGTCTCAGCGCGACGCGTGGAGCGCGCGCCAGACCTTTTCGGGCGTCGCCGGCATATCGAAGGTCTTGACGCCGAGCGCGTCGGTGACGGCGTTCATCACCGCCGCCGGCGCCGCGATGGCGCCCGCCTCGCCGCAGCCCTTCACGCCCAGTGGATTGGAGGGACATGGCGTGATCGTCATGCCGACCTTGAAGTCGGTCAGGTCGTCGGCGCGCGGCATGGCGTAGTCGTTGTAGGAGCCGGTCACGAGCTGGCCGGTCTCGCGGTCGTAGATGCCGTGCTCGAGCAAGGCCTGGCCGATGCCCTGCGCGATGCCGCCATGGACCTGGCCCTCGACGATCATCGGATTGATGACGGTGCCGAAATCGTCGATTGCGGTGAAGTTCACGATTCGGGTGGACCCGGTTTCCTTGTCGATCTCGACCTCGCAGATGTGGCAGCCGGCCGGGAAGGTGAAATTCAACGGATCGTAGAACGCGGTTTCCTTCAGGCCCGGCTCGATCTTCCTGGTATCGAATTTGTGGCCGACATAGGCGTTGAGCGCGACTTCGGCGAACACCATCGACTTGTTGGTGTGATGGCCGGCGAAGCGGCCCTCTTCGAAGGTGACGTCCTGTTCGGGAATTTCCATCACGGCTGCGGCGATGCGCTTGGCCTTGGCGACGACCTTGTCGCAGGCCTCGGAGATCGCCGACATGCCGACGGCCGCCGAGCGCGAGCCGTAGGTGCCCATGCCGAACTGCACCTTGTCGGTATCGCCATGGACGATCTCGACCGTGTCGATCGGCACGCCGAGCTTGTCGGCGACGAGCTGGGCGAAGGTCGTCTCATGGCCCTGGCCGTGGCTGTGGCTGCCGGTGAGGACTTCGACCGAGCCGGTCGGATTGACGCGCACCTCGGCCGACTCCCAAAGGCCCACGCCAGCGCCGAGCGAACCAACCGCCTGGCTCGGTGCAATGCCGCAAGCCTCGATATAGGTCGCGTAGCCGAGGCCGCGCAGCTTGCCGTTCTTCGCGGCCTGCGCCTTGCGCGCGGCGAAACCGGCGACGTCGGCGCGCTTCATCGCGGCGTCGAGCGAAGCGCCATAGTCGCCGATGTCGTAGGTCATGATGACCGGCGTCTGGTGCGGGAATGTATTGATGAAGTTGCGCCGGCGCAGATCGGCGGGATCGAGCTTCAACTGCCGCGCGGCTTCCTCGACCAGGCGTTCGACGACATAGGTCGCTTCGGGACGGCCGGCGCCGCGATAGGCATCGACCGGCGACGTGTTGGTGTAGACCGCCTCGACCTCGGCATAGATCGCCGCGATGTCATATTGCCCGGAGAGCAGCGTGGCATAGAGATAGGTCGGCACCGAGGAAGAGAAAGTCGACATGTAGGCGCCGATATTGGCGATCGTCTTGACCCTGAGGCCGAGGATCTTGCCGTTCTTGTCGAGCGCCAGTGCCGCCTTCGACACATGATCGCGGCCATGCGCGTCGGTGAGGAAGCTCTCGGAGCGGTCGGCCGTCCACTTCACCGGCCGGCCGACCTTCTTCGCGGCCCAGATGCACACCGTCTCTTCCGGATAGATGAAGATCTTCGAGCCGAAGCCGCCGCCGACATCGGGCGCGATGACGCGCAACTTGTGCTCCGGCGCGATCTGCACGAAGGCCGACAGCACCAGGCGCGCGACATGCGGATTCTGGCTGGTCGTGGTGAGCGTGAATATGCCGGAGCCCGCATCATATTCGCCGATCGCGGCGCGCGGCTCCATCGCATTGGGCACCAGGCGGTTGTTGACGATGTCGAGCTCGACGACATGGGCGGCCGCCTTGAAGGCGGCCTCGGTCTTCGCCGCATCGCCCAGATGCCAGTCATAGATGAGGTTGTTCGGCGCCTCGGCGTGAAGCTGCGGCGCACCCGGCTTGGTCGCATCCTGAGGCGCGAGGACCGCAGGCAGCTCCTCGTAGTCGACCTCGACCTTCTCGGCGCCGGCAGCAGCGGCGCCTGGCGTCTCGGCGATCACGATCGCGAGCTGATCGCCGACATGGCGCACCGTGTTCAGCGCAAGCGCCGGATGGCCGCCCATCTTCATCGGACTGCCATCCTTGGAATGGATCATCCAGCCGCAGATCAGACCTTTGACGCCGTCGGCATCGAGATCGGCGCCGGTGAGCACGGCCAGCACGCCGGGGACGGCACGCGCCGCGGCACTGTCGATCTTGCGGATGCGGGCATGGGCATGCGGGCTGCGGACGAAGACGGCATAGGCCTGGCCGGGCTTGGACAGATCGTCGGTGTAGCGGCCCTGACCGGTGATAAAGCGGAAATCCTCCTTGCGCTTCACGGACTGACCAACGAGCGCCGTCATCAAAACGTCTCCGCCTGAACCTTGCGGGAAGCCTAGACGATGTGCAGCGCAACCCACAAGCAGCGACGCTTTCGATTGCCGTGCCCCGGTTTATGCACTATCCACTGGCCGCATCGGGCGAACGAAAGGGACGTCGATGGGCCATGATGCGGCTCTGGTCTTGTGGGCGCTTCTCGCGCTGCAATTGAAGCATTTCATCTGCGATTTCGTGCTGCAGAGCGAATATCAGATCCGCACAAAGGCCATCTATGGCCATTTCGGCGGCTTCATCCATTCCGGGCTGCACATCGTCGGCACGATTCCGGCCCTGCTGATCCTGGGTGCGGCGCCGAAGGCGATCGCGATCGTCCTGGCATGCGAATTCGTCGTCCACTATCACGCCGACTGGGGCAAGTCCGCGGTCGACCGCATCTTCCAGTGGGGACCGACCGATCAGCGCTACTGGATGGTGTTCGGCGCCGACCAGCTGATCCATCAGCTGACCTATCTTGCGATCGTGTCCGTGCTGACGGCCGGATTGCTCGGCTAGCGCAAAATCGCTTTTCTGCTAATCGCGACTTCGCTCCAGGTTCTTGAATTGGCGCGCAATTTACGGGCGAACCGAAGTGCGGTTCGCCCGGTTGCGCTCTAGCCGCGCAGCACCTGCGAGAAGAACATCTTCATCCGGGCCATCAGGTCCTTCTCGACCGTCGCGACCAGGATCGTCTTCTGCGCGATGGCGGCGCGTTCCTGTTCGCGCTTGGCAAGCACGTGGCTGAAGCGCTGCAGCAGCTCGGGCGATTTCTGGAGCAGCGTCTCGATCGGCTCCTTGGTGATTTCCAGCACGCGCACGCGGGTGAGCGCGGTAACGGTCGCGTTGCGCGGCGCACCGGTCATCAGCGACATCTCGCCGACAACGTCGCCGGTAGCCAAGATCGCCACCTCGCGCGAGTCGTTGTTCTGGCCAAGCACGCTGACACGCGCGGCGCCCTCCAGGATGATGAACATGGATGAAGCCGTTTCGCCCTGCTCCATCAAATGCACGCTGCGCTCGAACACGACCGGCTTGCACAGCTGCGCGAGTTGCTTGGATTGAGTCTCGTCGAGCACGTTCGAGAACAGGCTGGCATGTTCGAGCGCCGAACGAATCTCCGCCTCGCCGAGCGTGAGTTCCAGATCTGGCGGCGGCGACAGCTCGATCTGGGAGACGGGATTGGGAATGCGGTTCTCGAGGATGACGCTATGCGCCGCGCCGAGCACGATCGACTGGGCGGTCGAAGGGCTGATCTGATCGGGGTAGTAGAAGAAGCGGATCTCGTAATCCATCGCGTCTCCCGTCAGCTTGCTCAAGACGACAGACGGTTCGGGCGTGCGGGCCAGGCCCGGATGGCGCGAGGCCTTGAACGCCTCGCCCAGCAGCATGTCCAGCACGCGTTTCGACGGCATGCGGAAATCGACGCTGACGGTGACCGCAAGGCGCTTGGCCTCGGCCGGACGGCTGTGGTTCATCACAGGGTTGGCCGTGACGATGTGGTTGGGCACCATCAGGCGGCGTCCGTCCTCGAGCGCGAGGAAGGTGGAGCGCCACGTCATGTGCACCACCTTGCCGAACACCGGCTCAGGCATCTGGTCGGTATAGACGGTGAGCCAGTCGCCCAGCGCGTAGGTGCCGTCGAGATTGATGGACAGGCCGCTGAACAAGTCCTGGATCACGGTCTGCAGCGCGATGCCGAGCACGATCGCGGTCGCGCCCGACGCGGTGATGAAGCCGGTGAAGGAGAAATCCTCCTGCCACCACAGCCCGATGGAAAGACCGAGCAGGACGAGCGCGATCGTCAGGATGTCCTGGATGAGCGCCGGCGTCTCGCGGTTGAGGCGGCGCTGCAGATAGCGCACCCAGTAGAAGTGCCGAATCAGCCCATCGATCAGCAGGGTCACGGAGACCACGATGGCGACCATGAGCCCGTGGCCGACCTCCGCGCTGGTGGCCGGCAAGATCTGCGAATGCAACGCCTCCAGCCCCCAGTAGCGGGAGATGAGCAGGACGACGAGGATGAAGAGCGACCAGAAGATCATTTTTCGATCATCTTGATTTCGATGCCCGACTCGCCCTGGGCGAAGCGCTCGGCGAAGAAGGCGGCGCAGGGATCGTCGGGCCGCTCCTTGAGCAGCGCCTCGAACATGGCGGGCGCGCCGCCGTCGTGAGTCTTCGCCGCCTCATAGGCCGCGCAATAGCGCGCGACATAGTCGGCGTCGTAGGCGCTCTCGTGCAACGGCTCGAAGACGTTCATGGCCTCCGTCTTGCCCTTGAGAATGACCGAAGCGATCGGGCGGAACAGGATTCCCTTGCATAACACACGTGCCGCCTCGCTGACACAGATCCGGGTCCCGAAGGTCTTGTTGAGGCCCTCGAGGCGGGAGGCGGCGTTCACCGCATCGCCCGACGCGGTATAGCTGAAGCGGTCGCGGGAACCGAAATTGCCGACCGCCGCGGCGCCGGCGTGAACGCCGATGCGGGTGTAGCTGAGCGGTATGCCCTCGGCGTTCATCTGCAAGCGGAAGCGCTCGGTGAAGAGATCCATGTCGAGGGCGCAGCGCACCGCCTTGGTCGCGTAATCCTCGACATCCAGCGGCGCATTCCACAGCGCGAACACCGCGTCGCCGATGAACTTGTCGATGGTGCCCTCGTTCTCGCGCACCGCGGCCGTCATGCCGTCGAGATAGGCGTTCAGCACGCGGCCGACATCCTTGGAATCGAGGCCCTCCGCCATGGTGGTGAAGCCGTGGATGTCGGTGAACAGCAGGCTCATGTCGCGGCGCTCGCCGCCCAGCACGAGCTTGCCGGGATCGTCCACCAGCTGCTGCACGAAGCTCGGCGGCAGATAGAGCGAGAAGGTGTTGTGGATGAAGGAGCGCTGGCGCCGCGCATCGAGGCCAGTGATCGATTCCACGGCCGCGAAGGATCCGATGAGCGCGATGGTCGGCGCGATCATCCCGATGATGATTCCCAAATGTTCATAGAGGACCAGAACGCCGCCCGCCCACAGGGCCGCCGTGAGGCCGGCGATCGTGGCCGTGCGCAGCACGAGCTGAAAGTCGAAAAGACCGAGCCAGGCACCGAGACCAGCGAAGAGCAGAGCGATGAGGAAATTGTTCCACCAGGACAGGTCCGGCGGCTCGCGATGTTCGATGAACTGCGAGATGCCGTAGGCGAGGATCTGCACACCCGGCATGGTGGCGCGCGGATCGGACGGGTCGGTCGCAAACGGCGTTCGATGCTGATCGACAAGGTTCAAATCGGAGCCGATGAGGACGATGCGGTTCTTGAACACGGTTGGCGGGAGAAAGGCGACCGGCAGGCACGTGGTCATGCCGGTCACGCAGGCGGTCAGTTCGGAAAAGACCGGCGCCCGTTCCTTTCCGGCACGCCAGACGATCGCCACCTGCCGGTTCGGCGTCTCGACGCCCACAAGCTGGGCCGCCCGCCGCTGCACGCTCAACAGATGCTCGCCTGTCGACGTCGTGCCTCCCGGAACGATCCAGCGGGCCGTGTCGGTCTGGTCGGTGCCGAGGTTCGGCAGCGCGCGCATCCTGGGCGGCACGAAACCGTTCAGATAGGCGATCTGATCCTTGCTGACGTCGGTCTTCGCCTCGAAAAAGCTGACCACCGCCGGCGTCTTGAGGCCGCGCAGCGTCGCGCGCAGCGCGTCGTCCTTCACCTTTTCGGTCGGCTGGTCGAACAGATAGTCGATGACGATGGCGCGGGGATGCTTGCTATCCAGCGACTTCAGGAGATCGGACAGAAAGGCCCGGTCGAGCGGGGAACGATAGGGAAAATTCTGCATCGTCTGTTCATTGACGCTGAGGATCAGGATATTCGGATCCTGATCCTCGGGCTGGGAACGGAAGGCCACTTCCCAGTCCTTGACGAAGCGGTCGGCGCTGGTGAGAAACGACAGGTTATCGACCGCGAACATCGCGATCATTGCCATGGCGAGGGCGATAACGGAGGCCGATGCGATATTGGCGGCCGTCCTGTTGCGCCACAGCGCCTTCAGCCGGCCGATCAGTTCGTTCATTTGCGCGGGCGGAGCAGCGCCTCCGCCTGCGCCTCGCAGCCCTTCTGAACCATCCAGGCGGCGCGTACCGAATCGTTGTCGAGGCTTGCGGGGACCGTATTCACGGCCAGAGCATATTCGGTGCCGTTATAGTTGACGACATAGGCCGCGCCGCCATGCATCGGCACGTCGGTCGTCACCGTTATGCGGCTGAGGCCGGCAGGCCAGTCGGCCTGCGATTTCCAGCTGCGATCGACCGGCATCACGATCAGCGAGGCGGCGGATTTGTCGTCCGGGCGCCAGAACACCGGTTCGCGCTTCTCCTCAAGACAGACGTTGCCGCTGCGCGTGACATCGAACAGCCAGGGCTCCGGCAGTGTGCTGGGCGCGGCGCCGCGGGTGACGCCGGCTTCGCCGGTGCGCGCGGTGTGTTCGGTGCCGAGCGCGGCCAGCGTGGCGCCGAGGCTCTTGCCGCCGCCGCCGGCCGATGGCGGCTGGTTATAGGGCCCGTCGATCGACAGCGTGGCGCCGGCCTCCGAGATCAGGGTCACGTGCTGGCCCTGCTTGAGCATCAGCGGCTTGGCCGAGTCGACGGTCGTGCCCGGCTTCAGCGCGATGCCGCGAGCCTCCACAACGATGAGATTGGCCGCATGCGCCGTGCCGGCAATGCCGGTCAGCGCGAGGACAAGACAAAGGTGCCGCGCGATCTTCATGCTCATTCTCCGTTCGCCCGCGCCGCAACCGTGCGCGTGGACGTTCCGCTGTCGCCGATCAGGGTGAAGGCCGCCCAGTCGAAGGGATGGGCCGTCGAGGCTTGCGCGATCATGGCAAGCTGCGACTGGCGCAGCGCCTCGGCCAGGTTGTGCGATGGATCCTTGGCGTAGCGCGCAAACACGCCCGTCATCAGCTTCTGCGTCGCCGCAGACGGCACTTCCCAATGACTTGCGAGCACGGCGCGCGCGCCGGCCTCGAAGAAGGAATCGGCGAGGCCCTCGAGCGCGCCGCCGCCCATCTTCCGGCCGCCGGTGGCGGCGGTGTTGCAGGCCGACAGCACGACGAGATCCGCGTTGAGCTTCAGCGATGCGATCTCGCTGGCGCTGAGCAGGCCATCGGACGCGGCGGACGAACCGTTGCCCGGCGTCAGGACGAGGCCCGGCTCCGCCTGGCAATGCAGTTCACCCGGCAGCATGCCGTGGGTCGCGAAATAGAGCACCGCATATTGGTCGAGCCGCTCGGCACGCAACGCCGGTTCGGTCGCTGCGGCGCCGAGCAGG
Source organism: uncultured Alphaproteobacteria bacterium (assembly GCA_963741735.1). Lineage (GTDB taxonomy): Bacteria > Pseudomonadota > Alphaproteobacteria > Micropepsales > Micropepsaceae > Rhizomicrobium. The sequence goes on from CAVUJB010000004.1 coordinate 2,130,408, forward strand.
ATGGAGCCGGGCGTGGCGCCGAGGCTGCGGCCGACCGCTTCGACTTCGCCGGCCGTGTCGGGCAAGGGCGGGAGCGCGCGCAGCAGCGCGGGATCGGCGGCGGCGCCCTGCTGGCAGGACGCGGCCAACGCAGACAGCGCCTTGGCCGAGGTCGCACCGCCCGTGAAAGCGGGATTGCCGATACCGAAGAAGGGACGCGGCGCGTGTGCCGCGTGTTCGGCTCTCAGCGAAACAAGCGCACGCGGCGACGGCACCTGGCTGACCGCCATGCGGCGCACCAGCCAGGCGGCATTGCTGTAGCCGCCGGCCGGCTCCGCGGTGACCAGCAGCGACAGAGGCAGGCTGTCGAGATCGCCGCCCGGCGCGACGATCAGGTGATCGACGCCGGCGAGCGCGGGCTCGACCGGCGCGAGAAGCTGCTGGTAGAGCGCGTAAGAATTCTTCAGGCTGAAATCGGCGAGACGCCCGAGCTTCGGCACGAAGGCACTGCGCAGGCCCGCAATGTCGTCGGCGAGGCTCTGCGAGGTGGCCGTGAGCGGCTTGACGGTGAGCGCGTTCTGCGTGGCGACGAGGGCGAAGCTGCCCTTCACGCCGACGACGAAGGCGAGGAAGGCTTCACCGCTCCCGAGCTGCTTCTGGAAATCGGCGAGCCCGACCGGCCCCGGATTGGCAAGCCGCGCATAGGCGGGATAGCTCTGCAGCACCTTGGCTTCGAGCGCGCCGACATTGGCTTCTGCGGTCTTCAGATCGGCATCGTATTTCGCGGCGAGCCCGGCGTTGCGTTCGTCGTTCGGTTTGGCGTTCTCGGCAACGAGCTGGAGGCGTGCATCGTCGCGGGCGTGCTGGGCTTCATCGAGCCGGCGCACGAGATCGGTCAGTGCCGGGTCGCCGGCGGCCTGGCGCGCCGCAACGCGGGCGATGGTCTGATCGGCAATGCCGGAGCTGACCAGTTGCGCGGCACGGAACATCTCCTCGTCGAGCGCGGCGCGCTGGCCCGCATCCTGCGCGGCGAGCGCGGAAGCCGCCGCGAGGAACGGCACGACGTCGTCCGGCATGAGCTGCAATCGCGCGATGGCGTCCTTGCCGACGATCGCGAAGGCATTGCGGTAGGCGGCGACCGAGGCCACGTAAAGTTGCTGCTCGGAATAGAAGCGTCCGAGGCGCAACTGGGCGCGCGCGGTGGGCGCGGTATCGCCGAACAGCTTGGTATCGAGCGCCAGTGCATCGTTGAAGTCGCGCTCGGCGACCACGACGCGGCCCTGCGCGGCATTGACCTCGCCCATCAGCGAGACGATCTCAGGCCGCCACCACAGCGGCAAACCGGGTTCCTCGGTGATGATCCAGAGCGCTTCCTCGGCCGCCGCCTGGGCAGTCGCATTGTCGCCGAGCCTGAGCGCCATTTCCGCTTCGATGCGCAGGCCGTGGGCGAGCTCGCCTTCCAGCGTCACTGGCGCCGTCAATTCCGCATCGTTCGACGGGTCGGCGATCGAGGCGGCCTTTGCGGCATCGACTTCGGCGCGGCGGATGTCGGTCGCGGCGCGGGCGAATTTGAGCGCGTCGTCATAGTGGCGCTGATTGGCGGCGTCGAGCGCCTGATAGGACGCAAGCCGCGCCCGTGCCGTCTCGCTCGCAGAGCCTTCGATGATCGGCGAGGCGCGCTGGAAGAGAAGCGCGGCTTCGTCGAAGCGGCCCTGGTTGGAAACCTGAAGAGCAAGCTCGGCCAGCGTCTCGCCGACCGCGAGCGAATTGGCGCCGAACAGACCCGTCTCTATATCGAGAGCGTGGCGGTAGGCGTCTTCCGCGCCGGCATAATTGTCGGCGCCGCCATAGAGACGCGCCGATTCGACATAACGCTTGTAGCCGGCGAAGGCATCGTTGCCGAATTTGAGCGCGGCGGGCGAGAGTTTCGCGCTCACCAGCGCCTCGGCGGCGGCGAGTTCGCCGGCTGCCGGTGCGCGTCCGCTCGCGTTCTGCAGCGCGGCCTCGAGCACCGGAAGCATCGACGGCAAGCCTTCCGCCGCCACCAGCGTGCTGCCCGACGCGCCGACCAGCACGACGCGCGGCCAGTTGTTGCTGCGCAGGGTGCAGAGGAAGAGCGCCGCTTCGTTGCTTCCCGCGCCGATCCATTGCGCCGGATCGCAGGAAACGTCCTGCGCCGTGCTCAATCCGCCCGGCAGCGCATTGGTGCCGGCGAGGATTGCGGCACGGCGCGCCGCAGGATCGGCCGGCAGGGTGGACGGCAGTTGCGACACGCGCAGCGTGCCGGCGGTCTCGCCGGCGCAGACGATGCTGGCGCCGTCGAGGCTGCAGGCTTCACCGGAGAGGCTCTGTCCAAGCGAACTGCCGGGCGCGGCGAACGACGGCGGCGCCGCAAAGAGCGCGGCCGCGACGAGCAGGAAGGGAAGAGGTTTCGTGCTCACTGCCAGAAGGCCTCGTTACCCCAGCTGGAGAAGTCCTGATCGGCCGGCGGCACGCCATGGAACGTGTGGCCGGCGCTGACCGGCGTGACCTGCATCAGCATGCCCGCAAGGATGCTGTGCGTGTTGACGGCCTTCTTGCCGCCATCGAGCGAGTCGGCGATCACCACCGTCGCGCCATCGGACGCGCTGGGCGAAGCGTTGTCGCTGCCGTTCAGGGTCTCGAGCGGACCGGGCGACGGCGGCTCAAGGCTCGCAACCACCGTCGTCGCACCCGTATTGCCGCCCGAGGAGCTGTTGTCGACCACCGTCTGGATGGTGGCGATCACATTCTGCGGCGGCTTATTGTCGGCGGTGGTGGAAACGACGACGCCGATCAAGGTCGGGTCGCTCGTCACCTGGCTGGGCGGCGTTGCGCCGGACAGAGAGCCGGTCACCGAGCCCTGGCCCGTGAAGTTGCCGATCGTCGCCTGCGAACCCGGCGCGGTGCCGTTGATATAGGTGATCTGGCCGTTGGCATCGATGAAGATGTTGCCGCTGATATTGGCGATCGCGGTGTGCGAGAGGTCGCCATTGCCGATCATCGAGAAAGCGTTGGCGCCGCTGTTGCCGCCGGTGAGCGTCAAGTCGGTGACCGAGACGTTGCCGCTGACCGAGAAGTTCGCGACCGTCGAGGTCGGTCCCGAGTTGACCGCGTAACCGCCATTGCCGATCTGCGAATAGGAGTTCGCGCCGCTGCCGGCGGTAAGCGTGACCGCGCCTGCAGGCCCGTTCGGTGCATGCACGACGATGTCGCCCGAATCGACGCCGCCCGCGGAAGCAGCCGCGTTGAGATTGCTCTGGCTGCCGCCATTGCCGATCTGCGAATAGGCGTCCGCGCCATTGCCGGTGAGCGTCACCGCATGGCCCGAGGTGATCGTGATCGCGCCGCCATTGGTCGCGGTTCCGCCGGCGAGGTTGAGGCCCGATTTGTAGCCGCCATTGCCGATCTGGACGTAGCTTGCATTGCCGGTGCCGGCGGCGAGCGTGACGTTGGCGGCGTTGAGGGTGATCGCGGCGACATTGCTATAGCCGTTGGCGCCGGTATTCGATTCCGCGCCGCCCTCGCCGATCTGCGCATAGGCTTCGCTGCCGGCGCCGCCGGTCAGCACGATGTCGCCGCCGGCGGTGACCTGGATGTCGCCGCTGTTGTTGCCGCTGGTCTTGAGCCCGCCATTGCCGAGCTGGGCGAACTGGCCGGCGCTGCCGCCGCCGGTCAGCGTGACGCCGCCCGACACGTTGACGTCGATTGCGCCGCTGCCGTGCCCGTTGAAGCCGAGCTGGGCGTAGCCGTGCACGGCGGTGAGCGCGAGGCTTGCGCCATAGACCGACATGGTGCCGCCGGCGCTGCCGACCGCGACCTCGCCCGACGCCGTGCTGCCGCCGATGGTGATGCCCTTGGCGTTGTTGCCGGCGACGCCTGCATTGCCGAACGAGGACGGCGTGAGCGTCGTGCCGTCCCAGCCGGCGACCAGATTGATGGCGCCGGAGCCTGCATTCTGCACCGATCCGGCGAAGACGAGGTTGCCCGCCGCCAGCACGTTCAATGTGTGGCTGCTGTTATAGCTGACGGCGGATGCCGGACCCTGATCCTCGGAGCCGGTGAAGCCGAGCGTGACGTCGCCGCCCGCGAGATCGGCCGCCGCGAAGTCCGAAAGCGCATGGGATTGTGTCCCGCTCTCGTCGGACATGATGAAGATCAGATTGCCGCTCTCGCCGCCGGATTGCGTCGCATTGCCGATCCAGCTTTGCGCATCGGCGCCGCCGCCATTGATCACGGCATTGCCGCCGAGACGGATATCGATGTCGCCGGTGACCGCTCCGCTGACATCGCCGCCGCAGCGAGCCGTTGCCGATCATCGCGGTGCCGGTGCCGCCGTTGAGCGTGAGATCGTGCAGCGCCACCAGCTTGATCGCGCCGCCGCCCGTGCCGTGATAGCCGAGCTGGGCATAGCCGTTGGTGCCGGAGAGCGTCACGCTCGAGGCATAGACGCTCGTCGTGCCCGACTGCGAGCCGACCGCGACATCGCCGCTGCCGCCGATGGTGACGGCGCCGCCATTGTTGCCGTAGACGCCCTGGTTGCCGAGCGCCGACAGATCGACCGTCGTTCCGTCCCAGCCGGCGACAATCGTGATGTTGCCGCTGCTGTCCTGGATCGAGCTGTCGAGATTGACGTTCGCTTCTGACAACAGGACCACGTCGCCGCCGACCGAGAAGGTGCCGACATTGATGGTCAGCGAATTGTAGAACGTCGCGCTGCCCGGCGTGCTGAGATCGACTTCGCCGGACACGGCGTTGCCCGCCTGGTTAAGCGCGATCGCGCCACTGCTGGTCGAGACTTTCAGCGTCGGGGCCGTGATGGCGCCGGTCTCGCTGACGGCGCCGCCCGCCGTGAGCGTCAGGCCGCCGCCGACATTGGCGCCCGCGATGGCGACCGCCGTCGCGTCGAAGAACGTCGCCGCATCGGAGCCATGCGTCGTAACCGACAGCGAGCCGAAGCTGTTGCCGGCGTTGGTCAGCGTGATCGCGCCGGTCGCGGTCGACACGGTGAGGCCGCCCGCGGTGATCGCGCCGGTCTGGGTGATCGGGCCACCCGCCGAGAGCGTCAGGCCGCCGCCGACATTGGCGCCGGTCACGACGAGCGCGGTCAATTCGTTGATCGCAGCGTCGCCCTTGCTCGAAACAGTGAGCGGGCCGAACGCGTTGCCGCTGCTGGTGAGCGTGATGTCGCCCGACGTGTTCGACACATCGAGCGAGGCCGCGGTGATCGCGCCGGTCTGGCCGATCGCGCCGCCGCCGGACAGGGTGAAGTCGCCGCCGACCGTGGCGCTCGCGATGGAGAGCGCCGCCGAGTCGAAGATCGACGCGCCGTCGCTGCCCTTGGTCGACAGGGTGAGCCCTCCGAAGGCATTGCCGCTATCGGTCAGCGTGATCGCGCCGGACGTCGTTGCGACATTCAGCGACCCGGCCACGATCGCGCCGGTCTGGCTGATCGCGCCGCCGGTGGTGAGCGTCAGGGTGCCGCCGACATCGGCGCTGGCCACGACGAGCGCGGGCAACTCATAAAGCGTGGCGTTGTCGCTGCCCTTGGTCGAGACCGTCAGCGGGCCGAACGCATTGCCGCTGTTGGTCAGCGTGATGTCGCCGGCCGTGGTCGAGACATTGAGCGACGTCGCCGTGATCGCGCCGGTCTGGGTGATCGCCGCGCCGGCCGACAAGGTCAGGCCGCCGCCGATCGTGGCGCTCGCGACCGACAACGCGGTCGAATCGTAGATGCTGGCCGCATCGCTGCCATGCGTCGTGACTGTGAGCGGGCCGAACGAATTGCCGCTGTTGGTCAGGGTGATCGCGCCGGTCGTCGTCGACACGTTCAGCGCGCCGGCCGCGATGGCGCCGGTCTGCGTGATGGCGCCTCCGGCCAGGAGCGTGAAGTTGCCGCCGACGCTGGCGCCGGTAACGACGACCGCCGTCGAGTCGAACAGATTGGCTGTGTCGGACCCATGGGTGGTGACCGACAATTTGCCGAACGTGTTGCCGCTGTCGGTCAACGTGATGGCACCGCTGTTGGTCGAGACGTTCAGCGACGCGGACTTGATCGCGCCGGTCTGGGTGATCGCGCCGCCCGCGCCGAGCGTCAGATCGCCGCCGACAATGGCGCTCGCGACGACCAGCGCCTTGGAGTTGAACAGATTGGCCGCGTCGGCGCCGTGCGTCGTAACGGTCAGCGGGCCGAAGGAATTGCCGCTGTCGGTCAGCGTGATCGCACCGGACGTGGTCGAGACATTGAAGGCCGCGGACGTGATGGCGCCGGTCTGGCTGATCGCGCCGCCGGCCGCGAGGGTGAAGTCGCCGCCGACCGTGGCGGTCGTGACGGAGACCGCGGTCGAGTCGAAGATATTCGCCGTGTCCGAACCATGGGTCAGGACGGCCAGCGTGCCGAACGCGTTGCCGGCGTTGGTCAGGGTGATCGCGCCCGCGCTGGTCGACACATCCAGTCCGCCGGCGACGATGGCGCCGGTCTGGGTGATCGTGCCGTTATCCGAGAGCTTCAGAATACCGCCGACATGCGCGCTGGTGACGACGATCGCCTTGGAGTCGAACAGGTTGGCGTTGTCGCTGCCCTTGGTCGAGACGGTGAGCGGGCCGAACGAATTGCCGGCGTTGGTGAGCGTGATCGCGCCGGACGTGGTCGAGACGTTGAACGCGGCGGACTTGATGGCGCCGGTCTGGGTGATCGCGCCGCCGGCGGAAAGCGTGAAATCGCCGCCGATGGTCGCGCTCGTAACCGACAGCGCGGTCGAGTCGTTGATGTTGGCCGTGTCGGTGCCGGTCGTGGTGGCGGTCAGCTTGCCGAAGGCGTTGCCGCTGTTGGTCAGCGTGATCGCGCCGGTCGTGGTCGAGACGATCAGCGATGCGGACTTGATGGCGCCGGTCTGGGTCATCGCACCACCGGCCGCGAGCGTGAGATCGCCGCCGACCGTCGCGCCGGCGACGACGAGCGCGGTGGAATCGAACAGGTTGGCGTTGTCTGTCCCGGCGGTCGCGACCGTCAACGGGCCGAAGGCGTTGGAGGAATTGGTCAACGTGATGGCGCCGGACGTGGTCGAGACGTCGAGCGCGCCCGTGAGGATCGCTGCGGTCTGGGTGATTGCGCCGCCGGCCGAAAGCGTGAAGCTGCCGCCCTTGGTGTTCACGCCGCTGCCGGCGATCGCCACGCCGTTCGACGGCGACGACAGGAAGGCATCGGCGCCGCCGGTCTGCAGGGCGAGGCTGTTGCTGGCGATGCGCAGGGGCGTCGCGGAAGAGCCGATCGCGGTGCTGTTGGTGGAGACGACGATCTTCAGCGCGTTCGCGGTGACGGCGTTGGAGCCCTGCACCGTCAATGACGCGCCGTTCAGAGTGACGTCGGCGCTGCCGGCGTTCGAGCCGAACGTGTCGCCGTCGCCGATCTCGGCATAGTGCGCGCTGTCCGAGCCGCCGTTCAGGGCGATGGCATCGAGCGCATCGACGAGAATCGTGGCGGTGCCGGCGCCGTGATAGCCGAGTTGCGCGTAGCCGTTGACGGCGCTGAGCGTGAGATCGTAGGTGGCGACGGTCACAGGGCCGCCGGCGCTGCCGACCGCCGCGTCACCGGTCGCGTTCGCGCCACCAATGGTGACAGAGCCCTTGTTGTTGCCGTAGACGCCGCTGTCGGTGAAGTGAAGCGGATTGAGCGTCGTGCCGTTCCAGCCGGCGACGATGTTGATCGCGCCGCTGCCGGCGTTCTGGATCGAGTCCTGGACTTCGAACGATCCGGCGCTCAGCAGATTGAAGGTGTGCGCGCTGTTGTAGGACACCGCATTGTCGACTTTGGTGTTCGATTTGGAATCGGTGATGCCGACCGTGAAATCGCCGCCGGAGAGATCGGAGACGATCATCTTGCTGAAGCCATCGGCATCGATGTCACCGGCAACCAGGATGACGTTGCCGCTGTACGTGCCCGGGGTCGTGACATAATTGCCAATGAACGCCGGTGAACCGGCATTCTCTTTAGCCGTAAATGTTCCCGACACTGTAACCGCGATGTCGCCGGCCGCGGTACCGCTGGCCCCGATACCACCATTGCCGATCATTGCGTCGCTGTTGGTGGCGCCGACGTCCGTCAGCATCTGGAGAGTTCCTGAATCGAACTGGATGCCCCCAGAGAAGTTACCCTGAGCACCGATTCCGCCGTTACCAATCTGAGCTGAGGAGCTAGCACCCCCAGCGGTCAGTTGGGCCGACGATGCAACGCTCACGTCGATTAGTCCGGACGCATCTCCCTTACTGTTCCTTCCACCATTGCCTATCTGGACATTCGAATTGTCGCCCGTGGCAACGAGATAGAGTGCGTTCGACGAGACTGTGACGTCACCACCAAACGTTCCCGACAATCCGTTTCCACCATTACCGATTTGTACGGAGAGTCCGGTCGTACCCACTTTCGTAGTCAATGTAATCGCACGAACGGCGAGGACGGAGATAGGTCCGCTCCCACTTCCGGCGTATCCAATCTGGGCGTTTCCATTGGACGCCGTGATGTTTATGTCACCGCCAGCCACCAAGACCGCGCCGCTGACGCTGCCGATCGCAACATCACCCGCGACTTCTCCGATCGTGACAAGCGCGCTGCCATTACCGTAGACGCCGGCATTTCCGAATTTCGCCGGATCGAGCGTCTTGCCGTCCCAGCCTGCGACGACGTTGATCCCGCCATTGCCGCTGTTCTGGATCGAGCTTTCGATGGCCACCGAGCCGGCGAACAACAGGTTCAAGGTGTGGTCGCTGCTATAAGCCAGGCCGCCGCCCATGTCGGTGGTGGCCGCGCTGTCGCTGATGCCGAATGTGAGATCGCCACCAGCGATATCTGCCGTGAACATCGGCGTGAGAGAGTCGTTATTGACGAGATCGTGGGTCACGAAGGTGACGTCGCCGGAATCGAAGTGCTTGCCCTTGCCGCCATCGATATTCCCGATCCAGGTGACACTGCCGAGAGAATTGTCGAGCGTCGTCGTGCCTGCGACCGTGACCGAGATGTCGCCGCTGGTATTGCCGGTGCCGCTGACATCGGCCGCCCCGTTGCCGATCTGGGCATAATCGCTATTTTCGCCGCCGCCGGACGTCAGGGTAAGCGAGCTCGCCGTCAAGGTGATGTCGCCGCTGGCGCCGCCCTCCGCCCCCTGGCCGCCATTGCCGATCTGGACGTAGCCATAGCTGCTCTTCGGATCGCCAGTCAGCGTCACCGCGCCGGTCGCATCGACGGTGATGCTGCCGCTCGAATCACCGGAAACTCCCCAGCCGCCATTGCCGACCTGGGCATAGTCGCCGCTGCCATTCAGCGCGAGGGAACCGGCGGTGCTGACGAAGATGGCGCCGGAATAGCTGCCGTTCGAGCTGTCGCCGCCATTTCCGATCTGGGCGTAGCTGTAATCGTTCGCGCCGCCGTTCAGCGTGACGTCGCCGCCCGCGATGACGGTGATGGCGCCGCCTTCGGTTCCATTGAGTTCGACGCCACCATTGCCGATCTGAGCATCGCAGCCGGTGCAATTGCCATTCGTGCTCGCATTCAGTGTGACGGCGCCTTTTGCGGTGACGTTGATGTCTCCGCTGCCCGAGCCGTGATAACCGAGCTGCGCATAGCCGCTGTCGGCCGAAAGCGTGACGTTGTCGGCAAAGACGTTGAGCGTGCCCTGCGTGCCAACCGAAACGTTGCCGACCTCTTCGCCGCCGACGGTGAGCGAGCCGTTGTTGCCATAGACTCCCTTGTCGCCGAAATGCGCGGGATCGAGTGTCGAACCGTCCCAGCCCGCCACCAGCGTGATCGCGCCGGTGCCGTCGTTCTGGATCGTCTGTTCCATCGTGATGTCGCCGGCCGAGAGCAGCGTCAGATTGTGCGGACTGTCGTATGTGAAGTTGTCGTTGCCACTGATGCCACCAGAACTCGTCGTGCCGAGCGTAAAGTCGCCGCCCTGCAGGTCCGCGAGGATGTTCTTGGTGGCATCGGCATTGCCCGTCATCTCCTGGGTGATGATGAGGACATTGCCGGTCTCCGAGTATTTGCTTTCGACCGGCACGACGTTACCGATCCAAGCGGTCGCATCCCCCTGCTCCGCATCGAGCGTGCCGCCGGTGCGGATGTCGATGTTGCCCGTGACGTTGCCGCTGAGCGAGTCCAACGAGCCGTTGCCGATAGCGGCGTTATAGCTATACGTGGCATCGATCATGACACCGTTCGTCGCACGCACGACGATGTCGCCGCCGCCGCCGCTCGTGAAGCCGATCTGCGAGACGCCGGTGTAGCCGAGCACCTCGACATTGGTGCCGGCGACGGTCGTCGTGCCGCCCGCGCTGCCGATCGCGACGTCGTGGAACTCGTCTTGCTCGTCGCCTTCGGAGTCACTCGGCCGATCCAGATCAGAGTCCGCGGTGACATAGACCGAGCCACCGTTTCCATAGACGCCTGGATCGGTGAAGTGCGTCGAAGTCGGTGGTCTTGCCGTCCCAGCCGGCAATGACATTGATCGCGCCGGTGCCGGAGTTCTGTACATTCGCCGCGACGACAACATCGCCGCCCGACAGCAAGCTCAGCGCATGTGTGCTGCTATAGACGACCTCGCTGTCGATCTCGATGTAATTGGCGGCCTCGAGCGTGACGTCCGTGTTGCCAAGCGCAGTCGTGAGCGTCGAAGGCGAAATCGTTTCAGACTGACCGTTGTGATCACCGACGCCAACGGTGCCGCCTGCCGGAATTGTGTCATTGCCGTAGGTGTAGATGTAGATTGAGTCCGGATCGAGCAGCCAGGTGCCGGTCTTGCCGTGCGGCGCCGACGTGTCGACATGCGCCGTCGGCGCGATGTTGAGCGTGTGGCCCGAGGTTTCGACGAAGCCGCCGTTCCCGCCGGCGCTGCCGCCCTTGGCGCTGAAGATGCCCGAGAAATCCGTCAGCCCGTTCGACCAGACGACGAGCGTGCCGCCATTGCCCTTATGGATGGCATCGGCCGTGATCGTCGCGGTGCCGACATGGGTGCTGTCGGCATTCTGGAGCGGGCCCTGCCCGTGCATGTCGCCGCCGATCCGAACGGTGCCGCCGCCGGCATCGCCCGAGACGTCGATCTTGGTGTTGTCGGCGACCGTGATGTTCTTGCCGGTGATCGCGACCGAGCCGCCGGTCTGGCCGGAGCCCGTGCCGGAGGCGTCGATCGTGCCCGAGACAGAGACGTTGCCGTCGCCGCCGTCGAGGACGACTTCGCCGTTCTGCACATGCGCGCTGGTTGCCGAGATCATTCCCGTGTTGTTGACGACGGCATCCGCCACATCGGCCGCGGCGCGCGCGGTCATGATCACATGGCCGCCCTGCGCCTTGATCGTGCCGGAGTTCGAGACGCCGGTCTGGCCGTTGTCGGCCTGGCCGGCCGGAACGGTGATTGCGTATTTGAGAAGGCCGTCGCCGGTGAAATCGACGGTGAAGGCCGATGCGCCGCCGAGCACGACGGTGCCGGTGTCGGCCTCGATCAGGCCCTGGTTCGACACCCGTGCGCCCGACATCACGACCGGGCCGCCATGGGTGGTGCGGATCGTGCCGTCGTTCTCCACCGAAGCGCCCGTGCCGCCCGAGAAGGCGTAATTGCCGCTCATGAAGTCGCCGTTGGCGATATCCGAGGTCGTGGCGATGAGGCCGCCGACATTGATCCTGGAGCCGCCGCCGAACAGGATGCCGTTGCCGTTGATCAGCCAGACCTGTCCGTTGGCGAGCAGGCTGCCGAAGATCGAGGACGACTCCGACCCGATCACGCGGTTGAGTGTGATGGAGGAACGGCCCGGCTGGTTGAACTGCACCGTGCCGCCGGCGGCGATCGAGAAGCTCTGCCAGTTGATCAGCGCCTTGTCGGTCGTCTGGTTGATCACGGTCGAGTTGGCGCCATGATCGACGATGTTCGCGTGGCCGGCGACGACCGTGCCGCCGCTGGGCTGCGCGCGGACCGCGTCGACCCCCAGGGACAGCACCGAGAGACAACTCGTTCCCAAAAGGAGCGTACGAACGATGGCGGAGCTTGTCTTGTTCATGGCATTTTTCCCGCTAGAACCGCACAGCCAAATCGATAAGAACCTTGGTCGCCTTGCTGCCCCCGTCGCTGCCGGGCACGGCACGCAAGGTGCGCGCCACCTCGGCTCCGGCGGTCAGATTGTAAGGCAACCAGAAGCGAAACCCTCCACCGACCGATGCGATCGACTGGTTGGTCAGGGTGGGGCTGAAGGCGGGACCGCGCTGGATATACCAGGTCTGCGCGCCGTCAACGTACACATAGGGTTCGAGAGTCTCGATGAAGAAATCGGCGAGATGGAAGTCGTAACGCAGCTCCGCGGAGCCGCCGACGCCATGGTCGCCGGTGATGGCGCCCGGATCGTAGCCGCGGCCGATCTGCGTCCCGCCGAAGGCGATCTGCTCGCCGGTGATGAGCGGGGCGAAGGAATATTGCCCCTGCACCGCGAAGACCGCGCTCAACGAGCCGATCACCGGGAGCGCCAGGCGCGAATAGAGATTGAGCTTGGTAAAATCGGTCAACGCGCCCAGGCGGGACAGCGTGATCGCATGGTTGGGCGTTGCACCGAGAATGGGAAGGCCCTGCGACACATCGAAGGTCGCGGTCCACACGCCGCCGAGAATACCCATGCGCTGATAGCTGCCGCCGAAATCGAACACGCGCCATTGGTCGTGGCTGATTCCGGTCGAGAGAACGCCGACTCGTGCGTCCTGCACGGTGAAGCCGCCGTCGAGCAGCAACGTTTCCTCGCGCGTGCGGATCACGGGATAGGTCAGGCGCGGACCGGCCGCCCAGCTGTCGGTCAGCACGTTGAAGGCGGACAGGGTCGAGCCGGGCTGGCCGTGCGTGATGGTGCCGATCAGGCTCGCCACCAGGCCGTCATCGCCGATGGCGCGGCGGTAGCGCAGCGTGCCCTGGACCTGTTCCAGCGAGCTGGGCGAAACGGTCGCCGTCGCCTGCAATTGATCCTCGCCGAGCAGCGAATTGAATTCGACGTCGCCGGTGACCGTCCAGAGCCCCGAAAAGCGCGAGCCGCGATTGTCGACCGCAAGTCCGCCTTCGATCCAGGGCTGCGAGACATCGACGACGAGATCGGAGGCGCCGGGCGTGTCGGGAGAAGGCTTCAGCACGCCGCTCGCGGTGACGCCGGGGATGTCGTTGGCGAGAAGAAGTCCGCGCTCCATCGTTTCGAGCGGCAGCGGCCGTTCCATCCGCGCCGGTAGCAGATAGCCGCGGATCTGCGAGCGGACATCCTCGTCGCCGCCCTGAACCGTCACGTTGGAGAGAAAGCCTTCGACCACGTCGATGGTGAAGACGCCGTCGCTCACGCGCTGCGGCGGAACATAGGCGCGCACCAAAAGATAGCCGCGCGCGCGATAGATGGCTTCGATCTTGTCGGCGACGTCGAGGATGTTGCTGAGCGTGATGTCCTTGCCGATGAGATTTTCATACAGCGGACGGAAATACGCGGCCGCGATGGTTTTCGTGCCGGCGATCTTGATATCGGTAAGCTTGAAGTGCACTTCGTCGACCGCGCGCGGCACCGGCGAGCGGTGCGGCGCGACGATGCTGAAGTCGAAATCGGGTTGCGACGGCAATGCCGGTCCCGGCCGGTCGCGGCCGGGCTGAACGGCGCCGGGAAGAACCTGTGCGTTCGCCGGCATGCCGCTCAGCAGGCCGAAAAACACAAACGCGCCCCAAGCGCCGCCATTACGCGCGGCCCTTCCAGGCAGGCAACACAATATCCCCAAACCTTCCCCCATTTTGCCCAAGCGCAATTACGCCAGGGGACACCCCAATCGACCCAGCCCCAAAAGTATAAATTCCATTAACAGCACAATGTGCGCCAATTCCCGCGCCGCAACAATTACGGAGTAAGGGAACCTGCACGTTTTGGCCGATTTGTGGCCCAACTGCGCGCAAAACTTGCCAGAGCGGTAAATGACCAAGCGGCGGTGGCACGAGCGAGATAGGATATGCTACCTGCAGATGTACCCGAATTGAGTATATGTTGGACCTATTTTGTTCTTGCCGACGTCGGCTTGGCGGCCACCTTTGAAGCGTGCTTCGCAACGACAGGAACCGCCCGCCAGGGACCTATCGGGCCGTGCCGGCCTTGATCGCGCTCGAGATTCTGGCGGCGACGGTCGCTGCATTGCCGCCCTGGATCATGCTGCGGTGATGACCGGGCACCATGGCGATCACGAGTTCGGCGCAGCGATTCTTCCAGATCCGCGCCGGGTCGGCCCGCATCAGATCGAACATTTCGGGCATGATGAGGAGCACCTTGCCGCCATAATGTCCCGGCCGATAGGCGGCGACAGCGGCCAGCGTGGCGTCATAGACCATTTGAAGCGCCGGCGGCACGCGCATCGGCATGGGCTGCGCCTCCGGTTGGCCGACACCAACTCGCCATAGCAGTTTTCGACCGAACGAGGCGGCGGCACCGGCGGCGTAGCGAATCGCCTGGCGCGGTGCCAGACCGCGTAGGGTGCGAACATGGAGATGGAGCCGGTCCAGTGTGTGGCCGGCCCACACCGCGAACGGCCATTGCCGGGCGTTGGTCTGCGTGTCGATCAGGGTCAGCGATGCGGGCGCCTCGCCGTTCGCGGCGAGACGGCACGCCATCTCGAAGGCGGTGAGGCCGCCCGAGGAATAGCCGGCCAGATGATAAGGCCCGCTCGGAAAGTCCTTGCGGATCGCGGCGAGATAGTCGCCGGCCATCGCGGCGATGCTGCGATTGGGTTCCTGCCGCCCGTCCAGCCCGCGCGCCTGAATGGCATAGACCGGGCCGTCGCCTGAGATCTGACGCCCGACGCCGAAGAGCTCCATCACATTGCCGCCGACGCCATGGACGATGAAGAGCGGTGCGCCCTGCCCTTCGCGAATGCGAACGAGCGGCGAGAACTCCGGCGCTGTGTGCGCATCGATCGCGGCGGCAAGCCTGGCGATCGTCGGAGCCGAAAAGATCATCGTCACCGGCAGTTCGGTGCCCAGCTTGTCCTCGATCGCGAACATGAGTTTGAGCGTCGACAGCGAATCGCCGCCGAGATCGAAGAAGTCCTCGTCGCGGCCGACCGCATCGCGCTCCAGCACGTCGCACCAGATCGCGGCGATTGTCTCTTCGGTCGCGCCGCGCGGCGCGGCACAGCTGTCCGGCACCGGCGTTTCGACTTCGCGCCGTTGCCAGTCCTCGTCGAGCGCGGCGAGCTTCTTGACGTCGAGCTTGGCGCTGGCGAGCCGTGGAATCTCCGACACAAGATGCATGCGCTGCGGCTGCAAGGCCGGCGGCAGCGCATCGCGCAGGCCCGCCTTGAGTTCGGCAAGATCGACGTCGCCGACGACATAGGCGATCAGCCACCAATTGGCGCCGACGCGGCGCGGGAAGACGGCAACATCGCGAATGCCGCCGCGGCGGCGGATCGCGGCCTCGAGTTCGCCCGGCTCGACGCGGACGCCGCGGATCTTGAGCTGGCGATCCTTGCGGCCGATGAGATCGATCAATCCGTCGGCGCGCAGGCGCACCAGATCGCCGGTCTTCAGGATCCGGCAGGCGGGATCGTTGGAATCGGCGGGAAAATCGTCGGCGACGCATTTCCCGTCAAGCCAGCGCCCCAGCGCGACATAGGGACTGCGCACGACGAGTTCGCCCGCTTCGCCGGGCGCGACCGCCGAACCGTCCTCGCCGACGATGGCGAGCGCGTTGCCGGCGAGCGGATAGCCGAGCGGCACGCGGCTGCCTTCTTGCGGGAAATCCCGTGGGACGAACCACTGCATGATCGGCGCTTCCGTCGAGCTGTAGCCGAGTTCGACGCGGCAGTCCGGCGGCAGCCAGGCGCGCAACGCATCCACATCGCTCCACAGCACCGCGTCGCCGCCGACGCGCACGACGCGCAGGTCGGACGGTCCGGCGCCGAGTTGCATCAGCGTGCGCAGCAGTGCCGGAACGGCATAGACCATCGTGATCCTGGCATCGCCGAGCCGCGCCAGAATCTGCCGGGCGCCGGCGCGCTGCACGTCGATCAGATGCAGCGTGGCGCCGGTCAACAAAGCGGTCAGACGCTCGCGCAGGCCGGCGATGGTGCATTCCGAACTTAACGGCAGGAAGCGATCGGTTTCGTTGATGTGCGCCGCCTCGACATATTGCGCGACGCGGCGCAGCAGAGCGCGCTGGGAGTTGACGATGCCCTTGGGCTTGCCCGTGCTGCCGGAGGTAAAGAGCACGAGCGCCGGTTCGTCGACAGCGGCCGGCGAAAATACCGCGTCGCTCGTCCTGCTGCACGCGAGAGCCGACAGATCGATCCGCTGTACATGCGTGGGAACAAGAGCGTCGGTTTCCGATTCGCCGAACCGGCCGATCACGGCGGTCATGCGCGAGTCGGCGATCACATCGACCAGCCAGGCGTGCGGATAGTGCAGGTCCAGCGGCACGAAGAGCCGCCCGGCCGCGAGGCAGGCGAGCATCGCGATGGGAAAGTCCACCGAGGTCGGAAGCAGGATACCGACGAGAGCGCCCGGCGCGGTGTCGCGCGCGAGGCATGCGGCCAGCGCGGTCACGCGCGTCAGGGCCTCGCCATAGGTCAGCCGGGTCACGCCATCATCGATTGCGATGCGATCGGCATGGCTACGCGCCACGGCCGCGAAGCGCTCGGCAATCGGCAGAGTGAGAACCTCGATTGCCGCGAACGGGCGCGCGGCCGGACCGTTCCAGTCCAGCGCGTAATTCGACTGATCCAGCCAGGGCGCGGTGAATCGGTGCAGCACGGTGTTCCGCCAACGCTCGTCCGCGCCAAGCTAGCCTTGCGAGGACAATAAACTCTGAAGCGCGAGCCGGTCCCAAATCGGGACAGGCACGCCTTATGCAGAATTCCCGATGCAGGAAATATTCCGGGAATGCCGGGCTTCGTAGTGTCCCATCCCGAACCAACAGGAGAAGAGTGATGCTCCACGTTGACACAGCAAAGCTTCCGCCGGTCCCGGCGAACGACAGCGTCGAGCTGGAGCGTCTGAAGCCGGCCAATCAACCGTTTCCGAAAATGATCGGCCTGGAGATCACCGAGGCGACACCGACGCGCGTGCGCGCAACGCTCAAGGCCCGCAACGAACTCTGCCGCTCCGGCGGCACGCTGCACGGCGGCGCGATCATGTCGCTGGCCGACATCGTCGCCTCCTGCGGCGCGTTCCTCAATTTGCCCGAGGGCGCCGCGACCACGACGATCGAGAGCAAGACGAATTTCATCGGAGCGCCGAAGGAAGGCGCACCGATTTTCGCCGAAGCCGTGCCGCTGCATGTCGGCCGGCGCAGCTCGGTTTGGCAGACCCATGTCACGCGCGAAGACGGCAAGCTCGTCGCGGTGGTGATCCAGACCCAGATGGTGATTTGAACGCCTCGCCCTCTCGTCCCGGGAGGGTAGGCATTCCATCGCTCCCGCTTTAGTCTCGGCCCCGGACGACATCCGGGGTCTTTTTTTATGTCTTCATCACAGGCCGATCCCTATCAGCGGGCGGCGGCGAAATTCGCGCTCGCGAGCAAGCTCGACAGCATCGGCTCGATCCTCAATTGGGATGCGCAGACCAACATGCCCAAGGGCGGCGCGTGGGCGCGCGGCGAGCAGGTCGGCGCGCTGGCCGAAATCACCTCCGACCTGACCGGCGCGGCCGAGATCGGCCAGATGCTGGAGGAAGCGGAAGCCTATGCGCAGGTGCTCGAGCCCGCCGACCGCGCCAATCTGGTGGAGATGAAGCGGCTGTGGGCGCACCGCGCCGCCGTGCCGAAGGAGCTTCTGGTCGAGCGCGCCCGCATCAGCCAGGCGCTGCAGGCGACCTGGGTCGATGCCAAGCTGAACAGCGACTTCGCGGCCTTCGCGCCCGGCTTCAAGAAGCTGATGGCGATCCACAAGGAGGTCGCGCAGGCGAAGAGCGCGGCGCTCGGCCTTGCGCCGTACGACGCGATGATGGACGAGCAGGATCCAGGTCTCACCTGCGCAACCATCGATCCGATCTTCGACGATTTGGGCGCGGCGTTGCCGGGAATCCTGGCCGAGGTGCGCGAGCGCCAGGCGAAGTGGCCGGACGTCATCCCGTTCAACGGCGACTTCTCGGTCGCGCGGCAGAAGGCGCTGTCAGAGCGACTTGCTCAGATTGTCGGTCATTCGACCGAGACGAGCCGCATCGATACGGCGCCGCACCCTTTCTCCATGCCGCATTCGCCGGGCGATGTGCGGTTCACCACACGCTATGATCAGGACAAGTTCCGCTATTCGGTGACCGCGACGCTGCATGAGGCGGGGCATTCGATGTACGAGCTGAACCTGCCCCGCGGCCTTGCCTTCTCGCCGGTGGGTTACGCGCGCGGAATGTCGGCGCATGAGAGCCAGTCGCTGATGCTCGAGATGATGGCGGGGCGCAGCAGGGAGTTCCTGCATTTCCTGTCGCCCTTGCTGCACGAATATCTCGGCGGCGATATCGCCTGCTGGGCGCCGAAGAACGTGCTGAACTTCTTCCGCCGCGTCGACGACGACTATATCCGCGTCAACGCGGACGAGATCTCCTATCCGCTGCACGTCATCCTGCGCTACCGCCTCGAGCGCGCGCTGCTGTCGGGCGATCTTACGGTCGACGACATTCCGGGCGCGTGGAACGAGATGTTCGGCAAGCTGTTCGGCCGCGTGCCGCCCGACCATGCGCGCGGCTGTTTGCAGGACATCCATTGGGCAGCGGCGCTGTTCGGCTATTTCCCGAATTACGCGCTGGGCGAGGCGCTGGGCGCGCAACTGTTCGAACGCGCCTGTGCCGATGACCGCGCGATTCTTCCCTCGCTGGCCAAGGGCGACTTCAAACCCTATTTCGCCTGGGTGCGCCCGCGCATCCACGAACAGGCAAGTCTGAAGACCTTCGACGACATCGTCGTGGCGGCGACAGGCAGCAAGCTCTCCGGCGCGGCGCTGAAACGCCATGTTCGCAAGCGCTACCTGGAAGAGCCGCTGGATTAAATCACTCCGGCGCCCGGAAGTGAAATACCTTTTGCCGCAGGTCTATATCGACAACCTTCTCGCCGAACTTCACCGTGGTCGGAGGCGCAGCCAGAGGCACTGGTGAAATGGCCGGAGAGACATTGACGTCCGTTGGAGGATCTCTCAGGGCGACGCGACCAGGCGCCGGCATCGGGATCGAAACGGATACCGCCGTAAAATGCAGGTTGGTGGGACATTCCTGAGCGTAAGACGCGTGGCGGTCGCTGCACGACATGGCCGGCTGTCGCACAAGCCATGCCGCAACCGCTTCCGCCCTCGCCGCGAACAGGAACTCGACGCGCCGGTTTCGCGCCCGGCCTTCGTCCGTGTCGTTCGGAGCGATCGGAACCGCCTTTCCGAAGGACACTGCGAACAATTGGGCCTTGTTGACGCCGATCTGCGCCAAAGCGCGAGCGACCGACTTCGCCCGGCGCAGGCCAAGATCGAGATTGTAGTTCACGCTGCCGATCGCATCGGTATGGCCGGCGACGAAGACCGCGACATCGGGAGGTTCGAGCCGCAGCGACTTGGCGATTATGTTCAACAGTTCCGCCGCCTCCGGCTTCACTTCGTCGCTGTTGAAGTCGAAGAGCACGCCGTCTCGAAAGACCACGCGAAGAACCGGAATGTCGGTGGGGTAGGAAGCGAGGCCATGTTCAAAGGGCGGTATGTAATATTCGCTCGTCTCCGGAGGCTCAACCCCCTCAAGATGCGACAGCCGATCCAGCCTGTTCTTCCTGTCGGCATGTTCGAGCAGGACGGTTTGCCACGGTTCCAGGATCTGAAGCTGCGATTGCGCGCCGGCGCCGGAGCCGACGGACATGATGCCTGCGAAGAGCATCAAGGACAGCACTGTCCTCGAGAGCCGCTTCGGACGTCTCAAAATCGCGCCGTGGGTTGGATGCTTGCCGAGAATTCCAGCTTCATGCCGTTCAAACCGTCGAAACGGATCAAAGGGTCGCCGATATTGCCCTTGAGACTGGTGCCGAAGAATTTGAGGCTCAGATTGCGCGCGCCGCCGAACGGCAATGACGCCGCCAGCACGGGCGCACGCCCATCACCGCGCGCCGTATTCCAGATTTGCGCGAAAACCTGATCGCCGCTGAAGTCGCAACCGCGATCGTTGCAGGTCAAAACGCCATGTATCGGAACATGCTGCTCGTTGCCGGTCTGCACCCAAAGCCATGAATTCACGGCCGTGCCGTTTTCATCCGTGGCGAGCCGAATTCGCACCGTATATTTGTTGTCCGGGTAGACGATCGTTCCCTGATAGCGGCTGACGCGTTTCGGTGGTGGCTGGAATGAGGGGAGAGCAAAGGCGCTCGATGCCCCGCCCAATTCCGCGCCGCTGGCAAGCAGGAACATTTCGAGTGCGTCGTGCCCGCGGCCGCCGCCAGACAGGCCGACCACATAGAACTCGCTTCCGCGGAAATTCAGATCGGCCGCCAGGCCCTGCTGCAGGCCATATTGCCGGGCGCCATCGACCGATGGCGGCAGATTTCCGAAGAACCGCTGCAGGTCCGAATAGAGAATGATCCGCGGAATACCGTAGGCGAAGTTGACGATCGTGCCCTGCCGCAGCGAACTGACCAGCCCGCTCGAGGACAGTTGCGAATTCTGAACGGAAGACCGCGAAAGCGCGCTTGGGCTTAGCGCCCCGCGAACCGAGTTGCCAAGCTGAATGCGGAACAGATCCATCGAGCGGCGCGCGGCGGATGTGTCGTCCCACCCGAAGAACGTGTTGATGCCGTGCATGTAGCCGGACTTGGCGGCGAGCTGCTTGCGCTCGGCGGCGGAATAGAACGGCAGGCAGCCGGAAAAGATCGTACGCACACCGGCGCCGTCCTTGCGCGCCAAGAGCAAGGTGACGCGCTCGCGCGGCTCGAAATTCTGTTCCAAAGTCGTCTGGTTTCCGGGGAGCAGAAGATTTCCAAGGAACTTGCGCCACGCGTCGTTGCGGCCGTCACGTTGATCGGTCTCGGGAAAGACGTGCTGCTCGTCGATAATGACGATTGTCTGACGCTGGGCCGCGGACAGACCCTGGACGGAGCAAAACGAGTCGAAGTCGTCGCCAAACGCTTGCCCGGACGGCGACAACAGGCACAGGACCGTCACAACAAGTCCGGCAAATATCGTCCTCATGCCTAGCTTTCGAGATATTTGAGCTTGAATGCGACACGCTGAAATTCGGCGGCCGTCAGGATCTTCTTTCTGGCGAAGGGATCTTCGGTGTCCGCGATGAAACGCGTGCGCTTGCCCAGGCTGGCGGCGCGCTGGACCAGCTTGGTTCGATAGGAGAGCAGGATCGCGATGATGGCGTCGTCCTGGCGCATCACTTTCGAGAACAGCTCCTGCGCTTTTCGATAGCGCGGCTGCGTGGACAGAACCGCGTTCATTCTCCGGGCCGCATCCACAGCACGCTTGTGCGCCGCGCTCAGCTGTTCGAGCGTGCGGACGCGCGCGCTTTCCAGTTGGCCCTTGAGGGTCGCGATCCTGGCTTCGAGTTTGCGGACCTCCAGCTTGAGTTCCGGAAAATCGGGGTCGCTGTCGTGCAGCAGATAGGCCCAGAGCGTTCCGGTCAGATAGACCAGAATGTTTCCAAGCAGCGACCCGCCAACCACCCAGAGAAAATTCGTGCTCTCGCTGTCCTGCCCGAGACTGCCCACCGATCCCAGATAGGCCGTCAAATAGGCGGAGCGGGCGTAATACACAAACGACAGTGCGACCAGGAGCGCCGTGCTGCCGCCCGCGATCATCCGCAGGGCCGGCCCGCGCTTGGTATCGTCCTGCGATGCGTCGAAGTAATAGGCGTATTGCTTATAGACGGTGCCGTGATAATGCGCGGCGAGACCGATGGCGATCCCGATGAGAATCGTGGCGCCCCAGGCGATCGCCGGCGTTGCCCAGGGAAGCGCCTCGAACAATTCCAGATTTATGGCGGCCTCCGATCCGAAGATCACCACGATCAGGACGCCGAGATAGAGCCACCAGTTGAGAATCCTGGCATCGCGCCCAAGCTCCGCCTTCTTCGTCTCGTAGTCGTGGCGCTTCTGCATGAGATCGTTCTGCTTGCGCTTGATGTCCTCGCTTTGCGTATGAAAGCGCTCGTTGTGATCGCGATAGAAGTTGAGCTTGTCCTGCAGCAGATTCTCGTCGAGCGTTCCGATGCGCAACTGCAGCGCAAACCCGTCTGCTTTCCCGGTTTCGGCGTGTTCCTGGAAATAGC
Source organism: uncultured Alphaproteobacteria bacterium (assembly GCA_963741735.1). Classification (GTDB taxonomy): domain Bacteria; phylum Pseudomonadota; class Alphaproteobacteria; order Micropepsales; family Micropepsaceae; genus Rhizomicrobium. The sequence continues at coordinate 2,152,664 of CAVUJB010000004.1, forward strand.
CGATGATGGCCTGAATCGCGTCTCTGCGCGGCGGAGAGACATAGCCCTGATACCAGGCCTGCATCGCGCTCGTGAGATTTGCGGGAGCCTGCCCGACCACTTCCGACAAGGGAATCTCATCCTGAATCGCTTCGCCATCGGCCTGGTCGAGCAGAACTTTTGCGAGTGCGCCGGTGACGGAAAAGTCGAGATCGAGATAGGCCTGTATCTCCGCCGGAATTGCGGGCGGCGCTTCGCCTTCGGGTGCTTCGTGCTCGGTGACGGTCTCGCGGTCCATCGCTTGTCTCCCGTGTCAGGCGGTGGTCTTGCCGCTGTAGGGCACGTAATCGCCTTGCGCCGTGCGGCAGACGAGTTCGGGCGGGAGAGCGACCGTGCCCTTGTCGCCGACGGTGATGGAGGTCTGCGCCCTGCGGCAGGGTCCGACGATCACCTCGCCATCGCCGGCGCCGGCCGGTTGCGTCGGCGTTGCGACCGTTTGGACCGACGTTTTGATGATGCGAGCCGTGCCGTCTTCGCCGGCATACTGCGTCGTCGAACCTTGGCCCGAACTGTAGGCCGCCTGTTCGGCCTGCCGAATTCGCGCGCGATCTTCCTCGTTGTTGACGGCGACGATGATTGCGCATTCCACCGCGCCGGCGCCGGCCCCGATAGCAGCCCCAGTCCCGGCTCCACCGCGCCGATTGATGGCCGCGCCGAGGAGCGCACCGGCGATCGCGCCGAGACCGATGGACACGATGCACTGGCCGATCGAGCGATCGAGCGCCGTTCGCGGATGTCCGTCTGCGTCTCGTGGACCTGTCGCGCATGAACTCGCGAGCGCCGCCACAAGGACCAGCGCCACGGCACGCTTCATTATGGATGCTTCAGACATTTCGCCCCCGACCCGATCGGGGCAGCGCCTTGCGTCCTCGAGCCCAATGGCCCGCGGATCGCTCGCTCGCCCCACCCGCACCCTTCGCGGGATATACCTTAGGTTGTAATGAAACCTTCGTTTACAACCGTGTCAAGGGCTGGCGATTCAGGAATTCCTTTGTTTCGATGGCTTCAGCCGGACGACGGGGCCGCTAGATTCGCCAGTCGGTGCCTTTCGACAGCGCTTCGTAGAACTCCGGCGTGTAGGCCTTCTCGGGCGTTGCGCGGACCTGGGCGTCGAGGAATTCCGCGTCCTTGCCGACCAGGATGCGCCAGCGATCGGCCTTCACGCCGTCGAGGATGATCTTGGCGGCTTCCGCTGCGCTGGTCGGTGCGTTGTCGCGGAATGCGTTGCCTTGCGCGGTGACCATCGCGCGCACCTGATCGTCGCTCATGGCGGCGAGGCTGACGCCCTGTGCCGAGAGCGCCTTGCGCACCGCGGGAACGTCGATCGCGTCGCCGGAAAGGATCTTGCGCGAATTGGCGACGATCTCGGTGCCGATATGACCGGGCATCACGACCGAGCATTTGATGTGTGGCGCGTTGACGGCGAGATCGGTCATCAGCGCTTCGCTGAAGCCTTTGACCGCGAACTTCGCTGCGCAATAGGCGGTATGCGGACGGCCGGGACCGATCGAGGCCCAGAAGCCGTTGACGCTGGAGGTGTTTACGATGTGTGCCTCGCTCGCCTTCATCATCAGCGGCAGGAAGGCGCGCACGCCGTGATAGACGCCGCCCCAGCAGACGTTGAACGTCTTCTCCCACTGCGTGCGGTCCTGGTTGACGATGCTGCCGCCGCCGCCGATGCCGGCATTGTTGAACAGCAGATGTATTTTGTCGGTATCGAGCTCGCGCCGCACGCTGTCGGCCCAGCCGAAGACCTGGTCCTCGATCGAAACGTCGGCGACATGGGCGACGACCTTGGTGCCCTGCGGCGCCTGAGCGGTCGCGAGCCGCCTGGTCTCGGCCATATTGCCTTCGATGACGTCGCACATCGCGACCGTGCAGCCTTCGGCCGCGAGCTGGATCGCCAGTTCGCGCCCCATGCCGGTGCCGCCGCCGGTGATAACCGCTATCTTGCCCGCGAAATCCCTCATCGTACCGCTCCCGTGATTGTGTCGGGACGCAGTTTCCGCAAAGCGCGGCGCAGAGGCCAGCGGAATCGCCGCCGTCACGCAACGGAAACGTCAGAACTTCTGGCTGAATTTGAGCCCAATCGTGCGCGGCGTGTCGGTCGCGACATACGGTTCGTAGCCACAGATCTGCGGCGCACATTCCGCGTAGCGGTAGAGCTGGGCGCGCGTGTCGAACGCGTTGGTGATCGCCAGCTCGAGCGCATAGCGGTCGTTCTCCACGCCGACGGTGAAATCTGCCGTCGTGTAGGCCGGTTGCAGGCCCAGGAATGACCGCAGCGGATCATGCGAGCCGGTCACCGGATTGAATGCAAGGACACGCAGGTCGGGCCAGCTGCTCGACTGATAGACTAACGAGCCCTGGATATGGGCCAAGAAATCCAGGACCGGAAATTCATAACGCGCCGTCCAGTTGGTTTTGAATTTGGGCGTCGGCAGCGGCGTGCCCGCAGGCGCGTCCGGCAGATTGGGATCGGCGGCACTCGGACATTGCGTGACACCGGCCAGGCCACAATAGTCGTGCAAGATGTGCGTGTCGTTGTAGGAAGCCGAGCCGTTTATGGTCAGGCCCGCAATCGGCTGCCAGGTGACGTCGCCTTCCAGGCCCGCGATGCGCGCGGTGCCGCCATTGTGGATCTCGGTAAACGAATTGACCCCCAGGAACGAGAACTGGAAATTGTTCCAGTATTCGAGATAGGCCGCGCCGTTGAGGATCAGCGAGTGGTCAAACCACGACGTCTTCCAACCGATCTCGTAATTGGTCAGCCGGTCCGGCGAATAGGGCGGAATGGTGCCGCGCCGATTGACGCCGCCGGGGCGGAAGCCGGTGGACCATGTCGCATAAACCATGCGGTCGTCGTCGATGCGGTAGGTCAGGTTGATTTTGTGCGTGAAACCAGATTCGTAAACGCTCTTGTCGAGATTGGTGCAGGGGCCGTTGTCGACGCTTGGCGGCGCGAAGCACTGCAATTCGCCGGTGTGCGAGCTGTAATTGGCGCTGAACCCGAAGAAGCCCTTCAGCGAGTTGGCGGCGTAGAACACCCGGCCGCCCAGCGTCGCCGTCAGCTTGGGAAGGATGTCGTAGGACACCTCGCCGAACAGCGCATAGTCGTTGTCGTAACGCTGTTGATCGGTGAGCCACAGCGTGCCCGGCCAGCCGGTGACCGACAGCGGCGGCACGCCCGGATCGGCATTGCTGTCCGACAAATTTGCGATCTGGTAGTTCTGAAGGATGTAATGACCCTGCCGCTCGTAGAACAACCCGCCGACGAACCGCAGGCGCTCGTCCTGGGACGATGAGACGCGCAGCTCGTGGCTCATCTTCGTGAAGTGGTCCTTCTCGAAGATGTACTGGCGCGGGTCGATGAACGTGCCGTGGTTGTCGTAGATGTAGGCGCCGTAGCCGTAGAGCGTGTCGTAGAAGAACGAGTAGTCGGTGTAGTCCGACGCGGCGTTGATCTGGCGGTCCATGTAACCGCCGGAATAGACGACATCGAGATTGCTGATCTTGCCCTGGATCGTGAGCGCCGCCTGGACCCAGGTGTCGTGCGCGAATTCGGGAAAGAAGTGCTGGACCTTGAGGTCGCCGACGCTGGGATCAAACGCAAAGACTCCGCTGCTCTGCGTGTGCTGCGCAATGATGGTAGGCGTGATCGTCCAGTTGTCGTCGAGATCGAATTCGAGGGCGGCGCGGCCGCCGAAGGTATCGACGCTGTTGAAGTTATTCTTCGCGATCGCGGCATTGCTCGCCGTCACGCCCGATGTCGGGAAGAAACGCGTTCCGGGCACGTTGTCGATGAAGCCCGCATCGTGCTCGCTATAGCCGACCAGACGCACCGCGACATTGTCGGCCAGCGGAATGTTGACGAAGCCCTCGCCGGTATAGCCCATGGCGCCATGATCGACATCGTTCACGCTGACGTCATAGGCCGCGGAAAATGCGCTCGGATCGGGCTTGTTGGTGATGATGCGGATCGTTCCGGCTTCCGAGCTCGCGCCATATAGCGTGCCTTGCGGGCCGGACAGCGACTCGACACGGGCGACGTCGTAGACGTGAACGTCGAGAGCGCCACCGATCGTGGTGATCGGCTGCTCGTCGAGATAGATGCCGACGGTCGGCAGCGAACCGGAATGGTTGCCGTCATTGCCGCTCGAGACGCCGCGCATCGAGACGTTGGCAAAGCCGGGTCCGCCATTGCCGGCGCCGGCGCCGCCGACCGTGTACGTCACGCTCGGAAGGAACTTCACATAGTCGGCGAAGTTCGCGATGTGCAACTGCTCGAGTTTTTCGGTCGGCAGCGCCTGGATGCTGAGCGGCGCCCTTTGAATGTCTTCGCTGCGCTTTTCCGCCGTGACCACGACCGTTTCGATTCCGGTCGGCTTGTCGCTGTCAGCGGCGATCGCAGGACCGGTCAACATGGTGGATGTGAGAAGCAATTGCCAAAGCGCCGGCCGAACCCGTGCGCCCGTCGATATCCCCCGCATAAAGCGAATACCCTTCAATGAGTTGGCCCGATACGCCTTCCCAATTCCCCAGTCATTTTATTGTCATAAGTTGAAGACGGGCGGGTGGGCCCGTCAATGGCGGCGGGAGCCAAAAAATGGGACTCGCCGTCAATTCGCGAGCGGATGCGTGTAATCCTGCAACACCCCGCCCAGCGCCTCCTTCAGCGGGGAGAGCCAGTGCTCGAAATTCTGCCACTGGTCGACGCCGTCGCGGAAGATCGGCCGGCGCACCTGTTCGGAGCTCGCGGTGCGGATGGCGCGGTCGTTCTCGTAGAAGCGCAGGCAATTCTCCTCGAACGGCAGGCCGCAATAGTCGAGCAGGCGGCGCACCTCGCCTTCCGGATCGCCGACCATTTGCTCGTAGATCACGCGGTGGACGCGGCCCGGCAGAACTGCATCGAAATGCGCCATAAGGGCGACATAGTCGGCATAGTAGCGGCCGAGTTCGTTCAAATCGTAGCTGAACGCCTGACCACGCGCGAAATGCTGCTTGAAGGCGGAGAAGCAACAGCCGAGCGGGTGGCGGCGCGCATCGATGATCTTTGCGTTGGGCAGGATCAGATGGATCAGGCCGACATGCGCGAAATTGTTCGGCATCTTGTCGATGAAGAAGGGCCGGCCGAGCTTGCGCTGGATGCGTGTGCGGTCGAGATATTCCGCGCCGAGCGCGCCGAGCTCGTCCGCCGTCAGGTCGGCGAGCATTTCGGGATAGTTCGAGGCCTGGCTGCGCGCCTTGCGGCCGCTGAGCCGCCGCGCGATGGCAATGATGTCCGGCAACTCCATGGTGCCTTCGACGGCGGAATGGCTCGCGAGGATCTGCTCGATCAGGGTCGAGCCGGCGCGCGGCAGGCCGACGATGAAGATCGGATCGGGCGCCCGATTGCCGAAGCCTTTGCGCGCGGCGAAGAAGTCGGACGTGAACACCGCCTTCGACCGGCGCACATGATCGGTGGTTTCTTCTGCGTCATAGACCACAGATTTGCGCCGGAGCGCGTTGCCGGCAGCGTATTGTTCGAACGATTCCGCATAGAGCGCTTCGTCCTCCAGCGCCTTTCCGAGCGCGAAGTGCAGATGATAGCGGTCTTCGCCATTGAGATCGCCGCGCGCCAGGGCCGCGCGCATCGCGTCCACCTCGGAGGGCGCAAAGTGAAACGTCTTCAGATTGGCAAGGCTCCAATAGGCTTCGCCGAGCGCGGGAGCGAGCGCGATGGATTTCTTGTAGGCCGCGATGCTGTCCGCCTGGCGGCCGACCGCCTTCAGCGCGTGGCCATAGCTCATCCAGCCCTTCGGCTGACCCGAAAAGGACTTCAGCACCGCTTCGTAGCTGTCGATTGCCTTGCCATATTCGCCGATCTGACCATAGGCCGCGCCCTTGAGCGCGCGATAGGCGGGATTGTTCGGATCGCTCTTTTGCAGCAATTCGACCTGTGCGATCGCCTGCTCGGATTTGTTCTGGCGATGCAGCACCGTTGCGTAGTTGTGGCGCGCAATCGCAAAGCCCGGTGCAAGTTCCAGACAGCGCGCCAGCAAGGTCTCGGCCTCGCCATAGCGGCCGAGCCGCGCGCCGATCTCGGCCAGCATGCGGAGCGCGGCGGCATTGGTCGGGTGCGATTTCAAGAAGGCACGCAGCAACCGCTCGGCGACGGCGATCTTGTTGTCGCACAACGCGGTCGCCGCCTCGATCAGCGCGGGATCGCGCGTCGCAGCCCTGATCTGCTGCGCCGACGCATCGGCCGCGGCCGCATCCTCTCCGATGAGCGCGTGCTGCTCGGCCAGCGCCTGCCAGGCGTCGGCGAGGGCGGGATTCAACCGCGTTGCACAACGCAGCGCCTCGATCGACGCCAGCGTCTTGCCTTCGGCCGCGCGCGCCAGGCCAAGCTCCAGCCACACTGTGGACGCCTTGGGTTGCTCGGCGGCCAGCGGCTCGAGGATCGCCGCGGCGGCCGCAACATCACCCTGCCGCCGGAGAGCCGAGCCAAGGACGAGGCGCGCCTGCGGCTGGTTCGGAACGGCTTTCAGGATCTCATGCGCTTGCTCTTCCGCCCGTGCCGGATCGCCCACGAGCAGGCGGCCTGCATGTGCAAGCGCGGCGCTCAGCGTTCCGGTCGGCGAAGTGGTCAAGCTGCAACCATTGTAAGTTTCGGCGATCAGAGGGTGCGCGGCGCAAACCTGTCAACAACCCGCCGCGTGGACCGGGTTTCCAACACATTATAACGTGCCGGCGCTGGACCGCCCTTTGCCAGATGACCCGGGAGTTTTGACATGACAGATGACGGCTCGGCGCAGCAGATCCGGCGGGTCCGCGGGCGCTATGCGGGCTATACGCGCACGCGGCTCGCGCAATTCGCCCGGCGGCTGAAGCGCGCGATCTATCCCGAGCGCGAAGCGGCGGTCCGGATCGAGATCGCGGGTCCGACCGACCGCCTGCCGTTCGAACAGGCGCGCGACCTGCCCTATCGGCCGGCCCGGCTCGGCGAGGCGCTCGGCCCGCTATGGTCGACCTATTGGGTGCGCGTGACCGCGCAAATTCCGCGGCGCTGGAAAGGCGCACGCGTCGATCTGCATTGGGATTCGCTGTCCGAGGCGCTGCTGTGGCTGGACGGCCGCTCGTCGCAAAGCCTGAACGGCGGGCGCAACTTTGCGCAGCTCACCCAGGCGGCCGAGGGCGGCGAGACGCTGACGTTCCATGTCGAGGTGGCGTGCAATCGCGCGTTCGGCGCGCGCGAAGCCGGCCATCCTGCGGACGAACCCTATCGTCTCGTCGCGTGCGAGATCCGCCGCTTCGATCCGGATGCCTGGTCGCTGTTCCACGATTTCGACGTGCTGCGCCAACTCGAAGCCGACCGCGAGCCGCCGCAGACGCCGCGCTCGTTCGGCGGCGTGGCGCCGAAGATCGTGCGGCCGGCACTGGACAACACCTGGTCGGGCAAATTGCTGCATGAGTTGAACGAAGTGTGCAACGAACTCGATCCCGAAAACCGGGCGACGTGGACCGTGGCGCGCGCGCGGCTCGGCGCACTTCTCTCGGTGCGCAATGGCAGCGTGGTGCACGAGCTGTCGGCCATCGGGCACGCGCATATCGATACCGCATGGCTGTGGCCGATCGAGGAGACGCGCCGCAAGTGCCAGCGCAGCTTCGCCAACGTCATCGCGCTGATGGACGCGTATCCGCAGTTCCAGTTCGCCTGCTCGCAGGCCGCGCAATATGTCATGATGGAGGAGAGCGATCCCGATCTCTTCGCGCGCATCTGCAAGCACGCCGGCAAGGGCCAATGGATTCCCATCGGCGGCAGCTGGGTGGAACCGGACTGCAACCTGCCGTCCGGTGAGTCCCTGTCGCGGCAGTTCCTCTATGGCCAGCGTTATTTCGAGCGCATCTTCGGCAAGCGCTCGCGCATCTTCTGGAATCCCGATGTGTTCGGCTATGCCGGACAGCTGCCGCAGCTGATGCGCGAGGCGGGCATGGACCGCTTCCTGACGCAGAAACTGTCTTGGAACCGCTTCACCGCGCCGCCGCATCACAGCTTCCGCTGGCGCGGCATCGACGGCAGCGAGGTGCTGACGCACTTTCCACCGGCCGACAATTACAACGGCAATGCGACGATGGAGGAGTTGCGCTACCACGCGGCCAACTACAAGGACGCGGACAGATCGGCCGAAGCGCTTTATCTGTTCGGCTATGGCGATGGCGGCGGCGGGCCGGACGCGATCATGATCGAGTCGCTGGCGCGCACGAAGGATCTGCTCGGCGTGCCGAACAGCACGATGCGCGACCCCAACGATTTTTTCGACCGTCTGGAGCGCGACCGCGACAAGTTCGCCGCCATCGAGGGCGAGCTCTATTTCGAATATCACCGCGGCACCTACACCAGCCAGGCGGAGGTCAAGCGCCTCAACCGGCTGATCGAAGGGCGGCTGCAAACTCTCGATTTGCTGGCAGCGGCGTGCGGCCTTGCCGGCACGCCTGCGCCGTCGCGCGGCGAAATCGAAAATCTGTGGCGGATTTTGCTGGTCAACCAGTTCCACGACATCCTGCCCGGCAGCAGCATCGGCGAGGTCTATGTCCGCACGCGCGCCGAGCTGACCGAACTGGCCGCGAAGGCCGAGGCGCTCTCGCAAAGCCTGCTCGACAAGCTGTCCGAAGGGGGAGATGCACCGGCACCGTTCAATCCGATCGGGTTTGCGCGCGCCGAGGTCGTGGCGGCGCCCGGCGGCGCGTTGCACTTCGTCGAAGCAGGCCCGTTCTCGACCGGCCGCATTTCCGACACCAAGGAAAGCGTGCAGCTCACCGAAGAGCCGGATGGGACGATCCGGCTCGACAATGGCCGGCTTTCTGCCCTGCTCTCGCGTTCGGGCGGCGTGCGCGCGCTGATCCACCATGCGAGCGGCCGCGATGCGCTGTCCGGCGAGGCCAACCGCTTTGTTCTCTATGACGACCGGCCGACAGAATATGAAGCATGGGACATCGACCCCTTCGCGCTCGAGACGGGGCGCGAAGCGGCGCCGGCGGAACGCTGCGCCATCGTGATGCGCGGACCGTTGCGCGCCGAAGTGCGGTACGAACGGCAACTCGGCAAGCAGAGCAGACTGATCCAGACGATCCGGCTCGATGCCGCGTCCGACTGTCTGGAGTTCGACACCGAGATCGACTGGCGCGAACGCCGCACGCTGGCGAAGGTTCTGTTTCCGCTCGCGCCCAAATCGCCTCGCGCGAGCTATGAGACGATGTTCGGCGCCGTCGAACGGCCGACGCACGCCAACACCGATGCCGATCTCGCGCAGTACGAAGTGCCCGGCCATCGCTGGGCCGATCTGTCCGAGCCGGGCTTCGGCGTGTCGCTGTTGAACGATGCGCGCTACGGCCATTCGACGTTCGGCCAGACAATGAGCCTCAGCCTGCTGCGCGGCTCGACCAATCCCGATCCCGATGCCGACATCGGCGTGCATCGTTTCCGCTACGCGCTCTATCCGCACGCGGGCGACTGGCGCGAAGCCGGAACGGTCGGCAGGCGATGCGCTTCAACCGGCCGCTTCTGTGGAGCAAAGGCGCGGCGGAAGCCCTTGCCCGGCCGCTGGTTTCGGCGGAACCGGCGAACGTCGTGATCGACACGATCAAGCCGGCGGAGGACGGCGAAGGCTGGATCGTGCGACTCTATGAGAGCAGCGGCGGATCGGCGGCCGCGCGGCTGACGTTCGGGACGAAGGTGCGCCAGATCGTTCGCAGCAATACGCTGGAAGATCGCGGCGAGGCCCTGGCCGTCAAGGGCGGCGTCTGCGCGCTGCCCGTGCGGCCGTTCCAGATCGTCACACTCAGGATTTCATAACGCCTCGGCCATCTTCTCCGCGATCATCACCGTCGTCAGATGCGTGTTGGCGCGCACGACGGACGGCATCACCGAGGCATCGATCACGCGCAAGCCGTCGAACCCAAGCACGCGGCACCGGCTGTCGACGACGGTGCGCGGATCGCCGACCGATCCCATGCGGCAGCTCGACGTTCCGTGCTGTGTGTCGCCGGCGGTCGCCAGCGCCCAGCGGTCGATGTCGGCATCGCTGAGCGCAGCCGCAAGATCGAGATCCTGGACGGTGACGCGGCCGATGGCGCGGACGCTATCCTGGCGCGACAGGGCGATCAGGCGCCGGATGCCGTCGCGCATGCGCAGGCGGTCGGACTCGGTCGCGAGCATGTTCTCTTCGACGATCGGATCGATGGCGGGATCGCGCGCGGAAAGCCGCACGGTCCCGAGCGACTCGCAGGCATTGACCCAGGCACCCATGATGCCGAACGGATTGCCGCCGTCCTTGATCGCGCCGCGGCCCAGGCTGTCGCCGAGCCTGTTCATAAAGACGATCATCATGTCGCCGGGACCGGCCCCGAACATTTCCGAGCCGTAGCGCACGCAGCAATTGGTGTGGCGGAAGCCGGGCGGCGGCGCCGCGAAGTCCTCGAGCACGATGCCGAAGGCGCAGAGCGGATGGTCCTGGAAGGAGTCGCCGACCGGGAGATCGGCACGTACATCGATGTCCAGCGTCCTCAGGTGATCGGCCTTGCCGATGCCCGAGCGCATCAGAATAGCGGGCGAATGCACCGCGCCGGCGGACAGAATGATCTCGCGGCCGCGCAGCTCGCGCCAGCCGTCGCGCGACTTGATCCGGACGCCGGTAGCGCGTGCGCCGGAGAAGGTGACGCAATCGACCAGCGTGTCGCCGAAGATGGCGAGATTGTTGCGCCCGCGCGCCGGTTCCAGATAGGCGTCATTGGTGCTGACGCGCACATCGTCACGATTGTTGATCGCATAGGGCGAGACGCCGAAGGCGTGCGGTGCGTTGTGATCGGCAGCCCACGGATAACCGAGGTCGAGCGCCGCTTCGGCGCCGGCCTGATCGACCGCGCCCCATCGGGAAACCGGCGCGCGATAGATCGGAATGGGACCGCAGTCGCCGTGATAGGGCTCCGCACCGAAGCGCAGGTCGGTCTCCAGCCGGTTGAGATAGGGCAGCACGTCGCGATACGACCAACCCTCGCAACCATCGGCGGCCCAGCCGTCGTAATCCTCCACCGTGCCGCGGATCGCGATCTGGCCATTGATCGCGGAACTGCCGCCGACGCCGCGGCCGCGCCAATAAAGCCGCGGCGATTGCGCGGCGGTGCGGCGGGACTTCAAATTGTCATAGCGGAATTGGACGAACTCGGGATCGGTGATGATGCGGCTCGGATTGGGGATGCGCATCGCTTCGGGCGCATCGGCCGAGCGGTAGTCGGGCCCGGCCTCGATCAACGCAACCTGCAAGCCGGGATTCTCGGTTAACCGCGCGGCGAGCGTCGCGCCGGCCGAGCCCGCGCCGACGATAATGTAGTCGTAGTCCATGGCTTTGATCTGTTCCCCGGCGGCGTTGGCAGAGTGCGTCAGACGCATTAGCCTAGCGACAGACCAGTGGAGAAGCCACGATGGACGCAGAATTGCGACGGTCGGGATGGTGGCGCGGCGCGCTCTTGATCCTGGCACTGACGTTGCCGGGCACGGCCGCGACCGCGTGCGAACACGCTTCAGGCCGAGAGCCGATCGTGCTGAACGGCCGGCTCGAATTGTCATCCTTCGATGGCGGCGTCGGATACAATGCGGCCGACGGCGGCTACTACAGCCAGGGCACGATCATCGTGATCGGCGGATCGTCAGGCGCGTTCGCCGGGTCGTCGGCATTTGCAGCGGCGCGCGCTTCTGCATTCGCCGGTCATGCCTTTGGCGGTCACAGCTTTGGCGGCCACGGATATGGCGGACATGGCATGGGTGGCCACGGCGGACATCGCTGATATCGACGCGCGCCATATCTCGCAATTCGACCGGCACGGCCGAGCGCAAAGGCGATCAAGCGGCGGCATCACGAATTGCAGGGGGCCCTGCGAACCGGAAGCCACAATCCCGGAAACTGCGGATCGGTCCCCTGTACGACCTGGCGCATCGTCAAGGCAACGACTTCGACGCACTGTCCCGATGGAATCACCGCGACCAAGGCCGATGACTCCCAGGGTTGCTCGCGGACCTCGACTTCTCCCTTGATGCGCAGAACCTGCCGAACCAAAAAGTCGGCCGACATGGGAGTCGACTTGTGCGCGCAAGCCAAGGCGACTACCGAGCCCTGGCCGGCAGCCACCCCGTTACATGGCCCGATATAGTAAATGTATCCGAGGAACCCCGGCACCTGAATTGTGTTGGCGAGATAGTCGCTCTGTCGAATGGCGGCCGGCCGGTCGAACACCCTTTCCAGAAACGTTTGTACGATGGGCCCAAAGGACGGGTTTGATGCCACGACTTGGGGCCAGACGGCCTGGACCCCCAGCAGCACCGTCACCATCGTCACGACCAGCCAGTAGAGGCGCTTCAGAAAGACGCCGACCCTGATCATCCAACTGTCCCCCGGGGGCGGTGGAGGAATGCCGTTGTGCGATAGTTCGGAATTGTGCAGAAGCATCTCTGCCTCCTTTTTTTTGGGTTTGGGAAGAGGATGCGGCGGCGCCGCGGGCGGGCCGCGCGCAACGATGGGGGGAAGACTGATACGCGCGATGGCGCGATAATTCGCGGAGGGAACGCGATGGGTATCCGCGTAGAAGTGAACTTCGTTGCCGAGCTTGAGCACTTCCTTGCCGAACTTTGCGATCTCGGACGCCGTGATGACATCGAGTTCGCCGCCGATCGGAATGATCGGCTTCCCACTGGAGACGTTGCTCCATACGGCATGGCCGAGCGCCGACGCGACGCCGGGCCGGCCGCCATGGAGGTCTTGCGAGCGCGCGTCGCTCGGTCGGCGCCAGCGCCAGTAGGTCTGCGGATAGACCGCGTCACTCTGCTCGACGAATTGTTGCCAGGGAATGTGGGGCTTGCCCTGAAGCGACGGGAAGTTCGCACCTGACGTCACGCCGAAGCGGAATTCGGTTTTGCCGGATGCCGCGGCCCCACTGGCGATGATGTTGCAAAATTCGCGCGCCAGCGGTGCGAGCGATTCATGGTTCCAATCGTCGGCATCGCCGGGGTGATCGGACTCCGGATCGACGATATATCCATCGAGCCCGGCCGGAATGAGCGCCTCGGCGACATAGCGCGCCTCATCGAGCGCGTAGTAGTGCGGCGGAGCGTTCGGAAAGTGAACCACGGCGGGCCAGCGCCAGCCGAACACCTTGATCCCGTGTGCGCGGAAGAGCGCGATCGACGCCGGCAGGTCGGAATTGGACGTTCGGATGCATACGGCCTGTGCCTTGCTCGCCTTGACATGCTCGAGAATTTTCTTCGGCGGCACCTCGTTGACCGACACGACCCATAAGAATTTCGTGATGCCATCGGTGACCGCACGCTCAAAGCCGAACATGAGCGGCTCCGTTGTCGGCCGGTCGGTTCAGCCAACGACGCGAGTCAAATGATGCCGATCCGGATTCGAGTGGATTTTTCAGTCTCATATTGGCACATCCAAAGCCCATTCATTCGGACCTCGGCGCTGACGGTCCCTACAGACCGTCGCAGTGCCGCAAGTTCAGGGCACCAACGATATCCTCTTTGAAGCGCGCCCGACCGCATCTTGCGAAGTATAGAGTTAGTGTCCGTTGACCGAGGACAATATTCGCGGGATTTTTCGAGCGCTTTGCTCATTCGATCGCATGAGCGGCCACGTAGAACAACTGGAGTGCGCGGTTCGGTTGAAGCTTCCGATGTCCCCATGACGCGCATAACCAAAATGGGCAATAACCCATTGCACCCAATTCGGGTCAGTCCTTGGGTGTCAATGACTCATCGGCCAATGATATGTCGGATAGTCGACATATCGACCTTTGGTCATTCGATTTTGGTATGCGTGATGCCTGAAACTGATGTAATATTCGAATGTTCGTGAGTGAGTTCGCATTGCAGGGGGCATTGGTGTTCGGCGAATAGGAAGATAGCCGGATCAATTCGATCTGTAGGGCCCACTATTTTCGGAGAGGCCAAGCGTCATGACGATGGATCGAATGGTTCGCGCGTCGAGCGAGGGGTTTCACGCTTCTATTCTCAATCACGTCACGGTTCCCGTCATGATCGTCGAGCGCCGGGGCTCGCTCATCTATTCCAATAAAGCCGCAGATTTGTTGCTTTCCGACAAATCGCTGATAGCGACGAGCGATGACTTGCTGTCGTTCATTTCGCGTGACGACGATCTTCGCATCAAAGCCGCAATCACCGATGTCTGCGCCAGCGGGGTTGGCCATGCGGTCGGACTCGGCAAGGATCACAATCACCCGATCGTTGCGATCATCCTTCCGTTCGACGACGGACAGTTTCAGGGCATAGAAGGCGTCCTCTTACTTCTCAGCAATGCGGCCGGCATGAGCACCGCACTATTCGACTTACTCCGACACGAGTTCCATCTGTCGCTGACCGAGGCCAAGATCGCGGCCGCACTCAGCACCGGGGCAGATCTCAAGGAGGTCGCGCAGGACCGTGGGGTCTCGCTCAACACACTGCGCACCCAGCTGGCCTCGATCATGGAAAAGACCGGCATTCATCGCCAGGCCGCGCTCGTCGCTCTCGTGGCGCGGATCAAGACACTGGTCTAGCAGAACGCCAGGCGACCAATACTATAGGCGATTTATTCTTCTTTACTCCGTTCGCACGATACCCAGAATCTATACAGTTTTCGTCGTATTGATCATTGGGCTGCCGGGTATATCGTCCATCTTTGCTACGTAGTGCACGCAGAAGAATGCGATGCGTTTATTGGGACAAGTGGGATGTCATTGGCGAGCCGGGGAATGCGAAAAAAATACGCCAAACACGATGAGGCGATACCCTCCAAGACAGAGACCGAGGGCTATACGCGGCGCGTCGATCTGGTCGTGACCGAGTGCGAGAGGAAGCCGACCAGAGGCGGCCCGGCGGAGCGGTCCTGGCGGGTGCCCATCGCGGTCCTGGATGCCGATCGCGACGAGGCGAAGGATTCGCTCGGCGATGCTCAGAGTACGCTGCTTCACACACTCGAGCAGTTTCTCGCGGTCGCCCGGCCGAACGGCAGCGAACCGCCGCGCCCGGCCCTTGTCGAGGCTCCGGCTCCCAATACGCCGATGCCGCTCGACACACTCGCGCCCGACTGCCGGCTCACGCCGCGCGAGAAGCAGGTGCTGGAACATGTGCTCGCGGGCCATCCCAACAAGGCGACCGCAGAGGTACTCATGATCAGCCGCCGCACCGTGGAGCATCATCGTGCCGCGGTGATGCAGAAGACAGGTGCGCGCTCCGTACCCGAACTGATCCGCATCGTTGCGGGGGTCGGGGCATCGCCGCGATCATGAACGCGCCTGCCATCGCGAGAAATTTGCGCACGATCTTTCTCTGCGCGGCGGCGGCTTCGCTGCTGGCCGGCTGCGCATCGCTCGATATCAGCGCCAAGATGGCAGAAGAAGCGCACGCCGAAGGCGAAGCGGCCGCGACCCAGAACGGCGCACCGCTGCGCCTGGCGCGTGCGGCGCGCGCGGTGCACGACTTCACCGGCGCGATCAATCTCTACAAATCGATCACGACGGCAAATCCGTCGGAGACCGACATGCAGGTCGAGCTGGGCGAGACCGAGCTCGAGGCGGGCGAAATCGACGAGGCGATCGCCGTCTTCAACGCCGTTCCGACCGCCTCGACGAGCGCGGTCGGTGCGCAGCTCGGCCTCGAACGCGCCTATCTGATGCTGTCTCAGCCGCAGAAGGCGCTGGGCTATGCGGATGCGGCCGCCATTCTCGAGCCCAACAACATCCGCGTCCTGATCGGGCGCGGCGTCGCGCTCGACATGCTCGGGCGCCACGCCGAAGCGCAGACGTCCTACCGCGGCGCTCTGACCGTGGCGCCGAGCGACATCGCGGCGCGCAGCAATCTTGCCCTCTCGCTCGCCATGAGCGGGCAGTTCGATGAGGCGATCGCGATTTTGACGCCGCTCGCTCGCGCGCCCAATGCGACGCCGCGCCTACGTCAAAATCTTGCGCTGATCTATGGGCTCAAAGGCGACGACACCTCGGCCCGCACGCTGAGCCTCGTCGACCTGGGCCCCAAGGAAGCCGACGAAAATTTGAAATTCTTCGACCTGGTGCGCGAAAAGAAAATCAAATGATTAGAGCGTTCCGCGGTTCGCACCGTGAGCATGAGCGGGGCGGCGGAAGCGGCGCCGCATAATGGACCGGCTGGCGGTACGCACTTCGAAACCACGACACTAGGCCGGATAGCAGGCCTTTGCCTTCAGGGTGAGCGACGGTCGCGCCAGCCACGGAATGATCAGACGGAACGGGACGCTTGCCTGCACCCCCGCGGTGCATCCGGACGTAC
Organism: uncultured Alphaproteobacteria bacterium; assembly: GCA_963741735.1. Lineage (GTDB taxonomy): Bacteria > Pseudomonadota > Alphaproteobacteria > Micropepsales > Micropepsaceae > Rhizomicrobium. The sequence goes on from CAVUJB010000004.1 coordinate 2,169,042, forward strand.
CGGCTGTGAATGCGGCCGCCGTGATCTGCAGGCCATAAGCCTCCTGTACCGCAAAAGCCTGGATCTTGGCGGCGGTCCCGCATTGCGTGGCGTTGATGGCGGCGCAGCGGGAGGCGGCTTCGACGGCGCGGTCGAGCGTGGTCTGCGTCCACAGCAGGCGGCCCACATCGACGATTCCAAGCGTGAAGATCAGCAGCGCAGGCAGCAGGATCGCGTACTCGATTGCGGCGGCGCCGCGCTCGCCCCTCATTGCAGTCTCACCGTCGCGTGACCGACCAACGTCGCCGGGATCGGCAGCCCGAGATTGGACAGGATCGCCACATGCGCGATGGATGCGCTGACCTTTACATAGGTGCCAGGTGTCGTTCCGCCCGCACACGTCGCGGTGCAGAGCACCGTCGTGATGCCTGAAGCGCTCGGACAGCCGCAGAACTGCACGGGCGCCGGGCTCGCCGTGACGCCGGTCGCGCCGGTGGCGTTGACCACCGCGGCGGAGATGCCAGCGGAATCCCAGCCGTACTTCATGGCGTAGCCGGCGCCGGCTTCGGCCGCATCCTGGACCTGCATCGCCTCGCGCGCGGCGAAGCCGATTTCGACGAGACCCGCAAGCATGATCAGGAGCACCGGGACGATGATGGCGAACTCGATCGACGCCGAGCCGCGCGTAGGATTCCCGTTGCCAGTCATCCGTGCGCTCCTATTCGACCAATTTGCTCTTGCCGCCGCCGATGGACAACACGCCGGTGCCGTTGCAATTGTTCTGGAAGCGTGCGCCGCCCATGAACTGGATCGTTCCGGCGATGAGCTGGGTGCAGCCCGACGGATTGCTGATGCCGTTGGAGAAGACCACGAGCTGCGAAGGAAAATAGATCGCGCCGGTGAGGTTGAGGACGGCTCCACCTTCAAGATCGTTCGAGTTGCTGGCCGGCGCGCGCCGGTCTCCGTAGAACACCATTCCCGACGTCGCGCCGCTGGTCGGCGCACTGAGCGTGACGCTGGCCCCGTTGCCGATCGTCACGTTGGCATAGCCGCTTCCGGTGCTGCTGGTCAGCACGATCGTGACCCCGGTGCCGTTCATGGTGATGCCGCCGCCCACACTGAAATTGCCGCGATCGACGATATAGACGCCAGGATTGAGCTTGATCTGCGCGTCGTTGGTGAACGACACGCCTTTGCACCACACGCCCGGATTCAGGGTCTGCAGCCCCGAATTGCTGTGGCCGTAGGATTTGTTCGTGCCGTTGCTGCAGCCCGAATAGGAAGGCAACGCCACGCCGGCATAGGGATCCGTCGTGGCCGGCTGCAATATCTTGAGCGCACTGGAGGGATTGATCGAAGCGCCATTGGTGATCGAAGCCCTGCCGACGACCGTCACGGCTTGCGCGTTCACCGACGCGCCTCCCGACATCGACAGCGCCGTCGAGCCGGTGGCGTTCACGCCCATACCGCACTGTACAAGATTGACGTTGGCGCCATTGGTGACCGAAATGCCGACGCTGGCGCTGGAGATGAGCTGCAATACGCAGCCCGACCCGGTGCCGACGGTGGCGACGGCGCGCGCGCCGACATTGATCGTGCCGGCGCGGAACAGCTTTATCAGTCCCACGGTCTGAGGCTGGCTGATCGCGACTTCTATCGCACCGGCGACGCCGGCATAGACGCCTTTCGTGGGCGGCGAGTTCACCGTGACGACAACGCCACCGACACCATTGGTAAATCCGCTCGCGCTGGCGACGCCTTTGGCCTCGACCGTATAGTCGGCGGGTCTTCCACTCGACAAAGCCGTGGCGCCGGATATGGCGGCCGAGTCGGCCGCCGACTGCATCTCGCGCTGCTTGAGAAGCAGATAGCCGACCTCCATTCCCAGGGCGACGAAACCAAGAATGACAATCAGCGAAATGCCGATTTGCACGGCGACGCTGCCCCGCTCGCTCGCAAGCCAAGACAGCCGTTTGCGCGGCTTACGACGACTCATGGCCAAAATCCGAGTCGAATTTGAATCCCTTGTTGCGGAACAGATCGAGGCAGGCGTCGACCGCCGGGGCGTAATACTTCTTGCCCTTGTTCTGCTCGACTTCGGCGAGCGCGGCATCGAGACCGACCGCGCCGCGATAGGGCCGGCGCGCCGTCATCGCCTGCACCACGTCCGCCACCGCGATGATCTTCGCGCCGATCAGGATTTGATCGCCCTTGAGGGCATTGGGATAGCCCGAGCCGTCCATCCGCTCATGATGCTGGAGAATCATGTTCGCGACGGGCCAGGGAAACTCCACGCCCTTCATGATGTCGTAACCGGCCTGCGCATGGGTCTGGACGAGCTGGTACTCGAGTTTTGTGAGCTTGCCCGGCTTGGCGAGAATCTCGGAAGGGATATGGATTTTTCCGATGTCGTGCACGACCCCGGCGAGATAGATGCCCTCGATCTCGTCCTCCGGAATTTTCAGCTCGCGTGCGATGGCCGCGGCGAGTTGGGCGACGGCGCGCTGGTGGCCGGCGGTGTAGGGATCGCGCTGCTCGAGCGTGCTCGCTATGGCGAGAACGGTCGCCTGCATGCTGCGCCGCAGCCGCCGCACGCTCTCTTCCTGCGCGACGCGCGCGCGCTGGGAGATGATTCCGTAGGCGAGATCGCCGGCAAGCTCGGTCAGCAGCGCGACTTCGTCCTCATTGAAGGCGTCGGGCTCGGCAGCGAAGATGGTGATCGCACCGAAGGTCGTCGCGCCATCCTTCAGTGGCAGCGCGATGCTGGAACCGAATCCGTGCTTCAAGGCCTCGTCGCGCCAGGGCGCGAGACTCGGGTTGGTGCCGAAATTTTGGTTGACGACGGTCTCGCCGGTGCGGACGGCGGACCCGGCCGGTCCTCTGCCCCAGTCGGTATCCGACCAGGTGACATTCAGAGATTTGACAATTGCCTCATGCGGTTCCGACCAGGCGACCGGACGCACGGACTTCGCCGAATCCCTTTCCTGATAGCCGATCCAGGCGAGCTTGTAGCCGCCGACATCGACAATGACGCGGCACATTTTGTTCAGAAGCTCATCTTCCGTCGGCGTGTGCACCAGGGCGGAATTCGCGGCACTCAGCGTCTTCAGAACGCGGTTCGAACGTTGCAGCGTCTCCTGCATGTGCTTGAGCTCGGAGATGTCGACCGTGACACCCATGATGGCGGGTTCACCCTGATAGGTCGCGATCGTTCCCTGACCCAGGAACGGCAGATAGGACCCGTCCTTTCGCCTGAGCGACGCCGTGACCTGACTTGAGGTGCGCGCGCCGGACATGACCTCCATGATGCTCGGGACGACATGGGCCTTGTCCTCGTCCGCGATAAACTCCGTTACCCGATGGCCGATCGCTTCCTCGGGCGAATAGCCGAGCATCGCGAGGAACCGCGGATTGACATAGGCAATCGTTCCGTCCCGTTTCAAAATGAAGACGCCGGCGATCTCCTGTTCCACCAGGCCGCGGAATTGCGTCGCGTCTTCCTGCAGGACCCGGTTGGCTTGTTCGAGCGAGCGCTCCGCGCGCTTGAGTTCGGAAATGTCGAGCGCAACGCCGATGACCGCAGGTTTACCCTCGTACGTCGCCGCCGCGCCCTGCAGCATGCAGTCGACGATCGCGCCGTCGCGACGCCGCAAGGCCGCGGACAACCGATACGACTGCCGGCCGCCGCTGACCGCTTCCTGGATGCGGTCGCCGATCTCCTTCTTGCTCGGCTCAGCCACATAGTCCTGAGCCAAATGGCCGATCAGCTCCTCCTGATCGTAGCCCAGCAGAGCGCATAGGCCGGGATTGACGTAGGCGAACCGGCCGTCGTCCCGGATGATGACGATTCCGGCGATGTCATGCTCGACCAGCGCGCGGAACTGGGACGCGTCTTCGCGGATTTTTTGCTCGGCCCGCTTATAATCGGAAATGTCGTGGAAGAACCAAACGCGGCCAAGGTAGCGGTCGCCCTGCCACATCGGCGAGGTGTAACGCTGGAAGCTGCGTCCGTCCTTGAGCAGCACTTCGTCGTCGGCCTTCTCACTCGGATGCTCATAGAGGTAATTGACGCGCGCCACGAACTGCTGGGGGTCGGCGACGCGATCGGTAACCGCATCGCGTACCGGCGCGTCGTCGCGCGATCCGGCCAATTCCGGCGGGATGCCCCACATCTCGACAAAGCGCCGATTGACCGAAACGATGCGGGCTCCAAGATCGACGACAAGAATGCCGTCGTGCGAGGTTTCGTGTTCGGCTTCGAGAATCGCGGTGTTGAGGACAATGTCGCGGTCCAGAGCCCTGCGGAGACGCCCGCTCCCCTGCTGCGCAAAAAGCCTTTCGATCGCGAAGGCGAGCCTGGCCATCCCGTCGCGCGCGACATAGTCGTCGGCGCCGGCGCGCGCAAGCTTGACGGCGCCCTCTTCGCTCAGTTTTTCGTCGATGATGATGATCGGTATGCCGGGCGATTCCTCGTGGACGAGCTTGATGGCGCCGTAGCTCTTCTGGCTCGCGAATCGATCGCTTAGAACGACGACGTCTGGGTGTGTTTTTTTCAACGCGCAAGCAAAGGCTTCGCGGCCCGACGCGCGCTGCGCAATGAATGTGAGCTTCGCCTTGCGCAAGGTGCGCTCGATGGCGTCGGCGTCGGTGCCGCCGTCCTCGACAATCAGAATTCGCAGATCGCCCATCGCCGCAACCTGCTCGACACCGGAGGACATTATTGTTCCTTCGCGCAGCGAAGCCAGCCGGCATAGTCTTCTGAAGATCATCGAGCGCCCATCATGCAAACGCATGACACGTTCTGAATCGCGAGATGCGCTGTCCAACGGTGACGCGAGAGTACGCGCATCACACCATCGGTTACTTACGTAAAGTCCGAGCTACCGCGTGGAACCGCGCCTGCCTACCATCCCCGCAAGGAGTTGATGCAAGAAGCTGAGCCATGAGCGGCGTAGTCGTCGACATCGAATGAATGCCAACGTCAATGCCATCCATGCGGTGCCGTCAGTTGTTGCGCGTAAAGTGTTCCAGCCATGTTCCGCAACGCCCGGAATTCAGCCCAAGGCATCATTCTCCAACGACACTCGAAGCAGACTGAAAGGTACGTTGTCATGGAAATATCCCGAAAAGTGGCCAACATGTTGTCGGTCAAGTCCGAGCGTGGCGTGACCGCCATCGAATACGGATTGATCGCGTCGCTCATTGCGATCGGAATCATCGTCGGTGTGACGCTGGTCGGCACGAACTTGAACGCGCTGTTCAACCTCATCGGCTCGAAGGTTGCACCTCCCTGATGCGGGACGCCGCACGGCCTCAGATTTCTAATCGGGCGCTTTAGCCCAGGCCAGCGAACTGTCGCGTCCGCGGATGGATGTCATGAACGCACCAAGTGCGGTTCTGTGGATCGTTGCCTTCGCAGCCCTCTTCACGGCGCTGTATCACGATCTGAGGGACCGTCTAATTCCGAACCGCCTGGTGCTCGTCGTTTTGTGCGCAGCGCTCGGCATTCGGCTCGCCAACAATATTTCCACGATCGGGTGGAGCCTCCTCTGCATGGTGGTCGTTGCGGGGCTGTTCTATGTGATCGCAACGCGCAAATGGATCGGATGGGGCGATGCCAAGATGATGGCGGCCGCCAGCCTTCTGGTACCGCCAGAGCGTGTCGCGCCGCTGGTCTTTGAAATCGCGATTGCCGGCGGACTGCTTAGTTGCCTCTATCTCGTCGCCCGCGCCACCGTAAAGAACACGGTGTTCGCCTATCACACGACGGCGGGGACGCGGTCTAGCCCCTTCGGGGAACTGGTGCGCTCGGAAGTCGCGCGGATCAATGCGGGGGAACCGATGCCTTATGCGTTCGCGATCTTCGGCGGCGTTGTCTACCAGTTCGGGTCTCAGGTGATGCAATGCTTCTCCGCAACATCCTGCTCACTCTAGGCGGACTGACGCTCGTCGCCGGCGCCATTCTCGCGGTGCTGTGGATCAGAATGCCGGCCGGACCGGCGAACGATCAGGTGAATTCGCGTCAGCCGCCCGCCATCCTGATCGCGGCAGACGATATTCCCGCCGGCACATTGCTGCGTGCATCCGACATGAACTGGATGATCGTGGAGCAATCGGCCATCGCGCCGGACGACATCGTGCGCGGGCAGGTTTCCGAAGGGTCCTATGTCGGTGCCGTTGCCCGCAGGCACATGGCGGCCGGCGAGCCGTTACATGCGGGCGATTTGGTGCGGGTGAGCGAAGCGAACTTTCTCGCCGCTGCGCTCACGCCCGGCATGCAGGCCGTGTCGCTCGCGGTCGACGCATCCCAATCGGTTTCCGGTCTCGTGCAGCCGGGTGATCGAGTCGACATCGTCCTGCTGGAGACGGCCGGCGACAGCTCAAACACATCCACCGTCGGCGAAACCGTGCTCAGGGATTCGCGCGTCGTGGCCGTGGATCAATGGTTCAACGACCAGACAAAGCCCGTGAAGGTGCAGTCGGCAAGCGCCGACGCCAGAATTCCACGAACGATCACACTCGAGTTGAGCGCCGCCGACGCCAAGCGCTTGCTCGTCGCGTCCCAGCTTGGCCGCGTGACGCTCGTGCTGCGTTCGCTCGCCGGCACCAGGAGCGGCGCATTGGCGCTCGCCGGCTGGTCCGGCCCGGTCTGGTCGAGCGAGTTCTCGGCGCATTCCGGCCGCACGCCCGGACGGCAACCGGCAGCGCCGCGAACCGAACCCGGAGGTCGCAACGCCGTTCTGATCATGCGCGGCGCCAAGACAGAGACGCAGTGAGCGGAGAGATCCATGAGATGGAGACGTCATCGAATCGGATCTTGCCTGCGGGCGGCATCGATCTTCGCTGCTGCAGTCTTCGCGGGCCAGCTCCCGTCACCCGCAACCGCCGCGCCGGTCGTCAGCACGATCCAGGTGAATGTGGACGACGCCAAGCTGATCCGACTGTCCGAGCCTGCCGCCAAGGTCTTCGTCGCCAATCCTGAGATCGCCGACGTGCAGGCGCCGGATCCGAACAGCGTCGTCGTGTTCGGCAAGAAGGCCGGCGTCACGAAGGTCTTCGTGTTTGCGGCGAGCGGCACGGTCTTGAGCTACGCCATCATCGTCGGCCGTTCGACGGGAGCCATGGGCGCGGCCATGCGCGGCGCGATATCCGGCGGCGCGGTCCATCTGCACGGAACGCCGAACGGCGTGATCGCCACCGGCGACGTCGCGACGGCGCTCGATGCGCTGCGGGTGAGAAGTACGGCCGAACAGTTTCTCGCCAACGGCGAGAGGCCCACTCTCGACGTCGGAGTCAGCGGCTCGACCCAGGTCAATCTGCGGGTTCGTGTAGCAGAAGTATCGCGCGACGCGGTCAAGCAGTTCGGATTCAATTGGGACGCGCTCTTCAATAACGGATCGTTCGCTTTCGGGTTGCTGACGGGGCGGCAGACCGCGACCTCCTTCGGAAACTTCATCCGCGACACATCCCTGAACCAGGCCGACTCGCTCGGGCTCGGTTACAAGAACGGCGCGCTCAGCGTCTCGACTCTGATCGATGCGCTGCAGACCGAAGGCCTCATCACGATCCTCGCCGAACCGAATCTGACGACGATTTCCGGCGAGCCCGCCAATTTCCTGGCGGGCGGAGAATTTCCCGTTCCCGTCTCGCAAAGCCTTCAGGAAGTGACGATCGAATGGAAGCGCTTCGGCGTCAGCGTAGATTTCACGCCGACCGTGCTGAGCGGCAACCGGATCAGCGTAAAGGTGCGTCCCGAGGTGAGCGAGCTGTCCGACAGCGGGTCCGTCACGCTCAATAACATCAAGATCCCGGCCCTCACCGTGCGGCGCGCCGAGACGACAGTCGAACTTGCGAGCGGCCAGAGTTTCGCGATCGCCGGCCTGTTTCAGAACAATGTGACCAGCCAGATCGAGCAGATGCCCTGGCTCGGCGACGTGCCTATTCTCGGCGCCTTGTTCCGCTCAAGCAAATTTCAGCGGCATGAAAGCGAACTCGTCATCATCGTCACGCCCTACATCGTTCAGCCCGCCTCCAGTCCCGGCGATCTCCACCTGCCGACCGAGGGCATTGTCTATGCGAGCGACCTCGAACGGCTGCTCATGGGACGCTTGACGACCGCCAACGGCAAGCCCGAACCGCCCGCGCCAATCGCGCTCGATCAGCCGCACCTGAGCGGGGCGGCGGGACTTATTATGGAGTGATCCCATGACCCGAATGCCGCTCTCAGTTCAGTCGGCCATGTGCGCCGTCGGCACGGTTCTTCTGCTGGCCTCGGCGCCACGAGCAACCGCGGCGGACGCGGATACTGCACCGACCTGCTCGCATTGGGTGGAACTCGCAGGCACCGACTACAGCGCCCGCGCGCCGGCCGATCTCGGCTGCACAAACCGCCAGAACCTCGAACACATGGTGGAGGATCCCAACGATCTCGTTCGTGGACGCCACCTCGGGCCCGCGGATGCCGCGCGCGAGAGCCTGGCGGTCAGAAACTACGAGGACGGGAAAGTCAAATTTGCGCCGTCGGGCGGCGGCTCAAACAGCGTGGTTCTCGCGCCTGTGTCGCCGTCCCAAGGGGGCCAGTGATGAACGAACGCTTCGCCATGCCAGCGCGAGGTCCAATGCCCGGCCCGGCGGCGCCCATTGCCATGGTCTACACGCTCGACAAGGATTCCGAAGGAATCATCCGGCAGTGCCTGAACAGCCTTTCCATCAAGTCCGTTCAATATGCGGAAGGCGGTGTCCGCGGCGCCATCGCGGATCTTGCGAAACGGCATTCGCCGCGGCTGTTGCTCGTCGATATCGACAACGCGGACGATCCGGTCAACACGGTCGGCGAACTCTCCGAAGTCTGCGAACCCGGAACCGGCGTGATCGTGATCGGCCGGAACAATGACATCATCCTGTATCGCGAACTGAAGAATCTCGGTATCACGGAATATTTCTTCAAACCACTCGTCGCCAATCTCGTAACGCGCGCCTGCAATGCCATTCTCACCGGCGCCCCCGAGCAGCGCATCGTCAGGAGCGGAAAACTCGTTTTGGTGCTTGGCGTGCGCGGCGGCTCAGGCACGACGACGATCGTCACACGGCTTGCGTGGCACCTCGCAGAGTTGCGAAAGCGTCCGGTAATGCTGGTCGACCTGGACCTCAAGACAGGTGACGCATCGCTACAGCTCGACGTCAAGGCACAGCATGCCTTGCGCGAAGCGCTCGATCACCCCGAGCGTGTAGACGATCTCTTCCTGGAGCGCGGCGTCACTCATGTTTCGAATCGGTTCGGCCTGCTTGCGTCCCTGGAACCGCTCGACAGCGACGTCGACTACAAGGAAGATGCAGTCCTCTCGCTCATTACGAACCTGCTGCGGAACTACCGCTACGTTTTCGTAGATCTGCCGGCCGATCGTGCGGCATCGCTGCCAAGCCTTCTGCATATGCCCTCCGTATGCCTGCTGGTGAGCGACGCAGGCCTGGCGTCGGCGCGGGATGTCGCGCGCTGGCGCGCCCTTATAGGCCCCGACACGGCGGATCGAACGCTGATCCACATCCTGAACAAGAGCGATGCGCCGAGCGCACTGCCGCTCGCCGAGTTCGTCCGCGCAGCCGGCCACACACCCAACGTCATCATTCCCTACGACCGCGAAGTCGGGTTCGCCTCCCGGCTCGGCATCCGCGAAGTCGAGAAATGCAAGGGCTTCTTCAGAGCTCTATCGCCAATTCTGCAAGCCATTGCCGGCGAGCACTCCGAAGCCGAGCCCTCGCTTCTGTCAAGGATCTTCGGCGGATGACGACGTTCTCGTTCGGCAAGAAACCCGTCGAAAGTACGGCAGCATCGTCCGACACAATCGAGACGGTTCAGCCGGAGCCGGCCGGCGGTTTGCAACCGGCAGCCAAACCGACATTCAGCAGCGCCACGCGAACCACAGATTTCATCCAAGACCAGGTTCTCATGCAGATCGAACCGGCTATCGCGGTACGCATGAGTCAGGCGGCGCTGGCGTCGCAAGTCGAGGAAATCGTCGCCAAGATCGCGGGCGAGCACCGCCTGCTGGTCAACGAGACCGAACAACGCGCCATATCGGCGCGCATCGTCGACGACATGGTGGGCCTGGGGCCGCTCGAGCCGCTGCTCCGCGACGACAGCGTGGCCGATATCATGATCAATGGGCCGAAGAAAATCTATGTCGAGCGCCATGGCAAGCTGGAACTGACGACGCTGCATTTTCGTAACGACGCGCATGTTTTGCACGTTGCTCAGCGCATCGCGTCGTCGGTGGGGCGCAGGGTGGACGATTCGAGTCCGATGCTCGACGCGCGCCTGGCGGACGGCAGTCGTGTCAACGTCATCATAGCGCCCTTGAGCCTCAAGGGACCCTGCGTCTCGATCCGCAAATTTTCCCACACTGTGATGAGTTTCTCCCGATTCACCGATCTGGGCACGGTATCGCCGGAACTCAGCCGTGCACTGGAGATCGGCGCACGCTGCCGCTTGAACATCATCATCTCGGGAGGCACCGGTTCCGGAAAAACCACCATGCTCAACGCGCTGTCGTCCATGATCGATCGCGACGAGCGCATCATATCCATTGAGGATACCGCCGAGCTTCAACTGCAGCAGCCGCACGTCATTCAGCTGGAAACACGGCCTCCCAATATCGAGGGCCATGGCGAAATCACGCAGCGCGATCTGGTTCGCAATGCGCTGCGCATGCGCCCCGACCGCATCATCATGGGCGAGGTGCGCGGGCCCGAGGCCTTCGACATGATGCAGGCGATGAACACCGGCCACAACGGCTCGATGTCGACAGTCCACGCGAACTCCGCGCGCGATGCGATAGCGCGCATTGAGAACATGATCCTGATGGCGAACGTGAACCTTCCGATCCAGGCCATTCGCTCGCAGATTGCGAGCGCTGTCGATCTGATCATCCAGACCGAGCGCATGCGAGACGGCGTTCGGCGCGTAACCGAGGTTGCCGAAGTGGCGGGCATGGAACAAAACATCCTGTCGCTGGGTTCGCTCTTCGCCTACCGCTATCAAGGCGAAAACCCCGACGGCAGCCTGCGTGGCACCTTCGAACGGCGTGGCGGACGTCCCCGTTTCATGAGCCGCATCGAGTATTTCGGTCTGGCGGATGCATTCCTGGAAGCACTCGGCACCGGAACCGAGGCTACCAGCTCATGACCGCCATCGTGCACTTGCTTGCGATCGTGGTGCTCCTTCTGGTCAGCGCCGGGTCAATCGCGGTTGCATTGACCCGTACGCGCGCCATGCGTCTTGAGCTCGAACACCGTGCAGACCTCGTTGTGGAAGTGCCCCGCGAAAAGCCGAAGGACCTTTCCAACAATGAGCCAACCGCTCGCGAACTATTCGATGGGCGCGTTCGAGACGCGTTTACGTTCTGGATCGCAAATCGCTGGGGCATGTCGGCCAGCGCCTTTCTCCTGTTGCCACTGGCGTTCGGATCGGCCGTCTTGGGGTGGATTTTGATTTACACGCTCTTGCACCTCTCCATCTGGTACGCCGCTATCGCAAGCGCGACGGGCTTCGTGATAATTCCGCGGCTTTACCTCCAGCGGCAGCAGAGCCGGGAGGAGACAAAATTCATGAATTTCTTTCCCGACGTGATCGACATGATGGTCCGGATGGTGCGTGCGGGGCTTACCGTGATGGGTGCGGTCCGTACCGTCGGCAATGAAGCACCTTCGCCGCTCAACAAGGTGTTCACAAATCTCGCCGATCAGGTCGATATCGGAATCATGTTCGAGGACGCGCTGGTTCTCATGGGCGAACGCATCGGCCTTCCCGACTTTCGCTTTTTTGTCGTGGCCGTCTCCCTACAGCATGCTACGGGAGGAAACATCGCGGCATCGCTCGAAATACTTTCCGATATCATTCGCAAGCGCCGCGCCATGCGGCTGAAGGCGCAGGCGACAACCGGGGAGGTGCGGATCTCCGCCTATGTGCTCGGCGCATTGCCGTTTGTCGTGATTATCGGCCTTCTATTGCTCAGCCCCGCCTATCTTGCGCCGCTGGTCACCGATCCGCGCGGCAATGCAATCATCGGCGCCGCCGCCGTTCTCATGTTCCTTGGGTTCGCGACCATGCGCCTGATGATGCGCAGCGCGACGCGATTCTGACCGGAAGGCGGGGCGACATGATGCATGTCCACTTCAATGTCTAGCTCAGGTCACTATCTGCTTCTCGTGGGCGCGATTGCGCTCGTGCTCGCAGGCTTCACCCTGCTGGGCTATTCGCTTCGCCTGCGCAGTGAGGGACTAAGCCGGCGCTTAAGCCTCGTCGAACCGTATTCCGCGCCGCGTGCGAACGTGTCGAGGGCCGACGACAGGTCCATCCGCGAGACTTATTTGTTGCACGGCACGGCAAGCGCATTCGCGGAACGCGATCAACGCGAGATCATCCGTCTATCCGCGGCATTGCGCATACCCATGGAATATGCCTTTTCGGTCTTTCTCGCTTTTCGGCTCGCCTGCATCGCCATCTTTGGCTTCCTGGCATTCTTCATGGGGCTCAAGTTTCATTTTTTTTCCGGCCGAAGCTTCCTCGTGGTGCTGGCAGCGATGGGATTTGGGATCGCGGGCTGGTTTATACCGGCCATGGTCGTCAGCCGGCTCTCCGCGTCGCGCGCCAAAGCCGCGGCGAGCGGCTTGCCTGACGCGCTGGAGCTGCTGGTGGTCTGCGTCGAGGCCGGCCTTGCGCTGGAAGACGGAATTGACCGCATCGCAAAGGAATTGCGCAATTCCCATCCCGAACTCGCCGCGGAACTCGCACAAACATCCGCGGACTTGAAGATTCTGCCGAGCCGCGACCAGGCATTGACGAGGCTGGCCGAACGGGTCGACGCGCCAAGCGTTCGCTCCTTCGTGATCACGCTGTCGCAGACGCTGCGCTTCGGAACACCGCTGGCGCAGGCCTTGCGCGTCGTAGCGTCAGAGATGCGCAATGACTCTTTGCTCGAAATGGAGGAGCGCGCCAACCGGCTGCCGACGCTGCTGACTCTGCCGATGATGCTCTTCATCATGCCCACCATATTCCTCATCGTCGGCGGGCCGGCGGCGCTCAAGGTGCTCGACGTGTTTCTACGCTAGGGCGTGTACTCATTAAGGGGGCGGAATGATCGCCTGTTGACGCCGTGCCGCCGACGGCTTTCGAGCCAACTCGGAACTTGACGGCGTGGACCTTCGGGATTTTCATCGGATAATGGAAAAGGTTCTCTGTGTCTGTGCTGGCAACATCAGCCGCAGCCCGATGATGCAGGCGGTGCTTCAGCAGCACCTTGGCACCGACTTCCTCGTCGAAAGTGCCGGCGTGCGTAGGGAATTGGCGGGCCGTCCCGCCAATGACCGCTCTGTCGCGTGCATGAAGGAACGCGGGGTCGATTTGAGTGGCCATATCAGCCGCTGGATCGGGGACCTGGATCTCGACCAATACCGATGGATCGTTTGTGCCGGCCACGACGAGGCTGACAAGGTCCGTTCCGCCCTGGGCGCAGACGCGGCAAGCGTGATGGTCGCGAACGAGCATCAAGGCGGAATTCCGGACCCTTATGAACTTGGGCTGGCCGGTTATCGGGACTGCCTGGCTCTGCTGGACCGAGTGATGCCGCACGTCGCGCAGCGCATCGGCGGGGCGGGCGTCGCAAGTACGAATGGCCGCTAGCCACCCTGCGCAAACGTTCGCCGCTTCCGCTCGTCGGCGAGACACCCGCTTTAGATTTAGATATTGTGAGTGCACGCGCTGGAGAAGAAACGCGCAAACCTTCAATCGGCGCGCGCTTCACCGGTGAACCGGCATGGGATTCGCCAGATTGCGCCTCAGGCGTCGCTCACCGGCGACTGATGCGCCACAAGCGCGATGCGAACGAGATCGGACAGGCTGCGGGCGTTCATCTTGTCCATGATATGGGCGCGGTGAATTTCAATCGTCCGGGGCGAGATGCCGAGCTCCGACGCCGTCGCCTTGTTGGACCGTCCGGCAATCAGGCGATCGAGAACGTTGCGCTCACGCGGCGTGAGCGAAGCGATCAAGTCGCGGGCCGCCGAGATCTCCGCCCGCCGCGCGCGGTTCTGATGGCCAATTCGAAGCGCGCGCCGGATGCTTTCCAGAAGGAGTTCGTCGTTGAACGGCTTTTCGACGAAGTCGATGGCACCGGCCTTCATGGCGCGCACCGCCAGTGGAACATCGCCATGGCCGGTCATGATGATTACCGGCAGATCGATCCCGCTTCGCGCCATTTCCGCCTGCAGTTCCAAGCCGTCCATCCCGGGCATGCGGATATCGATCACCGCGCAGCTGCCGGCGGGACTGAGATTTTGCAGAAAGCCCCTGGCGGAGTCGTAATCCTCCACCGCATATCCGGCGGATTCGAGAAGCGCGTGCAGGGAATCGCGAACGGCCGGATCGTCGTCCACGACGAGCAGCAGGGGCTTTTCGGTCATGCCACGGCCTTCAGATTTTGGGCGAGCGGCAGCGAGAAGCGAAAACTGGTGCCGTCCGCGTCGCTCTTCAGCAGCCAGATGCGGCCGCCATGCGCCTGCAGGATCGAGCGGCAGATCGACAATCCGATTCCCATGCCGGTATCCTTGGTGGTGGCGAACGGCTGGAAAAGTCGCGCGGAAATCTCTGCCGACAAGCCGGCACCCGAGTCTTCAACCGTGACGAAAGCGGTGCGGTGGTCGCCCCTCGCCGTGGTGATGCGCAGTTCGCGCCGCGCCGCCGAATGCATCGCCTCGATCCCGTTGCGAATGAGATTCACGAGGACCTGCTGAATCTGGATCCTGTCGATCGAAACCGGCGGCAGGTTCTCGTCGAGGTCGAGCTGGACTTTGACTCCGTGATGGGCCGTGCCGACGAAGGCGAGCGCGAGTGCCTCCTGGATGACCTTGTTGATGTCCTCCGGCTCGCGCCTGCTGACGCGCTTTTCGACGAACTGGCGCAGGTTGCGGATGATGGCGCTCGCCCGGTGGACCTGGCCGGCCGCCTTGTCGATCAGTTCCTGCGCGTGCCGGATGGTCGCGGCCTCGCCGCCGGCTGCATCCAGCACGCGCCTCGCGGCCTTGACATAGTTCGAGATGGCGGCGAGCGGTTGGTTGATCTCATGGGCGATCGCCGCGCTCATCTGCCCCATCACGCTCAGTCGCGAGACATGCAGCAGCTGGGCCTGGAGATCTTCGAGCCGCTCATCGGTGCTTCGACGCTTGGTCAGATCGCGCACGAGGGCCGTGAACAGCCGCTTCGGGCCGCCACGGATCTCGCCGACGGCAAGCTCCATCGGGAAGATGCTGCCGTCGCGACGTTGTCCGACCACGACCCGGTTCTCCGAGACCGATGGTTGTCCAGCTTGCTTCGCCCCGGGCCTGGGGCTTTCGACCAGATCCTTCTGAAACGGCGGAATCAGGATTTTGACGTTCTTGCCGACGACGTCAGCTGGGTCATAACCGAAGAGCTGCGAGGCGGCGCTGCTGAAGGAATCCACCAAGCCCGAATTCGTCGACCGTTACGACGGCATCCGAGAACGTCTCGAGGATCGACTGGGTCTGGGCATCGAACCGGGCATGCACGTCATCAGCCTTGGCGTCGTCCCGAAGCAAGCCAAAGCGGACATCCTGGCCGTCCAGAACGCCTCCGCTCTCGCCGAGGCACAAGACGATGTTCGAGCGGTCTTTGCGCCGGGCCTTGACCGACTTGCTCTCCAGCGGCCCGTCTTCGATATTGCCGGCCAGCGGCGAGGAACCGTCCTTCTGAAGCTCCTGCGGAAGGAGTGCCGCAATGCTCGCGCCGATCAATTCGCCGGTGGAAAATCCGAGCAGTGCCGCGCAGATGTCGTTGCAGGCTCGCACCCGGCCACCGGAATCGACCGCGATGATGCCGTGGCCCGGCAGCGGATCAGCAGAGGCGTTTGCGCCTCTTCCGCCGACGTCCTGCACACGCGCTGCCAACGGTCTTGCCCACTTCGGAAAGCTTCATCAAAAGATTATCCAGTCGCAAACGGCATCGCACTAGGTACCGCCACTTAGGGCACATTGCCCAGTGCGCGCGGTGCGGCTGCATCGCGATAGGCAGAACGGTGCGAGATGATTGGTGGTGCAGACAGTCTAGTGCGAGGTGCGTTCGAAGGCGACTATATTGCGCCAGGTTTTGCAGCACAGCTGATATGCCCGCCGGAAGTGTTCCCATCTGTGCGCCCCACCGACGTCACGCATTGCAGCGATCGCGGATGAACCGGACCACGCTGTCCCAGTCGCTGGCGCTCAAATGGGCATCGCGCGAAAGCGGCCGCACGTCGTTGAATCGCATGTCGCCGACAAGATGGATGCGAAAGACATCACCGGCCTCTTCTGCGACCGATGCCAGATGACGCGGGATATCATCGATGAAGAAAATTGGCCCGCCCGCGCGCGCGGCCAGCGCCTTTACCGCCGCGCCCTTCAGCCCGCTGTTGATCAGTAGCGGCACGTTTAACCCGAGCTTTTCGAGATTGCGTTTTCGTGCCGGCGCATGTGCCGGCACCATGTTCGACAGCAGGACGACATCGAGCAGCGCGGGCAACGTGCGCATTGCCTCCACCGCCCCCTCCACCGGGCGCAGCGAGTTGAATCCGCTCCGGAATTCCTCGAGAAGCTCTTCGGTCTGGGGATCGGAAAGCGTGCGTCCATCCTTCATCTGGCGCACATTTCCGAGAAGATGATAGCTGTGGAAATCGAGAAAGAGATCGCGCGTCGCCAGAAACTTGTCGAACCCGTCCGCAAACAGCAGGACCACTTCATCGATATCGGCGATCAGAAGCGGCCGCGCAGCGGACACCGGCACGTCTTCCGTATTCACGTAGAAGTCCGCCATGCTCCGTCCCCGGTCTCCGTCGGTGCCCGTCGACGGCTCGGATCTTAGCCGACCGCTGTTTGGCGCGCGATATAGGCGCGCCATCCGCCCAGCGCCGTGATGTCTTCGGCACCGTCCATGGCGCGCGGCTCGGCCACGAATCCCTTCACCTCGCTGCCGTCGTCCAGCGTCACGGTGCCGATAGCCAGGGGTGGTGGCACTTCGGCGACAAAGCTGCCAAAGGCGGCGACGGAAAGCTCGTAGACTTCCACCTCGATGGCCCCGCCGCCTTCGCCGACATGGATCAGCGCAGGCTTGGGAGGGGTGGTATTCGCCATGGCGTAAAGCTTGTAGACCGGCGCTGTCTTGCAGCGGCGGAATAACTTGGCATCGCGCGAGGTGAGTTGCCAGTGCAGCGGCATGGCGGCCAGATGTGCCCCCACCACTGCCACCTTCACTGTGGAGTGCGTTCCTTCGAGGTCGAGCGGCGGCGGGCTGGGCATTGGAGCAACTTCCTCATAGCGGCAGGCAATATCGAGAATCCGCCTATCCGCCCAGGCCGGCCCGATCAGCGTCGCGCCGAAGCCAGTGGCATTTTCACGGAACCCTGCCGGAACAGCAACGGCGCACATGTCGAGCAGGTTCACGAAATTCGTATAAAGCCCAAGATTGGAATTGAGCGCCACCGGCTCGGCCAGCACCTCGCGAATGCGATAGGTGGTTGGTGTGGTCGGCAGCAACAGCACATCGATGCGCTGCCAAAGTGCCTCGGCTTCGCGCTGAAGCGCTCGCAACCGATATTCGGCCTTGAAGGCATCCACTGCACTGGCGCGAAGACCACCTTCCAGAATGCCGCGCACAACCGGATGAATCGCGGCAGGCCGCGTGGCCAGCAGGTTCTCGACGGCCGCCGTGCGCTCCGCTACCCACGGCCCCTCATAGAGAAGTTGCGCGGCCTGCTGCAGCGGCGCCAAGTCGATCTCGACCGCTTTGCCTCCTGTCGCGGCCACGCGCGCAACCGCGTGCTCGAACAGCACCGCGGATTCGCCGTCGCCGCACCACTGCAATTGCGTCCTGGCGGGAATGCCGACGCGGAACGTTCCGCCCACCGGTACATCATTGTGTTCCGGTATGTGGCGCGAATAGGGATCCTCGGCATCGAAGCCGGCCACCACATCGTCGACAAGGCAGGCATCCATTGCGGCCGCGGTGAAGACCGTAACGCAATCCAGCGTGCGGCAGGCGGGCACTATCCCGCGCGTACTCCAGCGCCCCTTGGTCGGCTTCAGGCCCACAAGATGGTTGAAGGCGGCTGGCACGCGGCCCGAACCGGCCGTATCGGTGCCGAGCGCGAAAGCCACAAGACCCGCCGCCGCTGCCACCGCAGAGCCCGAACTGGAGCCACCGCTGACATATTCACGATTGTAAACCGCGCCACAGGCGCCATAGGGGCTGCGCGTGCCGACCAGTCCGGTTGCAAACTGATCCAGATTGGTCTTGCCGATCAGGATTGCACCCGCATCCAGCAACCGCTGCACCACCGGCGCGGTGGCGGCCGGTGCATAGGAAAAGGCAGGACAGGCGGCCGTGGTGGGAAGGCCTTTAACATCTATATTGTCCTTCACCGCGAAAGGTACGCCGGCGAGCGGCAGCTTTTCGCCGGCCGCTACGCGCGCATCGACCGCCGCGGCCGCGGCCAGCACGGCGGTCTCATCCACGCGTGTGATCCAGACCTGAGGCTGCACCGCTTCATAGGCGGCCACACGTGCCAAAGCGGTTCGGGCGGTCGCGGCAGCGCTCTGCCGACCGGCTTGAACGGCAGCGGCGATCTCGGCGGGGAACAGGCGATCAAACGCGGGCATAAGCCCTTCTAGCATGACGCCTTGGGGCACGGCAGGCTTGGGAATGGCGGCTTCAAGTCCTGCTTCGCCCTTGAACAAGAATGCGTGCATGCCGCCCGGTAAAATTGTATCAGCATGCCCGGATCGAAGGCTTGCGGGTCCAGAGGACGATGCGCAAATGACGCTCACTGATACACTGCTGAAGCCGGTCACCAATGAATCGGCGTGGCGGGGCAGCAAACTCGCCAAGACGCGGAGCTGGCTTTTCCACCTGACCGACGATCAGGTCGCGCGACTGGAAGAGATCGGCAAGAAGTTCGTCGCCGAGGATCCCGATCTTCGCTACGTGCAGGCATCCGATTATCCGGTGCCATGGATGAAGGAGGCGTTGGCAAGCTGGGCCCACGATGTCGATTTCGGGCGCGGCTTCGTTCTCGTGCGGGGCCTGAAGCCTCATCTGTATTCGGACGCGCTTTCGGCCGCGATATTTTACATCCTCGGCCTGCACATGGGCGATCCGATGCAGCAAAACGAAATGGGCGATCTGATCGACCATGTCTATGCCACCTCGGATAAGACGATGGACGACCCCGGCGCGCTTCCCTCCAAGGTGCGCGACCGGCTGGTGTTCCATTCCGACAGTTCGGACGTGGTGACTCTGATGTGTCTGCGCCCCGGAAAGTCGGGTGGTGCGTCGCTGCTCGTATCGGGTGCGGAAGTCTACAATGAGATTCTGAAGCGTCGGCCGGATCTGGCGCCGCTGCTACTCGAACCCTTTCATTGGGACTGGAAGCGGCAGGATCCGGAGGCGCCGGCCAATACCTATACCTCGCCGATGGTGAGCCTCGTGGACGGGGTATTCAGTTCCTATGCCGGCGCCACCTTTATCTTCTCAGCGCAGGACTATCCTGAAGTGCCGCGCCTGACGCCGCAGCAGATCGAAGTCGTGAACTTGTTCGACGAAATCACGGTCGAGCCTGGCATGGCCATTGCCACCGATTTCCAGCCGGGCGACATTCAGTGGCTGTCGAACTATGCCGCGCTTCATTCGCGCGATGCATTCACCGACTATCCCGAGCCGCAGCGCCGCCGCCATCTTCTACGGTTATGGCTGCGCCGCGATGTCGACCGGCCGCTGGTGCGTGGCTTCGGCAAAAATGCGGTCGTGCAGAAGCGCGGCGAACAGCGATCGCCGGACGCCGAGGAACGCGGCAATTTCCACGTCGCCATTGCCGCGGTGCCGCGCCTGCTAGTTTGATCGGAATAGACGAAGCAAACCCGCAAAGAGAAACCGCCGCGAGGCGATCCAGCGCGAGCCGGTTTCATTCGTCGCTAAAGGCCCCGTCAGCCCTTCTTGCCCCAGACCTCTCGGGCGGTCTCGAAGACGCCCTGATCATAAGAGAATTCGATGGTGTTGCCGTCTGGATCCTTCAGAAAGCAGATATAGCCGATGCGCTTGGGCATCTGCATGGGCCCGAGTGCAAGGCAGCCGGCTTCCTTGGCCTTGGCGGCGACTTCGTCGATCGCCTCCTTGGTCGGCAATTCGATGCCGATATGTGCGAAGGGGCCCATGGGGAGATGAGCGGCAGGGGCGAAGGGATCGTGGCCTTCGTAGAATTGGCCAAGCACGAGAATGAACGGCGACTCCACGGTGGCAGAGTCTGCCCAGCCATACACTCTTGCCGTCTGCGTCCTCGTCACGCGCGAGTATACGCAGATGCGTGAATTTCTCGTACCAGGCGATGCTGGCCTCGACATCCTTCACCGCCAGGGCGATGTGTGTCCACGTTGCGTTCCTGGGACCGATCGAATGATTGACTTGGGTTGCCATGACGTTGCCGCCCTTTTTGACCTGTTTATTTTGCACTATTCTAATACGCGGGCGCCCGGCGCGACTTGTCCAGACGTGCACAATATTTTTCCGAGCACGCTTAGCCGACCGGTTCAAACACCGGAAACTTGCCCTTGTGATAGAGAAGCGGAGGGATCGCGGTGGATTGTACCGTGCGAATCCCGCGCCCGACCACGATCGCATGGTCGCCGGCTTCATACCGCGTCTCTACCAGGCAATCGACGAAGACAGGCGACTGATGAAGATGCGGCGCGCCATTGCCGATAACGTCGTAGTCGCCTTCCGAGAAGCGCGCGATTTCCGGCTCCTTCGCAAAGCGCGTGGCCAAGTCGCGCCCCTTGGCACTGAGAAAATTCACGCCGAAAACGCCACTGTTCTTGATCGGCTCGCGCAGCGGATTGATCTCGCTCAGGCAAATCAGCAGCATCGGCGGCTCGAGCGACACCGAACAGAAGGCGTTGATGGTCGAACCCACCGGCACGCCATCCTGCCAACTCGTGACGACAGTGACGCCGGTCGGGAAATATCCCATCGCGGATCGCCATTCAGCGGGTGTGGGGCCGTTTGCGTTCATCACAGCACCGGCCACTTTGCGCGGTTGGGAAGCCCGGTGCGGGCGATCACGTTGCGGCCCGCCTGCCGAACGTCGGCCAGAAGTTTTTCTTCGTCGATCAAGGTCGAACGACCGGCATCCAACACACGCACGCCGTCGATCCACACGCTGTGAACGCCATGCGGCGGCGCGCTCATGGCAAGCTGCGCCGGACCATCGAAGATCGGGCCCCATTCCGGCAGATCGGTATCGTGCAGCACGAAGTCGGCTTTCTTGCCGGGTTCAAGCGACCCGATAAAGTCCGACCAGCCCATGGCCCGCGCGCCGTTGAGCGACGTCAGCTCCAGGATCGTCTCGGGTGGAAAGATGTGCTGATCGGCGCGCGCATCGCGGAACACGCTTGCCATCAGCCGCCCGGCCGAGAGGATGTCGGCTGCGATCCCATCGGTTCCCAGGCACACCGTGACGCCGCGCTCCAGCATTTCGGGAAAGAGTCCGAACTGCGACAAGCCGAAACCGCCTTGGAACGCGGCATGTGGGCAATGGATTGCGCTTGCACCCGACTGCGCCAGCACGTCCAGCTCACTGTGGTCGATGGCGGCAAGGTGGGTAAGCATCACGCTATCGCTCAGTACGCCGATGTCGGCCAGATGCTCGAGGGGCCGCCGGCCCGTGTTGGCCAGGAACCACTCCGGATCGCCGGCACGCGGGCTCATATGCGCGCTCACGCGCAGGCCATGTTCGTCCGCCAGCGCCTTGGCCGCGCGCCACACATCGTCCGAATTTGTCGAATGGCCGACCAGAACAGGCCATGCGGCCAGCCGCGTCTCACCCCGGCGGTCGGGATAGCGCGCGATTTCGGACTCCAGAACGGCGATAGCCTCGGCCGATTTCTTCGCCTGATCGTCGGCCGGATTGAAGGCGCGGCCTTCCACCCATTGGCCGACGCGGCCGCGAATGCCGGTTTCGGCCAGCCCTTCCATCACCGCATCGAGATGCAGCACCGTGCCGGCTTCGACGAAAGTTGTGGTGCCGTATCGGATCATCGCCAGCGCGGCGCTTTGCGCCGAGATCCGTTCGTCGTCCGGCGTTTGCGCCTTGAAGATGGGAATGACCCACTTGTTAAGCTTGTCCGACCAACTGTCTTCCGGCGCGCCGCGGTGGAACCCGCGCGTCAGCGGATCGCCGGTGATGTGGATGTGGCCATCGACGAAGCCCGGTGTCATCACGAAGCCGCGAGCGTCAAAGATTTCCTTCGCCCGAATTGCGCGGGCGAGCACGTCGCGCTTTCCAACGGCCACAATGCGATCGCCCGCAACTGCGACGGCGCCGTCTTCGATCACTTGCCGCTCGGCATTCATGGTGACGAGCATTGCGCCGGAAATGAGAAGATCGGCCTGGACGGGCTCTGCACTCACAGGGCACGCTCCGGCGCGGCCTCCATCTCCTCATCGCGCGTATGCTCGGGCGGGCGCATGAACATTGTCGCGACCAAGATCACGCCCGTGATCGCCGCACAGAGCAGGAACATCCCGGAGAAGCTTCCCAGCACGTCCCGCCCCCAGCCGCCGAAGGCCGTGCCGAGCGCCGCCGAGGTGCTGATCATGCACATGATCGAATAGAGCTCGAGGTTGGGAGCTTTTCCGAAATAGTTGTAGAGCAACATCGTCGAGCTGAGGAACGACAAACCGAATCCGATGCCGACGCCGAAGGCAAACACGATTATCAGTGGCCAGCCCGTGGCCTCGGCCAGGGCGACCATGCCGATGGTGACGGAAACGAGCGAGGCGATCATCAGGGCCTTGGCCGAAACCTTCTCGCCGATCACGCCGCCGATCACCGAGAAGGCCGCGCCGATCAGGGCCTCTATGCTCAGCGCAAACGCCGCCTCCTTGGTGGAGAAGCCGCGCTCGACGAGATGTTCCACGGCGAAACCGTGCGCAGTGGTGTTGATGAGCAGATAGGCGGTGTAGCCGCCGACGACGATATAGAATTGCGGCGTGGCCAGGGCCTTGCGTACCGTCCACTCCTTCATCAGTGCGAACAGCTCTACTGGATCGACCTGTTCCGGCACGCGATAAATGTGCCGCGATTCGTCATGACGCTTCGGCGTGGTCAGGATCGCGAACAGGCCGGTCAGCAACGCCAGCCCGACAAAGGCGATCCAGTAGGCCCGCCAGCCCGAGGTGACCGCCTCGATCCAGACGTAGAAGAGCGGCCCCGCCACGCTGCCGAGCGCGCCGATGGTGAAATAGGTGCCCAGCGCCGTAGATCGTTTGTCGAAGATCTCGTTGAGCACATGCGTGCCAGGCACCGTGGTGCAAAGTGCGAAGGCGAGGCCGATCAGCGTGGTGGCGGCGAAATAGGCCCAGACCGAATGGGTCATGGCCATTGTGGCGAAGCCGGCCGCCAACGTGAGCGTGCCGACGATCATGGTGCCGCGCACGCCGATGCGGCGAATCAGGACCGCCGGCAGAAAGCTTGCGAGTCCGCAGGCCAGCCCCAGGAGGGTGAAGCCGGCCCCAGCCTCGGTCCAGTTCCAACCGAGGTCCCGCACCATGGCGGGCAGCACCACGCCCAGCGAATTGAACGCGCCGGCCGACACCACGAAGAAGAGCAGGCTCAATGCCCAGAAGGTCAGCCACCGATTGGAGATCTGGTCACGCAATCGCTGTCACTCCCGCGTAAAGTTTGCCGGAATCGCCGGATTTTCGCCGCCCTTCACCCAGAGGATGATTTCATTTCCCCACGGGTCACGAAAGGCCCAATTG
Source organism: uncultured Alphaproteobacteria bacterium (assembly GCA_963741735.1). Lineage (GTDB taxonomy): Bacteria > Pseudomonadota > Alphaproteobacteria > Micropepsales > Micropepsaceae > Rhizomicrobium. The sequence continues at coordinate 2,192,875 of CAVUJB010000004.1, forward strand.
AAACCGTTGAATTCTTTCCAGTAGTGATCGCGCCACAGGATTTTCGCGCCGCGTGCGACCGCGCGGGCAAGGATGTCGTCGGGCGACTGGCCATCGCCGACCATAATCCAGACGCGCGCCTTGCGTCCGTCATTGGCAAGCGTGCGCGGCTCCACGCCTTTCGGATCGGGATGCGGGCGCGCATTGGCGGAGTTGAAGATGCCGATGTGAAGATTGCCGATCTCGCTATCCGAGCCATTCGAGTTCTTGAAGTTCCCGCCCGGCACCATGCGATGAAAGATGCCTAGAGGGCGCTCGTCGTTCCGCCAGCCGAATACCTCATTGTAAAAGCGGCCGGCCGCAGCCGGATCGTCGGAGGCCAGGTCCACGAAGATCAGGGTGTTGGGCGTAGTCATGACGTTTCCTTTGTCTGTTTGCGGTCCGTCGTATTCGTTTGAGATTCAACTCGCATATTCGGCACGCTTGGGCGTGAACACGTCGAGATTGAGCACGGGCTCATCGCCGACAACCACGCCCCAATGCTCGACATTGGGCGGAATTACCAGCAGTCCACCGGGCCCCAGTCGCACGATCTTCTCGCCGACATGAAAGTCGATCTGGCCGGCGATCACATAAGCGATCTGTTCGTTGGGATGATGATGCGGGCGCGGTTCGTGACCTGGCATCAGCCGGTTCAGCGCCACGGTTGCGCCGTCGCCAGAAAAGGCCTTGCGCTCCACGCCCTCGCGCACCCTTTCCCAGGGCAGCGTGTTCCAATCGATGCTATGCAGGTCCATGCTCAAGCGTCCTTTTGCTTGCCGTTCACTTTGGGCCGTAACCGCCACCGCCGGGCGTTTCCAGCAACACCCGGTCGTGCGCATTCATCATCACCTTGCGCGCTTCTGAGAACGGCTTGCCGTTGACCAGAAAGTGGCCCTGCGCACCCGGCTCGCCACCGGCAAGGCCCTCCGGCCCACGGTCGAGCCGGCTCGGCACCGCGTTCAGCAGCCAGGGATATTCGGTATTCATGTGGAACTCGATGATCTGGCCGTCGCCGCCAGAGCTGCGGCCCTTGCCGCCGGAGTTGCGGCGTAGCGCGCGCCGGTCGAATACGATCGGCATGGCCGCTTCCAGCACCTCGACCGGCACCGCCGCTACGCCTGTGGGATAGCAGGTGGCGCTGGGGCCCGGCTTGGTCGCGCGCGCGCCCATGCCGCCGGAATAATTGAACATAGATGAGGTGAAGGCCTCGCCGCCAGCAAGCTTGCCCTGGATCTGTACCGTCCACACCGCGCCCGATCCTTCGGCCAGCACGCGCTCTGGCATCACTTGATGTAGCGCTTTGAGGATCGGCATCGGTACGAACATGCCCACCACATGTCGCGCGTTGAGCGGAGAGGGATAGGCCGCGTTGACGATCGAGCCTTGGGGAGCGCTCACCTTGATCGGCGCCAGCGAACCGAAATTGTTGGGCAGTTCGGGATTGAGGCAGCTTCGGATTGCGAAAGTCGAATAGGCATGGGTGTAGTTCATCACCACATTGATGCCCATGGGGCTGGCGCCAGAACTGCCGGCGAAATCGATCGTGACCTCACCCTTCTGATTGTCGATGGTGACGGCGGCCTTCAGATCGATGATGGCGCCGCCGGGCACGTCAAACCGGCTCTCGCCATGCCAGGTGCCGGCCGGCAGCTTGCGGATGGCGTCACGCGTCGCCATTTCGGAACGGGTGATGACCTCGTCCGCCAGTTCCTCGATGTCGGGCAGGCCGGAGCGTTCGCACAGCGCGATGAGCCGCTCGCCGCCGCTGCGGCCGCTGGACACCTGTGCCGCCAGATCACCGAAGACATGATCGGGCGTGCGAACATTGTGGCGGATGATGTCGTGCAGCAGTGCGTTGGGCTTGCCAGCCTCGTACAGCTTGGACGGCGGGATCCAGAGGCCTTCCTCATGCACGTCGCGCGCACCAGCACCGATGCCATAGCCGCCGATATCAGTGTGATGGATAGTCGATCCGATATAGCCGATCAGCTTCCGACCCCGGAAGATCGGGACGAGCACGGTGATGTCGAAGAAGTGTCCCGCCGACATCCACGGATCGTTGGTGATGACGATATCACCAGGCACCAGCTTACCGTCGAAAAGCTTGGCCAGCGCATAACCGGCCGCCGACAGCGAATTGATGTGGCCAGGCGTACCCGTATTGGCCTGCGCCACCATGCGCCCGCGCGCATCGAACAGCCCGCTGGCCAGATCGCCGGCTTCGCGCACCACCGGGCTGAAGGCGATGCGCTGCAGAGCCTTGGCCTGCTCGCTGACGATGCTGATGAGATTGGACCAGAGAATCTCCAGTTCGATGCCGTCCATCCTCAGGCCCTCCGCTTGGCGACGACGCAGCCGCTCTCGTTGATTTCGGCGTCCCATCCCGGCGGGATGACGATGGTTGTTTCGCGCTCTTCGACAACGGCCGGCCCGGCGAATTTTTGGCCAGCCGCCAGTGACGAACGATCATAGATATCCACCGGTCCGGCATCCGGCCACAAAAGGATAGCGCGCCGGGTCTTCGGCTTTCCCGGCACGGACGGAAGTTCTGCAGTGCCTTTGGTGGCGATGCCGGGTCCGCGCACGGTGAGCCGCCAGCTCACGATCTCGACCGGCACATGCGAGGGATTGACATCGTACTGCGCGAAATAGGCAGCCTCGAAAATCTTGCCGATGGTTTCAACGTCGCGAGTCGCGCGCGGATCGTGTTCGAAGAACACCGTGAGTTCGTTCTGCTGTCCGAAATAGCGCAGGTCAGCGCCGAAGGTCATGGTGGCGTCTCGGGGACGGCAGCCGGCCTCTTCCAGAGCAATCATGCCTTCGCTTTGCATGTCGGTCAGCACCCGTTCGACGGCCGCCCAGTCCAGCGCATCGAGTTCGGCCTGGTGCGCTGCGCACCAGATCGAAGCGGATGGAAGTGACCAGCGTGCCGAAGGCGGAGAGAACGGAAGCCTGGGGCGGAAAGATTACAGCGGTGCTCTGCAGCAGTTCGCCCACCGCGCAGGCATGCACGGGACCCGCACCACCGAAAGCCAGAAGCGGCAGACCGCGGTGATCGACGCCGCGATCGGCGGCATGGGCGCGCACGGCCGCGGCCATGGTTTCCGCCACAACGCGATAGATGCCGCCGGCCGTGTGTCCCAGATCGGTGCCCAGCTTTTCACCCAGGCGTCGAATGGAGGCCTCGGCCGCTTTCTTGTCGAGCGGCATGCTGCCGCCGAGGAAATTGTCGGCATCGAGAAGATTCAGCACCACGTCGGCATCGGTCACGGTCGGCTCGGTGCCGCCACGGCCATAGGATGCCGGGCCGGGCGTGGAGCCGGCGCTACGCGGGCCGACCTTCAGAAGGCCGAGATTGTCGACGCTGGCGATCGAACCGCCGCCGGCGCCGATCTCGATCATGTCGATCGAAGGAACGGTAAGCGGCATGCCGCTTCCCTCGCAGAAGCGATACATGCGATCGACTTCGAAGCTCGACGTAATCAGCGGCTTGCGGTCTTCGATCAGGCAGGCCTTGGCCGTGGTGCCGCCCATGTCGAAGGACAGGAGCCGGTCGAGGTTGAGACGTTCGGCGTAATAGGTAGCGGCCAGCGCGCCGGCGGCCGGCCCGCTCTCGATCATGCGCACAGGATTGCGGCTGGCGATCGAAGCACCGATAATTCCCCCGGAACTCAGCATGATCAGCGGCTTGTTCGGCACCTTCTCCTTGGCTAGGCGCACTTCCAGCGCCTTCAGATAGGGCTCGACGATCGGCGTGGTATAGGCGTTGATCGCAGTGGTCGAGGTGCGCGGATATTCGCGGATCTGCGGGGCAACCGACGAGGACAGCGACAGATAGAGATCGGGCAGCAGCGCGCCGAGCTTGGCGGCGACGGCCTGCTCGTTGGCCGGATTGCGGAACCCGTTGATCAGACATATCGCGGCCGAAACTACGCCCTTGGCTTTCAGCGTTGCCGCCAGCTCTTCGATCTGCGCGTGGTTCACCGGCTTCAGCACGCTGCCGTCGGCCAGAACGCGCTCGTCGATCTCGAAGGTCAACTCGTGGGGAATGAGCGGATCGGCAAATTCGATCTGCGGATCGTACATTTCGTAGCGATGTTCGTTGCGGATCGCCAGCACATCGCCGAACCCCTTGGTCGCGATCAGCGCGGTGGACGCCCCTTTGCGCTCGATCAGGGCGTTGGTGACGATGGTCGTGGCATGCACGACCACGCCGTCGACATCGCGCGGCGAAATGCCGGCCTTGTCCAGCACCAGCTCGACTCCGCGGAAGAAGCCCTCCAGAAAATCGTTGTAAGTGGTCAGGGTTTTGTCGGTAATCAGCACGCCGTCGTCGCGGCGCAGCACCACGTCGGTAAACGTGCCTCCAATATCGACGGCCAGGGAATAGCTCACAGGTTGCTTCCTCTCCATCCCAACCGGCGAGATGCCTCGGCGGCTGCAGCGCCAACCTTCGCGCGTTGTTCTTCTGTGGGCCTATCGGCTATTGCCTGCGTTTGGCCGACTATCGCAATCGTGCCACGCCAAGTGTTGCGGAAATCGAAGATCGGCATTGCCAGCGCGTTGAAGCCGACGAGCATCTGATCAGCCGCAGTCGCCCAGCCCTGCGCGCGCACTTGGGCCACCTGCCGCCTGAGTTGGGCGGGATCGGTCACCGTCTCCGCCGTCCAGGCCTTGAGCGGACGCGACAGCGCGAGCTCGATCAGTGCCGCCGGGCCGAAGGCCAGCGCCACCAGCCCATGCGCCGTCGCATGGAAATCCAGCGTTGAACCGGGCCGCACGCCGAATTCGACGATAGCTCTGCCGCGCAGCAGTTCGAGCACAACGACCGCATCTTCGATCAGGGCCGAGACCGTCACGGTCTGTCCTGTCTCATCGCGAAGGCGGCCCATTTCGGCCTGCGTGGCGCCGAGGACATCGAAGCGGTCGCGCACCGCTTCGCCCAATGCCAGAAGCTTGGTGCCGATTTCGTAGCGTTCGGTGGAACGGTCCTGCAGTACATAGCCGTGCTGCATGAGTGCTCGCAGATGGCGATGGGTGCGCGCCTTGGATATTCCCAGCGTGCGCGCAATATCTGACATTGCGTGAGGCCGCGCCGAGCCGGCGAGATACTCGATCAGGCCGAGCACGAGGTCGACCGAAGCCAACCCATGCGTTTCGCGCGATGATGCGTCGTCGGTGATAGCCACCTGCGCCTCTCGTCTGTTCCGGTGACCGGAACATCGTTCCATTATCGGCCCCGAACCGTCCCACAGCGACCCCGAGTCGGTCAATGTCTTAGCGTGCAGCGCGAGTTGACCGTGAGCGCCGGGCTCCCTAACGCTTGGCCGATCGAGTGGAGGACGCGAATTGGGGGCGCGATTTCAGACATTTCGCCAATCCGTCAGAGACGGCGCGATCCAGCTGGGAACCTTCGTCAAAACGGCCTCGCATCAGGCTGTGGAGGTACTGGGCGTGTCGGGCTTCGATTTCGCGATCGTCGACAGCGAACATGCGCCCTTCGATCCGGTAACGCTCGATAGAATGGCGCTGGCCAGCCATGCGGCCAGCCTTCCCTGCCTGGTGCGCATTCCCGAGGTCGCATCTGTTCCCATTGGACAGGCGCTCGATATGGGTTTCGCCGGCATCGTGGCGCCGCATGTGAAAAGCGCCGGGATCGCAGGTACAGCCCTAGACGCCGCAAAATATGCGCGCGGGGCGCGCGGCTTTTCGCCATCGACGCGGGCCGGGGGCTATGGAGCGGCGGGCGCCGCCGCCTATCGCGCGCAGGCCGACCAAACGAGTTCGCTGTGGTGCCAGATCGAGGACAAGGAGGCGCTTGCCCAACTGGATGCGATTGCAGCCGTTGACGACATCGACTGCTTGTTCCTGGGCCGCGCCGATCTCGCCCAATCGCTGGGGGTGGAGAGCCAGAGCGACCCGAAAGTGGTTGAGGCTATTACCGCTACGGTCGCGGCGGGCCGGCGGCATGGCCGGACCGTGGGCATTTATGTCGGCGATACGGCGGAAATTGCTGGCCTTCTGACGCTTGGTATTACCGTGTTCGTCTGCGGCTCGGACCAGAGCCTGATGCGGGCGCAGGGGCTGCGCGTTCGCCGCGAATTCACGGATATTTGCGCCGACCGTTCCCGAAGCTGACGGCTCCACGATGCGCGCAGAGACAAGTCTGCGCAGCGGCGGGCGCAATGACAGCGGCGTTCGCCACCATTATCGTCGGCCCCCGCGAAAACCGGGATATCGATTATGCAGCCTTCGATCTATCTACCGCATGGCGGCGGCCCCTGCTTTTTCATGCCTCCCCCGCCGGACGAGCCCAGGCGCTGGGTAGGGATGGAGGCTTATCTAAAGAGTTTGCCGTCGCTTCTGCCGCGAAAGCCCGACGTGTTGCTTGTCATCTCCGCCCATTGGGAGATGGCGCGCCCGACCGTGCTGACACGGGCCCATCCCGCGCTGTTGTTCGACTACAGCAACTTTCCGCCCTACACCTACGAACTGACCTATCCCGCGCCCGGCGCGCCGGCGCTGGCCGTCAAGGTGCGCGAGCTGTTGTCCAAGGCGGGGATCGCATGCGGCGAAGATTCGGAACGCGACTTCGATCACGGCATCTTCGTGCCGCTGAAGGTGGCGTTTCCGGACGCCGATATCCCAATCCTGCAACTGTCGTTACAGACCGATCTCGATCCGGCGTCGCATATCGCCATCGGCAAAGCGCTGGTGAGCCTGCGACAGGAAAACATCGTTATTATCGGCAGCGGCCTCAGCTTCCATAATCTGCGCGGACTTCCCGATGCGCGGCTCGACGAACCGGCTCAGGTTTTCGACGACTGGTTGACGGAGACGCTGTGCGAGGTTCCCGCCGCTGAGCGCGAAACGCGCCTGGTGCAATGGAGCAAGGCACCCTTTGCGCGCCAGATCCATCCGCGCGAAGAGCATCTGCTGCCGCTGATGATCGCGGCCGGCGCCGCGGGCGACGATAAAGGCCGGCAGAGGTTCAGCGGCACGATCTGGGGCAAGGCCGTCTCGGCCTATCATTTCGGCTGAGGCGTCAGCCGATCTCGTGACGGCGCGGCAGAGATGCCTGCGCGCCGATACGGCCGATGCAATGCCGCGCCACCTTCAGTCCCAGCGCGGCCGCCTCACCCACCGTCATCCCTTCCGACAGGCCAGTGGCAAAGCCGCCAATGAAACTGTCGCCAGCCGCCGTTGTGTCCACCACATCGGCCGGCAGGGCGGGCATGTGGCGGCAGCCTTGTGCATCGGCAATGGTGATGCCGGCTTCCCCGCGCGTAATCACAACGCAGCCCGCGCCGCGCGCGCGCAGACTCTGCGCCGCCAGTTCCGCAGATGCATCGTCGACCACGGAAATGCCCGTCAGTGCCGCCGCTTCGGTCTCGTTGGGCACGAGGTAATCCACTTGCGCTAGAAGCGCATCCGACATCGCCCGTGCAGGCGCAGGATTGATCAGGACCGGAATGCCCCTCGCCGCGGCCATGGCAACGCCCGCTTCAATCGCCTCCAGCGGCACTTCAAGCTGACACACCAACATTTTGGCGTCGCTGAACGCCGCTTCGTGCGCGGCGACATCGACGGCGCTGAGTTCGCCGTTTGCACCGGCGGCAAGCAGAATGCGGTTTTGTCCGTCCGGCGTCAGGACGATCACGGCTGTGCCGCTGGCACAGCCATCGGCGACCAGCACGCGATCGACCGCTATACCTTCCTCGGCCAAGGCGGTGCGCAGCATCTGGCCGGCAGGATCGCTTCCGATGCGGCCCAGCATGGTCACGGCCGCGCCCATCCGCGCGCAAGCGACCGCCTGATTGGCGCCCTTGCCGCCGCAAAATGTGGCGCTGTCTGTGCTGGCCAGCGTTTCGCCGGCATCCGGCACGCGCGGCATCCAGAACACCAGATCGAGATTGAGACTGCCGAGCACGAGGATCGCTGGCTTGGCTCTTCCGTTCATATCGCACCTTCGCCACCGGCATCGCCGGCGCGCGTTTCGTCCCGCTCGATTTGACGTGAGCCTACAACAAGAAAGCCCCCGCCGGTACGGCGAGGGCTTTCCTTGTTGGCCTGGTAGGGAATCAGAAGTGGTAGCTGACTGTCCCGATTACCTGCCGCGGTGGGGTAAATTGCTGGCTCGTCTGCCCGGTGCCGTACGGATCGGTGTAGCGCGAGTTCACGCCGGCGACGTTACCCACATTGCTCGCCAGAATCGAAATCTCGAACGGACTGTCGTCTGGAATGTAGTTGATGTTGAGGTTGACGAGCGTATAGCCGGGCACCTTGTCGACCGTGGGCTCGTCGAAAACGCGCGCCCAGTAGCCGCCGCGATAAACGAGCTGGAAGCGCGGCGTGAGAATCCCGCCGAAGACCGAGAAGTCGTAGGACACGTCGAACGAGCCCAACACTTTGGGCAGCTTGGCCGGCGGATTGCCGCCGACGTTTCGCGCGCTCGCGGTCACGGCAAGCCAACAATAAGGATTATAATACTGTCCACCGAATGCGCAGTTCGGATCGGTGGCCTCGACAGTGTTCGCCGTGATCGAGTCGATAGTCTTGAAGTTTTTCCCGATCGAGCCGTCCTGGAGCGACAAGTCGGCGTTGAAATGGAACTTGTCGTCCATGCCGAGATAGTGAGCCTCGACTTCAGCGCCCCAGATATGGGTCGAGGGAATGTTGGTGATGCCGCCGTTGAACGGAACCGGATCGGTCGCGATGAACTGGTAGTTGTTGTAGACGTAGTAGAAGCCCGCAGCGTTTACGGTCAGGTGATTGTCGAGCCACGCGTTCTTCGAGCCGATTTCATAGGACGTGTTGACCTCCGGCTTGAACTGATTCTGCACCACCAAATAGTTGAGCGGGCTGCAGCTCGACCGGTCGAACGGATTGGCGCAAGTCGCCGGATCATACGACTGGGAATTGTTGCCATTCACGCCGCCCGGCTTGTAGCCGCGATTGGTGCTGACATAGAGCATATGGTCGGGGTCGGGCTTGTAGTCTAACTCAGCCCGATAGGTCGCCACGTGGTCCGACGACGAGTGTGTGTAGGGCGCCATGTAGGGCCCGCCAAAGATGGCGCCGCCGTAATTGATTCCGTTGTCCGTGAAGGTATCGCCATTGAGGCGCCCGCCCAGCGTCACGCTGAACGCGTCCGTGAAGTTGTAGGTGCCTTGCGCGAATACCGACCACGATTTGCGATCGACTTTCGTGATGTTTCCATAGGCGAGGTTGGGGCTGTCCTGAAGCACCGGCATCACGGTGAGATTGGCCGCTGTCGGCGGATAATAGCCCGCACACGCCGGAGCGGCGAAGCATTCGTACTCCGCCACGAACTGACTGCTCTTCTGCGACAACAGGAAGGCGCCGACGTCCCACTGGAAAGGCGAGTCGTTGTTTGACTGGATGTCGAGCTCCTCGTTGTAATTCACGAGCGAGGTGTTCCATGCGACCACGTCGTCATAGGCATTGATGAGGGAAATCGCGCTGCGCGAGCTGTTCTCGCCCTGCACGTTCTTCAACCACTGATACGCGGTCACCGACTTGACCGTGAACCACGAACCGTCCCACTCGGCCGTCAGGTGGGTCAGGTTGGTCTTCATGTCGAATTTCGCCGGATAGTCCTGCGTGATGACCCACGGATCGGGGTTGGGATCGTTGATATTCTTCTGCGCCGCCTCGTTCTGATCGGCGTGATAGGATTCGGTCGACAGCCGGAACGACAAATTCGAGAGCGGTTGCCACAGGAAGTCGACCTTGCCAACGACGTCTTCGGCGTCGTCGGCCTTGAAGCCCGGAATCAACGGAACTTTGGTGAAACCGTCGTGACCGAAATGCTCCGCCGCGATGTGCATGGCGAGCGTATCCGTCAACGGGACATTAACGTCGAAGTTCTCGCGGTTGAGGTTATAGGTGCCGTAACTGCCTGTGACCTGGCCGCTGAAGCTGTCGAGATTGGCCTGTTTGGTCACGAGCAGGATAGCGCCGCCGGTGGCGCTCTGGCCGTAGAGAGCGCCTTGCGGCCCGCGCAGCACTTCGATGTGATCGATATCGAACAGCGTCTGGTCGAGCGTGATGCTGTTGGCGACATAGGCGCCGTCGACGAACAGGGCGACGCCCGGCGAGGTGGTCAGCGAATTCTCGGGAGTCTCGAGGCCCACACCGCGGATCGTCACCACCGTCTCGAAGCCCGAACTGCGGGCTATCGAGAGGCCCGGCACGATTCCGTTGATGTCGGCGAGTTGAACAATATTCGACTTGCTCAAGTCATCGGCGCTCACCGCCGTGATCGCCAGCGCGGTCGTCTGGATGTCGCTCGCGCGGCGTTCGGCCGTCACGACGACAGTCTCGACGTGGCCGGACGATGCCCCGTCCGCGGTTGTATCGGCCTGCGCGGGTCCTGCGGCGATCAGGCTCGCCAAGCCAATTCCAATGAAGGCGCAACTTGAAAAGAGCGCACTGCGCGTGCTGCGCCGTGGAAACGTTGACATGTCAGTCCCCCGATACGTGGTTAGGCCCTTGCCATAATTGATTCTAATATGCGGTTGCAGGCCGAGGTGATCTTGTGTTGCAGCGCATGGGAATTTGCGCGCCCCCTTGCCTTGGTTGCCGACAGCGGCCGCGACACACCCTACGGCATAGCCTAGCAGAACCGGTGCCGGATTTCCTCTCGACGTTTCGCGGAGCGGAACAAATGCCGAATTGTCGGGCCGGATCTCTGCCGCCATTGCAGCAGCGCCACAGTCGGCGCCCCCTAGTTCGAGGAAGACGCGGAGACCGCGCGCGCGTCTAACGCTTACGAACCGGGAAGATGGTGCGCGGTACCCGGACGTGAATTCCTTGCCTGCCGTCCACCACCTGCGTCACGGCGAAATCGGCGGCCACGCTCATCAGCGAGTATGCGTCATTCTTCGACAACCCCTGATGCTCGTGCAGCAGGCCCAGCATGTCGAGGGAGGCATTTCGCATCGCCACGTTCAGGTCCGGATCGAAGCCGTGAACGATCCAGCAGTCGGGTGCCTCCAGCAGCGGCGACGGGAACGTGAAATCGCGGCGCAGCACAAGCTGGAACATCACATCGAGCGAGGCCTCGATCGCCGTGCCCGACAATTCGCCGTCGCCTTGCGAGATATGCGGGTCGCCGATCGAGAACAGCGCGCCATCCACCTGCACCGGGTAATACATGGTCGTGCCGGCACCGATCCGCCAGTTGTCGATGTTGCCGCCATGGCTGCCGGGAGGCACGGTGCTCACCCGCCCCTTGGCATCGGGCGCAACACCGGCAGTGCCCAGATGGGGACGCACCGGAATGCGCACTCCTTCGAGCGACTTTTGCCGGTCGCATTCCGGACAGCGCGTAACCATGCCGGGCGTTTCATATTTGCCGGGGAAGTCATAGGCGTAGAGCGCGGCGGCGGTATTTCCGCCCTCGTCGATCTCGTAGATCGTGACACGCTCCTTCTCGCCGAATTCCTTGTAGAGGTAGCCCCAATGGGCGGCGAGGTTCGAGCCATAGCGGCAGCGCGGCGTCATGCTCAGATAGCGCACTTCCAGAATGTCACCGGGGCGCGCGCCTTCGACGTAGATCGGTCCCGTCATGATGTGAACGCCCGGGTTGCGGTCTTCCGGCGGGATGTCACGGAAGATAGTCTTGATACCGTCGTCCATCAGCAGATCGGGATCGTCGCCGGCGTGGTGAGTCACGGCCTCGGCCTGGACCAGATCGCCGCTCTTCACCTTTATGACCGGCGCCAGCGCGGCATCGAAATAGCCCCAGTGCACGGTCTTCGGCGTGGCCCGGATCTTGTGCAGGGCAGACGGCACGATCCTGGCACGGGCGGCGGCGGCATCTTCGCTGAGCGGCATTCGAAGATTTCCATAAATATCGGCTTCGAGATAGTTAGGGCCGTTTCCACAATGGCATTCTTGCCGCTGTGTGCACTGCAACTTGCCCGGTGCCATTTCCGTGTCACAAGTGCGGTCTCGGCGCGGGAAGAGGTGCAAGTCGCAGTTCGCCTCCAGCCAAGACGCTGTGGGGTGCGAACGCCTAGTTTCGCCCCCGCACAAGGTGGCCGCGCGCACATTGGCAGATAGTTGAGGAACCGCTTGGACATGCCCCGTTCAGTTCTGACCGACGAATTCTTCGAGAGCTTTGCAAGCTCCGTTCTCGATTGCGAAGAAGCCGAATCGCTGCCGTCCGCCTGTTATGTCGATCCGGACTTCTTCGCGTTCGAAAAGCAAACCATGTTCTTTCGCGAGTGGCTCTGCGTCGGGCGCGAATCCTGGGTGAAACAGCCCGGCGAATATTTTACCGTGACCCATGTCGGCGAGCCGCTCATCATCACGCGTACGCGTGAAGGCGATGTCGCGGCGGTGTCTGCGGTGTGCCAGCATCGCGGCATGCTTGTGGCCGAGGGCTGTGGGCGCGCAAACACGCTGATCTGCCCCTATCATCACTGGGTCTATTCGCTGACGGGCAAGCTCGTGCAGGCTCCCGCGATGGACAGGACCAAAAATTTCGACATGAACAAGTTCAATCTGCCGCGCCTGCGCGTGGAGGTCTGGCAGGGCTTCATCTTCGTCAATTTCTGGGACAATGCACCGCCGCTCGGCCCGCAACTGACGGCACTGGATGAAGTGGTCGCCAATTATGATCTGGCCAATCTCGACGGTCCCCGGCCGGGGCCCGCCAACCGGTTCAACTGGAACTGGAAGGTGATGTTCGAGAACAACAATGACGGCTATCACGCTAACCGGCTCCATCAGGGGCTGCACGATCACATCCCAAGTTCGCTGGCGCGCTTTCCGGAGTTGCCCCCGAATACGGCGGGCTACTACCGGACAAACGGCACCACAATTCCCGACGCCAGCTTCAATCCGACGTTGAAGGCGCTGTTTCCCATCTTCCCGAATCTGACGGAAACGGAGCGAAGTCAGGTCCTCTTCGTCAATGTGCCGCCGACGTTGTCATTGGTGATGAACACCGACAGCGTGATCTACCTCACCATCTATGCCGAAAGCGCCGACTATCACTCAATGGGCATCGGCACGCTTTACCGGCCTGAGGCGCTTAAGGACTCCTGGTTCGAGAAGCTCATGAATGTGAGCAACGAAACCGTTGGCGAGATCGTGGGGCAGGATCAGCATGTCGACGAAATGGTGCAGATCGGGCTGAAATCGAAATTCGCCCCGCGCGGCCGCTATTCCTGGCAGGAAGGCGCCCAGCGACAGCTCAATCTCTGGCTGGTGGAGCGCTACCGGGCGGGATGGGATCGGTACAGAACGCACCGCGCCTAGTTCGGGCGCGCGTCAGGCGCGGCCTCACTGCGGCATCACCTCGCCCAGGCTTTGCTGGCGGAAAGCGCGCGGCGTGACGCCATAGTCGGCCCGGAACGAGCGGCTGAAATGGGCCGCATCGTTGAACCCCCAGCGGAAGCAGATATCGCTGATCGAAAGATTGCGATGGGCGTGGCTTGCCAGATCCGAATAGCAATGCTCCAGCCGCCGCCGCCGCAGATACTGGCTGAAGCTCATGTCGGCCTGCTGGAACAGCTTCTGGATATAGCGCACAGAAACATGCTGCTGATCGGCAATGGCATGCAGCGTGAGATCGCCGTCGCCGAGCTGCACTTCAATGGCCTGCGTAATGCGCTGGAAATTGCTGGCGCCTGCCACATCGAAACAGCCCAGCGCCGAATTTTCTGCCAGATTCGCTACGACGAATTCCGACAGCGCCACTTCAATTGGGTGAATATAGGTGTCGGTGATCTCGTCGAGATCGTCCACGATGGAGTGCAGCAGATTCGAGAACACGCGATTGCCTGCGATGTCACGGCTCAACGTGCCAATCTGCAGCAATTTGAGATTCAGGAGGCGCGGATAGAGCATCGTCTGGGGGATGCGTAGATAAAGCATCACGAACTTGTCCGAGAGCCGCAGGGTGGAATCGCGGCCGGTCGGGCCGTAGAAGATGTCGCCCCTGCGAAGGGCGACGCCGCCATTGCCGTCTTCGAGTTCGAAATCGCCTTCGACCGGCAGCGCCAGCCAAAGGCACGGCGGACGGCTCGAACACACTCCCGATATGGTCTGCGCCGAAGATGTTACGCGGGAGAATTCGATTCCGAGCGGCGAGACAATGCTGGACACTTCGCCGAAGAAGCCGTCCTCGTCGCATGGCGATGCGCCCGGCAGGCAAACCTGCTGCAGGGCTTCACTCCAAGCCCGTTCGCGCCCTTCGCCCGGCAATGAAGCCGTCGTGAACTTCCACGAGTTCATAAGGCAACACACCCGTGTTAATTTTGTGACGCTTCGATGAGCCTAGACAAACTTTGCGCAATTGTCATGCCACCGGTTGCGCGCGCCAAAATGCTGGTCGAACGCGATGTTGCGCCAATGCACGGAGCGGCAGGGCGGCGCATCCCCGATGTGCGGGCTGCATCTCTAAGCGATTGCCTGACTTCCCATTTTCCGCTCCGCGTAGGGCGGCTCCGCCGTTTTCACGATGAGGGAGTCGCTGAATTCCGGCCCCTTGGCCGGACCGGAAGCCTGTGATTATTTTTCGGGCAATCGCCTGTGCATTGAACGTTCGTTCGCCCGCGTCTGAAGCGCACCTCAGCCTGAGATCGCAACCGATTTGGTCAGAGTTTCCCACGCAACGATTTCCGCGCGCTGGCGATCCAGCTTGCTGATGGCGTAACCGAGCGCATCGGTACCTAGAAGCAGTCGCAGTGGCGGATCGGCTACATCCGCGATCTGCAAAATGGCTTGCGCGGCGTTGTGGGTATCGCCCGGCTCGCGACCGGCATGTTCGGCCAGTATGCGCCGGCACGCGCCGACCGTGGCATCGTAGTCGGCGATTTCCCGGGCGCTGGTCACGCGCGAGCGTGTGGCAAAATCGGTGCGCAGGCCGCCGGGTTCGATCATGGTCAACTTGATTCCCAGCGGTTCCACTTCGAGCGCGAGCGTTTCGCCGATGCCTTCGAACGCAAATTTGCTTGCCGAATAGATGCCGAGGCTCGGCCATCCGACAAAGCCCGAGACGGAGGTGATGTTGAGGATGCGGCCTCGGCGCCGCGCGCGCATATGGGGCAGGACCGCCTGCAGCACCGCGATGGCACCGAACACGTTGACATCGAACTGCGCACGAATCTCGGCAAGGCTTGCTTCCTCGATACCGGCAACAAGACCGTAGCCGGCATTGTTGACCAGGATATCGATGCCGCCGGTGGCGTTCTCCGCGGCGTCCACGGCGGCATGAATTGCGGCCTCGTCGGTCACATCCGCCACCAGCCCAATGGCGCGCTCCGGCGCGAGCGCGCGGAACGCATCGCGATCCTTTTCTGTGCGTACGGTGCCGGCCACGCGATCGCCGCGCTTCAGCGCGGCTTGGGCAACGGCGCGGCCAAGGCCGGTGCTGACTCCGGTGATCAACCAGTTCTTGGGAGACGACGCTTTTGCGGACATGGTTCTCATCTTCTGCAAGGGCCGCGCTCAGGCTGGCACCGGCTGGGTCGCAGCATAGCGGCGCGCGAGCAGAGCGCACACCATAAGCTGGATCTGATGGAAGATCATGAGCGGCAGAATGAACAATCCCACCGAAGCCGCCGGAAACAGAACGCTGGCCATCGGCACGCCTGACGCCAGACTCTTCTTGGAGCCGCAAAACACCAGAACGATCTCGTCGGCCCGGGCCAGCCCCATGCGCTGGGCGGCGGCACGCGTAGTTGCCAGCACCGCGAAGAGCAGAAGCAGAGCGAGCACGATGACCAGCGCCAGGCTGCCGGCCGATATGCGATGCCACAGCCCTTCGACCACCGCTGCGCTGAAAGCGGTATAGACGACAAGGATGATCGAACCGCGATCGACAAAGCTGAGCACGAATTTGTGGCGATCGACCCAGCCACCGATCCAGGGGCGCAGCCCATGTCCAGCCAGGAACGGCAGCAGCAATTCCACGATGATCGTGCTGACGGCCGAAAGCGAACCATGCGCGCCATGAATACCCATCGTCACGCCGACCAGCGCGGGCGTCAGAAACATGCCAAGCAGGTTGGAGGCCGAAGCCGCGCAAACCGCAGCCGGAACATTGCCGCCGGCGATAGAGGTGAACGCGATGGAGGACTGTACCGTCGATGGCAGAAGGCTGAGATAGAGGAAGCCCTGGGCCAGCGAGGGATCGAGCCAACGCGAAGGAAGCTGCGTCAGCGCAAGGCCGAAGATCGGGAACAGCACGTAGGTCGCGGCCAGCACCGCCACATGCAGGCGCCCGTGGCCGAGGCCCGCCAGCACCGCTGCCCGCGACAGCTTGGCGCCGTGCAGGAAGAAGAGCAGGGCAATTGCGAATTTCGTGAACAGCGTCAGGCCCGCAGCGACTTCGCCCCGGCATGGCAGGAGACTCGCAAGGATGACCGTCGCGATCATGGCCAACACGAACGGATCGGTACGCAGCAACGATTTCAAATCGGCCCTCTTTTCGGAATGGCGCCGCTAGCGGCGCGCACCGGTAACAGCGGGCACTTCGCCCATCTTGTCGAATTGTGCATTGTCACTTGCCCTGTGGACGCCGGCGCTACCTCAACATCACGCGCAAGCACGCACCTGTTCCGCACGGCGGAACGATGCGGAGAGCAGCGTCACCTCAACTCGCCTCCGCGATTTCGCGCAGCGCCGTTTTCAACACCTTGCCATAGCCGTTCTTCGGCAATTCCGGCACGATATGATAGCGGCGCGGGCGCTTGAATCGGGCCAGATGAGCTAGGCAATGCGCGTCGAGCGCGACCGGTTCGGGCGCGGCCCCCTGCACGGCCACCACGAAGGCCACCGGCACTTCCCCCCACTTCGCATCGCGCAGACCCACCACAGCGCATTCCTGCACGCCCGGACAGGCGAGCAGCACCTCTTCAATCTCACGCGGATAGACGTTGGAGCCGCCCGAGATGATCATATCCTTGGAGCGATCATGCAGCGTGAGGTAGCCGGCTTCGTCGAGCGCGCCGAGATCGCCGGTGAGTAGCCAGCCGTCGCGGATCGTGGCGGCAGTGGCATCGGGCCGGTTCCAGTAGCCCGTCATCACCACGTCGCCCTTCACGACGACTTCGCCGATCTCGCCGGGTAGGCAATCAGCTCCGTTCTCGTCCGTCACGCGGATTGCGACGCCGCTGCGCGCGATGCCGACGCTGGCAAGCCGCGCCTCATAGCCGCCGCTCTCTGGAATGCCGCGCAGCCAGGGCGGCAGGTAGGTTATCGTCATCGGCGATTCGCCCTGACCGTAGAGATGCCAGAGCCGTTCGGCGCCGAAGAAACTGATGGCGCGTTTCAGATCGTCCACATACATCGGCGCGCCGCCGAAATAGATCATGTGGATGCCGGATACCTGCGCCGGCTGCACGATGCCGTCCATCAGTCTGTTCACCAGCGTGGGCACGGCAAAGAAGGAAAGTGGCGCATAGCGTTCGAGTGCGGCCGTCATCGACGCATGATCGAGCCCGCCCTGCGGCACGACCACATTGGTGCGCCCGCGCACCAGATAGGCAAGGCCCATGAAGCCGCTGCCGTGCGAAAGCGGCGCGATATGCAGCACATTGTCGTGCACCATCGCGCCGCCGTCGGCGAGCATGGCAACCAAGAACGCCATGATGTTGCGATGGGTCAGCATCGCGCCCTTCGGTTGTCCGGTCGTCCCGCTGGTATAGAAAAGCCAAGCGAGATCGTC
The DNA here is from genome assembly GCA_963741735.1 of uncultured Alphaproteobacteria bacterium. Classification (GTDB taxonomy): domain Bacteria; phylum Pseudomonadota; class Alphaproteobacteria; order Micropepsales; family Micropepsaceae; genus Rhizomicrobium. Next base: position 2,210,603 of record CAVUJB010000004.1, read on the forward strand.
CGGCGCGCGCGCGACCGGGGCGAGACTGTCGCCGTCCAGCATGCGGCGATAGGCAGCCGATCCCACCTCGACCACGTCGCAGGCCGCCTCCGTCACGCTGGGCGCCAGGTCGCCGGTCGCAAAGCAGAGCTTGGCTCCGCTGTCGTCGACGGCATAGGCGAATTCGCGCGCATGCAAACGCGGATTGAGCGGCACGGCGCAAAGCCCGGCAATCCAAGTGCCGAGCAAAATTTCGAGATATTCGGGGACATTCGACAAGGCGAGCGCCACTCGCTCGCCCGGCACAAGGCCTCGGTCGGCGAGCGCCCGCGCGATCGCGCCAGAGCGCTCAGCCAGCGCGCCATAACTGGCGAACGGCCCGTCCGGCTGCGCAATGGCGATATTGTCTTTCCATGTACGCGCCGCGGCGAGAAATGCGACTGCGATGTTCATGCCGGCGCCGTCGTGACCTGTTTCCTGACGCGTCCATTCCTACTCGGTGGTTCATCGAATTGACAAGGCGCCGATACCGACGGTCACCTCCATTTCAACGCGCCAGCCTTCGCCCTCCTGCGCGAGCGAAAAGCCTACGCGTCCTATCGTGCGCGATACTTGACTTGCATCAAATCGGCCCTGTTGGAATTTCCTATTGTGATGCCAGCCGCTGAAGCTGAGGGAATGCGCCATGCCGATGAATGTGAAGCCAATAGCCACCTTGGATCCGCGCATCAATGAAATTCGGGATCTCACGGCGCGCATCGTCAACAAGGAAATCTTGCCGCATGAGCGTACCCTCACAGCGCGCTGGCGCAGCGACGCGCCAGCGGCGGAAAAGGAAAAAGGCAAGGCCCTTGCCGACTCGATCAAGGGCAAGGTGAAAGAGGCTGGGCTATGGGCGCCCCATCTGCCGCCGGAATATGGCGGTGCGGGTCTCAGCTTTCTTGAACACGCTTATATGAACGAAATTCTCGCCTATACACCCGGCGGCGCTGCGCTGTTCGGCGTTGTTGCGCCGAACTCGGGCAATCAGACAATTCTGCTCAAGTACGGCACCGAGGAGCAAAAGCGCAAGTGGCTCGTGCCGTTGACCGAGGGAAGGATGGAGTTCCGGCTTCTCCATGACCGAACCGGACGCACCCGGCTCGGATCCTCGCGCGATCAAGACGACCGCTCGGCTTGAGAACGGCGAATGGGTGATCAACGGGCACAAATGGTTTACGTCGAACGGAATTCGTGCGGATTTTCTGATCGTCATGTGCAGAACGGAAGGGGCCGGCCGAGACACAGGCCGCATGACGCAAATCATCGTCCCGAAGAATACGCCTGGTCTGCGCATCGTACGCGGAGTCGAAGTGTGGGGGCGAGCCAGCGATCATTGCGAAATCATCTACGATAATGTGCGGGTGCCGGAAGCCAATGCGCTGGGCGCAGCGGGCTCGGGTCACAAGGCTGCCCAGGACCGTCTGGGCGCCGGGCGCGTCTTCCACTGCATGAATTCGATCGGGCAGATGTGGCGCGCCTTCGATCTGATGGTTGAACGCGCCTCCATGCGCGAGGTCCATGGCGGCGTGCTCGCCTCAAAGCAATTCATTCAGGGATTCATCGCCGACTCCTACATCGATATCCAGGCCGCCCGCCTGATGACGATCCGATGCGCGGAGATGATGGAAGGCGGTGGCGATCCCCGAACCGATATTTCCGCAATTAAGATATTCGTGCCTGCGGCCTATCACCGTGTCGTCGATCGCGCGATTCAGGTTTGGGGCGCGGCCGGCGTGTCCGGCGACACGCCTCTCGCTGCCATGTATCTCGGTGCGCGGACATTGCGCATAGCGGATGGCCCCGACGAGGTGCACCGCATCCTCATTGCGCGCAACATCTTGTCGAGCTATGCGGCAGGTCAAGCATGGGATTTCGGAAATTGAACCTCACCGACGCTTAGGAAGAACACTGGTGGTGCAGCCAGTCTGAGGCGATATGGTCTCCGGCGGCGATTTTGCAATAACAGGGAAAATTACAGGGAATTTTTGAAAATCTGCCGTCTGTTCTCAACAAAATTCGCCGAAACGCAGTGTTTTCGGGCCTAACTCGCATTTTTGGCTCGCGCAACTAACAGGGAATTTTCTGCGCGATAACAGGGAATTCTGCGAGAAGAACAGGGAAAGGACGTCTAAACTGGAAAGTTGGGTATGGGCCGTCGCGTCCGCTCCTAAACGGGGGCCTCATTGAAATGACCGAACGTGATTCTCTTGCACATCGAAAGAGGCTTCGCTTTTACGGCTGGGGCTATGCAGATGATGGGTTATCGGCCGACGAGGAAACACGCGTGCGAACTGGCGCGGAACGCTTCGGCATAGCGCCGGTCGAAGTCGCAGCGCCGCGCGAGGACGACTTCTCGCTTCGAGCGCCGCGCATAGCTGTACCCGCCTCGCTCGAGGCGATGGTGTCAAATACACCTTACGATCGGCTTGTACACAGCATGGGCAAGTCGTTTGCCGACATCGCGCGTATGTTCCTGCGCGACGTACGCAATCCGCCAGATCTTGTCGCATTTCCGAAGACCGAACTCGACGTTGTCAGTCTTCTCGATTGGGCATCGAGCGCCAATGTCGCCGTTATTCCCTTCGGTGGAGGCTCAAGCGTCTGCGGCGGTGTCGAACCCGACGTGGGCGATTCCTATGCAGGAACGATCTCGATCGATCTACAATATCTCAATAGGGTACTCGAGATCGACCGCGACAGTCGCGCGGCGCGCATACAGGCTGGCGCGCTCGGGCCCGAGCTCGAGGGTCAGTTGCGGCCTCACGCCCTGACCTTGCGCCACTTCCCGCAAAGTCTGCAGCATTCAACGTTAGGAGGTTGGATCGCCACACGTAGCGGCGGACACTATGCATCGCTTTACACGCACATTGACGATTTCGTCGAGTTCGACGCGGACCGTCACGCCCGCCGGAATTCTCGAGACGCGACGGCTGCCAGGCTCCGGTGCGGGGCCCTCTCCTGACCGTCTAATAATTGGCTCCGAGGGTATCCTGGGAGTAATCACCGAAGCCTGGATGCGACTGCAGGACAGACCCGTTTATCAGGCGTCGGCTAGCGTCACATTCGCAACCATGGCTAACGCGGTAGCTGCCGTGCGTGCCCTATCGCAATCTGGACTGTTTCCGAGCAATTGCCGTCTGCTTGATCCCGATGAAGCTCGCAACAACGGAATTGGTGATGGCATGTCGGCAATTCTGGTTCTCGGCTTTGAATCCGCCGACCATCCACTCAATGCGTGGATGAAGCGTGCTTTGGAGCTCGTCGCGGACCATAAAGGTCTGTTTGACGAAGCCGCCGTCGCACGTTCATTGGCCCCGAAGGAGGGAATAGGCGAGCATCACCTAGGCGCTGCCGGTCAATGGCGCAATGCGTTTGTCAGGATGCCCTACTACCGCGACCTCATGGTGGCGCTTGGGATGATCACCGATACGTTCGAAACGTCGATCACCTGGGATCGCTTCGAAAACCTCTATGAAGGCGTTCGCTCGAGGACCAGAAAGGTGATTTAGGAAATTTGCGGCCATGACGCAAACGTTTCATGCCGTTTTACGCACATCTATCCCGACGGCCCGGCGCCTTACTTCTCCTATTCGGCGCTCGGGACCGCGGAAGGCAAACTTGAGGACTTGCTGGCGAAATGGCGTGCAATCAAGACAGCGACCAATGAGATCGTCGTCGCATTGGGTGGCACCGTGACGCATCATCATGCTGTAGGCCGCGATCACCGCGCTGGGTACGAAATGCAGTCGTCCGCGCTGTTCCGTGGCGCCCTGGCGCAAAGCAAAAAACTGCTCGACAGCGCGGGAATTTTCGAATCCCGGGGTTCTGATCGACCCGCTAGATCGCAAGGTGGGCATCCGCGGAGCATTGTCAGGCTGAGCCAACGACCGAGTAGGGTCTTGTGGTTCCACGTCTCTGAAGGCTTGTTTAGCCGCGCGAGACTGACGGGTGCTAACCACGATCATGCAATCGGTTCGCACGCATGGCAGTACCGAATTCGCATCAGCCGCAACGACATCGATACTGCAGCTCGCTAGCATAATTTACAGGCGGGCAACCCGTGCTCTGCATGCAAGGTAGGAGAACTCAGGGTCTGTCGGTCAAAGCGCGCTTACAAAAAGGCGCGTAGTCAACTGATCAATCGCACCAATCTCGGCCGCTTTTCGGGCAAAAGCCGATCGAACTCCGGCGGCGGACACTGCCGCCGCACGTTGGATCGGATGTGCCCTGCCCCACTCTCATCCTCACAACTCAAGCTAGCCGTTGCTTCCGAAGATGGGGAGCTGCCCAAGTTCCTGATCGGTTCTGCGCGCCTGTCACACGCCCCGGTCGAACCAATCTAACTAGCAATTTTTAACAGCAAGCAACATAATACATCGAATGACAATATAAATCACTGCTTGGCTTATGAATTCTGGCTGAATGCGCTTGGCAGATTTCGCGGACGAATGGCGGAAGAGCGAGCCTGAACGTGTCCGCAGAACAAACCACGGAGGACAGTTAATGGTCAAATATTCTGAAAGTCTCGCCAAGCGACAAAGGGATGAGGCGATGAATGTTGCACCGAACGGTTCGTCGACTGCAGTGCTAGATGCGCCTGAGCGCGTCTCGCATGCTATCCGCGAACTCGGGTTGGAGGCCAATATCTTGGAACTCGAGACGCAAGGTCTCACAATCATACCGCCGGAGAAGGCGGCTCCGAAGGGCTTTGCCGATCGGTTGCGCCGGGCCGCGCTCCGCTACATCGAGAATTTCGATAGGCGGGCGCCCGATCTTGAAACTGGTTCAACACACAGGAACCAGATCCTCGGCGAGTACCACTATCCCCTGCTACACGATCCGCTGTTTCAGGAGGCAGTTTGTCAGCCGGTCTCTGTGGCGCTGGTGGACTACCTGCTGGGCGAGAGTTCGATCATCCATACCAACGTCATCCTGTGCAAAGGACCACACGACGAGCTGATACCAAACAGCGACCTCGTCCTGAATCTCCACAGCGACAACCAGCTGCTTCCGGGTCCTTTTCGCAGTTTCGCGGAACTCTGCAACGTGACCTGGGCGCTTACAGACTATACCAAGGCTGGCGGCGCACTCGCATACGTGCCGGGAAGTCATCTGCATTGCCGACATCCGCTGCCAGGCGAGGCCAGGGAACAGGCGATCGCTGCCGAAGCGCCGGCTGGCTCGCTCATCTGCTGGCACGGCAACACATGGCATGGCGCGTTTCGCCGAAGAGAGCCGGGCGTTCGCATCTCCACAGCCAGCATCTTTTCGCGTCCCTATATCTGGCCCCGTCATCTGCTGCGCGAAGAAGTGACTGAGGAGATCCTCAAGGCGAACCCGCCGCGCTTTGCCAAGTTCTGCGGGCGTCATGTCATGACCAACTGGGACGAAAAAGGGCCACAGGTGACGCCGGAACTGATCCATCGGTATCCCACGCGCTTCCACTAAGAATGCAGCACAGGCGCTTGCTCGCCCTATGGAGATCGAAATGGAATATTCACAACCTGTGCTGACCGTGCAGCGATTTGCCGAATGCGTGCGGTTTTACCGCGACTTGCTGAACATGCGTGTGACCAGCGGCACCGAGGAAGGCCCTGTCACAGCACTTCAGTCCGGCGGCCATCAGATCACACTGCTTGACGCGAAGAAGGTTCCTTCCGAGGTATCTGGCCTCATAGGCGGTGGTGGATCGAGCGGCCTCCGAGTAACGCTCGTCTTCCATGCCTCCGACATTGACGCCGAATGCGAGCGGTTACAGAAGGCAGGCGTAGTCTATCACACCAAGCCGAAGAATTTTCCCGAATGGGGAAATGTGCGAAGCTCGGTGTGCCTTGATCCTGACGGCAATCCGGTGGAGATCGTACAGTTGAAATAGCGTGCACCAGCGCGGCGGCAGCATTTTTCAATTGCAAGAGTTCGCGTTTCTACGTCACGCACGATTGAGCGAAATACGCTTCGGTTTCGAACGATCGTCGATTGATCAAATCGCCTGCGCTCAAGTCGAAGACCCGCACAGACAGCTGCGCCTTTAACAAATTGCGCACCATGGGCGCCCCCATATTGCCTATCCCAATGAAGGCAACCGTCGCCATGGCGGTAACTCCGTGGATCTCTCAAGCTCAAAAAAATCCGCCCGGGAAGTAGGGACTTCCCGGGCGGTAAGCACGCTGCATCACGGGGAGTATTGCAGCATGACAACTTCTCGCGAACTGCGTTCCAAGTTCACTGCACCGACTATGAGACCAAGCCGGAGTACCGACGCAGCTAGCGCCGGCCAGAAGGCTTAAGACTTCCAGCGCCTCCTCTGACAAAAGAACCCATCAGCAGCCATTGAGCTGTGATCGGCACCCGATCAAGACTGCAGCGCCGAAGGTTAGGCAGCTCTGTACATCGTGACGACGCACGCGCCACCAAGTCCCAAGTTGTGTTGAAGCGCATATTTGACATTCTCGACCTGGCGGTTTTCGGCCGCTCCGCGAACCTGCCACACCAGTTCCGCACATTGGGCAAGGCCCGTCGCACCTAGAGGATGCCCTTTAGACAGAAGGCCCCCAGAAGGGTTGGTCACAATCTTTCCACCATATGTGTTCTGGCCGTCCCAAATGAACTTCTCTGCGGACCCTTCTTCGCAAAGGCCGAGCGCCTCATAGGTGATGAGCTCGTTTGCAGTAAAGCAGTCATGCAACTCCACCACCTGCACATCCTGAGGTCCGACGCTAGCCTGCTCATAGACCCGCTTTGCGGCATCAGCGGCCATGTCGTAGCCCACCAGCTTCATCATGCTGGCCGGCTCGAACGTCGACGCTTTGTCGGTGGTCATCGCCTGGGCGACAATCTCCACCGGTCTGGAAAGGCCCTTCCGCTTCGCATAGGCGGGCGACACGATGACGGCGGCCGCCGCGCCGCAGGTCGGTGGACAACATTGATAGCGCGTCAGCGGGCCATAGATATGCGGTGACTGGAGAATATCGTGCATCGAGAGCGGATCGCGGAAGATGGCATACGGGTTATTTGCCGCGTGCTTTCGAGCCTTCTCCGAGATTTTGGCGAAAGTCTCGGTGCGTGTACCGAACTTCTCCTGATGTTCACGACCCGCGCCGCCGAACAACTGGGCAGCACCGGGCGCATTCGGATCAGGCGCCTGTTTTTCGAGCAGAGGAGCGTCCCATTTCGTCATCACGGCTTTGCGATCCCGGAATACTGTGCCCAGGGCGCCCGGGTTCATTTGCTCGAACCCCAGCGCTAACGCGACATCGACGATACCAGCCTCTACGGCCTGCCGCGCCAGGAACAAAGCTGTGGACCCGGTCGAGCAATTGTTGTTGACGTTGACGATGGGGATGCCGCTCAGACCGACCTCATAGAGCGCCGACTGCCCGGACGTGGAGTCGCCGTAGACATATCCGACATAAGCCTGTCCCACTTCCGAATAGTCGATGCCCGCATCTTCCAGCGCGCGTCGCGCGGCGTCGGCTCCCATCTCATCCCACGACCTGCTCTTTCCCGGCTTGGCGAACGGAATCATGCCGACCCCAGCGACGAGTGCCTTATTGACCATGACCAATCTCCTCCCATGCGAGTTTGATGAACACTAGGCGATAACCAATACTCAGGGCTCGCCCGCGGACCTGCTTCGCCTCACGACGCAAATTTCGGTTCGCGTTTTTCGATAAAGGCCTTCATGGCTTCCTCGAAGTCGCCTCCACTTTCCATACAGGCCAACTGAGTGTGCTCTTCGAGGTCGAGCACCGCGTCCAGCTCATTCAACTTCAGAGCCAGGTTGAGTGTCTCCTTGGTCTTGCGCAATCCGAGCGGGGTTGCCCGCAGCATGTCGGCCGCGAGCGCCCGTCCAGCTTGCTCCAACCGTTCATCTTCAGTCACCTCGGATACCAAGCCGATCGCAAGCGCCCGCTTCGCATCGACGAAGCGGCCGGTGAGCATCAGCTCCGAGGTCACCGAAAGGCCAACCATTCGCGGCAGGAAGTAGCTGAGACCGAGCTCGCATCCAGAAATTCCGAGCTTAATGAAGGCATCATTCATTCGCGCGCTGGTACCGGCAATACGAACGTCTGCCGCGAGTGCAAGCGCAAGGCCGCCGCCACATGCCGGCCCGTGCACGAGCGCAATGATCGGCTGCGGACAGTGGCGCATCAGCTTGACGATAGCTGACAGGCTCGGTGACGGTCCTTTGCCGCTGGGTTTGGGAAGCTCCTCCGCCGGGTCGGTTCGAGCCTTTATATCGAGACCCGCGCAAAACCCTGATCCCGCGCCACGCACGAGAACGACGCGGCGAGAATAATCCAGCTCAAGCGATCGAAAGTACTCCCACAACTCGCGCACCATTGTGCCGGTGATGGCATTGAGCCGATCGGGGCGGCTGAGCGTCAGCCAGTCTATTGCGCCGTCCTGTTCGACTTTAATTGTCTTGTACATGGGACATTTCCTCGGATGGCAGAAGTGGAATCTGACGCACGCTGCCTTTCAGGACGTCTGCGTCTTTTGGCGCCAGGGCTCTTCTCCTCTGGTGTAGCCGCTGGCCACGCGCTTGTTGACGCCTCCCGGGTCGACGGGAGTGCCGAAGACTTCCATGGCGTGACTGTGGGCCAGGTGATGCATGGCGAAGGCGGTGGCCTGCGCGGCGTGGCGACCCGCGGCGTCCTGAACGTTGTTGACCGCCTGCTTCGCGAGCTTGAGCGCGAAGGAAGGGCGAAGCGCGATTTGCTGTGCGAGCGCGAGAGCGGTCTCCGCGAGTTGAGCGCGCGGCACCACCCGGTTGACCATTCCCCGCTCATACGCCTCTTGTGCCCCAATATGCACGCCGGCAAACAGCATCTCCTTCGCTTTCCTGGCGCCAAGTTCATACGGATGCATGAACATTTCGGCACCGGGAATGCCGAGCATGACGGTGACGTCTTCGAATACCGCATCGTCGGACGCAATGATGATGTCGGCCGGCCAGCACAACATCAGCCCGCCAGTCGAACACCGGCCGTGAACGGCTGCGATCGTCGGCTTGGGAATGTTTCTCCACCGCTCGCAGAAGCCCGTATAAATCTCCTCTTCCCGTGCCTGGCGACCCTCGGCACCCGCCCGGCGATATCCCGTCGCGGTCGTTACCGGATCATAGGCGTCCTGCGCAGCAAGAGGGTCCTGCTCGCGAAGATCGTGGCCCGATGAGAAATGCGGGCCATTGGCTGCGGTGATGATGACTTTGACTGTCTCGTCCTGCGTCGCGCGGTCGTACGCGGTGTTCAGCGCGTATAGCAGCCGCGTGTCCTGCGCATTGCGCGTTTCGGGACGATTAAGAACGACCCGCGCGATGCTCGGCGCCGGTGTTTCGTAGAGAATGGTCTCCGTCACTTCGTTCCCTTCTGGCGATGCAAAGCCGCGGCGATGGAGTGCCACTTAGTGCCGTCGACACACGTGACGTTTGCAGCGTCAAACACCGCGCGCGCCATATTCAGCATCAGGTTTGCAAAAATTGGCCTCTGTCGTGCTGGTCCTCTTCGAACGGCCCGCCTGTTGGGCAGCGCGACAGAAAACCGTGACTTTTTATTAGTCACTAACATTAGGCAGTTTGTGAGAAACGTCAAGCGAGAGACGGCGCGAATACCGGTTCACCCGGTGCGCCAGGATCAGGCCGTAGAAGCTGGCCCGTGCAACAACGAAGCTAGCTCTCAAACAGATGCTCTCGATCCGCTTGTGGTGCGGAATCGACGACTGGTAATTCAATGCTGGAAGCGAACGCGTCTCCTCCCAGACGGACCTTCCAGGTGGGGGGTCTGTCCGGCGGCAGTAGCGGGAAATTGTCCCGATCGGCGCCGGATAGGGCGACGCGAATACGGTGACCCTTGGTCACAAGATAAGAAATCGGCAGTAAGTCGATGACCAATTCCACGACATCGCCAGGCACGAGCGGCATCGCATCCGCTCGTTTCAAAGTCCGATACTGCGCAAGATTGATGTACGATGGCAGCTCTGTGCTGATCTTCCGAAACTTGGCGCTCAGTACACCGTCGGTAATGTTGTACACCGTACCGTCGGGCCACACGTCTTCCAGATAGACCAGGAATGCCCCGTCTTCGCTATCCGAGCTCAGATAAAGCCTCAGGCTTCCATGCCCGGTGATTTCGAGATCACGTCTCAGTGGCGGCGAATCGTAGGTCAGCAAATTCTTGTCGCTGTTGCGACGATTGGGATAGGAGGCGCGTTTCCGATCCCCGGTCAAATGCTTCCCAAAGCGCGAGTGAACGCCGGTCGTAGCCCGAAAATCCACACGATATTCATCCGCGCCCTCAGTTGCCGGCTTGGTGTCACTCAGGCTGCGGTTTGAAGCGAGATAGAAGAGCTTGGGGGCCACCTCGCGTGGAGGCCATTGCGGCGCTGCCTTCCACGTCTCCAACCCCAACGTGTAGTAGTGCACCGGATCCTCATTCGCGATGCCGTTTTCCTCGCCACGCAGATGAAAGTCAAAGAAACGGACGAGTTCAGCGGCCTGATCGAAGTCTCGAGTACCCTCTCCCGGTACGAACGGACTTGAATTCTGCCGTCCGCCGTGGCTCCACGGTCCGATCACAATCTTCTTGGATGGGTTTGCGATATTCAGATAGGCGTTGATCATTGCGCGGGAGAAGGCGCCGTCATACCAACCCGCAAACAGATAGACCGCGACATTGGAGGCCGCCAATTCGGACAAATGGCTGAACACGCTTTGTGAATCCAACGCGGTCACGCCGGACGCATCGGGCGTCTGATCATCGCGGAACACTGCATTGGCAATTTCCGTCGAGAGAGATTCATTCCGGCCATGCTCCTCCAGCGCGGCCTTCAACTGAGAGCGGTCGTGATCGTCATCGACCGGTTGAATGCTCTTGACGAGGAGCTTGGCCATGAGGCGCTGCAATGCCGTATCAGGCACTTTCCAGAGCTGATTGGAGTCCATCAGCTTCACTTTCGCGTCGATGTCCTGGATGAAGCGGTTGGTCAGAAGTCCTCCGGGATGGGTGTCGTAGAAGATGTCGAAGCTGGTGAACCGCGGCGCGATCGCTTTGACCGCTGGATGCTGACCCAACGCGAGCCAGTAGGCGGCCATCCCGACGGCAGAGACGCCGGTCGATCCTACGTTTCCGTTGGACCAGGGTTGCCCGATGATCCAGTCGACAACCTCACAGGCATATTTCGTGAAACCGACGAAAAGACCGGCACCCCTGGTACCCGACGAAGCGCCGGAACCGCGGCCGTCCATGTAGATGGTGGCGTAGCCCGCGCGCGCGAACTTTTCCGCTAGCTCCAGCTGCTCGCTTTTCGGCGCAATACGTTTGCCTAGCCAGGTTAACTCCGTCTCGGAAACGTAGGGGGTGACGATCAGGACTGTGGGGATCTTGTCACTGACCCTGAGGTTGGCCGGCAAGTAGCGGTACGTTGCGATCTTAACGCCGTCACTGGCCAAGATGTACGCGGCTTCCCGTTTCACCCCATCAAAGCGGTGTGGCGGCTTCCAAAAATCCGTCCACCATGGCGCATCCGAGGGGCGCGCCTTGCGCGCGCCGTGTTCCGCCGCTGATGCTGTCGCTTCTGACATCGAAGTCTCCCCGAGTAGCCCGCGCATCTCAGCATATGTGCGAGCATCTATATTGTTTATCGATCACAATTGATATCAAATGACGCAAAGATAGTCATCAGCAGTGATCCGCCATGGCTCAGCCGATACGCGTTGGAATATTGGGCGCTGCACGGATCGCGCCTTCTGCGCTTGTGAAGCCCGCCAAAGGCCGCGCCGACTTCGAGGTCCGCTGTATTGCTGCACGCGACATTCAAAGGGCAGAGGGCTTCGCCGCCAAGTTCGGCGTGCCCTTTGTGGAACCGACCTACGAGGCGCTACTGGCGCGCGACGACCTCGATCTCATCTACGTTCCACTGCCGCCGGCCCTGCACGAGGAATGGTCGATCCGTGCGCTGGAGAGCGGAAAAGCCGTACTTTGCGAGAAGCCAATTGCCGTCACGGCTGAACAGGCGGGGCGCATGGTCGCGGCGGCGCGACGGTGCGCCAAGCCCCTCATCGAAGCATTTCACTACCGCTTTCATCCCGTCATGCTGCGCGCCATTGCGTTGGTCGAGCAGAAGGCGTTTGGACGGATCAACTCCGCCGAAGCGTATTTCGAAGGCGCAGTCCCTTATCCGGATTCGCTTTGGAGCGCCGAACTCGGGTGCGGTGCCCTGACCGATGTCGGCTGCTATCCCATTCATGCGCTGCGTACACTTCTGGGTGAGCCGCAAGTGCTTGAAGCGACTGGACGTTTCGAGCATGGCACACTCGCGGAGGTAGACGCCCGACTGAGCTTTCCTCCGAACATCAGCGCGCGAATGTTCGCCAAGCTGAGCGACTCTTCGCCGCCCGGGTCCCGGCAATGCTGGCTGCGGATCGAGGGCGACGAGGGGCACATGACGATCACAAACTTCATTGTACCGCATCTCTATCCATGCACTTTCGTGACGAAGATTGGCGCGGTCGAGTGCAGCGAGTTCTTTCGATCACTTGTCGACTTATGAGGCCCAGCTTCGCCACGTCGCCGACGTCCTATCGGGAAGAACCCCGCCATTAACCGGTGGAGAGGACGCCATTGCGAACATGGCGGTGATCGATGCAATCCGCGCGGTCGTCGCTGCTTGCTAGTACCGATTTGCGCAGTACCAGCACCGCTATTATGCCGTCAGCCGGGCGATCGCATCATGGGCTGATCGAAGAGGCCCCAATCCCTTTGGCGGCGAGCCAATGATCTTGAGCTTACCTGTGTCGATCAGCACCCGGGTCGTCTGCTGCAGCGCGGCGACTCGGTCGGGCTGATCCATGGTTTCGAATCGGCTGAGCGCCAGGACGCTTTGGTAGTCGGCAACATTCTTCACGTCCACGTCGTCACGCTCTTCGCGCTCGAAGGTCACCTGCGCGCCGCGAATGGTTGCACACCATGCAATTCGCCCGCCAGATATCGTCGCAAGGTCTTCGGGAACGCCGGTGAGGACTTCGCAGATTGCATAGGAAAGACCAGGCCGTGTCTCGGCGAGCAATCGCGCCCGCTCACAAAGGATCGCGTGCAGCGCAGCGAACCATTCGTTGCTGGCGAAGCGATATTTCATCAGACAGCGAGGACCGGACTTTATCCGTGAATTCTATTGCCCAAACTGGTAGTTGAGCTCGATGCCAAAAGTTCTCGGCGCAGCATAAGTCTTCCCCCAGACGCCCAACGCAGCAATTACGGTGACGTCGTTGAGACTTCCGGTTGCGTAGGTCTGATTGGTCAGATTGTTCACCCAGAGCGACCCCGACAGATCGGAGCCATAAATGTTATTCCAATCGATTCGTGCGTTGAGCGTTGCGTACGCGGATTGTGAGACAGCGTTTCTTACAAAGCTCGTTCCCAGAGACGGTCCATACACGGCGATCTGTCTCTGCGCCGAATTCGTAAAATATTCCCGGCTTTGGACGAAGCCCGTAATTGAAGCGAATAGTTTGCCTGTATCTTGAGGAATTGGAGCCTGATAGCGGAACGTCAGGGTTCCCTGATGTTTCGACGAATTCGGGAAGGCGTTGTTCTTGAGATTGAGCAGGCAGATGTGTCGGGTTAGTGGGATCCTCGCAGATGGGATTGCCGGGAGCAGCAAGCCCGAGTGGATCGGCCGCATCGAACTTGCTGTAGTGCGCGTCGAGATACGAATAGTCGCCGGTAATCTGAAAGTTGTCAGTTGGAACGATCGTGGCCGACACCTCGGCGCCCTGCAGAATCGCGCCCGCGACGTTTTCGGTGTAGTTGAATGTCTGGGACCCGCTGCGCGCAATGAGCGGTTCCTGGATGCCCGAATACGTATTGTGATAGATGTCCGCGTTGATAAACCCCTGGACGCCACCAAAATCGAAACGGCTCTTTTCGCCGATTTCCCACTCCACCACCGATTCCGGGGCGTAAGTCGGCGTGTAGCCGGGCGAGCCGGCCGCGCCTACGGTATTGTTGTTACCACCAGGCTTATAGCCGCGATTGGCTGTCGCATAAACCAACGTGTCATCATTCACCTGATAATCCAACGCCAACGTCCAGCCTATGCCCGATGTCTTTACGACAGGATAGGTTGTTATAAGTCCCTGATGGATGCTGCCGGACGGATAGGAAAAGGCGGGCGCTGCCGTGGTCGAACTGGTCTGATCGGTCGTCGTGCGCAAACCGGCCGTCAAATGAAGGCCCGGAACGAACGAGCGCAAATCCAGCACCGCATTTCCGAAGATGCCCTGTTCCCAGGAATCGCCGGAGACCGGCATATTATAGGCGCAGCTGGCGCCAAGGTTTTGGGTAAACGCGCCAGCCAGAACTATGCTCAAATTGGCGCAGCCGTTGGTGTCTGTACCGGACGGTGTCTCCGCATAGTAAAATCCTAAGAGCCAGACAAGCAGGTCATTGTCATAATTGCCGGTTATCTGGAACTCCTCGCTGAGGGTCCCCTGGAGAGGACCAACCGCGGCATGGTCGAGAGCGTTAACCTGAGTCATGTGACCCGTAGCAAGATTGGGCGAGAGCGAAAAGCAAGTTTCCACAAGGGCCGCCTGGATGCCGTCGGCGTCCACACACCCATAGCCATTGACCAGGGAATAGCTAAAGTTGTTCTTCAGGACGACATCCGAAAAGCCAAGATCGCCAAGATCCCATTGTGCGTTGTCGGTGAACTGATAGGTGTTCAGCCGCCAACTTGACGGGAATGTGGACGTGTAGTTGTTGCGGCGAAGGGCGCTACCGCCGGCCGAAACGCGCGCGAGGTCGGCCGCGAGCTGGGGCTTTATGACAGCCAGCGCACCCAGGTGCTGATTTTCGCAGGACATCACATTCGGTGAAAGTCCATTGCCCACGGCGGCCGCGCACAGACCGCCAAACAACGCGTTGCCGTAGATCGCGCCAAGGAATGTCGAGGTGTCAGGCGGCAGATTAAAGAGGGCGAAATTCGGATCGTAACCGGCCAATTGCTCGCTGCCCGACGATTGGTCGACAAAAGTGCCGGAGAATACGAAGTAGTTCTTGAAGGCATCGTCTGGCTGCCATTCGATACCGACGCGCACGCCATCGCTGTTGGTCTCGTCAAGCTTGTTATTGGAGCCGATGATATCGGTATAACCATCGCGGTGTTCGCGATGATACGCGATGCGGACTGCCAATTCGTCGTCGATGACCGGGACGTTGAGGACGGCGGTGACGTTGCTTCGGCCATAGTCACCTAACACCGTGTCGAGCGAGCCATTCAACATATTCATCTCGGGATGTACCGGCGTGAACACCATGGCGCCACCGGTTGTGGCGCGGCCGAACAGCGTTCCTTGCGGACCCGCCAGGACCTGGACGCTTGCCAGATCGAAGAGCGCACCACCCGAGGCCTGCGACGGCACTTCCGAAAAATATGATGTCACGGCGGTTCCCGACAGCCCGCCGGTGAAACCACGAATTGTGTACGTATTGATGGCGGATCCGTATCCCGAAGCTATATTCAGCGAAGGCACAATGTATTTCAGATCGGGCGCGGTATAAATCTGCTGCGCGGTAAGCTGGTTCTGATCGAGCGCAGTGACCGTCAGAGGAACTTTTTGGATATCCTCTGCGCGGCGACGTGCCGTGACGATCACGGTCTCGATATCGCTCGAATTTGCACTCTCCGCCGCTGCTTGGTCCTGCGTGAGCATGATGGCGACAAATGCAGCAGCAGCGACCGACACGGAAGCTGGACGTACAAACTTACGCATGCTTTCCCCCTCGCAGGACAAAAGCGCTCTACGGCGCACCTCGCATTCAGCCCTGATTGTTGAAGCTAGGCGGAAATTTTAGTCACTGTCAATCGAAAGTGAGTGTAAATGGGCGGGGCCTTCAATTTCGCATTGCAGCCGTGTTCTCGAGCCACAGCTCCGCATCCGGGACGCCCCTCGCTGGGCCTTCCACCTACCGCGGCGGACGGATACGTCGGCACACGCTTTCGCCAAAATACAGAGTTGAGAGACTTCGAGCGCTGGGATGGCGCCCCTAGCTGACGCGCAATCTCGAAGAGGTGCGCCGGCCCCTTTTGTATCGTTCGGCCTTCTTCGCTGACTTTGCCGGGGGACGCCTGAAGTTGTTACGCGCATACTGCACGACTTGATCGCAGAGTTTGAGAGCGTCCTTCGGATTTCCCCGGGAAAGCGCGCGCATTGCCGGTTCCATCGGTCCAACCGCAACCAGATGTGCAAGCAATGTCGAGTGAAGATCTTCCCCCGCTTTGTAGCCCGCCTCAGCGGAGAGAGCATGCTCAAGCAGCGTCCGGTACATTTGGGCAATAGAAAATAGCCGCGAGACAAGTGATGGTGCGGCGGCGATGATGCTATAGCTCTCCCGCACCTCTCGGTTGTCGAGAAGTTTGATCGCGTTTTCATGGAGAAACTTGTTCCAATAGTCGAGTACGGTCTTCTCACGGATCGCAGCCTGCAATCCCTCCTCGAATCGCTCGCGTATAATCGCCTGGTTGGCGAAAAGTAGATCCTCCTTGGACCCGAAATAGCGAAGCAACGTCTGCACCGTCACGTCACACCTTTCGGCTATTTCTTCGAGCGTTGTTTGCGCGTAGCCCTTTTCGCGAAAGAGGCGGAACGAAGTCGATATAAGCGCGCTTCGCAACTTCACCTTTTTGCGTTCCCGAAGCGGAAGCTTTGATTCTCTTGGTGTCTTCATGCAATTGCTCTCGGCTCGCCCCAAAAGGCGTGCCCAATCTCCCGCGCGGCAAATGATGGGGTCAACTTCCTACTCGCCCGCTCATAGTGGTTGGCTGGTTTTCTGGCAAGATTCGCGACCAGAAACGGTTCAGAACCCCACCTCCTTGGCTCTTCCATCATCTATTCTCTTATGTTAGTCACTAACAGGAATCTCGCGGCGTTGCGACTATCGACCGCCCGAGGCACATGAAGTGTGGAAAAATGAAAATCGGCAATTGGTCTGCGTCGTCCGAGCTCAACAAAATCTATGGCGATGCCCGCGCTCTCGGCCTGGAAACGAACATTGCGGAGCTTGAAGCCTTCGGCTTCACCATCGTGGAACCGCAGGTGATCAAGTCCGCCGATCTTTTCAAGCGGATGTTGGAGTCTGTAAATGCGCTTTGCCAGGAGGATGACAAAGAGGACAAGCCGGTCGCGCGACTGGTTGGCACGAAGTCCACCGATAATACCAGGGTTCTCTATGGTCTGATGACGCGAGATGCGCTCTTTGCAGAAGCGGCAATGCACCCCGTGGCTCTCACGCTCGGGCGTTATCTCATGGGCGCAAGCTGCCGCCTGTTCACCACTTCCGCCTTCGTGAAGCGGGGCACTGCCGAACCGACGCGGCTGCACACCGATTCCGCCGGCACCCCACCACCGCTCTATCCCTTTGGCCTAACATGCAATGTCAGTTGGATTCTTACCGACTACCGCCAAGAGACGGGGACGTTTGCGATGGTGCCGGGAAGCCATCGTTATGCCCGCCATCCCACCAGGATTGAGCAGCCGAAATCGCTGGGCGGACTCAACGATGACATAAGCGTTCCCGTCGAAGCCGCGCCCGGCTCGCTCATCGTATTCAATGGCAATACCTGGCACGGCACTTATCCGAAGACCGATGCGAGCTTCCGGGCGCATGTCGTCACAGCTTATTGCCGCAATTACATGCTGCCGGCGGAGAAGTTCGACGATGTGTCGCCTGAATTGGTGAAAAAGTATGGGCCAGAACTCGAACACTTGATGGCTCGTAACACCTGGCAGGGATATACGACGGAAGGTCCGCGCGGAACCGGCCTTGCCCAGGTCTGGCGTGCAAACTTCTCGCCGAACGCGTGACCGCGACGCTGACTGATCCAGTATCTGTTCGAATTCTAGTGTCTCCAGCCGGCAGCTGATTACTCGGTGCCGTAGCGGCGCCGTCTTCAACGGTCGGCCGTTATTAAAGCGAGCGCTCGCTCTTCGCCTCACGATCCCATGTGTTTTCATTCAAAGAATTGACCCGAAGCAGTGCTTTCTTGACGCGCAAGGTAGCCTCGGTTTTGGGCAGTGTTTCCACGAATTCGATGTACCTCGGGACCATAAATCTCGGCATTGTCTCCGACAGATATCGACAGAGTGTCTCTGCATCCACGGAGCATCCGCTCTGGCGAACGACGACGATCTTCACCTCATCCTCGCCCCACTGCGAGGGTACCGCGATCGCCGCCGATTTAAGAACGTCGGGATGTGCGTTGACGAGTTCCTCGACTTCGAAGGAAGAAATGTTTTCGCCGCGGCGCCGAATTGCGTCCTTGAAGCGATCGACAAAATAAAAGTTGTCATTCTCGTCTTGGCGGAATGCGTCCCCAGTGTGAAGCCAGCCATTCCTCCAGGTTTCGGCCGTCTTGTCCGGCATGCCGAAATAACCCTTGAAGAGTGTCCACGGACGTTGATGCCGCACGATCAATTCACCGATCTCGCCTTTTGCGACTTCATAGTCGTGAGCATCAACGATTCTGATTTCATATCCGGGCCGCAGTCGGCCGCACGAGCCCTGAACGACATCGCTCCAGCCTGTTCCGAAGGGAGGGCTGCACTCGGTCATCGCGTAGGCGGTGCGCACCCGAAGGCCAAACCGTTTTTCAAACCCGCGCCAATCCGGATGCATCGGAAGCAGTACGGCATATCTTAAGGGGTTATCGCGATCGTCTGGCCTCGGCTTTTGTGCCCATAGGAAATGCGTCATCGCGCCGACCATGGCCGTTACGGTACAGCCATAGGTGCGCACATCCTCCCAGAACGACTCGGTGTTGAATTTCTTTCTGACCACAAGCTGGCCGTTGACGAGTGCCATCAGGCACAGCGGCATGCGACCGCCGCCATGGAACAGCGGCAATGGCGAGAAATAGATATCGCTTTCGGAAAGACTGCTGAGCGGGACCGAACCGTTCGCGTTCTCGTACTGCTGTCCCCAGGACATCATCACGCCTTTCGAGGGGCCAGTCGTCCCGGAGGTGTAAATGATAAGCGAGGTATCCCAGACGTCCGGCGGAGCAAGCCCTTCCGCCGGACTTATCGAGCCGATGGCATCGGTTCGCGTTAACATCTTCCATGGGAGGTCAATGGTTGCTTCGCCATCGGCGATGATCATGACTTCCAGGCTCGGAATCTGATCGGCGATCTGCTGAAAGCGTTCAGCATACTGCTGCGAGACGACCGCAATTCGCGCGCCGGAGTTCTCACAAATATAGGCCAGCATACGGCCCTGGAAATCCAGATTGCACGGCACCTCGATCGCACGGAGCCACGCGAGTCCCATCCAAACGGCGTAGGCATCAACGGAAGGCGGAAGCATGGTCATCACTGTGCTGCCGTCCTTCACGCCAAGCGCAGAGAACAGCGCGGCCCATTTGAGAGCCTCCGTCTGAAAGGCTCCATAGGTGACATCGCGTCCACCCACTTCCCGGATGAAGGTCTTTCCCGGATTCTCTTCCGCGCGCTGCGCGATGAATGCGGGAATCGTCTTGTTCTGCTCCATGTTCCCCTCGGCCTTCAGTGTTTCCGCCTGGCGGCCGGAATGCGGAAGTCACGGCCTTGCTCAAGCCACGCGGTACGCTCGGCGCGGAGCGCGGAACGCCGCACCTTGCCGGCATCGTCGCGCACCATTTGCTCGGCGAATTCGTAGCTCTCTGGCAATTTGTAGAGGGCGAGCCGCTCAGCCAAGTAGTCGGAAAGCTCAGTAGTGCTCACCTTCGCGCTGGCCCTTAGCTGGACGATCGCATGGACCCGCGCGCCAAGGTCGGCGTCGGGAATGCCAATTACAACGGCTGTCTCGACATCGGGATGGCCGTAGAGAGCAGCCTCCACTTCTGCGGGATAGATGTTGGCGCCGCCGCGTAAAATCAGATCGGTGCGCCTGTCGGCCAAGAAAATGTAGCCGTCCGCGTCCATCCAGCCGATGTCGCCGATGGATTCCCAACCCTCTCGGGCTTTAGGCTCTGCGCCAAGATAATGATAAGTGGAGCCCGGTCCTTCAGCTGCCCAGAAATAGATCTCGCCGATTTCACCGGGCCGGCAATCCTCGCCGCGCTCGTTAATCACCTTGATCTTGCTGGCGCCTTGGATTCGTCCGACCGATCCGCGTTTCGTCGTCCATTCGGTACCGGAAAGTACCGTAACGCCCTGACCCTCAGTGCCCCCATACAGCTCCCAGATTTCGATCTCCGCCGAGCCAGCTGATCCAGTTCTCCTTGAGCGCTGGCGGCATTGGCGCCGCCATGTGCCACACCTGCTCAAGCGATGAGACGTCGAGGCTCTCCCGATTGGGTAGGGCCCAGATGCGATGCATCATGGTCGGAACAAAATTCACCCAGTTGACGCGGTACTCCGCAATGAGCCGCATGGCCTCGGCAGCATCGAAGCGGCGCATACCGACCACGTGATTGCCGGTAAACAGTGCCAAGTGCGTGAGCGTGAAGGGCGCATTGTGATAGAGCGGCCCAGGATTGAGAACACATCCGTCGGGCCGCTGGCCGTAGAGGATCTCATCGAGATTCCATACGGCCGGCCGATGATCAACGATCACTTTCGGTCGGCCAGTTGAGCCGCCGCTTGTCATCGCCTTCCAGTGCTTTGCCGGCGCTTCCAGCACTGGTGAGGAATCATAGCCTTGCAACGAGGGTTCGGGGGGGACGAACTTCAGCCCAGGCGCAAGAGTTGGATCGCTGCCAACAACCAACCGCGGCTGCACTAGCTCGAGAATCGCGCGAAGTTCGTGTGCCGGCAGCTTGCTCGCAACCACGTTGGGCGTGGCTCCAAGCTTCCAAAGCGCGAAGGCCGTTTCGTAGACGGCATTGCCGTTCGGCATCGAGATCGTCACAAAATCGCCGGCCTGTACACCGGCCTCGCGCAGGAGCCGCGCGCGTTGGTTCGTGCGCGCTTCGAATTCCGCCCAAGTCAGCGAGCCCTCGGGATATGTGAGCGCCAGCGCGTTCGGCGGCTTTCGATCTCTGTGGTACCGGGGCAAGGCCCCCATCGGAAATTCAGCCACGTCACACTCTCAAAGATCGGATCGGCCAAGGGTAGCATCCCCGCCGTGCCGGCGGGATGTGGCGGGCTCTTGCCCGCAGCAATTGCTTAGGCACTTGGCACATAGTTGGCGCGCCAGATGTCTTGCAGCGCGCCGGGCTTCGGCCCTTCTGCTTTGTAACCCTGCCATGTATCGCGCGCGAGCAGATGCTCGAACTCGCGCCCATAGCGCTCAACCAGGGCCGGCGAGACATCGTCGCAATTCTCGGCGGGCATGATGTAATTGCGAGCATAGGCGGTCACGACGTGCGCACGAAAGCTCGCATCGGTCTTAGGATAAGTACCGTGCCAGGTATTCCCGTTGAACACGATCAGTGAGCCTGGCTTTGCGCACACCGGAATGCAGATGTTGTCTTCATTGGGACCCCCCATGAACTTCGGCATCTCGGTGGCGGTCGGATGCCGGCAGTAACGGTGACTTCCCGGCACCATGGCGAACGTGCCGGTGTCCTGGGTGTAGTCGGTCAAAATCCAGCTGATATTGCAGTTGATGCCAAAGGGATAAAGCGGCGGCGGTGTGCCCGCGGAGTCCGTGTGCAGCAGGGTAGAGGTGGCGTGGCCGCGCTTAACGAATGCCGTCGTCGTGAACAGGCGACAACTCGCCCCCATTAGGTACCGGCCAAGCGTGATGGCCACCGGGTGCATGACCGCCTCGGCGAAGAGCGGATCGCGGGAGATAAGCGCGTACAGCATTCTGGTGTAATCGCTGGTGGAGCCTAGGGGCTTGCTCAGCGCCCGTCCTTTTTCATCTTCCTCCTCGCACAGCCGCTTCACCGCTCCTAGCATGCGCTCAAAGAGATCGCCGGCCTTCACCTTGTGAGGCTCGACGACCGTGAAACCAAAGGCCTCCAGCTCCAGGAGATTCGACTCCAACCCGAGCTCGCGCGCGTCAGCAAAGATTTTATTGAGCTCCGCCGTGGCGCTCCAGTTTCCTATATCCATGAACGTATCTCCGGTTTGTTGTGGCGGTAGCGAGCTGAGTTGGTCACCTTGTCAGCCGTGCAATGGCGTCGTGCAGCTTGGCCATAGGCCCGTTATTCGTCGACGGTGGATTGCCTGTGGCCGTCAGACCTCCCGATTGGGAGAGGGCGGCCGCCATCGACTGGAGCTCAGCCGAGCGCTCTGCGCGATCCATGGTGTCGTAGCGCGCCAGCGGTAAAACCTTCGCGTAGTCCGCAATCGCCTTGAAATCGACGTCGTCTCTTTCGGCCAGGCCGAACTCCACCTTCGCGCCACGAACGATCGCGTGCCAAGCCGTCTTCCCGCTGGCGGAATTCGCGAGCTCGGGTGGCGCGCCAACGAACACTTCGCAGATCGAGAAAGAGAAATTCGGGTCGGACGCCGCCGCAAGAAGCGCCTTTTCGCAGATGATAGCGTGCAGCGCGGCGAACCAGGGCCGGCTCAGAAATTCGTACTTCATCTCATCCCCACTGGGTGACCGCGCCGGCGTTCAATCGTGCGAAATTCTCGCGATTTGGTCCTTCGCGGCCCATTGGGAACACCTGATCCATGCCGACAAGCCTCGAAAACCGCGGTCCATTGCGCTTCAGCACTTCGGGGGAGAGCCGATCGCAGTACATCTCCTGCCGCTGCATGAAGGGACGGCAGAAAAACATGATCAGGTTCATGCGCAATCCGGGCGTGGTGCGCGCAAAGGCGCCATGCCAAGTGTTACCATGCCACACGATGAGCGAGCCGGCCGGAGCGTCGATCGGCACCAGCATGGCCGTGTTTTCGCGCTCCTCCCGTGTTGGCTGGCGGCAAAACTTATGGCTCCCCGGCCAAAAGCAGACGGAGCCGTTTTTCCGACTGTATTCGGTGATCGCGAAGGTGGCATTCGCGCCTACCGCGTATGTCGGTAGAGGCGGCGGCATCGGCGCGGCGTCGGCATGGAGGTCCAGCTTGACGGTGCCCGGCCCTTTTAGCATTCCCGTCATGCTGCTGATCAGGCAGTTCACGCCAACAAGATAGTCCATCAACGCCAGCACGACCTCGTTCATCATCGCGCGCTCGAATACCTCTCCCTCTTCAAGCAGGCTGTACAGGTGTTGGCCGGCAGGACTTGGTAGATTCCGATGAGATTCTCCCGACTCCTTGTCTGGTTTCACGCCACTACGAGCCTCAGCGACCCGCAACATGGCGGCTTCGAGTTCCGCGATGAATGCTGGGGGTGCCACGCGGCTGGGTGCCACGACAGTGAAACCGTTCGCGTCGAGTTCGGCGATGTTCTTCGCAAGTCGAAGCCGAAAAATGTCTCTCAGCGGGTCGGGCACGCCGATTTCGCTACGCCACAGATGCGTGGTGGGCTCGAGCTGTACGACCTTCATGTTGCGGTCCTCCTCGCCCCGAGGACTAGCCAACATGTCACCCGAGGCATCAACAAATACCAGCAGATAATTGCTGTTAGTCATTAACATTAGAGGGGACGCGACCACGGGAGTCAAGGCGGCGCCGACCGGATGAACGTCGTCTGGATAGAATGCGGCTACCGGCGCAGAGAGGTCCAAAACCGGCGCGCTTCACCGCCATAGTCGTTCACGACGCAGCTATTGACGTTGAACACCATCGCCGCTCGTTCTGCCTCGGCATAGGCTGGCCAATGTGGAATCAGCGGATTGTCGGGGTTGCCGTTACGGGCAAATGCCAGCCAGGCCGAACTCATGGCATCAGCAAGGGTCTGAGGTTCGGGTCCAGCGCCCAAGAGACTGGCGCCACCAATTTCGACGTTGTCGAAGACTAATGGAATATCGAGCGCGTGCATCGAACGCAACTTTCCGCCCAGAACTGGCGTTTCCCAGGTCAGAACATAGTAATAGGCGGGTGCGTCTCCTTGTTTCGCCTTTCGCTCGGCAACAAGGGCCGACGGGCAGTGAGCAAGAAAATCTGCCAGGAGAATTGCGAGCCGATAGCCCGTCGTCTCATGTCCATATAGTCGTTCGTAAAGAGTAACCGCGGCATCGGCATATTCATGCAGGATCGGTGCGAGCATGGTGCGCATATCCTCGCTGGTCATGGAATCGAAATTGGGAAGCGACGCAAGTGACATCGTCACTTCGTCCTTCGTGTTTCCAACCATGATGGGAACCGATCGGGATTCGGGCGGAGCTGATGGGTAGAATGGATCATGTGGCAGGCTCACGCCGTCGACCAGTGGCGCCCAGGAACCGAAAGAGCCGTCAAAGATATTCTTTGCAGCTTTTGCCTCTGCCGCGAGCGATGCCTCAAGCAGCGTTTGAGCATCGCAGTTCTGTAATTCGCCGACTTGCGTGTCCGAGAGCCCCAGTTCCGCCAACAGCAGGCGCGCCAGCCTTGTTGCTTCATCGCGGCCATTTGCGCGCAAACTGGCACCGCTCTGGATGATCGCCTTATGGAACAGACCTTCCGCAGAAGGCATAGCCAGCATCGTGCTAACCTTCGCGCCGCCGCCGGACTCGCCGAAGATCGTGACGTTGTCAGGGTCGCCGCCGAATTCCGCGATATTCTCCCGCACCCATGCGAGCGCGGCTACAAGATCGAGCATTCCCACATTGCCCGATTGGCTGAACCGCGAGTCGATGTCCGCAAGATGAAGGAACCCGAAAACGTTAAGTCGGTGGTTCACAGTCACAATCACGGTGTCGCCGCGCCGACTCAGTCTGGTGCCGTCGAAGAGACGCGAAGATCCCGAGCCCTGCGTGAAGAATCCGCCGTGAAACCAGACCATCACCGGCCGCTTGGCGCCATCGCCGGTCTGCGGTGTCCAGACATTTAGCACAAGGCAATCTTCGCCCTGCAACTTCCACGAGCTATCGCCGAGCACAGATGCGTACACTTCGTGCATCGGTGAACCGAGCGGCGGCATGCCGAGTTTTTGCAGGCAGCCATTGCCGAATTCGAGAGCATCGCGCACGCCCGGCCACGGCTCCGCCGCTACTGGCGGGCGAAATCGGTTCACGCCACCGGTGGAAGCGCCATAAGGGATGCCCTTGAAGACCGAAGCGCCACAGACACGTGCGCCGCGGATTTTGCCGGAGGTCGTTTCGACTATTACTGGAGAATTGGACATTCCAATTGACCCCCTAGCTAGCAATTGTTATGGGCATTTAAATTTCATCCTCACTCTCACCTGTCAACCAGCTCCCGATGGTCAAAAAGAGTTCAAACTCAAGCATGGAAACCAAGCTGCCGCTGCGCGCGCGCAAGAAGGCAAAGGTCCGCGCAGCGCTGATCGAGACTTCGTTTCGACTATTTTCCGAACGGGGATATACCGAAACGACGCTCGAACAGATCTGTGAGGAATGCGACGTCACCGTGCAAACCCTTCTTCGCTACTTCGGAAGCAAAGATGATCTGCTATTTGCCAGACACCCCGCGATCATCGAAAGATTTCATAGCGGCCTTGTTCTGGCCACGCAAAGAAAAGAGAGCCTCGAGTATTGGCTCAAGTTTCTTCATTCCAACGCACGTCGCGTGCGAGATAGGCGGGAAGTGCGCGATAGCTACAAAATCATAGTTGGCGCGCCTTCCCTGCTCGCGCGGTTTTATGCAATTGGACGACAATATGCCGCCCTCCTTGAACAAGCTTTGCTGGAGGAGAACGGTTCGCAGGCCGACCACGATATTCATTCGACTTTGCTTGCCAACGCCGTTGTGATGGGACCGCTAGAGGAAGCGCTGCGCGCGCTTTCTCAGAATGAAACCATGGAAATCGTGGAACGCATCGACGCGACCGCGAGGTACGTGATGGAGAATTTCAAGCGTCCAGAACGGCGCGGTGAAATTCGCGCAAGCGGTCGAAAGAAAAAGGCCCGCCGGCCCGGTTCAGAGGCGCGCTTGCTTCAGTAAGACTGGCTCAGCTGATTGCTGCCTGGTCGCTTTCCAAAACCAACCACATCCTCCGACTGCTTTGAAAGTCAGCGCGGGTCAGGGCCTCTGCTGCTGACCGAAGTCGAACGCCTTGATTTGTGTGATAAACTGTGAAATGTGTATCAGTGAAATAATTTGTGCGCTGCTATCGCCCGGACATCGTGCGAGCCACAGCGGATCTGGGGCGGCCTATGGAAATTGGCGATTGGGGAGCAACGGCCGAACTGAATCAGACGGTTCGCAACGCGCGCAAGTTGGGGCTAGAGCAGAACCTTTTTGAACTCGAAGCCTATGGCTTCACAGTCGTGCCACCCGAGCTCGTGGGAGCGGGCGACCTTCCGAAGCGCCTTTTCGATACGACGCTCCGCCTGTGCGAGGACGTCGACAGAGCCGGCGGCAAGATGAGCGGGCCAGGCAGTGCTACCTGGGACTACTCGCACTTCCTGCATTACCTGATAGGGCGCGATCCGGTCTTCATCGAGGCCGTCATGCATCCGGTGACGTTGACGCTTGCGCGCTACCTGTTGGGAGCAAGTTGCCGCCTCTTTACGACCTCGACCTTCGTCAAGAAGGGCAGGGTCAGTTCAACTCCGATGCACGTCGATTCGGCTGGCAATCCTCCGCCGCTATATCCATTTTCGGTGGTCTGCAACATCAGCTGGATTCTTACTGACTATACCGAAGCGAACGGAACCTTCGCCATTGTTCCGGGAAGCCATCGCTATTGCAGACATCCCACGCAGTCAGAGCTTCCCAAAGTGATGGGTGGTACGGGAGATGACATCTGCATTCCCATCGAAGCCAAGGCCGGTTCGCTTATCGTCTTCACCGGAAACACGTGGCACGGCACCTATCCGAAAAAGGATCCCGTTCTGCGCGCGCACGTCGTCACCGGCTTCTGCAGGAACTACATGCTTCCGGCCGAGAACTACCGCGAGTTTCCTGAAGATGTGGTCGCCAAGTACGGTCCGGAGTTTGCGCGGCTCCTGGGACGCACAGCTTGGCAGGGTTATACGTTCGAGGGGCCAAAGGGCGAAAATGTTGCCGCCATGGCGAGGCCGAGCCAGACGCCGAGCGCATAGGCAGACTGGACCGACCCAATATTCAAACGCCGAACACCTGGGTGAGGGACGGAAAAGTGAAATACGAATTTGCCAGCCGCGAATGGTTCGCCGCATTGCACGCCATCTTCTGCGAACGCGCCGCCATCGCCGCCAAGACCAACCCCGAATTGCGGCTTTCCACCTGTGAGGTCTTTACCGATCCGCCCAAACACCTTCTTCCGGAAGGCGAGGTTAAGCTCAGCTGGCACTGCAAAATTCACGGCTCAAATGTCGAGTTCGCGCTGACCGAGAGCGACGATACGGAAACTAAGATCATCGGCGACTACACCACGCTTCTGCCGCTCGCGCGTTATGTCACCCACGGCGATCCCAAGCGCGAAGCAGAGCTGGAAGCGTTGCTCGCAAAGGCCGTCGGCACGGGAAAGATTAATGTGGTCAGACGTTCAACACGACCGAGCGGCCTCGGATCCATTCACGATGCTATCTGCATGCTGACCGCATAATGCTGCACCGCAGGAGAGGCCATGAACTTCGAAGAATACCGGCGTCATGACGCCATCGGTCTTGCTGCCCTCGTCAAGAAGAAGCAGGTCACGCCCGGCGAGTTGCTAGAACTGGCGCTGGCGCGCCTCGACCAGGTCAACGGCGTCCTGAACAGCGTGAGCACCGATATACGCGACCTGGCGCGCGCCGCGGTCGCCGCGGACCTGCCAGAGGGTCCACTCAAGGGTGTTCCGTTCCTGCTTAAGGACATCGGCGTCGCGATGAAGGGCGTGCGCACCTCCGCCGGTAGCCGGCTCTTCAAGAACAGCGCACCAGCCGCAGTCGATAGTGCGCTCGTCGCGGCATATCGCAAGGCAGGCCTCGTCCTTTTCGGGAAGACTAATACGCCGGAATTCGGCATGTCGGCGGCGACCGAGACGCTGGCGTTCGGCGACACGCGCAATCCCTGGGACATTGGCCGTACGCCGGGCGGCTCGTCGGGCGGCACCTCTTCAGCCGTATCTGCGGGTGTCACGCCCGCCTCGCATGGCAATGACGGCGGCGGCTCAATTCGTATTCCGGCTGCATGTTGCGGGTTATTCGGTTTCAAGCCGTCACGCGGCCGCGTGTCCGCCGCCCCCTTGGGCGACGCCAATTGCGGGCCGACCATCAATCACGTACTGACCCGTTCGGTGCGCGACAGCGCGCTGCTGCTGGACATTTCCTGTGAACCCCAACCCGGCGACTTCTACTGGCTTTCGCCTCCTGAGACTCCGTTCGTCAAAGTCGTGGGCAAGGCTCCTGGCAAGCTGCGCATCGGCTACATCCCAGAGCCCTTCATGTGGAACGAGATCGAGGCGCCGGTGCGCACTGCCACGGCCAATGCCGCGCGGTTTTGCGAGTCGCTCGGCCATCACGTCGAGGAAACGAAGGTCGATTTCGACTTCGGCGCCTATCGCCGTGCGATCGTGCCCGTCTACCTGAGCGGCATGGCGCTGATGCTGGATGCCGAAGCCAAGCGTCGAGGCGCGCCCATCACGCCTGACGATGTGGAGCAAATGGCCTATTCGTGCCTTGAAGACGGCCGGCACGTAGAAGGCACGCGCGTTATGGAAGCTTATGGCGTCTACTACGCAATGGGGCAGAAATTCGCACAAGTGTTCGAGAAGTACGACGTGCTTCTACAACCCACGCTGGGTCAGCTCCCGGTCCCAATCGGTGCGCTCAGGACTCGTGGTTGGCCAGACCGCGAGACATTTACGGATGAGCTCTATCGCTTCATGTGCAACACGCAGCCTTACAATGCGATCGGCGCTCCGGCCATGAGCGTGCCGCTGGCGATGTCGGAATCCGGGTTGCCCATCGGAATTCATTTCGCAGCGAAGCCCGGCAATGATGCGCTGCTGTTCCAGCTCGCCGGCCAACTTGAGTTCGCGCGGCCGTGGTTTGATCGCGTACCGCCCGAATTGCCCGCGCGATAGCATCGCAACTCGTATTTGAGGGTACAAGACGATGATCCGCTCGCGCTACTACACCCCGGCGCACGAAGATTTCCGCACCACCGTGCGCCGCTTCATGGAGAGGGAATGCGCGCCAAATCGCGAGACGTGGCAGAAGATCGGTTACACGCCGCCTGAGCTTTGGCGCAAGGCCGGTGACGCGGGACTGCTGTGCACGAAGATTGCCAGCCAGTATGGCGGAGGCGGTGGGGACATCTTCCATTGTCTGATCATCCTCGAGGAGCAGACGCGCATCGGCTTTGGCGAGCTCACCTTCTATCTGCACAGCGACATCATCGCCCCCTATATCGAGCTCTACGGCACGGAGGATCAGAAGCAGCGCTATCTCCCACGCTTGGCGTCGGGTGAGATGGTCTCTGCCATCGCCATGACCGAGCCGAGCGGCGGCAGCGACCTGCAAGCGATCCGCACCACGGCGCGCCCGGACCGCAATGGCTATGTCCTGAACGGTCAGAAAGTCTTCATCAGCAATGGGCACATCGCCGATCTCATCGTGGTAGCCGCAAAGACGGATTCCGATGCCGGTGGAAAGGGCATAAGCCTGTTTCTCTTGGAGACGAAGGACGCTGCAGGCTTTACCCGTGGGCGCTGCCTGAAGAAGGTGGGCAACAAGGGGCAGGACGCTTCGGAGCTGTTTTTCGACGATGTCCGCATCCCGCCCGAGAAGTCTTCTGGGCGGCACGGAAGGTCGCGGCTTTGTGCAACTAATGCAGCGCCTCCCTGAAGAGCGGCTTATAGTTTCCATGGGCGCCGTCGCCACGATGGAGGAGGCCGTGCGGGAGACCGTCGCCTACACCTCGCAGCGTCAGGTATTCGGCGCGCCCTTGATCACCATGCAAAACACGCGGTTCAAGCTCGCCGAGTGCAAGACGAAGGCGACGCTCGCTCGCGCTTATCTGGAACAGGCGATGGATTTGTTCTCCGAGGGTAGGTTCGACACGACGCAAGGCGCAATCATCAAATGGTGGGCGACCGAGAAGCAGCATGAGGTCCTCGATGCATGCCTACAGCTTCATGGCGGATACGGATATATGACCGAGTATGCGATAGCACGCCGCTATGCCGACCAGCGGCTCGCGCGCATAGCCGGTGGCACGAGCGAAATCATGCTGGATTTGATCGGGCGCACGTTATGACCACGCAACACTCTGCCTCAGAACCCTTAGAATCCGGAGAGTTGGATATTTTTCGCCACTCGGTGCGGCGGTTCTTCCAGGAGGAATGCGCGCCCCATCAGCCAGCCTGGGAGGAAGCAGGCATTGCGCCCCGCGAGATTTGGCTGCGTGCGGGTGAACTCGGTTTCCTCTGTCCGCGGGTACCAGTCGCCGACGGGGGATTGGGCGCTGATCTCGCATTCAGCATCGCCACAATGGAAGAGCAGATGCGCGCAGGCGTATTTGCGCCCTCCGTTTGCGTACACAGCGATGTGATCGCGCCTTATCTCGTGCACTACGGCACTCCGGAACAGAAAAAGCGCTACCTACCCGGCATGATCGCAGGGACCTGCATTGGCGCCATAGCTATGACCGAGCCGAGCGGCGGCAGCGATCTGAAGGCCTTGCGCACGACAGCAAGGCGGGACGGCGACGCTTACGTGATCAACGGTCAGAAGACCTTCATCACCAACGGCATCGCCGCCGATCTCGTTATCCTCGCCGCACGGACCGAGGCCGGCGCGAGAGGGATCAGCCTATTCCTTGTGGACACGAAATCCGAAGGCTTCCGCCGTGGCCGCAACCTTCAGAAACTTGGCCAACATGCCTCCGATACTGCTGAACTGTTCTTTGACGATTACGCGTACCCACATCCGCTCTGCTTGGCGGGATCGAAGGGCGGGGCTTTGCGCAGCTGATGGATCGGTTGGTGGAAGAGCGCCTGATGGCCGGCGTGGCGGCTCCGCAGTGATCGAACGCGCGTTGGAACTGACAGTGGAATACGTCAAGGAACGTAAAGCCTTTGGCAAACGGGTTATCGATTTTCAGAATACGCGCTTCAAGCTCGCCGCCGCAAAAGCGGAAGCCGCAATCCTGCGCGCCTTCCTGAATCGCTGTATCGCAGATTTCCGTGCAGGCGAACTCGATCCCGCCACGGCCGCAATGCTGAAATACTGGGC
>CAVUJB010000005.1:0-10056 GCA_963741735.1 uncultured Alphaproteobacteria bacterium
ATGGTTCGTCAGGCGCTGGACTGGCCGCCCGGCTTGTCTAGAATGAACTGGCAAAGACGGTCGCCCGATGGCCCAACGATTGCGATATCCTGCCGATGTGACGGTCGGCCAGCGCATCAAGTCTCGCCGCCGCGCGCTTCAGATATCGGGAGCAGCGCTGGCAGAACATCTTGGCATCTCCCATCAGCAGCTGCAGAAGTGTGAAAAAGGCATCGATCGCATCGGGGCCGGCAGGCTTCACCAAATCGCGCTGCGGCTGGGGGTGACGGTCGGTTATTTCTTCGAAGGTCTTGGCGTTGGGCATCCCCACCAAAACCCAGCGCCGCTGCTGCCCATCGAATGCATGATCATTGACACGCATCTGGCGCGGGAGGCCGTGGCGTTGGTGTGCACTTGCGCACGGATTAGGGACGCGCGTTTGCGCCGGTGCATCGCCGCGCTCGTTCTCGAGCTGGCACAAAGTGCGAGCAATTCTCACTGAGAAGGGATAGCGGCAAATCAACGGGTGATCACACCGGAAAATCTGGTGGTTACCCCCTCAAATGAGGGGGGGCCGACTGCTCAGAGGACGCACAAAGAACGAACGCGAGCGTAGAGGTAGCCATTTAGCTTGGTGAGACTATGTCGTTGATGGCCAGGCAATCGAACGGAAGCGCCGACGGTAACCGATTGGGACATCAAGGGGTCGTGGCGGTAAAGCTGGTGCGCGAGTGAGCAATCAAAGTCTATTCATCTGTTCGGAGATTCCCCAAATACTGGATGCTTTTGGATGAATTCTTGTGGAACTTCGTCCCAATCGGCATATGCTTCAAATAGGGACAGGGGGGACATCATGAAGGGGGGACGCGCGCACTACGCACGGACATTTGGGCGCCAATATGAAATTCGGTGGGATTCCTTTATCGCACGTTACCGCGTCACACTCGGTGATGAGACCATCGGGTTTCATCAAGCTGACGAAGGCGCCAAGGCTTTGGCCGTGGCGCACGCCCATCGCGTGTCGGTTGGCCCTGTTCAGCCATTCTTCGTTTCGTTTCACGTGGAAGATCAGGCCAAATCGGCGAAATAGGCAAACCTCGGCCAACGCGATAGCTGGGCCGTATTGCGTGCCTTGCAAATTCCTCGTGGACGGGCTTGGGGAGTGGCTGGCCAAGTGCGCAAGTCAACAAGAGCGAGCGAGGCATGAATGCTCTGTCGGACGGACACTTGCGCCTGTTCAAGCAATGACCCCTTAACTGAGGTCACCTCGCCAAAATGCAAATGGCGTAGAGGTATCACCTCCTAAGTCGCGCCGATGATATGCAAACTCTGCGCACCATCGCTCACGGCATCGACAACTAGACGACGGTCAAAGGTGACCATTCGGTTACGACCCAGCGAGAGCAGCCTTCCCGCTTCACAGCCAATAAGGGCCGTTCCAAGTTCGATGTCGGCCTTCCCGTCGGGACCAAGCGGGAGCCAAACGAATGGCTCCTATCCGCTATCGCCGTCGTTGATCGCCTTGGCCGTTGCACAGGCCGCGTCATACGCCTGGTCCGCTCCCATCAGCCACGGCGCGCGGAGGTTTCGTAAACACCCTCAAAGTGCCGTGCGAGGCGGGAGCAGAAAAAGCCAAGGAATTCCCTGTTGTCTGATCTTTGGTATCCTGATCGTGCTTGCGATTTTCCCTGTTCTTTCGGCGACGCTGCCGCGGGACAAGGTTCCGAGTTGTCCAATAAAATCGGGCTCTTGCGCATCGCTCGGCGCAAAACAAAGGCCTACCTCGGCTGTTCCGGACGCGCTTTCCCTGTATTTTTCCCTGTTATCGTAAGAAGAGCCATAAGCGCCTGGCAGCCGCGGCAAGCCGCCAAACGGCGTTCATTCCGAAGAGAAGCGAGCCCTCGCGGTTTGTCTTGAAGCCAGCGCGCAGCCCGCCGTTGGCGGCCGTTAAGACTGCCTCAGCCGTCCGCCTCGATTCGCATTTTCAGGATCTTGTCCGGCGCCCCGCTGATCGCGCCATTGTTGTGCTCGCCGCCCTTCTTGATGGCGTCGATATGCTCCATACCCTCGATGACCTGTCCCCAGACCGTATATTGGCGATCGAGCCAGGGCGCGTCTGCGAAGCAGATGAAAAACTGGCTGTTGGCGCTGTTGGGATTGTTGGTGCGCGCCGCGGACACAGTGCCGCGCTTGTGCTTCTCGTTCGAGAATTCCGCCTTCAGGTCGGGGAGATCCGAGCCGCCGGAGCCCGTGCCGGTCGGATCGCCGGTCTGCGCCATGAAATCGGGAATCACACGATGGAACACAACGCCGTCATAGAAGCCCTTCCGCGTCAGCTCCTTTATCCGCTCGACATGCCCGGGCGCGAGATCGGGACGCAGCGCGATGACCACCGGCCCGCTCTTCAAATCCATGATGAGAGTATTTTCGGTATCGCGTGCCATTATCTTTTCGCCTGTTCCTTGCAGCGTTTGGCCAATAGTTCGGCAACGTTGGGGGTGGTGAACGGTTTAACGTCTCCGCCCAGCATCGCAATTTCCTTCACCAGCTTGGACGCGATGACCTGATTGCGCGGATCCGCCATCAGGAACACGGTCTCGATCTCGGGGGCGAGGCGCTGATTCATTCCGGCGATCTGGAATTCGTATTCGAAATCCG
The DNA here is from genome assembly GCA_963741735.1 of uncultured Alphaproteobacteria bacterium. Taxonomy (GTDB): domain Bacteria; phylum Pseudomonadota; class Alphaproteobacteria; order Micropepsales; family Micropepsaceae; genus Rhizomicrobium. The sequence goes on from CAVUJB010000005.1 coordinate 2,638, forward strand.
ACATGGCGCGTAGGCCGCGGATCACGATCTTGGCGCCGAGTCTATGCGCCAGTGACACCTGGAGTTCGTTTTCGAATGGCACGACTTCGATCGTCGCGCGGCCGCCGGTGATATTCTTGGCCTCGTGCATCCACATGGCCGTGCGCTCTTCAAGCGAGAAAAGGGGAGTCTTGCCCGTGCCGGTCGCAAGGCCGATCACCAGATGATCCACCAGCTTGGTCGCGCGCTTGGCGATATCGAGATGCCCGAGCGTGACGGGATCGAAGGTACCGGGATAGAGGCCCACGCGCCTCTGGCCTGTCTCGCTGTCCGCCACGCTACTCGCCCCCATCGGCTGAAACGTCTTCGATCCGCTCGACCGAGACGACACGCTCCTGATCCTCGACGCGGAAGACGGTCACGCCGCCCGACCCGCGCCCCTGAATGCTGATGCTGGATACCGGAACACGGATCGTCTGTCCCTGGTTGCTGATCAGCATCAGATCGTCGGTCTCTTCCACCGGGAAGCCGGCGACGATAGCCGAATTCTTCTTGCCCATGTCCATGGCAACGATTCCGGACCCGCCGCGCCCTGTTACCCGATATTCGTAGCAACTGGACCGCTTGCCGAAGCCGTTCTCGGACACCGCAAGAATGAACTGTTCACGCGCGCCAAGTTCGGCGTACCGCTCCATTGTCAGAGCGGCCTCCTCCTTGCCGTCGTCGGCCTCGTCGAGCGCCTCGTCCGATTGGGCCTCCGCGTCCTCACCCAATGCGGCGCGGCGGGCCGCGCGCGACTGTTTCAGATAGGAGCGGGACTCTGCCGTCGTGGCGTCGGAGTGACGCAGCAGCGATAGGCTCACGACCTCGTCGCCTGTGGCGAGCTTGACGCCGCGCACGCCGGTGGAATCGCGGCCCTTGAACACGCGCACATCGGTCAGCGCAAAGCGAATACACTTGCCCAGCCTCGTGGTCAGAAGCACATCGTCCTGGTCGGTGCAGGTCTGAACGCCCACGATGCCGTCGCCGGCGTCGAGCTTCATCGCGATCTTGCCGCTGCGATGGATGCTGGCGAAGTCCGAAAGCTCGTTGCGCCGCACGTCGCCGGACTTGGTCGCGAACACGACGTTGAGATGCTCCCACTGCGCCTCGTCCTCGGGCAGCGGCAGGATCGTCGTGATCCGCTCGCCTTCGGCCAGCGGCAGCAGATTGACCATGGCCTTGCCGCGGCCCTGGATACGCGCCTCCGGCAACCGCCAGACCTTGAGCTTGTAGGCCATGCCGGTGGAGGAAAAGAACACCAGCCAGGCGTGCGAATTGGCGACGAACAGGCTCGTGACAAAATCTTCCTCGCGCGTCGCCATGCCGGAACGGCCGCGGCCACCGCGGCCCTGCACGCGATATTCGTCGAGCGGCGTTCGCTTAATGTAGCCGGCGTGAGTCACGGTCACCGCAACATCCTCACGCTCGATCAGCGCCTCGTCCTCGACCTCGATTTCGGCGTCCACCAGCTCGGTCTTGCGCGGTGTTGCGAATTCGGTCCGGATCGCTTCCAGCTCGCTGCGCACGATCGCGAGCACCCGCGCCCGCGAGCGCAAAATGTCGAGATAGTCGGTGATCGCATCGGCGAGCTTCTTAACTTCGTCGCCTATCTCGTCGCGGCCGAGCGCCGTCAACCGCTGCAGGCGGATATCGAGGATGGCGCGGGCCTGCTCGTCCGTCAGCCGGATCGTGCCGTCAGCCTGCATGACATGGCGCGGATCGGCGATCAGCTCGACCAGCGGACCGACATCCTTGGCCGGCCAGGCGCGCGCCATCAACTGCTCGCGCGCCGTCGCCGCGTCGGCCGCACCGCGGATCAACGCGATGACGTCGTCGATATTGGCGACAGCGACGGCGAGGCCGACCAGCACGTGACCACGGTCGCGCGCCTTGGAGAGTTCGAAGCGCGTCCGCCGGGTCACCACCTCCTCGCGGAACGCGACAAAGGCGCCGACCATCGACTTGATGTTCATCAACTCCGGTCGCCCGGAGTTGAGTGCCAGCATGTTCACGCCGAACGTCGATTGCAGCTCTGAATAGCGATAGAGCTGGTTCAGAACGACGTCTGACGAGGCGTCGCGCTTGAGCTCGATCACCACGCGCATGCCGTGGCGGTCGCTCTCGTCGCGGATGTCGGCGATGCCTTCGACACGCTTGTCGCGGACGAGTTCGCCGATCTTTTCCTGCAACCGCGCCTTGTTCACCTGATAGGGCAGCTCGGTGACGATGATGGCGTCGCGATCCTTGCGCAGCTGCTCGACATGACACTTGGCGCGCATCAAGAGGGAGCCGCGGCCGCGGGCCAGCGCGCCGCGTGCCGCCTGCTTGCCGATCAGCAGTGCGCCGGTCGGAAAGTCCGGACCCGGTACGATCTCGGTCAGCGCATCGAGCGCGATCGACGGATCTTCGATATAGGCGAGGCAGGCGGTGATCACTTCGCCCAGATTGTGCGGCGGAATATTGGTCGCCATGCCGACAGCGATGCCGCCGGCACCGTTTATGAGGATATTGGGGAACCGTGCCGGCAGGACGGTCGGCTCCTGAGCCGACGAATCGTAATTGTCCTTCCACTCGACCGTATCCTGGTCGATGTCTTCGGTGAGCAAATGCGCGATCTTGGCGCGGCGCACTTCGGTGTAGCGCATTTGCGCCGGGGGATCGCCGTCGACCGAGCCGAAATTGCCCTGCCCGTCGATCAACGGCACGCGCATGGAGAAGTCTTGCGCCATGCGCACCAGGGCGTCGTAGATCGACTGGTCGCCATGTGGGTGATATTTGCCCATGACATCGCCGACGATCAGCGCCGACTTGCGATAAGGCTTGTTCCAGTCGCGGCCCTCTTCGTGCATCGAATAGAGGATTCGGCGGTGCACGGGCTTGAGCCCGTCGCGCACGTCGGGCAGCGCGCGCTGCACGATGACGCTCATCGCATAGTCGAGATAGGAGCTTTTCAGCTCGTCTTCGATGGCGATCGGGCTGATGCTGATGCCGCCCGGCGCAGAGCCGCCGGCGGGGGGAGAATCACTCAAAAACCGGTTCCTTGGTCAGGGCCAAAAGCGGGCCAAATCCGAGCGCGCTAAGTAGCATTTCGCAGGCCGATTCGGCTAGAAAAACCTCGCGTTCTGACAAGGACAAGAGCCCGCATATTCAAGCGGTTGATAGCCAGGGATCGGCCGGTTGCAGGCTAAGCGCAAGCCACAACCAGCCGCGGCTAAGAAGTTGGCGACGGCCTGGGTCGCGCATCGTCAGGCTGGAGCCGTGCAAATGCGTTTTACGAAGAAGCGACGCCATCTTCCTTCTGCGCGCAATGCTCAGAGGTTGCGCGCCAGCAAGCACCGTCATTGTGCTGGCAAGCAACCTCATTCGTTCGACGATACTGCGAGTCCGATAGAAGTTGCCCTCCAGGACAGGGAGTGCAGCACGGGTTCCTCGTCGCTGTTGGCCGGCACGCGGTGAGTTATGCTGGTCGATCCTGGAGGAGGCAAAAGCCGAACGCTCGACGTCTCCAATCTTCGCTTCGCCTTCTGTCCCGACCAGGCTCGGTGTCGACACCGCCCGACCAATCGCATCAGGGTGACAACCTGGCCCGAATGGGCCACCAATCCTAAGCCGGCTGCGGCGCTGGGGGCGTTCTGTTCAACTAGTTGCCACGCCGCAAGCCTGCGACGGCCAGGAGCTCATCGTCATATGGCCGAACGACTTCGCGAAGGGTCAGTATCGCCAAGGCGCGTTCCGTCTCGCGACCGCGTTCAACGTCCGGACTTAGAGCGTGCCCGGCAGCCGCAAAGAACCTGTCCTCATGCTCCCAGAGATCGCGACGGCACTGCTCCATGTCACAGTAAAGGACTAAAGCATGAAGCGCGCTCGGGGACTCAAGCTCTGCCGCCACGCCGCCAATGACCGCGGACGCGGTTTCGACCCTTTGCGTTGCCAGGGCGGAAATACGAGCCGATCCAGACGCATTTTGCCACGGACTGCCTCAATAACCCGATCTGGCCGGGTTCAATGCGGCCTCCTATACCGCTGTGTCTCTGTTTTTTCAAAATTACTCCTTGGCGCTGCGAAGCGGCGCCCTATTTAGTGCGTTGAATTATTTCGAGAATATTTGGGCGGTCTACCGCTTGACCGCGCTTCGCTCCAAAAGATGGAACATGACAGTGCCTACACTTCAAAACGGGTCGCCGTCAAGAAAAGTGGCTGCCCGAACGAGATGAAATCGGCGTCGGCGACGCCGCCGGAAAAGCCGCCTAAATCGAGAATGCCCCTGATCGCCGCCTTAGACGAGTTCGGGATCGTTCGACACGCTCCCCGCAATCCGCGCCTCGGCGAATTCGACCATCCTATCCTCGGCTGCGAACCCATTTTGGACATGTACGGGCAAACTGCCGCCGGAGCAGTAGGCAGTTTTGCCCATAATTTCAGACTTTATGTGCGGCGGTGTAGCTCAACTCGGCCACGCCACCGGCGAACAGTGCCGCCGTGATGCACTTCACCTTGTTAACGAAAGAAAATTTCAGAATGACAAACTCCTCCAAATACCCGAAATACGGTGCGGCGGCTCCTGTCGACAATGCCGCGCTACCTCTTCCGGCCGCCGAAGCCGCTGCCGCCGCGGGACGGGCTGCGTCCGATCCAGCCACCCGGCACATTCTGGAAATCTGGTCACCAGCGGTTTCGACAACGCAAAACGCGATTGGACGCCCGTGCGTGGCCATTGGGCCAATCGGCGAGCCGAGAAGCGACCAGGCGTCAATTCGAGCGCTGGAAACGCACGATGAGGCAGAGCATGGTTCGCTCCTCATCGTCGACGCCGGCGAAATATTAAGTCGCAGCACTTCTCGAGCCCAAGCACCCGCTGGAGCAAGATCCACTGTTCGCTCTAAACAATATAACTTCAGAGAAAGAGAATAATGACTGAACATATAACTAAAGAAAGACGAACTAAATGAGAAATATCAAAAACTGGCACAACAATGGATTGGTCACCATCGGAAACTATGTCCGTGATCCCCTTGAATCATTACTTATATGATGAAATATCGCGTCATGATGTATTCGGGAGAACTCTTTGCTGTATTGGCCGCGGCTGACAAGACCTCGCTGTATAGTGATGTAGTCGAGGCGGTCGTCGAATTCGGGCGTCTGGGCCTCCGAGAGCGGCTTGGCCGGCGCACGCGGCCGATACATCGACGACTCCGACGAGGACGAAGACGCGGACGAATAGGCTCCCCGGACGGCAATCCGGTCGAGCTCGACGCGAGCGCGATGCACAAGCGGACTGTCGGGACATACCCGGCAGTCCGCTTGCGGCTGACAGCGATTTTTGAGAACATATCGCTCATACGGACTGACGTCGTTCCTTTTGCCGGCGACAGATTGCGGCCGCAGGAACTGTTCACCTCTGGGTGTGCTGCTTGGCCGGAGTTCACGGCGGTCTGGGGCTTAACAATCCTGCCCTTATGCAAACAGGCTGGATTCAGATGAACGTCGGCCGGCAATTCGTGCGATAACAGTCGCCAGCTCATTACGTACCCGCGTCATCGGATAGGCATACATCAGACGACGGCCGTTGGGATCGAGATAACCGAAGGTGATGCCGACGAGGCGGCCGGTGTCCGCGTCGACGACGGGACCGCCGCTGAATCCCGGACCGGCATTGGCATCGAAGGTAAATGCCCCCTGCACCGAACAGGTTTCGCAGCGCGCCTCGACCGGCGCGTTGAGCAGACGGATAACGCCGCGGGCCTCACGTACCTCGCCGGAGGCGCCCTGACCGTAGGCGATGATCCTTTCGCCGACCGACGGCGAAGCCGTCGGCGGCGCCAGGCTCTTGCCGACGCGAAAGAACAGCAGATCGTAGTTTCGCGAGGTCCCAATAACGGCCGACTTGCCGATGATGGCGGCGTTGTGCGCGTTGGTGACCGCGATTCCAGGCGCAATGACGAAAGCTGCGCCGCGCTCCTCGATCAGCAGATAGGTCACACCCTCGAGCGGAATGTAGGCGCGCGAGATCTCGTCGTTGAGAAAACCGGTCGCCCGCTCGCCCGACGACGTCGCGCAGCCCGCCAGCGCGAGCGTCAACAGGACAGCAATTGCGAGACGCATGGACGGTTTAGAACGGAATCTCGTCGTCCATCTCTTCGCGCTGGAAGCTCGCCGGCGCTTCGCTGGCGCCGACGCGCTCGCGTCCGCCGCCGCCTTCACCGCGCGTATCGAGCATGACGAGTTCGCCGCGGAAATTCTGCAGGACGATCTCGGTCGAATATTTGTCCTGTCCGTCCTTGTCCGTCCATTTGCGCGTCTGCAACGCGCCTTCCAGATAGACCTTCGAGCCCTTGCGCAGATATTTCTCGGCGACGTCGGCGAGATTCTTGTTGAAGATCACGACCCTGTGCCACTCGGTCTTTTCCTTGCGTTCGCCGCTCGCCTTGTCGCGCCACGACTCGCTCGTCGCGATCGACAGATTGACGACGGGATCGCCACTCGTCATGCGCCGCACTTCGGGGTCCTTACCCAGATTGCCGATCAGAATGACCTTGTTGACGCTACCCGCCATGCCCGTCTCCGTCCTTGATGGCGCCGAACCTAAGCCCCGACGGCCTCAAGAACCATCGGGCCGCGCCTTGGTGTCTGTGGGCATCTTAGTTCATGATTTGTTCCATTGGCAAGGCCGGTGGTGTCTCAGTTTGAGTTTGGTTGTCCGCCTTGAGCAGCCGGATCTAGGCTGTCCACAGAGAAGGCCGCCACCTCGCGCCGGGTTCGGAGATGCACTTTGTGGCCGCCGAACCTGTCGTAGAGTTGAGCGTGCCCCGCGAGACGATCTGTATGCGCGCCTTCCAAGCCTTCATCGCGTCGCTATCGCTCGGGTCCATGCCGTAGTGCGGCCCACGCTGAAGCAGCCCTGCTCGGCACTCGTCCCAAGAGAGGTCGAGCCACGCCAGCACCGTCGCCCGCGGCAAGGCGACCTCAATCAGTGAACCGAACACGCCCTCGATCACCCACCCGCTACCCGCCGCGACTTCAGCTACGAGAGCCTCGCCTCGCTCTCCTCTCGCATTCGGCCATCCAAGTGCCGATACAGTACATCGAGGTCGTGGGTCGGAAGGTTTAGAGCCGCGCCCGCGAGTCTGGCGAAAACGGTCTTGCCCGATCCACTGTTGCCGATAACGACTAAACGCATCGGAGTGCTGGTGACGACCATGTGTCCATACCTTGTGTCGTCGGAAACATTCAAATCACACCCAGTCCGCGCGCTACTTGTATGATCCACGCTTCTTAGGCGGTTCGCCGCGTCGATCATGTTCGCAATGTCTTATGCTCAAGAATCATCCGCCACGCCAGCGGCTTGGGCCTGTGACGTGCGCAGGCTCTTATGGATGCGGCAGCAGAAACTGATGG